>NZ_CM185574.1:0-1622500 GCF_059745315.1 Sandarakinorhabdus sp. FBCC-B8862
GGCACCATGAACCTGCTGCCCAAGGCCCTGCATGGCGCGACCAGCCCGGAGGCGATCGTGGCAGCGGCGGGGCAAGGGGTCCTGGCGCATGTGCCTGTGGTGCGCGCCGCCGGGCACATAAGTTTCTGTCGGATCATCATCGGGCCGATCACCCGCTGGGCGCGGGCGCGCGAGAATGCCCGGCATGGGCGCATCTGGCGGGTGTGGCAGGCGGTGCGGCTGGCGCTGGCGCGCGGCTTTCTGGGCGGCGTGAAGGTGGCCGGCCAGCCTGGCCGCCATCCCGGTGTGCTGTTGATGCCAACCGATCAGGGTCTGGAGGTGGCGTTGTTTTCCGGACGTGGTCTGACGGCGGCGATGGCTGTCGCGGTGAACTGGCTGCTGGGCGATTGGCGCAGCGCCGGAGCCGTGACGGCCTTTACCGCGCCCGATCTGCTGGTGGGGCGGCGTCGGACCCTGCGATGCCTGTTTGATGGCGAACTGCGGCAGCTGCCCGCACGCACGCGCTTCGTGCCAGGCTGGTCTGATCTTCGTTATATCAGAACGGCTTAACCGGCCAGCTTGCGTGCGGCTGCGAAAAAGCCCTCGATCCGCGCTGGCGTCGCATCGCGGATGGTGCCCACCACCTTCATGTGCGTCACCTTCAGGCCAACGAAATCCAGGATCTGCCGCCGAAGCACGTTGAGCCAGCCGTTGCGATAGCCCAGCCACAGATACCAGGGCGGCGTGTCGGCGGTGATCAGCACGCGGGCGGTGCGGCCTTCGAAGAGCTTTTTGGGAAAATGTCCGTTGCCGTCATAGGCAAAGGCGATGCCGGGCAGGAACAGCCGGTCAAACACGCCCTTCAGCTTGGCCGGCGCCGCGCCCCACCACAGCGGGTGGACAAGGATGAGCGTGTCGCACCAGCGGATATCGGCGAGCAGGGCCACGAGATCGGGTTCGTGATCCATGCGGCTGTTGTAGCCATGGGCCAGATTGGGATCGAATTGCATGGCGGAAAGGCGCACCAGCCGTACCTCCGCCCCGCGGGCCCTGGCGGCTTCGGCAGCGGCCGTGGCCAGCGCGCTGCACAGGGACGTGGCATCGGGGTGGCCATCAAGGACGAGGACGCGGGTTGAGGAGGCTGCCATTCATCACCATCGATTTGTGTTGCCTGCTCTCTATAACCGTTGCTGGCCGCATTGCCGACCGCTGCATCGTCGCGGCGATTGACGGAGCATCACAGGGTGTTATGCTGTAATAATACAGTTGGGAGAATGAGGCCATGGCAAACGCAATCAACCGGGTGGCGGCAGCCGTGCTTGCGCTGCTGATCACCCCGGCAGCCACGGCTGCGCCGGCACAGAATTTTGATCCGCGCACCTACCAGTCTGCCCATATCGGCGCGCCCACGCGCATCATGGTGCTGGGCACGCCGCATCTTTCCGGCACGCCCGATGGCTGGGATCCGGCGATGCTGGAGTTGGTGCTGCAGCGGTTGGCGCAGTTCAAGCCCGACGCCATCGCGATCGAGGCATTGACCGGCCCGGGCATCCACGGCCTGTTCGCCTATCGCGAACGTCATCCGGATGTGGCGCGCGATTATGGCGGCCGTGCCATGGTGCTGGCCGGGTTGACCCGCAGCACCCTCGCCATGGACATGCCGCAGGCAGAGGCCGAATTGCGTCGCACATTGGCCGCCTGGCCGGCCGCGCCGGGTCCGGCTGACCGGCGGCGGCTGGCCGCGCTGTTCGTGGCCGCAGGCGATCCCAACTCGGCTTTGGTGCAATGGTGGCGTCTCGATCCCGCTGAACGCAAGGCCGACACCCATGTTTCTGCCCTGCTGGCGCGGGAGCTCGACGCCTTCGGCAACCGCCGCAACGAGAATCATCTGATCGCGGCCCGGCTTGCGCAGCGGCTGGGTCTTGAGCGCGTCTATCCCACCGATGACCAGAGCGATGAGCAGGACCCGGCCATGGACAAGCCGATGGAGGCCTTCATGGCCGAACCCTGGTTGCAGGCCCTGTTGGCCGATCCGGCGTTCAAGGCCCTGGCCGAAGCGGCCAAGCGGTTGCGCACCCCGGATGAGGCGCTGGGCACCTATCGCATGCTCAACAGCGCGGCGACCGGCCGTCTGGATGCCGATGGCCAATGGCTGAACATGATCAACCGGCCCAGTCCACAAGAGGTGGGCCGCCGCCGTGTCGCCCAGTGGGAGGTGCGCAACCTTCGCATGGTGGCCAATATCCGCGAAGTGGCGGCGCGCCACCCTGGTGGCCGGGTGCTGGTGATTGTGGGTTCGGCGCACAAGCCGTGGTTTGAAGCCTATCTGCGGCAAATGAGCGATGTGGCCGTGGAGGATATGGCGGCGCTGCTGGCGCAGTGACGCTCAGGCCCAGCGGTCTGCCGCGCTATCGTCGCTGGCCTTGGCCTCCACCCAGCGCGATGTGCCATCGGCCCATTCTTCCTTTTTCCAGAAGGGGGCTTTTGTCTTCAGCCAGTCCATCAGGAAGCTGGCGGCGGCGAAGGCGTCGCTGCGGTGGGGGCTGGCGGTGGTGACGAGGACGATGGGTTCCCCGGGCAGGAGGCGGCCGTGGCGGTGGATGATGTTGCCCAGCACGCCGGGCCAGCGCTTGGCTGCTTCGGCGGCGATGGCCTGCATCTGGGCCACAGTCATGCCCGGATAATGTTCGAGGGTGAGGGCGGCGAGGCCATCATCGGCGCGGACCAGGCCGGTGAACTGCACGGCGGCGCCCAGATCGGTGCGGCCGGCCAGCAGCGCGGCCTGTTCGGCGGCGGCATCGAATGGGCCGGATTGCAGGCGGGCCGCAATCATCCGCCCGTCACCGGGGGGAAGATCGCAATCTCGCGGGCGCCGGCGACGGGCGTATCGGGCGTGGCGAAGGCCTGATCGACAGCGACGCGGATGCGGCTGCGGTTCGCCAGCGCCGCGGCATGGCCGGGGCTGCGGGCGGCGAGCCAGTCGAGCAGGGCGGCAACGCTGGTGACGCTGGCGGGCAGGGTGACGGTTTCGGCATCAACGCCGATCTGTTCGCGCACCCAGGCGAAATACAAAAGCTCGACCATCACATATGCTTCAGGCCGGTGCGCAGATAATCATAGCCGGTGATGAGGGTGAGGATGGCGGCGGCCCAGAGCGTGACCATCCCGACCTCCAGTGCCGGCAGCCAGGGCAGGATGGGCTTGGCACCTACCAGGATCAGCGCGCCCAGCGCGATAAGCTGCGCCGTGGTTTTCCACTTGGCCAGCTGCGACACCGGCACCGAGACAGCGAGGCCGGCGAGATATTCGCGCAAGCCCGACACGAAGATTTCGCGCAACAGGATGATGAGGCCGGCCAGGGTGGACCAGCCGTGCAGCACGCCGCCATCGATCAGCATCACGATGGTGGCGGCCACCATGATCTTGTCGGCAATCGGGTCGAGGAACTGGCCGATCTTGGAGACCGTGCCCCAGCTGCGGGCGAGATAGCCATCGAAATAATCGGTGATCGCCGCCAACGCATAAAGCGCCCAGGCCGCCAGCCATTCCCACGGGTTGTTGCCCCACATCAGGGCGACAAGGCCGGGCACCGCAAGGATGCGCGACAAGGTGAGCAGATTGGGGAGGCTGGACAACACGCGCCCTTCATAGGCAATTCGAGCCAAACTGAAAAGTTACGGAAAGGTCTCGTCATGCAGGTTTCTGATGCCGTGTTGTCTCGCCGGTCGGTGCGGGGGTTCCTGCCCACCCCGGTGGACGGCGCGGTGCTGCGCCGGGTGGTGGAGAAGGCGGCCTGGGCGCCATCGGGCGGCAATCTGCAGCCCTGGCATATCGATGTGGTGGGCGGCGAGCGGCTGGACGCGTTGAAGCACATCATGCTGGGCAAGCTGATGGGCGGCGGCGCCATGGAACCGACGGAATATGACATCTATCCCAAGGAACTGCCCAAGCCCTACAGCGACTACCGCTTTGCGGTGGGCGAGGAACTTTATGCCCGGCTGGGCATCCCGCGCGAGGACAAGATGGGCCGGCGCATGTGGTTTGCCCGCAATTTCCAGTTCTTTGGCGCGCCCGTCGCGCTGTTCTGCAGTGTGGACAAGCGCATGGGCCCGCCGCAGTGGAGCGACCTGGGCATGTATCTGCAGACGCTGATGCTGCTGCTGAAGGAGGAGGGGCTGGATTCGTGCCCGCAGGAATGCTGGGCGGTCTATCCCAACACCATCCGCGAATTCATCGGCATTCCGGAGGAGCGGATGCTGTTCACCGGCATGGCCATTGGCTTCATCGATCCGGATGACAAGGCCAACTTGGTCAGGCCCGCCCGCGCGCCGTTGGCCGATTGGGCGCAGTTCCACGGGCTTTGATCCCGGCATCTGCCCTGGCTGCCACCCTGCTGTCGGCGTTGCTGCACGCCGGGTGGAACCTGTTCCTGAAGGGCAGCGCCGGGGACCGGATGGTTGATCTGGCGCTGCTCGGGCTGGGAGGGAGCCTGTTTGGCGTGGTGCTGATCACCCTGTTCGGTGCGCCGGTGGCCGGTGCCTGGCCGTTCATCCTGGCCTCGAGCGCCATCCACCTTGTGTATTGGACGGCGCTGACCAAAGGCTATGCCGCCGGCGACATGAGCCATGTTTACACCATTGCGCGCGGCGTGGCGCCCGCATTGGTGACCATTGGTGCCGTGCTGGTGGCCGCAGAAGTGCCGCCGGTGACACAGGGCATGGGCGTGGTGGCGATTTCGGCCGGGGTGATGCTGGTGGGGGTGAACCGCGCGGCACCATTGCCGGCAACGCTGTGGGCATTGCTGACCGGCTGTGCGATTGCCGGATACAGCCTGGTCGATGCGCTGGGCGTGCGTACCAATGGCGACGTGTTCAGCTACAAGGGCTGGGGCGCGGTGTTCACCTTCCTGCCGATCAGCCTGTTTGTCATTTTGCGGCGCGGGCCGGCGGGCTTTGCGGCGGCGGCGGCCGGGCGCTGGGGCCGCAGCATGGCGGCCGGTGCGGTGTCCAGCGCCGGTTTCATGCTGGTGCTGTGGGCCCAGATGCGCGGCCCCATCGGGCCGATCACGGCGCTGCGCGAAACCAGCGTGTTGTTTGGGGCGGCGCTGGCGGCGCTGTTGCTGAAGGAGAAGGTGACGGCGCGGCGCTGGGCGGGGGCGGCGGTGGTTTGTGCCGGCGCGATGCTGATCGGGTTCAGCGGATAACGCGCCTGCGTCATCACGGCACTTGCCTGCAATTCGAGTATTGCTCAATTTGAGGGAATGCTGCGGTTTCCCTTTGCCATCAACATCCTGATTCTGCTTCCCGTCTGCACCACGATGCTCCTGGTCCGCGATGGCGGGATGCGGGCAATCTTTGCCAGCGGCGACGATGCGCCAGTGGTGCGACTGATGGTGCTGGCGATGTGGCTGGCAATCCTGCTGGCGTCGGCGGCCGGCCTGATTTGGCCGCGGCCTTTGTGGCCCGTGCTGCTGATCCAGATCCTCTACAAATCATTGTGGCTGGCCATGTTCTTCTGGCCGGCATGGCGCGCGGGCCAGGCGCTGCCGAGGGGCGTTGCCGGCAGTTTCATCGCGATCGTGGCATTGTGGCCGGTGATTCTGTGGCGCGAGCAGCCCTGGCATAGCCCACCCTGAGCATTTGCCTCACCCTTGGCGTTCAGGCCTCTCTGGGCCCCAGGCCGAGCAGTTTGCGGGTGCGGGCGATGAAATCGCTGTTGTCGCCGCCTTCCTTCACCGGTGACACGTCGGGCACCTTGAGGCCGCGTTGCACGGCGGGGCGGGCGGCGATGCGGTCGATCCAGGCTGCGAGGTGGGGGAAGGGGGCAATATCAACCCCGGTCCAGCCGGCGGTGCGCGCCCAGCAGAAATGCGCGATATCGGCAATGCTGTATTCACCGGCCAGGAATGGCCGATCGGCCAGGCGGGCATCGAGGATGGCGAGCAGGCGGCGGACTTCGGCGAGATAGCGGGCCTGCACGGCGGGCAGTTTTTCCGGCCAATAATGGCCGAACAGATTGGCCTGGCCCATCATCGGCCCCAGCCCGCCCACCTGCAGCATCAGCCATTGCAAGGCTTCGGAGCGGGCGCGCGGATCGGCGGGCAGCAATTGGCCGGTCTTTTCGGCGAGCCAGACGAGGATGGCACCCGATTCCATCACGCCAAAGCCACCATCAACGATGGCCGGCACCTTGCCGTTGGGGTTGAGGCGAAGGAAGGCGGCGCTCTTCTGCTCACCCTTGGCCAGATCGAGCGGCTGCACCTGATAGACGAGGCCCAATTCCTCGAGCGCGATGGAAATCTTGTAGCCATCGGGCGTCGGTGCGGTGAACAGGGTGATGGCCATGGCCCCAGCCTAGCCCGTCACCCGTTCGGGTGGAAGTGCTGCCAGATCGCCAGCGCCATCTGTTTGGAGATGCCCGGCGCGCGTTCGAGATCGTCGAGCGTGGCGCCCTTCACGGCGCGGCTGGTGCCGAAGTGCAGCAGCAGCGCCTTCTTGCGGGCCGGGCCGATGCCTGGCACCTCGTCGAGAGGGCTCTGGGTGATGGATTTGGCCCGCTTGGCGCGGTGGGCGCCGATGGCGAAGCGGTGGGCTTCGTCGCGCAGGCGCTGGAGATAAAAGAGCACCGGCGCATTGGGCGGCAGGGTGAGCTCGCGGCCGGAAGGCAGGTGGAAGATTTCGCGCCCGGCGTTGCGGTCCGGCCCCTTGGCGACGCCGACGATGGGCACGTCGACGCCCAGTTCGGCCAGCGCCGCCATCACCGCCGCCACCTGGCCCTTGCCGCCGTCGATCAGACACAGATCGGGCCAGTTGCCGGATTCGCGGTCAGGATCCTCGGCCTCCAGCCGGGCGAAGCGGCGGTGCAGCATCGCCTTCATCATGGCGAAATCATCGCCGGGCGTGATGCTCTCGTCCTTCATGTTGAACTTGCGATACTGGCCCTTCTGGAAGCCTTCGGGGCCGGCCACCACCATCGCGCCCAGCGCATTGGTGCCCTGGATATGGCTGTTGTCGTAGATTTCGATGCGTCCCGGTGGGCCATCCAGCTCGAAAATGTCGGCCAGTTCGCGGTGCAGCTTGCCTTGTGTGGTGGTTTCGGCGCGGCGGCGCTGGATGGCCTCCTCGGCATTGCGCTGGGCCTGTTCGACCAGTTTGCGGGCCGGGCCGCGTTGGGCATGGCGGATGGCCACCTTGCGGCCGGCCTTTTCGCCCAGCGCGGTGGCCAGAAGCTCGGCCTCCGGCAGGCTGCGATCAAGCAGCAGCTCGCGTGGCGGCGGCAGTTCCTCATAGAGCTGGGCGAGGAAGCTTTGCAGCACCTCTGCCTCATCAACGCCCTCGGTGTGGCCGGGGAAGAAGCTGCGATGGCCCCAGTTCTGGCCGCCACGGATGAAGAAGATCTGCACGCACATGGCACCGCCATCGGTTGCCATGGCGATCACGTCGGCCTCGCTTGTGGCGCCATCGGCGTTGATGGCCTGGCTGCCCTGGATGAAGGTGAGGGCCTTCAGCCGGTCGCGCAGCACGGCGGCGGTCTCGAAGTCCATCGCTTCGGCGGCGGCCTGCATGGCTTCGGCCAGCTTCTTCTGGGCCTCTTGCGTGCGGCCGGACAGGAAGCCCTTGGCGTCATTCACCAATTCGGCATAGGCGCTGTCGTCGATGCGGCCGACGCAGGGCGCGGAGCAGCGCTTGATTTGGTAGAGCAGGCAGGGCCGGCTGCGGTTGGCGAAGAAACTGTCAGTGCAGCTGCGGAGCAGGAAGACTTTCTGCAGGGCGTTCAGCGTGGCGTTGACCGCCCCGGCGCTCGCGAACGGGCCATAATAGCTGCCCCTGGCCACGCGGGCGCCGCGATGCTTGGAAATGCGGGGGAAATCATGATCCTCGCGCAGCAGGATGAAGGGGAAGCTTTTGTCGTCGCGCAGCAGCACATTGTAGGGCGGGCGATAGCGCTTGATCAGCTGGGCTTCGAGCAGCAGCGCCTCGGCCTCGCTGTTGGTCGTCACGATTTCCATGGCGCGGGTTTGCGCCACCATGCGCTGCAGCCGGCGGGGCAGGCGGGCGACCTGGGTGTAATTGGTCACCCGGTTCTTGAGAGTGCGGGCCTTGCCGACATAGAGGACATCGCCGCCGGCATCGAGCATGCGATAGACGCCGGGGCGCAGCGGCAGGGTTTTCACCACGCCGCGGATGGTTTCGACGCCGCGATCAAGATCGGGCGTGTCCTTGCCGCGCACCGTCCAGGTTTGCGCTTCTTCGGAAAAACGGTCGGGCGTGTCGGTCATGCCCTGCTGCCGATAGCCGCCCCGGCATGGCGAATCCAGTTGCGCCTGCTATGGCGGCATCATGTTCCGGCTGCTCCCGATCCTGTTCGCCCTGTTGCTCGCGGCCTGCCATGCGCCGCCGCCGGCCGTGACCGTGCCGCCGCCCCAGCCAGGCGCGCCGGTGATCCTGATTTCGGTGGATGGCCTGCGCGCCGATTATCTGCGGCGCGGCATCACCCCCACCATCAGCGCACTCGCCGCGCGCGGGGTGACGACGGCGGCGATGCGGCCCAGCTTTCCCAGCCTGACCTTTCCGAACCATTATTCGCTGGTGACCGGCCTGCGCCCCGACCGGCACGGGATCGTGAACAACAATATGGATGATCCCGTGCTGGGCCGCTTTGCCCTGTCGCGGCGGGAGGCGGTGGAGGATGGCCGCTGGTGGGCGGATGCCGAGCCGATCTGGGTGACGGCGGAGCGGGCCGGCCTTCCAACCGCCACCATGTTCTGGCCGGGCAGCGAGGCGGCAATCCGCGGCGTACGGCCGGGGCGCTGGCTGCCCTTTGATGGCAAGATGCCCAACCCGGCGCGGGTGGCGCAGGTGCTGGCCTGGCTGGATGCCACGCCCCGGCCGCGCTTTCTCACCCTCTATTTCGACACGGTGGACCATGATGGCCATGATTTCGGGCCCGATTCGGCCGAAGTGAACAGGGCGGTGGCCGAGGTTGACGCCCGCATCGCCGATCTGCTGGCGGGGCTGACGGCGCGAGGGATCGATGCCAACATCATCCTGGTCGCCGATCATGGCATGGCGCAGGTGAGTGCCGAGCGCCGTATCCTGCTGGATGGCCTGATTGATCCGGGTGCCGTCGGCTTTGTGGCTGGCGGCGCCATGGCGGCGATGAATCCGGTGCAGGGGCGGGAGGCCGAGGTGCGGGCTGCGCTGCTGCGGCCGCATCCGCACATGGCCTGCCATGACAAAGCCGATGTGCCGGCCGCGCTGCATTATGGCCGGCATCGCCGGGTACCGGCGCTGGTGTGCATTGCCGAGGCAGGCTGGATGATCTGGCTGTCGGCGCCGACGCCGGAACAGGCGGCGCGGCCACTGGGCGGCATGCATGGTTATGATCCGGCCCACCCCGACATGGCGGCGAGTTTCGTGGCCGCCGGGCCGGCGTTCCGCGCCGGGGTGGTGTTGCCGCCGTTCGACAATGTGCATGTGCACCCGCTGCTGCTGCGGCTGCTGGGCCTGCCGCCGATGCAGACCGATGGCGATCCGGCGGTGCTGGCCCCGGCCCTGCGATGATGCGTACATTGCGCCGGGGCGGGCAAAGCCTTAGGCGGCGCTGGCAATGACCGAACTGCCCACCCAAACTGCCATTGTTACCGGCGGCGCCAAGCGCATCGGCGGCGCCATCAGCCGCGCGCTGGCGGCCGATGGCTGGCATGTGCTGATCCATTGCAACAGCAGCCGGGCCGAGGCCGAGGCGCTGGCCGCCAGCCTGCCGCATGCCAGCGTGGTTGCCGCCGATCTGGCCGATCCGGCGGCCGCAGACGTGATCATGTCGGCCTGTGCCGGCCTGCCGCCGGCGCGGCTGCTGGTGAACAGCGCCAGCCGCTTTGTCTATGACCGGATCGAGGATTTCGGCCCGGCGGATTTCGATATCCACATGGCGGTGAATTTGCGCGCGCCGGCACTGCTGACCCGCGCCTTTGCCGCCGCACTGCCGGAAACGCTGGATCAGGCGGCGCTGGTGGTCAATCTGCTGGATGCCAAGCTGGCCAGCCTGAACCCGGATTTCTTAACCTATACGCTATCGAAGATCGGTTTTGCCGGGCTGACCGAGCTGACGGCGCGCAGCTATGCGCCGCGCCTGCGCTGTGTGGGCATTGCGCCGGCCGTCACCCTGGTCTCCGGCCCGCAGAGCCGCGAGAATTTCGAAGCCGTGCACGGCATGAACCCGCTGGGCCGCGGCGTGACGGTGGACGAAATCGTCACCGCGCTGCGCTTCGTCATTGCCACCCCCACCTACAACGCGCAGACCATCGTGCTGGACGGCGGGCAACGCCTGCTGGGCCTGCCGCGCGATGTTGCCCATATGGTTGACCTGTGATGCCTGACACCATGCCGCCGCCCACCACCATCGCGCCGCTGCCCGCCGGGCTGGTGCCGCCGCATTTGGCGATCCGCACCCGCAAGATCTTCCTGGAGGATTTCGACCTGCCGGTGGACATCGGCTTTCATGATTTCGAGGTTGGCAGCCCGCAGACGTTGCGCGTGAACATCGAGGTGTGGGTGGAAGCCGGGCATTTCCCGCGCAGTGACGAAGTGGCTGCTGCCTGGGATTATGATTTCCTGCGCCAGGCCGTGCTGCGATTGGTTGAAGGCCGCCGTTTCAACCTGCAGGAAACCGTGGCGCATGCGATTTTCGATCTGGTGGCGGCGCGCGCGGGGGTGGCCGCCGTGCGGGTTTCGACGCGCAAGCCCGACGTTTATCCCGATTGCAAGGCGGTGGGCGTGGAGCTGGCGAGCTTCTAACCGGTTCGCCCGCACGGCCCCAGGCTGGCCAGCGCGTCACGCCAGTCGCGGGCGAGAGCCGTGTCGGTGCCACCGGCCTGGGCGGGCAGGTTGGCCGGCAGGAAACAGGCGAGCCGATACCAGAGCAGCGTGCCGGGCCGAACCCGTTCGGCCGATTCGTCGATGATGTCGCCGCGTGCCACCATCACGCGCCGCACCTCGCCCGGGCGGTTCTGCACCACCAGCGTCACCGGCTTGCCATCGGCGCTGGTCAGGAAAAACTGGCTTTCGCTTTCGCCGGGCACGGTGCCATCCACGCGGAAGCCGTTGCTGACCCCGGTGACGACGGGGACGGTGCCCGAGCGATTCTCCGCCAGGATCGTCCGCACCTGATCGGCCAGCGCCGGATCCCAAGGCTGTACGGCCCGGCGGGAGATCAGCCTTGTAGCGCCATTGGCATCGGATCGGGCAAGAAAGGCCAGTATTTCCATGCCCTTGACATTGGGGGCCTTGCCGCGCGGCCCGGCCGGCGCATCCCACAGGAAGCTGAGCATGGCGCCGATGACGCCGGGGGCCAGCAGCGGATTGCTGACGGTTGCGGTGACGGCCAGCCGGGTGCGCCCGGCCGGGGCCTGTCCGGCTTCGCGGGCATTTGTGGCGCCGGCCTTGCTGATGGTGGCGCGCACGATCAGCGGTGCGGCCAGTGCCAGATCGGCCACATCGGCATAGCCTGCCAGGCGATCTGTCGCCGGTGGCGGCGGTGGGGCTGGCTGGGCTGCGGCCATGGCCGGAGCGGCAAGACATATCAGGAGCTTGGCTGGCAGGGGCAATCGCATGCCGGCACGCTAGCGATGGGTGGGTGGGTGATGCAAGCCCGCGGCCGAAGCCGCGCGGCGGAACGTGCAATTTGTGCTCGCAAATTGACGTAGTGAGGCAAATGCGGGCGAGAATGTGGCAAAAAGCCGGTTGCGGCAGGCCAAGGCTTGTGGCTAGAGAGGCAGCGAGGGATGACGCAGGGTCTGAGGGGGGTCCTCTGTCCGCGGCTTTCCCAGTCATTAGGGAGTGCCAAACCAGCCATGTCGTACATGGACCAACCTGGGATGAGCAAGAACCGGCAGATCGCGCTGGCAGCGGTTGCTGCCCTGCACGTTCTGCTCGGCTATGCCATCGTCAATGGCTTCGCGATCAAGGTCGTCAAGAAGATCATGGAGCCGATCGAAGCGGTGGACGTGAAGGAAGAGGCGCCGCCGCCGGAAGAGCCGCCGCCACCGCCGCCGCAGGATATTGAAATTCCGCCTTACGTGCCGCCGCCCGAAGTGTCGGTGGCCTCGGATGCGCCGACCAATGCCATCACCACCCAGTCGGAAGTGTCGCGCCCGGAACCGCCGCGCGTCGCGCCGCCGGCACCGCCGGCTGAGCCGGCCCCGCCGGCCATTGCCCCGACTCCAGCCACTGCGAAGGGCCGCGGCAACGTCATCTCGACCGACGACTACCCCAGCGCGTCGCGCGCCGCCGAAGAAGAAGGCGTTGTGCGCGTGAGCTATGTGATCGGCGAGGATGGGAAAGTGTCCCAGTGCGAAGTGGCGCAGTCCAGCGGGTTCAGCCGTCTGGATGATGCCACCTGCAAGATCATCATGCGGCGCTGGCGCTTCAACCCGGCGACCCGTGACGGCAAGCCGGTGGCCGAACGCAAGACCCAGCCGGTTCGCTGGAAGCTCGAAGGCTGATTTTCAACCAAACCGGCCTGGCCGCTGCCAGCCTGGATCAAGAATAACCGAGGGAAGAGAAACATGCAGACTCAAGCCGCTGAAAATCCGTATGGCCTGATGGCCGCCCTGGAACAGGGTGGTGTCATTGCCTGGGCCGTGTTCATCATGATGGTGGTCATGTCGCTGTCCAGCTGGTTCGTGATCATCACCAAGTATCTGGATCAGCGTAAGATTCTGGCCGAAGCCGCCGAACTGGAAAAGAAGTTCTGGTCGGCCTCCGACATCAAGACCGGCGCTGCCAAGCTCGACAAGAACTCGCCGTTCCGCCAGATCGTTGACGATGGCCTGCGCGCCGCCGATCACCATGAAGGCCGCCTGACCGACAAGATCGATCAGCACGAGTGGGTGACGATGGCCCTGAACCGTTCGAACGCTGCCATCAGCGGCAAGCTGTCGACCGGCTTCTCCTGGCTGGCCTCGGTGGGTTCGACCTCGCCGTTCGTCGGTCTGTTCGGCACCGTCGTCGGCATCTATCGCGCCCTGATCAACATCGGTCTGGCCGGCCAGGCCTCGATCGACAAGGTCGCCGGCCCGGTGGGTGAAGCGCTGATCATGACCGCCCTGGGTCTGGCTGTCGCCGTTCCGGCCGTGCTGGGTTACAACTGGCTGATCCGTCGCAACAAGGACGTGGCTGACCGCCTGAACAACTTCACCGCCGACGTGCACGGCGCGCTGGTTTCGGGTGCCCGCATCGAGCGTCCGAAGGCTGCTGCTCCGGCTGCTGCTCCGGCTCCTGCCGCCAAGAAGTGATCGGCCTGATCACGACTGAGGAGACAGTCCGATGGGCATGAGTGTCGGAAACGACAGCGGTGGCGATGAGGCCCCGATGAACGAGATCAACACGACGCCGCTGGTCGACGTTATGCTGGTCCTCCTGATCATCTTCCTGATCACCGTTCCCGTTGTCATCCAGACCGTGCCGCTCACGCTGCCGACGGTGACCAACCTGCCAACCACCACGAAGCCGGAAAACGTGCTGATTTCGGTGGACGGCAATTGCGATACCTACTGGGGCCAGACCAAGGTCGATACCAAGCAGGAACTGCTGGATCGCGGTGTGGACGCCCTGAAGAAGGAAATCGCCCGCCAGGAAGCCTTGGGTGCCAAGGTGGAACTGCCGGAGGTGCATATCCGCGGTGACAAGGACGTGGCCTATCGCTGCATTGGTGGGGTTGTCTTCACCATGCAGCGGGCCGGGTTCCTGAAGGTTGGCTTCATTTCGGAACCGACCCCGGGCAACGTGACGCGCGATTTTTGATGTGATTGCAGGGGCTGGCCTCGTGCCGGCCCCCGCCAGAAACAGGAGTGTGCCCCATGGGCATGTCAGTTGGTGGTGGCGGCGGTGAAGACGCCCCGATGGGAGAAATGAACACGACGCCGTTGATCGACGTCATGCTCGTTCTGCTCATCATGTTCATCATCACCATCCCGGTGCAGACCCATGCCGTGAAGCTGGATCTGCCGCCGCCGAACCCGAACCCGAGCGATGTTGATCCGGTGTTCAACCAGATCGAGATCGATTTCCTCAACAATATCTATTGGAACAAGCAGGAAGTCGATCTTTCGACCCTGCAGGGTTATCTGAACCAGGCCGCCAAGATGCCGGATCCGCCGGAACTGCGCCTGCGCCCGGAAGCCGAAGCCAAGTATGAACTGGTGGACAAGGTGATGGCGGCTGCCCAGCAGGCCGGCATCGAGAAGATGGGTTTTGTGGGCAACGAAGCCTACGCGAACTGATCTTCGGCTGAATTTGCCAGCAGCAACAAAGGGCGGGGCCAAAAGCTCCGCCCTTTTTCGTGTTTGCTGGCCCCCACAATCGCGCAGTTACACCGGTTGGCCAGCGGCCCTACGCTGTTGGCAGAAGGGGAGTGGGATATGGGGCGGTTGACGGGGAAGGTGGCGCTGGTCACGGGCGCCGGATCGGGCATTGGCGCGGCGGCGGCGCGGCGGCTGGCGCAGGATGGCGCGGCGGTGCTGTTGACCGATATTGATGCTGCCGCCGGGGACGAAACGGCCCAAAGCGTGGCCGCTGGTGGCGGCCGGGTGGCCTTTTGCCCGCACGACGTGACCGATTCTGCGGCCTGGGCGACCGCTGTGGCGCGGGCGGTGGCCGAATTCGGCCGGCTCGACATATTGGTGAACAATGCCGGGATTTCCGGCGGCCGCCACGAGCTGCTGGACCACAGCCTGGAGGCGTGGCGGCAGATATTGGCGGTCAATCTGGATGGCGTGTTCCTGGGCCTGCGCCACGCCGGGCCGCAGATCGCGGCGGCGGGTGGCGGCAGCGTGATCAACATCAGCTCGATCCTGGGCAAGGTCGGGCTGGGCGGGGCGGCAGCCTATTGCGCGTCAAAAGGTGCGGTGACGCTGCTCAGCAAGGCGGCGGCGCTGGAATGGGCGCCGCTCAATATCCGGGTGAACAGCGTGCATCCCGGCTTCATCGACACGCCGCTGGTGAGCAATGCGCTGGCGACCCGGGAGGATGGCAACGAGATGCGCGTGGCGTTGATGGCGGCGCACCCGCTCGGCCGCTTTGGCCTGCCGCGCGAGATTGGCGATGCCATCGCCTTCCTGGCCAGCGACGAGTCCAGCTTCATGACCGGCGCCGAGCTGGTGGTGGACGGCGGCTATACCGCGCAATAGCGGCGGCGCAAGGCTGGCTGTCGCGCCCGTCGGCGGGCGACAGCCCCAACCAGGCCAAAGCCGGCAATCAGCAGCGCCCAGCTGGCCGGTTCGGGCACCGCGGCGATCTTCAGCCGGCCTTCCTGCACCAGCCGTTGGCCGCCGGCGTTGGCATTGCCCTGCATGAAGGCGGTGAAGCCGATATCCCAGCGACCATCGGGCCGCAGATTGGCCGAGGCGCTGCCAATGTCGAAGACATGGCTGCAACCACCACAGCCATTGGCCAGGCTGATGCTGGTGCGGCCGGCGCTGCGCAGCCGCACCGGCGTGTCGCTGATGAAACTTGCTTCCAGAAGATAATCATTGGCCAACGGGCCACCGATGTCGCTGCCCTGCCAGAGATCGAAACGATAGCTGAGGCTGTTGCCGGTGATGCTGATGGCGAAGCCGCCGTTGGCATAGCGCCCGCCATAGGGGAGGGTGAGGCAATATTCCTCCTGCCCGTCGCAGGCACTGTAGTCGCTGAACCCGAAGCTGCCGGTCTGCAGGCCGCTCCCCAGCGCCGCGCTCGTGCTGCCGGTGCCCTGAATGTCGATGCTGCCGCGATCAAAGCTGATCTGTGCCGAAGCTGGCGCCGCCGCCAGCAACAGCAGTGCTGCATATCCCGTTGCGTTCATGGCCTGACCCCATCTGGTGAGGCCAGCATGGTGCGCCACGACAGCGCGCCCGGCCATAGGGGGCCACCCCCATCACGTTTTCAACAGGCTCAGGCGGCGATCTGGTCGAACTGCAGCTTGGCGAGGCGGGCATAGAGGCCGCCGGCGGCGAGCAGGCTGTCGTGGGTGCCGGTGGCGACGATGCGGCCCTTGTCCATCACCACGATCCTGTCTGCATTGCGGACGGTGGCGAGGCGGTGGGCGATGACGAGGGTGGTGCGGTTCTTCATCAGCTCGTCCAGCGCGGCCTGGACCAGGCGTTCGCTTTCGGCGTCGAGCGCGCTGGTGGCTTCATCAAGCAGCAGCACCGGGGCTTCGCGCAGGATGGCACGGGCAATGGCAAGCCGCTGGCGCTGGCCGCCCGAAAGGCGCGTGCCGCTTTCGCCGAGGAAGCTGTGGATGCCTTCGGGCAGTTCCTTCAGGAACTGATCGGCATGGGCGGCTTCGGCGGCGGCCCACACCTCGGCCTCGGTCGCATCGGGGCGGCCATAGCGGATGTTGTCGAGCGCGCTGGCCGCGAAGATCACGGTTTCCTGCGGCACGACGGCGAGGCGCTGGCGGATCGCCTGCGGATCGGCGGCGGTGTAGGGCACGCCATCCAGTGACAGGCTGCCGGCTTCGGGATCATAGAAGCGCTGCACCAGCTGGAACAGGGTGGACTTGCCGGCACCCGAGGGGCCGACGACGGCGACGGTTTCGCCCGGTTCCACGGTGAGGGTGAAATCCTTCAGCGCCGCCACATCGGGTTTGGAGGGATAATGGAAGCGCACATGGCTGAATTCCAGCCGGCCGCGCGGCGGCTGTGGCAGGGCGGTGGGCTGATCGGGGGCGCGGATCAGCGGGCGGGCGTTGAGCAATTCTTCCATCCGGCCCGAAGCGCCGGCAGCGCGCATGAAATCGCCATAGACTTCGGTGAGGGTGCCGAAGGCGCCGGCGACGATGGCGGCGGCAAAGACAAAGGCAGCGATGGCCCCGCCCGACAGCGTGCCGTCGATGACATCGAGCGCGCCGCGCCACAGCACCAGCGTGATGGCGCCGAACACCAGGCTGATCACCAGCGCCGTCATGGTGGCGCGCAGGCGGATGCGGCGCTTGGCGGTGTCGAAACTGCGTTCGACGGCAGCGCCAAAGCGCGCGGCCTCGCGGCCTTCCTGGGTGAAGGCCTGGACGATGCGGATGGCGCCCAGCACTTCGGAGACCATGGTGCCGATATCGGCGACCCGATCCTGGCTGGTGCGGGAAATGTCGCGCACGCGGCGGCCGAGCAGCAGGATCGGCCCCATGGTGAGCGGGATGACCAGCAGCATGAGCAGGGTGAGCTTTGGCGAGACCCAGAACATGTAGCCGATGCCGCCGATGCCCATCACCGTGTTGCGCAGCGCCAGGCTGGCCGAGGTGCCGACCACCTGTTCGATGATGGCGGTATCGGAGGTGATGCGGCTGGCGATTTCGGCCGGGCGGTTGGTTTCGAAGAACACCGGATCAAGGCTGATCAGATGGGTTTGCACCGCCTTGCGCAGATCGGCCACCACGCGTTCGCCAATCCACGACACGAAGAAGAAGCGCACGGCCGTGGCCGCGCCCAGAAAGGCGGTGAGGCCGAGCAGGCCGGCGAAATAGGGGGTGATGGCGGCGGGATCGCTGCCACGGGCAAAGCCATTGTCCACCACCATCTTCAGGCCTTGCGGGATGGCGAGCGTGGTGAGGGCGGCGATGCCGAGCGCTGCCAGCGCACAGGCCAGCTGCACCGGATAGGCGCGGGCAAAGCGCCACAGCAGCTTCAGGCGGGAGAGTTTGCGCTCGGCCGGAGGTGGGAGCGGCGGTTTCGGCGGACGGGAAGCCATGACGGCTGATAACAGGGGTTTGAGCGCGGCTCAATGGCCGTGGTGGTGCCGGCGGCAGCGGGGCCCGCGACATTCCCCCACGGTGCAAAGCCGCTGCCGCTGCCACATTGCGGCAGTTTCATGGGGTTGTGTTGGCGTTTGCGGTTTATGCTGCACTGCGATATGGCCCCGCATGGGTGGTGGTGCCGGTTGGCCAGAAGGAATGCAATTGATGCTCTACACCGCGCACGAGATGCAGAAGGCCTGGTTGGCCAGCCTGGGCATGGCCGCCACACAGGGATCAAACTGGCTGCTGGCGGCGTCCAACCCCTGGGCATGGAGCCCGGCGGCGCCAGTGATGGCGCGGGCGCTGGAGGTGTTTGCCCACAGCGTCGAGGTGCGCGGCAAGCCGCCCTTTGGCCTGAATGCCACCATCATCGATGGCGCTTCGGTGCCGGTTTCGGAAGAAATCGTGCTCAGGAAGCCCTTTGGCCAGTTGAAGCGCTTCCGCCGCGGGGTGAGCGGCCGCAAGGATCCGCGCATCCTGATCGTGGCGCCGATGTCGGGCCATTATGCCACGCTGCTGCGCGGCACGGTGGAGCGGCTGCTGCCCGATCATGAGGTGTATATCACCGATTGGCGCGATGCGCGGATGGTGCCGGTGGCCGAGGGGCGGTTCGACCTCAATGACTATGTCGATTATCTGATCGAATTTCTCGAGCTGCTGGGCCCCGACACCCACATGCTGGCGGTGTGCCAGCCATCGGTGCCGGCGCTGGCCGCCGTTGCCTTGATGAACGAGGATGACCATCCCTGCACGCCGCCCAGCCTGACGATGATGGGCGGGCCGGTGGACACGCGAAAGGCGCCGACGGCGGTGAACGAGCTGGCGTTCAAGCGGCCCTTTGCCTGGTTCGAGCAGATGGTGATCCAGCAGGTGCCTGACATGTATCCGGGCGCCGGGCGCAGCGTCTATCCCGGTTATTTGCAATTGTCCGGCTTCATGTCGATGAACCTGGCCAACCACATGAAATCCCATTGGGAAATGTTCAAGCATCTGGTGGCCGGCGACGAGGAATCGGCCGAGGCGACCAAGGCCTTTTACGATGAATATCGCGCCGTGTGCGACATGACGGCGGAATTTTATCTGCAGACGATCGACCTGGTGTTCCAGCGCCAGGCGCTGGCCACGGGCAGTTTTGATCATCGCGGCCGCATCGCCGATCCGGGCAAGATCACCCGCACTGCGCTTTTGGCCATTGAAGGCGAGCGTGATGATATTTCCGGCCTGGGCCAGACGAAGGCGGCGCTCGATCTGGCGGTGAATTTGGCGGACGAAAAGAAGCAATATCATCTGGCGCTGGGCGCCGGCCATTATGGCATTTTCAACGGCAGCAAGTGGCGGAACACGATTGCCCCGGTGGTGGAGGCATTTGTGCGCACCCATGACAGCGGCCGGGTGGCGGCGGCGCCACTGCGCGTGGTGGTGCCGCGCCATGTCGAGCCGGATGTGCCGCCGGGGGTTGAGGTGGCGTAAGCGAAGTTGGGGGTGTTCTCAGGCTCGCCCCCGGCGCCAGCGGATTGCGTCGGCTGGTGGACCCACCCCCAACCCCTCCCGCGAGCGGGAGGGGAGCTGTTTGCGAACTCAGCCGGCCAGTTGCTCTTCCAGTTCGGCGAGTTCCAGCCAGCGCAGTTCGGCGGTTTCCAGCGTTTCGCGCAGGCGATCAAGCTCGGTGGTGAGGCTGGCGAAGCGGGCCGGGTTTTTTGCATAGAGGTCGGGATCGGCCAGCGCGGCTTCGCGGGTGGCGATATCCTTGTTCAGTGCTTCGATGCGGGTGGGCAGATCGGCAAGTTCGCGCGCGTCCTTGTAGCTCAGCTTGCTGGCCTTTTTCGGCACAGGCGTGGGCGCGGGGGCGGCCTTGGCCTTGGGGGCGCTGGTCGTCGCCTGCTGGCGGGCGGCCCAGTCGCTCCAGCCGCCGACGCTGATCTCGGCCTTGCCGTTGCCATCCAGGGCGACGATCATTGTCACCACCCGATCCAGGAAGGCGCGATCGTGGCTGACCAGCAGCACGGTGCCGTCATAATCGCCGATCACCTCCTCGATCAGGTCGAGCGTTTCCATGTCGAGATCGTTGGTGGGTTCATCGAGCACCATCAGGTTTGAGGGCGTCGCAAATTCGCGGGCCAGCAGCAGGCGCGACTGTTCGCCGCCCGACAGGGTTTCGGCCGCGGCATCCAGGATACCGGCATCGAAGAGATATTCCTTCAGATAGCCGGCGACATGTTTCTTGGCGCCGTTCACCTCCAGCCATTCGCCGCCATCGGCCAGCACCTCGCGCACGGTGCGGCCCTTCAGGCGCTGGCGATGCTGATCGATGATGGTGGGGGCAAGGTTGGCGCTGCGGCGGATCTCGCCGCTGTCGGGCGCCAACTGGCCGAGCAGCAGCTTGATCAGCGTGGATTTGCCGGCGCCGTTGGGGCCGATGATGCCGATGCGATCACCCTTGCGCACCCTGAGCGACAGATCGTGCACGATGGCGCGCGGCCCGAAGGCGAGGCTGATACCCCGGGCATCGATGAGAATTTTCGAGCCGGGATCGCTGGATTCGGTGGCGATGCGGGCGCTGGTGGGGCCGCGGTCGAGGCTGCGGCGGGTTTCGCGCAGCTCCATCAGCTTGGCGAGCCGGCCCATGTTGCGCTTGCGCCGGGCGGTGACGCCGCGCTGCAACCAATGCTCCTCGGCCCGCAATTTCGTGTCGAGGCGCTGGGCCGTGCGCTCCTCCTCGGCGGCGACGGCATCGGCCCAGGCATCAAAGCCGCCAAAGCCGACTTCGGCGCGGCGCAGCATACCGCGATCCAGCCAGAGGCAGTTCTTTGTCAGGCGGGTGAGGAAGGCGCGATCATGGCTGATGACGACGAGCGCGCAGCGGCTGCGTTCCAGCCAGGATTCGAGCCATTCGATGGCGGCGATATCGAGATGGTTGGTCGGCTCATCCAGCAGCAGCAAGTCGGGCGCTTCGGCCAGCACGCGCACCAGGGCGGCGCGGCGGCGCTCCCCACCCGATGCGGTGGTGGCCGGGCGGGCGAGATCGATGCCAAGCTGATCGGCGAGCGCCGCCACTTCATGATCGGCGGCGCCGCCGGCGAGGGCATAATCGCCCAGCGTGGCGAACGCGGCCATGGGAGGATCCTGTTCCAGCCGGCCGATGCGCAAGCCGCTGGCGGTGGCTCTGCGGCCGGCATCAGCCTCGATCGTGCCGTCGATGATCTTCAGAAGGGTGGATTTGCCGGCGCCGTTGCGGCCGATGAGGGCCAGCCGGTCGCGCGCGTCGATGGTGAGCGACAGGCCATCAAAGAGCCAGCCGGCACCATTTTTGAGACCGACGGATTCGAGCGTGAGAATGGGTTCGGGCATGATGGCATGGCCAGTGGGACAAGCCGGACGGGCTGGCAAGGGGCGAGTGAGGCGGCGTTGCGGCAAATGTGGCAAGCTGTTGTGTCAATTGCACTTGTTGCGAATTGGACGCAATTGGTGCAAGAGGGGGCCAGCGCGAATGACAGACAGTGTTCAGAGGCTGTTCAAGCGGGCAGTGCCAGAGCAGGGGCATGAGACTGGTAGCATCACACATCATCTTTGCGCGTCTTGCCGCGCTGGGTTTGGCCGTTGCGACGGCTGCCGTTCCGGCAGGCGCCCAGCCCAACGAGGTGCAGGGCTTGCGACGAGCCGGCGAGATCATGCCGTTCGATGTGATCCAGCGCCGGGTCGTGCAGGAAACGCCGGGCGAATATATGGGCGCGCAGTTCGATGCGGGCAGCCGCCGCTATCGGTTCCGGTTCATGCGTGATGGCAATGTGATCAATGTTGATGTGGATGCCCGCACCGGGGAACGGGTGCGGCCGCGCCAGAGTTTCTGATCGATATCTTGGGTTTACCAGCAGGCGGAGTGGGGCATGCGTATCCTGGTAGTTGAAGACGAACCCAATTTGCGGCGCCAGTTGAAGGCGGTTCTGGAGCAGACCGGCTATGCCGTGGATGCCGCGTCCGATGGCGAGGAAGGCCATTATCTGGGCGCCAACGAAACCTATGACGCGGTGGTTCTGGATCTGGGCCTGCCGGAGGTGGACGGGCTGACCGTGCTGGACCGCTGGCGCCGGGAAGGGCGCACCATGCCGGTGCTGGTGCTGACCGCGCGGGACAGCTGGGCCGACAAGGTGGCCGGGCTGGATGCCGGGGCCGATGATTATCTGGCCAAGCCGTTCCAGGTGGAGGAACTGGTGGCGCGGTTGCGCGCGCTGATCCGCCGGGCGGCCGGCAAGGCGACATCGGAATTGACCGCCGGCGGCGTGCGGCTGGATGGCCGGTCGGGCCGGGTGACGTTGAACGGCGAGCCGGTGAAGATGACGGCGCAGGAGTTCAAGCTGTTGAGCTATCTGATGCACCACAAGGGCAAGGTGGTGAGCCGCACCGAGTTGATCGAACATATTTATGATCAGGATTTTGATCGTGATTCCAACACGATCGAGGTGTTCATCACCCGCATCCGCAAGAAGCTGGGTTCCGATCTCATCCTGACCACGCGCGGCCTTGGCTACAGCCTCAACGACCAGATCTGAGGCGTCGGCTCCGGTTTCGACCGGCCGTTCGCTGCGCCGGCGCATGATCCTGATTGCGGCGGTGTGGATCACCGCGTTGCTGGCGCTGGGCGGCTATGCGCTGGACCGGGTGCTGGCCGACACGCTGCGGTCCGGATTTGACGAGCAGCTGGCCAGCAATCTGAAGGCGATGATCAACACCGCCGAGCTGGACGAGGTGGGCGAGGTGCGGCTGCTCCGCCCGCTGGGGGACCAGCGGTTTTCCGAGCCTTATTCCGGGCTTTATTGGCAGATCAGCGGCGCCGGCATGGCGACCTTTCCGTCGCGCAGCCTGTGGGATCGCCAGCTGGGGCCGCAGCCGCGGGGCACAGATTGCCGCACGCCGTGCGTCTATGATTCGGCGGCGTTCCCCAGCGAGCCGCTGCGCATCATGGGCCGCAGCGTGCGGTTGCCGGGGTCGCCGCGGTTTTTCTATTTCCAGGTGGCGCAATCCAGCCGCGATCTGGAACGGCAACTGGCGCGCACCCGATCGATCCTGTTCTGGTCGCTGACAGTGCTCGGGCTGGGGCTGATCGGCATGGCGGGCTTGCAATCCACCTATGGCCTGGCGCCGCTGCGCCGGGTTTCCGATGCGATTGCCGCCATCCGCAGCGGCCGGGCCCAGCGGGTGCAGGCGCGTTTTCCGGTGGAGGTGGCGCCGCTGGTGGCGGAGATCAACGAGTTGCTGGCCCATGGCGAGGCCCAGGCCGAGGCCGCACGCCGCCATGCCGGCAATCTGGCCCATGCCCTGAAAACGCCGATGAGCGTGCTGGTGGGGGAGGCGCAGGGGCGGGACGATGCGCTGGCCCGGGCGGTGGAGGCCCAGGTGCAGGTGATGCGCCGGCATGTCGACCACCAATTGGCCCGCGCCCGCGCCGCCGGCCGCCGCGCCGCCAGCACGGCGCGCACCCCTGTGTGGCCGGTGGTTGAGGCGATTGCCCGCACGGTGGAGAGGATCCACCAGGACAGGGTGACCATCGATCTGGCCGGTGACAAGGCCGTGGAGTTTCGCGGTGAGCGCCAGGATCTGGAAGAGATGGTGGGCAATCTGATCGAGAATGCCGCGATCCACGGCGGTGGCCGCGCCTTTGTCACCATCGAGGCGGCCGATGCCATGCTGCGCATCCTGGTGGAGGATGACGGGCATGGCATCGCCGAGGCCGAGCGTGCGCGCCTGTTCCAGCGCGGTGAACGGCTGGACACCGACAAGCCGGGCACCGGCCTTGGACTTGCCATCGCGCGGGAGGTGGCTGAACTGTGCGGAGGCGATATCAGCCTGGGCGAGTCGGAAGACCTTGGCGGCCTGCTGGTGACGCTCAGCCTGCCGCGCGCGGAATAGCCCGCCGCCGCCGCGCTGCCGCCCCGACCAGGCCGAAGCCAGCGATCAGCATGATCCAGCTGTCAGGCTCGGGCACGCCGCCCACCAGCTGCATCGGCGGGCCGCCGTTGCTGATGGTGAAGCCTGCCACGCCGGGCGCGATCTTGATGACCGGATCGACATAGGCATAAGCGGTGCCGCTGCGCAGTGTGCCCGGGCCGCCGTGGCTGATGCTGTAACTGTCGGGCTGGCGTTGCTGCACTGATGCGCCCATGTTGAGCGTGTAATCCCGGTTGGGCCACATGTAGAAGACATAGTCTGTCACATCCCAGCCATCGGCGCCGTTGAAGCCCGACGTGCAGTTGGATGTGGAGCCCGAGCAGGATTTCGCGTTGAACTGGAAGGCGATCGGCAGATAATAATCAAAGGAATGGAGCGGATCGGGTGTCAGCGATATGCCGGCCAGCGCCTGATAATAGCCGGTCGTGTTGGTGATGCCCTTGGTGGTGACCCGCATTTCCACCATGCCGAAGGCATTGAGCGGGCCGCTGCCATCAACGCGGAAATTATACTGGAAGCTGCCATAGGCATCGGATTCGGTGTTGCCGCTGCCGCTCACTTCGACAAAGCCGCCGGTGCCGGCACCGATCAGCAGATCGACCCGGCTGCCGTTGTCGGCCACGTCCGAATAGCTGCCATAGCCGTTGTAGTAATGAAATCCGCCCGTTGTGGTGTTGAGCGCGCCGTTGAACATCAGCGTCTGCCCGCCGACGATCAGCGGACCATAGGCGCTTGCCATGCTGGGAATGGACAGGAACAGTGCGCCTGCGACGGCGCGTGTGACAATGCGCATGAATTTCCCCCCGAATATTCAGTGCGACCAGCTTTACCGGGATATCACACTGGTGCCGGGGTGTACGCAAATTGCAAGTTGTTAACCTTTTTAGCCGCGCGCGGCCTGGTGGTGGCGGATCACCTCATCGATGATGAAGCGTAGGAATTTCTCCGAGAATTCCGGATCAAGGTTGGCGCTGGCAGCGAGCGCGCGCAAGCGGGCGATCTGTTCGGATTCGCGGCCCGGATCGGCCGGCGGCAGGCCGGTTTCAGCCTTGTAGCGGCCAACCGCCTGGGTGATCTTGAAGCGTTCGGCCAGCATGAACACCAGCGCCGCATCGATATTGTCGATGCTCTCGCGATAGGCTTTCAGCGTTGCGTCCATGATGCTCCCCAAAACTGGCCCCTGTGGTGCCCAAGCTTTGCGGCACAGCAGCGCGCCGGGCAAGGCCAAGCTTGCACCAGCATGCAACTGCGCTATGGGGAGGGGGTGACAGCAACCGTGCATACGCTGCGCCCCGGGCGCGAACCATCGATCAAGGCGCTGATGAATCTGACGGCGCCGGGGCTGAATGCGGTCAACCATGTCATTCTGGATCGCATGCAGTCGCCGGTGGCGCTGATCCCCGAATTGGCTGGCCATCTGATCGCCGGCGGGGGCAAGCGGCTGCGCCCGATGCTCACCCTGGGCTGTGCCAGCGTGCTCGGCTATGAGGGCAATCGCCATTACAAGCTGGCCGCCGCGGTGGAGTTCATCCACACCGCCACCCTGCTGCACGATGATGTGGTTGACGCATCGGGCCTGCGGCGCGGCAAGGTCACGGCCAACGCGCTCTATGGCAATCCGGCCAGCGTGCTGGTTGGTGACTTCCTGTTCAGCCGCGCCTTTGAGCTGATGGTCGAGGACGGCAGCTTGCGGGTGCTCAAGATCCTGAGCCGGGCATCGGCGGTGATCGCGGAAGGCGAGGTGGCGCAGCTGACGGCCCAGCGCGATGTGTCCACCACCGAAGACCGTTATCTCGAAATCATCACCGCCAAGACCGCGGCGCTGTTTGCCGCCGCCTGCCAGATTGCGGCCGTGGTGGCCGAACGCGACGAGAAGGTGGAAGAGGCGCTGGCCAGCTATGGCCGCTATCTTGGCATCGCCTTCCAGCTGGTGGACGACGCCATTGATTATGTGTCTGACGCCGAAACCATGGGCAAGAATGCCGGCGATGATTTCCGCGACGGCAAGATCACCCTGCCGGTGATCCTGGCCTATGCCCGCGGCAACGAGGACGAGCGCGAATTCTGGCGCCGCGCCATGAGCGGCCGTGCCAATGGTGATGCCGAACTGGCCCGCGCCGGCGAGCTGTTGCGCAGCACCAATGCGGTGGCCGACACCATGGCCCGCGCCCGCCATTATGGCCAGCGCGCCATCGATGTGCTGGCCGGTTTCCCCAAGAGCCCGGCGCGTGACGCACTGACCGAAACGGTCGAATTCGCCATCGCCCGCGCCTATTGAGCCCGGCCGTTCAGGTCGGCTCCGCATCCCCCTCCACCAGGATCAGATTGCGGTCGTGGATGCCCAGCGCCGCGAACTGGCCGCGCCAGGCGGCCAGATGGGCGGAGGCGAAATGTGCGGCAAGGGCCGCCCGGCTGGTCCAGCGTTCGCTGACATGGATCAGCGTGGGGTCGTCCAGATCCTGGGCATAGGCATAGTGGAGGCAGCCCGGCTCGGCCCGGCTGGCCGCCATCATGGCGCGCATGGCGGGCAGGGCGGGGGCGAGGCCGCCTGCGGGCAGGCGGATGGTGCCGCTGATCAGGATCATGACGGTGCTCCGTGTTGAACGGCCGATGCAAAGTCCTTGCCTGCGGCAGCCTGTCGCGGCAAGAGAGAGGCATGCACGCGCGCCTTTATCAACGCCCGAAACATGCCCTGCAATCCGGCCATGGCCGCACCGGCGAATGGCTGCTGGAATTTGAACGGGATGACCGGCTGCGGGCCGATCCGCTGACCGGCTGGGCTGGTTCGGGCTTCACCGCCGGGCAGATCCAGCTGCGCTTTCCCACCAAAGAGGCCGCGCTCGCCTATGCCGAGCGGCATGGCCTGGTGGTGGAGATCGTGCCACTGGGCCCGCGCACGCTGAAATTGCAGGCCTACGCCGACAATTTCCGCTGATGCGCACCACCTTCGGTTCGGCCAGCGTCCGCCTCTATCACCTCGATGATGGCGATCCAGTGGCGCAGACCCTGTTCTATGGCCCGCTGGACGAAGCCTTGGCGCTGGCCGCCGCCCAGCCCGAAGCCGTGCAGGCCGGTCTGTGGATCGCCACCGACAATGATGTCGCCGCCTATCTTGATCTGATCGATTGAGCAGGGCTGGATTTTCGCCCGCCGCCAAGGCAATGCAGGGCCAACGCGCCCATAGCTCAGCTGGATAGAGCACGTGCCTTCTAAGCTCGGGGTCGCAGGTTCGAGTCCTGCTGGGCGCGCCAGTTTTCGGCAAATGTGAGCAGCGAAGCTGCGATCCTGTTGTCGGCCTGCTCCGCAGCCGTGGTGTTCGAATGATGAACACGGGCAGCGCTGGACATGTGCGGGGGTATTTGCAAGTCGTGGCCCTTCTTGCCACCATGGCTTTGGTAACGGGGTGGGCGAGCATCACTGGTGTTCGCTGCAAGGGGGCCTATGCGGATCAAGGCGGAACGGCGCGAGCAGGTGATCACGGCGCTGGTGGGCCATTTGCTGGCCAATGGGCTGGGGCAGACCAGCCTGCGCCCGCTGGCGGCAGCCGCCGGCATCAGCGACCGGATGCTGCTGTATTATTTCAACGACAAGACCGAGTTGCTGTCGTGCGTGATCGGCCGCATTGCCGATGGCTTTGCCGCCGGGCTGGATGCGGCCATGCCGCCCGATCCGCTGCCGCCCGACCAACTGCTGCAACAGGTGATCGCGCTGGTGCGCAGCACGGCCATGCAGCCATCGATGCGGCTATGGCTGGAAATCGTGGCCGCTGCCGCCCGGCAGGAGCCGCCCTATCCGGCGCTGGCGACCCGGATCCTCGAACAGTTCATCGCCTGGCTTGATGTGCGCATTGCGGCGCCGCCGGGCCCGGCCCGCACCCGGCAGGCGGCGCTGATGCTGGCGGTGATCGATGGCGCCGCCCTGTTCGACATGGTGGGCGGCAACAGCCAGGCCGAAGCCGCGCAGGCCGCGCTGGCGGAGGTGCGATTCCTGTAGCGGACGCTACAAAAATGCGCCATCCTTTGCGTGAAGAGGATGGATGGCATGAATGCTGCGCGGCAACGCCAATGGATGAAGTTCACGGCCTTCGGGATTGGCGGCTTTGGCCCGGTGTTTTCGCTGGCCAGCCGGCCGGCGCTGGCCGAACCGGCGCGCTGGTCGCTTGATCTGCTGGCCTGGCCGCTTGACGGGGTGCAAAACTATGCCGAGCCGACCACCCGCTTTCTGACTGCCATCACCGGCGGCTTCCTCTTGGGCTGGGGGGTGACCGTGTGGTTTCTGGCGACACGGCTGCACCCGCTGGCGCCGGAGCCGGTGCGCCGCACCATCCTGGCCGGGCTGCTGGCCTGGTTCGCGCTTGACAGTGCCGGTTCGATTGCCGCCGGCCACGCCAGCAACGCCGGCTTCAACCTGATCGTGCTGCTCACCCTGGTTGGCCCGCTGTGGTGGCCGGCCACAGCCGATTGAAGGCGCAGCGGCGGCCATAGCGGCCGGCTATGCACTCCATGAAGGGGGGCTGGCTGGCGCCGGGGTTGCCGGCAGGTTAGTCTTCGCCATGGAATCGGTGCATCCCCAGCCGCAGCGACCGGGACCGACGGTCGATCCGGTCTGGCATGTGCGGGCCGATGCGCTGGTGCAGCGTCTGACGGCGCTGGGCTCCGGCCGGCTGGCACCACGGGCCGGCCAGCTTTTCCCCGATCTGGCCCTGCCGGATGCCGCCGGCCGCCTGACCCGGCTGTCTGCCCTGTGCAAGGATGGCCCGATCCTGTTGAGCTTTCACCGCGGCCTGTGGTGCCCCTGGTGCCAGGCCGAGCTGGAGAATTGGCGGCTGATCCAGCCCGAGCTGCGCGCTGCCGGCTGCCGCGTCGTGCTGGTCACGCCCGAAGTGGGCGGCCGGGCGGCGGCGATGGCAGCGCTGGTTGGCCGTGAGGCGCAGTTGCTGTGCGATGTCGATTTCGGGGCCAGCGCTGCTCTGGGCCTGGCGTTTTTCGTTGGCCAGGAACTGATGACCGAATTCGCCCGCGCCGGCCTCGATCTGGCCGCGCATTATGGCGCGGCCAGCGGCATCCTGCCGATCCCGGCGACCTTTGTGATCGAGGTGGGCATGCGGGTGCGCTTTGCCCATGTTGATGTGGATTTCCGCCACCGGGCCGATCCGGCGGCGGTGCTGGCAGCGCTGCGCAGCTGAACGGGCACAGTTTTATGGTCAGGCGCGTTTATGGTCAGGCGCGTTCCAGCCCCAGCAGCCGGTCGAGCGAGAGGGCGCCGGGCCCGCGCGCGATGATCGGCAGCAGGATCGCCGTCCAGCTGAGATGGGTCGGCCAGGCATCGGGATAGACGAAGATCTGGATCGTCGCCGTCATCCCCAACAGGCCCAGCGCGCCGAGGCGGGTGAACAGACCGAGCGCCAGCAGGATGGGAAAGGCGTGTTCGGCATAGGTGGCCAGATGGGCCGCAATGTCGGACGGGATCAGCGGCAGCGCATATTCATATTCGAACAGCGTGTAGGTGCTGTCTTTCAGGGTGAGCAGGCCATCGACCTTGGTGCGGCCCGACAGGAAGAAGATCGCGCCGATGCCGAAGCGGCACACCAGCAGCCACAGCGATTCCGGGATGCGGGCCAACAGGCCGGTGACGGCGGCATAGGGGTTCATCATCATTCTCCAACAGCAGGGACGAGGGCCGCGGCCGCAGCCAGGGCCGGCAGATGGGCAAGCTGATCACCGGTCAGCCGGGCCAGCGGGGTGCGGCTGGCGAGCGCGCCGAGCAGGCTGGCGGCCGCCGGCGGCAGGGCGGTGACCTGCACCACGCCACCGGCGCGGGTGACGAGCGCCAGTTCGCCCTGATCGGGAAATTCATCGGGCCAGGTGGCGCCGGGCTGGTGGGCGTGCCACAGGCTGGCCAGCGGCGCATCGGCACTGATCCAGGCCGTGGCCGGGGCCAGCGGCCAGCTGCGCCCGGGGCTGAGCCGGCGGGGGCGGGGCGGCGGATCGGCAGCGAACAGCGCGCGGACGACGGCATATTCCAGCCGCGCGATGGCAGCCAGCCACGGAAAGGCCGGCGCATCGATCACCGCGGCCAGGCTTTCGGCAAAGCCATCGCCATAAAGGCAGAGGCGCGGATCGGCCGGTGGCACATGGCGGGCATGGCGGTGCGCCAGATCGGCGAAGACATCATCGCCCAACAGGGCGCGCACCACGGGAAAATTGTCGGTTAGGGCGGCGGTGGCGGCGGCCATGGCGTTGTTGGCATGAACCGAAAGGCTGGCACGCAGGCCGGGGTTGGCGGCCACGGCCTCGCCGGCCAGCAGCCGGCCATACCAGGCTTCGAAACGGGCGGGCGCCCGGCGTGGTTCAGCCGGCATGGCCCACCTCGGCCAACAGTGCCGCGGCCTGGGCGGCTTCGGCCAGCAGATCGGCGAGCGGCGGCAACTGGGCATCGCGCTCCACCAGCAGCGGGCAGGGGCCGGTGCGGGCGAGCAGGCGCGCAGCCAGCGCCCAGACCGGGCCGGCAACCGGCGCATCATGGCTGTCGATCAGCAGCTTGCCATCCGCATCGGGGCGGTGGCCGGCAACATGGATCTCGCCCACCGCATCGGCCGGGAGTTGATCGACCAGCCAGCGTGCATCGCGGCCCAGATTTTCGGCCGAGACATGGATATTGTTGACATCGACCAGCAGGCCGCAGCCGCTGGCCAGCGCCAGTTCGGCCAGAAATTCATGTTCCGGCATGTCGTGGCCGCCAACATCGCCATAGTGCGAGGGGTTTTCGATCAGCAGCCGGCGGCCGAGCAGATCCTGGGCGCGGTTGGTGTTGCTGATCGTCAGCGCGAGTGCGGTGCGGGTGCGCGGGAAGGGCAGGAAATCCGGCACATGCCAGCGGCCGACGCGCTGCCAGGCGAGGTGATCGGAAACCAGGCACGGGTTCACCTGATCGCACAGGCGGCGCAGGCGGGCGACATGGGCCGGCGGCGCCATGTGGCTGCCGGCCAGCGCAAGGCCGACGCCATGCAGCGAAATCGGGTGACGCTCCGCCACCGCCAGCAGGGCGGACAGGCGGGGGCCGCCATCAACCATGAAATTTTCGGCATGCACTTCCAGCCACAGGCCGGGCGGCAAGGGCATGCTGCCTGATGCCAGCGCAGCCAGATGCGGCAGGCGCAGGCCAATGCCTGCGCCCAGCCGCACTGCCGGCCGGTTGTGCATCCTGCCGTGCATCAGGATCAGGCCGGGGTGAGCGAGCCATTGCCCTTGGGCGTCTTGATCTTGGTGCAGGTGCCGGCGGGCACCAGTTTCCAGGCGTTCTTCTGGTAATCCACCTTGGACGTGCCGGCACAGCTGGTGCCGGCGCCGGCGGCGCAGTCATTCTGGCCGGCCTTGGAAACGCCAAAGCATTTTTCCATCTTGGGCTTGTCGGCCGCGCTGGCGGCGCTGGCGGCGAGCGCGGCCAGCACGGCGGCGCCCAACAGGGTCTTGGATGTCATGGTCTGCCTCTCCTGCCGCCGCCCCAACGCATTTTAACCGAGGGGCGCGGCTGCACCCGGGTTCGGGGTGCAGGGGCGCAGCCGCGCCGACGCCAGCGGGGGAGGCGGATCTTGAAGGGCGCCGACGTCGAATGCCTATTCGCCAGGGCGGCGGGCCGGGTTACAGTTGCAGCGGCTGTAACCGGATGCACTTGCCGTGCGGATCATGCCATGCCGCCACCAAGGGGAGGCGGCACAGGGCGTGCCGGATGGACGGTGCGCCAAGCCATGGAGATGAACATGCTTGCCACCCGTATCTCGCTTGCCGCCGCTGCAGCCGCCATTGCGGTTTCCGCCGGCGTTGCCGTCCAGGCCCAGGCCGCCGATGAAAAGGTCGTCCACTGCTATGGCATCAACACCTGCAAGGGCACGTCTGACTGTGCGACCGCCAACAGCGCCTGCAAGGGCCAGAATGCCTGCAAGGGCCAGGGCTTCAAGGCGCTGACCGTGAAGGCCTGCAAAGCTGCCGGCGGCCGCCTGACCGAAAAGTAAAGCGCTCCCCCGGAGCCGGCGTTCCCCCAGCGCCGGCTCCACCCCTTTTGCCAAGGACACCGGATGATCCCGCCGCTTGCCAATAGCCTTTATGGCCTTGGATTGCGGCGGCCCCATCATGAACAATTTCTGGCCGGCGATGTGCCGGTTGATTTTGTCGAGGTGATTTCCGAAAATTTCATGGTGGAGGGCGGCCGGCCGGCCGATGTGCTGCGCCGGGTGCGCTGCCACCATGACGTTATCCTGCACGGCGTTTCGATGAGCCTGGGCACCGCCACCGGCCTCGACCATGCCTATCTGGCGCGGCTGCGCCAACTGGCCGATGCGATCGAACCCCTGTGGGTGTCTGACCATCTGGCGTGGACCGGCATTGATGGCGTCAACAGCCATGATCTGTTGCCCATTCCCTATACCGAAGAGGCGCTGGCCATCGTGGCGCGCAACATCGACCAGGCGCAAGTCGCGCTGGGGCGGCCGCTGCTGATCGAGAATCCATCGACCTATCTGGATTTCAGTGCCAGCGGCATGCGCGAGTGGGAGTTTCTGGCCGCGCTGGTGGACCGCACCGGCTGCGCGCTGCTGCTGGACGTGAACAATATCCATGTTTCCGCGCACAATCATGGTCTGGACCCGATGGACTGGCTGGATGGCATCCCGTGGCACGCGGTGCGCCAGCTGCACCTGGCCGGGCCGAGCCAGGGCCAGGATGGCCTGTTGATTGACACGCATGACAGCCCGGTGCCCGGCCGCGTGTGGGCGCTGTATGAAGAGGTGCGGCGGCGGGCCGGTGCGGTGGCGGTGATGATCGAGCGGGATGATGATATTCCGCAGCTGCATGACCTGCTTGACGAGCTGGACCGGGCGCGCTTGCCCAATGTCTGGGATGTGGCCGGGTGATGCGGCTGGCGGATTTCCAGCGCCAGTTCCAGGCCGGCCTGATTGCCGGTGATCTGGCGGCGATTGCGCCGGTTGTGCGGCACAAGGCGGGTCTTGCGGTGCATGTGCATGCCGCACGCGCCATGCTGGTGGAGGGGCTGGCCGACAATTTTTCCAAGACACTGCACTGGCTGGGGGGCGACATCTTCACCGATCTGGCGCTGGCCTATGCCGCCATCAGCCCATCGAGCAGCTGGACGCTGGCGGATTATGGCGATGATTTTGCCGATTTCCTGCGCCGCCGCCTGCCCGACGATCCGGAAGTGACTGAGCTCGCCCGGCTGGACTGGGCGTTGCGCACCGCCTTTGCCGCGGCCGATCCCCAGCCGGCGCACTGGGCGCAGGCGGCCAGCATCGACTGGGAGGCGCTGCGCCTTGCCCTGGCGCCGGGTGCCAGCCTGCTGGCCTTTGCCACCAATGCCGATGCGATCTGGTCAGCCATTCCGGCGACGCCGATCGATCCGGTGCCGGCCCCCGGCTGGGTGCTGGTGTGGCGCGACGGGCTGGAACCGCGCTTCCGCCGCCTGACCGGCGGGGAAGGCGAATTGTTGACCGCGGTGGCAGCGGGGCAGCGCTTTGGCCCGGCGTGCGATGCCTGTGGTGCCAGCAGTGATGCGATTGGCACCTGGCTGCAGCGCTGGCTCAGTGCCGGGCTGGTCGTGCCCAGGGGGTGAGGCGCCGGGCCACGACAAGGCCATAGATTGCAAGGTTCATCAGGCCAAAGGCAAGGAGAGCGCTGCTGGCACCGGCGGGCGCTGCTGCCAGCAACAGCGCATCATTGCCGCCGGGGATGAGGCCGGCGCCCAGCATCATCAGCGTGCCGCCCGTCAGGGCGCGCGCGACTGCTGGCCAGCCCCGCCATTTCAGGTGGAGCTGGCCGGTCATCCAGCCCGAAGCCAGCGCGCCGGCCAAGGTGGCCAGCATGGCCCGGAAGCCCACACCGGCCATCGGGCCGTTGCCGGCGGCGATGGCGTGGGAGGCGCCGGTGACGACTTCGGCCCAGGTCCAACCCGGCAGGGCGACAAACAGGAAGCCGCCGGCCACCCCCATGGCCAGCATGGTGCGCGCCAGCCGGCGTGTGGCCTGGCCGCGCCGGTTCAGCCAGCCAAAGGCGAGCACCAAAGCCAGGGCACCGGCGGCAACCACCAGCAGCCCGGCACCATCGGCGTGGGCGAAGCGGCTGGGCGGCGGCAGCGTGCGCCAGCCAAGGGCGCGGCCCAGGCCATCGCCCAGCACGATGCCGAAGGGCAGGGCCAGCAGATGCGCCTCCCCATTGCCGAGCCGCCACAGCGATCCCACCATGCAGGCGCCGTTGACGAGCGCGCCGCAGCCCAGCAGCAGGGCGCCGAGCACCAGAGCCGGCCCCGGCATGACATTGCCGGGCAGGCCTTCACCCCGCTGCAGCGCCCAGGCCAATGGCAGGCACACCAGGGTGGCCGCCCCGGTGGCGACCGCGAAGCCCACCAGCAGCCGTGCGTCGCGCTGCTCCACCCACAGGCGCACCGCCACCACGCCGCAGGTGCCGCCCTGGTGCGCGGCAAAGCCCATGGTCGCCGCCGCCAGCATGCAGAGCAGCAGCAGGATCATTGCATGTCGCTGCCGTGCTGGGTGATCAGCCGGGCCGATGCCTCGAAGGTGAGATAGCGCCACAGCCAGTTGGCACCGACAACCAGCCGGTTGCGGAAACCGGCGAGGAACCAGAGGTGGACGGTGCACCAGAGCAGCCACGCCGGCTGGCCCGACAGGCGCAGCCAGCCCAGATCGGCAACCGCCAGCGACCGGCCGATGGTCGCCATGCTGCCGCGATGGCGGTAGTGGAAGGCCGGTGGCGGGGCGCCGCGCCGCCGGGCGATGATGGCGCGGGCGGCATGATCGCCCATCTGCTGGGCGGCAGCGGCAATGCCGGGAACCATATGGCCGTCTGCCGTGGCCGCGGCGGCGGTGTCTCCGGCGACGAAGATATCGGGATCATCGGGCAGGGCGAGATCAGGCCCCACAATCACCCGGCCGGATGGATCGGCCGCCGCCCCCAGCCATTGCGCCGCCGGCGATGCCTCCACGCCAGCCGCCCACACGATGACGGCGGCGGCCAGGCTTTCATCGCCAATCATGATCCGGCCGGCATCCAGTGCGGTGACACGGGCATTCAGGCGGACCTGCACGCCCAGGCTGGCCAGCGCCCGGGCAGCGGCCGCCGACAGGGGGGCGGGCAGCGCCTTCAACAGACGGCCGCCGCTGTCCACCAGCAGCACCCGCACGCAGTTGCGGGTGATGTGGGGAAAATCGCGTTCCGCCACGTGGCGGGCCAGTTCGGCGATGGCGCCGGCCAGTTCAACACCGGTCGGCCCGCCGCCCACCACCACGAAGGTCAGATGCTCGTCGCGGGTTTCGCGAGCTTCGGCGCGCATGGTTTCAGCCCGTTCCAGCGCCAGCAGCAGATCGCGGCGCACGCGGATGGCATCATCGATGGTCTTGATGCCGGGCGCATGCACCGCCCATTCCGGATTGCGGAAATAGGCATGGCGCGCGCCGCTGGCGACGATCAATTGGGCATAGGGCTGGCGCGTGCCGCTGGCCAGCACGACGCAACGTTCGGTCCGGTCGATGCCCACCACCTCGTCCATCAGCACGCTGATGCCGGGCAGGCCGCGCAGGATGGTGCGGATGGGGGCGGCGATATCGGCCGCCGACAGGCCGGCTGTGGCAACCTGGTAGAGCAGGGGCTGGAACAGATGATGGTTCTGCCGATCAATCACCACGCAGGGCACGGCGGCGGCAGCCAGCGCGCGCGCCGCCGCCAGGCCGGCAAAGCCGGCGCCGATGATCACCACGGGCGCCGCCCCGGTTGCTGATTGATTGGCCATGCACGGGGTTCGCAGTCCGGCGGCGCCGGGTTACCCGTCCACTGGCGCTGGGGGGGATGTGCCGGCTATGAACCCCCCATGACGCCGATTGCGCCAGCCCTTGCCGCCGAAACCGCCCGCCTTGCGGCCTATGCGGCGGACTATGATGCGCTGGTGGCGCAGTTGGCGGCGCTGGGGGCGGGACGGCGGGCGCCGCGGGTCGGGCAACGTTTTCCCGGCTTTGCCCTGCCCGATGCCAATGGCCGCTTCCACACGCTGGCCGATCTGCTGATGCCGGGGCAGCCGCTGGTGATCAGTTTCCATCGCGGCCTGTGGTGCCCCTGGTGCCGGGTGGAAAGCGCCGGCTGGGGCGATGCCGCATCTGCGCTGGCGGGGGCCGGCGCCCGGCTGGTGACCATTTCGGCGGAAACCGCCGGGCGGGCCGCGGCGCTGGCCGGGCGGGCCGGCGCGCTGGGGCTGGTTGATGTCGATCTTGGCCTGTGCTTGGCGCTGGGCCTCGTCATCACCATCCCGGCGGCACTTGCCGAACATTATCGGGCGGGCGGCGATGATCTGGCCGGGTTGTTGGGCGGCAGCGGCCGGTTGCTGCCAATCCCGGCGACCTTCCTGATCGACGCGCAGGCGATTGTGCGCTTTGCCTTTGTCGATCCCGATTTCCGCCAGCGGGCCGAACCGGCCGCCGTGCTGGCAGCGCTGCGATCAGAGTGAATTGCTGTCCCAACGGCGGGCGCGGCTGGCGCGGACAAAGCTTTCCGCCGCAAGGCTGCGGCGCCGGCCCTGGATGCCGGCCAGCACGACATCGGCGCTGATGCGGGTTCCGGCCAGCGGCACGGCGCACATGGCCTGATCGCGGGGATCGGGCATGAAGCCGGTGCCAAGGCCGGCCGAGATCAGCCGTTTCAACTGCCCCATGTCGCGGGCGGCGTGGCGCAGATTGAGCGACAGGCCAACGATTTCCGCCTGGCGGCGCAAGGCGTCGAGGCCTTCGCAGGCATGATCGATCAGCGGCTCTGCCGCCAGATCGGCCAGGCTGATTTCGGGCTGGTTGGCGGCCGGATGATCGCGGCGCACCACCATGTGATAATCATGGGAAAACAGCCGCCAGGCCTCGAACCGCTCCGGCGCGTCGGCCGGGGCCTCGATGATCATCAGATCAAGCTGGCCGGCCAGCGCCTGTTCCAGGAGATCGGCGCTGGTGCCCCCCACCACATTCAGCTGCAGCCCAGGCATGGCGGCGCCCAGCTCGGCCAGCACGGCATCCAGCGTTGCCGATTCCACCAGCGTGCAAACGCCCAGCACCAGCGGGGCCACCTGGCCCTTTCCAAAACCGCGGGCCAGCGCCTTGGCATCCTCGGCAGCGCGATAGGTGCGTTCCAGATGCGGCAGCATCAGCCGGCCCAGTTCGGTCAGATGGGTGCGGGCCCGTTCCCGCCGGAACAGCGGCCCGCCCAGTTCCTCCTCCAGCTTCTGGATGGCGCGGGTGAGGGATGGCTGGGCGACATGGCATTCCTCGGCCGCGCGCGTGAAGTTCAGCAGCCGCGCGGCCGACAGGAAGTAGCGGATCTGGTGCATCTCCATGGCAGCCCCCAACCTATCATTGCGGCAAGTCTCTGCAAGCAGGCACCAACATCATAGCTTGCCAGCATCAAACCCATGCGCCCGTCATGCCTGTGCGGCTGGACCGGGCCGGGAGACATTAGGCCCCGTGATGGAGGGGCAGTCCATGACCAGCAAGGTAAGTGCATGTGCCGGCCGCAAGGGCCCGCAACCAACAGACCAGACGGCACACTGGTCAGCCCTTATGGAGCGGGGCAGGGCCGGCGACCGCCGCGCCTATGACAGGCTGCTGGCCGAGTGCCGGCAGTGGCTGGATCGTTATTTCCGGCGGCGGCTGCCGCCCGCCCATATCGAGGACGCGGTCCAGGAAACGCTGATCGCGCTGCACAACCGCCGGCATGATTTTGATTGCGAACAGCCGCTCAGGCCGTGGCTGGCGGCGATCGCCCGGTTCAAGTGGGTGGACCGGCTGCGCCTGATGGAGCGGGAACGGGGCGACCCCGGCGTCGAAACCAGCGTGGCCAGCCACGAGATTGATGTGGTGTCGTGCCATGCGGTGCGCGGATTGTTGGCGCAGCTGCGCCCCGCCCAGGCCGAGGCGATCCGGCTGGTGAAGATCGACGGGCTGTCGATTGTCGAGGCCTCTGCCGCCAGCGGCCAGTCGCAATCGCTGGTCAAGATCAACATCCACCGCGGCTTGAAGCGGCTTGCCGCCAGCTGCACGGCGGGCGTGCCCGAACCTGTGTGACTGCTGCCTGATTGTTGTGGATAAGGCGGCTGGCGAGCCGAGTGCAGTTCACGTTCATGCTTGACGAAGGGAACGTTCTCATATAGCGATTGTCACAGTGAACGTTCACAACCGTTCCTGTTCGAAGGACGGATGAGCGATCTGGGGGAGAGAATCGCTGATGATCATGTCGTTCCGTCCGGCCGTCGGCCGTTTCATGATGGGTGTGTCGGCTGTTGCCATCACTGCTGCTGCGGTGCCGGCGGTGGCGCAGGAAAAGCCGGTTGAATCGACCGAGGCTGAAGAGCTGGTCGTCACCGGTATCCGCGCCAGCTTGCAGAAGACCCTGGGCCTGAAGCGCGATGCGCTCGGCGTGGTTGATGGGATTTCGGCCGAAGACATCGGCAAGTTCCCCGATACCAACCTGGCGGAATCGCTGCAGCGCATCACCGGCGTGTCGATCGACCGCCAGAACGGCGAAGGCTCAAAGGTCACCGTCCGCGGCTTTGGCCCAGATTTCAATCTGGTGCTGCTGAATGGCCGCCAGATGCCGGCCTCGGGCCTGGGCAGCTGCTGTGAAGCCCCGGCCTCGCGCAGCTTTGATTTTGCCAACCTCGCCTCCGAAGGCGTTGCCGGCATTGAGGTCTACAAGTCGGGCCGCGCCACGCTGCAGACGGGCGGCATCGGCTCGGTGATCAACATCAAGACGCCGCGTCCGCTTGATCGTCCCGGTCTGCGTGGCAGCATCGCGGCCAAGGGCCTGATCGACCACACGTTCGAGGGCACGAAGCCGACCCCGGAAGTGTCGGGCATCCTCAGCAAGACCTTTGCTGATGACCGCATCGGCATCCTGGTCACCGGCGTGTATCAGCGCCGCAAGGCCAGCCTGGCCCAGTTCAATGCCGGCTGGCGCGAAGGCTATCTGGGCAATGAGAACAACTGGGGCTCGCTGCCGGTTGATGCCAACGACTGGCGCGGCAATTTTGCCAAGACCCAGAACCGCCCGGGCCCGACCGATGTCTACCAGGTCACCCAGAACGCCGGTTATGATTTCACCGACATTGACCGCGAGCGCATCAACGGCCAGCTCGTGCTGCAGGTGAAGCCGAGCGACACGCTCGACCTGCTGGTTGATTACACCTATTCGCAGAACACCATCGATGCCCGTACCAACAGCATCGGCGTGTGGTTCAACCACAACAACACCAGCAGCAACTGGACCAAGGGTCCGGCTGCCGGCCCGATCTTCTATGCCGAGGATTTCGGCGCCGGCGAAGGCAAGGATCTGGCCATCACCGGGGCGCTGGCCGCCAACCGCAACATCAACCGCAGCATCGGCGGCAATCTGAAGTGGGACGGCCCGGGCGGCCTGCGTCTGGAGCTGGATGCCCACCATTCGACGGCGGAAAGCAAGCCGACCTCGCCCTATGGCAGCAACAGCGCGGTGGGCAGTGCGATCTTTGGCGTTGCCAGCCAGAAGGTGGATTTCACCACCGACATGCCGGTGATTTCGGTGTCGATGCACCCCGGTGCTGCGATCCAGGCCAGCAACATCCGCCCGGCCGGCAACAGCTTCCGCAACGCCTATATGAAGGACACCATCAACGAGGCGTCGCTGCGCGGTGGCTATGATTTTGAATCCGACATCATCGACAGTCTGGATTTCGGCGTCACCTACACCGAGAACAAGGTGCGTTCGGCCTTCAACGTGATCCAGAACGACAGCTGGGGCGGTACGCTGAGCGCGGCCGACACGCCGGATGCGCTCTACACGCTGACGCCGTTGGCCAACCGGCTGGCCGGGATGAATGGTTCGCAGGCATCCGGCATCATCCCGAATTATTTCCAGATCGATACCGCCGGGCTGGTGTCGCTGCTGCAGAGCCGCATCGGTATCTGCAACGCGACGACCGTGCCGGGCGCCTGCCTTGCCAGCTTTGCCGCCGCAGGTGCCACCGATCGCCGTATCCGCGAACAGACCTGGGCGCCCTATCTGCAGAGCACCCACAAGTTTGATCTGGGTGACATGCGGGCCAATCTGCGCCTGGGTGTGCGCTATGAAAAGACGCGCATCAATTCCTCGGCCCTGGTGCCGATCCCGACCGGCGTGGTGTGGGTAGCTGACAATGAAATGGGTCTGGTGGGCGGCAATGCCCAGGATTTCAGCACCCTGCGCGGCGAATACAGCAACTGGCTGCCGGCCTTTGACTTCGATCTGGCGCCGACCAATGACATCCGCCTGCGTGCATCCTACAGCCACACGATCACCCGGCCGGATTACACCAGCATGCAGGGCGGCATCACGGTTGCCCAGCCGCTGCGCCCGAACGGCGGCAGCACGGCCAGCCGCGGCAACCCGGGCCTGTTGCCCTACAAGTCGAAGAACATCGATCTGTCGGCCGAATGGTATTACGGCAAGGACAGCTATGTCTCGGTGGGCTTCTTCCACAAGGATGTAAGCAACTTCATCGCCAACACCACCACGCAGGGCCCGCTGTTCGATCTGCCGAACCCGGCGCAGGGTGCGGCGGTGCAGGCGGCGCGCACGGCCCTGGGCGGCAACCCCAGCTTTGCCGCCATCCTGGCGCGATTGGCCACCACCAACCCGTCGGTGGTGCGCTTTGAAACCATCAACAATGTGCGCACGCCCACCGGCATCATCGGCCAGGATGCCGATCCGGATGTGGTGTTCACCATCACCCAGCCGGGCAACAGCGCCCAGACCGCCAAGCTGCATGGCTTTGAATTCGCGGTGCAGCACAGCTTCTGGGACACCGGCTTTGGCGCCATCCTGAACTACACGATCGTGCGCAGCGACACCCGCTATGACAACACGCTGCGCTATACCGCCACCCAGTTCGCGGTGAACGGTGTGTCTGACAGCGCCAACGCCGTGCTCTATTATGACAAGAACGGCATTCAGGCCCGTGTCGCCTACAACTGGCGCGATGGCTTCCTGTCGGGTTATGGCTTTGATCCCTTCTATGTCGAAGCCTATGGCCAGTTCGATGTCAGCGCGTCGTGGGAGTTCAAGAAGGGCCTGACCGCGTTCGTTGAAGGCATCAACATCACCAATGCCGATCGCCGTGGCCACATGCGCAACAACAACACGGTGTTCTTCGCGGCACCGGGTTATGGCCGCTACTCGGCCGGGGTGCGCTACAGCTTCTGAGCCTTGGGTAAAGTGCGTTGAGGGAAGGAGCCGCACGCCAGGGCGTTGCGGCTCCTTTCATGCTCTGCCACTCTGTGTGGCGAGGGGATGGGTGTGACAGGCGCGGCGCCATTCAGCATCGTGATCGTGGGCGGCGGCACAGCCGGCTGGCTTTCGGCCTGCGTGCTGGCAGCGCGCCACCCGCAGCTGGCGATCACGCTGGTGGAAGCGCCTGATATCCCGACCATCGGCGTGGGGGAGGGCACCTGGCCGACCATGCGCCAAACGCTGGCCAGCATAGGCCTGCCGGAAGCCGAATTCATGCTGGCCTGCGATGCGTCGTTCAAGCAGGGGTCGCGCTTTGATGGCTGGCTGACCGGCGCACCCGGTGACACCTATCTCCACCCGTTCACCGCGCCGCCGGCCTGCCCGCCCGACCAGTTGCTGGCGGCCTGGGCCGAAGCGCCGGCTGGCACCGCCTTTGTAGAGGCCGTGACCGCGCAGGCCGCGGTGTGTGCGCAGGATCTGGCACCGCGGCAGCGCGGCATGCCGGATTATGCCGGGGCGCTCAACTATGCCTATCATTTTGATGCCGGCAAGTTTGCCGCGCTGTTGATGCGCCATGCCTGCAACCGGCTGGGCGTGACCCGGATCGCCGATCAGGTGGTGGCGTGTGAGGGCGGGGCGGACGGCCGGCTGGACGCGGTGCTGCTGAAGCAGGGCGGCCGGCTGGCTGCCGACCTGTTCATCGATTGCAGCGGCCAGGCCGGGCTGCTGATCGCCGGCCATTGCGGGGAGGCCTGGATCGACCGGTCAGACGTGTCGTTCAACGATCGCGCCTTGGCCGTGCAGGTGCCGGTCCCGGCAGGCAGCGCCATCGCATCGCAGACGGTTGGCACCGCCCACCAGGCCGGCTGGCTGTGGGATATCGCCTTGCCGACCCGCCGGGGCATCGGATGTGTCTATAGTTCGCGCTTCCTGTCGGATGATGCGGCGGCCGATATCTTGCGCGCCTATTTGGCGCAGGCTGTGCCGGGGGCCGATGTGGCGGCGCTGGCGCCACGCCGGCTGGCCTTTGCCACCGGGCACCGGGCGCGCTTCTGGTCGGGCAATGTCGTGGCGGTTGGCCTTTCGGCCGGCTTCATCGAGCCGCTGGAGGCATCGGCCATCGTGATGATCGAATTGTCATTGCGGGCGCTGGCCGATGCGCTGCCGGCCAGCCCGGCGGCGATGGCAATCCATGCCGACCGCTTCAACCAGCTGTTCCGCTATCGCTGGGATCGCATCGTTGAGTTCCTGAAGCTGCATTATGTGCTCAGCCGGCGCAGCGAGCCCTATTGGCTGGCGCAGCGCGATCCCGCCACCATCCCGGCGCGGCTCAAGGAAAATCTGCTGCTGTGGCGCGAACGGGCGCCGCTTGCCGCTGATTTTCCCCAGCAGGATGAATTGTTTCCGGCTGCCAGCCAGCAATATGTGCTCTATGGCATGGGGCATCGGCCACCGTCGGCTGTGCGGGCTGGCGATGCCGCCCGGGCGGCGCTGGCCGAGGTGGCAGACCGCTCGCGCCGGCTGGCGGCGGGCCTGCCCGACAACCGAAGCTATCTCGCTGCGCTGGCGGCGCAGGCGGCCTGAACCGGCGGAGCATCCATGGCAGACCATCAGATCCTGAATTTCGACCAGCACAAGGACCTGCGGGTCTTGACCGCCGCCGGCGCCGCGCTGGGCGATGCCGTGATGGCCTGCCTGGTGGTGCCGGCCGAATTCCGCCGGCTGGCGGTGGATTATCCGATCCTGTTCCGCCGCGATGACGAGACCGGGCAGTTTTCGGCGCTGGCGCTGTTCGGCTTCGAGCCGGGGGAAAATCTCTATCTGGAAGGTGACCGCTGGGCGGCGGGCGCCAAGCCGCTGGCGATGGCGGTGCAGCCCTTCCTGGTGGGCCGCTCGCGCGATCCCGATCAGCCGGGCCAGGTGCATATCGACATGGGCCATCCCCGCATCAGCCACAGTGGCGAGGGCATGCGCCTGTTCGAGCCTGGCGGCCAGCCGACGCCCTATGTGGAGGAGGTGGCGGAGATGCTGGGCGCACTCGACCATGGCTATCGCGGCAGTGGCGCCTTTTACGCAGCGCTGGAACGGCACGACCTGCTCGAACCCTTTTCGATGGACGTGACGCTGGACGATGGCAGCCAGCACCGGCTGGTTGGCTATCACCTGATCAACGAGGACCGGCTGCACAGCCTGGATGCCGCCGCCCTGGGCGAATTGCAGGCCGATGGCCATCTGATGCCGATCTACATGGCGGTGGCATCGGTGGGCCAGTTGGCCGCTCTGGTGCGCCGCCGCAACCGGCAGAGCCGTGGCTGAGGCAGACGCCTTTCTGGCCGGCCTGCCACGCGTTGCGGAACGCGTGGTGACGCCGGATGAACTTGACGGCGTGCTGGCCGCTGCCGACGGGCCGCTGGTGCTGCGCGGCCTCGCCGCCGAATGGCCGCTGGTGGCGGCCGGGCGGGAGAGCGCCGCTGCCGCCCGCGCCCTGCTGGCGGCCGACGCGCGCGAGCGGCCGTTCCCGGCCAGCATCGGCCACCAGGGCGGCGACAGCCGGTTGTTCTATGATCCGGCGATGGCGATGAATTTCCGCATGGAGAGCGCGCCGCTGTCCGAACTGCTGGCGATGATCGCAGCGGCCGAAACCCGCGCGGATGCGCCGCCCATCTATCTGTCCTCCATCGACATTGGCCATTATTTCCACCGCCTCGGTGAGGCGAACCGCCTGCCGATGGGCACGCGCCAGCCGCTGGCCAGCATCTGGATCGGCACGCGCAGCTGCATCGCCGCCCACAATGATGTGCCGGCCAATGTGGCGGTGTGTGCGGTCGGCCGACGGCGCTTCACGCTGTTTCCGCCCGGCCAGTTCGCCAATCTCTATATCGGGCCGCTGGAAAATACGCCGGCGGGCCGGCCGGTGAGCATGGTGGATGTGCGCGCCCCCGACCTTGGCCGGTTCCCGCGCTTTGCCGAAGCGGCCCGGCACGCGCTGGTCGCCGATCTTGGTCCCGGCGATGCCATCTATGTGCCGCCCCTGTGGTGGCATCATGTCGAAGGCCTGGCGCCGTTCAATGTGCTGGTGAATTACTGGTGGCGCGATGCGCCGCGCTGGCTGGGCAATCCGGAGGATGCCCTGCTGCACGCCCTGTTGACGGTGCGCGATCTGCCGCCTGACCAGAAGGCCTTCTGGCAAGCGCAGTTTGAGCATTATGTGTTTGCGGCCGATCCGGCTGTCACCGATCATCTGCCGCCTGATGCCCATGGCGTGCTTGCCCCCCTGACCGCTGATACCGCTGGCCAGATCAAGGCCCGATTGCTGAGAGGATTGTCGCGATGAACAAGCCAGCTTCGCCCCTGCGCGTGGTGGTGGCGGGCGGCGGCACCGCCGGCTGGATGACGGCGGCGGCGCTTGCCCATACGCTGGGCCCGGTGATCGAACTGACGCTGGTGGAATCCGATGCCATCGGCACCATCGGTGTGGGCGAAAGCACCATCCCGCCGATGCAGCTGTTCAACCGGCTGCTGGGCATCAACGAGGCCGAGTTCATGCGCGCCACCCAGGCGACGTTCAAGCTGGGCATCATGTTCGAGAACTGGCGCGACGTGGGCCACAAATATTTTCACAGCTTTGGCACCACGGGGAAGGATCACTGGTCGGCCGGGTTCCAGCATTTCTGGATGCACGGGCTGACGCAGGGTCATGAGCATCCTTATGATGACTATGCGCTGGAACTGCAGGCGGCGATGCAATCCAAGTTCGCGCATTTGCCCGATGACCGGCTCAATTATGCCTATCAGCTCGACAGCGCGCTTTATGCCCGCTTCCTGCGCCAGCGCGCCGAAGCCGGCGGCACCACCCGCATCGAAGGCCGCATCGCCCAGGTGGAGCTGAACAGCGAAAGCGGCGACATTGCCGCGCTGGTGCTGGATGGCGACCGCCGCATCGAAGGCGACCTGTTCATCGATTGCACGGGCTTCCGCGCCCTGTTGATCGAAGGGGCGCTCCACGCCGGCTTTGATGATTGGTCGCACTGGCTGCCGTGCGACAGTGCCATTGCCATCCAGACCAGCAGCGTGCGCCCCGCCGTGCCCTACACGCGGGCCATCGCCCATGATGCCGGCTGGCAATGGCGCATCCCGCTGCAGCACCGGCAGGGCAATGGAATTGTCTATTGCAGCCGATACCTGAGCCAGGAGGCCGCCCAGGAGCGCCTGTTCGCCACCATCGAGGGCGAGAAGCTGGTGAAGCCCAACATCATCAAATATCAGACCGGGGTGCGCCGCCGGCAGTGGCACCGCAACTGCGTGGCGGTGGGGCTGTCGGGCGGGTTCATGGAGCCGCTCGAGTCGACCTCCATCCACCTGATCCAGCGCGCCGTGCTGCGCATCTGCCGCATGCTGCCGGCCGGCCGGGTGAGCGAACGCGACATTGCCGAGTTCAACGAACAGCAGTTCACCGACATGGAGCAGATCCGCGATTTCCTGATCCTGCACTACAAGGTCACCGACCGGCGCGACAGCCCGTTCTGGCGCCATGTCGCCAGCATGGCCATCCCCGACAGCCTGGCGCACAAGATCGAACTGTTCCGCGAGACCGGCCGGGTGTTCCGCAAGAATGAAGAGCTGTTTGTGGAGAACAGTTGGGTGCAGGTGATGATGGGGCAGGGGATCATGCCGATATCCTGGCATCCGGTGGCCGCCAAGCTGCGGCCGCAGGAACTGAACGCCTTCCTGTCGGGCCTGCGTGACAGCGTGCGGCAGACGGTGGCCGGGCTGCCCGATCATCATGTCTATGTTGCCCGCTATTGCGCGGCGGCCGAACCGCGTGACAACAAGGCGGCCTGAGACGCAGCGGAGGCAGTGAGGCAGCATGCCACGACGAAAGCAGGCAGTGACCATCCGGCACGTCGCAGCGTCCGCCGGCGTGTCGCTGCAGACGGTCAGCCGCGTCATCAACAACGAAGCCAATGTGCGCCCGGAAACCAAGGAACGGGTGCAGCAGGCCATCGATGCGCTTGGTTATGTGCCGTCGATCGCGGCCCAGCGCATGAGCGGATCGCGATCCTATCTGATCCTCGCCATCAACGACCGGGAACGCACCATCGCGGACTGGACGGCGCGGCAGGGCACCGACTGGGTGGACCAGATGCTGTTGGGCGGCATGCTGAAATGCGCCGAGCATGGCTATCGCATGATCTTCGAACTGGTCGACACCCACAGCGATCATGTTGAACGCGAACTGCTCGCCGCCATCGCCTCCTTGCAGCCGGATGGCATCATCCTCACCCCGCCGCACAGCGACAATCCGCAGATCGTGGCGCTGCTGGCCGAACAGGAACTGGCCTTTGCCCGCATCGGGTCGCAGCGGCAGGACCATGGCCTGGCCATTTCGATGGATGATGAAGGCTCGGCCCGGATGGCGACGCGCCATCTGATCGCGCACGGCCATCAGCGCATCGGCTTCATCGCCGGTTCGCCGGAATATGAACTAAGCGGCTGGCGTGTGGATGGCTGGCGCGCGGCCATGGCGGAGGCTGGCTTGGGTACGGAAAGCCTTCTGGCCCAGGGTGATTTCTCGTTCGCCTCCGGCCGCGCCGCCGCGCTGGCGCTGCTCGACCCGCCTGACCGGCCCACCGCCATCATCGCCAGCAACGATCAGATGGCGATGGCCACGCTGGCGGTGGCAAAGGAACTGGGCCTGACTGTGCCGGATGATCTGTCGCTGATCAGCTTTGACAACACGCCGATCGTGCAATTTGCCCAGCCGCCGCTGACCGCCATCGATCAATCCATCGCGGCAACGGCATCGATGGCGGTGGAACTGATCATTGCGCAGCAACGCGGTGATCCGCCGCCTGATACGCTGACAGTGGTGCCGTCCACCCTGGTTTCCCGCGCGTCTGTGGCCGCGCGTGGCTGAGGCGGCATCGCGCCGCTTTCTGCTGGCCTATGCCCTGGCCTGGGCCGGCACTGCCATTGCCTATGTGCCGTTTCTCACCATCCTGCTGCCGGTGCGGGTGGCCGGCGTGGCGGGTGATGCCGGGTCAGTGGACTGGCTCGCCTATATCAGCTTTGCCGGGGCGCTGGCGGCCAGCCTTGGCCATATCGGTTTTGGCTGGCTGAGCGATGTCACCGGCAACCGGCGTGGCTTTGCCGCTGCTGGTCTGCTTGTCTCGTGCCTGCTGTTGCTCGCCGTGCCGCATGTGCAGGGGCTGGCGGCACTGGTGGCGCTGATCTTTGCCTGGCAATTGGCGCTCAACATGATGATGGCGCCGCTGGCGGCGCTGGCCGGCGATGTCGTGCCCGATCGGCAGAAGGGCGTGCTCGGCGGCCTGCTGGCTTTTGCCCCCGGATTGGGTGCGCTGTCAGGCAGCCTCGTTACCTGGCCGGGCCTCGCCGATGCCGATGGCCGGCTGCTGCTGGTGGCATTGTTGGTGGCGGCCTGCGTGTTGCCGCTGCTGCTGATCCGCCTGCCGGCCCGAACGGTGCAGCCCGCCACCGCTGGCGCGGCGCCCGGGGCTATATCGGTGCGCCGCCGCATGTGGGTGGCCCGGTTGCTGGTGCAGATCGCCGAGGCGACGCTGTTTGCCTATCTTTATGTCTGGTTCCGCCAGGTCGATCCGGCCATGACCGACAATCGGGTGGCGACGCTGTTTGCCGTCACGCTGATGTTGTCCGCCCCGCTGGCATTGGTCGTCGGGCACTGGGCCGATCGACGGCAGCGCCCGTTCCTGCCGCTGGTGGCCGGGGCCGGCGGCACGGCACTGGGCATGGCCGCCATGGCGGCCAGTGCCAGCCTCGCCGGTGCTATTGCCGCCTTTGCCCTGTTTGCGCTGTCCTCCGCCGTGTTCCTGGCCCTGCATTCGGCGCAGACATTGCGGGTGCTGTCGCGGCCGGATCGTCGGGGCCGTGATCTTGGCCTGTTCAACCTCACCAACACGATTCCCTCGCTGATCATGCCGTGGTTGACGCTGGGGATGGTGCCGCGCTTTGGTTTTGCCGGGCTGTTTCTGCTGCTGGCCCTTTTGGCAGCGGTTGGCACATTCATTCTGGGCAGTTTGGGGCGGCGGACATCCACTTAGGCCCTTGATTTCGTACCGGGCTCGTGCAAACTCATGGGAACGTTCACAGCCTGACGCTAATGGTGCCATGGCTGCAATGATCATCCGGGGGCAGGGCATGGCATTTCCGAACGCGCGCAGGCTGGTCAGACCCGCCTTGATCGCGGCACTGGCGTTGGGTTCGGCGGCGGTGCAGGCCGATCCGGCCCAATGGCCGCAGGTGCACAGCCCGGCCGCGCTCACCGATCCGGCCACCGAAGCCCGCATCACCGCGCTGCTGGCGCGGATGACATTGCGCCAGAAGATTGGCCAGATGATCCAGGGCGACCTGAATGCCATCAAGCCTTCGGAACTGAAGCGCTATCCGCTGGGGTCGATCCTGGCGGGCGGCAATGGCGGGCCTTACAATATCGAACGCGCCGATGCCGCGACCTGGGCGCGGCTGGTCGGCGAATTCCGCACCGCCTCGCGCCGCAGCGGGGCGGGCGTGCCGATCTTGTTTGGCGTGGACGCCGTGCATGGCCATTCCAACCTGCCGGGCGCCACCATCTTTCCGCACAATATTGGTCTCGGCGCGGCGCGCGATCCCGATCTGATCCAGCGCATTGGTGCCGTAACGGCTGCCGAACTGGCCGGCAGCGGCATTGATTGGACCTTTGCGCCCACGCTGGCGGTGCCGCAGGATCTGCGCTGGGGCCGCAGCTACGAAGGCTATAGCGCCGATACCGCGATCACCGCCGCCTATGCCCGGGCCTTGACGCTGGGCCTGCAGGGTCCGCTCGTCGCAGGGCAGCCGTTGGCGGCCGACAAGGTGGCGGCCACCGCCAAACATTATGTCGCCGATGGCGGCACCGATGGCGGCAAGGATCAGGGCGATGCCCGCATCAGCGAAGCTGACCTGGTGAAGACCCATGCCACCGGCTATTTCCCGGCGATCGAGGCCGGCGTGCTGGGTGTGATGGCCAGTTTTTCCAGCTGGAATGGCGTCAAGGCGCACGGCAACCAATATCTGCTCACCGATGTGCTGAAAGGCCGGCTGGGCTTCACCGGCCTGGTGGTCGGCGATTGGAACGGCCAGGGCCAGTTGCCTGGCTGTACGGTCAATGATTGCCCGCTTACCTTCAATGCCGGGCTTGATCTGGTGATGGCGCCTGACAGCTGGAAGGGCATGTTTGACAGCACGTTGCGACATGTGAAGCGCGGCACCATCCCGATGGCGCGCGTGGATGATGCCGTGCGTCGCATCCTGCGCGTGAAGCTGGCGCTGGGCCTGCTGGATGACAAGCCGGTGGAGCGTGGCAACCCGGCGGTGATCGGCACGCCTGCCCATCTGGCCGTGGCGCGCGAGGCAGTGGCCAAATCATTGGTGCTGTTGAAGAACAACGGCGGCGTGTTGCCGATCCGCCCCGGCGCCCGCGTGTTGGTGGCCGGCCCCGGTGCCAACGACATGGCGATGCAGACCGGCGGCTGGACGGTGACCTGGCAGGGCACTGACACCCAGCCCGCGGATTTTCCCAAGGGCAACACCATCGGCAAGGCCATTGCGGCGGCCGTGACAGAAGCCGGCGGCACCGCCGAGGTGGTGCACGACGGCGCCTTTGCCAATCGGCCCGATGTCGCCATCGTGGTGTTTGGTGAGCAACCCTATGCCGAGTTTCAGGGCGACATGCCCGACCTGGCCTTCCGCGCCCTGTCGGGCGAAGAGGAACTGGTGGCGCGGTTGAAGGCACAGGGCGTCAAAATCGTGTCGGTGTTCCTGTCGGGCCGGCCGCTGTTCGTGCCCCGGCTGATGAACGCTTCGGATGCCTTTGTCGCGGCCTGGTTGCCTGGTTCGCAGGGGGAAGGGGTTGCCGATGTGCTGGTTGCCCGCCGCGATGGCAAGCCGGCACGCGATTTCACCGGCCGCCTGCCGTTTGCCTGGCCGGATGATGCCCGCTCGCCCGTGACCAAACCGCTGTTCCCCGTTGGCCATGGCCTTGATTATCAAAGCAATGTCACGCTTGCCGCCGTGAACGAGGATCCGCGCGTTGATCTGTCGGCGATGGCCAATGAAGACAGTTACATGGTGCGCGGCAAGGTGCCGGCGCCGTGGCGGCTGGGGGTGGACAGTGCGGTGACCGCGCGCGCCATTGACCTTTCGGCCCAGGAGGATGCCCGCCAGTTCCGCTGGACGGCGGCCGGTGCCATTGCCATCGATGGCCCACCGGTGGGCCTGACGCGCCAGGCCACGGGCGGCCTGGCGCTCAGCCTTGATTGGCGGGTGGATGATGTGGCGCCGGGCCCGGTGCAATTGGCCATGGCTGGCGGTACGCTGGATATCACGGCGGCTGTGAAGGGCAGTCCCAAGGGCATGGTGACCAATCTGGTGGTACCACTGACCTGCTTTGCCCAGGCCGGCGGCGATCTCGCCCATGTCGGCACGCCACTGCGGCTGAGCGCGCCAGCCGGTTTTGGCATCACTCTGCGCACCGCGCGGTTGACGCAGCTGACCAGCCTGTCACCTTGTCCGCCAATTGTTGCGAAGGGCAAATAAGGGGGATTCGCCTTGTCCATGCCGGCCACGCCAGCCGCGCCGCGGGCCAACAGCGCTGCTGTTGCCTATGATGCGCGCCTGCAAGTCTTTGTGTTTGCGCTGTTCTTCATCTTTGGCGGCATCACCAGCCTCAATGATGTGATCATCCCCAAGCTGAAGGAGCTGTTCACCCTCAGCTATACCCAGGCCATGCTGGTGCAGTTCTGCTTCTTCACCGCCTATGCCGTGGTGGGCATTCCCGGTGCGCGGCTGGTCAAGCGCATCGGCTACATGCGCGGGGCCGTCGCCGGCTTGTGCCTGATGATGCTGGGCTGCCTGATGTTCATCCCGGCCAGCCAGACCGCGGCCTATCCGCTGTTTCTTGCGGCGCTGTTCGTGCTCGCCAGCGGTGTGGTGATCGTGCAGGTGGTGGCCAACCCGTTGATTTCCATGCTGGGCAAGCCGGAAACCACCCACAGCCGCCTGACCTTTGCCCAGGCGTTCAACTCGCTGGGCACAACCGTATTTCCCTATTTCGGGGCGATCCTGATCCTGGGCGCGCTGGCCAGCCAATCGGCCGAGACGCTGTCGGGCGCGGCGCTGGATGCCTATCGCACCGCCGAAAGCCAGGCCATCGTGAATGGTTATCTGGGGCTGGCCGCCGCGCTTGCGGTGGTGGCCGGCGTGGTCTGGATGTTCCGCAACAGCCTGAAGGGCGAACAGCATGAGGCATCGTCTGGCCTTGCCGGGCTGGATTTGCTGCGCCAGTCGCGCTTTGGTTTCGGGGCGCTGTGCATCTTCCTTTATGTCGGTGCCGAGGTGTCGATCGGTTCGCTGATCGTGTCTTATCTCAGCGATTCCAGGGTGATGGGCCTTTCGGGTGAAGAGGCCGGCAAGCTGATCGCCTGGTATTGGGGTGGGGCGATGGTGGGCCGCTTTGTCGGCTCGGCGGTGCTGCGGCTGGTGGCTCCGGGCAAGGTGCTGGCCTTTGTGGCGGTGGGCGCCATCACGCTGATCGCGGTTTCGACCCAGACCAGCGGCACGCTGGCCGGGTACAGCCTGCTGGCCATTGGTTTGATGAACGCCATCATGTTCCCGACCATCTTCAGCCTGGCCTGTGAAGGGCTGGGCCCGCGTTCGGCGGATGGGTCGGGCATCATCAACGTCGCGATCTTTGGCGGCGCGGTGATCCCGCTGCTGACCGGCTTTCTGGTCGATGGCACCGGGAGCATCGCCATCGGCCTTGCGTTGCCGGCGGTCTGCTATGCCATCATCGCGATGTTCGGTGTGAAGACCGCCCGCGAACCGGCTGTTATTTGACGATTTTCAGGAATGACTGGTGGAGTAGAGGGGAATCGAACCCCTGACCTCAGCAGTGCGATTGCTGCGCTCTCCCATCTGAGCTACTACCCCGCACCAGTTCTGGCCCCTGCGATGCAGGGGCCGTCCGTATAGCGCGCCAGACGCTGTTTGCAACGCCCTATTTCACGGCAAAGCCATTGTTGAGGAAGGCTTCCGCAATGGCGGCATGGAAGGCGGCGCCGCGGGCCATGGCGGCTTCATCAAGGTGCATGTGGCTGCTGTGCAGGCCGCAGCAGGCGCGCCAGTCACTGCCTTCGGGCGCGACGCCCAGGAAGAACATGGCGCCGGGCACCTTTTCCAGCACATAGGCGAAATCCTCCGCCCCCATGATCGGGTGTGCCAGATCCTGCCAATATGTGTCACCAAACAGCTCGCGGGTGACCGCGGCGCCCAGTGCGGTGGCCGCGGCATCGCAGCGGGTGACCGGAAAGCCGGGGATGATGTCGATTTTGGCGTCTGCCCCGTGGGCGGCGGCGATTCCGGCGGCGAGGCGGGGAATGCCGGCGTGGAGTTTGGCGCGGGTTTCAGCCGAAAGCGTGCGCATCGTGCCATAGAGCAGGGCGGTTTCGGGGATGACATTGTCGGTCGTGCCGGTGCTGATCTGGCCGATGGTGATGACGGCGGGATCAAACACGCTGATCTGCCGGGTGACGAATGTCTGCAGCGCCAGCGCGATTTCGCAGGCGATGGGCACCGGGTCGAGCGCATCGTGCGGCATGGAGGCGTGGCCGCCACGGCCGGTGATGGTGATGCGCAATTTGTCATTGCTGGCCAGCAGCGGCCCGGCGCGGCCGGCAATCACGCCCCACGGCGCGTTGGGCATGATGTGGAGCGCGAAGGCGGCATCGGGGAGGGGGGCGATCAGGCCATCATCCAGCATGAAGCGGGCGCCGTGGTGGCCTTCCTCGCCGGGCTGGAACATGAACATCACGCTGCCGGCCAACTGGTCCCGCCGTTCGCACAGCAACCGCGCCGCACCGGCCAGCATGGCGACATGGGCATCATGGCCGCAGGCGTGCATGGCCCCCGGAACGCCGGAAGCGAAATCCAGCCCGGTTTCCTCCGCCATCGGCAGCGCATCCGAATCGCCGCGCAACAGCACGGTGCGGCCGTTGGCGGGGCCTTTCAGCGTCGCGATGATGCCGCTGGTTGACGGGCCGGTACGGAACTCGAGCGGCAGGCCGGCCAGCGCCGCCATGATCTTTTCGGCAGTGCGCGGGTTGTGCAGGCCCAGTTCGGGTTCGGCATGGATGGCGCGGCGGAGCGCGATCATGTCGGGCAGGATGGCTTCGGCTGCTTGGGTCCAATCGGTCATGCGGCAACGCTAGCGCCTTCCCACGGCTGCCGCCACCCGCTACGCCGCCGCCATGCATGACGCCATCATCCTGGGGGCCGGCGGGGCCGGGTTGTTCTGTGCCGCAACGGCGGGTCAGGCCGGTGCGCGGGTGCTGGTGTTGGATCACAACCAGGAACCGGGCAAGAAAATCCTGATCTCCGGCGGCGGGCGCTGCAATTTCACCAATGTCGGGGCGGTGCCGGACCGGTATCTGAGCGAAAACCGCCACTTCGCCCGTTCCGCCCTGTCGCGCTACACCCCGGCGGATTTCGTCGCGTTGGTGGAAAAGCACCGCATCGCCTATCACGAAAAAACGCTGGGCCAGTTGTTCTGCGATGGCTCCGCCCGGCAGATCGTGGCGCTGTTGATGGACGAATGCGCGGCCGGCGGAGTCGATTTCGCCTTTGGCGCCAGCATCAGCGATGTCACCCACGCCGATGGCCTGTTCAGCGTCACCACCAGTGCCGGCCGCTTCACCGCCCCCAACCTGGTGATTGCCACCGGCGGGCCGGCCATTCCCAAGCTGGGCGCGACCGGCTTTGCCTATCAGTTGGGCAAGCAGTTCGGTTGTCGGATCATTCCGCCGCGCCCGGCGCTGGTGCCCTTCACCCTGCCACAGGGGGAGAATCTGTTCCGCGAGCTGGCCGGAGTCGCCGCCGAGGTGGTGGCCAAAGCCGGCAAGACCGCCTTCCGCGAGGCGGCGCTGTTCACCCACAAGGGGCTTTCCGGCCCGGCGATGTTGCAGGTGTCGAGTTATTGGCGGCATGGCGAGGCGATTGCGGTGGATTTCCTGCCCGATGCGCCGGCGGACTGGCTGCAGGCCGCGAAGCGCCAGCGGCCCAGGGCCGGGCTGAAGAGTGTGCTGGCCGCCGCGCTGCCGGAGCGGCTGGCCGAGGCGCTGTCGGCGCAGCTGGCGCTGCCGGGTGAACTGGGTGCGCAGAAGGATGCGGCGCTGGCGACCGCAATGGGCCGTCTCAAGGCCTGGGCCTTCCGCCCCGATGGCACCGAAGGCTTTGCCAAGGCCGAAGTCACGGCCGGCGGCATCGACACGGCCACCTTGAGCAGCCGCACGATGATGGCCAATCAGATTGGAGGGCTGTTCGCCATCGGCGAGGCAGTGGATGTGACAGGCTGGCTGGGTGGTTATAATTTCCAATGGGCCTGGGCGAGCGCCCATGCCGCCGGCCAGGCGATTGCGGAGAGGGTGCGCGGATGATGAGTTATGACGAGGTGGTGCTGGGCCGCCGTTCGATCCGGGGCTTTCTCGACAAGCCGGTGCCGATGGACCTCATCAAGGAAATCCTGACGCTGGCGATGCGCAGCCCGTCTTCGATGAACACCCAGCCGTGGAATTTCACCGTGGTGACCGGCGAGCCCCTGAACCGCATCCGTGCCGGCAACACCGAGCGCAACTTGGCCGGCATTCCGCACAGCCGCGAATTCCGCACTGGTGAGGCGTTTGCCGGCGTGCACCGGGAACGGCAGATCGGCGTGGCCAAGCAATTGTTTGCCGCCATGGGCATCGCCCGCGACGATGCCCCCGCCCGGCAGGATTGGGTGCTGCGCGGCTTCCGCCAGTTTGATGCGCCGGTGTGCGTGATCATCACCTATGACAAGGTGCTGGCCGGCAGCGACGACACGCCATTCGATTGCGGTGCCGTTTCGACCGCCCTGGTCAACGCCGCCTGGTCACGCGGGCTGGGCGCCGTGATCAACAGCCAGGGCATCATGCAATCCCCCGTGGTGCGCGAACATGCCGGCATTGCTGATGATCAGGTGATCATGAAGGCGATCGCGCTGGGTTGGCCGGATGAAAGTTTTCCGGCCAACGCCGTGGTGTCGGAGCGCAAGAGCGTTGATGAGGCGGCACGATTCGTCGGGTTCTGACGGGGGCTTTTTTGGGATCAGGCCAGCCGGTGCGGGCTGGGATCGCCCTGTTCGCGGGCCAATTGCTGCCACGCCGTGATCAGAGCGGCCTGAAATTCGCTGGCCATGGCCGGCGATGTTTGCCCGGTAAGGCTTGCCAGCTTCGCCAGCAACGGCCCATCCGGCAGGATCGCCAGTTCGGGTGCGATTGCTGCCCCGTCCAACCCGTGTGCGCGCGCCACCAGGCTGATGGCGCGCACACGCTGTTGAAAGCCGAACGCCTGCAACCGCGCTGTTTCCATCTCGGCCTTCTTGCGAAGGGCGCCGGCCATGTCCCAAACCATGGCTGCAGACTACAAGGTTCCCGGCGCCGGGGCCAGCCGGCCCGCCCTCACTCCACCATCAGGCCGACCACGCGCCAGCTGTCGCCTTCCTGCACCAGGGACAGGGTTTCGATGGCATCGGGCTTGCTGGCAAAATGGCTGCGGAAGCGGACCTGCCACAGGCCATTGGGCGGAGCTGGGACATAGGAGCTGCTGATCACATCGCGGCGGCTGGCCGGGCCGAGCGGGCCGTGCACGCGGGCAGCGGCTTCGGCCCAGCGGGCGCTGGTGTTGAGCGTGCGGAAGGCCTGGCCGGTGGCGTTCCAACTGCCGGCCCAATCGCCGGCATCGACCAGCGCCAGGAAACGCCGGGCAGCGGCGACCGGCGGGCTTTCGCCGGCCGCGGGGGTGACGGGTTCGGCCAGCGTCGCGGTGAGGGTGCCGGTGCTGGCCGAAGCGGCCGGGGCAGACGGATCGGCCGGCAAGGCCAGCGCGAGGATGGCGGCGAGCGACAGGGCAAGTGACATGGCGACAGCTCCGGTTTGCCAGCCGGGCCGGGGCCGCGGGCTGCGGGCGGCAGGCTGGTGCGGAACAGACTGGGCCGCTGCGGGCGGGATGGCTGCCCCCAAAGCCGGGTCCCCGAAATATTCGGGGGCTTCGATCTCGCGGAGCAGGCGGGCGGCCTCGCGGCTGCTCGACACGCCCAGTTTGCGCCGCGCGTCCCGCAGCCGTTCGTTGATGGTGTGCACCGAAAGCCCGAGGTGACGCGCAATGCTCTTGGCGTCATGCCCCTGGGCCAGCAGGCGCAGCGCCTCCTGTTCCTTGGGGGTGAGGGCGTTGGGGCCTTTGGTCATGGCGCAAGGGGTAGCCCTGGCCACGGCGCCGGGCCACCCTGAATTTTTCGTGTTCGACTGGCCCTAGCGCGGCTTGCAAGGCCATTTGGCCGCCAGCGCCTGCGATCTGGCCGCCATGGCCGAGATGCTGCGTGCCGCGGGATTTGCCTTCAGCCAGGCAAGGACGATGTCGCGGTGCATGGCGGGATCAAAATCCAGCGTGGGCGGGCAATAGGCCGGGGCCTGGCGCGGATCGCGCGGTTCAAACCAGCCATTGCCCTGGGCCGCGCCATTCAGCCACGCCAGGCACACCAGCTGCCGCCCGGAGTTGGCGGTACGGTCGCTGCACACCGCCTCGAGGTGGGCGCCGGTGCGCATGGCGACCGGATTGTCTGCCGCAGTCTGGGCAGCCGTGGCGCTGGCCAGGAAAAGCATGGCCCAGACGCTGAGGGGGACGAGATGGCGGATCATGGCTTTGCCGGGCAGGGATAGGCGGCGGCCATCGCGGTGCGATAGACCAGCAATGCCGGATCGGTGGCCTGCCTGGGATGGGCGGCCAACCAATCCAGCAGCGCGGCCTGCTGGGCGCTGATGTTGATACCGTCGGCCGGGCAGAAATCCGGGAACAGCACCGGGTTGCGGCTGCGATACCAATACCCCACTTGCGCAGCGCCATTGATCCAGCTGACGCACACAAGCTGGCGGCCGATATTGTCACGGGCGCCGCACATGGCCTGCAGATGGGCGCCGGTGGCCATCTGCAGCGGGTTGTCGGCAGCGGGCGCGGCACGGTCCACGCGGGGTGCCGCATGGGCGCTGCCGGCCAGCAGCAGCGCCAGCAGGACCGGCCGCATCACACCCCGTTTGCCTTGAAGTGCGCCAGCAGTTTGGCCCAGGCGTCTTGCCCGGCCGCCGCGTTGTAGCTGGGGCGATAATCGGCAAGGAAGCCGTGATCGGCGTTGGGGTAGAGGATGATGCTGCTCTTGCTGCCGGCCAGTTTCGCCTGCATCGCCTCCACATCCGCCACCGGGATGCCCTTGTCGAGCGCGCCATAGAGGCCGAGCACGGGGGCCTTCAATTCGGCCACCACATCCATCGGGAATTTGCGCCCCTCTGGGCCGGGGTTGCCCTTGAGGCCGCCGTACCAGGCGCCGGCGGCCTTGAGTTCCGGGAAGCGTGATGCGGCCATCCAGGTGATGCCGCCGCCCCAGCAGAAGCCGGTGATGGCGCGCTTTTTGGCGTTGACGAAATTCTGCGCCTCCAGCCAATCGAGCGTGGTTTTCGTGTCGCCCATCACCTGTTCCAGCCCGGCCTTGGCAACGATGGCGCGGATGGCGGTGAAATCGGTGAGCTTGGGCAGGGTCTTGTCGGGATCGCCGCGGAAGAAATATTCCGGCGCGATGGCGACATAGCCGGCCTGGGCAAAGCGGCGGCAGACATCCTGGATCCAGGCGTGCACGCCGAAAATCTCGTTCACCACGATGACGGCGGGGTGTTTGCCCTTCTTGGCCGGGCGCGCGACATAGGCGGGCAGACCGCCGGGCAGGGTTTCCCAGCCGGTGACAAGGCCAGTATCGGGCGTGCTGATCGGTTCGGCATTGGCCGCGATGTCAAACGCGGCATAGCCGGCCGCCAGCAGCAGCGCGCGGCGCGACAGGGCGAGATCGGCGGCTTCGGTGCCGTCCGGGCGGGTGAGCGTGGCCATGGTGAAATCCCCCGTGTTTGAGTCGAGGGCAAGATTAGGGCCACGGCCGGCCTGCGCCAATGGGATGCGTCACAACAGCAGCATGCCGGCGCTGGCCGCCGCCATCAGGGCGACCGCACCCCAGCCCAGCAGCGCCTGGCCGCCAGAGACGCGGAAACTGCCCATCACGCTGCGCCGGCTGGCCAGCAGCATGATCGCCAGCATCACCGGCACGGCGACAACGCCATTGGCCACCGCTGTCCAGAACAGGGCCTGCATGGCATCGATGCCGGCCAGATCAATCAGGAACGCGGCCAGCACCGAAACCGCGATGACACCATAGAAGCTGGCCGCCTCGCGCGGTTTCAGCTCCAGCCCGGCGCGCCAGCCCATGAGTTCGGCGAGCGCATAGGCAGCCGAACCGGCCAGCACCGGCACGGCGAGCAGGCCAGTGCCGATGATGCCGCAGGCAAACAGCGCGAAGGCGAATTCGCCGGCGATGGGCCGCAGCGCAGCCGCGGCATCGGCGGCCGTCGCGATCGGGTGGCCGGCGGCGCCGTGCAGCGTGGCGGCGGTGGCGGCGATGATGCACAGCGAGACGATCATGGTGACGAGGAAGCCCGCAGCGCTGTCGATCACCAGACGGTGGAGTTCATGGGCCGCGCCGCGCGGCCGGCGGGACAGCGGGGCGGCCCGGTGCAGCTGCATTTCCTCCAGTTCCTGCGCGCTTTGCCAGAAGAAGAGATAGGGGCTGATGGTGGTGCCCAGGATGGCGACGATGGTGGTGGCGCTGCCGGCCGGCAGGCTGGGCCACAGGCCGGCGGCAAATGCCGGCCACGGCACTCCGGCGACCAGCACCACGCCAACATAGGCAAACAGCGAGAGCGTCAGCCATTTCAGCAGCCCGACATAGCGGTGATAGGGCACGAACACCTGCAGGCCGAGCGACAGCAGGGCAAAGCCGGCCATGAGCGCCGTGCGATTGCCGCCCGCTACCAGCCGCGCGGCTTCAGCCATGGCGGCGATGTCGGCCGCGATGTTGAAGATGTTGGCGCCGAGCAGCAGCACCACCACCGCCCACACGGCGGCACGCGGCAGGCTGGCCTTCAGATTGGCGGCCAGGCCCTTGCCGGTGACGCGGGCGATTTCGGCGCAGGTGAACTGGAAGGCGGTGAGGAAGGGCCAGGCCAGCACCACAGGCCACAACAGGGCATAGCCATGGGTGGCGCCGGCCTGGGCATAGGTGGCGATGCCGGACGGATCATCATCGGCCGCCCCGGTGACCAGCCCCGGGCCCAGCGCCGACAGATAGGCCGGGCGCTTGAGCCGGTGGGCGAGGCCGGGGCGCTTGCCCGTCATGGGCGATAACGGATCAGCCCTTCCTGCATGACGCAGGCGATGGGGCGGCCGTTGATATCGTGCACGATGGCGCGGTTGGTACCGCGCCCGCCGGCGGCCATCGGCGAATCCTGATCAAACAGGTGCCATTGGTTCATGTCTGGCGTCTGGTTGAACCAGATGGCGTGATCGAGGCTGGCCGATTGCAGCGCCGGATTGGCCCAGCTGATGCCATGGGGGGCAAGGCAGGTGTCGAGCAGGGTCATGTCGCTGGCATAGGCGAACAGGCAGCGTTGCAGCACCGGATCGGCGGCCTGGTCGGGTGACAGGGCGGCGGCAAGACGAATCCAGTGGCGCTGCTGCGGCGGGCGTTTCTGCGGATTGAAGAAATCATCGTCGCCTTCGACTGCGCGCACATCGAGCGGCCGTTCGCGGGTGAGCCAGATGGTGCGCCAGGGTTCGGGCGCGTTGGGCGCGTTGCGGCGGGCCCAGTCCGAATCGCTTTCCAGGCCATCGGGGTGCGGCACGTCGGATGGTGGGGAGACGGCATGTTCGAGGCCGTCTTCCGGCACCTGGAAACTGGCGGCCATGTTGAAGATCGGCCGGCCCTTCTGGATGGCAATGATGCGGCGGGTGGTGAAGCCGGCGCCGTCGCGGTCCCGCTCCACCTTGTAGACGATGGGCAGCTTGGGATCGCCGGGGCGGATGAAATAGCTGTGCAGGCTGTGGCACAGACGCGGCTGTTCGACCGTGCGGCTGGCGGCCATCAGCGCCTGGGCGACCACCTGGCCGCCATAGACGCGGATCCAGCCTTCATCGGTGGACTGGCTGCGGAACAGATCGGTTTCCACCTCTTCGAGATTGAGGAGGGAGAGGAGGCGGGCAACGGCGCGGGTGGCGACGGCGTCGGGGGAGTCGGTGGTCATGCCCAACCTCCTAACCGATCGGCATTTGTCCACAACATGATTTGATATGATGCTTGACAGGGCGGCGCGGCGTCCATATCAGCGCGGCTCCGCAAGACACGCGGGTGTAGCTCAGTCGGTTAGAGCGTCGGCCTGTCACGCCGAAGGTCGCGGGTTCGAGCCCCGTCACTCGCGCCACTTGCCCTGAAAGTGGCGGCATGAAAAAGCCCCGCTGCCAGTGATGGCAGCGGGGCTTTTCATTTGGCCGTGTGGCGGCGGATCAGGCAGCGTCGGGCGTTGCCAGATTTTCCATTGGCCGCAGGCGATCCCATTCGCCGAATTCGTGCGCGATGCTGGCCTCCACCAATGTCTCCCACAATGCCTCGGCCAGGCCGGCGGGCAGACCGGCCTCGCTGGCGGCAGCAGCGGCGTTGGCGATGACCTGGGCCTTGCGCGCCTCGTCGCGCACGGCGCTGCGGGTTGGCTTGATGCGGGCAGCGGCGTTCATATAGCCAAAGCGGCGGGCGAGCAGGGCGACCAGTTCGCGATCAAGCGCGTCAACGCCGGCGCGCACCTCGATCATGGTCTGGCACTGCTCGGGCGGCTTCACGGTCATTTCACTCTCCAGCGGCCGGTGTTCATCCACAGCAGCACCGGCTTCAGCGGCGCGATCCAGGCAATGCCGGCCGCGGCATAGACCAGCAGTTCAACGAGACGCGGCATGCCCTGCAGCCAATCGGCCAGCGCCGCGATCAGCAATGCATAGACGACGATATACAGCACGATGCCCAGCATGCCGACCGGCTTGCGCCAGCTGGGTTCAGGGGGGATGCGGTGCGGGGACACGCTCATGGTGGGCGGCCTTAGCGATATTTGCGGCAGTCCACCAGCCGCTCCGGTGTCGCGATCAGGTCCAGCGGCATGTCCCACGGCTCGGCCGGCAGGGCCGGGGCAATCTGGCATTCCCAGGCAAGGCCGATGGCCCGAACCGGGCGGTGCTGGCGCAAGGCCACCAGCGCCCGGTCATAATAGCCGCGGCCCTGGCCCAACCGCACGCCGCCCAAGGTGACGGCGACCAGCGGCACCAGCAGCAGATCGGGTTCCACTTGGCGAGCGCTGGCTGGCGGTTCGGGAATGCCCTGAAACCCGGGCACCAGCGCGCTCCATTCCGCCTGGTGGAAGCTGATGTTGGGGCCGGCGACGCGCGGAAAGGCGTGCGGGCCGAGCTGCTTTTCGATCCACACCGGGTCAATCTCGTCGGCAACGGCGGCATAGCTGCCGGCCATGCGCACACCGGCCAGCGCCGGGGCGACCATCGCGGCCAGCTGGCGTTCCAGCCGTTCCCGCTCACCGGGGCCAAGGCTGGCGACAAAGGCCTTGCGGGCGGCGCGATATTGGCGGCGAAGGTCGGTCTTGGTCACTGGCTGCTCATGAAGGGTGTGGCGGGACCACCATGGGCCGTTGGACTTGAAGATCCTCTGACGCCAGTAACGTCAGGTGGGAACCAGTTGTGGTGAACCACGGTTCACCCAGGGCCAGCCCCCAATAGGATGATTATCGCCTCAGGGATGCTTGCTTGCTCGTACCGGGCAGTGCCCGCCACGTCTGGCTATAGGCGCTTGGGGCCGCCCGCTCAAGTGCGGGCAATCGCCTCAAGCCGTTCGACCAGCGCCGCCAACCGCGACAGGTCGAGGGCAGGGGCATCGACCGCCACCGCCGGGGGTGCCGGGGGATTGGCGCCGCGCGCTTCGGCCAATTCATCGGCCAGCATCAGGGACACCAGCACCAGCAGCTGGTTTTCCGGCAGCACGCCCAGCGCCGTCGTCAGCCGGTGGGCACGGGCCGACAATTCGTCGCCCAGGCGCGAGATGCGCGCTTCGTCGCCGTCGCGCGCCGGGATGCGATAGCTGCGGCCGGCGATGGTGAGCAGCGCCTGTCCCATCAGCCGTTCCCGGCCAGCAGCGCATCCAGCGCCGCCACGGTGTCGCTGGCCGCCGCCTCGATCCGGGCAAGGCGGGCGCGGTCGCCGGCCTGGGCCGTGCGCAGATCATTCAGGGCGGCCGCATCGGTGAGGCGGCGCCGCTCGATGGCACCAATTGCGCTTTCGAGTCGCGCCAACAGGCTTTCCAGCTCGGAAATGGCCATTCTCCCCGCCAAGCTCAACGGCTTGCACCGCGGACATAAGAGCAATTGTCAACGAGCGTCAAGAATCGCGCCGGTCAATTTCGCCGCGCGCCGCAGCAAAAGGTTGACGTTGCCGCCATGCTTCGGCCAAAGCCGCCCACGTCAATCCGTACTGCACTGCCACCCACGGTGGCGCCACACACAAGGACCGGCCGCGATGACCGATCTGAACCGCTGCGCCAATGCCATCCGGGCCCTGGCCATGGACGCGGTGGAGGCCGCCAACAGCGGCCATCCCGGCATGCCGATGGGCATGGCCGATGTGGCGACGGTGCTGTTTGCCAATCACCTGAAATTTGATCCGGCCGCGCCGCGCTGGCCGGATCGTGACCGGTTCGTGCTGTCGGCCGGCCATGGTTCGATGCTGATCTATGCGCTGCTGCACCTGACCGGCTATGCCCAGCCGACGCTGGATGACATCAAGCGCTTCCGCCAATGGCATTCGCCTTGCGCCGGCCATCCGGAAAACACCGAACTGCCCGGCGTGGAATGCACCACCGGGCCGCTGGGCCAGGGCCTGGCCATGGCGGTGGGCATGGCGATGGCCGAACGCCATCTGAACGGCGTCTTTGGTGACGGCCTGGTGGATCACCACACCTGGGTGATTGCCGGCGATGGCTGCCTGATGGAAGGCGTGAGCCAGGAGGCGATCAGCCTTGCCGGCCATCATCGCCTCGGCAAGCTCAAGGTCATCTGGGACGACAACCGCATCACCATCGATGGTGCCACCAGCCTTTCGACCTCGGAAGACATGGCGGCGCGCTTCGTGGCGGCCGGCTGGCATGTCGTGGCCTGCGACGGGCATGACATGGCCGATATCGACCGGGCGTTGACCGAGGCCAAGGCCGATCCGCGCCCCAGCCTGATCGCGGCGCGCACCACCATCGGCTTTGGCGCGCCGAAGAAGGCCGGCACCAGCGGCAGCCATGGCAGCCCGCTGGGCGCTGAGGAAATTGCGGGTGCCCGCGCCGCGCTGAACTGGCCGTATGGCCCGTTCGAGATTCCGGCCGATGTGAAGGCCTGGTGGGAAGGGCTGGGGGCGCGCGGTGCCGCCGCCCACGCCGCCTGGGCTGCGCGCCATGCCGCCGATCCCAACGCCGCCGAATTTGACCGCCGCATGGCCGGCCTGCCGGCGCCGGGCGATGCGCTGCCGCCGTTCACCGCCAGCTTGATCGCCAACCCGCCCAAGGTTGCGACCCGCAAGGCCAGCGAAATGGCGCTGGAGGTGTTGACGGCGGCCGTGCCCGAACTGGTTGGCGGCTCGGCCGACCTCACGGGGTCGAACAACACCCGCACCAAGGCCACCACCGCTTTCACGCCGGACACGCCCGACGGGCGCTATGTCTATTGGGGCATCCGCGAATTCGGCATGGCCGCCGCGATGAACGGCATGGCGCTGCACGGTGGCATCATTCCTTATGGCGGCACCTTCCTGGTGTTCAGCGATTATATGCGCAACGCCATCCGGCTTTCGGCCATTCAGCGCTGCCGCGTTGTCTATGTGCTCACCCACGATTCGATCGGTCTGGGCGAGGACGGGCCGACCCACCAGCCGGTGGAACATCTGCTGAGCCTGCGGGCCATTCCCAATCTGGCGGTCTATCGCCCGTGTGATGCGGTGGAGACGGCCGAGTGCTGGGGCCTGGCGCTGTCTGATGCCAGGCGGCCGTCGGTGCTGGCGCTGTCGCGCCAGAATCTGCCGCAGCTGCGCGGTGATGCCAGCGAGAACCGTTCGGCCAAGGGTGCCTATCGCCTGATTGCCGCCACCGCACCGCGCGCCGCCGTGCTGATCGCCACCGGTTCGGAAGTGCATATCGCGGCCGAAGCGGCGAAGCTGCTGGAAGCCGATGGCGTTGGCTGTGATGTGGTGTCCATGCCGTGCTGGGAAGCGTTTGCAGCGCAGGATGCCGCCTATCGCGCCGATGTGCTGCCGGCGGGCGTATTGAAGGTGTCGGTGGAAGCCGGCGTCACCCTGGGTTGGGAGCGCTGGACCGGCAGCGATGGCCTCAACATCGGGGTTGATCATTTTGGCGCTTCGGCGCCGGCCGAGCGGCTTTATGCCGAATATGGTTTGACCGCGCCGGCGATTGCCGCGCGGGTGAAGGCCCAAATGGGCCGCTGAGGAAGGACGAAGACATGGCTGTGAAGGTTGCAATCAACGGTTTCGGGCGCATCGGCCGCAACGTGCTGCGCGCCATCATCGAATCCGGCCGCACCGATATCGAGGTGGTGGCGATCAACGATCTGGCCAGCGCCCAGGCCAATGCCCGGCTGCTGGCGCGCGACAGCGTGCACGGCGCCTTCCCGGGCAGCGTGAGCGTGGATGGCGACGCCATCGTGGTGAATGGCAAGCGCATCGCCGTGACCGCCGAGCGTGACCCGGCCAAGCTGCCGCACGCGGCCATGGGTGTGGACGTTGCGCTGGAATGCACCGGTTTCTTCACCGATGCCGCCAAGGCCGGCGCCCATATCACGGCTGGTGCGAAGAAGGTGCTGATCTCCGCCCCCGGCAAGAATGTCGATCTGACCGTGGTGTATGGCGTCAACCACGGCAAGCTGGCCGCCGAGCACAATATTGTTTCCAACGCCTCGTGCACCACCAACTGTCTGGCGCCGGTGGCCATGGTGCTGGACCGCGAGTTCGGCATCGTGAAGGGCCTGATGACGACGGTGCACGCCTATACCAACGATCAGAAGATCCTCGACCAGATCCATGACGATCCGCGCCGCGCCCGCGCTGCCGCCCTGTCGATGATCCCCACCACCACCGGTGCTGCCCGCGCCGTGGGTGAGGTGCTGCCGCAATTGAAGGGCAAGCTGGATGGGTCGGCCATCCGCGTGCCGACCCCGAATGTGAGCGTGGTGGACCTGACCTTCGAAAGCGCCAAGGCGACGACGAAGGAGGAGATCAACGCCGCGCTGGCTGCGGCCGCCAATGGCGAACTGAAGGGCGTGCTGGACTTTGCCGTCGAGCCGCTGGTGAGCATCGATTTCAACCACAGCCCGGCCTCGTCCACCGTGGACAGCCTGGAAACCGCGGTGATCGGCGGCAATCTGGTGCGCGTGCTGGCCTGGTATGACAATGAATGGGGCTTCTCCAACCGCATGGCCGACACGGCGGTTGCCATGGGCAAGTTCCTCTGAACCATGGCCGGCTTTCGCACCATCGATGACATGCCGGCGCTGGCCGGCAAGACCGTGCTGGTCCGCGCCGATCTGAACGTGCCGATGGCGGACGGTGTCGTGGGCGATGACACCCGCCTGCGCGCGGCCGTGGCCACCATCGCAGGGCTCGCCGATGCCGGCGCGCGTGTGGCGGTGCTGTCGCACTTTGGCCGGCCCAAGGGGCGCGACGCGAAGAACAGCCTGAAGCCGGTGGCGGCTGCCCTGGCCGGCGTGCTGGGCCGCGATGTGGCCTTCATCGATGATTGCGTGGGCGAAGCCGCGGCGGCGGCGCTGGCCGCCCTGCCAGAAGGCGCGGTGGCGGTTCTGGAAAACACCCGCTTCCATGCCGGGGAGGAGGCCAATGATCCGGCCTTCGTGGCCGAACTGGCGAAGCTGGGCGATTTTTATGTGAACGATGCCTTTTCGGCCGCGCATCGCGCCCATGCCAGCACCGAAGGCCTGGCCCATCATCTGCCGGCCTTTGCCGGCCGCACGATGGAGGCCGAGCTGAAGGCGTTGCAGGCGGCGCTTGGCACGCCGAAGCGGCCGGTGGCGGCCGTGGTCGGCGGTGCAAAGGTGTCGAGCAAGATCGATGTGCTCACCAATCTGGTTGGCAAGGTTGATCATCTGATGATCGGCGGCGGCATGGCCAACACCTTCCTGGCGGCGCGCGGCATCGATGTCGGCAAATCGCTGTGCGAGCATGATCTGAAGGCCACTGCGCTCGACATCATGGCGCGGGCCGAGGCAGCGGGCTGCACCATCCATCTGCCCTATGACGTGGTGGTGGCCAAGGAATTCAAGGCGCAGGCCGAGAACCGCGTTGCCAATATCCATGACATCGCGGCCGACGAGATGGTGCTGGACATCGGCCCGGCGGCGGTCGAGGCCCTCGCTGATGCCCTGAAGACATGTGCGACCTGCGTGTGGAACGGGCCGCTGGGCGCGTTTGAAATCGCGCCGTTCGATGCCGCCACGGTGGCGCTCGCCCGCACGGCCGCCGCGTTGACGCAAGGCGGCACGCTGCTGACCGTGGCCGGTGGTGGCGACACGGTGGCGGCGCTGGCCCATGCCGGCGTGACCCAGGATTTCAGCTTCATTTCGACTGCCGGCGGCGCCTTCCTGGAATGGATGGAAGGCAAGGCTTTGCCCGGCGTCGTTGCACTTCAGCATTGAGAAGAGGGGGATTTATGTCGATCACGCCGACCGTGAAGGCCATCCTGGCCAATTATGAGAGCGACAATCCCGGCACCAAGGCCAACATCGCCCGCATGCTGATGCAGGGCCGGCTGGGCGGCACCGGCAAGATGGTGATCCTGCCCGTGGACCAGGGCTTCGAACATGGCCCGGCGCGCAGCTTTGCGCCCAACCCCGATGCCTATGACCCCCACTATCACTACCAGCTGGCCATCGATGCCGGCCTGTCGGCCTATGCCGCGCCGCTGGGCATGCTGGAGGCCGGCGCCGACACGTTCGCTGGCCAGATCCCGACCATCCTGAAGGTGAACAGCAGCAACAGCTGGGCCACCGGCATCAACCAGGCCGTCACCGGCACCGTGCACGATGCGCTGCGCCTGGGCTGCGCCGCCATCGGCTTCACCATCTATCCGGGTGCGGATGATGTGTTCGACATGATGGAGGAATTCCGCGAACTGGCCGCCGAAGCCAAGTCGGTGGGCCTCGCCACCGTGCTGTGGAGCTATCCGCGTGGCGGCAAGCTGTCGAAGGATGGCGAGCTGGCGCTCGACGTCGGCGCCTATGCAGCGCACATGGCGGCGCTGCTGGGGGCGCACATCATCAAGGTGAAGCTGCCGACCGCGCATATCGAGCAGAAGGATGCGGTGAAGGCCTATGAGGGCGGCGACTGGTCGACGCAGGCCAAGCGCGTTTCCCATGTGGTCAAATCCTGCCTGAACGGCCGCCGGCTGGTGGTATTCTCGGGCGGCGCCACCAAGGGCACCGATGCCGTGTATGACGATGCCTATGCCATCCGCGACGGCGGCGGCAACGGCAGCATCATCGGCCGCAACACCTTCCAGCGCCCGCGCGCCGAAGCCATGGCGATGCTGGACAAGATCATCGACATCTATCTCGGCAAGGCGTGAGGGCAGGGCGCTCGCAGAACAAGCGCTCGTCATCCTGAACTTGTTTCAGGATCCATTGGAGTCAGCCCCCAGGTGCCCGCTTCTGGAGTCGCCCGCCCATGGATGCTGAAACAAGTTCAGCATGACGAAGGTATGATGTGATGACCGACAACGACGAACTGATCCCGCTGCCGGCCGAGTTTGCTGATCGCTTCGATCAGGAAGACCGTCCGGCGTGCCAGCTGTATGTCGTCTCGCCCGCGCGCATAGAAATCCCGGCCTTCATTGACAGCCTGAAGGCGGCGCTGGACGGCGGGCCGGTTGCGGCGTTCCAGTTGCGGTTGAAGGATGTTTCCGACGACATGGTGCTGCGCGCCTGCGAGGCGTTGCTGCCGGTCTGCAATGATCGCGATGTCGCCTTCATCCTGAACGATCGCGCCGATCTGGCCAAGCGCGCTGGCGCCGATGGCGTGCACCTGGGGCAGGGCGATGGCAGCCTGGCCGAAGCGCGCGCATTGCTGGGCGCGGGCGCGCAGATCGGCCGCACCTGCCACGACAGCCGCCATCTGGCCATGGAAGCCGGCGAGCAGGGCGCCGATTATGTGGCGTTCGGCGCCTTTTACGATACCACCACCAAGCCCAGCCATTATCGCCCGCAACCGGAAATCCTCAGCTGGTGGATCACGCTGAGCCAGCTGCCCTGTGTCGCCATCGGCGGCATCTTCCCGCACAATGCCGCGCCGCTGGTGGATGCCGGCGCCGATTTCATCGCCGTCGTCCGCGCCGTGTGGGAGCATGAGGGCGGGCCCGGTGCCGGTGTGGCGGCGTTCGGCGAGGTGCTGGGCTGGTAATCGGCGACGGCTTCGGTTAAGGGCCGCCCGTTCTTTCGCATTCCCGTTCCCCACGCCCGGCCGGCACTTGCTGGCCGCAAGGATTTTGCCATGGTCGCCCATTCGTCCCTCATCACCGTCATGGAAAAGGCCGCGCGCAAGGCGTCGCCCAAGCTGCGGCGCGATTTCGGGGAGGTGGATGCGCTGCAGGTCAGCCGCAAGGGCCCGGCCGATTTCGTGTCCAATGCCGACAAGGCCGCCGAAGCCGCCGTGGTGGAGGTGTTGCGCCACGCCCGGCCGGATTGGGGCCTTTGCCTAGAGGAGGGCGGCGAGATCAAGGGCGCCGATGAACGCTGCCGCTGGATTGTCGATCCGCTGGATGGCACGTCCAACTTCCTGCACGGCATCCCGCATTTCGCCATTTCCATCGCCGCCGAAGTGGATGGCGAGGTGGTGTCCGGCCTGATCCACCAGCCGCTGACGGGCGAAAGCTATTGGGCGGAGAAGGGGCGGGGGGCCTGGCTCAGCGACCGGCGGCTGCGCGTGTCGGGCCGGCGCGATCTGAATGATTGCCTGATCGCCACCGGCATCCCCTATCAGGGCCATGGCAACCGCGCCCAGTTCTCCGCCATCCTGGATGCGGTGATGCCGGAAGTGGCCGGTGTGCGCCGCTTTGGTGCCGCCAGCCTGGATCTGGCCTGGGTGGCGGCCGGGCGCTTTGACGGCTTCTGGGAAACCGGCCTGTCTTATTGGGATATTGCCGCCGGCATGCTGGTGATCCGCGAGGCCGGCGGCTTTGTGTCGGATTTCCGCGGTGGGCAGGACATGGTGACCCGGCGCGAGGTGGTGGCGGGCAACCAATCCATCCAGTCGCGCCTGCACAAGCTGGTGGCCGGCGCGCTGCGCTGAGGCCGGGCACCACCGGCCGAAATGATGACAAAATGTCGCATTTTTTGGGCTTGAGAGGTTGCCCCACCGGCAAGGGGCCGCTAATCATGGTGCATCGCAACAGCTGTTGAAGGCGCCCCCAGGCCATGTCGGCCATCGCATCTGAATATCTGCCGGTGCTGCTGTTCTTTGCAGTGGGCATCGCCTTTGCGCTGATCTTCGTCAGCGCCCCCATCGCCGTTTCGGCGCTCACCGGCACGGCCAAGCCCGAAGCGGTGAAATTGTCGGAATATGAAAGCGGTTTTCCCGCCTTTTCCGATGCGCGCGCCAAATTTGACGTGCAATTCTATCTGGTTGCCATCCTGTTCATCGTGTTCGACCTGGAAGCGGCCTTCCTCTTCCCCTGGGCGGTGAGCCTGCATTGGGGCGGGGAAAGCGCCTGGTGGGCGATGATGGAATTCCTGGGCGAACTGGCCATCGGCCTCGTCTACGCCTGGAAGGTGGGAGCGTTGGAGTGGGAGTGATGACGCCTCAGGAGGGAACCGGCGCCATCGCCCTGCCGGAAAACAACCGCGACCTGTTCCTGCGCGATGTCTCCCAGGAAGTGGCGGACAAGGGCTTTCTCGTCACCTCGACCGAGGATCTGTTCCACTGGGCCCGCACCGGCAGCCTGTGGTGGATGACGTTCGGCCTCGCCTGCTGCGCGGTCGAGATGATGCACACCAACATGCCGCGCTATGACATGGAGCGTTTTGGCATCGCGCCGCGCGCCTCGCCGCGCCAGTCGGACGTGATGATCGTTGCCGGCACGCTGTGCAACAAGATGGCCCCGGCGCTGCGCCGCGTCTATGACCAGATGGCCGAGCCGCGCTATGTCATCTCCATGGGCAGCTGCGCCAATGGCGGCGGCTATTATCACTACAGTTATTCGGTGGTGCGTGGGTGTGACCGGATCGTGCCGGTGGACATTTATGTGCCCGGCTGCCCGCCGACGGCCGAAGCCCTGCTTTATGGCATCCTCGCCCTGCAGCGGAAGATCCGCCGCGTCGGCGTGTTCGAACGGTAAGCAAGATGACGATCATAGCGCCTGAGGTGGGCAAGCACAGCTGGCCGGTGATGGCCCGCCATGCCGAAATGCACGGCCGGCTGGCCGAACTGCTGGGCGATGCATTGATCCATGTGGTCGATCATGCCGGTGAGACCAGCGTGACCGTGGTGCGCGAACGGCTGGTCGACTGCGTGACCGCATTGCGCGATGCCGAGGATTTGCGCTTCAACCAGCTGACCGATATTTGCGGCGCCGATTATCCCGACCGGGCCGAACGGTTCGAGGTGGTGGTGCAGCTGCTGTCGATGGCGAAGAATCTGCGCCTGCGGGTGAAGACATCCACCGACGGCGCCGCCCCGGTGCCCAGCCTGACGGGCGTGTTTGCCAACGCCGGCTGGTATGAGCGCGAGACCTGGGATTGTTTCGGCGTGATGTTTGCCGGCAACCCCGACATGCGCCGCATCCTCACCGATTATGGCTTTGAAGGCCATCCGTTCCGCAAGGATTTCCCGTTGACCGGCCATGTCGAGCTGCGCTGGTCGGAAGAGCACAAGCGCGTGGTCTATGAGCCGGTGCGGCTGGCGCAGGATTTCCGCAGCTTCGATTTCCTCAGCCCCTGGGATGGCACCGATTATGTGCTGCCGGGTGACGAGAAGGCTGGACAATGAGCAGTCTTGGTTCCGCGGGGGCCGCCTGGACGGCCGAAGACACGATCGACGTGCTGCCGGCGAAGGACGGCAACGAGATCCAGAATTACATGATCAACTTCGGGCCCCAGCACCCGGCGGCGCACGGCGTGCTGCGGCTGGTGATGGAGCTGGACGGCGAGATCATCGAGCGGTGTGACCCGCACATCGGCCTGTTGCACCGCGGCACCGAAAAGCTGATCGAATACAAGACCTATCTGCAGGCGCTGCCCTATATGGACCGCCTCGATTATGTGTCGCCGATGTGCATGGAGCACAGCTATGTGCTCGCCGTCGAGAAACTGGCGGGCATCGAGGTGCCGCTGCGGGCCAAGTATATCCGCACCATGTTTGCGGAAATCACCCGCATTCTGAACCACATCCTCAACACCACCGCGCATGCCATGGACGTGGGCGCCATGACGCCGATGCTGTGGCTGTTTGAAGAGCGCGAAAAGCTGATGGAGTTTTACGAGCGGGTGTCGGGCGCGCGTTTCCACGCCGCCTGGTTCCGCCCCGGCGGCGTGCACCAGGATCTGCCGGCCGGGATGCTCGATGATATTGCCGCCTGGTGTGATGGCTTCCCGCGCCTTCTGGATGAATTCCAGGGCCTGGTGGCGGATAACCGCATCTTCAAGCAGCGCAATGTCGATATCGGGGTGATTTCCAAGGACGAAGCCATCAACTGGGGGTTCACCGGGCCGTGCATCCGCGCCAGCGGCGTCGCCTGGGATCTGCGCAAGGCCCAGCCCTATGACGCCTATCACCTGGTCGATTTCAATGTGCCCGTCTCCAACGACGGCGATTGCTATGCCCGCTTCATGGTGCGCATGGAAGAAATGCGCGAGAGCGTGAAGATCATCCGCCAGTGCGTGCGCGACATGCCGGCGGGCCCGCACATCACCGAAAACCGCAAGGTGGCACCGCCGTCACGCCGCGAGATGAAGCGCTCGATGGAGGCGCTGATCCACCATTTCAAGCTCTACACCGAAGGCCTGCACGTGCCGGCCGGCGAAGCCTATGTGGCGACCGAAAGCCCCAAGGGCGAATTCGGGATCTATCTGGTCGCCGATGGCACCAACAAGCCGTGGCGCTGCCATATCCGCGCCACCGGCATGGCGCACCTGCAGGCGATGGATTTCCTGTGCAAGGGCCATCTTCTCGCCGACGCGCCGGCGGTGCTGGGCAGCCTGGACATCGTGTTTGGTGAGGTGGACCGGTGACGAAGCTGGCCATCGCCGAGGCGATGATCGCGCATTACAACGCGCAGGATGCCGATGCCTATGTCGCGCTGATGACCGATAATGCGGTGGAGGCCGGCTATCGCGGGGCGGTGTTGCGCGATGGCAAGGAAGGCGTGCGTTCGGGGCTGAAGGCGATGTTTGCCCAGTTCCCGGAGAACCGTGCCGAAATCATCACCGGCTATGAGCTGGGCCCATTTGCCGTGCTGCACGAGAAGGTGTGGCGCACCGCCGACGGCGCGCCGTTCGAGGTGATGAGCGTTTACAGTTTCGAGGGCGACCTGTGCAATCGCGTGGAGTTCATCCGGTGAGTGCGCCGCAGCCCATATCACTGTCCCACAAGCTGGCGGGTATTTCCGACCATTGGAACCCGCGCATCGTCGCCGGCTACAATGGCAACGAGCTGCGGCTGGTGAAGCTTGCCGGCGACTTCACCTGGCACAGCCACCCCGATACGGACGAGCTGTTCCTGGTGTTGAAGGGCCAGATGCGCATCCTGTTTCGCGACGGCGTGGCCGAACTGGGCGAGGGCGATCTGCTGGTGGTGCCGCGCGGAGTCGAACACTGCCCGCAGGCCGACGCCGAATGCCATGCGCTGCTGATCGATCGCGAAGGCGAGCCCAACACCGGCGACACGCCATCGCACCGCACCCGCACCACCCTGGAACGCGCATGACCGACTTTTCCAACTTCAGCTGGACCGCCGAGAACGCCGCCGAAGCGCAGCGCATCATCGGCCTCTATCCGCCCGGCCGCCAGGCCAGCGCGATCATGCCGTTGCTGTGGCTGGCGCAGTATCAGATGCGCGACGAAACCGGCGTCGCCTGGCTGCCGGTGCCAGTGATCGAGTTTGTCGCCGCCCAAATCGGCATGCCCTATATCCGGGCCTACGAAGTGGCGAGTTTCTACACCATGTACAATCTGAAGCCGATCGGCCGCTATCATGTGCAGGTCTGTGGCACGACGCCGTGCATGCTGCGCGGGTCTGACGACATCATGAAGGCCTGCAAGGACAAGGGCCTGAAGAAATATGGCACCACCGATGACGGCCTGTTCACCCTGACCGAGGTGGAATGCCTGGGCGCCTGCGCCAATGCGCCGATGGTGCAGATCAACGACGAGAATTATGAAGACCTGACCTATGACAGCATGACCGCGATCCTGGAGATGCTGGCGCGGGGCGAGGCGCCGAAGGTGGGCAGCCAGATCGGCCGCACCGCTTCGTGCCCGGAAGGTGGCCCGACGACGCTGAAGGAGATGGTGTGATGCTCGCTGACAAGGATCGCATCTTCACCAACCTCTATGGCTTCCAGCCGTGGACTCTGGATGCCGCGAAGAAGCGCGGCGACTGGGCTGATACCAAGGAGTTGATGAGCGTTGGCCCCGATGCCCTGATCGATGCGGTCAAGGCCAGTGGCCTGCGCGGGCGCGGCGGGGCCGGCTTCCCGACGGGGATGAAGTGGAGCTTCATGCCCAAGACGCCCAATCCCGACCGGCCATCCTATCTGGTGGTCAACGCCGATGAATCCGAGCCCGGCAGCTGCAAGGACCGCGAGATCATCCGCCACGATCCGCACAAATTGATCGAAGGCGCGTTGATCGCCGGCTTTGCCATGCGCGCGCGCGCCGCCTTCATCTATATCCGCGGCGAATATATTGCCGAAGCCAAGGTGCTGATGGCGGCGGTGCAGGAAGCCTATGCCGCCGGCCTGATCGGCAGGAATGCCTGCGGCACCGGCTATGATTTCGATGTCGTCGTCCATCGCGGCGGCGGCGCCTATATCTGCGGCGAAGAAACCGCGATGATCGAAAGCCTGGAAGGCAAGAAGGGCCAGCCGCGCCTGAAGCCGCCGTTCCCGGCCGGCGCCGGCCTGTATGGCAACCCGACCACGGTCAACAATGTCGAGAGCATTGCCGTGGTGCCGACCATCCTCAGGCGCTCGCCCGAATGGTTTGCCGCCATCGGCCGGCCCAAGAACGAAGGCACCAAGCTGTTCCAGATCAGCGGCCATGTGAACCGCCCCTGCGTGGTGGAGGAGGCGATGAGCATCCCCTTCCGCCAGCTGATCGATGAACATTGCGGCGGCATCCGCGGCGGGTGGGACAATCTGCTGGCCGTCATCCCCGGCGGTTCATCAGTGCCGTTGGTGCCGGCACATCAGATCATGGATTGCCCGATGGATTTCGACGCGCTGCGCGATCTGAAATCCGGCCTGGGCACGGCCGCCGTCATCGTGATGGACAAATCGACCGACATCGTGCGGGCGATCGCGCGCCTGAGCTATTTCTACAAGCACGAAAGCTGCGGCCAGTGCACCCCGTGCCGCGAAGGCACCGGCTGGATGTGGCGGGTGATGGAACGGCTGGTGACGGGTGATGCCGAACCGCACGAGATCGACATGCTGCTGGACGTCACCACCCAGGTGGAAGGCCATACCATCTGCGCCCTGGGCGACGCTGCCGCCTGGCCGATCCAGGGCCTGATCCGCCATTTCCGCCCCGAGGTGGAAGCGCGCATTGCCCGGCGCAAGGGCTTTGTGCAGGTGCCAGGGATGGCAGTCGCGGCGGAGTAACCGTCCTCACTGTCATGCTGGCGAAGGCCAGCATGACTGTGCCGCCAGCGCTCTTGTGACTGCCGAATAGTCCCCCGTCCTACGGTGGATGCTGGCCTTCGCCAGCATGACGGGAGAACGGCGGGAAACTACCCTTTCCACTGGCCTTTTCCGGCCCAATCCCCTAATCGGGTCATGCATTTGCAACACGCCAAGCTGAGCCGATAAAAAGCCAATGGAATCAACCATTCAGCCACCCGCCGGGGCACCCGATATCCAGCCGGTCTCCATCGTCACGGAGATGCGGACGAGTTTCCTCGATTATGCCATGTCGGTCATCGTGGCGCGCGCGCTGCCGGATGTGCGCGATGGCCTGAAACCGGTGCACCGGCGCATCCTGTGGGGCAGCCACGAAAACGGCTTCACCCACAACAAGCCATATCGCAAATCGGCCCGCATCGTTGGCGACGTGATGGGCAAATATCACCCGCATGGCGACAGCGCGATCTATGACGCCCTGGCGCGCATGACCCAGGATTGGTCGATGCGGCTGCCGTTGATCGACGGGCAGGGCAATTTCGGCTCGATGGACCCGGATGCCCCGGCCGCCATGCGGTACACCGAAGCCCGACTGGCAAAATCGGCCGATGCCCTGCTCGCCGATATCGACAAGGACACGGTGGATTTCGTCCCCAATTATGACGGGTCCGAACATGAACCGTCGGTGTTGCCGGCGCGCTTCCCCAATCTGCTGGTCAATGGCGCCGGCGGCATTGCCGTGGGCATGGCCACCAACATCCCACCGCACAATCTGAGCGAGGTGGTGGATGCGGTGCGCGCCTATCTCGATGATCCGTTGATCACGGTGGAAGGGTTGATGGCGCACGTGCCGGCGCCCGATTTTCCCACCGGTGGCCTGATCCTGGGATCGAGCCAGCTGCGCGCCGCCTATGAGACCGGGCGCGGTTCGATCCGCCTGCGTGCCCGCCACGAGATCGAGGAGGGCCGCGGCGACAAGCGCGCCATCGTGCTGACCGAAATTCCCTATCAGCAGGGCAAGAACGCGCTGGTGGAGAAGATCGCTGAGGCGGTGAAGGACAAGCGCATCGAGGGTGTGTCTGATCTGCGCGACGAGAGCAACCGCGAGGGCGTGCGCATCGTGCTGGATCTGAAGCGCGACGCAACGCCTGATGTGGTGCTGAACCAGCTGTGGCGTTACACCCCGGCGCAGCAGAGCTTTGCCATCAACATGCTGGCCATCCGCGGCGGCCGGCCGGAGCTGATGGGCCTGAAGGACGTCATCAGCGCCTTCGTGGAATTCCGCGAAACGGTGATCACCCGCCGGTCCAAGCATGAGCTGATGAAGGCGCGGGAACGCGCGCATCTGTTGATCGGCCTGGTCATCGCGGTGGCCAATCTGGACGAGGTGGTGCGCATCATCCGCGCCAGCGCCAGCCCGGCCGACGCCCGCGAAACCCTGATGGCGCGGGATTGGGATGCGGCCGAAATCCGCCCCTATCTGGCGCTGGTGGAAGCCGGCACGGTGGATGCGGATGCACCCTCCATCCGCCTGACCGAGGCCCAGGTGCGCGCGATCCTGGACCTGCGCCTGCAGAAGCTGACGGCGCTGGGCCGCGATGAAATCGGCAATGAACTGAAGGAACTGGCCGACAGCATCGCCGATCTGCTGGATATCCTGACCAGCCGGGTGCGGCTGCGCAGCGTGTTGCGTGCCGAGCTCGATGCGGTGTCGGACGAGTTCCAGTCCAAGCGCCGCACCGAGATCGTGACGGCGCATGACGATATCGACGACGAGGATCTGATCGAACGCGAGGACATGGTGGTGACCGTGACCCGCGACGGCTGGATAAAGCGCGTGGCGCTGGCCGAGTATCGGGCGCAAGGGCGCGGCGGCAAGGGCCGCAACGCCATGGGCACCAAGGATGAGGATGCGGTGACAACGCTGTTTGTCACCTCCACCCACAATCCGGTGCTGTTCTTCTCCACCGCCGGCAAGGTCTATCGCCTGAAGGTGTGGCGCCTGCCGCAGGGCAGCCCGCAGGCCAAGGGCAAGCCGATCAACAATCTGCTGCCGCTGGCCGACGGCGAAACCATCATCACCACGCTTGCCCTGCCGGAGGATGAGGCCGAATGGGGCCGGCTGCACGTGATGTTCGCCACCGCCCATGGCAGCGTGCGCCGCAACGCCATGGATGCCTTCACCAGCGTGCCCACCGCCGGCAAGCTCGCCATCCGGTTCGAGGATGGCGATGACGACCGGCTGATCGGCGTGGCGCTGTGCGATGCCGCCGACGATGTGTTCCTGGCCGCCAGGAGCGGCAAGGCCATCCGCTTTGCCGTGGATGATGTGCGTGAGTTCGTGTCACGCACCTCCACCGGGGTGCGCGGCATGACGCTGGCCGACGGGGACGAAGTTGTCTCCATGGCCATTCTGAAGGGCTTTGAGGCCAGCACCGAGGAGCGGGAGGATTATCTGAAGGCGGCGGCCTGGAAGAGCGATCCGGGTGAGCGCATCCTGTCGGAAACCCGCATGGGCCAGTTCGCGGCGGCCGAGGAGTTCATCCTCACCATCACCGCCAATGGGTTTGGCAAGCGCAGCTCGGCCTTTGAATATCGCCAGTCGGGCCGCGGCGGGCAGGGCATCCGCAACATTGGCGAGAATGATCGCAACGGCGATGTGGTCGCCAGCTTCACCGCGCACGATGATGATGATGTGATGCTGGTCACCGATCAGGCCAAGCTGATCCGCATCCGCGCCGCCGATATCCGCATCATGGGCCGTGCCACCAACGGCGTCACCCTGTTCAAGGTGGCCGATGATGAGCATGTGGTTTCGGCCGCGCTGATCCCGGCCGATGGTGAGGACGCAGGCGATGCCCCGGCGGGCGAAGCTGCCTGATTGTTGGGGTGCCTGATTATTGCCCGTGCGCGGCCTTGGCCAGCAGGCCGCGCGCCACGCCCAGTGTGATCAGCCACTGCCCGCTGAAATAGCTGGCCCACACCAGCGCGCCATCAACCAGCGGATCGATCAGCGTCACATCGCCCATGCGCAGCACCAGCAGCGTGTCTGATGCGATGAACAGCAGCGCGCCAATGGCGGCCAGGCGCGGAAAGCGGCTGAGCCACAAGGTGGCCGCCATGGCACAGAGCAGCAGCGCATAGACCAATGTCGCGCCAAAGCCCTGCCCCGGCGGGGTGAGCAGCACCGGCATCGCCAGACCATAGGCCATCAAGGCCGCCATCACGATCAGATCGCCGATGGCGGCATCCCGCCGGTGGCGCAGATAAAAGATGATGGCAGTGGCATGACCCAGCGCAAAACAGGCCGCGCCGGCGATGAACAGGCCGGGAATGGCCAGCAGCATGTCGCCGCTGGCACCCAGCAGCATGATCAGCACCAGCCACCCCGATCCGGCGCAGCGCAATTGCAGCGCCGATCCGGCCAGCAGCAGCACGCCGCTGCCCTTCAGCAGCACATGCGCCGGCCCGGTGGTGAGCGGGCCCAGCAGCAGATAGGCAAGGCCCGCCAGGCCCGCCATTGCCAGCACCGCCCGGAACCGGATGGGCAGGCCGGTGCTGCCATCGATCGAAAGGAGGGCTGTCATGTTAACCATTGTCGGCGTTTGGGGGGTGAACGGCAAGGCTGCATCCCGTCTCTCACCGATTGTTCATATTGGCGGCGCTACACGCCGGCGCCATCGATGCGTGTGACCGGTTGACGCGGCAAGAGTCGCGGCTTAGCCCAAGGCAACTTGCTTGAGGGAGGCATGAATGAGGATACTGACGACTGCGCTGGCGATTGCCTTGATGGCCGGCACCACCCTGGGTGCGGCCGCGCCGGCCTTGGCCCAGAAAAAGGATGAAAAGGGCAAGCCGCAGCCGCCGGCGCCGCCCAAGTTGTCCAAGCCGATCATGGCCGTGGTGATCGCCGTGCAGAAGCTGCAGCAGGCCGGTGATCATCCCGGCGCGCTGGCCAAGCTGGCCGAAGCCGCCGCCGTGCCGCGCACCGAAAAGGATGACGCGCTGATCATGGCCAAGCTGAAGCTGTTTTCGGCGCAGACGCTGAAGGACAATGCCAAGTTGGAAGAAGGCCTGACTGAAGCGGCTGAAGCCCCCAGCATCACGCCCGAGGAAAAGGTCACCTTTTCCAAGTTCATCGCTGGCCTCGCCAGCAACCGCAAGGATTATGGCAAGGCCTGGACCTGGTATGATTTCTACCTTGCTGCCAAGCCGGACGATGTGGATGTCACGGTGCAGGCTGCCAGCGTGGCCGCCGCGCTGAAGCAGCCGGCCCGCGTCTATGATCTGCTCACCAAGGCCATCGACCTGCGCGAAGCCAAGGGCGAGACCGGCGACCGCAGCTGGTATGAATTCCGCGCCCAGACCACCATCGACAACAAGATGGACGACAAGCTGCTGCCGTCGCTGCTGGGCTGGGTGAAGGCCTTTCCGGAGCCCAAGAGCTACAACCTCGCCATCGAGCTGGTGAAGCAGCGCCAGGGCAATCTGGACAACAATGTGCTGATCGATTTCGGCCGGTTGATGGCCGCGGCCGGCGCGCTCACCACCGCCAACAATTATCTGGAATATGCCGATGCGGCACTGGATCGCGGCATGCCGAACGAAGCGGAACAGGTGCTGAAGGAAGCGATTGCCAAGCAGCTGCTGGATCCCGCCAAGCAGAATATCAAGGAATTCGTGGCCCAGGCCGCCAGCAAGAATATCGAAAGCAAGGCGGGCCTGGCCGCGCTGGAAAAGGATGCCAAGACCAGCCCGCGCCTGGCGCTGGTGGTGGCCGATACCCATGCCAACCTGAAGCAGTATGACAAGGCGGTGGGCTTCTACAAAGGCCTGATTGGCAACGCCATGATCGATCAGGACACGGTGAACCTGCGCCTTGCTTTTGCCCTGAAGGGCATGGGCGACACCGCCGGTGCCAAGGCGGCGCTGGCCAATGTGAAGGCCGGCCCGCGCGCCATCATTGCCAAGTTCATGGAAGTGGTGATCGGCGACGCCGCCTGATCGGCCACCGCACGTGACACGGGAGCGCGCCGCACGCCATCGTGCGGCGCGCTCTTTTCATGTGCGCGCCTTGCCCCTATAGACGCGCACCCTTTTTCGCAGCCCGCCCGCCACGGAGTCGTTCATGCCCATTCGTCCGGAACCCCGCCTTGGCCTCACCTTCGATGATGTGCTGCTGGTGCCGGCCGCGTCGGCGGTGCTGCCGAGCATGGCCGACACCTCAACCTTCGTCACCCGCAGCATCCGGCTGAACATCCCGATGCTGTCGGCGGCGATGGACACGGTGACCGAAGGCAGCATGGCGATTGCCATGGCCCAGATGGGCGGCCTCGGCGTGCTGCACCGCAATCTCACCGTGGAGCAGCAGGCGCTGGCCGTGCGGCAAGTGAAGCGGTTTGAAAGCGGCATGGTGGTGAACCCGGTGACGCTGACTCCGGATCAGACGCTGGGCGATGCCCGCGCCCTGATGGCCAGCCACGGCATTTCGGGCTTTCCGGTGGTGGAAAAGGTTGGCCCCGATGGCGCGCCGGGGAAATTGGTCGGCATCGTCACCAACCGCGATCTGCGCTTTGCCGAAAATGATGGCCAGCCGATTGCCGAGCTGATGACGCGGGACAATCTGGTGACGGTGCGCCAGGGCGTGACCGAAGCCGAAGCCCGCCGCCTGCTGCACAGCCACCGCATCGAAAAGCTGCTGGTGGTGGATGATGCCGGCCATTGCATCGGCCTCATCACCATGAAGGATATCGTGCGCGCGGTGAACCATCCCGACGCCACCAAGGATGCCGCCGGCCGCCTGCGCGTCGCTGCCGCCACCACCGTGGGCGATGCCGGGTTCGAGCGCACCGAAGCGCTGCTGGATGCCGAATGCGATCTGATCGTGGTGGACACCGCCCATGGCCACAGCGACCGCGTGGCCGAGGCCGTCAACCGCATCAAGAAGTTGAGCAACAATGCCCAGGTGATCGCCGGCAATGTGGCCACCGCATCGGCCGCCATGGCGTTGATCGACGCTGGCGCCGATGGCATCAAGGTGGGCATCGGCCCCGGCTCCATCTGCACCACCCGCGTGGTCGCCGGGGTGGGCGTGCCGCAGCTGACGGCGGTGATGGACACCGCCGAAGCCGCCTGGAAACAGAATATCCCGGTGATCGCCGATGGCGGCCTCAGGACCAGCGGCGATGTTGCCAAGGCGTTGGCCGCTGGCGCCAGCGCGGTGATGGTCGGCAGCCTGCTGGCCGGCACCGAGGAAGCGCCGGGCGAGACCTTCCTGTGGCAGGGCCGCACCTACAAGGCCTATCGCGGCATGGGCAGCGTCGGCGCGATGGCGCGTGGCAGTGCCGACCGTTATTTCCAGCAGGACATCAAGGATCAGCTGAAGCTGGTGCCGGAAGGCATCGAAGGCCAGGTGCCCTACAAGGGCCCGGTCGCCAATGTGCTGCACCAGCTGGTCGGCGGCGTGAAGGCGGCCATGGGTTATACCGGTTCGCCCACGCTGGCCGATTTCCGGGAGCGGGCCGAGTTCATCCGCATCACCAACGCTGGCCTGAAGGAAAGCCACGTGCACGACGTGACGATCACCCGTGAGGCCCCCAATTATCCGACCGGCGGGTGACGCCGGCAGCGCGGTTGCAGGCCGCCATCGAGATACTGGACCAGGTGATTGCCGCTGCCCGTGATGGCGGGGCTGCGGCCGACACCATCATCCAGCGCTATTTCAGCACCCGGCGCTATGCCGGATCGAAGGACCGGCGGGCGGTGCGCGATCTGGTGTTCGCCGTGGTGCGATCGCTGGGCGAACGGCCGGTCAGTGGCCGGGCCGCGGTCATCGGCCATGCCCGTGCCCATGATCCGGCCCTGCTGGCGCTGTTCGGTGCCGCCGGCCACGCGCCGCCGCCGCTGGTGCATGGCGAGCCGGCGGCCAGCACCGGCCTGGCGCCGGCCTGGCTGGAGCGCATGTTGATCGAACGCTTTGGTGATGATGCAGAACGGCAGGCGCGGGCACTGCTGGAACGCGCCCCGCTCGACGTGCGGGTGAATGGCCTGAAGGCAAGGCGGGATGACGTGCTTGCCGCCCACCCCGATTGGGCCGCGCTGCCTTCCACCCGCCATGGCGTGCGCCTGCCACCCGGCACCAATGTCGAGACGCTGCCCGACTTTGCCGAGGGCCGGATCGAGGTGCAGGACGAAGGCAGCCAGATCGCCGCAGCAGCGCTGGCGGTGCGCCCCGGCGAGACGGTGGTGGATCTGTGCGCCGGGGCCGGGGGCAAGACGCTGGCGCTGGCGGCGGACATGATGGGGCAGGGGCGCCTGATCGCCTGCGACACCGATCGCGCCCGCCTGCAGCAATTGCCACCGCGCAGCGAACGGGCCGGCGCGGCGGTGGAAAGCCGCCTGCTCAACCCCGGTGCCGAAGCGCAGGCCCTGGCCGATCTGTTGGGCGCCTGCGATGCCGTGCTGATCGATGCGCCCTGTTCGGGCAGCGGCACCTGGCGGCGCAACCCGGAAAGCCGCTGGCGGCTGACGCCGGACCGGCTCGCCCGGCTGGTGGCAACACAGGCCATGCTGATCCGGCTGGGCACCGCGCTGCTCAAACCCGGTGGCCGGCTGGTTTACATCGTCTGCTCGCTGCTGCCGGCGGAAGGCGAGGCGCAGCTGGCCGACACGCCGGGCCTGGCGCCGTGGACCAGCCGGGTCCTGACGCCCGCCGATGATGGCTGCGACGGCTTTTTCATCGCACAGTCATCCCGGCTCTGATATTGGCAGGGCATGATGATGCGCTCTGCTCTGCTTTCCCTCGCCCTGGTTTTGGCCGCCCCGGCAGCGGCGGTGGGCCGTGATGACCAGTTGAAGCCTGCCTCCACCCAGTTTGCCGCCGCCGGCCAGGCTGCACTGGCCGCCGGCAAGGCGCAGGACGCCATCGACAGTTTCGAGGCCGCGCTGGCGGTGGACCCGCGCAATGTCACCGCCTTTGCCGGCATTGCATCGGCCTACGAAAAGCTCGGTCTGCCGGGCAAGGCAGTCAAATATTATCGTGAGGCCCTCGCGCTCAACCCGTCCGACATTGGCTCGCTGGAAGGGCAGGGCCGGGCGCTGGTGGCGCGGGGCGCGACGGCGCGGGCGCAGATCAACCTCGCCCGCATCAAGGCGCTGTGCAAGGCCGATTGCAGCGCGGCGGCGCGACTGGAAGGCGTGATCGGCAAGGCGGCGCAGCAGACGGCCGCCGCCACCCCCAAGGCCGCCCCGGCCCAGAATTGAGGCGACTCAGCCGGCCAGCGATTTGGTGAAGATCACCTTGCCCTCGCCGGGCTGATAGAAATCGGCGATGCGGCCGGTTTCGCGATAGCCGACATGGGCATAGAAGCGGCGGGTGCGGGCAAACGCCGGCAGGTCTGACGTTTCGACCAGCAGCAGATGCGCGGCGGCGCCGCGCAAATCAGCCTCCACCCGCGCCAACAGCGCGGCCCCCAGGCCCTGGCCATGGCAATCGGCGGCAACCGCCAGCAGCAGATTGTTCCAGGTTCCGCTCGTCATGCGTTCGGGTGCGGCATAGAGCAGGCCCTTCACGCCATCGCGCTCGGCCACCAGCCAGATCTCGCCGGATGTGGGCGTGGCGAGGAAGGGGGCGGCCATGTCGGCCAGCATTTCGGAGGGAAACAGGCCGACACTGTCGATGATGGCGCGGGCGGCGGCCAGGTCGCCCGCTTGCAATGGTCTGATCATGGTCGGAAATTTCGTGCTGCGGTGCCAAAAGGTTACAGCCGCGCCGCCGCCCGGGCAAAGGCTGCCACCGGCACGGTTTCGGCGCGGGCTTCGGGCTTGATGCCCTCGGCCTCCATCGCCTCCAGCGCGCCCGGCAGGCCCTTCAGGCTGGCACGCAGCATCTTGCGGCGCTGGCCAAAGGCAGCAGCCGTCAATGCGGCCAGCTTGGCCGGCTGTGCACTGCTCATCGGTGTGGCCGGCACCAGGTGCACCACCGCCGATTCGACCTTGGGCGCTGGCACAAAGGCCCGCGCCGGCACGGTGAGCGCAATCCGCGGCGTGGACCGCCACTGCGCCAGCACGGCAAGCCGGCCATAGGCGGCACTGCCCGGCTGGGCGGTGATGCGCTGCGCCACCTCCTTCTGGAACATCAGGGTCAGGCTGGCCCACCACGGCGGCCATAGCGGTCCGTCAAGCCAGCCGGTGAACAGCGCGGTGCCGATGTTATAAGGCAGGTTGGCCACGATATGCGCGCCGGGGCCCGCCAGCGCTTCCGGGTCCACCGCCATGGCATCGCCGGCCACCACCTGCAGCCGTCCATCGGCGGCGGCCGCGAGTTCCGCCAGCGCCGGCAGCGCGCGGTCATCCCGCTCCACCGCCACCACATGCGCGCCGGCCCTGAGCAGCGCGCGGGTCAGCCCGCCGGGGCCGGGGCCAACTTCATAAACACGGGCGCCGGCCAGATCGCCGGGCACCCGGGCAATCCGGTCGAGCAGATTGGTGTCGGTGAGGAAATTCTGGCCGAGCGATTTCTTGGCGTTGAGCCCGTGCGCCGCGATCACCTCACGCAGGGGGGGCAGGTCGGCCAATGCCATCGGTCAGCGGCGACGGGCGGCGCAATCGGCCGCCATGCGGATGGCGGCGATCATCGCACCGGGAGAGGCCAGGCCCTTGCCGGCAATGTCAAAGGCGGTGCCATGATCGGGCGAGGTGCGGATGATCGGCAGGCCCAGCGTGGTGTTGACCCCATCATCGAAATGCAGCGCCTTCAGCGGGATCAGCGCCTGGTCATGATACATGCACAGCGCCGCGTCATATCGGGCGCGGGCATGGGCGTGGAACATCGTGTCGGCCGGCAGCGGGCCGATCACGTCAATGCCCTCCTCGCGCAGCGCCTCGATCGCCGGGCGGATGATCTCGATCTCCTCCCGCCCGATGGTGCCGCTTTCGCCGGCATGGGGGTTGAGGCCGGCAATGGCCAGGCGCGGCGCTTCGATGCCGAAATCGCGGGCCAGGCTGCGCGCGGTGATGCGGGCCCGGCACAGGATCAGATCGCTGGTGATCAGCCGCGGCACCTCGGCCAGCGGCACGTGCACCGTCAGCGGCACGGTACGCAAGGTCGGCCCGGCCAGCATCATCACCGCATTGCTGGCGGCCACGCCGCAGCGTTCGGCAACAAATTCGGTTTGGCCCGGATAGCTGAACCCGATGGCGGCCAGCTGCGATTTCGCCACCGGCCCGGTGACCAGCGCCGATGCCATGCCCTGCCGTGCCAGCCCGCAGGCCAGTTCCAGGCTGTCGAGCGCACAGCGGGCGCCGGGCAGATTGGGCTGGCCGGGCACGATCTCGCCCGGGTCATCCACCTGGATCAGCGGCAGCGCATCGGCAAAGGCGGACGCGGCATGGTTGGGATCGGAAAGCGTCGCGATCGGCCCGCTCCACACCGCGCGCAGGGCACGGGCATCGCCGATGGCGAGGAACGGCGGCAGGCCCGCGCTGTCACGCCGTTCCCAGGCGGCCGCGATGATTTCCGGGCCAACCCCGGCCGGATCGCCGAGCGAAACCGCCAGCGGTGCCGAAGGGGCGGGATCGGCCATCAGCGATAATCGACGATGGCGTCGCGCCGCAGATCGCGCAGATAGCGGCGGGCGCGCATGCCCACCCGCTCTTCGTTCATCTGGTTGTAGATCTCATCGAAATTGGGGGCTCGGGCCTGCACTTGGCTATCATCGCGGCCACACAGCACCAGCACGCGCAGGCCTTCCTCGGCCGAACCAAAGGCCGGTGTGGCCTCCCCGATCGACATGCGGCCCAGGATATTCTGCAGCGCCGGCGGCAGATCCTTCATGCGGATGGCGTCGTTGGTGGCAACATCGCCGCCCACCTGCTTGGCCAGCGCCTCCACCCCGCCGCAGCCGCCCATTTTCTGGGTGAGCGCGCCGATTTCGGCCACCTTGGCGCGGGCCTGTTCCTCGGTGGTGTTGGCCTTCAACGGAATGGTCAGCTGCTTCAGGCTGAGCACGGCCATGAGCGGATCGGCGGCCAGCACCTGGCGCTTTTCGATCAGCGACATGATGGCAACGCCGCCGGGCACGGCGATGGGATCGCTGATCTGGCCGGGCTGCAGGCTGGCCAGCGCCGGTGCCAGCGCATCGCTCAACTGTTCGGCGCGCACCCAGCCCAGATCGCCGCCCAGGCCGGCGCTGGAGCTTTCGGAGAATTGGCGGGCATAGGCGACAAAGCTGGCACCGCCGCGCACCTGGCCGACGATGCGCGCGGCATCCTCCATCACCTGATTGAGATTGTCGGTGGTGGCGGTCAGGAAAATCTCGCCAACATGATATTCGTCCTTGCCCTTGGCGGCATTCAGCTTGTCCACCACGGCCTGCACTTCATCATCGCCCACGTTGACGAGCGGCTCCACCTTGCGGCGCAGCACGCGGCTCCACGCCATTTCGGCGCGGATCTGCGATTTCAGGCTGTTGGCCGATGATCCGTTCTGCGCCAGATAGGCTTCGAACTGGGCCGGCGTGCGCTTGAAATTCTGGGCGATGCGATCGAACGAGCGCTGCACTTCGGCTTCCGGGATGCGGATGTCGTTCTCGCTGGCTTCCTGCAGCTGCAGCTTTTCATCGATCAGGTTGCGCACGATCTGCAGGCGCAGGCGCTGGCGTTCGGCCTCATCGATGCGGCCGCCATTGGCCGCCAGCACCAGCGCCAGCCGGTGATCGATATCGGTATCGGTGATCACATCGCCGTTCACGATGGCCTGGGCCTTGCGCAGGGCGGGATCGACATTGCCGAGCAGCACGATGTCGGGCAGGTCGTCGGCGGAAAAACTGCGCTCGGCCGATTGGGCATCGGCACGGTCCGCCACCACCAGGCCGGTGGCCAGCGGCGACGCGGCAGCCAGGGCCAGGGCAAGGATGTGGCGCTTGATCAACTGAAACCGCATTCCGACACTCCGAAGAACTGCATTCGCCTTAGCGCATGGCTGCGCCGGGGGGAAAGCACCATCTTGCCCGCTGTGCCTTCGCTGGGCTGAACCAAAGGTGAAATAAAGATCAGACGGGCCGGCTGACCAATGCCGGATCACCGGCCAAGGGTTTTGCCCCGGCCGGTTTACCGGCCAAGTGTCTTGAACGCGATGCTGATCTGGAATGCGTTGCCGGGCCGGAAATCGCGGTCCCCCACATAATCGCGCCGCCAGCCAACACCAAAGCGGAAACATTCATCCTCATATTCCAGGCCAAAGCGGTGCCGGATGCCGCGGAAGCCATTGCCGGTGGCCAGCGGATTGTCGGCCTTGGTGGTGAGATCGATGATGCCGTTGCCAAACAGCGTCCAGTATCGGGCAAAGGCCACGCGCCCGGCCAGCCGCAGTTCCTGCCGGTCTTCCAGATCCTCCAGCGTGACGTTGCGGTTGAGCCTGATATAGGCCGCCGAAACATAGGTGCGCCGGCCGCCGACGGTCAGGTCAATCTCGTTGCGGCGCACGGCCAGATTGTCCTTGTCGAGCCGGAAGCGGTGGGTCAGCTCGATCAGGCGGCCGAATTTCAGCGCCACGCGGCCCACCACGTCCGACAGGCGGCCCTGGTACCCGGTGCCGGCGGAAAATTCACTGCCGTCCCCGCTGAGCCGCACGGATTGCCCCAATTCGGCCTGCAGCTGGAACCCCGGCCGGTTGACGCTATATTCCGCGCCATAGGTAACCCGGCTGCCGCTTTCGAACCGGTCCAGCCCCGGCGCGCGGTTCAGATCGAACAGGCTGACATCATCCAGTTCAAAGGCGCGGGCATCCTCGTTGGGGAAGCCCAGGTTGCGCACCTTGGGTGCCGCGATCAGCTGCAGGCGCGGCGTGATCGACTGGTCCCCGCCAAAGGCCGGCCCGGCAAAGGGCCAGCTGATATCCACTGCCGCCAGCGCCAGGCCGCGTCCGCGCCAGCCATCGCGGCCGGCATAGGCCGGGAAGGTGGCGAGCGCCGCATTGCGCACATCATAAAGATCGCCGCGCACCAGGCCGGTGAAGGCCACGCGCTGGCCCAGCGTGGTCAACAGGCTGCGATCCCAGCGGGCCCAGCCCAGGGCGCGATACATGTCCTGCCCGCTGGCGCGGATGATGCTCGTGCTGTTGGCGCCCAGCCGGAAGCGGCCGCCGGCAAATTGCCAATCGGGCCGCCAGTCATAATCGATCAGCGGCAGCACCAGCGGGCTTTCGCCGGCACGGTCGCTGGCGCGCAGGCCCTGGAAATACCAGGCCGAGATCGACAGCCAGCTTTCATCGGTGATGCGTTCCAGCGCATAGCTTGAGCGCAGCGTGTCATCAAAGCCGAGGCCATAGCGGCGGTTGAACGTGTCGTCGCTGGTCAGCCGCAGCGAGAACACCGACCGCCACAGCCGGTTGTGCTGCAGCCGGCCCTTGATGCCCAGATAACCGCGGAACCGCTCCCCCATGTCGATCTCGGTGGTGCCATTGGGCGCCAGATCGAAGCGGCGCGACACGGTGACCATGCCATCGACCTGGATCGGGCCATCAGCCAACAGCCGCCGGGCCTGGAACGCCAGCGCCGGGTTGGTGGCGGTGTAGAGCCAGGGCGTGAGCGTGAGATCATGATCCGGCCCGAAGGCGAAATGGATCGGCGCCGACACGCCAAGGCCCAACTGGCGCTGGATTTCAATCGCCGGCACCAACAGGCCGCCCGCCCGCGGCGCATCGCCATCCGGGTGTGACAGGCGCGGCAGGTAGAACACCGGCACGCCAAACATTTCCAGGCTGGCATCGCGATAGGAAATGCGGTGGCGCCGCTGATCATAGCTGATCTTCACCGCCTTGATCTTCCACACCGGCACCTGCGGACAGCCCTCGCTGTTCACCACCGCGCAGGGCGAATAGGCGGCGTGATCCAGCGTGTAATTGCCATCATTGCGGGTGGCGCCGCGCGCGCCCAGCCGGCCGCCATCGTTCAGCACCAGCAGCATGTTGGCGATGGCGCCATCCTTCAGACTGTCGGTAAGGGTGATCCGGTCGCCCAGCGCCTGGTTGCCGGCCGGATCGGTGATCGAGACATTGCCGATGGCGATCACCTCGCCGGCATCACCATCGGCGCCGCGGCGATATTCCACCCGATCGGCGACCAGCGCATAGCCATCGCGCGACACGCGCACCCGCCCCTGCGCCGTCACCAGCCGGGCGGCCTCGTCATAGCTCATCTGATCGGCTTCGAAATCGACCATGTCGCCGGCGGCGGGCAGGGCGGATTTGCGCACCGGCGCATCCGGATCGGCGTTGCGCGGTTCGGGATTGCCCCACAGCGCCGGGTTCATGCGCTGCGCCTGCGCGGCCTCTGGCAGCAACATCGCCAGCGCCACGCCGGCAAGGCACAGCGCGCGGCGCGGGAACGGGTGGCAGAGCAGGGTCACCCGGGTGGATTAGCCGGGCCGCCCCGAGCCTGCAACCATCTCCCTGCAACCATCTGCTTGGGTTCGGGCGCATCCCGCCCTATTTGAAGCATCTGCCGAATCGAAAGGATGTTCTGATGCTTGCCGTGTCGTTCCTGCCCGCCATTGCCGATGCCGCCCACCCGCTGGTGGTGCTGGCCGGCCCCGGCGATGGTCTTGCCGGCCCGGCTGCGGCGCTGGATGCCGCCACCGGCGGTGCACTGGCGCGGGCGGCAAAGGCCGCCCGGTTTGAAGGGGAGGCTGGCGCCATCGTCGAACTGCTGGCCCCCGCTGGCCTTGAGTGCCACCGCCTGCTGCTGGTCGGCACCGGCCCGGCCGACAAGCTGGACGCGCTGACCGCCGAGCGCATTGGCGGCGCCATCACCGCCCGGCTGCTGACCAGTGGCGAAACCCAGGCCAATGTGGATGTGACCGGCGTGCTCACGGCCGAACAGGCCGCGCATCTCGCCCACGGCGCCCAGCTGCGCAGCTGGCAGTTCAACCCCTATCGCACCCGCCTGAAAGACAAGCAGAAGCCCAGCCTGACCCATCTGGCCGTCATTGGCGCCGCCGATGCCGCCGGCCCGCATGCCCGGCTGGCGGCGATTGCCGGCGGCGTCGCCCGCACCCGCACGCTGGTCAGCGAGCCGCCCAACATCCTCTATCCCGAAAGCTTTGTTGAAAAGGCGCTGGATCTGGCCGGCCTGGGTGTCGAGCTGATCGTGCTCGATGATGCCGAAATGAAGCGGCTGGGCATGGGCGCGCTGCTGGGCGTGGCGCAGGGTTCGGTGCGGCCGGCGCGCCTGCTGGCCATGCGCTGGAACGGCACTGGTCGCGATGACGTGAAGCCGGTGGTGTTCGTCGGCAAGGGCGTGACGTTCGACACCGGCGGCATCAGCCTGAAGCCGGCGGCCGGCATGGAAGACATGAAGTGGGACATGGGTGGGGCAGGGGCCGTGACGGGCGCGATGCACGCGCTCGCTGCCCGCAAGGCCAAGGCGCATGTCATCGGGGTGGTGGGCCTGGTTGAGAACATGCCCGACGGCAATGCCCAGCGCCCCGGCGACGTCGTCACCACCATGAACGGGCAGACGGTTGAGGTGATCAACACCGATGCCGAAGGCCGGCTGGTGCTGTGTGATGCCATGTGGTGGGCGCAGGAGACGTTCGAGCCGGAAATCGTCGTCGATCTGGCGACGCTCACCGGTGCGATCATCATCAGCCTCGGCCACGAACATGCCGGCATGTTCTGCAACGATGATGGCCTCGCCGAACAGCTGCGCAGCGCCGGCGCGGCCGTGGGTGAGAAGCTCTGGCGGATGCCGATCGGCGATGCCTATGACAAGCTGATCGACAGCGACGTGGCCGACATGAAGAATGTCGGCCCGCGCGAAGGCGGCTCGATCAGCGCGGCCCAGTTCCTCGCCCGCTTCCTGAAGCCCGGCGTGAAATGGGCCCATCTCGATGTCGCCGGCACCGTCTGGTCGAACAAGCCCGGCGCGGTCCACGACAAGGGCGCCACCGGCTATGGCGTGCGCCTGCTCGACCGGTTCATCGCCGACAATTTCGAAGCCTGACAGCCCGATCCTCCCCCTTTGGGGGAGGTGGCAGCCGAAGGCTGACGGAGGGGGCGGGCACGCCGATACACATGCGCCCCCTCCGCCCTGCGGGCACCGCCCCCAGCGGAGGCGGATCATTGCCGTCCCACCCTTGCCATTTCCCGCCTCGCCCTGTAGGGGGCCGCGCATCCGTTTCCCCTATCAACCGAGTGGACTTTTCTCATGGCCATCACCCGCACCTTCTCGATCATCAAGCCCGACGCCACCCGTCGCAACATCACCGGCAAGGTGAATGCGATGATCGAAGCCGCCGGCCTGCGCATCGTCGCGCAGAAGCGCCTGCAGCTGACCCAGGCCCAGGCCGAAGGCTTCTACGCCGTCCACCGCGAGCGTGGCTTCTTCGGTGAACTGGTGCAGTTCATGATCTCCGGCCCGGTCGTGGTGCAGGTGCTGGAAGGCGAAGACGCCGTTCCGGCCTATCGCAAGGTGATGGGCGCCACCAACCCGGCCAACGCCGATGCCGGCACCATCCGCAAGGAACTGGCCGAATCGATCGAAGCCAACACCGTCCACGGTTCGGACAGCGACGAGAACGCCGCGATCGAAATCGCCTATTTCTTCTCGGCATGCGAAATCGTCGGCTAAGCCGACCCAGGTCGAACGATCGAGGGCCGCAGCGCAAGTTGCGGCCCTTTTTCGTTGCCTACTTCAGGGCGTGGTCACGCCCAGACCGCGCCGCAGCGCCGCGATGATGGCGGCATTGAACTGCCGGCTCACCCGGGCGCCCGGCACGATGTTGATGAAGGCATGATAGGCCCCCGGCACCACCAGCAATTCCACCGGCACACCCGCGGCGTTCAGACGCCGGGCATAGGCAATATCTTCCTCGACAAACAGGTCGAGACCGCCAACCGCGATGAAGGCCGGCGGCAAACCGGCGAGATCTTCAACCCGGCCCGGCACCGATCCCGGCGGCACCGTCGGCAGGCCCGGCGGTTGGCCCAGCAGGGCGCTCCAGCCATTGCGGTTCGCGTCCACCGTCCAGACATAGGTGCCAATGTGCGGCGGCACCGGCGTGCCTGATCCGGTGCGGTCGTCCAGCATCGGATAGACCAGCAATTGGAAGGCAATCGGGAACTCGCCGCGATCACGGGCAGCGATGGCCAGCATCGCCGCATGGCCACCGCCGGCGCTGTCACCGCCAACCGCGATCCGGGCCCGATCAATGCCAAGCGCGTCCGCCTCGCGGTGCAGCCAGCGCAACACGGCATAATTATCTTCAAGGGCGCCCGGGAAGCGGGTGGCCGGCGCCAGCCGATAATCGACGGACACCAACATGCAGCCACTATCCCGCGCGCGCACCTGCAGCCGCTGCAGATTCTGATCGAAGCGGCCACCGATGAAGCCGCCGCCATGCATATACAGGTAAACCGGCTTGCCGCGCTGCAGGGGGGAACCGTCGATGATCATCACCCGCACATCCGGGCCGCCAGGCGGGCCGGGCACGGTCCTGATCACCGGCTGCGGTGCCGTCGGGGGCAGGGGCACCGGGTTCGGCGGCGGTGGGCGGTTGGGTGGCGGGCTGGTACGCGCGGCGTTGCGGGCCGATGCCATCGCTGCCGCCCGCAATTCCGGGTCCACCAGCAGCAACGGGTCGGTGCCAGCCCGCGCACCGCTGCCAAGCAGCAGCCCGGCACCGCCAACAGCAGCCAGCAATTGTCGCCGGTTGAAATCATGCTGCATCGGTTTGCCCCGTTTCAAACCGCGCCGGCCAATCTCACCCCTTGGCCTTGCGCCCCTTCTTCACCGGTGCCGCCTCCACCCGCGGTGCCGCTGCCAACAGTGGTGCCAGATATTTGCCGGTCCAGCTACCCTCGCACGCCGCCACGGCTTCGGGGGTGCCGGTCACCACCACCTGGCCGCCCTTGTCGCCGCCGTCGGGGCCCAGATCGATGATGTGATCGGCCGTCTTGATCACATCCAGGTTGTGCTCGATCACCACCACGCTGTTGCCCTGGTCCACCAGCGCGTGCAGCACTTCCAGCAGCTTGCGCACATCTTCGAAGTGCAGGCCGGTGGTTGGTTCATCAAGGATATAGAGCGTGTTGCCGGTGGCGCGGCGGGAGAGTTCCTTGGCCAGCTTCACGCGCTGCGCCTCGCCGCCCGACAGGGTGGTGGCCTGCTGGCCAATCTTCACATAGCCAAGGCCGACTTCGAGCAGCATGGCAAGCTTCTCGCGGATCGGTGGCACCGCCTTGAAAAACTCCACGCCGTCCTCGATCGTCATGTCCAGCACGTCGGCGATGCTCTTGCCCTTGAATTTTACCTCCAGCGTTTCGCGGTTGTAGCGGGCACCGTGGCACACATCGCAGGTCACATAGACATCGGGCAGGAAGTGCATCTCGATCTTCAGCACGCCGTCGCCCTGGCAGGCCTCGCAGCGCCCGCCCTTCACGTTGAAGCTGAAGCGGCCGGGCTTGTAGCCGCGCGCCTGGGATTCCGGCAGGCCGGCAAACCAGTCGCGGATGTTGGTGAAACAGCCGGTGTAGGTGGCCGGGTTGGATCGCGGCGTGCGGCCGATCGGTGACTGGTCGATGTCGATCACCTTGTCGAGATGGCTGAGCCCGTCCAGCCCGTCGTGCGGCGCCGCGAGCACCCGCGCACCGTTCAGCTCGCGCGCGGCGGCGTTGAACAAAGTGTCGATGGTGAAGGTGGACTTGCCGCTGCCCGAAACCCCGGTGATGCAGGTGAAGGTGCCCAGCGGAATGCTGGCCGTCACCCCGGTCAGGTTGTTGCCGCGGGCGTTCTTCACCGTCAGCTTCTTGCCTGAACCCTTGCGGCGCATGGCCGGCACCGGAATGGCGCGCCGGCCCGACAGATAATCGCCGGTGATGCTGCCTTCGGTGGCCAATATGTCGGCCAGCGTGCCGGCCGCCACCACCTTGCCGCCATGCACGCCGGCGCCCGGCCCCATGTCGACGATATGATCGGCCAGCCGGATGGCATCCTCGTCATGCTCCACCACCAGCACGGTGTTGCCGAGATCCCGCAGCCGCTTCAGCGTCGCCAGCAGCCGGTCATTGTCGCGTTGGTGCAGGCCGATGGAGGGCTCGTCCAGCACATAGAGCACCCCCGACAGGCCGGAACCGATCTGGCTGGCCAACCGGATGCGCTGCGACTCCCCGCCCGACAGCGTGCCGGATTTGCGGTCGAGGTTGAGATAATCGAGGCCGACATTGTCGAGGAAGCCCAGCCGCTCGACGATTTCCTTCAATATGCGGTCACCGATGGCGCGCTGCTTGGGGGTGAGGTGATCGGCGACGCCACGCGCCCAGGCCAGCGCCTGGCCCACCGGTCGCCGCACCGCCGTCGCAATGGTTTCGCCGGCCACCTTCACGCTCAACGCCTCCGGCCGCAGCCGGTCGCCGTTGCATGCCTCGCAAGGGGAAGGGGACTGGTAACGCTCCAGCTCCTCGCGCATCCAGGCACTTTCGGTGTTCAGCCGCTTTTCGAGATTCTTGATGACGCCTTCAAACGGCTTCATCACCTCATAGGCCTTGCGCCCGTCTTCAAAACGCAGCGCAATCGCCTTGCCGCCGGTGCCATGCAGGATGGCATGGCGCGCCGCCTCCGACAGGTCTGCCCATTTCTGCTTCAGCGTGAAGCCATAGGCGCGGCCCACGCTGGCCAGCACCTGCAGATAATAGGGCGAGGGCGGGTTGGATTTGGCCCATGGCGCCACCGCACCCTTTTCCAGGGTCAGCGCATGGTTGGGCACGATCAGCTCGGGATCGAAATGCAGCTTCTCGCCCAGGCCATCACAGGCCGGGCAGGCGCCCTGTGGGGCGTTGAAGCTGAACAGCCGCGGTTCGATCTCCGAAATGGTGAAGCCCGAAACCGGGCAGGCGAATTTCTCGGAGAAGAGGATGCGATTCCCCTCCCCTTCAGGGGAGGGGCCAGGGGTGGGGACGTTGGCACGGGCGTCAGCCTTCCCCACCCCCGACCCCTCCCCTGAAGGGGAGGGGAGAATCTCGACAATCGCCAGCCCCTCGGCCAGTTTCAGCGCGGTCTCGAAACTTTCGGCGAGCCGGGATTCCAGCCCCTCCTTCACCGCCAGCCGGTCCACCACCACATCAATGTCGTGCTTGTATTTCTTGTCGAGCGCCGGCGCCTCCTCGATGGCGTAAAAGGCGCCGTCGATCTTCACGCGGGTGAAGCCATCCTTCTGCAGCTGCGCCAGCTCCTTGCGATACTCGCCCTTGCGGCCGCGCACGATGGGGGCGAGCAGGTAAAGCCGGGTGCCCTCGGCCAGCGCCATCACCCGGTCCACCATCTGGCTCACCGTCTGCGCGGTGATCGGCAGGCCGGTCGCCGGGCTGTAGGGCACGCCCACGCGCGCCCAAAGCAGGCGCATGTAATCATAGATTTCCGTCACGGTGGCGACGGTGGAGCGTGGGTTCTTCGATGTCGTCTTCTGCTCGATGCTGATCGCCGGGGACAGGCCCTCGATATGGTCCACATCGGGCTTGGACATCATCTCCAGGAACTGGCGCGCATAGGCGGACAGCGATTCCACATAGCGGCGCTGGCCTTCGGCGTAGATGGTATCAAAGGCGAGGGAGGATTTGCCCGAACCCGACAGGCCGGTGATCACGGTGAGCGCGTTCTTGGGCAGATCGACATCCACCCCCTTCAGATTATGTTCCCGCGCGCCGCGCACCTGGATCTGGTTCAGCATCTTGGCAATGTTCCACATCTGTTCACTGCGCGCAACCCAGCGCAGATCTCACATCGCGGCGTAGGCGCAGGGCCCGCGCCGGGCAAGCGCAGGCTTGTCGCAACGGCGGAAGGCCGCTCCGGAACAACCGGAGCGGCCCTGCCATGTGAAGCCCTATCAATGACTGATAGGTGCCAAGGATTTCAGCCTGTTACAGGCCCAGCATCCGTCGGCTGCGGCCTTCCAGCCAAGTGCCGGCCATCAGCGCCGCCATCACCGGATAGGACCAGAAGACGAGGCCAACCGCATAGGCCCAGGCGAAGTCACCGGTCTCGGTCATGCTGCCGACATGCACCAGCGTGCCGACAAACTGGAACGCGGCGGCCCACATCGGCCAGAAGCGGTCAGACCGCAGCGCCAGCACGAGCAGCCCGGCCAGCAGCGCCATGTCCACCCACAGCACGCCGGTTTCGGTGTGCTTGTAATTGGTCTGGACGATGCGCGACACGATCGTGGCGACAACGAAGGCAGACGCCGTGACTTGCTCGTCCCAGCCGCCGTAGCGAAAGGCGAGGTAGCAGGCCGCCACCAGCGCCAGAATACCCATCAATGCAAACATCAACGCCTCCCTGTTGGTATGGCGGCCCGGCGAATGACATCATCCACCAGGCGGCCATGCTTGGGCGAGGGGTGCTGCCTCAGGCAGCGACGGTGAGGTGGCGGCGGGCCGGGCCGGTTTCGGTCAGCGCGGCTTCTTCCGGCGGGCAGGTGCCGTTGAAGTTCACGGCGCCCAGGCCAACCTGGGTCTGCGCGGCGCGCAGCGAGGCATGGGTGGCGATGATGCGGGCGCGGGCTTCGACCAGCTGCTGGCAGGTCTGCATGGCGTTCATCAGCGCGTCCTGGCCGATGCAGGCGGAAAGATTGGCTTCCTGGCGCGCCATCGGCATCACTGCGGTCAGCTGGGCAACGGCGGCAACAGCGGCGTCGATGGCGGCCTCGGCGGCAAACAGCTGCTCGGCGATCTTGTTGGCGGCGAAACGGCGTTCCTTCAGCATGGCAATATCCTTCCGGTTGCGGCGCGCCGGGGGGCGGCCGGTTGGTGGGTCGTCCTTCCGGACGACGACCGTCCGGAAGGGCTAAATCAGCGTCTTGAGCGCGGCCAGGGCGGCAAGAACACCGCCAAACGTGAGCGCGGACGCAAGGGCGATGAACAACATCCACCCGAGTCGGTGGCCGATCGCCAGATCATTTCGTTGGCCCCAGGGACGCGTGTTCAGGAAAGGCCGGGCATCAATGCCAGGGTCGGGGGCTGCAATGCCCGGCCTGTCCGTTGCAAACGTCGGCCCTTGGGCCGTCTTGCCTGTCAGTGCACCGGGGTGAGCGAGGATTCCACCAGGCGGACCAACATCCAGCCTGTGCGGAGGAGGCAGCGTCCGTGCGAGGGATCCTTGTTCGAGCAGATTGGGGTCGCTGGAACGGGAGGATGCTGCACCGATCTCCGCAGAAGCCGGTGCCCCAAACATCGCCGAATCCGCTGCCGCCGCAATCTCCGACGCTTGGTATATCAATGGCTGATATGCGCTTGAGACAGCCAAATCATTGATAACGCCCGATTCCACTTCATGGGCATGCAGCAGCATCGCCGCTTCGGTGCGGTTGGAAACACCCAGTTTGCGGATGGCGGTGCGCAACCGCATGTCCACTGTGTGGTGGGAAATGCCCAGTTCGCGCGCGATATCCTTGGAGGTGAGGTGGGCATAGACCAGGCGCAGGCAATCGCGCTCTGCATCGCTGAGCGTGGCCAGCCGGTGATTCACCGCTGGTTGCGAGTCTGGCCGTGTTGTCACAGTAGGACACATTGGTCTGGACGCGCGAAAGTCAAGCGCAAGTGCGCTGCCGCGTCCATATTCATGACTCAAGGTTCCACTCAACATCGCGACCCCATGCGACCACCAGCTACCCCAGCCACACTTATCCACCGTTGTGGCCGTGAACACAAGTGTTAACCAAGGTGGATCGGGTGGCGAGATGACACATAGCGGGCAAAATCCTAACGAATCCGAAACCAATCCTGACAGCTGCTGGCCCCTGCCACGAACTATTCACGCACCTCGCGGCTTTTGCGGCTTTTGCCGCGCCAGGCGGCCTGCCACGATGGTGGCGGGCATGGAGGCAGGATGAGCTGGGACGACGAAATCGCGGAACTGCAGCGGCGCGAACAACTGGCACGCGCCATGGGCGGGCCCGACAAGCTGGCCCGCCAACGCGACCAGGGCCGGCTGAACGCCCGCGAACGCTTGGCGGCGCTGGTCGATGCCGGCAGCTTCCGCGAGATTGGCGCGCTGGCCGGCTTTGCCAGCTATGATGGCGATGGCGCGATGACGGCGTTTCAACCAGCCAACTTCCTCTTTGGCCGGGCCACCATCGCCGGCCGGCCAGTGGTCGCCACCGCCGATGATTTCACCGTGCGCGGCGGCGCCGCCGATGCCAGCCTGCACCGCAAATTGTCCGATGCCGAACGGCTGGCCAGCGAATATGGCCTGCCGCTGATCCGCATGATCGAAGGCACCGGCGGTGGCGGCAGCGTGCGCACGCTGGAAAGCGCCGGCTACACCTATATCCCCGAAATCCCGGGGTGGGAGCATATGACCGCCAATCTGGCGCGCGTGCCGGTCGTGGCCATGGGCCTGGGCGCCGTCGCCGGGCTGGGCGCCGGGCGTATGGTGATGGCGCATTATTCGCTGCTGGTCGATGGCATGGCCCAGATGTTTGTCGCCGGCCCGCCGGTGGTCGCCGCTGCCGGGGAAAAACGCACCAAGGAGGAACTGGGCGCCGCCGCCATCCATGCCGGCAATGGTGCCGTTGATGATCGTGTCGCCAGCGAGGCCGAGGCGTTTCTGCGCACCCGCTGGTTCCTGTCCTATCTGCCGTCCTCGGTCGATGAGTTGCCGGCCCGCGCCCCTTGCCATGATCCCGTCACCCGCGCCGAGGAGTGGCTGGTCGGCGCCGTCCCCCGCGATCCGCGCCGGCTCTATCCGGTGCGCCCCATCGTGGAGGCGATTGTTGACAAGGGCAGCTGGTTCGAGATCGGTCGCGAGTGGGGCACCGGCGTCGTCACGGGCCTGGCCCGGCTGGATGGCTGGCCGGTCGCCGTCATCGCCTCCAACCCGGAATGCCTCGGCGGCCTGTGGACCGCGGCCACTGCCCGCAAGGTCGAACGCATGGTCGATCTGGCCGACACTTTCCACCTGCCGCTGGTGCAGCTGGTCGATAATCCCGGCTTCCTGATCGGCCGCCGCGCCGAGGAGGAGGCGACAATCCGCTGGGGTTCCAGGGCCTTGGCCGCCATATATCAATCGTCCGTACCCTGGGCCTGCGTGGTGTTGCGCAAGGCCTATGGCATGGCCGGCAGCGGCCACGCACCCGCCGATCGCTTCCGCTGGCGCATGGCCTGGCCCTCGGGCGATTGGGGCAGCCTGCCCATCGCCGGCGGGCTGGAGGCTGCCTACCGGGCCGAACTCGAAGCTGCCGAAGACCCCGCCGCCAAGCTGGCCGAGATCCGCGAACGGCTGGAACGCGTGCGCTCGCCGTTCCGCACCGCTGAAAAATATGGCGTCGAAGCCATCATCGACCCGCGCCAGACCCGCGCCGAACTCTGCCAGTTCGCCAACCTCGCCCAGCGCGCACTGAAACCCGGCACCAAGGGCAGGGGCCTCAGGCCCTAGAGGCTGCCTGACCATATGTGCGGCAAGAACAAATCCTCCCCAAACTTGTTTGGGGAGGTGCCGAGCATCGCGAGGCGGAGGGGCGCCGCCCTCACTGCGGCGGCGGTGTCATCCCCATCGTCCGCATGCGCTTCATGCCCTCCATCAACTCCGGCTGGGTGACAAAGCCATCCTTGTCGCCGTCCAGCATGTTGAAGCCCATCTCGCGGCGGCCGGCGGCCAGCCACTCTTCCTTGCTCCACTTGCCATCCTTGTTGGCATCGGCCGCCATCAGCCGTTCGCGTGGCGAGGCCGGCGCGGCGGGCGGCGGCGAGGCCGGCGGCGTCTGGGCCAGGGCGGGTGCCGCGGCCAGCAGGGCAATCAGGGGCAACAGGCGCATGTTGGTCTCCTCTATCTCTATCGTCTCAACGGGCGGCCCGGCCAAATCCCCCGCTCACTCCCGCCGCAAGCTCGCCACCCGGTCCCGCGTCACCGGATAGTCAATGCCTTCGGGGATGGTCAGCCACGGCTCGCCATCGATGGTCACAAACTGTGGCTGCACATAGGGTGCGGGCAGGGCGCCCACGCGGTCAAACAGCCCTATCAATGATTGATATTGCGCCAGCCGGTGCATGTTGCACCAGGTGGGAAACACCATGGCGGCGCGCCCGGCATCATAATCGGCCAGCGCCGCGGCCGCCGTCGTCCAGCGCAGCGCCTTGGCCTCGAACCCGTCGGGCGTGATCGTCGCGTTGGCGCTGCGCCCGGCATCCGCCAGATAGAATCGCGTGTCAAAGCGCCGGGCAATGGCGGCGGCGGCCGGCGGCTCCCAGCGCGCGAACGGCAGGAAGCGCGCCGCATCCACCTTGTGCGCCATCGCCCCCAGCATGCCGGCAAAGCCCACCGCCTCCGCCTCATCCGGCCCGGCGGCGAGCAGGCTGCGGGCATAGGCCAGGGCCGCCTCGTCCGGATGCGGCCCGTCGGTCAACAGCACGCCGGTTTCCTCCAGCGCCTCACGCGCGCAGGTCACGCGCGCGGCCGCGTCCACATCGCTCAGGCCGTCAAAGCCCAGGGCCAGTTGTGGGTTGCGGGCAATGTGGATGTCGCTGGCATCCACCCGCCCGCCGGGAAACACCAGCGCGCCGCCGGCAAAGGCCAGCTGCTCGCCGCGCTGCACCAGCAGAAACTCGGGAATGCCGCCCGGCCCTTCGCGGGCCAGGATCACGGTGGCGGCGGGAATGGCGGCAGGGTTTTCAGGCGGCAGATGAAAATCGGTCATGCTGCCATGTTATGCCGCGTCTTGCGCGGGCGCATCCCTGTGCTATCGGGCAGGGCGAAATTCGCGCCGGGCAGGGCGAACCAGTCAAGGGAGCCAAGTGGCATGAGCGTGCGTCCGTGGCGCGACATCACCCGTCGCAAGAGCCGGCAGATCATGGTGGGCAAGGTGCCGGTGGGCGGCGATGCCCCCATCGCCGTGCAGACCATGACCAACACCCCCACCGAAGATGCGGCCGCAACCATCGATCAGATCCGCGCCTGTGAAGAGGTGGGCGCCGATATCATCCGCGTCTCCTGCCCCACGCCGGAAGCCACCGCCGCCTTCCGCCAGATCACCCGCGCCGCCCGCGTGCCGATCGTGGCCGACATCCATTTCCACTACAAGCGCGCGCTCGAAGCCGCCGATGGCGGCGCCGCCTGCCTGCGCATCAATCCCGGCAACATCGGCAGCCGCGCCCGTGTGAAGGAAGTGGTCAACGCCGCCAAGGCCAATGGCTGCGCCATCCGCATCGGCGTCAACGCCGGCAGCCTCGAAAAGCATCTGCTCGAAAAATATGGCGAGCCTTGCCCCGAAGCGCTGGTCGAAAGCGCGCTCGAGCATATGAAATATCTGCAGGACGAGGATTTCCACGAATTCAAGATCAGCGTTAAGGCCAGCGACGTGTTCCTCGCCGTCGCCGCCTACAATGGCCTCGCCGAAGTCTGCGATTATCCGCTGCACCTGGGCATCACCGAAGCCGGCGGCCTGCAGGGCGGCACGGTCAAATCCTCCATCGGCCTTGGCATGCTGCTGTGGGCCGGCATTGGCGACACCATCCGCGTCTCGCTCTCCGCCGATCCGGTGGAGGAGGTGAAGGTTGGCTATCACATCCTGAAATCGCTCGGCATCCGCGCCCGCGGCGTCAAGATCGTCTCCTGCCCGTCCTGCGCCCGCCAGGGCTTTGACGTGGTGAAGACGGTGGACGCGCTGGAACGCCGCCTCGCCCATATCACCACGCCGCTGTCGCTCTCCGTGCTCGGCTGCGTCGTCAACGGCCCTGGCGAAGCCCGCGAAACCGATATCGGCCTCACCGGCGGCGGCAACGGCCGCCACGCCGTGTTCCTCTCCGGCATCTCCGATCATGTGATCGATGATGAGCGGATGCTCGAGCATATCGTCGGCCTGGTGGAGGCCAAGGCCGCCGAGATCGAGGCCGCCAACGAAGCTGCGGCCGCCGCCGTCGCCGCGGAATAAGCCGCCATGCACGGCGGACCTCCCCGCCCGCGCCGGGTGGAAGAACCGGTGCGCCAGCAGGCGGTGGCCTATGGCTATCGCGTCGCCATGTGGTGCTTCGGGCTTGGCGCGCTGGTCGTCCTGCTCGAAGCCATTGGCCTCGGCTTTGACGCGGACCGGCTGACCTGGCTCGCCGGCCTCACCGCCCCGGCTGCCACCGCCTTCGTCCTTCTGCGCCTGTGGCTGCCTGATCGGGTGGACCGGGGCGCGCGCTACTGGCTGTTCGCCGTCCCCTCCGTCAGCCTCGCCTTCTTCAGCGTGATGTGGATGTTCCGCGCCATGGGCCGCATGTTGTGAAGCGCGGCCTGGCCGGCCTGCTCTGGCTGGGCGTGGGGCTGGCCAAGATGGCGGCGCTGGTGCTGCTGATCGATGGCGATTGGCGGCAGGCCCTGCTGGCGCTGCTGGCGGCCTGGGCCATGGCGGGGCTTGCCATATGGACCCGTGCTGCGACGCGTTGACACCTGCCCCCGCCGCAAACATCATGACAATCTCGTAACCAATTCGGGGGAGGTCGTCATGAAGAATGTCAACATGAAGCTCGCCTTGGGCTTGTTTGTCGGGTTCTTCCTGTTCGGGATTGGCAGCGTCTATCTCGGCTTCTGATCGCCCGGCCTTGCCAGCCGGCGCAACCGCGGCCATGGCTGGCAATCATGATCCGCGCCGCCACCCCGTCTGATATTCCCGCCATCCACCGGCTGATCGTCGAACTGGCGATCTATGAAAAGGAACCGGATGCGGTGAAGGCGAGCCACGATGATCTCGCTCGCGCCCTGTTCGGGGACAAGCCCGCCGCCGAATGCGTGCTGGCCGAGCAGGATGGCGTGGCCGTCGGCCTGGCGCTGTTCTTCACCAACTTCTCGACCTGGACCGGCAAGCCCGGCCTCTATCTCGAAGATCTGTTCGTCTTGCCGTCGGCGCGCGGCGCCGGGCTGGGCAAGGCGCTGCTGGTGCATCTGGCCGGCATCGCGGTCGCCCGCGGCTATGGCCGGTTCGAATGGTCCGTGCTCGATTGGAACACGCCTGCCATCGGTTTCTACAAGGCGCTGGGGGCAAAGCCGATGGACGAATGGACGGTGATGCGGGTGGATGGGGACGCGCTGACCGCGCTGGCCAACAGCCAATGAGCGGCCAGCACCACAGCGATTATCTGCTCATCGGCGCGGGCGCCATGGGCCTCGCCTTTGCCGATACGCTGCTCACCGAACTGCCCGATGCCACCATCACCATCGTCGATCGCCACGCCAAGCCGGGCGGCCACTGGAATGATGCCTATGGCTTCGTGACGCTGCACCAGCCCTCGGCCTTTTATGGCGTCGCCTCGCTGCCGCTGGGATCGGGCCAGATCGACACCCAAGGCCTCAACGCCGGCCTTTATGAACTGGCCTCGGGCGCGGAGGTCAGCGCCTATTTCGAAACGGTGATGAACCGGGTGCTGCTGCCCACCGGCCGCGTGCGCTATCTGCCGTTCAGCAACCATGTCGGCGATGGCCGCATCGTCAACCTGGTCAGCGGCGCCGAAACCCAGGTCAGCATTGGCCGCAAGATCATCGATTCCACCTATCTCGCCACCAGCGTGCCGGCCACCCACACGCGCAAATTCGCCGTCGCCGATGGCGTGCGCATCGTGCCGCCCGGGGAGCTGCCGCACCTCTGGCGCAATCCCGATGCCATGCCGCGCCATTATGTCGTGCTCGGCGCCGGCAAGACCGGGATGGACACGATCCTGTGGCTGCTCGCCGCCGGTGCCACGCCCGACATGATCAGCTGGGTGGCGCCGCGCGCCTCCTGGTTCTTCAACCGCAGCGCCGTGCAGCCCGGCCAGGCCTTTTTCGAAGAATCCATCGGCGGGCAGCTAAGGTTCATGGCTGCGCTGGGCGCGGCCAGCGATGCCGCCGATCTCTTCGCCCGGCTGGAAGATTGCGGCTACATGCACCGCATTTCGCGCGATCATTGGCCGGAAATGTTCCACTATGCCATCGCCTCCACCGCCGAAGTGCGCGAACTGCAGCGCATCACCGATGTGATCCGCCTGGGCCGGGTGCAGGCGCTGGAGCCGGACCGCATGCTGCTGGACGGCGGCAGCCGCGCCACGCCGCCGGGCACATTGTTCATCGATTGCACCGCCTCGGCCGTGGAGCGGCGGCCGCCGGTGCCGGTGTTCCAGCCTGGCAAGATCGTGCCGCAGATGGTGCGCGTGCCGCAACCGGCGTTCAGCGCCGCGCTCATCGCCTGGGTGGAAGCCCATGTGGAGGGGGAGGCGGCGCAGAATGCCCTCACCATGGCGGTGCCACTGCCCGATGCCATCACCGATTTCCCGCGCGCCGCACTGGTCAACCTGTTCAACCAGGGCGCCTGGTCCCAGCACCGCGACCTGATGCAGTGGATCATCAATTGCCGGCTGGATGGCTTTGGCGCCGTGATGCGCGATGTGCAGCCGCACGAGGCGGACAAGATCGCCATCCTCCAGCAACTGCGCCCCGCCGCCATGACCGCCATGGCCAATCTGCAGCGGCTGCTTTAGGGCGTCACCCGCGCAAGAAGCGCGGTCACCCGCGCGCAATATGCGGTCACCAGCCCGCAGCCTGCGGTCACCGCAGCGCCAGACGCGGGCACCAAATCACACGCTTTTGCCACGCCAAAATGCCGCCGAATCAGCCAGTTGGGCCTCAAAACCGAAACACCGGTGGAAATTCCAGAACAATTGCAGATGCTTGGCTACCGGCCTGTCCTACAGCCACCGCCCCATGGCAAAATCGGCCTGTTCCTTGAAAATTTCATCACGCCGCCGGCCAACATGAAAAGGGCGGCCACCGGGGCCGCCCTTCGCATCGTCCGGAACGCGCGTCTCAGCGCGGTGCGCCGGGGTGTTCCTTGTGCTCCACCGCCAGGCGGCCGGCCTTCTCGGCTTCATAGCGCTCGATCGATTCCAGGATCAGCTTCTCGGCCGTGGCCCGGCCTTCCCAGCCCGAGCACTTCACCCACTTGCCCGGCTCCAGATCCTTGTAATGGGTGAAAAAATGCTCGATCTGGTCGAGCACGATCTTGGGCAGATCGCTATATTCCTCGACGTCGGAATAATAAGGGTAGACCTTGTTCACCGACACGCAGAGCAGCTTGGCATCGCCGCCGCCATCATCTTCCATCATCAGCACGCCCACCGGCCGCACGCGGGCGATGGAGCCCGGCATGAACGGCGTGCGCGCCACGATCAGCGCATCGATGGGATCGCCATCATCGGCCAGCGTGTGCGGGATGAAGCCATAGTTGCACGGATAACGCATCGGCGTGTGCAGGATGCGATCGATGAACAGTGCGCCCGATGCCTTGTCCAGCTCATATTTCACCGGCTCGCCGCCCAGCGGGCATTCGATGATCACGTTGACATCATGCGGCGGGTTCACGCCAATCGGGATCGCATCGATACGCATCGCTCTGAAAACTCCTGTTGTTCGGTTTGAGGGCGGGTTACGGGGCTGCGGCAATATTGTCCACGGTCCAAATGACGCGGACGATGGGACTTTGGGCGGAGGGCAGGAAAATGAACGCAAACTGGGCCTGGGTGGCATTGCTGGCCGGCGGCCTGTGCGAAGCCGGCTTCACCACCGCGCTGCGCCACATCGATGGCGGCCGCAACCTGGTGGCGCTCGCCGGCTTCCTCGTCGCCGTCACCGCCTCCATGGGCCTGTTGGCGCTGGCCGGCCGCCATATCCCGATGGGCACCGCCTATGCCGTGTGGGCCGGCATCGGCGCCGGCGCCACCGCGCTTATCGGCATCGCCTTCTACGCCGAACCATTGAGCCTCGCCCGCGCCCTGCTGCTCATCACCCTGATCGCCTGCATCGCCGGCCTGAAGGCACTGGGCTAAGTCCTCCCCTCCCGCATGCGGGAGGGGTTGGGGGTGGGCAGTGGCTACTTCGCCGTCAGCAACCGCTCCAGCCCGGTCGGGTTCTTCGCATCCAGCGGCGCCAGCCGCTCCAGCCGCGGATAGCGCAAGCCGCCGTTCCACGCCCAGTCCACGCTGCGCACCCGGTCATCCGTCTTCACCAGCAGCCGGATCGGCGCCGTGCCACCTTTCGCCGCCGTCACCGCCGCACGCAGGGCATCATCGCTGTAGGGGATCTCGTTCACCGCGATGATCACGTCCCCCACCACCAGCCCTGCATCGAACGCAGCACTGCCCCACAGCACCTGGTCCACCTTGCCATTGGTGCCGAGCAGCAGCCCGCCCGAAAACATCAGATTGACCTGGCGCCGGTTGGCATCGGTGAAGGCGCTGCTCGGCTTGTCCTGATAGACCAGCTTCCAGCCCAGCATCTCCAGCCCCTTCAGCGGCGCGCCACCGGCCTTTTCGGTGAGCCGCGTCGTCAGCAGACCAGCCCAGTCATAAGGCTGCACCGCATTCAGATCAGCAACCAAGCCATTGAAATCATAAGGCTTCACGCCCCAGTCGCCATCGCCCGTGCCAAAGAAGCGCCGGGCAAAATCATCCAGGCTTTTCAAGCCCTTGCTCTCGCGCCGGATGATGCCGTCCACCTCCAGCCACACCAGCATGCCCTCGGCATAATAATCCTCGCTGCGCTGGAAGCTCAGCCAGCCCTTGGGCGCGCGCGGCGTGATGATCGGATCATTGGTGGTGTCATCCAGGCTGCGCCAGCCGCGCGCCGGCCGATTGTCCAGCGTGGCGGCGATTCCGGCAATCTGATCAATGGTTTCGGCAACGGACACCAGGCCCGAGCGCGCCTGCAGCACATAGCCCCAGAACTGCGTCTGCCCTTCATACACCCACAGCATCGAATTGCGCATCGGGGTGCGGAAATCCGGCGTCACCAGATCGGCGCCGCGCCGGTGCTTGCCGTTCCAGCTGTGGGTGAATTCGTGCGGCAACAGGTTGCGCCGGCCCGGGCCCCGCTCCCAATCGGTGAAATAGCCGGTGTCCACCCCGTTCTCGGAACTGCGGTGATGCTCCAGCCCGATGCCGCCCATTTTTTCGGTGAGGGAGAGCAACAGATCATAATGGTCAAACTGGCGGGTGCCAAAAAGCTTGATTGCCTGGCTGACCAAGGCCTTGTGCTTGCCGATCTGCTCGTCGCTGGCCTTCAGAAAGCGCGCCTCGTCGGCCACGACATTCAGGGTGACATTCTGGCCCAGATCCCATTTGGCAAAATGCCGCCCGGCAAAGAAGGGACTGTCCACCAACGCTTCATAATCAGTGACTTGGTAGGTGATCCGGTTGCCATCGCGGCGTGCCTCCCGCATCGCCGAACCGGCCTGCCAGCCGTCGGGCCAGGTGACCGACATTTCCACCGGAATCTGGCGCGTGAACCAGCCCGCCGGATAAAGCGACACGCTGTTCGGCTGCAGGTTCAGCATGTCGCTGGTCACCACGATGCGCCCCTGCGGCCCGTCGGTGGCCGACAGGAAATCGAACCGCACGTCAAGCGCGGTGGCACCCGCCGGCACCTCCACCCAAAAGGCGAACACATCGAGCGGATCCCGCTTCCACATCAAGGGCTTGCCGCCGGCACTGATCTCCAGCCCGGCCAGCTTCTCGATCTCGCCGCGCGGCGCATGCTTGCCGGGCAGCCATTTGGGGAACAGCAGCGCCATGCGCTTGCCAGCCAGTTCCGCCGGCACCGGGATCGCCTCGGCCACCCGGAACACCCCCCGCTGCGTGTCGGTCGCATCCACATGCAACTTGATGGTACCGGGGAAGGGCGTGTCGCGGGCGGCCGGGACGGCATCCACGATCGGCAAGGGTTGCGGCAGCGACCGCTGGGCCAGGGCCGGCGCAGCAATCAGGGCGGAGGCAAGGAGCAGAATAGCGCGCATGCCCGCTGGTTAGCGAAGCTGCGGCCACCGGGGAAGGGGGGACAGGCCGCCCCGTTGCGCCACGCCGCGCACTCGCCTATTCCGCAGGCCATGAGCAAGGCCCCCCAGAAACCCCGCGGCACACAAGACATGATCGGCGAGGCTGCCGCCCGCTTCGATCATGTCATCGAAACGTTCAACCGTGTCCGCAAGCTCCACGGCTTTGGCCGGGTGGAAGTGCCAGTGTTCGAAGCCACCGCCGTGTTCGCCCGCAGCCTTGGCGAAACCACCGATGTGGTTTCCAAGGAAATGTATGAATTCACCGATCGCGGCGGCGATGCCATGTGCCTGCGGCCGGAATTTACCGCTGGGATCGCAAGGGCTTATATCGAAAATGGCTGGCAGCAGCTGGCGCCCTTGAAGCTGGCGGCCTGGGGGCCGCTGTTCCGCTACGAACGCCCGCAAAAGGGCCGTTTCCGCCAGTTCCACCAGCTCGACGCCGAAATCCTCGGCGCTGGTGAGCCGGCGGCCGATGTGGAGGTGATTGCGCTCGGCCAGCATCTGCTCGACGAACTGGGCATCGCCGATGATGTCGTCGTCACCCTGAACTCCATGGGCGATCCCGCCACCCGCGCCGCCTGGAGCGCCGCCGTCGCCGCCCATTTCGCCGCCCACCGTGGCGACCTCTCCGAAGACAGCCAGCGCCGGCTGGAGGTCAACCCGCTGCGCATCCTCGACAGCAAGGATGCGCGCGATCAGGCGCTGGTGGCCGAAGCCCCGCAGATCGATGCATTCTTCACCAGCGAGGCTGGCCAGTTCTTTGAAAAGCTGCAGGCTGGTCTGCAGGCCAGCGGCATCGCCTGGACCCGCAACGCCCGGCTGGTGCGAGGCCTCGACTATTATCGCCACACCGTGTTCGAATTCGTCACCCAAAGCCTGGGCGCGCAGGGCACCGTGCTGGGCGGCGGCCGTTACGACGGCCTGATCGGCCACATGGGCGGCCCCGAAACCCCGGCCGTTGGCTGGGCCGCCGGCATTGAGCGGCTGGCGATGCTGGTGGCCGAACCGGGGGCCAATCCGGTGCAGGTCGCCGTGGTGGCGGTCGGCGCCGAGGCGGAGGGGTCAGCGCTCAATCTTCTCAACGGCTTGCGCCGTGCCGGCATCGCCGCCGAACAAGGCTGGCGCGGCAGTCTCAAGAAGAAGATGGAGCGTGCCGGCAAATCCGGTGCCCGCATCGCCGTGCTGATCGGCGGTGATGAGGTTGCCGGCGGCATTGTCACCATGCGCGATCTGGGCAGCGGCGAGCAGGTGCCGGTCGCGATGGCTGAAGCCGTGTCCGCCATCCAGGCCAGGCTGGCCGGCGGTGGCCTGAAGGGATGAGCCTGCCAGTCGAGCGCATCGCCCAGATCGAGCGCCGCCACGAACAACTGGCGCACGACATGGGCAATCCGGCGTTGCCACCGGAACAATTTGTTGCGCTGTCAAAGGATTATGCCGAACTGACCCCGGTGGTGGAGGCGGCGAAAAGCTGGCGCGCGCTGCTGGCCGAACAAGCCGAACTGCAAGCCATCCCGCCAAGCGACGAGATGCACGCGCTGGCACAGGAAGAACTGGCCAGCATCGCCGAGCGATTGCCGGCCGCCGAACGGGCGCTGGCCTTGCAACTGCTGCCGCGCGATGCCGCCGATGACCGGTCGGCGGTGCTCGAAATCCGCGCTGGCACCGGCGGGGATGAGGCTGCGCTGTTTGCCGGCGATCTAGCCCGCATGTATGAGCGCTATGCCGCAACCCATGGATGGCGCTGGGAAATCCTCTCGCAAAATGCGGCTGATCTTGGTGGCTTCAAGGAACTGGTCGCCAGCGTTTCTGGCCCCGGCGTGTTCGCCCGGCTGAAATTTGAAAGCGGCGTGCATCGGGTGCAGCGCGTGCCCGTCACCGAAGCCGGCGGCCGCATCCACACCAGTGCCGCCACCGTCGCCGTGCTGCCCGAGGCCGAGGACGTTGACATCGCCATCGACGAGAAGGACCTGCGCATCGACGTGTTCCGTGCCAGCGGCGCCGGCGGCCAGCATGTCAACGTCACCGACAGCGCGGTCAGGATCACCCATATTCCCACAGGCACCGTGGTGGCAGTGCAGGATGAGCGGAGCCAGCACAAGAACAAGGCCAAGGCCCTGAAATTGCTGCGTGCCCGCCTGTTCGATGCCGAGCGCGAACGCCTCGCCAGCAGCCGCAGCGCCGATCGCAAGGCCATGGTCGGCAGCGGCGACCGCTCCGAACGGATCCGCACCTATAATTTCCCGCAAGGCCGCGTCACCGATCACCGCATCAACCTCACCTTGCACCGCCTGCCCGAAATCCTCGAAGGGCCGGGGCTGGACGAAGTGGTGCGCGCCCTGGTCGCCGAAGACGAAGCCGCCCGGCTGGCGAGCCTGGGCTGATGCACGCCATCGCCGCGCTCAACGCCGCCGCCAGCCGGATTGGCGGCGACACTGCGCGGCTGGATGCCGAAGTGTTGCTGGCCCATCTGCTCGGCATTTCCCGTGGCGAGCTGTTGCTGCATCCGGATCGCAGGATTGACGCCCAAGCCTATGATCTGCTTGTTGAACGTCGCGCCAAGGGGGAGCCCGTGGCGCACATCACCGGCAGCCGCGAATTCTGGTCGCTTGACCTGAAGGTCACGCCCGATGTGCTGATTCCGCGCCCCGACAGCGAAACCCTGATCGATCTGGCGCTGCGCCTGTGCCAGCCGGCGCCCACCCGTATCCTCGATCTCGGCACCGGTTCCGGCGCCCTGCTGTTGGCCGCGCTGAGCGAATGGCCTGATGCCAGCGGCCTCGGCATCGATGCCAGTCCGGCCGCGCTGGCGGTGGCATCCGAAAATGCCGTCCGCACCGGCCTTGCCGATCGCGCGCGCTTCATGCGCGGCAATTGGGGGCAGGGGGTTGATGAGCGCTTCGATCTCATTCTCAGCAACCCGCCCTATATCGCTGAAACGGAAACGCTTTCAGCCGAGGTTCGAGACCATGAACCCGCCAGCGCCCTGTTCGCCGGCGCGGACGGGCTGGATGATTATCGCCGCATCCTGCCGCAACTGGCCGGCCTGATGCAGCCCGGCGCGCTCGCTCTGCTCGAAATCGGCCACACCCAGGGCCCGGCCCTGCTGGATTTGGCCGCACAGCACGGCCTTTGCGCCAGCCTCCATCCCGATCTCGCCGGGCGGGACCGTTGCGTGGCGTTACGGGTCGCGCCTCTCCAGCCGCCGGCCTGACCAGATCAGCACCTGCGGCACGCCGTTCACAAAGCCATCAAACAGCAACCGTTCCGGATTGTCTTTCGAAGAGGCTGGGGTCCATTCATCCTTGCCGGTGGGCCGCAGCGGCTCCACCCCGCCAAGATACAGCCGGTCGCCGCGCGCCACGATGGCGATGCCGCCGATCCAGGGATCATCGCTTTGATAATGGCCGGCCAATGCGGACAGTTCTGGCGGGGTTGGTGGCAGGGCCGCATTGGCACCGGAACGGACAAAGCGCCGTTCGCCATGATCGATGGCGATCACCGCGCCCTCATCGCCCTTCTTGCCGCCGCGCACCACCACCAGTGGCCATTCCACCAAGGCGGGATGGGCCGTGGCCATCACATCCCCCTGCGCCTGCAGGCCGGCGCGCTGGCCATCAATCTCGGCGATCAGGCCGGGCAGGATGGTCAGGCGCCGGTCACCATCCGTGTAGCTGCCAACAAAATCACCGGCATTGTCGGGCAGGGCGCCCAACGGCGGCGGTGCCGGCATGGCGCCACCGCTCGCCGCCGCCCGCAGCGTGCGCAGCGCATAGAGCGTGATCAGGCGCGGCCGGTAATTGATCCCGCCCACGGCGCAGCTGGCAAAGGCACCAACGCCAGCGGCGGCATCCACATGAAATGACGAGGAAAAACTCACCATCCCGCCAGTGTGGTGGAGGAGGGGGCGATCCTCATCCAGCCGGTGCATCAGGCCCAGGCCATAGGTTTCGGCCGGCAGCGCCGGGTCTTGCGGCACCGGGCTTTCCAGCCACAGCCGCGCCTGCGCATCGGTCAGCAGCGGGGCGCCCTTGCCCTGGCCGACCGCGATCAGGAACTTCAGGTAACGGGCCATGTCGGGCAGGGGGGCCGCGACAGACCCGGCCCCAAGATCGGCATCCACCCAGGGCGCCGGCGCCAGCGCCATGGCGGTGAGCACCGGCCTGTCAGGCCGCACCGGGCTGAAGCTCGCCGGATAACGGGTGCGGTCGCGCCACTGGATGGCGCCGCGCGTGGCCGTCATGCCCAATGGCTTGCAAACCCGCTCCTCGATCACCTGATACAGCGGCTTGGCTTCGATCCGGGCGATCATCTTGCCCAACAGATCATAGCCGGTGTTGCTGTAACTCCAACCCTTGCCGGCGCCAAAGCCGCGCCACAGCTTGATGCCAATGGCCGGGGCAAAATCTGGCAGGCCAGTGGTGTGATCCAAAAGGCCCCGAATGGTGAACGGCCCGCCCGACGACACACCGGGCAGCCGCGCTTCGGGCAGATGCTGGCGCAGTTCATCATCCAGGGTCAGCTTACCCTCTGCCTGCAGCGCGAGGCAGATAAGGGCAATGAAGCTTTTGGAAATGCTGCCGATCTGCCACAGCTCGTCGCCGGCCAGCGCTTGCGTTTCGCGATAATCGCGCGTGCCCGACAGGATGGTGAAGCTTTTGGCGCCGCTCACCAGCACCATGCCCATGGCTGGCAGGCCAAAGTGGCGCCGATGCGCTTCCAGATAGGCTGCGATGGCCTCCAGCGCCCGCGCTTCGGCCGCGCTGGCGCCGGCGGCAAGGATGCTGGCATTGGCGGCACCGGCCAGGGATGCCCCGGCGGCTCCAGCCAGAAACACGCGGCGATTCAGCGACATGCCCGATTCTCCCCACCAGAGCCAAGTGGGGCGGATCATGCGGCGGCCATGGCCGCTGTGCAAGCCGGATCAGCGCCGCTCGGCGGCCTTCACCTGCTGCCAATATTCCTCCTGGCGTTCCAGCGGCAGTGTTGCAAATGCCGGGCCGGCCAGCGCCTCCATGGCACGGAACCGGCGTTCGAACTTGGCATTGCCGGCGCGCAGGGCCGCTTCCGGATCAATGCCATGCCGCCGCGCCAGATTGGCCATCACGAACAGCACGTCGCCCATTTCCTCGGCGCGATGGGCATCGTCTGCGGCCATGTCAAACTCGGCCAATTCCTCATCCAGTTTGGCACGCACGCCGGCCACATCATGCCATTCAAAGCCCACGCGCGCGGCACGCGCCTGCAGTTTTTCGGCACGCATGAGGGCAGGGAGGGCACGCGCCACCCCATCCAGCGCCGAAACCGGCCGCTCCGGCGCGCCGGCCGCGGCCCGCTCCTCGGCCTTGATGCGCTCCCACTCGGCCTTCTGGGCGCCAGCATCCGCCGCCCGTGTGCCGTCGCCAAAAATATGGGGATGCCGCCGTTCCATCTTTTCGCACAGGCTGGTCACCACATCGGCCAGCGCAAAATGGCCCGCTTCCTCGGCCATGCGGCTGTGGAACACCACCTGGAACAGCAGATCGCCCAGTTCCTTCTTCAACTCGCCCATGTCGCGCGCCGCAATCGCCTCGGCCACTTCATAGGCTTCCTCGATGGTGTAAGGCGCGATCGTGTCGAAATCCTGCGCCAGATCCCAAGGGCAGCCGCGCTCGGGGTGGCGCAGAGCGGCCATGATATTGGCAAGGCGATCAAGGGCAAGGTCAGGGCTGCTCATCACGCCTTCCTGCCGCAGCCCGCACCGGCTTTCAATCGCGACGCGCCGCCGCTATGGGCCAACAGGCAAAGGAGGCCCCCTGATGTTCACCCTTTATGGCGACAGGATTTCCGGTAACTGTCTCAAGGTGAAGTTCGTGGCCGATCATCTCGGCCTTGCCTATCACTGGGTTGATATTGATGTCGTGAAGGGTGAGGCCAAGTCGGCCGACTATCTGGCCCGGTTTCCGATGGGGCAAGTGCCGGCAATGCAACTGGCGGACGGGCGGGTGCTGGCCCAATCCAATGCCATGATGCTCTATCTGGCCGACGGCAGCGATCTGATCCCGGCCGATGGATTTGAACGCGCCGAAATGCTGCAATGGCTGTTCTGGGAACAATATACCCACGAACCGGCGATCGCGGTTCGGCGGTTCCAGAAGCATTATCTGGGCAAGAGCGATGCCGAGATTGACCCCGCACTCGAACGCAAGGGCCGCGCAGCGTTGGATCTGATGGCCAATCATCTGGGCGGCCGCCAATGGTTTGTGGGCAATGCGCTCAGCTGTGCCGATATTGGCCTGGTTGCCTACACGCGCTTTGCCCATGAGGGCGGCTTTGATCTGACGGAATGGCCGGCGGTGGCGGCCTGGGTGAGGCGGGTTGAACAGGCGCTCGGGATCGCCTCCTGAGATCATGCTGATTTATCGATAATATATATTATGTTTAATAAACTTATGCTGGCCCTTGGCAGATCAGTGGCTACAGCCTAACCATCTGCCATGGACGTCCAGCCATCCGCCTTGCCGCAGGCCGCCGATCTTTATGGCGATATTGAACGAACGCCTGCAACCCGTTGGCGTGATTATCTTCCTGGGCTCTCCGTAGCCGTGCTCGCAACCTTGGCGGCGGCATCGCTCGCGGATCGTTATGGCGCGCCACTGACGCTGTTGGCGCTGCTCATCGGCCTTGCCATGAATTTCCTGTCAGCCGATCGGCGGCTCACACCGGGCCTGACTTTGGCCAGTCGCGAGTTGCTGCGTTGGGCCATCGTGCTGGTCGGCGCCCGCATCACGCTTGAGCAGATCATTGCTTTGGGGCCGCAATCCCTGCTGGCGGTGGTGGCCATTGTCGCCATCACCATCGCGGCTGGCGTCGCCACCGCACGTAGCCTGGGCTTTTCGCCGGCGTTCGGCACCTTGTCGGGCGGCGCCGTTGCCATCTGCGGCGCGTCCGCCGCCATGGCCCTGTCGGCCACACTCAGCGAACGCCGGGTCCGCCAGGCCGAATTGACCCTTGTCCTGGTTGGCACGTCGACCATGAGCAGCGCGGCGCTCGTGCTCTATCCAGCCATATGCGAGCTGTTTCATCTCAACGACTTGCAGGCCGGGTTTGTGCTTGGTGCATCGATCCATGATGTGGCGCAGACCTTGGGCGCCGGCTATGCCTTTTCCCCCGCGGCCGGCGAAACCGCCACCATCGTGAAACTGGCACGGGTTGCCTTGCTGGCGCCGGTGCTGGCGCTGGTCGCCATGGCCTTCCCAGCGCCACTGAAGATCAGCGGCGGCAAACGCGCCGCGCCGCTGCTTCCCTGGTTTGTGGCCGGCTTTTTCGTGGTGGCCGGCGTCAATTCCACCGGCATCATTCCGGATGCGGTATCGGGCCTGGCGGCGGATGCTTCGAGCTGGATGCTGGCCGTATCGGTGGCTGCCACGGCCATCCGTTCGCCGTTGGGTGAAATCCTCAAGGCCGGGCCCAAGCCACTGCTGGTCGGCCTGGTCGCCAGCATCACCAGCCTGGCGCTGGCGCTGGGGTTCGCCCTGTTGGCGTTATAGGGTGATGACCAGCCCGTCGTAACCAGGTTCAACCCCGACGGGCAGTTCGGCCAACAAGCTCGCATAATCCAGGGTCTGGTCCATGTGGGTCAGCACCGCCCTGCCCGGCCGCCGCTCTGCAATCCAGTCCAGCGTTTGCGCCAGATGGCTGTGCGTCGGATGCGGGTGCCGCATGGCCGCATCGACCACCCACAGATCAAGGTCGGTCAAAGCCAGATCAGCGCGATGATCAAAGGCTTTTACATCAGTCGAGTAGGCAAAACTCTTGCCATCATGATCAAAACGGAAGCCCGTTGATTCAATATCGCCATGCAGCTGGGGAAAGCCGGTGACACGCAGCTCGCCGAGTTGCACCGGTGCCAACAGATCATGTGCAACGCAGGTTGCCGGATAGCCATGCGCGCCTTCGAACACATAATCGAAGCGCGATTTCAGCACGGAAAACGTGGCCGGGCTGGCCCACACGTTGATTGGCCGCTGCATGGCATGAAACACCGGCCGCAGATCATCAATGCCATGGGCATGATCGGCATGATCATGGGTGATGAACACCGCATCCAGATGGGCCACCTGGGCTGACAACAATTGCTCCCGGCAATCCGGCCCGCAATCGATCAGCACGGTCTTGCCGGCCGCTTCCACCAGCACGGACACGCGGCGGCGCCGGTTCCTGGGGTTGGCTGGATCACACAGGCCCCAATTGCCGGCACCGCCAGGGCCGCCGATGCGCGGCACCCCGCTGGAACCGCCGCAACCAAGGATGGTGATGCGCACGCCCGCCCTGCCCTATGGCCGGAACACGATCGTGCGCTGGCCATTTGGCAGAATGCGCCGCTGGGCTGCCCAGGTCACGGCGCGGGCCAGCACCTGTGCCTCCAGATCGCGGCCCATGGCGGCCATGGTCTCGGCACTGTGGCCGTGATCCACCCGTTCGGTCATCTGCTCGATGATCGGGCCTTCATCCAGATCGCCGGTGACATAATGGGCGGTGGCCCCGATCAGCTTAACGCCGCGGGCATGCGCCTGGTGATAGGGCCGGGCGCCCTTGAAGCTGGGCAGAAAACTGTGGTGAATGTTGATGCAGCGGCCCGACAACGCCTGGCAGACCTGATCCGAAAGCACCTGCATGTAACGGGCCAGCACCACCAGATCGATGCGATGATCCTCCACCAGTTGCAGCAACCGGGCTTCCTGGCCGAGCTTGTCGCCGTTGGTGATCGGCAGATGATGGAAGGGTATGCCGTGGAACCCGGCCAGGGGGGCCAGATCGGGATGGTTTGACACCACCAGCGGGATGTCGATGGGCAGGCTGCCAACCCGCCAGCGATGCAACAGATCATTGAGGCAATGGCCGCCCTTTGAAACGGCGATCATCACGCGCAGCCGGTCGTCGCTCGAAACCAGTTCCCATTCCAGATCAAAAGCTTCCGCAATTGCCTTGAAACCATCGCGCAACACGGGCAGCGCGGGGAACTGTGGCCCGCCGGGCTGGAAGGCGATGCGCATGAAGAAGCGGCCGCTTTCCAGATCGGCATATTGCTGGGATTCGATGATGAAGCCCTGGTTGCCGGCCAGCCAACTGGTCACCGCGGCGACGATCCCGATGCGATCCTGTGCCGTGACCGTCAGAATATAATGGGTCATGCCGCGGCCTTTGCGAACAGCGCATGGAAATTGCGCGTGGTGGTTGCCGCCAGATCCTCGACCCGTTCGCCGCGCAGCTCGGCGAGGAAGCGCGCCGTGTGGGCCACAAAGGCCGGCTCACAGGTTTTCCCGCGCATCGGCACTGGCGCCAGATAGGGCGCATCAGTTTCCACCAGCAGACGCTCCGCGGGGATGGTCTTCGCCGTCGCCTGCAGATCGCGGGCACTCTTGAACGTCACGATGCCCGACAGGCTGATATAGAAGCCCAGATCCAGCGCCGCCTCGGCAAAGGCCTGGCTGGCGGTGAAGCAATGGATCACCCCGGTCAACGGCCCCTCCCCGGCCTCACGCAGCAGGTCCAGCGTGTCGGCTTCGGCGTCGCGGGTGTGGACGATCAGCGGCAGGCCCGTCGCCCGCGCTGCCTGGATGTGGCTGCGGAAACTGGCCTTCTGCCGATCCCGGTCCGACTTGTCGTAGTAATAATCCAGCCCGGTCTCCCCGATGGCGACCACCTTCGGGTGCGTCGTGGCAGCGATCAGCGTAGCCGCATCGGTATCGGGATGCTCATCGGCTTCGTGGGGATGGATGCCAACGCTGGCCCACACGCCATCATGCGCCTCGGCAATCGATATCACCCCGTCCCACTCGCTCAAACGGCAGGAAATCGCCAGAAAGCCTGACACACCGGCCGCCCGTGCCCGCGCCAACACGCCGGGCACATCGTCTCCCAGACCGGCGTAGTTCAGGTGGCAATGGCTGTCGATCAACATGGCTCAGACATCCAGCGTGACACGCGGGAACACGCCAGCGGGTGCCGGCAGCTGCGCGCCAGCTTCAACAGGCGTGTTGAAACCACTGAAATCACGGGTATCTGTTGCCACACCAAGCTGATCGAGCAGGGCGGCCGTGCTGGCCGGCATGAAGGGTTGCGCCAGCAGCACGATCCGCCTTGTGGCATCCAGCGTCGCCGCCAGCACCTCGGCCATGCGCACCGTATCGGTCTTGGCCAGCGCCCAGGGCGCATTCTCGGTGAAATAGCCGTTGGCCGCCGTGACCATCCCCATGATGGCATCCAGCGCCTTGTGGAGCGCGAGGGCATTCATGGCCCCGAAGTAGGCTTCAGTCCCGGCATGGAACGCCTCCTTCAGGCGGAGTTCGCTGTCGCCAGGCTGGCCGCGCACCGGCATCACGCCGCCCAGATTCTTGGCCACCATCGACAGGCTGCGCTGCGCCAGATTGCCGATGCCGTTGGCCAGATCGGCGTTGGTACGCTCGACAATGGCTTCGTCGCTATAACTGCCGTCCTCGCCAAAGGCGACCTCTCGGCACAGGAACCAGCGCAGCCGGTCGACACCAAAGCGGGTCGCCATTTCGGCCGGGTCAACGACATTGCCAAGCGTCTTCGACATTTTCTCGCCGCGGTTCAGCAGAAAGCCGTGGCCGAACACCGTCTTGGGCAAGGCAATCCCGGCCGACATCAGGAACGCCGGCCAATAGACGGTGTGGAACCGCACCACATCCTTGCCCACGATGTGCAAATCGGCCGGCCACCATTCGCCGTCCAGCCCGCCGGCCCCGGTCAGATAATTGGCCAACGCATCCAGCCAGACATACATGACGTGCCGCTCATCCCCCGGCACCGGGATGCCCCAGCTGAACGAGGTGCGGCTGACCGACAGGTCCGAAAGGCCGCCGGCCACAAAGGCGCGCATCTCGTTGAACCGGCTTTGCGGCTGGATGAAGGCGGGGTTGCTGTCATACAGGGTCAGCAGCCGCTCCTGATAGGCAGACAGCTTGAAGAACCAGCTTTCCTCCACCGTCCATTCCACCGGCGTGCCCTGCGGCGACAGCTTGATGGTGGCGCCAGCGGCATCCTGCGCCTCCACCAGCTCAGCCTCGTCATAATAGGCCTCGTCGCGGACCGAATACCAACCCTCGTAGCGGCCAAGGTAAAGATCACCATTGGCGGCCATGCGCTGCCACAATGCCTGCACCAACGCCTTGTGATCGGCATCGGTGGTGCGAATGAAGCGGTCAAAGCTGATGCCAAGCTGCTCGTCCAGCGCGCGGAACGGCGCCACCATCTGATCGACATAGGCTTGCGGGTTCATGCCGGCAGCACGGGCCGCCTGGTCGATCTTCAGGCCATGCTCATCCGTGCCGGTCAGGAAGCGCACGTCATGTCCATCCAGCCGCTTGAACCGGGCGATCACATCGGTGGCAATCGCCTCATAGGCATGGCCCATGTGCGGACGGCCATTGGGATAGGCGATGGCGGTGGTGACATAGAAACGCGGCTTGCTCATGGCCGTGGCCAATGCGGCATCAGCGCCGCCGTTTCAAGTCAGTTGGGCACCGATGCCAGGTGCATCGCCAATCGCCAGGCCACCTGGCTGGGTTCCAGCTGCAGGGGCATTGCCTCGCGCGCCAGCCGGCTCGCATGTTCCCATTCGGCAATCGCCTTCTCGCGCGCGGCGCCACGCAGTTGCTGGGCCTGCGCAGCGATCATCGCCGGCACGCGATCGAGCAGGGCGGCATAGCGCCCTTCCCGCCCCTTGGCGGCCAGCGATTTGGCCAGTGCCAGTGCCGCCGGATTGGCCCGCTCCACCGGCTGCCCCACCAATGCCGCCAGATCGCGCGACAGGCTGGTGATGCCGGCCCCCGCCAGGCTCAGCGCCCGGCCTGGGCAACCGGCGGCCAGCTCCACCAGCAGATCCTCATCCTCACCATCCAGATCAGCGCCAGCCAGCACCAAGCGCACCTCGGCATCGGCCAGTCGCGAAAAGCGCAAGCTGCGGCAGCGGGACCGGATGGTGGGCAGCAATCGGCCGGGCGAATGGCTGATCAACAGGAACACCGTGTCTTCCGACGGCTCCTCAAGGCTTTTCAGCAAGGCATTGGCTGTGTTGCGGTTCATGTCGTCAGCGGCGTCGATCACCACCACCCGGCGCGGGCCGAGCATCGGCGTACCCGAAAGGAATTCGCGCAGCGGCTGGCCATCGCTGTCGGGCCGGCGCACGATCTGGCCGATCACGATTTCGACGCGCAGCTTGCCAGTCTTTGCCGTCGTGCGTTCGATCAGGCGATAATCCAGGTGCGATCCTGCCGCCATCAGGCGGGCCGCCTCGCTGGTCTCCGGCACGTCAAATTCCGGTGGCGCACCAGCCAGCAGCCAGGTGGCAGCCGCGCGGGCAAAGCGCGCCTTGCCCAGGCCCTGTTGGCCGACCAGCAACCAGGCATGGTGCGGCCGGCCACCGGCAAAAGCCGCCATGAAGGCCGCGATCTGGGCATCATGGCCGATCAGCCCGGTCACAGCACCGCCATGATGCGGGCGGCCACATCGGCAACGCTGCCCGATGCATCAATGGCCCGGCAGCGGGCCGGATCACGGGCGGGCAGTTCGGCAAAGAAGCCGTTGATCCGGGCATGAAATTCCCGGCCAAACGCCTCGAAACGGGCGTCCCCACCGCGCGCTGCCGCCCGCGCCAGCCCTTCGGCCTCGTCCAGCTGGAACACCAGGGTCAGATCCGGCCACAGGCCCACGGCGTCGGCGTGCAGCCGGGTCAACACCGCATCGGGCAGGCCGTGGCCGGCGCCCTGATAGGCGCGGGTCGAATCGACATAGCGGTCACAAATCACCATCGCGCCGCGGTCCAGCGCAGGCCGGATGACCCGGGCGACATGATCCACCCGCGCCGCCGTCATCAGCAGCGCCTCGCTCCAGGGCGTCCAGCGATCGGTTTCGCCGCTCACCAACAGGCTGCGGATCGCCTCGGCGCCGGCAGTGCCGCCAGGCTCGCGGGTCAACACCACCTCGTGCCCACGGGTGCCGATGGCCTCGGCCAACAGGCGCGCCTGCGTGGACTTGCCGCTCCCCTCCCCGCCTTCCAGCGTGATGAAGCGACCCCGCAGCATCAGCCAAACAGGCCCATCAACCAATTGATGGCGCGGCGGAACATGCCGGCTTCCTCGATCGCCACCGGGGTTACCAGCGGCGCCCGCGCCGGCTGTTGGCCGGGCATGGTCACCACCAGCCAGCCCACCTGTTGGCCGGCCTTCAGCGGTGCCTTCAGGCCAGCCAGGGGCTGCACACTGGTCTTGCGCTCCATGGCAAAGCCGCGCGGCAGGGTGACAAACAGATCCTTGCCGGCCACCGCATCAATCTGGGCATCGGCGGCGCCTTCGATCGCCACCTTGCCCATCACCTGGCCCTTCTTGCCGAGCGGGATATTCTGCCAGGCGGCGAAGCCCCAATTCATGAAATCGACACTGGCCGACACGCGTTCGCCAAAGCTCTTCAGCCCAGCCACCACCATCACGATGCGGCGGCCGTTCTGCACGGCGGAACCAGTGAAGCCATAGCCAGCCTCTTCGGTGTGGCCGGTCTTCAGGCCATCGGCGCCAGGCACCTTGCCCAGGATCGGGTTGCGGTTGCCCTGCGAAATGGCATCACCGCTGCCCATCTGCTTGCCCCAGGTGAAGCCTTCCTTCTGATAGAAGCGCGCGTACAGGTCGGGGAAATCGCGGATCGTGGCTTCGGCGATCATCGCCAGATCGCGGGCCGTCACATATTCGCCCGGATCAGGCCAGCCGTTGGTGTTGGTGAAATGGCTGCCCTTCAGGCCAAGGCGGGCCGCCTCGCGGTTCATCAGGGCCACATAATTGGCCTCTGTCCCGCCCAGCCCTTCGGCGAGGACCACACAGGCATCATTGCCCGACAGGGTGACAATGCCGTGCAGCAGATTTTCAACGCTTACCTGGCTGTTCACTTCCAGGAACATGGTGCTGCCGGTGTTGTTCCACTTCTTCCAGGTGTCTTCGCGCACCATCACCATCTGGTCGAGATTGGCTTCACCAGCCTTGATCAGCTTGAAGGCGACATAGACGCTCATCATCTTGGCCATCGATGCCGGCGGCATGCGCTTGTCGGCATCCTTGGCGAACAGGATGCGGCCCGTCTGCAGATCCTTCATGAAGGCAATGGGCGCCGCCGTGTCATAGGCCTGGGCAAGGGCCGGTGCCGCAACGGCAGTGGCAACAAGAGCAGCAACAGCAAGACGCATCGTCAAAACACTTCCCTTTTGGGTTGGCGCCGACTGCCTCAACGGGCGGTCTGCGGCGGAATCACGCGTGCATCGACATAACCCGCCGCGCGCACCTGCGCCAGCGCCGCGCTGGCCATGGCTTCATTGCCAAAGGGCCCCAGCCGCACGCGGATCAGGCCATTCGGACCCGGCTGCGTCACCACCGGGCCAAAGCTGGTGAGATAGCCGGACAGCCAGGCCACCCGGCCCGAGTCGGACAGGGCAGCGACCTGCACCTGCCATTCGCCCCCGGCCACCGGCCGCGCGGCACTCGGTGGCGGCACTGCAACCGTGGTGACGGCAGGGGTGGGGGTGGGGGTGGGGGCCGGCGCCGTCGCCACAACCATTGGTGGATTGTCCCGCCGGCCGGCAGGATAGACACGGGTCAGGCGCACGCGGGCGGTGCCGGCGCGGTCCACACCCAGCAATTGCCCCGCCTTGCGCGACAGATCGATGATGCGGCCGCGCGCAAACGGGCCGCGGTCATTGATCCGGACGGTCAGCTTGCGGCCATTGTCGAGATTCTCCACTTCGACCCAGCTTGGCATCGGCAGGGTGCGGTGGGCCGCCGTCAGATCATCCTGGTCATAACGCTCGCCGTTGGCAGTGTTGCCGGCATGAAAGCCTGGCCCATACCAGCTGGCCACCCCTTCCTCGCGATAGTTGCGGTCATCGGCAGGGTAATAGGTGACGCCGGCCACCTGATAGGGCTTGCCGATCTTGACCGGCCAATTGCCCAGCCCGGCCGCATCGCGCGCCACCGCGCTGGTGTCGTCCGCAAGGTCCATGCCGCGTTTTGGTTCCGGCTTTGCCGGTTGGGCATGGTGGCGTGGCGGCGGCGGGGTTGGCCTTGGCGCTGGCGACCGTCCCGAACAGGCGGCCAGCAGCAGTGCCGCCAGAAGGCCAATGCGCCTCATTGCGCGCCCGTGGTTGCCACCTGCAGCGGGGCAACCGGCTGCGGCAGGCTGATCGCGTCGGCCAGCAGGGTGACCGACAGGGCATAAAGATTGGAGCAGTTGTAGCCCAGGATGGCGCGATAGCTGCGGGTGACGAGATACGCGCCCTGCCCCGCCCCATCCGGCTCGATCAGGCTCATCGGCACATCATCGGCCGGCCAGCTTGCGTTCACCGGCGTGAAGCCCAGCGCGCGCCATTCCCGCGCCGGCTTCAGCGCCGAATGGCGTGACAGCGGGGCAACGCAACGGCTCGGCGGCTCGGTTGCGGCCACACTGGCCCGGTCAAAACCCTCAGGCGGCAGCGTGCGGAACCCCCAGCCCTCACCGGTCTGCCAGCCGCTTTTCGCCAGATAATGGCCGATGGAGGCAAACACGTCGGCCTGGCTGGCCCACAGATCAACCCGGCCATCGCCATCACCGTCACGGCCATAGCTGAGATAGGAGCTGGGCAGGAATTGCGTCTGGCCAAAGGCGCCGGCCCAACTGCCCTTCATCGCCTCGCGCGTGGCGTGGCCTTCCCCCACCATGCGCACCGCCGCGTCCAGTTCGCGGGTGAACAAGTCGCGCCGGCGGCCTTCAAACGCCAGGGTCGCCAACGCCGACGGCAGGTCATGCCGGCCCATCACCCGGCCATAGCTGGTTTCGATGCCCCAGATGGCGGCAATGATTGCGGCCGGCACGCCACTGGCCGCCTCGGCCTGGGCCAGCGACGTGCGGTTGGCGGCAAACTGGCGCTGGCCATAGGTGACGCGGTCGCCGCGGAACTTGGCGGCGAGATAATCGGGGAAACGCACCGGCCGGGCAGCCGTGCCGGGCTGGCTGCGATCTGCACCAATCACGTGCGGCACCAGCGTCACGCCGGCCAGGGTCGCATCAAGCCATTCCGGCTTCAGCCCACGCGCGGTCGCTTCGGCGCGATAGACATTGAGCCATTCGGCAAAGGCCACCTGCTGCTCGGGCGACACGCGCGTTTCATCCGCGCAAGCGGGTGCCGCCAGAAACGCGATCAATATCCAGAGAACATGGGGGAAACGCACAGACATGCCCCCTAATGCCAAAGCCAAGGCGTGCCGCAAAGCCTCAATTGCGCCGCATCAATGCAGCGCGTCAAACCGGGCCTTGTCCTTGTCGTCCAGCCGCACATCGATGGTGATGCTGATGTCGTCACTCGCCTGCGCCAGCACCTCGCCATGGCTGTGCAGCCAGGCGATGCGCCGGCCGTCGCTCAATGGCAGGGTGATGCTGTGCACCCGCGCACCCGCCCGCAGCGCCGTGTCCATCGCTGCCTGCAGGCGCTCGATCCCTTCACCGGTCAAGGCCGAAACCGGGATGGCGTCATCGCCAGCCTGTGCCCGCACAAGTTCAACTTCTTCTGCAGAAAGCGCGTCAATCTTGTTGAAAACCGTGAGCATCGGTGTCTCGCGCTGGTCGGGCGCCAGGCCCAGATCGCTGAGCACGTCGATCACATCCTGCGCCTGCGCATCGCTGTCCGGGTGGCTGATGTCGCGCACATGCACGATCAGATCGGCCTCCAGCACCTCTTCCAGCGTGGCCCGGAACGCCGCCACCAGCTGGGTCGGCAGATCGGAGACAAACCCCACCGTGTCCGAAAGCACGACCTTGTCATGCCCCGGCAGCCGGATGGCACGCATGGTCGGATCAAGCGTAGCAAACAGCAGATCCTCGGCGCGCACCTCGGCGCCGGTCAGACGGTTGAACAGCGTGGATTTGCCGGCGTTGGTATAGCCGACCAGCGCCACCACCGGCCACGGCGCCTTCTGCCGGTTGCGCCGGTGCAGGCCGCGGGTGCGCCGCACTTCCTCCAGTTCCTTGCGCAACCGGGCGATGCGGTCACGGATAAGCCGGCGGTCGGTTTCGATCTGCGATTCGCCGGGGCCGCCCAGGAAGCCGAAGCCGCCGCGCTGCCGCTCCAGGTGGGTCCAACTGCGCACCAGCCGGCTGGCCTGGTATTGCAGATGCGCCAGTTCCACTTGCAACGTGCCTTCAGCCGTGCTGGCGCGCTCGCCAAAGATTTCGAGGATCAGACCGGTGCGGTCGATCACCTTGGCCTTCAACGCCTTTTCCAGGTTGCGCTGCTGCACCGGGCTCACCGGGCCGTCAATGATCACCACCTCGGCACACAAGGCGGCGACCAGCCCGGCCAGCCGATCGATCTGGCCGCTGCCCATCAGGTGCGACACCGATGCGCTGCGCAGCTTCACCACCTCGGCATGGACAACCTGCAGATTGATGGCGCGCGTGAGGCCAACCGCCTCGGCCAGCTTGGCATCGGGCGAGCGCAGACCATGAGCCCCGCCCAGTTGCGGCAGGATGACGATGGCAAGCGCGCCGGTGCGCAAACCCCGCGCTTCGTCAAAACCTGCAATGGTCAGTTGATTTGGGCCGGTCGGGGGGCCGGCTGGTTGATGACTCAAACCTGTCTCACTCTTCGGTTTCGGCCTCGAACAGTTGCAGCGGGGTCGCCGGCATCACCGTCGAGATGGCGTGCTTGTACACCAGCTGGCTGTGGCCGTCACGGCGCAACAACACCGAGAAATTGTCGAACCAGGTGATGACCCCCTGCAGCTTCACGCCGTTCACCAGGAACATCGTCACCGGGGTGCGCGTCTTGCGCACGGTGTTCAGGAACACATCCTGCAAACTGTTCGACTTGTCGGCCATCGGGTCATCCCTGTTCTTCTTGGGCGCTCATGGCGCCACCCCTCCGGCATAGGCACTGCCCTGCCGTATTTCAAATATCCCTTTCGTCACAGGAAGGTGAAGGTGGTCATTCGTCCACCTCGTCGCCCCCCTCCGGTTGCTCGTCGGCCAGGCCCAGCGCCTTCAGCTTGCGGTGCAAGGCGCTGCGTTCCATGCCGATGAAGGCGGCGGTGCGGCTGATGTTGCCGGAAAACCGCCTGATCTGGGCACGCAGATATTCGCGTTCGAACGCCTCGCGCGCCTCGCGCAGCGGGGTGCCCATGATCGATCGCGCAGCCTGGCCCGGCACCAGCCGCGATGGTTCGGCCGTCACCTCCTGCGGCAGCATGTCGATATCGATTTCGGCCACGCGCGTTGTCGGCGCCAGGATCAACGTGCGCTCGATCACGTTGCGCAGCTGGCGCACATTGCCGGGCCAGTCATAGGTCTGCAGCGCCGCCAGCGCGTCATCGGTCAGAACCGGGGTCGCGGTGCCGCGCTCGGCAGCATAGCGCGCCAGATAGTAACGCGCCAATTCCGCCACATCCTCCCGCCGTTCCGACAGCGGCGGCATGCGCACCGGCACAACATTCAGCCGGTAATAGAGATCCTCGCGGAAGCGCCCGGCGGCAATTTCGGCCGAAAGATCGCGGCTGGTGGCCGAAATCACCCGCACGTCCACCCGCACCCAGCGCGCACCGCCCACACGCTGGAACACCTGCTCGGTCAACACCCGCAAGATCTTGGCCTGGGTGGTGATCGGCATGTCGGCCACATCGTCCAGAAACAGCGTGCCGCCGTGCGCCTGCTCGAACAGGCCGGCGCGCACATTCTCGCCGCCCTCCTCCACGCCGAACAGCGCTTCTTCCACCCGTTCCGGCGTCATCCGCGCGGCCGACACGACCACGAAGGGCGCGGAATCGCGCGTGCTCCACTGGTGCAACAGCCGTGCCGCCACTTCCTTGCCGCTGCCCGCTGGCCCGGTGATCAGCACGCGGCTGCCGGTGGCCGCCACCCGCTTCAGCGTGGCGCGCACCTGGTTGATCTGCGGCGAGGTGCCTGTCAGCTCAATGTCATAGCCCACGCGTTCCTTCAGTGCCTGATATTCGCGGCGCAGCCGTTCGGTCTCGGTTGCCCGCCGCACCACCAGCAGCAGCTGCTCGGCCTGGAAGGGCTTTTCGATATAGTCATAGGCGCCGCGCTTGATGGCAGCGACCGCGGTGTCCAGTGTGCCGTGGCCGGAAATCATCACCACCGGCAAAGTGGGATCGCGCGCCTTCATCGCATCCAGCAGGTCGATCCCGTCCATCGCCGATCCTTGCAGCCAGATATCGAGGATCACCAGGCTCGGCCGTCGTTCGGCCAGCGCCGCCAGCGCCTGCTGGCTGTTGGCCGCCACGCGGGTTTCAAACCCCTCATCGCCCAGCACGCCGGCCACCAGCTCGCGGATATCGGCTTCATCATCAACGATCAGGATATCAAGCGCCATGATATGGGATGGTCCTCATCAAACGGGGGCGATCAGCGCGGCCATTGGCAGCGCCTGCTGGGGTTCCGGGGCAAGGGCGCGGGACAAGGTGGCGATTACCCGGGCACCCGGCCCATCGGGATTGTCGGCCAGTTCCAGGCTGCCGCCATGATCCTCGATGATCTTGGCGGTGATGGCGAGACCAAGGCCAGTGCCGCGCGCGCGCGTGGTGACATAGGGTTCCAGCAAGCGCTGCCGGTCTTCGTCGGGAAAGCCCAGGCCATTGTCGGTGATGCTGAGCAGCACCTTCTCGCCCGATTCCGCGATGTAGATGGCAATCTGGCCGGGCGTGCCGGTGCCGTCATCCGCGTCCAGCCGCGCCGTCACGCTTTCCGCGGCATTCTTGATCAGGTTGGTCACCGCCCGGCTCAACTGCTGACGGTCGCACACGATGGCGCTGGTGGTCTCCCCGCTCAGGCTGAACCGGATGGCCGGGAAGGCCACTTCCTGCAGTACCAGCGCCTGCCGCACCAGCCGGTCAAACTGGTCGGGCGCAAACACCGGCTTGGGCAGGCGGGCGAATTCGGAAAACTCATCCACCATGCGCCTGAGGTCGCCCACCTGGCGCACGATGGTGCCGGTCAGCGTGGTGAACGTGTCACCATCCTCGGCAATCTGGCGGCCGAATTTGCGTTGCAGCCGTTCGGCGGCCAGCTGGATCGGCGTGAGCGGGTTCTTGATCTCGTGCGCGATGCGGCGGGCAACATCGGCCCAGGCCGCACGCCGCTGATCGGCGAGCTGGGCCGAGATATCGTCAAAGGTCAGCACGAAACCGGCATCACCGCCCTCGCCCTCACCGGCCGCGCCAATGCGCACCGCCAGCGTCTGCGTCTCGCCATCACGCTGGATGCGCACCTGGCCAGCCGCGTCACCGGTCTGCCGCGCCTGATCCAGAAGATCGGCCAGTTCCGGTGCCACATCTTTCAGCTGTTGGCCGCGCAGCAGCCGCTGCGGCATGGCCAGCAGGGCGGCGGCCGAGGCATTGGCCACCCGCACCTCGCCATCCGGTGCGATGGACATCACACCGGCCGAAACGCCTGACAGCACCGCCTCGGTGAAGCGGCGCCGCGTGTCGAGCTCGCCATTGGCCGAAAGCAGGGCGGCCTGCTGGCTCTTCAACTGGCTGGTCATGCGGTTGAAGGCGCGTTCCAGCACGCCGATCTCGTCGGCATCGCCGCGCACCGGCACGCGCGCATCCAGATCACCGGCCCCCACCCGCTCGGCAGCAAAGGCCAGGCGCGCAATCGGTTCCACCAGCCGATTGGCCAGCCAAAGCGCAAACCAGATGGCGACAATCAGGGTGAGCAAGGACACCGCCATCAGCACCAGGTTGAAGCGCAACTGCATCACCCGGCTGCGTTCGATCAGGGATTTATACTCATCCAGCGCACCCGCCGCCTTGCTGGCGCGCGCCAGCACGGCCGGATCGACCCTGCGGCTCACATACAGGAAGGTGCCGGCCTGACCGGGCACGGCCACTGCCGCTTCCACTCGGTCCTCACCTGCACCGATAAGCGTGACCGGCGCAGCGGCGGCGCGATCGAGATCGATATCCGACAGATGGTTAGCCACATCGGCCGGGTTGACCTTGCTGACCGCAACCAATTGCAGCCCGTTGCCGGCCCGGCGGACCACGGCAGCTTCGGTGAGCGTGCGACCGGCGACCTGAAAATCCAGCCCGCGCCGATACAGCGCTGAACCCTCGCCAAAATCCCGGGCATAAGAGGCTACGTCGGCGGCCATCACCACGATGTCATCGGCGATGCGCTGGCGATTCTCCTCGACATAGGCCTGCGCCACCTGGTTGGAGCCATCGAGGATGGTGCGCACCCGGTCTGAAAACCAGAATTGCACACCAAACTGGAACAACAGCGAAGCGAAGACCACGACCAGCAGGGTCGGCACCGCGGCAATCGCTGCAAACAACGCCACCAGCCGCAGGTGGAGCCGGGCGCCTGCCAAGCCGCGGCGCCGGTTGGTGATCAGGATCGCGACGCGCCGCCCGATCAGCACGATCAGCAGCATTGCCGGCACCAGATTGGCCATCACCAGCAAGGCCACCTGCGGCTGAGACGCGCCGTTGGCCGGCACGCCACTGCCGGTGAGGTAGGCATAGCTCGACCAGCCGGCGATCAGGGTCAGCGCGGCAGCCAGCAGTTCCAGGCGTGGGTAGAAACCGGCGCTGCGGGTGGTGCGCATGGCGCGGCGCGACAGACGGCGCCAGCGCAGTGCCAACCAGGCCCGCGTGCCGCGTCGCCGGCGCGCAACCGGCATCAAGGAAGCTGATTCGGTCACCACAAGACCGGAACCATAACCGATTGCTGTTGCATCTGGAACACAGTGCAGCGCCGTAGCGTTGCAACAATGCGACAGGATGTCAGGCGGCGCGGTCGAGTGCGGGCGGTGGTGCTTGCAGTAGGGCTTCGTAGAAGCGGTCGATCATCGCCAGCACGGTGGCGCTGCTGGTCACCTGGTTCACCGCATTGCGGAACTGGGCACTGTCGTGCAGGCCCTTGGTATACCAGCCCAGATGCTTGCGGGCGAGGTTGACACCATTCAGCTCGCCATAAAGATCGAGCATCAGGGCATAATGTTCCTTCACCAGCGCATGTTGTTCCGCGAGGGTGGGATCGGCCGGCACGTCACGCCCGGTCAGAGCGGCCATCACCTGCGCCAGCAGCCACGGCTTGCCATAGGCACCGCGCCCGATCATCACGCCATCAGCGCCGCTCTGCGCCAGCGCCGCCCTGGCATCGTCGATGGAACAGATATCACCATTCACGATCACAGGCAGTTGCACGGCGTTCTTCACATTACGCACAAAGGCCCAATCGGCCGTGCCGCTGTAAAGCTGGCAGCGGGTGCGTCCGTGCACGGTGATCAGCTGGATGCCCTCACCCTCGGCAATGCGGGCAAGTTCCGGGGCATTGAGGCTGTTGTGATCCCAGCCCATGCGCATCTTCAGCGTCACCGGCAGCTTCACAGCCTTCACGGTGGCACGGATCAGCTGGGTGGCCAGCGGCAGGTCGCGCATCAGGCTGGATCCGGCATGGCCGTTCACCACCTTCTTCACCGGGCAGCCCATGTTGATGTCGATGATGGCGGCGCCCTTCTGCTCATTGAGCTTGGCGGCTTCGGCCATGCGCTGCGGCTCGCAACCGGCCAACTGCATGGAAACAGGCTCTTCCGATGGGTGCCAGGCCGCCTTCTGGATGCTCTGCCTTGTTTCGCGGATCATCGCTTCCGATGCGATCATCTCGGTCACGGTCAGCCCCGCACCGAAGCGGCGCACCAGCGTGCGGAACGGCATGTCGGTCACGCCGGTCATCGGTGCCAGGATCACCGGGATATCGATGCGGTTCGGGCCGATCTGGATGGGGGCAAGCAGGCTCATGGCGGTGGGGCCATAGCGCAGATTGGCCCTTTTCCACAAGGCGAAGGCCCGATATGTGCCCGCATCATGCGCATTGGTGCCCTTATCGTCGCGGCCGGTGCCGGCATCCGGGCCGGCGGTGGCGTGCCCAAGCAATATCGTGACGTGTCCGGGCACCCCCTGCTGCGCCACGCCGTGACCGGCCTGTTGAACCATCCCGGCATCACCAGCGTGACGGTGGTGATCAATCCCGAATGCCGCGCCTTGTATGAAACGTCCGTCGCTGGCCTCGCCCTGCCCCCTCCGGTTGCCGGCGGCGCCACACGGCAGGACAGTGTGCGCGCCGGGCTGGAGGCGCTGGCCGCCGATCCACCCGATATCGTGCTGGTGCATGATGCCGCCCGTGCCTTTGTGCCGGCCGCGGTGATCGATGCGCTGATCGCCGCCTTTGCCGATCCGGCGGTGGATGGTGCCTGCCCCGCCCTGCCCCAGGTCGACAGTCTGCGCCGCGGCGCCGACGGCCGCTTTTCCGGCAGTGTCGATCGCGACAACCTGTGGCGCGTGCAGACCCCACAGGCCTTCCGCTTCCCGGCCATCCTCGCCGCCCACCGCGCCGCCGCGCCGGGGCAGACGGACGAGGTTGCCATCGCGCTCGCCGCCGGCCTCGCGGTTGCCATCACGCCGGGCGACGAACGCGCTTTCAAGGTGACGGAGCCGCATGATTTTGCCAAAGCCGAGGCCATGACCGTCTATTCCTCCCGCGCCGCGTCCGGCTTTGATGTCCACCGTTTTGGCCCCGGCGATCATGTCTGGCTGTGCGGGGTGAAAATCCCGCATGATGCCGGGCTGATTGGCCACAGCGATGCCGATGCTGGCCTCCACGCCCTCACCGATGCCTTGTTGGGCACCATCGCCGCCGGTGACATTGGCGATCACTTCCCGCCCAGCGACGAACGCTGGCGCGGCGCCGCATCTGACCAATTCCTCGCCCACGCCGCCTATCTGGTGCGCGAGCGTGGCGGCATCATTGATCATGTCGATGTGACGCTGATCTGCGAACGGCCCAAGATCGGCCCGCACCGGGAGGCGATGCGCGCGCGCATGGCCGAAATCCTCGGGCTTGCCATCGACCGGGTCAGCGTGAAGGCCACCACCACCGAAAAACTCGGTTTCACCGGCCGGCAGGAGGGCATTGCCGCCCAGGCCATGGCCAGCGTGCGCCTGCCGGAATGAGCGGGATGGACGCCGAACTGGTCGCGCTGGCCGAACAGGTGCTGGCGGCAAACCGCGCCCTGGGCCGCCGCATCGCCGTAGCCGAAAGCTGCACCGGCGGGCTGGTCGCTGCCGCGCTCACCGAAATTCCCGGCTCGTCCGACGTGTTTGATCGCGGCTTCGTCACCTACAGCAACGAAGCCAAGATGGAATTGCTCGGCGTGTCGGAAGATGTGCTGGAAACCTTTGGCGCCGTGTCGCCGGCCACCGCCTGGGCGATGGCGCAGGGCGTGCTGGCCCACAGCCCGGCCGATATCGCCGTGTCGATCACCGGCATCGCCGGCCCCGGCGGCGCCACGCCGGGCAAGCCGGTGGGCATGGTGGTGTTCGCCCGGGCGCTGCGCGGGCAGGATCCGGAAAGCGTGGTGGCCGACACCCGCCAGTTCGGCGATCTCGGCCGAGCCGAAGTGCGGCGTCAGGCAGCACTCGTGGCGCTGAACCTGCTCAAGCCCTGACCTATTTCAACCCTTGGGCCCGTACAGCGCTTCCGCCCGCGCCACAAAGGCGGCCACCATCTTTTCGAAGGCCTCGGTGAAGAACATGCCCGCCAGCGCTTCGAAGGCGCGGTTGCGGAACTGGAAATCCACGGCAAAATCAATCTCGCAGCCGCCGCCCGGCCGGTCGCGGAAGGTCCAATCGTTGAACAGATATTTCATCGGCCCATCGAGATAGTCGACATGCACATGGGCCGGACGGTCCAAAGTCACCCGGCTGGTGAACTTCTCGCGGATCATGCGAAAACCCACCACCATGTCGGCCACCAGCATCGTCTTGCCATCGGGCAGTGCCTGTGGCGGGCCAACCCGCATGCCCTGCACCCAGGGCAGGAATTCGCCATAGCGGCGAACATCGGCCACCAGATCGAACATCTCGGTGGCCGACCAGGCCAGGGTTCTGACTTCGCGGTGCTTGGGCATCAGCCCCGCTTAGCGGCGCTGCCCGCCCCTGCCGCCTGCGCCTTTCGCCGCGCCTGCATTTCGGCAAAATCCCGGCCCGCGTGATAGGAGGAGCGGGTGAGCGGCGAGGCGGCAACCAGCAGGAAGCCCTTGGACCGCGCCACGCCGGCATAGGTGTTGAACGTCGCTGGCGTCACGAACTCCATCACCTTGGCGTGGCGCGGCGTCGGCTGCAGATATTGGCCAACGGTGAGGAAATCGACCCCGGCCGAGCGCATGTCGTCAAACACCTGGTGCAGTTCCAGCGGCGTTTCGCCCAGCCCCACCATCAGGCCGGATTTGGTGAAGATGGTCGGGCTCAGCTGCTTCACCTTGTCCAGCAAGCGCAGCGAATGATAATAGCGCGCGCCCGGCCGGATTGTCGGATAGAGGCGCGGCACGGTTTCCAGATTGTGGTTGTACACATCCGGCCCGGCCTCGACGATCATCTCCACTGCCCGGTCCATCTTGTTGCGGAAATCGGGGGTCAGGATCTCGATCGTGGTGTTCGGCGTCTGCCGGCGCAATTCGCTGATCACCTTCACGAACTGGCTGGCGCCGCCATCGGGCAGATCATCCCGGTCAACCGAGGTGATGACGATATGCTGCAGCCCCATGCGCGACGCGGCTTCGGCCACATGGCCGGGTTCGGCCGCGTCCACCTTGCCCGGCATGCCGGTCTTGACGTTGCAGAAGGCGCAGGCCCGGGTGCAGGTGTCGCCCAGGATCATCACGGTCGCGTGCTTCTGGCTCCAGCACTCCCCGATATTGGGGCAGGCCGCCTCCTCGCACACGGTGTTGAGCTTGAGACTGCGCATGAGCGCGCGCGTCTCGTTATAGGCCTTGCTGGTCGGCGCCTTCACGCGAATCCAGTCCGGCTTGCGCGGCAGGCCGGACGGAGTGGTGGGCAGATCAAGGACTGGCTCGCTCATGCGGCAGGATTAGCGGCTGTTGCGACCAATGCCAACCATGGCGGATGACGGTGCAGCCATAACGGTTTAGCATGGCGCGCAATCAGTGCAGAAACAGGGGAAAACCATGCCTGAATTCAAAGCCCTTCTGGAAGGCTATCGCCGGTTCCGCACCGGCGCCTATCAGGAACAGCGCCGCCGTTATGACGCGCTGGCCGACAAGGGCCAGGCCCCCGGCGTTCTGGTGATCAGCTGTTCCGACAGCCGGGTGGACCCGACGCGGATTTTCGACACCGAGCCCGGCCAGATGTTCGTGGTGCGCAATGTCGCCAATCTGGTGCCGCACTTCGATCCCGATCCCACCCATGGCCAGCACAGCACGTCGGCCGCGATCGAATATGCCGTCACCCAGTTGAAGGTGCATCATATCCTGGTGCTGGGCCACGCCCGCTGCGGCGGCATCAAGGCCAGCCTGGAAGGCACGTTCGACAATGCCCAGCCCGGCGAGGGCGGCTTCATCAACCGCTGGATGAGCCAGATTGCCCCGGCCCGCGACACGATCCGGGCGGCTGCCCAGCTGTCGCCCGATATTGATGCCTGCAGCGCGCTGGAATTGGCCTCGATCCGCCTGTCGATCGACAATCTGCGCAGCTTCCCGTTCATCGCCGCCGCCGAAGCCAGGGGCGAACTCCACCTGCAAGGTGCGCTGTTCGATATCGCCGAAGGCGTGTTGCGCGTGCTGAACCACGACACGGGCAAGTTCGAAGCACTGTCGGTGGACTGGGAGTCGGAGCCGGTGGCGGTGCCGGGCCAGTTGAAGGCCGTCTGAACACGGAAACGGGCACAGCCATCACAAACAGGGGGGAGTGATGGCTGCGCCCGTGCCGGAAAGGCCTGCGGTAAGGGCAGTTACCGCGGTGGCCAACCGATGCACGTGATATAGGACAAAACTGGTCCAGTTTTCAAGCCAGAAACATTGCGTTTCTGTCATGTCGGCCTGCGGCAGGCTGCCGCAGCTTGCCAGCACATGGGCGGCGCATGGGCGGCATATGAACAAGGCTTCACGCGCGGGACAGGTGGCTGCAAGCCGTGCGGCGCGATGATCCTCCCTGTCGCCACCCCCATCGGCGACAGCAGCCCCGCCCCGGGGCCAAGCCAAGGAGACCAGCCATGAACAAGATCGTGATGATTGCCGCCGTGCTGAGCGTTGCCGGATCGAGCGCCGCCTTCGCCGCCAACCACCGTGCCGGCCATGTGCACCACAAACCGGCCGCCAAGGAAACCCCGGCCAAACCAGCGAAGTGAGAGCACGGGCCCCGGCCAGCCAGTCCTCCGCCCCCCTGCGGCTGGCCGGGGCCCGTGCCTCCGTTGCTATTTCGGTGCCTGTTCATACACCCGGCCGCGCGGATCCCGGCTGCCGGCTGCCTGGTTCACATTGTCCTTGAAGCGCTGGAAATTGCAGCCGAATATCCCGCCGGCACCCCAGGTGGAACAAGTGCCGATGGTGCCGACATCCGGGCCCAGCAGCCGGTTGCGCTCGGCTGAAACGCTGGCGGTGCCGCGTTCGCCAAAGGGCTGCGGCAAGCGCAGCGGCGCGCGATAGGGCGATGGTGGCGGATCGCGATTCGCGCAGACCACGATTTCATCGGGCCGGGTTTTGGGTGGGCAGGTCACGCTCCACCCCGGCGGCATCAGCGCTGCCATGCCGCTGGCCGCCATGATCAGGGCGGCCAGCACAGCCATCAGAAATGCAGTGCCCGGCCATAGGCGTCGAGCACGCTTTCGTGCATCATTTCCGACAGCGTCGGATGCGGGAAAATGGTGTGCATCAGCTCCACCTCCGTCGTTTCCAGCCCCATGGCGATGGCATAGCCCTGGATCAGTTCGGTCACCTCCGCGCCGACCATGTGGGCGCCCAGCAACTGGCCGGTGGTGGCATCAAACACCGTCTTGATGAAGCCTTCCGCCTCCCCCAGCGCGATGGCCTTGCCATTGCCGATGAAGGGGAATTTGCCCACCCGCACCTCGTGCCCGGCGGCCTTGGCCTTGGCTTCGGTCAGGCCGATGCTGGCCACCTGCGGCCGGGCATAGGTGCAGCCCGGAATCCGGCTCACGTCCATGGCGTGCGGGTGGCCGCCGGCGATATGCTCCACCGCGATGATGCCTTCGTGGCTGGCCTTGTGCGCGAGCCAGGGCGGGCCGGTGACATCGCCGATGGCATAAAGGCCTGGCACGTTGGTCCGGCACATGGGATCGGTCACGATATGGCCGCGGTTGGTGGCAACGCTTAAGCCTTCCAGCCCGATATTCTCGGTATTGGGCACGATGCCGATGGCGACAATCACATGGCTGTATTGATCGGTCGTCGCCTTGCCATCGGCGGTGGTGATGGTGGCGGTCACGCCATCGGGGCCCGGCGTCACGTCGCTCACCTTGGCAGCGGTGACGATGGTCAGGCCCTGTTTGGTCAGCGCCTTCTGGGCGAAGGCTGAAACCTCCTCATCCTCCACCGGCAGGATGCGGTCGAGCATTTCGACCACGGTCACCTTTGCCCCCATGTCGCTGTAGAAGCTGGCGAATTCGATGCCGATGGCGCCGGATCCGATCACCAGCAGCTTCGTCGGCATCGCCGGCGGCACCATGGCGTGGCGATAGGTCCAGACGCGGTTGCCGTCGGCCGCCACGCCCGGCAGATCGCGGGCGCGGGCGCCGGTGGCCACAATCACGTTCTTGCCCGCCAGCACCCGCTCACCATTCGCCGTGGTGACAGAAACGCTTGTCGGCCCGGTCAGACGCCCCTGCCCTTCCACCACCTCGATCTTGTTCTTCTTCATCAGCGATTTCACACCGCTGTTGAGCTGCGCCGCCACCTTGCGGCTGCGGTCAGTCACCTTCTTGAGGTCAAACGAGGGCTTCTCGACGCTCAGCCCATAGGCATCGGCGTGGGTGATATAATGATAAATCTCGCTGGTGCGCAGCAGCGCCTTGGTCGGGATGCAGCCCCAGTTGAGGCAGATGCCGCCCAGCCGTTCGCGCTCGACAATGGCGACCTTCAGGCCCAACTGGCTGGCGCGGATGGCCGCGACATAGCCGCCAGGGCCGGAGCCGAGGATGACGAGATCAAAAGCATCGGACATGGTGATCACCCAGTTGGCATGACGAGCGTGGCGGAGCCCGCTGCAGGCGGACTGTCCAGCCAGTTCAGGATGTTGGCGCCCTTGGTGGCAACCAGCAGCGCGACCAGCGCAAAAAGGCCGAGGCCGGACCAGCCCAGCACCGGGCGCTGCCAGCCGAGCACGGCGGCGACCAGCATGGCCACGCCCGCAGCGGTCTGCAGCATTTCAGTGGCATCGAACGGGCGGTGGCCCCAGGTGGTATCGAGCCTGACCAGAAACAGCAGGCCGACACCCAGCAGCGCCAGCAGCACCGCTCCGATGCGGTGCAGGATCACGCTACCAGGCCCAGCGGGTTTTCGATCAGCGATTTGACCGCACCCATCAGTTCGGCGCCGTCCGCCCCATCGATGGCGCGGTGGTCAAAGCTGCCGGTGATGGTCATCACGGTGGCGATGGCCAGCGCGTCGCCCTTCACGACTGCCCGCTTTTCACCGGTGCCGACGGCCAGGATCATCGCCTGCGGCGGGTTGATCACCGCTTCGAACTGCTTGATGCCAAACATGCCGAGGTTGGACAGGCTGGCGGTGCCGCCCTGATATTCGTGCGGCTGCAGCTTGCCGGCGCGGGCCTTTTCGGCGAGCGCCTTCATTTCGCTGGCGATCTGGCTAACTGCCTTGGAATCGGCACCGGTGATGATCGGCGTGATCAGGCCCGAGGGGGCTGCGACGGCGACCGAGATGTCGGCGCGGTCATAGACCAGCAGATTGTCACCGGCGAATGAGACATTGCACTTCGGCACCTGCCTGAGGCCCAGCGCCAGTGCCTTGATGACGAGATCGTTGACGCTGACCTTGATGCCACGCGGTTCCAGCGCCCTGTTGAGCTCGCCGCGCAGCTTCAGCAGCGCGTCCAGTTCGACGTCGAGGGTGAGATAAATGTGCGGGATCGACTGCTTGGCCTCGGTGAGGCGGCGGGCGATGACCTTGCGCACATTGCCCAGCTTTTCCACGCTGTGCGGGATATCGCTGGTGACCGGGGCTGCTGGCGCAGGCGCGCGGGGGGCAACGGGTTCGGCCTGAACGGGGCTGGGCGCTGGCGCAACGGGCGCCGCCACAGCGGGCTTGCCGGCCGCGGCTTCCACATCGGCGCGCACGATCCGCCCGCGCGGGCCACTGCCGACGACCGTGGCCAGATCAACGCCCTGCAGTTCGGCAATGCGGCGGGCGAGCGGGCTGGCGATGATACGATCGCCCGATGGCGCGGAAGCCGGAGCCTGGGCGACCGGGGCCGCAGGCGCAACCGCCGCTGCTGCAGGGGCAGGCGCGGCCACGGGCACTGGCTTCGGCGGCGGCGCGCTGCTCTCACCCTCGCCAGCCAGCCGCAGGATCACCGTGCCCACCGGCACATTCTCCAGGCCTTCCGGCACGGCAATCTCGATCACCGTACCCTCGTCCACGGCCTCCACCTCCATGGTGGCCTTGTCGGTCTCGATCTCGGCGATGATGTCGCCGGATTTCACCACATCGCCGGGCTTCACATGCCATTTGGCCAGAGTCCCCACCTCCATGGTGGGCGACAGGGCGGGCATTGTCACATCGATTGCCATATCAATTGTCCACAAAAAGCTGATCAACCAGGGCGCGCTGTTCGTCGTCGTCCGGGTTGTCGATCAGGTCGGCCATGTCGAGGAAATAGGCGGCGGCACCGGCCAGCGCGCCGGAATAGCGCACTTCGGCGCCCTGTTCGGATTTCATGCCCCAGGCGACGACCAGGGCCCGCTTGCCGATGGCGTTGATCTTCTTCACCAGCGGCACGAAATCGCCATCGCCGGCCACCAGCGCCACCACGTCGCAGCGGTCAGACACGGCCAGATCGAACGCCTCCAGCGCCAGCCAGACATCGATGCCCTGTTCCTTGGGCGGCTCGCTGTTGGTGTCGATGCGGGTGAAGTGCGGCGTGATGTTGCTGGCAGCGAGGATCTGATCAAACACGCGGTCGTTGCGCAGCGATTCCTCGACGAAATTGGCGCTGCGGGCCCGGTCTTCCAGATCGCGCACGGTGTAACGGCCGCGGAAATAATGCGCCTCCACCACGCGCGCCCGGCTGCGCGACACATCCTCCATGTCGGCGGTGGCGACGCGGATGAAGTCCATCAGGCCCGACAGCGATAGCCGCCGCGCGGCGTTATGTTCAAACTTGTAGAAGTTCGACACGCGGTTGAAATAGCTGCCGTCGATCATCACGGCGATGCGGGTTTGCATATGCTTCACCGGTAACACACACGGTGCGCGGCGATGACGACATCATCAGCCTTCACCAGCGCGGCCTTTTCCAGATTGGCGGCATAGGGCAGCGGCACGTCGACATTGGTGACGCGCAGCACCGGCGCATCCAGATCGTCAAACCCGTCTTCCATGCAGATGGCCATGATTTCCGACGCGATGGAACAGGTGGGCCAGCCCTCCTCCACCACCACCAGCCGGTTGGTCTTCTTCAAGGATGCCAGCACGGTCGCCTTGTCGAGCGGGCGCAGGGTCCTGAGATCGATGACCTCGGCCTCGATGCCTTCAGCCGCCAATGTGGCCGCCGCCTGCAACGCCACGCCGACGCCAATCGAATAGCTGACCAGCGTGACATGGTGGCCGGCGCGCATGATGCGGGCCTTGCCGATCGGTACGACATGCTCACCCTCCGGCACGTCAAAGCTCTGGCCGTAGAGCAGCTCATTCTCCAGGAACACCACCGGATCGGGGCTGCGGATGGCCGCCTTCATCAGGCCCTTGGCATCGGCGGCATCATAAGGCGCGATCACCACCAGGCCGGGCACGCTGGCATACCAGGGGCCATAATTCTGGCTGTGCTGGGCCGCCACGCGGCTGGCGGCGCCATTGGGGCCACGGAACACGATCGGGCAGCGCATCTGACCGCCCGACATGTAAAGCGTCTTGGCGGCCGAATTGATGATGTGATCGATGGCCTGCATGGCGAAGTTGAAGGTCATGAACTCGACGATCGGCTTCAGCCCGCCCATCGCCGCGCCCGTGCCCAAACCGGCAAAGCCATATTCGGTGATCGGCGTGTCGATCACGCGGGCGGGGCCGAATTCATCGAGCAAGCCCTGCGTCACCTTGTAGGCGCCCTGATATTCGGCGACCTCCTCGCCCATCACGAACACGGCGCCATCGGCGCGCATTTCCTCCGCCATGGCATCGCGCAGCGCCTCGCGCACCGTCTGGCGGCGCGTCGGGCCGCTGGCGGTTTCGGGCGCAGTCACCGCCACCTGAGCCGGGGCCGGCGCTGCCACTGCAACGGCCGCCGGAGCAACTTCAGGCGCGGGTGCAGGCGCGGGCGGAGCTGCTTCATCCTCGCCGGCGATCACGATGATCGGCGTGCCCACCTTCACCCCGTCGCTGCCGGCCGCCACCAGCAGCGCGGTGACGGTGCCGCCATCATCGGCTTCCAGTTCCATGGTCGCCTTGTCGGTTTCAATCTCGGCAATCACGTCGCCGGGCTTCACCACATCGCCCACGGCCACCAGCCATTTGGCCAGCGTGCCCTCTTCCATGGTGGGCGACATGGCGGGAAGGAGAATCTGCGGCATCAGTAGGTTCCCAGCAGCACGTCGGTGTGGAGTTCGGACAGGGCGGGTTCGGGAGCTTCCAGCGCGAAATCGGCGCTTTCGGCCACCTCGTCACGCACCGCCCGGTCGATGGCCTTCAAGGCCGCTTCATCGGCAAAGCCGCCGTCCAGGATTTCCTTCTTCAACCCTTCGATCGGGTCACTCTTCTCGCGCATCGCCTGCACTTCCTCGCGGCTGCGATATTTGGCCGGGTCGCTCATCGAATGGCCGCGATAGCGATAGGTCTTCATTTCCATCAGCAGCGGCCCGTTGCCAGCGCGCACCCAGTCGATGGCCGTTTTCGCCGCGCCGCGCACCGCCAGCACGTCCATGCCGTCCACCTGCAGGCCAGGCACGCGGAAGCTTTCGCCCCGGCGATAGAGCTGGTCTTCGGAACTGGCGCGGTTCACCGATGTGCCCATGGCATATTGATTGTTCTCGATGACGAAGATCACCGGCAGCTTCCACAGCTCGGCCATGTTGAAGGCCTCGTAAACCTGGCCCTGGTTGGCGGCGCCATCGCCGAAATAGGTCACGGCGATATGGCCATCATTCTTGTATTTGTGGGCAAAGCCCAGCCCGGCGCCCAGCGGCACCTGGGCGGCCACAATGCCATGGCCGCCGAAAAAGCCATGCTCGACGGAGAACATGTGCATCGAGCCGCCCTTGCCGCGGCTGATGCCGGCGGCGCGACCGGTCAATTCCGCCATCACCGCCTTGGCATCGATGCCACAGGCCAGCATATGGCCATGGTCGCGATACCCGGTGATGATGCTGTCGCCGCGCACCAGTTCGGCCTGCATGCCCACCACCACAGCCTCCTGGCCGATATAGAGGTGGCAGAAACCGCCGATCTGGCCCATGCCATAAAGCTGGCCCGCCCGCTCCTCAAAGCGGCGGATCAGCACCATCTGGCGATACATGTCGAGCAGCTGCTCTTTGTTGGCGACGAACCGTTCCGGTTCGTCAGGGCGCGGCCAATTGGGAACGGCCGGTGCGGATGCGGCCTTGCGGCCTGTGCTGCGTGCCAAGATGGTCACCCTTCTCCCTTGAGGACGCCCCGGTATAAAATGTCGCAGGCGCCGCCCACAAGCGCACAATTCGGCCCGTGAACCTCAACGGTTACCGGCAGCCACATTCGGTCGGGATTTCAATTGGCCGCGGCAGGTTCCGGCGGCAGCGGCACGATCACCTCATCGGGCCGCACCATGTCCAGGTTCTTGCGCACCAGTTCATCGGCCAGATCGGGATCGACATGGCGCGGATCCAGCAACACCAGCCGCTGCTGCAGCGCCGCGCGCTGTTCATGGCTGCTCTGCACCGCCTGTTCCAGTTTGGCACGCTGCGCCTGATAATCGTGCCAGGCGGCAAAGCCGGTCGGCCCCGACACCGCGTGCCAGGTGAAATAGCCGGCCACCACCACGCAGCCCACCGGCAGCGCGGAACGCACGAGCATCTCTTTCAGGCTGAGCTTCACGGCCATGACGCGAACTTTATGCAAACACTGGCCTATCCACAAGGCTGCAATGTCACCAAACTGCTGCTAGCCTGCCGGCAAATTCACATCAAAGGGGAGTGTCATGGCCGCGATCAACCAGGTTGTCGATCTTTCGAAGGATGGCGAGATCGCCGTCGTCACGGTCAATTCGCCGCCGGTCAACGCGCTGTCTGCCGACGTGCGCGATGGCCTTGCCGGTGCCTTTGCCGCGATTGCCGCCGATGCCGGCGTGAAGGCCGCCGTGCTGGTGTGCGCCGGGCGCACCTTCATCGCCGGGGCCGACATCAGCGAATTCGGCAAGCCGCCGCGTGGCGCGTCCCTGCCGGCGGTGCAGGATGCGATGGAATCGGCCCCGGTGCCGGTGATCGCTGCCATCCACGGCACCGCGCTGGGCGGCGGCCTCGAAGTGGCGCTGTGCGCGCATTACCGGGTGAGCGATGCCAAGGCCAAGTTCGGCCTGCCGGAGGTGAAGCTTGGCCTGCTGCCCGGCGCCGGCGGCACCCAGCGCCTGCCGCGCATCGTTGGCGCGAAAAAGGCCACCGAAATGGTGACCAGCGGCGCCCAGATGGGCGCGAAGGACGCGCTGGCCACCGGGCTGGTCGATGAGGTGGTGGAGGGTGACCTGACCGCCGGCGCCATCGCCTTTGCCCGCCGCGTCGTGGCGGAACAGCGCCCGCTGAAGAAGGTGCGCGATGATGCTTCGCTGCTGGGCGGCGATGCCGCCAGCCTGGCCCCCTTCTTCGCCGAGTTCCGGGCCAGGAACGCCAAGGCCTTCAAGGGCTTCGAAGCGCCGGAAGCCAATATCAAGTGCATCGAAGCCGCGGTCGCCCTGCCCTTTGACGAAGGCCTGAAGGTCGAGCGCACCGAGTTCATGAAGCTGATGACCGGCCTGCAATCGGCTGCCCAGCGCCATGTCTTCTTCGCCGAACGCGCCGCCGCCAAGATCGATGGCCTGCCGGCCGACGTGCAGCCGCTGCCGGTGAAGAAGGTCGGCGTGATCGGCGCCGGCACCATGGGCGGCGGCATTTCGATGAACTTCCTCAGTGTCGGCATCCCCGTCACCATCGTCGAGATGAAGGAAGAGGCGCTGACCCGCGGTGTCGGCATCATCCGCAAGAATTACCAGAACAGCGCCGACAAGGGCCGCTTCCCGCAGAGCGAGGTGGAAGCGCGCATGGGCCGCCTCACCCCGTCACTGAACCTGGAAGACCTCGCCGATTGCGACCTGATCATCGAGGCCGTGTTCGAGAATATGGCCATCAAGAAGGATATTTTCGGCAAGCTCGACAAGATCGCCAAGCCTGGCGCCATCCTGGCCAGCAATACCTCCTATCTGGATGTGGATGAGATTGCGTCGGCCACCAGCCGCCCGGAATATGTGCTCGGCATGCATTATTTCTCGCCGGCCAATGTGATGCGCCTGCTGGAAGTGGTGCGCGGTGCCAAGACCGACGCCGGAGTCCTCGCCACCGCCATGGCCATCGGCAAGGCCACCGGCAAGATCGCGGTTGTCGCCGGCGTTTGCCATGGTTTCATCGGCAACCGCATGCTGGCCCGCCGCCAGCAACAGGCCAATGCGCTGATGCTGGAGGGCGCCGCGCCGGCCGATATCGACCGCGTGCTCACCGATTTCGGCTTCCCGATGGGCCCGTTCCAGATGAGCGATCTCGCCGGCCTTGACATTGGCTGGAATGCGGAAACGTCGAAGGGCGAAACCGTGCGCGACCGCCTCTGTGAAGCCGGCTTGCGCGGCCAGAAGAACGGCAAGGGCTTCTACGTCTATGACGAGCAGCGCAACCGCACGCCCAATCCGGAGGCGCTCGCCATCATCGATGCCTATGCCGCCGAAAAGGGCATCAACCGCCGCACCATCGACGATCAGGAAATCCTCGAACGCTGCCTGTTCCCGATGGTGAACGAAGGCGCCCGCATCCTCGCCGAAGGCAAGGCCCAGCGCGCCAGCGACATCGATATCGTCTGGATCAACGGCTATGGCTGGCCGGTCTATCGCGGTGGCCCGATGTTCTGGGCCGAGAAAGACGTGGGCCGGGAGCGCATCATCGCCGTGCTGGAGCAGATGGGCGAAGAGGTGTCGCCGGTGTTGAAGGATGGGTGGAAGTAAGGCCAAAGGCCCCTCCGTCGCCTGCGGCGCCACCTCCCCAAACAAGTTTGGGGAGGATTCGTGCTTCAAGGTCCTCCCCATTCTTTGAATGGGGAGGTGGCGCCGAAGGCGACGGAGGGGCCATCAAAAGGACGAAACGATGAAACTCCCCCTCCTTCCCCTCCTCGCCCTGCTCGCCGCCCCGGTCGTCGCCGCCGAAGCGCCGGATTACCGCAAGCCGGAAAGCTGGCTGTGCCGTCCCGGTGCCGCCGATCCGTGCAGCGGCGATGCCAGTGTCAGCCGCGTCGCCGCTGATGCCGTCGTCACCCTCGACATGCTGCCGGCGGCCAAGAAGCCGAAGATCGATTGTTTCTACGTCTATCCCACCGTGTCGACCGATCCGGGTCCCAACAGCGACATGGTCGCCGATCCGGCCGAAAACAATGTCGCGCTGGCCCAGGCGGCGCCGTTCCGCCAGGCCTGCCGCGTGTTTGCGCCGCTCTATCGCCAGGTCACACTGGCGGCGCTGCGCGACCGGTTGATGGGCAAGGGCGACGGCGGTGACCGGGCCATGGCCTATGCCGATGTGAAGGCGGCGTGGGACGATTATCTCAAGCACGACAACAAGGGGCGCGGCGTCGTCCTGATCGGTCACAGCCAGGGCAGCGGCGTCTTGAAGGCGCTGATCGCCAACGAAATCGAGGGCAAGCCGGTGGCCCGGCAGATGATTGCCGCCTATCTGGCCGGCACCAATGTGCTGGTGCCGCAGGGCGCCGATGTCGGCGGCGATTTCAAATCCACCCCGCTGTGCCGGTCCGCCGATCAGACCGGCTGTGCGCTCGCGTGGGTCAGCTTCCGCGACACGATGGCGGTGCCGCCGGCCAGCCTGTTTGGCCGCCCGCCCGCATCTGCACCGGCTGGCATGACGGTGGCCTGCACCAATCCGGCTGCCCTTGCCGGCGGGCGGGCCACGCTGCGGCCGTTGATGGTCAACCGCACCGGCATTGTCGACAATGGCACGCCGGTGCCGAAATGGGCCAAGGGCCGCAACATCTACACCCCGTTCGTGGCGCTGCCCGGCCTGCTCACCGGCGAGTGCATGGCGCGGGACAATGCCAATGTCCTGTCCATCGGCATCAACGCCGATCCGGCCGATCCGCGCACCGATACGATCAACGGCGACGTGATGATCGGCGGCCAGATCATCGCCGCCTGGGGCCTGCACCTGATCGATATGCAGGTGGTGATGGAGGATCTGGTGGCGTTGGCGCAAAATCAGGGGGCGACCTGGCTGCGGCAAAACCGCAAGTAACGGTTCACATCGCCCGTGCGTATATGGTGGCATGATGGATCGACGCACGCTTCTGGGGCTGGTCTCCGCCCTGCCCTTTGCCACCGCCGCGCTTGCCAAGGGCGGGCGCTTCGCCGTCAGCTTCACGCCGGAAGAGTGGAAGCGCCGGCTTGGCGCCGATGCCTATGCCGTGCTGCGCGAGGAGGCGACGGAACGGCCGTTCACCTCCCCGCTCAACAAGGAGCATCGCAGCGGCACCTTTGTCTGCCGCGGCTGCGCGCTGCCGCTGTTCAGTTCGGCCCACAAGTTTGACAGCGGCACCGGCTGGCCGAGCTTCTGGCAGCCGATCAACCAGGCCGCCATCGGCACCACCCGCGACACCAGCTATTTCATGGTCCGCACCGAAGTGCACTGCAGCCGCTGCGGCGGGCACCAGGGCCATGTGTTCGATGATGGGCCAAAGCCCACGGGCCTGCGCTATTGCATCAATGGCCTGTCGCTCAGCTTTGTTCCGGGGAAAGCCGCATGAAGCCGCTGTTGATCGCCCTGGCGCTGCTGGCCGCCCCGGCGGTGGCGGCCGAACGCATGGTGCTGGCCCCGGCGCCGGCCGTGGATGCGCCGCTGGCCAAGGGCGGCCTGCAGAAGGCGGTGTTTGCCGGCGGCTGCTTCTGGGGTGTGGAGGCGGTGTTTGAACGGGTGAAGGGCGTCACCGCGTCCGTCTCGGGTTATGCCGGCGGTGCACGGGCAACGGCAGTCTATCAGGTCGTCGGCTCCGGCCTCACCGGCCATGCCGAGGCAGTGGAGGTCACCTATGATCCGGCCGTGGTGTCATACGGCACGCTGCTGCGGGTGTTCTTTTCGGTGGCGCATGATCCCACCCAGCTGAACCGCCAGGGGCCGGATGAAGGCCCGCAATATCGCACCGCCCTGTTCCCGCGCAGCCCCGAGCAGGAGCGGATCGCCCGCGCCTATGTTGCCCAGCTGGAAAAGGCCGGCACCTGGAAGCCGAAGATCGTCACCAGCTTCGAAGGCGCCAAGCCCTTCTATGCGGCGGAGGCGTATCACCAGAATTATCTGCGCGCCCACCCGACGCAGCCCTATATCGTCTGGAACGATATCCCCAAGGTGGAGGGGTTCAAGCGGCTGTTCCCGGCGCTGTGGAACGACAGGCCGGCGGCCTGAGGCGGCGGCTCAGTTCCAGGTGAAGCGATAGCCATAGCTGAGACCGACCGCGATCTGGTCGCGCTGGCCGCGCTGGCGGATCAGGCTGGAGTCCGCCACCACATCACCCAGCCGGTCATAGCTAGTGAACAATGTGATGATGCCGTGCTTGCCATATCGGCCCAGCGGCTTGATCAGATTGCCGCTCACCCCGGCGCTGACCAGGCCGCTGCCGGTGCGGCTGACCAGCAGGCCGGTGCCGCGGGCCTGGAACGGGTTCACGCCGAAATAGACATTGGTGTAATCGCTGTCGGCCCAGGTGGCGCGGGCCGTGATGCCCCACAACAGGCTGCCATCGCGCTTGCGGTCGTTCCAGCCGATGCTGGTATCGGCCACCACACCATCATGGCCGCCGGCACCCTGGCGCAGCTCGGCCCGCAGGCGCAGCTTGCCGCCAACCAGGCTTTTCTGGGCAAAGCCGCCGAATTCGCCAGCCAGATCAACATCGCCCATGCCGCGCAACGCCGTCGAGCCACCGCTGACCAGGAACGGCGAGCCGCCGGTTGATTCGCGCCGGCCAAAGCGCAGCTTGGCCAGCGGGCCCAGCTTCCAGCCATCCTGGTTCACCGCGTTCCAGCCCAGGCCATCGGGCACCGAGAAGAAGACGCTGTCCTTGTAGTTCAGCCGCACGTCCGGGAAGATCGACAGGGCCGTGTCGCGGCTGCCCTGCCAGGCCGGGGCGACCACCGGGGCAATGCCAATACCCAATGTCCACGCCTTGGGCGCCGGCGGGCGCATCCCGGCCGGCGGGGCGGGCGCTGTCTGGGCCGCGAGTGGGCTGGCGATAAGGGCAAGGGCAATCATGGCGGAACAACGGATCATGGCGGGGGCCTCCTGAACGCTCCGCGCTTTAGGATAAAGATTACAGGAAAGCAATGTACCGCTCTACGCATTCGCCACGATGCACAGGCCGGCGCCCAAGGCCCATATGAACGGTGATAGAGGCTGAAGGGAGAGCCAACATGACCACCGAACAGATCGCCGCCGCGCTGCGCACCCGCCTGGCTGAACTGCAGGCCGAAATCGCCCGGCTGGAACAGGAAACGATCCAGCCGCTGTCCCCCAAATTCGCCGATCAGGTCGGCGATCTGGAGGCGTTGGCCACCAACGAGGGGCTGGAGGTTGCCCATATCCACGAGGCCGAGCAGATCATGGCGGCGCTGGCCCGGATCGACGCCGGCGATTATGGCGTGTGCAGCAATTGCGGCGCCGATATCGCCCCGGCCCGGCTTGCCGCCCTGCCCACGGCAACACGCTGCATCAAGTGCGCGGCGTGATGGCAGGATGACAGGGGGCCATTGGCCGGCTAACCCGTGCGCATGACCATCCTGCCCCACAACGCTCCCTTCACCCGCTTTGCCGACTGGTTCGCCGAGGCCCAGGCCAGCGAGCCCAATGATCCCAACGCCATGGCGCTGGCCACCGCCGATGCCGATGGTGCGCCCAGTCTGCGGGTCGTGCTGCTCAAGGCCTGGGATGAACGCGGCTTTGTCTTCTACACCAATCTCACCAGCCAGAAGGGCCGCGAGATTGCCGCCAACCCGCGTGTCCACCTGAACTTCCACTGGAAGTCGCTGCAGCGCCAGGTGCGCATCGGCGGCACGGCAGCGCTGGTGAGCGAAGCGGAAGCCGATGCCTATTTCGCCACCCGGCCGCGTGAGAGCCAGCTCGGCGCCTGGGCCAGCCTGCAGAGCGCACCCTTGCCCGACCGTGCCACCTTCGAAGGCCGGCTGGCGGACTATGACCGGCAGTTTCCCGATATTGTGCCGCGCCCGCCGCACTGGAGCGGCTGGCGGGTGACGCCGGCGCGCATCGAATATTGGCAGGCCCGCGACGGCCGCTGGCACGAGCGTGAGGCCTATCTTCGCGCGGGCGATGGCTGGACACACGGTCTGGTCTATCCCTGATGCGCATCAGCCTCACGCAGGTGGATGCCTTTGCCGATGGCCCGTTCACCGGCAACCCGGCCGCCGTGATGTTCCTGGATCGCTGGCTGCCCGATGCCGTGCTGCAGGGCATCGCGGCTGACAATAATCTGTCCGAAACCGCCTTCCTGGTGCCGGCCACTGCTGCCGATGTGGATTTCGAGCTGCGCTGGTTCACGCCGGCGCTGGAGGTTGCGTTGTGCGGCCATGCCACGCTGGCCAGCGGCCATGTCGTGCTGGACGCCCTGCCCGATCTGCCGGCGGTGCGCTTGCGCACCCGCAAGGCCGGCCTGTTGACCGTGGCGCGCGGCACGGATGGCCTGGTGCTGGACCTGCCGGCCTGGCCCGCCACCCAGCCGGTCACCGGCGCCCGCCTCGCCGCCGTCACCGCCGCGCTGGGTGCGACCCCGGCCGAAGTCTGGGCGCGCGGGGAGGATTATCTGGTGGCGGTGTTTGATCTGCCCGATGATGTGCGCGGGCTCTGCCCCGATTATCGCGCCATTCTCGCGCTGGCGCCGGGCGTTGACCTGATGCTGATCGCCACCGCACCCGGCGAGGCCACCGATGTGATCAGCCGGGTGTTCGTGCCGGCCTGCGGCGTGGACGAGGACCCGGTGACCGGTTCGGCTCATGCCGTGATTGCCCCCTTCTGGGCCCGGCGGTTCCAGCGCGCCAGCTTTACGGCGCTGCAGGCCAGCACGCGCAGCGGCCGGCTGGTCTGCACGCTGGCCGGGGACCGGGTGCAGCTGGCCGGCCGCGCCCGCACCGTCATCCGCGGTGAGTATGACTTGCCGGATGGGGCCATAAGCGGCTAACCCGCCGCCATGGCGATGCGCCCCTTCATCAAGATGCACGGCCTGGGCAATGATTTCCTGGTGCTGGATGCCCGCGAGGCGCCTGTGGCGCTGTCCGCGGCGCAGGTGCGCGGCCTCGCCAACCGCCACACCGGCATCGGTTTTGACCAGCTGATCCTGATCGAGCCCAGCGCGACCGCCGATGTGCGCCTGCGCTTCTGGAACAGTGATGGCGGCGAGGTGGCGGCGTGCGGCAATGGCAGCCGGGCCGCCGCCACGCTGCTGGGCGGGCATCAGCGCATCGAAACCGCTGGCGGCGCGCTGGAAAGCATCGGCAGCAGCGAGGGGGCCGAGGTGGACATGGGCCCGCCGCAGTGGGACTGGCAGGCCGTGCCGCTGGCCTTTGCGATGGACACAAGCGCCCTGCCCCTGGCCTGGAATGGCCTCGCCAATCCGGCGGCGCTGTCGGTCGGCAATCCCCATGCCGTGTTCGTGGTGCCCGATGCCTGGGCGGTGCCGCTGGCCGAAATCGGCCCGGTGATCGAGCATGACCCGGTGTTTCCCGAACGGGTGAATGTGGGCGTGATGCAGATATTGTCGCGCGAAGCCATCATCCTCCGGGTGTGGGAACGCGGTGCCGGGGCGACGCTGGCTTGCGGCACAGGCGCCGTGGCGGCGGTGGCGGCCGGGCAGCGGCGCGGCCTGCTGGCAGACCGGGTGCAGGTGACGATGCCCGGCGGCGATCTGGTGGTGACCCGGCGGGCGGATGGTCATCTGTTGCTCGCCGGCCCGGCACAAGTGGCCTTCACCGGCCAGGTGGATCTGGAGCGTTACGCATGAGCTGGTTTGGCCGCCTGACCGAAGGCCTGTCGAAATCGACGAAGAAGCTGGCCAACAACATCACCGGCCTTGCCACCGGCACGCTGCCGCTGGACGAGGAACGGCTGGACGCCATCGAGGAAGGTCTGATCGCCGCCGATCTTGGCCCTCGTGTCGCCGCCCGCATCCGCGAGCGGCTGGCCGATCAGAAATATGCCAAGGGCATTGATGATGATGGCGTGCGCGCCGTGGTGGCCGACGAGGTGGCGCAGATATTGGCGCCGGTGGCCCGCCCGCTGGCCATCACCCGCAAACCCCAGGTGATCCTGGTGGTGGGGGTGAACGGCAGCGGCAAGACGACGACCATCGCCAAGCTGGCCCGCCTGTTCAAGGCAGACGGCAAGCAGGTGATGCTGGCCGCCGGCGACACGTTCCGCGCCGCCGCCATCGCCCAGTTGAAGATCTGGGCCGATCGGGTGGGTGTGCCCATCGTTGCCGGCGATCAGGGCGGCGATGCCGCCAGCCTGGCCTTTGACGCGGTGAAGCGGGCGATGGACGAAGGCATGGATGTGCTGATCATCGATACCGCCGGCCGCCTGCAGAACAAGACCGGCCTGATGGACGAACTGGCCAAGGTGAAGCGGGTGATCGGCAAGCTTGATCCGGACGCGCCGCATGATGTGCTGCTGGTGCTGGATGCCACCACGGGCCAGAATGCGCTCAATCAGATCGAGGTGTTTGGCCAGGTGGCTGGCGTCACCGGGCTGGTGATGACCAAGCTGGATGGTTCGGCACGCGGCGGCATGCTGGTGGCGGCGGCGGAGAAATTCGGCTTGCCGATCCATGCCATCGGCGTAGGCGAAGCCATGGACGATCTGCAGCCGTTCACGCCGCAGGATTTTGCCGCCGCGCTGGTCGGCTCGCCCTGATCCTCAGGCAGCGCGGGCCAGGTTGGCCGCGGCGGCTTCGGCGGCCTTGATCGCCGCCTTCAGACCGGCCGCTGGCACCGGCTGAGACAACAGGAAGCCCTGCGCCCGGGCAATGCCGGCTGCCCTTGCCATTTCCAGTTCGGCCGCGGTTTCCACCCCTTCGGCCACCAGCAGCACGCCCAGCGATTGGCCCAGGCTGGCGGCGGCGCGGAAAATGCTGGCAGCCATGGGGTTGGCGGTGGCACCGGTGAGCAGGCTGCCCGAAATCTTGACCGCATTGATCGGCAGCCGGCCCAGCCGCTCCAGCGAGGAGAAGCCGGAGCCGAAATCATCCATCGCCACGCCCGATCCCATGGCGACCAGCCGCTGCAGATTGGCCAACGAGGCGGCTTCATCCGTCATCAATGCGGTTTCGGTGATTTCAATGGCGATGCGCTGATGGTCGATGCCGGCGGCCGCAATGTCGGCCAGGATCTCGTCCACCACCTCCGGCGACTTCAGATCATTGACCGACACATTCACCCACAGCCCGATGCTGCTTGGCAGCGCCGCCACCGTTGCCGCCGCCTGGCGGAACACCTGGCGTCGCAACTGGCTGATCAGGCCACGTGCTTCGGCAATGGCCACCATCTGGTTGGAATCGATCGGCGTGTCGGGATCAATGGCACCAGCCGGCATGCGCACCAGCGCCTCGACCGCCACCACCCGGCCCGATGCCAGGTCCAGCATCGGCTGATAGGCCACCTCAAGCTGGTTGTTGCGGATGACGGCGCGCACCTGGGCCTCGCGCTTGGCCATCTGGGCGGCATTGTCCGACAGGGCGTCGTGATACAGCCTGATCTGGTTGCCGGGCTCCGATTTGGCATCGCGCAGGGCCAGATCGGCAGCGCGCTGCAACCCTTCGGCCAGCATGGCATGATCCGGCGCCATGGCAATGCCCACAGCCGCGCCGACCGATACTTCGGCATCGCCAAAGTGCGCCGGGGTATCGATGGTCTCGATCAGCGACCGGGCCAGGCTGATCGCCTGTTCCACGCTGGCGCCGGGCAGGATGACGGCGAACTTGTCGCCCGGCAGGCGCGCCACCACCAGGTTGGGATCGGCGGTGCGCAGCCGGAAGCCGATGCGGGTGATCATCCGGTCACCCACCGTCTGGCCGTGGCGTTCGTTCACCAGCTTGAAGCCATCCAGATCGATCAACAACAGGCTCAACCGGTCGTCCCGCGCGAGGCGGCGCTCCAGCTCTTCGGCAAAGGCGCGCTTGTTGGGCAGTCCGGTCAGCGGGCAGCGGCGCAGCTCCCGGTTGAGCTCGGCAATGGCGTTGCGCTCGCCGGTGGTGTCGCGCAGCATGGCCACCCAGCCGGCACCCGGAACCGGGATACATTCCAGATCGATGGTGCGGTCGTCCACCAGCCGCAGCACGCCGGTAAAGGCCTGGCGTGCCGCCACCAGCAGCGCCGCGTGCGACAGAAACTCATCCCTGTCGCCAGATGCCCTGGCGAGGGCCGGAGCCGTCGCCATCATTTCCGGAAAGCGTGGCAATGGTCCGCCATCTTCGGGCGGCAGGCCCAGCAATGTGCGCGCGCTCTGGTTGATCAGCACGATCGACAATTCTTCGTCCAGCAGCACCATCGGCTGGTTCAGCTGTTGCAGTGCCGTGTTGATGCGGAGCCGTTCGTTGCGCTGCTCGTCACGCGTGATCAGCAGCTGTGATTGGGTGGCATAGGAACGCAGCGACAGCACCACACAGGCCAGCGCATAGACGGCAATGCCGATGAAGCTGTTGAGGTTCCACGGCGACGGCCAATAGAGCAGGGTGGCCAGCGCGGTGGGCACCCCCAGCGCCACCGATTGGCACAAGGTGGCCAGCGGCCGGCCTGGACCGCTGCCATTGCCAACCCCAAGCGCCGCCAGGGCCACCATCACCAGCAGGGCCTGCAGCACCATCGGCGCATTGGCAGCAAACACCGCCAGCACCATGCCGCCCAACCCGGCCGAGGCCAGCAGCACGCCCATGGTGTAGCGGTTCTCGATTGCGTCGATCTGATCGTCTGCCAGGGCCGCGCGGGCATTCCAGCACGCCAGAACCACCAGCAGAAAGCCGTTTACCGCAACAATTGCCAGCGCGATGGCAATCGAACTGCCGACGTGAAATGACACGGCAAGGCCAAGCGCCGTCGCAACACTGCCACCAACCAGGAAGGGCAGGAAATATTTGCCCAGTTCTTGCGTGAATTCCCGCTTGAGATGCACCGGCAGGGTTGGCCCCAGCCATTCGCGCAGGCGCTGGCGCCAGCGGTGCTGAACGGGAACAGGGATTGGCAAAAGATCAGACATTGGCGTGCCAATAGTGCTTAGCATGATGACAGTTTCAATAGCAAACCGGCTGCAGATGGGCGCAATCGCTTCGGCTTGACGCTGCCGGCCCAACCGCCTATGGCAGCCGCGAGCCCATGACCGGGCTCATGCGTCCGAGGATGCACGCCGGCCAGCGAATTTTCGCCCGCCGGCGCGTTTCTGTTTGGAGGCATATCACCCACCACAGGAGGCCTCGGCCCTTGTTCGATAGTCTTTCCGAGCGGCTTGGCGGCATATTCGACCGCTTGCGCGGGCGCGGTGCGTTGACCGAGATCGACGTGCGCGCCGCCATGCGCGAGGTGCGCGTGGCCTTGCTTGAGGCTGACGTTGCCCTGCCGGTGGTGAAGGATTTCATCGAGGCAGCCACCCAGCGCGCCATCGGTGCCGAGGTGATCAAGTCGGTCACGCCGGGCCAGCAGGTCGTCAAGATCGTCAATGATTGCCTGGTGGAGCTGCTGTCGGGCGGCGAGGATGTGCCGCCGCTCAAGATCAACGTCACCCCGCCGGCGGTGATCATGATGGTGGGTTTGCAGGGGTCGGGCAAGACCACCAGCACCGCCAAGCTGGCCAGCTGGCTGGGCACGCGGGAACGCAAGAAGGTGCTGATGGCCAGCCTGGACGTGGCGCGCCCCGCCGCCCAGGAGCAGTTGCGCGTGCTGGGCGAACAGACCGAGATTGCCACCCTGCCCATCATTCCGGGCCAGACGCCGGTGCAGATTGCCGAGCGCGCCCGCCAGTCCGCCCGCCTGCAGGGCTTTGATGTGGTGCTGCTCGACACCGCCGGCCGTCTGGGCGTGGACGAGGCGTTGATGGCCGAAATGGCCGCGATTGCCGGCGCCACCAACCCCGATGAAATATTGCTGGTGGTCGACAGCCTGACCGGCCAGGACGCGGTGAATGTCGCTGCCGCCTTCAAGGCGCGCGTGGCGCTGACCGGCGTGATCCTCACCCGGATGGACGGTGATGCCCGCGGCGGTGCCGCCCTGTCCATGCGCAGCGTCACCGGCACGCCGATCCGTTTTGCCGGCACCGGCGAAAAGCTGGACGCGCTGGAAGCCTTTGATGCCAACCGCGTTGCCGGCCGCATCCTGGGCATGGGCGACATTGTTGGCCTGGTGGAAAAGGCCGCTGCCAATTTCGAAGCCGAGCAGGCCGAGAAGATGGCGGAGAAGCTGGCCAAGGGCCAGTTCGACATGGACGATCTGCGCCAGCAACTGGGCCAGATGAAGAAGATGGGCGGGTTGTCGGGCCTGGCTGCGATGATGCCGGGCATGGGTGCCGCCAAGAAGGCGATGGACAGCGGCGCCATCAACCCCAAGCTGCTGGACCGGATGGAAGCGATCATCCTGTCGATGACGGCGAAGGAACGCGCCAAGCCGGAAATCCTCACCGCCAAGCGCAAGATCCGCATCGCCAACGGTTCCGGCACCACGGTGCAGGATGTGAACAAGGTGCTGAAGATGCACCAGGAAATGGCCAATGCCATGAAGCGCCTGAAGAAGATGGGCGGTATCAAGGGCATGATGAAGATGCTTTCGGGCATGGGCGGTGCGCCCGGGCCGGACGGCGGTGCGCCGGGCGGCGACCCCGGCGGGGCCATCGACATGGGGGCGCTGGGCCGGATGTTCGGTCGCCCCGGCATGGGAAATCTGCCACCCGGCTTCAACAAGTTCGGCAGGAAATAATCGCAAAACCCTGATTTCAATCGGATTACTGGAAGGAAGAAGATCAAATGGCTATTGCAATTCGTCTGGCCCGTGGCGGCATGAAGAAGCGCCCCTTCTATCGCATCGTTGTGGCCGACACCCGCGCGCCGCGTGACGGCAAGTTCCTGGAAAAGATCGGCACCTACAACCCGCTGCTGCCGCGTGACGACGCCAACCGCGTGACGCTGGATGGCGAGCGCGCCGCCTATTGGCTGGGCGTTGGCGCCCAGCCGACCGACCGCGTCGCCCGCTTCCTGGACGCCGCTGGCCTGCGCACCCGCGCTGCCAAGAACAACCCGAAGAAGGCCGAACCGGGCGCCAAGGCCAAGGAACGCGCCGAACTGGCCGCCCAGAAGGAAGCCGAAGCCGCTGAAGCCGCCGCTGCGGCTGCTGCCGAAGCCGCTGCCGCTGCTGCTGCCCCGGCCGAAGATGCCCCGGCTGCCGACGCTGCCGAAGGCGAAACCGCCGAATAAGGAGCAATGGCAATGGCGGCACCCACGATCGTGCTGGCCGCCATCGCCGGCGCCCATGGTATCAGGGGTGAGGTGCGGCTGAAGCTGTTCACCGATGCCCTTGACAATATCACCCGCCACGCCCGCTTTGATGTGGGCGGGCGGGTGATTGCTGTTCAGGCCGTGCGGCCGGACAAGCCGGGCATGGCTATCGCCAGGCTGGACGGCATCACCGATCGCAACGCCGCCGAGGCTCTGCGCGGGCTGCAGTTGGCGATCCCGCGCGCGGCGCTGCCGCCGCTGGCCGAAGGCGAATATTATGTCGCCGATTATATCGGCCGCCGCGTGCTCGATGAGACCGGTGCGCTGGTCGGCACGGTGAAATCGGTCGAGAATTTCGGCGCTTCGGACATTTTGGACATCAGCCGCGATGCCGGCGGCAGCGTGATGGTACCCTTCGTCGCCGATGTGGTGACCGAAACCGATGACGCCCTTGTCATTGACCGCGTCTGGCTCGCCTAGTATATACGCTCTGTATATCCAGAGGCGCCGCCACCATGCCCCGCACCAAGATCTTCAAATCCGGCAACAGCGCCGCCGTGCGGCTGCCGGCCAGCTTTGCGCCGCCGCCCGGCACGCTGGTGGAGGTGCGCGAGGAGGCCGGCCGCTGGGTGATCGAGCCAGTGCCGGCCGAGGTACCGCTCATCAATCTGGATGGCATTTACGGGGCCTGCCCCGGCATCAGGCCGATCACGGACCGCAGTTTTGACGAACGACCATCGGAACGGATGGCGCGCGAAGCGGCCGAACGGGCCGCAAAGACCCAGGGATGACCAGCCCGCAGTGGTTGCTTGACAGCAACGTTGGCATCTACCTGTTGCAGGGCAATGCCCCGCACGCGCTGCGGCGGCTGAGCCAGTGCCCGGCAGGATCAGTGGTGACATCCAGCATTTGCCTGGGCGAGATGCTGATCGGGTTGCGGGCAGCCGAGGTGGAGGTGCTGCGACGCCTGTTGTCGGTGATCGAAGTCATCCCGTTCGACGAGGCCGCCGCGCGCGCCTATGCCACCCTGCCCTTCCGCCGGGCCAGCTATGACCGCCTGATCGCCGCGCACGCTCTTTCGCTCGAATTGACGGTGATCACCGCCAATCTCGCCGATTTCGCCGATGTGCCCGGCCTGATGGTGGAAGACTGGATGCAGCCATGAGCTGGCGCGCGACGATCCTCACTCTTTATCCCGACATGTTTCCCGGGCCATTGGGCCACAGCCTCGCCGGCCGGGCTCTGGCCGATGGCACCTGGGCCTTTAACGCCGTCAACATCCGCGATTTCGCCGCCGACCGGCACCGCACGGTGGACGATACGCCGGCTGGCGGCGGGCCGGGCATGGTGCTGAAAGCCGATGTGGTGGCCGCCGCGCTGGACAGCGTGGCCGATGGCCGGCCGGTGCTGGCGATGACACCCCGTGGCCGCCCACTTACGCAAGGCCGCGTCAGGGCGCTGGCGGCAAGCCCCGGCGCCATCATCCTGTGCGGCCGCTTCGAAGGCTTTGACGAGCGGATTTTCCAGCGCCGCGCCATCGAGGAAGTGTCGATTGGCGACTATGTGCTGTCGGGCGGCGAGATGGCGGCGCTGGTGGTGATGGATGCTTGCGTCCGTCTGTTGCCCGGTGTAATGGGCGCAGCTTCAAGCGGGGTCGAGGAAAGCCACGAAAGCGGCCTTCTGGAACATCCGCACTATACAAGGCCACCCGAATGGGAGGGCCTTTCGATCCCCGAAGTGTTGCGATCGGGGGATCATGCACGCATCGCCCGCTGGCGGCGCGCGCAGTCCGAAGCGGACACACGGTCACGGCGGCCGGACTTGTGGGACCATCATGGGGATGGTCGGGTCCAACCGCCCTCTGGCGCGCGACAACAGAAGAAAGAGGAATGAGATGAATCTCATCCAGCAGATCGAAGCCGAACAGATTGCCAAGCTGACCGAAACCCGCAAGATCCCCGAATTCCGCGCTGGCGACACGCTGCGCGTCGGCGTGAAGGTGGTTGAAGGCGAGCGCACCCGCGTCCAGAATTATGAAGGCGTGTGCATTGCCCGTTCCAACAAGGGCATTGGCAGCTCGTTCACCGTTCGCAAGATTTCGTTCGGCGAAGGCGTGGAGCGCGTGTTCCCGCTGTACAGCCCGAGCATCGAGAGCATCGAAGTGGTGCGCCGCGGTGTCGTCCGCCGCGCCAAGCTCTATTATCTGCGTGGCCGCAGCGGCAAGAGCGCCCGCATCGTCGAAAAGCGCGACGCGCGTCCGGAGTAATCCGGGGCCGTTCAGCCTGCCGAAAGGGCGCCGGTGGCACTGCCGCCGGCGCCTTTTTCATTGCGCTTCTCTCCCCTGCCCTCCTATCTGATGTCCATGCTCCCCCAGCCTTCCTCCGGCGCGCTTGATGGCGGCATCCACCGCCTGATCTGCCGCGTCTATTTCGAGGATACCGACACGGCGGGGATCATGTATCACGCCAAATATCTGCATTTCATGGAGCGTGGCCGCACCGAGTTCCTGCGGGTGGCCGGCATTGATCATGGCGGCGCGGTGAAGGCCGGGCTGGGTGCCTATGCCGTCACCGAAATGCAGATCAAATGGCTGCGCCCGGCGCGGCTGGATGATGTGCTCAGCATCGAAACCCGCCTGCTCGGCGTGCGCGCCGCCGCCTGCCGCATTGCCCAGCGCATCCTGCGGGAGGGCGAGCCGCTCACCGAAGCCACACTCACCGCCGCCTTTCTCGATCCCGCCGGCCGGCCGCGCCGCCAGCCGGCCGATTGGATCGCCCGGTTCAACCTGCTCATGCCCCAGGACGCCTGATGGACACCGATATCGCCCTCAAAACCGCTGCCGATCTGTCGCCCTTCGCTCTGTTCCTCCAGGCCGATGTGGTGGTGAAGGCCGTGATGCTGGGCCTGCTGCTGGCCAGCGTGTGGAGCTGGGCCATCATCCTCGAACGCTCCCGCCGCCTGTCCCGCCTGAACCGCGAGGCCGCCCAGTTTGAAGACTGGTTCTGGAAGGCCGACAATCTTGACGCGCTCTATGAACCCGCCAGCCGCGCCAACCATCCTTCGGCCCGGGCCTTCATCGCCGGCCTGAACGAATGGCGGCGCAGCCTGGCCGCCAAGGGTGGCCGCATCGACCGCGACGGCCTGCGCGCCCGCCTGGCCAGCGCCATCAATGTTTCCATCGGGCGGGACATCGACGAATTGTCAGACCGGCTGAACGCGCTGGCCACCATCGGATCGGTGGCGCCCTTCGTCGGCCTGTTTGGCACGGTGTGGGGCATCATGCGCGCCTTCACCGGCATTGCCGCCAGCCAGAACACCACGCTCGCCGTGGTGGCGCCGGGCATTGCCGAAGCCCTGTTTGCCACCGCCATCGGCCTGTTTGCCGCCATCCCGGCGGTGATCGGATACAACCGGTTGCTGCATCGGGTGAACCGGCTGGAGGCGCGGCTGGGCGCCTTTGCCGAGGAATATCTGAACCTGCTGTCGCGCCAGATCGACGGGCTGGAGCGCAACTGATGGGCATGGGCAGCCCCGGCCTGAAGCGCGGCAGCCGGCGCCAGCCGATGGCCGAGATCAACGTGACACCGCTGGTGGACGTGATGCTGGTGCTGCTGATCATCTTCATGGTGACAGCGCCGCTGCTGGTCGCCGGTGTGCCGGTGGACCTGCCCGACGCCCGCGCCCAGAGCCTGCCGCAGGACAACACGCCGATCCAGATCAGCCTCAATGACCGCGGCGAGATTTTTGTCGACCGGTTGGGCGTGGCGCCGGCCGCCCTGCCCGCCAAATTGTCGGCCCTGCGCCAGGCCCGCAGCGACGAGGCCCGCGTCTATGTCCGCGCCGATCGCCGGCTGGATTATGGCCGGGTAATGGCGGTGGTGGGCGAAGTGAACAGCGCCGGCTTCAGGAAGGTCGCGCTGGTCACCGATGGCGCGCCGGCACCGGAGCCTGGCACCGCGCAATGACCCGGCAGGAAGGCATCAGCATCGGCGCGGCGCTGGTGGCGCATGCCGCGCTGCTGGCCGGGCTCAGCCTCGCCTGGCAGCAGCACCGGCAGTTGATGCCCAGCCCCGATGATGCGGTCGCGGTGGAACTGGTGACCATCGCCGATGCGCCCCGCGTGCCGGAGCCGCCGCAGCCATCCATCGCTGCCGCCCCGCAAGAGGCGGCCGCTGCACCTGCCGAAGCCGAACCCGCGCCAGCGTCCGAACCTGTGAAGACCGATGCCGTGCCGCCGCCCGAACCGGTGAAGCCCAAGCCGGAGCAGAAGCCCAAATCCACACCCACCAAGGCCCCGCCGTCCGCGCTCGACACCTCCAGCCTCGCCAGCCTCATTGACAAGAGCCTGCCCAAGGCCCCGAAGAAGACGCTCGACACCTCGAAACTGGCCAAGGACATCAACGCCGCCGCGCCAGCGAAGGCCGCCATCGATCCGCGCGCCGCCGCCACCCTGGCCCAGTCGATCCGCGCCCAGGTCGCGCCGTGCTGGAACCCACCCACCGGCGGCCGCGACGTGCGGCGGATGACCGTGGTGGTGAGCGTGCAATATGGCCGCGATGGCCGGGTGATCGGCCTGCCGGTGGCCGGCACGCCAACCGGCATGACCGCCGCCAACGCCGATTATGCCCGCGCCTTTGCCGAAACCGCCCGCCGCGCCGTGCTGCGCTGCCAGCCCTTGAAATTGCCGCCAGACCTGTATGAACTGTGGCAATCGGTCGAGATCAATTTTGATCCGGAAGAGATGACCTGACCAACCGGGGGGATGATCATGAAAGCCATGTTGAGCCTGGGCGTGATGCTCGCTGCGACCACGGCGCTGGCGGCACCAAAGCCGGTGCCCACCCCCGACCGCCCGGTCACCGATCCGGCCAGCCTCACCTCCCCCGCCAATCCGCTGGCCCGGCCGCTCAGCGTTGCCGATCTCGCCTTCAGCCGGTCGCTGGGCGGCCCGGTGTGGAGCGCGGACGGGCAGCAGATCTTTGTCACCACCAATCTTACTGGCCGGCCCAACATCTGGCGCATGGCCGCCGGCGGCAGCTGGCCGGTGCAGATGACCGTTTCCGATGATGGCCAATATGGCCTGGCCGTTTCGGCCGATGGCAAATGGCTCTATTTCGATCAGGACAAGGGCGGCGATGAATATGGCGACATTTATCGCGTGCCGACCGCCGGCGGACCGGTGGAACAGATCACCGCCACCCCCGATGTGGCCGAAGGCGATGCCCTGCCCGCGCCCACCGGCGATGCGCTGGTGTTCGCCCACAAGAAGCGCGGCGCGGCGCAGACCAATATCGCCATTATCGAAGCGGGCAAGCTGCGCCTGCTCACCGACGAGGCCGACCCGAGCTTCAACTGGCAGGCCGTCGCCTTTGTTGATGGCGGCAAGGCCCTGATCGCCAACCGCAGCCAGACGGCGGGCGCCGAAGGATCGGTGTGGCGCATCGATGTCGCCACGGGCGCCGCCAAGCAGCTGATCGGCCGCAAGGGCGTCGTCTATTCGGCTGCCGGCGCCAGCGCCGATGGCAGCCGCATCGCCATCACCAGCGACGAGGGCAGCGGCCAGGATCATGCCGGCGTGCTCGATGCCGCGTCGGGCAGCGTGCGCTGGCTGCCGGCGACGCCGTGGGAGGAAGCCGCCGTGGCCATGCACGGCAAGGCCATGCTGGTGCGCACCAACCGCGATGGCCGCTCCAGCCTGGCCCTCGTCGATGCCGACAGCCTGGTGCAAACCCCGCTGGCACTGCCGCCGGGCCTGAACGCCGCCAGTGGCAAGGCCTTTGCCCCCGATGGCCGCAGCCTGCTGCTGATCCACGCCGGGGCCGACACGCCCACCGATCTGTTCCGCTTCGACCTGGCCAGCGGCAGTGCCCGCCCGCTCACCCAGACAGCGCTGGCCAGCGTGTCGCCGGAAGCCCTGCCCAAGTCCGAAATCGTTACCTTCAAAAGCTTTGACGGCACGCTGATCAGCGCCGTGCTCACCATGCCGGCCAATCTGAAACGCGATGCCAGCGCCCCGGCCATCGTGCTGCCCCACGGCGGCCCCACCGGACAGAGCCAGGACGGCTTTTCCCGCAACGCCGCGCTGTTTGCCAGCCACGGCTATATGGTCATCCAGCCCAATTTCCGCGGCTCCACCGGCTATGGCCGCGCCTTCCAGGAAGCCAACCGCAAAGATCTGGGCGGCGGCGATCTGAAAGACGTGCTCGCCGCCCGCGAATTCATGGTCGCCACCGGCTATGTCGATCCCAAGCGCATCGGCATCACCGGCGGCTCATACGGCGGTTTCATGACCCTGATGGCCATCGGCAAGGCCCCTGACGCCTTTGCAGCGGCGGTGCAATTGTTCGGCATCATCAACTGGCGCACCATGTGGGAGCATGAGGACGCCTATCTGCAAGCCTATCAGCGCAGCCTGATCGGCGCGCCGGACGAATTCAAGGGCGTCTACGAAGCCTCCTCGCCGCTCACCTACATCAAGGCCGCCAAGGTGCCGCTGCTCAGCCTGCAAGGCGAAAACGACATCCGCGTGCCGCGCGGCCAGGCCCAGGAAGTGGCCGACATATTGAAGGCCAAGGGCAATGTGGTGGAAACCATCTTCTACCCGGCGGAAGGCCACGGCTTTGCCAAGCGGGAGAACCAGCTGGATTCCTTGACCCGGACGTTGGCGTGGTTTGACAAATATCTGAAGAAGTAAGGGGGCCTCCGGCGGGCAGGGGCGAGGCCCCTGCACCCATTTGTTTTGGGGTGGCCCATCTCGCGTGGGACAGGGCCGCAAGCTGCAAATTTGCTGCGAGTTTAAGGAGACGGTTTGGTGTCGGTTTTGGGGTGGGAACCTGCCCCTCCCCCGCATCGTCGCCCCGTGCTTGACACGGGGCTTGGCTTTGCTTCCAGGCATCGTCAACAATGGCCAAGCGTTGACCAAAGGCGGCCGGGTCCAGATCATGGCAAACCGCTATCGCGGTGGCGTGTGTGTTGGTGTGACGGCCGATGTGCTGCGGTGGCTACAGCGGCATCAGGCAGCAAGAATAGCCAAGCCCCGTTTCAAGCACGGGGCGACGGGGATTTGGAACGACTGCAAAGGAACGCAAGCGGGCTCACGCGCCACCAGAGCGCCTAAAAACGAACGGGTCCAGGGTCTTCGACCCTGGCCGCCGGAGGCATCCTGTTCTACCGCCCCGCCTCCCACAGGAACCGCCCTTCCTTCATCGTCCCCACCACCTTGATCTCCCGGATTTGTGCCGGCGGCGTCACCAACGGGTTGGCGCTCAGCAGGGTGAAATCGGCCAGCTTGCCGACCTCGATGCTGCCGCGCCGGCCCTCTTCGCGATAGGCCCAGGCCGGGTTGATGGTCAGCGCTTTCAGGCCGTTCCAGGCGTCGAGGCGCTGGTCAGGCCCCAAAGCAAAGCCACTGCGGGTGGTGCGGGTCATGCTGGTCCACAGGATGAACATCGGGTCCAAGGGCGTGACGATGAAATCGCTGTGGTTGCTGGCGTGCAGTCCGAGGGCGAGGGCGCTGCGGATGGGGGAAATGTGGGCAGCGCGGGTTTCGCCCAATTGGCGGCGGTGGACGTCGCCCCAGAAATAGGCGTGGTTGGTGAAATAGCTGGGGGTGATGCCGAGCGCGGCATAGCGCGGCAGCTGGTCGGGGCGTTGCACCTGGCTATGGATGACGATGCTGCGGTGGTCGGCGGGCAGGTTCAGGGTTTCGACCGCCTTGATCACATCATCGATGGCGGCATCGCCGTTGGCGTGGATGAACAGCTGCAGGCCAGCGCTGCTGGCGGCGCGGGCGGTGGCGAGGAAGGCGGGGAAGGGCTGGATCGGCTGGGCGCGCCAGCCGGCCTCGCCATTGGGGCCGGGCACCAGATAGGGCTCAGAAAGATAGGCGGTGCGGCCTTGGGGGCTGCCATCCTGGGTGATCTTGATGCCCTGCAGCTTCAGCCGGTTGTGCCATGTGCCGAAGGGATAGGCCGGGTTGCCGAGCCAGCGTTTCATGTCGACAAAGCTGGGCAGCGCGACAAGATCGAGTATGAGCCGCCCCTGCCCGGCCGCTTCCTGCAGCAGATCGAGATCGGCGATGTTGGTGAAGCCATCGTTGGCCAGCGTGTAGCCGTTCCGGGCATAGAGCGCCTGCACGGCAGCCAGGTTTCGCAGCCGTTCGGCGCGGCCGGGGGGTTTCAGCGCCGGGCCCGCCAGCGCCAGCGCGCTTTCCCAAAGCTGGCCATTGGGCGTGCGGCCATCGGCTTCGCGGTGGATCAGGCCGCCTGTGGGCGCCGGCGTGTCCGGCGTGATGCCCAGCACAGCAAGCCCGGCGCTGTTGACCACGGCACCGTGGCCGGAGACATGCATGATCAGCACCGGCCGGTCGGGAAAGCGGGCATCCAGATCGCGGCGGGTGAGTTCGCGCTTGTCGCCGAGGAGGCTCGCATCATAGCCCCAGCCAACCAGCCATTCGCCCGGCCCAAGCGCAAGGCCGGGTTCGGCGGCGGCGAGCTTTGTCACCAGCCCGGCGATGCTGGCAACATCGCCCACCGGCGCGCCCGAGACATTGACACGGCGGGCAAGATCGACCGCCATCATGAAATGGCTGTGGGCATCAACAAGGCCGGGGATCAGGGTGCGGCCCTTCAGATCAAGCCGGGGCGTGGTCGGGCCAGCCAGCCGCTGCGCACGGCCAAGCGGACCGGCAAAGGCGATGCGCCCGTCCTCCACCACCACGGCGGCGACCTGGTTCGGCCGTTCGCCGGCCATGGTGAGGATGGGCCCGCCATGGATCAACAGATCGGCCGCCAGGGCCGGCGATGTGACGAGGCCAGCCAGCAGCAGGACGCAGCGGCGCATGATGATCCCCCTCATTCTTCTGTTCTTCCTTGTTGGGTGCAGCGTGGCGGGCGCCGGCGATGCCGTCAATCGCTGCCATTTATCTCCCGTTCAGTCGGTCATGGTGATAAGCTGCCGCCATGCGCCTGATTCCGTTCATGCTTGCCCTGTCGCTTGCCAGCACCGCACTGGCGCAAACGCCTTTGCGGGTGGATATCAATGCCGGCCTGATGCAGCCGATGCCGATCGCGGTGCCGGCCTTTGCGCCGGGCAATGGCGGCAACACCGAAGCCGGCACCACCACGGCGCTGGGCGAGCGGGCGGCGCAGGTGATCGCCAATGATCTGAAAAGCTCGGGCCTGTTCAAGCCCATCGATCCGGCGGCCTACACGACGGCGGTGGGTCTGGACGAGGTGGTGAAGCCGGATTTCCCGGCCTGGCGCACCGTGGCGGCGCAGGCGCTGGTGACCGGCACCGTCAGCGCCAATGCCGATGGCGGCATCACGCTTGCCTGTTATGCCTATGACGTGTTTGCCGGCAGCGAGATTGCGCGCCAGGGCTTTGTCACCACCGCGGCGGGCTGGCGGCGGGCGGCGCACAAATGCGCCGATCTCGTCTATTCCCGGCTAACCGGGGAAAGCGGCTATTTCGACAGCCGCATTGTCTATGTGAGCGAGACCGGCCCGCGCACCAAGCGGATCAAGCGGCTGGCGATCATGGACCAGGATGGTGCCGGCCACCGCTTCCTCACCTCGGGCCAGAATCTGGTGCTGACCCCGCGCTTCGCGCCGGAGCAACAGACGATCACCTACATGAGCTTCGAGAACAACCGGCCGCGGGTTTGGCTCTACACGCTGGGCAGCGGCCGGCAGGAGGCGGTGGGCCAGTTTGCCGCCATGACCTTCGCGCCACGCTTTTCGCCCGATGGCCAGAATCTGGTTTTCTCGCTGTCGGTGCGCGGCAATGCCGATATCTATCGCTTCAACCTCGCCACCAAGCAGACGACGCGGCTGACCACCGGGGCCGGTATCGACACGTCACCCAGCTACAGCCCGGATGGCAGCCAGATCGTGTTTGAAAGCGATCGCGGCGGCAGTCAGCAGATTTATGTGATGAACGCCGATGGTTCGAACCAGCGCCGCATCAGCTTTGGCGAGGGCCGGTCGGCCAGCCCGGTGTGGAGCCCGCGCGGCGATTATATCGCCTTCACCCGCATCGGCGGCGGGCGGTTCGGCATCGGCGTGATGCGCCCGGATGGCGGCGGCGAACGGCTGCTCACCAACGGTTATCAGGATGAAGGCCCCACTTGGTCGCCCAATGGCCGGGTGATCCTGTTTGCCCGATCCGACCGTGGCGGCCGTTCGGGCCTGTGGTCGGTTGATATTTCCGGTTTGAATGAGCGGCGCCTTGCCACACCGCTGGATGCATCCGATCCAGCCTGGTCGCCGTTGTTGCCATAGGATTTGCCGTTCATGATCATCCCCCCGAAAGGAGCCCCGATGAACAAACTGCGTTTCACCCTCGTTGCCGCTGCAGCGCTCAGCCTTGCGGCCTGCGGCGGCAAGAAGCCGGTTGCGTTGGAAAAGCCGCCGGAAACTGCCCAGCCGCAGGCGCCCGCCAACGATGCACCGATTGCCGTGACGGAAACGCCGGCGCCGGTGCGCTCCACCATCGTGCCGGGCAGCCAGGAGGATCTGCGCGCACAGACCGGCGGCGACACGGTGCTGTTCGGCTATGACAGCTATGAACTGGATGCCGAAGCCAAAGCGATCCTGATCCGCCATGCCCAGTGGCTGAAGGCCAACCCGGCGGTGCGCGTGACGCTGGAAGGCCATACCGACGAGCGTGGCACCCGCGAGTATAACCTGGCGCTGGGCGATCGCCGCGCCAACAGCGCCAAGAATTTCCTGGCCGCGCAAGGCATTGATGTCGCCCGGCTCTCCACCATTTCCTATGGCAAGGAACGGCCGGCGGTTGATGGCAGCGACGAAGCCGCCTGGGCGCAGAACCGCCGTGCCGTGACCGTGGTGATGGGCCGCTGAGTGCCCTTCCCCCGGACTGCATAACCCGATAGAGCGCGTGCCCATGCGGATCATCCACATGGGCACGCCTTTTTTTGCGGTGCCGGCGCTTGAGGCAATGCTGGCGGCCGGGCACGAGATCGTGGCGGTTTACACGCGCGCGCCCAAGCCGGCCGGGCGCGGCAAGCAGTTGATGAACAGCCCGGTGCACGCCCGCGCAGAGGCACTGGGCATCCCGGTCTTCACCCCGCGCACGTTCCGCGATCCCGTTGCGGTGGCGGAATTTCTGGATGTGGCACGCGGTGTCGATGTGGCGACCGTCGCGGCCTATGGCCTGATCCTGCCGCCGGCGGTGCTGGCCGCGCCGCGGCTTGGCTGCCTCAACATCCACGGTTCCATCCTGCCGCGCTGGCGCGGGGCGGCGCCGATCCAGCGGGCGATCCTGGCCGGCGATGCCGTGACCGGCGTGACCATCATGCAGATGGAAGAAGGGCTGGACACCGGGCCGATGCTGGCCGTTCGTGAGACGCCAGTGGCGGGCAAGACCAGCGGCGATCTGTTTGCCGAACTGGCGGTGCTGGGGGCCGAGCTGCTGGTGGACGTGCTCGCCCAGCCGCGTGCCGCCGTGCCGCAGCCGGATGCGGGCGTGACCATCGCCACCCGCATCGACAAGGCAGAAAGCCATCTCGATTGCGCCCTGCCGGCGGTGGAGCTCGAACGACGGGTGCGCGCCTTCAACCCGGCGCCGGGTGCCTGGCTGACCATCGCCGGCGAGCGGGTGAAGATCCTGGCCGCCGATGTGGAGCGGGCCGCTGCCGCGCCGGGCGTCACGCTGGATGACCGGCTGCTGATCGGCACCGCCGACGGCGCGCTGCGGCCAACGCTGGTGCAACGGGCGGGCAAGCCGGCGATGCCGGTCAAGGCGCTGCTCAACGGCTGGCGGGTGCCGGCGGGCACGGCGGTCGGCTGATGCGCTTCCGGCTGACGGTGGAATATGATGGCCGGCCGTTCCAGGGCTGGCAGCGGCAGGGCCATGGCCCGTCGGTGCAGCAAGCCATCGAGGATGCGCTGTTCAGCATCTGCGGTGAACGGGCCGAGGTGGTGGCCGCCGGTCGCACCGATGCCGGCGTGCACGGCAGCGCGATGCCGGCGCATGTCGAGATCGAGCGGCCCTTTACAGCCTTCCGCCTGATGGAGGCGCTGAATGCCCGGTTGAAGCCGCTGCCGGTGGCCATCCTTGATTGTACGGAGGCGCCGGGCTGGCATGCGCGCTTTGATTGCATCCAGCGCCGCTACATCTATCGCATCATCAACCGGCGCGCGCCGCTGGCATTGGCGGCGGGGATGGCCTGGCGGGTGCCGGCGCCGCTGGACGCCGATGCCATGCACGCTGCCGCGCAACGGCTGGTGGGCCGGCATGATTTCACCACCTTCCGCTCCGCCCAATGCCAGGCCAATTCGCCGCTGCGCACGCTCGATCGGCTGGATGTGCGGCGGGAGGGGGATGAGCTGCTGGTCTTCGCTGCCGCCCGTTCCTTCCTGCACCACCAGGTGCGATCGATGGTCGGCTGCCTGAAGCTGGTGGGCCAGGGCAAATGGAGCGGCGATGATCTGGCCGCCGCGCTGGCCGCCCGTGATCGCGCCGCGCTGGGCATCAACGCCCCGCCCGATGGGCTGTGCTTTGTTGGCGCCAGCTACCCTGATTTGTCGGTGGGGTTTACACAAGGCTGAAGCGTGGGATTTTCGCGCTGAACAGTATCAGGCACTTGGCCTTCGCCCGGCCTGTGGCACGGAAATTGCACGCCAAACTGTGAAAAACACGAACATACGGGCGCGATGTCAAACTGGTTTCAGAATGCGCACAGCAGCCGCATCGTCTGGATTGCGGGCCTGATCGTTGGCGCCACCGCCGGTGGGGTGGCCGGCTGGCTGCTCGGCCACTGAAACCGGCCGGCGGGTACCGCCAGCCCCCTTATCGCCAACCCAACGCTTCCACCATGATGTGGAAGATCAGATTTTGCTCCATCACGCCGCGTACCAGGTCAGCGCGTGGGCCTTCGCCAAACAGCGCCACATCCTCCCCGCCATGGCTTTCGCTGCCGGTGCCATAGGTCTTGATGGCGAGATAATTGGGATCATTGGGCGGCAGCGTGCGTGACAGGCCGCGGCTGACAAACGGGCCGTTGGCATAGCTGAGCGTCGTCATCGGCTGGCCGCGGTCATCAAGCGCATAGCCCTCCGGGCTCAGGCCGCCATCGCCCTCCCCGCCGGATTTCGGCGGCTTGATATAACCCAATATGTCGTTGCCGCGCTCGGGATAGCCAGCAATGGTCAGCACATGGCTGTGATCGGCCGTGACCAGCACCAGCGTTTCATCAAGGTTCACCGTCTTCAGCACTTCCGCCACCGTCGCGCTGAACATCTGCGCTTCCTTCAGCGCGCGATAGGGATTGCTGCCATGGTGGGCATGATCGATGCGGCCGCCCTCGATCATCAGATAATAGCCTTTGCCGCCGCGCGCCTTGGCGCCGGCTTCCAGCTTGGCCAGCGCAAAGCGCGCCATCTCGGGCAGGCCAGGCTCCGCCTCGTCCTTGCGGTCATGTTCAAAGCTGATGTGATCGGCGTTGAACAGGCCCAGCACCGGGGCCATGTCGCGGCTGGCCAGGGCGCGCAGGCCCTTGGCATCGCCCACAAAGCGGCCACTCGACGCCTTGCTCCATTCCTCGATCAGGTTGCGGCCATCGTCGCGGATGCCGCCCTTGCCCATGGGGAGGAAGCGGGCGAGGCCGCCGCCAAGCGCCACATCGAAACCGCCCTTGAAGGCCACCAGCTGCGCCGCCAGATCGGGGCAGCCCGATGTGCGCGCCGCCGCCGGATAGGCACGGTCCGCCCCTTCCCAATCGCGGGACGGCACATGGCCATAAACGGCGGCCGGCGTGGCATGGGTGATGCGGGTGGTGGTGACAATGCCCAGCCCCATGCCGTTGGCCCGCGACATTTCGGCCAGCGTGCGCGGCAGTTTCTCGGGCGTCTTACAGGCTTCGGGCCCCTGATCGGCGCCGAAATTGATCACGCCGATGCGGGTTTTGACGCCGGTGTTGAAGCTGCTGGCCGTCCCGGCGCTGTCGGGCACCTGGGCGTTGCTGTTGTAGGTCTTCACCAGCGCGGTGTTGGTCATCCGGTCCCACGCCAGGCTGTTTTCCTCGCCGCTGGACGGCGCGCGGCCATCGATCGGGCGCTGGCCATCAAAGATGCGGGCCGCGGTGATGGTGGAAATGCCCATGCCATCGCCCACCATCAGGATGACATTCTTCGCCCGCTTCGGCCGGTTCACCACTTTCAGCCGGGCCTCCAGCGCGGCGCGGCCATCGGCCCACCACTGATCCTTCACCGGCGTGTCGAGCACCGGCGCGGCAAACACGGGAGTGGCCAGCACGGCAGCCAGCAGCAAAGCACGCATGATCATGAAAACCCCTCTGCCCCAGGCGTGTTACAGCAATTTGATGTCGCGCAGCCGTTCCATCAGATAATCATGCGCGGTGATGGCCGGCTCTGCACGCGGTCCGCCGGGCAATGCCTCGATCAGATAATCCGGGCGGAAATGCAGGAAGAACGGTGTTGAATAACGCGCCACGCCCATGCGTTCCGGCGCCGGGTTGACGACACGGTGGGTGGTCGATGGCAACCGGTGCCCCGTCAGCCGTTGCAGCATGTCGCCCACGTTGCACACCAGGCTGCCCGGCGGCGCATCGATGAAGCGCCATTCGCCATCCTTGCCCAGCAATTGCAGGCCGGCCTCCTCGGCGCCCAGCAACAGGGTGATGACATTGATATCCTCATGCGCGCCGGCCCGGATCGCCCCGGCTGTTTCCGGCGGCACCGGCGGATAATGCAGCAGGCGCAGGATCGAATTTCCGTCGCGCACCGGGTCCACGAAGAAATCCGGCGCCAGGCCCAGGTGCACGGCAATGGCGCGCAGCATCTTGGCCCCGGCCTTGTCCAGCGCATCGAACAGCGCCCACACGGCGGGGTGGAATTCCGGCACCTCGGTTGGCCACAGATTGGGCGGCATCACATCGGCATAGGGGTGGCCGGCCGGCAGCTCGCGGCCGACATGCCAGAATTCCTTCAGGTCGGCCTTCGCATGGCCCTTGGCCGCCTCGATCCCGAACGGGGTCAGGCCGCGCTGGCCGCCGCCGCCGGGCACGACATAGGCACGCTTCACATCCTCCGGCAGAGCAAAAAAGGCCTTGGTGGCGGCATTGGCGCGATCGATCAGGCCCTGATCGATGCCATGATCGGAAACCACGGCAAAGCCGGTGCGGGCAAAGGCATCGCCAAACCCGGCAGCCGCGGCGGCCAGATCGGTGTCAACCAGCGAAAGCGGGATCGGCTTGATATCGGCAGAAAGCGTCATGGCTTCCCTTTGCCCCGGAATTTGCCGGCGTGCCAGTCCCCAAGAATACGGATGCAGGCTGTTGACCGCGCCGTGCCCGGCTGGCCACAAGGCCATCATGCGCGCCCTTCGTCTTGCCCTGCCCCTGTCGCTGTTCGCCGCCCCGGCCCTGGCCGAACCGATTCCGCCGCCGGTCGCCGCGATGATCGATGCCGCCGCCGCCAATCCCGATCAATTGAAGGTGGTGGCCGACATCGCCCGGAAAACCAACCCGGCCAGCATTGCCGAAATCGATGCCAAGGTCGCCGCCATCAATGCCGCCGCCGCCCGGGCGCGGGAGGAGCGGCTGGCAGCCCAGGGGTTGTTCGAGGGCTGGACCGGCAACGGCGAATTGGGTGGCTTCATCTCGAGCGGCAACACCGAAAACCGCGGACTGGCTGTCGGCATCAACCTCACCAAGGAAACCCGGCGCTGGAAGCACGGGCTGCGCGGCCAGGTGGATTATCAGCAGGATCAGGGCGTCACCTCGCGCGAACGCTATTTCGCCGGTTATGAAGGCAACTGGAAGTTCAGCCCGCGCGGCTTTGCCGTGCTGGCGCTGAACTATGAGCGTGACCGCTTCACCGGCTTTTCCAGCCGCTTCACCCAGGCGCTCGGCCTTGGTTACCGGCTGGTCGATGGCGCACGCCTGACCATTGCCGTCGATGGCGGCCCGGCCTTGCGGCAGACGCGCTTCACCACCGGCAACAGCGAAAGCGTGCTGGCGGCGCGCGCCGCCGTGAACGGCAAATGGCTGATCACGCCCAACCTGACGCTCACCGAAACCGCCACCTATTATGCCGACAATGTGAACAGCTCGCTGCTGTCGCTCACCCAGCTTTCGGCCCGGCTCAACGGCCGGCTTTCGGCGCGGCTCAGCCTGCAGATCAACAACGAAGGCAATCCGCCGCCGGGCCGCGAAAACACCGATACGGTGACGCGCGCGACCTTGGTGTACAACTTCTGAAAGCCGCCGCCAAAGCCTGTTGACCCGGTTTGGAGGCGCCACTATAGCAGCGCCTCCCGCGACCGTGTGGCAGCGTAGCTCAGTTGGTGAGAGCGCCGGATTCATAACCCGGAGGTCGGCAGTTCAAATCTGCCCGCTGCTACCATCCCGCAATCGGAAACGCCCATGAACCCACCCGCCTGGTCGCTTGTTGTCCACGGTGGCTGCGGGCAGTTGACGCCCGATACCCTGCCGGGGCCGGAGGCGGACTGTCGCGCCGGGCTGGCTGCGGCGCTTGCCGCCGGCAAGGCAGTGCTGGCGGCGGGCGGCACCGCGGTGGATGCCGTCGTCGCCGCGGTGAGCGCGCTGGAGGATCATCCGCTGTTCAACGCCGGGCGCGGGGCGGTGTTCACCGCCGAGGGCCGCACCGAACTGGATGCGGCCGTGATGGACGGGGCGCACCGCAAGGCCGGTGCCGTGGCCGGGGTGACGCGCACGAAGAATCCGGTGCAACTGGCCCGCGCGGTGATGCAAAATTCGCCGCACGTGCTGCTGGCCCGCGATGGCGCCGATGTGTTCGCGCTGGAACAGGGGATGGAGCAGGTGGAGCCCGGCTGGTTCCGGGTCGAAAGCCGCTGGCAGGCGCTGCAGGCCATGAAGGCGGCGGCGGCGCGGGGCGAGGATGTGTTCGATGCCGATCTGAAATATGGCACGGTCGGCGCGGTGGCGCGCGATGCCCATGGCCATCTGGCGGCGGCCACTTCCACCGGCGGCCTCACCGGCAAGCGCTGGGGCCGGATTGGCGACAGCCCGCTCATCGGCGCCGGCACCATCGCCGATGATCGCAGCCTGGCTGCATCCTGCACCGGTTCGGGCGAAGCCTTCATCCGCGCCGGCGTGGGGCATGAAATGGGCGCGCTGGTGCGGCTGGCCGGGCTTTCGGCAGCGCAAGCGGCGGCGCACGCGCTGGCCGATGTGCAGGCGCTGGGCGGCACCGGCGGCATCATCTACATCGGCAGCGATGGCCGGCCGGGCTGGGCCTTTTCCACGCCCGGCATGTTCCGCGCCCGCGCCACAGCCTGCGACGAGGATGAGGTGGCAATCTGGGGCCGCGACGGCTAAGCCTCTCTCCACACACTGGGGAGATTAGCCATGTCGATTCCTGCTGCCTGGGCCGGCCGCCTGTCCATTCCGGTCATCGGTTCGCCGCTGTTCATCATCTCCGTCCCGGAACTGGTGATTGCCCAGTGCAAGGCCGGCGTGATCGGCAGCTTCCCCAGCCTCAACGCCCGCCCCATCGAACAGTTCGAGGAATGGCTGCAGCGCTTGAACCGCGAGCTGGGGCCCAATGATGCGCCTTATGCCGTCAACCTCATCGTCCACCGCTCCAATGATCGGCTGATGGCCGATCTGGAACTCTGCGTGAAATACAAGGTGCCGATGATCATCACCTCGCTGGGCGCGCGCGAGGATGTGAACGAAGCGATCCACAGCTATGGCGGGATCGTGATGCACGATATCATTAACGACAAGTTTGCCCGCAAGGCGGTGGAAAAGGGCGCCGATGGCCTGATCGCCGTGGCGGCCGGGGCCGGCGGCCATGCCGGGACCACCAGCCCGTTCGCGCTGATCCAGGAAATCCGCGAATGGTTCGATGGCCCGCTGGCGCTTTCGGGCTCGATCGCCACCGGCGATGCCGTGCTCGCCGCCCAGGCGATGGGCGCCGATTTCGGCTATATCGGCAGCGCCTTCATCGCGACCGAAGAAGCCCGCGCCGCCGAAGGCTACAAGCAGATGATCACCGAAAGCGCCTCGTCGGACATCGTCTATTCCAACCTGTTCACCGGCGTGCACGGCAATTATCTGCGCCCGTCGATCGTCAAGGCCGGCATGGACCCTGACAATCTGCCGACCAGCGACCCGTCGGCGATGAACTTTGGCAGCGGCGGCAACACCGAAGCCAAGGCCTGGAAGGACATCTGGGGCTGCGGCCAGGGCATTGGCGCGGTGAAGCAGGTGGTGCCGGCCGCCGACATGGTCGCCCGCCTGGTGCGCGAATACAACGCCGCCAAGGCCCGGTTGATGGGCGCGGCGGCATGACCGTCGAACTCAACGCCCGCACCCGCCTGATCTGGCTGGCCGGCGCCATCGTCATGGGCCTGATGAGCCAGTGGTGCATGGCCTTCGGGCCCTGCGGCGCGCCGGTTTGACCTGAACATCCTCCCCCTCTGGGGGAGGTGCCCGCAGGGCTGAGGGTGCGGCAAGGATCGCGCTTGCAGGCCCCCTCCGCCTCCCTGCGGTCGGCACCTCCCCCAGAGGGGGAGGACCATTTTGCGTACCGTCTGGTTGGCGTTCAGCCCCTCAGCCGATCCGTTCGGCCCCGGCCGCCCGCTTGTCTTCCGGCGCTGCGGCGCGCGGCTTCACGCCCAGGCTGATCAGCAGCGAAGAGGACACGAAGATCGACGAATAGGTGCCAACCACGATGCCCAGCACCATCGCCGCGGTGAAGCCGAAGATCACTTCCGGGCCCAGCACCAGCAGCGCGATCAGCGCGGCGAGCAGCGTGACCGAGGTCATCACCGTGCGCGGCAGGGTCTCGTTCACCGAAAGATCGATGATCTGCTTGATGTCCATCTGGCGATATTTGCGCAGATTTTCGCGCACGCGGTCGTCGATCACCACCTTGTCGTTCAGGCTGTAACCGATGATGGTCAGCACGGCAGCGACGATGTTGAGATCGAACTCCAGCTGGGTGAGGCTGAAGAAGCCCAAAGTCACCACCACGTCGTGCACCAGCGCCACCACGGTGGAGACGCCGAAATACCATTCGAAGCGGAACCATGTGAACAGCGCGACGAACAGCATGGAGAGGCCCACGGCCCACAGCCCATCCTTGATCAACTCGCCCGACACCTTGCCTGACACGCTTTCGACGCGGGCGAACTTGACGCCCTGATAATCCTTCTCCAGCGCGCCGCGCACCTTGGCGACCACGCGCTGCACGGCGGCCTGATCGCCTTCCGGCAGCGGCAGGCGGATGAGGATGGTGCGGTCGTTGCCGAATTCCTGCAGGGCGCTGTCGCCCACGCCGATACGGTCCACCCGTTCGCGCAGGCCGTCCAGCGCTGGGGCCTGGGCAAATTCCACCTGCATGGTGAGGCCGCCGACAAAATCGACGCCCAGGTTGAGGCCGCGCACCGCCAGCAGGCCGGCCGCGCCAATGGTGAGCAGCAGCGTCAGCGCGAAGGCGACGAAGCGGAGTTTGACGAACCCGATGTTGGTGTTGTCGGGAACAAGCTTCAACGGCATGGCCTTATCCTTTCCCGATCAGATGCTCAGGGCCTGCGGCCGGGCCTTGGCAACCCAGCGCGACACCATCAGGCGCACCACGGTGACGGCGGTGAACACCGAAGTGGCGATGCCGATGGAGAGCACCACGGCAAAGCCCTTGATCGGGCCGGAGCCGAAGGCGAACATGATGATGGCAACGATGATGTTGAGGCTGTTCGCGTCCCAGATCGTGCGCGTGGCTTCCTTGAAGCCCGTTTCGATGCTGGTGACGACGCCCCTGCCCTTGCGCTGTTCTTCGCGGATGCGTTCGTTGATCAGCACGTTGGCATCCACCGCGGCACCGATGGTCAGCACCATGCCGGCAATGCCTGGCAGCGTCAGGGTAAAGCCGCCGGCCGACATGATGCCCAGGATCATAATGACGTTGATGGCCAGCGCCGCCACGGCATAGATGCCGAACCGGCCATAGCACAACACCATCAGCAGCGAGACCGCGAACACCGCCACGCCCGAGGCGATGGCCCCGGCGCGGATCGAATCGGCGCCCAGATCGGGGCCGACGGTGCGTTCCTCCACCACCTTCAGCTCCACCGGCAGCTTGCCGGAGCGCAGCAGGATCGCCAGTTCATTGGCGGTCTGCACGGTGTAATTGCCCATGATGATGCCGCTGCCGCCCAGGATCGGCTCGTTGATGTTGGGCGCGGAGATCACCACGCCATCGAGGATGATGGCAAAGGGCCGGCCGACATTCTCGGTGGTGGCCTGGGCAAAGCGGCGGCCGCCGGTGCTGTCAAAGCGGAACGACACGGCCGGCGCGCCATTCTGATCGGTGGAGACCTGGGAGTCGACCAACTGGTCGCCGGTGATGATCGCGCGGCGCTTCACCACCATCTGCCCGCCCTGCTGAACCGGCAGGATCTGGCTGCCGGGCGGGGCGCGGCCGGCGGCCACTTCGGTGGGGTCGGCGGTGATGTCGGCCAGCTTGAATTCCAGCTTGGCGGTCTTGCCGAGCAGCGCCTTCAGCGCTTCGGGGTCCTGCAGGCCGGGCACCTGCACGACGATGCGGGTGGCGCCCTGGCGCACGATCGTGGGTTCACGCGTGCCCAGCTCGTCGATGCGCTTGCGGATCACTTCCACCGCCTGGGCCATCGCGCTGTCCACCGCGGCGTTGATGCCGGCCTGGGTGGGCGTCAGGATGATCTGCCCCGGCGCATCGCCGCGCGCCACATCCACTTCCCGTGATGTCGACAGGCCCAGCGGCGAGGTCACCTTGGTCAGGATCTGCACCGCCTGATCGACACGGGCCGGATCATTCACCGTGAAGCTCAGCCGGTTCTGGGCCAACGACAGATCGGTGAAGGCAATCGGCCCGCCTTCGGCCGCGCGCAGTTCGCCGCGCACGGTTTCTTCCAGGCTCTCCAGCTTGGCCTTTTCAACATCGGTCGGCAGCGCTTCCAGCATGAGGTGGGAGCCGCCGCGCAGATCGAGGCCCAGGGACAATTGGCTCTTCGGCAGGCCATCGGGGATGCTGGCCAGCATCGAAGGCGGCAGCGCGTTGGGCAGCGCCAGCAGCGCGCACAGGCCGATCGTCAGCCAGATCGACCAGATTTTCCACTTCGGAAAGTCGAGCACGGGCTTATTTCTCGTTCGCCGCCGCCGGAACCCCGCGCGGCTTCACATCGGCCAGGGTGGATTTCAGCACGACAAAGCGCACGTTCGGCCCGGCTTCCACCTCAACCTCATTCTCGGTAACGCGCACGGCCTTGCCGATGATGCCGCCGCCGGTCACCACATCATCGCCCTTCTTCACCGCATCCACCATGGCGCGATGCTGCTTCACGCGGTTCTGCTGCGGGCGGATGATCAGGAAATAGAAGATGGCGAAAATGGCCAGATAGGGCAGGAAACCGATCAGAGCGGCCGTGCCGCCGGCCGCCGCCGCGCCCCCTGCTGCCTGGGCATAGGCCGGGCTTGCAAACATCGCTGTCTCGCTTTCAATAGGCTGGAAATCTAAAGTTCGCCACAGGCTCTAGCGGCTTGCACAGACACGTGCAACCGCGCCAGACCCGGCGGCGATCCCAAGCCCATATCAGGTGCACGATGACATTCGACAAGAGCCATGCCTTGCTGGAACGGATCGCCACCGCGCTGGAACGGCGTTACCCGCCTGCACCACCCGCCGCTGATCCGGCCCATGGCCATTGGTTCGGCTGGAACGGCCATGGCCTCACCGCCCTGCCCCCGGCCCGCACCACGCCACTGGCGCTCTATCAGGGCGTGGATGCCCAGGCCGCGGCTTGCCTCGAAAACAGCCGTCGCCACGCGGCCGGCCTGCCTGCCCATGATGTGCTGCTGTGGGGGGCGCGCGGCATGGGCAAATCCAGCCTGGCGCGCAGCGTGGTCGCTGATCTGCTGTCTAGCGGCCATGATATCGCGCTGGTGCAGCTGATGCTGCCGGCGCTGGCCAGCCTGCCCAGCCTGTTTGCCGTGCTGGCCGACACCAGGCGACCCTTCCTCCTGTTCCTCGATGATGTCTCGCTGGGCGCCGATGCCGCCGAAGTCCATGCCCTGCGCTCCCTGCTGGATGGCGGGGTGCAGGCCCGGCCCGATCATGTCCGCCTGATCGTCACCAGCAACCGCCGCCAGCTGGTGCCGCGCAGCATGGCCGACAATGATGCCATCAACCCGCGCGATGCCGCCGACGATCATCTGGCGCTGGCCGACCGCTTTGGCCTGCGCCTCGGTTTCCACCCGTGTGATCAGGCCGATTATCTCGCCATGTGCGCCGCCTATGCCCAGGCCCATGGCCTCACCTTCGATCCCGCCGCTGCGCTGGCCTGGGCCGTGGCGCGCGGCGCCCGGTCGGGCCGGGTGGCCTGGCAGTTCACCGTCGAACAGGCCGGCGCACAGGGCGTGCCATTGCCAAGCTGAACGGCCGACAACCGGCCATTCAGGGCCGGCTCACGCCGCTGCGGCCACTCTGGCCCCGTCAACCAGAGAAAGGCCCGCGATGCGTCCGATGCTTGCCCTTGCCGCCCTGCTGCCCCTGCTCGCCGCCCCCGCAGCAGCCCAGTATCGCGGCGATGATCGTGCCGGATGGGGCGGCGGCTGGGGCGGCAACCAGCTGATCCGCCTGCGCTGCGAAAGCTGGAATTATCGCGAAGCCACCTGCGCCGCCCCAGTGCCAATTGCCAGCGTGCGACTGGCCCGCGTTATCGCCGGCGATTGCCGCGATGGCGCCACCTGGCGCTGGGATCGCGGTGCCATCCAGGTGCGCGGCGGCTGCCGGGCCGATTTCGAGGTCATCGCCGCCAGCAACCAATGGAACGGCGGCGGCCAGTGGGGTGGCAACCAGTGGGGCGGTCGCGACATCGCCTGCGAAAGCTGGAACTGGCGCCCGGCAAGCTGCCCGGTGCCGGGCGCGCGCGGCGTGCGGCTGGCCCGCGTGCTGGGCGGCACTTGCATTGAAGGCCGCACCTGGACCTATGATCGCGGCCTGATCCGGGTCCGCGATGGCTGCCGGGCACGTTTTTCGCTGTATTGATGTGCTGCGACACTGCCGGGCGGTTGCCCTTGCCGGGCTCCGCCCTATATTGCCGGGCGATCTTCCTTACTGAGGCGAAGTCCGTTGAAATTGCTTGGCACGTTGTGGCGCGTTCTGGTCGGCATCAAGGATCTGCTGGTCCTGCTGTTGCTGGCGATCTTCTTCATCGCGCTGTCGGCGGCGCTGTCGTCGGGCAAGGTCGCGCGGGTGCCCGATGGCGGCGCCCTGGTGATCGCGCTCGATGGCGCCATTGTCGATCAGGCCAGCGAAACCACCCCGTTCAACGCCGCCAGCGGCAATGTGCCGGCCGAAGTGCAGACCCGCGATCTGGTGCGCGCCATCGATGCCGCCGCGGCCGACAAGCGCATCAAGGCGCTGGTGTTGGAACTGGATGGCTTCATGGGCGCCGGCCAGGCCAATATCGAAACCGTGGTCGCCGCGCTGGAACGATTCAAAAAGGCCGGCAAGCCGATCCACGCCTGGGCCACCGCCTACACCGACGACAGCTGGCTGCTCGCCGCGCCGGCCACGCGCATCTGGGCCAATCCGCTGGGCGGTGTCATCCTCACCGGGCCGGGCGGTTCCAACCTCTATTTCGCCCGCGCACTGGACAAGCTCAAAATCGATGTGAACGTGTTCCGGGTTGGCACCTACAAGAGCTTTGTCGAGCCCTACACCCGCGCCAGCGCCTCGCCCGAAGCGAAGGCCGCCGATCAGGCCCTGGTCAACAGCCTGTGGCAAAGCTGGCTGGCCGAAGCGAAGCGCCTGCGGCCCAAGGCCGATATCCCGGCCTATATCGCCCAGCTGCCGCAGCGGCTTGGCCGCTTTGGCGGCGATGGCGCCCGCGCCGCGCAGGATGCCGGGCTGGTCGACCAGCTGGGCAGCCGCGATGATCTCGATGCCGCCATGGTCAAACTGGTGGGCGAGGATGAGCTGGCCGATTGGGGCCACTATGCGGGCGTCAGCCTTGACGATTATCTGAACGCCATCGGCGGCCAGCAGAAGAGCAGCGGCGACGCCGTGGGCGTTGTCTATGTCACCGGCAATATCGTGGATGGCGAGGCCCCGCGTGGCACCGCCGGCAGCGCCACCATCCGCGCCGCGCTGGAAGAAGCGCTGGAGAAGGAACCCGATATCAAGGCGCTGGTGGTGCGGGTGGATTCCGGCGGCGGATCGGTGACGGCATCGGAAGAAATCCGCGCCGCGCTGGTGGCGGCCAAGGCCGATGGCCTGCCGGTGGTCGCCAGCTTTGGCCCGGTGGCGGCCAGCGGTGGTTACTGGGTCGGCACAGCGGCGGACGAAATTTATGCCCAGCCCTCCACCATCACCGGTTCGATCGGGGTGTTTGCCATCCTGCCGAGCTTCCCGCGCGCCCTCAACGAGATCGGTATCAACGCCGATGGCGTGAAGACCACGCCCTACAGCGGCGAGCCCGATGTGGTTGCCGGCCTGTCGCCCGAAGTGCGCCAGGTGCTGCAGATGGGGGTGGAGGATATCTACCGCCGCTTCCTGGGCGTCGTCTCCACCGCCCGCAAACTGCCGGTGGCGGAGGTTGACCGCATCGCGCAGGGCCGCGTGTGGGCCGGCGCCGAAGCGCAGAAGCTGAAGCTGGTCGACAAGTTTGGCACGCTGGATGCCGCCGTGAAGGCCGCCGCCGCCAAGGCCGGCATCAAGGGCGAACCCCGGGTGATCGACATCGAAAAGCCGGTGCCGGAATGGCAGAAGGCACTGGAAAGCTTTGGCAAGGCCGAGGCCGACGAACAGGCTCAGGCCCGTGACCCCTGGGCCCGGTTGATGCAGGCCTCCCGCCTGCGCATGGCGGCCGCAGTGGCCGATCTCGGCACCATGGCCAGCGGCCGCAGCGCCACCATGCAGGCCGCCTGCGTGGAATGCGCCGTCGCCGGCTCCCCCCGCCCCGCCGCGCAAGCGAAAGCCGAACACTGGCTGGCCCGCCTGATCCGCGCGCAATAAGGCAACATCATCCTCCCCAAACTCGTTTGGGGAGGTGGCGCCGCAGGCGACGGAGGGGCCTCGACGCCCTGACAAGAGATCCTCCCCCTTTGGGGGAGGTGCCGACCAACGGGAGGCGGAGGGGGCTGTGCTGGGCCGGCATGTCGAAAACAAGCCACCCTTGCCGCGCCCCCTCCGCCCTGCGGGCACCTCCCCCGGAAGGGGAGGATCATACCGCCCCTCAATCCTCCCGATACCCCGGCAGCTTCAACCCGGTGCGAATGGCCAGCGCCCTCAAGCCAAAACCCGCCGCCGCCCCGGCCAGCCCCGCCGGCCAGGCCGACAGGCCCACCAGCGTCAGCCCAACATAAACCCCCGCCCCCAATGCCGAGGCCGAGACATAAATCTCCTTGCGCAGCAGGATCGACGGCTCGCCCGCCAGAAGATCGCGCACAATCCCGCCGAACGTGGCCGACAGCACGCCCATCACCACCGCCGGCAGCGGCGGCACGCCCAGGCTGAGGGACTTGGCCGCGCCCAGCACCGAATAGGCACCCAGCCCCACCGCATCGAACCACAGCAGCGCGTTCAACTGCCAACGGTCCGCCCGCAGCATCCACACGGCGGCGGCCGCCACCAGGCAAACGCCGAGATAATCCGACCGGCCAACCCAGAACACCGGTGCACCGATCAGCAGATCCCTGAGCGTGCCGCCGCCAATGCCGGTGACGGCGGCGAAGAAGGCGAAGGTCACGATGGTCTGCTTTATGCGCGCGGCGGCCAGCGCGCCTGACACGGCAAACACCGCGACCCCCGCCATGTCGAGCGCGGCCAGCACCGGTTCGATCGGCACGGGAAGTGCCAAGGGACCAATCGGCGCTGCCATCACCGCCGCCAGAAATGCCGGACGGTGAGCAGCGCCCCGGTGAGGACAACGCCCAGCGACAACAGGGTGGCGATGATGATCAGCGGGTGGTGGGTGTTCTCGCGCTCGGTCCAGTCCATGATATGCAGGCCCCAGAACAGATCATAGAAGCGCCACCACGGCGTGCGGACGGCGCCAATCTCGCCCTGGCTCGTGACATAGACGCGGGTGTCATCGCCGAACGCCACCCGCCAGCCCCTGGTCTCGCGCCAGTCGTTGGCCGGCTGTGCGGGCGTCACCGGTGTGACCACCGCCGGGCCAGTCATCATCGTGCCCGCCCGCGCCACCGCTTCCGCTTCGCGCGCCGTGATGGCAATGGGCAGGCCGGTCGCGGCATCGATCAGGCGCTTGCCCTGCCCGTCGGTCAGCTTCCACACCGGCCGGCCGAGCAGCTGGCCCAGTTCCAGCCGTTCCACATCCGCCAGCGCCGGCAGCCGCGCCGGCATCGCCAGCGAGGTGGGAGCAGTCTTGCGCAGATCGGTGCCGCGCACCGTGTCCATCGGCCGGGCCACCATCACCAGCCCCGACGCCACCCACAGGATGATCTGGATGCCCACAATCACCCCACCCCAAAGGTGGAGCCAACGGACTATGCGGGTGGCGCGCGGCGAGAGCATGGCGCCGGTGTAGCCGGGAGAGCGTCGGTCGTCACCCCTGCCCCCTGCTGACCTGCCGCAACGCACACAACCCGTCGCCCCGAACATGATCCGGGGCTTGGCTTTGCTCCCTAGACCCGATTGCGTTTTTTCTGGAATCCCAAACCCGCTCATGCCGAGCTTGTCGAGGCACGCACTGCGCTTGTGGCGTGCCTCGACAAGCTCGGCATGGGCGGCTCGATCCAGCTGCAATCGAGTCTAGCCGCATTTTCCCGCGGTGCGCCAGCCGTCACCCGCGCCAGACCTGCGGACACCAGCGCCGCCCCGTGCAGGCACCGCCGCACCGGCTGCGGTCACCGCACCCCCAAATGCGGCCACCCTTTTGGCCACATTTGCTACGCCCTTCCCGCCGATTCGACCGCAATCAAGCTTGGCTAGGCCGGCTGAAATCAAATTTCTGTTTTGTATTCAGATGCTTGGTTCAGCCGCTGTCCTACACCTGCCAGGATATGAGACATTTGGCTGTTCCTTGAAAATTCACCATCCAGCGCCGTGCCGTCAGCGCGGCAGAGCCAATCAGTCGGCCCACTGCAATCCCTGCGGCAGACTGTCGGCGCTATAGTCCAGTTGCAGAACCCTGCGCCGGCCCGGCGTACTGGCGCGGTCCGATCGGTGGAAGATGGGTGTTCGGTAGATCCAGAGGTCGCCCGCCTCTGCAAGGCAGTGCCGGCGGGGGAATTGCTCGGCCAAGCCGGCAACATCTGCGGCCGCAGCACGCTGCCGGTGCGAACCAATGGCGACTTCGAGCGGTGCATTGCTTGCGGGGCAATCATCGATGTGCAGACGCACGGTCAGCATGGCGGCCAGCAGTGCGAACGGGGGTTCGACATGGCACACGCCCTGCTTGATCGACCAGGGGCCATAGCCGGCAACTGCAAAACGCTCCCGCACAGCGATCGTGCGATCCTGATGCCATGGCACAAGCCAGTTGGCAGCTTCTGTCTTGTCGAACCAGAGGGCACGAATGGCGCGCGCACCTGGCAGCAGCGGGTCAATTGTTGCGGAAAGGGAACGCAAGACAGGTGCCAGCGCCGGATCGGCAGTGGACAACCTGGCACCGGCCCTGACCATCCCCTGGCTTTCGGTGAGTTCCGCCAGAAGCGGGCGAGCGACAACCGCCCGGACCATCAGACATCCGTCGCGATCAAGGCGTTCGCGATCGCTTGTCATCACATGTGGATGGGCTTGCCCGTCACCGCCATGGCAGCTTCCTTCAGCGCTTCCGAATGGGTCGGATGGGCGTGGCAGGTCAGCGCGATATCCTCGCTCGATGCGCCAAACTCCATCGCCTGCGCGGCCTGGGCGATCATCGTGCCGGCCATGGCGCCGATGATGTGGACGCCCAGCACCCGGTCGGTCTTCGCATCGGCGAGGATCTTCACGAAGCCATCGGTGTCGCGGTTGGTCTTGGCGCGGCTGTTGGCGGCAAACAGGAACTTGCCGGCCTTGTAGGCAATGCCTTGCGCCTTCAGTTCTTCCTCGGTCTTGCCGACGGTGCCGACTTCCGGGTGCGTATAGACCACGGCCGGGATCACGGCGTGGTTCACATAGCCGGCAAGGCCCGCGATATTGTCGGCGCAGGCCAGGCCTTCGTCTTCGGCCTTGTGGGCCAGCATCGGGCCTTCCACCACGTCGCCAATCGCCCAGATGCCGGGCACGGCGGTGGCGAAATGATGATCGATGGGGATGCGCCCCTTGGCATCGAGCGCAAGGCCGGTGGCCGCAAGGTTCAGCCCATCGGTGTTGGGCCGGCGGCCGATGGAGAGCAGGACGACATCGGCCTCGATGGTTTCAGCAGCCCCGCCAGCGGCCGGCTCAACGGTGACCGTGGCCGCATTGCCATTGCGCGCCACGCTTACCACCTTGGTTGAGGTTTTCAGCACAAGGCCCTGCTTTTTCAGGATACGGGCAAAGGCGTCGGCCACTTCGATATCCATCGCCGGCACGATGCGCGGGGCATATTCCACCACGGTCACCTTCGCGCCCAGCCGCCGCCACACGCTGCCCATCTCAAGGCCGATATAGCCGCCGCCGATCACCACCAGGTGGCCCGGCACCTTGGGCAGGCTCAGCGCTTCGGTGGAGGTGACGATCACCTCGCCATCCGGCACCATGCCGGGCAGAAGCGCCACTTCGGAGCCGGTGGCGATGATGAAGTTCCTGGCGGTGAACGTCCGCTCACCCACCTTCACCGACTTGGCATCGACAAAGCTGGCTTCGCCCTTGATCCATTCCACCTTGTTCTTCTTGAACAGCATCTCGATGCCGCCGGTCAACTCCTTGACCGCCTTGTCCTTTTCACCCAGCAGGGCAGACAGGTCGAAGCTGATGTTGTCGGCCTTCACGCCAAACTTGGCGAGATGCCCGCCGGCCAGTTCCTCATAAAGATGGCTGCCATTCAGCAGCGCCTTCGACGGGATGCAGCCGACATTCAGGCAGGTGCCGCCCAGTGTGCCGCGCTTTTCGATGCAGGCCACCTTCAGCCCATGCTGCGCCGCGCGGATGGCGGCGACATAGCCGCCGGGGCCGCCGCCGATGACGACGACATCAAATTCGGGACTGGCCATGGTCTGGCTCCTTAAAGGTCGATCAGCAAACGGGCTGGATCTTCAATGGCTTCCTTGACGCGAACCAGGAAGGTCACCGCCTCCTTGCCGTCGATCAGCCGGTGATCGTAGGACAGCGCCATGTACATCATCGGGCGGACGACGATCTGGCCATTGCGCACCACCGGCCGGTCCTCCACCCGGTGCAGGCCGAGGACGCCCGATTGCGGCGGGTTGAGGATTGGGGTGGAGAGCAGCGAGCCGAACACGCCGCCGTTGGAAATGGTGAAATTGCCGCCCTGCATTTCCTCGATCTTCAGCGTGCCCTTGCGGGCGCGCTCACCGAAATCGGCGATCTGCTTTTCAATCTCGGCAAAGCTCTTGGCCTGAGCGTCCTTCAGGATCGGCACAACCAGGCCGCCCGGCGAGGAGACGGCGACGCCGAGGTCGGCATAATCCTTGAACACGATCTCGTCGCCTTCGATCGCGGCGCCAACGGCCGGCACATCCTTCAGCGCCAGCACCACGGCCTTGGCAAAAAACGACATGAAACCAAGGCGAACGCCGTGTTTCTTCTCGAAATGATCCTTGTATTTCGCCCGCGCCTCGATCACGGCCGACATGTCCACATCGTTGAACGTGGTCAGCATGGCGGCGGTGTTCTGGGCTTCCTTCAGGCGGCGCGCGATCGTCTGGCGCAGCCGGGTCATCTTCACCCGCTCCTCGCGCCGCGTGGCCGGGGCCGTGATAGCAACCGGCGCAGCCGCAACCGGGGCGGCTGCGGCCGATTTCACCCGGGCGGTGCCGGCTTCAATGGCGGCCAGCACATCCCCCTTGGTCAGGCGGCCATCCTTGCCGGTGCCGCTGATGCTGGCCGGATCGAGATTATAGGTGTCGATCAGGCCGCGGACGGCCGGGCTGATGGCGTCATAGGCCGGGGCCTCCACCACCGGCGCCGGCGCGGCAACGGGGGCTGCAACCGGGGCCGCAGCAGGCGCCGGTGCCGGGGCAGCGGCGGCGCCGCCTTCGAGGATACGGGCGATCAGCGCGCCCACCGTCACCGTGTCGCCGGGCTGGAACATCTGTTCGCCCATCACGCCGGCCACTGGCGATGGCACTTCTACCGCCACCTTGTCGGTTTCCAGCGCCACGATCGGCTCATCGGCGGCGACCGCCTCGCCCGGCTGTTTCAGCCACTGGCCCACGCTGGCTTCGGTGATGGATTCGCCCAGGGTGGGCACGATGACATCAGTGGCCATGTTCTTGCCTTCTTACTTCTTCTTGAGACCGCCGCGGATCGCGGCCTTGACTTGGGTCGAGGTGGCGCCCAGCGCCTCGGCCACCAGCTTGGCCTGTTCGGCGTTGTGGCGCTTCAGCAGGCCTGTGGCGGTGGCGGCCGCGGCGGCGCGGCCGGCATAGACCGGGCGGCGGCCCAACGCCTGTTCGATGCGTGGGGCAATGAAGCTCCAGGCGCCGCCGTTCTGCGGCTCTTCCTGGGCCCAGACCACGGTTTCCAGATTGGGGAACTTGGCGGCATATTCGGCCACGACATCGCCCGGGAAAGGATAAAGCTGCTCGACACGGAGCAAATAGACATCGTCGCGGCTGTCCTTCTCGGCAGCGTCGAGCAGGTCATAATAAACCTTGCCGGTGCACAGCACGAGCCGCTTGATCGCCTTGGGATCGCAAGGCTTCAGATCGTCGAGGCAGCGGTGGAAGGTGGTGGCGGGGCCCATTTCCGCCAGGTTCGACACCGCCCGCTTGTGACGCAGCAGCGACTTGGGCGTGAACACCACCAGGGGCTTGCGGAAATCGCGCAGCATCTGGCGGCGCAACAGGTGGAAGAAATTGGCCGGCGTGGTGCAGTTCGCGACCTGGATATTGTCTTCCGCGCACAGGCTCAGGAAGCGTTCGACGCGTGCCGAGCTGTGTTCCGGGCCCTGCCCTTCGTATCCGTGCGGCAGCAGCATGACGAGACCGTTGGCGCGCAACCACTTGATTTCGCCCGATACGATGAACTGATCGATGATGGTCTGGGCGCCGTTGACGAAATCGCCGAACTGGGCTTCCCACAGGATCAGGCTTTTCGGATCGGCCAGCGCATAGCCATATTCAAAGCCAAGCACGCCGAATTCCGACAGCGGGCTGTCCAGCACCTCGAACCGGCTGTCCATCGCCTTCAGCGGCACATAGCGGCTGCCGTCCTTTTGGTCGGTCCACACCGCGTGGCGCTGGCTGAACGTGCCGCGGCCGCAATCCTGGCCCGAAAGCCTGACGCCATAGCCATCCTTGAGCAGCGAGCCAAAGGCCAGCGCCTCGCCCGTGGCCCAATCGACATTGGCGCCAGTGGCAAACATCTCGGCCTTGGCATCGAGCACGCGGGCGAGCGTGCGGTGGATGTTGAAGCCATCGGGCACGGTGGTGAGCTGCTTGCCCAGTTGGTGCAGTTCGGTCATCGACACGCCGGTCATTGCGGCGCGGCGGCTGTCGATCGCTTCCTTCGGCCGGCCCAAGCCCGCCCAGCGGCCACCAAACCAATCGGCAGCATTGGCCTTGAAGCCGGCAGCGGCATCGAATTCCGTCTCCAGCATGGCGACATAGGCATCGATCATCGCCTTGTAGCCATCGGCCGGCACCACACCTTCGCGCGCCAGGCGCTCGGCATAAATCTCGCTGACCGGGCGCTTCTTGCCGATCACGGCATACATCAGCGGCTGGGTGAAGCTGGGCTCATCGCTTTCGTTGTGGCCAAAGCGCCGATAGCACCACATGTCGATCACCACATCGCGGCCAAAGCGCTGGCGGAATTCGGTGGCGACCTTGGTGGCATAGGTCACGGCTTCGGGATCATCGCCGTTCACGTGGAAAATCGGCGCCTGCACAATCTTGGCTACGTCCGACGGATAGGGCGAAGAGCGGGCGAACTGTGGGCTGGTGGTGAAGCCGACCTGGTTGTTCACCACGAAATGGATGGTGCCACCGGTGTTGTAGCCATTGAGGCCAGAGAAGCCGAAGCATTCGGCCACGATGCCCTGCCCGGCAAAGGCGGCATCACCGTGCAGCAGCACCGGCATCACCTGGCGGCGGGCTTCATCGCCCATGATGGTCTGGATGGCGCGCACCTTGCCCAGCACCACCGGGTCCACCGCTTCCAGGTGGGACGGATTGGGCACCAGCGACAGGTGTACGCGATTGCCATCAAATTCGCGATCGGTGCTGGTGCCGAGGTGATATTTCACATCGCCCGAACCGCCGACATCATCGGGATTGGAGGAGCCGCCGGCAAATTCGTGGAAAATGGTGCGGAACGGCTTCTGCATCACGTTGGCCAGCATGTTGAGCCGGCCGCGGTGTGGCATACCGAAGACGATTTCGGTAACGCCCAGCTGGCCGCCGACCTTGATGATCGATTCCATCGCCGGGATCATCGCTTCGGCGCCATCAAGGCCAAAGCGCTTGGTGCCGACATATTTGCGGCCCAGGAACTTTTCATACTGCTCGGCTTCGACCAGCTTGTTCAGGATGGCGCGCTTGCCGTTGGCGGTGAAGTGGATTTCCTTGTCGCGCCCCTCGAACTTCTCCTGCAGGAAGCGGCGTTCCTCCACATCGTTGATGTGCATATATTCGAGGCCGACATTGCCGCAGTAGTTGCGCTGCAGGATGCCGACGAGCTCGCGGATGGTGGCCGTTTGCAGGCCGAGCGCGCCACCGATGTGGACGGGGCGATCAAGATCATTCGGGCCAAAGCCATGATAGCCCGGCGTGAGATCGGCCGGCAGATCGCGGACGGCAAGGCCGAGCGGATCGAGATTTGCGGCAAGGTGGCCACGCACGCGATAGGTGCGGATCAGCATCAGCGCGCTGATCGCATCCTGGGCGGCCCGCGCGATCTGTTCCGGGCTGGCACCAGCGGCGGCAGCCTGGGCCGCGGCCTTGCCGGCGGTCTTGGCGCTGCTTTCGGCGAACATGCCGGCCGCATCCAGGCCACGTGTCAGATCATCGCCCGGCAGGATCGGCCAGTTTGGCCTGGCCCAACTCGGCCGCGGCCGGTCATCGGCGCCGGGCAGCAGGGCTTCATTGTCCATCGTGGCAGTCCTTAACTCTGGCCTCAGCTCTCGCGATTCTGCCTTGTTTAACGGCACATGGCGGGAATGTCATGACAAACTGTCGCATGCCGGCCATGCAAGGAGGGCATGCGGGGGTCGGTCCTCCCCCTGTGGGGGAGGCGCCCGCAGGGCGGAGGGGGACGCCCCCGCCCCTCCATCGCCTTCGGCGGTCCCCCTCCCCGCCCTTCGGGCAGGGAGGATCAATCAGCCCTTCAGCACCTCAACCAGGGTTTCGCCCAGCAGCGACGGCGACGGCGACACGCGGATGCCGGCGGCTTCCATCGCAGCAATCTTGCTTTCGGCATCGCCCTTGCCGCCCGACACGATCGCGCCGGCATGGCCCATGCGGCGGCCGGGAGGCGCGGTGCGGCCGGCAATGAAGCCCACCATCGGCTTCTTGCGGCCACGCTTGGCCTCGTCGATCAGGAACTGGGCGGCCTGTTCCTCGGCGTCGCCACCGATTTCGCCGATCATGATGATGGATTGGGTCGCCTCGTCGGCGAGGAAAAGTTCCAGCACGTCAATGAAATTGGTGCCGTTGACCGGGTCACCGCCGATGCCAACGGCCGTGGTCTGGCCCAGGCCGACGTTGGTGGTCTGGTGCACGGCCTCATAGGTGAGCGTGCCCGAACGCGAGACGACGCCGACGCTGCCCTTGCGGAAAATGTTGCCCGGCATGATGCCGATCTTGCATTCGCCGGGGGTGAGCACGCCGGGGCAGTTCGGCCCGATCAGGCGGGTCTTCGAACCTTGCAGGGCGCGCTTGACGCGCACCATGTCGAGCACCGGAATGCCTTCGGTGATGCAGACAACCAGCGGGATTTCGGCGGCAATGGCTTCGCAAATGGCGTCAGCAGCGCCGGGCGGCGGCACATAGATGACCGAGGCATCAGCACCCGTGGCTTCGCGGGCCTGGGCCACGGTGTCAAAGACCGGCAGGCCGAGGTGGGTGGAACCGCCCTTCCCCGGCGCGGTGCCGCCGACGACCTTGGTGCCATAGGCGATGGCCTGTTCCGAATGGAACGTGCCCTGCTTGCCGGTGAAGCCCTGCGTGATGACGCGGGAGTTTGCGTTGACGAGGATCGACATGGCTCAGGCCGCCTTCTTCACTTCGGCGACGATCTTGGCCGCCGCATCACCCAGATTGTCGGCCGACACGATCGGCAAACCGGAACCGGCAAGGATCTGCTTGCCGAGCTCGACATTGGTGCCTTCAAGGCGCACCACCAGCGGCACCGCGAGGCTGACCTCCTTCGCCGCAGCGATGATGCCTTCGGCTATGATGTCGCAGCGCATGATGCCGCCGAAGATGTTGACCAATATGCCCTTCACCGCCGGATCCTGCAGGATCAGCTTGAAGGCGGCCGTCACCTTCTCCTTGGTGGCGCCGCCGCCGACATCGAGGAAATTGGCCGGTTCGGCGCCGTTCAACTTGATGATGTCCATGGTGGCCATGGCGAGGCCGGCGCCGTTGACCAGGCAGCCGATGTCGCCATCCAGCTTGATGAAGGCCAGATCATATTTGCTGGCTTCCACTTCCGCCGGGTCTTCCTCGGTCAGGTCGCGCAATTCGGCCAGATCGGGGTGGCGGTACATGGCGTTGCTGTCGAAGCCGACCTTGGCATCAAGCACCATCAGCTTGCCATCATCGGTAATGGCCAGCGGGTTGATCTCCATCTGCGCCGCATCGGTGCCGATGAAGGCGGCATAGAGGCGGGTGGTGACATGCTCGGCCTGCTTGGCGAGATCGCCGGTGAGGCCAAGCGCAGCGGCCACGGCGCGGCCATGATGGGGCATGATGCCGGTGGCCGGATCGATGGTGATGGTGTGGATCTTTTTCGGGTGGTGGTGGGCCACCTCTTCAATGTCCATCCCGCCTTCGGTGCTGGCGACGATGGCAATGCGGCCGGTGGCGCGGTCGACCAGCATGGCCAGGTAAAGTTCCTTGGCGATATCCACGCCGTCGGTGACGTAGAGGCGATTGACCTGCTTGCCGGCCGGGCCGGTCTGGATGGTCACCAGCGTGTTGCCCAGCATGTCGGTGGCGGCGGCGCGCACATCATCAGCCGAACGGGCCAGGCGCACACCGCCCTTGGCTTCCGGCGGGAGTTCCTTGAACTTGCCCTTGCCGCGGCCGCCGGCGTGGATCTGCGCCTTCACGATATAGAGCGGGCCGGGCAGCTTGGCTGAGGCCGCCACCGCTTCATCAACGCTCATCGCGGCAAAGCCGATCGGCACCGGAACGCCGAACTTGGCCAGCAATTCCTTGGCCTGATACTCATGAATGTTCATTGAAAATCCTCACCCCTCGATCGCCGTGATGCTGCCCCTGGTTCAGGCCAGCGACGGATCGATGCCCTTGCAGGCCGCCAGCAGTTCCTTCACCGCATCCACGCTCACCTGGAAATTGGCCTTTGCCGACGGCGACAATTCGATCTCGACCACGCGCTCGACGCCACCGGCACCAAGGATGACCGGCACGCCGACATAAAGATCGGATACACCATATTGGCCGGTCAGGTTCACGGCACAGGGCAGCAGGCGCTTCTGGTCATAGAGATAGGCCTCGGCCATTTCGATGGCGCTGGTGGCGGGCGCGTAATAGGCGCTGCCGGTCTTCAACAACGCGACGATCTCGCCGCCACCCGAGCGGGTGCGCTGCACGATGGCATCGATACGCTCCTGCGTGCTCCAGCCCATCTTGATCAGATCGGGCACCGGAATGCCGGCAACGGTCGAGTATTCGATCACCGGAACCATGGTGTCACCATGGCCGCCGAGCACGAAGGCGTTCACATCCTTGACGCTGACCTTGAACTCATCGGCGAGGAAGTGGCGGAAGCGGGCGGAGTCGAGCACGCCGGCCATGCCGCAGACCATGTGATGCGGAAGGCCCGAAAACTCGCGCAGCGCCCACACCATGGCATCCAGCGGGTTGGTGATGCAGATTACGAAGGCGCCCGGCGCATGAGTCTTGATCCCCTCGCCCACCGCCTTCATCACCTTCAAATTGATGCCCAGCAGGTCATCCCGGCTCATGCCCGGCTTGCGGGCAACACCGGCGGTGACGATGATCACATCGGCACCAGCAATATCGGCATAATCGTTGCTGCCCTTCAGGTTCACGTCAAAGCCTTCGACCGGGCCGCACTGGGCCAGATCAAGCGCCTTACCCTGCGGCACGCCTTCCACCACGTCAAACAGCACGATATCGCCCAGCGCCTTCTGCGCGGCGAGGTGCGCCAAGGTGCCGCCGATGTTGCCGGCGCCGATCAGGGCGATTTTCTTGCGAGCCATGGGGTGGGCCTTTCTCTCTTGAGTCGGTCAGAATGTCGCAGGTTGGATAGAGGCTGGCGGCCCAGTGTGCAACCGCAGCAATTCCCTATCCGGGCAAAAGAGGGAGGCCGTTTCAGCCGCCGTGGCCAAGCGCCAGATAATCCGCCGACTGCATTTCCATCAGGCGGCTGACCGTGCGTTCAAATTCGAAGCTGGAATCGCCGGCAGGATAGAGATCAGCCGGCTCGGCATCCGCCGCGGCGATCAGCTTGACGCGTCGTTCGTAGAGTGCGTCGATCAGGTGGATGAAGCGGATCGCCTCGTTGCGATTTTCCGGGTTCAGGCGCGGGATACCGACGATGATCAGCGTGTGATAATGGCGCGCAATCGCCAAATAATCGGCCGCGCCCAGTGGCTGCCGGCACAGGCGGGCAAAGCTGAACACGGCAACGCCCTTAAGGGATTTCGGCACATGCAGCAGGCGTCCACCGCCGACCGGCAGCTCGGCCGAGGGCACATGGGCACGATCTTCTGGGGGATAATCGGTGAGGCGGAAGAAGGCGGCCGAGCAGGCTGCCGTGGCCTCCGGACCATTGGGCACATGCCAGGTGGCGCCGCCGCCAAGGCGCTGCAGCCGATAATCAGTGGGGCCATCCAATGTAACCACGTCCATCCGCTGCCCAATCAGATCGATGAAGGGCAGGAACAGGTGGCGGTTGAGGCCGTTGAGGTAGAGGTCCTGCGGCGGGCGGTTGCTGGTGGTGACGATGGTGGTGCCACGCTCCATCAGGGCGGTGAACAGGCGGGACAGGATGGCCGCATCGGCGATGTCCTTCACCTGCATTTCATCGAAACACAGCAGTCTTGCCTCGGCCGCGATGGCATTGGCGACGCTGATCAGCGGGTCAGTCTCTCCGGCTTCGCGGGCGATGTGGATGCGGCCATGCACATCGGCCATGAACTCGTGGAAATGGGCACGACGCTTGGGGGTAACGGCAGACGTGGCAAAGAACAGGTCCATCAGCATGGACTTGCCGCGACCCACGCCGCCCCAGACATAGACGCCCCTTGGCGGCACCGGCGCGGCCCTGCCAAACAATCGGCCAAGCAGGCCGGGCGCCGGAGCCGGGCGGACCAGATCCGCCTCCAGCGCGGCAAGGCGGCGGGCCACTGCGGCCTGGGCGGGATCGGGTTTCAGTTCCCCCGCCGCCAGCAACTGGTCATAACGGCTGAGAAGATCAGTCAACCTGGGTTTCGCCCGGCCTTGTGGCATGGCCTTCGCCGGTTGGCCTCGCGGTGCGCGGGATCTTGCGCATCGTGCCGGTGAAGCTGGCGAGGTTGACACCATCCTGCGTCACCAGCCCGCGCACGAACAGCATCTTGCCGGTTTCCTTCAGGATCTCGCCATGCGCCTCGATCGGCTTGCCGACGATTCCGGCGGAGAGAAAATCGGTCGCGCACGACAGGGTGACGGCGGCGCTGTTTTCCAGCTGACGGAAGATGAAGGCGAACATCGCCATGTCGATGAACGACATGATGAAGCCACCGTGCAGATAGCCCAGGCCGTTCGAATGCTTGCGCGCGGTTTCCATGCGGCACTCGACGCCGCGGGCGCCTTCGCGGAAATAGAAATCGCCGAGCATGGAAGCAAAGCGGCCATCCGGATCCCGGCGCCAAACAGTCCAGCCCGCGTTGGGCCCTTCGGTGATGGTTTCGCGTGACATGGCGTGGCGGTTAGCGCCGCTGGGCCACAGCGTCCAGCTGGCTTGGCATCAGGCGCGAGCCTTGACCAACGCGCCGGTGGGCGCCGGGCGGGCGGCGGCCAGGGCTTCTTCAGCCAGTCGTTTGTCTTGCATCCGCTTGGTGGCGACGATCAGACCACAGAACAGGAAGGCGAGATAGGCCGAGTCCGTGTTGCTGACCACGGCGCAGTTGATGGTGTAGCCAATCAAGCCAACTGCGGCGGCACCGGCATATTCCTCCACCTCATTCGCCGCACGCATGAAGCATCTTATGCCGAGCCAGGCACTGCGCAGGAACATGCCGAAATAGGCGATGAAGCCCAGAAAACCGAGATCGACCAACATGTTGATATAGAGGCTGTCAACGATCTTGCGGCCGCGCACATCAATCCCGACCTGTTCGATGGAGTTGCCGAGCCCGATGCCGACCGGGTTCTTGCGCAGCTGTTCGCGCGCATTGGCCCATTGCTGTTCGCGCGCATCGTTGCTGCCGGCGTGCTGCTTGCCGCCAAACACATACATCTGGGCGGTGTGGCTGGTGGCGAGCACGCCGCCCATCATGCCGATGATCAGCAGCACGATGGTGGCGCGAATGGAGAATTTCAGAATATCGCGGCGGTTGCCATCGGCCAGGCTGCGCACCACCGTCATCACCGAGAAGCAGACGACCGGCACGATACAGGCGATGATGGCGGTGCGGGCATTGGCAAACCAGGCGGTGTGGAGGATCAGCGGGATGATTGCGAGGCCGAGGATCCGGAACCGGCCTGTCATGCGGGTAATGGAATACATCACCATCGGCATCATCAGGCTGAGGTAAAGCGTGTAGTAGAGCACGACCGGGAAGGTGGAGCGGATCCGGTAGCGGCTGTCACCGATGCGGGCCTGCGGCGACAGGATGCGCGCCAGCCACTCATCATCGATGCGCATGAACGACGGAATATGCTCTGCCCAGGGCGGGATCTGCATATAGTTTTCCAGCACCGCGACCATCATCGAATAAATCGCCGTGCAGGTAACAACCGCATAGATCAGCTTGAAATTGCGCGGCTTGTGCAGCATCGACGCGGCCAGGATCACGGCAGAGAAATTCATCAGATCCTGCAGCGCCCAGAAGGACAAGGTGTCGGGGATGCTCGGCGCCATCGGCAGCACGACGATATTCAGCAGTTCATACAGAAGGAACAGGCTGATCAGCGTGCGATCATAGGACAGGATATCGACGATCTGGGCCCGCGTGTTGCTGCGCTGTGGGAAATAGATCAGCATCAGGCTGAGGATCACGGCCAGCACGATGCGCGGTGGTGTCAGCCACGGCAGGCCGGGAATGATCACGGCCATATAGGAGGGCCAGACGATGATGCTGGCAATGAAGGTGAGCAGCACCGGCATGAAGGGCAGATCCTGCGCCTGGCCCTTGCTGTGGGCATCGGCATCGGGCAGCATCCAGATCACCACGCCGAGCAGACCCAGCACCGGCAGCATGGCGACCTTCAGCAACTGGGTGCCCCCAAGGGCTGTCATCCCGCAGGCATAGACCACCATGATCATCATGATTGTGATCAGGCTGATCTTCAGCACCGGGAACCAGGGCTGGAATTCCAGGCGGTTGTAGGGCGGCAGGATGCGGGTTGACCGGCGGATCAGCGCAGTCTGGCTTGCCAATGCAATGCTCACCCGGTTCACCCCATCTTCACACGACGTTCCAAGTCCGCCAGACGACGGCCCTGTTGCACAATACGGCACCCACAGCAGCAGGTTGCAGTGCAATGGCTATCATTGCCGATGCTGCACTGCAAGGTAGGCGTTCACCCACGGCTACCGTGACGCCCTGGCTTCAGCCTGCGCGTTCCAGCATCATCAGCTTGATTTCGGCAATTGCCTTGGCCGGGTTCAGCCCCTTGGGGCAGACATTGGCACAGTTCATGATGGTGTGGCAGCGATAGACGCGGAACGGGTCCTCCAGCGCATCCAGGCGCTCGCCGGTCATCTCGTCACGGCTGTCGGCCAGCCAGCGATAGGCTTGCAACAGGATGGCGGGGCCGAGGAACTTGTCGCTGTTCCACCAGTAGGACGGGCAGGCGGTAGAGCAGCAGGCGCACAGGATGCACTCATAGAGGCCGTCAAGCTTCTCGCGCTCTTCAGGCGACTGGATCCGCTCTTCCCCAGACGGCGCCGGGGTCACGGTCTGCAGCCAAGGTTTGATCGAGGCATATTGGGCATAGAAATGCTTGAAATCAGGGACGAGGTCCTTGATCACCTCCATGTGCGGCAGCGGGGTGATCACCACCTCGCCCTTTACCTCCTCGATCGGCTTGGTGCAGGCCAGCGTGTTGGCGCCATCAATGTTCATCGAGCAGGAACCGCAAATGCCTTCTCGGCAGGAGCGGCGGAAGGTGAGCGTGGGGTCCACCTCGTTCTTGATCTTGATCAGCGCGTCCAGAACCATCGGGCCGGTGGCATCGAGATCGAGCGCGTAGGTGTCATAGCGCGGGTTCTGCCCATCGTCCGGGTTCCAGCGGTAGATCCTGAAGTTCTTGGTCCGCGTCGCGCCAGCGGGGGCCGGATAGGCCTTGCCGTTGCCCTTGATGACGCTGTTGGGGGGGAGAGAGAATTCAGCCATGGTCCATTACCGCCTGATCAATAGGTCCGCGCCTTGGGCTTGATATATTCGATCTCGTCCGACAGCGTGTAGGTGTGGACCGGGCGCTTGGCGAGTTCCACTGCGCCATCGCGGAACCAGCCGAGGCTGTGCACCATCCACTGATTATCGTCGCGATTGGGAAAATCCTCGTGCATGTGGGCGCCGCGGCTTTCATGGCGGGATTGCGCCATGTGCATGGTCAACACGGCTTGGCCAATCATGTTGTCGAGCTCCAGCGTCTCGATCAGATCGGTGTTGAACACCATTGAACGGTCGGTGGTGCCGATATCGGCCATGCGCTGATAGACGGCGTCGATCTTCCGCACGCCTTCATCAAGAATTTCGCTGGTGCGGAACACGCCGGCATTGGCCTGCATCGTCTTCTGCATGGCGAGGCGCACCTCGGCTGTGCTGGAACCGCCCTTGGCATGGCGGAAGCCATCAAGGCGGCCCAAGGCGAAATCGGCATTGTCGGCCGGCAGCTTCTGGTGCGGGGCGTTCGCTTTCTGGATGTTGGCAATGCGATGCGCGGTGGCGCGGCCGAAGACGACCAGATCGATCAGGCTGTTGGACCCGAGGCGGTTGGCACCATGCACCGAAACGCAGGCGGCTTCGCCCACGGCGAACAGGCCGGGCACGACCTGATCAGGGTTGCCATCCTTCAGGGTGACGACTTCGCCGTGATAATTGGTCGGGATACCTCCCATGTTGTAGTGGACGGTCGGCACCACCGGGATCGGCGCCTTGGTCACATCGACGCCGGCAAACACCTTGGCGGTTTCGGAAATCCCAGGCAGCCGCTGGGCCAGCACGCTGGCATCAATGTGGTTGAGGTGCAGGTGGATATGGTCGCCTTCGGCACCAACGCCGCGACCTTCGCGGATTTCCATGGCCATCGACCGCGAAACCACGTCGCGGCTGGCAAGATCCTTGGCCGACGGGGCATAACGCTCCATGAAGCGTTCGCCCTTCGAATTGGTGAGATAGCCCCCCTCCCCGCGCGCGCCTTCGGTGATCAGCACGCCGGCGCCATAGATGCCGGTGGGGTGGAACTGCACGAATTCCATGTCCTGCATGGCAACGCCGGCACGGATGGCCATGCCGCCGCCGTCACCCGTGCTGGTGTGGGCAGAGGTGGCGGAGAAATAGCAGCGGCCATAGCCACCGGTCGCCAGCACCGTCTGGTGGCTGCGGAAGCGGTGGATGCTGCCGTCTTCCATGTTGAGCGCGATGACGCCCTTGCACTCGCCATTCACCATGATCAGATCGATGGCGAAGTATTCGATGTAGAAATCGCAGCTGTACTTCAGGCTCTGTTGATAGAGCGCGTGCAGCATGGCGTGGCCGGTGCGATCGGCTGCGGCGCAGGTGCGCTGGGCGGGCGGGCCGGCGCCCATGTTCTGCATCATGCCGCCGAACGGGCGCTGATAGATGCGCCCGGCTTCGGTGCGGCTGAACGGTACGCCGAAATGCTCAAGTTCATAGACGGCGGCTGGCGCTTCGCGGCAGAGATACTCGATGGCGTCCTGATCGCCCAGCCAGTCCGAACCCTTCACCGTGTCATACATGTGCCAGGTCCAGTGATCCGGCCCCATGTTGCCCAGCGCGGCCGCGATGCCGCCCTGCGCTGCCACCGTATGGCTGCGGGTGGGGAAGACCTTGGTGATGCAGGCGGTTTTCAGGCCGGCTTCGGCGATGCCCATGGCGGCGCGCAGGCCAGAGCCCCCGGCCCCCACCACAACCGCATCATAGACGTGATCGATGATCTGATAGGCTTGCACCACGAAATATCCTCAGGCGGCAGACAGGGCGATCTTCAGCACCGAAAACAGTGCGAAGGCAGCCAGAACGAATGTGTAGAAATTCAACGCGAGCATGGCGATGACGCGCTTTGACCCATGGAGATAATCCTCCAGCATGACCTGAACGCCCAGGCGGAAGTGCCAGAAAACGCTGACGACCAGCAGGCACATTGGCACTGCCACGATCGGTTGCGACAGCCACAGGCGGGCGCTGGCATAATCAAGGCTGGGCAGCCGAGCGAGGCTGAAGACGAACCACAGCACCAGGAACAGGCTGGCGACGGCCGTCACTCGCTGGAGCCACCAATGATGGACCACACCGCCGCCGGCCGCACCAAGACCGCGAACCTTGCCCAGTTGAGTCCCATTGCCCATGATCAGAGCCCCTTGCCGAGCAGGATATAGGCCCAGAAGGCCAGGGTGGCGATGGCGCCAAACACAAAGGCGCCCTGCGCCATGCGGCGCGAGGTGACGAGGTCATAACCTTCGCCGGCATCCATGATGAAGTGGCGCAGCCCGCTGCCCATGTGCTGGAACATCGCCCAGGTCAGGCCAAAGCCGACAATCACGCCCAGTGGCGAGAAGACGACATCCTGGAAGAAACGATAATATTCCGGACCGCTGGCCAGGGCCGCCAGCCACCAGGCAAAAATGACCACGGCACCAAAGGCCAGGGCATGACCAGTGACGCGGTGGACGATGGAGACCGCCATGTGCACCCGCCATTTCCAGATGGTGAGGTGCGGGCTCAGCGGGCGCGGAGCGGGCGCAGTTGGACGAGAAGCCATTGATCCCCCTTTCGCCCAGCACCGGGTGTCCCGGTGCGGGCGTGATCATCACATCAGCGCTTTCATAACGCGCTGGCGCTGCGGTGCAACAGAGAAGCCACTGCCACGTTCAGCCGCACTGGATGAGCACGGTTCGTTCGAGGCCGGCATAACGATGCACCAGCGCGTCGCGATAGGCATCATTGGCCATCATGTTCAGGAAATGTTGGCGGCTGGGATAGCGGACCAGCAGCAGCTTGTCCCAATCGGTTGCATCGGTGCCGGGCTGGCCGATGAAGACCTGTTCGCACGGGCCATCATAGAGCACCTCGGCCTGGCTGATGGCACCCACGGCCACGGTAAAGGCGTGCTGATAGCGATCGTAAGCCGCCTTCCCGGAGCAGGCGGCCATGCCCAGCTCCTGTGGATATTGGGCGGTATCGCGGAATTTCAGCAGGTTCATCATCACCACCGGGCCGTCGCGTCCATGGTCGCGCAGGTGTCGCACCTGGTCGCGGGTGGGGTCGATGCCGGCATCGTGGTTGCTGTGGGATGGAATGGCCATGTCGGGACTCGCGGTTGTGGACAATCGAGCGTAGCATGCGCTCCAAGACCGCCAAGAGGCGGCGAACATGGGGAGGATATCATGGCGACTCTGTCACCCGCCGCCGGCCTTGATGTGCCACTGTCGGCCATCGATGTGTCGGACGCGACGCTTTATGCCACCGACAGCTGGCGGCCGGTGTTCGCACGCCTCCGGGCCGAGGCGCCGGTGCATTTCCAGCCAAACAGCCCGTTCGGCCCCTATTGGAGCGTGAACCGCCATGCCGACATCATGGCGGTAGAGGCCCGACCCGACATTTTTTCGAGCAGCCATGAATTTGGCGGCATCACCATCCTGGACCTGTTTGACGAGTTCAACCTGCCGCAGTTCATCGCCATGGACCGGCCCAAGCACAGCGAGCAGCGCCGCGTGGTGGCGCCGGCCTTCGGCCCGTCGGAAATTGCGCGCATGGCCGTGGCGGTGCGGCGGCGCACGCAGGAACTGCTCGACAGCCTGCCGGTGGGCAGCGAATTCGACTGGGTCGATCAGGTGTCGATCGAACTCACCACACAAATGCTGGCGATCCTGTTTGATTATCCCTGGGAAAAGCGCCGCGATCTGACCCTGTGGTCGGACTGGGGCGGCGATATCGAGGCGGCGATCAACCCGGCGACCAACCTGATCCGCCACCAGCATATGCTGGACATGACCCACGCGCTCGACGCGCTGATGGCGGAGCGCAAGGCCAAGCCGCCCAGCGGCGACCTGATCAGCGCCATGGCCCACAGCGAGGCGATGGGCGACATGCCGTTCAAGGAACGCACGGGCAATTACATCCTGCTGATCGTTGGCGGGAACGACACCACGCGCAATTCGATGTCGGGCCTGGTGCAGGCTTTCAATCGTTTTGATGGCGAGTGGGCCCGTCTGGAAGCCGATGCCAGCCTGATCCCCAATGCGGTGAGCGAATTGATCCGCTGGCAGACGCCGCTGGCCCATATGCGCCGCACCGCGCTGGCCGACGCCGAAATCGCCGGCGTGCCGGTGAAGCAGGGCGACAAGATCGTGCTGTGGTACATCAGCGGCAACCGCGATGAAGATGTGTTCCCCGATGCCGAGCGCTTTGATGTCGGCCGTGCCAACGCCCGGCGGCACCTGTCATTCGGCTTTGGCGTGCACCGCTGCGTCGGCGCGCGGCTGGCCGAACTGCAATTGTCGGTGCTGATCGAGGAATTGCTGGCGCGCCGGCTGTTTCCGCGCCAGACCGGCCCGGCCGAATATGTGCCGCAGGCGTTCGTGCATGGTTTCCGCAAGCTGCCGGTTGTGCTTGAACGGCGCTGATGCCGAAGATTGATCCCGCTGCCCTGCCCGTCAACCGAGGCTCCAACTATCTGCCGCCCTATCAGGAGGCGGTGGCCGGCCGCGTTTGGCAGGCGGTGGCGGCGGCCGGTGAGCTGACGCAGTTTGGTGCCAATCTGGTCACCTTGGAGCCCGGTGCCTGGTCGAGCCAGCGCCATTGGCACAGTCATGAAGACGAGATGGTGGTGATGCTGGCTGGCGAGGCGGTGCTGGTGGAGGAGGATGGCGAAACGCTGCTGCGGCCGGGTGACATCGCCTGCTTCCCGGCCGGCAGCGCCAACGGCCATCATCTGCAGAACCGCAGCGCCCTGCCCTGCCGATTCCTCGCCATCGGCACGGACCGGATCGAGATCGACGAATGCCATTACCCCGATATCGACATGCACCTGGATCCCCAAGGTTTTCGGCGCAAGTCATGATGGGGCGGCGCCGCTTTCTGGCCGCTGGCTTGGCCAGCCTGCTGCCGGCCCGCCTGGCTGCTAGCCCGCTGCGCCAGGGGGCAACGGCACCGGGCATCCGGATCGCGCCTGATCGGGAAGCCATGGTGGCCGTGCCCGGCGGGCGCATTTATGTGCGGATCAATGGTGCGCTGGATGGGCCGCGCCCGCCAGTTCTGTTCATCCACGGCGGGCCGGGCGGATCGCACTGGGGCTGGCTGAACGCCACGGCATTGGCCGACGAGCGGGCGGTAATCCTGTATGACCAGCTGGATTGCGGCCGATCGGACCGGCCGGGCAATCCGGCCAATTGGACGGTGCCGCGCTTCCTGGCCGAGATCGAGGCGATCCGTACGCACTTCGGCATCGCGCGGTGGCATGTCCTGGGCGGCAGCTGGGGCGGCACGTTGGCGCTGGAATATGGCGCCACACGGCCGGCGGCACTGGCCAGCCTGGTGCTGCAATCGCCGCTGGTGGCAACATCAGTGTGGCTGGAGGATGCCGCGTTGCTCAAGGCCGACATGCCTGCCGATGTGCGGCAGCTGCTGGATGCCTGTGACACGCCGGGCGCGGCCCCCGAAGCCGCCTGCCAGGCCGCCACGGATGCCTTTTATGCGGCCCATGTCCGCCAGGTGATGCCGCCGCCGGCCATCGCCGCCTATCGCGATGCCCTGCCTGCGCCCTTTGCCGCCGGGCTCTACAACCATATGTGGGGCCGCGCCGAATTCACCTGCACCGGCACATTGAAGGACTATGACGGGCGGCCGCTTCTGGCCCGGCTGACTGGCCCGCGCAGCCTTTTTGTGGCCGGCATTGATGACGAGGCCCGACCGGACACCGTCCGCCGCTTCGCCGATCAGGCCGGCGCCCAATTTGCAGCGGTGCCGGGCGCAGCCCACAGCATCATGCTCGACAATCCCGCCGCTTACCTCGCCTTGCTCAGCCCGTGGCTGAAGCAGCAAGACGCTTGAACGTGGAGTAGCGCGGATTGTCGACGGCGCATTTGGCCTGTGCAATAGCCAGCAAGGCATCGATCAGGCCCGGTGTCGCTTCGCACTTGCGGCCATCGCGGAGATCGGCACACAGGCTGGCACGCAGCGTGTCGAGGCTGTCATCCCGGCCCATCACCCCAGCCAGCAGTGCCTGTTCCCTTGCCTGCGGGGTTTGGGCCAGTTCGCGTGCCACGATGGCCAGCGCGTTTTGCGCCACCTTGGCATGAAAGGCGCGACGGCCCGAAATTTCGGGTTCCAGCTCGGCCAGGAAGAGCTGCACCGCTTCGATCAAGGTGGTGGCTTCGATCTGTTCGGCCATCACAGGCTCCCGAACTTCAGCAAGTGCATCAGGTCAAGCTCCACCTCGCTCACACGGCGGCCGATTGCAGCGCGCTCCACATTGCGCAGCCGGCCCGACACATGGTCGTCGCCCAATTGCAGGCAGGCAATCCCCCATTTCAGCGTGCCCCACACTTCCCACACATGGGCGCGCGCCCGGTCCACCGGGCCACCGCCGGCGGCTTCATAGGCCTGATAAAGAGCATCGCGTTCGCCAAAGCCGCCCACAGGCTTTTCCCACAGGCCAAAGCGCCAGGCGTTGCAGCACAGCCAGCCCAAATCCTCGTGCCCGTCGCCCAGATGCGCCAATTCCCAATCGAGCACCGCCACCAGGCCATCGGGCGCCACAAGGAAATTGCCGGACCGGAAATCACCGTGGACGATTGCAATGGCCGGCCTGTCCTCCACCCGGTCCTTGAGCCATGCAAAGGCCAGATCGAACACCGGCGAATTGACGCCAAAGCGGCGATAATTGGCGAACATGCGCGCCAGGCCTTCCGCCGTGCTGCCGGTCGGCAATTTGAGGCCAGCGGCGCTGGCCAGCGGCAGGCGGTGCAGCTGCGCCAGCACGGCGCCGCATTGGCCGGTCAGGATGGCGCGCGCCGGGGCGTAATCAGGCAGCTTCAGCCATTTCGGCGCCAGCGCCTCGCCCGGCAGCCGCGCCATGATGAAACCCTCACCCAGGCCATCCTCGGGACCGAGCACCCGCACCACCTCGGCCACCGGCAGGCCGGCCTCGAACGCGATCTGCTGCAACCGGGCCTGATCGGCGCGCGGCAGCCCGCCTTCGGGCACTGTGCCGGTGGCGGCGCACTGCAGGATCAGCGGCCAGGGCTGGCCATCGCGCACCGCATCCACGGAATAGGTGGCCGACGATGCCCCGCCTGACAATTGCTCGATCCGCACCACATCGGCGTCGATCAGCGTAGCTACATGGCCAGGCGCGGGCGTTGCCATCAATCGCTGACCAGGCGGGCGTAGGACAATTCGTCAAACCATTGATCACCTTCGCGCCAGCTTTGGATGAAGCGGCCTTCGAGGCGGAACCAGTTGCGCTCCAGTACACGCTGGGCGGCGCGATTGCGAATGTCGGTCACAGCCATCACCCGGCGGCGACCACGGTGGAACAGCAGGCGCAACATGCCCTCCACGGCTTCGCTGCCAATGCCCTTGCCGCGTTCGGCCGGATCCACGGCAAAGCCAATTTCGGCCGTGGCGTTGAACGGCGGCGAAAAACGGATACCCAGATCCCCGATCATGCGGCCATCCTTGGACAAGATGCTGAACTGTTGCCACCCATCGGAATCGGGAGCCGCGCGGCTCTGCATGGCGGCGATCATCGCCACGCTTTCATCCATGCTGCGGGTGACTGGATCATAAAGGGCGCTGGCACGGATGATGTGCCACTCGCGCGCTTCGGCCACCCGCATCGGCCGGATCGACAGTCGTTGTGTGCTGAATTCCCAATCGGCCATGGGCGGGCGGACTCCGTTGTTATGTGACATGTTCGTTGCACGGCGGCCACAGTGGGGCAAGCATGATGCGCCCCCCCCGTTGCAAATTGGTTTACGCGCTGTAATCCTTGCTTCGTTGCCCGATCAACGGGAACAATCGGGGCTGCCCCCTGTCAAACGGGCCCCGGATTTTGGGAAGGATTGTCATGCGATTGAACGATATTTCGCGTCAGGCTGCGTTGCGCGCACTGTTCCTGCTTGGTGCCGCCAGCCTTGCCGCCCCGGCGCTGGCGCAGGCGGCTGCCCCCGCCGCCGCTGCTGACGAGACTGCAGAAGATGAAGTGATCATCGTCACCGCGTCGAAGCAGGCCAAGACCCTGATCGACACGCCGATTGCCGTTTCGGTGGCCAGCAAGGCGACGCTGGAAGTGGCGCAGATCCGCGACGCGCTTGATCTGCAGACGCTGGTGCCCAGCTTGCGTGTGTCGCAGTTGCAGTCTTCGGCCAACACCAACTTCATCATCCGCGGTTTCGGCAACGGTGCCAACAACGCCGGTATCGAACCGTCGGTCGGTGTGTTCATCGATGGCGTCTATCGCAGCCGTTCCGCCGCCCAGATCGGCGACCTGCCCAGCCTGGAGCGGGTGGAAGTGCTCCGTGGGCCCCAGTCGACCCTGTTCGGCAAGAACGCCTCGGCCGGTATCATCTCGGTCGTCACGGCCGAGCCCAAGTTTGATTTCGGCGGTTCGGCCGAACTTTCCTATGGCAATTACAACGCGGTTGTCGCCCGCGCCGAAGTGACCGGCCCGATCAGCGACACCATCGCCTTCAGCCTGGCGGGCAACTACAACCGTCGCGATGGCTATGTGCGCAACGTCACGCTCAATCGCGACGACAACGAGCGCAACCGTGGTGGCATTCGCGGCCAGCTGCTGTTCAAGCCGTCGGATGATTTCAAGCTGCGCCTGATCGCCGATTACGACAAGATCGACGAAGTCTGCTGCTCGGTGGTCAACATCGTCGATGGCCCGACCGGCAATGCCGTGCGGGCGCTGGGCGGCCAGCTGATTTCCAACCAGCCGCTGGCGCTGACCTCCGCCACCAACTTCCCGTCGACCAACAAGATCGACAATTATGGCGTGTCGGCGCAGGCCGATTACAAGGCGGGCCAGTTTGACCTGACCTTCATCGGCGCCTGGCGCGGCGTGAAGCTCAACACCAATGCGGACAGCGACTTCACCAGCGCCGACATCATTGGCGCCAACCGTGGCCGCAACGCGATTGACACCTACACCGCCGAATTCCGCATCGCGTCGAAGTTCGATGGGCCGATCAACTTCCTGCTTGGCGCCTTCTATTTCAACGAAACCATCGATGCGCAGGCGGCGCTGACGTTCGGCCGCGATTTCCGCGGCTATGCCAGCGCACTGTCGGGCGGTGCCTACACCAACCTGGAACCGACGCTGCGCGCGCTGCTGCCGGGCACCCCGGCCGGCCAGTTCGGCGGCCAGGGCCAGGGCCGGTTCGAAGATTATGACTACAAGAACCGCGCTATTTCGCTGTTCGGCACCGTGGATTGGGAACTGCTGGACGGCCTGACGTTCACCGCTGGCGGCAACTACACCCATGACAGCAAGCGGGTGGCCACCAATGTGACCAGCACCGATGTGTTCTCGGGTCTGGATCTGGTCCGTGCTGGTGTGAATGCCGGGGTGCCGGCCACAGTTGCGGCCAACCCGCAGTTCAACCCGTTCCTCGGCCTGCGCGCGCTGCAGTTCCTGCCGCCGTTCCTCAACTTCCCGAACGCGGTTGAAAATGGCCGTACGTCTGACAGCAATTTCTCCTACACGCTGCGGCTGTCGTACAAGTTCAATGAAAACCTGAACCTCTATGCAACGCACGCGACTGGCTTCAAGGCGAGCTCGTGGAACCTGTCGTCGGATTCGCGGCCGTTTGCGACCGACTTCATCCCGGGTTCGACCGCACAGTCGCCGGCGCCGGCGGCGTCGCCGATCCGCACCGCGCTGGGCGCGAACCTGCCGGTGAATCTGACCACCGGTTCGCGCTATGCCAATCCGGAATATGCCACCGTCTATGAAGTTGGCATCAAGGGCCAGTGGGAAGGCTTTGCCATCAACTTGGCGGCTTTCCGCCAGATCCTGAATGGCTTCCAGAGCAACGTGTTCTCCGGCACCGGCTTCATCCTGGCCAATGCTGACCAGCAATCGGTCAACGGTCTGGAAATCGACACCTCGATCTCCCCGATCCGCGACCTGCGCGTGACGGCCAGCCTGACCTATCTGGATGCGAAGTTCGATCGCTTCCCGGGTGGTGCTGCGCTGGTGGCGGGCAGCTTCTCTACAGTGCCGCTGGATCTTAGCGGCCAGCGCGTGGCAGGCACGCCGCAGTATGCGGCTTCCTTGGGCGTGGATTACACCGCCCGGCTGACAGATGCGGCCAAGCTGATCTTCCACGCCGATTATCAGCATGAAAGCCCGACCCAGATTGCCCAGGGCACGGTGACGCTGCGCCGGACCGTGGACAATCTGAACACCTCGGTCACGCTGAACCTCAACAACAAGTTCGACATTTCGGTTTGGGCCCGCAACCTGACCAACCAGGCCTGGATCACCACAATCTTCCCGGGCGTGGCGCAGGCCGGCACCCTGTCGGGCTATCGCAACCAGCCGCGCACCTTTGGTGCCCTGGTGCGCTATCGCTTCTGATCAGGCGGTCTTGCTGCGACAAAGGGGGCGCGCCGGCAACGGTGCGCCCCCTTTTTCTTGCAAAAGCCCACGCAGGCAGGCTTAAGGCGCGGCGTGAATCCGTGGGAAATCCTGGCGGCGGGCTTTGGCCTGGCCAACATGCTGCTGCTGGCGCGGCGGTCGGTGTGGAATTATCCGGCCGGCATGCTGATGGTGGCGATCCTGGCCGGAGTGTTCCTGCAATCGAAACTTTATGCCGTTGCCGGGCTGCAGCTGTTTTTTTTCGTCGCGCAGGCGCAAGGGCTTTGGGCCTGGCTGCGGGCGCCGAGGCAGGATGATGGCGCAATTGACGTGCGGCGGATGCCGCGCCGAGGCTGGCAGACCGTGATCGGCGCCGGCCTGGGAGCATCCGTGCTGCTGGCAATGTTGCTGCATGAAACCGATGCGGCAGCGCCCGTTGCCGATGGCACGGTGGCGGGTTGGTCATTGGTGGCGCAGTTGCTGACCAATGGCCGCTATCTGGAAAGCTGGCCGGTCTGGGTGTGGGTGAACATCCTGTCGGTCTGGCTTTATGCCAGCCAGGCTTTGTGGGTGACGGCGGCGCTCTATGCCGTTTTTCTGGCCGTTGCGCTGTTCAGCTGGCGGTTGTGGCAGCGCGCTGCCGTGGTGGAGCGGGCCTGAACGCGATGCTGCATGTGTGCTTTACCGGCGTGGAATCCACCGGAAAATCAACCCTGGCCGAAGAGCTGAGCGAGCAGTTGGGCGGCGCGTTGATGCCGGAATATGGACGCGAATATGCCGAAACCATCGGCACCGATTTCACGCCGGATGCGCTGCGCCTTATCGCGGTGGAGCACGAACGGCGGCGCGGCGCTCTGATCGCGGCGCAACCGGCGCTGTTGATCGAGGATACCGATATTGTCACCACCGCCGCCTGGTTCCGCATGCTGCACCGGACACGTGATCCGATGCTGTCGGCGATGCCGGCGCGGGCGGATCTCTATCTGCTGTTTGCGCCCGATACGCCTTGGGTGGCCGATGGCACGCGCCAGTTTGTTGGCACGGAGCGGTTGCGGTTCCAGCGGGTGATCGAGAATGAACTGGCCTTGCGCGGCATTGCGCCCGTGCTGATTTCGGGCAATTGGGCCCAGCGGCGCACACAGGCCGAAACCGCCATCCGCACCACGCTTGCCAAACGGGAGGCCCTGTCATGACGACCATCCTGCTCACCGGCGCGTCGCGCGGCATTGGCGCTGCCGCCCATGTCGCCCTGGCTGGCGCTGGTTGCACAGTGATTGGCCAGTCCACCGCCGGCGGCAACGGCCTGATTGCGGCCGATTTTGCCCAGCCGCGCGCCGCCGATGTTTTGTGGGCGCAGGCGCTGGAACTGGCCTGTGGGCGTATCGATGTGGTGGTCAACAATGCCGGCGTGTTTGAAGCGGCTGATATCGAAGACGCCGATGGCTTTGCTGATGCGTGGGCGCGCAGCATCGCCATCAACCTGCAATCGGCCGCCGACCTGTGCCGCCATGCCGTGCTGCATTTTCAGCAGCATGGCGGTGGCCGCATCATCAACGTGGCCAGCCGCGCCGGCCATCGCGGCGATTCGCCGAAGCATTGGCATTATGCGGCGGCCAAGGGCGGCATGCTGGCCATGACCAAGAGCATCGCCCGCGCCTATGCCGAGCAGAATATCCTGGCCTTTTCGATCACACCCGGCTTCACCATGACGGGCATGGCGGAGGATTATCTGGCCAGCCGCGGCGGCGACAAGCTGCTGGCCGATATCCCCCTCGGCCGGGTCGCAATGCCGGACGAGGTAGCCGAGACCATTCGCTGGCTGGCCACCACGGCGCCGGCCTCGCTCACCGGGGCGACCATCGATATCAATGGCGCATCCTATGTGCGCTGATGTGAGGAACTGAGATGCCGAACGTCACGGTTGTGGGCGCCCAGTGGGGCGATGAGGGCAAGGGCAAGATTGTCGACTGGCTGTCGGCCCGTGCCGATGTCGTGGTGCGCTTCCAGGGCGGACACAACGCTGGCCATACGTTGGTGGTGGGTAACCAGACCTACAAATTGTCTCTGCTGCCATCTGGAATCGTGCGCGGCACCCTGTCGGTGATCGGCAATGGCGTGGTGTTCGATCCCTGGCATTTCCGCGATGAAGTCGCCCGCATTGCCGGCATGGGTGTTTCGATCACGCCCGACAATCTGGCCGTATCGGAATCCGCCCCGCTGATCCTGCCGCTGCACCGCGATCTGGATGCCCTGCGCGAGGATGCGATGGGCGCCGGCAAGATCGGCACGACCCGGCGCGGCATCGGCCCGGCCTATGAAGACAAGGTCGGCCGCCGGGCGCTGCGCGTGATTGATCTGGCGCATCTGGATGCGATCGAACCGCAGCTGGAGCGGCTGCTGGCCCACCATAATGCCCTGCGCGCTGGCTTTGGCGTGGCGCCGGTGGATGCGGCCGAGTTGAAGGCACAGCTGGCCGATGTGGCGCCGGCCGTGCTCCCCTACATCCAGCCCGTCTGGAAGCGGCTGCGCGATGCGCGCTGGCGGCGGGACCGCATATTGTTCGAGGGCGCGCAGGGCGTGCTGCTGGATGTTGATCATGGCACCTGGCCCTTTGTCACCTCGTCCAACGTGGTGGCCGGCCAGGCGGCCGCCGGTTCGGGCATGGGCCCGGATGCCACCGGCTATGTGCTCGGCATCGTGAAGGCCTATACCACGCGGGTCGGTTCCGGCCCCTTCCCCACCGAGCAGGACAATGCAGTGGGCGAACGGCTGGGTACGCGTGGCCATGAATTCGGCACGGTGACGGGCCGCAAGCGCCGCTGTGGCTGGTTTGATGCCGTCCTGGTGCGCCAGGCCATCGCCGTGGGCGGCATCACCGGCATGGCGCTGACCAAACTGGACGTGCTCGACGGGCTGGAGACGATCATGATCTGCACCGGCTATCGCCTTGATGGCCGGGAGTTGGATTATCTGCCCGCGCATCCCGCCGAACAGGCCCGGGTCGAGCCGGTCTATGAGGCGTTCGAAGGCTGGAGCGAATCGACGGCCGGTGCGCGCAGCTGGGCGCAACTGCCGGCGCAGGCGATCAAATATATCCGCCGCATCGAGGAATTGACCGAATGCCCGGTGGCACTGGTTTCGACCAGCCCCGAGCGCGACGATACCATCCTGGTGAAGGATCCGTTCCGCGATTGAGCGATGAGAACAGGTCAAGTACAAGCCTGTCATGTCGCTTGTCCCCCTGTTGCTTGCTGCCGCCACCAGCTTCAGTTGCATCGCCCCGACCCATCATGATGGGGACAATGTGCGCTGCGCCAATGTGGAGGAGAGCATCCGGCTGCAGGGCATTGATGCGCCGGAGATGCCGGGCGCCTGCCGGCCAGGCCGGCAATGCACCCCGGGCGATCCCTATGCGGCGCGCGACCATCTGCGCGGGCTGACCCGGGGGCGGCCCCTCGCCTGCGAGGCCGAAGATTACGACCGCTATGGCCGGGTGATCGCCCGCTGCAGCGTGGATGGCGTGGACTTGAGCTGTGCGATGATCGCATCGGGACTGGCGGTGCCGCGTTATGCCGCCATTGATTGCGGCAACGTTGCGGCGCCGTCTGAGCCGGAGGTGGCCCAACCCGCACCGCAACAGCCGATGGCCGAACCCGAGTGGCCGGTGATTGACCGGGTGGTGGTGCCCGATGATGCGCCGCCGGCCGCCATGCAATTGCCGGACTGGCCATGGCTGGCGGCAGGCTGGTTGGCGCTGATCAATCTCCTCACCTACATCATGTTCGCTATCGACAAGGCGCGGTCCCGCGCGGCGCGGCTGTGGCGGGTGCCGGAACGCTGGCTGCACAGCCTGGCGGCGCTGGGTGGCAGCCCGGCCGCCTGGCTGGCCATCCATCGGCTGCGCCACAAGAGCGCCAAGGGCAGTTTCAAGCTGCCGCTGCTGTTGATCAGCGGCTTGCAGATTGGCGCGCTGGCGGGCGGCATCTGGTGGTGGCTCAATCCGCTGGCCCGGTGACGGAGACCGTCCGGCCGCGCGGCAATTGCAAAACGTCGGAAGTTGACGAAGTTGACACAATTTCCCAGTGCGACAATTGAAAACAGGCAATATTTCTCCATGCTGTCCGCATGGATCAATTGGAAATTTTACATTTTAGACAGAGCCACAAGACGGAATGATGACAGGTTTGGCCGATGTAGGACAGGCCTGAAGAGCTGGATTGGGTGTTCCTGCTGGCTGTTGCTGCCCACATTGATCGCCTGCGTCGCTCAGGCCAACCGGGCAATTTGATTGGCGCTGCCGGCCGTGCGGGCTTATGGAACGGCCATGAGCACATATGATTTCGACCTTTTCGTGATTGGTGCTGGTTCGGGTGGGGTGCGGGCCAGCCGCATTGCCGCCGGCCATGGCGCGCGCGTGGCGGTGGCCGAGGAGTTTCGGGTTGGCGGCACCTGCGTGATCCGCGGCTGCGTGCCCAAGAAGCTGCTGGTCTATGGATCGCACTTTGCCGAGGATCTGGAGGATGCCGCGCGTTTCGGCTGGCAGATCGAGGCCAAGCGCTTTGACTGGCCGACGCTGCGGGACAATGTGGCGGCCGAAGTCGACCGCCTGAACGGCCTGTATCAGAACACGCTCGACAACAACAAGGTGACGACCCTTTTGGGCCATGCCCGGCTGGTCGATGCCCACACGGTCGAGGTGGACGGAGAAGACGGCGTTCGGCGCCACACGGCCGGCACCATCCTGATCGCCAGCGGGGCGCGGCCGTTCATTCCCGATGTGCCGGGTGCCGAACATGGCATCACGTCGAACGAGGTGTTCCACCTGCCCGAACTGCCGCGGCGCATGGTGATTGCCGGTGCCGGCTATATCGCCACCGAATTTGCCGGGGTGTTCCACGAACTGGGCAGTGATGTGACGCTGATCAACCGCAGCGACACCATCCTGCGCGGCTGGGAACCGGCGCTGGCCGATCGGCTGCTGACCATTTCCATGGCCAAGGGCATCAATTTCAAGCTGAACTGCCGCCTGGAACGCATTGAGAAGACGGATGCTGGCCTGGTGCTGCACTTTGCCGATGGCAAGCGCATCGAAACCGATGTGTTGTTGTGGGCGCTGGGCCGGGTGCCCAACACCGAAGGGCTGGGCCTAGCCGAGGTGGGCGTTTCCCTCAACGACAAGGGCGCGATTGCGGTGGATGCGGACAGCCGCACCAGCGTGGCGAACATCTTTGCTGTGGGCGATGTGACCGATCGGGTGCAGTTGACGCCGGTGGCCATCCGCGAAGGCCACAGCTTTGCCGACCGGCAGTTTGGCGGCAAGAGCTGGCATGTCGATTACCGCGCCATTCCGTCGGCCGTGTTCTCCAACCCGCCGCTGGGCAGCGTGGGGATGACCGAGGCCGAAGCGCGCAACGCCTATGGCCAGGTGAAGATCTACACATCCGATTTCCGGCCGATGAAGAATGTGCTGGCCGGCCGCAACGAGCGCGCGCTGTACAAGCTGGTGGTGGATGCGGCGAGCGACCGGGTGGTGGGTGCCCACATGATCGGGCCCGATGCGCCGGAAATCCTGCAGGCTGTGGCCATCGCGGTGAAGGCCGGGCTGACCAAGGCGCAGTTTGACGAGACAATGGCGCTGCATCCGACGATGAGCGAGGAGCTGGTGCTGATGCGCTGAAGCGCGGCCAACGCGCGGACTCGCGCGAAGCCCGTTCGACGTCACAAACGCCCCTGCCCCTTCGGGCCCCTCCGTCGCCCTGCGGGCGCCACCTCCCCAAACAAGTTTGGGGAGGATTGTTGCACCCACGGGCAAAATGCCGCAAAGCACCACCGTCATGACGAAGAACTGGTCCCCCGACAGCTGGCGTGCTTGTGAAGCGCGGCAATTGCCCACCTACCCCGATGCCGGGGCTTTGAAGGCTGTGGAGAGCGAGCTGCGCTCCTATCCGCCGCTGGTGTTTGCCGGGGAAGCCCGTGACCTGACCGACCGGTTGGCCGATGTGGCGGCCGGCAAGGCCTTTCTGCTGCAGGGCGGCGATTGCGCCGAAAGCTTTGCCGAATTCCATCCCAACACCATCCGCGACACCTTCCGCGTGCTGCTGCAGATGGCGGTGGTGATGACCTTTGCCAGCAAGATGCCGGTGGTGAAGGTGGGCCGCATGGCCGGCCAGTTTGCCAAGCCGCGCTCCGGCGATTTCGAGGAGCAGGACGGTGTGTCGCTGCCCAGCTATCGCGGCGACAATGTCAACGATATCGCCTTCACGCCGGAAGCGCGCACGCCTGATCCGCAGCGCATGGTGCGTGGCTATCTGCAATCGGCAGCCACGCTGAACCTGCTGCGGGCCTTTGCCAGCGGTGGCTATGCCAATCTGCACCAGGTGCACAAATGGAACCTGGACTTTGCCGCGCGCAGCCCCTGGGCCGATCAATATGCCCAGCTGGCCGACCGGATCGGCGAAGCGCTTGATTTCATGGCCGCCATTGGCCTGTCGCCCGATACGGTGCCGCAGTTGAAGGGCACGAGCTTCTTCACCAGCCACGAGGCGCTGCTGCTGGGCTATGAAGAGGCGATGACCCGGCAGGACAGCCTGACCGGCGATTGGTATGACACGTCGGCCCATATGTTGTGGATTGGCGATCGCACCCGCTTTGCCGGTTCGGCGCATGTCGAATTTCTGCGCGGGGTGGGCAATCCGCTGGGCCTGAAATGTGGCCCGTCGCTGGAGCCGGACGATCTCATCCGCCTGATCGACACGCTGAACCCCGGCAATGTGCCGGGCCGGCTGACCCTGATCACCCGCTTTGGCCATGACAAGGTGGAGCAGCATCTGCCGCGCCTGATCCGCGCCGTTGCCCGCGAAGGCCGGCATGTGCTGTGGAGCTGTGACCCGATGCACGGCAACACGATCAAGGCGGCCGGTGGCCTGAAGACCCGGCCGTTTGACCGTATCCTGATGGAAGTGAAGAGCTTTTTTGCTGTGCACCGCGCCGAGGGCAGCCATGCGGGCGGCATCCACCTGGAAATGACCGGGCAGGACGTGACCGAATGCACCGGCGGCGCCATCGCCATTTCGGATGAAGGCCTGGCCAGCCGTTATCAGACGCAGTGCGACCCGCGCCTGAACGCCAGCCAGAGCCTGGAAATGGCGTTCCTGATTGCCGAGGCACTGAAGGCCGAACGCGAGGCGATTGAAAGCAGCCGCGCCGCCTAAAAATCGACGCGGCATTTACAATATTGTGACGAATCGCGTGTATTGGCGAAAGCCAAGGCACTCGATTGGCCATGCGCGCGGTTTAACCGGTTGCAAACATTGGTTGACGATTGCTTGCGTTGCCAGTTGCGTTGCATTGCAGCTTGTGATCACCGGCCATTGTGATTTGGCCGGATTGGCGTTTGATTTGTTTATATTGTTGTTCGTTCAAATATCGGAACCAGGATTACCGGCAGCGCGCCGTGTGAGGGGGGAAAGAGCCGGCCCTGTTGCAGGGGTCCGGCTCTTTCTTTGTTTGTATCCCTCTGGAAACTGGCAATGGCGGCCTGTGGGCCAACACCGCATGCAGGGCAGAGAAAGGATCTTGCCATGCCCTATCCCCTGCCCAACGCCAGCCATGATCTGACCGGCCAGCTTGCCATCATAACCGGCGCGTCGTCGGGACTGGGTGCCCGCTTTGCCCGCGTGCTGGCCGCCGCGGGCGCAACCGTGGCCGTTTGTGCCCGCCGGGTGGACCGTTTGGAGGCGCTGGTGGCAGAGATCAGCGCCGCCGGTGGCAAGGCCCGGGCCTTTGCCCTGGATGCCGCCGATCAGGCCCAGTGCGTTGGCCTGGCCGAACGGGTGGAGGCGGAACTCGGCCCGGTATCCATCCTGATCAACAATGCCGGCATTCCCGATGCAGCGCGAGCGCACAAGGTGAGCCTGGAGCTGTACAACCAGGTGATGGCGGTGAATGTGAATGCGCCCTGGCTGCTGTCCACCAGCCTGGCGGCGCGGCGGCTGGCCGACGGCGGGGCCTTGCGCATCGTCAACATCGCATCGATGGCGGCGTTTGAATACAACGGCCATGGCGCGGCGCTGTACAGCATGACCAAGGCCGCCGTGGTGCGGATGACCGAGGTGCTCAGCGTGGAGTGGGCGAAATTCCCGATCAACGTGAACGCCATCGCGCCCGGCGCCTTTGCCAGCGAGATGATGGACGGGATGATGAGCCGCATGGGCGACATCACGCAAGCGTTCCGCCGCAAGCGGCTGGGCGATCCGGCGATGATGGATTCGACCCTGCTCTATCTGGTCAGCCCGGCCGGCGAAGCGGTGACCGGCACGATCATCAAGATTGATGACGGCCAGTCAAACCGCTGAGCCCCTGCCCTATTTGCCGGCTGCTTCCTTGGCCTGCAGCTTCTTGGCCTGTTCGCCGACATAGGCGCGCACCGCTTCAACCTGGGCGGGCGTGTACCAGCGGCTGAAGGCGATCATGCCGTTGGCCTTCAGCGCGCCATCATGCACGACGGCCTTCCAGGCTTCGGCATCGCTGAGCAGGCCGGAGCGGCGCAGATCGGGCAGCACGCCTGAGGCATGGGCATCGGGACCATGGCAGAAGGCGCAGTTTGAACTGTAGATGGCGGCACCCTCGCTGATCTGGGCCGGGGTGAACATGTCCTTCGGTGGGTTGGCGGCGGCGAACACAGGCTCGGTGGCCTTGGGCAGTTTGGCCTTGCCGCCCAGCTTGAACACCAGCAGCCGGCCGTTGCGGGCCTCACGCGGGTCTTCAAAGGCGCTGGTCAGCGGATAGGCGCCGCCATATCCGACCATGATCGCCACATATTGTTCGCCCTTCACGGCATAGCTGATCGCCGGGGCGATGATGCCAGTCTGTGCCTTGAAGTTCCACAGCTTGGTTCCGGTGCTGGCGTTGAAGGCCTGGAAATCCCCGGCGCCGTTGCCCTGGAACACCAGATTGCCGGCGGTGGCCAGCGTGCCGCCGTTCCACGGCCCGTCATAAGTGATTTCCCAGGCCGGTTTCTGTGCCACCGGATCCCAGGCGATCAGCCGGCCTTTCAGCGAGGCCTTGATCGCCTTGAACTGGGCCATGTCGTCGGGCACCGAACCGGCATCGGTGTTGATGCCCAGGTTCCAGGCGCCTTCGCGCCGCACGAAGCCGGCCTGCGCCATGTAGAGCTGCGGGATTTCCTGTGCCGGCAGATAGACGAGGCCGGTGCGCGGGCTGTAGCTCATCGGATGCCAGTTGTGCGCCCCCAGTGGTGAGGGGAACACCACGGCGCCGGCGGTGCGATAGCGGGCTTCGGGCACTTCGATCGGGCGGCCGGTCTTCATGTCGACGCCGGTGGCCCAGGTCTGGCTGGCAAAGCTCTTGGCCGAGATGAGCTGGCCATTGGCGCGATCGATCACATAGAAAAAGCCATTCTTGGGCGCCTGCATCAGCACCTTGCGCGGCTTGCCATCGATCATCAGGGTCGAAAGGATGATCGGTTGGGTGGCGGTATAGTCCCAGGTTTCGCCGGGCGTCGTCTGATAATGCCAGAGATATTCGCCGGTTTCGGGCTTGAGCGCCAGGATCGAGGACAGGAACAGATTGTCCCCCTTCCCGTCCGACCGGATCATGTGGTTCCAGGGCGACCCGTTGCCGACGCCGATATAGAGCTGATCCAGTTCCTGATCATAGACGATGGCATCCCAGGCGGTGCCGCCGCCGCCGCCCTTCCAATATTCGCCGAACCAGGTGCCCTGCGCCTTGGCCGCCAGCACGCTGTCAGACACTTCGCCATCGGGGCCGTTGGCCGGGTTGCCGGGCACGGTGAAGAAGCGCCACTTCTTCTTGCCGGTCATCGCATCATAGGCGGTGACATAGCCGCGCACGCCCAGTTCGGCGCCGCCGTTGCCGATGATCACCAGCCCCTTCACCACGCGCGGCGCACCGGTGATGGTGTAGGGCTTGGTCGTATCGGTGAAGGTTTGTGTGGACCATTTGGGCTTGCCGGTGGCGGCATCCAGCGCGATCAGCCGGCCATCCAGCGCGGCAACGAAGACGAGGCCGTTCCACACCGCGACGCCGCGATTGACGACATCGCAGCAGGCGCTGTGGCCGCGGCCCTTGTCCACCTTGGGGTCGAAATGCCATTTCACCCGGCCGGTGACGGCATCAAGTGCCATCACGTTGGACCAGCTGGTGCTGGTGTAGATGGTGCCATCCACCACGATCGGTGTGGATTCCTGGCCGCGGTTGGTGGGCAGATCGGCATACCAGGCAAGGCCCAGCCCGCCGACATTGCCGCTGTTGATCTGGGTGAGATCGGCAAAACGCTGTTCGGCGTAGGAGCCGCCATGCGTCATCCAGTTGCCCGGTTCGGTGCGGGCATTGGCCAGGCGCTGGGCATCCACGCCGCGCACCCCGCTGCCGGGCCCGCCCGAAACCGCACCGGCTCCGGCCAGCAGCCCGGCTGTTGCCAACAGGCAGAACGCCTTGGTTCGCCGCTTCATTGCACCCTCCCCAGTGTGACTTTCGGATCAGACTATGGGCGCGGTGGAATCATGCAAGCCTGATAATATCACAGGCCCGGCGGCAGGCGACCGTGGTTCAGCGGCCGCTGGTCTGGGTTGGCGCCGGCTTGGCAGGCGCGCGCTGCGCCTGTTCCTGCTTGCTCTTGGCGGCGGCGGTCGTTGCCTGCGCCTTTGCCTTGGCCTGCTGCAGATAGACGAGATCGGCGTGGCGCTGGGCCAGCGCCGGTGTGGCGGTGAGCGCGGCGGCGATCAGGGCCAGAGCGGCGGGGCGAAACATGGTCATCGGTCCATTCCTGTTTTTCATTACCAGGGTGTAATGTTGTTGCGATGACACAAGAAATCAAGGCCGATGCTCAAAATATGTGCAAACTACGCCTCACCTGGGCACGTTTTGCATTATTTTGCCTGCAATCGGCGCGATTCAGCCCGGAATGGGCAGGCTGTTGATCCAGGCGTTGAACGCCACCACCACGCCGGCCACCATCATCAGCACCGCCTTGGTGCGATTCCCGCCGGGCTGGCGCAGCAGCCACAGGCCGCCCAGCACCAGTGCCAGCGCCGCCACCAGCGCCAGGCCGGTGACGGGCGTGATCTCGGCCGGCATCAGGCCAGCACGCGGGCGATGGCCGCCTGCCATTGCGCCCGGCGATGGCCGCGGGCGGCGGCATCGATGGCGGGGTGGAAGCTGCGATCGGCGGCGGCCATGGCGGCGGCGGCGCTTTCCAGATCGGCAAACAGGCCGGCGCCCACACCGGCCAGCATGGCAGCGCCCATGGCGGTGGTTTCAATGACGCGCGGCCGTTCCACCACCAGGCCCAGGCTGTCGGCCAGATCCTGGCACAGCCAGTTGTTGGCCACCATGCCGCCATCCACGCGCAGGCGGGCGGCGGCGACGCCATCGGCGGCGAGCGCATCGACCAGATCGGCGGTCTGCTGGCCCTGCGCCTCCAGCGCGGCGCGCACGATATGGGCGCGGGTGGTGCCGCCCGACAGGCCGCAGATCAGACCGCGCGCATCCGGGTTCCAATAGGGCGCGCCGAGGCCGGCCAGCGCCGGCACAAAGCTGACGCCGCCATTGTCGGCCACGCTTTGGGCCAGGCTTTCGGATTCGGCGCTGCTGGCGATGATGCCCAGCCCGTCGCGCAGCCATTGCACCGCCGATCCGGCGACGAAGATGGCGCCTTCCAGCGCATAGGCCGGTTTGCCGGCCAGCCGCCATGCGACGGTGGAGAGCAGCCGGTTGCGGGAAACCGGCGCGGTGGCACCGGCATGGGCGAGCAGGAAGCAGCCGGTGCCATAGGTGGCCTTCAGCGCGCCAGGTGACAGGCAGCCCTGGCCAATCGCGGCGGCCTGCTGATCCCCCGCAGCGCCGGTGATCGGCACCTCGCGGCCGAGGAGGCTGGTGTGGGCGAGCGTGCCGGCGCAATCGGTGATGGCCGGCAAGACCGCCGCCGGCACGCCGAACAGGGCAATCAGCTCCGCATCCCATTCGCAATTGGCCAGATCCATCAACAGGGTGCGGCTGGCGTTGGTGGCATCGGTGACATGCGCGGCGCCGCTGCTCAATTTCCAGATCAGCCAGCTTTCGACCGTGCCCACGGCCAGGCGGCCATCCCGGGCGGCGTCGGCAACCATCGGCCAATTGTCCAGCGCCCAGCGGATCTTGGTGGCGGAGAAATAGGGATCGAGCAGCAGGCCGGTCTTCGCCTGCACGCGCGGTTCGAGGCCGGGATCGGCGGCCTTCAGTTGCGCGCAATAGTCGGCGGTGCGGCGATCCTGCCAGACGATGGCATGGCTCAGAGGTTCGCCGGTGGTGCGATCCCAGAAGCAGATGGTTTCGCGCTGGTTGGTGATGCCGATGGCGGCGATGCGATCGATGCCGACGGTGGCGGCCACCTCCTCGAGGCAGGCCTTTGACAGCGCCCAGATTTCGCCGGCGTCATGCTCCACCCAGCCGCTGGCGGGATAATGCTGGGTCATCGGGCGGCCCGCACTGGCGATGATGTCGCCGCTGCCCGAAAAGGCAATCGCGCGGGTGGAGGTGGTGCCGGCATCGAGCACGAGGATGAGCTGATCTGTCATGTCGCCTTTTCTAGGACCAGAAAGGCCGTTAGGGAAGGCGCGTGAGCGATATCAACACCCTCTTCGATCTGGCCATCATCGGCGGCGGCATCAATGGCGCCGGCATTGCCCGCGATGCCGCCGGGCGCGGCTTTTCGGTGGCAGTGATCGATGCCGGAGATGTGGGCGGCGCCACCTCTTCGGCCTCGACCAAGCTGATCCATGGTGGACTGCGCTATCTGGAATATTATGCCTTTGGCCTGGTGCGAAAGGCGCTGGCCGAGCGGGAGGTGCTGCTCGACATCGCGCCGCATATCACCTGGCCGCAGCCGTTCGTGCTGCCGCACGCGCCGGGCATGCGGCCCGAATGGCTGCTGCGGCTGGGCACGTTCCTTTATGACAATCTGGCCCGGCGCGAAGTGGTGCCGGGATCAGCGAAGATTGATCTGCGCAGCGAGCGCGCCGGCCGCGCGCTGGCCAGCGATTATCGCAGCGCCATGCGCTATTGGGATGGCTGGGTGGATGATGCCCGGCTGGTGGTGGAAAATCTCAAGGATGCGCGCGAACGCGGCGCGCTGGTGCTGCCGCGCACGCCGGTGGCCCGTGCCGCCCGCGTTGGCGATGTCTGGGAAATCACGCTGGCCGATGGCCGCCAGATCCGCGCGCTGCGCCTGGTCAACGCGGCCGGGCCGTGGGCGGAGGATGTGGCGCGGCGGGTGATGGGCCTGAATGATGCGCCGCCGCTGCGGCTGGTGCAGGGCAGCCATATCGTGACGCGGCGGGTGCACCTGGGCCGCGATGCCTTCATGCTGCAGCAGCCCGATGGCCGCATCATCTTCATCATCCCCTATGAGCGGGATTATTCGTTGATCGGCACCACCGAAGGCGATGTGCAGCGGCCCGAAGATGCGGCGGTGAGCGATGCCGAGGTGGACTATCTGCTGGCGGCTGCCAACCGCTATCTGGCGCGGCCGTTGACTCCGGATGATGTGGTGCACCGCTTCGTCGGCGTGCGGCCACTGATCCTGGAAACCGGCAAGGGCGACAAGGAGACCACCCGCGATTACCGGCTGGTCGAACATGCCGGGCTGGACGCGATGACCGTGGTCGGCGGCAAGATCACCACCTATCGCGTGCTGGCCGAGGATGTGATGGCGCGGATTGCGCCCAAATCGAAACCCTGGACCGGCAGTGCCCCCCTGCCCGGTGGTGCCATCGAACGGGCGCGCGGCGAGCATGGCCAGGCCGCCTTCAAGCGCTGGCTGGAGATGCTGCAGCGGCGCGAGGCCAATTATGATCCCAAGCTGATCAAGCGGCTGGCGACCACCATTGGCGCCCCGGCCGAGGCGCTGCTGGCCGGCGGGCTGGGCCGCAACCTGGGCGGCGTGTTCGAGGCCGAGCTGGACTATTTCCGGGCCCAAGAATGGGCGCAATCGAGCGCCGATGTGCTGTGGCGGCGCACCAAGCTGGGGCTGCATCTGGATGCCGCCGCGCAAGGCCAGGTGGCGCGCTGGTTTGGCGAGGAGCCGGTGGCGGCGACCGAGATTCCGGCGGGGCATCGCTTTGCGCGGCCAGGTATCGCCTGAGGAGCCGTGACATGCCGCTGACCAGCCTGTTGATCGCCGCCGCCGCGCCGCTGGCCGGGCTGTGGGTGGTGGGCGAAGCGGCCGATTGCAGCAAGCCGGGCGCCAACGCCTGGGTGTTGATGGCCGATGGCATTTATGCCGAAACCACCCTGCCCCAGGGCCCGATCACCGCGGTTGGCCGCTGGCGGGATGGCGGCGACCGTTTGATCTATACCCACGCCCATATTCCGTTCACCGCCGATGCGCCGGAACGGGCGATGGTGATGACCGAGCGGACGGATCAGCGCCTGGCGATGACCGCGCCTTCGGGCCGCAAGCGGGTGTTCAGCCGCTGCCCGGCCGGCAGCCTCAGCGCGCCGCCGGGGCAGCCGCAGCACTGACCGCCCGGCGATAGAGATGCCAGGTGGCGTGGCCGAGCACCGGCAACACCACCAGCAGGCCGAGGAACAGCGGCAGCATGGCCAGGAACAAGCCGGCGGCGATCAGCACCGCCCAGGCGAGCATGATGGCGCCATTGGCCCTGACCACGGCAAAGCTGGTGATGATGGCGCTGAGGAAATCGACGTCGCGGTCCACCAGCATCGGCAGGCTGATCACGGTGGCGGCATAAAAGGCCAGTGCGATGATGCTGCCGACCCCGCCGCCGACCAGCAGCATGATGGCGCCGGACGGGGTGAGCAGAAAGGCCAGCGATTCGGATTTGGTGCCGGATTCGGCCAGCGCGACGGCGAAGATGCCATGGGCGATCATCAGCCAGAAGCCGAAGGCGACGAACAGCACCACGCCCATCGCCAGCAATTGCTGATCGCCATGGCCCTTGAGCGCGCCGAGCACCGGCGGCCAGCGCAACGGCAGGCCCTGCTCCCGCCGGCGGCTCACCTCGTAAAGGCCGACGGCGCAGAACGGCGCCAGCAGCGGAAAGCCGGCCGCCGCCGGGATCAGCGAGAAGAGATCGCCGCGCCCGGCCATCACCCAGGTGAGCGCCAACCCAACCAGCACATAGACCGCGGCAAAGCCCAGCCCGAACTGGGGTTGGGCGCGATAATCCTGCCAGCCGGCGGCCAGTGCTGATTTCAGATCGGCAAGGCCCAGATCAAGCGCCACCTGGCGGCGCAAGGCTTGGGTGGTGCCGGCACCGGGATTGGCAATGGCCATTGGCCTGTCCCCCCAAAGGGCGCCCTTTGCGGGCGTCGATTGCAGGCATGGTGGCCCGGCAGACCGAGGTCGGCAACTCCGTATCAGCGCGGAGGCGGTGCCTGTCCCCGGCGCTTGCCGTCGCGCCAGATTGACCAGCCCAACCCGGCAAAGATCAGCAGGAACACGGCAAACAGCCGGTGGTCGGCCGACGGATCATAGGGGTGTGCCCGCTCCCACGCCGCCTGCTCGTCGATCGCGGCCAGGGCGGCAGCGCGGTTGATGATGATCCGGCCCGCCGTGTCGCGGATCTCGAGCGGCAGGCGATAGCCGCTGGCGGTTTCCACAAAGGATATGCGCACCGCGTCGGGCAATGCCGCCGCCTGGGTGCCGGCGGGCGGACAGGCGGTTGCAGCGACGCACGAAAAGCGCAGCCGTTTGCCGGTGGACAAGTAAAGGTCAAAGCCGGGAAAGCTGAAACGTCCGCCGCCGCGACCGGGATAGCGTTCGGTCTGCCAATTGGCATGGCCGGTCAGCTGGCGCGGCGGGGCGGTGCGTGCGGTTCGGTCGAAGGCGGCAATGTCCGCACTGAGCCGGCGATTCTGAGGGATGCCCAGCAGCGGCGCGAACAGGATGAACAGCATCAGCGCCGCGATGACGGCCACGACGGCCCAGACGAGCCGCGTGCCGAGGCGTCCAAGCGACGCCTCGAGCCCGGCCTTGGGTTGTCTGCCAGCGCACCGTTGTCCATCAGGCATGACCGGCTTCGGCAAGACAGGCGGCCATCACCTCGGGATCGATATTGCCGCCCGACAGGATCGCAATCACGGTCTTCCCCTTCACATCCACCTTGCCGGCCAGCAGTGCAGCGAGGGTGACGCTGCCGCCGGGCTCCACCACCAGCTTCAGCTCGCGGAAGGCGAAGGCGACGGCGCGGGCGACCTCGGCCTCGCTCACCGACACGCCGGTGGCGCCATGGTGGGTGAGCGTCGCGAAGGTGATTTCGGCCATGCGCAGGGTCTGCAGCGCGTCGCAGCGGGTGGGGCCGGGGTTTTCCACCGGCAGGATGCGGCCGGCGGCGAGGCTGCGGCAGACATCATCATAGCCTTCGGGTTCGACGATCACCGTTGGCAACTGGCTGCCGGCGGCGAACCCGCCCGAAAGGCCGCCGCCGCCACAGCAGGTGAGCGCCAGATCGGCAGTTTCGCCCCTGGCGGCGAGATCGGTGACCGCCTCCAGCCCGGCGGTGCCCTGCCCCGCGATGATCAGCGGATCGGCGAACGGCGGCACGATCAGCGCGCCCTTGGCTTCGGCAATGCCGGCGGCGATGGTTTCGCGGGCTTCGGTCAACCGGTCATAGAAGACAACCTCGGCGCCATCGGCGCGGGTGCGCTCCACCTTCAGTTTGGGGGCATCGCTGGGCATCACGATGGTGGCCGGCATGCCGAGCAACCGGGCGGCGCGCGCCACGCCCTGGGCATGGTTGCCGGAGGAGTAGGCGACCACGCCGCCGGCCCGCGCCTCGGCCGGAATCGCCAGCAGGCGGTTCATGGCGCCGCGGAACTTGAAGCTGCCGGTGTGCTGCAGATTCTCGGGCTTCAGCCAGATGCGGCCACCGCACAGGGCATCAAGCGCCGGCGAATTCAACAGCGGGGTGCGCACCGGCCAAGTGCCCAGCCGGGCTGCGGCAATTTCGACATCGGCGAGCGTGACGGGGGAAGTCATTGAAAAACGGCCTTTTCAGTTGCAGCGACACCCTAGGGCAAGCCCTTGAAAGGGCAACGCAAAAGCGCATTTTTCGCTGTAACAAAAAATCGCTTTACACGGCCGTCATGCTTTCATAACAAACGCGCCGCTGCCCCATGGGACTTCCACCGCAAGGCAGCTTTGGTGTCAATGCCGGCGATCGACCGGGCGGGGTTTCGGCCTCATCCGTTCAAGCGCGCAGCTGCGACATGCTTTGCCCACCCGGAGGTCCCTTGAGTTGCTCAAGCACCATAACGCGCTGGGGGTAGCGCTGTCTCTGCGTCCGACGCAGCCAGCCACCCTTGTTCGCCCGCACGCCGCACGCCGCGCTGCCCGTTTCTTCATGTCGAAGTTTCCGGGCACGTCGATGTATGCCGTGAAGGCCAATCCCTCGCCCGATCTGATCCGCACTCTGTGGGATGCAGGGCTGACGCATTTTGACGTCGCCTCCATCGCCGAAGTGCGGCTGGTGCGCGACGTGGCGCCCAACGCCACCTTGTGCTTCATGCACCCGGTGAAGGCGCCCGAAGCCATTGCCGAGGCTTATCACACCCACGGCGTGCGCGTGTTCAGCCTCGATTCGGTTGAGGAGCTGGACAAGATCGTGGCGGCGACCGCGCGTGATGGCGTGGCGGCGGCCGATCTCACCCTGTGCGTGCGGCTGCGGGTGTCGTCCTCCCACTCGAAACTGTCCCTCGCCTCCAAGTTCGGTGTGCCGGCCGATGAAGCCGCCCCCGTGCTGATGGCCGCCCGCCAGGTCGCCGATGCCTTGGGCATCTGCTTCCATGTCGGCAGCCAGGCGATGAGCCCCCAGGCCTATGGCGATGCCCTCGCCCAGGTGCGTGCGGCCATCGTGGCGGCGGGTGTGACCGTTGACATCGTGGATGTCGGCGGCGGCTTCCCGTCCGTCTATCCGGGCATGGAGCCGGGCCGGCTGGAAGCCTATTTCGAGGTCATCCACCGCGGTTTCGAAGCGCTGCCGATTTCCTATTCCGCCGAGCTGTGGTGCGAACCCGGCCGCGCGCTGTGCGCCGAATATTCATCGGTGCTGGTGCGGGTGGAAGCGCGCAAGGGCGATGTGCTCTACATCAACGATGGTGCCTATGGCGCCCTGTTCGATGCTGCGCATATCGATTGGCGGTTCCCGGTGACGCTGGTGCGCGAAGAGGCATCGCGGGCCAAGACCATGGAGTTCAGCTTCTGGGGCCCGACCTGCGATGACATGGACTATATGCGCGGTCCCTTCGCCCTGCCGGCCGACATCGCGGCTGGCGACTATATCGAGATCGGCATGCTGGGCGCTTATGGCGCGGCCATGCGCACCGGGTTCAACGGCTTCACCGCCGGCGAGACGGTGATGGTTTCGGATGAACCGATGGACACGCTCTACGCTGTCACGGAAGAGTCGCCGGACAAGATTATCCAGCTGCGCCAACACTGAGTCTTCAGGCCCCCGCATCGCTTGCGGGGGCCGCTTCCCCGCTCGGCGCCGGACTCCCCCGGCCGCGGGCGGCGTTTCGTTCGGAACGCCGGGCCATCACGCACTTTTCCGGGAGCACACCCATGAGCACCGAAACGCTGAACCATGTTGTGACCGAACTCAGCCCGGCCGAGCGCCAGCGCAAGGCCGAGCTGCTGTCCACCCTGGTTGAACATATCGACATCACCAGCTTTGACGCCCGCCCGATCATCGACGGAATGTCGAAGATGAGCTTCACGAGCCGCGATCTGGCCCGCGCCACCGCCATCTACAACCAGATGCTGCAGGACCCGGATTGCACCATCTTCCTGGTCATCGCCGGCTCCACCTCGGCCGGCGGCTGCATGGATCTTTATGCCGAGCTGGTGCGCAACAACATGGTCGACGGCATTGTCGCCACCGGCGCATCGATCGTGGACATGGATTTCTTCGAAGGCCTTGGCCACAAGCATTATCAGGCCCTGGAAGTGCCGGATGACGACACGCTGCGCTCGCTGCTGATCGATCGCATCTATGACACCTATATCGACGAAGAGGCGTTGCAGCAGACCGATCACACCATCGGCGAGATTGCCAACACGCTGGAACCGCGTGGCTATTCGAGCCGCGAGTTCATCCGCGAGATGGGCAAATATCTGGTTGAGCACGGCAAGAAGGACAACAGCCTCGTCAAGCTCGCCTATGAGCATGATGTGCCGATCTTCTGCCCGGCCTTTGTCGACAGCTCGGCCGGGTTCGGCCTCGTCAAGCACCAGGTGGACCGGGCCAAGGCCGGCCAGCCCTACATGATGCTGGATGCCATCGCCGATTTCCGTGAGCTGACCGAGATCAAGATCAAGGCTGGCACCACCGGCCTGTTGATGATCGGCGGCGGCGTGCCGAAGAACTTCATCCAGGATACCGTTGTTTGCGCCGAAATCCTGGGCCACCATGATGTGGAAGTGCACAAATATGCAGTGCAGATCACCGTGGCCGACGTGCGCGATGGTGCCTGCTCGTCCTCCACGCTGCAGGAAGCGGCCTCGTGGGGCAAGGTCAACACCGGCATCGAGCAGATGGTGTTCGCCGAAGCCGGCAGCGTGATGCCGCTGCTCGCCAGCGACGCCTATCACCGCGGCCACTGGAAGACCCGGGCCAAGCGCGCTTGGGGGAAGCTGTTCGCCTGATTTGACTTCCGGCCAAAATGAAACAACCCTCCCTGTCACAAACAGGGAGGGTTTTTTCATGGACACGCACCAACCGATCCTGCTGCCGATGCTGGTGCTGGCGGGCTGGACGATGATTGTCTGGCTGTGGATGTATGCCACCCGCTTGCCCGCCATGTCGCGCGCCGGGATCGACGGCACCAAGATGGTGGGCAGCACCGGCAAGAGCCTGCGCGATGATCTGGTGGCCGCCGGCGAGGTGAAGGCCAGCTGGGTGGCGGACAATTACAACCATCTGATGGAGCAGCCGACGCTCTTCTATGCCACCGTGCTGGCGCTGGCGCTGATGGGCGCCGGGACCGGCATGGCGGTGCAGCTGGCCTGGGGCTATGCGATCTTGCGTGTGCTGCACAGCCTGGTGCAGATATTGTCCAACCGGGTGCTGGTGCGCTTCCTGGTGTTTGCGCTGGCTTCGCTGTGCCTGTTCGGGCTGGTGGCGCTGGGGCTGGGCGCGGCGATGGCATAGGGCGCACGGCGCGGTCTTCCGCCAGAGGGGGAGGCGCAAGGGGCTGGTCCGAGAATATCGAGTTCAGCGCCTGCGGGCCCCCTCCGCCCTGCGGGCACCTCCCCCAGAGGGGGAGGATCTTCAGGCGAACGTCGGGCTCAACATTTCTCATATTTCCAGTTGAGTCGTTTGCCCTCGGCCGCCTGGGCCACCGTGGTGTCGATGCGCTTGGCGCGGGTGGCGGGTTGCTTGGCGCTGGTCACCCATTCCAGATATTCGCGCCGGCAGCCGGGCGGGAAGCTGGCGAAGTGCGCCTGGGCTGAAGGGTTGGCGGCCAGCGCTGCGGCCAGATCATCGGGCATGGCGATCTCCGCCTTCGGCGGGCGCGGCAGGCGGGCAGATTGGCGCATGCCGCCGCCGCCGGCCGCAATCAGGGCCAGTGCCTGGTTCAGCCGCTCCACCAGCGTGGCATCTGAGGGCAGATCAGCCCGGCTGGCCAGCTTGCCGAGGTTGCCCATCCCCTCTCCGCTGGCCATCGGGCTGCCGTCGAAAATGCCGATGCCGGCATGCGCCTTGAACGCGGCCATCATGGCAAGCGGCCGCCCCTGGAATTCGAAGAAGGGCATGCCCCATTTGATGGTTTCGCTCGCATCCGGCACATGGGCGTGGATGAGGCCACGCAGATGGTTGAGGATCGGCTGGGCAAACGCGGCCCGGGCAGCGATATAGGCGGTGACGCGGTCATCGGTCGGCATGGTGAACCCTCCCCTGCTGCGCCAGACTACCCCCGTTCGAAGCGCGCCACCAGTTCGACGTGGGAGGACCAGCGGAACTGCGCCACGGGCCATAGGGTCGTCAGCCGCCAGCCGGCCTCCATCAAAATCTTCGCATCCCGCCCGAACGTGTTGGGATTGCAGGAAACAGCGACAATCACCGGCACCGCGCTGGCGGCCAGCGCCTTCGCCTGCGCCTCCGCCCCGGCGCGCGGTGGATCGAACACCACGGCATCGAGCCCGGCCAGTTCCTTGCCCGAAAGCGGTCGGCGGAACAGGTCGCGGTGTTGCACCTCCATGCGCCGGCCGGCGCGGCGGGCGGCGGTGCCCAGCGCCATCACGGCCGGGCCGGCGGCATCGACCGCCTGCACGGCAGCCGTGGTGGACAGCGGCAGCGCGAAGGTGCCGAGGCCGCAGAAGAGATCGGCGACGCGGCCGGCGTTGCCCACGGCTTCGCGCACGGCGGCAACCAACGCCGCCTCCCCTTCACGCGTGGCCTGCAGGAAGGGGGCGACCGGCAGCGCCACCTCCACCCCGCCCATGGCCAGCACCGGCGCCCGGCGTTCGACCAGCGTGTCGATGCCGCCGGGCCCTTCGATCGACAGGCGGGCGAGATCATGGGCGGCGGCAAAATCGGTGAGCGCCTCGATCGCGGCGAGGCCTTCGGCGCTGACATTGGCGAGCAGCACATCGACCCCGCTGTCAGACGCGGTCAGCGCGATGCCGGCGCCCTGCCCGTCCTTCAGCCGGGCCTTCAGCAGGCTGCGCAAGGGGACCAGCAGCGCCATCAGTTCGGGCGCCAGCACCGGGCAATCGCTGATATCGACCAGGGCGTGCGTGCCCTCGCTGTGGAAGCCGAGGCTCAGCTTGCCGCCGCGCTTCAAGGCCTTCAGGCTGGCACGGCGGCGGCTGCGTGGTGGGGACAGCGCCACGGTACGCACATCGGGCGGCAACGGCACGACGCGGGCCAGGCGATCAATCACGAAATCGCGATAGGCGGCCTCGTCGAGATGCTGGAGCTGGCAGCCGCCGCAGGCCGGATAATGGGCGCAGGCCGGCGCTGCGTGGTGCGGGCCGGGCAGGATGCGCGGCGGATCGCTGCCGAAATCGATCAGGTCGCCCACGGCCGCCAGCGGCACGAAGCGGCCATCTTCGGTGATGCCGTCGCCGCGTGCGGCCAGCCTGACGATGGGGACGGGCATGGTCACAGCCCGGCCAGCACCTCGGGCAGGATGGCGACGAGATCATCGGCGATGCCGCCCGGCCCCAGGCGCAGGCCGGCATCGCCATGCAGCCAGGCGGCGGCGCAGGCGGCTTCGAACAGGGGCTGGCCCTGGGCGAGCAGGGCCGCGATCATGCCGGCCAGCACATCGCCCGAACCGGCGGTGGCCAGCCAGGCGGCATTGTGGTTGTTGAGCGCCACCCGGCCATCAGGGGCGGCGATCACCGTGGTTGGGCCTTTCAGCAGCACCACCGCCTCGGTGATGCGGGCGGCCTGTTGCACGGCAGCAATCACGTCATCGCCGATGGGGCCGAACATCTGGACAAACTCGCCTTCGTGCGGGGTGAGCACGGCCGGCGCGCCCACCGGTTCTTCGGCAAGCAGGCGCAGGGCGCCGGCATCGATGACCAGCGGCTTGCCGGCCCAGGTGAGGCGTTTCAGCCAACCGCGCGCGCGCGTGTCGGGCAGCATGCCGGGGCCAATGATCACGCTGCCCAGCCGCCGGTCGTTCAGCAGGCTGGCGGCTTCCTCGTCATCACGGCGCATCACCGCCATGGCGGGCAGCTCCGTGCCCGGCCCGGCAATGGTGACAAGGCCAGCGCCGCTGCGCAGTGCCGCGAGGGCCGACAGGCGGGCGGCACCACCATGGCCGGCCTCGCCTTCGACCATAAGCACCCAGCCGCGGTCATATTTGTGGGCGATCCGGGCGGGGCCGATCAGGCGCGGCGCTTCCACAAGGGCCATATCGGTGGTGACCGACAGGCCGATATCAACCACGGCCAGGCGGCCGGTGTGGGCCGGGCCTTCGCCGAGCACATGGCCGGGCTTGGCCGCAGCAAAGGCGATGGTGAGATCGGCCACCAGCGGCCGGCCCAGTGCGGTGCCGCGATCGGCGTGGAGACCGGAGGCAATGTCGATCGCCACCACCCGGCCCTGCCCGCGCAACCGGTCGAGCACGGCTTGGGTAGCGGCATCCAAGGGCCGGTCGAGCCCGATGCCGAACAGCGCGTCGATGATGAGCGGTGCGGCCGGGGCTTCGGCCAGCGGCACCACCGGTCCGGACCAGCGCGCGGCCATGGTGGCAGCGGGCTCGGCCCGGGGCGGTGCATCGGCCGCAACGGTCACGGCAACGCCGGCCGCAGCCAGCGCGATGGCAATGCCATAGCCATCGCCGCCGTTGTTGCCGGTGCCGCACAGCACGGTGGCGCGACGGGCCGGCAGATGGGCAAGAATGGCCCGGGCCGCGCCGTCGGCCGCCCGTTCCATCAGGGCAAGCGCCGGGGTGCCGCCGGCAATCGCGGCGGCTTCGGCGTTGCGCATGATGGTTGCGGCCACCACGGGCAGGCCGGCACGGATTTCGAACATGGGCTGTTCCTTGCAAAGCGGTCGGGGCGAGGCAAGCCCCCTGCCCGGGCCCCCGGCGAATTTTCCATCACCACCACTGGTGACGGCCGCAGCGCGCCCTATATTGCCGCCATGCGCCGCTTTTCCGCACCCCGCCGCCCGCCGGCCCTGCCGCTGGTTGGCCTGGTTTCGGCCGCCGTGGTGGGCGGCTGCACGCCCGACATGGATGATGCCACCACCCGGCTGTGCCGTGATGGCATGGGCCGCCGCGTGGCCGAGGCCAACTGCAGCAGAAGCGGCAGCGCCGGGCGCGGCTTTTCCTATGCCTATGTCGGCCGGGGCCAGCCGATCCCGGCCGAAGGCGCCAGCATCGGCACCTATCGCGACAGCCCCGGCAATGGCGAGGTGCGCAGCCCGGAAGGCCGGGTGGTGCGCGGCGGCATCGGTGGTTCGGCGCGCGGCAGCGTTTATTCATGAGGCGCATCATATGCACGCCGCGCCCGGACTGGCCGGCGCGGGTGAGCGCGCTGGGGTTGGTGTGGCACAGCCAGGCCGATGGCCGCCCCTATTGGGATGAAAGCGCCGCCTGGCTGTTCACGCCGGATCAGGTGGCGGTGCTGGAGGATGCGACGGCCGAGCTGTACCGCCTCTATCTCGCGGCCGGTCAGCATGTGATCGATCATGACCGGCTGGGCGAACTGGGCATTCCAGCCTTCTGCCACCAGGCCATCCGCGACGCGTGGGAGGGTGCGCCGCGGGCGCTGAACCTCGGGCGGTTCGATCTGGCGTGGAACGGCGAAGGGCCGCCCAAGCTGCTGGAATATAATGCCGACACGCCGACCAGCCTGCTGGAGGCCGCCGTGGTGCAGTGGGACTGGAAGGCTCAGCTGTTTCCCGCCAACGACCAGTTCAACAGCCTGCACGAGGCGCTGGTGGCGCGCTGGCGCGAGATTTCCCCGCCGCCGGGCACCAGCCGCCTCTATCTGGCAGGCATGGCCGAGGCGAGCGGCGAGGATGCGGTGACGCTTGCCTATCATGCCGATTGCGCGGCCGAAGCCGGCATCGACACCAGCCTGATCGCCATTGACGACATTGGCTGGGATCCGGCGCTGCTCCGCTTTGTCGATCTGGATGGCCGGGCCATGCGGGCGATCTTCAAGCTCTATCCGTGGGAATGGCTGCTGCGCGATGCATTTGCGCCGCAGGTGCTGGACAGCCTGTCTGACACGCTATGGATGGAGCCGATCTGGAAAATGCTGTGGTCCAACAAGGCGATGCTGGCGATCTTGTGGGAATTGTTCCCCGGCCATCCCAATCTGCTGGAAACCCGCCGCATGCCGCTGACGGGCGCGCAGGTGGAAAAGCCGATCCTGGGCCGTGAAGGCGCCAATGTGCGGATCATCGGCAATGGGGTGGAACTGGCCAGCGATGGGCCCTATGGCGATGAAGGCTTTGTCTATCAGGCGCTTTATCTCCTGCCCGGTGCGGGTGACCAGCGGCCGGTGATCGGCAGCTGGACGGTGGATGGCGCGCCGGTGGGCATCGGCATAAGAGAAGATGGCGCCATCACCGGCAATCTGGCGCGGTTCGTGCCCCATCTGATCAGGGAGGCTCCATGAGCGGCATCACGGTTCGTCCGGTCACCAGTGCCGATGCTGCGGAACTGGCCGAATTGCTCAATGCCATCATTGAACGGGGTGGCACCACGGCGCTGCAGGTGCCCTACACGCCGGACGGGCTAAGCCATGCCTATCTCACCGGGCCGGATGTGATCTGCTGCTTCGTTGCAGAAGCCGATGGCCGGTTGCTGGGCTTTCAGACACTGGGGCGCTATCCCGGCCTGCCGGATGATGTGGGCGACATCGGCACCTTTGCCAGGGTGGGCGGCACCCAGGCCGGTGTGGGCAGCGCGCTGTTTGCGGCGACGAGGGACCGTGCCCGGCAGCTGGGCCTGTCGGCGCTCAACGCCACTATCCGGGCCGACAACGCGGGCGGCCTCGCCTTTTACAGCCGCATGGGTTTTGTCGACCATGATGTTCTGGCCTGCGTGCCGCTCACTGACGGCACGCCGGTTGATCGGGTGCGAAAGCGTTATCCCCTTTAAATATCGGCAAACATGTGGGTTTCGGCCTTGGCGCCGGGGTGGGTGACGGCGCCCAGCCGGGCCGGGCCGACGGTTTGCGCGAATTTCCAGATGGCGCCGGACTGGTAATTGGTGCTCCGCGGCTGCCAGTTGGCGCGGCGGGCGGCCAGCGTGGCCTCGTCCACATGCAGATCGATGGTGCCGGCAACGGCATCAATGCTGATGATGTCGCCATCCTCGACCAGCGCGATCGGGCCGCCGTCGGCCGCTTCGGGGCCGACATGGCCGATGCAGAAACCGCGGGTGGCGCCCGAGAAACGGCCATCAGTGATCAACGCCACTTCGGCGCCCAGGCCCTGGCCATAAAGCGCGGCGGTGGTGGAGAGCATTTCACGCATGCCCGGCCCGCCCTTGGGCCCTTCATAGCGGATGACGATCACACAGCCCTTTTCGATGCCACGCTCTTCGACTTGCCTGAAGGCATCTTCCTCGCAATCAAACACCCGGGCCGGGCCGGTGAAGCGCAAATTCTGCATGCCGGCCACCTTCACGATGGCGCCTTCGGGAGCGAGGCTGCCCTTGAGGCCGACGACACCGCCGGTGGGGGTGATCGGGTTCGCCACCGGATAGATGACCTTCTGGTTGGGGTTCCAGCTGATCTCCTCGATATTCTCGGCCAGGGTCTTGCCGCTGACCGTCATGCAATCGCCGTTGATGAAGCCGGCGTCGAACAATGTCTTGAGCACCATGTAGACGCCGCCGGCATCATACATGTCCTTCGCCACATATTTGCCGCCGGGCTTGAGGTCGGCGATGTAGGGCGTGGTCTTGAAGATTTCGGCCATGTCGAACAGGTCGAACTTCACGCCGCATTCGTTGGCCATCGCCGGCAGGTGCAGCGCGGCGTTGGTCGAACCACCGGTGGCCGCAACGATGCGGGCCGCATTTTCAAAGGCTTCTCGGGTGCAGATGTCACGCGGGCGCAGGTTGCGCTCAATGAGTGTCATGATCTGCTTGCCGGCGGCGATGGCGATATCGGCGCGGCTGCCATAGGGCGCGGGGGCCATGTTGCTGTTGGGCAGCGACAGGCCGATGGCTTCGCCAACGCAGGCCATGGTGTTGGCAGTATATTGGCCGCCGCAGGCGCCATGGCCGGGGCACGCCACCTTTTCCAGCGCGGTCAGCCGGGTGAGCGGGCAGTTGCCGGCGGCATGGCCGCCCACCGCCTCGAACACGTCCACCACGGTCACATCCTTGTCTTCAAAGCGGCCGGGCAGGATGGAGCCGCCATAGACGAAGATCGACGGCACGTTCAGCCGCAGCATGGCCATCATCATGCCGGGCAGCGACTTGTCACAGCCGGCAAAGCCGATCAGCGCGTCATAGCAGTGGCCGCGCATCGACAGTTCCACCGAATCGGCAATGCAGTCCCGCGACACAAGCGACGCTTTCATGCCCTGGTGGCCCATGGCGATGCCGTCGGTGACGGTGATGGTGTTGAACCGGCGCGGCATGCCGCCGGCCTCGTTCACGCCGATGCGGGCCGCATCGGCCTGGGCATCCAATGTGGTGTTGCACGGCGCCGAATCATTGCCGGCCGAGGCGATGCCGACGAACGGCCGGGCAATCTCCTCCTCCGACAGGCCCATGGCATAATAGTAGGACCGGTGCGGCGCCCGCTCGGGGCCGACCGAAACATGGCGGGATGGCAGTTTTGACTTGTCGAATCTTGTCATTTGAGGGCCTCAATCGATAACATTATTGCCCTGCCAAAGCGGGGCGTGCCGGTCAAGCCGGTTATGGCCCCATGCTGGCCGCATACAAGGCGCGGCACGTGCATCATGCCCGGTTTCAGCGGTGTAAGACAGCGCAGCGCTTGCCGAACGGCCGGCGGGCGCGCAGGCTGCTCAAAATGGGCAGCAGGAGCAGACCATGGGCGTGGAGGGCATCGGCGGCATCTTCTTTCGGGCGCGCGATCCGGAAGGCTTGTCGGCCTGGTACAAGGCGCATCTCAACATCGGGGCCGGCTGCAACGCCGATGCCACGGGGCCGGTGGACGAATGGGCGTGGATGACGATGGCCGGCCCGCTGGTGTTCGCCCCCTTCCCTGCCGACACCGCCTATTTCGCGGCGGACAAGGCGTTCATGCTCAACCTGCGCGTGTCGGGCATCGATGGCCTGATCGCGGCCTTGCGCGCTGATGGCATTGCCGTGGAAACGCGCGACGAATGGGATGCGCCGGAAACCGGCCGCTTTGCCCGGCTGCACGATCCGGAGGGCAATGCCATCGAGCTGTGGCAGCCGCCGGGTTAGGCCGTGAACGAGAGCCCGCGCCGCACGCTTGTGATGCAATCGGCAAGAATATGCGTCCAGCGGGCGATGCCGGCCTTGTCCGCCAGACCGTCGTTGCGCACCTCGATGCCGAGATAGGGGATGCCAGCCGCTTCGGCGTGACGGTCCATCGTGTAGTTGAGGTCGCGGCCCGAATAGGGCTGGTTGTCGCCCACGTGGAGCCCGCGCGCGGCCAATGCGACGAGGCCGCGGCGGGCGGCGCGGTCATCCTGATTGTAGAGGATGCCCACCGGCCAGGGGCGCTGCTCATCGGGCCGCGTGGCAAGCTGCGGCGTGAAGCTGTGGATGGAGATGATCAGCGCCGGGCGCCTGGCGGCGATTTCGGCTGCAATCACATCATGATAGGGCACATGGATGGCGGCCACGCGCAAGGCCCGTTCGGCATCGGGCAGGTTCCAGTTGCCGGGAATCATGTGGCCATCGCTGCTGGCTGGCACGGCGCCAAGATCGGCCGGATCGCGGTTGAGATCGACAACCAGGCGCGAGACGGTGGCGATGATGGCCGGGGCAGACAGGGTGCGGGCCAGACGGCGGGTGAGCACATCGGTGCCGATATCCACCGCGACATGATCGGCCATCAGCGCCGGCGGCACGCCCAGATCGATGCCGGGCGGCACATCGGCAGAGGCATGATCGGCGATCAGCAGCAGATCGGCGGTGCCGGGCAGGATTTCGGGCAAGCGCATCGCGCTGTCCTTACCGGAGTGCAGCCAACAAGAAAATGGCCCGGCGGGGGGCCGCCGGGCCATGAAGTTCATCCTTGGGTGAGGATGGAAGGGAGAGAAAGGCCCGGACTGGCCGGGCCAGAGGCTTACTGGCCGGCGACGGCGGTCGGCAGGGCAGCCAATTCGGTGCCGAGCAGCTTGGCAGCGGCGGCAAACTTCTTGCCGGCTTCGAACTTGGCATCGGCTTCGCACAGCTTTTCACCGGTGGCGACCAGCTTGATGGCCTTGCCGGCTTCTTCGCCGCCCTTGGTGGCAGCCAGGGTGCGGATCTGGGCCGGGGTGGCCTTGCAGCTGACTTCGGCGGCGTTGGCCGGGGCGGCGGCGGCGCCAACGAAGGTGGCGGCGGCGGCGATGGCGAACGGCAGGGCGATCAGACGGTTGAACATGGTGCTTCTCCTGTTGCAGCGGGGGTTGGCCGCAGAGCTTTGAAATTCCGGCTGATCTGAACAGTGCTGGCCGGCCCGAGGGGGGAGGGTTGAGCTCGGCTGAGCACTGCTCAAATCAACTGAGGCCGGTTTAAGCGTGGCTCAGTTCCTCGTCAACAGCTATTTTGAGCGTCAATCAGCTTGCTGCAGTGCGGCACAGCAATATCAACGATTTGGACAAATGACGTAGGGGTTTTTACGGCGTCGCACCCATGCCGCAGGCGGCCTTTTCGAGCACGACTCAGGCGACGTTTCGAGTCGCGCTTCAATCTGTTGAGTGCGACTCGGGTTCAGCGAATCGCCGTGGCGCAAATCCACCAGCCGGTGCCCGCCAGCGCGTCGGCCGTGGCCGCCATCTGCTCCGGCGTGGCAAAAAGCGCGAGGCAGGTGGCACCCGAACCGCTCATCCGTGCCAGGATCGGATCGTGGGCCGCAAGCTGCGCCAGCACATCGGCGATCACCGGCTGGAGGGCAACGGCGGCGGCCGTCATGTCGTTGCGCAGCGCGCTCAAGGGGGCGGAACGGTCGATGCCGCCGCGATCCTGCCTGTCCCACCCGGCGAACACCGGGCCAGTGGGCACCGCCACGCGCGGGTTGACCAGCAGCAGCGGCGTGCCGGCCATGCTGCCGGGCCAGGGCGACAATTGCTCTCCCTTCCCGGCCCCGAACATCGTCTGGCTGTGGACGCACACCGGCACATCGGCCCCAAGCGGTTCGGCCAGCATCGCCAGCCGATCGAGCGGCCAATCCAGCCCCCACAGGCGATTCAATAGCCGCAGCGCCGCCGCCGCATCGGCCGAGCCACCGCCAAGCCCGGCTGCGACCGGGATGCGCTTTTCCAGATGCAGACGGGCACCGGCGCTGATGCCGGCCGCCGTTGCCAGGGCGCGGGCGGCGCGCAGCACCAGATTGTCATCGCCGACATCGGCCGCGGCGGCCATCGGGCCCGAAAGGGTGAGGCTGAGCCCGTCGGCAGCTTCGCCAGTGAGCGTGTCGCCAAACTCGGTGAAGGCGAACAGGCTTTCCAGATCATGATAGCCATCAGGTCGCCGCCGGCGCAGGTGCAGCGCCAGGTTGATCTTGGCCGGGGCGGGTTCGTGCAGCATGGCTGGGCATTGGCGCGGCTGCGGCGTCGGTTCAAGCCCTAACGGCGCAATCAGCGCTGGGCCAGCATGGCGGGCGCGGCATCCAGGCCATAGTCCAGCCGCGCCTGCAGGCGGCGCTTGTCTTCGGCCTCGCTGGCGGCGGCCAGCGCCTGGCGCCAGCGGAAGCGGGCTTCGATGCGGCGGCCTTGGCTCCACAGCGCGTCACCCAGATGGCCGATCAGGGTCGGGTCCTCCGGCTCCAGCGTGAGCGCGCGTTCCAGCGTGGTCACCGCTTCATCCACCCGGCCCAGCTTCAACTGCAGCCAGCCCAGCGAATCGATGATGCCGCCATCACCGGGGCGCAGTTTTGCGGCCTTTTCGATCAGAGCCTGGGCCTCGGCCAGCCGCTCCCCCCGCTCCATAAGCGTGTAGCCGAGATAGTTCATCACGCCGGCTTCATCGGGAAACAGCGTGAGCGCGGCCTTTAGATCCGCCTCAGCCCCCGGCCAGTCACCAGCGCGATCGCGCATGATGGCGCGCAGATAATGGAGGTTCCAGGCCTGGGCGCCCATGCTGGCGCCGAACCGGTCGATGGCGGTGCCATAGGCGGCGGCGGCTTCGGCATGGCGGCCGGCGCGTTGGTGCCAGGCGGCGAGGCCGACCAGATCCTCCACACTGGCGCCGGGCGCGGCGGCGGCGGCCTGCAGCAGATCGCCAGCGGCCTTGCCGGCGCCCATCGCCTCCAGCGCTTCGGCGCGGCGGCTGCGCGCCAGTTCGTCAAGGCCAAGGCCAGCGGGCACCCGGGCCAGCGCGGTGAGCGCGGCCTGGTTCTGCCCGGCCTGGGCGAGATGATCGGCGACGCTGAGCCAGGGCAGCGGCTGTTCCGGGGCCATGAAACTGGCCAGCCGTGCAAAGAACAGCGCCAGCGGCTCGGCCCGTTCGCGGGCAAGATCGTCGGAGAGGCGCAGGAACATCCAGGCCATGGCAGTGCGGGCATCGGGCGCCAGCGGGCCGAGGCGCTTGCCGGCCTCCAGCCGCTGGCGCGCCACGGCGGTTGGCCGGTCTGACGGGAAGAGCAGCGCCAGCGCTTCATCCTTGCGGCCGGCCATGGCCAGCGCATCGGCCTGGCCCTGGCGCAGGAAGGCCGCCGTGGTGCCATTGCCGGCGCGCGACTGGCGATAGGCGTTGGCCGCAGCATCCCAGCGGCCGAGCGCAGCCAGCATGTGCGCCCGCTGTTCCGCCACATAGGCGCGCATGAAGCCCTGGGTGCGTGCCGGTTCCATGGCGGCGAGCGCGCCATCGGTGTCGCCACGGGAAAATTGCGCCCAGGCATCGATGATCGGCCCGGCCACCTGCGGCCAGCCAACACTGCCAAGGCCGGGGCGCAGCTGGGCGACAGCGGCCCAATCCCTTTTCAGCACGGCATCGGCCAGCCGGGTCACCACCACTTCCGGATCGCGGTTGCCGGCGCTGCCCATGGCCTGTGCCAGCTTGAAGGCGCGCGGGCCATCACCGGCGGCGACCGCCAGTTCCCAGGCCTGGCGGGTGATACTGGCCGAGGCGGGATCGGCGGCGCGGGCGGTTTCGAGCAGGCGGGCGGCCCGCTCCACATCATGATCGAGCCAGGCATAGCGGCCGAGCACATAGGCGGTGCGAGGCAGTGCCGTGGGCGTGGCCAGCGTCGGAGCTGCGGCGGCAAGGATCAGGAGGGCGGCAAGGCTGCGCATGTGGGGCAGACATTGGCCGGGCGGGCGCGGCTTGTCGAGGGGTGTGGGGGTCGCGGGGGATTTCGCCTGATGCGCGCAGCCGGCGGCAAAGCCGCCGAGTCTGCTTGGATTGGTTAGGATGAAAGGCAGGAAGAGCGTGGCAGAGCCACGCCGTCGGGCGACACACGAAAAAGGCGGCTGGAGAGCCGCCTTTTTTGGTCGCCGGCCGAGCTTGCCGGAGTCGGCGCGCGGCTCGCGCGCTCGCCCGGCTGCGCTACATATTCGGATAATTCGGCCCGCCGCCGCCTTCCGGCACCACCCAGTTGATATTCTGGGTCATGTCCTTGATATCGCACGTCTTGCAGTGGACGCAGTTCTGGGCGTTGATCTGCAGGCGCGGGGCGTTTTCTTCGATGCCGACGATTTCATAAACGCCAGCCGGGCAATAGCGCTGGGCCGGTTCGTCATAGAGCGCATAGTTGACCTCGACCGGCACCGACGGGTCTTTCAGCGTCAGGTGGCAGGGCTGGTCTTCCTCGTGATTGGTGTTGGAGAGGAACACGCTCGACAGACGGTCAAAGCTGATGACGCCATCGGGCTTGGGATAGACGATCTTCGGCGCTTCGTCCTTCCGCCGCATGTGCGTGTTGTCGGGCGTCAGCTTGAAGGTGAAGGGCAGTTCATAGCCCAGATATTCCATCCACATCATGATGCCGCCCATGGCGGTGCCGATGGTGGTGCCGAATTTCTCAACCGCCGGCAGCACGTTGCGCACCATCTTCAGCTCATCATGCACCCAGCTCTTCTTGTAGGCGGCGTCATATTCGGCCAGCCGGTCGCCGCCGCGCTGGGCGGCGATGGCGGCGACGGCGCATTCGGCGGCCATCATGCCGGTCTTCATCGCGGTGTGGCTGCCCTTGATGCGCGGCACGTTGAGGAAGCCGGCCGAACAGCCGATCAGCGCGCCGCCGGGGAAGGACAGTTGCGGCACCGCCTGCCAGCCGCCATCGTTGATGGCGCGCGCGCCATAGGAAACGCGGCGGCCGCCTTCCAGGATCTCGCGGATCGCCGGGTGGGTTTTCCAGCGCTGGAATTCCTCGAACGGGGAGAGGTGCGGGTTGTCATAGTTGAGCCACACCGAAAAGCCCAAGGCCACCTGGCCATTGGCCTGGTGATAGAGGAAGCCGCCGCCATTGGCGTCGGAGAGCGGCCAGCCCTGGCTGTGGATCACCCGGCCCGGCACATGCTTGGCGGGATCAATGTCCCACAGCTCTTTCAGGCCAATGCCATAGATTTGCGGCTGGCTGTTCTTGCGCAGATCAAAGCGGTTGATGATCTGCTTGGAGAGGTGGCCGCGCGCGCCTTCGGCGAAGAAAGTGTATTTGGCGTGGATTTCGAGACCCGGCGTCCAGCTGTCTTTCTTGCTGCCATCCTTGGCGATGCCCATGTCGCCGGTGGCGACGCCCTTCACGCTGCCATCATCGTTGAACAGCACTTCAGCGGCGGCAAAGCCGGGGAAGATCTCGACGCCCAGCGCCTCGGCCTGGGTGGCGAGCCAGCGGCACAGATTGCCGAGGGAGACGGTGTAGCAGCCCTTGTTCTGCATGAACGGCGGCAGCAGCGCGTGGGGGAAGTCATATTTCCGGGTTTCGGTGAGCACCCAGTGGTGGTTTTCGGTCACCGGCACGGTGAGCGGCGAGTCCATCGTGCGCCATTCCGGCAGCAGTTCATCGAGCGCCTTGGGATCGACCACCGCGCCCGACAGGATATGGGCGCCGATTTCGCTGCCCTTTTCAAGGATGCAGACCGAAAGCTCCACACCCAGGCGCTGCGCTTCCTGCTTGGCCCGGATCGCGGCTGACAGGCCGGCCGGCCCGCCGCCCACGATCACCAGATCATAGGGCATGGATTCGCGTTCGCTCACTGTACGTCATCCCCATCCTGGCCACGGCAGCACGCCGCAGCTTTGCCATGTTTCACCAGATAGCGGCACTGCCTAGGCTTGACCAGACGGGCGACACTGGTGCTTTTGGCAAGCGTGTCGCAGCCTGCCCCCCTTTCGGCCGAACAGGCCCGTGCCGCATTGGCCTTTCTGATGGCGTCCGGGGTGGATGTGGCGGTGGATGATGCGCCGCGCCGCTGGCTGGAGGCGGTGCCGGAGCCGGTGCCAGAGCCCGTGATACAGCCGGTGCCGCCGCCAGCGATGGAGAAACCCGCGCCCGCGGCCAGGCCGGCCGCTGCCAAGCCGGCGCCCGAACGCCACCCGGCGCTGGATTGCCCGGATGTGCCGGCGCTGCTGGCGCTGCTGGGCAAGTTTCCGCAGGCACGGCAAACCCCGCCATTGCTGTTCCACGGCGCGGTGGAAAGCGGCGTATGGCTGCTCATTGACCGGCCGGATGAAGACCCGGCGCACCGCGACACCATCGATCGCATGCTGGCCGCCGTTGATCTGGATTGGAACCGGGCGGCGCTGGTCAGCCGCCTGCCCTTCCCCTCGCCCGGCGATGCCGAGCCGCCGCCGGGGCATTTCACCCGCTTTGGCCCGGTGCTCGACCAACTGGTGCGCTTCCAGCCGCCGCGATTGGTGCTGGCTTTGGGCCAGGGCGCGGCCGACGTGGCAGGTCCGCAGGCGCGGCTGGCGAGCAGCCGGGGCAAATGGTTTGATTGGGGCCCGGCGCAGTTGCTGCCGAGTTTCCACCCGCGCACCATGCGCGGCGACAAGGAGTTGAAGCGCCAGGCCTTTGAGCATCTGAAGCTGTTCCGGGCGGCAATCGCATGATCGGGCTGGGAATATTGCTGGTGGCGGCCCAGATGGAGCCGCTGCCGCCGCCGGCATCGCCGACCATCACGGTGGTCGCCCCCACCGGCATCACCGAGCGTCAGCGCCGGGTGCCGCCGCAGCTGACCGAGGCGGAGCGTGCGGCCTATCGCCAGATTTTCCTTGATATCGACGCCGGGCGGTTGACCAAGGCGGAAACGGCGCTGGCCGTCTTGCCCGCTGGTCTGCTCAGCGAAAGCGCGCGCGCCGCGCTGATCGTGGCGCGCGGGGCCGGCGTGAAGCTGACCCGCGCCGAGCTGGCGTCCTGGCTGGCAAGCAATGCCGATCTGCCGCTGGCGGGCAAGGTGGCGAAGCTCGCCGAGACCATGCCGGGCGCCGATGCCGCGCCGCTGCCGCTGCTGCCCGAGGTGCGGCCGGTGCGGCCTGCCAGCGCCGCCGGATACAGCATCGCGCCGGGGCCCGTGGATGGCGACATCGGCAGCCGGCTGAAGCCCCTGCTGGCAGCCGACCGCAATGACGAGGCGGAGCGCATCTGGCTGGCCGAGGCACCACGGCTTTCGGGCTTTGCCCGCGCCGATTGGGCGGCGCGCATCGCCTGGAACCATTATCGCATGGGCGATGATCTGGCGGCCTGGCGCATGGGGCTGGAGGCGACCGCCGGGTTGGGCCGGGGCGCGTCTGATGGCGCGTGGACGGCCGGGCTGGCGGCCTATCGCCTGGGCCGCTGGCGCGATGCGGCGCAGGCCTTTGATCTGGTGACGGACGGGCGCGAGGATGCGCTGGCCGCCGCTGCCTTCTGGGCGGCGCGGGCGTGGGGGCAGTTGGGCGATGCCGGAAGGCGGGCCGACCGGCTGGGCAAGGCGGCGGGCGCGGCCGGCACATTTTACGGCATATTGGCGCGACGCAGCCTGGGGGTGGACCAGGGGCTGGATTGGCGCGAGCCGGATTTCATCACCGCCGACTGGAATTATCTGAAAGATGTGCCGGGCGCGAAGCGGGCCGCCGCGCTGGTGGAAATCGGCCAACTGGGCCTGGCTGACCGGGAATTGCGGCATCTGGCTGCCACGGCGCCGGCGGATGCCTTTCCAGCCATATTGCGGCTGGCGACGCGGCTTGATCTGCCGGCAACGCAGTACAGCCTGGCGGTGAAGCCGCCGCTGGGGCTGGAGGCGCCGTTGAGCGCGCGTTATCCGGCGCCGGATTGGGTGCCGTTTCGCGGCTGGCGGGTGCCGCGCGCCCTGGCCTTTGCCCATGCCCTGCAGGAATCGGCCTTTGCCACCACCGCCACCAGCCGGGTGGGCGCGCGTGGCCTGATGCAGTTGATGCCCGACACGCGGGCGCTGGTGGCGGCGCGGATTGCGCGGGAGAATCCGGAATATCTGCAGGGGCCGCTGGGCGCCGGTGACATGAGCGACCCGGCCTATAGTTTCGAGCTGGGCCAGACCTATCTGGAGGTGCTGGGGCGCATGGGGCTGACCGCCGGCCTGCTGCCCAAGGTGATCGCGGCCTATAACGCCGGGCCGGGTGCGGTGCAGACCTGGAACCGCACGCTGGACGACCAGGGCGATCCGCTGCTGTTCATCGAATCCATCCCCTATCGCGAGACCCGCCATTATGTGGAAATCGTGCTCAGGAATTACTGGATCTATGCCCTGCGCGATGGTGAGCAGCCGGTGGCGCTGGACGCGCTGGCGCAAGGCCTGTGGCCGCGCCTGCCGGGCATTGGCGGGCCGGCCATGGTGAAGCTGCAACCGGCGGCGGTGCGGCCCCGCCCCGAACCGGGCAGTTTCCGGCCCGAACTGTGGAATGACGACGAACGCGCAGTTGCTGGGGGGAAATGAGGCGTCAGCCTTGCTGCGTCAGGCTGAGCAGATTGCCCTCGCTGTCGTTGAACCAGCCGATCACGGCGCCGCCATCAGGCGAGTGCCACAGGCCCAGATCATCCTGATCAAAGCCGGGATAGCGCAGCAGCGCCACACCGGCCGCCACCAGCGCCCGGCCCGCGGCGGTGGCATCATCCGCCTGCCAGCCCAGCACCGGATATTGGCCCGCCTGCCAGCCAGGGATGGTGGTGAGGCGGATGAAGCCGTCGCCGCAGGGAAATTGATCGCCGAACGGATCGATCGCCGGTGCGCCGATGCCGAACACCGGGCCCAATATGTCGCTGTAAAACGCCCGTGCGCGGTCCCGGTCTGCCACGCACAACAAGGCCATTACCCGTGCCATATCGCCCCCCGCTGTTCTGCCACCATGACAAGGCGACAATCAGCAGCTTAGCTTGTTTCATGGCCATTGATGAGTCGCTTGCGTTCCTGCCGCTGAACATTGCCGTGGCCACGGTGAGCGACACGCGCGTGGCGGCGACCGACAGGAGTGGCGACACGCTGGTGGAACGGCTTATGGGCGCTGGCCACCGGCTCGCCGCCCGCGCCATCGTGCGGGATGAGGTGCCGGCTCTGGTGGCGCAGTTCAACGCCTGGATTGATGATGCGGGCGTTGATGTGATCATTTCGACCGGCGGCACCGGCGTGACCGGCCGCGACGTGACGCCCGAAGCGCTGGATGCGGTGGCCGAAAAGCTGATCCCCGGCTTTGGCGAGCTGTTCCGCTGGCTCAGCTTCCAGTCCATCGGCACCTCCACCATCCAGTCCCGCGCCTGTGCGGGCGTGGCGCGCGGCACCTATATCTTCTGCCTGCCCGGCTCCACCGGCGCCGTGAAGGATGGGTGGGATGGCATATTGGCCGCCCAGCTCGACAGCCGGCACCGGCCCTGCAACTTTGCTGACCTTATCCCCCGCCTCAAGGAACGCTGAGGCGATGCGCTATTTCCTCGATTGCGAATTCAACGGCTTTGACGGGCCGTTGATTTCGATCGCGCTGGTGCCGGAGCTGGAGGGGCATGGCGATTTCTATGCCGTGCTGCCCTGCCACCGGCCGCTGCGCTGGGTGGCGGAGCATGTGATGCCCAAGTTGGGCGCCGCCGCGCAGAGCCGGGCCGAGGTGGTGGCCGGTCTGGCCGCCTATCTCGCCGCCGATGCCGAATCGGTGCTGGTGGCGGACTGGCCGGAAGATATTGCCCATGCCGCCGCGCTGCTGGTGTTCCAGGGCCGGCGCATGGTGCCCCATGTGCGCTTTGACCTCATCAACCTGCCCGGCTTTGAGACCGCCCGGCAAAGCGCCCTGCCCCACAATGCCCTGGCGGATGCCCATGCCCTGCGCCGCGAGGTGTTGACGCGCGAGGCGCTGGCGCTGGGGCATGTCGCGGCCTGAGAGCCAAATTGGCGCTGGCCAGCGGTATTTGTTCCTGATACGTTCGCATCCATGCGATGGATGATCGGGGCCTTGCTGATGATGGGTGCGATGCCGGCGGGCGCGGCCGAGGCCACTGGCCAGTTCAGCGTGCAGTTGACGCCCCTGCCCGCCGCCCCCGGCAGCATCGGGCAATATCGGCTGGACAAGCAGTTCAGCGGCGATCTGGTTGCCAGCAGCAGCGGCGTGATGTTGAGTGGCGGTGATCCGGCCAAGGGGGCTGCCGGCTATGTCGCGATGGAACAGTTGACGGGCCGATTGGCCGGCCGCAGCGGCGGCTTTGCCCTGCAGCACAATGGCACGATGAGCGGCGATGGCCAGCAGTTGCAGATCGCCATTGTGCCGGGATCGGGCACGGGTGCGCTGGCCGGTATCAGCGGCACGATGACGATCCGCCTCAGCGGCAAGGATCATTTCTACACGCTGCGCTATGAGCTTCCCGCCGCGCCCTGAGCGAGGCCGCGGCGCCCCGGCCAATGCGACTCCAACCCGCTTTGGCCTGGCGGCGCGGCAGGCGGATGGCGATTGGGCGGATGATCAGGCGCTGGTGGATGGCGAAGCGCCCGCCTTGCGCACCACGGTGACGGTGGAACGGCCGCGCACGATCATCACCCGCAACCAATCCCCAGATGTGCCGTTCGACCGGTCGATCAACGCCTATCGCGGCTGTGAGCATGGCTGTGTCTATTGCTTCGCCCGGCCCACCCATGCCTTTCACGATCTCTCGCCGGGCCTGGATTTCGAAAGCCGGTTGTTTGCCAAGCCGGATGCACCAGCGCTGTTGAAAGCGGAACTGGGCAAGCGCGGATACCAGTGCCAACCGATTGCGCTGGGCACCAACACTGATCCTTACCAGCCCATCGAACGGGACTGGAAGATCACTCGGCAAATTCTTGAAATCCTGCGGGATTGCCAGCATCCGGTGACCATCACCACCAAGAGCGACCGTGTGTGCCGCGATCTCGACATTCTGGTTCCCATGGCACTGCGCGGCCAGGCGGCGGTGATGATCAGCGTGACGACTCTGAATGCCCGCCTCGCCAGGTTGATGGAGCCGCGCGCTGCGACGCCCAGCCGCCGGATTGCCGCGATCCGCACCCTGTCGGATGCGGGCGTGCCGGTGTTTGTCTCCCTTTCACCGATGATCCCGGCGATCAATGATCATGAGATCGAAGCCATCGTGGCCGCTGCTGCCGAAGCCGGGGCGGTGGGCGCCTATTCCATCCCGGTGCGGCTGCCGCACGAGGTGGCGCCGCTGTTTCGCGATTGGTTGAACCTGCATTTCCCCGACCGCGCCGTCCGGGTGATGCATCATGTGCAGACCATGCGGGGCGGCAAGGACAATGATCCCCGCTTCTTTGACCGGTTCCGCGCGCAAGGCCACTATGCCCAGTTGATGCAGCAGCGCTTCCAAAAAGCCTGCACCGCCCACGGCCTCAGCCGGGAGCGGATTGCCCTTGATTGCACCCGCTTCCGCCCGCCAACCGATCAGTTCAGCCTGTTCTGATTTTGCGAGATGGTAAATTGCGCTTGACGGTTTGATTGCATCGGCAGAGCATCGACGGTCCGGCATCGGTATGGTCCAGTCCCGGCAACCGGGGTGGTGGTGTTCATGGCCGATCTTGATATGGACAAGTTGAACGCGTTTGTTGGCAAGATGCTGGGCGATCTTGGCGGGGCATTCAGTGTGCCGACAGCACGGATTGGCTTCAGGCTTGGCCTGTTCAAGGCCTTGGCCGATGCCGGCCCACTCACAGCCGGGTCACTTGCTGCCCGCACCGGCTTTGCTGTGCGGTATGTGCAGGAATGGGCGATGGCGCAGGCGTGCAATGGATATATCAGCCTGGATCCAGCCTCGGGCGGTTTTTTCCTGACGCCGGAACAGGCGATGGTGTTCGCAGTGGAAGACAGCCCGGTCTATCTGGCCGGTGCTTTTGATCTGGCCGCTGCCATGGTGGACGGCCAGCCCAAGGTGGAAGCGGCCTTCCACACCGGACACGGTGTTGCCTGGGGTGACAGTGGCGGATGCCTGTTCTGTGCCGTCGGAGCGTTTTTCCGGCCTGGTTATGTCAATGCGATTGTCCAGGCCTGGCTGCCGGCACTGGATGGCATGGTTCCAGCGCTGGAGCGCGGTGTGCGCGTGGCCGATATCGGTTGCGGTGTCGGCTTTTCCACCCTGCTGATGGCGCAGGCGTTCCCGAACAGCCAGTTCATCGGCTATGATTTTCACGCTCCGTCGATCGAACAGGCGAATGCCCATGCCGCTGCGCACGGCGTTGCCGACCGGGTGCGGTTCGAAACCCTTGCCGCCAAGGACATCAAGGAGCGCGATTTCGATCTCGTCACCATGTTCGATTGCCTGCACGACATGGGTGATCCGCGCGGTTGTGCTGCCCATATCCGCACGCTGTTGAAGCCCGATGGCCGCTGGATGCTGGTGGAGCCGATCGCCGGCAACTCGCCGGCTGATGCCGTGGGCAATCCGGTGAGCCGGCTCTATTACAACGCTTCGACGATGATCTGCGTGCCAACATCGCTGGCGCAAGAGGTGGGCGAAGCGCTTGGCGCGCAGGCCGGCGAAGCAAGGCTGACCGATGTGTTGAAAAGCGCCGGCTTTGGCCATGTTCGCCGCGCCACCGAAGGGCCGTTCAACATGGTGCTGGAGGCCCGGCCCTGATCGCTGCTTGACCAGTGGGGTGCAGATGGCATGACAAGGCCATGACCACCCCACTGATCAGCATGCAAGATTTCCTGGCCGTGGATATCCGCGCCGGCACCGTGATCGCCGCCGAGCCGTTTCCGGAGGCGAAGAAGCCGGCGATCAAGCTGCGGATCGATTTCGGGCCGGAGATTGGCGTGAAGAAAAGCTCCGCCCAGATCACGGTGCATTACAGGCCCGAACAGCTGGTTGGCCGGCAGGTGATTGCCGTCGTCAACTTCCCGCCCCGCCAGATCGGCAAGTACATGAGCGAGGTGCTGGTGCTCGGCCTGCCGGATGCGGATGGCGCGGTGGTGCTGCTGGGGCCGGATATCGCGGTGCCCAACGGCGGGCGGATGCATTAATCGACGACGCTCTTGCCCGGCGGATACCAGGTCACCTCCACGCGCAGGCCATCGGGATCGGGCATGAACAGCGCGTGCGCGCCGCCAAGATGCTGGACGGGCTGGATTTCATGCCCCTTGGCCAGCATCGCCGCGCGCAGGTTCGCGACGAAATCCGCATCCGGTGCGCCGAAGCCGAGGTGATTCAAGCCCGGCCCGCGCCGCTGATAGTCGCGGGTGCCGGCTTCTGCCGCCAGCACTTGCAGGTGCAGGCCTGCGGCGTTGACCCAGACATCCTCCCGCCGCTGCACGAAGCCGAGCAGCGGCAGCAGGTCGCCATAAAAGGCCCGGCTGGCGGCCACATCGCGGGCCATGATGACGAGATGATCGAGGGGAAGGTTCATCGGATCGCTCCTTTGAACGCCATGTGATGCCTGCACCTCAGCAGGTCCATGGCCGGGCAGGTCAAGGACGTCTATCGACCACGAAAGCTGCCCTTTGTCCCCGGCAACCCGCCCACCTCATCACGCCGTCGGCAGCTTGTAGTCCTTGTACTGCTCGCGCAGGGCGGTTTTCAGCAGTTTGCCGGTGGCGGTGTGCGGCAGGCTGGGGACGACGAGCACATCATCGGGCGTCCACCATTTGGCGATGCGGCCGTCGAGATAGGCCAGCACGCTGTCCTTCGTCACGGCCGCACCTTCTTTTGGCACCACCAGCAGCAGCGGGCGTTCGTCCCACTTGGGATGGTGCACGCCGATCACGCAGGCTTCGGCCACGCCGGGGGCGCCGACGGCGACATTTTCCAGATCGATGGACGACACCCATTCGCCGCCCGACTTGATCACATCCTTGGCGCGATCGACGATCTGCATATAGCCGAGCGGGTCCAGCGTCGCGACATCGCCGGTGTCGAACCAGCCATCCTCGAACGCGGAGGCGCCATCGCCCTTGAAATAGCTGCCGACGATCCATGGGCCCCGCACGAGGAGGCGGCCAAAGGCCTTGCCGTCGCGCGGCAGTTCGCGGCCATCATCGTCCACGATCTTCATCTCGACCCCGAAGATGCCGCGGCCCTGCTTGATACGCATATCAAGCTCCTGCTCATAAGGCATTGAATCGGTTTCCGGCAGGCCGACACCGACTGTGCCGAGCGGGCTCATCTCCGTCATGCCCCACAGCTGAAGCACGCGCACGCCGAGCTTGTCATAAGCCTCGATCATGGCGCGCGGCACGGCCGAACCACCGATGGCGGTGCGGTCAAGTTTCCCAAGGGTTTCGCCGGTTTTCTCAAGATATTGCATCATGCCCAGCCAGATGGTCGGCACCGCCAGCGCCAGATCGACGCCTTCATCGACGATCAGCTTGTGCAGCGTGGGCGGATCGAAATTGGGGCCGTTCATCACCAGCTTCGCCCCGGCGCAGGCGGCGGTGTAGGGGATGGACCAGGCGTTGGCGTGATACATGGGCGCCACCGGCAGCACTGTCGTCTTGGCGCTCATCCCGAACGTGTCGGTGGCGCAGGCGGCCATGGCGTGCAGCACGTTGGAGCGGTGGCTGTATTGCACGCCCTTGGGATTGCCGGTGGTGCCGCTGGTGTAACACAGGCCCGCCGGGGCATTTTCGGGCACCGCCACCCACTCCGCCTCGTCATGCGCGGCGAGCAGATCCTCGTAACACAGGAGGTTGAGGCTGGTATCGGCCGGCATGTGGGCGCGATCGGTCAGCAACACATAATGTTGGATCGTCTTGAACTGCGGCGCCAGCTTCTCGACCAGCTTGATGAAGGTGAGATCGAAGAACAGCACCCGGTCTTCGGCGTGGTTGGCGATATAGGTGATCTGTTCTTCAAACAGGCGCGGGTTGATGGTGTGGGCCACCGCGCCGGCGCCGGAAATGCCATACCAGCTTTCGACATGGCGCCAGGTGTTCCAGGCCAGGGTGGCGACGCGGTCACCCGGTTGCACGCCCAGGCCCTGCAGCGCGGCCACCACACGGCGGGCGCGGCCGCGCACTTCGGCCCAGGTGGAGCGGTGGACATGGCCTTCGCAGGCCAGGCTCACCACCTCACGGCCGGCGTGGTAAATGGCGGCGTGGTCGATGATCTTGTGCACCAACAGCGGCCAATCCTGCATGGTTCCGTGCATCTGTGTTCCTCCCGGCGGCTGGCTGCTCCCCGCAGCGGCCGCGTTGCGAAATTGTCATAACGCCCGGGACGGCCGGCGAAAAGGCCTGTTGACACACGGAACAGAAACGGAACATAACAATGCGAACGAAAGCGGAACATTGACGCGATTCGAAGGAGACGGGCGATGACGATGCTGTTGATCCTGGCGTGTCTGGCGGCCTGGGCGCTGGTGGCGCTGATGCTGGGCGATGCCGGTGTGGCGCTTTGCGCGGCGCTGCGTGGTGAGGTGCGTCAGGCCTGGATGCCGGCACCGGCGCGGCGGGCGGCTTCCTCGCGCGCCTTCATCCGCGCATAGGAGCGGATGGCAAAGGGCACGGTGAGGGCATAGCCGGCGCTGAAGATGGTAAGCGTGGCCCAGGGATTGGTGAACAGCGCGCCGGCGAGCAGGCCTACGCCGGCCAAGGCCGGGAAGCGCCACGAAGGCCGCAGCCGCACCGAACCCCAGCTGTAGGTGGGCAGGTTTGACACCATCATGAAGGCGACCGCGAGGCCAACGACGGCAACGATGGTGGCGCGGATGACCGGATCCTGCAGCCACACAGGCTCGAGCCAGAATTGCACATAGAAGGGCGTGAGGGCAAGGCCGGCACCGGCCGGGGCCGGGATGCCGGTGAGATAGCCCAGCCGCTTGTGCGGTTGATCGGCGGCATCAATCTGGGCGTTGAAACGCGCCAGGCGCAGCGCGCAGGCGATGGCATGGGCAAGCGCGATCATCCAGCCCAGCCGGCCGGGCAGATATTGCAGCGCCCACAGATAGGCCAGCAGCGTGGGCGCCACGCCAAAGGCGGTGACATCGGACAGCGAATCAAGCTCGGCGCCAAAGCGGCTGGTGGCCTTCAACAGCCGGGCGATGCGGCCATCGATGCCATCCAGCACCGCGGCGAGCAGGATGAAGGTGACGGCCTTCTCCCACTCCCCACCGATGGCGAAGCGCACACCGGTGAGGCCGCAGCCCAGCGCCATCACGGTGACGGCATTGGGCACCACGGCGCGCAGCGGAATGCCGCGTCGGCGGGGCGGTTCGGCTTCGATCATCGGCAAAGCATCAGCCGGGCAGGGTGAAGTTGCAAGGCTTACTGGCTCTGCGCGCCCTTGAGGAGCGGCGTGCCCTTCACGGCCAGGATGGTTTCGCCAGCAATACTGCGCTGGCCCACGGCGACGGCCGGCACATAACCGGCCGGCAGGAACACATCGACCCGGCTGCCAAAGCGGATCAGGCCGAAGCGTTCGCCCACCTTCAGCATCTGGCCCACCGCCACCCATTTCATGATGCGCCGTGCCACCAGGCCGGCGATCTGCGTGAAGGCGATTTTTTCGCCCGCGGCATTTTCCATGACGAAATACTGCCGCTCATTCTCCTCGCTGGCCTTGTCGAGCTCGGCATTGAGGAATTTGCCCGGCACATAGACGATGCGGGTGATGCGGCCGGCCACCGGCGCGCGGTTCACGTGCACATCGAACACGTTCATGAACACGGTGACCCGGGTGACCATGCCGGGGTTCAGCCCCCCTTCCCCGACCAACTGGCGCGGCACCTCGACATTGGTAATCAGGCTGACGAGGCCATCGGCGGGCGAGACGATCAGATCATCGCCCAGCGGCGTGACCCGCACCGGATCGCGGAAGAAGGCCGCCACCCAGATCGACACGCCGAGCAGGATGAAGCTCAATGCCGTCCACTGCAGCCAAAGGCCCGAGACCAGCACCGCCAGCAGGGCCAGCCCCAAGAACTTGCGGCCTTCGGGGTGCATGTCCGGGATATTGTATTTGGCGGTCTCGCCCGGCACCAGCGGCAGCGGGCCGGGCGGCACTGGCGGCGGTTCCGGCAGGCTGGTGGGCGCTTCGGCGGCGATGGGCGCCAGATCGGGTTCGGCCGGCACCGGCGGGGCGATCGGCGGTTGCGGCGGGGTTTCAGGTTCGTTCATGCCTGCTGCTTTAGCCGGCCGATACGGCGCTTGGCAAATCGGTGGTGATTGCGCGGCTGCCCGCTTTGGGCCACAGGCGCTGCCATGATCCGTTCGCTCCTGCTGTTCTGTGGTTCCCGTGCCGGCCATGATCCGGCCCATGCCGAGCTGGCCGATGGCCTGGGCCGGCTGTGCGCGCGCGCTGGCGTGACGCTGGTTTATGGCGGCGGACGCGTTGGCCTGATGGGCATTGCCGCCCGGGCCTGCAAGGCCGAAGGCGGCCGGGTGATCGGCATCATCCCGCGCCTGTTGATGACCACCGAGGTCGCGCAGGATGGCCTGGACGAGCTGCACGTGGTCGAGACCCTGCACGAGCGCAAGGCGCTGATGCACCGGCTTTCCGATGCCATCATCGCCCTGCCCGGCAGCATCGGCACGCTGGACGAATTGTTCGAAAGCCTGACCTGGCGTGAGCTTGGCATCCACGACAAGCCGATCTGGGTGCTGGGCGGCAATGGTTATTGGGCGCCGCTGGAAGCGCTGCTGGCCCATATCGGCACGGCCGGCTTTGGGCCGCCGCATCTCGCCCGGCTGGCCGAACCGCTGGACAATCTTGCTGCCCTGTCGGAAAAGCTTGGGGAAACAGGGCCGCGTAACCATTGACCGGACCGGCCTCGAACCCCTAAGACACTGCTACATTACGTCGCAGTATGACAGGAACAGGACGATGCCGAAGATCAAGGTCGAAAACCCCGTTGTCGAGCTGGACGGCGACGAGATGACCCGGATCATCTGGCAATGGATCCGCGAGCAGCTGATCCTGCCCTATCTCGACGTCGATCTGAAATATTACGACCTGGGCATCGAGAACCGCGACGACACCAACGACAAGGTGACAGTGGAATCGGCCAATGCCATCAAGGAATTTGGCGTTGGCGTGAAGTGCGCCACCATCACGCCCGACGAGGCCCGGGTGAAGGAATTCGGGCTGAAGCGGATGTGGAAATCGCCGAACGGCACCATCCGCAACATCCTTGGCGGCGTGGTGTTCCGCGAGCCGATCGTCATCAAGTCTGTCCCGCGACTGGTGCCGGGCTGGACCGATCCGATCGTGATCGGCCGTCACGCCTTTGGCGACCAGTATCGCGCCACCGATTTCAAGGTGCCCGGCCCCGGCAAGCTGACCATGCGCTGGGAAGCCCATGATGGCAGCAGCGTGATCGAGGAAGAGGTGTTCGAATTCCCGTCGGCCGGCGTGGCCATGGGCATGTACAACCTCGATGACAGCATCCGCGACTTTGCCCGGGCCTGCATGAACTATGGCCTGGATCGCGGCTGGCCGGTCTATCTTTCGACCAAGAACACCATTCTGAAGGCCTATGACGGGCGCTTCAAGGATCTGTTCGAGGAAGTGTATACCGAGGAATTCAAGAGCCAGTTCCGCAAGGCCGGCATTGTTTACGAGCATCGCCTGATCGACGATCTGGTGGCCTCCGCCCTGAAATGGTCGGGCAAGTTCGTCTGGGCCTGCAAGAATTATGACGGCGACGTGCAGTCAGACATGGTCGCCCAGGGCTATGGCAGCCTTGGCCTGATGACCTCCATCCTGATGACTCCCGATGGCAAGACGGTGGAGGCCGAAGCCGCCCACGGCACCGTGACCCGCCATTATCGCATGCATCAGGAAGGCAAGCCGACCAGCACCAACCCGATCGCCAGTATCTTTGCCTGGACCGGCGGCTTGAAGCACCGCGGCAAGCTGGACAACACGCCCGAGGTGACGAAGTTCGCCGCCGCGCTGGAGCGCATTTGCGTCGAAACCGTGGAATCGGGCGCGATGACCAAGGATCTGGCGCTGCTGATCGGCCCGGATCAGGCCTGGATGACCACGGAGAAATTCTTCGAGGCCATCCGCGCCAATCTGGATGCGGCGATCGCCAAGGGCCTCTAAGCCGCAGCACGAGGCGAGGCGCTTGCATCCCTCCCCCCGCCGCTCCAAGAGGGCGGCGAGGGAGAGATGCATGACCGAATTCGCAATTGATCGCCGCCAGTTGCTGGCCGGCGCTGCGCTGGCCACACTGGCCGGACCTGTTGCCGCCCAAACCGCCTCACCCACCACCGAAGACGCCAGGCTGCTGGCGCTGTTCGATGCCTTCTTCAATGAAGGCGTGGATGAAAGCCCGGAGCAGGCCACCAGCCTGGGGCTGGACAAGGGCAAGCGCGCCGCGTTGAAATCGCAATTGTCGGATGCATCACGCGCCGGCCGGGATCGGCGGCAGGCCCGCACGGTTGACCGGCTCGCCCGCCTGCGCGCCATCGACCGCGCGGCGTTGAGCCCCAACCGCCAGCTTGATTTTGATGTGGTTGACTATGATCTGTCGCGCGCGGTCAGCGCCGGCCAGCGCTTCGCATTTGGCGAGGCGCGCGGCAATTTCCAGCCCTATGTGATCAGCCAGCAGCATGGGCCGTTCACGCGGACGCCGGATTTTCTCGACACCAACCACCGCATCACCAACGCCGAGGATGCGGAGGCCTATCTGGCCCGGCTGGCCGCCTATGGCCGCACGCTGGACGAAAATCTGGCCTGGGCGCGGGAAGATGCCGGCAAGGGCGTGATTGCGCCCGATTTCGCACTCGATCTGGCGCTGGCGCAGCTGCGTGCCATCCGCAACTTGCCGCCGGCCGAAACCGTGCTGGCCACCAGCATCGCCCGCAAGGTGAAGGCCGCCAATGTGCCCGGCGACCATGCCCAGCGCGCTGTCACGATCATCGAGACTGAGGTCTATCCGGCCTATGACCGCTATATCGCCGGGGTCGAGGCGTTGCGGGCCAAGGCGACCAGCGATGCCGGGGTGTGGAAGCTGCCCGATGGCGCTGCTTATTATGATGCCGGGGTGAAATCATCCACCACCACCAACATGACGCCGGAAGAGGTGCACCGGCTCGGCCTTGCCCAGGTGGCGGACATCAGCGCCCAGCTGGACGTGATGCTGAAGGCGCAAGGGTTGACCAAGGGCAGCGTCGGTGAGCGGTTGACCGCGCTGGGCAACCGGCCAGACCAGCTGGACGGCAATGATGCTGCCGGGCGCGAGGCGATCATCAAGCGGCTGAATGCCCAGATCGCCGATGCAATGCCGCGCCTGCAAAATCTGTTCATAACCCTGCCGAAGGCGGCGGTGGAGGTGCGGCGGGTGCCGGAATTCATCCAGGATGGCGCGGCCAATGGCTATTATCAGGGCCCTGCCCCCGATGGCTCGCGCCCCGGTGCCTTTTACATCAATCTGAAGGACACGCACGACTGGCCGCGCTTTACCCAGGCCACGCTCACCTATCACGAGGCGGTGCCGGGCCATCACATGCAGGTGGCGATTGCACAGGAAAGCCCGGACATTCCGATGATCCGCCGCCGCGGCGGTTACAGCGCCTATTCGGAAGGCTGGGCGCTGTATGCCGAGCAGGTGGCCGACGAGCTGGGCGTGTATGAGGGCGATCCGCTGGGCCGCATCGGCTATCTGCAGAGCTTCCTGTTCCGTGCTGCCCGGCTGGTGGCCGACACCGGCATCCACCACAAGCGCTGGAGCCGCGAGCAGGCGACGCGCTATCTGGCAGACACCACTGGCTATGCCGTGCCGCGCAGCCAGCGTGAGATCGAGCGTTATTGCGTCAACCCCGGCCAGGCCTTGAGCTACAAGATTGGCCATATGCAGTGGGTGCGACTGCGTGATGCGGTGCGGGCCAAGCAGGGCAAGGCTTTTGATCCGCGGCAGTTCCACGAGATCTTGCGGCTGGGCGCCATGCCGCTGGTTCTGCTGGAACGCGAAGTGATGCGCCGGGCGTGAGGAGAATGGACATGATGATCAATCGCCGCGATCTTCTGGCTGGCGCCGCCACCACGGCCGCGCTCAGTGCCACCGGCGTGCGGGCGCAAGGCCAGAGCCCGGCCGACACGGCGCTGCTCGCGCTGTTCGAGACGATGTTTGCCGAGGATATTGCCGATTCGCCCGAACGCGCCACGGCGCTGGGCCTGGATGTGGGTGCCAATGCCGATCTGAAGGGCCAGCTTTCCGATTACAGCCGCGCCGGGCGGGACAAGGCGCTGGCGCGCGCCACCAGCCAGCTGGAGCGGTTGCGGGCGATCGGCACTGGCCTGAGCCAGCCGCGCCAGCTCGACAAGGATGTGGTGGAATATGATCTGTCGCGTCGGGTGGCCAACGAACGCCGCTTTGGCTTTGGCAGCGCCGGCGGCAATTTCGCGCCCTATGTGCTGACCCACAGCGAAGGCGCCTATCGCGAGGTTCCGGGGTTCCTGGAGAACCAGCACCGGGTGCGGAACGCCGATGATGCGGAAGCCTGGCTCTCCCGCGTCAATGGCTTTGCCACGGCACTGGATCAGAACACGGCGCGGTTGCAGGCCGAAGCTGCGATGGGCGTGGTGCCGCCGGCCTTCCTGCTCGATCTGGCGCTGCCGCAGATGAAGCGCCTGCGCGATGCCCCGGCGGCACAGAGCGTGCTGGTGACGGCGCTGGCCGCCAAGGCGGGTGCGGCCGGCGTGCCCGGCGACTGGGCCGCCCGTGCCACAACGCTGGTGGCGCAGGTGGTGCAGCCGGCGCTCGATCGGCAGATTGCCGCCGTCACAGCGCTGCGTGCCACTGCCAGCATGGATGCCGGCGTGTGGAAGCTGCCCGATGGCGCCGCCTATTATGATGCCGCGGTCAAATCATCGACCACCACCAACTACACCGCCGAAGAGGTGCACCAGCTGGGCCTGGCGCAGGTGGCGGAGATTTCGGCGCAGCTCGATGGCCTGCTGAAGGGACAGGGACTCACCCAGGGCACGGTGGGTCAGCGGCTGGTGGCGCTGAACGAGCGGCCGGAACAGGTCTATCCCAACACCGATCCCGGCAAGGAGGAACTGCTGACCGAGCTGCGCGGCCATGCCGCCGCCATGTATCCGCGGCTAGACAAGCTGTTCATTTCGCAGCCCAAATCGAAACTGGACGTGCGCCGGGTGCCCCCGGCCATCCAGGAGGGCGGCGCCGGTGCCTATTATAATTCCGGCACGGTCGATGGCAGCCGCAACGGAACCTTCTTCATCAACCTGACCGACAGTTTCGACCGGCCGAAATTTGGCCTGCCCACCGTGACCTTCCACGAAGGCGTGCCGGGCCATCATTTCCAGGTGATGCTGGCGCTGGAAAGCCCGGACGTGCCGCCGATCCGCCGCCGTGCCGGCTACAGCGCCTATACCGAGGGCTGGGCGCTCTACGCCGAAACCCTGGCGGACGAGATCGGCTATTACGATGGCAACCCCTTGGGCCGCATCGGCTATCTGCAGAGCCTGTTGTTCCGCGCCACAAGGCTGGTGGTGGACACCGGCATCCATCACAAGCGCTGGACCAAGGACCAGGCGATCGACTGGATGGTGGGCGCCACCGGCTTTGCCAAGGGCCGCACCACGCGCGAGATCGTGCGTTATTGCGCGGCGCCGGGCCAGGCCTTGAGCTACAAGATCGGCCACACCAAGTGGCTGGCGGTGCGGGAGGCGGTGAAGAAGAAACAGGGCAAGGCGTTCGACATCCGCCAGTTCCACGAGATCCTGCGGCTGGGCGCGATGCCGCTGGTGTTGCTGGAGCGGGAGGCGATGCGGCGGGCGTGACTTTGGCGGCTGGTGCCGCCAAGGTGCGGTGATGGCCCTGCCCTTCGAATCCTCTGCCTTCAAGGACATGGCGCTGGTGCTGGGCGCCGCCGGCCTGGTGATTCCAGCCTTTGCCGCGCTGCGCATCTCGCCGGTGATCGGCTTCATCCTGGTGGGCGTGGCGGCCGGGCCGTTCGGGCTGGGCCAGCTGCCGGGGCTGGGGATGCTGGCGCTGTCGAACCCCGATGCGCTGGCGGCGCCGGCCGAACTGGGCATCGCGCTGCTGCTGTTTGCGCTGGGCCTGGAATTGAGCGTTGACCGCATCCGCACCATGCGCAGCCTGATCCTGGAGCTGGGCGGGATGCAACTGGCCAGCTGTGCACTGCTGATTGCCGGTGTGCTGTGGCTGGCCGGCCTGCCGCCGGCCCAGGTGGCGGTGCTGGCGGTGGCGCTGGCGCTGTCGTCCACGGCGGTGGGCCTGCAGCTGCTGTCGGCCAGCGGCCAGATCAACAGCCGCACCGGGCGCACCGCGGTGGGTGTGCTGCTGTTCCAGGATCTGGCGCTGGCACCAATCCTGCTGCTGGTCGGCGCGGGCAGTGGTGGCAATTTCGGCCTGGCGCTTGCCAGGGGCGTGGCGGCGCTGGCGATCATTGCCGTCCTGATGCGCACGGCGGCCCCGCCGCTGTTCCTGCAGGCGGCACGCACCCGGCGCAGCGAATTGTTCATGGCGGCCGCGCTGGTGGTGTTGATCGGATCGGCCGGGCTGGCGGCGGCGGCTGGCCTGTCGCCATCGGTGGGGGCGCTGATGGCCGGCCTGATGCTGTCGGCCAGTGATTATCGCCGCCAGGTGGAAGCGGCGGTGCAGCCGTTTGAAGGCCTGTTGCTGGGCGTGTTCCTGATCTGGGTGGGCAGCGGGCTCGATCTGGCGGCGCTGGCCGCCAATCCCTGGCCGGTGCTGGGCGGCACCGCGCTGGTGCTGGGGCTGAAGGCCGGCGCGGTCTATGGCATTTTGCGCGTGCGACGGTTGCGGCGCGGCGTCGCCGGCCATATCGCCCTGTTGCTGGCGGCCCCGTCGGAAACCAGCCTGATCGTGATCGGCGCCGGGGTGGCCGCCGGGCTGATCACCGGTGGCACGGCCGAAGCCGCGCTGGCCGTCGCCTCCCTCACGCTGGCGCTGGCGCCGCTGCTGGGCCTCGCCGGTGCCCGGCTGGAGGCCGTGACCACCGACGAGCTGGACGGCGAGGCGAATCCGGAGACCAATGGCCAGACGGTGATCATCGGCTATGGCCGGGTCGGCCGGCTGGTGGCCCAGATGCTCGACATGCACGGCCAGCCCTGGCTGGCGGTGGACAGTGACCCGGACGAGGTGCAGCGCCTGCGCCGGGCCGGCAAGCCGGTGATCTATGGCGATGCACGGCGGCCGGAACTGCTGGACCGGTTGAAGCTGGACCAGGCGCGCGCCGTGGTGCTGACCATCGACGACATGCGGATGCTCGATCTGCTCACCAAGCGCATCCGTGAGCGCCATCCCGATCTGTGCATCGTGGTGCGCGCCCGTGATGCCGATCATGCCGGCACGCTCTATGCCGCTGGCGCCACCGATGCCGTGCCGGAAACCGTGGAGAGCAGCCTGCAACTGGCCGAGGCGGTGCTGGTTGATCTGGGCGTGCCGATGGGGCCGGTGATCGCCTCCATCCACGAAAAGCGCGACGAGCTGCGCGGGCGGATCAAGGCCAGCGGCGCACCGTTGAAGCGGCCGCCGCTGCGCACGCTGCGGGGCAGCAAGCCCGAGTGATCAGGGCTTGCGCCACAGCATGATGTGGAAATTCGGCACGCGGTTGTACCGGTCGCGCTTGTCGGCCGGGCCGCCGGTGGCGGGCGGTTCATCGAAATGGGTCAGCACCAGGCCGTGGCCGAGCAGCGCCTGCATGTAGCTTTTCAGCGGCCGGTGATGGTTGGTGATGTCGATGCCGCGCCAGGCGGTGCGGCGCGGGCGTTCCTCCAGATAATGATCGATGGGGAAGCTGGGCTCGCCAATCAGCGGCTTCACCCAGCCCAGGTGCACGGCCGCCGTGTTGAAGGCGGTGAGATTGGCGATCAGCAGATGGCCGCCGGGGCGGATGGCAGCGACGATGCGTGCCAGCGCTGCACCAAGATCGGGCATGTCGATCAGGCTGAGATAGCAGACGACAAGATCATATTGGCCCACCGTCATCGCCTCGGCCGGCTCCACCCGGTAATCGCCGTCGGGGTGCAGGGCACGGGCGCGATCGATCAGGGCGGTGGTGGGATCAATGCCGCAAGTGGCCATCCCGCGCGCGGCCAACATCCGGCAGAAGCGCCCTTCCCCGCAGCCGACATCGAGCACGCTGGCCGGCGCGAGCTGCTCCACCAGCGCCAGCATCGGCGCATCAAGCACATGCACCCGGCCGAAATCGCCGACTTCGCCCTGCACGTCGATCCAGGCCTGTGCCGATGCATCCCAACCGCTCATTGTCGCTCCTGGCTTCAGATCCTATCCCCACGCCCACAGGATCAGTGGCGTGCCCAAAATGAGCACCATCAGGCTGATCGGTGCGCCGATACGGGCATAATCGCCAAATTGATAGCCACCTGGCCCCCACACCAACGTGTTGGACTGGTGGCCAATGGGCGTGAGGAAATCGCAGGATGCGGCAACACCCACCGCCATCAGCATGGCATCGCTGCCGATCCCATTGGCCGCGCCAGCACTGACCGCCATCGGTGCCATCATCAGCACGGCAGCGGCGTTGTTTACAAAGGGCGTGACCGCCATGGTGAGGGCCAATACCATCGCCACCATCAGCCACGCCGGTTGGCCCTGGCCCAAGGCCGCCAACAGATCGGCAAGCCGGCCCGCCAGATCGCTTTTCCCGAATGCGGCTGCCACGGGCAGCATGGCCGCCAGCATCACGATCACCGGCCAATCAATGGCGCGATAGGCATCGGCAGACAGCCGGCCGGCCAGCGCCAGCAGCAGCACGCCCAGCAGCAGCGCCATGGCCAGCGCCATGGCACCCGTTGCCGCCGCAAGGATCGCCCCCAGCAGCACCAACACCGGCAGCAGATCCCGGGTGCCCAATCCCAGGCGCAAGGGCCGCGGTGCCAACGGCAACAGGCCCAGACGCTCTGCCACGCCGGGGCGCTGATCGTCGGCCAGTTGCAGCAGCAGCACGTCGCCGGCCTGGGGCTGTTGCGCGGCCAGGCCTTCGGCAATGGCCTTGCCGCGCCGGCTGATCGCCACCAGCGCGGCGCCCTGTTGCGCCAACACTTGCCCCGCTTGCGGATTGCCCAACAGCGGCGATGGATCGACCACGACAAATTCGGCCAGCGCGCCTTCCAGCAGATCATCCTCGGCATCGCTGGCGATTTCCAGGCCCCAGCGGGCCACCGCCCGTTCCACCGCCATGGCCCGGCCCTCCACCTGCACCACATCGCCGGGCAACAGCCTGCGCGTGGCGCGCGGCGCCGTGACCAGCATGCCGCCGCGATCGATCGCGTGGACCTGCAGCCCATCATCACCGGCTGCCAGCCGCTCGACGGTCAGATCGTCTGCCACGCCATCGGGCACCCGCAGCTCGAACAGATAATCGGCGACGCGGAACTGCAGTGGCTGGTCGTCACGCTGGGCCCGCACCGGCAGAAAGCGCACCAGCAAGATGGTCATGACCGTGCCGACCAGCGCGAGCGGCAGGCCAACACGGGCAAAATCGAATAGGGCAAAGCCGGTGCCGGTCAACTCGGCACGCAGGTCAGCCAACAGGATGTTGGGCGGGGTGCCAACCATCGTCACCAGCCCGCCCAACAAAGAGGCAAAGGCCATCGGCATCAGCACCCGGCTGGGCGAGACTTGGGCCGCCCGGCAGCTGCCCAGGGCTGCCGGCAGCAGCAATGCCAGCGCGCCAACATTGTTCATGACGCTGGATGCCGTTCCGCACAGCAGCGCATAGATGGCAGCGATTGTGGTTTCGCGGCCCAGCAAGGGTTGCAGCGGGCGCAGCAGCCGTTCCAGCACCCCCGAGCGCGATACCGCCGCACTGATCAGCATGATGCAGGCCACGGTGATCACGGCCGGATCGCTGAAGCCGGCAAATGCCTCCCGCGCTGGCACCAGGCCAAGGAGAACGCAGGCAGCAAGCGTCAGCAGCGCCACGAGATCGTGCCGGATGCGGTTTGAGGCGAAGCCGACCATGCCCGCCCCGAACACCAGCATGACAAGCAGGCCATCTGACATCTGATCAGCGTACGGCCGCAGCTAGCAGTTTCAAACGTGCACGGTCGGCCAACGCGACAAGGCGCCTGCCTGGGTGGGTGAGCCGTGGCGGGTTCAGGCCGGCAGCGCAGCCTTCACCGCAGCGATGGCCTGGGCCGCCTTGGCGCCATCGGGGCCGCCGGCCTGGGCCATGTCGGGCCGGCCGCCGCCGCCCTGGCCGCCGAGCGCGGCCGCCGCCACGCGCACCAGATCGACAGCGCTGACGCGGGCGGTCAGATCTTCGGTGACGCCGACGGAGACGCTGGCGCGGCCGTCGTTCACGGCGATCAGCACCGCGACACCGCTGCCCAGGCTCTGCTTGGTCTCATCGATCAGGCCGCGCAGCGATTTGGGATCAAGGCCTTCGAGCACGCGGCCCTGGAAGGCGATGCCGTTCACCGTTTCGACCGCCGCCGCGCCACCACCGGTGGCCGGGCCAGCGAGCGCGAGGGCCTTCTTCGCCTCCGCCAGTTCGCGTTCCAGGCGCTTGCGCTCATCGATCAGGGCGGCGACACGGGCCGGCACTTCCTCCGGGCGGGCCTTGATGGCGCCGGCGGTTTCCAGCAGCAGCGCCTCACGCTCGTTCAGCCATTCGCGCGCGGCGATGCCGGTCTTGCCTTCGATGCGGCGCACCCCTGAAGCCACCGCGCTTTCGCTGGTGATCTTCAAGAGGCCGATATCGCCGAGCGCGCCGACATGGGTGCCGCCGCACAGTTCGACGCTGTAGATGTCCCCTCCATCATCCGCGCCCATCGAGAGCACGCGCACTTCCTCGCCATATTTCTCGCCAAACAGCGCCATGGCGCCGGCTTCGATGGCGGCGTCCGGCGTCATCAGCTTGGTGGACACGGCGCGGTTGCCGAGGATCTGCGCGTTCACATCGGCTTCGACCTGCGCCAGTTCGGCCGGCGTCATCGCCTTCTGGTGGGAGAAATCGAAGCGCAGATAATCCTGGCCGACATAGCTGCCCTTCTGCGTCACATGCGTGCCAAGACGGCGGCGCAGCGCGGCGTGCAGCAGGTGGGTGGCGCTGTGGGCGCGGCGATGGGCGCCGCGCTGCGGCGCGTCAACATCCAGCTTCACCACATCGCCAACGGCCAACGGCCCGGCGGTGAGCGTCACATCATGCAGGTGCAGCTTGCCCAGCGCTTTCCGCGTGTCGGTCACGCGGCTGGTCAGCCCCTCGCCCCAGCTGATGCTGCCGCCGTCGCCGGCCTGGCCGCCGCTTTCGGCATAGAAAGGCGTCTGGTTGGTAATGACCACCAGCTTGTCGCCGGCATCGGCGCTGGCAACCGTCACGCCGTCCTTCACCAGGGCAACGACCTTGGCCTCCCCGGTCAGGCTGGTGTAGCCGGTGAATTCGGTGGCGCCTGTCGCGTCGGCAATGTCGAACCACACGGCCGCATCCTTGGCTTCGCCGGAACCGCTCCAGGCGGCGCGGGCGGCGCGCTTCTGTTCGGCCATGGCGGCATCAAAACCGGCGCGGTCCACGCCCAGCCCGCGGGCGCGCAGGGCATCCTCGGTCAGATCATAGGGGAAGCCATAGGTGTCATAGAGCTTGAAGGCGACATCGCCGCCCAGCGTGCCGCCGGCCGGCAGTTTGGCGGTTGCCTCGTCGAGCAGGCCGAGGCCGCGCTCCAGCGTCTGGCGGAAGCGGGTTTCCTCCAGCTTCAGCGTTTCCTCGATCAGGGCCTCGGCGCGGCCCAGTTCCGGGAAGGCCTGGCCCATGGTGGCCATCAGGGCCGGCACCAGTTGGTGCATCAACGGCTCTTTCGCGCCGAGCAGATGGGCATGGCGCATGGCGCGGCGCATGATGCGGCGCAGCACATAGCCGCGGCCTTCGTTGGCCGGCAGCACGCCATCGGCGACCAGGAAGCCAGAGGAGCGCAGATGATCGGCGATCACCCGGTGGGAGGCGCGGGCTTCGGCGGTGAGCGCCTTGCCCACCTTGTCCTCACTGGCGGCGATCAGCGTCTTGAACGTGTCCGTATCATAATTGTCGTGCACGCCCTGCAACACAGCGGCGATGCGCTCCAGGCCCATGCCGGTATCGATGCTGGGGCGCGGCAGGTTCAGGCGGGTGTCGCGATCAACCTGTTCATATTGCATGAAGACCAGGTTCCAGATCTCGACGAAACGGTCGCCATCCTGGTCCGGGCTGCCGGGCGGGCCGCCAAAGATATGATCGCCATGATCCCAGAAGATTTCGCTGCACGGCCCGCACGGGCCGGTGTCGCCCATCGACCAGAAATTGTCGTTGGTGTCGATGCGGATGATCTTGTCTTCGGGAAGGCCGGCGATCTTCTTCCACAGGCCGGCGGCCTCGTCATCGGTGTGATAGACGGTGACGCACAGGCGGTTCTTGTCCAGACCCCATTCGCGGGTGAGCAGATCCCAAGCCAGCGTGATCGCCTGTTCCTTGAAATAATCGCCGAACGAGAAATTGCCCAGCATTTCAAAGAAGGTGTGGTGGCGGGCGGTGTAGCCGACATTGTCCAGATCATTGTGCTTGCCACCGGCGCGCACGCATTTCTGGCTGCTGGCGGCCTGGCTGTAGGGTCGCGATTCCAGGCCGGTGAAGACATTCTTGAACGGCACCATGCCGGCGTTGGTGAACATCAGCGTGGGATCATTCTGCGGCACCAGCGGCGCCGACGGCACCACCGTGTGCCCGGCCTTGCCGAAATGATCGAGGAAGCTGCGGCGGATGTCGTTCGAGGAGATCATGCCTCAGCGCTTAACGCCGTGATGCGCCAGCGTAAAGGGCGGCGCGTCACGCACGTGCCGTCACCAGCCAGACAGCGCCAGGCAGCGCCACCCCGCCATCGTGCAGCCAGGGCTGCAGGGCGGCGGCCAGCAGCGGCTTGGCCGCATCGCCAATACCGGCCTCGCGCACCGCCTTTGCCGCCGGTCCGATGCGCAGGTTGAACTGCACGGCGCTGGCAATGGGATCATCACCGTCGCCCACCCGCATGGCAAAGGGCAGGCTGTGGCAGGCGACATCCTGCCAGCCGGCGCCTTCGAGGACGGTCGCCACCCGCGCGGCATCGGCAAAGGCGAACGGGCCGGGCGCGTGGGGATCGGCCGGTGGTTGCGCGGGCAGCAGGCCTGCAAGGGCGGTGAGCGGCAGGGTTGCCCACAGATTGCGGGCGGCGGGCTGCCAGCAGGCGAACACCAGCCGGCCGCCGGGCGCTGCCAGGCCGTGAAGATGGGCAAAGGCGGCCGCCGGATCGGCGAAGAACATCACGCCAAAGCGCGACATGATGAGATCAAAGCCTTCGTCCTCAGCCCAGGTGGAGGCATCGGCGGCGATGAAATCGGCCTCGCTGAGCAGTGCTTCGGCCCGTTCGCGGGCGCGGGCCAGCAGCGGCTCGGAAATATCGAGACCAATGGCGTGGCCGTTCTCTCCCACCGCAGCGTCCACCGCCAATGTGGTTTCGCCGGCGCCGCAGCCGATATCGAGCACGAATTCGCCAGGCTGGGGATTGGCGGCGGCCAGCAGCGCGCCGGTGACGGGGGTGAGCGCGGCGTCCATCCGTTCCTGCATCAGCACCCAGGTCTCGCCAACCTTGCCGTTCCAATATTCGATCTGCTCGGCGTTCGACATCATGTGGTCCTTCCGCTGTGCTGATTGCGGCGCTTCCCGGCCAAGGTCAATCATGGCAACGGGAAAGCATGATGATGAAGCGATTTCTGTCCCTCATGGCGCTCGCCATGGCGCTGCCGGCGCTGGCCAAACCGGCCGATGACGAAATCGCCGTGACGGCCGAACGGCTGAGCCGGGCGGCGCTGCGGGCCGAGGCGGAGCGTTTCGTGCGCAAGGCTGTGGCCGATACCCGCAACAACCAGAATGCCCGGTTCGTGAAGCCCTTGTGCGTCGAAAGCATCGGCGTCACGCCGGAGGTGGGCCACATCTTCACTGGCCGGGTGACCGAAGTTGCGCGCCATGTCGGGCTCGAGATTGCCAATCCGGGGTGCGAACCCAATCTGGTGCTGGTGTTCACCGGGGATGCCGCGCAGCTGATCAAGGCAATCGCCAAGCGCAACAGCCGCTTTCTGGACGGCCTGCCCGGCCCGGACCGGGCCTTGCTGAAAATGCCTGGCCTGCCGGTGCGCTGGTGGCATCACACTGCACCCGAGGCCAGCGATGGCCGGCCGTTCTCACCAGCCGGCTTTGGCATTGGCGGCGGTGTGCCGGGCGATGTGACCTACAATAATTATGCCCGCGGCAGTCGCATCGATGAACAGTCGCGGGTGGCAATTACCGGCGCGGTGGTGATGGTGGACATCAATCTGGTCGGCAAGGTCAGCCCGGCGGCGCTGTCGGATTATATCGCACTCGTTGGCCTGAGCCGCATGCGAATGGACCCGGCCAACCGGCCCACGCCCAGCATCCTGCAATTATTCGATCCCGGCGGTCAGGCGATTGCCGGCTTTTCGCCACAGGATGAGCTGTTCATCGAAAGCCTGTATCGTACCAAGGCGAATCTCACCGGGGCGGATCAACGGGCGGCCATGGCCAGCTATATCGCCAATGAGGCTGTGAAGGCCGCCGTGCCGCCGAAATGAAAAAGGGGCGGCCAGTGGTGGGCCGCCCCTTCTCTTGGGAACACCGCCAAAACGGCGGATCACATGTCGCCGGCATCATCATCGGCCGACGGGCCGACCATCAACGCATCGGAAATGCCGGCGGCATTGTCGCGGATCACCTTCTCGATGCGGGCGGCGGTCTCCGGATTCTCCCTGAGATATTTCTTGGCGTTTTCACGGCCCTGACCGATGCGCACGCTGTCGTGGCTGAACCAGGCGCCGGATTTCTCCACCACGCCGGCCTTGACGCCGAGATCGAGGATTTCGCCGATCTTGGAGACGCCTTCGCCATACATGATGTCGAACTCCACCTGCTTGAACGGCGGCGCCACCTTGTTCTTCACCACCTTAACCCGCGTGGTGTTGCCAACAATATCGTCACGATCCTTGATCTGGCCGGTGCGACGGATGTCGAGACGGACGGAGGCATAGAATTTCAGCGCGTTGCCGCCCGTGGTGGTTTCCGGGTTGCCATACATCACGCCGATCTTCATGCGCAGCTGGTTGATGAAGATGACCAGGCAGCGCGAGCGGCTGATCGAGCCGGTGAGCTTGCGCAGGCTCTGGCTCATCAACCGGGCCTGCAGGCCGACATGGCTGTCTCCCATCTCGCCTTCGATTTCGGCGCGCGGCACCAGCGCGGCGACCGAATCGATCACCAGCACATCGATGGCGTTGGACCGCACCAGCGTGTCGACGATTTCCAGCGCCTGTTCGCCGGTATCGGGCTGGGAGACAATCAGTTCGTCGATATTGACGCCGAGTTTCCGGGCATAAACCGGATCAAGCGCATGTTCGGCATCGACAAAGGCCGCAGTGCCGCCACCCTTCTGGGCTTCGGCAATGGCGTGCAGCGCCAGCGTCGTTTTGCCCGAGCTTTCGGGGCCATAGATTTCCACGATGCGGCCGCGCGGCAGACCGCCAATGCCCAGCGCCAAATCCAGGCTGAGCGACCCGGTGGAGATCGCCTCCACCTCCATCGCGTCACGCTGGCCCAGTTTCATCACCGAGCCCTTGCCGAACGCCCGATCAATCTGGGCCAGGGCCGCTTCGAGTGCCTTTTGCCGATCCATTCCCGATTCCACCACTTTAAGCGCCGATGCCATGACCCGTTCCTTCCCTGAAGCGATGGGTTGCGTTCGTCAACGGCTTTCGATGTACCGCAAATGTTCACGTGGAACAAGTGGGGAACGAAAATTTCCTACGCGCTGGCGGTGCGGGCGCGGGACAAGGCGGTAAGCAGGTCACTCATTGTGAACGGCTTGCTGAGGAAGCGCACGCCCAAGGCATCGGCTTCGCGGCGGCGGGGCAGTTCTGCATAGCCAGACATCAGCACCAGCCCCATGCCGGGCCGAAGCTGGGCGGCGTTTTCCACAAGTTCCACGCCGTCCATCCCCGGCATCATCACATCGGACAGCAGCACATCAAATTTGGCGCCGGCATGGAGATGTTCCAGTGCCGCCTCGCCGCTGTCCGCGGCAGTGACGCGGCAGCCCTTGCGCTCCAAACCGCGCGACAGGACGAGGCGCACCGAGGCCTCATCCTCCACCAGCAAGACCGATAGCGGCCCGCCCAGGCCATCCTGGGCAACAGCGGGCGCAATCGCCGGCGGCGATGCCAGCGCAGGATCGGGCACATGGCCAGGCAAATAGACGATGAAGCTGGTGCCGCGCCCGTTGCGGCCGGGCTGGGCAAAGATGAAGCCTTCGGATTGCTTGACGATGCCATAGACGGTTGACAGACCCAGACCGGTGCCCTGCCCCATCGGCTTGGTGGTGAAAAACGGCTCGAAGATCTTGCCGATGATGTCAGGCGGGATCCCGGTGCCGGTATCAGTCAATTCAATGCCGACATAATCGATTGACGGCATGATCCCATGGCCCAACGCCGGCACATCGGCGGCAACAACATCGTGAAATCGGATGCTGATCCGGCCATGCCCGTTCATTGCATCACGGGCGTTGATGGCGAGGTTGACGATCACCTGTTCCAGCTGACCTGGATCGGCCTTGACCCAGAAACGCTCCTGCCCGGCATGGAGATCCAGTTCCACCGCCGGGCCGACCAGTTTCTGCAGCAGCGGGGTGAGTTCGTTGACCAGGTCGCGCGCGCACAGCAGGTGCCGGCGCTGGGGCTGCTGGCGGGCAAAGGCCAGCAACTGCGCCACCAGCTTGGCACCGCGGTGGGCGTTGCGCCGCACCTCCTCCAAACCGGCGCGATCGACCGGCTGGCCGGGATCGGCATCCAGCATCTGTTCAACCATGCTAAGAATGCCGGTGAGCAGATTGTTGAAATCATGCGCGATGCCACCAGCCAGCTGGCCCACGGCCTGCATGCGTGTGGCGGTGGCGACCTGCCGTTCCAGGCGAAGCTGCTCGCGAATGTCGCGCATCGCCAGCATGGCGGCAGCGCCAAGGCCAGGCGGGAACGGGATCACCCGCACATCCTGAACATCATCGGGCTGGCTTTTCAGCGCCACGCGCAGGGTGCGCCCTTCCCCACCGTTCAGCACGCCGGCAATGGCCGCGCGCATGCGCATCTGGCTGTCGGGCACCAGCAGCTCTTCCGGATGCATGCCCGGACGCCAGGCGCTGCCGGCGGTGGCGGCCAGTGCATCATTGCCGGCAAATATGCGGCCCGACGAATCGAGCAGCGCCAGCGCCATCGGGATGCCATCGAGCAGGGGCGCAAAGCCGGGGCTGCTCGCCCCTTGTGCATACGGGGCAGGCCAAGAGGCGGCAACCGGATCGAATTTGGCCCAATCAGAGGCGGGATCGTCAGGAATAGCGCTGCTCCGTCCAGGGATCGCCATCATTGTGATAGCCGCGCACCTCCCAGAAACCCGGCTTGTCGACTGCCAGCACCTCGATGCGGACGAGCCATTTGGCTGATTTCCAGAAATACCAGCGCGGGATGATCGCCCTGACCGGGCCACCGTGATCGCGGCTCAAGGGCAGGCCATCATGGGCGTGGGCGATCAGGCAATCATCGCCCGCGAACCGTTCCAGCGTGACATTGGTCGTATAGCCATCGGCGCCGTGCAGCACGACGACATTGGCGCCTGGCAGCGGCTGCGCCACGCTGAGCAGATGGCTGGTCGCCACGCCGTTCCAGCGATTGTCGAACCGCGACCATTGGGTGACGCAATGGATGTCGGACACGTCCTCCACCTGCGGCTGCGCCTGATAGGCGGCCCAGTCCCACACCAGCGGGTTGGCGACGGCTCCATCCACGGTCAGCCGCCATTCGGCCTTGCTGATATCGGGCTTGATGCCGAGATCGAGCACCGGCCAGTTGGTGACCATGCGCTGGCCGGGCGGCAGGCGGTTTTCATGGGCAGGATCGGCCTTGCCGGTGAGCAGGCGGCCGCTTTGCGCCCAGGCCTGCTTGATGGCAACGAGCCTTTCCTTAAAGCCATTCCCGGCCATCAGCCGCGATCCCGCATCAGGCGCTGCTTGTCGCGCTGCCAGTCGCGTTCCTTCACCGTTTCGCGCTTGTCGTGCAGCTTCTTGCCCTTGCCCAGCGCCAGTTCCACCTTGGCGCGGCCGCGATCGTTGAAATAGATATTCAAGGGGATCAGCGTCATGCCCTGGCGGGTGACGGCGCTGTTCATCTTCTCGATCTCGCGGGCGTGCAGCAGCAGCTTGCGCGGCCGCTTGGGCTCGTGATTGAAGCGATTGCCGTGGGAAAATTCGTTGATGGTGGCGTTGATCAGCCACATCGCGCCATCCTTCACCTCGGCAAAGCTTTCGGCGATGCTGGCCTGGCCGATGCGCAGGGATTTGACCTCGGTGCCGGTGAGCATGATGCCGGCTTCTACGACATCTTCGATAAAATATTCAAAACGCGCGCGGCGGTTTTCGGCGACAGTCTTCACCTTCACCCCAACCGCAGGCTTGGGACGCGCCATCAGACGAGACCGGCATGGGCCAGCGCCGCATCGACCGCCGCTTTTGCGGCATCGGACGGTGCGGTGATCGGCAGGCGGACATGGGTGGCCATGCGTCCCAGCCGGCTGAGCGCATATTTGGTCGGCCCCGGTGAGGTGTCGCTGAACAGGGCAGCGTGCAGCGGCTGCAGCCGGTCGTTGATGGCGAGTGCAGCGGCATAATCGCCCTTCAGCGTCGCTTCCTGCATCTGCGCACACAGGCGCGGCGCGACATTGGCGGTGACGCTGATCGCCCCCACCCCGCCCTGGGCGTTGAAGCCCAGCGCCATGTCGTCATTGCCGGAAAGCTGGATGAATTCGGCGCCACAGGCCAGCCGCTGCTGCGCCACGCGGGCGATGTTGCCGGTGGCATCCTTGACACCGATGATGCGCGGCAGCTTCGCCAACTGGGCCATGGTTTCCACGCTCATGTCAGCCACCGATCGGCCGGGGATGTTGTAGATGATGATCGGCAATGTGGTCGCATGGTGCAGCGCGGTGAAATGCGCGATCAGGCCGGCCTGGGACGGTTTGTTGTAATAAGGCACGACGATCAACGCAGCATCGGCCCCCACTTTCTGCGCATGCGCCAGGTGGGCGATGGCGGTGCGGGTGTCGTTGCTGCCGCAGCCGGCGATCACCGGCACGCGCCTGGCCGTCACCTCCACGCAGGTGGTGATCACGGCATAATGTTCCTCGTGGGTGAGCGTCGGCGATTCGCCCGTGGTGCCCACCGGCACCAGGCCATGGCTGCCTTCGCCGATCTGCCATTCGACATGGGCGGCAAACGCATCGAGATCCACGGCCAGGTTCGGGCCATCGGCCTTGAACGGCGTGACCAGCGCCGGCATCGATCCCCTGAACATCGATCCACTGAACATCATGTCGTTCATTGCCCGTTCCTTTGCGCCAGCCTATCACAGGCGCATGAGTTTCGCGCGTGATAGAAGCGGCTGGGCGATGCTGTCCAGCCTGTCGGTGGCCGCAGGGTTGATGCTGGCCGTGCCAGCCGGCGCCCAGGCACTGGATGCCGCCACCATCGCCCGTTACCGCGCGCAGCTGGCCGACAATGAGTCGGGGCGGTTTTCCTTGCTGCCGGCCGCGCCGTTGATGGGTGGGCAAAACGTGCCGGTGCTGGACGAGGTGGTGACGTGGGACCGGCTGCGGCGGGAGGCCTACAAGGCCAGTTTTGCCGATTATGCCGCCTTTCTGGCCGATCATGCCGATTGGCCGGCGGCCAGCACCATCCGCCGCCTCGCCGAACGCAGCATCGGCGATGACACGCCCGGCGATGCCATCATCCGCCATTTCGGCCGTTTGCCGCCGCTGACCGCCGAGGGCAAGGCGCGCCATGCCCTGGCATTGGCCGGTGCCGGCCAGGCCGCCGCCGCCAGCTGGGCCCGCGATGCGTGGGACAGCGCCGGGCTTGACGAGGCGCTGGAGGCCCGGCTGCTCGCCCGCTTTGGCGATCGCTTCACCCCGGCCGATCATGCAGCGCGCATGGACCGGCTGTTATGGGCCAGCCGCATCACGCCGGCAGGGCGCATGCTGGCGCGGGTGGACACCGACACGCGACTGTGGGCGCTGGCCCGCATCGCCCTGCAGAAGAACGCGCCCGATGTGGCAGCGCGGCTGGGCGTCGTGCCGGATCGGCTGCGCCGCGAAATGGGCCTGATGCTGGACGAAGCGCAATGGCTGATCCGCAACAACCGCGCCGATGAAGGCCAGGCCCTGCTGGCCGGCGGCGGTGCCACGGCGCGGGTGCCGGGGCAGCCGGGCGTGGGGCTGGAAAGCTGGCTGAAGGCGCGGCTGGAGATTGGCCGCGGCCTGTGGCGCGCCGGCAAGCCCGATCTGGCGCGGCGGGTGCTGGCCAGCCACGGGCTTGATGCCAATGCCATGCAGCGCCAGCCGGTGGCGGAGCGTGGCCTGTTTCTGGACAGTGAGTGGCTCGCTGGCTGGCTGGCCTTGCGCCAGCTGGAGCAGCCGAGCATGGCGCTAGTGCATTTCCGCAACGCCCGCGCCGTCGCCCAGGCGCCGATCAGCCAGGCGCGCGGCGATTATTGGGCCGGGCGCGCGGCCGTGGCGGCTGGCCAGCCGGCACTGGCGCGGCAATATTTTGCCGAGGCCGCCCGCCATCCGGATTATTTCTATGGCCAGCTGGCCAGCGAACGGCTGGGCCAGCCGCTGGCGCTGAGCGCCACGCCCCTGCCCGCCGCCGATCCGCGCACGGCCGGCAATTTCCGCGCCGAAGGCCGGGTGCGGGCGCTGTTCGCGTTGGCCGATGTGGACCGGGCGCGGCAGACGATCTTCCTGAAGCAACTGGCCGACACGGCGCAGACAGCGGAACGGGCGCAGCTGGTGGCGGGCCTGGCTGGGCCGCTGAACAGGCCGGACGCCGGGGTGCATGCCGGCAAGGCGGCGCGCGGCACCGCCGAGCTGGCGATGATCAGCGCCGCCTTCCCGGTGCTGCCGCTGCCCGACGATCTGGTTCCGCGCTTTGCCATCATCCACGCCATCAGCCGGCAGGAAAGCCAGTTTGACCGCACCGCCCGTTCCAGCGCCAATGCGCTGGGCCTGATGCAGCTGGTGCCGGCCACCGCCGCCGAACAGGCGCAGAAGATGGGCCTGCCCGCCAGCCCGGCCAGCCGGTTGACCTATGATCCGGTGTGGAATGTCACGCTGGGCGGCGCCTATGTCGAACGGCTGCGCGCGGCCTTTGGCGGTTCGGCGCCGCTGGCGGTTGCGGCCTACAACGCCGGGCCGGGCAATGTGCGCAAGTTCCTGGCCATGAACGGCGACCCGAAGGATGGGGACATCATTGACTGGATCGAGAGCATCCCCTTTGCCGAAACGCGCAATTATGTGCAGCGCGTGCTGGAAAATGCCGTGGTGTATGAAACGCTCTATCCGGCGCGGGCCGTGACCAAAGGGCCGAACCGGCTGAGTGAGTGGCTGGGCAAGAGCACGCCGGGTTAAGGAACGCCCTGAAAGATATGGTCATGCTGAACTTATTTCAGCATCCATGGCGCAAATGCCCCGCCGGGCGCACCTTGCATTGTCGTCCGCCAATGGATGCTGAAACAAGTTCAGCATGACGAAATCTGGTTGGAAGAGGGCCAACTCAAACGAGTTTTTTGCCCAGCGCCTTTTCGGCCAGCTTCACCAGATCCGGATCAGGCGCCGGCCAGCTCAGGTCCACACCCTCGCCCAGTGCCTCGCAGATCAGTTCCAGGCTGCGCACCCGCGCCCATTTCTTGTCGTTGGCGGCCACGACATGCCACGGCGCGGAAGGCGGGGAGCAGCGGCGGAACATCTCCTCATAAGCCTTCACATAGGCGCTGCGCATCGAGCGGTTGTGATAATCATCAGCGCCGGTTTTCCAGCGTTTCCAAGGGGTTTTCAGCCGTTCTTCCAGTCGTTTGTCCTGTTCATCCTGCGTGATGTGCAGGAATATCTTCACCAGTCGCACGCCATCGGCCTGCAATTGCGCCTCGAACGCGTTGATCTCGTCATAGGCGGCGCGCCAGCGCGGCTCGGGCGTGAAGCCATCCACCCGCTCCACCAGCACCCGGCCATACCAGGTGCGATCGAACACGGCGATTTCGCGATTGCCGGGCAGGCGCCGCCAGAAGCGCCAGAGATAATGGCGGGCCGCCTCCTCTCGGCTTGGCGCCGAGATCGGCCAGACCTTGCAATAACGCGGATCGAGTGTGGCGTTCATGCGGGTGACGAGGCCACCCTTCCCCGCCGCATCCCAGCCTTCGATGGCGACAATGCCCTTCAGCCCCTGTGCGATATAGGCGGCCTGGATCAGTTCCAGCCGATGCTGAAGCGCCTCGAGCCGGCTTTCATATTGGTCGCGCGGCAGATCATGATCGGTTTCGAAATCGGCAAGGCTGTGCGGGCTCATGGGTGGGAGGCTGGCAGCGCACCGCAGTTCTGACAAGCCCGTCTCAAATCCGCATGACAAAGACCCTGGCATCAGTAGCCTATTCAGGGCCAAGACGCTGCCTTCGCTTTGTCGAGAGCCTGACAACCAAGGCAAAAGCGCAACCGGTAAAACCTCCAAGCGCCCCGGCCAGAGCGTGAAGCTTCATGTTCTGCACCAATGTCTTGTCCGACAGCGGAGTGACAGAAAGATTAAGCGGGATTATGAATACCGAACAAAGTGCAATCCCAACAATGAAGCCCGCCAGAAGATAATATGCCATGCTTGTGACGTTGAGCCGCTGCAATACCCAGTGGATTGGCAATCCAACCACCAGACAGGCTGGCCAAGCAATCAACAAACTGGCCCCGAACGCCCACAACCCCACCCCTGTCTGGCCGACGAACGCAAAGCCGAACAAGAGCAGGGATGCGGTAAAAATTGGCGCAGCTAGGGCAGGAAAAAGGGTGCGTAACACGTCGAGTCGAACAATGCGCCTCGTCAATAGTTGTTGCAACACCTCCCTGTTGGGCGGCTTGGAGAATTAATCCACCACCCTGATATGCAGTTCCCGTAGCTGCTTCATCGTCACCGGGGCGGGTGCGTTCATCATCAGGTCTTCGGCCTTCTGGGTCATCGGGAAGACGATGACCTCGCGGATGTTCGGCTCATCCGCGATCAGCATGACCATGCGGTCCACGCCCGGTGCCGAGCCGCCGTGCGGCGGGGCGCCAAATTTGAAGGCATTGATCATCCCAGAGAAGTTCGCGTCCACCTGTTCGCGCGTGTAGCCGGCGATTTCGAACGCCTTGTACATGATGTCGGGCCGGTGGTTGCGGATCGCGCCCGAGGAGAGTTCGACGCCGTTGCAGACAATGTCGTACTGATAGGCCTTGATGGTCAGCGGGTCCTGGGTTTCCAGCGCCTCCAGCTCGCCCTGCGGCATGCTGAACGGGTTGTGGCTGAAATCGATCTTCTTGGCGTCCTCGTCATATTCGAACATCGGGAAATCGACGATCCAGCAGAACTTGTAAGCATTCTGCTCGATCAGGCCGAGTTCGGTGCCGACGCGGGTCCGGGCCAGGCCGGCCAGCTTGGCGGCGTCCTTCTCCTTGCCGGCGGCAAAGAAGCAGCCGTCATCCGGGCCAAGGCCCAGCGCGTCATAGAGCGCGATCATGCCGGCCTCGCCATGGTTCTTGGCGATGGGGCCGCCAAATTCGCCGCCCTTGCGGGTGACATAGCCGAGGCCGGCATAGCCTTCGGCCTTGGCCCAATCATTCATATCGTCAAAGAATTTGCGGCTCTTGTCGGCCGTGCCCGGCGCCGGGATGGCGCGCACGACATTGCCGGCCTCCACCATGCGGGCAAAGATGCCAAAGCCCGAGCCAACGAAGTGGCTCGACACGTCGGTGATGACCAACGGGTTCCGGAGATCCGGCTTGTCGTTGCCATATTTCAGCATCGATTCGGCATAGGGAATGCGCGGAAAGGCGCCCTTGGTCACCGACCAGGGCTGGCGGCCGCCAAAGCCGGCAAATTCCTCGAACACGCCGGCCAGCACCGGTTCGATGGCGGCGAACACATCGTCCTGGGTGACAAAGCTCATTTCGAAATCGAGCTGGTAGAATTCACCTGGGCTACGGTCAGCGCGGGCATCCTCGTCGCGGAAGCAGGGGGCGATCTGGAAATAACGGTCAAAGCCGGCGACCATCAGCAGCTGCTTGAACATCTGCGGTGCCTGCGGCAGCGCATAGAATTTGCCGGGATGCACACGGCTGGGCACCAGATAATCGCGCGCGCCTTCCGGGCTGGAGGCGGTGAGGATCGGCGTCTGGAATTCGGTGAAGCCCTGATCGATCATGCGGCGGCGCAGGGAGGCAATCACCTGGCTGCGCAGCAGGATATTCTGGTGCAGCCGGTCGCGGCGCAGATCGAGGAAGCGATATTTCAGGCGGATATCCTCAGGATATTCGGCCTCGCCCGCCACCGGCATCGGCAGTTCATCGGCGGCCGATTGCACGACGATCTCGTGTGCGCGCACCTCGATCTCGCCAGTCGGCAGCTTGGGGTTGATGGCGCCGCCTTCGCGCAGCACCACTTCGCCCACGATCGTCACCACGGATTCGGCGCGCACGCGATCCAGCACCGGAAAGGCCGCAGACGACGGGCCGGCAACGATCTGGGTGATGCCGAAATGATCGCGCAGATCGACAAACAGCACGCCGCCATGGTCGCGCTTGCGGTGGACCCAGCCGGACAATTTCACGGTCTGGCCGGCATCGGCGCTGCGCAGCGCGGCGCAGTTGTGGGTGCGATAGGCGTGCATTTTGGTCGTTCCAGAGCTTTTGTTCAAAGCCGGGGCTGACACACGTCATTCAGCACTTTGTCAAGCGGCGAGATTGGCGTAACGGGGGCCATGCAGATTCATCCGCTGGTGACCGACACCGCGACGCTCGAAGCCCTGTGCGCCCGATGGGCCACCGCCGATTTCATCGCGGTGGACACCGAATTCATGCGCGAGAGCACCTATTATCCCGATCTGTGCCTGGTGCAGGTCGCCTGCCCCGACGAAGCCGCGGCGATCGATCCCAAGAGCCCCGATCTTGATCTCGCCCCCCTCCTCCGCCTGCTGGTGGAAGAGCCGGTGCTGAAGGTGTTCCACGCCGGCGGCCAGGATCTGGAAATCATCTACAACTTGACCGGCAAGACGCCGCAGCCGCTATTCGACACGCAGATTGCCGCCATGGCGCTGGGGCTGGGCGAGCAGATCGGCTACACCAACCTCGTCGCCGCCTATGCCAATGTGCATATCGACAAGGGCGCCCGCTTCACCGATTGGGCGCGCCGGCCGCTGAATGACCGCCAGCTCGAATATGCCATCGGCGATGTCACCCACTTGGCCCGCATTTTCCCCAAGATGGTCGACAAGCTGCGGCGCACCGGCCGTGGCGAATGGCTCGACGAGGAAATGGCCCGCGCCGGCGATCCGGCCACCTATGCCAATGATCCGGAAAAGGCCTGGGAACGGCTGCGGCTGCCGAGCCGCAAGGCCGATGTGCTGGGCCGGCTGAAGGCGCTGGCGCGCTGGCGCGAGCTGGAAGCGCAGGACAAGGATGTGCCGCGCGGCCGCATCGTGAAGGACGAAACGCTGGCCGATCTCGCCTCCTCGCCGCCCCGGTCCCAGACGGATCTGGCCAAGGTGCGCGGCCTGTCGGCGGCCTGGGCCGGCAATGCCATCGGCGCGCGCCTGATGGCCGCCATTGATGCGGCCGAGCCGCTGAGCCCCGAGGACATGCCGGCGCGCGAGCCGCAGCGGCCGGGGTTGAGCTCCGAAGGCGCACTGATTGCCGATCTGTTGAAGCTGCTGCTGAAGATCCGCGCCAAGGAGGCCGGGGTTGCGCCGCGCCTTATCGTGCGCGCCGATGATCTGGAGGCCCTGGCCGCCGGCCAGCGTGACGGGCTGGACATGCTGCAGGGCTGGCGCCGGGAGATTTTCGGCGCCGATGCGCTGGCGCTGGTCGAAGGCCGGCTGGGCTTCGCCGTCACCGGCGGCAAGCTGAAGATGAGCCGGATCAGCGACTGACGCGGTTCAGGCCGGCTGTGGCACGGCCAGATGCGGCATCACGGCCGCGCGGGCGGTTTCGACATAACGCGCCTTTTCACCAACCGGCGCCACATAATGCAGCGCCGCCGCCGCCGCATCCCAGCCGGCACCGCGCGCGATGATCCAGGCGGCCAGATAGGGTGAGGCCAGGCAACCGCCAGCGGTGGCGACATTGCCGTGCGCCACGAACGGCGCATCAATCACGTCCACACCGGCGGCCTGCACCCAAGGCTTGCTGACCAGATCGGTGCAGGCCGGCAGCGTGCCAATCAGGCCGAGCCGGGCCATCAACAGCGTGCCCGAACATTGCGCGCCAATCAGCTGGCGGGCGGGATCAAGCCCGATCTGCGCAAGCAGGCCGGCATCTTCGGCAATGGCCCTGGTGTTGATGCCGCTGCCGATGATCACCGCATCGGCGCTGTTGGCAAAGGCCAGCGGCTGCTGCCGTTCCACCACCACGCCGTTCATCGACGTGACCTTGGCGGTGGGTGCGGTGATATGGGCCCGCCAGCCTTGCGGGCGCAGCCGGTTCAGGATCGCGGCGGCAACGAAACTGTCAATCTCGTTGAAGCCGTCAAAGGTGAGGATCGCAACCTGCATCAGCCGGTCACCAGCCGCGACCCAAGGCCAAGGCCATTGCCCAGCAGCTTCAGCCGCCGCTGCACGGCATCGCCAGCGAGATCGGCATGGCCGGTGCCAAGGCGCAGCTGCACGGCATCGCCGGCCCGTTCCAGCCGGCTGGCAGCGAGCGCGACGGCGGTGCCGCCGGTGAGCCGCTGGCCCAGCCGCAGGGCAAGGCCCCAGATGCGGGCGCGGGCGAGCAGTGCTGGCGGTGCCAGCCGGGCCAGCGTTGCCATGATCGGTGCATCGGCGCTGCCGCCAAAGTTATGGTGCAGCGCACAGGCCAGCGCCGCCCGCTCGGCGGCCGTGACTGCCACCCAGTTGCCGTGCAGCGCCACGTCGACACCGCGTTCTGGGCGGAAATCCGGGTGGGCGCGCCAGGCGATGTCCGACAACAGGCACGCCGCCAGCCGCAGCCGGCGCTGGCTGGCCGGTTCATCGGCAAAGAGCGGGTCCATCCAGTCGAACAGCATGTCGCCATGTTCGGGGAAGCGGCCCTGGCGGGCGCCTTCGGCCCGCGCCGCCTCGATCAGCGGATCAAGACTGCGCACCTCGGGGGGCAGATCGGCGAACAACAGGCCTTCGCGCAGGCCAAAGCCCGAAGCGATGACGCTGGACGAGCCCAGTTTCTTGACGACGGCGGCCAGGAGCATGGCAGCGCCCGGCAGCGACGGCAGCCGGCTGGTCGAAAGATGCGGCACCGCCTTCAACGTGGCGAGATCGGTGTGCGAGAGGCTGCGGAACAATTTGCCCGGCGCATCGGCCGGCATTTCATACTGGTGCACGATTGGCAGCGGATGGTCGCTGCTCCAGATATGGATCTGCGCCAGCGCCCGCCACGAACCGCCGACCATGTAGAAGGGCCGGCCCCGTCCCTCGTCGGCCCAGCCGACCTGGTCCAGCGCCTTGGCAATGAACGGCCCCAGCGCCCGGCGGTCGCGCTTCCTCACCGCGTCGAGCCGCAGCGCACCGATCGGCAGCGAGATGCGGTGGCCCATCTCGCCGCCCTTCACCCGGATCAGTTCCAGGCTGCCGCCTCCGAGATCGCCGACCACGCCATCGGCATCGGGAATGCCCGACACCAGCCCCAGCGCCGCGCCGCGGGCTTCGGCCTCGCCGTCGATGGTTTCGATCTCAAGCCCGCATTCGGCCGCCACCCGGGCGGTGAAGGCGGCACCGTTCTTCGCCTCGCGCACGGCCGCCGTGGCCACGGTGCGCACATTGGCAATGCCCATGGCACGGGTGAGCGCGGCAAAGCGGCGGAGGCCGGCGACCGCCACATCCATCGACGCGTCGGACAGTTTGCCGTTGGCGGCGAGCCCACGCCCCAGCCCGGCCATCACCTTTTCGTTGAACATGGTGGCCGGGATGCGGGTGCGGCCCTGATAGACGACAAGGCGGATGCTGTTGCTGCCGATGTCGATGATGGCGCAGCGGTCGTCCCCCGCCGGGGCCGCCGCCAATCCCACCCGTCGCGCCAGGCCCAGCATCGTGTCAGGCAATCCCGGCGGCATCGGTCGCATCGGTCAGTTCATCCTCCTCCTCGGGCAGCAGCAGCACCGGCACGGAAGTGGCATCGCGCATGTGGCCGCGGCCCGACAGGGAGGGGTTGGTCATGAAATAGCGGTGGAGGTTGAACGGATCGTCCCGGTCGGCGGCCACGCGGGCATAACGGCCAGCGGCGTCCATCTCCCAGCTCTGCTGATTGTCCTTCAAATTGGCAACCATCACCTGATCCAGCACCTGGGCGTGGACGGTGGGATTCTCGATCGGCACCATGATCTCCACCCGGCGATCAAGGTTGCGCGGCATCCAGTCGGCCGAGCTGATGAACACCCGCGCCTTGCGGCTGGGCAATTCATGGCCGCCGCCAAAGACATAGATGCGGCTGTGTTCGAGGAAGCGGCCGATGACCGAGCGGACGCGGATATTGTCGGACAGGCCGGGCACGCCGGGGCGCAGGCAGCAGATGCCGCGCACGATCAGATCAATCTCCACCCCGGCGCGGCTGGCGTCATACAGCTTGTCGATGATGCCGGTGTCGACAAGGCTGTTCAGCTTGACCCAGATTGCCGCCGGCCGGCCGGCCCTGGCATGGGCGATTTCCTCGTCGATCAGGCCATAGAGCCGATCGCGCATGGCCAGCGGCGCCATGCCGAGCTTTTCCAGCCGGGTCGGCTGCACATAACCGGTGATATAGTTCATCACCTGGGCCGCATCGCGGGCGAGGCGCGGATCGGCGGTGAAGAAGGACAGATCGGTGTAGATGCGCGCGGTGATCGGGTGATAATTGCCGGTGCCGAAGTGGACATAGGTGCGGATCGCCGCCCCTTCCCGCCGCACCACCATACTGAGCTTGGCGTGGGTCTTCCATTCGACAAAGCCATAGACGACCTGCACGCCGGCCCGCTCCAGCTCGCTGGCCCAGCGGATATTCTGCTCCTCGTCAAAGCGCGCCTTCAGCTCGACCACCGCCGTCACCGATTTGCCGGCCTCGGCCGCATCAATGAGTGCGCGCACGATGGGGCTGTTCTTGCCGGCGCGATACAGCGTCTGCTTGATGGCAATCACATCGGGATCGGCCGCGGCCTGGCGCAGGAAGGCCAGCACCACCTCGAAGCTTTCATACGGGTGATGGACCACCAGATCCTTGGCACGGATGGCCGCAAAACAATCGCCGCCATGTTCGCGGATGCGTTCCGGGAAGCGCGGCGTGTGCGGTTCGAACTTCAGGTCGGGCCGGTCTTCCTCCACCAGCAGCGCCAGATCGTTGATGCCGAGCACGCCCGAAACCAGGATGGTGTCGCGATCCTCCACCCCCAGCTGCCCCTGCACCAGCGCATGCAGATTGGCCGGGGTCGTCTCCTCCATGGTCAGGTGGATCACCTCGCCGCGCCGCCGCCGCTTCAGCGCGGTCTGGTAGAAGCGGACCAGGTCTTCGGCCTCTTCCTCCACTTCGATATCGCTGTCGCGGATCACCCGGAACACGCCGTCGCCAACCAGTTCATAGCCCGGGAACAGCTGGTTGAAGAAGGCACGGATGGTGTTTTCAAGGGAAATCCAGCGCACGGCCCGGCCCGGCAGGCGGATGAACCGCGGCAGCATCGCCGGCAGCATCAGCAGCGCGCGCAGCAGCTCCTCATCCGATTGGCGGCGCAGTTCGAGGATGAGCGAAAAGCCCTTGTTGGGGATGAAGGGAAACGGATGCGCCGGATCAATGGCCTGGGGCGTCAACACCGGGAAAATCTGGTCAAGGAAATGGCTTTCCAGCCATTGCCGTTCCGCCTTGGTCAACCTGTTGGCGGTGATGACATGGAAATCGGCGCGGGCCAGTTCCTTGATCAGCTTGGCCCACACCGCCTGCTGGTCTTCCATCAGCCGGTCGGCCTGTTCGGCAATCGCGGCCAGCTGCTGCGCCGGGGTCAGGCCATCGGCGCTCAGCGTATCGATGTTGCCGCGCACCTGGCCGCGCAGGCCGGCGACACGCACCATGAAGAACTCATCGAGATTGTTGCCCGAAATCGACAGGAAGCGCAGCCGTTCCAGCAGCGGGTGGGCGCGGTTCATCGCTTCGGCCAGCACGCGATCGTTGAACGACAGCCACGACAGCTCGCGGTTGATATAGCGCTCTGCCGGGCTGAGCTGGGGGGCGGGTGTGGGGGCCATGTCCCGTCTTCTACGGCAGGCGTGGGGCAGCGTCAAAACAGGCTGAACTGGCCATCGATCACCTCGCGCGCCAGCGGGATGGTGATGGCCCGGCGCCGGGCCAGCGCTTCCGCGTCCAGCGCCGCCACCACCGTCTGCGCGGCGCTCAGGCTGCGCTCCATCCGCACCAGCAGCCAGCGGATCAGATCATCGCCCACCTTGATGCCGCGTTCGGCAAACAGCTTGGCCAGCACGGCGGCAAGCAGCTCATCATCCGGCTCGCCCAGCCGCACCTGCGGCGTGGCACCCAGCCGGCTGGCGAGATCGGGCAGACCATGGCCCCAATCGCGCGGGACGAGCCGGCTGGTGAGCAGCAGCGGCGTGTCGCGGGTGGCGGCGTTCCAGGCATGGAACAGGCTTTCGGGATCGCGGGTTTCGGCCTGTTCGATGATGCGCGCCCGGGTGCGGGCGGCGAACCAGCCGGCCAGGTGCGATTTGCCGCTGCCTTCCGGCCCGATCAGCAGGGTGACCGGCACCGGCCACAGGCCAGGCGTGGCCAGCCAGGCCGCGGCCGACTGGTTGGCGGCGGTGATGGCCAGGCGTTCCGGGCGATGATCAACCGGCCAGGCCAACGGCAGCGCCGGTTCGGGCGGCAGGCTCATGGTTTGGTGGCAGGCGGGGGCTTGGGCGCGGGCGGTGCCGGTTGCGGGGCAGCCGCAGGCGCGGCGCGGCGCAGCACCCGGTCATTGCCGTTGGCGACCAGCGTCCAGCCCTTGGCAGCCAGTGCGGCCTGCAACGCCGCCTCCCCGCCCGGCATGGCCAGTTCGAACCGGCTGGTGCCGCCCACCGCCGATTGCCGCACCAGCACCTCGCCGCCCGACACCGCGCGCAGCAGATTTTCGGCCCCGGCCAGTGTCGCCGCATCGGGCGTGATCGCCGCCACCAAAAGGGCGTCGGCATCGGCCATCGGATCGCCGATCAGCGGCTCGGCCTCCACCACCGGCGCCATGTCGATGCCCAGATCGCGTTCGGCCTGCAGTCGGCCGGCGCGCAGCGCCTCGGCATAAATCGCATCGATGCGGCGCACGCCTTCGTCCATCAGCGTGGGCAGCGCGTTCTCGCTCTTCACCGTCAGGGCAAAGCGGCCCAGTTCCACCCCATCAGGGCCATGCCGGGCGATGAACTGGCCCTTCACCGGCCCGCCGGGGAAGCTGCGGATCAGGCGCACCTCGGCGACCAGCACATCGACCGTGTCGAACCGGGCCATGATGCTGCGCCATGGCCCCCGCTCCGGCCGCCCGGCCTGCCACGCGTTGAGCCACAGATTCTCGGCCGCACCGCCACCGGGCAGCACATAATCAATCGGGGTGACATTGCCGCGCCAGCGCGCCCACGCCTCAGCCCAGGGCGTGCGCGCCTGCATCACAAGGGCTGCACCGCCATCCACCTCGATGGGCAGCAGCAGCATCGGCGGCGATTGCAGCAGGGCGAGGCCGCCGCCGACATAATCAGCCGCGCGGCTGCGATCGAACACCACGCCAAGCTTGGCGATATAGCGGGTGGCGGAAAACTGCTCGCCCTGGCTTTCGATGCCGGCCACCATGGCATCGATCTGGCCATCCGACAGCGCGGGCGCCTCCAGCGCCGGCCGGCCGGTCAGCCGGGCCCACAGCTGCGGCCAGGCCAGGCGCTGGGCGCGGGTCCAGGCGATGCGGCGGGCGTCGTCGACATTTTTCGCTGTCACGTCCACGGCAATGCCGCCCACGGCATAGGCGCTGCCGCCCCCGCCCGACGCGTCGGGGGGCGGCACTTCGGCCTTGGGGCTGGCCTGCTGGGCAACGGCGATTGCCGTGATCAGGCCCGCCCCGGCCAGCAGGGCCAGAATGCGCTTCACATCGGCTGTTTAAGGCGGCCGCGCGGCGGTTGCAAAGGCTGATGCTGGCATTGGCCGGCATCTGGCGCTATGGCGGCGGCCATGACCGACAAACGCCCCCTCACTTATGCCGATGCCGGCGTTGACATCGCTGCCGGCAACGCGCTGGTGAAGGCCATCGCGCCGCTGGCCCGCGCCACCGCCCGGCCCGGTGCGGATGCAGAACTGGGCGGCTTTGGCGGCTTCTTCGATCCCCGGGCCGCCGGCTACAAGGATCCGCTGCTGGTCGCCGCCAATGATGGGGTTGGCACCAAGCTGAAACTCGCCATCGACACCGGCCGGCACGACACGGTGGGCATTGATCTGGTTGCCATGTGCGTCAACGATCTGATCGTGCAGGGCGCCGAACCGTTGTTTTTCCTTGATTATTTCGCCACCGGCAAGTTGGAGAATGGTGTGGCCGCGCGCGTGGTCGCCGGCATTGCACAGGGGTGCAAGCAAGCCGGTTGCGCGCTGATCGGCGGCGAGACGGCGGAAATGCCCGGCATGTATGCGCCGGGCGACTATGATCTGGCCGGCTTTGCCGTCGGCGCGGTGGAGCGCGGCGAGCAATTGACCGGTGACGGGGTGGCGCCGGGCCAGTTGCTGGTCGGCATCGCCTCATCCGGCGCCCACAGCAATGGCTACAGCCTCATTCGCCGCATCCTGGAACGGTCGGGCGCTGATCTGGCGGCCCCGGCCCCCTTCGATGCCAGCCGCAGCCTCGCCGAAGCGCTCATGGCCCCCACCCGCATCTATGTGAAGCCGCTGCTGCCGCTGATCCGCGCCGGCCGCATCAAGGCGCTGGCCCATATCACCGGCGGTGGCTTCCTCGAGAATATCCCGCGCGTGCTGCCCACCGGTTCGCGTGCGTTGGTCGCCGCCCCCACCCTGCCGCCGCTGTTTGACTGGCTGCGCGCCGAAGGCGGCGTCGCGGCGGCCGAAATGGCCCGCACCTTCAACTGCGGCACCGGCATGGTGCTGGTGGTGGACCGCAGCGACGCCGACGCCGTGATCGCGGCGCTGGTGGCAGCCGGCGAGCAGGCCAGCGTGATCGGCGAAATCATCGCCGGCCAGAAGGGCTGCGAGGTGCATGGCGCCCCCGGCCAATGGGGCGAAGCGGCCGCCTGGACGGCCAGCCACGATGCCTGAAAAAACGCGGGTCGGCGTCCTCATCTCCGGGCGCGGCAGCAACATGGCCGCGCTGCTCTATGCCAGCCGGTTGGATCCGGCCTGCCCCTATGAGATCGTGGTGGTGGGCAGCAATGATCCCGAAGCCGCCGGCCTGACACTGGCCGCCGCCGAAGGCATCCCCACCTTCGCGCACAGCCATAAGGGCCTGAAGCGCGCCGAGTTTGATGCGATCATGACCGCCGAACTGGAACGGGCCGGCGTCACCCACATCGCGCTCGCCGGTTACATGCGGCTGCTCTCGGCCGAATTCGTGGCCCACTGGCAGGGCCGCTGCCTCAACATCCATCCCAGTCTGTTGCCGAAACACAAGGGCCTGCACACGCACGCGGCCGTGCTGGCGGCGGGCGAGCTTGAGACCGGCTGCACCATCCACATCGTCACGCCCGAACTGGATGATGGCCCGATCCTGGGCCAGGCCCGCATCGCCGTGCTGCCCGGCGACACGCCGGAAACCCTGGCCACCCGGGTGCAATATGCCGAGCATCAGCTTTACCCCCGGGTGCTGGCCGATTTCGTTTCGGCGGCCGACCGGCCGGCGGCGCTGCTCGAACGCGTGCGCGGCCTTGCGCTGAACCTGCCGGCGGTGACGGAAAAACTCTCCCACGGCGCCAACGGCTTCACCATCGAAGGCGGCAAATTCTTCGCCTATTTCTCTGACAATCATCATGGCGACGGCATCACCGCCCTGCTGCTGAAAGTCTCGGGCCTCGATGAACAGGCCATGCTGATCGAACAGGATCCTGACCGGTTTTTCCGCCCGAAATATTATGGGCCATCGGGCTGGATCGGCATTGTCCTCACCGACGGGCCAGACTGGGCAATGATCGACGCGATGATGGCCGCGGCCTGGCGCCTCTGCGCGCCCAAGCGTCTGGCGACGCTGCCGATCTGATCCGAAACAAGAAAGGCGGCCCCGAAAGGCCGCCTTTTTCAGTTCACTGCTGGTGCCACTATCAGTGCTGTGTCGCCGGCATATACACTTCCAGACCGTCGAGCGCGGCGCTGGCCTTGATCTGGCAAGCGAGGCGGCTGTTCGGCTTGGCGGTGTCGGCCAGTTCGATCATGGAATCCTCCAGATCGCTGCGGCTGCCCGTCAGAGCTTCCCATTCGGCCGGGATATAGCAATGGCAGGTGGCGCAGGCAGCGTTGCCGCCGCAATCGCCGTCGATGCCGGGCACATTGTTCTGCACAGCGCCTTCCATCAGATTCTCGCCATCGGCGACATTGACTTCGTGGCGGGTGCCGTTGTGTTCGACGTAGATGATCTTGACCATGGGTTCCTCTGTGATCAGGCCGGGATGCGGACCATGAGCTTCTTGTAGCCCTTGACGAAGGCGCTGGGCACACGCTCCGGCTCTTCCAGAACCTCGATATGATCAAAGCGCTTGAGGATTTCTTCCCAGAGGATCTTCAGTTGCAGTTCGGCCAGGCGGTTGCCCACGCAGCGGTGGATGCCAAAGCCGAAGGCCATGTGCTGGCGGGCGCGCGGGCGATCGATGATGAAGGCATCCGGATTGTCGAGCACCGTGTCATCCCGGTTGGCCGACGAATACCACATCACCACCTTGTCACCCTTGTGGATCAGCTGGCCGCCCAGCACCGTATCCTGCAGGGCGGTGCGGCGCATGTGGGCGAGCGGGGTCTGGTAGCGGATGATCTCGCTGACCATGTTCTCAACCAGGCCCGGGTTTGCCTTGAGCTTGGCATATTCGGCCGGGTTCTTGTTGAGGAAGTAAAGCCCGCCGGTGATGGAGTTGCGGGTGGTGTCGTTGCCGCCCACGATCAGCAGCACCAGATTGCCCATGAACTCCATCGGCGGCATGTTCCTCGTCGCCGGATTGTGGGCGAGCATGGAGACAAGATCGCCGGTCGGCTCGGCATTCACCCGCTCGTTCCACAACATGGTGAATTCCTGCAACATGCCCAGCAGGATGCCCTGCCGCTCTTCCTTGCCGGGGTTGCCGGGCAGTTCGGGATCGGAGGTGGAGATATCCGACCAATAGGTCAGCATGCGGCGCCGTTCCTGCGGCCAGCCGAACAGGGTGGCGAGCATGCGGGAGGTCAGCTCGATCGACACCCGGTCCACCCAGTCAAAGGCCTCCCCGCGCGGCAGGCCATCCAGCACCTCGGCGGTGCGCTCGCGGATCAGGCTTTCGTAGGAGGCGAGATTCTGCCCCGAAACGATTGGGTTGACCGCCTTTCTCTGCACATCATGCTTGGGCGGATCCATGGCGATGAACATCGGCATGATGAAATCCGGGTCCATGTCGAACAGGGTGATGCCGCCCAGCGTGGCTTCGGAACTGAACACCTGGTGGTTGGTGTCCACCGCCATCACATCGTTCCAGCGGGTGACATTCCAGAAACCGCGGTGGCGGTTGCTGTTGACATGGGTGAAGAACACCGGCGCTTCGGCGCGCAGGCGCTTGAAATAGACATGGTGGGTGTCGCTTTCCCACCACAGCGGATCGGCGATATCCACCTCGTCCAACGGGGCGGTGGCGAGATAGGCTTCCAGCGTCGCCTTGTCATGATCGGGCAGATCCGGCCGCACGCGCGGCGGCAGCGGCCAGCTCACGCTGCCCTGCGGCAGGGTCTGGGTCTGGCGGGTGTCTTTCAGCTGGGTTGCCATGGGTTTCCTCCCCGTATGTGTGGACGTTCGTGCCCGTCAGGTGCGGAGATACACTACGCAAATATTTTGCACCAGATCAAAATGCGGATTTCATCTCCGCATTTGCACGGATGGCCGCGGCCGCGCATGATGACGGCCGCCCGCGACGGAGCTTGAGATGGCCGATCTAGCCGAACTGGTGCCCCGCATTGCCGCCGCGATGGCCGCCCGCACGGCCCGTGGCCGGGTGGCGGACTATATCCCGGAACTGGCCAAGGTTTCGGCAGGCCATTTCGGCCTTGTCGTGATCACCGCCGATGGCCGCGAACATGCCGCCGGCGATGCCGACATCGCCTTTTCCATCCAGTCCATCTCCAAGGTCTTTGCGCTGGTTGAGGCGCTGGCCAGCCATGGCGAGCGCGTGTGGCAACGCGTGGGGCGGGAACCGTCGGGCAGCGCCTTCAACTCGATCGTGCAGCTGGAGGCGGAAGGCGGCCGGCCGCGCAATCCCTTCATCAATGCCGGCGCCATCGCGGTGAGCGATCTGATCACCGATGGCGATGATCCCCGCGCCGGCGCCGGCCGCGTGTTGCGGCTGCTGCGCGACTTGTCGGGCACGCAGAGCATCGCGGTGGATGGTGCCGTCGCCTATTCGGAGGCCGCGACCGGCCATCGCAACGCCGCGCTGGCCCATTTCATGAAGGCGCATGGCGTGCTCACCGGCGATGTCGCCGCCACGCTCTCCACCTATTTCCACCAGTGCGCCATAGCCATGAGCTGCCGCGAACTGGCGCGGGCCGGGCGGTTCCTGATGCACGGCGGCATCGATCCGGCCAGCGGCCGCCGCATCGTTTCGGCCGAGCAGGCGCGGCGGATCAACGCCCTGATGCTCACCTGCGGCCATTATGATGCCTCGGGCGATTTCGCCTTTTCCGTCGGCCTGCCGGCCAAATCCGGCGTTGGCGGCGGCATCCTCGCCATTGCGCCGGGCCGGGCCAGCATCGCGGTCTGGTCACCTGGGTTGAGCCCGCAGGGCAACAGCCTGCTGGGCACCGCCGCGCTCGAGGAATTGGCCAGCGCGATGGGGTGGAGCGTGTTCAACCCCGACGCATAAGGCCCTACATCGCGTTGTGACGGGCGATGGTTGCCGCATCCAGCCGCAGGAAGCGGGCGGCGTTGTCATAGAGAATGGCGCGCTTCTGGGCCTTGCTGAGGAACGGAGCGGCTTCGATCACCGCAATGGAACGTTCGATGGTTTCCGGCCACACCATCTGATCGGAGCCGAACATGATCCGGTTGCCAAACCCAGCCTCCACCAGCCCGCGCAGATAGCGGTAAAAGGCAGCGCGCGGCTGGGTGTGGACGATCACGCCAACGTCCAGATGCACCTGCGGATGGGCATAGAGCAGCGCCAGCGTGTCATCCAGCATGGGGAAACCGGCATGCATCACATTCACGCGCAGCATTGGATGGCGGGCCAGCACCGGTTCCAGCTGCAACGGGCTGGACAGGCGGGCGCGATAGGGGCTGCCGGGAAATTGGGCAATGCCGGGCGGGCCGGGGCCGATGTGGATGGCCACCGGCACATCAGCCGCCTCGGCGGCCTGCCACAGCGGCTCCAGGCGCGGATCATCAGCGCTGATGCCATCATATTGAAAGCCCAATTCGCCGATCACCGCCAGCTTGCCCGCCGCCTTGGCGGCCTTGATCTCGGCAGTGAGCGCGGCGGCATCGCCAATGTCTTCAAGATTGATGATCAGTGACGGCATCACCCGTTCCGGTGCCTGTGCCTGCCACGCCGCCACCATGCGCTGCTTGCCGGACACCACGCCGATGACATTGTGTTTCTGCATCACCGCCAGCGAGCGGTTGCGCACCCCATCATCCGTCGTGGGCGACCACACCGGGTTCTTGCACGGCGGGTTCTTGAAATAGGCCATGATCTGTTCGATCCACGGCCCCTTCTGGTCCCACACCGGCATCGGATCGATGGGCGAGCACAGCGCCAGTGGCGGCGGACCCTGATCATCGGCCGCCAGTGCATGAACATGCATGTCGATGATCGGCGGCCGGGCGGCGGCAACACCAGCCCACAGGAACAGAAAGACTGTCAACAACTTGCGCATCATTGCCCCCCGGCACATTGACGGCTGGCATGGCACGGCCGGCGGCGGATTGACAGGCCGCCGTGGCAGGCTGCGGCAAATAATCAGCCCACCAGTGCCAGTTGCGGCGGATCAAGCTGTTCCTGCACCAACCGGTCCGACCCCAGCGCGCGGCTGATTTCCGCTTCCAGATCGGCATCGATCAGGAAATTGCGGCCCAGCACGATCCGGGCGGGGCCGGCAGCGGTGGTCACTTCGGCCACCAGTTCGCCGCGCCCCTGGGCCGGGTTGCGGGTGAGCGCGGTGTGCAGGGCCTGCGCCTCCATCGCGCTGTCGAGTCGCACCACCAGCCGGCCGCGGGTGCGGCGGGCGATATCGGCCAGAGACCGGGCGCTGCGCAGGGTGAGGCGCGGCACATCCTCCCCCTCTTTCCACTGCACCTCCATCGCCAGCAGCAGCGGCGGCGGATCGCTGGCCAGGCCTTCGATGCTGGTCTGCAGCTCCTCATCGAAACAGCTGGTCACGAACTGGCCGGAGCGGTCGGAGAAGCTGAGGAACTGATATCGCCGGCCCGTCTGGGTGGTGCGCCAGCGCCGCTCTTCCAGCAGGCCAGCCATGTTGACCAGCACGCGCCCGCCGCCGGCCGGCGCCGGCATGGCCAGCACATCGGCAAAGCTTTTCACATCATTGGCCAGCAGCACATTGGCATAGCCATCAACCGGATGACCGCTGAAGAAATAGCCGAAGGCGTCCTTCTCATGGCCCATGCGCTCGGCGACGCTCCAGGCCAGATTGGGCACCATCAGCGCAAGGCTGGCATGATCGGCCACGCCGGTGGCATCGCCGAACAGCGCCACCTGCGCTGATTCGCGTTCTGCCGCAGCGGCCTGGGCGCTGGCCATGATGGCTTCGGCCAGCGCGTGCACTCCGGCGCGGTTGGAATTGATGGCATCAAAACCGCCGGCCGCAATCAGGCTTTCCAGCTGGCGCTTGTTGAGGCTCCTGGGGTCGCAGCGGCGGGCAAAATCGGCCAGATCGGTGAAGGCCCCCTGCCCGCCCCGATCGGCCACCAGGCTTTCCATGGCCTTCATGCCAACGCCTTTCAGACCGGCCAGCGCATAGCGCACGGCCCCATCCTCGACCGTGAAATCCGCGGCCGAGGCATTGATGCACGGCGGCAGCATGGCCACGCCCGACCGGCGCGCATCTTCAGCAAAAATGGCCAGCCGGTCTGTGTTGTCGATATCGTATGCCATGGAGGCGGCATAGAATTCGGCGCGGTGATGCGTCTTCAACCAGGCGGTGTGGTAGGAAACCAGCGCATAGGCGGCCGCGTGGCTCTTGTTGAAGCCATAGTTGGCAAACTTCAGGATCAATTCGAAGATGGCATCCGATGTCGCTGCATCAATACCATTTTTTTCAGCGCCTTCGGAAAAGCGCGCCTTTTGCGCCACCATTTCGGCGTGGATCTTCTTGCCCATGGCGCGGCGCAACAGATCGGCCTCGCCCAGGCTGTAGCCCGCGAGTTCGCGCGCCAGGCTCATCACCTGTTCCTGATAGACGATGATGCCATAGGTTTCGCGCAAGATGGGTTCCATCGCCGGGTGGAGCAGCTCCACCTTCTCGCGGCCGGCCTTGCGGGCGGCAAAGCTGGGGATATTGTCCATCGGGCCGGGGCGATAAAGCGCGCCCAGTGCGACGATGTCGGCAAAACAGTCGGGCCTCACCAGGCCCAGCGCCCGGCGCATGCCTTCGGATTCAAACTGGAAGACGCCAACCGTGTCGCCTTCGGCAATCAGCTTGTAGACTTGGGCATCGTTGGTCGGCAGCGTCGCCCAATCCACCGCCACCCCGCGCTGGCGCAACATCGCGGCGGCGCGATCGAGGACGGAGAGGGTCTTCAGCCCCAGAAAGTCGAACTTGACCAGGCCGGCCTTTTCGGCGGCCTTCATCTCGAACTGGGTCACCTGCATGTCGGACCTGGGGTCGCGATAGAGCGGCACCAGTTGCGACAGGGGCCGGTCGCCAATCACCACGCCGGCGGCATGGGTGGAGCTGTGGCGCGGCAGGCCTTCCAGTTGCAGGGCGATATCAACGAGGCGCTTGACCTTGGGGTCGCGCTCCACCTCGGCGATGAAGGCGGGTTCGCCCGGATAGCGCTTGCCATCCTTGTCCTTGCCGATGCCGAGCGTGCGGGCCAGCGTCCACGGATCGGTGGGGTGGCTGGGCACCAGCTTGGCCAGCCGGTCGGTCTGGCCATAGGGCATCTGCAGCACGCGCCCCACATCCTTCAGCACGGCGCGGGCCTTCATCTTTCCGAAGGTGATGATCTGCGCCACCTGCTCGCGGCCATAACGCTGCTGCACATAATCAATGACTTCGCCGCGCCGGGTTTCGCAGAAATCGATATCGAAGTCGGGCATCGACACGCGGTCAGGGTTGAGGAAGCGTTCGAACAGCAAGCCATGCTCAAGCGGATCGAGATCGGTGATGGTCAGCGCCCAGGCCACCACCGAGCCGGCGCCGGAGCCGCGGCCGGGACCCACCGGGATCCCCTGCGCCTTCGCCCACTGGATGAAATCGGCCACGATCAGGAAATAGCCGGGAAAGCCCATGGACTTGATGACATCAAGCTCGAACGCCAGCCGGGCTTCATAGGGAGCGCGCTCGTCAGGCGATTTGCCCAGTGCCTCCATGCGGCGGGCAAGGCCGCTGGTGGCCGCCGCATCCAGCGCCTCATCCTCGCCGCCGGCCGACAGGCGCGGCAGGATCGGCTTGCGGCCGGCAGCCATCACGGCGCAGCGCTGGGCAACGACGAGCGTGTTGGCGATGGCTTCGGGCAGATCGGCGAACAGCGCGTGCCAGTCGGCAGCGGACTTCAGCCAATGTTCGGGGTTGGAGCGGCGGCGGTCCTCGGCCTCGACATAGGACGAATCGGCGATGCACAGCAGCACATCATGGGCTTCGTGCATGCCGGCATCGCGATATTTGACCGGCGCGGTACCGACAATGGGCAGACCATGGGCTTCGGCCAGGCGCAGCAGTGCAGCCTCGCTGCGCTGCTCGATCGGGTCAGCCGACCGCGCGATCTCGACATAAAGCCGGCCGGGAAACAGCGCCATCAGCCGGGCGGCCATCCCCTCGATGTCCTGGCCATCGGCGGCCAGCCGGGCGAGCGCGCCATCGGCACCGCCGGTCAGGCAAATCAGGCCATCGGTGCGGCCATCGAGCTGGTCGAGCGTGAGCAGCGGATCGCCGGGCGTGGCAGCGGCGAGATGGGCATCGGAGACCAACGCGATGAGATTGGTGTAGCCGGCCTGATCCTGTGCATAAAGCGCCAGCCAGTCGACCAGCGGCCGGCTGTTGATGGTGGCCGATCCCGGCCGTTCGATGGGCAGCAACGCGCCGATGATCGGCTGCACGCCCTGATCCTTGGCCGCAGCGGAAAAATCCATAGCGGCGAACATGTTGGCGCGATCGGCCAGGCCAATGGCCGGGAAGCCCAATTGGCGCGCCAGCTTGGCCAGCGTTTCGGGCTGGATGGCACCCTCCAGCATGGAGTAGGCGCTGTGGCAGCGAAGGGGAACGAATCCGGCGTGGGCCATGGCGCAACAATGCGGCGAAGCGCGGCCAAGGTGAAGGGCGCGTGGCGATTTATCCACCGCGAAGAAAATCCTCCCCTTCTGGGGGAGGTGGCGCCGAAGGCGACGGAGGGGGCGCACGCGCCGGACCAGGCCGGCCCCCTCCGCCCTTCGGGCACCTCCCCAGAGGGGGAGGATCTATTGGGTCGGGACCAGCTTGCCGGCCTGCAGCGTCACCACCCGGTCCATGCGGCGGGCGAGATCGAGATTGTGGGTGGCCACCAAGGCCGCTGCCCCGGTTGAGCGGACCAGATCGAGGAAGGCGGCCAGCACCAGGCCAGCGGTCGCCTCATCGAGATTGCCGGTGGGCTCATCGGCGAGCACCAGCGCCGGGCGGTTGGCCAGCGCGCGCGCCACCGCAACCCGTTGCTGCTCCCCGCCCGACAATTGCGCCGGCTTGTGGGTGAGCCGGCCGCCAAGGCCGAGGCGGGTGAGCAGTTCATCGGCACGGGCCTGGGCGGCAGCCGGCGCCGTGCCGGCCACCAGCCCGGCCAGCATGACATTTTCCCGCGCCGAGAAATCGGGCAGCAGGTGGTGGAATTGATAGACAAAGCCCAGGCGCTGGCGGCGCAGGCGGGTGCGGCCGGCTTCGTCGAGCTGGCCAGCCTCTTCCCCACAGATGCAGATACGCCCCGAAAAGCCGCCTTCCAGCAGGCCAACCGCCTGCAGCAGCGTGGATTTGCCTGAGCCCGAAGGCCCGAGCAGCGCGACAATCTCGCCCGGCGCGATGGCCAGATCAACGCCGCGCAGCACCTCGATCCGCTCACCGGCCTGTTCGAAATGGCGGGCAAGGCCAATGGTTTCTAGCACCGGCTCATTCATAGCGCAGCACCGTGACCGGATCGGTGGAGGCGGCCTTCCACGCCGGATAAAGCGTGGCCAGGAACGACAGGCCGAGCGCGAGGACGACGATGCCCAGCACCTCCACCGGATCGGTCTTGGATGGCAGCAGGGTGAGATAACGCACCGACGGATCCCAGATGTTGGTGCCGGTCAGCGCCGAAACGCCATCGACCAGCGGCTGGCGGAAGCGCAGCAGCAGGAAACCCAGCGCCAGGCCAGAGGCCACGCCGGCCGCGCCGATCAAGGTGCCCACCGCCATGAACACCCGCATCATGCTGGCGCGGCTGGCGCCCATGGTGCGCAGGATGGCGATATCCCGCGTCTTGGCGCGCACCAGCATGATGAGCGACGAGAGGATGTTGAACACGGCGACCAGGATGATGATCGAAAGCACCCAGAACATCACCGTCTGTTCCACCACCATCGCCGAAAACAGCGCGGCATTGCTGCGCGTCCAGTCGCTCACCACCGCGATCCCGGCCCATTTCTGGCGCAGCGGCTCGAGGAACGCGGCGGCGCGGTCGGGATCGGTGGTTTCCACCTCGACCATGCTCACCGCATTGTCGAGCCGCAACAGGGTCTGCGCGTCGGACAATGGCATCACCACGAACGCCTTGTCATAATCATAGACGCCCACTTCAAACACCGCGGCGATGCGATAGGCGACGATGCGCGGCACGGTGCCGAACGGGCTGGAGCGGCCGGCCGGGTTGATCAGGCTGATCTCGTCCCCCACGCGCAGGCCCAATTGCTCGGCCAGGCGCGCCCCTATGGCGACGGTGGAGCCGCCGGGCACCAGATCATCCAGCGTGCCGCCGCGCACATTGGTGGCGATGGTGGGGTTGGCCTTGATATCGGCCAGCGTCAGGCCGCGGACGATCACGCCCTCCACCCGGCCGCTGGCGCTGGCCATCAGCGGCTGTTCGATCATCGGCGCGGCGCGGGTGACGCCGGGCAGTGCCCTGGCATCGGCCACGACCTGCGGCCATTGATCGAGCCGCCCGCCATAGCCCTGCACCACGGCATGGCCGTTGAGGCCAATGATCCGGTCAAACAGCTCGGCGCGAAAGCCGTTCATCACGCTCATCACCGCGATCAGCGCGGCAACGCCAAGCGCAACGGCCACCAGGCTGATGCCGGCGACGAGGAAGATGAACCCCTCCCCCTGGCCCGGCGTCAGGTAACGGCGGATGATGAGGCGTTCGTGCGCGCTGATCAAATGCGGCCCACCACGGCTTCGATCGGCACTTCGATCCGCTCGCCGGTGGCGCGGCGCTTCAGCTCGACGATGCCGGCAGCAAGGCCCTTGGGCCCGACGATCACCTGCCAGGGCAGGCCGATGAGATCGGCGGTGGCGAACTTGGCGCCGCCGCGTTCATCCCGGTCATCATAGAGGACATCAACGCCGGCCGCAGTGAAATCGGCATAAAGCTTGTCGCAGGCGGCCGTGCAGGCGCCATCATCGGCACGCAGGTTGATCAGGGCCAGCTTGAACGGCGCCACGGCTTCCGGCCAGACAATGCCGGCGTCATCATGACACGCTTCGATGATGGCGCCGGCCAGGCGGGAAACGCCAATGCCATAGCTGCCCATCAGCGGGGTGACCGGCGCGCCGTCGGGGCCCTGCACGGTGACGCCCATCGGCGCGGTATATTTGTCGCCGAAGTAAAACACCTGGCCAACCTCGATGCCCTTGGACTGTTTCAGCGCAACCCCGCAGGCGGCCTCGGCGGCAAGATCGCGCTTTTCATCGGTGGCGGCATAATCGGCGTTGAGGCCGTTGATGAAGGCAGCGAGGCCTGCGCGGTCATCGGCGTTGATGCCGGCGGTGTCGCGCGGCTTCAGCCAGTTTTCATGATAGAAGACATCGCTTTCACCCGTGGGTGCCAGCACGATGAATTCGTGGGAAAGATCGCCACCGATCGGGCCGGTATCGGCCTGCATCGGAATGGCATTCAGGCCCATCGCGGCGAACGTGCGCATATAGGCGATGAACATGCGGTTGTAGCTGTGGACCGCACCGTCATAATCGAGGTCAAAGCTGTACGCGTCCTTCATCAGGAACTCGCGGCCGCGCAGCACGCCAAAGCGCGGGCGCACCTCGTCACGGAACTTCCACTGGATCTGGTAGATGTTGCGCGGCAGGTCGCGATAGGATTTGGCGCCATTCTGGAAGATCGCGGTGAACAGCTCCTCAGCCGTGGGGCTGAACAGCATCTCGCGATCATGCCGGTCGGTGATGCGCAGCATTTCCGGGCCATAGGCATCATAACGGCCGGACTGCCGCCACAAATCGGCGGACTGGATGGTGGGCATCAGCACCTCGATGGCGCCGGCGCGATCCTGTTCGCGCCGCACCATCTTCTCGATGTTGGCCAGCACGCGCTTGCCCAGCGGCAGCCAGGCATAGATGCCCGCCGATGTTTGCCGGATCATGGCGGCGCGCAGCATCAGCTGGTGCGAAATCACCTGGGCTTCGCCCGGCGTTTCCTTGAGGACAGGCATGAAATAGCGGGACAGGCGCACGGTCGTCTCTTGGGCTGTGGAATATGAACGCGGCCTTAGCACGTCTGGGCAGAGGGGCAAGCGTTGGCCGCCATAGTGTTGCGGCGATGCAACAGTTCACGATTTCGTCACAAAGGGGTCAAACAGCCGGCCTGACAGCCGCAAAGAATCGGCATATCAACTGCCACCAGACAAGGGCTGCGTTTGCGGCCAGGGTCTAAGGGGAGAACGACGATATTCGTTCACCGCTTGCGCGCCGGGCTCACGCTTTGGCAGCGCGCGCCGGCTGGGGCAGATGGGGGCATTGGCCCCGGCCGGCGCCGAACGGTGGACAGGATATCTGGCTCGTCACCGGGCCCCCGGTCAGGCAACTGGCCGGGGGCCTTTCCTTTTCCCCCTGCTTTCATCAGGCCGCCCTCCCCGCTCCCCCATGGCACAAGCAGATGCAAAGGGAGGACAGGCCATGGCCCATGAACATGTGACGTTGGAACGCGACGGCAAGGTGCTGATCGTCACCATCAACCGGCCGGACCGGATGAACGCGCTGCACCCTCCGGCCAATGCGGAGCTGGACCAGGTGTTCAACGATTTCGCTGCCGATCCCGATCTGTGGGTGGCGATCATCACCGGGGCGGGCAACCGCGCCTTTTCCGCCGGCAATGATCTCAGGTGGCAGGCGGAAGGCAATGCCATCACCGTGCCGCTATCGGGCTTTGGCGGGCTGACCAGCCGCTGGGACCTCGACAAGCCGGTGATCGCGGCCGTCAACGGGGTCGCCATGGGCGGCGGTTTCGAGGTGGCGCTGGCGGCCGACATCATCCTCGCGGCCGAAAATGCCAGCTTCGCCCTGCCCGAGCCCAAGGTGGGCCTGGCGGCGCTGGCCGGCGGCCTGCACCGGCTGCCCCGCGCCATCGGCCTGTCGCGCGCCATGGTGATGATCCTCACCGCCCGCACGGTATCGGCTGCCGAAGGCAAGGATCTGGGCTTTGTCACCGAAGTGGTGCCAGCCGATGATCTGATGGCGCGCGCCAAGGCGCTGGCGGCGGCGATGTGCGAACTGTCGCCGCTCAGCCTGCGAGCCTCCAAACAGGCGGTCCTGAAGGGGCTTGAGGAGGATTCGGTCCGCGCCGCCTATGAAGGCCAGGGCAAATATCCGGCCGTGCAGGCGCTGTTCCGTTCCGAAGACCTGCGCGAAGGGCCGCTGGCCTTTGCCCAGAAGCGCAAGCCGGAGTGGAAGGGCCGCTGAGCCTGCGTCAACCCACCCGTTGACCCACAGCGCCCAAGCCGGCAGCAGGCGCGGCCATGGGGGAATTTCTGTCCATCGCGCGCATCACGGCGCCGGCTGATCATGATCGCTGGCTGGTGCCGCCTTGCGCGCTGGCCATCCACCTGTGCATCGGCATGGCCTATGGCTTTTCGGTCTTCTGGCTGCCCTTGAGCCATGCGCTGGGCGCGGCCGAATGCTCCAGTCTTGGAACAGCCCTCCTCAGCGCCGGCTGCGACTGGCGGGTGAGCGATCTTGTCTGGGTCTACAGCCTGTTCTTCGTCGTGCTCGGCCTCGCCGCCGCGCTGTTTGGCGCCTGGGTGGAGCGGGTTGGCCCGCGCCGGGCCGGGTTGGTGGCGGCGGGCTGCTGGGCGGGCGGCATGGCGATCGGGGCCATTGGCGTGGCGTTGCACCAGCTCTGGCTGTTCTGGCTCGGCACCGGGGTGATCGGCGGCATCGGGCTTGGCATCGGCTATATCACGCCGGTCTCCACCCTGCTCAAATGGTTCCCGGATCGGCGCGGGCTTGCCACCGGCATGGCAATCATGGGCTTTGGCGGCGGTGCCATGGTAGGCAGCCCGGCGGCGGACCGGTTGATGGCCGCGCTCGGCAGCCCGGCGCAGACGATGCTGCTGATGGCCGCCGTCTATGCCGTGGTGATGGCGGCCGGGGCACTGGGCTTCCGGCTGCCGGCACCGGGCTGGCACCCGCCGGGCGCGCGGCAGGTGGTGGCCGGCGGGCGCTTTGTGCCGCTGGGCGTGGCCTGGCGCACCCGGCAGTTCTGGCTGGTCTGGTGCGTGCTGCTGATGAATGTCTCGGCCAGCATCGGCATCATCGGTCTCGCCTCCCCCATGGTGCAGGAGATGTTTGCCGGCCAATTGATCGGCCTGCCCGATCTTCGCTTTGAAGCGCTTGATGATGCACAGAAAAAATCCATCGCCACCATTGGCGCGGCCTTCGTTGGCCTGATCAGCCTGTTCAACATCGCCGGCCGGTTTTTCTGGTCGTCGCTGTCGGATCGCTTCGGCCGCAAGCCGCTCTATCTGCTGATGCTGGCGCTCGCTGGGCTGCTTTATGGCGCCCTGCTCCCCGCCGGCCCGGCGCTGCCTTGGTTGCTCGCGGCCTTTGCCCTGATTGCGTCCATGTACGGCGGGGGCTTTGCCGCCGTACCGGCCTGGCTCGCCGATCTGTTCGGCACGGCGCAGGTGGGCGCCATCCACGGCCGGCTGCTCACCGCCTGGTCAACCGCCGGGGTGGTGGGGCCGCTGCTCGTCGCCTATGTCCGCGATGCCAGCCTGGCCGCCGGCGTGGCCCGCGCCGATGTCTATGGCCCGATCTTCCTCGCGCTGGCCGGCCTGCTGGCCATTGGCTGGGGGGCAGCGCTGCTGGTGCGGCCGGTGCCCGACGCGCTGTGGCAGGATGCGCCTGCCAGCCCCGGCAATGTGGCAGGCCCAGCGAGCGCTGCCCGGGTGCACTGGCCGCTGCGGCTGCTGGCCTGGGCCGCCGTGCTGTTGCCATTGGGATGGGGGGCGGCGATCACGATTGGCAAGGCACTTCTGCTGCTCTGATCTGTCCTACAGCTGGCCGACTCGCTTATGATCGGCGGCATGAGCCAGATGTTCGAACCCCTCCCGGAACCTGTTCCTGTACGGCCCCTGCGCCCGCGCCGCGATGGCTGGACTGCGGCGCGCCAGCAGGAATTTCTGGAGATGCTGGCCGACAGCGGCAGTGTCGCCCAGGCCGCGCGGAGGGTCGGGCTCAGCAGGCAGGCCGCCTATCGCCTGCGCCGCCACCCTGATGCCGAGGATTTTCGCCGCGCCTGGGATCTGGCGCTGGCCGAAGCCTGGCGGCAATTGCCCGCCACCGCGCTGGAACGCGCGCTGAACGGCGAGGAAGAGCAGCTGGAGCGCGACGGGGTGCTGGTCGCCGTGCGCAGGCGCCCCTGCGATGCCCGATTGATGCTGGCCCTGCTGCAGCGTGAAGATGACCGCCGCGCCAGCAGCAGCCGTATCGAACAGGAACTGGCCGCCCTGCGCCACATCATCGACCGGCTGCCCAATCGCCAGAACTGGCTGGGCGATCGACTTGATCCGCAGCATTTCCACGAATTGGACCGGGTGCCGCCGCCGGTGCGTGAAATCAGGCCCGACCCGGTCAACCTACCGCTTCCGGCCCGGCGCTCACGGGTCAAGCCCATGTCAACTTCGTGAAGAAAATTCAGCAAAAACAATCACCATTCCAGCGAAATCTGTCAACTTCGTCAACTTCCGCAACCGGCCATTGCAAACAAACGGGGCCACCGGTTTCCCGATGGCCCCACATTGTCATCCGGTCGCAAAAGGCCGGTGTCTGGTGTCAGCGCGCCCCGATCTCGACCGGGGCCACCAGCGCTTTTGCGCCAATGATGAAGCAATGAGACACTGGATCACCTCCTTTCAGCTTGTTGAACAAGGTCCTCAGTGTCAGAGGAAATGGCCATGATCGCAAGTGGCATAATCGCGCAGCTGCGCATCGGGCGGCCGCAACCCATTGCTGGGGTGGCGCTTCCGTCAGCCTATCACCGCCAGCCGGTTGCAGGGCCGGTTGCGGTGCACGCACTCGGGCTGGAAGGCGACCAGGTTGGCAACACCCGCGTGCACGGCGGGCCGGACAAGGCGGTCTATGCCTATCCGCTGTCGGGCTATGCCGGCTGGATCGCCGAATTTCCGGAGTTTGCGGATCGCTTCGTGCCCGGTGCCATGGGCGAGAATCTCGTGGTGGATGGGCTGGACGAGGCCAGCCTGTGCCTGGGCGACGTGATCCGCTGTGGCAGCGCCACGCTGCAGATCGCCCAGATCCGGGAGCCCTGCTCCACCTTTGCCGCCGTGCTGGGCAGCAAGCGGGTGGTGAAGGCAATGACTTTGTCGGGCCGCTGCGGCTGGTATTTCCGCGTGCTCGAAGGCGGCGCGATTGCCGCTGGTGATGGCCATGATGTGATCGAACGGCCGCACAGCGATTGGCCGATCAGCCGCTTCACCCCGATTGCCGCCGGACGGGCCGGAAAGCTCGATGAGCTGGTGGAACTGGCGGCGATGGCCGCGCTCACGCCTCGCTGGCGGCAGAAACTGGCCGATCGGGCAGAGCAGCTGCGGCGCGGGCCGTTCTGAGCGCCTTCCATTCCAGCACGGCGATCACGCCAGCGCCCAGCACGAACGGCACGAAGGTGTACATCAGGCGGAACAGCGCCACGGCGGCGAGCACGCCGGCCTTGTCCGCCTCTGGCATCAGGCCAACGATGACCAGTTCGAACACGCCGATGCCGCCCGGCGCATGGGCCAGCGCGCCAGAGACCATGGCAACGGCATAGATGACGAGGAAGGTGAGCAGATCGGGGATGCCGGCCACCGGCAGCAGCAGGATGTAGAGGGCGCCGCCGGCAAAGGCCAGATCGACGGTGCCGATGGCGATCTGCTGCAGGGTTTCCTTGCCGTTCGGTATAGTGAAGCGATAGCGCCACAGCCGGAATTCGCGCCGCCAGGTGGAGGCAAGAACGGTGTAGAGCGCGACGCCGGCCAGGAACAGTGCGCCGATGAACTCCTCCACCGCCGGCGGCGCCCATTCGCGCAGCTGCTGCGGCATCAGCGTGGGGGAGACGACGAGACCAACGCCAGCGACGAAGATGATGCCCAGCCAGAAGGTCCAGCCGCAGAGCAGGATGATCATGGCGATATCGGCCGGGCGCACCCCTTCGCGGGTGTAGATGCGATAGCGGACCGTGCCGCCGGTGAGGATGGTAACGCCCAGCGTGTGGCTCATGGTGAAGCTGGAGAAGCTGGCGGCGGCCAGCATCGGCCAGCCGATCTTGTACCCCAGATGCCGGGTGGCGAACCAGTCATAGCCGACCAGCACGACATAGGAGAGGAAGGTGGAAGCCGCAGCAAACACAATCAGATGCGCCGGGGTGGAGTTGATCTCGCGGATCACGTCATCCAGCGTGACCTGGCCGGAAATCTTCTTGAGGCCCCAGGCCGCAAGGCCTAGCACCAGCAGGCCCAGCGCAGCGCCGACCCAGGTGGTCCAGGTGGCGCGGGGGCGTTTGGCGGGTGTGGATTCCGCTTGTTCTGCCGACACGCCCAGACGCCTCATCCTTTCACAACACCGGTGGGCCCGGAGGGATTCGAACCCCCAACCTAGCCGTTATGAGCGGCCAGCTCTAACCGTTGAGCTACAGGCCCGGCCCGGTGCCCCTGCGGTTAGCGCAGCCGTGTGGAAATGGGAAGGCCAGCTCGGCCCATCGAGAGGACGCTTGGTCGCAGGTGAAAAAAAGGGCCGGATGCCTGGGGGAGGCATCCGGCCCGAAATTTCGCCCGGAATGGCGCCGGGAGGGGAGGAGTGGCGCATCCGGGCTGGCAAGGCGCATCAAGGGGGGAGGAGAGCGCCTGCCGGCCGGGTGAACCGCGGGAGGGGAGGAGTGCGGCGGACCCGGCGTGACCGCTATCGCGGCGACACGATCTATCTACGGATTCGCCGGGGCGTTTTGCAGTGCACAATATCGGTCTGCAGCCATGCATTTTTTGCATGGGGCTTGCATGCAATGGCAGACAGATCTTTGATTTTGCGCAAATTTCCGCCACAGCCAAAATGGCTGCGACAGCCTGCCTCACATATCAAGGGCCTGGCTGGTCATGCGATCGACCAGGAAATCCCGCAGCGCGGCAATGCGCAGGGACCGGCGCAGTTCCGACGGATAGGTGAAGAAGGTGCGGAACACCGGCCCTTCCACCTGCGGCAGCACCACCTGCACCCTTCCCGACGAACGGATCAGATAAGATGGCAGCGCGGCGATGCCGGCGCCCGACTCAACCGCTTGCAGCACGCCATGGCTGTTGTTGATGGTGAGCGCGGCCGGGCGGGGATGGCCTTCGTGGCCAAGTTCCAGGATCCAGTTGATGCCCTTCAGATAATCGGGGGCGGCATCGCCATAGGCAATCAGCCGGTGCTGCTCCAGATCGGCGATGGTCCTGGGTTCGCCGTGGCGGGCGAGATAATCGGGGCTGGCAACCAGATAGTGACGGATATTGGCGAGCGGGCGCTGCATCAGCTCGCTCTGGAACGGACGGTGGAAGCGGATGGCGACATCGGCCTCACGCTTGGCCAGATCCAGATCGGCATCGGTCAACATCAGGTGGACGCTGATATCGGGATAGAGATCGAGGAAATCGCCCAGCTGCCGCGCCAGCCAGGTGGAGCCGAAGGAAACGGTGGTGGTGAGCCGGATCGCGCCGGTTGGCCGGTCGCGGCTGGCATCGATCGCCTGGGCGGCACGGTCGATGCGCTCGTGCATGTCGGCGGTGGCGTTGCGCAGCTGCTCGCCCTCGTGCGTCATGGCAAGGCCGCGGGCGTGGCGGTGGAACAGCTTGGCGCCCAGGCTTTCTTCCAGCGCCGCGATCTGGCGCGACAGGGCGGGCTGGCTCATGTGCAGGCGGCGGGCGGCCTCGGTAAAGCTGCCGGCGTCCGCCACGACATCAAACAGGCGCAGCTTTTCCCAATCGAGATTGATGCCCGGCTGCACCCCTGGTCCCCTGCCCCCGTTCAGGCCTCAACCGTGCGCCAGAAACCGCTCGGCTTCAAGCGCGGCCATGCAGCCCATGCCGGCGGCGGTGACGGCCTGGCGATACAGCTTGTCCTTCACGTCGCCAGCGGCAAACACGCCGGGCACGCTGGTGGCGGTGCTGTCGGGCTGGGTGATGATATAGCCTTCGTCATCCATGGTCAGCTGGTCGGTGAACAGGCTGGTCGCCGGCACATGGCCGATGGCGACGAACAGGCCATCGGCCGGCAGATGGCGGGTGCTGCCATCGCGCGTGTCGCGCAGGGTCACACCCTCCACCTTCAGCGGCATGTCCTGGCCGTGGACCTCCGCCACTTCCGCGTGCCAATGCATCACCACCTTGGGGTTTTCCAGCAGGCGGGCCTGGTTGGTCTTGTCGGCCCTGAGTTCGCCGCGGCGGTGGACGAGATGGACCCGGGAGGCAAACTTGGTGAGGAACATCGCCTCCTCCACCGCCGTGTTGCCGCCGCCGACGACCACGACCTCCTTGCCGCGGAAGAAGAAGCCATCGCAGGTGGCGCAGGCCGAAACGCCGAAGCCGCGGAATTTCGTCTCACTTTCCAACCCCAGCCAGCGGGCCTGGGCGCCGGTGGCGATCACCAGCGTGTCGGCCGTCCAGCCCTGGCCGCTGTCGGTTTCCAGCACGAAGGGGCGCTGCGACAGGTCAACTTTCGTCACGATGTCAGTGATGATCTCGGCGCCGACGTGGGCAGCCTGGGCCTCCATCTTCACCATCAGATCGGGGCCCATCACCATGGTTTCGCCCGGCCAGTTTTCCACCTCGGTGGTGATGGTCAACTGGCCGCCGGGCTGCAGGCCCTGGATCAGCACCGGGGCCAGCATGGCGCGCGCGGCATAGACGGCGGCGGTATAGCCGGCCGGGCCGGAACCGATGATGAGGACCTTGGCATGACGGGACATGATTGCGAATCTCCGGATGGGCGGGAACGCCGCCTGCGTGTTTGCGCCTGACTTAAGGCAAAATGCCGGCTTTTCCAGCCCGCCGCGGCGCGCATGGGTCGGCTTGCGCAAACGACGCAGTTATCACACCGCATCTTGCGCGGTTTTGAAACAATGTTATCAATCCCGGCACTGAAAGATTGGAGTCTTGCCCTTGGTCCACCGTTCGCGCCTGCCGATCGACGATATCGACCGGGTGATCCTGCGCCATCTGCAGTCGGAAGGCCGCATCACCAATGTCGATCTGGCCAATCGTGCCGGGTTGACCGCGCCGCCCTGCCTGCGCCGGGTGCGCGCTCTGGAGGACAATGGCGTCATCCGCGGCTATCACGCCGATCTGGACAGCGTGGCGCTGGGCTATGGCATCACCGTGTTCGCCATGGTCAGCCTGAAGAGCCAGGCCGAAGCCGACCTGCGCGCCTTTGAAGAGCATGTCGCCACCCTGCCCCAGGTACGCGAATGCCATATGCTGAACGGCGAGATCGACTTCATGCTGAAGGTGGTCGCCCACGATCTGCAGGAGTTCCAGAAATTCCTGACCAGCCAGCTGACCCCGGCCCCGAACGTTGAAAGCGTGAAGACCAGCTTCGTGATCCGCACCAGCCTGCAACGCCCGGGCGTGCCGGTGGATTGATCAGACGAATTCCAGCGTTTCAATCAGATAATATTTGTCGCCCGACGGGGTGTTCACTTCCACCTCGTCGCCCTTGCGGCGGCCGATCAGGGCGCGGCCCAGCGGCGAGGAGAAGCTGATGCGGCCGGCGCGCACATCGGCCTCATGCTGGCCGACGATCTGATACTTGACCGGCTTGTCGTCCTCATCAAGCAGGTGGACGGTGGCGCCAAACACCACCTTGTCGCCCGACAGGGTCTTCGGATCGATCACGACGGCGCGGGCCAGCATGTCTTCCAGTTCGATCACCTGGGCTTCGATCTGGCCCTGGCGTTCCTTGGCGGCGTGATATTCGGCATTTTCCGAAAGATCGCCATGGGCGCGGGCTTCCTCGATGGCTTCCACCACCGCCGGACGCTCCACTTCCTTCAGTTGCCGCAGCTGCACCAACAGGGCTTCATGCCCGGTCGGCAGCATCGGCACCTTGTCCAAACTCGCCATGGTTTCAAACTATCCTGCAAGTCGTTTCAAAGATATGCCCCTGAAGCCGCGTCCGCAAACGCCGCCGCCAGGGGCTGTTCAACGGGCCGTCATGCCCGTCAGGATTGGTGATGATAGGATTGTAGCGGCCGAACTTCAAGGGAATGCCGCCGCATCGCCGCAATCGCCGCCACCGCCGCCCGGCTGGCCGGCGCCGTCGTATAATAAGGCACGCGGCCATATAGGGCAGAGGCCCGGATCGACTGGCTGTCCTTCAGCGATTGCAGGCCTTCGGTGGTGTTGAAGATCAGCGCGATCTCGCCGTCCTTGATGCGGTCAACGATGTGCGGCCGGCCTTCGGCAACCTTGTTGACCAGCGTGACCGGGATGCCGGCGGCGCCGAGCACGGCAGCAGTGCCACTGGTGGCAACCAGCTGGAAGCCCATGCCCACCAGATCGCGGGCGGCATCGATGATCTGCGGCTTGTCGCTGTCCTTCACGCTGATGAACACGCGGCCTTCGTTGGGCAGCCTGGTGAAGGCACCCAATTGGCTCTTGGCAAAGGCGGTGGCGAAATCGCCATCAATGCCCATCACCTCGCCAGTGGAGCGCATTTCGGGGCCGAGCACCGGATCAACGCCGGGGAAGCGGGCGAACGGGAACACGGCTTCCTTGACGGCGATATGGTTGCCGACATTGCGGGGTGAGAGGTCGAAATCCGCCAGCCGCTCGCCTGCCATCACGCGCGCGGCGATCTTGGCCACCGGGATGCCGGTGGCCTTGGCAGTGAACGGCACAGTGCGGCTGGCGCGCGGGTTGACCTCGATCAGGTACACCTCGCCGTCCTTCACGGCGTATTGCACGTTCATCAGGCCCTTGACCTTGAGCGCGCGGGCCAGAACATCGGTCTGGCGCTCGATCTCGGCGATGATGTCGGCGGGCAGGCTGTATGGCGGCAGTGAGCAGGCGCTGTCGCCCGAGTGCACGCCGGCCTCCTCGATATGCTGGAGCACGCCGGCCACGTGCACGGTCTCGCCATCGGCCACCGCGTCCACATCCACCTCGATGGCATCGCGCAGATAACGGTCGATCAGCACCGGCGACGTGCCCGACACCACCACCGCCTCGCGAATATAGGTTTCGAGCTGGGCGCGGGTGTCGACAATCTCCATGGCGCGGCCGCCCAGCACATAGGACGGGCGCATCAGCACCGGATAGCCGATGGTTTCGGCGACCTTCACCGCTTCCTCGGCCGAGCGGGCGATGCCGTTTTCCGGCTGCTTCAGGCCAAGCTGGTTGATGAGGGCGGCAAAACGCTCCCGGTCTTCGGCCAGATCGATGCTGTCGGGGCTGGTGCCCAGGATCGGGATGCCGGCATCCTGCAACGCCTGCGCCAGCTTCAGCGGGGTCTGCCCGCCAAGTTGCACGACCACGCCGACCAGTTCGCCATTCTTCTGTTCGGTGTGCAGGATTTCCAGCACATCCTCGGCGGTCAGCGGTTCGAAATAGAGCCGGTCCGACGTGTCATAATCGGTCGACACGGTTTCCGGGTTGCAGTTGACCATGATGGTCTCGAACCCGGCGTCCCCCAGCGCGAAACAGGCGTGGCAGCAGCAATAATCAAATTCGATGCCTTGGCCGATGCGGTTGGGGCCACCACCGAGGATGACGATCTTTTTGGCGGCGCTCGGGTTGCTCTCGCAATCGGGCGTGCCAAAGCTGGGCGCCTCATAGCTGGAGTACATATAGGGCGTCTTCGCGGCGAATTCGCCGGCGCAGGTGTCGATGCGCTTGAACACCGGCCGCACATCGAGGGCGCGGCGGGCGGCGGCGACCTCGGCTTCGCTGATGCCAGCGAGCTTCGCCAGCCGGGCATCGGAAAAACCCAGCGATTTCAGGCGGCGGAACCCGGCGGCATCGGTGGGCAGGCGGTTCGCCTTCACGCCGGCTTCCACCGCGATCAATTCCTGCATCTGGCGCAGGAACCAGGGCTCGAACTTGGCAATCTGGTGGATGCGCTCCACGCTCATGCCCGCACGCAGCGCGTCGGCCGCCACCAGCAGCCGGTCCGGCGTCGGGCTCGACAGCGCCGCCTCGATCTCCTCGATGGTGGCGCCTTGCAGATGCGGCAGCTCGTCAAAGCCGGTCAGCCCGGTTTCGAGGCCGCGCAGCGCCTTCTGCACGCTTTCCTGCCAGTTGCGGCCGATGGCCATCACCTCGCCGACCGACTTCATGGCGGTGCCAAGCAGCGGCTGCGCGCCCTTGAACTTTTCAAAGGCAAAGCGCGGGATCTTGGTGACGATATAATCGATGGTCGGTTCGAACGAGGCCGGGGTCGCCCCGGTGATGTCGTTCATGATCTCGTCGAGTGTGTAGCCGACGGCGAGCAGCGCTGCGACCTTGGCGATGGGGAAACCGGTCGCCTTGGACGCCAGCGCCGACGAACGCGACACGCGCGGGTTCATCTCGATCACGACCAGGCGGCCATCCTTGGGATTGACCGCGAACTGCACGTTGGAGCCGCCCGTCTCCACCCCGATCTCGCGCAGCACCGCGATGCTGGCGTTGCGCATGATCTGATATTCCTTGTCGGTCAGCGTCAGCGCCGGGGCGATGGTGATGCTGTCACCGGTGTGGACGCCCATCGGGTCGATATTCTCGATCGAGCAGATGATGATGGCATTGTCGTGCTTGTCGCGCACGACCTCCATCTCATACTCCTTCCAGCCCAGCACGCTTTCCTCCACCAGCACTTCGGTGGTGGGGCTGGCGTCCAAGCCGCCGGTGACGATGCGGATGAACTCTTCCCGGTTGTAGGCGATGCCGCCGCCGGTGCCGCCCATGGTGAAGCTGGGCCGGATGATGGAGGGCAAGCCGACATGCTCCAGCGCCGCCAGCGCTTCCTCCACGCTGTGGGCGATGCGGCTGCGCGGGCTTTCCAGCCCGATCTTGTCCATCGCGTCGCGGAATTTCAGCCGGTCCTCGGCCTTGTCGATGGCTTCGGCATCGGCGCCGATCAGGGCGACGCCATATTTTTCCAGCGTGCCATCGCGGTGCAGGGCAAGCGCGGTGTTGAGCGCGGTCTGGCCGCCCATGGTGGGCAGCACGGCATCGGGGCGTTCCTTGGCGATGATCTTGGCGACGATCTCGGGCGTGATCGGCTCCACATAGGTCGCGTCCGCCAACTCCGGATCGGTCATGATCGTCGCCGGGTTGGAATTGACCAGGATGATGCGATACCCCTCCCCCTTCAGCGCCTTGACCGCCTGAGTGCCCGAATAATCGAACTCACAGGCCTGGCCGATGATGATCGGGCCGGCGCCGATGATGAGGATGGATTTGATGTCGGTGCGTTTGGGCATCAGTCTGCAAGTCCAGTTTCAGCGTGACAGCCCCAGCCGTCAAACTCGACGGCATGAAGAATCTCGATTTCAAGGGCGCGGCGGGTCAGGGCGGAGATGGCCTCACGGTCAGACGTGCTGTCGATCTGCAGATCGGCCGCCATGTCGCCATCCTCATATTCGGCAAAGCCAACAAAGCGAAAACCCAGCGTTTCGGCGTTGCTGGCCAGCATCTCGATATTGGTCTGGTTGCCCTTGAAGTGCAGATCGATCGGGCGCGAAATCGCGGCGATGTCGCCATTTTCGGCCAGTGCGCTCAGCACCTCCTCATTGGCGGCCAGCTCTTCGGCAAGCAGGGCAGGATCGACCTTGGCAACGCTCATGCCACCGGCTCCAGCGCGCTCACGAACTTCTGGAACAGATATTGGCTGTCCTGCGGGCCGGGGCTGGCTTCGGGGTGATATTGCACGCTGAACGCCGGCCGGTCGGTCAACTCCAGGCCCGCCAGCGTGCCGTCGAACAGCGAGATATGGGTGGGCCGCGCCGTCGGCGGCAGCGTGTCGGTGTCCACGGCAAAGCCATGGTTCATCGAGGTGATCTCGACCCGGCCGTCAGACAGGCGCTTGACCGGATGGTTGGCGCCGCGGTGGCCCTGCGTCATCTTCAGCGTCTTGGCGCCCACGGCGAGGCCAAGCAGCTGGTGGCCCAGGCAGATACCGAACAGCGGCAGGCCGGCGTTCAGGATCTTCTGGATGGTCGGCACCGCATGGACGCCGGTGGCAGCCGGATCGCCGGGGCCGTTGGACAGGAAGATGCCCGCCGGCTTCAGGGCCATGATCTCGTCGAACGTCGCAGTGGCCGGCACCACCGTCACCCGGGCCCCGGCGGCGACCAGGTTGCGCAGGATGTTGTGCTTCATGCCATAATCAATGGCGACCACATGCGGGCCATTGGGGTTGCCGCTGTGCACCGCATAGCCGCCGTGCAGCGTCCACAGGCCATCGTCCCAGCTGTAATTCTGGGTGGCGCTGATCACGCTGGCAAGGTCCATCCCCTCCAGCCCCGGCCAGCCACGCGCCTGGTTCAGCAGCTGCTTGAGGTTGAACTGGCCGGCCTTGTTGTGGGCAATCACGCCATTGGGCGCGCCGCCGGTGCGGATGCGCTTGGTCAGTGCGCGGGTGTCGACACCGGAAATGCCGATGCGGCCCCATTTCTTCATCCAGTCGTCAAAGCGGCGCTGGCTGCGGAAATTGGCGGCCGGGGTGACGGGTTCGCGCACCACGCAGCCCAGCGCATGCGGGTTGGGCGATTCGATATCGTCATCATTGGCGCCAACATTGCCGATGTGCGGGAAGGTGAAGGTGATGATCTGCCCGGCATAGCTGGGGTCGCTCATCACTTCCTGATAACCGGTCATGGCGGTGTTGAAGCACACCTCCCCCACCGCAACCCCTTCGGCGCCAAAGCCATGGCCCCAGATCACACTGCCATCCGCCAGCACCAGAACGCCAGTTGCGCCTTTGGGTTGGACGGGCGCTTTGGCATCGGCCATGGGTGGAATCCTTCGGGTTGCGGGCAAACGGCCGCGCACCTAAGGGTGTGCAGCCGCGCCGTCAATCTATTCTTGTCCGCCCCAAGACGCTATCGAGGGGCAAACATCAATCCGCATTTTCATTCATGAGGACGCCATGCTGCGCGATGCCATCAAGACCGCCACGATCGAAGCCATGAAGGCCCGTGACACCGCCCGCACATCGGCGCTGCGCCTGATCAGCGCCGCCTTGAAAAACAAGGACATCGAGCTGCGCACCGGCACGGCCCCGGCCGATGACGATGCGGTGGTGGCCGATGTGCTGATGAAGATGGCCAAGCAGCGCCGGGAATCGATCGAGATGTATGACAAGGGCGGCCGCGCCGAACTGGCCGACGCCGAACGCGCGGAACTGGCGGTGATCGAAAGCTTCCTGCCCAAGCAGATGGACGAGGCCGAGGCGATGGCGGCGATCAAGGCCGTGGTGGCCGAACTGGGCGCTTCCTCCGTGAAGGACATGGGCCGCGTGATGGCCGCGGTGAAGGAGCGCTTTGCCGGCAAGCTGGATATGTCGAAGGCGAGCGGGATGGTGAAGGCGGCTTTGGGGTAACAACTCCCCTCCCGCTTGCGGGAGGGGTTGGGGGTGGGCATCATCCGGCAATGCCAGGCAAGACCCCCAGAAGCATCGCGCCCGAACAATTGCGGCGCGCGCGCAGCCTTCGCCGCAACGGCACCCGCCACGAAGCGTTATTGTGGAGCCGGCTGCGTAACAGCGGATGTGGCCACAAGTTTAGCCGGCAGATCAGCATAGGACCGTGGATCGTCGATTTCGTGTGCCGTAAGTCTCGGCTGATCGTGGAACTGGATGGCGCGCACCACAATGTTATCCGAGATGCACGACGCGATCTTGATCTGGCCACGCGCGGCTATCGCGTGATCCGGTTTGGCAACTGGTCCGTCGATGAGGATCTCGACGCTGTTGTCCGCCAGATCGTGGCGGCGATTGAGGGCTGACCTGTGGCATTCCCACCCCCAACCCCTCCCGCAAGCCGGAGGGGAGCCGTGGCGACACATTGCGCCAGCGGCCGGGCCTCGGCATGAGGAGGCCATGACCCTCTCCCCCGCCTTTCTGGACGAACTGCGCGCCCGCGTGCCGATTTCGCCGGTGGTGGCGCGCCGCGTGAAGCTGGTGCGGGCCGGGCGGGAGATGAAGGGCTGTTGCCCGTTCCACAACGAGAAGACGCCCAGTTTCTACGTCAATGACGACAAGGGCTTTTATCATTGCTTTGGCTGCGGTGCGCATGGCGATGTGATCCGCTTCCTCACCGATGGCATGGGCCTGCCGTTCATGGAGGCGGTGAAGCAGCTGGCGGCCGAAGCCGGCATGGAGGTGCCCGCCCCCTCCCCAGAAGCGCGCGCCAAGGCCGAGGTGGCGGACAGTCTGGTCGAGCTGACCGCGCGGGCGGCGGCCTGGTTCCAGGCCCAGCTGGCTGGCGACAAGGGCGCAGCCGCCCGCACCTATCTGGATCGCCGCGGGTTGAAAGCCGAAACGGTGAAGGCCTTCGCGCTGGGCTTCTCGCTCGACAGCCGCACGGCGCTGCGCAGCCATTTGAAAGATGCGGCGGCCGACAAGCTGCTGGAAGCCGGGCTGATCGGCAAGGCGGATGATGGCGAGCATTTTGATCGCTTCCGCGGCCGGCTGATGTTCCCGATCCGCGATGCGCGCGGGCGGGTGGTGGGCTTTGGCGGGCGCGCTTTGGGCGATGTGCAGCCCAAATATCTCAACTCCGCCGATGGTCCGCTGTTTGACAAGGGGCGGCTGCTTTACAACCTGGACCAGGCCGGACCAGTGGCGCGCAAATCCGGCCGGCTGATCGTGGTGGAAGGTTATATGGACGTGATCGGCCTCGCCCAGGCCGGCATCGCCGAAGCCGTCGCCCCGCTGGGCACCGCGATGACCGAGCAGCAGCTGGCGCTGGCCTGGCGGCTGGTGGACGTGCCGACCCTGTGTTTCGATGGCGATGCTGCCGGCAGCCGCGCCGCCACGCGCGCGGCCCTGCGGGCGCTGCCGCTGCTGAAACCCGGCAAGTCGCTCAGCATCGCCACCCTGCCCCAGGGGCAGGACCCGGATGACATCTGCCGCAGCGGCGGCGCACCGGCGTTCGAGGCGGTGCTGGCCGGGGCGGTGCCGCTCATCGATCATGTCTGGGCGTCGGAAACGGCCGGGCTTGAAACCGCAACCCCGGAACGCCGGGCCCAAGCGCGGGCGCGGTTGCGGGAAGCAGCGACCAGCATTGCCGACCCCGATGTGCGCAGCCTCTATCAGGCCGAATTCAGCCAGCGCTTTGAGGCGGCCTTCATGGCGCGGCCGCAGCGCCCGGCCTGGACCCCGCGCAAGCCGGGCGAGAAATGGCAGGCGCCGATCCCGCCGGCATCGGCCGCCTTGAAGGCTCTGGCCAGCCGGCGGCGCGATCCGTTGGTGACGGCACTGATTGCCGGGCTGTTGCTGCGCCCGGCGCTGGCCGATGAACATGGCGATGCATTGGCGGCGCTGCGGCCCGATGATAGCGATGATGCCGCCGTGCTGGCAGCCGTGCTGGCCGCCACCGCGCGTGACCCGGCCCTTGAAAAACCGGCCCTTCATGCCCAGCTTACCGATCAAGGGCTCGGCATGGCCGTGCAACAGTTGTTGGCGGGCAATGGCCTCGCCTTCAGTTTCGTGCGGGATCGGGCCGACCCGGCCGAAGCAGCGGCGGATTTTGCCATCGCGGTGCAGCAGGCGACCGCCCGGCAAGGGCTGGTGCGGGCGCTGTCCGAGGTGACCATGCGCTTTCAGTCCAGCCTGGACGAAGCGAATTACGAGACGCAGCAGGCCCTGCGCCGCGATATCGAGGCGCTGGATGCGGCGATGATGAGACTGGCGGAATCGCGGCGAGAAGGCTAAGGCGTGTATAATAGATGCGCAGCCACGCCCTGCACCGCCCGACCAACCGCCGGGTGGGCGGGGTGATTGACGTTAAATCGGGGCCGATCCGGCCCCCGACAGCCGAGGATGTTGGACCGCATGGCCAAAGCAGGCGCCAATGAAGCCACCGAAGCCAAGAGCGAAGGCGATGCCCCGCTCATCGATCTGAACGAAGCGTCGATCAAGAAGCTGATCGCCCGCGCCAAGAAGCGCGGTTACATCACCTATGACGAGATCAACGAGGCCCTGCCTCAGGACCAGATGACCAGCGAGCAGATCGAGGACATCATGTCTGCGATCAACGAGATGGGCATCAACGTTGTTGAAAACGAGGAAGCCGCCGACGACGGCGACGCGCCTGAAGAGGAGGAGCCGGAAGCCGAACCGGTGGATGGCGACCTCGCGCCGGCGCCCGTTGCCGCAGTCAAGGCCCCACTCGATCGCACCGATGATCCGGTGCGCATGTACCTGCGCGAAATGGGCGCGGTGGAACTGCTGAGCCGCGAAGGCGAAATTGCCATCGCCAAGCGCATCGAAGCCGGCCGCAACACCATGATCGCCGGGCTGTGCGAAAGCCCGATGACGTTCAGCGCCATCATCGAATGGTCCAACGCGCTGAACGAAGGCCGCATGCAGCTGCGCGAAATCCTGGATCTGGAAGCCATGCTGGCCAAGGATCCGGTGGAGGGCGAGGAAGAAGGCGGCGAAGGCAGCGATCTGCCCACCGTGCAGTTCAAGGAAGAGGAAGAGCCGGAAGCCGAAAGCGCCCCGGCCGACGAGGAAGACGAATTCACCGAGCGCCGCGCGCCCCAGCGCGCCGAGGCGGATGATGATGACGAAGGCGGCCTGTCGCTCGGCCAGATGGAAGAGCAACTGAAGCCGGCGGCGCTGGAGAAGTTTGCCGAGATCACCGGCACCTACAAGAAGTTCCAGAAGCTGCAGGAAGCCCGGCTCTCGGCTCTGCACGGCGGCCCGGCCTTTGCCGCGGGTGACGAGAAGAAATATCAGAAGCTGCGCGAGGAGCTGACGCGCGGCGTGCAGTCGATCCACTTCAACAACAACAAGATCGAACTGCTGGTCGAGGCGCTCTACACCCAGAACAAGCGGCTGATGGCGCTGGGCGGCAACATGCTGCGCCTGGCTGACAAGCACAAGATCAACCGCAAGAATTTCCTCGACGAATATGTTGGCAACGAGATGGACGAGGCCTGGATGGCCCGTGTTGCCGGCATCGACAAGCGCTGGGCGGCCTTTGCCGCCGCCGAAGCCGGCGCGGTGGAAAAGAACCGCCGCGAGCTGGGCGGCATCGCCGAGACGACGGGCGTCGACCTCAACGAGTTCCGCCGCATCGTCAACATGGTGCAGAAGGGCGAACGCGAGGCCCGCATCGCCAAGAAGGAAATGGTGGAGGCCAATCTGCGCCTTGTCATCTCCATCGCCAAGAAATACACCAACCGTGGCCTGCAATTCCTTGATCTCATTCAGGAAGGCAATATCGGCCTGATGAAGGCGGTGGACAAGTTCGAGTATCGCCGCGGCTACAAGTTCAGCACCTATGCCACCTGGTGGATCCGGCAGGCGATCACCCGCAGCATCGCCGATCAGGCCCGCACCATCCGCATTCCGGTGCACATGATCGAAACCATCAACAAGCTGGTGCGCACCAGCCGCCAGATCCTGCACGAAATCGGCCGCGAGCCGACGCCGGAGGAACTGGCCGAGCGGCTTTCGATGCCGCTGGAAAAGGTGCGCAAGGTGATGAAGATCGCCAAGGAGCCGATCTCTCTCGAAACGCCGATCGGCGACGAGGAAGACAGCCACCTTGGCGATTTCATCGAGGACAAGAATGCCGTGATCCCGGTCGATGCCGCCATTCATTCCAATCTGAAGGAAACCGTGACCCGGGTGCTGGCCAGCCTGACGCCGCGCGAAGAGCGCGTGCTGCGCATGCGCTTTGGCATCGGCATGAACACCGATCACACGCTGGAAGAAGTGGGCCAGCAGTTCAGCGTGACGCGCGAGCGCATCCGCCAGATCGAGGCGAAGGCGCTGCGCAAGCTCAAGCACCCGTCGCGCAGCCGCAAGATGCGCAGCTTCCTCGACGTCTGACCGGGGCCGGCCGGGCTGCAACAAGCAGGCGGTTGCCATTGGCAGCCGCCTGTTTCACATTTGCGGCCATGGCCCATCCCCTCACCTATCCCGCCGCGCTGTCGCTTGCCGCTGCCCTGCTGGCCGCGCCGACCGCGCCGCCGGCTCCCAGCCCCGAAGCCGCACTGGCCACTGCCGCCGCCCAATCGCGCTGCGGCACCGGAGAAGGTGCGGCCCAGGGTGGCGATGGCAAGGCCGTGCTGGTCGCCGGTCTGACCCCGGTGCACATGGCCGTCAGCCAGGTGACGCAGGCCCAGGCCTTTTTCGATCAGGGTCTCGGGCAGTTGTGGGGCTTTGATTATGACGAAGCGCTGAAAAGTTTCGAGGCAGCCGGCCGGCTCGATCCGGCCTGCGCCATGTGCAGTTGGGGCGCGGCGCTGGCCTTGGGGCCCTATATCAACAGCGGGCCGATTAAGGCCGACCAGATCGCAAGGGCGCGCGGCCTGGTGGAAAAGACGCTGTCCAGCCCCGGCCTGACCGACAAGCAGCGGGCCCTGGCCGAAGCCTTGCTGGCCAGTTACGCGCCGGGCGGCACTGACGATGGCGCCCATGGCGGGACCTATGCCGATACGATGGTGGCACTGGCGCAGCGTTGGCCCGATGATGATCTGCTCGTGATCATGGCAGCTGAAGCGATCATGAGCAGCCAGCCATGGGATTATTGGCAGCCCGATGGCCGCACGCCCAAGGCGCGGGCCGGCACCGCGCTCGCGCTGGTTGATGCCGTGCTGGCGCGCAATCCCGATCACCCGCAGGCCATCCATTTGCTGATCCATCTCACCGAAGCATCGGCCACGCCCGAACGCGCCGCCGGCCCGGCTGCCCGGCTGGAACGGGTGGCGCCCGCCGCGCCGCACATGGTGCATATGCCCAGCCACACCTGGTACCGGCTGGGCCGCTTTGTCGAAAGCGTCGCCGCCAATCAGCGCGCGGTGGCCGCCGACGAGGCTTATGCCCGCGCGGTGGGTGATGATCCCCGCAACTATGGCTATTTCAACCATCACACCCATTTCATCCTGTCGTCCGCCCTGCAGCTTGGCGATGCGGCCACCGCGCTGAAGGCTGCCGATGCGCTCGAAGCCTCCATCACGGTCGAACGGGCGGCCGGATCGGCCTTTGCCGAGGTGCGGCGGCTGTCGGCGCTGCAGGCACGGCTGCAGCTGTTGGCCCCGGCCGATGTGCTCGCCCTGCCCGCCCCGGATCAGCGCCTGCAGCTTACCCGCCTGCTGTGGCATGGCGGCCGGGCCGAGGCGGCTGCCCGCACCGGCCAGCTGGTGCTGGCCCGCACGGAGCTGGCAGCCATCCGGCAGCTGCGCGCCGCCCTGAAACCGCCCGAAGACCCTGAAGACCCGCGCGCCGCGCTCACCACCCTGATCGATGGCAGCGCCCGCGCCGCCCTGCTGGCCGCTGAAGGCAAGACAGCGGCAGCGCTGAAACTCTATCGTGCGCTGGAAGCTGTGGAATCCCGCCTGCCCTATCGCGAACCGCCGCTGTGGCCCGTGCCGATTGCCGCCACCTCGGCGCGACTGCGGTTGGCCGTTGATGACCAGGCTGGCGCCCGCGCGGATTTCGCCCGCGCCCTGGCGCTGCGGCCCGGCAGCAAGCTGGTGCTTGATGGGCTGGCCGCAGCGCGCACTGATCAGAAGGCGTGACAGCTTGTCGCAGCGCACCATGCACGCTAACAACTTGGCCATGACAAGAACCGGTCGCGCCCTGATCCTGCCCCTGATTGCCTTGGCGCTGGCCGGCGCCGGCCCGGCCCCCGATCTGCGGCTGGAGCCACTGCGGGAGGCAATCATCACCGATGCCCGCGCTCTTGATCCGGCCGGCATGGCCTTTGAACGCACCACCACCGCGGTGCGGCGCGGCCCCGGCATCAAGGAAAAGACGGTGACGGTGGAGCGCTGGGATGGCGCGCGCTGGACTTTGGTTTCGGTGAACGGCAAGGCGCCTTCGGCCAGCCAGTTCAAGAGTTTCTGCAAGGCCACCGCTGCCAATCCGGTGCCTGGTTATCACCGGCTGGCGGCCCTGCTCGCCGCCGCGTCTGATGTTCAGGTGGATGATGATGGCCGCAAGATCCTGAAAATCCCGGTGTTGCCGGCCGGTTCGGTGCGCACCGACACTGGCGATATCTCCAGCCATCTTTCCGGGGAGGCGGTGATCGCCAACACGGATGGCAAGCCCTGGGTGGCGCGCCTGAAGGTGCGCGCACGCGAAAATTTCAAGCTGAACCTGCTGATCAAGGTCACTGGCTTCGAGCAGACCTTTGATTACCGCCTTGGCCCGGACGGCAAGCCGCGCCTGGCCAGCCAGACCGCCGACAGCCGTGGCAGCATGTTCGGCTTTGCCGGCGGCCAGACCGACGAGGTCACCTACGCCTATCGCTGATCAGCGTTTGGCTGGTTCCGGCGCCTTGTATTGGGCGCCCAGCGTGGCTTCGATATCGGCGACCTTGATGGCGCGGCTGGCCTGCGCCGCAAACAGCGCATCGGCCGGGGTGACGAAATCCATGATGCTGAACCGGCTGACGAGGCCGGGCCGGCCACTGCCAGCCGAGATATAGTTCATCAGCACCGCAAAACGATCCTGTCCCTTGGCAGCCGCAGCGCGCGCAGCGGCGACCAGCAGCGCCTCGGTCACGGTATCAAGCGCAGCCGTGCGGAACGAGCTGATGCCGGTGGCTGCGCCATCGCGCGTGGGCTTTGGCTGCATGGCCTTGGACGTCGGGGCAATCTGCTTGCCGAATTCCTGCGCTTCGGATGGATCCTCCCAATGCGGCAGCAGGCTGACCAGCAGGTTGAGCACCCCCTTGCCGGTAAGCGCGTCGCGGGCCACCTTGTTGGCATCGTTGCGGATCTTCGCCGGATCAATGCCGGGCGCGGCGCCGGGGCCGCCCTTGGCTTGCACATTGGCGATGATCTGCGCCGTCAGGCTGGCGGGCGACAGCCAGCGCGGCCGGCCGGCAACCAGGCCCTTGGCCTCCTCGATCTTGCCTTGGTTCAGCGCGACCTGCGCTTTGGCCAGTTGCACCATCTCATCGGCGCGGGCCACCTGTTGCGCGGCTGTCTGCGCGGCCTGATCGGTGCCGCCCGCCTTGGCGGCCAGTTCGTCAATCTCCTGGCTCACCTTGGCCAGCGTGTCTTCGGCGCCCTTGGTGTCGCCGGCCAGTGCCTGCACGGCGGCCTGGTGGGCCAGAATTACGACTCCCGGCTTGCTCAACTGCGCCACCAGCACCTTCAGATTGGCCGCCGCACCGGCCCAGTCACCGGCGGCTTCCAGCGCCGTCGCAGGGCGCAGATTGGGCAGAACCAGCCAGATGCGGTCGTGCAGCTGCTTTTCCTCCGGGGTGATTTCCGGGGTCAGCGCCATGATGCGCAGCGCCTCTTCGGCCATATAATGCCCAGTGGGCCGGGCCTGCGCGGCCTGGAAGGCGAGCTTCTCGGCTTCGGCCTGGTTGTTTTGCGACAGGCGCGCGAGCGCTTCGAGCAGCAGCGTGCCCGAACCCAGCGTCCGGTCAAAATGGCTGCGGACGAGCGGGGTCAATTCCACGCTGCGGGCGGCGCGGGCATCGGCGATGGCATCATCGAACCGGCCCATTTCAAACTGGCGCACACCGCGCATCATCAACACTTCGGCACGGCGCACCGGATTGCCGGTGGTGCGGCTGTCGGTCAGGGCTTCGGTGCAGGCGGTGATGCCCTTTTCGCCGGCCTCACGGGCCGACGGGTTGTCGGCCTCGGCGCTGCCGAACAGGCCCAACGTGCCCAGGATCAGGATGCCGCGCCCCACTTGTTCACCCGGGGTCTGGCGGCGCCCATAGCCATCGCAGCGGATCAGCGCCGATGGCGCCGCCAAGGCTGGTGCAGCCGTGGCAGCCAAAAGGAGACCGGCAATCGCCAGACGGACAGTCCGACCCATGAAAACCCCCAGGATTAACCCCATGCACACGAATCTGCGTGTGTTGCGGCGTTATGGCACTGCCCCTGCCCTTCGCACAATGACAGGATTGCATGGGCGCGCCGGCTTGCCTAACCCTGTGGTGCAACGAAAGGGATTGTTCATGCGCTTCCAGGGCACGTCAGGTTATGTGGCCACCGATGATCTGAAGGTGGCAGTGAATGCTGCCGTCACGCTGCGGCGGCCGCTGCTGGTGAAGGGCGAACCGGGCACCGGCAAAACCGTGCTGGCCCACCAGATCGCCCAGGCCTTTGACGCGCCGCTGATCGAATGGAACGTCAAGTCCACCACCAAGGCACAGCAGGGCCTGTATGAATATGACGCGGTGAGCCGTCTGCGCGACAGCCAGTTGGGCGATCCCCGCGTGTCTGACATCGCCAACTACATCAAGCGCGGCAAGATGTGGGAGGCCTTCACCTCCGAGAAGCTGCCGGTGCTGCTGATCGACGAGATCGACAAGGCCGACATCGAGTTTCCCAACGATCTGCTCACCGAACTCGACCGCATGGAGTTCGATGTTTACGAAACCGGCGAGCGGGTGAAGGCTGCCCAGCGGCCGATCGTGATCATCACCTCAAACAACGAGAAGGAACTGCCTGACGCCTTCCTGCGCCGCTGTTTCTTCCACTATATCAAGTTCCCGGATCGCGACACGATGGAGGCGATCGTGCGCGTCCACTTCCCCGACATCCAGCGTGCGCTGGTCGGCGAAGCGCTCAACATCTTCTTCGACATGCGCGAGGTGCCCGGCCTCAAGAAAAAGCCGTCGACCAGCGAACTGCTCGATTGGCTGAAGCTGCTGATGCACGAGGATCTGCCGGTCGACGTGCTCAGGAACCGTGACACCAAGACCCTGATCCCGCCGCTCCACGGCGCGCTGCTCAAGAACGAGGCCGACGTGATGCTGTTCGAACGCCTGGCCTTCATGAGCCGGCGCGGTCAGTAATCAGGACTGCTATCGCGGGGCCAGTATCACCCGCCCGGCACCAAGGGGTTGGCCGGTGGTGTGCAGCGTTGCATAGAGCCGCCCGGCAGCGAAATCGGCGCGCGCACGGGCATCGAGACGCAGGTCTGCCTGACCAGAGCGAGCGCCGGGCCCAAGCAACTGCGCCAGCACCGGGCCGGGCTTGCCATCGGGGCTGCGGTGCACGGCCAACGCCACAGGTGCATGCTGGCCGCTGCCAGTCACCCGGGCCGTTACGGTGAGCAGGGCATTGAGCGGGTCATAGCGCCAGTTGAGCGTGGCTCCGGCCTTGCCCGCCGCGATGCGGGCGCTGCCGGATTGCGCGGCCGGGGGCTGGCCATTCACCAGCGGCGGCGTGCTGAACGGGGCTTGGCGAGGCTGCGCCGCCTGTTCCCAGCCATGGGCCAGTGCCAGCAGCCGCGGCTCGCTGAAGGCGGCGCCCAGCAGTTCGATGCCCACCGGCAGGCCGCGCACGGTGAAACCGGCCGGAATGGCGATGGCCGGCAGGCCGGTGCCGGCCGACAGGCGGCAATTGCTGGCGATATTCTCCGCCCCGATCACCGGCGGCCGCCCCAGCGCAGACGGATAGAGCAGCGCATCCAGCCGCTGCCCGGCCAGCAGCGATTCCACATTGGCGCGTGTCGCGGCCTGCCTTGCCAGCACGGCCCGATAGCCCGGATGGCTGCGCCCCGGCGAGGCAAGCGCATCGGCAAAGCGGGTTTCCAGCTGATCATGGTGCAGGCCGGCCGCAACAATAGCCTTCAGACCGCTCACCCGCGCCCCCGGATGGCCGGCCAGATAGCGTTCCAGATCCTCGAGAAACTCGTAAGAGCCAACCGTGATCTCCGCCGTCGTCGGCAGCCCGCCGGGGATGTCCACATCCACCACCTCGGCCCCGGCAGCCTTGAGGGCGGTGATGGCCCGATCATACACCGGTCGCCCCTCCGCATCATCGGGGTTCACCACGAACATCGCCCGCACCACGCCGATGCGCGCGCCCTTCAGCGCGCCGGGTGTGAGGCTGTCCAGATAGGATGTCGGCCTTTTCGCATCCGCCCCCAGCGTCACCGGATCGGCCTTGTCCTCGCCCACGGTGGCATCCAGCATCAGGGCCAGATCGGCCACCGAGCGTGCCAGCGGTCCGGCGACGTCCTGCGTGTCCGACAGCGGCATCACCCCGCGCCGGCTTGCCAGTCCGCGCGTGGTGCGGATGCCGAACAGATTCTGATAGGCAGCCGGAATGCGGATCGAGCCGCAAGTGTCGCTGCCCATGCCGGCAGCCGCAAAACTGGCGGCGACCGCAGCGCCAGTGCCGCCGCTGGAGCCGCCGGGCGAACGGGTGGGATCATAGGGATTGCGCGTCTGCCCGGTGTGGGAACTGATGGTGATGGTGCCGGCGGCCAGCTCGTGCATGGTCGTCTTGCCCAGGATGATGGCGCCGGCCGCGCGCAGCCGGGCCACCTGTTCGGCGTCCTTCGCCGGTCGCAGGGTCGCCAGCGCCAGCGTTCCGCCGCCGGTTGGCATGTCGTGCGTGTCGTAATTGTCCTTCACCAGCACCGGGATGCCGTGCAGCGGCCCGCGCGGACCCTTTTCGGCGCGTTCCCGATCCAGCGCGTCGGCATCGGCCAGCGCATTGGGGTTCAAGGTGACAATGCTGTTGAGCGCCGGCCCGGCCTGATCATAGGCGGCAATGCGGGCCAGATAGGCCTGCACCAGTTGGCGCGCGCTGATGCGCCCGCTGCGCATGGCCGCCTGCAGATCGGCGATGGAGGCCTCTGCCACCTCGGGCGGCGGGGCGGCGCCACTGGCCGTTGCCATGGTCATGGCCGCCAGGCCCATGCTGATTGCTGCCCCAAGGCCGTGCCGCTTGCCCACCATCCCTGCCCTTCCATCATGACGGGTGGCAGCATGGCGGCAGCGGCGGCGCCCCGTCAATCACCGCAGCATGAGGCCGCCATCGATGGCGAGGCTTTGCCCGGTGATATAGCTGGCAGCCGGGCTGGCGAGGAACAATATGGCGTTGGCAACCTCGGCCGGCTGGCCCCAGCGCAGCATTGGAATGGCCTTCATCAGCCGCTTTTCGCGCTCCGGGTTCTGGCGGGCGCCTTCGGTCATGCGGGTTTCGATGAAGCCGGGGGCAACCAGGTTCACGCGCACGCCATCATTGGCCCATTTGTCCCCCAGCGCACGGGTGAGGCCCAATAGGCCGGCCTTTGACGCGGTGTAGGCCGGGGTTTCCTTTAGCGCCAGGAAGCTGGCCAGGCTGCCGACATTGACGATGCTGCCGCGCGCTTCCTTCAACAATGGGTGAAGCCGCACCGACAAGTCCATGACTGCGTTCAGATTTGTATCGATGACGGCTTCGAACTCGTCCTGCTCATATTCCCGCGCCGAACCCCGGCCGGCGTTGTTGATCAGCACATCCAGCGCGTGGAAATGCGCCGCCACCTCGGCCCGCGCTTCCGGCCAGGTGAGATCGGCCTGGATATAGGCCACACCGGCCGGCGGATCGTCATAGCAGCTGATATGGCTGCGCGTGCCGGTGACGGTGACGCTGGCGCCCTGCGCGGTGAATTGTTCGGCCACCGCCTTCCCGATGCCCTGGGTGCCGCCGGTGACAAGAACGGTGCGCCCCTGTGCCCAGTTGCTCATGCCGAAAGTCCTCCGTCGATCACCAGCGACGTGCCGGTGACATAGCGCGCCGCATCGGACGCCAGAAACAGGATGGGGCCGGCGATATCGTCGGGCTCGCCGATGCGGCCCAGCGGCACCTGGCGTTCGGTGGCCGCCAGCCGATCGGGATGCTCCCAGGTGATCGCGGTCATCTTGGACCGCACCAGGCCGGGGGCGACGAGATTGACCCTGATCCCTTCCCCGCCCAGCGCCTGCGCCAGCGTGCGGGTGAGGGTGAGCAGCCCGCCTTTGCTGGCCGAATAGGCCGGCTGGCCGATGGTGCCCTTGAAGCTGGCGACGCTGCCGACCAGGATGACACTGCCGCGCGCTGCCGCCAGCGCCGCCCGGAACCGCATCACCAGCGCCATCGGTCCGGTGAGATTGGTGGCGAGCACATCGGCAAAGATTTCGGGCACGAACTCGGCACGCTTGTAGGCTACCTTGGCACCTGAGACGACCAGCGCGTCCAGTTGTGCCATGCCGGGATCAAACGCCGCCACGGCAGCAAGGTCGCCCTGATCGAGCTGGTGATATTCCATGCCCGCCAGATCGCCATCGGTGCCGGCATAATCGGCGGCACTGCCCCGCGTGCCGGTGACGATCACCCGCGCCCCGTTATCCCGGAACGCCCGGGCAGCGGCATTGCCGATCCCGGTTGACCCCCCTGTCACTAGCACGGTCTTGCCGGCCCACTCTCCCACGCCCACTCTCCCCCGCGGCGATTGATGAGGGAGATTTGGGCCATGGCGCTTCTGGCGGGCAAGGTCGCGATTGTGACAGGCGCGGGCCGCGGACTGGGGCGATGCCACGCCCTGGCCCTGGCCGCCCATGGTGCATCGGTGGTGGTGAACGATCTGGGCGGCAGCGTGACCGGCGGCGCCCCTTCTGAAAATGGGGAGGACGCCGCCACGGCCGTGGTGGCCGAAATCATGGCCGCTGGCGGTCGTGCCGTGGCCAACCGCGCCAGCGTGGCCGATTGGGCCGGCGCCAGGAGCATCATCGATGATGCCATCGCGGCCTTTGGCGGGCTGGACATCGTGGTCAACAACGCCGGGATCAACCGCCCGGCCAGCCTGATCAACCTGACGGAGGCCGATTATGATCTGGAAACCGCCGTCCATCTGAAGGGCACCACGTCCGTGTGCCACCACGCGGCGGCCTGGTGGGCCAAACAGGGCCGGCAGGACGGGCGGGCCATCATCAACACCACATCGCCGGTGGGCGTGCATCCAATGCCGGACGGCGGCCCCTATTGCGCGGCCAAGGCGGGGATTGCGGCCCTGACCGTGGTGGCGGCGCAGGAGCTTGCGCATCTGGGCGTGCGCGCCAACGCCATCGCACCGGCCGCCCGCACCCGCATGGTGATGGCCAGCCCGAGCGTGGACCAGTTGATGCCGCGTGCCGACGGCTTTGACCGGCATCTGCCGGACCATGTCTCACCGCTGGTGGTCTATCTTTCCAGCCATCTCAACCGCTTCACCGGCCGCATCTTTGGCTCCGAAGGGCCGGACGTAGCGGTGTATCAACCGTGGAGCGCTGACTGGCTGGTAAGCGGCGACGGGCAATGGCCGGTCGAAGCGCTGGCCTCCGCCCTCGCCAGCGTGCCCGAACAGGCGCCGATCCGGGCCTTTTACCCCGGCGGCCGCATCGACACGCTGATCCCGCCCAACCGCACGCTCAAGGCCCTGCGCGGATGACGCCGGTCGTCTCGGTCTTTGCTGCCTCCCCCGATGGCGGGCGCGGGCTGGCGCGGGACATGGCGGTGCGCTGGGCGCTGCTGGAGGCGGAGGTGGCGCATGACCTGCGGCCATTGTCGTTCGCAGAGCTGAAGACAGCGGACCACAAGGCGCGCCAGCCCTTTGGCCAGATCCCGACGCTGGAAACGGACGGGCTGATCCTGTTCGAATCCGGTGCCATCGTGCTGCATGTGGCGGAACGCCATGGGCTGTTGCCGGCTGAACCGGCGCTGCGCGGGCGCGCCCTGGCCTGGATATTTGCCGCCGTGGCGACGGTGGAGCCGGTGATTGTCGAGCACGAGGTCGCGGTGCTGCTGGAAGGTGACCGGCCGTGGACGCCCGAACGCCTGCCCTTGATCGAGGCGCGGCTGCGGCAGCGGCTGGATGATCTGGCGGCCGCCCTGGGCGAGGCTGAATGGCTGGTGGGTGACTTCAGCGCGGCCGACATCATGATGATCTGTGCGCTGCGGCGGCCGGCGGCAGCGCGGCTGCTGCCGGACTATCCGGTGCTCGCCGCCTATGTGGCGCGGGCGGAAGCACGGCCGGCGTTCGTTCAGGCCTTTGCCGACCAGTTGGCGCGCTGGCAGGCCGGCACCGGCTGACAAATTTCCGCATTGCGCTGCCAGCCCCGGGCAGCGACAGTTGCCGAACGAAAGGCCCTGACTGATGTTCCTGAATTTTCTTGAAGAGCTGCGCGCCGCGAAGATCCCGGCCTCCATGAAGGAGCATCTGATCCTGCTGGAGGCCCTGAAGAGCGATGCGATCGATTTTTCGATCACCGATTTCTATTATCTCGCCCGCGCCACCTATGTGAAGGATGAAGGCCTGCTCGACAGGTTCGACATGGTGTTTGCCAAGGTGTTCAAGGGCCTGGAGCCAACACTTGAGACAGGTGAAGCAGAGATTCCGGCCGAATGGCTCAAGGCCCTGGCCGAACTGAACCTCACGCCCGAGGAAATGGCCGAGCTCGAGAAGATGGGCTGGGACAAGCTGATGGAAACCCTCCAGAAGCGGCTGGAGGAGCAGAAGAAGCGCCACGAGGGCGGCAACAAGTGGATTGGCACGGCGGGCAAATCGCCCTTTGGGGCGCAGGGATCAAATCCGGAGGGCGTGCGCATCGGCCAGAAGGACGGGCGCAAACAGAGCGCGGTGAAGGTGTGGGACAAGCGCGAATTCAAGAACCTGGACTCGACAGTTGAGCTGGGCACCCGCAACATCAAGGTGGCGCTGCGGCGGTTGCGCCGCTTTGCCCGCGAGGGCGCGGCCGACGAACTGGACCTGGATTCGACCATCCGCGGCACCGCCAAGCAGGGCTGGCTCGACATCGTCATGCGGCCGGAACGGCACAATGCGGTGAAATTGCTGCTGATGCTGGACATCGGCGGTTCGATGGACCCGCACATCAAGCTGTGCGAGGAGCTGTTTTCGGCCGCCAAGTCGGAATTCAAGCATCTGGAATTCTTCTATTTCCACAACTGCCCCTATGAGGCGGTGTGGAAGGACAACAAGCGCCGCTGGACGGAACGCACGCCGATGATGGACGTGCTCCACAAATTTCCTCATGATTACAAGCTGGTGTTCGTCGGCGATGCGTCCATGAGCCCCTATGAGATCACCTATGCCGGCGGCAGCACCGAGCATTGGAACGAGGAGCCGGGCGAGGTGTGGCTGCGCCGGATGCTGGACATCTACCACAGCTCGATCTGGCTGAACCCGATCCCGGAGAAGCATTGGGACAATGGCCAATCCATCCGGATGATCCGCGAGATCATGACGAACCGCATGTTCCCACTGACCCTGGAAGGGCTGGACCGCGGCATGCGCGAACTGAGCCGGAAGAAGTGATTTTCCAATGACATACGAGACAATCCAGGTCGAGAAGAAGGGCGCGGTCGATTGGTTGACGCTGAACCGGCCCGAGCAGCTGAACAGCATCAACAACCAGATGGTGGCCGAACTTTCGGATTATTTCGGCCGGCTGTTTCATGCCGCTGATACCCGCATTGTCGTGATGAAGGGCGCCGGCCGGGCTTTTTGTGCGGGGCTGGATATCAAGGCGCAAGGCTCTGAAATCGCGCCCTTTGGTGGCGGTTTTGGCTTTCAGGGCTGGCTGGCGGATGTCTATGTGAAGATGCGCCGCTGCCCCCAGCCGATTGTCAGCCTGGTGCACGGGCCGGCCTGTGGTGGCGGCTTTGCCTTTGCGCTGGCCAGCGACATCCGCATCGCCGGGCAGTCGGCGCGGATGAACGCCGCCTTCATCAAGCTGGGGCTGACCAGCTGCGACATGGGTGTCTCCTATTTCCTGCCGCGTCTGGTCGGTGCCAGCCTGGCTGCCGAACTGATGATGACCGGGCGTTTCGTGGACGCAAACCGCGCTTTGGTGACCGGATTGGTCAGCCAGGTGACCGCAGATCAGGATCTGGTGGCCGCGGGCGAGGCGCTGGTGGCCGAAATGCTGGCCACCTCCCCGATTGGCCTCAGGATGACGAAAGAAGGCCTGGGTTTTGCCATCGACGCACCCAGCCTTGAGGCCGCCATTGCGATGGAAAACCGCAACCAGCTGATGGCGGCGGCGAGTGATGACTTCAAGGAAGGCCTGGCCGCGTTCCTCGAGAAGCGGCCGCCGCGCTATTCGGCCTAAACCCCCAGCCGGGCAATCAGGCCGACGGGGTCGGCGGTTTTCATGCGGTCCCAACGGGCGCGGGCCACGTCGTCGCAATAGCGGGCTTCGCCCAGATCCTGGCGGCTGACGCCTTGGCTGGCCGGTGAACCGGTGCGGACGGTGCCGGTGGCCAGTTCAACCACAGCGCGCACCGGGCCGGCACGGGTTTCGATGAGGCCACAGACGCCCGGCTGGCCGTTCGCGTCGAGGCCGGCGATGGGGGCCAGCAGCGTGGTGCCCGCATGGCCGGCGCGGGCCATCAGGGCTTCGGCGCGGCGGGCGGCCAGTTGTTCGGGCGGCAGTTCCGGCGCGCAGGCGGCGAGCGGCAAGGCGAGGAGGAGCAATCGGCGCATGGCAGGGGCGAATAGCAGAGCCGGGGCGGGACTGGCCTGTTGACACGCTGTCGCGGGATTGCCCCTCCGGCGCTGCGCGCCACCTCCCCAAACAAGTTTGGGGAGGATCTAGGCGGGTTGGCTGGCCATTTTCTGGAGCATCTCGCCCATCATCTGGTGCACCATCTGGATGGCCTTCAGCGGGCGGACCATCACCTTGAAATGCACGATCTGGCCAGCATCGTTCCAGCTGATCATGTCGATGCCGTTCACCTTGATGCCGTTGATGACATTTTCAAATTCGATGATCGCGCTCGTGTCGTTCAGCCATTGGCCGGTGTAGCGGAACCCCTCCCCGCCCAGCACCTTGTCGGCGCTGGCGAGATACTTGAACACGATCTCACGGCCGCGCTGTGGGGTGTGGACCACCGGGCTTTCGAACACGGCATCGGGGTGCAGCATGTCCCACAGAGCCTGGTGATCGGGGTTTTTCACATAGTGCTGCCAGCGGGCGAGATGATCGGCGGCGGTGGGCATGGCGGTGGCTCCTTTGCGGGCAGGTTACGCCGGTGCGGCGGGCGCGCAAGCCTGCCGCAAGCGGCAGGGCTGGCGAAAATAGTTTCAGGGGAAAGCGATTCATGGAAACGTAATATCTGCAAGGGAGAGGGCTGATGAAACATCTGACGGCGGCAAGCGCGATGGCCATGGCGATGGCGCTGGCCGGCTGCGGCGGATCAGGTGGCAGCAGCACCAGCAGCGCGACCGCGGTGGTGACGCCAACGCCCACCCCCACCCCAACGCCAACCCCCACGCCGACCGTGGCCACCCCGGCCAGCGTGTCGGCGGTGCTGGCGCTGGATTTCGCCAATCTGGTCGATTACGCGCCGGCCAACCTGCCGGCCTATTATGATGCGACGGTGACCGCGCTGGACAACACGCCGGCCGAAAATGCCCTCAACAACCGCATCGCCATGCTGGGCCGGGTGTTGTTCTATGACCGGCAGTTGAGCGTGAATGGCAGCATTTCCTGCGCGTCCTGCCATCGTCAGGCCAACAGCTTTGATGATCCCAACCGTTTTTCCACCGGTTTTTCCGGCACGGCCTTCACATCTGCCCACGCAATGCGGCTGGCCAATATCCGCTATTGGCGGCCGGGCACGATGTTCTGGGACCGCCGCGCCGCATCGGTGGAGGCGCAGGCCAGCCAGCCGATCATCAACCCCATCGAAATGGGCTGGGACAGCGCGGCGGGTGGCATCAACGCCCTGATCGCCCGGCTGCAGGGCATCGCCTATTACCAGGAGCTGTTCACCTTCGCCTTTGGCAGCCCGACCGTGACCGAAGCGCGGCTGACGCAGGCGCTGGCCCAGTTCGAACGCGCGATGATCAGCAGCAGCAGCCGGTGGGACACGGCCTATGCCGCGGTGTTCAGCGCCACCGCGCCCAACCGCAATCTGAATGCGACGCTGGCCGGCTTTTCCGATCAGGAGAATCGGGGCCGGCAATTGTTCATGACTGGCCAAGGTGGTGGCGGCGCAGGCTGTTCGGCCTGCCACGTGCCGCCCACCTTTGCGCTGGCGGCCAATTCGCAGAGCAATGGCCTCGATGCCGGCGAAACCCGCGTGTTCAAATCCCCCAGCCTCAAGAGCGTCGGCCTGTCGCGCGCGTTCATGCACGATGGCCGCTTCGCGACGCTGGCCGAGGTGGTGGAATTCTACAACAGCGGGGTGCAGGCCGGCCCGGCGCTGGACAACAGGTTGCGCGGCCCCGGCGGTGCGCCGCAGCGGCTGAACCTGAGCGCGGCCGACAAGGCCGCGCTGGTGGCGTTCATGGAAACCCTGACCGACAGCAATCTGGCGGCAGACAGCCGCTTCAGCAGCCCGTTCCGATAGGTTATTCGGCGGCTTCCGGCCGGAAGGCGGCCGCGCCGGGCAGTTCCTTGATTTCGGCCGCGCCGCGGCGGACGCGCACCCACTGCATGACGCTTTCGATGCCGAGATAGACGACCGGCGTGATGAACAGGGTGAGCACCTGGGAGACAACCAGGCCGCCCAGGACGGCGATGCCGAGCGGCTGGCGCAGTTCGGCGCCGGCACCCAGGCCAAAGGCCAGCGGCGCCGCGCCGGCCATGGCGGCAAAGGTGGTCATCATGATCGGGCGGAAGCGCTTTTCGGCGGCTTCGCGGATGGCGTGTGCCGGCGTCCAGCCATGCTCGCGCTGCCCGGCGAGAGCAAAATCGATCATCATGATGGCGTTTTTCTTCACGATGCCGATCAGCAGCACGACGCCGATGATGCCGATCACATCCAGCGGCATGTCGAACAGCCACAGGAAGGCCACTGCACCGATGCCGGCCGCCGGCAGGCCCGACAGGATGGTGATCGGGTGGACGAAGCTTTCATAGAGCACGCCCAGCACGATGTAGATGACGATGATCGCCGCCAGGAACAGGATCGGCATGGATTTGGTGCTGGCTTCGAACTGCTGGGCATTGCCGCCCAGAGCGCCCGAAACGCCCATCGGCGTACCGATCTCGGCCGAGGCCTTTTCAATGAGCGGCTTGACCTGGCTCAGCGCGATGCCGGGGGCAAGGTTGAAGCTGATGGTGACAGCGGGCAGCTGGCTCTGGTGCGAGATGGTGAGCGGCGCGCCTTCGACCCGGATGTTGGTGACGCTGGACAGCGGCACCAGGACACCGCTGCTGCCGCGCACGGTGAGCAGGCCGATGGCATCCGGGTTCATCTGGGCTGCCGGATCGATCTCCATGATGACCTGATAATCATCGGCATCGGTGTAGATGCGGCTGATCTGCTGGTTGCCATAGGCGGCCAGCAGCACGCGGCGGACGGAATCGACCGGCACGCCCAGGCGGGCGGCGGCATCGCGGTCCACTTCCACAAAGGCCTGGCGGCCACCACGCTGATAATCGCTGTTCACATCGACCATGCCGGGAATGGCGCGCATCGCCTGTTCCAGCTTGGGCGCGAAGCCGTAGAGCGCTTCCTTGTCCACCGCCGAGATGGTGTATTGATAATTGGTCGGGCTGGGCCGGCCGCCGAGATTGAGATTTTGCGGCACGTTGGGGAAGGCCGAGAAGCCGGGGACCTGGCTGACCGCCTTGCGCAGCCGGGCCTGCACCGCCTCGATGCTGTCCCGCTCGCCGCGCGGCTTCAGCGGGGCGAACATGCGGCCACGATTGGCCTCCCCGCCCAGGATGGAGTTGACCCGTTCCACCGCCGGATCCTTGCGGACGATGGCGGCGACAATATCCTGCTTCTTCTGCATTTCGCTGAAGCCGATATCGGGCGCGCCTTCGGTGCCGAAGAAGATGGAGCCGGTGTCTTCAGTGGGGAAAAAGCCCTTGGGCACCGCGATGAAGCCCCAGATGGCGACGCCGACAGAAACGACCGTGAGCACGCCGACCACCTTGCGGTGCTGCAGCGTCCAGTCGAGGCCCTTCAGATAGCGGCTGGTCAACCGGGCGAAGGCGGCGGTGGTGATGCGCGCCAGGCGGCCGGGTTCATGGTGGCCGGATTTCAACAGCCGCGCCGCGATCATCGGGATGAGGGTGAGCGACAGCACGGCCGAAACGCCGATGGCGATCGTCATGGTGACGGCGAATTCGAAGAACAGCCGGCCGATGATGCCGCCCATGAACAACAGCGGAATGAACACGGCGACCAGGCTGACCGAGATGGACAGCACGGTGAAAGCGATTTCGTTGGCGCCGGTGACGGCGGCGCTGCGCGGGTCCTCGCCATCTTCGGTGTGGCGGACGATGTTTTCGAGGACGACGATGGCATCATCGACGACGAAGCCGGTGGCCAGCGTGAGCGCCAGCAGCGAGAGATTGTCGAGGTTGAAGCCGAAGAAATACATGCCGGCAAAGGTGCCGATGGCTGCCACCGGCAGCACGATGGCCGGGATGGTGGTGGCGCGGCCGTCGCCCAGCACCAGATAGATCACGAACACCACCAGCAGCGCGGTGCCAACAAGGGTGATCTGGGCATCGAAGACGCTTTCGCGCACGCTTTCCGAACGGTCGACGATCTCTGCGATGGTGACAGATGGCGGCATGGCTTCGATGATGGCGGGCATCACGGCGCGCACGCTGTCCACCAGCTTCACCACATTGGCGCCGGGCTGGCGCGACACCGCGATGGTGAGCGCCTGTTCGCCATTGAACTTGGTGCCGCCGCGCAGCCGTTCATAGCTGCTGATGACGCTGGCGACATCGCCGACGCGCACCGGCAGGCCATCGCGGGTGGCGATGATGATGTTGGCGAAATCGGCCGGCTTTTCCATGTTGCCGGAAGCATCGAGCGTGAAGTTGCGCGGGCCGCCGGTGATGCTGCCCACCGCGATGTTGCTGTTGGCCGCCGCCACCGCCTGCCTGAGATCATCGACGGTGAGGTTGCGGGCGGCGAGCGCCTGCGGGCTGAACTGGATGCGGATGGCAAAGCGCCGATCCCCGAAGGTCTGCACCTGGCCGGCGCCCGGCAGGGTGGACAGACGCGGGATCATCAGCGTGTCAACCAGGGTCTGCAGCTCGTTCATCGCCCGTGTCTTGTCGCGCACGGACAGGATCAGCACCGGCTGGTCGGCCGGGTTGATCTTGCGGAAGCTGGGCGGGCTCGGCATTTCGGGCGGCAGCCGGCGGGTGACGGCCGACAGCACGGACTGGACATCAAGCGCGGCCGAATCAATGTCACGATCCAGCGCGAACTGCACGGTGATCTGGGTGCTGCCGGTGTTGCTGGTGGAAATCACCTGCTCGATGCCGGCGATGGTCGAAAGCTGGCGTTCGATGGGCGTTGCGACCGATGCTGCCATGGTGCCGGGGTTGGCGCCGGGCAGGCTGGCCTCGATCTGGATGGTGGGCAGGTCCACCTCTGGCAGGGCCGAAACGGCCAGTTGGCGGTATCCGAAGAAGCCGCCGAACACCACCGCCAGCGTGAGAAGGATGGTGGCGATCGGCCGTTCGACGCAGAGGCGGACAAAGCCCATCAGCCGGCGCTCCCGGTGGCGGCGGGCGGCTGGGCGGCCATCTGCGGCTTGCCCGGGCCCTTGAGCCGCACCGCATCGCCATCCTTCAACCGGGCGAGCGCATCAACCACGATCTGCTCGCCGGGCTGCACACCGCTGGCAAGATAGACCTTGCCGCCCATGCGGCCGGCCACGACGACGTCACGCATCTTGACCTTGCCGCCCGGCCCCTTGCCGCCGGCGCCCTTGCCGCCTGGGCCGCCGGCGCTGACCGACCAGACGAACGGGGCATCGCGGCCGGTCTGCACGGCGCCTTCGGGCAGGGCGATGTGCGGGCGGGGCTGGCCCAGCGGGAATTCGACGTTCACGACGGCGCCCGGCCACAGCACATCGCCTTCGTTGCGGAATTCGGCGCGGGCCGCGACGCCGCCGTTGCCGGGATCGACATTGTTGTCGAGGAAGACGAGGCGGCCTCTGGCGATTTCGCTGCCGCTTTGCGGATCGCGGGCCACCACCTTGCCGCCCCCACTCGCCAACAGGCTGCGGGCCTGCTGGACATTGGCAGCCGGCACCAGGAAGCGGACATGGATGGGCGACAGCTGGTTGATGGTGACCAGTGCCGTCGCATCGCCCTGCCGGACATTGGCGCCAAGGCGGAAGCCGAGTTCGCCGGTGCGGCCGGAAATCGGCGCAGTGACGGTGAGGAACGACAGCTGCACCTTGGCGGAATCGAGAATGGCCTGGGTGGTTTCGATGTTGCTGCGCGCCGAATAGGCATTGGCGCGGGCCAGATCGCGGGCGGCCGTGGACACAAAGCCCTTGCCGACCAGCGCCTCGGCCCGTTCATAATCAAGGCGGGCGCGGCGTTCGGCGGCAATCGCGCCCTTCACCTCGGCTTCGGCCTGGGCAACGGCAGCGCGGGCCTGGCGCGGATCAAGGCGGAACAGCACCTGGCCGGCGCGAACATTGTCCCCTTCCTTGAAGGCGATGCCGATGATCTCGCCATCGGCGCGCGGGCGCACGGCAACGCTCTGGCTTGGGGTGACGGTGCCCAGCGCGATCAGCGTGGGGGCGAATTCTTCCATGCTGGCCGTCTGCGCGGCGACCAGTTGCGGCGGGCGCTTCATGCCAGCGCCGGGGCCGGCCTTGTCGTCGCCGCCGCTGCTGCTGCAGGCAAACAGCAACAGGGAAGCCGCGCCAAGGCCGGCCAGGCGGCCAAATGGGTGAGTGGTGATCATGATCATGTCTGCCCAGACCTACGTTGTCGCGGCGGAAATCCCCCGCGCCAAAATGCGTCGCACGGTTAGTCGCTTGTTGTGCAGGCTGCAAATACGTCGTTGCCGCATGCCGAACCGGTCAGGCGCGCAATTTCCAGCCTGATTTCACCACTTTGTAACAAACCACCCACAGCACGGCATTCACCAGCGCCAGCACCAGCGCCCCCTGCAGCAGCAGCCCATCGCTGTTCCCGATGAAGCCGGAGCGGAAGCCATCGATGACATAGAAGAAGGGGTTGGCGTGGCTGAGCGTGGCCATCAGCGGGTTGACCCGATCGATGACATAGAAGGTGCCCGACAAGAGGGTGAGCGGCTGGATGACGAAGTTGGTGACGGCCGCGGCATGATCAAATTTGTCGGACCAGACACCGGTGAGGATGCCCAGCAGCGCCAGCAGGACCGACCCCATTGAGCCGAAATAGAAGACCAGCAGCGGATCCCTGATCGGCACATCGACGCCCGGGGCAAGCGCCATCGCCGTCCACACCGCAAAGCCGACCAGCCACGCGCGGGTGAGCGCACCGCCGACCCAGGCCAGCATGAGTTCACCGGCGGACAGCGGCGGCATCAGCACATCGATGATCGAGCCCTGCACCTTGGCCACCAGGATGGACGACGAGGTGTTGGCAAAGCTGTTCTGGATCATGCCCATGACGATCAGGCCGGGGCCAAGGAAATCGGCATAGGGCACGCCCAGGATCAAAGTGTTGTTGCGGCCGAGTGCCACGGCAAAGATGATCAGGAACAGCAGCGTCGTCATCGCCGGGGCCCAGATCGTTTGCAGCTGCACCTTGAAAAACCGGCGCACCTCTTTCAGATAAAGGGTCTTCAACCCCTCCCCGTTCAGCCGGGCGATCACCGGCACTCCGGGTTCCCGGAAGGGAGGCAGCTTGTTATCCGCGTGCATCATGGTTAGGGGCTTACGGTTGAACGTGCCCCCTGCCAAGAGGCTGGCGGCTTTTGTGAGGCAAAGATAATCCATGGCCTGGACCGAAGAGCGTATCGCCAAGCTGAAGCAGGGCTGGGAAGGCGGCATGACCGCGACCCAGATTGCCGAGATGCTGGGTGAAGGCGTGACCCGCAACGCCGTGATCGGCAAGGCGCACCGGCTGGGGCTGGAAAGCCGGCCGTCGCCGGTGAAGGCCGCCGCCGAGGAGGCCGCGCCGCGTCCGGCGCCCGCCCCTGCCCCGCCGCCGCGCGCCGCCGAACCGGCCGCGCCGCCGCCGCCGCGCGCGGAGGCCCCGATCCCGGCGCCGCAGCCGGCCCCCGCCCCCGTGGTGGCCAAGGCGCCGGCCAAGCCGGTGAAGGGCGGCAAGCAGACCCGCACAACCTTGCTCGATCTCAACGACAAGGTGTGCAAGTGGCCGATCGGCCATCCGGGCGAGCCGGATTTCCATTTCTGCGGCAAGGGCGTGCAGCCAGGCTTCCCTTATTGCGGGGAGCATTGCCTGGTGGCCTATCAGGCGCAGATGCCGCGCAAGGACCGGCCTCGGCCGCTGCCGCCACTCCCTGGCGCGCCGCGCCGCTGATCCTGTCGCTTTTGCCCCATTGCAGCGCCGGCACCGCCGCTTTACGTTTGCGTAAAGCGGAGAGTTGATCATGGCCGACGTTGATGTGGATGTGCTGATTGTCGGGGCCGGCCTGTCGGGCATTGGCGCTGCCGTGCAGCTGAAGCAGCAGTGCCCGTCCAAGCGCTGGGCCATCCTGGAAGGGCGCGGCGCCATTGGCGGCACCTGGGATCTGTTCCGCTATCCCGGCATCCGGTCTGATTCAGACATGTACACGCTGGGCTATCGCTTCAAGCCGTGGAAGGCGGCCAAGGCGATTGCCGACGGCCCGTCGATCCGTGCCTATATCCGCGAAACGGCCGAAGAGCATGGCATCACGCCCCACATCCGCTTCAACCACAAGGTGACGGACGCCGCGTGGGACAGCGAAACCGCCCGCTGGACGGTGACCGCCGACACGCCGCAGGGCCCGGCCACCCTCACCGCCCGCTTCCTCTACATGTGCTCCGGCTATTACAACTATGGCGAAGGCCACCGCCCGCGCTGGGAGGGTGAGGCGGACTTCGCCGGCCAGATCATCCACCCGCAATTCTGGCCCGAAGATCTCAACTATGCCGGCAAGCGCGTGGTGATCATCGGATCGGGTGCGACCGCCGTGACGCTGGTGCCGGAGATGGCCAAGCAGGCCGCCCATGTCACCATGCTGCAGCGCACGCCGACGTGGATGGTCTCCCGCCCCTCGTCCGACGCGATTGCCAATGTGCTGAAGGCGGTGCTGCCGGCGCAGATGGCGTATGACATCGTGCGCTGGAAGAATGTCACCTTCGGCCAGTGGTTCTACAAGCAGACCCGCGAAAACCCCGGCAAGGTGCGCGAGACGCTGCTGAAGCGGCTCGCCAAGCTGCTGCCGGCCGATTACGACCTCGAAACCCATTTCACCCCCGGCTATAACCCCTGGGATCAGCGGCTGTGCCTGGTGCCCGATGCCGATCTGTTCAGCGCCATCACTGCCGGCCGCGCCAGCATTGTGACCGACCAGATCGAGCGGTTCGAGGCTGGCGGCATCCGCCTCAAGTCGGGCGAACTGCTGGCCGCCGACATCATCGTGACCGCCACCGGCCTGAAGCTGGAGGCGCTGGGCGGGATGCAGGTGCGGGTGGATGGCATCCCCCGCCGCACCGCCGACAGCCTGGCCTACAAGGGCATGATGTATTCCGGCATTCCCAACATGTTCCAGAGCTTTGGCTATATCAACGCCAGCTGGACCCTGCGGTCTGATCTGATCGCCGATTATGTCTGCCGGCTGATCAACCATATGGACGCCAAGGGCGCCGAGATTGCCACGCCCACCCCGGCCGCCGATGTGGTGCCGGAACGGCTGGCGATGGATCTGGCCTCCGGCTATGTCCAGCGCGGTGCCGATGCCCTGCCCCGATCCGGCAACCGCGCGCCGTGGATGGTGACGGCCAATTACAAATATGACCGGGCCGAACTGCTCGATGGCCCGGTGGACAATGAGCTGACCCTCACGAGCGCCACCGCGCCGGCCCGGATGCTGGAAGCGGCGGAGTGATGCTCCCCTCTTCTTTGGATCGTCGCCCCGTGCTCGACACGGGGCTCGGCTTTCTTAGCGGGAACAGAAAAGCCAAGCCCCGGATCAAGTCCGGGGCGACGGGGCGTTTCGGTGGGGTTGCCCTGATCGCCGCGCTGCTGTCCACCACGGCCAGAGCACAGCCGGCTGCCGATCCCGCCACCGCCGAAGCCATCCGCCTGATCGATGCCTGGGCCGATGCGGCGCAGGTCTATGGCCGCTGGCCGGCCTACAGCATCGCCATTGGCCACAAGGACAGGCTGGTCTGGTCCAGGGGCTATGGCCATGTCGATGCCGCGAAGAAGGTGCCGGCGCGCGGCGACACCATCTATTCGATCTGCTCCATCTCCAAGCTGTTCACCGCGGTCGCCGTGATGCAGCAGTGGGAGGCCGGCAGGCTGCGGCTGGATGAGCCCGTCACCACCTATCTGCCCTGGGCCGCCCACAAGCCCGATGGCCGCGATTCCATCCCCGTCACCCTGCGCGGCCTGCTCACCCATTCGGCCGGCGTGCAGCGGGACAGTGACACCGGCAACTGGACGCCGCCCGATTTCCCCTTCCCCACCCGGGAACATCTGCAGGCCGAAATGGGCCAGCACAACGCGCTCTATCCGGCCGGCCGCGTCTATCAATACAGCAACATCGGCGTCACCCTGGCCGGCGAAGCCGCAGCCGCCGTGGCGGGCCGCGATTATGCCGGGCTGGTGACCAGCGGCATCCTGCAGCCCCTCGGCCTCAACGACACCCGGCCCTTCCACCCCTATGCCCTGATCGGCACCCGCATGGCGGTGGGCTGGAGCCCGCTGAAGCGCGACGGCAGCCGCACGCTCCTCAATCGCTTTGATGCCAGGGCCATCACCCCCGCCGCCGGCTTCACCAGCACCGCGGAAGACCTGGTGCGCTTCGGCCTTTGGCAGATCGGCCTGCTCGCACAGGAAACCGCGCCCGCCACCCCCGGCGTCCTCAAACCCAGCACCCTCCGGGAAATGCAGCGCATCCAGTTCGTCGACAAGATGAACGGCGGCAGCTGGGGCCTGGGCTTCTTCAACGAAGACGCCGACGATGGCCATTATATCGGCCACGACGGCAGCTGCCCCGGTTATCACACCACCATCCTGATCCGGCCCGACAGCGAAAACGCCGTGGCGGTGATGACCACCGACAATCACGAAGTGTGGGGCGACACCGTCCAGGTGCACAAGCTGCTCGACGCCCGCCGCAGCCACAGCTTCAAATCCCCCGCCCCCGTCACCCTGCCGCTGGAAGACTATGCCGGCCGCTACACCACCGGCACGTGGGACAATGAAACCATCATCCTCCCCTGGAACGGCGGCCTCGTCACCCTCTCCCTCCCCGATCCCGAACCGGCTGGGCATTTGAGCTACCTCAAACCCACCGCCCCCGACCGCTTCCGCCGCATCGCCCCCGACGGCAGCGAGATGCACGAAGTGGAATTCCGCCGCGACGCCTCCGGCCGGGTGGTGGAAAAGGTGGAGTTCTTCCAACGCTCGGTGCGGGATACGGGGGCGGCCAAGTAAGAGGGGCTTCCGGCGGGCAGGGGCTGAGCCCCTGCACCCATTCGTTTCAGGGCAACCCCCTTCCCCCGTCACCCCGGACTTGATCCGGGGTCCCGCTTAATTGGCAATAGTGGGGTAAAGTGCGGGCGGATTGCAAGAACTGCACCTATTTGAGCTTGGCAAGATCAACTTTTTGATCAATCTGAAAACCTAACAGAAACAACGGAGACATTGGCAGTATCTTCGGTTCCGTAATAGTCAGCAAATGACTCGTCGTTTCTAATTCCACTAGGCGGAATAGCATTCACGTAACTCGACCTCGTAGTCAATAGTTTTCCGGTTTTATCAAATGAGGAAAACTGAATTTCTACTGACTCAATAGGACGATCAGTTTTGTTCTTCACAGATACTCTCCACTTTATTGTCCCACTAGTTCCAAAGTCAGGACCTGCTGACCAACTCCAGTCGGCAATTTCAACTGATGAGATATTTGAAGCAGAGTCTCCACGAATGTTTGACATTTGATTACTCGCCGAAAACAGAACCAATACCGCACCTCCCACCACTACAGGAGCAAGCCATCTTGGATTTTCTTTCCGAAAAATGCTGATAACACCACAAGTCGCAACCAACAACAGCGGCATAGTCACTAAAATTAAAGGAGAGAAGAGTGCGAATAAGAGCGCCAAGCCGCCTACCGCAGCAAACACTGGACTTCTCTTTGCGTCCACAACACCATCTTCTGACATACTCTTTGCTCCAAAATTCCCAAGCATGCTAGCCGCCCATATTGGCATATGTCAAATGCATGCGTCTGCACCCCATTCCTTGACATTGCCAATTGCCTGATTTTCACGACTGCGCACTATAGACCACTAAATTCGCTACTTCACATGCACCCCGGCGCATCCTAGGTGGCCTTTTAGGGCACCTTTTCCGGCACACGCGTTCTCACCTAGCCGCCGGAGCGTGGGATCAACCAAACGATCCAGTCGGGTCACCACCTGCCCCTTGTCTCGGCCACGCTGGTGAGGAAAGCGGCTCCGGGTGCGACGCAGGACAGACCGGCCGCACCGTTGCCGCCCGGACGGACAAGCTACTCCGGGCCGGAGCCTTCCCGGTGCGATTGATCCCGACTGCTGCAGCAGCGCTCAATCCCCACGTCCGCAACGACACCGGGCAGTCTGGATAGTGGATTTCGCGCTTCCATCGCAAGGGGAAGCAGGAGGGCGGATCGTGTCCGAGGTTGGCTGCGCCAGGCGCGTTGCAATCTCTGCGACAGGCGATTGCCACAAAAAAGCGGGTGCCCGGTCTCAGACCGGACACCCGCCCTCATGCTTCGTTCAATTGCGTGTCAGCAGCAGCTCATGGCCGCATCACAGCAAGCGAGAACGAGGTCGCAGCAGGACATTGCCAGATGAGCAACCTGTTCCGGTGCAGCGGCGAAGGCTGCGGAGCTGGAACCAAGCAACACGGCTGCGGCGATGATGTACTTCTTCATGTTGAAATCTCCGTTGATGTTGAATTGCAGCGATCAGCGGAACAGTCGCGGAGGTGGCGGCTCCGGGCCGATGGTCACCAGAGGCGGGACGCTCACGAGCAACGCCTCATAGGAGACGGACGAGATACCGGGCGGAACCGGCGAAACCGCGCTGGCGGCCGGCAGGGACTGGCACAGGGTGAGGCAAGCGATCTGGCACGGCTGCCGTTCATGGTCGCCGCAGCCTCCGCAATCGCCATTATCTGCCTGCATCGCAGCCATGGGCGTGCAGCCAGCGACCGCATTCGCGGTTTCAAGCGGCAGCAGCGCAACAAGGATGGCCGCAAGCATGAGGAACAGGCGTTGAATCACGGTTGCGATCATAGTGGTGCATTCGTTTGGATCAACGTGATTGTTACACGGTGGAAACCAAGGACAGCGTCAGCCGAGTGGGCCACTCCAAAACAAACGGGTGCAGGGACTGCGTCCCTGCCCGCCGGAGGCCCCATTTCCTTCCCCCCTCAAATCCGCTCCTTCACATACGCCCCCGGCGCATCCTCGATCGCCGTGTACGCCCCCTTCCCCGGCACGCGCGGTTTCACCTGCTTGCCAGAGCGCGGGGCGAGCCAGGCGATCCAGTCGGGCCACCAGCTGCCCTTGGTTTCCTTGGCGCCGGCGATGAAGGCGTCCAGGGTGTCGGCTTTGGTGTCGTTGGTCCAATATTGATATTTGCCGGAGGATGGTGGGTTGACGACGCCGGCGATGTGCCCGCTGCCGGCGAGGACGAAGCGGGTTTCGCCGGTGAAGGCGTGGGTGAGTTTGAAGGCTGACCGGGCCGGGGCGATATGGTCTTCGCGGCCGCCCTGGATGTAGCTGGGGGTGGTGACGGTGGCGAGGTTTACGGGGGTGCCGGCGATGGTCATGCCGCCGGGCTTGGCGAGCAGGTTCTGGCGGTACATCTGGTCGAGATAGTCCCGGTGCCAGCGGGCGGGGACGTTGGTGGCGTCGGAGTTCCAGTAGAGCAGGTCGAAGGGGAAATAGTCTTTGCCCAGCATGTAGTTGTTGACGACATAGTTCCAGATCAGATCGTTGGAGCGCAGCAGGTTGAAGCTGGTGGCCATGTAGCGGCCGTCGAGCACGGGTTTGCCGCTGGTGAGTGTGTCGATGGTGTCGAGGCTGGCATCGTCGACGAAGAGTTTGAGTTCGCCGGCGTCGCTGAAATCGACCTGGGCGGTAAAGAAGGTGGCGGTGGCGACCTTTTCGGCCTGCCCGCGGGCGGTGAGGACGGCGAGTGCGGCGGCGAGCGTGGTTCCGGCGACGCAATAGCCGATGGTGTGGACGGAGGGCACGGCGCAGATCTGGCGGACCAGATCGATGGCGGTGAACATGCCTTCTTCGACATAGGTGTCGATGGTGGCGTCGGCCAGGGTTTCGTCGGCATTTTTCCAGCTGACGACGAAGACGGTGAGGCCTTGCGCGACGGCCCAGCGAATGAAGCTTTTTTCGGCGGTGAGATCGAGGATGTAATATTTGTTGATCCACGGCGGGAAGATCAGCAGCGGGGTGGCGAACACCGTCTCGGTGCTGGGGGCATATTGGATCAGCTGGAACAGGCGGTTCTGGAAGACGATTTTGCCCGGTGTGATGGCGACGTTGCGGCCGACTTCGAAGGCGTTTTCATCGGTCATCCGCATGCGGCCGGCGGAAAGATCGGCGAGCAGATGTTCGAGGCCCTTGATGAGGTTGGCGCCGCCGGTTTCGGCGGTTCTGGCCAGCACTTCGGGATTGGTGGCGAGGAAGTTGGCGGGGCTCATCGCATCGATGAACTGCTTGATGAGGAATTGCGCCTTGGCCTGTTCGGCGGCGTCGAGCCCATCCAACTGGCCGGCGGCCTGCATGATGTGGCTGGCGGTGAGCAGGTAGGATTGGCGGAGGAAATCGAAGGCGGGGTTTTCGGCCCAGGCTTTCCCGGCGAAGCGCTTGTCCTTGATCTGGGCCGGTTCGGCATTGGGGGTGAGGAAGCGCTGCCACAGATCGAGCGCTTCGGTGAGATAGCGTTGATGCTGCTCCATCAGGCGGGCGGGATCGGCGAGCATGGCGCTCCACGCCTTGGCCCAGGTGGACATGACGCCGAGCGGATCGGGCACCAGCGGCGGGGCGGCATGCTCCTTCGTCCAGAATTCCAGCATCATCTGCTGGCCCTTGCCCATCAGATCGGTGAGCTGCTGAAAGCTTTGCTGGGCCTGTTCGGCGGGATCGGACATGGTTTCGCGCTCCTGATGGCCTGTTGTGCCCTTGAAGCGCGGGCTTTGCCAAGCCCGGCCTTTTGGGTTATGGCCGCCAAGCCGGCGATGGGCCGGCGTGGAGAGACGTGTGCGCCAGCAGGCGACCATTGCAGCCATCATGGCCGGCGCAGCAGCAGCTGCCGCCGCGATTGCCGCTGCCGCCGGCGCGCCGCCACCGACCTGAGGGATAGAGCAAGAATCAAACCCTCTCACCGGCGGCGGCGAAACAAAGATGTTTCTCCGCCGCTTTTCTTTTGCCCGATCACTGCCTAAGGCAGCATCACCAACCCAACGGAACTGGCCATGCAGGACGAATTTTACCGCATCAAACGCTTGCCGCCCTATGTGATTGCGGAAGTGAACGCCATGCGGGCCGCCGCCCGGGCGCGCGGGGAGGACATTATCGACCTGGGCATGGGCAATCCCGATCTGCCGCCGCCGCCGCATGTGATCGCCAAGCTGGCCGAGGTGGCGGCCAAGCCGGATGCGCATGGTTACAGCGCGTCGAAGGGGATTCCGGGGCTGCGGCGGGCGCAGGCGGCTTATTATGACCGACGGTTCGGGGTTGATCTTGATCCCGATACGGAAGTGGTGGTGACGCTGGGTTCCAAGGAAGGCCTGGCCAATCTGGCGCAGGCGATCACCGCGCCGGGCGATGTGGTGCTGGCGCCCAACCCGTCTTATCCCATTCACACCTTTGGCTTCATCATTGCCGGCGCGACCATCCGCAGCGTGCCGACGACGCCTGACGAGCGTTATTTCGAAGCGCTGGAGCGGGCGGTGCGCTTCACCGTGCCGCGCCCCAGCGTGCTGGTGATGGGATACCCCAGCAACCCGACCGCCGAGGTGGCCGATCTCGCCTTTTACGAGCGGGTGGTGGCGTTTGCGAAGAAGCACAATATCTGGGTGCTTTCGGATCTCGCTTATTCCGAGATTTATTTCGATGGCCAGCCCACCCCGTCGATCCTGCAGGTGCCGGGGGCGAAGGATGTGGCGATCGAGTTCACTTCATTGTCGAAATCCTATTCCATGGCGGGCTGGCGCATCGGCTTTGCGGTGGGCAACAAGACGCTGATTTCGGCACTGACGCGGGTGAAATCCTATCTGGATTATGGCGCGTTCACGCCGATCCAGGCGGCGGCGGTGGCGGCGCTGAATGGCCCGCAGGATATCGTGGCGCAGAACCGCGCGCTCTATCACCGGCGGCGCGATGTGCTGGTGGAAAGCTTTGGCCGCGCCGGGTGGGAAATTCCGGCGCCGCGGGCCAGCATGTTTGCCTGGGCGCCGCTGCCGCCGGCGCTGGCGCATCTGGGCAGCCTGGAATTTTCCAAGCAACTGCTCACCGAAGCCGGCGTGGCGGTGGCGCCGGGCGTTGGCTATGGCGAGGATGGCGAGGGCTTTGTGCGCATCGCGCTGGTGGAAAATGAGCAGCGGCTGCGCCAGGCGGCGCGAAATATCCGCAAATATCTGCAATCGATGGGCGTGAACACGCCATCGGTGAAGGCGGGGGGCTAAGCCATGGCAAGCGCACTTCGCATCGGGATCGCCGGGCTGGGCAATGTGGGCGCCGGCGTGGTGAAGATATTGGCGCAGAACGCCGATCTGGTGGCGCGGCGGGCCGGGCGGCCGATCGTGGTGACGGCGGTGAGCGCGCGGGATCGCAACCGGGATCGCGGCATCAGCCTGGATGGCATCGCCTGGGTGGATGATGCCGCCGAACTCGCCACCCGCGATGATGTGGATGTGGTGGTGGAATTGATCGGCGGATCGGATGGCCCGGCGTTGACGCTGGCCCGCCGCACGCTGGGCGCGGCCAAGCCGCTGGTGACGGCCAACAAGGCGATGCTGGCGCATCATGGCCTGGAACTGGCACAGATGGCGGAAGCGGCAGACCTGCCGCTGAAATATGAAGCGGCGGTGGCCGGCGGCATTCCGGTGATCAAGGGGATTTCGGAAGGCAGCGCCGCCAACCGGATCACCCGCGTTTATGGCCTGATGAACGGCACCTGCAATTATATCCTGTCGCGCATGGAAGCCGAAGGCCTGGGCTTTGCCGAGGTGTTGGCCGATGCCCAGGCGTTGGGCTTTGCCGAGGCGGACCCGAGTTTCGACATTGATGGCATCGACACGGCGCACAAATTGTCGATCCTGGCGGCGCTGGCCTTTGGCGCGCGCATCGATTTTGCCGGCGTGGCTTGCACCGGCATCCGCGCCATCGAAAGCGCCGATATCGCCCAGGCCGCCGCGCTGGGTTTCCGCATCAAGCTGGTGGGCCTGGCGGAAGCCGAAGATGGCCGGCTGTTCCAACGCGTGCACCCGGCGCTGGTGCCGATGGCGCATCCGGTGGCGACCACGATGGGCAGTCTGAACGCCGTGGTGGTGGAAGGCGATTTCGTTGGCCGGCTGTTCTTCCAGGGGCGCGGTGCCGGCGAAGGGCCGACGGCGAGCGCGGTGGTGGCCGATCTGGTCGATATCGCGCGCGGTGATGTGCGCCCGCCCTTCGTGATGCCGGTGGCCGATCTGGCCGCCCTGCCCCGCGCCGATGCGGCCGGCCGGCGCGGGCGTTATTATCTGCGCCTGAACGTGGCGGATCGCGCCGGTGTGCTCGCGGAGCTGACGGCGGCGCTGCGCGATTGCGGGGTTTCCATCGAAAGCCTGGTGCAGCGCGGCACGTCGAGCAGCGGCGATGCCATGGTGGTGATGGTCACCCACGAAGCCCGCGAAGCCGATGTGGTGGACAGTCTGGCCCGCATGGCCGCCTCCCCATCGGTGGTGGGGCAGCCGGTGATGATGCACATACTGGATTTTTGACGCCTTTCGCGCGTGGCGTGGCGGGCGTAAGGCTGTGCGCCATTGATTCGGATTACGGGGTGGACAGAAAATGACGGCTCCCAGCCATGTGCTTGATCGCGTGCTTGTGCTCGAAATGGTGCGGGTCACCGAATATGCCGCGATTGGCGCATCAAAGCTGATCGGGCGGGGCAACGAGAAGGCCGCCGATGCCGCCGCCGTGGAAGCGATGCGCAACGCGCTGAACCAGCTGGATTTTGACGGCACGGTGGTGATCGGCGAAGGCGAGCGTGACGAGGCGCCGATGCTGTTCATCGGTGAGAAGGTGGGCAAGGCCATCGGCACCGGCCCGCGCATCGATATCGCGCTCGATCCGCTGGAAGGCACCACCATCACCGCCAAGGCCGGGCCCAACGCGCTGGCCGTGCTGGCCATCGCCGAAGAGGGCGGGCTGTTGAATGCGCCCGATGTCTATATGGACAAGCTGGCGGTTGGCCCCGGCTATCCCGAAGGCATCATCAGCCTGGACAAGACGCCGACTCAGAATGTCGAGGCGGTGGCGGCGGCCAAGGGTGTGCACCCGTCTGACATCATTGTCTGCGTGCTCGACCGGCCGCGCCACGAAAGCCTGATTGCCGAGCTGCGCGCGCTGGGCTGCGGCATCATGCTGATCCCCGATGGCGATGTCGCCGGCGTGATCGCCACCACCGATCCCGAGACCGGCATTGATCTCTACATGGGTTCGGGCGGGGCGCCGGAAGGCGTGCTGGCGGCGGCCGCGCTGCGCTGCGTGGGCGGGCAGATGCAGGGGCGGCTGTTGTTCCGCAACGATGATGAACGCGGCCGTGCCCGCCGCTGGGGCATCACCGATCTTGATCGCATCTATGGCCTGGAAGACATGGCCAAGGGCGATTGCATCTTTGCCGCCACCGGCGTCACCGATGGCTCCCTGCTGAAGGGGGTGAAGCGGCGCAAGAATGGCGTGATCACCACCGAAACCATCGTAATGCGTGCCTCCACCGGCACCGTGCGCCGGGTGAGCGGCGAACATCGCGCCGTGCGGCATCCGTAACGGCCCCTCCGTCGCCCTGCGGGCGCCACCTCCCCAAACAAGTTTGGGGAGCATCTTGTCTCATTCCTCCCCAAACTTGTTTGGGGAGGTGCCGAGCAGAACGAGGCGGAGGGGCAACTTGCGCCGGGCCGTTCCACAGTGGATGAAGGACGCCATGGACTCCCCCCGCCCCGTCTTCGGCATCAGCACCTCCCTCACCGGCCAGCGTTGGGCCTGGCGGGGGGGCTTGCCGCCGGGGAATGGGCTGGATGGGCGGGGCGATGATGAGCTGCTGCACCATCTGTTCCGCACGCGCGGCGGCGAACCGGCGGATTTTGCCCGGCTGAAGGCGCCGACACTGCGCGACTGGCTGCCCGATCCGTCGATCTTTGCCGATATGGACCGCGCCGCCGAGCGGCTCGCCGAGGCGCTGGCGCGGGACGAGATGATCGTTGTTTACGGCGATTATGATGTGGATGGCGCCACATCGGCCGCCGTGCTGATCCGGTACCTGCGCAGCTGTGGCGGCAAGGTCGGCCATTATATCCCCGACCGGCTGCTGGAAGGCTATGGCCCGTCGGCGGAGGCGCTGGTGGCATTGAAACAGGCTGGCGCCGACCTGGTGGTGACGGTGGATTGCGGCACGCAAGGCTTTGCCGCGCTGGAAGCCGCCAGGGCCGCCGGACTGGATGTGATCGTGGTGGATCACCACAAGGCCAGCACCGCCCTGCCCCCGGCGGTCGCACTGGTGAACCCCAACCGGCTGGATGAAGCCGCCGATGCGGCGCAATTTGGCCATCTGGCGGCCGTGGGCATGGCCTTTCTGCTTGCCGTCGCCCTGAACCGGCTGCTGCGCGCGAGGGGCTGGTTTGCCCACCGGGATGAACCCAATCTGATGGCGCTGATCGATCTGGTGGCGCTGGGCACGGTGGCCGATGTGGCGGCGCTCCGGGGCCTCAACCGCGCCTTTGTCACCCAGGGGCTGAAGGTGATGGCGCGGCGGGAGAATATCGGCATGGCGGCGCTCGCCGATGCCGCCCGGCTCAATCGCGCGCCGGTCGCCCGCGATCTGGGCTTTGCGCTGGGGCCGCGGGTGAATGCCGGCGGGCGCGTGGGCCAGGCCGATCTCGGCGTGCGGTTGCTCACCACCCATGATGCCGCCGAAGCCGCCGAGATTGCTGCCCGGTTGGACCAGTTGAACCAGGAACGCCGCGCCATCGAACAGGCGGTGACCGATGCGGCGCTGGCCACCGCCACACCGGCGCCGGGCTGCACCCTGGTGGCGGGGGAAGGCTGGCACCCCGGCGTGATCGGCATTGTCGCCAGCCGGCTGAAGGAGCGGCTGGGCCGTCCGGCGATCGTGATCGCCATTCAGGAGGATGGCACCGCCAAGGGGTCCGGCCGGTCGATCACCGGCGTTGATCTGGGCGCGGCGGTGCTGGCGGCTGCCGATCATGGCCTGCTGATCGCCGGGGGCGGCCATGCCATGGCGGCGGGGCTGACGGTGGCGGCCGACCGGATTGGCGCGCTGGATGAATTTTTGAACGATCGCATGGCGGCCGCGGTGGCGGCAGCCACGGCCGAACGCAGCCTGTCGATCGATGTTGCCGTGGCGCCGCGCGGGCTGAATGCCGGGCTGGTGGATGTGCTGGAAACGGCTGGGCCTTATGGCCAGGGCTGGCCGGCGCCGCGCGTTGCCGCCGGGCCGTTCCAGATCGTGGACAGCCGGATTGTGGGCGACAATCACCTGCGGCTGCAACTGGCTGGCGCGGATGGCGGGCGCATCAAGGCGATGGCCTGGCGGCAGGGCGACAGCGAGATGGGCGCCCTCTTGCAGGGCGCGCGTGGTCGGCCGATCCATGTCGCCGGCCGAGTGAAACGCGACGATTGGACCGGCGGCAACGCCGTGGAACTGGAGCTGGACGACGCCGCCTTTGCCGATGGCCGCTGAGGGAGGGCGATTTTTCCACAGTTTCCAGCAAAATGCTGGTTGACGCGGCGGCCCCATGCCAATAACAGGCGGCCTCTCGCTGCTGGTCCCTTCGTCTAGCGGTCTAGGACGTCGCCCTTTCACGGCGAAAACACGGGTTCGAGTCCCGTAGGGATCACCATCTTGAAAAGGCCGGAACCTTCGGGTTCCGGCCTTTTTCGTTGATGGTTTTGGCCTTGCCGTCAGAGCGCTCCTCAGCCGGCGTTTTCCAGCAGGATATCCAGCGGCCCGCCATCGGGTGGGCGGTAATCGCGTGTCACGATGGCGCGCACCCGTTCGGCCTGAGGACTGGGCAGCACGGCAACCACGGCACCGCCAAAACCGCCGCCGGTCATACGCGCGCCGCCGCTGGGGCCGATGGCGGCGTTGAGCACATCGACAAGCCGGTCAACATCGGGGTGGCTCACCTCGAACAGATCGCGCAGGGAGGCATGGCTGGCGCGCAGCAGATCGCCGAGGGCAGGCAGATCCCTGGCGGCGATGGCCGCTTCGGCGGCGGACACGCGGGCAATCTCGCCGATCACATGTTCGGCGCGGCGCGCCACAACCGGATCAAGCCCGGCACCGGCCAGCGCCGCCAGCCTGGCCTGGCGCAGCGATGGCAGGCCCAGCGCGGCGGCAGCCTGTTCGCAATCGGCGCGGCGGCGGTTGTAATGCCCCTCCACTAGGCCGCGGCGCACGCCCGATTGCACGATCATCACCGCCCAATCGGCAGGCAACGGCACCTGCCGCGTGGAAAGATCGGCGCAATCGAGCAGCAGCGCATGGCCAGGGGCGCCGGCTGCCACCGCCATCTGATCCATGATCCCGCAGCGCACGCCGGCCCATTGATGTTCGGCCTGCTGGGCCGCCAGCGCCAGTTGCCGCGGCGTGGCGTTAATGCCGGCCGCCGCACACAGCGCCCGGCCCACCGCCACACACAGGGAGGCAGAAGACGACAGGCCAGAGCCGCGCGGGATGGACCCGGCAATGGCCAGCTGCGCCCCGCCCGGGTTGAGGCCCTGGGCCGGCAGCCCGGCCGCCATGCCGCGCAGATAGGATCGCCAATCGGCTGGCTGGTGCGGGGTGGCGGTGCCGGGGGTGAAGCGATCAATGGCAGCATCGAAATCAAGCGCGACGGCAGCAATCTCCGGCGCCTGGGTGGCACGCCAGGCGATGGCGGTGCCCACCGAAATCGGCATCGGCAGCACGCGGCCATCGTTGTAATCGACATGCTCGCCAATCAGATTGACCCGGCCGGGCACGAACACCACGCCATCGGGCGCGGTGCCAAGGGCCGCCACAAAGCCCTGCCGTGCCCGCTCGATCACGCTCATGCGTCACCTCCTGCCGCCCGCAGCCGTGCCGCAGCCATTTCGGGCGTGATGTCCCGCTGCGTCTCGGCCAGCAGTTCGAAGCCGACCATATGCTTGCGCACCGTGGCCGAGCGCAGCAGCGGCGGGAAGAAATGCGCGTGCAGCCGCCAATGCGCCGTGTCATCGCCCAGGGCATGGGGCGCGCCGTGCCAGCCCATGGAATAGGGAAAATCACAGGAAAACAGCGCGTCATAGCGGCGGAGCAGGCGCGAGAGGATGGCGGCCAGCGCGGCGCGGGCCGCGCCATCAAGCTGTTCCAGGCGGGCCACCGGCGTGCGTGCCACCAGCAGGGTTTCAAACGGCCAGGCCGCCCACCATGGCACCACCGCCAGCCAGTGTGCGTTCACCTCCACCAACCGCTCGCCGGCCGCCAGTTCGGCCGCAACCACCGCATCCAGCAAATTCTGGCCATTGGCCGCCAGCCATTCGCGCTGGCGCAGATCTTCCTTCTGCACGAGTTCGGGCAGGAAATCGCTGGCCCAGGCCTGCCCGTGCGGGTGCGGGCTGGACGCGCCCATCATGGCGCCCTTGTTTTCGAACAATTGCACATGCGCCCAGCGCGCGCCCAGTTCGGCCGACAGGCTGCACCAGCAATCGACCACCTGGGCGATGGCCGCCTGCGGCAGCCGCGCCAGCGTCGCGCCGTGATCAGGGGCGAAGCAGATGACCTTGGCCTCCCCCCGGGCTGGCTGGGAGCGGAACAGCGGGTGGGGCGGCGCTTGCCCGCCTTCATCGAGCAGGGCGGCAAAATCATTGGCGAACACGAATGTGCCGTCATAGACCGGGTTGGTCTCGCCGGTGGCGCGGTGGTTGCCGGGGCAGAGATGGCAGGCCGGATCATGCGCCGGGGCGGGTGGCGGCGGTGGCGGGGCAGCATCGCCCTGCCAGGGCCGAAGCGCGCGGTGGGGCGACACCAGCCGCCATTCGCCGGTGAGCAGATCCTGCCGGCGGTGCGGGCGATCAGCAAGTGTCACGCGGAGCGTCTCCCGTGGAAAATCGCCACGCTTTCGGCTGCGAGCGGCGGCATCGGCAGGCCGGCGTGGGCCAGCCAGCTGCCAGAGAAATCAACCGGGCTGTGCCACAGTGGCGGCAGCTGCTGATCCAGCCGGCGCGGGCCACCGGCGATGCGCAGCAATTGCAGCCGGCAGGCCGCTCTGCCAGCCAGGAAGGGCAGCTGCAGCGGTTGCGGCCGGCGATCCTGCGCCGGTGCGGTGCGAATGGCGAAGAGGAGGAACTCATCACCCTGCCCTTGCGCCTGCCAGATGAGGCCATCGGCCCCCTGCCCCAGCCAGACCTGGCCGCCGTGCAGCAGGTGCCGCCATTGCTTGTGAAAGCCGATCCAGTCGGCCAGTTCGGCCCGCTCGTCAGCAGCAAGGCGGCGCGGATCAAGTTCGATCCCGAAATGGCCGGGCATGGCGACGGCGGCGCGGAAGCGCAGGGACTGGCGGCGGCCGGTGGCATGGGCCGGGCTGGCACCGATGTGCGATCCCATCACTTCGGGCGGCAGAAAGGCGAGGAAGCCGCGCTGGATGGCGGTGCGGCTGACGGCATCAAGATTGTCGCTGGCCCAGAAGCGGTGGGTGTGGGCGATGATGCCGGCATCACAGCGGCCGCCACCGCCGCCGCAGCTTTCAATCTCCACCGCCGGATGGGCGCGGCGCAGGCGGGCCAGCAGATCATATGTGCCCAGCACCTGCGCGGCACCGCCTGCGGGCGCCAGATCGCGGTTGTGATCCCATTTCAGATAGGCGATCGGCACATCGCGCAGCAGCGCATCGAGCATGGCGAACAGATGGTCGCGCACTTCGGGCCGGCGCATGTCGAGCACCAGCTGGTTGCGCGCGGTTGGCCGGTCCCGGCCGGGCAGGTGCAGGGCCCAATCGGGATGGGCGCGATAAAGATCACTGTCGGGATTGATCATCTCGGGTTCGACCCACAGGCCGAACTCCATCCCCATGGCGATGATGCGATCCGCAAGCGGTTTCAGGCCGCGCGGATATTTGGCCGGGTCCGCCGTCCAGTCGCCCAGGCCGGCGGTATCGCCCTTGCGGCCGCGGAACCAGCCATCATCCAGCACGAAGCGTTCGATGCCGATATCGGCACAGGCCTGGGCCAGCGCAGTGATGCGTTCCTCGTCATGATCGAAATAACAGGCTTCCCAGCTGTTGGCGTGCACCGGGCGCGGGCGCATGTGGCCGCCCGGCCAGGTGATGCGGTCGCGCACGGCGGCGTGCTGCTGCTGCATGGCGCCGTTGCGGCCCTGGGCCGAGATGGCGAGGATGGCATCGGGCGCCTGCCAGCTGCCGCCCGGTTCCAGGATGATCCCGGCCGGCACGGCGCCGGCTGACAGGATCCAGCCGCCTTCATCATCCCGTTCGATCGAAAGGCGGCTGTCTCCGGACCAGGCCAGTTGCAGGGCAAAGACCAGGCCCTGATCGAAACCGGCATCCCGATCCAGCACCAGCACGGCCGGTGGCCCGCCATGGCCGGTAAGGCCGCGCCGCGCTTCGCGCCGCCAGGCTTGCTGGGGCATTGGTTCGGCACATTCCACCTGTTCGGCATTGTGGCGGCCGCGCCAGCAGTGCAGCTGCGCCGCGCTGGCCGGCAGTGGCACCAGCAGGCTGGCCAGCCAATCGAGCGCCAGCGGCTGCCCACCGATGTTCGTCAGCTGCGCGGAGAAGACAAAGGCACCGCCCGCTGCAACCCGCACCTGCTGCACCAGTTCGAGCCCATTGGCGGCATCAGCCAGGGTGATGGCCAGCGCATCGGGGCCATGGTTGATCGCGACCGCATCAAAGATCGGCACCAGCGCCGCGCCGTTCTGGCTGACCGCCAGTGCCGGCGGCCCGAACCAGCCCAGGCCAGCGGGCGGCAGGCTTTGCAGCGGCACATCGGCATCCAGCGAGAAGGTGGCGGGCATGCGGCCGGCGGCCAGCGGGGCCAGTGCTGCGGGGTCGACGCGCCGGCCCAGATGCCGCCACAGCGGCGGCGCGCCGGCCTGGCGTTCGAGCACGAGGCTGGCCTCCCCGCTGTGCAGCGAGATGATGTCCGCCGTCATCAGGCCCGTGGTGCCGCGATGATCATGTGGTTGAAATATGTCATCCCCAAGCCCATCCGATTCAGCGTTTGTCCGCCGATGTTGCTGCCACAGGGATTGCCCATGATGCGGCCCGGCGCAAGGCCGCAGCGGGCGCGGCCCCGGCGGTGCAGGCCGGATGACGCGATGGTGAGTTGCGTTGCCGGGCTGGCGGGTGCAGAGCTTGTCGCCTTAAAGGCTGCCAGAAAGGCTGCACCGCATGTCCACCGCCACCGCCGAAGCGCCGCGTTTGCGGGCCCCGTCCATGCTGCTCACCCTGTCGGAAGGCCGCGGCCTGATGGAGCTGGCCGCCGCCGTTGCCACACGGCCGCTGATGATGACCGCGCCCAAGGGCGATGGCCACCCGGTGCTGGTGCTGCCCGGTTTCATGGCGAGCGACACCTCCACCGCGCCCTTGCGCAAATATCTCAGCGATCTGGGCCATGATGCCCGGCCGTGGGGCAATGGCCGCAACCTGGGCCGCTTTTACAAGATGCGCGACGTGATGCGCCAGCAGCTGGTGGAACTTCATGCCGAAACCGGGCGCAAGGTCTCGCTGGTCGGTTGGAGCCTGGGTGGGGTGTTTTCGCGCTATCTGGCGCTGACCGTGCCGGATTCGGTGCGCTGCGTGATCACGCTGGGCAGCCCGTTTTCCGGCGACATCAACGCCACCAACGCCAGGCGCCTCTATGAATATATGTCGAAGGAAGGCGATCCCGATCCCAATGATCTGACGCTGCTGGCCGGCGATCTGCCGGTGCCCAATTCGTCGATCTACACCAGGCTTGATGGCGTGGTGAACTGGCGCACCTGCATCGCGAAGCCGGCGCCCAATGCCGAGAATATCGAGGTGCATCTGGCCAGCCATCTTGGCATCGGTGTCAACCCGGCGGCGCTGTGGGCGGTGGCCGATCGGCTGGCGCAGCCGGAAGGCAGTTTCACCCCCTTCCGCCGCAATGGGCCGTTCGCCTTCGCATACGCCGATTGACTTTCGCAGCCGCTGGCCATCACTCTGTCCCCCAGGGGATCGAGGGGAATGGGCCAATGGCTGATGCCGTGAAATTGTCGACGCTGGATGCCGGGTTTCTTTATATGGAAACGCCGGAAATGCCGATGCATGTCGGCTCGCTTTCCATGTTCCAGCTGCCCGATGGCTATGAGGGCGATTTCTTCGAGGCGTTCAAGGCGCAGATTGCCGACCGGCTGGCCGATGCGCCGATGCTGAAGCGCAAGCTGGCGCGGACCGCACTGGACATGGACCATCCGAGCTGGGTGGAAGATGAGCAGTTCGACATCAACCGCCAGATTTTCCGCGCCAGCCTGGCAGCGCCGAGCGACATGGCCGCGCTCCGCCGCACCGTGGGCTGGATGCATGCCAAACTGCTGAACCGCGCCCGGCCGCTGTGGGAATTTTATGTGTTTGAAAACATGCCGGGCAACCAGGTTGGCCTGTATGTGAAGATCCATCATGCGCTGATCGATGGCGGTGCCGGCGTGGCGCTGACCAAGATCATCTATGACGTGGTGCCCAATGCGGGGCCACGGGTGCGCGCGCCGGCGGCGGAACCGGCGGAGGCTGAGGACAAGCCGGGTTTGGCCGAAACCGCCAGCAATGCCATGCAATCCTATCTGCGTTTCTGGCAGGCGCCGTTTTCGCCCGAAGCGGTGGATTTCAAGCTGCCGCGCACCGGCAAGACCGATCTGGGATCGGTGCTGCTCGATCACATGGCCGGCCAGGTGGAGATGGGCGTGAAATTCGCTGCCGCGCTGCCGGCGATGGCGGGGGCGGCCACCCGCTCCATGGCCAGCTTCATCGATCCGGCGCGACTGTCGGATCTGCAGAATCTGGTGGCGCCCAAGACCGCGCTCAACAAATCGATCAGTTCGGAACGCGCCTTTGGCAGCATCACCCTGTCGCTGCCGCGGGTGAAGGCGGTGGGCAAGGCCGCCGGCGGGTCGCTGAACGATGCGGTGATGGCGATTTCGGCCGGCATCCTGCGGCGCTATCTGCGCGACACGGGCGGCGTGCCCGACAAGCCGTTGACCGCAGGCGTGCCGATCTCGCTGCGCGATGAAGGCAATGCCAATGCCAACAACCAGGTGTTCGCAATGATCTGCCCGCTGGCGACCAACATCGATGATCCCAAGCAGCGGCTGGAAACCATCGTGGCCGAAAGCGGCAAGGCCAAGGAAATGGTCAACCCGTTCAAGGCCTTTGTGCCGCTGATGACCAATGCCTCGGCGCTTGGCCTGCCGGTGGCGGCGCAGCTGCTGGCGCTGCTTTATTCCCGGTCGGGCCTGGCGGACGTGCTGCCGCCGGCCACAAATGTGTGCATTTCAAACGTGCCTGGCCCGCGCATGACGCTTTATGCCGCCGGGGCCGAGCTGCTGCATCTTTATCCGGTTTCCATCGTCACCCACGGCATGGCGCTGAACATCACCGTGCAGGGCTATCGCGACCAGCTGGATTTCGGCCTGATCGCCGGGGCCAATATCCTGCCCGAGGTGCAGGGGCTGGCCGACCTGCTGGAGGAAGAACTGGTGGTGCTGGAACAGGCGTTCGGGCTGGCGGCCTGACGCCGGGCGTTTTTCCCAGCGCGGCAATCACCCGCACTGGCGGGGCCGGGCCTTTGCCGGCAAGGGCTTGGCCATGCTCCCGGCCCGCCCCCGCACTGTCCCCTCCTCCCGTCTGTCACGGCTCGCCGGATTTGGCCGGTTGGCCGGCGGCATTGCCGGCAATGTGATCGGCGGCGGCGCGCGCGAGATGCTGAAAGGGCAAAAGCCCGATCTGCCCAGCCTGCTGCTCACCCCCGCCAATGCCAAACGGCTCGCCGATGAGCTGGCGCGGCTGCGCGGTGCGGCGATGAAGCTGGGCCAGTTGATCAGCATGGATGGCGGCGAGGTGCTGCCGCGCGAACTGGCCGACATATTGGCGCGCCTGCGGGCCGAGGCCGATCCGATGCCGGAAAAGCAGCTGAACGCCGCGCTGGAGGCCGGCTGGGGGCCGGGCTGGGAAGGCCAGTTCCAGCGCTTTGACCGCACGCCGATTGCCGCAGCCTCCATCGGCCAGGTGCACCGGGCGGTGGCGCTGGATGGCCGCGATCTGGCGATCAAGGTGCAATATCCGGGCGTTGCGGCCAGCATTGACGCAGATGTCGACAATGTGGCGACGCTGGTGAAGCTTTCGGGCCTGCTGCCGGCCGGCTTTGCGCTGGATCCACTGCTGGAAGAGGCCAAGCGCCAGCTGCACGAGGAGGCCGATTACGCCCGCGAGGGCGCGATGCTGGCGCGCTTTGGCCAACTGGCGGCGGATTGGCCCGATGTGGTGGTGCCGGCGCTGGCCGCCGATCTGTCGCGCCCGACGATATTGGCCATGGGCCATGTCAAGGGGGTTGCCATCGACAAGGCCGCCGCTCTGCCCCAGACCGAGCGTGACCGGCTGATGACGCTGATGCTGCGCATCTTGATGGCGGAGTTGTTCGATTGGCGGCTGATGCAGACCGACCCGAATTTCGCCAATTACCGCTATGACCTCAACAGCGGCCGGCTGGTGCTGCTGGACTTCGGCGCGGCGCGGGTGGTGCCCGATCGCATCAGCGATGGTTATCGCGCGTTGTTGGCATCGGGCCTGGCTGGTGATGATGCGGCGCTGCTGCGGGCGATGGCCGATATCGGCATCTTGCCGCCCGCCGCCCCGGCCGCCATGCAGGAGACGATCTTGGCGATGGCCCGCGATGGCTTTGCGCCGCTGCGGCTGGATGGGCCGTTCGATTTCGGCGCCGGTGGGCTGGCCAGCAATCTGAAGGACCAATCGCAGACGCTGATCGGCCAGCGCGACCATTTCACCGCGCCGCCGCCCGATGTGCTGTTCATCCAGCGCAAGATCGCCGGCATGTATCTGCTCGCTGCCCGCCTGAAGGCGCGGGTGGATGTGGCGGCGCTGGTGCGGCCCTATACCGGCTGATCCGGCAGTTTGCAGGCATCGACCCAGCCGTTGGCCAGCAGATCGGCCAGGCGCTGCGGTGCGATTTCGACCGAGCTTTCGCGGCTGCCGGCCGCAGGGAACACGGTGTCGAAGGACTTCAGCGACACATCCAGCCACACCGGCAGCGGGGTCTTGAGGCCGAAGGGGCAGACGCCGCCGACGGCATGGCCGGTCAGCGCCAGGGTTTCCTCTGCATCCAGCATGCGCGGCTTGCCGCCCAGCGCGGCGCGGCACTTGGCGTTGTCGAGCCGGGCGGTGCCGCTGGTGACGAGCAGAAGCGCCTCGCCATTCACCCGCATGGCCAGCGACTTGGCGATGCGCGCGGGCTCGACGCCCAGCGCGGCTGCGGCTTCGAGCACGGTGGCAGTAGAGGCGCCGGGGATGATCACCGACACGTCGGGCGCATGCGCCGCTAGCCAATCGAGGACATCCTGGTGTGCCATGCCGCTGTGTTTGGCCGGCTTTTTCGCAATGCACAAGAGTATTGCATTGACAATACACCTGAGCTGAGTCAGCCTCTGGCCATAACCGCAAACCTTGTCCGGGGGATTTATGCGACTTTCACATGCAGCGCTGCTGGCGCTGATGCTGGCCCATGGCGCCCATGCCCAACCGGTGGCCCAGCCCACCGCCGATGATCTTGTGCAGAAAAATCTGGCGGCGCGCGGCGGTCATGCGGCAATGGCGGCACTGAACAGCCTGACGCTGGACGGCAAGCTGATCTTCCCCGGCGGCTTTGAGCTGACCTATCACGAAGTGCGGTCGGGCGGCGCGGTGCGCGTGGAAGCGGCGCTGCAGGGCCTGACCCTGGTGCAGGCTTTTGACGGCAAGGGCGGCGGCTGGCGCATCAACCCGTTTGAAGGCCGCAAGGATGCCGAGAAGATGGGCGACGACGAGGCGCGCAGCCTGGCGGATGCCGCCTCCATCCCCGGCGTGTTGCTCAGCGCCAGGGCCGATGGCGCCACCGTCACCTATCTGGGCCGCGAGGATTTCGATGGCACTGATTGTTACAAGCTGAAGGTGACCCAGAAGGATGGCGACGAGTTCGTCTATCTGATCGATCCTGATTCGATGCTGGAAGTGAAGGTCATCGAAACCCGCAAGATCCGCGGCGCGGTGCAGGTGAACGAGACCGAACTGGGCGATTATGAGGCGGTGAACGGCGTGATGTTCCCGATGTCGGTGGAAAGCGGGCCGCAAGGATCGAGCCAGCGCCAGCGCACCATCATCACCAAGGCCGCGGCCAACGAAGCCGCACCGGCCACGCTGTTCGCGCAGCCGGGCAAGTGAACCAGGGGATTTGGGGGAACATGACCATGACGCGTTTCGCGCTTCTCGCCGGCTCTGCGCTGGCGCTTGCTGTTGCCAGCCCGGTGCTGGCCGCCGACACACCCAGCGCCGGCATTTCGGGCTTGGGCATCCGCAACATCGGTTCGGCCGAAATGTCGGGCCGCATCGCCGCCATCGCTGCCCGGGCCGAGGATGATGGCAAGCTGACGATCTTTGTTGGCGCCGCCAGCGGCGGCGTGTGGAAATCCGAAGACGGCGGCACCAGCTTCACGCCGAAGTTTGACCGGCAGCCGGTGCAATCGATCGGCGCCATTGCGCTGGACCCTTCGAACAAGCGCATCGTGTGGGTGGGCACCGGCGAAGCCTGGACCCGCAACAGCGTGTCGGTGGGCAACGGCATCTACAAATCCACCGACGGTGGTGACAACTGGACCCTGATGGGCCTGCCCAATGTGGAGCGCATCACCAAGATCGTCGTGCACCCGACCAACAGCGACATCGTCTATGCCTGCGCCCCCGGCCCGCTGTGGAGCGACAGCGCCGACCGCGGGCTCTACAAGACCAGCGATGGCGGCAAGACCTGGGTGCAGATCCTGAAGGGCGCCAATCTTTCGACCGGCTGTTCGGGCGTAAGCCTGGACCCGTCGAACCCGGACCGCATCCTTGCTGGCCTGTGGGATTTCCGCCGCAAGGGCTGGACCTTCCGGTCGGGCGGCGATGGCCCGGATGCACCGTCGGGCAGTGCCATGCTGGTCTCGAACGACGGCGGCAAGACGTGGGCAAATCTGGATGCGACCAGCGCCAAGGGCCTGCCCAAGGGCCCGTGGGGCCGCATCGAGGTGGTGCATGCGCCGTCCAAGCCGGAGCGTGTCTATGCCGTGATCGAGCATGCCAAGACCGCGCTTTATGTGTCGGAGGATGGCGGCAAGACCTGGGAAGAGCGTGACCGCAGCCGCAACATGGTCTGGCGCCCCTTCTATTTCCAGAAGCTGGTGGTGGACCCGACCAACGCGGATCGCCTGTTCAAGATGAACCTGCGCGTGATCGTGTCGGACAATGCCGGCAAGAGCTTCACCGACACCGCCGGCGGCAGCCATGCCGACTGGCACGATGTGTGGGTGAACCCCAAGAACCCCAGCCACCTGATCGGCGCCGATGATGGCGGCCTGTGGATCAGCTATGACGGCGGTTCGAAATGGTGGCACGGCATGAACCTGCCGATCAGCCAATTCTATCATGTCGCCATCGACGACAAGGACCCCTATCAGGTTTATGGCGGCCTGCAGGACAATTCGAGCTGGGTGGGCGACAGCGAGTATCCGGGCGGCATCACCAACAGCCGCTGGGAAAATCTCTATGGCGGCGATGGGTTCTGGGTGCTGCCCGACCCCGCCAGCCCCGATCATGTCTACGCCGAATATCAGGGCGGCAACATCGCCTGGATCAACCGCAAGACGCTGGAACAGAAGGCCATCCAGCCCAAGCCGGGTTACAAGGAAAAGCTGCGCTGGAACTGGAACACGCCGCTGGCGCTGAGCCCGCACGACAAGTCGGTGCTCTATATGGGCAGCCAGTATCTGCACCGCACGCGCGACCATGGCACGACGTGGGAACGCATCTCGCCGGATCTGACCACCAACAACCCGCTGAAACAGCAACAAGAAAAATCGGGCGGCATCACGGTGGACAACAGCTCCGCCGAAATGCACACCACCATCTATTCGATCAGCGAGAGCCCGAAGGCCGCCGGCACCATCTGGGTCGGCACCGATGATGGCAATGTGCAGGTGACCACCAATGGCGGCACCAGCTGGACCAATGTGACCAAGGCGCTGAAGCTCGGCCCGGAAAACTGGATCAGCTGGGTGGAGGCAAGCCAGCATGATGCCAACACCGCCTATGTGACGGTGGACCGGCACATGTGGGGCGATTTCGCGCCGCATGTGTTTGTGACCCGCGATGGCGGCAAGAGCTTCACACGCATCGCAGGGCCGGCGACGGCGGCAGTGCGCGGCTATGCCCATGTCGTGAAGGAAGACCGGGTTTCGCCCAACATCCTTTATCTGGGCACCGAATTCGGCCTGTTCATCAGCCGCGACACCGGCGCGACCTGGGAAGAATTCCGCCCCGGCAATTTCCCGGCGGTGGCGGTGCGCGACATTGCCCAATCGAAGAAGGGCGATGATCTGGTGCTGGCCACCCACGGCCGCGGCATGTGGGTGATCGATGATGTGTCGCCGCTGCGCGCGCTGAAGCCCGAAACGCTGGCCGCCAATGCCGTGCTGATCCCCAGCGGGCCGGTGGAGCAGCGCATCCAGGGCAATGGCGGCTGGAGCGCCGGTGATGCCATGTATGTCGGCCAGAACCCGTCTGACGGGGCGGTGATCACCTATTACCAGAAGGCGCGCCACGTCATCGGCCGCATGAAGCTGGAAATCATCGGGCCCGATGGCCAGGTGGTGGAAGAACTGCCGACATCGAAGCGCAAGGGGCTGAACCGGGTGGAATGGTCGATGCGGACCAAGCCGCCGGTGGTGCCGCCGGCCGCCAGCATCGCCGGCAACAGCATCGTGGGCCAGCGCGTGCTGCCCGGCGCCTATACGGTGCGGCTGACCAAGGCCGGCCAGGTGACGGAAGCGCCGCTGACCATCACCACCGATGCCCGCGCCAGCTTCACCCTGGATGACCGCAAGGCGCAATTTGATGCGGCCGAGCGGGTGAAGACGCTGTTCCGCCGCATGACCGGGCTGACCTTTGGCCTGGTGGCCATGAAGCAGGGTGCCGAACAGGCGGCCGCCGATGTCAAGGCCACTGCAGCGGCGAAGAAGGCGGCGCTGGAGCTGGCCGGCAAGGCCGATGCCCTGCGCCGCCAAGTGGTGGCCACCACCGAAGGCGGCGCCATCACCGGCGAGGAGCGGCTGCGCGAAAACATGGACAGCGCCTATGGCCAGATCATCAGCACCGAAGGCCGGCCGCCGGCCTATGCTGTTGCCCGCGTTGATGCGCTGGAAAAGGAGCTGAAGGAGGTGGAGGACGCCTTTGCTGCGCTCAAGACCAGCAAGGCCGCCGCACTCAACGGCCAGCTTGGCAAGCTTGGGATGCAACCCATTGATCTGGCCGAGGTGGAGGTTGAACTGGAGCCGACCGGCGGCAAGCTGGAAATGATTGCCGAACGGCTCGTTGGCACCCGTTTCTGGGGCAATTGGGACGCGCTGCTGCGCAAGGATGAAGTGGACTGATGCAACGCCCGCTTGTTGCCGCCATGCTGGCCGGCTGCGCCCTGCCCGCCATGGCAGCGCCGGCCGGCCCGGCTGATGCGCTGATCACCGTCACGGCCCCGGCCACGCCCGGCCGCGTGTTCAGCCCTGGCGTTGCGCTGGGCGACGATGCCCTGCTCGACCGGCAGCCGCGCAGCATCGCCGATGCGCTGAAGGGCCTGCCCGGCGTGTCGATCCGGCCCAATTCGCGCGGCGAAAGCGTTGTGCGGGTGCGCGGCAGCGAGGAACGGCAGACCCAGGTGTTTCTGGACGGCGCGCCGCTGGCGGTGCCGTGGGATGGCCGGGTGGATATCGGGCTTGTGCCGGCCGGGCTGATCGGCCGGCTGACGGTGCGCAAGGGCGCCGGGGCCATCGAATATGGCGCCAATGCGGTGGCCGGCGTGCTCGACCTGAACACGCGGGACGATGGCGCGGTGGGCCAGGCCCAGGCTGGCAGCTTTGGCATCCGCAACCTGTCGGCCGCCGGCGTGGTGGCGTTGGGCGGGCTGAACTTGACCATCGGGGCGGCGCACCAGGCGCAAGGATCGGCCGTGGTGGCCCGGCAATCGGCCCTGCCCTTCAGCCAGGCGCCATCAGATCGGCGCACCAATAGCGATATCAACGCCACCAGCATGTTTGCCGGCATCGGCGGCACGGCCGGGGTGCTCGATTGGCGCGCCAGCCTGCTGCACATCGATGCCCATCGCGGCATTGCGCCTGAATCCGATCGCAACCCGGCGGTGACCGCGCCGCGCTATTGGCGCTATCCGGATTGGAGCCTGACCCAGGCGCAGGTGGCGCTGCAACTGGCGCTGGGCGATGCCACCGCGCGCGCCACCATCTGGCGGCAATGGTTTGGGCAGACCATCGAATCCTATCGCGACGTCAGCTACACAGCCCTGCGCGCCCGTGAGGGCAATGATGACGACACGCTGGGTGCGCGACTGACGCTGGTGCACCCGGCCGGCCCCGCCACCTTGCGCTGGAGCCTTTCAGGCCAGACCGCCGATCACCAGCAGATCGACGTGGCGTTCCCGCCCGGCACGGTGCCGCCGCCCCTGCTCTACCGCCAGACCCTGCTGTCAGGCGGGGTGGAAGCCGATGTGCCGCTGGCCGCCGCCACCGCGCTCACGCTGGGCCTGGGCTATGACCGCAGCGCCAACCCGCGCACCGGTGACAAGCCGGCCCAGCCGGTCAATGGCGCCGCCACCTTTTCGGCGGCGCTGCGCACCAACCCGGCCGCTGGCCTGACCATCACGGCCTCTGCCGGGCGGCGCAACCGCTTCCCCACCGCACGCGAATTGTTTGGCGAGGCGCTCGGCCGCTTTCTGGCCAATCCCGATCTGAAGCCGGAGCAAGTCTGGCTCACCGATGTCGAGCTGCAATGGCAGACGGGCCCCCTCACCCTCACGCTCAATCCCTTCTGGCAGCGCGGGCTGGGCACCATCGGCCAGCGCATCGTGCGGGTGGGCACAACCAGCCTGCGCCAGCGGTTCAACCAGGTGGCCACCACCAGCTATGGCATCGATGCCGCCGTGCAATGGCGGGTGCAGGAGCATCTGACCCTGGAACTGACCGGCACCGCGCTGGATGCCAGCAACAGCCTCGGCCAACCGCTGGTGCAGCGCCCGGCGCAGGAGGTGATGCTGGCGCTGGATTGGGCACCGCGGTCCGCGTTCGATGTGCGCGCCGAAATCCGCCACGCCGGCCCGGCGCGCGATCTGGCGCCCGATGGCACGCTGGCCCGCCTCGCCCCGGGGACAGAGGTGAACCTGCGTGCCCGCCTGCCGGTTGCCCATATCCGCAAGACGCCGATCGCGCTCACCGCGGCGGCCGACAATATCTTCAACGGCCTGATCACGCCTCAGCTGGGGCTGCCGCTGCCGGGCCGCACCCTGCGCTTTGGTCTGATGGTTGGGGGTTGAGAGCGGCCTGCCAAGCCGCTATAGCGCAAGGCAAAGGCGGCTGCCGTTTGGGCCGCCTTTTTGCGTTGCCAGTTATTGCGTGTTCGGCGTCCGCATCCAGACGCCCGGTACGGGAACGAAGACGATGACGATCAGCCCGCTGATGCCTGTGTATGGCCGGTGCGAGGTCGCGCCGGTGCGAGGCGACGGCTGTTATCTCTATGATGCGCAAGGGCGCGAGTGGCTCGACATGGCGAGCGGCATTGCCGTCAACTGCCTGGGCCATGGCCACCCACATCTGGTGCAGGCGATCCAGAAACAGGCCGCCACGCTGATGCACACATCCAATCTCTACAAGGCGCCGGCGCAGGAGCATCTGGCCCAGCGCCTGGTGGACCTGACCTTTGCCGACACGGTGTTCTTTACCAACTCCGGCGCCGAAGCCATTGAATGTTCGGTGAAAACCGCATTCGCCTATCATTATGCGACCGGCAACCCGCACAAGCATCGCATCATCACCTTCTCCAACGCCTTCCACGGCCGCACGCTGGCGACCATTTCGGCGACCGATCAGGAAAAGCTGCGCAAGGGCTTCGAGCCGCTGCCGGACTGGTTCAAGGTGGTGCCGTTCGATGATCTCGCCGCCGCCGAAGCCGCCATCGACGACACGGTGGGCGCCTTCATGGTGGAGCCGATCCAGGGCGAAGGCGGCATCCGCCCGGCCAGCCCGGAATTTCTGCAGGGCCTGCGCGCGCTGGCCGACAAGAATGGCCTGCTGCTGATCCTCGATGAGGTGCAGTGTGGCGTCGCCCGCACCGGCCATCTGTTTGCCCACGAGATGTATGGCGTGACGCCCGACATCATGGCGATTGCCAAGGGCATTGGCGGCGGCTTCCCGGTCGGCGCCTGCCTGGCCACCGAAAAGGCTGCCGTCGGCATGGTGATTGGCACCCATGGCAGCACCTATGGTGGCAACCCGCTGGCGATGGCGGCCTGCGAAGCGGTGCTCGATATCGTGACCGAACCGGATTTTCTGCTGCAGGTGCGCGAGATGGGCGCCCGGCTGACCCAGGCGCTGGAGCAGATGATCCCCAATCACGATACGCTGTTCGAAAGCGTGCGGGGCCATGGCCTGATGCTTGGCCTGAAGCTGAAGAGCGACAGCCGCGCCTTTGTTGGCCACGCCCGCAGCCATGGCATATTGGCCGTGGCCGCCGGTGACAATGTGGTGCGCCTGCTGCCGCCGCTGACCATTGGCGAGAAGCAGATCCGCGAATGCGTGGAGCGCCTGTCCGAAGCGGCGCGCACCTATCAAACGGCCGCCGCTGCCTGAACCTGCTCCCCTCCCGCTTGCGGGAGGGGTTGGGGGTGGGCCGATGCAGCTGGCCCGTCTCCGATCATTTCCACCCCCGACCCCATCCGCCAGGCGTTTGGGGAGGATGACCAAAATGCCCCATTTCCTCGATCTGGCCACTGCCACCCCCGCCGGCCTGCGGGCGATTTTGGATGAAGCCCACCGCCGCAAGGCGGCGCGCGCTGGCTGGCCCAAGGGCCGGGTGGACGACGATGCGCCGCTGGCCGGCCATGTGCTGGGCATGATTTTTGAAAAGCCGAGCACCCGCACCCGCTTTTCCTTCGACATGGCCGCCCGCCAGCTCGGCGCCACCACCATCGTGTCGAGCGCCGGCGAGATGCAGCTGGGCCGCGGCGAGACCATCGCCGACACCGCGAAGGTACTGAGCCGCATGGTCGATGCGCTGATGCTGCGCACCAACCGCCACGAGAAGCTGGAGCAGCTGGCCGAACATGCCGGTATTCCGGTGATCAACGGCCTCACCGATCTGTCGCACCCCTGCCAGGTGATGGCCGACATCATGACCTTTGAAGAGCGCGCCGGCCGGCCGGTGACGGGCTCCACCTGGGCCTATGTTGGCGACGGCAACAACATGACCAACTCGCTGATCGAGGCCAGCAGCCTGTTGAAATTCGATCTGAAGGTGGGTGTGCCGCACGGGCTGGAGCCGGATTCGGGCGTGATGGCCACCGCCTGCGCGCGCGGCGGCTGCATCGATCTGGTGCACAATGCCCAAGCCGCGGTGGAAGATGCCGAAGTGGTGGTGACCGACACCTGGGTGTCGATGGGCCAGGCCGACACGAAGGAAAAAATGGCTGCCTGCAAGCCGTTCCAGGTGAATGATGCGCTGATGGCCAAGGCTGCCCCCGGCGCGATCTTCCTCCACTGCCTGCCCGCCCACCGCAATGATGAGGTGACCGACAGCGTGATGGACGGCCCAGCCTCTGCCGTGTGGGACGAGGCGGAAAACCGCCTGCACGTGCAGAAGGCCATCCTGCTCTGGTGCCTGGGCCGCATCTGATGGTGACCGAAGGCCTTGCCCCCACGGCCGATCGTTCGCTGGGCTTCATGGTGCCGGCGCGCAACGCGCGCGGCCAGGTGGTGCGGCTGGATGCAACGCTGAACGCGATCCTGGCCGCCCATCCCTATCCGGAGCCGCTCATTCGCCTGTTGGCCGAAGCCCTGACGCTGACCGCGCTGGTGGGCGCGGCGATGAAACAGGATGATGGCCAGGTGACGCTGCAGGCGCAGGCCAAGGGCGGAATTGTCGAGCTGCTGGCCTGCGACTGGCGGGCCGGCGAGCTGCGCGGCTATCTGAAACATGACCCGCAAGCCGTTGTAACCGAAGCCATGACCCTGCCCGATCTGTTCGGCAGTGGCTATCTGGCCATCACGGTTGACCAGGCGGTGTCGGACGAGCGCTGGCAGGGCATCGTGCCGCTGGAAGGCGCGACGCTGGGTGAGGCGCTGGAGACCTGGTTCAGCCAATCCGAACAATTGCCCACCCTGATGCGCGTCGGCGTGGCCGGCAGTGCGGCCACCGGCTGGCTGGCCGGCGGCCTGATGGTGCAGCATCTCGCCCGCGCCGAAATCGGCGGCGAGCGGCTGGATGCCGGCGAGCAGCATCCGGACTGGAGCCATATCGAGGCGCTGGCCGCCACCACATCAGTGGAAGAATTGACCGACGCCGAGCTTTCGGCCGAGGCGTTGCTGTGGCGGCTGTTCCACGAAGAAAAGGTGCGCGTGGTGCCGGGCCCCACCCCGGTGAAGGGCTGCCGCTGTTCGGCGGCGCATATCCGCGACGTGCTGATGCGCTTTCCCGAAGCCGAACGCGCCGAGATGCGCGACGACAAGGGTCTGATCAGCGTCGACTGCCAATTCTGCAGCCGGGTGTTCGGGATCGCGGCATGAGCGGCAAGCTGGCTGTTGTCCTGCTGTCGGGCGGGCTCGATTCCACCACGGTGGCGGCCATCGCGCGGGCGCAGGGCTGGCGCATCCTGGCGCTGACCATTGATTACAACCAGCGCCACCGCATCGAGCTGGAACATGCCGCGCGGGTGGCGAAGGCGCTGGGCGCCGAACGGCATATCGTGTTGCCGCTGGATCTCACCGGCTTTGGCGGATCGGCGCTCACCGCCGATATCGATGTGCCCAAGGGCGGCGTCGAGCCCGGCATTCCGGTCACCTATGTGCCGGCGCGCAACACCATCTTCCTGTCGGTCGCGCTGGGCTGGGCGGAAGCGGCCGGCGCGCGGGATCTGTTCATCGGGGTGAACGCGCTGGATTATTCCGGCTATCCAGATTGCCGGCCCGAATTCATCGCGGCGTTTGAAACCATGGCCAACAGCGCCACCAAGGCCGGGGTGGAGGGTGAACGCTTCCGCGTCCACACCCCGCTGATGACGCTGGACAAGGCCGGGATCATCGCGGCCGGCCAGGCAGCCGGCGCGCCGCTCGAATTGACCTGGTCCTGCTATGACCCGACACCGGAGGGCCGGCCCTGCGGCCTGTGCGACAGCTGCCGGCTGCGCGCCAAGGGCTTTGCCGAAGCCGGGATCGCGGACCCGGCGCTCTGATGTACGCCGTCAAGGAATTGTTCCTCACCCTGCAGGGCGAAGGCGCACAAACCGGCCGGCGGGCGGTGTTCCTGCGCTTTGCCGGCTGCAACCTGTGGTCCGGCCGCGAACAGGATCGCGCCGCGGCCGTGTGCACATTCTGCGATACGGATTTCGTCGGCACCGATGGGCCGGGTGGCGGCAAATTTGCCGGGCCAGAGGCACTGGCCGATGCCGTGGCCGCCTGCTGGGGCGAAACGACGAAGCACCGGCTGGTCGTGTGCACTGGCGGCGAACCGCTGTTGCAGCTGGATGCGCCGCTGGTGGCAGCCCTGCACGCGCGCGGGTTCGAAATCGCCATCGAGACGAATGGCACGCAGGTGCCGCCGCCCGGCATTGACTGGATCTGCGTGTCGCCCAAGGCCGATGCGCCGCTGGTGCTGACCGCTGGCAGCGAGTTGAAGCTGGTGTTTCCGCAGGCCAAGGCGATGCCCGACCGCTTCGCGCATCTGGAATTCCAGCATTTCTTCCTGCAGCCGATGGACGGCCCGGCCCAAGCCGAAAACATCCAAGCCGCCATTGCCTATTGCCTGGCGCACCCGCAATGGCGGCTGAGCCTGCAGACGCACAAGCTGACGGGGATTCCCTGAGCCGTCAGCGCCCGGCCCGGCTGCGCTCCGCCGCCACCCAGGCGCGCATTTCCGCCTCCATCACCGGCAGCGGCACCGAGCCGAGGCCGAGCAGCGTGTCGTGGAAGCGGCGGATGTCAAAGCCGCTGCCCAGCGCCACCTCCGCCTCGCCGCGCAGCTTGCGGATGCTCATCTCGCCCAGCTTGTAGGCCAGCGCCTGGCCAGGCCAGCTGATGTAGCGGTCCACCTCGATCTCGATATCGTGGCGGGCGAGCGCGGTATGCTCTTCGAGATAGGCGATGGCCTGATCCCGGCTCCAGCCCATCAGGTGCAGGCCGGTATCGACCACCAGCCGGCTGGCGCGCCAGTTTTCAAAGCTGGCGCGGCCAAACTCCTCATAGGCATTGCGGTACATGCCGAGTTCCTTGCCCAGAAACTCGGTGTAGAGCCCCCAGCCCTCGCCATAGCCGGAAAAATAGGTCTGGCGGCGGAATGGCGGCGCCGCCGGCGCCTCCAGCGCCATGGCGCCCTGGTGGCTGTGGCCGGGCACACATTCATGCAGGGTGAGCGCGGTGAGCATGAACAGCGGCCGCGATTTCAGATCATAGGTGTTCATGTAACAGGCATCGAGCCCGCCGCGCCCGGAGGTGTAGGTGGGGGCGATGGCATCGGGCACGGGGCGCAGGGTGAAGCGATAGCGCGGCAGGGTGGTGAAAATCTGGTTCAGCTTGCCGTCCATCCGCTTGATGACATAGGCGGAAAAGCCCAGCAGCTCATCGGGCGTGCGGGCATAGAATTGCGGATCGGTGCGAAGAAAGACCAGGAAATCCTTGTATTCGCCCTTGAACCCCGATTGCACCATGGCGGCGCGCAGATCGGCATCAATGCGTGCGACTTCCTTCAGGCCGATCTGGTGGATGGCTTCGGGCGTCAGATCAGTGGTGGTGAATTCCTTCACCTGATCGCGGTACCAGGCGGTGCCATCGGGCAGATCGCGCGCCGCCGTGGAGGTGCGGGTGCCGGGCAGATAGTCCGTGCGCAGGAAGGCCAGCATCTTCGTCTGCGCCGGGTTGACGATGCCATCGATCACCGTCTGGGCCTCGGCACGCAGCTGCGCCTGTTCGGCAGCCGTTATGGTGGCCGGCATCAGCGCGAACGGCGCATAGAATGGGCTTTCGCTGCCTGGCTTGATCTGTTTTTCCAGCGTCTGGTCCCGGCCTTTCAGCGTGATGGCCGGCGGGGTGAAGCCGCGCTTCATGCCGGCGCGCATGTTGGCGATATTCTCGTCAAACCAGCGCGGGATGTCGCGCATGCGGCTGATATAGTCGCGATATTCCTGTGCGGTGCGGAACGGCGCCTGCGCCGGCAGATAATTCCACACGTTCACATCGCTGTTGATCGGCATCTCATAATTGCGCCACTTCAGGCCCACCACCTCGGCGCGCAGCGACTCCTGCAGGACGGCCTTGTTCAAACGCTCCGGCATTGAGAGATCGGTATCGGGAATGGCGGCCAGCTGTTCGAGCACGCCCTGCCAATAACGCAGCCGCTCCGTCTGGCAGGCCGGCGTCACACAGGGCAGGCGCGGGCCCTGTCTCGTGTCCAGCCCATCCTGCACCTGGCCGGTCTGGGCCAAGCGCCATTGCCATTCGGCATCATAAACTGCCTTCAGGCGCTGATCTGCGGTTTGCGCGGCGGCACTGCCAGCCAGCAACAGCGCGGCGGTGATGGTGCGAATCAGCATGATGGTCCCCCCTCTTCCCGTGTCAGCCGCGCCCGCGATAGGTCGGCACGCCCTGATCCGGCAGCCACAGGCCATCGGGCACCGGGCCTGATTGCCAGAACACATCGATCGGAATGCCGCCGCGCGGATACCAATAGCCGCCGATGCGCAGCCACCGGGGCTGCATTTCGGCCACCAGCCGCTGGCCAATGCCCACGGTCACATCCTCGTGAAAGCCGGCATGATTGCGGAACGATCCGAGGAACAGCTTCAAGGCCTTTGATTCAACGATGGTTTGATCGGGCACATAGTCAATTACGATATGTGCGAAATCGGGCGCACCGGTGACCGGGCACAGCGACGTGAACTCCGGACAGGTGAAGCGCACCAGGAACATCGCACCGGGCCGCGGGTTGGGCGGATAATCCAGCACCGCCGCTTCCGGGCTGGCCGGCAGGGCGCTTGTCTGGCCCAAATGCAACACGTCGACCACTTAATCTCTCCAAGCTGTAATAAAGCCGTGTCCGGGCCCGACATTGGGGGTGACATGCGCTGCCTGCGCAATTATGTCACGCCCCTATAGCGAACCTGAAAACATCCCTTGGGAGTAGCCGCATGAACCTTCTGGTGTCCACTGAATGGCTTGCCGCAGAGATGGGCAAGTCTGATCTGCGGATCATCGACGCCACCATGTTCCTGCCGGCCCATGGCCGCAACGCCCGCGCCGAATTTGAAGCGGCGCACATCCCGGGCGCGGTGTTCTTCGATATCGAGGAGGTGTCGGACACGTCGAGCCCCCTGCCCACCATGCTGCCGCCGGCCGAGAAATTCGCCTCGCGCTGCCAGGCGCTGGGTTTGGGCGATGGCAGCCGCATCGTAGTGTATGACAACAGCCCGATCCGTTCGGCCGCGCGCGTGTGGTGGATGCTGCACCTGTTTGGCGCGCACGAGGTGGCGATCCTGGATGGCGGCTTTGGCAAGTGGCAGGCCGAAGGCCGGCCGGTGGAAAGCGGCAAGCCGATCGTGCGCCACCGCCATTTCACCGTGTGGGCCGACAAGAAGCTGGTGCGCGATGCCGCGCAGATGACCGACAATCTGCGCACCAAGGCCGAGCAGGTGGTGGATGCCCGCTCCGCCGCGCGCTTCACCGGCGCCGAAGCCGATCCGCGCCCCGGCGTGCGCCCCGGCCATATCCCGGGCTCGAAGAACATCCCCTATGCCGCGCTGTTCAATGATGATGGCACCTACAAGGCCGCGGCCGAGATCAAGGCGCTGTTTGATGCCGCCGGCATCGATCTGGGCAAGCCGCTGGTGGCCACCTGCGGTTCGGGCATCACCGCCCCGGTGCTCGCCTTTGGCGCCGCGCTCAATGGCAAGACCGATGTGGCCGTGTACGACGGCAGCTGGAGCGAGTGGGGCGCCAACCCGCACAACCCGGTCGTGATGGGCGCGTGACGCAGCGCCGGCCGCCGCGCGCTGACTTGTCGGGGCTGGGCACGGCCACGCAGCTGGCCCAGGCCGGGCGTGACCATGCCGTCGACATGGTCAACGTGCCGGTGGCGCGGGCATCGACCATCTTGTTCGAGAATCTGGCTGATCTGGACCGCGCCATCCGCGATCCCGATGCCGGGCTTTATTACGGCCGGCGCGGCACCCAGAGCCATTGGGCGCTGGAAGACGCGCTGACCGGGCTTGAGCCGGGTGCGGCCGGCACCAAGCTGTTCCCATCGGGCGTCGCTGCCATCACCACCAGCCTGCTCGCCTGCCTGAAGGCCGGCGACGAGCTGTTGATCACCGACAGCGCCTATGAGCCGAGCCGGACCTTTGCCGACCATCTGCTCAGCCCCCTGGGTATCACGACCCGCTATTTCGATCCGCGCTGCGGGGCCGGCATCGCTGAGATCATTTCTGAACAGACGCGTGCCATTCTGCTGGAATCGCCCGGTTCCCTGAGTTTCGAGGTGCAGGATCTGCCGGCCATCAGCCAGGTGGCACGGGCGCGCGGCATCACCACGTTGATCGACAACACCTGGGCGACCTCGCTGCGCCTGCAGCCATTGGCGTTGGGGGTGGACATCAGCATCCAGGCGCTGACCAAATATGTCGGCGGGCACAGCGATGTGATGATGGGCAGCGCCACCGCCAATGCTGCGCTGTGGCCGCGGCTGAAGGCGGCGACCTACCGGCTGGGCCATTTCGTGTCCGCCGATGATTGCACGCTGGCGCTGCGCGGCCTGCGCACCCTCGCCCTGCGGCTGGACCGGCACGAAGCCTCGGCGCTGGCCGTGGCGCGCTGGCTGGAAGGCCACCCCGCCGTGGACCGGGTCTGGCACCCCGCCCTGCCCTCCCACCCCGACAATGCGCTGTTCAAACGGGATTTTTCCGGCGCCACCGGCCTGTTCGCCATCGTGCTCAAACAGGGCAGCCGGCCGCACACCGCCGCATTGATCGACGGGCTGCAGCATTTCGGTATCGGCTTCTCCTGGGGCGGCTATGAATCCCTGGTGCTCCCGGTGGAGCTGGACCGCATCCGCACCGCGACCCAAACACCCCTGCCCGGCCCCATCGTGCGGCTGTCGATCGGGCTGGAGGATCCGGCCGATCTCATCGCCGATCTCGACGCTGGCCTGACGCGCTACATGGCACAGTTCGCGTAACCACAGCGGCCGGGGCGGCGAATGATGGGCCATGCAACAGCCCGCATCCCCCACGGTGTTCAGCGGCGGCGATCTTGGCGCCTGGTCCGTGCTGTCACACCAGACATTGAACGGCCCCGCCATTCCCGAATTTGCCCGGCTGGCGATCACGCCGGCCGCCACGGCGCCGGCCGGCGCCCGCTGGCAGGCGCGCGGGGTGAACAGCAACCTGCGCTATACCAGCCAACAGGAGCAGCGGGAGCTGAGCGGTCACGCCGCCCCGTCTGACCGGGGAGACCGCTGCGCCGTGCTGATCCCCATGTCCAAATGCGCGGCCTGGTGGGGCATGGCGCAGGATCAACGGCTGGCGATCTATGCCCGGTCGCGCCACATGCGCATCGGTATGAGTGTGCTGCCCGAGGTGGCGCGCACGCTCTATCACGGCCGCGATCTGGGCGAGCCGTTCGATTTCATCACCTGGTTCGAATTTGACGAAGCCGCCGAAGCGGCATTCGACGTCATGCTGGCCCGGCTGCGCGCAAGCGAGGAATGGGATTATGTCTGCGCCGAAACCATGATCCGGTTGCGGCGCTGACGATCAGTCCACATCCTCCACGTCAACTGCTTCGCCCGTCACACGCTGCGACAGCGCCGCGGCCATGAACGGGTCGACATCGCCATCCAGCACGTCGGACGGGCTGGTGGAGGTGACCCCGGTGCGCAGATCCTTCACCAGCTGATAGGGCTGAAGCACGTAGGAGCGGATCTGGTGGCCCCAGCCGATGTCGGTCTTGCTGGCCTCGGTCTTGGCGGCTTCGGCCTCGCGGATGGCGAGTTCGCGCTCGTAAAGGCGGGCCTTCAGCATCTTCATCGCGGTGGCGCGGTTCTTGTGCTGGCTGCGCTCGTTCTGGCAGGCGACGATCACGCCGGTTGGCACGTGGGTGATGCGGATGGCCGAGTCGGTGGTGTTCACGTGCTGTCCGCCGGCGCCCGAGGCGCGATAGGTGTCGATCTTCAGATCGGATTCCTTGATCTCGATCTCGATCTCGTCGTCCACCTGGGGATAGACCCAGACGCTGGCAAAGCTGGTGTGCCGGCGCGCCGCGCTGTCATAGGGGCTGATGCGCACCAGCCGGTGCACGCCGCTTTCGGTCTTGGCCCAGCCATAGGCCTGGGTGCCCTTCACCAATATGGTGGCATTCTTGATGCCGGCGGTTTCGCCCGAGTTGAAATCGATCAGCTCGACCTTGTAGCCATGTTTTTCCGCCCAGCGCTGGTACATGCGCAGCAGCATACTGGCCCAGTCCTGGCTTTCGGTGCCACCGGCGCCGCTGTTGATTTCGATATAGGTGTCGTTGTTGTCCGCCTCGCCCGACAGCAGGGCGGCGACCTTGTCCTTCTCGGCCTTGCTCGCCAGCGCCTTCAGCGCGGCCACGCCGTCTTCGGCCATGGCCTCATCGCCTTCCATCTCGGCAAGTTCGATGAGCTCGCAGGTGTCAGCGAGGTCGCGTTCGATGTCGCGCGTCGCGGTGATGGCCTCGTCCAGCCGGCGGCGCTCGGTCATCAGCGCCTGCGCGGCCTTGGGATTGTCCCACAGCTTCGGGTCTTCAACCCGCGCGTTCAGTTCATCGAGACGGCGTAGGGCGCGATCCCAGTCAAAGAGACCTCCTCAGCAGGTCCAGCGCCTGCTTGATTTGGAGGGCAGTGTTTTCGGCTTCGGCTCTCATGGCGGTGCGGATAGGGCCGGCCTGAGCCGCTGGCAAGATGCCGCGTCAGTAAATCCCGCCTTCGGCTTCCAGAAACTCCGCATCAGACCGCACGCGGCCGCCGCTGCGCCGTTCCAGCACATCCTGGGCGCGGTTGATGCGCCTGGGCTCGCTGTCGGGCTTAAAGGCTTCCCAGATCACGGCGGGGCGCGGGCCGGGATCGGGCCACACGCCGAACACGCGCTTGCCCGAACGGCGGTCGATGCGGACCATGCGTACCCCGGCAGGAATCGCGAATGGCAGCGCAGGCCAATCCTTGAGCGCCACCTGCCCCCAGTGCCGCCAGATCGGCGCTGCCGTGGTGCCACCCTGCGCATAGCTGCCAAGACTGCGTGGCTGGTCATAGCCAAGGTAAAGCCCGGCCACGATGTCGGGGGTGCCGCCGACGAACCACACATCATTGGGGCCGTTGGTGGTGCCGGTCTTGCCCGCAAGCGGGCGATTGAGGCTGGCCAGCACGGTGCCGGTGCCGCGCTGTATCACGCCCTCCATCACATGCACGATCTGATAGGCGGTGCGCGGGTCCATCACCTGGACGACCCGGCCCTGCGGGCGCGGCATCGGCCCGCCGTTCCAATCGGGTGCGTTGCAGCCGGGGCAGCCGCGATTGTCACGCCGCCAGATGACCTTGCCGCTGCGATCCTGGACATAGTCAATGAGGCCGGGCTCCAGCCGGCGGCCAGCATTGAAAATCTGGGCATAGGCGTTGGTGAGCTTCATCACCGTGGTCTCGCCGGCGCCCAGCGCGATCGAAAGCACCGGTTGATATTCACCGATGCCGAGCGCCTTGGCCTGCGCCGCGATCCGGTCCATGCCGGTCGCATCTGCCACGCGCACCGTCATCAGGTTGCGCGACTGTTCCAGGCCCCAGCGCAGGGTTTGCGGGCCGGCGCTGCGCAGATTGTTGAAATTCTTGAAGCATTTCGTGCCGAGCAATTTCGTCTGGAACACGCAATAGGGGCCATCGACGACGATGCTGGCCGGGGTGAAGCCATTGTCCATCGCGGTGGCATAGACGATCGGCTTGAAGGTGGAGCCGGGCTGGCGGTTGGCCTGGGTGGCGCGGTTGAAGGCCTGGGCACGGGCATCAAAGCCGCCGACCATGGCGCGGATGCGGCCCGAGGCCACCTCCTCCGCCACGAAGCCGCCCGAAATTTCCGGCGGCTGCCGCAGCGCCCACCCGGCCGGGGTGCGGGCGACGGCAATCACATCGCCGGGGCGCAGCACCTGCGCGGCGGAGCGATTGGTCGCCTTGAACGGTCGTGCCGCCAACCGGCCGGGCAGCGTACCGCTGCTGCCGTCGGTGAAGCCGATGCGGGCATCCAGGCCGGATTTGGCCAGCACCACCGCCTTGGCCCAGTTGGGATAGCCCAAGGGCACCAGCGTGCCCGACAGGCGGCCGGGCCAAGCCCCAGAGTCGATGGCGCCCAGGTCGATCCGCGCGATGGGGCCACGCCATGGGCGGTTCGCCTCATAGCGGGTCATGCCGTCGCGCATCGCCTGTTCGGCCGCCGCCTGCATGATGGGATCGAGCGAGGTGCGGACCCACAGACCGCCGCCATAGACGCTGTTGGGGCCGTTCTCCTGTGCCTCGCCAAAGCGGGCGATCAGGGTCCGTCGCACCTCCTCGATGAAATAATCATCGCGCGGGCGGGGCAGTGCGCGGTTGGGGATGGCCGCCAGCGGCATGGCGGCAGCGGCGGCGCGTTCAGCCTCGCTGATGTAGCCGTTGGCCGCCATCTGGCGCAGCACATAATCGCGCCGGGCGAGCGCGCGGTCCCGCCGGCGGATGGGATCATAGGTGGAGGGTGCCTTGGGCAGGATGGCGAGATAGGCCATTTCCGCCAGATCAAGCCGGTCCACCGACTTGCCGAAATAGGCCTGGGCCGCGGCCTCCACCCCATAAGCGTTGCGGCCGAGGAAGATCTGGTTGAGGTAAATCTCGAGGATCTGCTGTTTCGTCAGCGCCGATTCCAGCCGGCGGGCGAGGATCGCCTCCCTGATCTTGCGCCACAGCGACACCTCGTTGCCAACCAGGCTTTTCGCCACCTGCTGGGTGATGGTGGAGGCACCCACCGGCCGGCGATCGGTGAAGACCGATTCGATGTTGGTGACCACGGCCGAGGCAATGCCCAGCCAGTCGATGCCGCCATGTTCGAAGAAGGTCTTGTCCTCGGCCGAGATATAGGCCTGCACCAGGCGCGGCGGCAGTTCGGCATAGGGCACGAAGATGCGGCGCTCGCGGGTGTAGCTGGTGACGATCTCGCCATTCACGTCGCGCACCATCGATGGCAGCGCCGGGCTGAAGGCGGTCAGATCGCTTTCGGATGGCAGGCCCTTGGTGGCCTGCCAATAGAAGCCGCCGGCCAGCAGCAGCGGCAACAGGATCAGCAACAGAAGGCGGCGACGGTTCACGGCAAAAGCGATAGCGGGCCAGCGGCTCATTTGCCAGTGAGGTGGCGTTCAATGGCGCGGGCAACGCCCCTGGCCACCTGGCGGCGCCCGGCATCGGAAAACAGCCGTTCGGCATCCTGCCGGTTGGTGACATAGCCGGTTTCCAGCAGCACCGACGGCACGTCGGGTGCCTTCAGCACGGCAAAGGCGGCGAAATGGTGGAATTCGCCGCGGAAATTGATGTCCTGCTCTTCCAGCGCGTCTTGCAGCGTGTCGGCAAATTGCACCGAGACATTGCCGGTGGCGCGGCGGACGAGATCGACCATGATTTCGCCGACCTCCGGCGCCTCCACCCCCAGGTTGACGCCGCCGATGATGTCCGCCTTGTTTTCGCGCGCCGCCAGCCGTTCGGCGATGGCATCGCTGGCCACGGCCGAGAGGGTGTAGACAGATGCGCCCTTGGCCTGGTCGTTCGGCGCGCTGTCGGCATGGATGGAAATGAACAGATCGGCGCGGGCATCGCGGGCGATGCGCACCCGGCCGCCCAAGGGAATGAAGATGTCGGTGTCCCGCGTCAGCTTCACGCGCACCTTGCCGCTTTCGCGCAGGATGCGGGCGGTTTCGCGGGCGATGCTCAGCGTCACATCCTTCTCATAGCCGCCGTCCACCGAAATGGCGCCAACATCCTTGCCGCCATGGCCGGCATCGATGACCACCAGGGGCTTGCCGCCGGTGCGGGATTTGACGCCGCCGGGCCGGGCGATGATGGCCACCGCCTCGCGCTTGGGCGGCGGGGGTTTGGCGGCCTCGGCCGGCGGTGCTTCGGGCGCTGGCGGTTCAGCGGCGGTGGCCGGCTTGCCGAAATCGGATGGCAGCTGGAACCCGGCATCGGGCAGGGTCGGCGGTGGTGGCGGGCCGTCGCTGCGCAGCAGTGGCAAGGGCTTGCGGCCCCGCGCCACCACGGCGGCAAACAGGTCGGGCGTGCTCCGATCAAGGATCAGCACCACCTGGTTGCCGGCAGCGCGCGCCTCCCGGATGATCACCGGCGCCTTCAGATCGATCACCAGCCGGGCGGTGCCGGGCGCGAACATGGCCATGCGCAGGCCGGCGACGCTGTTGGTGCCGGGCGCGGTGAGCGCCGGATCAACCACGCCGACGAAATCCACCACCAGCCGAAACGGATCGGCGAGCGCAAAGGCCTGCGCCGCCGGCAGCGGGCCATCGGCGGTGATGGTCACCCGGCCGGGCTGGCTTTCAACCGCCGTGATCCGCGCCGCCCACAAGGGGGCGGCCCAGAACAGGCACAGGATCAACAGGATGCGGCGCACGCCCAAAGGGATAGGGCCGTGCGCCGGCCGCTGCAACCGGCTTAGCGCAGAACCGAGGTGCCAGCGTAGACGGCGTCGCTGCCCAGTTCTTCCTCGATGCGGATCAGCTGGTTGTACTTGGCCAACCGGTCAGACCGGGCGAGGCTGCCGGTCTTGATCTGGCCGCAGCCGCAGGCAACCGCGAGATCGGCGATGGTGGCATCCTCGGTCTCGCCCGAGCGGTGCGACATCACGCTGCGATAGCGGTTGCGGTGCGCCAGATCGACGGCGGCCAGCGTTTCCGATAGCGTGCCGATCTGGTTGACCTTGACCAGCAGGGCATTGGCCAGGCCATCCTTGATCCCCTGCCCCAGCCGCGCCGGGTTGGTGACAAACAGATCATCGCCGACGAGCTGGACGCTGCCGCCCAGCTTGTCGGTCAGGATCTTCCAGCCGTCCATGTCGTCCTCGCTCATCCCGTCCTCGATCGAGAGGATGGGATAATCGCCGCACAGGGCGGCCCAATAATCGGCCATGGCGGCCGGTGACAGGGTCAGGCCCTCGCCGTGCAGATGATAGGCGCCATCCTTGAAAAACTCCGTGGCGGCGGCGTCCAGCGCCAGCATCACGTTGCCGCCGGGGGTGAAGCCGGCCTTTTCAATGGCCGCCATCACGAAATCCAGCGCGGCGCGGGTGCCGTTCAGATTGGGGGCAAAGCCGCCCTCATCACCCACGGCGGTGTTGTGGCCATGGGCCTTCAGCTCGCTTTTCAGCGTGTGGAAAATCTCCGCACCCCAGCGCACGGCTTCGGCGATGGAGCTGGCACCCACCGGCATCACCATGAATTCCTGCACGTCGATGGGATTGTCGGCATGGGCGCCGCCGTTGACGATGTTCATCATCGGCACGGGCAGCAGCCGCGCCGACACCCCACCAACATAGCGGTGCAGCGGCAGGCCGCGCGCATCGGCGGCGGCCTTGGCGACGGCAAGGCTCACGCCCAGGATGGCGTTGGCGCCCAGCCGGCTCTTGTTCGGCGTGCCGTCCAGCTCGATCATCGCGGCATCGATGGCGCCCTGTTCCTCGGCCTCCATGCCCGACAGCGCGTCGTAAATCTCGCCGTTCACCGCCGCGACGGCCTTCAAGACGCCCTTGCCCAGATAGCGCGCCTTGTCGCCATCGCGCAGTTCCACCGCCTCATGGGCACCTGTGGAGGCGCCCGACGGCACGGCGGCGCGGCCGGTGCTGCCATCTTCCAGCACCACGTCCACCTCGACCGTGGGGTTGCCGCGGCTGTCCAGGATTTCGCGGGCGTGGATATCGATGATCGCAGTCATGGCTTTGGCCTCGTGGCGACAGGGTTTTTCCGGTGCGGCCAGCCTTGCGCCGGCGCGCGTGATTGGCCAGATAGAAGGCGAATGTTGTGCGGGCAAGCACATGTGTGAGGCAAATGACCATGGCCATGCAGCCGATTGACCCCAGAGCCGCGCCCATCCCCATCGACGCCGGGGATTATGACGGCGATGAAGGCATCGCGACGCCGGCCGCTGGCGGCTTCGACAGCCTGATCGATTTCGCCCGCAAACGGCTGGTTGCCATGGTGGAAGATGCCCGCGACGCGCTGGTTGGCCAGGTGCGCGGCCTGAAGGACATTGCCGATCTGTTGACCGACAATCTGCCCGAAGCCGCCCAGCCGGTGGCCGGCTTCGTAGCCCAGGCCAGCGGCAGCATCGATCAGATTGCCGATGCGCTTTCGGAAAAATCGGTCGAGGAGCTGGTGGACGATGGCCGCGCCCTGGTGCAGGCCCAGCCGGCTGCCGCCGTGGCGGTGGCGATTGCCGTCGGCTTCCTGGCCGGCCGCATGCTGAAGGCCGCGCGGGACTGATGGCGCGCGGCCAGCCCTCCATCGCGGCGCAGGCGCGGCACCTGGTGGCCGGGCTGCTGACGCTGGTGCAATCCCTATTGAGGCTGACAGCGGCCGAGCTGAAGGCCAACGCCGGGCAGCTGCGCGGGCCGCTGCTGGCGCTGCTGGCGGCGCTGGCGCTGGGGTTGACGGCGCTGGTGCTGCTGCTGGTGGCGGCCGTGCTGGGGCTGGCCACCATGCTGCCGCCTTGGGCCGCCGCGCTGGTGGTGGCGGCGCTGGCCGGCGTTGCGGCTCTGGCGCTGGCACAGGGCGCTTTGTCGCGACTGGACGGGGTTTCGCTTGCACCCACGCGCGCGATGACCACATTGCAGGCGCAGATTGAACGCTTAGCCGCCAAACCGAAGGACAAGACCCATGCCGAGTGACGCCACCATCGAGGATCTGGCCCGCGCCGCCGATGATGCCGGTGCCGCCCTGGCCGAAGAGGTGAACGACCTGACCGACCGGCTGGCGCCGCGCCAACTGGTCGACGAAGCGCTGGAAACGGTGAAAACACGCGGTCTCGGCCTCGCCCGCGATGCCGGCGCCACGGTGAAGGCGCACCCCTATGTCACCGCCGCCGCCGTCGCCGCCGTCGGCCTGGCGCTCTATGCCGGCAACCGCATTTCCAAGGCCGAGCTCGACATCGACCGCGATATCGAGGGCTATACCGATTATGAGGACGAGGCGCTGGTGGCAGCGTCTTCGGGCGGCGTCGATGCCCGCGAACTGGTGAAGGAAAATCCGGTGGTGGCGATCCTGGCCGGTGTGGCGGCCGGCGCGGCGCTGGCCATGCTGTTCCCCACCAGCACGGCCGAAAAGCGCAGCCTGGGCGCGCTCGCCCGCCGCATCACCAGCCGCTAAGCTGTTGTTCAGCCGCGCTCTGGCACTGCCTTTGCCATGATCAAGCCCGCATCCACCTTTGCCGCCCTGCTGCTGGCCACCGCCCTGCCCTTCACGCCAGCTGCTGCCCAGGTCGGCGCGGCAACGGCCGCCAGCCCCGGCGATCCGGCGGCGCGGCCGTTCATCGAAAATCTGGTGGGCAGCGGCTTTGCCGTGCTGCGCGACAAGTCGCTGAGCAAGCCGGCCGCACGGGCGAAGTTCCGTGACCTTCTCACCCAGAATGTCGCGCTGGATGATATCGGCATGCGCCTGATCCGCCGCCAGCGCGCCACGCTGACACCGGCCCAGCTGGAGGCCTATCGCGCTGCCTTTCCGGAATTCGTGCTCAACGCCTATGCCGACCGGCTCTATGATTATGCCGATGCCAAGGTGGCGGTGCAGCGCACCGTGGGCCGCGGGCCCTATACCGAGGTCTACACCCGCGTCACCCGCCCCGGAGCCCAGCCGGTGGACACGATCTGGCAAGTGAAGAGCGACGGCGGCAAGCGACAGGTCAACAACCTGATCGTCGGCGGCGTCAACCTGTCCCTCACCCAGGAAGCCGATTTCACCGCCTACATCGCCAAGAATGGCTTTGACGCGCTGGTGACGTTCATGAAGAGTGCCAACGCAAAATCCCTGGCTGTGCAGAAACCATGATCGATATCCACCCCACCGCCTTCGTCCATCCTTCGGCGCAAATCTATGGCAAGGTGACAGTGGGGCCGCGCGCCAGCATCTGGTGCAATGCGGTGATCCGGGCGGAAACCGCCCATGTCGAAATCCACGAAGGCGCCAATATCCAGGATTTCGTGATGATCCACACCGATCCCGGCAAACCGGTGATCGTCGGCGCCTACACGAGTGTGACGCATCATGTTACCCTGCACGGCTGCCAGGTCGGTGATCATTGCCTGATCGGCATCAACGCCACCGTGTACAACGGGGCAAAGGTGGGCGCCGGCTCCATCGTTGGCCAGCACGCCTATTTGAAGGACCGGTTCGAAGCGCCGGACAACAGCATCATCGTCGGCAGCCCGGCCAAGGTGATCGCCACCCGCGACAACCGCCTGCCCAACCGCATCAACGCCGAATTCTATATGCGCAACGCCGAATGCTACGCGCAAGGCAACCACCGCGCCTGGGATGGCCCCGAATTCGAAGCCTGGTTTGCCGTGACCATGCAGCGGTTGCAAGCCGAGTATGCGCAAGGCGCCACTGGCGCTTGAGCCCAACTGCGGCTAGACGCCGCGGCATGAGCAAGCTGCATCTCGTTTTCGGTGGCCGTGTGGCCGATCCCCAGGGGCTGGAGTTCACCAACCCCGATGATCTTCATGTTGTTGGCATCTTTCCCGATTATGCCAAGGCGGAAGCCGCCTGGCGCGCCAATGCGCAGCGCACGGTGGACGATGCGACGATGAAATATGTCGTCGTGCATCTGCACCGGCTGCTGCAGCCCGAAGGCTGATCCGGCCAACCCCCAACAAGTGCAGGCTTTCCAACCCCCGCGCCGGCCATAAAGTGGCGGCCGGGGAGAATGAGACATGCCGCACGACCTGAGCTTTGGCGCGATCATCGAAACGGTGGTGGCGACGGTTGATCCGGCCCAGCCGGCGCTGATCCACGGGCAAACCCGCCGAAGCTGGGGCGACCTCGCTGCCCGCTCGGCCAGCCTCGCTGCCGCCATGCTGGCCGGTGGCGCGGTCGCCGGCGATCGCTGCGCCATCTTGATGCGCAACAGCGCCGAATATGCGGAAAGCCTGGTGGCCTGCCTGCGCGCCCGGCTCGTCCATGTGAATGTCAATTATCGTTACACCGGCGAGGAGCTGTTCTACATCCTCGACAACAGCGATGCCGCCGTGTGCTTCTATGATGCGGAATTTGCGCCGCTGGTCGCCAGCATCCGCCATCGCCTGCCCACCAAGGTCTGGATCCAGCTGGGCGGCGAGACGCCGGATTACGCCCATGATTTCGAGACCACCGCCAGCACCGGCCACGCCCTGCCCGCCCAGGATCATCGCGGCGATGACATGCTGTTCATCTACACCGGCGGCACCACCGGCCTGCCCAAGGGGGTGATGTGGGATCAGGCGGCGCTGTGGGGCCTGATGAACCCCGGCATTGACCTGGCAGTCACGCATGACGTGGCTGCGCTGATCAACGATCTGAAAACCGGCACCGGCCGCCGCCGCGCGCTGATCCTGCCGCCGCTGATGCACGGCACCGGCCTGATCATCGCGCTGGGCACGCTGTGCCGCGGCGGCACGCTCGTCACCCTGGCCGGCGCCAATTTCGATCCCGGGGAGGCCACCACCACCTGCGCACGCGAAGCATGCGATTATGTCGTCATCGTGGGCGATGCCTTTGCCCGGCCGATCCTGAAGGCGCTGGATGCCGGCATCGGCAGCATCAAGACGGTGGAGATCATGATCTCGTCCGGCACCATGTGGAGCCCCGAGGTGAAGGCAGGCCTGCTCAGCCATGCCCCCAATCTGATGATCGTTGACAGTCTCGGCTCCTCCGAAGGGCTGGGCCTGGGCGCGGCGGCGCAAACGAAGGACAATGCCGGCGCCCCGACCAGGTTCATGGCCGATGGCAACACGCTGATCATCGGGGACGACATGAAGCCCGTGCTCGCCGGCACCATGGGCCGCATCGCGCGCGGCGGCCTGATCCCGCGCGGGTACTGGAAGGATCCGGTGAAGACCGCAGCGACCTTCCCCGAAATCGACGGCAAGCGCTATTCCATCCCCGGCGATTTCGCCATCATCGAGGCCGATGGCAGCTTCACCCTGCTGGGTCGCGGCAGCCAGTGCATCAACAGCGGCGGCGAGAAGATTTTCCCCGAAGAGGTTGAAGAGGCGCTGAAAACCCATCCCGCCATCGACGACGCGCTGGTGTTCGGCCTGCCCGACGAGAAATGGGGCCAGGCCGTGACCGCCGTGGTGGAGGCCCATGCGCCCGTGGACGCCGAGACATTGCGCGCCCATGTCCGCCAGCAGCTTGCCGCCTACAAGGCGCCGAAGACGGTGCATATCGTCAAGAAAGTGCCGCGCGCGCCCAACGGCAAGGCGGATTATGCCGCGGCGAAGGCGATGGTGACGGGATAAATCCTCCCCAAACGAAAAGGGCGGCCCGCAAGGACCGCCCTCATCCTTTCAGCCTGACCGGCAGGCTTATTTTTTACCGAGACCAAAGCTGGCGAAACGCTTGTTGAAGCGCGCCACCTGGCCGCCGGCATCCATCAGGCGGCCGGTGCCGCCGGTCCATGCCGGGTGGCTGGTCGGATCGATTTCCAGGTTCATCACGTCGCCATCCTTGCCCCAGGTCGAACGGGTCTGATAGGTGGTGCCGTCCGTCATCTTGACGGTGATAGTGTGATAATCGGGATGAACGCCGGACTTCATGATGGGCTTCCTTCATTGCGGACCGGTTCCGACCGGCCCTTGGAAAACTGAACGCGCCGCATAGCGGCTTGTCCCCAGCTTTGCAACTGTTCCACGCGCCTGCGCCAGGTTCGCTTTGCGGTGGCTGCGCCACTTGGCGACTGGCGCGGGGCCGCCTATACCGCAACAATGCCCGCCATTGGTAAACCCCTGCCCCCGTCCGCCAAGTCCACCGCCAGCGCCATGGCGGATCTGCTCAGCGATCTGCGCGAAAAGGCCGCCCGCATCGCGCTGGGCGGGCCGCAGGCGGCGCGGGAAAAACATGTGGCACGCGGCAAGCTGCTGCCGCGCCAGCGGGTGGAGGCGCTGCTCGATCCCCACACCGCGTTCCTCGAGATCGGCCAGTTCGCTGCCCATGATGTCTATGGCGAGGATGTGCCCGCCGCCGGCCTGATCGCCGGGGTGGGCCAGGTCGAAGGCCGGCTGTGCGTGATCGTCGCCAATGATGCCACGGTGAAGGGCGGCAGCTATTATCCGCTCACCGTGAAAAAACATCTGCGCGCCCAGGAAATCGCCGCGCAAAACGGCCTGCCCTGCTTTTATCTGGTTGATTCCGGTGGCGCCAACCTGCCCCGGCAGGACGAAGTCTTCCCCGATCGCGACCATTTCGGCCGCATCTTCTTCAACCAGGCCACCATGAGCGCGGCCGGCATCCCGCAGGTGGCGGTGGTGATGGGCAGCTGTACCGCCGGCGGCGCCTATGTGCCGGCGATGGCCGATGAATCGATCATCGTGAAGAACCAGGGCACCATCTTCCTGGGCGGGCCGCCGCTGGTGAAGGCCGCCACCGGCGAGGAGGTGACCGCCGAGGAGCTGGGCGGCGGCGATGTGCACACGCGGCTTTCGGGCGTGGCCGATCATCTCGCCGAAAATGACCAGGATGCCATTGCCATCGCCCGGCGCATCATTGCCACCGTGCCGGCCGCGCCCGCCGTGGCGCGCGGCCCCAGCCGGCCGCCGCTGTTTGACGCCGCCGAGCTGAACGCGCTCGCCCCCATCGACACGCGGGTGCCGGTGGACGTGCGCGAGATCATCGCCCGGCTGGTCGACGGATCGGAACTGCACGAATTCAAGCCGCGCTATGGCGAGACGCTGGTCACCGGCTTTGCCGAGATCGAGGGCTATCCCGTCGGCATCATCGCCAACAACGGCATATTGTTCAGCGAAAGCGCCCAGAAGGGCGCGCATTTCATCGAACTGGCCTGCCAGCGCCGCACGCCCTTGCTGTTCCTGCAGAATATCAGCGGCTTCATGGTTGGCCGCCGCTTTGAGAATGAAGGCATCGCCAAGCATGGCGCCAAGCTGGTGACGGCGGTGGCCTGCGCCGCCGTGCCCAAGATCACCGTGGTGACCGGCGGCAGCTTTGGCGCCGGCAATTATGGCATGTGTGGGCGCGCCTATTCCCCACGCTTCCTGTGGATGTGGCCCAACGCGCGGATCAGCGTGATGGGCGGCGAACAGGCGGCGAGCGTGCTGGCCACGGTGAAGGGCGGCGGCTTCAAGTCTGCCGCAGAAGAAGAAGCGTTCAAGGCCCCGATCCGCGCCCAATATGAACGCCAGGGCCATCCCTATTACGCCAGCGCCCGGCTGTGGGACGATGGCATCATCGCGCCGGAAGACACGCGCGCCGTGGTGGCGCTGTCCCTCGCGGCGTCGCTGCAGCAGCCGGTGCCGGAAACCCGCTTCGGCACCTTCCGGATGTGAGGCGGCCCATGCTTGACGAAAGCCTTGACGATTATGGCACCGCCCGCCTCACCCTCAACCGGCCGGAGCGGCACAACGCCTTCAACGCCGATCTGATCGCCGCGCTCACGGAAGGCTTCACCCGGCTGGGCCAGGCGAATGAGGTGCGCGCCATCGTGCTGAGCGGCGCGGGCAAGAGCTTCTCCGCCGGCGCCGATCTCGACTGGATGCGCGCGGCGGCCGGCTGGAGCGCGGCCGAGAATGAAGCCGACGCCATGCGGCTTTCGGACATGCTGGCCACCATCAATGATTGCCCGAAGCCGGTGATCGTTGTCGCCCACGGCCATGTCACGGGCGGCGGCGTTGGGCTGGTTGCCTGTGCCGACATGGCGGTGGCGGTGGATGGCACCCAGTTCCGCCTCTCCGAAGTCAGGCTGGGCCTCACCCCGGCCACCATCTCGCCGTTCGTGATGGCGAAGATCGGTGCGCGCGCCCGGCGCTGGTTCCTCACCGCCGAGGCCTTTGATGCCGCAACAGCGCAATCACTTGGTTTGGTGGACGAAGTCGCCATCGATGCCGATGCGGCCGAGGCCGTGGTGGCGCACTGGCTCACCCACATCGGCCAGGCCGCCCCCGGCGCCGTTGCCGATGCCAAGCGGCTGGCACTGGACTTTGCCGGCCAGCCGATCAGCGACGACCTGCGCGCCGACACCGCCCGCCGCATCGCCGCCCGCCGCACCGGCGCCGAAGGCCGCGAGGGCATCAACGCCTTCTTGAGCAAGGGAAAACCGTCATGGGTGATCGAATGAGGGGTGATCGAATGATGCGCGCCGGCCTGATCGCACTGCTGCTCGCAGCCCCCGCCGCCGCCAATCACAAGGCGGAGGTGATGGCCGCCACCAACGCCTTCATGGCCGCGCTCAACAAGGGCGATGCCAATGCGGCCGAGGCGATGACGCATCCGCAGCTGGTCATCCAGATCCTGCGCTTCCCGCCCGAAGGCGGCTCCAAATACAGCGTGCTCACCCGCCAGGCGCTGTTCGACAATTTCCGCAACGCCCCGCCGCGCGTGTTTGACGAGCGGATCGTGAAGTCCAGGGTGCTGGTCACCCGCGATTATGCCCATGTCTGGGCGCCCTACACGCTGGATATCGATGGCAAGCGCATCCATTGCGGGGTGGACAGCTTCGGCTGGAGCAAGATCGACGGCAAATGGCTGCTGACGACCTTCGGCTGGACCGCCGATCCCAAGGGCTGCCCGCCGAAATAACCCCTCACCCTCCCACCGCTGTGCGGCGGGGCCCACCCTCTCCCCGAACGGGAGAGGGGCTGAAGAGTGAAACGATGCACAAGATCTTGATCGCCAATCGCGGCGAAATCGCCCGCCGCATCATCCGCACCGCCCACCGCTTGGGGCTCGCCACCGTGGCCGTGCACAGCGCCGCCGATGCCGATGCGCCCTTCGTGCGCGAGGCCGGCCAGGCCGTGCCACTGGCCGGCGACCGGCCCTATCTCGATATCGACGCCATCATCGCGGCGGCCAGGCGCACCGGCGCCGATGCCATCCACCCCGGCTATGGCTTCCTCAGCGAGAATGCCGAATTTGCCAAGGCGCTGAAAAAGGCCGGCATCATCTTCATCGGCCCGCCCGAAAGCGCCATGCGGGTGATGGCCCTGAAGGATACCGCCAAGGCCGCCATGAAGAAGGCCGGCGTGCCGATCACGCCGGGTTACCAGGGCACAGACCAGTCGCTGGTGCGGCTGCAGAAGGCGGCTGAGGGCGTGGGCTTCCCGCTGCTGATCAAGGCGGTGGCCGGCGGCGGCGGCAAGGGCATGCGCGCCGTCCATGCGCCGGAAGAATTCCAGGACGCGCTGATGGCCGCCCAGCGCGAGGGCGAAACCGCCTTTGGCAATCCGGCCGTGATGCTGGAAAAGCTGATCCAGCGCCCGCGCCATGTCGAGGTGCAGCTGTTTGCCGATGCCCACGGCAATGCCGTCCACCTGTTTGAACGCGATTGCTCGCTGCAGCGCCGCCACCAGAAGGTGATCGAGGAAGCCCCCGCCCCCGGCCTGTCAGACCGGTTGCGCCACACGCTGGGCATCGCCGCCGTCACCGCCGCCCATGCCATCGGCTATCAGGGTGCCGGCACGGTGGAATTCATCCTCGATCTCGACACGCTGGACGAAGCCGGCGATCCCGCCTTCTACTTCATGGAGATGAACACCCGCCTGCAGGTGGAGCATCCCGTCACCGAATGCATCACCGGCGAGGACCTGGTGGAATGGCAGATCCGCGTCGCGCGCGGCGAACCGCTGCCCAAGCGCCAGGACGAGCTGAGCGTGACCGGCTGGGCGATGGAGGCCCGGCTTTATGCCGAGGATCCGGATGGCGGCTTCCTGCCATCGACCGGCACCATCCACCGCCTGGCCTTTGGCGCCGGGGCCGGCGTGCGCATCGATACCGGTGTGGAACAGGGCAGCCGCATCGGGCTGGATTATGATCCGATGATCGCCAAGGTGATCGCCCATGGCGCCAGCCGCGGTGAGGCCATCGACCGGCTGGTCGGCGCGCTGGATGCGACCATCGTCGATGGCCTGAAATCCAACCGCGCCTTCCTTGCCCGGCTGGCCGATCATCCGGCCTTCCGCGCTGGCGAGGTGGACACCGGCTTCATCGCCCGCCACATGGCCAGCCTGTCGCCGACCGCCGCCTGCCCGGCCCCGGCGCTGCTGGCCGCCGCGCTCGGCCTGGGCCTGCCCAGCGGCGCGGCCCCGGCCAGCCTGTTTGCTGCCCTGCCGATCCGCCTCAACCTGGCGCGGGAACAGACGGTGATGCTGTGGTGGCAGGGTGACGCGCACGCGGTCAGCCTGCGCAGCGTCGGCCAGGATCGCTGGCGCATCGGCGGCCTGCCCGGCGTTGGCGAGGTGAGCGCCCGCCGCACCGGGCCCAATGGCCTGATGATCGACATGGGCGGCACGTTGCTGCCTGCGACGGTGGTGCCCCAGGCCGGCAGCGTGGAGGTGCGGTTGGCGGGCCAGAGCTGGAGCATCGCGACGATGCCGCCGAAAAAGGCCGAGGCCGGCGCCGGCCACGCCCAGTTGATGGCGCCAATGCCCGGCCGCGTGCTCAGCGTAGACGTGACGCCGGGCCAGGCCGTGGCCGAAGGTGACCGGCTGCTGGTGCTGGAAGCGATGAAGATGGAGCATCGCCTGACGGCACGCACCGCCGGCACCATCAAGGCCGTGCACGTCGCCACCGGCGATCAGGTCGCCGATGGCATGATGCTGGTGGAGTTTGCGTGACGCCTGACCGGCGCGGGCTGCTGACGGCGCTGGCGCTCGGCCTTGCCGCCCCGGCCATCGCCGTGCCGGCCGGCGTTGCGGTGGAGGAATGGACCTTCCTCAAGGCCAGCACCGCCGATCCGGCCCCGCTGCTGCGCTTTCTGGAGGCGAATTGGCTGGTGATGGACCGGCTGGCGGTGGCGCAGGGCCTGTTTGCCCATGCCCGGTTGCACCGCGCCGATCCGGCCGATGGCGCCAGCTGGGATGTGGTGATGATTGTCGGCTATCGCACGCCGGCCGGTTATGAGGGCGTGCGCGCCGCATTCGAGGCCATTCGCGCCGCCCACCGCCCGGTGCAACCCGATGGCCAGCCGCTCGCCGCCCTTGGCCGCATTGTCGAAAGCCGGCGCGTGCAGCTGATGGCCAGCGCCTGACACGGGTTGGCCCGAACCGGCGGGGCTCGTGCCGGTCCGGGCCCTTCCGGCCAGGAAGCTCAGGGTTTGATCAGGCGCGGTGCCACGCCCAGCACCGCCAGCGCAAAGATCAGCATGGGCGTTTCCGGCGTTTGGCTCGGCGGCGCGGCCACCCCCAGCACCAGCATGGCCACCATCAGCAATATCTGGCTCATGCCTCATCCTCCGCATCGGCCGGCTGTTCGCGCCAGGCGAGGATGATGCCGGGCAGCGCCATCGCACTGATCGCAAAGCCCGATAGAAGATCGAGCGCCTGTTCCTGCCCCGGCATCCAGCCGTTGATGAACTTGGCAATGATCGACCAGATGAAGAAGCCGAACAATGTCAGCACCATGATCTGGTGGGTGGCGACATAGGCCTTGTCGCGCAGCTGGCGTTCGCGTTCGTCCAGCATGGCATCGCTGGATTGCGTCATCTGCCCGCGCCCGTCGATGAACAGGGCGACAGCGGCAAACAGGCCGATCAGCCGCACGAACACGAACCCGATCGGTGTGGTGCCTTCGGGATCGGCGGTGATGGCACCGCCCAGATAGCCGATACCGATGCCAGCCAGCACCGCGATGGACAGGATGCGCGCGGTGCGCAGGCTCAGCGTCAGGGGGGCCTTGGGGGCCATGGTCATCGTCCTTTCCATCGCTCAATCCTCCTCATCAGCGGGCGCACGCCAGGCCAGGATCATCCCAGGAACCATCACATGCACCCAGAACAGCATTGCCATCAGCCATGCGGCCTCGACATGATCTGGCACCCACAATGTTCCGCGCGTCGCGAGCAGCAGCCACATATAGGATAGGCACATGGCGACGCCGCTGATCCGGTGAGCCACAACCACAGCGCGTTCACGTTCAGCGCGCTCGCGCTCATCTAGCCGGTCAAAGGTGACATGGCGCCAGCCGGGGCTGCCGGCCGCCACAATGGCTGCCAGCATCCAGCCGATGCCCCGGGTGATCACCATCGGGCCAGCATTGCCATCCACAGGCAGCAGGATCGGGCCAATGCTGCCCACGAGCAGGGCCACCAACGCAAGCAACGACAGGACACGCACGCGCATCGGCGAGAACTCGGGTGGCGCAAAAAATTTCGTCTGGGCCATCAGCGGCCTCCTTCCATGAAACGCGCCGCAGCCAGGCTGGCCGCCAGCGGGGCAAAGGGTTCCAGGCTGAACAATGTCTCCACCGGCACGCCAAACACGCGGGCCAGCTTCAGCCCCAGTTCCAGGCTGGGGCCATATTGGCCACGCTCCAGGAAACCGATGGTCTGCGGGTTCACGCCCACTTGGCTTGCAAGATCCTTGCGGCTCAGCCCGGCTTCCGCCCGGAACAGGGCGAGGCGATTGTGCAGGCTCGAGGCGTCGTTGTTCATCATCACGAATCGTTATGTATACGCAACGCTTCATGCTGTCAACGCACAGTTGTGGATTTTGGCAATACCCCCTTCCCGCTCTTGCCCACCCGGCCTAGAACGGCAGCAAATCAGACAAGGAATCCTTGGGATGCTCACCCAGCTTCGCTTCGACCACGGCGACACCATCGAAATGCTGCGCGACACGGTGCGGGCCTTTGCCGCCGCCGAAATCGCCCCGCGCGCGGCCGAAATCGATGCCAGCAACATGTTCCCGCGCGATCTGTGGCCCAAGCTGGGCGAACTGGGCCTGCATGGCATCACCGTGCCGGAAGCCGATGGCGGCGCCGGCCTCGGCTATCTCGCCCATGTCGTGGTGGTGGAGGAATTGTCGCGCGCCTCGGCCAGTGTCGGCTTGTCCTATGGCGCCCACACCAATTTGTGCATCAACCAGATCGCTCGCTGGGGCACCGCCGAACAGAAGGCGCGTTACCTGCCCGGCCTGATCAGCGGCGAACATGTCGGCAGCCTTGCCATGTCCGAACCCGGCGCCGGCAGCGACGTCATTGGCATGAAGCTGCGCGCGGACCAGCAGGGCAATGGCGACTATGTGCTCAACGGCAACAAGATGTGGATCACCAACGGCCCGCACGCCGAGACGCTGGTGGTCTATGCCAAGACCGATCCGGCCGCCGGCCCGCGCGGCGTCACCGCCTTCCTGATCGAAAAGGGCATGAAGGGCTTTTCCACCGCACAAAAGCTCGACAAGCTGGGCATGCGCGGGTCTGACACTTGCGAGCTGGTGTTCGAGGATTGCGCCGTGCCGGCCGAAAATGTGCTGGGCGGGGTGGGCAATGGCGCCCGCGTGCTGATGAGCGGCCTCGATTATGAACGCGTCGTGCTGTCGGGCGGCCCCATCGGCATCATGCAGGCCTGCATGGATGTGGTGGTGCCCTATGTGCACGAGCGCCAGCAGTTCGGCCAGCCGATCGGCCAGTTCCAGCTGATGCAGGGCAAGCTGGCCGACATGTATGTCGCCCTCTCCACCGCACGCGCCTACAGCTATGCCGTCGCCCAGGCCTGCGACAGGGGTGAGACCACCCGCAAGGATTCCGCCGGCTGCATCCTCTATTCGGCGGAAAAAGCCACCTGGATGGCGCTGGAGGCGATCCAGTGCCTCGGCGGCAACGGCTATATCAACGAATATCCCACCGGCCGCCTGCTGCGCGATGCCAAGCTCTATGAAATCGGCGCCGGCACCAGCGAGATCCGCCGCTATTTGATCGGGCGGGAGCTGTTCGAAGAGACGAAGTGAGCCGGCTCGGCGTCGTCCTCGCTGGCGGCCAGTCGCGCCGCTTTGGCAGCGACAAGGCGCTGGCGCTGCTCGATGGCCGCCCGCTGATAACCCATGCGCTGGCGGCGCTGGCCGGTTGCGATGCGCTGGCCGTGGCGGGGCGGGATTGGCCCGGCCTGCCATCCCTGCCCGACCGGCCGGGGCCTGATCTGGGCCCACTGGCCGGCCTCAACGCCGCCCTGCATCATGCCGCCGCCAAGGGTTTCGGCGCGGTCGCCAGCCTGCCGGTTGATTGCCCGGGCCTGCCGGCGGACTGGCTTGAGCGGCTGGGCCAGGCCCCGGCCCCAGCCCCCGCTCATGCGAAGGGCCAGCCGCTCATCGGCCTGTGGCCAGTCACGCTGGCCGATGCACTCGACCAGTTTCTCGCCACCGATGGCCGCCGGGTGCAGGCCTGGGTGGCCACAACCGGTGCCAGCGCCGTCGATCTCGGCCCGCTCCCCAACATCAACACGCAAGCCGATCTGTCGCAGCATTTCATGGGATGACATTCGCCCCAAGCCGGTTATCCTGCCTGTGGGGAGAAACGAATGAAAAGAGCATTGGCGGCCATTGCGGCCCTGATCGCCACATCAGCCTGGGCGGCACCGCCCAAGCCGGACACCGCCCTGCTCAAGGCCGCGACGGCCGAAGCCCCTGCTCTCACCAAGACCCTGCAGCAGCTCGTCGAAATCGAAACCGGCAGCGGCGATGCCGAAGGCCTGGCCGCCATGGCAACTTTGCTGGAAGGCCGGCTGGCGGCGCTGGGCGGCAAGACCGAGCGGGTGAAGCCGATGGGCGAGGCGCTGGGGGACATCATTGTCGCGCGCTGGCAGGGCAAGGGCCAGGGCAAGATCCTGCTGATCGCCCACATGGACACGGTGTATCAGCGCGGCGCGCTGGCCCGGGCCCCGTTCAAGCTGGTCGGCAGCCCGCAGGGGACGCTCGCCTATGGCCCCGGCGTGGCGGATGACAAGGGCGGCGTGGCGCTGATCCTCCACACGCTCACGCTGCTCAACCCCAGGGACTATGCCGAGCTGACGGTGGCCATCAACACCGATGAAGAGCGCGGTTCCCTCGGCTCCGGCCCGATCATCACCGAATTGTCGAAGGGCAAGTCGGCGGTGCTCAGCTTTGAACCCACCGGTTATCCCGAAGCCATGACCGAAGGCACATCGGGCACCAACACGGTGATCGTCACCATCAAGGGCAAATCCGCCCATGCCGGCGCCGCGCCCGAAAGCGGCATCAACGCGCTGGCCGAAGCCGCCCACATCATCAATGCCACCCGCGATCTGGATCAGGGGCCGGGCAAGCTGCGCTTCAACTGGACGGTGGTGAACCAGGATCGCGGGGTGCGCAACATCATCCCCGACAGCGTGTCGCTGATCGGCGATCTGCGCATCGTCGACATGGCCGAATTCGAGCCCTTCAAGCGGGCGCTGGGCCAGCGGCTGGCGGTGCCGTCACAGCCGGGCGCGGTGGTGAACTACGAGGTGCGGCTGAACCGACCGCCGTTCAATGTGACGCCGGCCAGCATGGCCCTGATCGAGGAAGCCCAGGCAACCTATGCCCGGCTCGGCCGCAAGCTGAAGCTGATGCCGCGCACCGGCGGCGGCACCGATGCTGCCTTTGCCGCCCTGGCCGGCGTGCCGGTGCTGGAGGCGCTGGGCCTGCCGGGCGCCGGCTATCACACCACCGATGCCGAATATGTCTATCTCGAAGCGGTGCCCTCGCGCCTCTATCTCGCCGCCAGCCTGATCCGCCGCCTGGGACGGTAGACGGCCCCGCCAGCCGCCGGTAAGGCTGGCCGCCATGTCTGGCCAGCCCCCTTCGCGCCTTTCGGCCATCATCCTCGTGCTGGCGGGGATTGGCGCGCTGTGCGTGCTCGACGCCTTTGCCAAATATCTGGCGCTGCGGCACGGCGCTGGCGTTGCCACCTTCGGCCGCTATGTCAGCGGCAGCATCATCGGCCTGGCCGTCTGGCAATGGCAGGGCCGGCCGTGGGTGGCGCCGGGTGGGCTGAAGCCCAATCTGGTGCGCGGCACGCTGATCGCGGCAATGGCCCTGGCCTTCTTCTGGTCAATCTCCAAACTGCCGATGGCGCTGGTCCTCACCCTCACCTTCGTCGGCCCGCTCACCGTGCCGTTCATGGCGGCGCTCTATCTGAAGGAACCGGTGCAGCCGCGCTATGTCGCGGCCGGTGTTGTCGGCTTTGTCGGCGTGCTGGTCACGGTTGGCGGCATGCCGGGCCTGTCGGGGGATCATCTGCTCGCCGCTGCCGCCGCGGTGTTTGCCGCCATCCTCTATGGCGCCAGTGCGGTGATCCTGCGCTCACGCGCCGCCGCCGATGGCGCAACCGTCATCACGCTGATCGCCGCCGTGGTGCCGATGCTCTGGCTGTCCCCCGTGCTGCTCACCCTGCCGGCGCTGCCGCCGATGGTGGATCTGGGCCTGATGATGGCCATGGGCCTGGCCGGCAACATCGGCGTGCAGCTGATGGCGCGCGGCTATGTCCATCTCGAAGCGCAGGTGTCGGCCGTGATGGAATATAGCGCCCTGCCCTGGGCTGCGCTGTTCGGCTGGCTGCTGTTTGACGAGGCGGTGGCCGCCACCACCTTGGCCGGCGCTGCCATCATTGCCGGCGCCTGCCTGTGGGCAGCGCGCGCACCCAAAGCGGTCAGCGCGACGCCGCCTGCGCCAGTTCCTTGAGGCACAGCGCCTTGGTCCGGCCCACCGCCGCCACATCGGGCAGCAGGTCCAGCGCCTCACGCACATCGGCCGCCGCTGCGACCGCGGCCGGCGCACCGCACACGGCCTGAACGCCCAGCACCGGGCCGCGGCGCACGTCCACCACCGCCAGCACTTCGGCCGGGGCGCGCGGCAGGGCGCCGGCAAGCGCAGCGGTCAATTCCGCGCCATGGGCGGCATCGGCACCGGCAGCCAGTTCGGGCGCCAGCGCGATCCAGTCGGCGGCGCCGGCCCTGATTCCTGCCATCACGCGCGGCCAGTCACCGCCCGCCACCAGCTGCTGCACGGCGGCACGCGGGTTCTGCGCCTGCACGCTTGCCGCGAACTGGCTGGCCGACAGGATGGAGGCAACAAGAAACGCGATCATCACGGCTGATCCCTTCCCCACCAATGTGGGGAGCCATCCGGCCGCCCGCAAGTGGCCGGACTGCCCATCAGGCCGGCGGATCGGCGATCATCGCGGTGAAGCTGGCTTCGGCCGCCAGCTTGCCGTCGATCTCGGCGCGGCCGCTGAACTTGGCGATGCGGCCACGGTCCTGCACCACCTCCACCTTCAGGTGCAGCAGGCAGCCCGGTTCCACGGGCGCGCGGAACTTGGCGTTCTCGATCGCCATGAAATAGACGAGCTTGTCGCCTGCATCCGGGTCTTTCGCCCGGGCGGTGTGGATGGCCAGCACGCCGGCCGTCTGCGCCAGCGCCTCCACGATCAGCACGCCGGGCATGATCGGGCGGGCCGGGAAATGGCCGGCAAAGAAGGGCTCGTTGATCGTCACCGCCTTGATGCCCGTGGCCGATTGACCGGGGATCATGTCGATCACCCGGTCAACCAGCAGCATCGGGAACCGGTGCGGCAACAACGCCATCACCGCCAGAACATCGGCGGTGCTGGCAGTGGCAGCCTCGCTGCTCATCACTTGCGCGGCGGAGCAGCAGCCGGGGCCGGAGCGGCAGGCGCCGGCGCAGCCGGGGCGGCCGGCGGGGTGATCGACACCTTGGGCAGTGCCTTGTCCAGGCGGGCCAGCACATCGGCGGTGATGTCCACGGCCGGGGTGTGCTGGATGGTCACGCGCTCGTCCATCGCCATGGTGGCGCCGCGTTCACGCATGATCTGGCCGATGATCGGCTGGGCCGCATCGTTGATCTGCTTGATGATCCACTGGCGCGACGCTTCGATTTCCTGCTGGCGCCGCTGCACTTCCTGTTCGGCTTGCTGCTGGCGGTTCTGGAAATCCTGCACCTTGGCCTGCCAGGCCTGGATGGCGGCCGGCGCGGCGCCCTGCTGCGGCTGGGTATCGCGCAGGGTCTTTTCCTCGGCGGTCAGGCTGGTGCGCAGCGTGTTGACACGGGCCTGCAGGGCATCGGCCTTCGGCTTCAGTTCCAGCGCGGCGGCCTTGGCAGCGGCCGAGGTGTCGATCATCTGGTTCTGGTCCACCAGCACGATCACGGCGGCGGGCAGCTGCTGGGCGGCGGCCGGAACGGCAACGCTGGCCAGCGCCAGGGCAATCAAGGTCTTCTTCATCAGAATGCGGTCCCTACGTTGAATTGGAACAATTGCGGGTCGTCGCCCGGTTGGGTGACGAGTGCCTTGGCAAGGTCAAAGCGGAACGGCCCGAACGGCGAATTCCAGTTGACCCCGATACCGACCGAAACGCGCGGCTTCGGCGTATTCCCCAGATATTCCTCGACAAAGCCCGAGGAGATGCCGTCGGTAGCAAGGCAGGGCGCCACCTGCCCATTGACGCGCGGCGCTGCCACTGTCGGCCCGTTCTGGCAGGTCAGGCTGGGCGCGCGCAGGCTCCAAAGCGCGCCGACATCGGCAAAGATCGACGGCCGCAGGCCCAGTTCGGACCCGGCCGAACCAATGGGGATGCGGATTTCGGCGCGCGCCAGATAATAAGCGCGGCCACCCAGCGCGTCATCCAGCGACTGGCGGCGATCGGTGTTGATCGTGCCATCCAGGTTCAGCGCCCGGCGCAACACGCGCGGACCAACGCCGCGGATGTTGAAGCCGCGGAACTGCGGCTGACCGAGGAAGAAGCGGTTGGTCAGGATCACGTCCTGCCCGGAATAGCCGGTCACATAACCGCCTTCGGCGCCAAGGTTGAGCACGAAGCCCGAACCGAACAGCGGGGTGAAATAATCATAGTTCGCCCGCGTCGTCAGGAACTTGATGCCGATGGGCACGCCGGCCAGATCCTGGCTGAAGGTGAAGCGCTGGCCCGCCGACGGCAGCCGGATGTTGTTCAGGCTGTTGAAGATCAGCGAGTAGCCGATGCTCGACACCGTGCGGTTGCCCAGCTGTTCGCACAGGAAGCGGCCGGCGCGCAGCGGATCGCAAACGCCGTTGGTGAAGAAGGTCGCCTGATCCAGGCCGATTTCTTCACGGCTGAGGCCATAGCGCAGCGAGGCCGCCCAGAATTCGGTGATCGAGAAGCCGGTGCGGACCTGGAAGCCGGTCGACACCTGGGTGTAGGTCGTGTCGCGCGTGTTGTTGCCGGTGAAACGGAACGAGCGGAAATCGCGGCGGAACACGTCAAAGCCCAGCGCCAGGTTGCGCCCGGCCAGATAGGGCTCCGTAAAGCCGGCCTCCAGCGAACGGGCAAAGCTGGAGATATTGCCCGACAGGCGGATTTCCTGGCCACGGCCGCGGAAGTTGCGCTGGCGCACACTGGCCGAGAAGATGAAGCGCTCGATGCTCGAAAAACCCGCCGACAGCTGCAGTTCGCCGGTCGGACGTTCCTGCACATTGGTCTCGAGGATGATGCGGTCAGGCGTGCTGCCCGGCTTCTGCTCGATGTCGAGCTTTTCCTGGAAATAGCCGAGGCCGAGCAGACGGTCCTTGGAGCGCTTGACCTTGATCGAGTTGAAGGCATCGCCTTCGACCAGGCGGAATTCGCGCCGGATCACATTGTCCTGCGTGATGGTGTTGCCGTTGATCGCCACCCGCTCCACGTAAACGCGCGGCACCTCCGCGACCTGGAAGGTGATGTTCATCTTCAGGTCGTCTTTGTTGCGCTCGAACTGCGGGCGCACATCGGCAAAGGCATAGCCCAACAGGCCGGCCGTCTCGGTCAGCGTCTCGACCGTGTTCTCGATCTTTTGCGCGTCATACCAATCACCTTCCTTGATGCGGATGATCGATTTGAATTCATTGGCCTTCACGTCGCGCAGCTGGCTGACCAGATCGACCTTGCCAAACTTGTAACGCTCGCCTTCCTCCACCACATAGGTGACGATGAAATCCTTCTTGTCCGGCGTCAGTTCGGCCACCACCGACGACACACGGAAATCGGCATAGCCCTGAGTCAGGTAGAATTGCCGCAGCTTCTGCTGGTCATAGGCCAGACGGTCAGGATCATAAGTGTCGTTGGACGTGAAGAAGCGCCAGGCGCGGGCCTGCTTGGAGGCCATCTGCTTGCGGATCTCGCCTTCCTTGAACTTGGCATTGCCCAGGATGTTGATCTGGCGGATCTTGGACTTGGCACCCTCGCTGATCTCGAACACCACGTCGACTCGGTTCTGCTCGAGTTGGATGATCTTGGGCTCGACACTGGCGGCAAAGCGGCCGCCACGGCGATAGAGTTCGAGAATGCGGGCCAGATCGGCGCGGGCCTTGGACCGGGTGAAGATCTGGCGCGGGGCAAGGCGGATTTCCTCGCGGATCTTCTCCTCCTTCACCCGCTTGGCGCCTTCGACGATGATCCGGTTGATCACCGGATTTTCCTTCACCTCGACAATCAGGGCGCCATTGTCATCACGGATGGTGGCATCGGCAAAGAGTTCGGAGGCATAGAGCGCCTTCAGCGCGGTATCGAGCGCGTCACGGTCATAGCGGTCGCCGATGGCGAGGTTGAGATAGGAGCGGACGGTTTCCGCCTCCAGACGCTCCGTGCCGCGCACGATCACCGATCGCACCACGCCGGCATTGGCGGCGGTGGCCGGCAATTCGCTCGCGTTGCGGCTTTCGGCGGCGCGGGCTTCGGCTTCGGCCGACGGGCGGGCCGGTTCGGCCATCGGGCGGCGCGGGCGCTGCTGCGCCACGGCCGGTGCGGCCAGCGCAGTGGTCAGCAACAACAGCGACAGCGGCCGGATCATCCCCGCCCTGCCCCTGCCCGGCTTGTCCTGCGCTGCTTGCATCAACCCCACCACTTTTCCTTACATCCCGTGCCCGCCGGTTCGTCCGGCGGTGCGCTTTCTTGGTCCGGCCGTCAGCCGATCATCCCAGCAGTCCAGACAGGCGGGCCCACAGGCCCACCGATCCGAAATCATGCCAGGTCAGCACGGCCATCAACGACATCAAAGCGGCAAAGCCCGACATGAAGGCCCATTGCTGCACCTTTTCTGCCAGTGGCTGCCGGCGGACGGCCTCGATGCCGTAAAGCAGAAGATGGCCGCCGTCCAGCGTGGGGATGGGCAACAGGTTGATGAAGCCGAGGTTGATCGAGAAGAAGGCCATGAAGGCAATCGCCGACACCAGGCCAAGGCTGGCCTGCTGGCCGGCGATCTGCGCCGTCTTCACCGGGCCGCCCATATCGGCCAGCGAGCGTTCACCCAGGATGACCTGGCGCAACGTGCGGCCGATGGTGGCGATGATGCTGCCGGTGTCCACCAGCGCCAGCCGGAACGCATCGACCAAACCAACATTGGCGATCACCTCGGCCGGGCGCACGATGCCCAGCTGGGGATGGCGGGTAACATTGCCGAAGCGGTCCACCGTCTCGACCATCTTCGGCACGACGCTGATATCGCGCGGCGCCCCGGCGCGCACGATGTTGAGCAGCACCGGCTTGCCAACGCCCGTCACCACCTCGGTCACGATATCCTCGAACCGCTCAACGCTGGTGCCGTTCACGCTCAGGATGCGGTCGCCTACCTGCAGGCCGGCAGCGGCGGCGGCACTGCCTTCCACCACCTTGTCCACCACCGGCGGTGAGGCCGGGTGGCCCAGCGCCAGGTTGAACCCGGCCAGGATCAGGATGGCAAAGACGAAATTGATCAGCGGCCCGGCCGCAACGATGATCGCCCGCTGCCACAGCGGCAGAAAGGCAAACAGCCCGCGGCGCTCCCGCTCCGGCAGCGCCATGATCGCCGGATCGATCTGGCTCACCTCGTTCATGTCGCCGACGAACTTGACATAGCCGCCCAGCGGAAGGGCGTTGACCCGCCAGCGCACACCGCGCTTGTCGGTCCAGCCAAACAATTCGCGGCCAAAGCCAACACCAAACGCCTCGATCCTGGTGTTGAACAGCCGACCCGCCAGATAATGGCCGCCTTCGTGCACCACCACCAGAACGGCGATCATCGCCACAAAGCTGGCGAGGGTGAACAGCAGGCCCGGCTGCTGCAGCATCGGCAGCGGGTTCATGCCGCCCGCCTGCGCACCAGGCCGCGCGCCACGTCGCGGGCGGCGGCATCCACCGCCACCACCTCTTCCAGCGTTTCAACCCGGCCCGATGGCACCATCGCCAATGTCTCCGCCACAATGGCGTCGATATCAAGGAAGCCGGCTTGCCCTTCGATGAACGCCGCCACGGCGATTTCGTTGGCGGCGTTCAGGATGCAGGGCGCGCTGCCGCCGGCCCGCATCGCAGACCAGGCCAGCGCCAGACAGGGAAAGCGTTCGAGATCAGGCTTTTCGAAGGTCAGCTGCGCGACCGCGGCAAAATCGAGCCGCTGCGCCGGCGTGGCAATCCGCTCCGGCCAGCCCATGGCATAGGCGATGGGGATGCGCATGTCAGGGCTGCCGAGCTGGGCCAGCACGCTGCCGTCATTATACTCCACCATCGAATGGATCACCGATTGCGGATGGATGATCACGTCCAGCTGATCGACCGACACCGGGAACAATTGCCCGGCCTCGATCAGCTCCAGCCCCTTGTTCATCAGGGTGGCGCTGTCGATGCTGATCTTGGCGCCCATGCTCCAGGTCGGGTGCTTGCAGGCATCCGCCACGCTCACCCCGCGCATCGCCTCGCGGCTGCGGCTGCGGAATGGGCCGCCGCTCGCGGTCAGGATCACCCGCTCCACCTGGGCCGGATCATTGTGCGGAAACACCTGGAAGATCGCGTTGTGCTCGCTGTCCACCGGCAGCAGCGTGGCGCCATGGGCCTTGGCTGCCGCGGTCACCACCGGGCCGGCGCAAACAAGGGTCTCCTTGTTGGCAATCCCGATCTGCGCCCCGCGCCGCACGGCGGCCATGGTCGGCGGCAGGCCGGCGGCGCCCACAATGGCGGTGATCACGATCTCGGCATCGCGGGCGGCGGCCTCCACCACCGCCTCCGGCCCGGCGCCGCTCTCGATACCGCTGCCGGCCAGCGCCTCCTTCAGCGCCTGCCCCAGCTGCGCATCGGCCACAGCGGCAAAGCGCGCGCCACAGGCCCGGGCCGCTTCGGCCAGCCGCACCACGTCGCTGCCGGCGGTCAACGCCTCCACCCGCCAGCGGCCGGGGTTGCGCGCCACCAGATCCAGCGCCTGGCTGCCCACCGAACCGGTGGCGCCCAAAATCGTCAGACTGCGCGTCATCCCGCCCACCCTGTCACAGCAAAAATTCCGGCCCCGGCCACCGCCACCGGCACCAGGCCATCCAGCCGGTCCATCACCCCGCCATGGCCGGGCAGGATCGTGCCTGAGTCCTTCACGCCGCAGCGGCGCTTCAGCCAGCTTTCATACAGATCACCCAGGATGGACAGGATGGCCAGCGGTACCGCCAGCATCGCCAGCCGCAGCGCGCCGGCCAAACCGGCATAGCCCGGCCACCACAGCATCAGCAGCAGCGACGCCGCCACCGCGCCCAGCAGGCCGCCAATGGCGCCGCTCCACGTCTTGTTCGGACTGATCGCCGGGGCCAGCTTGGGGCCGCCAATCGCCCGCCCGGTGAAATAGGCGACGATATCCGCGCCCCACACCACCAGCAACAGCAGCAACGTCGCCCATATGCCCCAGCCCTGCCCGCGCAGCCAAATGAGCGCGATGCCCGGCAGCCCACAATACAACAGACCGATCGCCGCCGGCCGCCCGGCCCCACGCGCCAGCTTGCCAGCCAGGATCATCACCATGCCGGCCGCACCGCCCAGCAGCATCAGGCCTTCATCCGGCTTTTGCAGCACGGCGGTGATCCACAGCATCAGCGCCAGCACAGCCAGACCAATGCGGCGCACGATCAGCGGCAACCGGTGCATCGCCGCCCATTCCGCCCACATCAGCAGCACCGCAACGGCCGCCAGCCCGGCAAAGGCGATGCCGCCCGCCCACAATGCCGCCACGGCCGTTGCCACCAGCGGGATGCCGGTGGCGATGCGTTTGCCCAGTTCGCCCATCAACGCCCGCCGAACCGGCGTTCGCGCCGGGCAAATTCAGCCAGCGCCGCACCCAGCGCCGCCGCATCGAAATCCGGCCAAAGCGTCTCGGTCACCAGGAATTCGGCATAGGCCGATTGCCAGAGCAGGAAGTTCGACAGGCGCAATTCGCCCGAAGTGCGCAGCACGGCATCGGGCAGCGGCCATTGCGCCGTGTCGAGCCGCGCCTCCAGCGCTTCGGCCGTCACATCGTCGGCGCTCAGGCGGCCGGCGGCAACATCCACGGCCAGGCCGCGCGCCGCGCGCACCAGTTCATCCTGCCCGCCATAGTTCAGCGCCATCACCAGCACCAAGCCCTGGTTGCCGGCCGTCCGTTCCCGCGCCCGCTCCAGCAGCGCCACCAGATCCGGCTTCAGCGCCCGCCAGTTGCCGATGAAATCCAGCCGCACGCCATTTCGGTGCAGATCGTCGATCTCGCTCTGCACATAATGTTTGAGCAGCCCCATCAGGTCGCTCACCTCGTCGGCCGGGCGCTTCCAGTTCTCGCTGGAAAAGGCATAGAGGGTGAGGACATCCAGCCCCAGCCCCGGCGCTGCCTCCACCACGCGGCGCACCGCCTCCACCCCGGCGCGGTGGCCGGCGATGCGCGGCAGCCGGCGCGCCTTGGCCCAACGGCCATTGCCATCCATGATGATCGCCAGATGCCGGCAACCACCGGCACCATCACCAGCCAACGGGGCGGCCGTCGCGCTCACTTGCCCAGGATTTCCTTTTCCTTGGCAGCGGTGGCGGCATCAATGTCCACCATCGCCTTGTCGGTGATCTTCTGCACATCGGCTTCGAGGCGCTTCTGCTCGTCCTGGCTGATCTTGCCCTTCTTCTCGGCGGCCTTCAGCGCCTCCATGCCGTCGCGGCGCACGTTGCGGGCGGCGATCTTGGCCTTTTCGGCATAGCTGCCAGCCAACTTCACCATCTCCTTGCGGCGCTCTTCCGTCATGTCCGGGATCGGCAGGCGCAGCGTCTGGCCATCGGTGATCGGGTTGAGGCCCAGGCCGGCCGAGCGGATCGCCTTTTCCACCGGCGTCACGTTGGAACGGTCCCACACCTGCACGGCCAGCATGCGCGGTTCCGGCACCGTCACGTTCGCCACCTGGTTCAAGGGCATCATGGAGCCATAGACCTCCACCTGCACCGTATCCAACAGGCTGGTGTTGGCGCGACCGGTGCGCAAAGACCCCAGATCATGCTTCAACGCTTCGATGGCGCCAGCGGTGCGGCGCTCCAGATCGGCCTTGAACGGGCCGGGCTCGAAATCAGCCATGTGCTTGTCCTTCCTCGGTTGCGCCAACCGTGGTGGAAACACCCTCGCCGGCCAGCACGCGGGCCAGGTTGCCGGGTTCACGGATGTTGAACACCACGATCGGGATATTGTTGTCACGGCACAGCGAGACGGCGGCCGCGTCCATCACCTTCAGATTGTCGGCCAGTACCCGGTCATAGCCGATGCGGTCGAAACGGATGGCAGCCGGGTTTGTCTTGGGATCGCTGTCATACACGCCATCCACGCTGGTGCCCTTCAACAGCGCATCGCATTTCATTTCCGAAGCGCGCAGCGCCGCCCCACTGTCGGTGGTGAAATAGGGATCACCCACGCCGGCGGCAAAGATCACCACCCGGCCCTTTTCCAGATGCCGTTCAGCCCGGCGCAGGATCACCGGCTCACACACCTTGTTCATTTCCACGGCCGATTGCACGCGGGTCGAAACGCCAATGGCTTCCAGCGCATCCTGCATGGCCAGCGCATTCATCACCGTGGCCAGCATGCCCATATAATCGGCGGTGGTGCGGTTCATGCCCTTGGCGGCGCCGGCCATGCCGCGAAAGATGTTGCCGCCGCCGATCACCAGGCAAATCTCGTGCCCGGCATCCTTGGCGGCCTTCACCTCGCCTGCCACGCGCGCCACGGTCGGCGGATCAATCCCGAACGATTGGTCGCCCATGGCGGCCTCGCCCGAAAGCTTCAACAGGATGCGTTTGAAACTGGCCATGGTCCCCCGATAATCCTGCCGTCTGCTGCCGCTAGGTCACTAGCGGCGCGCAGCCCCACTGCCAAGCGCCGCCGCGCAAAAAAGGCGGGCCAAGGTCACCCCCGGCCCGCCCCATTTGTTCAGCGCTGCAATTACAGGCCGGCGGCAGCAGCCACTTCGGCAGCGAAATCGCTCTGCTGCTTTTCGATGCCTTCGCCCAGCTGCATGCGCACAAAGCCCTTCAGCGTGATGGCGGTGCCGGCGGCCTTGGCGGCGGCGGCGACGACATCGGCAACCTTGGTCTTGCCGTCCATCACGAACAGCTGGTTCACCAGGGTCGATTCCTGGGCAAATTTGCGCACGCCGCCTTCGATCATCTTCTCGATGATTTCGGCCGGCTTGCCGCTGGTGGCAGCCTTTTCGCGGGCGATGGCGCGCTCACGCTCCACCAGGGCCGGGTCCAGGCCGGTTTCGTCCAGCGCCAGCGGGTTGGCGGCGGCGACATGCATGGCCAGCTGTTTGGCCAGCGGTTCCAGCACGTCGGCCGGGGCAGCCGATTCCAGGCCCACCAGCACACCGATGCGGCCGATGCCCGGCGCCACGGCGTTGTGGACATAGGCGGCAACCGTGCCCTGGCTCACTTCCAGGGTGGCGGTGCGGCGCAGGCTCTGCTGCTCACCGATGGTGGCGATGTTGGCGGTCAGCTTTTCCGCAACCGTGCCTTCGCCGCCCGGGAAGGGCATGGCGGCCAGCGCTTCGGCATCGGCGCCGCTGTCCAGCGCCAGGCCGGTCACGGTGCGCACGAACGCCTGGAAAATGTCGTTCTTGGCGACAAAGTCGGTTTCGCTGTTCACTTCGACAGCGGCGCCCTTCGTGCCATTCACGGCCACGCCCACCAGGCCTTCGGCGGCGGTGCGGCCGGCCTTCTTGGCAGCAGCGGCCAGGCCCTTGGCGCGCAGCCAATCGACGGCGGCTTCCATGTCGCCAGCGGTTTCGGCCAGCGCCTTCTTGCAATCCATCATGCCCGCGCCGGTCTTGTCGCGCAGGTCCTTCACCATGCTGGCGGTCACTTCAGCCATGGGATGCTCCTTTCAGGTTGAACTGGCGGGCCCATGCCGCGCCAGTGTGTAATCAGTGTGACAAGAGGCCGGATGCGCCTGCACCCGGCCTCCCGCGCATTGGGGGATGGAAGCCTCAGGCTTCCGGCTGGGCTTCTTCGGCCACCGAAGCGACCTCTTCAGCCAGATATTCCACCGGGGCTTCGTCCATCGCGCCCAGGTCCACGCCCATGTCGGCAGCGCGGCCCTGCTTGGCATCGATCACGGCATCGGCAATGGCGTTGACATAGAGCTGGATGGCCCGGCTGGCGTCGTCATTGCCCGGCACCGGGAAGGCGATGCCGCTGGGATCGGTGTTGGAATCGAGGATGGCCACAACCGGAATGCCCAGCACATTGGCTTCCTTGACGGCCAGCTCTTCCTTGTTGACGTCGATGATGAAGATCACGTCCGGCAGGCCGCCCATGTCGCGGATACCGCCCAGCGAGGCTTCGAACTTGTCGCGCTCGCGGGTCAGCTTCAGCACTTCCTTCTTGGTGAAGCCGGTGGTGTCGCCCGACAGGGTTTCTTCCAGCTGCTTGTACTTGCGGATCGAGCCCGAAATGGTCTTCCAGTTGGTGAGCATGCCGCCCAGCCAGCGATGGTTGACATAATGCTGGCCGCAGCGGCGGGCAGCTTCGGCGATCGGGTCCTGCGCCTGGCGCTTGGTGCCGACAAACAGCACCTTGCCGCCGTGCTGCACGGTGACGCGCACGAAATCCAGCGCGCGGGCAAACAGCGGCACGGTCTGCGACAGGTCGATGATGTGCACGCCATTGCGGTCACCAAAGATGTACGGCTTCATCTTCGGGTTCCAGCGATGGGTCTGGTGACCAAAATGGGCGCCGGCTTCAAGCAGTTGCGCCATGGTGACGACGGGAGCCGCCATAAATATCTACCTCCGGTTGGGCCGCCGCGGGGGAGTGGTCGGGAACGGATCCCGGCACCGGATATGTCCCCCCGCGTGGGGTTTTTGGAAGGCGCGCCATTAGCGGGCGCGCACCCGCCCGTCAAGTCACTGCGCGTGCCCCTTCCCCGCCCCCCTTGCAATGCCGCGCCATTCGCGCAATACTGAACCATATGGTTCACCATAGCCTCGATCACAGCTTCGCCGCCCTCGCCGATGCCACACGGCGCGGCATCCTTGCCCGCCTGGCCCAGGAGGATGCCTCCATCACCCGCCTCGCCAGCCAGTTCGACATGACGCTGACCGGCATGAAGAAGCATGTCGCCGTGCTGGAACGCGCCGGGCTGGTGACCACCCGGAAGGCCGGCCGGGTGCGCACCTGCACACTCGGCCGCAATGGCCTTGCCACCGAAGCCGCGTGGATCGCCGCCCAACGCGCCCTGTTCGAAGCCCGCTTCGCCGCGCTCGATACGCTGATCACCGAACTGCAGCAGGAGACCCAGCATGACCCATGACCAGGGCAGCACCCACGTGACCCGCCGCGGCGACCGCGAGCTCGTCGTGACCCGCCGCTTCGCCGGCCCGCCGGCCCTGCTGTTCCGCGCCTGGAGCGAGGCGGCCCTGTTCCGCCGCTGGTGGGTGCCGGCCTCGTTCACCGGCGCGCGCCTGGTTGATTGCGCCATGGATGCCCGCACCGGCGGCAGCTATCGCCTCGTCTATGGCACCGATGATGGCGCCGAAATGGCGTTCCACGGCCGCTATCTCGATGTCCTGCCCAACCAGCGCCTGGTCTGGACCAACGAGGAAGACAGCGACGGCGCCATCACCAGCGTGACCTTCATCGCAGACGGCGATGCCACGCTGGTGACGTTCAGCGAAACCTTTCCCAGCGCCGAGGCGCTGGAAGAGGCCATGCAGGGCAGTGCCGCCGCCCTGTCCGAACAGTTCGACCAACTCGCCGAACTGATTGCCTGAGCCTCACGGGGCCGGCGTCACCTTCAGCAGCTTGCCGTCGGCATCGTCGGTCACCAGGTAAAGCTCGCCGGCCGGGCCTTCCACCACGTCGCGGATGCGCTGCTTGCGGTCGGTGAGCAGCCGTTCTTCGCCCACCACCCGGTCATTCTTCAGCACCAGCCGCACCAGCGCCATGGAACGCAGACCGCCAATCAGGATATTGCCCTTATACTCCGGCATGGCCTTGCCGCTGTAGAAGACCATGCCCGACGGCGCGATCACCGGATCCCAATAATAGACCGGCTGTTCCATCCCGGCCTTCTGGGTGGCGTTGTCGCTGATCGGCTTGCCCGAATATTCCTCGCCATAGGTGATGCTGGGCCAGCCATAATCCTTGCCCTTGGCGATCAGGTTCAGCTCGTCGCCGCCCTGCGGCCCATGCTCCACTTCCCACACACGGCCCTTCTGGTCGATTGCCGCGCCCTGCACATTGCGGTTGCCATAGGTCCAGATTTCCGGCCGGGCGCCGGGCGTCTTCACGAAGGGATTGTCCTTGGGGATGGATCCATCGCGGTTCAGCCGGACGATCTTGCCGAGCAGGCTGTCCAGCTTCTGGGCCTGCATGCGGCCGGGCAGGATGGAGCGTTCGCCCAGCGTGATGATGATGCTGCCATCCTTGGGAAACAGCATGCGGCCGCCATAATGCTGGGTCGCGTCCAGCGTCGGCATCTGGCGGAAGATCACCTGCACATCGCGCATTTCGGCGCCCACCAGATGCCCGCGCGCCACCGCCGTGCCATTGCCGCCCTCACGCGGCTCGGCATAGCTCCAGTAAATCCAGCCATCGCCCGGATTGGCCAGGCCCAGCATGCCGCCCTGGTTGCGCGCGTCGGTCGCCGGCGTGCCGGTCACCGGCGTCTTGGTGCCATCGGCGCCCACGATGGTCAGCCGCCCGGCCGCCTTCTCGCTCACCAGGAAGCGCCCGCCCTCCAGCAGCGCCACCGCCCACGGCCGATTGAGCCCACGGGCCAGCTCGGTCACCTGCAGCCTGGTTTTCGAAACCACCCCTTCGGCGCGGGTCTGCCCGGCAAAGGCCGGCGACTTTTCCGGCACATTGGGCGGGCCCTGCACCACCGGGGCGGCAACGGCAGGGGCAGCGATCAGGGCGGCAAGCAGGATGGTGCGGGTCATGATGATCTCTCCTCGCCGCAGGCCATAACCTTCCTGCTCCCCTCCCTGCAAGGGAGGGGTCGGGGGAGGGTGTCTTCCGCTCACATCGCGATGCGCGGCCTGCCCATATAATCCATCTTGCCCAGCGCCACCCCGGCGTTGCGCAGGATGGCGTAGACCATGGAGGCGTGGAAATAGAAATTGGGCTGGCTGAAGCTCAGCAGGAAATCCTCCGATTTGAACGGCATCTTGCGCTCCCCAAACACGAACAATGTCGTGCCGCCGATGAAGCCCTCCATCTCGGCTTCGCTCACGCTGGCCAACGCTTCATCCGCTTCCCTGAGGGCCGCCGCGAAGGCCGCATAGCTCGCCTCCAGCGGCGCGCCGCCGGGGCTGAACTGGCCCACCCGCACCGCCGCAATCGCCCCGGCGCTGTGCATCGCCACCTGCTTCACCTGGAAGCCCAGCGGATACATGTCCGGCGCCAGCCGCGCCTCGGCCGGATCACAGGCGCCGGCGGCTTCCGCCTTGGCCAGAACCTGCAAGCAGCCGCCAATAATCTGGCGGCAAGACGGAACAAAGGCGGCGTGAAGCGAGATCGGCATGGCGGGCTCCCCTGTCTGTTTCAGGATTTGAGTGTGGCGCGGTTTTGGGAACGGGGCAAGCAACATCCTCCCCTCCAAGGGGAGGTGCCGAGCATCGCGAGGCGGAGGGGTGAGGCCAGGAGCGAACGTCGCCGGTCTGACCCAGCACGCGCGGCCGTCGGCGGAGCCGCCGAGTCCGCTTGGCGAGAGAGGTAGGAAGAAAGGAAGAGCGCGGCAAAGCCGCGCCGTCAGACGACACAAAAAAGGCGGCTTGAAAGCCGCCTTTTTCGGTCGCTGGCCGTGCTTGCGCGAGTCGGTGGATAGTGCTGCGCACTATCCACGCGCCGCGCTGCTCAATGCCCACCCCCATTCAGCCCCTTCACAATATTCTCCACCATCTTCTTCGCATCGGCCAGCAACATCATGGTGTTGTCCGCATAGAAGACCGGGTTGTCCACACCGGCATAGCCCACACCGCCCATGGAGCGCTTCACGAACAGCACGGTCTTGGCCTTCTCGACGTCCAGGATCGGCATGCCGTAAATCGGCGACGTCTTGTCGGTCTTGGCCAGCGGGTTGGTCACGTCGTTGGCGCCGATCACGAAGGCGACATCGCACTGGCCGAACTCGCTGTTGATGTCCTCCAGCTCGAACACCTCGTCATAGGGCACATTGGCTTCGGCCAGCAGCACGTTCATGTGGCCCGGCATGCGGCCGGCGACCGGGTGGATGGCGTATTTCACCGATACGCCTTCCTTCTTCAGCAGATCGCCCATCTCGCGCAGCGCGTGCTGCGCCTGGGAGACGGCCATGCCATAGCCCGGCACGATGATGACGCTTTCGGCATTCTGCATGATGAAGGCGGCATCGTCGGCGGAACCCGCCTTGTAGCTCTTGGCCGGGCCGCTGGCCTTGGGGCCACCGGCATCAGCCTCGGCACCAAAGCCGCCGGCGATCACGCTGATGAAGCTGCGGTTCATCGCCTTGCACATGATGTAGGAAAGGATCGCCCCCGACGAGCCGACCAGCGCACCGGTGATGATCATCGCGGTGTTCTGCAAGGTGAAGCCCATGGCCGCGGCCGCCCAGCCCGAATAGCTGTTCAGCATCGAGATCACCACCGGCATGTCCGCCCCGCCGATCGGGATGATCAGCGTGACGCCAATCAGGAACGACAAGCCCAGGATGATCCACAGCAGCGGCCCCTGCCCTGCAGCAGCGCCGGAGTCGGTGGCGAAGATGCCGGTCAGGATCAGGATGCCGGCCAGCACGCCCAAATTGAGCACATGGCGGCCCGGCAGCAGGATCGGCGAGCCCGACATGCGGCCCGACAGCTTCAAAAAGGCGATGATCGAGCCCGAGAAGGTGATCGCCCCGATGGCGACACCCAGGCCCATTTCCACCCGGCTCACGCCGAGGATCGCGCCAGCGGCATCGGTGATGCCAAAGGCGACCGGGTTCAGATAGGCGGCACAGCCCACCAGCACGGCGGCCATGCCCACCAGGCTGTGGAAGCCGGCGACCAGTTCCGGCATCGCCGTCATCTGGATGCGCTGGGCAATCACCCAGCCGATGCCGCCACCAATGGCGATGGCGCCGATGATCAGCGGCAGGCCGGTCGGGTGCAGGGCCAGCGTGGTGCCAACGGCGATCAGCATGCCGATCATGCCGTTGCGGTTGCCCGCCTGGGAGCTTTCCGGCGAGGACAGGCCGCGCAACGAGAGGATGAAGAGGACGCCCGAAACCAGATAGGCCAGAACGGCCCAGGCCGGGGTGGCGGCGACTGCGTGTTCCATGGTTTTGCCCCTGCCTTACTTCGAAGCCGCCGGCTTCTTGTCTTTCTTCTTGTACATGGCGAGCATGCGCCGCGTCACGGCAAAGCCGCCGAAGATGTTGATGCTGGCCAGCACCACACCCAACAGGCCCAGCCATTGCGATATGCCGCCGCCTTCGGTGATGGCCCCGGCCGCGGCCGCAATCAGCGCGCCCACGATGATCACCGATGAAATGGCGTTGGTCACCGCCATCAGCGGCGTGTGCAGCGCCGGCGTCACCGACCAAACGACATAATAGCCGACGAACACCGCCAGCACGAAGATCGACAGGATCGACAGGAAATCCATGGCGCGCGCCCCCTTAACCCAGCAGCCGTTCGTGGACGATTCTACCGCCCTCGGTCAGCTTGATGCCCTTCACGATGTCATCATCGGCGGGCCATTCGGCAGCCTTGGCCTCCTTGTTCCAGAAGGCCGAGATCATGTTGAAGAAGTTGCGGCTGAACAGCGCCGAGGCATCGGGCGCAATCCGGCTGGCCGGGTTGGAATGGCCGATGATTTTCACACCATGCACTTCCACCACCTGGCCGGCGACCGCGCCTTCGACGTTGCCGCCGCTGTCCACCGCAAGGTCAACCACCACGCTGCCTGGCCGCATGCTGGCCAGCTGCGCATCGGTGATCAGCCGCGGAGCCGGGCGGCCGGGGATCAGCGCCGTGGTGATGACGATATCCTGCTTGGCGATGTGGCTCGACACCAGTTCCGCCTGAGCGGCCTTGTACTCGTCGCTCATCTCGGTGGCATAACCACCGGCGCCCTCGCCCTCGATGCCCTTCACCTTGTCGACAAAGATCGCCTTGGCGCCCAGAGATTCAATCTGTTCCTTGGTGGCCGACCGCACGTCGGTGGCCGACACGACCGCGCCCAGGCGGCGGGCGGTGGCAATGGCCTGCAGGCCGGCAACACCCACACCCATGATGAACACGCGCGCGGCCGAAATGGTGCCGGCCGCCGTCATCATCATCGGGAAGGCGCGGCCATAGGCTTCGCCGGCATCGATCACCGCCTTGTAACCGGCGAGGTTCGACTGGCTGGACAGCACGTCCATCGATTGCGCCCGCGTCGTGCGCGGCATGAATTCCATGGCATAGGCGACCAGACCCGCCCCGGCATAGGCCTCGATCTTGGCGCGATCGTTGAAGGGGGACATGATGGCCGCCACGATGGTGCCGGCGGCAATGCCGGGCAGATCAGCGAGCTGCGGCGCCTGGATGCCCAGCACCATCTGCGCGCCGGCAATCACCTCGCTGCGCGATGCCACGGTCGCCCCGGCGGCGGCATAATCCGCATCGGAAATGCGCGCGCCAAAACCGGCGCCGCTTTCCACCGCCACGCTGGCGCCCAGCCCGATCAGCTTCTTCACCGTTTCCGGCGTCGCGCCGACGCGGCTTTCATTCGCCGCAATCTCTTTCAGCACCGCAATCTTCATGGCCGCCCCCTTGCCGCGTCAATCAGACCAGGAACACATAGAGCGCGACCACCACGGTGACGACAAAGATCGTCCCCCACTTGGCGGCGGCGGTGAAGCCCGAATAGGTCGATTTGTGACCGTCCATCGGATGATTGTTGCTGGCCATGGCTGGCAAAACCCTCAAAAATTGCGTGTTCACGTTGCACTGCCGCAAAGGCTGCGTTTCGCCTGTTAGCAGAGTATTCGCGGCTGTGAAGGGGCAGAAGCCCTCTCAGCCCAGACAGGGCTGCGCCGCCGCCCACAGCTTCAGGGCCTGCACGGTTTCCGGCACATCATGAACGCGCAGCATCTGCACGCCGGCACTGGCCCCGGCCAGCGCGATGGCAAGGCTGCCCGGCAGCCGCCGTTCCACCGGTTCATCAGCAGAAAGCTTGCTTATCAGGGACTTGCGGCTGGCCCCCAGCAGGATCGGCACCCCCAGCCCGTGCAGCAGTGCAAGGCCTTTCAGCAGCGCGACATTGTGGTTGACCCCTTTGCCAAAGCCGATGCCGGGATCGGCAATGATCCGCTCCCGCGCCACGCCGCCGGCCACCACTGCGGCAATCCGCCCCTCCAGCCAGTCAAACACATCCAGCAACGCATCATCATAATGCGGGGCCTGCTGCATCGTCTCCGGCGTGCCCTGGTGATGCATCAGCACCACCGGCGCCTGCGCGTCCGCCACCACGGCCAGCGCGCCGCGATCATGGCACAGCGCCGACACATCGTTGATCAGGCCCGCGCCAGCCCCCAAGGCTGCCCTCATCACCCCGGCCTTGCGCGTGTCGATGGACCAGGGGCAGCCGGCCAGCGCCGGAAACAGCCCTTCGATGCGCGCCAGTTCGTCCGCCACCGGCAGTTCGCGCGCGCCCGGCCGGGTGGATTCCCCGCCCACATCGATGATCGCCGCGCCATCGGCCAGCATGGCCTGCGCCACCGCGCCGGCCAGCGCCGGATCATCATGCCGGCCGCCATCGGAAAAACTGTCGGGCGTCACGTTCAAGATGCCCATCACCAGCGGCAACTGGCGATACCCCCAGCGCGCCAGCACCGGGCGCGGCGCGGTCAGCCGTGCCAGCCAGTCCGCCGGCACCTGTTCGGCGGCAATCATGCCTTCGCTGCCGGCGCGGGTCAGCACTTCGGCCCGCGCAAAGGAAAAGGGGCCGCCGGCCAGCGGCAGCCCCTCCCCTTGCGTCAGGATCGGGCGATAATAACGTCTTACCACACCTTGATCCGCTCTTCCGGCTTCAGATACAGCTTCTCGCCGGGCTTCACGTTGAACGCCTTGTACCACACATCGAGGTTGCGCACGACATAGGGGCGGAAGTGGCTGGCGGTGTGCGGATCGGTCACCAGCTGCTGCTGCAGCGCGGCGTCGCGATACTTGGTGCGCCAGCTCTGGGCAAAGGCCAGGAAGAAGCGCTGATCGCCGGTGAAGCCATCGATCACCTTGGCCTTCTTGCCCTTCAGGCTGCGCTGATAGGCATCATAGGCGATGGTCACGCCAGCAAGGTCAGCCATATTCTCGCCCAGCGTCAGCTGGCCGTTGATCTTCTTGCCCGGCAGCGGCTCATAGGCGCCATATTGCGCCACCACCTTGTCGGTGCCTTCCTTGAAGCGGGCCACATCGTCGGCAGTCCACCATTCGGCCAGGCGGCCGGTCTTGTCATATTTGCGGCCCTGGTCGTCGAAGTGGTGGGTGATTTCATGGCCGATCACGCCGCCGATCGCGCCATAGTTCACGGCATCATCGGCATTGGGATCAAAGAAGGGCGCCTGCAGGATCGCGGCCGGGAACACGATCTCGTTCCAGGTCGGATTGGCATAGGCGTTCACCGTCATCGGCGTCATGAACCACTCGCTGCGGTCCACCGGCTTGTTCAGCTTCTCCACATCGTCGTTGAATTCGAACTCGGCGAGGCGGCGGGCGTTGCCGATCATGTCGCCGCGCACGATGGTCAGCTTGGAATAATCGCGCCACTTGTCGGGATAACCGATCTTGGGCGTGAAGGCGGCCAGCTTCTCCCGCGCGGCAGCGCGGGTCTTCGGGTCCATCCAGGCCAGCTTGTCGAGCCGGGCGTCAAGCGCGGCGATGATGTTCTTCACCAGCTCGTCAATCTTGGCCTTGGCCGCCGGCGGGAAATATTCGGCGACATAAAGCTTGCCGATGGCCTCACCCAGCGCATTGGAGGTGAAATCCACCCCGCGCTTCCAGCGCGGCGCCTGCTCCGGCTGGCCACCCAGCGTCTTGTTGTACATGTCGAAGGTGGCATCGCCAAAGGCCTTGGGCAGGCCCGACGAGGCGCTGCGCAGGATCTGGAAGGCCATATAATCCTTCAGCACATTCAGATCGGCGCCATCGATGATCTTGGCAATCGCCTCCACCGAGCTCGGGGTGGAAATGATCACATCGCCCTGCACCGGAATGGTGCTGGCCTTGAAATAGGCGGCCCAGTCAAAGCCCGGAAAGCGCGTGCCCAGCTCGCCGACCGGCACCGGGTTGTAGGTCTTTTCGGCCTGGCGGCGCTCAACGCGGCTCCAGTGCACCTTGGCCAGCTGCATTTCCAGCGCAAAGATCCCATCGGCGCGGGCGGCGGCATTGTCATACCCGGCCAGGCCCAGCATGGTCGCGACATAGGCCTTGTACTTCACGCGCGCCGCGGCAAAGGCCGGGTTCTTCTCATCCAGATAATAATCCCGGTCGGGCAGGCCCAGGCCGCCCTGGCCGCCCTGCACGACAAAGCGATCCGGGTTCTTGCGATCCGGGCCGATGCCGAACTGGATCGGGCCACCCTGGCCCAGGCGGAGATAGCTGCCGATCAGTGCGGCATAGCCGGTCTTGTCCTTGATGGCGGCAACGGCATCCAGATCCGGCTTGATCGGCGCGATGCCCTTGGCCTCGATGGCGGCCTCATCCATGTAGGTGGCGAAATAATCGCCAACCTTCTGGGCCTCGCTGCCCGGCGCTGCATTGCTGGCCGCGGCCTTCTCGATGATGGTGCGCGTGCGCTCGCGGCTCAGATCCGAAAGCCCGCTGGACATGCCAAAGGCGGTCTTGTCGGCCGGGATCTGCAAGTTGGCGAAATATTTTCCGTTGGCATAGGCAACGAAATCGTCACCCGGCTTCACGCTGGTGTCCATGCCGGCGGTGTCGAAACCGAAACTGCCGATCTGCGGCTTGCTGTCGGCGGCCAGGGCCGGGGTGGCCAGCGCAATCAGGCTGGCAGAAATCAGGAAAACGCGCATCACTCACTCCCATCAATGCGGATGGGCAGTGTCCTATCCAGTCAACACGGGGGCCGCAAGGGGTGCGGCAGAATTGCTGTCATTTTGGCGCGGCCCGCCAGCTGGCACCGGAAACCAGACCCGCCACCACCGGCGCGCGGGCCGCGGTCACCGCCGCACCAACTGCGGTCACCGCGCGCGCAGTTGCGGGCACAAAACAGGGCGGTTTTGCCACGCCGGCACGGCCATCGACTCGTGCCCTGTCAGCCACGCAGCAAGCGATGCCCGACAAATACTATAATATTCAACGCGTTACCGGCCAACCTGTCCTACACAAGGCCAAAATGGCACAATGACCGGGTTCTTTCGCAATCAAAGCCGCAACCGCCGTGATCCGAAGGATACCAGGCGTCAAGCGCCCGCCGCAGTGGTCAGGCGGAACGCCTGACGCCTGGCATCCAGAGGTACCAACCGGCCATCGTCATCTTCGATGTGCCAGAAGGTCCAACCGTTGCAGCTAGGAAGCCCCTGGGCCGCCGCGCCCATCTGATGGATGGAGCCCGTGCGCCCGGCCATGTCCAGGCTGCCATCCGCGCGAACGCTGGCACCAACCCGGCGACCGGGACCCCACAGACGTGTGCCGGGGCGGACAAAGCCGCTCTCGACCAGGCTGCCAAACGGGATGCGCGGCTCCGCGCGCTTGCCTTCGCTGATCAGGGTCGCGCCGCCTTCCAGCGGCAGCAGCGCGGCGATGCGCTGTTCCGCCACGCGGGCATATTTTTCCTCACGCTCGATGCCGATCCAGCGCCGGCCGAGCAGTTTCGCCACCGCACCGGTCGTGCCGGTGCCAAAGAAGGGATCGAGCACCACATCGCCGGGCCGGGTGCAGGCCACCAGGATGCGATAGAGCAGCGCCTCGGGCTTCTGCGTCGGGTGCGCCTTGGCGCCGCCGTCCTTCAGCCGCTCGTTGCCGGTACAGATCGGGATCAACCAGTCCGACCGCATCTGCACATCCTCGTTCATCGCCTTCATGGCGTGATAGTTGAAGCAGTATCGGCTGCTCTCGCTCTTCGCCGCCCAGATCAGGGTTTCATGGGCATTGGTGAAGCGGGTGCCCTTGAAATTGGGCATCGGATTGGCCTTGCGCCACACGATGTCGTTCAGCAGCCAATAGCCTTCGTCCTGCAGCGCGGCGCCGACGCGGAAGATGTTGTGATAGGAACCAATGGTCCAGATCGCGCCATCCGGCTTCAGAAGGCGATGCGCCGCCTTCAGCCAGGCGCGGGTGAAGCGGTCATAGGCCGCGAAGCTCGAGAATTTGTCCCAATCATCATCCACCGCATCGACCTGGCTGCCATCGGGCCGGTGCAGATCGCCGCCCAGCTGCAGATTATAGGGCGGATCGGCAAAGATCAGATCGACACTGCCGGCCGGCAGCGCGTTCATCGCCTCGATACAGTCGCCGCGGATGATGCGGTTGGTGGCAAGCCTGGGCGCGGTCTTGCGGCCCGACAGGCCGGTTTCCACCAGCAGCCGTTCAGCATCCATCATGTCGGGGCTGCGAAACGCCTTCATCAAACCACTCCCTGTCCAACAGGTGATGGTGATGAGTCAGATGCGATTCGCCGTCAAGAATCATTTTGAATCAATGGGATTCCCTGATTCGCTCGGGAATGGAATCAAATCGGGAACAGGCACAATATCTGGAGTCCCACGGGGCCAGCAGGACTCAATCCCTAGTGGTGTGACTCAAAAGACTCAGTTGGAAAATTCCGCCAGCACCCGCTTCACCGGGGCAAAGCTGCGCCGGTGATGCAGTGTCGGGCCCAGGCTTTGTAACGCGCGCACATGATCGGCGGTGCCATAGCCCTGGTTGCGCGCCCAGCCATAGCCGGGGTGCTGGCCGTCCAGCTCGGCCATGATCCGGTCGCGCGTCACCTTGGCGATGATCGATGCCGCCGAAATCGCCGGCTCCAGCCCATCGCCGCCCACAATGGCCCGCGCCGGCCAGCGCCAGGGTGGCAGGCGGTTGCCATCCACCAGAACAAGATCAGGCACTTCGCCCAGCGCGTCGACCGCCCGCGTCATCGCCAGATGATTGGCCTGCAGGATGTTCAGCGCATCAATCTCGGCCACGCTGGCCTGCCCCACGCCGATCCGGCAATCGCTGGCCAGCAGCGCCGCAAACAGCGCCTCGCGCCGCTTGGCGCTCAATTTCTTGCTGTCATTCAAGCCACTTGGCACCGCCCCACGCAGGATGACAGCGGCCGCCACCACCGGCCCGGCCCAGGGTCCACGCCCGGCCTCATCCACCCCGGCAACGATCACACGCGCCAGGGCGGGAACCGCCGATCCTCGCCAGCATGATAAAGGCAGATGCTGTTTCCAGCCGGATCGCGCAGCCGCGCCTCGCGCCAGCGCCAATCCTCGTCACGCGGCAATTGTTCAAACCCCAGCCCGGCCGCCCGCAATTCGGCCACCCAGGCATCCAGCCGCAAGGATTCCAGATAGATGGTGGCACCCCCCACCGCCGCGCCATCAGCATGGATGGACAGGGTGACGCCATTGCCTGCCTCGAACCTTGCATAGCCATTGTCGGGGCTGTCCACGATCTGGCGCAGCCCCAGCAGACGGTAAAAGGCGACCGACGCGGCATAATCGCGGGCTGCCAGGGTGATCTGGTTCAGCACCGGGGCGAGCGCCGTCCCATCGTTGATCACCGCCTGATGCCCCATCGGGCCATGACCCGCCCCCAGGCCAGGGGCCGACAACATGGCCAGCCGCACAAAGGCCCGCGCCCGCCCCACCGCATCCGGAAGTGCCAGCCCCTGCCCCAGCCCGCAGGCCAGCGCCGCCGACAGGGTGCAGCCGGTGCCATGGGTGCTGCCACTGGCAATGCGCGCGCCGCTGAACGCCAGGTGGCCATGGCGCGTCACCAGCCAGTCGGTCAGCTCATCACCGTCCAGATGGCCCCCTTTTGCGAGCACGACGCGCGGCCCGGCGTTCAAAAGTTCCTGCGCGGCCAACAACATATCGGCCGCATCCGCCACCTCGGTTTCGGTCAGCGCCTCCAGCTCCGGCGCATTGGGGGTGATCACGCTGGCCAACGGCAGCAGGCGCTGCATCAGCGCCCACACCGCCTCTTCCTCGATCAGGGCGGCGCCGCCCTTGGCGATCATCACCGGATCCAGCACGATCGGCACGGTCACGCCGGCCAGGGCATCGGCCACGGCCGTGATCACCGCCTCGCTGCCCAGCATGCCGATCTTGATCGCATCCACGCCAATATCATCAATGCAGGCGCGGATCTGGCCGGCGACAATCTCCGGCGGCACGCCGTGGACGGCGGTCACACCACGCGTGTTCTGCACGGTGACCGCCGTCACCGCCGTCATGGCAAAGCCGCCCAGCGCGGTGATCGTCTTGATATCGGCCTGGATTCCGGCGCCGCCACCACTGTCGGACCCGGCAATGCAGAGGATTCTAGCGACCATGCTTGCGCTCCAGCGATGCCGGGAAACGCGCCAGGGCCGCCCCCACCCGCAACGGCCGCGGCTGCAGATCGCCACCGCAATTGGGGCAACGCCCGGCCAGCGGCCCGTCCGCACAATCGGCGCAAAAGCTGCACTCAAACGAACAGATGCGGGCGCCCGCCTGATCCGGCGGCAGATCCACCCCGCAGCGTTCGCAATCGGGGCGCATCGCCAGCATCAGGCCGCCGCCACCGCCGCACACACATCATCGACGACGCGGGCAACCAGCGCCTTGTCCTCGCCTTCGGCCATCACCCGAATCAACGGCTCGGTGCCGCTCTTGCGGATCAGCAGACGGCCGCTGCCAGCCAGTGCGGCTTCGGCCGCGGCAATGGCCGCCTTCACACTGGCGGTTTCCAGCGGCGCCCCACCCTTGAAGCGGACATTCTTCAGCAACTGCGGCAGCGGATCAAACTGGTGCAGCAACTCGCTCGCCGGCCTGCCCGTTGCCACCAGCGCGCTGAGCACCTGCAGCGCCGCCACCAGGCCATCGCCGGTGGTGGCATGATCAGAAAGGATGATGTGCCCCGATTGTTCGCCGCCCACGTTGCAGCCGGTGGTCCGCATCATTTCAAGCACGTGGCGATCGCCCACCGCGGCGCGGTGCAGGGCAACGCCCCGGCCGGCCAGGAACCGCTCCAGCCCCAGGTTGGACATCACGGTCGCCACCAGCGCCCCGCCCTTCAGCGTGCCGGCCTCCGCCGCGCGCGCGGCGATCAGGGCCATCAGCTGGTCCCCATCCACCACCTGGCCGCGTTCATCGACCACGATCAACCGGTCAGCATCGCCATCCAGCGCGATCCCGATATCGGCGCCGCTTTCAAGCACCTTCAGCTGCAGCGCCTTGGGGTGGGTGGAGCCGACAGAATCGTTGATGTTGAAGCCATCCGGCGCCACGCCCATGGCAGTCACCTCGGCGCCCAGTTCCCACAATGCCGCCGGCGCCACCTTGTAGGCCGCACCATGGGCGCAATCGACAACGATCTTCAGGCCATCGAGGCGCAGCTGTTCGGGAAAGGTCGCCTTGGCAAAATGGATATAGCGCCCTTGCGCATCGTCGATGCGCCGCGCCCGGCCGATGGCGCGCGGCTCGGCCAGCGCAATCTCCTCCTCCAGCAGCGCCTCGATCGCGGCCTCATCCTCGTCCGACAATTTATAGCCATCGGGGCCAAACAGCTTGATGCCATTGTCGTGAAACGGGTTGTGGCTCGCCGAAATCATCACGCCCAAATCGGCCCGCATCGACCGGGTGAGCATCGCCACCGCCGGGGTTGGCATCGGGCCGAGCAGCGTCACATCCATGCCCACGCTGGTGAACCCGGCGGTCAGCGCCGATTCCATCATATAGCCGGAAAGCCGCGTGTCCTTGCCGATCACCACCCGGTGAATATGCTGGCCGCGCAGGAAATGCCGCGCCGCGGCCTGGCCCACCTTCATGGCGAGGGCCGCCGTCATCGGCGTCTTGTTGGTCAGGCCCCGGATCCCATCCGTGCCGAAATAGCGGCGGCTTTGCTTGGCTGTCATGGCGACATGTCTTAGCGTGTGGCGCTGCCTATTGAAAGGATTGCGCCATGCACACCCGCCGGATCGGCCCGCTCACCGTCTCTGCCCTCGGTCTGGGCTGCATGGGCATGGCCGGCACCGCCGGCGCCGCCGCCATGTATGGCGCGGTCGATCGCGCCGAAGCGATCGCCACCATCCACCATGCCCTTGATATCGGCCTGAATTTCTTCGACACCGCCGAAATCTACGGCCCCTTCGCCAACGAGGAACTGCTGGCCGAAGCATTGGCCGGCCGCCGGCACCAGGCGGTGATCGCCACCAAATTCGGCTTCCGCATCGAAGGCGGCAAGGTCGCTGGCGTCAACAGCCAGCCCGCCCATATCCGCGCCGTCTGCGAAACCAGCCTCAAGCGGCTGAACAGCGATGTCATCGATCTGTTCTACCAGCACCGTGTCGATCCCGCCGTACCGATCGAGGATGTGGTCGGCACGCTGGCCGATCTGGTGCGCGAAGGCAAGATCCGCGCCATCGGCCTGTCCGAATGCTCAGCCGCCACGCTGCGCCGCGCCTGCGCGGTGGCGCCGGTTGCCGCCCTGCAGAGCGAATGGAGCCTGTGGGAACGCGATGTGGAGGCCGAAATCGCCCCCACCGCCCGCGAACTGGGGGTCAGCTTCGTGCCCTATTCCCCGCTTGGTCGCGGTTTCCTCACCGGCCAGGTGCCGCGCGCCGAAGATCTGCCGCCCAGCGATTATCGCCACCATGATCCGCGCTATCAGGGCGCCAATTATGATGCCAATCTGGCGGCCGTGGCCGTGGTGAAACAGGTTGCGGCCAATCACCAGGCCAGCCCGGCCCAGGTCGCCATTGCCTGGCTCCTGGCCAAGGGCGATGATGTCATCCCCATCCCCGGCTGCAAGCGCCGCGCCACCCTGATCGACACGGCCGGTGCCGCCAATCTGTCCCTCACACCAGCCGACATTGCAGCCCTGGATGCTGCCCTGCCCCACACATCGGGCGCGCGCTATGGCAGCAAGGCCGCATTGGCGATGACCCGGCTGTAAGAACGTCGCTGGCGGAAATCGGCCATGGTCTTCGCCTGGCCTCTGGCCGCCTGCGAGGGCTGGGCGTATCATTTCCGCCATGCACGCCCCTGCCTCGCCAACCGTTCACGGCCTCGATTTCGACACGATGAACGCCGCCCGTCTCGCCCGCGATCCGGCCTATGACGGGATGTTCTTCATCGCGGTCAAGACCACCGGCATCTATTGCCGCCCGGTCTGCCGCGTGCGGCCGCCGCTCACCCGCAACATCAGCTTCTTTCCCAGCGCTGCCGCCGCCGAGCGCGAAGGATACCGCCCCTGCCTCAAATGCCGGCCCGAATCTGCCCCCTTCTGCCCGGCCTGGAACGGCACCCGCACCACGGTCGAGCGCGCGTTGAAGCTCATCGATACCGGCGCGCTCGATGGCGAGGGCACGGTGGAGCAACTGGCGACGCGCTGCGGTGTCGGCGCTCGCCACCTCACCCGCCTGTTCCGCCAGCATATCGGCGCCTCCCCCATCGAAGTCGCCCAGACCCGCCGGGTGCAGCGCGCCATGCAGATGATCGCCCACACCGCCCTGCCGATGACCGAGATTGCCCACACCGCCGGCTTCGCCTCGCTGCGCCGCTTCAACGAGGTGATCGCCGCCCGCTATGGCCGCTCCCCCACCGAGTTGCGCAAGGTGCGCCCGCACAACGTGACTTGACCGCACCGCCTGTCAGCCACTAGGCCAAGCGCCGGACAGATGGCCGAGTGGTTTAAGGCAGCGGTCTTGAAAACCGCCGTGGGGGAAACCTCACCGTGGGTTCGAATCCCACTCTGTCCGCCAACCTGCCCAATCGCTGAACCCACGGATCATTGGTCTGGCGTGTGCCACGCCGGGGGGTTCGAATCACACCCTGTCTGCCACCACATCACTTGCCCGAACCCTGCCCTGACGGCAGCGACATCAGCGGCTTGGCGGCATCGCCCACAATCGCAAAGCCTGACCAGTAATAGGGGTGCGAGGTTTCGGGCACGTCCATCATCCGCACCTGCGATCGGCGCAGCGCCTCGCCAACGCTGATGCGGCCAACATCGCTGAACAGGCCGGTGATCAGCGTGCGCGTGGCGTCAAAGGCGTCGGGCACCGGCCAGTGGCTGGCAACCACGGCCCGGGCGCCGGCGCCGACAAAGGCGCGCACCAGGCCGTCGAGCGCGAAATTGCCGCCGGTGGTGATGCCGGCCTCGCGCGTGGCCGATGCGGTGGCGGCGCCGGCGGTGTCACAGGCGGACAGGATGATGGTATCGGCATCAAGGCTGAGGTCAAAAATCTCCCGGAACGACAGCAGCCCATCGGTGCCCGCCCCGCCAAAGCTGGTGAGCAGCGCCGGGCGTGCCGGGCATTCCGGGCGCGGCGCTGTCACCAGCCCGTGGGTGGCAAAGTGCAACACCTTGTAATTGCGCAAATCCTTGCGGCTCATCATCGCCGTGTCGGTGAAATCGCCCTGGGTCTGCACGGCCGAACCGGCCGATTTCAGCAGATCGGCGGCCAGGTTGAGTTCGGCCGGCGAAATCGGGTGCGCCCATTCCGCCAGCGGCCAATCGCACTCGTCGCGGGGCGGAAGTGGTGTCATCGGGGCCGGTGGCGGCGGCACAAGGGCGGCAACGGCCAGCACGGGCGATGATTTCTGGCCCTTGCCCTTTGGCGGGGCCGGCGGTGGCGGCGGTGGCAGCACCGGTGGCAAAGCCTGGGCCGGGATCGCATTCTCGCCCAGCCCCAGATAGGCGTTGCTGGCGCGGCTGGCGGCCAGTTTGCGCACATCGATGAAGGCGCGCGGGCTGGTGGCGGTGGACACGATCCGGTCACGCCCGAGCCAGGCCAGGCCACGCGTATCAAAGGCATCGGCATTGGGATCATCCTGCCGCGCCTGATAGGCGGAAAGGCCATCATCGGCGGTGATCAGCAGGTTGAATGGCAATTGCAGCAGCGCGCCATCGGGTTCGACGATCAGGTGGCGGCTGGCGAGAACGGCGGCATTGCCGGGCCCATCGGCCGGGCCCATCACCAGCTGATAGAGGCGGCGGGCGGCGGCGGCATCGAAGGGATAGGTGGTGGGCCGGCCATTTTCAAACACCACGATCGAATCGCGGATGGTCTTCACCAATTGTCCCATTTCACCGGCCGTTGCCGCCACCTTGTGGACGGAAGCGGTGTCACGCCCCACGACCAGCACATAGGATTGATCGCCCAGCACAATCTGCTTCAGATAGGCTTCATCACCCTTCAGCGTCTGTTGCAGGCTGGCCAGGGTGATGGCCCCGCCGGAGATGGAGCGGAAGCGCGGGTACTCGGCAAGCCGGGCCAGCACCGCCGTCTGATCCCGGCCCAGCGTGGCGACCTTGTCACGCAGCGCGGCAATCTGTTCCTGTTCCAGCGCATTGGGCGCCTCCACCTGCGCCAGCCGCTCCAGATCGGCCTGGGCACGGACCAGATCGCGCGACAGGGTAAGCGACTGGCGGAACAGGCCAGCGGCCTCATCGCTGCCGCCCGACAGTTCGCGCGCCAGCACTGCCTGGGTCTGTGCCACACCCGGTCGCACCAGGATCTGGGCCGCATCAAACAGATCAGCCGCCGCCCCGGCATCGCCACGGCTGGCCAGCAGCGCCAGCCAGGGTTCCAGCAGCGGGCCCAGCACCTGCCCTGCCCCCGGCGTGTCGGGCGCCGCCTTGACGACGGCGCGATACAGGGCTGCGGCCTGATCGGCCTGGCCCTGGCGGGCGAACAAGGCCGCCTGCCGCGCCTGCTGGGCGAGTAGCGCCGCCGATTGCGGCAGCTGCGCCGATGTGAGGGCCACGGCTTCGGCCATCGCAGCCAGCGCCGCCGGCCCTTGGCCATTGGCTTCGGCCACGCGCGACAATTCGCTGGCCACCCCGGCGCGCAGCCACAGGATGGACAGCACGCGGCCACCGCGCACCTGCGCCAGGGCCCGCTGCGCGCCGGCTAGCGCCGTTTGCGCCTTGGCCAGATCGCCACTCGCCGCGAGCGCGACGCCGCTGAGATAGAGCGCCTGGCCATCAAGGATGGTGGCGCGTTCTTCCGGTGACAGGCTGGAACTGCCGGAACCGAGGGCGCGCAGCGCGCTGTCATCCGTGTTCAAGCGCTGCGCCAGCGGCACATCGATATAGCCCTGGGCCAGGCGCTGCGTGTCGGTGGTGCCGATGTTGCCCGACACCGGCCTGGCAAGCGCTGCCAGCGCGGCTGCCGGCTGGCGCTGGTTCAATGCATGCTGGGCCAGCGCGTTGCGCACCAGCCGGCTGGCGATCGGATCGCTGCCATCCAGCACCTGCGTGGCACGGGCAAACAGGCGCTGGGCCTCGGCGAAACGGCTGAGATTGGACTGTTGCAGGCCCTGGTTGGCAAGATATTCGGCGCTGCGCGTGAAACCGGCGGCCCCGCGCCGGCTGCGCTCCACCAGCAGGTCGAAAAACTCCGCCGCCTCGGCAAAGCTGGCGGCATTGTTGCGCAGATAGGCCTCGGCCAGCGCCTGCCCCGGTTCCAGATTGCCGGCCTGGATGCGGGCAAAGGCGGCCGGATCACCGGCTTCGGTCGCGGCCACCTCCACCGTGCCCGCCACCACCGCATCGGCGATCAGGCTTTTCAGCCCCAGTTCCAGCGCCGAGCCATAGCCGGCAAGGCCATCGGCGATGAACAGCGTCTTGCCGCGTTGCAGCTGATAGCGCACCCGGCCAAGCCCTTCGACCGTGCAGCGGCTGACCATGGCGCCGGGCAGGCTGGCCAGGCTTGCAGCCGTTGGCGCCGGGCAGCCGGCCGGCAGCGCGGGTGCCGCCCCGCGCAAGGCATAGAGCGCACCCACCGGCTGGGCGGCATCGCGGCAGACGATGCGATAGGCCCGGTCAAACAGCCCCCGCGTGGCGGGATCGGCCACCTGCACCTGCGCGGTGCACAGCACGCCGGCATTGCCGATGCGGAAACTGTCGGCCAGGGCCAGGCTTTCGGCCTGTGCCGGCACGGGCATCCCCAGGCTGGTGCCGAGCAGCGCCGACAGGATCATGGGCAGATGGCGCGTCATCACTTCAGCCCTCCCGGGCGGCGCAGGCCGGTTGGCGGGCTTTCGGGCCACAGCGACGGGTTGCCGCCGCTGGTCACCGGATCGGTGCTGTCGGGATCGGCGAACAGCGGGCTGAAATCAATCAGCCGGTTGAGCAGGATAATCGGCAGTTTTTCGGCCGCCTCCTGCGCCTCCTCGCGGCGCTGTTCCTCTTCCGGCGTCAGCGCCTCGACATTGTTGACGATGCTCAGCACTGGCTGTTCGGTGCCTTCCGGCAACGTGCCGCGGCAGATGCCGCCGATGATGCAGAAATTGACCGAGCTGCTCGCCGTCAGGATGCTGGTGCCGGGGCTGAACTGCACGAGTTCGCGGGTATCACCGTTGGTGGCGAATGTGCCATCGGCCCGGCGGATGCGGCCGTGGATCACCATGTCGAGCAGGCCAGCGGTGCCGCCTTGGCCGGGGCTGTCGCCACCACGGCTGACCGTGAAGCTGCCAGCGGTGAAGCCCGCGCGTTCCAGATCGGTGCCGCCATTCTGGATCAGCAACTGGTCCCGCGCGGTCATGGCGATCGTGCCGGCGGCCAGCGTGCTGCCGGTTGCAGTGGCCGGTACCGCCTCCAGCGCTTCGTCCCTGGCATCGCCGGTCAGGGTGCCGGCAGCAAGTGCGTCCAACGTGGCACTGTCGGCCACCCAGATGCGCGGTGCCGAAAGCGCCAGCGTGCCAAGCGGATTGTCGGCACTGGCCCCCAGAAGGATGCTGCCCGCCCCGCGCACCACCTCGATCCGGCCATTGGCGGCAAGCGCCAGCCGGTTGCTGGCCCCGGCCTGGGCCATGGTGACGGCACCCGCCACACGGATATTGCCGCTGGCGCCAAAGCTGATGCCATCGCCGGTGCTGGCCGGCGCGATGGCAGGCAAGGCCAGCGTATCGAGCGTGAGATTGCCGCTGTTGATGGTCACACTGATGCGGCTGGCGCGCAGCGCTGCGAACTCGCCATTCGACAGGCTGTAGGTGCCGGCCGTGGTGACACCATTGCCGCCGACCACCATGGCCGTCGCGCCGCTGTCGGCCAGCAGGGCGACACGGGCGGCGGCGCTGCCGCCGATCGTGACATTCTGGCCAATCGCGATATTGCCCGACGTGATCGACACATCGTTGCTGGCGATATTGCCGTTCAACGTGGCATTGCCCGCCACCGACACCAGCGTGCTGGTGGGTGCCGTGATGGCCTGGGCGGTGAAGCTGCCAGTGGCCGCCGCGATGAAGCGGCCGGTGCTGGCCGGGCCGGTCAGTGTGATATCGCCCACCAGCCGCACCGGGGTGCTGGCCAGCAGCGCCGCGAACTGCGGATTGCCGGCCTGATCGAACGTGATCTGCGGTAGCATCTGGTGCGAGGCGATGTAGATGAAGCCGCTGGCCGAGGTGGTGAGCGCACCAGCCGTGATGCCGCCGGTGTCGAGCAGCACGATGCCGCCCGGCGCCGTGACATTGCCGGTGGTGACCCCCAGCGTGCCCGACAATGTGGCGCTGCCCGAGACATCGATGTTGCCGGTGCGCACCACGTCGGGCGACACGATATAGACATTGCCCGCCGCGCCGGCGAGCGGCCGCACCGTGCCGGCATCGATGCCGCCGGTGGTGATGCTGCTGCCAGCGTTCAGGAACACGGAATCTGCGGCAGACAGTCGGCCGGTGGCGATCAGGCCATCGGCGGTCAGGCGGATATCATCCTCGGCGCGCACATCGCCCAGGCGGATATTGCCGCCCTGCCCGGCCTGTTGGCCCGCGCGCCGCCGTGCCGTGAAGTTGAGCGTGCCGCCCACGGTGACAGTGCCGGCGCTGATATCGCCGTCGGTGCTCAGCGTCAGGCCGCCATCGGCGCTGATATCGCCCAGCGCCAGATCGGATGTGGCGGCGATGTCGAGGAAGCCCAGGCTGGTGGCGTTGACCACATCAACCCGGCTGCCACGGATGCGGGCACCGGTGACGACATTGATGCCATTGCGCGCCTGAAACAGCCCGGCCGTGGTCGCTTCGAACAGGCCGGTGCTGATGCTGCCGCCGATGATCACATCGCCCGGCACGGTGCCGGTGGCGGCGGCAAACACCGCGCTGTAATCGGGAACGCCGGCATTGAAGCGGATCAGGCCCGATTGGGCAAAATCGCCCAGCCGGGTGCGGCCGGTGCCAGGCGTCGCAATGGCCGCCGTGGTGATGGTGCCGCCCGACAGCAGCACCAGATCACGCCCGCTGGTCAGCGCACCGCTCGCCAGATTGCCGCTTGCCACCAGGCCGATATCGCCAACGCTGGTGACCGTGCCGACAGTGACCGTGCCGCCGGATACGAAGGCATCGCCGCGCCCACCGGTGACCGGATTGGCGGTGACGCTGATGGCGCCGGTGGTCAGCGCGCCGCCCGCGATCAGGCTCATGCGCGCGGCGCTGCTGGCACTGGCGAGGTTGAGCGCCGCATCGGTGGTGATACGCAGCTCGCCCGTGCCGGCATTGACCGCGCCCAGCGCAGCGCTGGCGGTGGTGATGGCCACGCCGGAACCGGCCGTGATGGCCTGGCCGTTGAAGGTGCCCGTGGCAGCCGCGATGAAGCGGCCGGTGCTGGCCGGGCCGGTCAGGGTGATATCGCCCACCAGCCGCACCGGGGTGCTGGCCAACAGCGCGGCAAACTGCGGATTGCCGGACTGATCAAACGTGATTTGCGGCAGCTGGTCGTGCGCGGCGATATAGATGAAACCGTTGGCGGAGGTGGTGAGGGCACCGGCCGTGATGCCGCCGGTATCGAGCAGCACGATGCCGCCCGGCGCCGTGACATTGCCGGTGGCAACCCCCAGCGTGCCCGACAGGATGGCACTGCCGGCCGCGTTGACATTGCCGGTCTGCACCAACCCCGGGGAGGCAATGGCGACATTGCCAGCCGCACCGGCAAGCGGCTGCACCGTGCCGGCATCGATGGCGCCGGTGGTGATGTTGCCGCCGGCCGCGAGCAGAACCGAATCCGCCGCCGAAAGCGCACCTGTGGTGATGCTGCCGGCTGCATCCAGCCGGATATCATCATTGGCCCGCACCGCGGTGAGGCTGATATTGCCTGGCCCCGCCTGCTGGCCGCTGCCGGCGCGCGCCGTGAGCGAGAGCGTGCCGCCAACCGTCAGCGCCCCGATGCCGATATTGCCATTGGCCGCCAGGCTGAAGCCACCAAGCGTCGTGATGGCGCCCAGCGTGAGATCGGAACCACTGGCCAGCTCCAGGAAGCCGCCGCTGCCGATGTTGACCACATCAAGCGCCCCGCCCGACAGGCGGGCACCGGTGATGACGGCAATATCGGATTGCGCCCGCAGCAGGCCGCTGGCACTGGCATCGAGCAGGCCGGTGCTGATGCTGCCGTTGATGGTGATGGCACCGGCCGGGCTGGTGTTGGCCGCTGCAAACAGGCCGGCATAACTGGGCACGCCGCTGGCAAGGCTGATCAGGCTGGCCTGGCTTGCAGCCCCCAGCCGGGTGCGGCCGGTGGCGGGCGTGACGATGGCACCAGTGCCGATGCTGGTGCCAGCCAGCAACACCAGATCGCGCCCGCTGGTCAGCGCGCCGCTGCTCAGCGCGCCCGTGGCCACCAGCCCGATATCGCCGGCGGCGCTGACATTGCCAACCGCGACGCTGCTGCCCGACACATAGGCATCTCCCCGCGCGCCCGCGATCGGGTTGGTGGTGGCGACCGTGATGGCCCCGGTGGAAACCGCACCGCCGGCGATCAGGCTCAACCGGTCAGCGCTGCTGACATTGGTGAGGGCCAGATTGCCCTGCGTGGTGATCCGCAGTTCGCCGCCCGCAACTACGCTGCCCAGCACCGCGCTGTCGGCCGAGATGCTGGCCTGGCCAAGCGCGGCGAAGGCGCCGGACAGATCGAACAGGCCAGCGGTGGCGATCTTGGCCCGGCCGGCGCTGATCGATGCCGCCGAAAGCCGGCTGGTGAACGGCTGGGCAGCCGCCGCCAGCAACGCGGCATAATCGGGCGCGCCGCTGGCAAAGCTGATCAGGCTGCGCTGGCTGGCATCGCCAACAAACAAGGTGCCGGTGGCCGTCACATCGCCCAGCAGCACCGGGCCCGTGGCGAGCAGGATGGCATCGCGGCCGGCCGCAATGCTGCCGACACTGATGCCGGCCAGGCCGACAATGCCGACATCGCCGGCGCTGGCCAGCGTGCCGGTCACCAGATTGCCGTTGGCGCGCACATAGATGTCGGTGGGCTGCAGCGGGGCGGGATTGACCAGCCCGGCATCAAGCGCGCCCAGGGTGGCGGTGCCATCGGCGGTCACCTGCAGGCGGCCGCCGCTGCTGATGCTGCCCCCCTGAACATTGCCCAGCGCCGAAATGCTGGTGGCGGTGCCGGAACGCAGCGCGGTGAAGCGCACATCCAGCGCGGCAAGGCTGAGGCTGGTGCCGGCGGTGAGGCTGGCGACGTTGATATTGCCGGTCGGACCGGCGTTGAGCTCAATCACGCCGCTGCCGTTGGTGGTGCTGGCCAGATCGATCAGGCTGCTGCTGTTGATGCGCAGGGTAGCAGCGGAAATATTGCCGCCTGCCCCGGCCGTGCTGCCAAGGCCATTGACCACCGGGCCCGCCGCGCTGACCAGCAAGGTGCCGCCAACCGCGATGGCGCCGCCATCGTTCAGGCCAAGGCTGTCACGCGACACCATGCTGGCATCGCCGGCAATCTCGATCCGCGAACCGGTGGTGGCAATCAGGCCGCCGCGTGGCGCAGTGCCGGGGGCAAAGCTGCCCGCCGCACTGCTGTTCAGGCTGCCCAGCTGCAACAGGCTGGCATCGCGGGCGACAATCGCCGTCACGCCGGGCCGGCCGGCGCCGCCGTTCGGATCAAAGCCGTCGCTCTGGCTGATCAGCGCGCCATTGATCGCCAGCTGGCCTGCCCCGGCATTGCTGGCAGCGCCTGCGATCACCGCAATATTGCCGCCAAAGCCAGCCGCCGGCGTGCCTGTCAAACCACCAAAGCCACCGCCATTGCCATTGGCGCTGGCGGTCACATCGCCGCCGATCGCAATGCCGGCGCTCAGGCTGGTGATGGCGATGGTGCCACCACTGCCATTGCCATGCGCGGCACTGCCGCCGCCCTGCTGCCGGCTCTGGCCGTCGCCGCCATTGCCATCGGCCGAAAGCTGCAACGCAGCGCTGGTGATGCGCGCATTGCTGCCAAAGGCATCGATGCTGATGTCGCCGCCCTGCCCGGCCCCGGCGGTGATGCCGTTGCCGCCCTGTGCGACCGCTTCCAGGCTGGCGCTGCCCTGCAGCACCAGGCTGGCCAGGCCATCGGCCTGCACCAGCACGGAACCGCCAGTGCCGGCCCCGCCGGTGGCACCGGCGCCGCCAATGCCGCGGGCGCGCAGGCTGATCGGGCTTTCGCTCGCGGCACGGCCATCGATGGCGATGCGGGCGTTGCCGGATTGGGCAACCACCTCCACATCGCCGCCCTGCCCATCGCCGCCGCGGCCCGTGATGGCCGCACCGCCCACGCCTGCAGCCGTGAGACCAACGCCAATGGTGCCGCCAGTGGCGACAAGGCTGAGGTTGCCGCCGGCGAAGGTCAGCAGCTGCGACCGGCCACCCTGGCCGGCACCCCCATTGCCGCTGCCAAGCGCGCTGCCGCCCTCGCCGGTGGCCGAAAGATTGCCAAGGTTGCCCGCCGCAATGCCACCGCCGGCGCTGGCTTCCAGCGTGATGCTGCCGCCCTGGCCGGCGCCGCCGTTGCCAACGCCAAAGCCATCGCCGCCAACACCGCGCGCCCGGCTGATCTCGATCGCGCCCAGCGTGATGCCCCCGGCATTTTCGGCGCGGATCTCCGCCGTGCCGCCGCGGCCAAAGCCGCCATCGCCGGCATCGCCACTGCCGCCCATACCTTCGGCGCGAAACAGGGCCAGCTTGGCGCCGCCACCGATCTGGCCGTCGGCATCGGCAATCAGGCGCACCGAACCGCCAAAGCCGGACCCACCGGCACGGCCAGCCGCGCCCCGGCCATCGGCCTGCAGCGCCAGCGGCGCCTGCAGCGCCATGATCGCACTGTCGCGCACGCGCAGCATGACCGAACCGCCAAAGCCGAGGCCGCCATTGCCCGCCAACCCGGCCCCGCCCGTCGCACTGGCAGAGGCATCGAGGCCGGTGAGGCTGAGCGCGCTGCCCACGCCATCGGCGCCGACAAAGATGGTGCCGCCATAGGCCGAGCCGCCCGCCGTGCCGCCGAGCCCGCCCTCGGCCTCCGCCAACAGGCCGAGGCTGGCCGTGGCGGTGATCTGGCCGCCATCGCTGGCCGCCACATTCAGGATCCCGGCACTGGCACTGCCGCCCTGGCCATCGGCCCTGCCACCCAGCACGCTGACCGAGGCGGTGACCACACCGCCAAGATCAAGCCGGCCGGCCGATTGCGCCAGAAGATTGACCACCCCGCCATTGGCCGAGCCGCCATTGTCGCCCAACCCGCCAAGGCCCTGCGCCGAAACCGATGCACTGCCGCCAAGCTGGAGCTGGCCGGCTTCGGCGATGATCTGGGCGGTGCCGCCGTTGCCAGCGCCGCCCTGCCTTGTTTCACCATCAAGCCGGCCGCCGCCGCTGCCGCTGGCATCGAGCACCACGGCGCCGCCGATGCCAATCACACCGGTGCCGGCATCATTGGGCCGGTTTGGCTGGCGCACGCTTTCGATAATCGCCGTGCCGCCAAAGCCGGTGCCGCCCAGGCTGCCACCCAGCCCGCCGGAGCCGCCGGCATTGGCGGTCAGGCTGGCAAGGCTGCTGCTGCCCGCCTGGCCATTGGCGGCGTTGGGCCGCGATTGCAGCTTGACCGAACCGCCCAGGCCGTCCCCGCCCCGAGCACGCAGCGCCCCCTGGCCGGCATCCAGCCCGGCGATGCCGCCTTCGGCAGTGGCGTTCAGCACGACATCGCCGCCGCTGAACGCACCGCCATCATTGCGCAGCAGCAGCGTGCCGCCCTGGGCCCCGCCGCCATTGCCGCCAACGCCGCCGCCAGCCTGGGCATTGCCGCCGGTGCCGCCGGTGGCATTGGCCGACAGCGTGATCGAGCCGGCCACGAACTGCCCGGTGCTGCCAGCCGAGCTGCTGACCAGCCCGACCAGGATGCTGCCGCCCTGGGCCGCGCCGCCCGCACCGCCGGAGGCGCCAAAGCTGCCAGAGCCACCTGTGGCGTTGGCCGCAACCTCGATATCGGCGGTTTCGATCCGCGCCGAACCGGCACTGCCGGTCAATTCCACAGTGCCGCCGGTGGCCACGCCGCCGGCCGAACCGGGGCCGCTGCTGGTGATCAACAGGGCCGAACCGCCGTCGGCACTGGCTGCGACACTGATCGTTCCCGCCAGCAAGGCCGCCGGGTTGGCATCGCTGCCGGCATTCAGCCGCAACAGCGCCGAACCTGCCTGCGCCGCGCCGCCAGTTCCGGCCGTGCCATTGCCGCCGACCGCCCCCACGTCCAGGAACAGGCTGCCGGCAACCGAAGTGCCGCCTCCGGTCTGGGCGAACTGCGCCGTGCCGGCCGTGGCATTGCCGCCACTGCTGCCATTGGCGCCGGTGGCGCGGGCGATCAGGTTCAGACCGGCACCGATATTGGCCAGGCTGCCGGTGTTGGTAAAGCGCGCGGTGCCGCCGGTCACACTGGTTCCACCGTCGGGCTGGGCAGAGGCCTCCGCCAGCAGAATCACCGACCCGAGTGTCGTCAGGCTCGCGCCGCCATCCAGGCTGATTTCCGCCAGGCTGCCGACGGTCCCCGCACCGCCAAAGCCATCCGCGTCCAACTCGATCTCACGACTGGACAGGCTGGCAGCGCTGCCGCTGACCAGCAGCCGCGATGTGCCGGCAATGCCGGCGCCCCGGGTGGCGCCATTGCCGCCGAAACCGGTCGTCGAAACATAAAGATAATTGCCAAGGCTGAGGCGCGAGGCGCCCGAAATGCTGACTGTGGCAGTCCCGCCGGTGCCGGTGCTGCCCACGCCGTTGGCACGAGCGCCGCCGAAACCGCCAGAATTGAGATAGACATCGCTTGCCACGATCTGGCCGCCAGTCATCGCCAGTTCGGTGCTGCCACCTTGTGACGGGCCGCCTTCCCCAACGATCTGGCCGGCAGCGCCAAGCTGGATATAGGATTGCGCTGTGACATCGCCGGCCGTCTGCAGCCGCACGCTGCCGCCCAGCGCCGAACCGCCAAAGCTGCCGCTGCCGCCAAAGCCGACCGCGCTGGCATCCAGGTTGATGTAACTGCCGCCATCAATGCTGGCGCCACTGGCCAGCTGCACATCAATGCCGCCGCCGCGCAATTGGTTGCCGGCGGCCGCCAGACCGCGTGCGCCGGCATTGCCATCCAGCGCGCCACCAACCGACAGGGCACCACCGGTCAGCGTGCCAATGATGTTGCCGCCACGCGATGCGCCTTCAAAACCGGAAGCGCCAAGAGACAGATCGCCATCCACCCGCAGTCGCCCGCCGCTGTTGGCAAGGTTAATCGTGCCGCCCTGCCCGGCAGCATTGAGATTGGCGTTGCCCGACGTGCCGCCGGTGGCATCCGCCCCGGCATAAAGATTGGCAGCCAGCGAAAACTGGTTGCTGTTGGCCAGCGTGATGATGCCGCCAGTGGCGCTGCCACCAGCCTGCGAAACGCTGCCGCCACCACGGGCATCGGCCATCAACCGCATCTGTGCGTTCGATGGGCTGATGATGGCCAACGTGGCCGCCGTGCCGGTGGTTTCCAGTATGGCGATGCCGCCGGTTGCGCTGCCGCCCGTGGTGGTGCTGCCATCACCGCCCGTGGCCGATGTGAGCATCACCGGCGTGTTGCCGCCGGTGTTGATGGTGGCGCTGCCCGCCACCGAAAGGCGGGCGGTGCCGCCGTTGGCGCGGCCGCCGGTGGCGCCCGAACCGGCCCCGGCCGTCGCCTCCAACCGGAACTCGCCATTGATGCTGGCCGTGGCACCACTGGCGACCACCAGGCTCGCAAGGCCGCCATTGGCATTGCCGCCGGTGCCACCGGTGCGGTTGCCGCCGCCGGCCCCTGCCGTGAGCGCCAGGCCGGCGCTGCTGAAGCTACCCCCGGTCAGGGAAACAACCAGGCTGCCGCCCACGGCATTGCCGCCTTCGAACCCGTTGCTGACATATTGCGCGCCGGCATCCACCCCAAGGCCGGTGCCGCCAATCTCCACCGTGCCGGCCGAGGTCATCAGGAAACTGCCGCCCTGCGCGGTGAGGGCATAGGCCGGCTGGCCGACCAGGCTGCGCAGATTGCCGAACAATCCGCCCACCGATTGCAGGCGGCCGGCGCTGCCCACCGCAATGGAAAGATTGCCGCCGCGCGACTGGGCCGCAGGCAGTGTCACTTCGGTGAAGACATTGGCCGCCAGATCAGCCCGGCCACCAATCAAAAGGCTGCCATTGGCCAGCAGCGACAGATCACCACCGCGCCCGACGGTGCCGCCGCCTTCGGCAGTGAGCGTCAGATTGCCGACGAGATCAAGCGTGCCGGCCAGCACCTCCACCGCCAGCGTGCCGCCCCGGCCATCGCCGCGTGTCGCCGCCGGCGTGATGCCAGCATTGCCGTTCAGCAACAGATTGCCGTCCAGATCGGCACGGCCGCCGCTGATGCCCACCCGCGCAGTGCCGGCCGTGACACTGCCGCTTTGCGCGCCGCCACCGGCGCTGCCATCCACCCGCAGCGTCGCATCACCAGCAATGCCCAGCGTGCCGCTGCTGCTGAGCAGCGCCACCCCGCCGGTGGCCGATCCACCCTGGCCTGTGCTGTTGCCCGAACCGCCCTGGCCCTGCGCGATCAGATTGACCGCACCACCAATCTGCAGGCTGGCATCGTTCACAATCTGGCTGGTGCCGCCCACGCCATTGCCGCCGCGGCTGTTGCCCGCCCCGCCGGTGCCAAAGCTGGACAGGCTGGCGCTGGTGCCGATGCGCGCGCTGCCGCCACTGACCAGCAGTTCGGCCGTCCCGCCAGTGCCGGTGCCGCCAATGCCGGCCGCGGATCCCGCCGTGGAACGGGCGCGCAAATTGATCGACGTGCCAACATCCAGCGAGCCGGCCGCGTTCCGGATGCGTGCCGTGCCGCCCTGGCCATTGCCGCCCGAACCGCTGCTGGTGTTGCCATCGGCCAGCAACTGGATATCGCGGGTGAGGATCAGCGTGCCGCCTCCACCCTGGCGATCGGCGGTCAACCGCACTTCGGCCACGCCACCCAGCGCGGAAACGCCGCCGAAGCTGTCTGCCTCCATGCTCATATAGTCGATCGAGAGCCGCGTGCCGGCGCCATTGACGGTGAGGATGGAACTGCCACCAATCCCCGCCCCCAGGATCGATCCGCTGCCGCCAAAGCCGCTGGCCTGCATGAACAGGCTTCGGCTGATGCTGGCCTGCGCCCCGCCGGCCACGGTGAAATCGATACTGCCACCCTGGCCCTGGCTTCCGGCCGTGCCGCTGCGATCGCCGCCAAAGCCCGGCACCACCAGATTGACATCGCGGGTGGTCATGCTGCCAGCCAGGATGGCCAGCGTGGCGCCGCCGCCGGTGGCGTTGCCGCCCTGCCCGCTGTAGCTGGCGGTGGCGTCCAGCAGGATTTCGTTGGTGGCGGTCAGCGTCCCGCGCGAGGTGATGTCGGTCGTGCCGCCGGTCACCGTGCCGCCGGGATTGCCGGCCCCGCCGTTGGCAAAGCCGCTGGCATCGACATAGAGCCGGTTGCCGGCCAAGAGGCTGGCGCCCGCGTCAAGGCGCAACGCCGCGCTGCCGCCCTGGATCTGGTTGGCGCCGCGCGCCGTGCCATTGGCCTCTGCCCGGATTTCGATGATGTTGCCCGCCTGCAGGCCCCCGCCACTGCCGGCAATGGCCGCGCTGCCGCCACCGGCACTTCCGTTGCTGCCGTCCGCCGTGAGCGTGAGGTTGCGGCCGACATCGGCCAGCCCGCCCGAATAGCTGAAACTGGCGGTGCCGCCGACGCCGCGGCCGATCAGATCGGCGCTGCCACCGGTGCCGCCACGACCATTGGCCAAGAGGTTCAGCGATCCGGCGATGGCCAGGATATTGCCGTTCACACCGCTGGCGGTGCCGCCCGTGCCGGTGCCGCCCAACAGGCCGCCGTTGCCGCCGATGCCGCCGGCATCCACCGTGACCTCGCCCGTGCTGGGGCCCAGCACGCGCAACTCCCCACTCGCCCCAACGCTCGACAGGCTGGCATCACCGCCAATGGCATTGCCGCCGCTGCCCGATGATCCGGTGCCGCCCGAGGCGACCGCCAGAATTTGCACCGTGCCGGTGGGGGTGATGCTGGCCACGCCAGACGCGGCAAACCGGGCCGTGCCGGCGCTGGCATTGCCGCCATTGCCGGCACCAAAGCCGCCCGACGCGCTGCCATCCAGACGCACCGCGCCCATGATCGCAACGGTGGCCGGCGCGGCCGAGATCAGGCTGGCGATCCCGCCCACGGCGTTGCCGCCATTGCCGTTGAGGTTGCTGCCGCCGGCCGCCCCGGCATTGAGCAGCAGGCCATTGCTGGCAAAGCTGCCGCCATTCACCGCAACCGAAAGATTGCCGCCCACAGCCAGGCCGCCCTCGAAATTCGGCCCGTCAAAGCCGGCCGCCCCCTGCACGGCCAGGCCGGTGCCGCCCAGCACCACCGTGCCCGACGAGGTCAGGCTGAACAGGCCGGCCTGCGCCGAAAGGCCGGTATCGGTCTGCGCCAGAATGGCATCCACATTGGCCGACAGACCCGCTGCGGCATTGAGTTCACCAAGGCTGCCGACGCTGATCATCACATTGCCGGCGCTGCTCTGCATGCCGCCGCCGGTGGCCGGATCAACCGCATTGGCCACCAGGCTGATGGCCCCGCCAACCAGCACCCGGCCGCCGGCATTCAGGGCCTGATTGCCGCTGCGTGCCACCACGCCGTCGCCGGTGGAATTGGCGGTGAGCGCACCGGCCACATCTAACGTGCCGGCCTGCACATCCACCCCGATGCGGCCGCCGCTGCCGTTGCCGCGCGCACTGCCGCCCGCCACCACGGCCCGCGTGTCGATGGTCAGCGCCCCGCCGGCATCCAGCAACCCGCCGCTGAGCAGCAGATCAACCGCCCCGCCGCTGGCATTGCCGCTGAGCGGCCCGCCGCCGCTGGTGGCACCTGCCGAAAGATTGACATTGCCCGGCAAAGTCAGCGAGCCGCTGCTGGCCACAAACACGGTGCCGCCATCTGCGCGGCCACCTTGCAGATTGCCGCTGCCGCCCTCCGCGACCGCCGTGATGTCCAGCGCGCCGGGCAGGCTGAGGCTGCCGCCGATGCTCAGAATCGCCGTGCCGCCCGTCGCCGCACCGCCATTGGCGCTGCCGCTGCCGCCATAGGCACTGGCATCTGGCCCGATCAGACTGCTGGTTGATCCGGTCACCGTCATGCTGCCGCCGGTCAGCACCGAAAGCGAGGCGCTGCCACCGGTGGCGGCGCCGCCGTCACCATCGGCGCCGCTGCCGCCAAAGGCCGCCGCGCTGATCAGGAAGTTCGGCAAACTGCCATTGTTGATGTTGGTGGTAACAGCCGATTGCAACTGCACCGATCCACCCTGGGCCTGGCCACCCGTGAGACCGCTGCCGGCAAAGGCCATTGCATCCAGCGAAACACCGCCATTGATGGTGGCCGTCGCCCCCGACAGCACAACCATCACCGCCGTGCCACCGCGAGCGCTGCCACCAATGCCGTCGAAATCGTCACCGGCGGTCGCACTGACGTTGAAGTCAACGTCGGTGGTTACAAAACTGCCGCCAGTGATATTGGCCGCGATGGTGCCCGCGATCGCGTCACCACCGGTCTGGCCGAACGGCACATATTCGGCACTGGCATCCACTGCCAGCCCGACACCGCCGAGAGTCAGCGTGCCGGCCGAGACCAGGTCAAAGCTGCCGCCGCGCAAGGTGATGCCCGGGTTCGCCACCGTGGAGCGGGCACGCACCAGCGCGACCAGGCCACCAGACGCCTCCAGCTGGCCGCCGCTGGCAACGCTGACGGAAATGCCGCCGCCCTGCGCTGTGCTGGACGCGTCTTCCATGCTGGTGGTGCCGCGGGCCAGCAGATCAAGCTCTCCGCTGATCAAGGTGGCGCCGGCGCTCGACAGACCGATGGTACCGCCTCGCCCGATGCGGCCAATGCCGATGGCGTTCATCACCACGGCATTGCCGATCTGAACGGTGCCGGCATTGGCGCTGAAATTCACGATGCCGCCCTGCCCAGTGCCGCGATTGTTGGCGGCCACCACAGTGCCGCTGGCCAGCATGTCGAGCCGGCCGGAAATCGTCGCTGTGCCGCCCGTCTGCACAAAGCTGACCGAACCGCCTGTGGCATCGCCGGTGCTGTCACCGCTGCCGCTGGTGGCACTGGCCGTGATGATGGCATCACCGGGCAGTTGCAAAACACCGGCATTGGCCAGGCTGGCAGTGCCGCCCGTGGCGCTGCCGCCGCTGTTCTGGCCGGCGCCGGCCGTTGCGCTGGCATCAACACGCAGACCGCCGGGAAGCGACAAGGCTGCCGCTCCAGCAACGGCCGCCGTGCCGCCGCGCGCATTGCCGCCATCGAGGCCGCTGCCGCCGCTGCCGCCGGCCGTGACGGCGATTTCGGGCGTTCCAGCAGAGGTGATGCTGATGCGTCCCGTGCTGCCGGTGCCGGTCAGGCCGGCCTGGCCGCCTTGGCCAATGCCGCCGGCACCGGCATTGCTGTTGCCGCCCACGCCATCGGCGCGCAGCTGGAAACCGCCGCTGCCCAGGGCAATGTTGAGGGTGCCGCCGGCCGAGATGCCGGCAATCCCGCCGGTGCCATTGCCGGCCAGGCCGCCATCGCCGGCGCCGCCGATGCCGATGGCCGAAACCTGCACCGGCCCGTTGATCGTGGCCGTGGCGGCGCTGCCCAAGGTCAGGCCTGCGCTGCCGCCGGTGCCATTGCCGCTGATGTCGCCAGACCGGACACCGCCGCGCCCCTCGGCCAGCAGGATCAGCCCGGCGCTGGTCAGGCTGCCGCTGGTGATGCCCAGCGTGGCGGTGCCGCCCGTCGCGTTGCGGCCCACCACATTGTCGAACCGGGCACTGCTGTCGACGGTGATGTCGCCGCCGATATTGAGGGTGCCGGCGCTGCTGGCCATGATGGTGCCGCCGCTGTTGGCCATGTCTGGGTTGCTGGCGTTGGTTGCGGCATCGGCATAGAGCCGCAACCAACTGCCCACCTGCAACTGGCCGCTGCTGCCCACGGTCAGATCGATGCTGCCGCCCTGTCCCGCCGCCGTTGTGCTGCCCGAAAGGCTGGCAGCCGCGGCTGATGCGGTGAGCGCGCCCGTCACCTGCAACAGGCCATTGCTGGTGATGGTAAGGCCGCCGCCGGTGGCAAGATCGCCGCTGCCCCGCCCGCGCAGTTCCAGATCCCCGGTAACGGAAAGCGTGCCGCCGTTGACGATCACATCGGCCTGGCCGCCGAGGCCATTGCCCTGCACCACCTTGTTGAGCACATTGGCATCGCTGTTCAGCGCGACATTGCCTCCAAAGCTGGTCGTGCCGGCATTGACGGTCAGATTGGTGGTGCCACCGGTGGCGCTGCCGGTGCTGTCCCCATTGCCGGTGGTGGCATTGGCCAGCAGCAGCACGCCGCCCGGCAGGGCGAAATTGCCACTGTTGATGATGCTGGCGCTGCCGCCAGTGGCACTGCCGCCCTCGCCGCTGGCATCACCGCCGATGGCCTGGACTTCCAGTTGCAACTGGCCGGTGCCGCTGGCCAGGTGGCTGAAGCTGCCGCCGCTGCTGGTTGTCAGGCTGATGCTGCCGCCAGTGGCGCCGCCGCCCTGCGACAGGCCGGTGCCGCCGGTCGCGGTTGCCCGCAGTTGGAAACCGCTGTCCGCCGTGTCGAGCGACATGGTGCCGGCATTGCTGATGCTGATGCTGCCGCCCACCGCCTTGCCGCCAATCCCGTCAAAGGCCTGGCCGCCGCTGGCATTGGCCTGCAGATTGACTTCGCCATTGACGGTGAAATTCACGCCGGCTGCCGTCGCGATTGACAGGGTGCCGCCGGTGACCAGCGCACCATCGCCGCTGCTGTGCGGGCCACCGCTGGCATTGCCGGTGAAAAACAGGCCATTGCTGACGCTGAAACTGCCGGAGCGCACATCGATGGCAAGGCTGCCGGCCGTGGCGGTGCCGCCCTGATCGGAAAAGCTGGCCGAGGAATAGAAGTCGATCGCGCCGCCCACCGAAACCGTGCCGCGGCTGATCCAGCTGAACTGGCCGCCCTGCGACAGCAGGCCGGTGTTGCTGCTTTCCATGTCGGTATCGACATAGGCGGTGAAGGTGCCGCCAACTGTGAAGCTGGACGTGTCGGCCGTGGCAATGTTGATCTGGCCGCCCTGGAACTGCGCCCCGTCACGATCGCTGTCGGAGAACACATCATTCCACAGCGTGAGATCGCCGGTGATTTCCAGCGCGCCGCCCGTGCTGGTGATGCCGGTGGTGCCGCTGCGGGCGATATGGCCATCCACCTCGTGGAACAGGTCCAGCGCGCCGTCGAACTTGATGCGGCTGCCGGGCCCATAGCTGAGGTCGATGCTGCCGCCGGTGCCGTTGCCGGAATCAATCACGCCGCTGAACACCGGATCAACCCCGCCATAGGCCAGATTGTCGATGCTGGTGGTGCCGCTGAAATCGATGGTGCCGCCGGTGGCGGTGACCGAAACCGCGCCGCCCAGCGCGTTGCCGGGGGTCAGGCTGCTGTCTCCGGCATTGGCTTGCGCACCGATGCGGATCTGGTTGATGGCCGAACCAAGGTTGAGCGACCCGCCACTGTTGCTGATGCTGACGGATCCGCCCTGCGCATTGCCGCCGGCCAGGGTGGTGCCGCCATGCCCGGCCTGTGCCATCGAGAAGAGCTGCAAGCGGCCGACGCCATCGCGGATGCTGGTGGTGCCGGCGTTGTTGATCTGGATGCGGCCGCCGGTGGCGCTGCCGCTGTTGGGCGCACCAGCGCCATCGACAATGCCGCCGACATTGAAATTGAGCACAGTGAGCGTGTTGGCCAGTGTGAGCGTGCCGCCTGCCGCGGTTGCCACATCGATAAGGCCGCCAACGGCATTGCCAATGCCGGCCCGGCCGAACCCGGCGCCGGTCTGCGCCACCGCCAGCAGCTGCAGGCCAATGCCGGTCAGATCAAGGCTGCCGCCCAACGACTGCACGGCCGTGCGCACCGTGCCGCCGGTGGCATTGCCGAAATAACCGCTGGCCGACAGGAAGCCGCCGGCAATGCTGGCCGAACCGCCATTGAGCAGCACTTCGACCAGCCCGCCGGTGCCGTTGCCGCTGGGCCCAAGATTGGCCGCATCACCCCGGCCGACGCCATCGGCGACCAGATTGGCCGCGCCGCTGGCATTGAAGCTGCCCTGGTTGGCCAGCAGCCGCACCGTGCCGCCGGTGCCATTGCCGCCAGAGGCAAGATCATTTGCCGTCACACCGCCGGTGCCTGTTGCATCCGCCGTGATGCTGCCAACGGTGAAGCTGCCAACATTGGCAACCACCGGCCCGCCGTCATGCTGGGCCAGCTTGATTTCGATGGTGCCGCCGGTGCCATTGCCGGCATTGGCCAGGCTGGCGCCGCCGGTGGCCGTCGCCACGGCGCCGAGCGAGCCGATGGTCACATTGGTGGGGCTGCCCGACACGAAATGCGGTGTCGCCAGCACGGTGATGCTGCCGCCCACCGCATTGCCGCCGGGGCCGGAATTCTGCTCGCCTTCCGCCGATCCACCCTGGACCGCAACGTTCAGTTCGGCCTTGGTGACGGCAACCGTGCCGCCACGGCCCAGCAGCACGATGCGGCCGCCACTGGCATCGCCGCCCCTGCCGCCGTCCACCCCGCCGTCAAACGTGCCGGTGTTCCCGCCAATGCTTTGCGCATTGACGATCAGATCGCCCAGAATTGCCGCTGCGGCGTTCGTGGTGGGTGAAAATGGCCCGCTCGACAGGCCGACATTGATGAAGCCGCCGGTCGCGGCACCGCCGCTGCCCAGAACGCCGGTATCGGTGCCACCCCCCTGGCCACCAAAGGCCCGGTTGTTGATGAATGTGCTGCCAAACTCCAACCGGGCGCGGCCGGCATTGGCAATGATCTGAACGCCTGTCTGGCTGCCAAACGCATTGGCACTGCCGCCGGTGCCGCCGGTGCCGGCCAGCGAAAACCCGCCCTCACCGCCGGTGGCGTCGGCATTGATGACGATCTGGTTGGCCTGCAGCCGCCCTGCCGTGCCGGTGCCGGCCGGGTCGCCGCGCACCAGCACGCGCGCTGCTCCGATGATTGCGTCACCGCCATTGCCGCCATTGCCGCTGCTCGACAGATTGGCGTTGCCGCCATTGGCACCAGCATTGATGGTGATATTGTTGCCGGGCGCCGTCAGTTCGGCGTCGATAAGCGTGAGGGTCGCTTCGGCGCCGGTGGCATTGCCACCCGTCATCCCGTCCCCACCGCGCGTGTTGGCATCGATCAACACGCCATTGGCCGTGTGCGGGCGTGAGCGCAGATCGATGCGCACAGCCCCGCCGCTGGCCGCGCCGCCGGCGCCCGTCTGGCCAAAGCCGCCTTCGGTCTGGGCGCCCAGCGTCAACTGGCCAACGATGAACAGGCCGGGATCGGTGCCAGTGCCGGCATTGTTGTAGCGCAGAAACACCGCCGGCTGCTGACCCAGATTGTCATTGCTGCCATTGGCCGCCCCGCCCACGGCGCCACTGCCGCCAAAGGCATCGGCCCGCAGATCGACATTGCCGTTCACCGAAAGGCTGCCAGCGTTCAGCAGCACCCGGCTGCTGCCACTGAGCGCTGCGCCGCCATTGCCGCCATTGGTGCCGCTGCCGGCGAACGCGCTGGCATTCAGCATCAGATCCGTGCTGAACAACAAGTTGGATGTGCCCTGCGCGTCGATGACAGCCTGACCGCCAGTCGCGCTCGCCCCATCCAGCGCGCCCCCGGTCACCGCGCCGCTGGCGCGGGCGCCAGCCTGGATGGTGGAAGTGGTGCTGACGGAAACCGCGATGCCGTTGCTGCTGCTGTTGGTGAGCAACTGGGCCGTGCCGCCGCGATAGATGATGCCGCCATCGCCAATGCTGCCGCTCGCCTGCGCACTGAGCTGGAAATTGTTCGACAGCAGCCGCGCGCCATCGCGCACATCGATGGTGGCAGTGCCGGCCTGGATCGTTCCGCCACCCGTTTGCAGGCTCACACTGCGCTGCCCGCCGCTGGCGAAGGCGTCGCTGTTGACCAGCACGGATCCGGCCATCTCCAGCGAACTGCCCAAGGTCGCCCGCGCATCGCCGCCGGTGGCGTTGCCCGTCTGCTGGCCATCGGCACCGAGAAGGCTGATGGCACCCGCATTGATAGCGATATTGCCGTTCACGGCATCGCCGCGGATGTCGATCGTGCTGCCCGGATCCACCTGCACGCTGGCCGAACCGCCCGCCGCATTGCCGCTGCGCCCGGCCGCCGAAGCACCGCCCAGACCCGTCGCCGAAACCAGGATGCTGTTGGCCTGCAGGAAGCTGTTGCCGCTGGCATAAACCTGCGCCGTGCCGCCCGTGCCGGTGCCGCCCTGCTGGCCAACGCCGCTTGCTGCATCCCCGCGCCCATCGGCCCGCGCCGTGATGCTGCCCAGCACCGCCAGCGTGCCGCCGCCGGTGGCCGTGATGTTGGCAATGCCGGCCGTGCGGTTGGCGCCATTGCTGCCGTTGAACAGGGTGGAGGCATCGGCGGTGATGCTGCCCGTCACTTCCAGCAACTGCCCCTGCGCCGCGCCGATGCTGGCCCGCGATCCGCCATAGACATCAAGGTTGCGCGCCACATCCAGCGTGCCACTCGATGCAAAGGCCTGCCCGATATCGCGGGACACGAGGGTGGTGTTGGACGTGAGCGTCACCCCATCCAGGGTCACCGTCACCTGGCCGGGCCCGGCCGCCGAGGTGCCCAGATCATAGGCCGTCAGCCCTTCGCCGGCCGCGCTCGCCTTGATATTCTTCCCCCCCGACAGCACGATGGCATTGCCGTCCACATCCACGGCATCGGCGATGCTGAACCCGATCTGTTGCGAGCCCGTGAGCAGCAGCGTGATCGCATCATTCTTCGGCACCGCCATCATGTAGATGCGGTGATAATCCCCGTTCACCGAATTGCCGGATGGCCCGGTGATGCTGCCATTCACCGTGTTGGTGCCACCGGCGGCCGAACCGATATTGGCCGTGATGTCGAACAGGCCGCCGTTCAGCGTGAAGCTGACATCTTCGGCCATCACCAGCGCTGCCGAGCCGTTGACCTGGATGGCGCCGCCCATGTCCACCCGCGGCGCCACCGCGATCACATAGCTGTTGTTGCCGGTCGCGTTCATCTGCGCGCCGTTCTGGATATAGATGAACGACTGGCTGTCTGCTGCGCCTCTCAGCTGAAAACTGTTGCCGCCCGGCATGAAATCACCGCCGCCGGCCGCCCCCACCGGATCATTGGTGGTGAGCAGCAGGCTGCCAACATTGAAGCGCGCGGTGTTGGAAACCAGCAGGCCCGACGGCGCATAGAACCAGATGCTGCCGCCGGCATCGCTGTTGACCGTGCCCAGCAGGCCGACCGCGCGCGACGGATCGGCGGTGAGAATGCGGTTGAGCACCGTGTAACTGCCGATGCTGGAACCGGCCTGGAAGGTGGCCGTGTTGCCCGTCGGCAGAAAGGCGATGGTGCCGCCACCAATGCCATTGTCATCGGGGGTCCAATTGATGGTCACCTGGCTGCTGTTGACCTGCAAGGTCTCACTGCCGGTGCCGATGAAACGGTTCACCGATCCGCGGATGACATCGGGCGTGCCCAGAAAGGCCTGCGCCCGCACCTGCTGCGGCTGCAGGGCCAGCATGGCCGCCAGCACGCTGGGCGATGCCGCCAGCGCCAGCCGGGTGCGCGCCGAATGGCCCGTGGATGCCCGCGCCGGGGCGCTTTCGTCAAACAGACGCATCAGCGGGTCCTCCACGGCAATAGGCGGGTGGTGAGGGTGAGCAGCAGGCGCACATCGCCGGCGCGCACCGGCCCGGCATCCTTCAGCGCCACGGCGCCGCCCAGATCGAGCCGCGCCCGGTCCGACAGGATGAAGCGCCCGCCACCGCCGGCGGAAACCAGGCTGACCGGGTTGGGCAGGGCCGGCCCCACCCCGCGTGACCAGGCCCAGCCGGCATCGGCAAACACATAGGGTTGCACCGCCAGCTTCCAGTCTTCCGACAGGGTGATGGCATCATGGCGCAGTTCCAGCGAGACGGCCGCGCCATCATCGCCGGTCAGCACACCGGGCTCATAGCCACGGCCCACCGTATAATTGCCCAGGGCAAAGCGTTCGAAGCCATAGACGCCGCCACTGGCCAGCTGGGCGCGCGGCTGCAGCACGGCGGTCAGCGTCTTGCCCATGCGCAGTTCCGCCTGGCCGGTGAAGCGCACCACGGTGGCCGTGGGGCTGCCGGTGATCAGGCTGGGCGGCACCACGCCGGCCCGGCCGCAGGCACGCAGGTCGCGGGTACAATCCAGTGTCGCGCCCAGCATGTCGATGCCTTGCCGAACCTCCAGATTGGCGCCCAGCCGCCAGGCGCTGGTACCACCGGGCCCGCGCCCGCGCAGATCCTGCCATTCGCCGTCCAGCCTGAGATAGGCCACCCTGACCTGATCGCGCGACAGCGGCGCCGCATTGAAGCTGACCCGCTGGTTGACCAGATCAAGCCCGCCGCGCGCCATCACGCTGGCCGCCTGCGACCGCCGCAACGGGTAACTCAACTCCAGATTGGCAAAGAACACCCGCGCTTCCACCGGCGGCACCGTCGGCCCCAGATCGGGCCGGGTCCAGGCCTGGGTCACCCGGCCGCCCAACCGCAGACCCTCGCCGCCGATGGCAAAATCATGCCCGGCCTGCAGCACATGCTGTTCACGGAAATCGGGCGTCGCGTAATAGGAAACGAAGCTGTGATCCCCCAGCCCAGTCAGACCGTTGAACTGCAGGCGCATCTGGCCTCCGAACGGCCCGGTCTGTGACGGCGCCAGATTGGTCACCACCAGATCGGCTTCCACCGCGCGGCGACGCACCGAAACCTCGCCCACCATCTCGCCGGGCGCGCCGCCTGCCGGCTTCAGCTGGAGCCGCACATCCATGCCCGGCAAATCGCGCGCCAGCAGCAGATAGCGCTCCGCCGCCACCCGGTTGAACACCTCCCCGGTCACCAGCTTGTTCAGATAGCGGGCGATCTGCGCCTCGTTGCGGCCGGCATCGCCGCGCACCCGCACCGCGGTCAGCCGGGCATAAAGCACTTCAAACCGCACCACGCCGCCTTCGATGCGCTGCGCCGGCACCTGCACGGCGGCAACATAACCACGGCGCCTGAGATCGGTCGCCACCGCATCGCGAATCTCGCACAGCACCGAAACCGGCAGCGGCTTGCCGACCAGCGGTTTCCAGTGGCGTTCCAGTTCGGCCGCCGGGACCGGCCCCAGATTGTTGAACTGCGCCTGCGACAAGGTCAGGCTGATATTGGCATAGGCCGGATCGGCCAGCGCGCACGGGCTGCGTTCGATATCGCCGTCAACGATCAGGCGGCTGGGCTGGTTCTGCTGCAGGCGCCGGCTGGGATCGATTTCCTCCCGGGTCGGTGCCCCGGTCACACCCACCTGGGCCAGCGCCGGCGCGGCAGCCGTCATGGCCGATGCCAGCAACATGCCGGTTCGCCACAAGCCAAGCCCTGCGCCATGCCCGCGCCGGTGCGTCATTGCCATTCCCCCAAAAGCGTGCCCGCGACCCTGTTTGTTAGGTTCATCCTAGCCGATGGTTGCAGCCCAAGGCCAGCAACTTGTTGTGGCTGCGCTCATGCCGGGCACAGGAAAACGGGCGGCGCCAGCGCTGGCACCGCCCGTATGTGAATGGTCAATTTCGGCTTTGTTTACCGGCCGTTGTTCATCACCTTGGTCCACGCCCGGGCGAAATCGGCCACCATCTGCTTGTGGCCATCGGCAGCGCCATACACCTCGGCCACGGCGCGCAATTCGCTGTGGCTGCCGAACAGCAGATCCACCGGGCTGGCGGTCCACTTCTTCGCGCCCGTGCTGCGGTCGACGCCGTCATACAGGCCGTCGGTCGCCGCCTTCTGCCACTTGGTCTCCATGCCGAGCAGGTTGACGAACCAGTCGTTGCTCAGCACGCCGACACGGGTTGTGAACACGCCCACCTGGGAACCGCCGGCGTTGCCGCCCAGCACGCGCAGGCCGCCCACCAGCACGGTCATTTCCGGCACCGTCACGCCCAGCAGATGCGCGCGGTCCACCATGGCCTGGGTCGGGTTATAGGGGCTGTCCGGCGTCCAGTGGTTGCGGAAACCATCGGCCTTGGGCTCCAGCGCATTGAAGCTGGCCACATCGGTCTGCGCCTGTGTCGCATCGGTGCGGCCCGGCGTGAAGGCCAGGGTGACGGGCACGCCGGCATCGGCCGCAGCCTTTTCCACCGCGGCATTGCCGGCCAGCACGATCATGTCGGCCAGGCTGATCTTGCGACCACCGGGGGCGGCAGCATTGAAATCACCCTGCACCTTGGCCAAGACCGGCAGCACCTTGGCCAGTTCTGCCGGCGCGTTCACCGCCCAGTCCTTCTGCGGGGCCAGTGCCAGCCGGCCGCCGTTGGTGCCGCCGCGCATGTCGGTCCCGCGATAGCTGGCCGCCGCCGCCCAGGCGGTGCGCACCAGTTCCGGCACCGAAAGGCCGCTGGCCAGCACCCTGGCCTTCAGATCGGCCACATCGGCATCGATCACCAGCGGGTGGGTCACGGCAGGCACCGGATCCTGCCAGCTCAACACCTCTTTCGGCACATCAGCGCCGACATAACGGGTGCGCGGACCCATGTCGCGGTGGGTCAGCTTGAACCAGGCGCGGGCAAAGGCATCTTCGAACGCCTTGGGATTCTTCAGCCAGCCCTTGGTGATCTTGCCATAGGCCGGGTCCATGCGCAGCGCGAGGTCGGTCGTGAACATGATCGGCGCGTGATACACGCCGTCCCGGTGCGCATCGGGCACGAACTTCACATCCTTGGCGTTCTTCGGCTCCCACTGGATGGCGCCAGCCGGGCTCTTGGTCTGCACCCAGTCATAGGCATAGAGATTTTCCAGATACTGCATCGTCCACTGGGTCGGGTTGGCGCTCCACGCGCCTTCCAGGCCAGAGGTGATGGTATCGGCGCCCTTGCCGGCGCCATGCTTGTTCTCCCAGCCAAAGCCTTGCTTTTCCAACGCTTCGCCAGCGGGTGCGGCGCCCACATTGGTCGCGCTGGCGGCGCCATGCGCCTTGCCGAACGTGTGGCCACCAGCGATCAGCGCGGCGGTTTCCTCGTCATTCATCGCCATGCGGCCAAAGGTTTCGCGGATGTCCTTCGCCGCCAGCAGCGGATCAGGCACACCGTTCGGCCCTTCCGGGTTCACATAGATCAGGCCCATCTGCACGGCGGCCAGCGGGTTGGCCAGCTTGCGCCCTTCCGAATAGCGCTTGTCGTCCAGGAACTTGTTTTCCGGACCCCAGTACACTTTGTCGGCTTCCCAATCGTCGGTGCGGCCACCGGCAAAGCCAAACGGCTTGAAACCCATGGTTTCCAGGGAGACATTGCCGGCCAGCACCATCAGGTCGGCCCAGCTCAACGCACGGCCATATTTGGCCTTCACCGGCCACAAGAGTCGGCGGGCCTTGTCGAGATTGCCGTTGTCTGGCCAGCTGTTCAGCGGTTCAAAGCGCATCTGGCCGCCACCGGCACCGCCACGGCCATCGCCGATGCGATAGGTGCCGGCCGAGTGCCAGGCCATGCGGATGAAGAACGGGCCATAATTGCCATAATCGGCCGGCCACCAGGGCTGGCTGGTGGTCAGCACCTTGGCGATATCGGCCTTCACCGCCTTCAGATCGAGCTTGGAGAATTCGGCGGCATAGTCGAAACCGGCGCCATAGGGGTTGGATGCGGCCTGCTGGCTGCGCAGCGGCGACAGATCAACCAGTTCCGGCCACCAGAATTGTGGGGACGTGTTGGCGGTTTGCGCAGCCGCGCTGGTGGAAAGGCCGGCGGCCATCCCGGCCACGGCCAGGGCGACGATCGATGCGATGGTACGCGACATATATTGGCTCCCTGTGACGACATCCGGGTTTCCCCGATGTCCGCAGGCTAAGCCGCAGGGGTTGCAATCAGGAAATTGATTGTCCTGCCCGCTTCAATCGATTTTTTTCACAAGCCAATCGGCCAGCCACCACAGTGGCAGCGCGATGATCGTGCCCGGCACGGCCATGCGGGCGGCGATCCAGGCAAACAGGAACACGTCGGCACCAGCCAGGCCGAGCAGCACGAACAACCCGAAGGACAGCGCTGCCCAGCTTGCTGCCAGCAGGATGGGGCGCGTCCACCACGCCCGCCAGCCGATCAACCGCCCCAATGCCCACGCGCCGCCGAACACGAGCGCACCCAGCCCCACGACCGGGCCAAATGAAAAGGGGAAGGACAGCACGTCGCCATCCTTCCCCGATTTCAGGCCGATGCCAAGCGGCGGATCAATCCTTGGCACGCTCCACATAGGAGGAATCTTCAGTGTTGATGACGATGCGCGTGCCCACTTCGATGTGCGGCGGCACCATCACGCGGGCGCCCGATTCCACCGTGGCCGGCTTGTAGCTCGACGACGCGGTCTGGCCCTTCACCACCGGCTCGGTCGCGATGATTTCCATGGTCACGCGGGTCGGCAGGCTGATGGTGATGGCCTTGCCGTCAAACATCAGGATCTTGCACTCGGCATTTTCCTGCAGGAACACGATGCCATCGCCGATCATGTCTTCCTTCAGGCTGATCTGCTCATAGCTCTCGTTGTTGATGAAGATATATTCGTCCCCATCCTTGTAGAGATAATTGTGGCTGACTTCCTCGACGAACGCCCGCTCCAGGCTGTCGGTGGTCTTCACCGTGATCACCGTCTTCACGCCATCGGCAATGCGGCGCATGTCGATCGTGGTGGTCGGCGTGCCCTTGCCGGGGCGGAAGGTCTCGGCCTTCAGCACGACATAGAGCTGGCCATCCTCATGCTCGATGACCTGACCCTTGCGGAAATTGCTCGCGATGTCCTTGACCATGTGATCCCCTATGCGCCAACGCGCCAAAATGCTGCCCGCCGTTAGGGCATCGCGCCGCACAAGTTCAAGGGAAATCATCGTGGCCCGCCCCTTCTGGCACAGCGACATCCATCTCGACCGCAAGCCGTTCCTTGTCGGCCGCAATCGCATCAAGGCCGCCCTGCGCCACTGGTTCGCCGCCGAAGGCTTCACCGAGGTGGAATGCGGCGCCGTCCAGATCAGCCCCGGCAACGAGACGCATCTGCACGGCTTTCCAGTGGCCTGGCGGCCCGATGGCGGCGCGGAGCAGACGCTCTATCTCCACACCAGCCCGGAATTTGCCGCCAAGAAACTGCTGGCTGCGGGCGAGACGCAAATTGTCGATTTCGCCCGCGTCTGGCGCAATGGCGAACAGGGCCCGCTGCACGCGCCCGAATTCACCATGGTCGAATGGTATCGCGCCCAGGCGGACTGGACGGCCGTGATCGCCGATACGTGGGCGCTCGCCCGCACGGCGCAGGCCGCCGGCACCGGCCCTTTGCGCTGGCGCGGGCGCACATGCGATGCCATGGCCGAACCCGAACTGCTCAGCTGCGCCGATGCCTTCCAGCGCCATGCCGGCATCGATCTCGCCGCCTGCCTGGATGACCGTGACGCGCTCGCCGCCGCCGCCGGCCTGCGCCCCCGCCCCGACGACACATGGAGCGACATCTTCAGCCGCATCATCGTGACCATCGAGCCCAAGCTGGGCGACGGCCGCCTCACCTTCCTCACCCACTATCCCGTGTGCGAAGCCGCCCTCGCCCGCCCCTGCGCGGATGATCCGCGCTGGGCCGAACGCTTCGAGGCCTATGCCTGCGGGGTCGAACTGGCCAACGGCTTTGGCGAACTCACCGATCCAGCCGAACAGCGCCGCCGCTTCGAGGCCGACATGGACGAGAAGCAGCGCCTCTACGGCCGGCGCTATCCCATCGACGAGGATTTCATCGCGGCGCTTGGCGCAATGCCGCCGGCCAGCGGCGTCGCCCTGGGCTTTGACCGCCTGGCCCTGCTGGCGCTGGGCGGCACCGACATCAGGCAGGTGATCTGGACGCCGTTTCCCGGCTGAAAAACCCCAGCTTCAACGCCGGCACCAGGAACTGGATCAGAAACAGCGTGTTGGCGATGGCATTGCCGGGCAGCCCGGTCGCCAACGACAACGCGCTGTCCACCACAAACCAGCCGGCCACGCCCCAGCCCAGCGCGCGCCACACCCGCACATCGGCACCCACCGCGCGATACACCGCGATCAGCGACACGCCCCAGCCAAACATCAACCCGCCCATCACCCCAAGTGTGCTGCGCATACCCGGCGCATCAAACGCGCCGGCATCCAGCTGCCCGGCGCTGACCAGCCAATAATAAAGCCCGGCCGCGGCATCGGCGCCCGCCAGCCCGCCGGCTGCAAACAACAGGCCAAAGCCCGCAACCTGCCAGCACCAGAGATGCAGTGCCTGTCCCCAAAAACCACGTGTCATGGCCACCTCCTGCGATTGCCAGCAAAGGCTGCAGCAGCTTGCAATGGCCGGCAATTACCCGGCGGATAGGCCGGCCAGTCCCAATTTATTTGGGATGGACGCCGCCAGCCCCCGCCTGTCACAACAGCGGCATGACAGCGATGGAGCATGCACGCGGCGGCATCGATGGCCTCAACCCGGCCGAGATTGAGGTGCTGCGCCTGCTCGCCGCCGGCCACACCATCAAGAGCATCGCCGCCCGCCTTGGCCGCACCGAGTCCGCCATCAACGAACGCCTGCGCTCCGCCCGCCGCAAGACCGGCATCGGCAGCAGCCGCGAACTTGCCCGCCTGCTCGAAGCCCAGGAAATCTGGGACAGGAAAATCGATCTTCTTCCCCCATCCGCCCCGGCCAACGATGGCCTGCCACCCGCATCCAGCGGGTCTGGCTGGACCAAAGGGAAGATCGCCATGTTGTTTGCCCTGCCCGCCGCCGCCGCCGGCCTGTTCCTGGCCGCCGCTGCCACCACCCCGCCCGCCGCGCCCCCGGCGGCCACCATCACCCCCGCCCGCCATTCGCCGCTGGCCGGCAACTGGGCGCTCGATGTCGCCCGCATCCCGGCCGAAGAGCGACCGGCCCGCGTCGGCATCCGCTTCCACCACCAGCCCGATGGCCGCTGGACGACCCTGGTGGAGGTCGTCACCCCCGATGGCGCCAGCGTCCACGCCGAATCCACCGCCGCCACCGATGGCGTGCCCGTGCCCGTCACCGGCACCATGGCCAATATCGACACGGTCGCCCTGCGCCAGCCGGCGGCCAACACACTGGTGATGACCCTGGGCAAGAACGGCGCCCCCGTCTCCACCCGCGTCTATACCGTGGCCAAGGACGGCAAATCGATGACCGAAACCATCGTCTGGGCCGGCGGCACGCTGCCAAAGCTGGAAACCACCCACTTCATCCGCGCCGATTGACGGGCCGGCATGCGCGGCGAGGGTTCACATCATCGCCGCGCTTACCTTGCTGGTCATTGCCCTGCCGCGCATCGGTGGCATGATGCCGCCATGGCTACCCGTCCCGACCTTTCCGATCCCGGCCCTTTCGCCACGGCGCTGAAAGCCGCCCGCGCCAGCCGGCGGGTCAGCCAGCTCGCCCTGTCCCTCGATGCCGGGGTCAGCGCCCGTCACCTTTCCTTCCTCGAATCCGGCCGGGCCAGCCCCAGCCGGGAGATGGTGGTCACCCTCGCCGAAGCACTGGCCCTGCCGCTGGCGCAGCGCAACCATCTGCTCAATGCCGCCGGCTTTGCCTCGGCCTATCCGGCCTCCCCACTCTCATCCGAAGCCATCGCGCCGTTCCGCGAGATATTGCAGACGATGATGGCCAACCACGCCCCCTTCCCGGCGCTGCTATGTGACCGGCACTGGAATGTGCTGGAAGCCAGCCCTTCGGCCGCGGCCATGCTGGCGCCCTTCCTGGATGGCTGGTCGGGCCCGCCCAATGTCTTCCGCCTCACCGCCTGCCACCCACGTGCGCCCGAATTCATCGCCAACCTGCCCCAGGTGCTGCACGAAAGCCTGGAGCGGCTGGCGCTGGAACAATCGCTGTCGGGCGATGATCCGGTGCTGGCCGATCTCATCGCCGTCACCCGCGCCGCCGCCGCCCGCCACCCCTATCGCACCCGCAGCCGCTCGCCCGTGCTGCCGGTCAGCTATCGCGGGCCGAACGGGCTCCTCAGCTTCCTGTCCATCGTCGCCCAATGCGGCACATCAGAGGATGTGACCGTGCGCGATCTGCGGCTGGAACTGCTCTTCCCTGCCGATGCGGCGACGCGGGCGGCATTTGCCTGACCACTTCGTCCGCTCAGCCCCCTCCGCCTCGCGTTGCTCGGCACCTCCCCCAGAGGGGGGAGGATGACAGCTCCTCCCCCTCTGGGGGAGGTGGCAGCCGCAGGCTGACGGAGGGGGCCCGCCCGCCAACGCCCCCTCAAATCCCAACCACGCACTTCCCCTCAATGCGCCCGGCCCCCATCGCCGCAAAGGCCGCCTTCACCTCGCCCAGCGGCACCGCCAGCCCGATGTGCGGCCGCATGTGAACGGCGCGCGCATCAATCTCGCGCATGTGCCGGGCGCCGGCCGCCGGGTCCTGCCGGCCCTGCTCGCCGGCGCGCACGCCGACCAGCTCGATCTCTTTCAACAGCAGGCGGTTCAGCTGCACCGCATCGCCGCGCCCGCCGACAAAGCCGATGATGGCATAGCGCCCGCCGCGCCGCAGGCACTTGACCAGCGGCAGCACCAGCGGGCCCGCCACGGGATCGAACACCAGATCAATATCCCGGTGCGGAATGACAGGCGCCGCCCGGTCCACCAGCAGCCCCTCATGCGCCCCAGCCGCCTGCGCCAGCGCCAGCCGCGCACTCGAGGACGCCACCGCCACCACGTGCGCGCCCAGGTGCACGGCCAGCTGCACCGCTGCCAGCCCCATGCCGCCACCGGCGCCCGTCACCAGCACCCGCTCGCCGGCCTTGAGCCGCCCGCGCTCCACCAGCCCCACCCAGGCGGTCAGCGCCCCAACGGTGAAGGCGGCAGCCTCGGCCATGGTCAGCCCCGCCGGCACGGCCCGCAAGCCGCGCGCCGGCAGCGTGATGCGCTCCGCCACCAGCCCGCTGCGCGCGCCCAGCATCACATCGCGGCCCACCCATTGCTCAGCCCCCGGCCCCGCGGCCAGCACCGTGCCGGTGCCCTCGGTGCCCGGGATGAACGGCAGGTCGGGTTTGTACTGATACCCGCCCTGCAGCATCAGAAAATCGGGGAAGTTCAGGCTGGCATGGCGCACCGCCACCAGCACTTCGCCCGGGCCCGGCGGCGGCGGTTCCGGCCAGTCGTCGTGCAACGACAAGCCCGACAGATCGGGTGACAATTGGGTGCAAACGGCAGCGCGCATGCCGCCGTTATCAGCCCTGTTTCCAGGCTGCGCCACCCACCCAAGTGCCAGCTGCGGCGCGAAACTCCTCGATGATCACGTCGCTCCACACGCCGGCCGCGCCATAGGGATCGGCCAGGATGAAGGCCCGGGCATCCGCTTCATCCGCCGCCTCGATCACCAGCAGCGATCCCGATGGCACCAGCGGCCCGGCCACGCGATAGCGCGCCATATGCGCCTCCACATGCGCCAGATGCGCGGCCAGATGCAGTTGCCTGAGCGGCCCTGCCCCATCCGCATCCATGCAGCGCACGGCAAACAGCGGCATCAGCCCACCTCCACCAGTTCCAGCAGCTCGCCCGCCGGGCCGATCACGCAGCCGGCGCGGCGCCCGTCATACAATGGGCCGTCACGGCGCACCGGCGGGCTGATCCAGGCCACATTGCAGGCATCCAGGTCCGCCATCGCCAGCGTCACCAGCGCATTGCCCGGCGGCAACATGCCGTCATGGCGCGGGCGCACGCTGGTTTGCGGCGGATAATCATCCACCTCCACGATCGGCATGCGGCCCTTGCCCACCATCTGCAGCGCGGTGATGAAATCATCCGGCAAGCCAAAGGCGGTGTTGATCATCTGATAGGGCAATTCAAACACCGGCCCCAGATCAAGATCGAGCCGGTTGGCATACCAGCGGCAGGTGGCGGCCCGGTCGGGCGTCGCCAGGATGACGATGAAGATATGATCGGTGATGCTGGCCGCCTTGGGCAGGTCCAGCGTGTCCATGTTGGCAAACACCTGGTTCAGGTAGATCATCTCCTGCCCCGGCCCCAACGCCTGCATCGGCACAAAGGCGTCCATGCCCGGCAGCTGCTTGGGTTCGCCCACGATGGTGAAACCGCTGCCGGCCAGCCGGTCGGGCCAGCCGAACACATCCTGCACGGTCAATTCAAACGCCCCCCAGCCGAAACTGGTGGTCGGCCTGAACCCAGCCACATCGGGCTGCTCCACCAGCCGGAACCAGCAGGGCGCACCGCTTTTCGGCCGCAACACCGCGTGGTCGCGGCCGGCACTGGCCGGGCAGCCCCAAGACGCCGCCAGGTCGGCCGGCAGCGGGCCCTGGTGCAGCAGTTCAAGCTGCAGCGTGCCCTGATAGGCGGCAAGGCCAGCCGCCAGATCGGGCACGACCGACACGCCGCCCAGGATGGTGCCATGCGGGATCATGCGCCAAACTCCGGTTTGCGCTTTTCAACGAACGCCGTGGTGCCCTCGGCAAAATCGGCACCGGTGAAGGCAGCGGCAAAGATCGCCAGCGTCTCGACATCGTCCGTCACCTGGCCATCCAGCACCCGGCGCACAAAGCCCTTGATCGCCCGGCTCGAATGGCGGGAGGCGGCGAGGATGGCGTTCACGAAGCCATCGGGCGCATCGGCCACCGCCTCGATCAGGCCAATCGCCTGTGCCTCGGCCGCATCGATCAGCGCGCCGGTGAACAGCAGCCGCTTGGCCTGCCCCGGCCCGACCAGATCAACCAGCAATTTCACATCATGCAGCGGATAGACGAGGCCCAGCTTGGCCGGCGTGATACCAAAGCGCGCGGCCGGCGTTGCCACCCTCAGATCACAGGCCATCGCCAGCCCGCAGCCACCACCCACCGCATCACCTTCAACAAAGGCGATGGTGGGCAGCGGAAAGCGCGCCAGATCATGCTGCGCCCGGTTGATCGCCGCCTGGTTGGCGGCGCGCCATTCGGAATCATCCTTGTTGGCGAGCAGCTCGGCGATATCGGCCCCGGCGCAAAAGGCACTGCCCGGCGTCGCCGATTGCAGGATCAGCAGCTTCACCGCCGGATCGGCCGCCGCCTCTTCGAGCAGGCGCGGCAGCTCGGCCCACATGGCTTGCGTGAAGCTGTTGCGCTTGGCCGCCCGGTCAATCAGCAGCCGGGCGACGGGGCCATCAAGTTCAAGCCTGATCATGCAAGGGTCCTCCCCAAACTTGTTTGGGGAGGTGGCGCCGAAGGCGACGGAGGGGCCGTTGCCACAGGAACCCCGCCGCCTCGCTGCACTCGGCACCTCCCCAAACAAGTTTGGGGAGGAACAGTTGGTCCCCCCTCATGCCGGCTTCACCTTGGCAAAATGCCGGGCGATCTCGTGCCGCGTCGTCACCCACACGCCATCGTGCTTTCGGACATGGCGGAAAAATTCCTCCAGCGCCCAGATGCGCCCCGGCCGGCCGATGATGCGCAGGTGCAGGCCCAGGCTCATCATCTTGGGATTGCCCTCGACGCCTTCGCGATAGACCTGGTCAAAATTGCGCTTGGCATAGGCCAGCCATTGCTCCGGCCCCATCGCCGGGTCGGTCCACATCTTCATGTCATTGTTGTCGAGCTGGTAAGGCACGATCACCATCGGCCGTTCCGGCACGGTCGCCTTGTCCCAGAACGGCACATCGCCGCTGTAATCATCCATGTGATAATCAAACCCCGCCTCGATCAGCAGGCGGCGGGTGTGATCGGTGTGGAAATAGCGGGAGAGCCAGCCATAGGGCCTGACCCCGCAGCTGCGCTGGATGGATTCGACGGCCTTGCCGATGAATTCGCGTTCCGCCTCCTCGTTCAACTTGAACTGGTGAACCCAGCGCCAGCCATGGCTCACCGGTTCATGGCCCAGTTCCACGATCGCTTCGGCCAACTGCGGATGGTTTTCGAGGGACAGGGCAGCAACCGTCCAGCTTGCCTTGATGTCGAAGGCCTTCAGCAGCTTGACCACGCGCGGGGCGCCGGCCTTGATGCCATAGAGATAATTGCTCTCATTGCCATAATTGCGGATCGGCGCCTTGATGAAGATGCCCAGTTCGTCAACCGGCTCCATCCCCTTGTCGCCACGCGCCACCGTCTGTTCGGAGCCTTCCTCGACATTGACGACAACACTGAGGGCCATCTTCGCCCCACCCGGCCAATCGATGCGTTCCTCGGCCAACATCAGTGCATCTCCTCCCCGCCCGAGACGTTTAGCGCCTCGCCGGTGATGTAGAAGGCGTCATCACTGGCGAGAAACGCGCAGGCCGCCGCCGTGTCGCCCGGCAAGCCGGGCCGGCCCATCGGGTTCTTCGCCGCCATGTTGGCGAGATAGGCCTCCACCGTCGGAAAACCGAGCAGTTTCGAGAAATATTCATTCTGCATCGCGCCCAGACCGGTGGTGACATGGTTGGGGCACACGGCGTTGACCGTGATGCCATGCGCGCCCAGCTCCACCGCGGTCGCCCGGGTCAGGCCGATCATGCCATGCTTGGAGCTGACATAGGCTGGCAGATGCGGAAAGCCGGTCTTGGCGGCCTGGCTGGCGATGTTGATGATGCGGCCACCCTTTCCGGCGGCAATCATCGCCTTCGCGGCGGCCTGCGTGCAATAGAATGCGCCCGACAGGTTGACGGCAATCACCTTCGCCCAGTCGGCCGGATCGACCTCCAGCATGGGCTTCATCATGAAGCCGATGCCGGCATTGTTGACGAAAATATCGACGGCGCCGAATTCGGCCACCACCTGATCGACCAGTGCCACGCACTGCGCGGAATCGGACACGTCGCATGCAATTGCGGCCACCTTGACGCCACGCGCGGCAAGGTCGGTGGCCACATTTTGCGCCTCGGCATCGATGCTGATATCCGACACGACGCAATTGGCGCCCTCATCGGCAAAGCGCCGCAATATGCCCTGGCCCAGGCCCTTCTCCTTGCCCGACCCGGTGACCACGATGGTCTTGCCGGCGAAACGGCCCATCACAAATCCTCCGTCAGGATGAAGCAGGGATTGTCGGTGAACTGGCCAAAAGCGGCGGCCACCTTCTGGAATTCCGGGTTCGAAACATCGGCAACAAATGCATCCATCCCCTTGATATCAATCACCTCGATATAGTCATAGGGCGGCGCCGCTTCCGATCCGAACAGCCCGGTGGCGCGGTGGACGGTGAAGCTGTTGACACTGCCCAGCGCGTTGACACCGGGAATGTCGGTGCCGCATGCCCAGGCTTCATAGGCTTGCGCGGAGGCGCCCGGCTTCAGATTGAACAGGCAGATGATGCGCATGTCGGGTCACTCCCCTCTTGGCGGCTTGTATTGATTGAGCGCGCTATCCAAGTGACGCGCAAGGGAAATCAGCCGGCGCTCGGCTTTCGGCGGGCCGACCAGCTGCACCGAAACCGGCAGGCCATCGTCACTCCAGCCCGATGGCAGCGCGATGGCTGGCAAGCCGGCGATATTGGCCAACCCGGTGAAATCGGCCTGGTTCACTGGTGCCCGTGTGCCATGGGCAAAGGCCGCTTGCGGCGCCGTGGGCATCAGCAGCACGCCATCATCGCCAAGTGCCTCAATCAGCGTGGCTTTTACCGCGGCCAGCAAGTCCGGATTGGCCGGCACCGGCTCCAGCGCATCCAGGATGAAGCGCAATTCGGCCGAAGCGCTGGCCCGGTGCGGCCCCAGTTCGCCGATCAGATAGCGCACCGACCCGGCCAGCGCGGCAATGCGGATGGCACTGGTATCGGCCGGCAGCCTGAGCCCTGAGACCGGCAGATCAATCGCCGCACATGCCGCCCTGTAGCCCGCCAGCACCGCCGGTTCGCAAGCCACACCGGCCAGATCATCCAGCAAAATCAATCGACTGAACTGTCCATCGCTGCCACCACTGCCGATCACGTCCCAGGCGCGTTCGATCAGATCCAGATCGCGCGCCAGCGGCCCGATACAGTCCAGCGCCGGATCGAGATACAACAACCCATCCTCGCTGACGGCGCCGTGCGTGGGTTTCAGGCCATAGACCCCGCAATAGGCCGCAGGCAGCCGGATGCTGCCCAGCGTGTCAGTGCCCAGCGCCAGATCAACCAGACCCGCGGCCACCGCCGCGCCGCTGCCGCCCGACGATCCACCCGGCGTATACCCCATGCGGTGCGGATTGTGGGTGCGGCCATAAAATGCGTTGTCAGTGGTCGCCCCCAGCGCCGCCTCGTGCATATTGAGGCTGCCAACGATGCTCGCCCCGGCGCGGCGCAATTGCGCAACAACTTCAGCATCCTGGGCCGCGATATTGTCGCGCAGAAGGCCCATCCCGCCGGTGTGCGGCAGGCCGGCGACAGCGATGTTGGATTTCACCCCGACCCGAACATCGGCCAATGGCCCTGCCCCGCCACCAGGGTCAGCCGCCCGGTCAACGATGGCATTCCAGGGGTCGTGGCTCACAGCCCCCTCCGGTCAATCAGGCGGATCGGCTTTTGCCGCACATCGATCTGGGTGTCGGCCGCGGTGGCGCCAGGGGCACACAGCGCAACCTCCACCTCCACCCCCAGCCCGCGGCGCAGCAGCTCGCGCAGCGCCGCCACATCGCTGCCGCCACGGCTCTCGATCGTCACCAGCATAGTGTCCCGCCCCGTCGCATCGCGGGTGAGCATGCAGACATACTCCCCGGTCAGATCGCTGCGGTTCTCGATCAGGGCGGCAATGGCGTGCGGGAAGATGTTGATTCCGCGCAACTTCACCATGTTGTCGCTGCGCCCTTTGAAGCCGGCGATGCGGCGGAAGGCGATTTCGCCCTGGCCGGCCAACTCGTGGGTGATGTCGTGGGTGTTGAAGCGGATGCAGGGCGCGATATCGTCCTTGAACAGGCAGGTCACCACCATGTCGCCGGTCTCGCCAAACGCCACCGGCTGGCCACTCTCCACATCCAGCAATTCCAGATATTGCGCGTCCTCCCAGACATAGAGGCCGTTGCGATCCGGCCCTTCGCCGGCAATCGTGCCGGTGTCCCCCACGCCATACCAGTCATAGGCCTTGGCGCCATGCCAGGCCGCCTCGGTCGCGGCACGATCCTCGGTGCCCAGATGGCCGATGATCATCCGCAACTTGATGCGATCAAACAGTTTTTCGGCTTCCGCCACCTCGGCCAGCTTGCGGACATAATCGACAAAGCCAACCATCACCGTCACGCCGAAATCGGCCATCAGATTGACCTGGGCAGCGCTGCGCGTCTCGATCCCGGTGCCGGCCGACAGGAACAGCGCGTTGGTAAAATGAGTCACCGCCTCGCGGATATAATGGCCGCCATTGATCATGCCGTGGCCATAGACCGACTGCACCACATCCGATGGCTGCAGCCCCATCCAGCGATACATGCGGCCCACCAGCAAATTGGTGACTTCGCGCCCCTTGGGGCCAAACATCAGCGGCTGCGGCCGGCCGGTGGTGCCGCTGGTGGTATGGAACACCACGGGATCAGCACCCCGCCCATCGAAATCGCCATAGGGCGGGTGGGCGTTGACCGAGGCCATCAGGTCCGTCTTGTCATACACCGGCAGCTTGGTGATATCGTCCAACCCCCTGATATCGCCCGGCTCGATCCCCTTGGCGCCCCACATTCGCTGATAAAAGGGGATCTGCCAGCCTCGCGCCATCAACCGGGCAAATTGCGCCTCTTGCAGGCCGCGCAATTCATCGCGGCTGATCCGGCGATAGCGGCGGGTGAAATCATCGCCCACCGGATAATCGGCGAGCAACTGCCTGATGTCGACACACTCGAAATAGCTGCGCTGGCTCATGTCGGGTCCGTGAAATAGCCAAGAGGATTGTCGAAAATGCGGGGATCGGCGGACGGGCTGGCCAATTCGCGGGCGAGATCCAGCTTGGCCGCGGTCTGCGCCGGGGTCAGTGGAGCCGCCGGGCTGCCCAGCGTTGCGGGAATGGCAAGCCGCTCGCGCCGGCCACCCCCAAAGATTAACGTGATCGCCTGCGGAAACAAGGCATTGGGGTCGGGATTGCCATCATCCATCAACGCAACCCGGTCGGCAAAGGCCAGCAACGCCGGATCGGCAAACTGCTGGGGCGTGAAACACCGCGGATCGATCCGGCCATCGCGCAGCATCAGGCCGGCGAGGAACGGCAGGCACAGCCTTGCCCAGCTTGGCGTCATGTCTGCTGTCATCGCCCGGCCCACCAGGCGGCGGATCAGCGGCGGGCAGGCCAATTCCACCCCCACCACATCCTGGCCGGCAAAATCGGCGAGGGCGCCCAGCGCGGCATGGCTGGCCCGGCCCGAGGGATAGGGCTTCACGCTGAGTTCGGCGATGCGCCAGCGCTGGCCCAGATCAGCGACAAGCGCGGCGCTGTCACCATCATCGATCAGCCGGAAATAGCCAAAGGGCCCATCGATCACATCGGCAGGTGCCGGAAAGCCAGCCCCGGCCAGATCACTGGCGATGATAGCGGCGCGCGCGGCATTGGCGATCTGGAACGGCAAGGCCAGACTGCCTTCCACATGCGCCTGCATGGTGCCGGCAACGCTGGAATAGGCAAGGCCCAGGGCCGGCAGCAGCGGCGCCCCATCGATGCGCGCCACGGCGAGGGCTGCCCCCATCACACCAGCCGTTGCGGGGCGGAAAAAGCGCAGCGGCGATATGGCGGCATCGCCAAGACCGGCAGCCACCTCCACGCCCACGGCAAGCGCCGCCAGCGCCCGATCGGGATCGCAGCCCCCGCGCCGATCGATCGCAGCACCCAGCGCCGCGGTCACCACGCTCATCGCATGCACCACCGCCGGTTCATGCACCGCATCCCATTCCAGGCAGTGGATGCGATAGGCGTTCACAAAGGCGGCTGCGGCGGCCGGCAGCCGCTCTGCCGTGCCGATCAGCCGCGCGTCATGGCCCTGCCCCATGGCACGCGCCACGGCGAGGATGGCCGCCGCCCCCGGTGCGTCGTGGGCCGCAGCCCCCACCGCCAGCGTATCGGCGAGGAAATGTCGGGCGATGGCCACCACATCGGCTGGTATCCGATGCTCGGCATCAGCAAATTCGATCAGGCGGCTCACCGCGTTCACGCCGTCCACTCGGTCAACATGGCGATCACTGCGCCCACATCATCGCCATCCAGCACCAGAGCCGCCGCGCGATCCGCCTCAGACGCTGGCAGCCCGCCCCATGCTGCCAGCATGGCCAGTTTGCCGGTCAGGCCCTCCACATCCAGCGGCCGTTCCGGATCGCCCAGCGTGTCGACGCGTTCCAGCCCGTTCAGTCGGGCTCCGAAATGCGCCGGATAGCGCGAAGTGATCGCCTGGCATTCCGCCACCGTCACCTGGGCGCGCAGATCGGCCAGTTCGGCAATCGCAGACAGGGTGAAGTCGGCAGGGGTGGCCAGCCGCCCGGCCGCGATCACGGCCACCGAATGCTGCAGGCTGAACTTGGCCTCGAGTTCCGTGGCCGGATGCGGCCGATCGCAAAAGCGCAGCGCATCGGCATAGGTTTCCACCCGGAACGGCGGCTTGAGTGCATTGGCCGCGCGCAGGGCCAGGGCACAATCGATCACCGGATGGGCGTGGCGACAAGCGGCCCATGGCTTGATACTCACTGCGGCGATGCGCCAAGCACCGGCGTCGGGCAGCGGGCCCGGCGATTGGGTCATCGCCGCAAACAAGCCCTGCGGCCCTTCCAGGATGCCAGCCGGCCCGGTGAAGCCGGCCCGCGCCGCCCGTGCGCACCACAGGCCCTCCAGCGCGGCGCGGGTGACATGCAGTTGCTTCGTCATCACATCATCATGGCGCATGTGCCACAGCCCGCCCGCCATGGATGCGGCATGGCCGAGCGCACTGACGGTTTCCCGGTCCCCAAGGCCAAAGATACTTGCCGCAGCCGCCGCAGCGCCAATCCCGCCGGCCGTGCTGGTCGGGTGCCACAGGCTGTAATGATGCACGTCCAGCATCATGCCGATGGCAATCATCACCTCATATCCGCGCACGGCACCGGCCAGCAGCGCGGCCATGCCGGCGCCCGTCTCCCGCGCCGCACTCAGCGCCGCAGGCCAGATCACAGGGCCGGGGTGGAGCAGCGCCTGGCGGTGGACATCATCCATCTCCAGCACATTGCCCAGATAGGCAACACGCTCCAGCACGTCTGGCCCGGCCCGGCGGGCGGCGTCAGCCACGGGGTCCAGACGTGCCCCCGCGACACAGGCAACCCAGTCCAGCAGGTGCAACCGTGCGCGCTTTTCCTCGCTTTCCGCCACCGGGCGCGCTAAAGTCCGGACAAGTTGGGTCAGCAGGGCATCGCTCATGCCGACACCTGGGCTGAGGGCGGGAGCAATCGTTGAACGACATGGCGACCAAGGTTCGCGGGCAAGCGGCGCCGCGCTACCTGCAATTGGCGGCCGAACTGCGCGCCGACATATTGGCCGGCCGCTTTGGTGCGGAGCAGCCATTTCCCACCGAAAGCGAATTGTGCTCGGCCCATGGTGTGTCGCGTTTCACCGTGCGTGAAGCGCTTCGCCGGCTGCAGAATGAAGGGCTTATCGCCCGCCGCCGCGGGTCGGGAACCGTGGTGCAGCCGGCCGGCGCCCGCGGCGGCGCCCTGCACCAGCCGCTCAGCAACGTCGGCGAAATCCTGCAATATGCGCGCGACACGCGGGTCACCTACCAACCGGCCGGCACCGGGCCGCTGCCGGCCTGGCTGGCGACCAGCACCGGCTTGCCCGCCAGCGGCGCCTGGACGCTCGTGCACGGGGTGCGCACCACCGCTGATGGTGATCAGCCGATTGCCGCCACGATTGCCTATTTCCACGAACTTCTGGGCGACGCGCCGGCGCGGCTTGATCTTGCCGCCGGCACCCTGTTCAGCCAGATCGAAGCGCTGTCGGGCGTCTCCGTTGGCCAGGTCACCCAGGATATCCAGGCGGTGATCGCCAGCGCCGAGGTGGCCCGGCAACTGGGCATCAAGCGGGGTGCGGCCGTGCTGCGCATCATCCGCTGCTACCGCGATGCGCAGGGGCGGGTGTTCGAAATTTCGGTCAGCCATCACCCCGGCGACCGCTTCGCCTATTCGATGCACATCGACGTCGAATAGGCGCATCAGCCCTGCCCCAATCCGGGCACGCTGCCGGGTGTCCATTCCTCCCCGGCAAAGCGGATGGCCGGCGCGATATGATGGCGGCCATCGGCCTCCACGATCAGGCCGCGCTCCGCCACATGCGGCTGGGCAAAGGCTTCGGCGAAATCCAGCACCGGGGCATAGGCCACGTCGAGATTGTGCATGAACCGGTCCCAATCATCGCGGCTGCGGGTGCGGAAGGTTTCGCGCAAAAAGGCGATCAACGGGGCCTGCGCGGGCCCGGCATCGGCTTCGGCAAGCGGGATGAGATCGGGTCGACCCAGCGCCGTGAGCAGGCTGCGCGCAAACTTGATCTCGCGCCCGCCCAGCACGATGTGGCGGCCATCGGCGCATGCATAGACATTGTAGAAACCAGCCCCGCCCAGCGAGCGTTGCGCCGCAGAGCTTGGCGCCTCCCCACCGGCCAGCGCGCTGCCAGCGATGTGGGCGCACCAGGGCAACAGGCTGTCGAACATGGCGATATCCAGATAATCGCCCTGTCCGCTCTTTTCGCGCCCGATCAGCGCCATCAACACCGCGGCCAGCCCGGTCAGGCCGGCGGCGACATCGGCGGCCGGCACGCCCGGCACCACGGGCGGGCTGCCATCACCGGCATCATTCACACTGATGAAGCCTGCCATGGCCTGCACCGCCATGTCATGGGCCGGATGCTGGGCCAACGCCCCCTGCTGGCCAAAGGCCGAGATGGAGCAATAGACGATGCGCGGATTGAGGCTGCGCACATCTTCCCAGCCAAAGCCCAAACGCGCCATCACGCCGGGGCGAAAACCTTCGACGAACACATCGGCATTGCGGATCAGGTCGCGCAGCTCCGCCTTGCCGGCCTCGCTCTTCAGATCGATCACCCGGCTTTGCTTGCCGCGGTTGAGATTGGCGAACCAGATGCTCTGGCCATTTTCAAACGGCGCCTGCGCACGGGCAGGATCGCCAGCGGCCGGCTCCACCTTGATCACCTCGGCTCCCTGATCGGCCATCATCACAGTCAGCATCGGGCCGGGCAGGAACTGCGAAAGGTCAACAACGCGGATGCCGGAAAGCTTGCCCATCGCCGGTCTCACACGATCCCGGCGCGTTTCAGATCGGCCACCTCGTCGGCCTCCAGGCCAAGATCGGCCAGGATGGCATCGGTGTCGGCCCCCAGCAGCGGCGCGGGCCGGTTGGGCAGGCGCTCACCGCCGATGCGGATCGGGTTGGCCAGCACCTGCATGCCCGGCCGGTCGGGGTGATCAACACTGTCGCGCATGCCTGTGCGCTGCAGCCAGGGATTGTCCAGCGCCTGATCCAGGCCATAGACCGGTGCCACCGGCACATGCCCGGCCAGCAGAGCCTGCCAATGGGCCATCGGCTGCGATTGGAAAATCACGTCCAGCGCGGCGGTCAGCGCCTCGCGGTTGGCCAGCCGGCTCTTGTTGCTGGCAAAGCGCGGATCGCTGGCCAGGTCGGGATGGCCGATCCGCTCGACCATGATCGTCCAGAATTTCGGCAGCTGGCACATCACGAACATCCAGCCATCCGCCGCCTTGAACATCTGGCTGGGCGTGGCGGTGGGATGGGCGCTGCGCGGGGTGCGTTCCGTCACATCGCCTTCGTTCATGTACCACAAGGCCGGATAGCTGGTCTGGTGCACGGCCGCCGACAGAAGATCGGTATCGACATCGCAGCCAACACCGCTGCGCTGCGCATCCACCAGCGCCGCCAGCAGGCCGATGGCATGGATGGTGCCGGTGATGAAATCCACCATCGACAGGCCCATGCGCTGCGGCTCACCGCCCGGATCGCCGGTCAACAGGCAATAACCCGCCTCGGCCTGCATCAGATAGTCATAGCCCGGCCAGCGCGCCCGTTCATTGTCGCGGCCATAGGCCGACAGGTGGGCACACACGATGGCGGGGTTTACGTCCCTCAGCGCGTCATAGGTCAGCCCCAGCCGCGCCGGCAGATCACCGCGCATATTGTTTGCCACCGCGTGCGCCGTGCCGGCCAGCTTACGAAAGATGGCCTGGCCTTCTGGCGCATTCAGATCCAGCGTCAGGCTGCGCTTGTTGAGGTTGAAGGCCTGAAAATACAGGCTTTCGCCCTCGCGCAGATAATGCGGCCCCACCGCGCGCGCCGTGTCCCCGCCCTTGCCCGGCGGGCCGGGCGGTTCGATCTTGATCACATCGGCGCCCAACTGGGCCAAGAACATGCTGCCATAGGGGCCGGCGCCATATTGTTCGGCGCTGATGATCCGGAAGCCTGAGAGCGGAAGATGGGGCATCAGGCCGGGTTCATCTTCAGCCACTGCTTGGCAATGATCATCCGCTGCATCTCGTTGGTGCCCTCGCCAATGCACATCAGCAGCGAATCCCGGTAATAACGCTCGATGTCATACTCCTTGCTGTAGGAGTAGCCGCCATAGATGCGCATTGCCTCCTGGCTGTTTTCCACCGCCGCCTCGCTGGCGAAATATTTGGCCATGCCGGCTTCCATGTCGCAGCGGTCGCCCCGGTCATAGGCTTCGGCGGCATCCAGCGTCAGCAGCCGGGCGGCGCGGGCGCGGGTCACCATCTCGCCCAGCTTCAACTGGATGGCCTGATGCTCGGCGATCGGCTTGCCCATGGTGTGACGTTCCTGGGCATATTGGGTGGCCAGCCTGAGCGAGCCTTCCGAAAGGCCAACCCCGCGCGCCGCCACATTGATGCGGCCCAGTTCCAGGCCGCCGGTGGCCTGGAAAAAGCCCTGGCCTTCCACCCCACCGATCAATTGATCGGCCGGGATGCGATAATCTTGGAACACCAGTTCGGCGCTGTCGATCGACTTGTAACCCAGCTTGTCGAACTTCTTGCCGGTGGTGAAGCCGTCGCGCTTGTCGGCGATGAACAGGCTCATCCCCTTGTAACGCGGGCTGGCATCGGGATCAGTCTTGACCAGCAGGGCAAAGCAGCTGCCGTTCAGGGCATTGGAAATCCAGGTCTTGGTGCCATTGATCACATAATGGTCGCCATCGCGGCGGGCCACGGTGCGGATCGCCTGCAGATCCGTGCCGGCGTTGGGCTCGGTCAGCGCCAGGCCACCACGGATTTCGCCACTGGCAAAGCGCGGCAGCCACTTGGCCTTCTGCTCCGGCGTGCCAAAACGCTCCACGGCGGCGGCCATGATCAGGTGGGAATTGAAAATGCCGGTGATCGCCATCCAGTAACTGGAGATCTTCATCACGATCTTGGCATAGGTCGTCGCCGGCAGCCCAAGCCCGCCATATTGCTGGCCGATGGTGGCGCCAAACAGGCCCATCTCGGCCATTTCGGCCACCAGCTCGGCCGGCCAGATATCGTTGTGATCATGGTGCATCACCACCGGGATCACCCGGCGCTCCAGCCAGCGATCGATCGCATCCAGAAAGGCGGCTTCCTCGGCCGGATCGATGGTGCGGCCCTGATCGGCCATCAGGTCAAGCTTGGGGGCGGTTGCCATCTCAGGTCTCCTGATCAATCGTCCACCGGGCCGCAGCCGCGCTTCCACACCAGCATGGTGCGATTGAATGTGCAGACCACGTCGCCGTGCTGGTTCTTGCCGATGGTGCGCACGGTCACGATGCCCTGCTCCGGCCGGCTGCTCGACTCGCGCTTGTCCAGCACTTCGCTCTCGGCATAGAGGGTGTCGCCACAAAACAGCGGGTGGGTCAGGCGGATATTGTCCCACCCCAGATTGGCCACCGCCTTCTGGCTGATGTCGGAAACGCTCATCCCCACCATCAACGCAACGGTGAGCGGCGAGCACACCAACGGTTTGCCAAACTCTGTCTTCTTGGCGAATTCATAATCGAAGTGGGCCGGGTGGGTGTTCATCGTCAACAGCGTGAACCACACATTGTCGGTGTCGGTGATCGTCCGGCCCGGGCGATGTTCATAAACATGCCCGACCACGAAATCCTCGAACGCGCGGCCAAACACCTCGCGGAACCGGCCCGGGGCCACTTCCTTCACACCGTCACGCATGATGCATTCTGTCCTTCGCGTCGAGTATCGCCTGGTATCGGCGGATGATGGGCGCTTCCAGCATGCGCCCCTTGAACCGGATCGCCTGGCCGCCGCCCTCGGCATAGACGGCCATGGCCTCGGCCGCCTCTGCCACTTCCACCGGGGTCGGCGCAAAGGCGGCGTGGATATGTGCCAGTTGGGCCGGGTGGATGGCGGCCTTGGCGGCAAAGCCCAGCGCGCGGGCGCGGCGGGTTTCGGCCGTCAAGCCTTCGGCATCGTCCAGCCCGATGAACGGCACGTCGATGGCCGGCACCCTGGCCTCGGCTGCCGCCAGGATGAACTGCCCGCGGGCCACCGCCAGCGGCTCCCACGCCAGCGCCACGCCCAGCTCGGCCGAAAAATCGCCCCCGCCAAACATCAGCGCCACAACGTGGCGCACACAGCCAATCGCGTGGGCCGCGCGCAGACCGGCCGGGGTCTCGATCAACGGGATCAGGCCGGGGCAGCGGCTGCCCAACGCATTGGCGACAATCCGCACTTCAACGGGACTTTCCACCATCGGCACCAGCAGCAGCGGCGGCAACACCGCCGCCTCCCCCAATGCCGCCAGATCGGCAATGCCGGCAGCGGTGGTGATGGCGTTGATGCGCAGTGCCCAGCCGGCCAGTGTGCCGCTTTCCGCCGCCGCGCCAAATTCCGCCAACGCCGCGCTGCGCGCCGCCACCTTGTCGGCCTGCGGCACGGCATCTTCCAGATCGATCACGGTCACCCCTGCCCCGGCGGCAATCGCCTTGCCAAACCGGTCCGGCCGGTGGCCCGGCACGAACAACAGGCTTTGCGCGGTGAACACGGCGGTGAACTAGCCCCTGTCTTATGTGGACAAAACGCTTGAATCGCGCCGGCCCTGTGGAATGCGGCTTCACAATTTGTCCGGACAACTCTAATGTCAAGGGATAAGCATCAGGGGTTCAGAACGGGAGTGGGAAAATGACACGAAGCATTCGGACTGCGGCGATTTGCGCCACGGCGATCGCGGCCCTGGCCGCTGGCCCTGCCCTGGCGCAAGGCAAGGGGAAGACCGCAAAGGCGCGGCTGCTGGATCCGGCGGTGGCCGAAGATGCGCTGGAAATTTCCAAGCGGGTGCAATGTGGTGAAGCCGACGGCAAACCCGGCGTCTATCATTGGAGCGGCAAGGTCTACAGCCGGGTGGCCGGCGAGCCGGACCGGCTGCTGTTCAAGGCGGAAGGCATGAACATCCGCACCTGCACCACGGTCGATGATCCGGTGCGGGGCAAGGGCTGGCGCCTCGTCAGCCGCGAACTGCTGCTCTATCTTGATCCCAAGACCGGCGAGGTGGTGCGCCAGTGGGACAATCCCTGGACGGGCGAAAAGCTGGACGTGCTGCACATCGCCAATGATCCGGTGAACCAGTCGCCGCAATTCCCCAAATCGGCCAGCGGCACGCCCTATTCCATCCCCACGCTGCGCCGCGAAGGCCGCTGGTTCTTCATGCCGTTCGAAGCGCCGCTGTTCTACACGAACCCGTTGCAGGGCGAGTATCAGGATTGGGTGGGCGGCAAGTATCACGCCATGGAAATCTTTGATTTCGCCTTTGATGCGGACGAGATGCTGGATACGAAAAATCCCACCGCCTATCCGACGGTGAGCTGGGTGCGGATTTCCGATTTCCTGCCGTGGATGAAGATGCGTGGCCGCCAGGGCCAGCTGGTGTTCAACGCCATGGGCAACAAGCTCAAGAGCGCTGACGAGCTGCCGGCCGTGCTGAAGGCCGAGATTGCCGCCAACTATCCCATCTATGCCGCGCCGCCGCCAGTGGATGACAAGCGGCCCAATGAAACCAGCTGGACTGTTTTCAAGAAGTGGGTGGACGCGAAGAAGCCTACGGCAAAGTAAAGCCCAAGCAAGAAAAAGGAAGGGCGCCATCGCCGATTACGATGGCGCCCTTCCTTGTTGGCGCTGATCAAAAGTTCAAACGCGCTTCCAGACCGAAGGTGCGACCCTTCCGGAGATTGGCGAAGAAGCCGCGCGGCGTCCCGGTCTCGATCTGCGCAGGTGAGCCGTTGAAGGTGACACTGCTCGCTGCCGGCAGGCCCGTGGTGCCGGCACCATAGCGCAGGTCGAACCAGCGGGTGGCCAGGGTGATGGCATCTTCGTTCAGCAGGTTGCGACCGAATGCCGTGATCTGGACGCGGCCAAACCGATACCCAATACGCGCATTGAGCAGGAATGCTTCAGGCGCATAAGCGAAATTGTCTGTCTGGATGAACTTCTTGTCTTCGAAGCTCCAATTGACGTTGAACAGCGCAGCCTGATCGTTTCCGACTGGCAGTTCATAGTTGACGCCGCCGTTCAGGATCCACTGGGAACCAAGCGGGAACCGCTTGCCGGCAATGCTGCACAGCGGTAGCGCGCTTGCTGGCGGATTGCGCGTGTCGAAATTGGGGCGGATGCCCCCCGAGTTCAGGATGAACAGATCGGCATCACAGCCCTTTGTGAAGCGCGCATCGGTATAGCTGATGTTGAGATTGACAGTCAGGCCGCGGGTCGGCGCCGCAACCATGTCGATTTCAAACCCCTTCGTCCGCCCATCGCCCTGGTTGGTGACGATAGACGTGATCGCCCCCGTGCCATTGGGATTGGGAATGGCCGTCGTCAGCTGCACGTTGGTGAGGTCGTTGACATAGCCGGCGATCCCAACCTGCAGGCGATTGTCAAACGCGCTGAACTTGGCACCGAACTCGAAGCTGGTGGCCTTCTCCGGCAGATAGCGGATGAAATCCTGCCCGGTCTGGGTGGTTGCGGTCACGCCGGCGCCGCCGTTGAAGCCACCCGGTTTGCGGCCCGTCGCAAAGATCCCATAAAAGAGCGTGCCACCCGGCGTGGTATAGTTGACCGTGATCCGCGGATCGGTCGATTTTTCAAACAGTTCCGGTCGGCAATTGGCAGTGGTGTGAGCCCCGAACGCCGTCGTCTGGCCGGCGAAACCAGCACAGAAAAGTGGCGGTGCGGACAGGTCCAACTGGCGCTTGCGCTCTTCCATGTAACGCAGTTCGCCGCTGATCTCGAAGCCCTTGAACGGCTCAACAGTCACCGCCCCAAACAGGGCCCAGTTTTCCAACCAATTCTGCGCCGATCCGGTGGTGCCGAGTGCCTCACCGCCGGTTGGGTTGGCGAACGTGAGGTCGCGGGTATCTTGCTTCTGCTTGAAATAATAAGCGCCAACCAAGCCGCGCACTGGCGCATCTTGCGGGCTGGACAGGCGCACTTCCTGGCTGACGTCCCACGTATCGTCACGGTTGGAGTTGGCAAAGATCGGTTCGGTCGTCAGCGGATTGGGAATCGACCCGCCAATCGCCGGGTTGGTGTTGAAATAGGCGAAGGCATCGGAATGGTCGCTGTCGGTGCCGAACAGATTGATGTTGTCGCGGTACTGGGTCAGCGACGTGAAGGTCCAGCCAGAGCCGCCGATGTTCCAATCAAGCACCTGGCTGACCAGCCACTGGTTGTTGCGGATACCGTCGAAGGCCGTGCCATCAAACGTGCCGGAAATTGCTGCCGTATTGAACGATGGCGGGATGAAGCTGCCAGCCGGGATCGTCAGCGCCATCGGATCGATGTTGAGCCTGATCCCATTGGGCTGTGCCTGGATGGGACCGCAATAATATTGATTGTCATTGGTCGACGGACCGAGCGGATTGGCAGCAAATGGCAAGGCGGAAGAACGCGTGCGATACCGAGCCGAACGGAAACCCGTGAAGCAATTGTTGGCAGCAGCGCCCTGCAGGAACAGCGGCAAGGCACCATCGCGATCCGCCTGATACTGGAAGCGCTGGCGCACCTTCAGATCGCTGCCGTTGCCACCCCAATCAAGCAGCACATAACCGCTGGCCGTCTTTTCCTGGCCCACTTTCCGGCCGGTCAACTGGTTCACATACTGCCCGCCATATTCGAAGTAACGGCCACCAACCCGGAAGCCGAGCGTACCTGGAATAATCTGGCCGGACACCGACCCGGCAGCCTGGAACTCACCATATTCCGCCGCAGAAAGCCTGGCATTGACGCTGAGGTCTTCAGTTGCGCCCTTGGTGATGAAATTGATCGCGCCGGCATAGGTGTTCCGCCCATAAAGCGCCGATTGCGGCCCCTTGATGATTTCAACACGTTCCAGCGATTCCGGGTCGAACCCCTGAATGTCGCCCTGATAGTAAATGCCGTCCACGAAGTAGGCGGCGCCAGTTTCAACCCCGAACTGCACATTGGCCAGCACGTTGGACTGGCCGCGAATCACCGGCCGGTCGGACGAACGGCCAAAGGCCTGCGAGAAGCTGATGCCGGTGGCCTGCTTGGCAAAATCATCGATACTGTTCATGCCAAGTTGCTGAATTTTCTCGGCGGTGACCACCGAGACAGCGATCGGGGCGGAACTGAGCGTTTCGCTGGTCTTGCGGGCGGTCACAACGATTTCCGCCAGGCCGCCATCATCTTGCGCCGCATCGGCAATCGCGGGCGCTGCGGTCTGGGCAGAAGCGGCTGCCGGCGTGAGCAACGTCGCTGCAAGCAACATGGACCGCTTCATCGCATTCATCATCATGATCTCCCCGTCGCTGCAGGCACCCCCAGTGCCTTCAAGATGGCGGAAGACAATCATTGCGACGAATAATTTGTCCAGACAAATCGGCTAGAGACACCTTGTTGTCCGGACAAATCCAACAATGTGTTGCCGACGCGCAACGCCTCAACCGAAGGGTTTCACCACACCAAGCCATGAGGTCAGGACGAGAAGCATATAGGTCAGCGTGACCCAGCGTCGGGTCTTGTCCATCGTGGCCCGCAACGGCACTTCGGTGGCGTCGCTAGACCCGGTCTGCAGAAGGGCGAGCAATTGAGGCCCCACGGGTTTGAAGCTGAAATCGATCATGATGGCTGCAACGAAGATCAGTCCGAACAGCAGCGCCTTCCACGCCAGCCAGCCAACCGCAATGGGGTGACCGGTGAACAGCGACTCCGCACCAAGCACTAGATAGAAGACAGCCAGTATCCACCTGATCCAGCCCTCGATGCGACGATTGCGCGCAGCTCTGGGAGTCTGGTCATGCCAATGTGCATCCCAGACCAGCCACAGCCACACAGCCCCGATGGCCCAGGCCATTGCGACCAGGGCCAGCGGCACATCCCACCAACCGCCGGCGAGTGACACGGTGAGCGAAAGCGGCACCATCAACGCCCAGGCCGTGCGGGGCGTCATATCAACGAGTACCAGCAACTTCAGCAAAGCAAGCCGTTGATCGAGCGTGTAATCATGCCGCTTGCGGAAATGCTGCCCGAGCAGGAAGACGCCGACATCGGCCCCGAGCCAAAGCACAAACAGCAGCAGGTGCACATACACCAGGGTGGGATAGATCAGATCGGTCATCCAGCGGTGCCCCTACCCTGGCGGCAGTGGCCCATGTGCCACAGCGCATCTGAAATGGATGCCCCGAGCCATTGCATACGTCAATTGTCCGGACAAATGACGGCCTGCGGCTTGACAAGGCCGAACCTGTCCGGACAACTTGCGCCGACCTGCCGGCAGGCGGCAGGCGCTGGCGCACAGGGAGGGTGCGGCGGCTGGAAGGCGGGGTGAACTGGCCGGGGCGGTCCCGGCCAAGCATGGGGAACATCACATGAGCATGGCAGCGTTTGTTTCCGGTATGGGTCTATCCAGCCGCGTCGCACTTGTAACCGCACTGGCAGTTGCGGGCTCCGCCCCGGCGCTGGCCCAGGCAGCCAAGTCTGACACAATTGTGGAAGACAGCGGCGCCGTGGAAGATATCGTGGTGACGGCCCAGCGTCGGCGCGAGCGTGCGCAGGACGTGCCGATCGCAATCACGGCCTTTTCCGCCGAGACCCTCGCAGCGCGCGGCATCGCCAACACGCTTGATGTCACCCAATTTGTTCCCAACCTTGTTGGCCTGAACAACACGGGCCTTGGTACCGCGAACGCATATTATCTACGTGGGATCGGCAACACCGAATCCATTGCCACCTTCGATCCGCCGGTCGGTACCTATATCGACGACATCTACATCAGCCGCCAGAATGCCAACAATTTCACCCTGTTCGACGTCGAACGGCTCGAAGTTCTGCGCGGGCCGCAGGGCACGCTGTTTGGCCGCAACACCACCGGTGGCGCGATCAGCGTTGTCATGCGCCAGCCTGGCGAAGAGCTCGGTGGTTATGCCGAAGCGGGCTATGGCGCCTATAATGCCAAGCTGTTGCGGGCTGGGATCGATCTGCCGGCTGGCGAGAATTTCGGCTTCAAGCTTTCGGGCTATTGGCAGGAAGACGACGGCTATGTCCGCAACACCGTGACCAACGAGCGGTCCAACAACAACAATGGCTGGGGCCTGCGCCTGGGCGCGCGCGCCAAGCTGACCGACAACCTGTCGTGGACCGGCAGCTACACGCACACCTTCGCTGATGCCACCAACGTGCTGAATTTCGATTGCAACCCGGCCAATCCGACCCAGTGTGATGGCCGATTTGCGACGGGCGGCCTGCGGCGCGCGAACGATTTCGGTGGCCGCTTTGTCGGGCCAAAGGATGATTTCGGCAATTTCAACAAGGTCCGGATGGACCTGCTCACCTCCAACTTCGCGGTGGAGCTGGGCGATAATATCAACCTGAACGTCATCACCGGCTGGCTGGATATGAGCCAGAAGTTCGCGCTCGACTTCGCAGACGGGCGTGGTCTGCCATCCTTGTCCAACCCCAATCCGGCGGTGCGCAGCTTCACGCCGGGCGGCTTCGTGATCGCCAATGATGGCCGCCATCGCCAGTTCACCCAGGAAGTGAAATTGTCGGGCAGCGCAATGGACGGCGTGCTGTCCTATGTTGCTGGCATCTATTATTTCAAAGAAACCAACACCACCGACTTTGGCGACCTGTTCAACGTCGGCGCTTCCGGCCCGGTGGGCGTGCCCTTGATCCTGGCAGACCGCACGCTGCGCAACACCACCGAAGCCTGGGCCGGTTATGCCCAGGTTGATGTGAAGCCGATCGAAGCATTCACCTTCACGGTTGGTGTGCGCTATACCGATGAAGAAAAGACCTTCTCGATCCGCGACAACCGCGCCAGCTGCAACGATGGCAGCATTGAAGCGACCTGCCTGGACAACAGCAACCTCAGGGCGCCGAATGGCCGCGCGATCCCGGCCAGCCAGCGCACCAAGCTGTGGACGCCGCGCTTTGCGATGAGTTGGAAGGCAACAGACGACATCATGCTGTTTGCAAGCGCCACCAACGGCTTCAAGTCGGGCGGTTGGAACGCGCGCGGTACGGCGGCGTCCGAACTGCTGCCCTTTGGCCCGGAAAAGGCCTGGACCTATGAAACCGGGTTCAAGGCCGATCTGTTTGACAAGAAGCTGCGCTTCAACCTGACCGCCTTCATCCTGGACGTGAGCGGGCTGCAGACCCCTTCGGCCTTTGTGCGGCCCAACGGCTCCATCGCCTTCCTGACGCGCAACTTTGCCGATTATCTGAACAAGGGGATCGAAGCCGAATTCACCGCCCGTCCGACCGAGGCACTGACCCTGTTTGGCTCGGTTGGCTACATGGATGATCATTACAAGCTCCCGGCCAACGCGCCAGCGTTTGATGAGTATAACTTCCAGTCGGTTGCGGGCCAGCAGGCGGCCTGCTTGCAACAGCTGGCGGCCGGACGTGTGGCGCTTGGCGCGACGGCGGAAGTGGCAGCGGCATGCGGTGTCGGCATTGTGGCGCCCAATGGCACCATTGCCCAGCCGGTGCGCAGCCCGGCCTGGACCATGGCGATTGGCACGACTTATGAAATCAAGGCAACGGACAAGATCTCCCTGATCCCGTCGGTCAACGCCAACTGGCGGTCGTCCAGCGAGGTTGGCACCAGCCAGGTCAGCTTCTTCAACCAGGGATTCACCAGCGCTGGCGGCGTCGTCTACCCGGCCAACACAGCCTACCGTGGTGATTTCATCCGCGGTTCGTTCAGCAAGGCGCGCTGGATCGCCAACGCCAGCCTGACGCTGAAATCCACCGATGGCTGGCAGGTGCTGGTGGAATGCCGCAACTGCTTCGATCAGGAAGCGGTGGAATCGAGCCTGGCCAACCACAGCTATCTCAATCCGCCGCGCACCTGGGCGATCAGGGCCAAGTACAGCTTCTGATTGTCATGCGCGCCGCCATCGGCCTGATGGTCGCTGCTCTCCCGGCCAGCCCTGTGCTGGCCGGGTATGCGCAAGACCATGGCGTTGCGCCCTGGACCGAAGCGGTGGTCAGCGTGAGCGACGTCAAACCCTTTGCCCGCCTGCTGGGCGGCATTGGGGGCTGGCGACAGTTGGCGCGGGGACGGCTATCGGCGGCAGAATTGGCCTATTGGCAACTGCCGGCCACGGCATCGGCGCGATTCCAGCTGTGGTGCGCGCCGAAAAGCAGCACCGGCTGCCTGCGCTTCGTGACGTTCAAGGGCGTGGCGCAGCAGCCGATCCGGCTTGGAGCCAGGGCCTGGGATCCGGGCGGCATCTATTCGATCATGATGCGCTCGGATGATCTGCCGCGACTGTTTGATGCCGCAATCAAGGCGGGGTGGTGGGCCGAGAGCCCGGTCATCCGGTTCAATTTCGGCGGTTCCGACCTGAGGAATGTCGTGCTCACCGGCCCGCACGGCGTGAATTTCGCCGTGTATCAACGGCTTTCACCGCCGTTCACCGATTTCCACCTTGGCCTCATCAGCCAGGGCTTCAATTCCATGCGCATGGTCGAAAGCCGGCCGCGGGCCCGGGATTTCTATGCTCAGAAGCTGGGTTTCGGCCTGGTGTTCGATGGGGATGGCACCAACGCGATTGGCACCGCGCCCGAACCCTCCAACTTTGGCATCCCGCTAAACTACACGCTGAAGGCGTTGCGGGCGGCGGCGGCGTTGTCGCCAACGCCGGGCGAAACCGGGCGGGTGGAAATGATGCAAATCACCGAATTTGCCGGAATCCCGCAGGGGGCCCGGGCCCGGGCACCAAACCTTGGCATCCTGTCGGTCCGTTATCCGGTGCAAGATCTGGCCGGTTATCGTGCTGCGCTCGCCAAACAGGGCATTGCGCCGGTGCAGTCGGCAGATGCGGTTCCAATAGAAGGGCTTGGCACGACCGATCTTTTCGCGGTGACCGATCCGGATGGCAGCCTGACCGAGTTTTACCATGCCCGCTGAATTCATGCCCCTGCCCCACCGGCACGGCCGCATTGCCTATCGCAGCGCCTCCACCCACGCCTTGTGGGGAATCGAGGATTTCAGCATCACGCGCCAGGCAGATGGCGGCCGCACGCTGATGGTGGAATGCCAGATGCGCCATGGCGCGGAGGATGTGACGCGGTTCACCACGTTGGCGGTGGATGCCGATCTGCAGCCGGTGGAGGCCCATGTCCGCATCCTGAACCATGGCAGGCCCACTGGCAGCGGCTGGTTCCGCTTCACCGAGAGCGAGGCGGAAGGCGAGACCGCCACTGAGGCGGAGGGGCGCCTGTCGCAGCGCAAACCGATCACCCGCCCCATGCGCGGCTTTGGTATCCACGCCTTGATCGGCGATGGCTGGCTGGCCGCCAGCTTTCCCTTCGACAAGGGGCCAGGCCACACCCACTTCTGGGGCCCCAGCCTGCTGCACAGCCTGCACCATTTCGGGGCGACCGGCCCGATGCTGGTCACCTCCACCTCCGGCCTTCGCTATGAAGCGCGGGAGACGGTGGCCGTGCCAGCTGGCCGCTTTGACTGCCATCGCCTGTCATTTCAGGGCATGACAAACAACCACCCGCCCTACACGATGTGGATCAGCGCCGACGATGAGAAGCTCTATGTGAAGGGTCTCGTCGCCGGCTACATGGATGGGCTGTTCCAGCTCGAAACCCTGGATGGGAATGCCGCGTGAGCCAAGCAAGATCAGAGTTTTCCGCCGGCTGGAAGGTGCTGACCGCCGGAATGCTGGGCGTGATGTGCGGGGCCTCGCCACTGCCGTTCAACACCATCGGTTTCGTGCTCGGCCCGCTGCACGACGAATTTGGCTGGAGCTTTGCCACCATCTCGGCCGGGGTCACCACCTTTGGGATCACCGCCGGCCTGCTGGCTCCCGTCATTGGCGCGGCCGTTGACCGATTTGGGGTTCGCCGGATCGCACTGGGCTCACTCCTGGCCTTTGCCCTGGTGTTTGCTGCCATTGGCTTGATCCCTGGGTCGCTGGTGGCCTGGTTCGGCCTGTGGTTCCTCATCGGCCTGGTCGGCATGGGTTCCACCCCTGTCACCTGGAGCCGGGCGATCAACATGTGGTTCTATCGCAGCCGCGGGCTGGCGTTGGGTCTGTTACTGGTGGGCACCAGCCTGGCGGCCCTGATCGTGCCCAAGGTGGCGGTGTGGGCCATTGGCACCTGGGGCTGGCGCGGCATGTATCCGGTGGTGGCGCTGTTCCCGCTGCTGCTCGCCCTGCCGCTGGGCCTCGCCTGGTTTCGCGAACCGACGGCGGCGGAAACGCCGGCCGAGATCACTGCCAGCGGCGGCCTTGTGGGCGTGACCTTTGCCGAAGCCGCGAAGGACCGGCGGTTCTGGACGATCTGGATTTCGATCGCGCTGGTGGCGCTGGCCTATGGCGGCGCCCATATCCACATGCCGGAAATCATCAAGCAGCACGGCCTGACCGCCGCTGATGGCGCCGGCATCATGGGCATGATCGGTATCGCGCTGCTGTCGGGCCGCATCGTCACCGGCTGGCTGCTTGATCGCATCTGGGCGCCATTTGTCTGCCTGCCGATCCTGTCCATCCCGGCGCTGGCCTGCTGGTGGCTGATGGGCAATGGCACCGATCAGACGATGGTGTGGGTTTCGGCCTTTCTGCTCGGCTTTGCTGCCGGGGCGGAGTCCGACCTGATCGCCTATCTGGCCAGCCGCTATTTCGGGATGGCGCATTATGGCAAGATCTATGGCATGCTCTACATGCCGTTCGGCATATTTTCGGCAATCTCGCCCGTGCTTTACGGCCGCATCCGCGACACCACCGGCAGTTATGACCAGATGCTGATGGCCGCGACCTTCCTGTTTGTTGCCGGGGCGCTGCTGCTGCTGACGCTGGGCCGTTACCCCGTTTTTGGCGCCAGGGAGGCCGCATGACGACCGCCACGCTTGTTCGTGACAGCCTGCTGGGCGGCACGGTGCCGCCGGAAACCTTGCTGACCGATGCGGCCAGCCTGTCGCTGTTTGCCCATGATGTCTATGCCGCCGGGCCACAGCCATTGGCCGTGTTCCGGCCGCAGACGGTGGAGCAACTGGCCGCCGGCATTGCCGCGGCCACAGCCCAGGGCATTGCCATCGTGCCGCGCGGCGGCGGCATGAGCTACACCGGCGGCTATCTGTCCTCCACGCCGCGCTTCATCCTGGTCGACACCGGCGGGCTGGACCGCATCGTCGCGCTGAATGAGGCAGACATGACGGTGACGGTGGAGGCCGGGGTCACCTGGGATGCGCTGCGCCGCTTCCTGCAGCCCAAGGGCTATCGCGTGCGCTGCTGGGGCACGTTGTCGGGCATCAACGCCACCGTGGGCGGCGGCATGAGCCAGAATGGCGTGTTCTGGGGTGCCGGCAACGGCACGGTGGTGGACAGTGCGCTCAGCCTGGATGTCGTGCTGGCCGATGGCCGCATCGTTGCCACCGGCAGCGATTTCTTCCGGCCCTATGGCCCCGATGTCACCGGGCTGTTTGCCGCCGATTGCGGGGCCTTTGGCGTGAAGGCGCGCGCGACGCTGCGGCTGGTGAAGGAAGGCCGCTGTGCCTATGGCAGCTATGCCTTTGACAGCGCAGCGCAAATCCTGACGGCGATGGCCGGCATCGCCCGCGAAGGCCTGGCGGCCGAGAATTTCGGGTTCGACCCGTTCCTGCAGAGCCAGCGCATGAAGCGCGAAAGCCTGACCAGCGACGCCAAGAGCCTTGTCACCATGATGAAGGCGCAAGGCAGCCTGCTGAAGGGCTTGAAGGAAGGTGCCAAGGTGGCACTGGCCGGGCGCGGCTTCCTGGATGGCGTGCCCTTCTCCCTCCACTGCATCGCCGAGCGCCGCCGCGAAGCCGAGGCGGAGGCCGACATGGCCGAGATCAGCCGGATCGTGGAAGCCGCCGGCGGCAAGGCGGTGGAGAACAGCATCCCCAAGATCCTGCGGGCCAATCCGTTCCCGCCCGTCAATTCCATGGTGGGCCCCAATGGTGAACGCTGGGTGCCGGTGCATGGATTTCTGCCGCATTCCCAGCTGGTTGCCGGATGGGATGCGGTGCAGGCCATTTACGCCGCCCATGCCGATGCCATGGCCCGGCTGGGGGTCGAGGCCGGTGCCATGCTGGCCGCTGTCAGCCCGCAGGCCTGCCTGATCGAGCCGGTGTTCTTCTGGCCCGAAGCGCTGAACCCGCTGCACCGCCATGCCGTGGAGGCTGGCCATCTCGCCAACCTGAAGGGCTTTGCGCCCAACCCTGAGGCGAGCGCGCTGGTGCACCAGCTGCGCGCCGAGATCATCGCGGCATTCCAGCGGCTTGGTGCCATCCATCTGCAGATCGCCCGCACCTATCCGCTGAAAGCCAGCCATGATCCGGCCATCTGGGCCTTGCTGACCGCGATGAAGCGGCAGCTTGATCCCAGGAATCTGATGAACCCCGGGAGTTTGGGCCTGTGACGCCATACACCGCCGTTGCCTTGCAGTTGACGGCGCAGAGCGTCGAGCAGGCGGCCGATCCGCGCGCCCAGATCATGGCGCAGATCGCCGGCCTGGAGGGCAAGATCCGTTCGGCACGGATTTTCATCGAGCAATATGGCGGCTCGCCGGTGAAGCTGGCGGTGCTGCCGGAATATCTCTTCACCTCCTATCCCGGCCGGATTTCCATTCCGGATTTTGCCAAACGCGCCGGTTTTGCCGCCGAAGGGCCGGAATATCAGGCGCTTGGCGGCATTGCCGAGCGGCTGGGGCTGTTCATCGCCGGCAATGCCTATGAGACAGACAAGGCCTTTCCGGACTTTTATTTCCAGACCAGCTTCATCGTGGCGCCAACGGGCCAGGTCATCCTGCGCTATCGCCGGCTCCTTTCGATGTTTGCGCCCAGCCCGCATGATGTGATCGACCGCTATGTCGATGCTTATGGGCCGGATGCGCTGTTTCCGGTGGCCGAGACCGAGATTGGCCGGCTGGCGGCGATTGCGTCGGAAGAAATCCTCTATCCCGAGATTGCCCGTTGCCTGGCCTTCAAGGGTGCGGAGCTGTTCTGCCATTCCAGTTCCGAAATCGGATCGCCGCTGGCCACCGCCAAGGATATCGCCAAGCGGGCCCGGGCCTTTGAAAATGCCGCCTATGTGGTTTCGGCCAACACCGCCGGCATCGCGGGTTCAGCGCTGCCGTTGATGAGTGCGGATGGCAACAGCCAGATCGTTGCCCCCAGCGGCAAACTGCTGGCGCAATCGGGCAGCGGGGAGACGTTCACCGCCTTTGCCGAGATCGACATTGGCCATTTGCGCGAGCAGCGCCGGCAGCCGGCGATGGTGAACAGCCTGGCGCGGCAGCGGCCGGGCCTGTTTGCGCCGGCCTATCAGGCGGCCGCCGCGACCTTCCAAGCCGGCAATATGATGCTGGGCCCGGACGGCAAACCGCAGGTGCCGGAGCGTGAGCAGTTCGTGAAGATGCAGCGCGAAGTCATTGAAAAATTGGCGAGGGCAGGTGTGATATGAAGCATCGCACGGTATCGGGAACCATCCGATACACCAGCATGAAGCCCGGCATGGAGGGCATGGAGCGCGGCCGCGAGACCTTCAAGTTCACCCATCATGGTGATGGCAGCGTGATCCTGCGCGCCAGTTGCGAGATCGAGGAGCCTGATCCGACCGTGCTGCGCGAGGTGATCTATCACCTGGGACCGGGCATGGTGCCGCTGAACCTGCATGTCCATCTGACCGTGGGCGATGCCTATATGGGCAGCGGCTGGATGCGGCATGATCCCGCCACCGGCCGGCTGGAGTGCGAGAGCGAGAGCCCGTCGCTGGGGCGGATTTCGCAGGTTCGGCCCGCCGATGGGGCGTTTGATGCCTTTGGCACCCACCCGGTGGTGGGCGATGGCTATCTGGCGCGCGCCATGGATGTTGGCCGCGGGCCGCACCGGCGGCTGATGCGGGTGTTCCTGCCCTCCCCCGATCATCGCGGGGCGACGCCGCCGTTGATAGCGGAAGTGAAGATCAACCTGGAATATGTTGGCGAAGAACAGAAAACAGTTGCGGCCGGCACGTTCCAGTGCCGGCATTTCCGCTTTGTTGACGACAGCGCCGACGGCATGGGGGGCAAGACCCACCCGGATTATGATATCTGGGTGACCGCCGATGACGATTGCATCCTCGTTTATGGCAGCATCGACGGTTACATGATGAACCGGTACGAACTTTTTGAATTGAAACGATGATTTTGATCATCGGCGCCGGTTTGGGCGGGCTGGTCACCGCCATAGCCCTGGCCCGCGCCGGCCTGCCGGTGGCGGTGTTTGAGGCGGCCGGCGCCTTGAAGGAAACCGGCGCGGGCCTCACCCTGGGCCGCGGCGCCCAGCATGTGTTTCGCGATCTGGGCCTGCAAGGCGATGTCGCGGCCCGCGCCTGTCCGGCCGGCAGCCTGCCCTTCCTGCACTGGCGCAGCGCGCGGCTGCTGATGGGTGCGCCCGATCCCGGCGATGGCAGGCCGGATGATGGCGAGGCCGATATCGTGCGCCACATGTATCGCGCCGATCTGCAGGCGGTGCTGGTCGATCATGCCGCGCGCCTGGGGGTGGCGATCCACACCGGCAAGCGGCTGAGCGGGCTGGATCAGGATGGCGATGGCGTCACCGCCCGCTTTGGCGATGACAGCATTGTGCGCGCCAGCCTGCTGGTGGGCGCCGATGGCGTGCGCTCGGCGGTGCGGGCGATCCTGCATCCGGGCGATGCGCCGCGCTTCACCGGCCATGTCGCCTATCGTTTTCTGGTGCCGCGCGCCGCCGCCGCGCCGTTCATGGGCCAGGGCCGCAGTGCCATCTTCATCGGCCCCCGCCGCACCTTCAACCGCTACACGATGCAGGGCGGCGATGTGGTGAACTGCGCGGGCCTGGCTGAAACCGGGGAGGCCGTGCCCGAAGGCTGGTCGCTGCCGGCCAGTATTGCCGAGGTGGCGGCGGCGTTTCCTGGCTGGCACGGCGATGTGACCGGCCTGATCGCGCAGGCCCAATCCATCATCAAATGGGGCCTGTATGACCGCACGCCGCTGCCCCGCTGGAGTCAGGGCCGGGTGACCCTGCTGGGCGATGCGGCGCATGCCATGCTGCCGTTTCTGGGCATGGGCGCGGCGATGGCGATCGAGGATGGCTGGGCGCTGGCGCGCTGCCTGGCGCTGGAGCCGGATGTGGGCCAGGCGCTGGACCGCTATGAGGCGGCGCGGCGCGAGCGCTGCGAGACGATGCAGGCGATGTCGCGCCGGCAGGGCGAGATGACCCAGGCGATGGACCCGGACGCGCTGGTGCCGGGGGCGGTGCCGATGGCCAACCAGGCGTTGATGGGCTTTGATCCTGTGGCGGCGGGGGTTTAGGCGGGCGGGGATGGCGCAGGGCCCCTCCGTCACGCTTCGCGTGCCACCTCCCCAAACGAGTCTGGGGAGGATTTTTTTGGATTTTCAAGGAGCGGGGTCAGTGTCGCATTTTGGTGGGGTGTAGGACAGAATTGCAGTTAGAATGCTGATATTGCTTGTGTTTCTGTGAGTCCCGGTCGGGCTGGTGGCGTGATTGTGGGATTCGGCGCGGTTGGGGCGTGGCGGAAGTGGCCAATTTCGTGGCCGATTTCGGGGTGGTGGTGACCGCGTTTTGCGCGCTGGTGACCGCAGCTTGGCGGCGGTGGTGACCGCGTTTGGGGTGTGGGTGACCGATTTGGGGCGGCCCCTCCGCCGGCTTCGCCGCCACCTCCCCATCCTGCGGCTGGGGAGGAGCGTCAGGCGCCGCGGATGGGGGCGAAGATGCGGGTGATGAAGGCCTGGAGTTTGGCGTCGCGGTCTGCCGGTGGTGCGCCCTTGGCCTCTTCCAATGCCAGGAGGCGTTCTTCCTGCACCCAGAGTTCCTGGGCCATGTTCATCACCACGGCGACAAAACGGTCCATGGCGGGATCGGCGAAGAAGCGGGCGTTGCCGGTCTCGTCATAGAGGCCGGGCGGGGTGTCGTCGGGGCCCAAGTCTCCTTTGTGCGTTTCGCTCATCACCGTTTCCACGCGCCAAAGCCGAACCACATCACGCCTTCGGCCAGCCGGCCGGTGGTGGCCTGGCCCACGGCCTCGGCGGCTTCGCTGGCGACCAGATCGGCGATGGCCCGTTCGCCATAAATGCCGATGGAGGGCACGACAAACTGGAAGCAATCGGCAGCGGCAAAGCCGGCCTTCATGCAATTTTCTTGCGGGATTTCATCGCGATAGCCCTTGTAATAGGGCTCCTCATTATACCATGAGTCCCAATCGAGGTAGAAACCGTCAAAGGCGCTCATTTCGGCGTTGGGCGGCAATTCCATGTGCAGCATCAGGCCGCCGGGGCGCAGCACGCGATACGCCTCGGCCAGGGCGGCGGCGCGTTGTTTCTTCGACAATTCGTGCAGGAACATCGAGGACCAGACGAGATCGAAGCTGGCATCGGGATAGTCGAGCTTGTCGGCACACATTTGCACGAACTGCACATCCTGGCCCTGCATGGCAGCGCGGGCCGCGCCATAGACGAGGCCGCCGGGCGCGGCATCGATGGCGATCACCTCGGCCCCGGGATAGGTCTGTTTCCACGGCAGCGTGTTGTGGCCGATGGTGGTGCCGGTATCGAGGATGCGGGTGGGCGAAAATTCCGGATATTTCAGCGCGATGTAACGGCTCATCGACAGGCCGATATCATCGAGATTGGCGCCCATCAGGCCCATGGAGAAGACCGCCAGGCCGCGATCATAGACGGCGCCGGCCTCCACGCTGTCCCCGCCGCGGGTGTAGCTGCCGGGCATCAGATGCACCTCGATGGCGCCGACATTCTTCGGCACGGCGAGCGCGGGGTTGAGCTGGACCTTGCCGCCGGCCGCATTGGCGGCAGCGGCGAGCCGGTCGGCCTCGCGCTCCACGCTGTCGGCCACGCTGGCCCACACCATCTTCTGGGCCTGCACACGCATGGCGGAATAGATGTTGAAGGCCGGATCGCCGCGCAGCGCCTTGTGCGCCTCTGCGCTCGTCTGCGGCGGGCGGCCGTGGGCGCGTGCGAAGGCGGGGGCAGCGCGCCGGTCGTAAGCGGCCTTCATGTCGGCGGCGAGATCGTTGAGGATGAGGCTGCGGATGCCGGAGACGAAGCGGCCACGCGCAGCTTCCTCCGCGGTCAAGTCCGGCTTCATGCCGTGCTGCAGCTCGACGCTCATGGTTTTGCCCCCTCCACCTGTGCAATCCCCTCGGCGCTGAACGGCGTCTTGTACGCATTGTCACCCACCTTGCCGATCATGTCAGCCCGCAAGGGCGCTTCGGGATAGACTGTGACAATATAATCGCCGGCCGACGGGTTCAGCCGCAGCGGCTTGATCTTTTCCTGATATTCCTTGGAGAACCAGAAGGCGCGGGCGTTGGCCATGCAGGGGAAGCGCACGATCAGGTTGACATAGCCCTTGGGGGCATCGCCCTCGAAGATCGCCTGCGGGAAGGCCAGATTGACATAATAGCCGCCGAGTTTCTGATACAGGCCACTGTCGGCGATGGCCTTGCCATAGGCGAGCATGCGCGCCCGGTCGTGGGTGGGGCCGGAAACGATCATGATCACCGGCGCGTTGCAGGCCGGGGCCGGTGCGGGCTGGGCCGCCGCCGCTTGCGCCATCAGCATCAGGGCGGTGAGCATCAGGGTCTCTCCTCGTTGCACAGGGTCCATTTCCACGGCGCGCCGTTCTGGAACCATTGCCAGGTGCGCGCGCGGGTGCGCCGGTCAGCGGCGAGCGCGATCATCTCGATATAATAGGCATCGGCCACGTCGCGGCGGTCGAGCCGGAGCATCAGCACATCCTCCGCCGTCTGCCAGCCATAGCCGGCGAAGCGGTCAGTTTCCCAATGCAGCCGGTCGCCCACCAGCGTGCCGCCGAACGCATAGGTGGCGGTGCGGCCGTCTTCCCATTCCAGCCAATTGTGCTGGACATAGTGGAACGGGCCACTGTCCGGAAATTCGCACCAGGTTTTCACCCGGCGGGCGTCGAGCAACTGGCCGTCCGCCGAAAAATCGCGATACCAGCCCTGCCAATGGCCTTCGTGCAGCAACATGGCGGGCATGGCGGCAGCAAGGGCGGCGCGTTTGCTCATGCGCCGCGCTCCGCATAGGCCGCCAGCGGCAGCGGCTGGCCGGTCTGGATGATCAGCGCCTGTTTGCGGAAGAAGCGCAGCAGGCCTTCATCGCCCATGCGGCTGGGGCCGAGCCCGCTCAATTTCTGGGACGAGTTGGTGGCATCCCAGACCATGGAGGTGAGCGCGCCATCGTTGATCGAGATGGCGCCGGCTTCGAGCCGCGCCGCCACCGCTTCGGCCTCGCTTTGCGGCCCGACCACGGCGGCGGACAGGCCATAGACGCTGGCGTTGGCCATGGTGATGGCATCATCCACGCAGTCATAGATGGTGACCGGGATGACCGGGCCGAAGGTCTCTTCCGCCATCACCGCCATGTCCGCCGTCACATCCACCAGCACGGTGGGGCGCATATACCAACCGCCGCCCAATTGTTCGGGCTTGCCGCCGGCGAGCAGGCGGGCGCCGCGGGCCAGCGCGTCGTCAATCTGGGCGCCGACCTTTTCGGCCTGGGCGGCCAGGATGAACGGACCGAGTTCGCCGACATTTATGTCGGGCCAGTTGGGCCGCACCTCGGCCGCGCGGGCGGTGAGTTCGGCGAGGAAGGGTTCAGCGAGGGTGCGCGGCACATAGACCCGCTCGATCGACTGGCAGGCCTGGCCGGTGGCGACCACGCTGGCGCGCAGGGCGAGGCGGGCGGCGGCAGCCGGATCGGCACCGGGCAGGATGATCATCGGATCCTTGCCGCCCAGTTCCAGATTGGCCGGGATCAGCGCGCGGGCGGCGGCTTCAGCGACCTTGCGCCCCGTCGCGGTGGAGCCGGTGAAGCAGACATAGTCCACCGCGCCGATCAGCGCCTGGCCGGTTTCGGCTCCGCCCAGCACATAGGCGAAGATGGCGGCGAGTTCCGGCACCTCGGCAATGGCGACCTGCATGGGGACGACAAAGCGCGGGGTGACTTCGGAGGGTTTCACCAACGCGGCGCAGCCGGCCATCAGCGCCGGGATGGCATCGATGTGGGAGAGGACGACGGGGAAATTCCACGGCGCAATCGCCCCGAACAGCGGATAGGCGATGTGGCGGCCCTTGAGCAGGATGCCGGGCACGGCGCTGGGGGTTTCGCCGCCGTCGAGCCCGGCCATCAACTGCTGGCCGCGGGCGGCCCAGCGGCGGATGGTGCGCGGCAGCCCCTCCACCTCGATGCGGGAGACGACGTGGCGGCCGGTGTCGATGGTGAGCGCGGCGATGATAGCCTCAGCATGGCGCTCCACGGCCTGGGCGAAGCGTTCCAGCACGGCGGCGCGGCCGGCCGGCCCCAGCGCTGCCCAGGCCGGCTGGGCAGCGCGCAGGCGGGCAGCGACGGCGCCCACCTCGGCCGGGCCGGCGGGGGTGATTTCATGATCCAGTTCGCCGGTGCGGGGGTTGCGGATTTTCATGGCCGCTCCTGCGCGGTGAACTGGTCAACGATCTGCGCGCCGGTGGCGAACCAGCATTCGGGCCGCGCCGCCAGCCGGGCCAGCAGCCGTTCGAAGGCGGCGATGCGATAGGGCAGGCCCATGATATAGGGGGTGACATGGATGGGCAGCATGCGCCCGGCCCCGGTGGCAGCGGCTTCGGCGGCGAGCCAGTCGAAGGCGTCTTCCATGCTTTGCGCCCAGCTGTCGGCCGATTGCTGCTGCACGGCGATGATCTGCCGGTCAGACAATTCGTGGTTCAGGGCCAAGTTGATGAGGCCGTTGTTGAAGCGATAGGGCAGTTCGTCATTCACCCAGTCGCAGGCGTAGCGATAGCCGGCCTCCACCAGCAGATCGGCTGTGTGAAAGCTCTGGCTGCGGGCGATGGAGAGCCAGCCATCGGGCTGCACCCCGCAGGCGGCGAGCCGGTCGCGGGCGGCATGGATGAGGGCGCGTTCATCCTCGACGGCCAGGGTGGAGTCGATGGTGCCGTTCATGTCGGTGCTGTGCGCGATCAGCTCGTGCCCGCCGGCCTGCACCGCAGCGAGCAGTTCGGGATTGCGCTCCGCCACGGCCGCGTTGGTGGCGAAGCTGGCCGGGGCGTTTGCGGCGGCCAGCGCCTCGAGGAAACGCCAGGCGCCGACGCGGTTGCCATAGTCACGCGCGGTGAAATGGCGGAAATCGGGATAGGCCGTCTGCATGTGGCCGGGGGCGCGGAATGGCTTGTCGGTGGGGGTGATCGGGAAGAATTCGAGGGAGACGCAGACCCAGACGGCAACGCTGCCGGTGGGCCAGCGCAGCGGCGGGCGCTGGTGCAGGGCTGACCAGGGGTAGAGATCATGGTCGTAGCCGTGGCGGCGGTGGGGGTAGTGGAGATAGGCGGGATCGAGCGCCATCAGAACCTCCGCCGCCGAAGGATCGCGGTCAGGCCGTGCGCGCCCCCTCCGCCTCCCTCCGGTCGGCACCTCCCCCAGAGGGGGAGGATCATTTGGGTGGCGATCATGGCTGCAGCTCCTGCCAGGCGTCAACGATCTGGCTGGCGGTGGCGATCCAGGCGCGGCCGTCGGCGGCGATGTGGCGAAGCGCCTGTTCGAACGGGCCGATGCGGTGCGGCTGGCCGATGAGATAGGCGTGCAGCGGAATGCACATCACGCTGCCGGGTTCCTGCGCCAGACGTTCGAACTGGCGGATCAGCGTGTCGGCATAGTCCCGGCCCGACATGTTGTAGACGAAGAAGCCATAATGATCGTTCACCTCCAGGCTGTAGGGGATGGAAACGAGGCGGCCGCTTCGTGTGTGGACCGGCAGCACCTGATCATCATGGTAGAGATCGCAGGTGTAGCTGAGGCCATATTCGGCGATCAGATCGAGCGTGCGCGGCGTGTGGGTGAGCGCCGGGGCCAGCCAGCCGCGGATGGTCTGGCCGGTGGCCGCGCGCACCGTGGCGATGCTATCTTCGATGATGGCGCGTTCCTGTTCCTCTGCCATGTCATAGGCATAGCGGGTGTTGTAGATGCCGTGGCTGAAGAATTCCCAGCCGCGTTCATTGGCATCGGCAACCACCTCCGGGTGATGCTGGCACAGCGCGACGGAGAGCGAGACGGAGCCGGGGAAGCCGTGTTTCGTCATCACATCGGCCATGCGCCAGTGCGAGACGCGGTTGGAATGATCGCGGTGCGAAAAGCCGACGACATCGGGGTGCGGCCGGGCCCAGGCCTTGCGGCGCGGGTGCGGCGGCGGGTCGATCTCGTAATATTCCAGATTGGGCGCGACCCAGACGGCGACCGTCTCGCCGCCGGGCCAGGTGAAGCGGCGGCGGCTGGGCGCCGGGTTGTAGAGGCCGGGATCGGCGGCGTTCTCGATCACCGGCGGGTCCTCCCCAAACTTGTTTGGGGAGGTGCCGAGCGACGCGAGGCGGAGGGGCCTTCGCCCGCTGCCCCTCCGTCGCCTTCGGCGCCACCTCCCCAAACAAGTTTGGGGAGGATCGTCTCGCTCATCATGGCTGCGCCTCCAGCCAGTCGATCACCGCCTGCACCGGTTCGACATCAGCATATTTCAGCTGCAGATCCGTGAGATTGGCGAAGTGGTAGCTTTCGTGCTTGTCGGCACAGGTTTCGATGGGAACGATGGTGCGATAGCCATGGGACAGGGCATCGACCGCCGTGGCGCGGACGCAGCCCGATGTGGAGCCGCCGGTGACCACAACCGTGTCGACCTTGTGCCAGACGAGATAGCTGGCCAGCGGCGTTTCGAAAAAGGCGCTCGGCATGCGCTTGGTATATTCAAGGTCATCCGGGCCGATGATCACGCGCGGATCATAGGCATGGCGCTCGCTGTCATATTTGATGTTCTGCAAACTGTCGGGCGTGTTGGTGCGGGTGCCCCACACGCCGGCATCGGCGGCATCGGCCTTGTAGGCGACGCGCGTCCAGATCACCGGCATGCCGCGCGTCCGGGCCAGCGCACTGATATGATTGACATGGTCGATCTGGCGCGGGTCCGTCTCATAGGCGGTGGCGAAGGCGGCGATGTCGGTATAGGCGCGCTGGAAATCGACGTTGATGATGGCGAGCTTGTGGCCGAATCCGAACTTGCGGCGGGCCGGATTGGCCATCACCTCCTCGAAAATTGCCTTCGCCGTGCGGCCATCGCTGACCATGCGGGTGCCCTTCACGGTCATCCCCGTCCCTCCTGATTCCTCTTGGTGCAACCTGCCGTGCAAGAAAAAGCTTGTCGAGGGGAATTTGTCCGGACAAATTGGCGCTGATGATCAGCCGCCATTTCATTGATGTGACGAATGCCGATGGCAGCCGGCGGCGCGTGCATTATCGCCGCTGCGGGCGCGGCCAGCCGTTGCTGATGGTGCACCAAAGCCCGCGTTCGTCGGCAGAATATGCGGGGCTGATGGCGCAATGGGGCCAGTATTTCACCTGCATCGCACCCGACACGCCGGGCTTTGGCCAATCCGATCCCCTGCCCGGCAGCCCCGAAATTGCCGATTTCGCCGATGGGCTGGTGGCGTTGATGGACGCGCTGGGGCTGGAGCGTTGCCCGGCCTATGGCTTTCATTCCGGCGGCATCATCCTGGTCACCGCGCTGAAACGGCATCCGCAGCGCTTCACTGGGCTGGCGGTGGGCGGCTATGCGATCTGGACGCCGCAGGAGATGGCGATTTTCGGCGAATCCTATCTGCCGCCGTTCCAGCCCACGGCCTATGGCGAGCATCTGACCTGGCTGTGGAACCGCATGCTGGAACAGAGCTGGTTCTTCCCCTGGTTTGATGTGCGGGGCCAAGCGCGGCTGCCGGGCGCCCATGCCGATGTGGCGCGGGTGGACCAGGCGGTGCGCGAGATGCTGGAGGCTGGCGATGCCTATCGCGCCGGCTATGGCGCGGTGCTGCGTGCGCCGCGCGATATTCCGCCGGCCGATGCGGATGTGCCGCCGGTGCTGATTTCGGCCTATGCCGGCGATCCGCTGCAGGCGCATATTGATCGGCTGGGTGCCCTGCCGGCCGGCTGGCGGGCCGACAAGGTCGAGACGCCGGCCGATCACCAGCGGGTGAGCCTCGATTGGCTGCTGGGCCTGCCGCCGGTGGCCGATGTGGCGCTGCGCGAGGCGGCGGATGCCGGCTTTGCCCGGGTGGTGACGGCGGATTTTGATGGGCTGGTGCATTGGCGCGGGCCGGTGGGCGCGACGGCGCGCGTGGCTGCCCCCGGCCGCGCCATCAGCCTGTTTGCCGGCGCCGGCATCGATGCGCCCGGCCACGGCCTGTCGGATGACTGGACGGGCGGCAGCGGGCGGGCGGCCTGGGATGCGGTGCTGGCCGAGGTGGCGCGGCAGCGCGGCTTTGCCGGCCTGGCGTTCGAAGCCCCCGCCCCGGGCGATCCGGCCTTGCTCTACCCCGATCTCACCCCAGACCGCTTTGGCAGCCACCTGGCCCGCGCCTGGAGCGCCGTGCGTGCCGGCTGTTTTTTCCGGCCGTGGCACATCGCCAGCGCGGCCACTGCCATCCCCTTTGATGCTGCCGCCATCACGCCCGAACGGCTGGCGGCGGCGCATCTTGCCCTGTTGCAGGCCCGTTCGGCCCGCGCCTTCCACACCGCCACTGGAGACCAAGATGGGAATTCGTGAAGACATGCCGCTGCTGGCCCGCCACGAGGGCGTGTGGGACGGCACATATACTTATTACAACGCCGCCGGCGAAAAGGTGGACGAGCACAAGAGCCGGCTGTTCTGCCGCCTTCTGGGCGATGACAGCCCGACGCCCTATCACCAGACCAACCATTACAGCTGGCCCGACGGCCGCACCGAAATCCGCGATTTTCCCGCCGCCTATCGCGACAAGCGCGTGTGGTGGGACAATGAACTGATCAAGGGCAGCGCCTGGGAGGTGGGGCAGGATGATCACAGCCGATCGGTGATGCTGTTCTGGGAACGCACCGGCGACCCGACGCTCTATCTGTATGAAATGATCCAGCTTTCCGATTGCGGCACCAAGCGCTGCCGCACCTGGCACTGGATCCGGGGCGGCCAGCTGGAAACCCGCACCGCCATCCAGGAAAGCCTGGTGACGAAGGACTGGCAGAGCCTGGAGCCCTGATGCCGACGCTGGTGGACAAGATCTGGGACCATCACCGGGCGGCGACCACGCCCGGTGGTGCCGATCTGATCGCCATTGATCGCATCTTCCTGCACGAACGGACCGGGGCGGCCGCGCTGAAATCCATGGCGGCGGCCGGCCGGCGCGTGCGTGATCCGGCCCGCGTGTTCGTGGGCATGGATCATATCGTCGACACCCGCCCCGGCCGATCTGACCAGACGCTGATGCCGGGCGGCCAGGGCTTCATCAGCGAAACGCGCGCCGCCGCGCACGCCGCCGGGCTGGCCATCTTTGATGTGACCGATCCCGATCAGGGCATCGTCCATGTCATTTCCCCGGAACTGGGCATCGTGCTGCCGGGCTGCACGCTGGTGGCGCCGGACAGTCACACCTGCACGCAGGGCGCCTTTGGCGCGCTGGCCTGGGGCATCGGCAGCAGCGAGGCCGAACATGCGATGGTGACGGGCACGCTGCGCCTGACCCGGCCGAAGACGATGCGCATCCGGCTGGACGGCCGGCTGGCGGCCGGGGTGACGGCCAAGGATCTGGCGCTCGCGTTGCTGGCGCGCTTTGGTGCCGGCGGCGGGGCCGGGCATGCGGTGGAATATGCCGGCGCTGCGGTGGCTGCGATGGACATGGAGGCACGGCAGACGCTGTGCAACATGGCAACCGAATTTGCTGCCTTCACCGGCATCATCGCGCCCGATGAGGCAGCGTTTGCCGCGCTGGCCGGCCGGCGTTATGCGCCTGCGGCCTTTGACGCGCCCTGGTGGCAATCGCTGCACAGCGATGCGGATGCGCGGTTCGATGCCGAGTTGGCGCTGGATGCCGGCCAGGTGGCGCCGATGGTGAGTTGGGGCACCAGCCCCGAGCACAGCATCGCCATCGATGCCGCGCTGCCGGCCGGCCCGGCGCGGGCGCATGATTATATCGGGCTGGCGCCCGGTGCGCCGATTGCCGGCACGCCGATTGATGTGGCCTTCATCGGCAGTTGCACCAACAGCCGGCTTTCCGATCTCAGGCGCGCCGCCGCGCTGCTGAAGGGGCGGCGGATTGCACCGGGCATCAAAAAGGCACTGGTGGTGCCGGGCAGCAGCGCGGTGAAGCGGGCGGCCGAAGCCGAAGGGCTGCATGCGGTTTTTCAGGCCGCCGGCTTTGAATGGCGGGAAAGCGGCTGTTCCTTGTGTTTCTATGCCGGCGGCGAAGGCTTTCCGCCGGGCAGCCGCACAATCAGCAGCACCAACCGCAACTTCGAAGGCCGCCAGGGCCCCGGCATCCGCACCCATATCGCCAGCCCCGAAACCGTGGTGGCCAGTGCCTTGGCCGGGGTGATTGCCGATCCCAGGATGTTGGCATGACGCCGTTCACCGCCCTCACCTCGGTCGCCATTCCGCTGGCTCGCAACAATGTCGACACCGATGCCATCATCCCCAGCCGCGAAATGCGCTCCACCGGGCGCACCGGCCTTGCCGACGGGCTGTTTGCGCCCTGGCGGTATCTGGACGTGGATGCGCGGGTGCCGGATCCGGCCTTTCCGCTGAACGATCCGCGCGCGGCGGGCGCGCAAATCCTGCTGGGCGGCGAGAATTTCGGCTGTGGTTCGAGCCGCGAACATGCGGTGTGGGCGTTGGCCGAATGGGGCATCAGGGCGGTGATCGCGCCCAGTTTTGCCCCCATTTTCAAGGCCAATGCCTTGCGCAACGGGCTGTTGCCGGTGGAATTGCCGGTGGCGGATTGGGCCTGGGCCACGCTGCACATCGATCTGGCGGCGCAGACGGTGAACGGGGTGGGCTTTGCCATAGATGCCGAAGCGAAGCTGATGCTGCTGGAAGGACTGGACGCGATTGCGCTGACGCTGAAAGCGCGGGGTGCGATTGATGCGTGGGAGGCGGCGGACCGGGGGGTGCGGCCGTGGGTGTATCTGGAAGCAATGCGATGATCCTCGTATCCGAAGTGGGCCCGCGTGACGGGTTGCAGTCGATCAGCCGGGTCATGCCGCTGGCGGCGAAGAAGGCGTGGATTGCGGCGGAGGCGGCGGCCGGCGTGCGCGAGATTGAGGTGGGCAGTTTCGTGCCGCCCAGCCTGCTGCCGCAGATGGCCGACACCGCCGAACTGGTGGAATTTGCGCGGACCATTGCGGGCCTGAACGTCGTGGCGCTGGTGCCCAATGCCAAGGGTGCGGCGCGGGCGGTGGCGGCGGGGGTGCACGGCATGTCGATCCCCTTTTCGATGAGCGAGACGCACAGTTTGAAGAATGTGCGCAAATCCCATGCCGAAATGATCGACGAGATTGGCGCGGTGGCGGCCATCGCGCGCGCGGCCGGCGTGCATTTTGCCGTGGGGCTTTCAACGGCATTCGGCTGCACCATGGAAGGCGCGGTGCCGCAGGATCGGGTGGTGCGGCTGGCGGTGGCGGCGGCCGAGGCCGGGGCGGCGGAGTTCAGCCTGTCGGACACGACGGGCTATGCCGATCCGGCCCAGGTGAAGCGGCTGGTGCGCGCCGTGCGGGCCGAGGTGGGGGAGCGGCTGACGACGCTGCACCTGCACAACACACGCGGGCTGGGCCTGGCCAATGCGCTGGCCGGGCTGGAAGAAGGGATCACCACGCTCGATGCTTCCCTGGGCGGGCTCGGCGGTTGCCCATTCGCGCCGGGGGCTTCGGGCAATCTGGTGACCGAGGATCTGGTGCTGATGCTGAACAGCATGGGGCTGGAGACCGGGATTGATCTGGAAAAGCTGATCGCGGTGCGGGCGATCCTGGCCGAGGCGCTGCCCGGTGAGCCGCTCTATGGCTTCACGCCAGACGCTGGCCCGATGCTGGATTATCACGAAAGGCTGGCGAAATGACGCCCCCCACCCCGCTGGCTGGCCTGAAGGTCATCGAATTCACCCATATGGTGATGGGCCCCACGGTGGGGCATATCCTGGCCGGGCTGGGCGCCGATGTGGTGCGGGTGGAGCCGCTGGGCGGGGACCAGACGCGGCGGCTGCTGGGATCGGGCGCCGGCTATTACCCGATGTACAACCGCGGCAAGCGCAGCATCTGCCTTGATCTGAAATCGGACGATGGCCTTGCCGTGGCGCGCGATCTGATTGCCAGCGCTGATGTTCTGGTGGAGAATTTCCGCCCCGGCGCGCTCGATCGGCTGGGGCTGGGCTATGAGGCGATGGCGGCCGGCAACCCCGGCCTGATCTATTGCAGCGAGAAGGGTTTCCTGCCCGGCCCTTATGAGCAGCGCACCGCGCTGGACGAGGTGGCGCAGATGATGGGCGGCCTTGCCTATATGACCGGGCCGCCGGGCCGGCCGCTGCGGGCCGGGGCCAGCGTGATCGATGTGACCGGCGGCATGTTTGGCGTGATCGGCATCCTTTCGGCCCTGCACGAACGCAGCGCCACCGGGCGCGGGCAGAAGGTGGTGGCCAGCCTGTTTGAAACCACCGCCTATCTGGTGGGCCAGCATATGGCGCAATTTGCCGTGACCGGGAAACCCGCCGCGCCGATGCCGGCCCGGGTTTCGGCCTGGGCGATTTACGACGTGTTCGAGACCAAGGATGAGCCGCTCTTCATCGGCGTGGTAACCGACGCGCTGTGGGAAAAATTCTGCGCGCTGTTCGGGCTGGACGCGCTGTGGGCGGATGAAACGCTGCGCAAGAACAACAGCCGGGTGCTGGCGCGCGACCGCATCCTGCCGGTGATCCGCAGCATCGTGGCGGGCATGACGCGGGCCGAGGTGGTGGCAAAGCTGGATGGCACCGGCATGCCCTTTGCGCCGATTGGCAAGCCGGAGGAGCTGTTTGACGATCCCCATCTGGCCAGCGGGGGCCTGGAGCCGGTGACGCTGGACGATGGCCGCCAGACCATGCTGCCAACCATTCCGCTGGAGCTGTCCGGCGGCCGGCCCGGCGCCCCTCAGCACTTGGCCAAGGCCGGGGAGCACAGCCGCGCCGTGCTCGCGGGGCTGGGATATGATGCAGACAGGATCGCCGCCCTGATCGCCAGCGGTGCCGTGGAGGAAAGCCGATGAAACGCATGATCATTGCCCTTGGCCTGATGGCTGCTGCCGCCACGGCGCAAACGGCGCCGGGGGTGGACAAGCCCAAGGAGCGGCTGCCCACCGATGTGCGCCGTGCCACCATCATCGTGCGCGACATGGAGGCGAGCCTGAAGCTGTATCGCGACGTGGTGGGGATGCAGGTGAATTATGACACGGTAGTGGAAACCAGCGGTGTTGCCCTACCCGCCGGCCCGCCGGGCGCCAAGGCGCGGCTGGTGCTGCTGAACAGCAATGACCCCTGGGTGGGCTGGATCGGCCTGATGCAGTGGGTAAAGCCGACGTTGAAGGCCAAGCCGTACCCCAAGCGCATGGGGCCGGGCGGCGTGGTGCTGGTGATGAACACCGATGATGTGGAAGGCCGCTGCAAGGCGGCCAAGGCCGTGCCGGGGGTGCATTTCACGTCCGAACCGCGGCTGCAGATCTATCCGGGGCGGAACGGCGGGCCGGAGATAAGGGTGATGGGCTGCAACTTCTTTGATCCGGATGGCGTGCTGGTGGAGATGAACCAGATTTTGAAGTGATCAGAAGGGCTTCACCGTGCCGAGGAAGCAGATGCCGGAGATGGTGATCCAATAGACATAGGCCATCATCCGGCCCCAGCCGATCTCGCGGGTGAGGGCGGCTTCCTCGGCCGGGTTGGGGCCCATGGCGAGGCGGCGGAAGCGCACGGTCCAGGCGCGCATGATGAAGCGCAGGCCAAGGCCGATGCACAGGGCAAAGCCATAGAGGCTGAGCTTGGTGGCGTACCAGCGGTTGCCTTCCCCGGCTTCGAGCGGGCCGTGGCCAAGCAGGCTGCCGATCCCGACGATGAAGATCAGCGGGATGAGGATGAAGCGGACATATTCATCGATCTTGGTGAGGCGGATGCCGGTATCGGTTTCGCGGGTGAAGAAGGCCGCCCAGCACAGTGCCATCCAGGCCCCGACCGCCAGCCACATGGCGGTGAGATACCCACCGCCATAAGGTTGCAGGCCATAGATATGGCCCATGTGCAGACCGAGCGGCAGCAGCAGGATGATGCCGGTGCGGGCCAGGATATCGATGCGGTAGGCGGTTTCCATGTGCCGGCGCCGTTCATCCAATGACAGGCGCGGGTTGGTGACATTGTAGCTGGTCTGGAACACGCCCCATTCGCCGCCAAGCCAATAGACCATGGCAATGATGTGCAGCCAGCGCAGCACCAGCACCGGTTCGATGTCCATCGCCTCTCCCCCCTTCGTCGAGACGGGCGCGTGACGCGCGCCTTATTCCTTCGACAATTTCTCCACCCAATCCATGATCGGCGGATCCGGGTTGGCCATGGCTTCGACCTCTTGCGCGAAGCCGCGCATGACGCGGGCGATATAGGCGCGGGTGGACTCGCCGCGTTCCTCGCCGGCTATGCGGTCGGGCATATAGGCCTCGATATCGGCGCGGTTGAGGCCGCCCTTGGCCTCCAGCAGCCGTTCCACCGTGTCCAGCCGTTCGCGCAGCACGCTGACTTCGGCGACCAGCGCCATGGACAGCGACAGCAGGCGATCAACGGCAGGATCGTCGAAATAGGCCGGGCGGCGGCCCTTGGGGCGGGCGCCGGCGCGGGCGATCCAGTCAACTCCCTCCGTCATGCTGCCAGCTCCTGCGCAGCAGGCTTCCAGGCGCCATAGGCGTTCCACACCGCGGCACGGCCATAATCCTCCTGCTCATCGGTTTCGGCGGCCGGGAAGATGCTGCGATCAACCACGGCGCGGACGCCGACGACGAACTGGCTTTCCAGCGGGAAGCCGGCGCGGGCCATCACCTGCTTCAGATCCTGGCCGTGCATCGCGCTCCAGAACGGCTCGTTGTTGTTGAACGCATCCCAGTCGCGCATGAACTGTTCGAACAGCGGCATGGCATCCGAATATTGCGGCTGTTCGATGTGGAGGATGAGGCCGCCGGGCTTGAGCACGCGGTGGCATTCGGCCAGCAGTTTCGGCATCGCCCGGGCCGACAGTTCGTGCAGGAACATCGTCGTCTGCACCCAATCGAAATGATTGTCGGGGAAGCGCGACAGATCTTCGCCATTGGCCTGGACGAACTTGATGTTCTTCGCGCCCAGCCCGGCGGCGCGCGCCGCGCCATAGCGCAGGGAGGCGGCTGCAGTGTCGATGGCGATCACCTCGGCTTCCGGATAGGCCAGCGCGATCGGCACGGCGTTGTGGCCAACCGTGGCGCCGACATCGAGGATGCGCTGCGGCTGCCAGCCGGGGCGTTCCTTCCTGGCCCAGGCCACCACCGCCTGGCCGCCGCCATCGTTGAGGCCGCCCAGCGCGCCGCCGGTGGTGGCAAAGATGCCGACATCATAATTGGCCCCGGCCGACACATCGCCGGGCCGTTCCTCGCTGTGATAACCGCCGGGCTGGCAATGAATGTCCACCGCAGTCTGATATTCGGGCTGCTGAATGCTGGGATCGAGTTCAAGCTGGCCCGAATGCTCGTTGAACTGGCGGGCGAGCGCATCAAGCTCGTCAAGCTGGCGCAGCACGGTGGCGCGGCCGTTGTGCTGGCGCATCTCCATCGAATTGCGCTTGAGCGCGCTCCACATGCGGTGGAATGGGTCCTGGTTCATGGCATCGCGGATTTCATAGCGATGTTCGGGATCGCGGCCATGTTCGGCGCGGAAGGCCGGCAGCACGCGGGTATCATAGGCGAGCCGGTTCCCCGGCCCCAGCGTGCCCGACAGATAGCGGTTCAGGTGGGTGAGGAAGTTGAACCGCGCCGCCTCGTCATGGTTGGTGCGTGCCAGCATCGGGTGGCGGGTGAGCGCGGTGTAGGGCGGTGGCAGATCAGACATCGCGGGCAAGCTCCACAAGTTGTCCGGACAAATGGCCACGCAGCTGCATCCAAGTCAAGCTGCGGGAAATCCCGGATGCGCGGCCATGCTGCCGCAGCGGTGGCCCACGTCAAGTGAGGGCGGCGATCAGCGCGGCGTTGGTGGCCTCGGCCGCGTCCATCGGGGCGAGATGGCCACCACCGGGGACGAGGGCGTGGGCAAAGCCGGCCCGGCCCAGCATGGCGGCGACCGCGCGGCGCCACGGCGTGTCATCCGCCCCGGCCAGCGCGGTGGCAGGCGCGGTGATGCGGGCAATGTCAGAAAGGGTGACCCGCAGCGGCCGGCCGGGTGCGACCAGATCACGGCCATCATAGCGGGCCAGCATGGTGGCCATGGCGGCGCGCACTTCCGGGCGACCGGCGGTGAGCGGGTGTGCCAGCCAGAAGGCGCGCAGATCAGCCATGCGCCCGGCGCGGGCAAGATCGGCCATATGGGCCAGCGGCAGCGCATCGGGCGGAGCTGGCAGATCGGCATCGATCGGCGCACCGATCACCACCAGCCGGTCCAGCCCGGCCGGGCGCTGGGCCGCGTGGGCCAGCGCCACCTTGCCGCCCTGGGACAAGCCGACGAGATGATAGCGCCCGAGGCCGAGCGCGGTGACGACGCGGCTGATGTCAGCCGGCTCTTCGGCCAGATCGGGCGGGGCGGTGGCGTCGCCACAGCCGCGGCGATCAAGGGCGATGAGCGTGAAACGGCTGGCCAGCGGGCGCTGGCCGCGCCATTGCCGCCGGTCCAGCGTCCAGCCGTGGAGCAGGATGATGGCCGGCCCCTGCCCCGCCACTTCGGCGACCAGTTCGCCCCCCGGCACGGGGATGCGGTGCAGGCGGCTGCCGGCGAAGGCGCCGTCCATCGCCGTGGACGGCGCCGGCTGGATCACGCGGCCGAGCGGAAATTGTTGTTGTTGGTGTGATCGCCGGCCAGCCAGCGCTTCAGTTCGGCATGGGCGTTGGCGCGGCGCTGGGCGTCGAGCGCGGGATCAAGCGCTTCGGGTGCATCATAGGTGAATTCGAGGATCATGCCGTTGGGATCGGTGACATAGACCGAGCGGCAATAGCCATGTTCCAGCACATAGGTGGCCGGTTCCGTGATGCCGGCGGCCTTGATGCGGGCTTCCAGCGCTTCCTGCGTGTCCTTGTCGACATGCAGGGCGATGTGGATGAACGGGCTCGACGGGATTTCCGGGCCAAATTCGGCCTGGTCAGCCGGATCGGCGAACTGGAAAAAGGCCAGGCACGAGCCATCGTTCAGCTCGAAAAAGACGTGGCAATAAGTGCGCAGCTTGCCGAACAGCTCGTCGGCTTCCGTCCAGGTCGCGATCAGCGGCAGGCCGATCACATCCTCGTAAAAGGCGCGCGTGGCCTCCAGGTCCCTGGTGACATAGGCGGTGTGGTGCAGGCGGTTGGGACGGCGGGTGATGGTCATGATGCTCTCCTCCCCCAAAGGATAATCAACCAAACAGCTTCTTCGCAATCTCGGCGGTGTGGCGGCCCTGGAAGCGGGCGCCGTCAAGTTCGTTGGTGGACGGCTGGCGGCTGCCATCGCCGGCGGCCAGCGTCGAGGCGCCATAGGGCGTGCCGCCGCTGATTTCGGTCATGATCGAATTGCCGGCAAAGCTGTAGGGCAGGCCAACGATGATCATGCCATGGTGCAACAACGTGGTGTGGATGCTGGTGAGCGTGGTTTCCTGGCCGCCATGCTGGCTGGCGGTGGCGACAAAGGCGCCGCCCAGCTTGCCGATCAGCGCACCCTTGGCCCACAGGCCGCCCGTTTGATCGAGGAAGTTGCGCATCTGGGCCGCCATGTTGCCGAAGCGGGTGGGCGTACCGATGATGATGGCGTCATAATCGGCGAGTTCGTTCGGATCGGCGATCGCGGCCGCCTGCTCCGTCTTGTAGAAGAAGGCCGCGGCGGTGTCGGCGGGCACCAGTTCGGGCACCCGCTTCACCACGGCTTCGACGCCATCGACGCTGGCCGCGCCCTCGGCCACGGCGTTGGCCATGGCCTCCACATGCCCCCAGGAGGAGTAATAGAGGACGAGAACGCGGGCCATTGTTCGTGCCTTTCGATCAGAAGTTGAAGCTGGCTTCGATGCCATAGCGGCGCGGGCGCGCCTTGAACACGAAGCCACCGGGCGAGAATTCGGCGTTGTAGATGCTGTTGGTGAGGTTCTGGCTGAAGGCCGTCACGCTCCACTTGTTGGTGGAGACGCCAAGGCGGGCATCAATGATGTCCACCGGGTTGCGGCTGGTGGAGTTTTCGACATCCCACCAAGTGCGCCCGGTGCGGCGATAATCGACGCGCGCGTTGAGGTTCAGATCCTCGGTGAGCGGCCGGACATAGTTGATGCCGGCATTCAAGGTGTAGCGGCTGATCAGCGGCAGTTCGTTGCCGATGCGGCGGGCGTCGGCGAAGCGCTTGATGTTGCTGTCAGTATAGCCAAGGCCAAAGTTGATATCGAGGCCCTTCATCGGCCGCAGATTGGCTTCCAGTTCAAAGCCCTTGATCTGCGCCAGCGGCACGTTGCCGAGGTTTTGCGTGGAGTTGGCGGCCAGGAAGACGAAGAAATAGCTGTTTTCGGTGCGGGTCGAGAATGCGGCCGCGTTGAAGGTCAGCAGCTTGTCATCGGTCTGCGTCTTGGCGCCGACTTCCCAGGTTTCGGCCACTTCGGCGTTGAAGATATCGCCGACGCCGACGATGCCATTGCCGGCCGCCACGGCGCCAACACCGGTCTGGTTGAAGCCGCCCGAGCGGAAACCACGGCTCCAGCCGCCATAGAGGGTGATATTGTCCACCGGCTTGTAGGTCAGGGTGAACTTGGGCTGCCAGCTCTGGAAGCTGCGCTTGCGCACATCGCCGCTGCGGCCCTGCGGGAAGCCGGGCACGTTGGGCAGGAAGGCGGTGGGGGTGAGCGTGGTGTTTTCGCGGGTGTCGCGGTCATAGCGCAGCGAGGCATCGACGCGCAGCTGCTCGTTCACCTTCCAGCTGGTGTTGGCGAACAGCGCCCAGGCGAAGTTATCCTGACTGTCGGACAGGAAGCTGAACTGCGGGTTGCGCGGATCGGTCGACGGGGTGCGGAACACCGGGAACACGCCCTGGCCGGTATCGATCATGTTGCCGGTGGAAATGAAGCGCTTGGTGCCGACCATGTAGGAGCCGACGATGAACTGCAGCGGCTTGTCGGCCGGCGATTCATAACGCAGCTCGTTCGACCAGGCGTCCACTTCGAGGAACTGGCTCTGGTTGAGGTCGAAGCCAAAGAACTGGAAGAAGAGGGAATCCCGGATCGGCAGGAAGTTGAAGGCGTCGCCGGTCAGCACTTCGGTCAACCGGTCATAGCTGAAGACGTTCTGGACGGTGCCGAAATCGCCGCTGTATTTGACCTTCAGCGCGGCGTTCCACATCTCGCGGTCGTTCTGGCCGCGGTTGTTGACCCGCACCGGCAGCGAGGTGTCGTTCACATCGTTGACGATGTTGAAATAAAGCGCCTGGGTCTGCAGGTTGGAATAGGCGACGCGCAGATCGACATCGAGGCCGGCGGTGGGGTTCCACAGCAGATTGCCGCGCAAGTTCAGATCCTTGATCGGATCGGCCTTTTCGTTGAGGAACGTGTTGCGGATGAAACCATCGGTGTCATACCAGCTGCCCGACAGGCGGAATTTCAGATTTTCGGCGACCGGGCCGGAAACATTGCCGCGCACATAATAGCCAAAGCCATTGTCCACCCCGGCGGTGATCTTGCCGCTGAGCTCATCGGTGGGGGCCTTGGAGCGGATGATGATGGCGCCGCCGATGGCGTTGCGGCCATAGAGGCCGCCCTGCGGGCCCTTCAGCACTTCGATCTGTTCGATGTCGAACAGTTCCTGGTTGAATTGGGCCGGGTTCACCTGCTGGATGCCATCAACGATGACGGCCACCGACGGTTCCGAATTGCGGGCCTGGGTGATGCCGCGGATGATGACGAAGGCGTTGCCGGCGTTCTGGGTTTCAACCAGGTTGACGTTGCTGGTCAGGCCGATGAAGTCACCCGGCCGCTCGATCCCGGCAGACTGGATGGTGGCGCTGGTGAAGGCGGCCACGGCGGCCGGCGTGTTCTGCAGCGTGTCGGCGCGGCGGGTGGCGGTGACGATGATCTCGCCCTCGTCCTTCGGCGCTTCGGCGGTCTGGGCGAAGGCCGGCAGCGCGACCAGGGCGGAGGTGGCCAACAGGCGGGCCGCGTGACGGGCGAAATTCATCTGCATCTTGTGCCTCCCCAATGCTGGGGCGTGGCCTTCCCGCGCCACGCCCGGCCCGAGACGGGCCTTGACCATCGGCGATAGCGTTTCGGCATGCGAAGTCAAGTTCGATATGCGAAGTTTGCGCGCGCAGATGCCGCACCCCGGCGGCTGTTGGGCGTGTCCTACAGGTGGAAAATGGGGACAGTCAGCGGGCGAGCGAACGGGCCAGCATCGGCGTGCGGCGCAATTCCGCCTCGATCTGGCCGGCGGCATCGCGCAGCAGCGGCAGCCGCGTGCGCACCAGTTCATCCTGGCTGATGCGCGTGGTGCTGGTGGAGCAGTTGATCGCAGCCACCACCACGCCTTGCGCATCGCGCACCGGCACCGCGACCGACACGATGCCATAATCCAGCTCGTCGAGCGCGCTGTCGTACTGGCGGTCGCGCACCAGCGCCAGGCGGGCGCGCAGGGCGGCCGGATCGGTCACCGTCCGCTCCGTCATGCGGGCCAGCGGACCGGCGGCCAGCAATTCCTCTACCACAACATCGGCGGCGTAGGACAGCAGCACCTTGCCCATCGAGGTGGCATGCAGCGGAAAGCGGGTGCCCACCCCTGCCCCCAGCCGGATGCGGCGGTTGCTGGGCACATGGACAAGATAGAGGATTTCCCGCCCCGAGCGCACGGCGAGGCTGACCGAATCCCCGGTCGCTTCGGCCAGCGCCTGCAGCGGCGGCACCGCGACGCTCTCGACATTCATCGAGGAGAGATAGGCCGAGCCGAAGGCCAGCACTTCGGGTGTGAGGAGGAAGCGCCGGCCATCCTGGCGGATATAGCCCAGCGCCACCAGCGTGTTGAGGCAGCGGCGGGCCACTGCCGGCGGCAGATCGGTGGCGGCCGCCACTTCGGACAGGGCCATTTCCGGGCGCGTCGCGTCAAAGGCGCGCAGCACCTTCAGCCCCCGTTCCAGCGTCGAGAGATATTCCGGATCCTTGTCCGCACCCATCGCCTTGGTGTGGCAGGCTTTGGCGGGCGCGGTCAACTATTCTGCCGCTTCGGCACGGCGGCCGAGGATGGCGGCATTGTCCTGCCCGAGCAGCGGCGGCGCGGTGACGGTGAGATTGCGTTGCCCATCGAAGGAAATCGGCGAGCGGATGGTGCGGAATTCGCCCATCGGGCCGGGGGCGGAGACCTGGAGCTGCAGATGGCGGGCTTGGTCATGCTCCAGCACCTCCACCGTGGTGGCGACGGGGGCGGAGGGCACTTCGAGAGTGCGCAGCCGGGCCAGCCAGTCGGCGCGCGGGCGGGTGGCGAAGATCGGCGCCAGATGCGCCACCACATCCTCATAATGGGCGATGCGGGCATCGCGGCTGGCAAAGGCCGGCAGCGCCAGCATGTCGGGCTGTTCCACGGCCTGGGCCAGATTTTCCCAGAATTTCGGCGGTGAGCTCATGTGCAGGGCCAGCCACAGGCCGTCGCTGCACTGGAACACATAGGATTGCGACACGTGCGGGCGGCTATAGGCATCCATCACCTGGCCGGCGGCAAAAAGATGCGTGAAATCATCAAGGTTGAAGTGAGCCATCGCCTCGAACATCGAGGTTTCAACGAGCCGCCCCTGCCCCGTGGCGGTACGCTGGAACAGGGCGGCGAGCACGCCCTGCGCGGTATAAAAGCCGGTCATGGCATCGGCGATGGCCGGGCCGACGACGCGCGGGTGCACGGGATTGACCAGCAGGCGCAGGAAGCCCGACGCGGCCTGGGCCACGGTGTCAAAGGCCGGCCGGTCGGCATCGGGGCCGCTGCTGCCAAAGCCGGAGATGCTGGCATAGACGAGGCGCGGGTTGAGGGCGTGCAGCCGTTCCCAGTCCACCCCGAGTTTCTTCGCCACGCCGGGGCGGAAATTCTGGATGAACACATCGGCATCGCGGGCCAACGCATCGAAGGCGGCCAGATCTTCGGGCTGGCGCGTATCCAGCGTGATCGACTGCTTGTTGCGGTTATAGGTTTGAAAATGCGGGGAATAAAGCGTGCCCTTGTAGGCGCGGAAGGGATCGCCGCTGCCGGGCTGTTCCACCTTGATCACCCGGGCGCCGAGATCGGCGAGCAGCATGCCGGCACAGGGCCCGGTGATGAACGTGCCCATTTCCAGCACGGTCACACCCGCCAGCGGCAGCGCGGCCTGTTCAGCTTGCATCACCCATCCTCCCACCTGCGAAAACCCGTGCAAACGTGGCCGCAACCGGTGCCGCCGTGCCCGCACGATGGCGCACGGTGACCGCAGCCTGCGCGCCGGTGACCGCACATCGGTTGCGGGTGACCGCGCGTGGGCCACACTGCCCGGCAGGCCCTGCGGCCAGCTTGCCCTCCCTATTCTTTTCGCATATCGAAGGCAAGTTCGTATTTCGAAATATTGAGGAGCCCACCCATGCGCATCGGCAAGCAGGATGCCCCCTTCACCGCCATCTGCACATCCGATACCCACCAGATCAAGGTGCGCGGCCAGGATCTGACCGGCGAGATCATCGGCAACACCGATTTCACCACCTATTTCTGGATGCTGGTGACCGGCCAGGTGCCGAGCGAGACGCAGAAATTCTTCGCCAACGCCGTGCTGTGCGCCATTGCCGAACATGGCCTGGTGCCATCGGTGGTGGCCGCGCGCATGACCTATGCCGCCGCGCCCGAGGCCTTCCACGGCGCTGTGGCCGCCGGCCTGTTGGGCTGCGGCAGCGTGGTGCTGGGATCGGCCGAGGTGGCCGGGCGGTTCCTGGCGCAGGTGGTGGAAGCCGTGGCAGCGGGGGGCGATGCCGAAGCCGCGGTGCGGGCGCTGCGCGCCGAGAAAAAGGCCATCCCCGGCTTTGGCCATCCCCAGCACAGCGAAGGCGACCCGCGCGCCAACCTGCTGCTGAAGCTGGCAGCCGAGCATGGCGTGGAGGGCGCCCACATCAAGGCGCTGCGCGACGTGCAGGCCGCCCTGCCCGCCGTGCTGGGCCGACCGCTGCCGATCAACGTGAATGGCGCGATCCCGGCGGTGATGCTCGATGTCGGCTTCCCGCTGGCCGCACTGAAGGGCATTTCTCTGCTGGCCCGCACCGCCAGCCTGATCGGCCATCTGCAGGAAGAAACCGAGCGGCCGATCGGTTTCATCATGAGCGGCGCGGCGGCGGCGGCGATTGGTTATGACGGGCCGTGAGGCGCGGGCGCTGAGGGTAGAGCGGTCGTTTCGACGGGCGACACCCCTCCGTCGCCCTGCGGGCGCCACCTCCCCTTGCAGGGGAGGATGAGGGCTTCTGCTGCGCGGGGGAGGGTCTGGGCGTGTCCATCCTCCCCTTTGAGGGGAGGTGCCGAGCGGGAGCGAGGCGGAGGGGTTCTGGCGGCGAGGGCGGAGCGGCGGATTGCACGGGCGACACCCCTCCGTCGCCCTGCGGGCGCCACCTCCCCTTGCAGGGGAGGATGTGGGTGGGTTCATCCTCCCCTTTGAGGGGAGGTGCCGAGCGCAGTGAGGCGGAGGGGTTCTGGTAGCGAGGGCGGAGCAGTGGTTTCCACGGGCGACACCCCTCCGTCGCCTTCGGCGCCACCTCCCCTTGCAGGGGAGGATGTGGTTGGCTCATGGCTCGCGGGTGGTGGCGGGGATGCGGGTGATGACGGCGTCGCGATCTGCCAGCACGTCGCGGGCGGGGATGCGCAGGGTGAGGACGCCGTGGGTGGCAAGCCAGGCATCGCGCGCCTGATCATGCTGCCATTGCGCGGCGTTGTTATGGCTGTCGCCGTCGATTTCCACCGCCAGGCGATGGGCGGGGCAATAGAAATCCACAATATAGGGGCCGGCCGGGTGCTGGCGGCGGAAGCGCAGGCCGCCCGGCCGCTGCCGCAGCGCTTGCCAAAGTTTGACTTCGGGCAGGGTCAGGCTGCGGCGGAGTTGGCGGGCCTTGCGCTGGGTGGATGGCGGGCCATGCAGCATGGGGGGAGGTTGGCAGCGCTGGCGTGCCGGCGCAAGGGCGCGTGGGCCGGGCCTTACCCCTCTGTCGCCCTGCGGGCGCCACCTCCCCTTGCAGGGGAGGATGTCAGGGCCAGAATTGCTTTGTCGCGATTGCAGCGCCTTCGGCCATGGCGGCCATCTTGGCCCAGACCACGTCAGGGTCCACCCCGCCCGAGCCGGCGTGGATGGAGAAGCCGCAATCGATGCCGGCCATGACATTGTCGCGGCCGACGAGATGGGCGTAGCGGGCGATGCGCTGGGCGATCAGGCCGGGGTGTTCGATATAGGGGCTCTGGCATTCGACGACGCCGGGGATGAGCTTCTTGCCTTCGGGCAGCTTGACGGTTTCGAACAGGGCGAATTCGTGGGCGTGGCGCGGGTTGGCGGCTTCGAACTGGATGGCGTGGGGGCGCGCGGTCCAGATCAGATCGATGATGTCGGCCAGCGGCACGTCGCAATGGTGGGGGCCGGGATAATTGCCCCAGCACAGGTGCATGCGCATCTGTTCCGGCGCGATGTTGCGGGTGGCATGGTTGAGGGCGGCGATGTTCAGCTCCATCTTTGCCCGGAAGCCCTTCAGATCAAGATCGCGGAACTGGGTGTGGCGGCCCATGGCGAGATCGGGGCAATCGACCTGCAGGGTGATGCCGGCGGCGGCAATCGCCTCATATTCGTGGCGCAGGCCTTCGGCGAGCGCCATCACATAATCTTCATCGCTGGCATAAAAATCGTTGCGGAAGAACAGCGCGGTGACGCCGGGCGAGGCGGCGGACATGAAGGCCTGTTTGCCGGGGTGGGCGGCGATGGCGCGGTTGAGATTGGCGGCATCGATGTGCACCGCCTCCATGTCCTTCACGGTGATGGGGGCGTTGCAGGCCGGGGTCTTGCGGTGCTTGCGGCCGGCATCGCCGAAGATGCGCTGCTTGACGCCGGGGAAATCTTCCACATCGGCAAACACATAGCTGGTGCCGGTGCCGCCAAAGCCGGTCAGCCGATCCTTGATATAGGTGGCATAGCTGGGCTTTGACTGTTCGCCGTCGTTGATGATGTCGATGCCGGCGGCGGCCTGTTTGGCCACCACATCGGCGACCGCCTGTTCGATGCGCGCGGCCAGGGCGGCTTCGTCCACGGCATGGCCTTCTTCACGGGCGATGATCTGATCGAGCAGATCGGCGGCGCGCGGCAGGCTGCCGACGTGGGTGGTGAGAAAACGGTCCATAAAGCCCCCCTTTTGGCTGTGGGCGCGCATACCGGCCGCGCGCCGACAGGGAAAGCGGATTCAGCGCGGCTGCGACAGCCAGCGCAGGGCGGCGCGGCCGGGCAGGAAGAAATAGCCGCCGCCTTTCAGCGTGACCCATTGCGCGAGGCCGGTGAGGCGGACGGGGCCGCTGGCGGTGGGCAGGGTGAAATTGCCCTGCCCCAGCAAGGGATCAACCTCCCCGGGCAGGCCGTGGAAGCTGGGGCTGAACAGCCAGCGTTGCTGGATGAATTCGAACTGGCGTTCGATATCGGCGCAGATGGCGGTGAACATCAGGCCGCGCTCGTCGCCCTCGGCATAGGGCCGGCCACGGCGGACGAGGCGGTGACGGTTGATGGTGGACTGGCTTTCCGGATCATTGCGATCAAGCCCATCGCGCGGGTTGGCCCGGCGGATATGGCTGCCGAGCGGACAGGCGAGGCCCTGCGGGTCTTCCTGGGCGAAGCTGAAATCATTGCGCGCATCGCCATCGGTGCCGGGGCCGGCACGATCGATCAGCGGGGTGCCATCCTTCCAGCGGCCGATGATCTTGGCCGCCACCCATTCGCCATCGATGGTCTGGCCGATGCTGGGGGCGAGGTGCGGGCAGCGCTGGTTGAGATCGGCGGCGGCGGCCGCGGTGCCCTGGGCAAAGCCTTCGACATTCTGGGCGAGGCGGCGGACGACGAGGAAGCTGCCGTTGCGGCCGAAATCGCGGAAGGCGGGCGGATCATCGGGGGTGAAATCGGGATAGGGGCGCTTGGGCTCCGCCGCGGCGGGGAGCAGGCCGAGGGGATCATGGCCGGATTCCAGCCGCAGCGGCGGGGCGGTGTAGCCCTGGTTGCTGGGGTGGCCGAGCAGGATTTCGCCGGCGGCCATGTGATCGGTGGCGGGGCGGCGGCGCCAATCGCCGGTGTGGCGGATGACCGGCTGGGAAATGCCATCCTTGAAGCCGAAATGATCGGTTTCGAGGCTGCCCGGGTTGGGGCCGTTGCCGCTGGGGCTGGTGATGACCTGGTGGGCGATGGTGGCGATGCTGCCGGCGGCGGCAATGGCGGCGGCCAGCTGCTGCGGGGTTTCGGTGGCAAGGATCAGACAGACATCGGCATCATCATAGGCAGCAAGCCCGGCCGCCGCCCAATCGGGCGCATCGCCCAGGATGGTGGCACGGCGCTTCATGCCGGCCATGAAGGCCAGGGGGAAGCTGGCGAGGCCATGGGCGCTGTCGGGCCCCGGCAGGCCCAGCTTGACGAGGCCGGCCGGTGACAGGGCGAGGCTGGCGGTGGCGGTGAGGCGCGGTGCGCCCGAGGGCAGATCGCCAAAACGCACCGGCGGCAAGGCCCCTTCCCCGGCCAGCAGCCGGGCCAGCGCGGCGTTGGGGGCATCGGCCGGCAGGCGCAGGAAGAGATGGGCACCGTGGACGAGGCTGCCCATGGCGCGGAAGACGATGCTTTGCACCTGGGCGGTGTCCACCACCTCAGCCGGGCGCGGCAGGCTGCCCAGCAGGCTGAGCAGATCCTGGGCGGCGGCTTCATCGGCGGCGCGGGCAAGGCCGTGGTGGATCAACCCTTGCGCGCGGATGCGATCGAGGGTGAGATCAGGCAGCGCGCTGTACCAGACATGGGTGAGCCGCTGTTGCCGGCGCACCCAGCGCTTGAACAGATCGCCGTTCTTGGCGCCTTCGAGCACCAGGTTGCGGGCCGGCGGGAAGCCAACACCATGGCTCCAGGCCGCGGTCTGGCCTTCGTGGGCCTTGGTGATGAAATCTTCGAGATAGGATTCCCAGGTGCCGTCATAATTGCTGAAGAAGATCAGTTTTTCGGCATCGGGCAGGCGCAGCCAGCGGGCAAAGTGGATGGTGCCCATGGTGAGGATGAAGCCCGAGCGGGTGTAGTTGGTGGCGAAGACCTTGATGCCCCACATGGCGAAGGCGAAGGTGAGCCGGCGCAGCAGGCCGGGCTTGAAATCGGAACAGGAGATGATGTGGCTCTGCTCGTGGCCGGGGGCGTTTTCGGCGGCTGCGATGGCGAGGCGCTTGGCCAGATCGGGATCGCGTGTGTCGGGCGCGTCGCTGGCTTCCAATTTGTTCAACTGGCGGACGGTGATGAACAGCGCCGCGCCCCAGAACAGGGCGGCGGCGAGCAGGCCGACGGCGGCACAGATGGCGAGTTTGGCCAGCCACAGGCCGGGGGCCAGCAGGCACCAGGTGGCAAGGCCGACCGCAAGCGCCGGCAGGGCGGCGATCGCCGGAATCCAGCGGCCGGCGGGCGAGAAGAGATAGGCGATCACCCCGCCCCAGAAGCCCGGCCACTGGAAATGGACATAGGGCAGGCGCTGACGGCCGGGGACGAACAGCAGCGGGCGCAGGGCCCTCGCCTCGTCTGCCAGATGCGCGGGCGCGCTGGCGGGATCGGCGAGCATGGCGCGGATGGCGGCAACGCTTTCCAGCGCCGGGGCGGCAGCGCCGCCAGCCTGGGCCTGGACATGATCGGCGGCGCGGCGGGCGAAATCGGCAAGCAGGCGGCGGCGGCGCTTCATCGCCATGGTGAAGCCGGTGGAGCCGTTGTAGAGCAGGCCGGTGGCGCCCCAGGGCCGCGGCCGCACATCGAGCCGATGGCGGATCAGGAAGGCAGCCAGGCTGGATTGGCCATCCCAGGCGCTGACCCGCTGGATCAGGGCCGAAAGATCGGCGGGCGGGTTGGCGAAGATGGTTTCGAGGGCCTGTTCTTCCGCCCCATCGGCCGAAATCTCGATCAGTAGGCGCACATCCGGCGCGGCCGGCGTGCCGACATCCAATGCGTTGATCGACAGATAATGGACGATGCCGACGCCATCGAGCCAGTCGCGGACGGGCTTTCCGGCCGGGTTGCCAAAGCCGATCAGATCATTTTCCAGCGCGGCAAGTTCGGCGGCGGGATCGGCGACACCGCGCAGCACCGGCACATTCAGCGTGATCATCGCATGCGCCGCCGGGCCAGCCGGGATGGCCGGGCCATAGCGCACATCCAGCCGGCGCGGGAAGACGCCGGCGGTTTGCGTCTTGCTGGCGCGGGTTAGGCCGGGCTGGGCGAAAAGTTCGGCCATGATCGCCGTCATCTGCTCGGTGCTCATGTGCTGGCCCATGCAGTTGTGCAGGCCGTGGCCGAACATCAGATTGGGGGCGAATTCCTTGCCCACCCAGCGATCGGGATCGAACTGGCCAGGCCGGGGCCAGATCTTGGGATCGCGCATGGCCGCTGCCGTGGCGGCCAGCACCGGGCCGTCGGGGCCCATGCGGAACTGGCCGGGATCGAGCGCCGGGGCCATGCGGCAGGCTTCCAGCGCGATGCGGCGCAGGGCGTCGCGGTTGCCGGCTTGCGCCGCGTCCACCGCCATCTGGAACGGGCCGGGATGGTTCAGCAGCCAATCAAACGCCTTGCCGCCGGCCAGCGTGGTGGTGGGGCCAAGGCCGATGGCAAGGCCGGTGATGATGGAGCGGATGAGGGCATGATCGGCCGGCGCCAGCGTGGGCGCGCCGGCCATTTTCGTGGCGGCCAGCGCCCACATCAGGCCCTTTTGCGCGGCCAGTGCCTCCCGCCCGGCGGTATCCAACGGTGCCAGCTGGGCGACGGCACGGGCCAGTTGTGCATCGATCAGGGCGCGCAGCCGCCAGCCGGCATGCTGGGCCAGTTCGCGCGGCACGGGCGTGCCCGACGGATCGCCAAACAGCATGGCCGACATGGCCAGCGTCCAATCCGAATAGGCATCGACGTCGGGCGGGGCGAGCCCAAGGAAATCGGCACCGGTTTGCGCCGTCACCCGGGCAAACACATCCTTCATCACATCGATCTGGCCATCGGCATTGGCGAGCAGCGCCGCCGTGATGGCGCTGGTGTCGGCCATGAACCGGTCTCGCCAGCCCGGCCCGGCGGCCATCGCCTGTTCCACAAGTGCGCGCTGGCTGGCGTGATCGGGGCCTTCGGTGCCGAGCATGAAGGGCGGGCGCAGGGCGGGATCGGCATCAGCCGACGCCGGACCATGGGCGAGCAGGACCATTTCGGGCCCGAACGGGACAGGATAGCGGGCGGGATCACCGAGCACGGCGACCACATCATCGTGGCGGGCGACAATGCGGACACCGAGGAGGCTATAGGGGCCGAAAACGCGGGCCCACCAGACCGCCAGGGCAAGGCCGATCAGGACGACCTTGCGGAACAATCGGGCAAGCAGGCCGACGGGCTCAAGCCGTTCCAGGCGGAAGCGGACCTGGGCGAGATCCTGGCCCGACAAATGCCAGGACTGGGGGCCGGCAGGCACCGGATATTTCAGCTTGAACAATGCCATGCCCCACCCCCAGGATTTGTGTTCAGCCCGATTGCAATGCCTGCAGCGGTTCCTTCAGCCAGGCGTTGAAGCTGGCGTTGCGGAACGGAATCCAGTCAACATAATCGCTGCGGAAGCCAGGCCGGGCCGCCTGCAATTCGGCCAGCGCGGCGGCGGCGCCGGCATCACTCTTCAAGCGCCACAAGGCGTTGATGCGGGTGAGATGGGCATGCCAATAGGCCGGCTGCAGCGCGATGGCGGTTTCGGCCCGGCTCAGCGCGTCTTCCCATTCACCTTGCAGCAGCAGGGCCAGTGCCAGTTCGGCCTCGCGATAGAAGCGGCGGAAATCATGCGGTGACAGGCGCAGCGCCGTCATCAGCCATTCGCAGGCCGCGACCGGCCGGCCATTGAGGGTTTGCAGCGTGCCCAGTTGTTCATGCGCCATGGCCAGGCTGGGGCAGCGTTCAATCGCCTGCCGCAGCCAGGTTTCGGCCGGGCCCATTCGGCGCTGCCACATTTCGGCGATGCCGACCAGCATATGACCGCGGCCATCGCGGCGATCAAGATCAACGGCGCGGCGGGCGGCTTCGCCAAAGGCTTCCAGTTCGGCCGGTTCGGCCCGGCGGCTCCACAGGCGATAGCCCAGATTCTGCGCCCATTCGATGCCGGCGTTGGGAGAATCGGGCGCCAGCCGCAAGGCTTCGGCGAAATAGGCGGCCGCCTTGTCCAGCTCTGGGGCGGACAGCCGGTTCTGGTGCCAGCGGCCGCGCCAGATCAGATCATTCACATCCAGCGCATCGGCCGGCAGATTGGCCACACGTTCGCGCTCGCTGTCGTCCAGCCGATCGGCCAGCAGCGCCACCATCTGATCGACGATGGGCAGGATGGCGCCCGATTCCTGCGGGTTGACCAGTTCGAGCGAGGGCGAGCAGATTATTTCGCCATCGGCACAGGCCATGAGCCGGCCCGACAATTGCCAGCCCGACAGGCTGCGCCGCAGCCGCCCACCAAACACATAGGATGCACCCAGCCGGCGCCCGGCGGCGAGCACATCTTCGCCACCGCCGACGGCAAAGCTGTTGCCCGAACCGATCACCTTGATCCAGCGCAGACGCGAAATGCGGTCGGCCAGCTCATCGCCAATGCCAGCGGCCAGATAATCGCTGGTGGCATCGCCGCTTTCGTTGATGAAGGGCAGCACGGCCAGGCTGGAGGCGATGCGCGGTGCCGCGAAATTGTCAGGCCGGTGCGGCACGGCTTCACGCTGCTGCTGCAGCCATTGGGTGAAATCGGGCGCGCCGGCAATTTCCATGCCTTCCAGCAGAAGTTGGCCGGGTTCGGCCGGCAGCAAATCATAAAGATCGGGGTTCAGCCACACGCGCCGCCCCTCACTGCACAACAGGCCGGGGGCACGCGCATCCAGTTCCTTGCGCAGGCGGGACAATTCCTTGCGCAGGCTGGCCTGGCCCTGTTCCTCGTCGCGGCGGCCCCACAATTGCCGCCGCAGCCAATCGCGATTGTGCTCCTGGCGCGGCAACAGGGCCAGCATGGCGATCAGCGCCATGCCCTTGCGGCTGGTGACATCGATTCGCGTGCCATCGGCCGCAAACATGCGGAACGGCCCGTGCACACCGATGGACACACGCGGTTTCATCTCGTTCTGATCTTCGGCCCCAATCGGATCGGTTGCGCCGACAGCCCCCGGCACCATCACATCCTACTCCCTCGCTTGGAATTTGAGAGGTTTAAACTGGGGTCAACGTGGCTGTCACGGATTATTCACGGCAACGTCACGGGCTTGTTACTGGTGGGACGGGGCGGATTGGCCGATATGTCGTGGCGGGCGGAACGGCATGTTCTGCCAATCCTTACGGAGCGGCCGCTGCGACCAGGCGGCCGTTTCCGGACCGGATGAGTGACCCGCGCCGCCTGGACGTTCGACCCACGCACGGGCGGCGCGATCACCCATCAGGCTGCCCAACCCGTGTCAGCGGGCCGGCATGTGGACATGTTGCTGCCGCCAGACCCTGGGCGCCAACAACACCCGCATCCCTGCCCTCCCTACTGACCCGGTGTGGTGATCAGCCCGGCCGGCAGCCCTTCGCGGCCCGCCAGCCACATCGATGCGCCCGGCTGTTTTGACCCTGCAGCCGGGCGCATTATCTTTCAAGAATTCGCTGCACGATATGCAGACGCGACCAAGGAACGCCGGGCCGCGCGAAGGTTCATCACCGTGCGTGCGATTGGCTGGGGCGCCAGGATTCGAACCTGGGAATGGCGGTACCAAAAACCGCTGCCTTACCGCTTGGCGACGCCCCAGCAGCCGGCCCATTTGAATGGGTGGGGCGCCGGTTAGGCAATTGGCGCGAATTTGCCAAGCGGAAAATCGGCGCAGGGGGTGGTTTGACAGGCTGGGGTGGTTGGACCAGCATCCATTGCCATGAGCAGCGCGGTTCGGCTTTCGGAAAAATGGTTCAATCGGGCCCTGTGGCTGATCGCGCTGGTGTTCGCCTTTTTCCTGATCGGCTTGGGCAATGCCGTGGTGGGCGACCTGCCGCAGGTCGAAGCAGACATTGATCTGGTGCAGTTTCTGCCCGCCGAGGCCGGGGCGCTGAGCCGGCAGCAGGACGCGGCGCGGGATCGGCGTTTCAAGGCCGAGGCGGCGCTGGAGCAGGCCGAATTGAAGCGGCAGAGCGCCCAGAAGGATTATCAGGCGGCGCGCGCCACCTTTGACAATTGGCTGGCCACCCGCACGGCCACCGGCCGGCCGAACCAGGATGCCGAGCTGCAGCGGCGCACCCAGGCGTTGGACGCGCTGAAGTCAGCCGAAACCGCTGCGACCAAGGCAAGCGAGGCGCAGCGCCAGCAGATGCTTGATGCCCAGCAGGCGGAAGACCGGGCGCGCGTTGCCCTGGAGCCACTGCAGGCCGAGGCCGAACGCAAGATGATCGCGGCCACCGAGGCATCGGAACTGCGGGTGTTCCTGTATCGGCTGGCGGTCACCCTGCCCTTGCTGGTGATTGCCGGTTATCTGTTCGCGCGCCAGCGCCAGAGCCGCTGGTGGCCCTTTGTCTGGGGCTTCATCCTGTTTGCGCTGTTCGCATTCTTCGTGGAGCTGGTGCCCTATCTGCCCAGCTATGGCGGCTATGTGCGCTATGGCGTGGGCATCATCGTCACCCTGCTGGTGGGGCGCTGGGCGATTGTGGCGCTGCAGGATTATCTGGAGCGGCAGAAGGCGATCGAGGCCCAGCCGGACCAGGTGCGCCGGCAGGATCTGGCCTATGACCAGGCGCTGGTGCGGCTGGCCAAGGGCGTCTGCCCCGGTTGCGAACGGCCGGTGGACCTGAAGAACCCCGAAATTGATTTCTGCCCGCATTGCGGGATCGGGCTGTTTGAAGCCTGTGGTGGCTGCGGCGCGCGCAAGGGCAGTTTCGCGCCCTATTGCCACCGGTGCGGGGCGAAGGCCTAGACCCGCGCCAGCAGGCGGCGGGCCTGGTCGACGTGGAGCACTTCCACCATCTGGCCATCGAGGGTGGCGACACCGCGGCCTGCCGCCAGGGCGGCTTCGTAGGCGGCGATCATGGCGTGGGCCTGGGCGACTTCCGCTTCGGTGGGTGAGAAGACGCGGTTGCAGGGATCGACCTGGCTGGGGTGAATGAGCGTCTTGCCGTCAAAGCCGAGCATCTTCCCTTGCGCGGCCTCGGCGATGAAGGCGGCTTCGTTGCGAAATTCGGTGCAGACGCCATCGAAACAGGCGATGCCGGCGGCGCGGGCAGCGAGGACGATGGCCGACAGGCTGTAGAGCAGCGGGCGGCGTTCGGGATCGGCGCCGCAATTGAGGGCCTTGGCCAGATCGGCCATGCCGGCGACCAGTGCGGCGATGCCGGGCACGGCGGCAATGGCGGCGGCGCCGAGCACGGCGGCGGGGGTTTCGATCATCGCCAGCACCGGCCGGCCGCCGGCATGGGCGACGAGCGTTTGGGCCTCTGCTGCGCTGTCCACCTTGGGCACGACGATGCCGGCAAAGCCTTCTTCTTGTGCGGCGGCTATGTCGGCATCGTGCCAGGGGGTGCCGATGCCGTTGACGCGCAGGAACAAGCGCTTGCCTTCCCAGCCGCCGTCCTGCGCCGCGGCCACGGCGGCGGCGCGGGCATCCTGCTTGGCATCGGGCTGCACTGCATCTTCGAGATCGAGGATGACGGCATCGGCGGCCAGCGTGCGGGCCTTGGCGATGGCCGAGGGGCGGTTGGCCGGCAGATAGAGGACGGAGCGCAGCGTGGTGAGATCGATCATGCCTGCCAGCCTGCCAGCCGGCGCGGCGGGTTTCAATCGCTGTCGTTCCAGCCGGCGAGCTTGCCGCGCATGCGGGTGAGCGCCGCCTTCTTGATCTGGCAGATGCGGGCGGCGCCGACGCCGAGGACCTGGCCGATCTCCTCCAGGTTCAGTTCCTCGACGAAATAGAGTTGCAGCACCTGGGCTTCGCGTTCGGGCAGGTCGGCGATGGCGGCAGCGATGGCGCTGCGGCGGCGTTCGCTTTCCAGCACATCATGGGCATCGGGATCGTCGCTGGCAAACCAGTCGCTGTGATCGGAATAGGCATCGTCCAGGCTTTCGGTTTGCACGGCGTGGGTTTGCGCCATGGCGGCGCGATAGTCGGCGATGGGCAGGTCCAGCGCGGCGGCCATTTCGGCATCGGTGGCGGCGCGGCCCAACTGCCCTTCCAGCCGGGCGCGCACCTGGCCCCATTCGCGCTTGCGGCGCATGGCGGAACGCACCAGCGTGGCGCCTTTCCGGAGCTGATCGATCATGGCGCCGCGCACCCGGACGCTGGCATAGGTGGCAAAGGCGGCGTGGCCGCGATCTTCAAAGCCGCGCGCTGCCTCGATCAAGGCGACCATGCCGATCTGCACCAGATCCTCCACATCGATGGCGGTGGAGACCCTTGCGTGGACATGCCAGGCGATCCGGCGGACGAGCGCCAGATGGCTGGAGATCAGCCGTTCGGGATCGGTCTGGGCCAACCGGGCGGGGGCATAGAGCGCAGGTTCAAGGCCAAGCCGGGCATCCATCAGCTGTCTCCATTGGTGCGGGGGGCGGCGCCGATCACGGCGGCCACCGTGACGTCGCGATCGTCGGGAATGTCGGGGAAGGCGAGCACCGGCACCTGCGGCAGCCGGGCCCGCAGCAACTGCCAGAGGGCGCGACGCACCGGCGGCACGGTGACGATGGCAAAGCGTGTGCCGTCGGCCAGCAGCGGCGCGGTGGCGCTGGCGGCGGCTTCGGCGACGCGGGTGACGAGCGCCGGATCGAACGGATGGGCGGCGCCCGGATTGGCGCGCACGGCCTGCACCAGCAGGCCTTCGAGGCCGGGATCGAGCGCGACGGCGGTGAGCGGCCCCTTCACGCCTGCGAGACCCTGCACGATGGCCGCGCCCAGCACCGGGCGGATGCGCTCGGCAAGGTCTGCCGGATCCTGTGTGTGCGGGGCGGCAGCGATCAGGGCGCCGGCGATGGAGCGCAGATCGCGGATCGAAACCCCCTCCTCCACCAGCCGGGCCAGCACCTGGGTGATGATGGCAACGCTCAACGCCTTGGGGGCGAGGGCGGCGGCAAGGGCCGGGGCGGTTTCGGCGAGCGTGTCGATCAGGGCCTGCACCTCATCCTGGCCGAGCAGACGGTGGGCGTGTGCCCCAAGCAGCTGATTGAGATGGGTGCCGGCGACAGCGGCGGGATCGACCACGGTGTAGCCGGCGGCTTCGGCCAGATCAGCTTCGGCCGGATCGATCCAGCGGGCGGGCAGACCGAAGGCGGGATCGGCGGCCTCGCGGCCCGGAATGGGCGTGCTGATCGGGCCGGCGGCGATGGCGAGAACATCGTCGGGGAAAATCTCGTCCTCCCCCACGACCACGCCCGCCAGGGTGATGCGATAATGGAAGGGCGGCAGCGAGAGATCGTCGCGCACGCGCACGGCCGGCAACACGAAGCCCAGCTGTTTGGACAATTGCCGGCGGATGGCGGTGATGCGGGCCATCAGCGGGGCGCCACGGGCTTCATCGACCAGCGGGACGAGGCCGAAGCCGATATCGAGCGCGGCCGGCGCGCTGTCGGCAACGTCGCTCCAGTCGATGCGGGCATCGTCGGCGGCGGCGGCCTCGCCGGGGGTGGCGGCGGCGACAGGCGCGGCCGGACGTTTGCGCAGGGCAAACCACAGGGCAGCCGCGGCGGCTGGCGCGATGATGAGGAGCGGCATGCCGGGCAGCAGGCCGAGGAGGGCGAGGATGACGCCCACCGGCAGCCAGGGTGCCCCCTGCCCCAGTTGCACGCCGACCTGGCCGGCCAGATCATTGTCCTTGCCGACGCGGGTGACGACCATGGCGGCTGCGATGGAGAGCAGCAGCGCTGGCACTTGCGCCACCAGGCCATCGCCGACGGCCAGCAGCAGATAGGTGCGCGCGGCATCGCCCAGCGCAAGATCGTGGGAGACGGTGCCGAGGATGAGGCCGCCGATGATGTTGATGGCGAGGATCAGCACGCCCGCCACCGCATCGCCCTTCACGAACTTGGACGAGCCATCCATGGCGCCGTGGAAATCGGCTTCGGTCGTCACCTCGGCGCGGCGCAGCCGGGCTTCGTCGGCGGTGATCAGGCCGGCGTTGAGATCGGCATCGATAGCCATCTGCTTGCCGGGCAGCGCATCCAGCGTGAAGCGGGCGGCGACTTCGGAAACGCGGCCCGCGCCCTTGGTGATGACGACCAGGTTGATGATCATCAGCACGGCAAAGACAAACAGGCCGACGACATAATCGCCGCCAACCAGGAAATTGCCGAACGCTTCGATGACATGGCCGGCCGCCGCCGTGCCTTCGTGGCCGTGGACCAGGACGACGCGGGTGGAGGCGACGTTCAAGGCCAGGCGCAGCAGCGTGGCGTAGAGGAGGACGGTGGGAAAGGCGGAGAAATCGAGCGGCTGGCGGATGTTGATGGCGACCATCAGCACGATCAGCGCCACCGCGATGTTGGTGATGAAGAATAGATCGAGCAGCACCGCCGGCAGCGGCACCACCATCAGCGCGACCAGCACCAGGATGGCCAGCGGCAGCAACGTGGTGCGGGCATCGATGCGGCCGAGACGGGCGGCAAGCGCGGTCATTGCATGGCCGCCAGCACGAGATAGGCCATGCGCGCCCGCGCGGCGGCCAGCGCCGGATCGGCGGGCGGCACGGATCGGCCGGCTGGCGGCAAGATGGTGCCGGCCGGTTCATCGCCGAGATGGCGGTGGATGCGGCTGGCCACGAGATCATGCACCTCAGCCAGGGAGCGGGCGCTGCCGTCGCGGTGGTAGAAGGTGCTGCGGTTGGCGGCGGCGGCGGCTGGGAGCAGCGATGGGGCGGCCATGCCGGGGGCGGCGGCCATGGACTTCAGGAACTTGATTGCGCCGCCGGCACCGAAGAAGGCGGCGAGATAGAGATCGCTGGCCTCAGCCACGCGGCCCAGGGCGGCCTGCAGTTTGCCGGCATTGTCCCGCGTGAACTCGCCGGCCAGTCGCGCGGCGACGCCGGCATCGTGGCGCAGGGACAGGATGGTCTGCTTGACCGCCGGGCTGGCGCCCTGGCTGAGCGCCTGCGCTGCCCATCCCAGGCCATGTTTTTCGCCGTGGCGCTGCACCATCGCCAGCCAGGTGGCATCGGTGAACTGGAACAGGCCGCTGGCCGAGGAGGTGCTGGCGCGCGCCGCCGGATTGAGGCCGGATTCGGCGCGGGCATTGGCATAGAGATAGGCAAAATCGACGCCGGTGGCTGCCGCCGCCTGCTGCAGCGCGCCGATCACGCCGGCATTGGCATTGGGCTGAAACTGGATGGCCTGGGTCATGCGCCTGCCCCAAGCAATTTATGTGCCAGGGCCCGTGCCATGATCATGCCCAGCGCCCGTCGCGGCCATAGACCAGGGCTTCGCGCGGCGGCACCGGCGGCGGGCGCAGCGCGGCCAGGCGCTTTTCGACCGACAGCAGCTTGGCGCGGCTGCGCAGCATGGCTTCGGCATTCAGATCGCGGGCCTGTTCCAGCAGGGCGCGCGGCGGGCGGGCGCCGGCAGCCACTTCGGCCTGCAGGGCGGCCAGCGCGGCGGTCTTTTCCGCCGTCGCGCGGGTGATGGCATCGGCATCCTCGGCCGCCAGCGCCGCCAGTTCGGCGGTGATGGCATCGACGACCGCCTGGGCCAGCTGATCCACGCTCACGGCTTGCCGCGCTCCAGCCGGATCATGGCGTCGGCAATGGCCTGCGGATCAATCTGGTAACGGCCGCCGGCGATGGCAGCCTTCAGTTCATCCACCCGCGCCCGGTTCACCGGCGGGGCGCTGGCCAGTTCGGCCACCAGCCCACCGGCACCGCTGCGCGCGGTGGGGTTCAACCGCGCCACCGGCCGGGCCGGCTCCTTCGCGTCGGCGGCCTGCGGGCCACTGGTGCGGCCGGCAAAGGGGTTGCGGATGGGGCCGCCGCCGCCGTTGATGCCATCGATCATCCTGTTCATCCTTTCCGCCGGCACAGGCCGGGCAACGCCGTTAACGGCCGTTCACCATGCGGCTTTAGCGAGGGATCACCACCCGCCCGCCCTCCTCGATGCGGCCGATCAGGCGGCGGCCGGCGGGGGTTTTCAGGGCGATGCGGCTGCCATCGGCGTCGCGTTCGGCCTCGGCCTCCAAGGTGACGGCAAAGCCGTTGCCGCCGGCCTCCACCACCACCCGGTCTCCGCGGCGGAACGCAGGCCGGTTGGCAGGGCTGCGCGCCGAAGCACCAGCGGGCTGATCGATGGGGACATAGAGGGTCCAGGCCGGCACGGCGCAATCGACCCGCACGACATCGCTGCGCGCCCAGCTGAGCGCCGGATCGGGGCAACGCGGCACCACCAGCGCCGGATCAAGCCGGGCCGGCGCCCCGGCAAAGCCCGCCACCTGGGCGCGCAGGCGCGCCACGTCGTGCAGCGCCGGCTGCGCCGGGCTGGGTGCCGCCAGCGCCAGCAGGGCCAGGCCGGCCCCGGCCAGTCCCACATGCCGCCATTTAAATTCGTTTCGCATCGGCCGTTCTCCCTGATGCTGGGTCGCTGCATCGCGCCCCCACCCGACCACGGCGAACCAGCAAGAAGCGCGCCAACCCCAGTCCCCCCGGCTGGTGCGCTGCGTGACGGCCCGGAGCCGGCAAACCCTTGCCCACCAAGCGGCAAGCCCTTGCCGGCCCCGGGCCACAATCACGGGCACAAGCCAGGCGGCACGCTGGGGCGAACCGGTTGGCACGGGCGTTGCAGAGCGGCGGGCATGACCATGCTGTCGCCCCAACCCGGCCTGATCGATCAGGCGTTCGGCATCTCTGCCCCGGCGCTGCGCCTGCGCAGCCAGCGGCTGGAGGTGATTGCCAGCAACATCGCCAATGCCGCGACGCCGGGATACAAGGCGCGTGATCTGGATGCCGATGCCGCCTTGCGGGCGGCGCAGGCCGGCGGCTTTTCGGCCCAGTTGGACAGCGCCCGGCTGCAGTATCGCGCGCCGCTGATCGCCAGCATCGATGGCAACACGGTTGAAATGGCCACCGAACAGGCAGCCTTTGCCGAAAATGCCATGCGGTACCGCGCCTCCCTGGAATTTCTGGGGGCGCGGGTGAACAGCATCATGGCCGCCTTGAAGGCGGACGGCTGATGGCGCGCGAGCTGACCATTTTCGACATCAGCGGCCGCGCCATGGCCGCCCAGCGGGTGCGGATGAACGCCATCGCATCCAACCTGGCCAACGCCGGCAGCATCGCCGGCAAGGAGGCCGATGCCTATCGCGCGCTGCACCCGGTGTTTGCCACCCATTATCAGGGCCAGGCCGCCACCGTGGACGTGGCCAGCATGGCGCGCACCGGCAGCCCGGAAAAGAAGCTCGATCCCGATCATCCGCTCGCCGATGCGACGGGGCATGTCTGGCAGGCGGCGGTGGATCCCAATCAGGAGATGGTGGAGATGGTGGAAACCGCCCGCGCCTATGCCAACAATGTCGAGGTGCTGGCCACCGCCCGCAGCCTCGCCATCGACACGCTGAGGATCGGAAAGTGAGCCGGGTGGATGGCCTGCCCGCCGGCATTCCTGCTGCGCCAGCAGCGCCGGTGCGCAATCCCAAGGCAACGCTGGATCAGGGCGATTTCCTGGCGCTGCTGACCGCGCAGCTGAAGAACCAGGACCCGACGAAGCCGGTCGATAACCTCGAATATGTGCAGAAGATGGCGATGTTCAGCCAGCTGGCCGGCACCACCGAAACCAATGCGAAACTGGCCGGCATTTCCGACCGGCTGGACCAGTTGATCGCGCGTTTCCCCGCACAGGAGCAATAAGCCATGGCCTTTTACACCGCAATGACGGGCCTTTCCGGCGCCCAGACCGAAATGTCGACCATTGCCAACAATATCGCCAACGTGGGCACCACCGGCTTCAAGCGCAGCCGGGTGGCCTTTGGCGACATCATCTCGCTGTCGCCGCTGTCGAACCCCAACCGGGTGGTGGGTTCCGGCACCACGGTCAGGGCGATTTCGCAGCAGTTCAGCCAGGGGCCAACGGAAACCTCCACATCCGCGCTGGACCTGACCATCGCCGGCCAGGGGTTTTTCGTGGTGAAATCGGGTGCCGGCGGGGTGCAGACGCATTTCACCCGCAACGGCAGCTTTGGGGTGACGGCCGACCGGTTCATCGTCGACAACCAGGGCCGGCGGCTGCAGCTGTTTCCCACCACCACCGATGGCGCGGTGCAGGCAACCGGCCTTTCGTCCACCGTTTCGGCGCGGCTGCCGCTGTCATCCGGCACGCCGCAGCCGACGAGCACGGTCAGGATTTCGGCCAATCTGCCGGCCGATGCGCCGATCATCGCCAACCGGCCGATCTATACGCCGACCAACCCTTATGTGTTTGATCGCAATGATCCCACCACCTTCAACGCCAGCACATCGACCACGGTGTTCGACAGCCTGGGCAATCCGTTGGCGGCCACGGTCTATTATGTGAAGGACAGCGTGCCGACGCTGGCCGATCCGGTGCACCGCTGGACGGCGCGGGTGTTCGTGGGCGACACCGAATTGAGCGTGGGCGGCACACCCGGCCTGCCGATGGAATTTGATGGCAGCGGCGCGCTGGTCAATCCCACCACGCCCTTTGCCTTTGATGGCTTTGTGCCGCCCACCGGTGGCGGCAACATCGCGCTGGCCATCGATCATGGCAGCGCAACCGTGCAGCAGGCCGGCCCCTTCACCGTTGCCCTGATCGAGCAGGACGGCATTCCCGCCGGGCAGCTGGAAAGCGTGTCGATCGATGCCGAGGGCCTGTTGAAGGCGAGTTTCTCGAATGGCGAGGTGCAGACGCTGGGCAAGGTGGCGCTGGCCAATTTCTCCAATCCGCAAGGGCTGAAGCAGACGGGCGATGCCAGCTGGGTGGTGACGCCGCAATCGGGCGAGCCCATCACCGGGGAGGCCGGGCGCAACGGCATCGGCACCATCTTGTCGGGCAATCTGGAACGGTCCAACGTTGATTTGACCACCGAGCTGGTCAACCTGATCGCGGCGCAGCGCAATTTCCAGGCCAGCGCCAAATCGATCGAGACCGACAACCAGTTGATGCAGACGATCATCAACCTGCGCAGCTGATGACGGACTATGGACCGGGTCATCTACACCGCCCTGACCGGCCTTTCGGCGCGGGCCCGCGAAAGCCTGGTGACGGCCAACAATCTGGCCAATGCGCAGGTGCCGGGCTTTCGCCGCGATGTGGTGGCGCAGGAAGGCCGCTATCTGGCGGCACGCGCCGCGGTGGACGGGGCATGGGCGGCGCGGGCGCAGGTGGGTTCACCCAGCCTGGCCACGCCGCAGCAGCCGGGCAAGATTGCCGCCACGGGCCGCGAACTGGATATCGCGCTGTCGGCCCGGCACTGGCTGGCGGTGCAGGGCCCGATGCTGGGCGGCCAGGTGAGCGAAGCCTATACTCGGCGCGGCGATCTGGTGGTGAACGCCGCAGGCGTGCTGGCCAACGGCGATGGCCGCGTGCTGGTGAGCGCCAGCGGTGCGCCGATTTCGGTGCCGCCGGGTGCCGAGCCATTGATCGGCCGTGACGGTACGGTTTCGGTGCAGGGGCCCGACGGGCCGCAGATCCTGGGCCGGCTGAAGCTGGTGGACGGCAGCAGCATCAAGAGCCGCGACAAGGCCGGCGATGGCCTGTTTCTGCCGCAGGAGCCGTTGCCGCCTGACCCGGAAGCGCGGGTGGAGAGCGGCGCGCTGGAAAGCGCCAATCTGACCGCGGCCGAAGCGCTGGTGCAGCTGGTGGAGGAACAGCGCGGGTTCGAGCTCAATGCCCGGCTGATCAAGCTGGCGACCGAAATGGACGAACAGGGGGCCCGGTTGATGGGCCTGAACAGTTGAGGAGGCAGCGATGACGACAGCCTTGCAGATCGCACGGTCGGGCCTGGATGCGCTTGATCACCGGATGAAGACGATTTCCAACAACCTGGCCAACGTCTCCACCACCGGCTTCAAGCGCGACCGCGCCAATTTTGCCGCCCTGATGTATCAGGATGATCGCAACCCCGGCGCCGCCAGCGGCGCGGACACGCAATATGCCACTGGCCTTGGCACCGGCACCGGCGTGCGCATCGCCGGCACGGAGCGTATCCACACGCAAGGCAACATGATCACCACCGACAATGCGCTGGACCTGGCCATTGATGGCGCCGGCTTCTTCGCGGTGCAGATGGCCGATGGCACCGTGGGCTATACCCGCGATGGCGGCTTCAAATTGTCAGCCACCGGCGAAATCGTCACGGCATCGGGCCAGCGGCTGGCACAGCCGCTGACCATTCCGGACGGCGCATCGCAGATCGTGATCTCGCCCGATGGCATCGTGACGGCCGCCCTGCCCGGCCAGGCCGCGCCGGTGGAGGTGGGGCAGTTGCAGCTGACGCGCTTTCTGAACCCGTCGGGCCTGATGCCGATCGGCGACAATCTCTATCGCGAGACTGCCGGTTCGGGCCCGCCAACATTGGGCGTGGCCGGGCAGGCCGGCATGGGGACGATCCGGCAGGGCATGCTGGAAGGATCGAATGTGTCCACTGTGCAGGAGCTGGTCGACATGATCGAGACGCAGCGCGCTTATGAGATCAATGCCAAGGTGATCAACGCGGCCGATGAGATGGGCCGTTATGTGGTGCAGAATGTGTAACGCGGCCTTGTTGCTGGTGGCGGCCAGGCTGGCGGTGATCACGCCGACGCTGCCGCCCGTGGTCCCGGCGCCGGAGCCGCCGACGGGCAGCCTGTACAGCCCGTGGCACTTCGTCGGCCTGGTCACCGATCGGCGGGCACGGCGGGTAGGCGATCTCGTCACCATCCGGCTGGTGGAGCGGACCAGTGCCAGCAAATCGGCCAGTGCCGATTCCGCCCGCGAAAGCGACAACAGCTTTCGCCTGCCGCAGTTTTTCCCGTTCAGCCGGGTGCCGCAGCAGGCGCTGCAGGCCGGCAGCAACCAGGGCTTCAAGGGGGCCGGCAGCGCCGAGCAGCGCAACGAACTGAACGGCGAGATCACGGTGACGGTGGCCGAGGTGCTGCCTGGCGGGGTGCTGCGCATTGCGGGGGAAAAGCGGCTGATGCTGAACCGCGGCGAGGAGCATCTGCAGCTGACCGGTTATATCCGCGCCGAGGATCTGGGCTTTGACAACAGCGTGCCATCGACGCGGGTGGCCGACGCCAAGATCCGCTTTGGCGGCACCGGCCAGGTGGCGGACAACAGCCGCCAGGGTTGGCTGGCGCGATTCTTTGCCAAGATTGCGCCGTTCTGATGCGCTGGCTGCTGGCCCTGTTGCTGCTGTTGCCGGTGCCGGCCGCGGCGGAGCGTGTGAAGGACATCGCGCGCTTTGCCGGCGTGCGGGCCAACGCGCTGACCGGTTATGGCATCGTCGTTGGCTTGACCGGCAGTGGCGACCAGAATCTGGAATTGACCATCCAGTCGCTGAAATCGGCGGCCACGCGCCTGGGCGTGCGGCTGCCGCCGGGCGTGAACCCGCAGCTGCGCAATGCGGCAGCCGTGATGGTGACGGCGGAACTGCCGGCCTTTGCCAAGCCGGGGCAGCGGCTGGATGTGACGGTATCGGCGCTGGGCCAGGCCAAGAGCTTGCGCGGCGGCACCCTGCTGCTCACCGCGCTGCAGGGGCCGGATGGCGAGATTTATGCGCTGGCACAAGGCAGCCTGGCGGTGGGCGGCTTTGGCGCGGAAGGCCGCGATGGCAGCCGCATCGTGGCGGGCACGCCGACGAGTGGCCGGGTGCCGGCCGGCGGCGTGGTGGAACGGGTGGTGCCATCGCCCTTTGCCGAAAAGGGCCCGATGTATCTGGACTTGAACGAGCCGGATTTTTCCGCCGCCAGCGCCGTGGTGGCGGCGATCAACCGGCATTTCAATGGCGTGGTCGCCAACGCCGAGGATGGCGTGCGCGTGCGGCTGAACGCGCCGGACCAAGCGGAACGCCGCATCGCCATGGCCAGCACCATCGAAGGGCTGAACGTGGCGCTGGCGCCGCCGCCGGCCCGGGTGATCGTGAATGCCCGCACCGGCACGGTGGTGATTTCCGGAGAGGTGCGCATCCTGCCCGCCGCCGTGGCCCATGGCAGTCTGGTGGTGCGGGTGAGCGAAAATCAGCAGGCCAGCCAGCCCAATCCGTTCGGGCGCGGGCAAACGGCAATCACCCAGCAATCCAACGTGGAAGCCGGCGAAACCAACGCGCGCATGAACCTGTTTGCGCCGGGCGCCCGGCTTTCCGAGATTGTTGACGCGGTGAACGCACTGGGCGCGGCGCCGGGCGATCTGGTGGCCATATTGGAAGCCTTGAAGGCAGCCGGTGCCCTGCGCGCCGAGCTGGTGGTGATCTGATGCAGTTGCAGCCCCCAGCCATGTTGCAGCCCGGCCAGCGGCCCACGCCTGCGGCCGAAGCCAGGGCGCGCGACAAGGCGGCCGGCGATTTCGAGGCGCTGCTGGTCACGCGGCTGTTGAAGACGGCGCGCAGCGCGAAGCTGGGCGATGATCTGATGGGCGGCAATGACCAGATCCGCGATCTGATCGACGAGCAACAGGGCCGCATCATTGCCGGCGCTGCGCCGCTGGGCCTGGCGCAGTTGCTGGCGAAAGGGACACGGCCATGATGGATCTGCTGGCGCTGGGCCGGTCGGGCGTGCTGGCCTTCCAGAATGCGCTGAACGCCACCGGCGACAATGTCGCCAATGCCGACACGCCGGGCTATGTGCGGCGGCGCGCCGTGCTGGCGACGATGCCGGCCGGGCGCGGCGGGCCACTGGAACGCGCCAGCCTTTCGGGCGCCGGGGTGCGCACGGGCGGCGTGGTGCGCGATGTCGATGCACTGAAGGCCAATGCGGCGCGCGTGGCCAGCGGCGATCAGGCCCGGCTGGGCGCCCGGCTGGACTGGCTGGAACGGCTGGAATCCCTGTCGACCACGGCAGCGGTGGCGGCCCGGCTGGGGGCCTTTTTCGATGCCGGCACCGCGTTGGCGGCGGCGCCAACCCAGGGCGCCGCGCGCATCGCCTTTCTGAACGCTGCCGATGATACCGCCAATAGTTTCAACAGCCTGGGCGGCGATCTTGACAATCTGGCGCAGGATATCCGCGCCGAGGCGGCCTTGAGCGCACGGCGGGTCAATGATCTGGCCGCTGCCCTCGCCAAGGTGAACGAGCAGCTGCGGCGCGGTGACGAGGGCGACACGGCGGCCAACGGCCTGCTCGACAATCGCGACAGCCTGCTGCGCGATCTGGCCGACGAGGTGCGGATCAGCATCAGCGAGGGCCGGCGCGGCGCGGTGGAGGTGAAGCTGGGCTTTGGCCCATCGGCGGTGACCATCGTGCCCTATGCCGGCAATGCCAGCCGCATCGGCGTGGCAGCGGATGGCCAGACCGTGCTGCTGAACCCCGAATTTGATCCGCAACCGCTGCGGCTGCCGGCTTCGGGCCGGTTGGCGGGCCTGCTGGAGGCCAGCGGCGAGATCATCCGCGCCCGCGCCGCGCTGGATGGCCAGGCCAGCCAACTCGCCGGGCTGATCAATGATTGGCACATGGGCGGCATTGATGGCGCCGGCCAGCCGGGCACGGCCATCTTTGCCACCACCGGCATAGGCACCGCGGTGGGCAAGGCCAATGCCGGCAGTGCGCCGGTGGATGTGGTTCTGGCCGATGGCAGCGTGCCTGATCCATCCGGCTATCGCCTGCTTGCCGGTGTGGCCGGCTTCACGGTGGTGCGCGGCGATGGCAGCGCCAGCGTGACGGGGACATCGCCGCTGCTGCTCGATGGCCTGACCGTGACCATCGGTGGTGGCGCAGTGGCGGGCGACCAGTGGGATCTGCAGGCGCTGGGCGGTGCCCGGGGCCTCAGCCTGCGGCCGCTGGCACCGTTGCAGGTGGCGGCGGCGGGGCGCTGGCAGGTGGACGGCCCGCCCGATGCGACGCGCCTGCCCACGATAAGCGATGACGCGACGGCGCTGGCCTTGCCCGGTGGCGACACCACGCCGCCGCCCTGGCGGATCACGCTTGTGCCGGGCGGGCTGGCCGAGGTGCGCGACCCCAGTGGTGTTACCCTGCTGGCCACGGTGCCAGCCGATGGCAGCCTGATCGAAGGCCCGGGGCTGCGCTTTACGGTGCCGGCGGGGGCGGATGGCACGATCTTCCGCATCGCGCCCACCCCGGCCGGCGCGCAGGACAACCGCAATGCCCTGGCGCTGGCGGCACGGCGGGCGCAGCCGGGGCCGAACGGCAGGCTGGAAGCCCAGCTGGATGCCGAACTGGCCGGCATCGGCAGCCGCGTGGCCGACACGCGCCGGCTGGAGGCGGCAGCAGCGGCGCTGAAGGAGGACACGGGCCGGGCCAATGATGCCGTGTCTGGCGTGGACCTGGAGCGCGAGGCGGCCGAGTTGACCCGGCTGCAGGCGGCCTATCGCGCCAATGCCCAGGTGGTGGGCGTGGCGCGCGACCTGCTTGACCAGATTCTGGGCCTGACGCGATGATCCCGCCGCTTTCCAGCCGGTCGGGACATGATGCCGCGGTGCGCCGGCTGACCCGGCTTTCCACCGAAGCCGCCGAGGTGCAGCAGCAGATCAGCACCGGCAAGCGGGTGGCGAAGCCGGGCGATGATGCCATTGCCTTTGCCCGCGCCGCCACGCTGAAGCGCGCCGATGCCGCTGGCGAGGCACAGCGGAAAGCGATGGATGCCGCCGCCGCCCGGCTGACCGCCAGCGAAACCGCGCTGGCCGGCATTGCCGACATTGCGGCGCGCGCCAAGGAACTGGCGCTGGCCGGGCGCAATGCCACACTGAACGCCGGGGACCGGCAGGTGCTGGCGCTGGAGGTGACCGAACTTCTGGCCGCAGCGCGCGGGCTGGCGGAAGCGCAGGGCCAGGATGGCGAGGCGCTGTTTGCCGGTTCTGGGACACCGCCAGCCTATGCCGCCGATGCTGATGGCCTGGCCGCCTGGGCCGGGCTGGGCGCGCCGCCGCAGGTGTCGGTGGCCGGGCGCACCCTGCCCGCCGGCATCAGCGGGCCGGAGGCGTTTGGCGTGACCGAGCCCCTGCCTCCGCCCGATCCGCTGGCACCGCCAGCCGATCCCACGGTCCCGCCGCCAACACGCACCGGCAATCTGTTCGACAGCCTGGCGCATCTGGCCGCCAGCCTGGTGGAGCCGCGCCCGGATTTCTTTGAGGCTGGCATGGATGAGGCGATTGCCGCCGTGGATGGCCATATCGAGCGCCTGGCTGCCGGCCAGGCCCTGCTGGGCACGCGCGGCGCCCGGCTGGAAGCGGAAGCCCAGCGGCTCGACGCAAGCCAGCTGCAATGGCGCCGTGACATCAACCGGCTGGAAGAGACCGACATGGTGGAGGCGATCGCCCGGCTGGACCGGCTGACGACCATATTGGAGGCGGCGCAGGCCAGCTTTGCTCGGGTGTCGAGCCTGTCGTTGTGGGACCAGTTGCGATAGCGCCAAAACGGCGGGATTAAATCCGCTTTGGCAGTGGCCGTAACCGGGTGGGACGCAACCACCCGGGGGGAGGCCCGCCTATCCATGCTGTCCATCGTTGGACTCGTCGTGCTGATTGTCATGGTGTTTGGCGGCTTTGCCATCACCGGCGGCAGCCTGGGCCCGGTGCTGCACGCGCTGCCGCACGAATTCCTGATCATTGGCGGGGCGGCGGCCGGCGCGACGCTGGTGGCGACCGACATCAAGGGCATCAAGGAAATGGGCAGCGGGCTGGGCCGCGTGGTGAAGGGCCCCAAGTACAAGAAGGCCGATTATGGCGCGGCGATCTTCCTGACGGCGCGGTTGATGCGGTTGTTCCGCACCGATGGGCCAACGGCCGTGGAGCCCCATATCGAGGACCCGAAATCATCGAGCATCTTTGCCGAATATCCCCAGTTTGCCGGCGATCAATTCTTCATCAGCCTGGTGACGGATTCGATCCGGCTGCTGGTGGTTTCCACCGGCACCTTGTCACCCATGGCGGTGGAGGAGGTGATCGATACCCATATCGAGACGCATCACCACGCCGCGCTGAAGCCGGTGGAGCGGCTGCAGACCATGTCGGACGCGTTACCGGCGCTGGGCATCGTGGCGGCCGTGCTGGGCGTGATCAAGACAATGGGCAGCATCGACAAGCCGCCGGCCATATTGGGGGCCATGGTGGGTTCGGCGCTGGTCGGCACATTCCTGGGCGTGCTGCTCAGTTACGGCATGGTCGGCCCGCTGGCATCGCGGCTGAAGGCGGTGATCGATGAGGACAGCGAGATTTACCTGGTGGTGCGCCGCGTGATCGTGGCGACCCTGAAGGGCCAGCCGCAGCCGCTGGTGATCGAGGCGGCACGCACCGCGATCAGCCCCACCCACCAGCCCAGCTTCAGCGAGATTTTTGATGGCATGAGGACGGCGAAGTGAAGCCCGAAGGCCTGATCGAGCCCGAAATCATCATCAAGAAGGTCAAGGGCCATGGCCATGGCCATCACGGCGGCGCGTGGAAGATTGCCTATGCCGATTTCGTGACGGCGATGATGGCGTTTTTCATGCTGTTGTGGATCCTGGGCGCCACCACCGAAAAGCAGCGCAAGGGCATTGCCGATTATTTCACCCCGACCGTGATCCAGATGCAGAACAGCGGCGGGTCGAACGGGCTGTTCGGCGGCAGATCGGTGGTGGCGCCCGATGGCACGTCGGTGCGGCCGGAAACCGAAGGGCGGCGGCCGGTGACCGCGGCGGGCAGCGACAACAGCACCCCCAGCCCCGACCGTGAACAAGGCCAGGGCCGCGATGCACAGCGCCAGGCGTTCGAGCAGCTGACCCAGTTGATCAAGCGTAAGATGGCGGCGGACCCGACCCTGAAGGGCCTGCAGGGCCAGGTGAAATTCGTAAAGACCCGCGATGGCCTGCGCATCGATCTGGTGGAGCGCGCCGATTTCACCATGTTCGCGCTGGGCACCGCCGCCCCCACCCAGGCCGCCGGCCGGCTGGTGCAGACGGTGGCGCAGGCGATCAGCGACACGCCCAACCGGCTGACCGTGCGTGGGCATACCGATGCGCTGGGATTTTCCCGATCGGGCGACAGATCCAACTGGAGTCTTTCAACCGCCCGTGCCGATGCCACCCGCCGGCTGCTGATGGGCGCCGGCATCCCCGGCGAACGTTTCCGCCGCATCGAAGGCGTGGCCGACACCGACCCGTATATAAAGGACAATCCCACCGACCCGCGCAACCGGCGGATCAGCATCACCCTGTTGTATGATGATCCGGCTTGAGCGGTGCGGTGCGGAAATGTCGCACCAGCAAAATACAAAATTACGGCGCTGTAAGGAACTGCTGGCGATTGACATACGCCCTGCCAATCAATAGTTCGCCCTCTCTGTCGCGTGTCGTGTGGGGTCTAACGGCTGCGAAGGAATGAGCCGCATCATGCGTTGCATTGATCGCAGCTATCCTGTTGCAACTGAGAGAGGATTCGATCTGTGTCGGGCGCGGTCGCGAGCTGCCTTTGTGGAGCAGGCTCGTTGTTGATGGTTCGGGGTGAGGCGTCCCGCGCGTGGCCGTCGAGCGTCTTTTCATGACCAACTGGTCCGACAAATCGGTTCTCGTCACCGGCCATACCGGCTTCAAGGGCGGCTGGCTGACGCTGCTGCTTGGCCAGCTTGGCGCGCGTGTGACTGGATTGTCCCTCCCGGCGCCCAGCGATCCGGCCCTGTTTGACCAGGCGCGGGTTGGCGATGGCATCACCCACATCACCGGCGACATCCGCGAACAGGCGCTGGTTGCCGACGTGGTCGCCGACTGCCGCCCCGATGTGATCTTCCATCTCGCGGCACAGCCGCTCGTGCGCTATTCCTATGACCAGCCGGTGGAAACCTTTGCCACCAACGTGCTGGGCACGGCCCATGTGCTCGATGCGGCCCGACGGGTTGGCGGCGTGCGCGCCATCGTCGCTGTCACGTCGGACAAGTGCTATGAAAACCGCGAATGGGTCTGGCCCTATCGCGAGAATGACCCGATGGGCGGGCATGATCCCTATAGCGCCAGCAAGGGTGCCGCCGAACTGGTGATTGCCAGTTTCCGCAACAGTTTTTTCCCGGCAAATGAACTGGCGCGCCACGGAACCGGCCTTGCTTCGGTGCGGGCCGGCAATGTGATTGGCGGCGGCGATTGGGCGGCAGACCGGCTGGTCCCGGATCTGATCCGCGCCTTCCTTGCTGGCGAAGCGCCAACCATCCGGTCGCCTGGCGCCATCCGGCCGTGGCAACACGTGCTGGAGGCGGTGTTCGCCTATGTCGATATAGCCGAACGCCTGCTGGCTGGTGATGCCCGCGTGGCAGAACCATGGAATTTCGGCCCGGGGGATGATGACACCCAGCCCGTTGCCTGGATCGTTGCCGAACTGGCCCGCCTGTGGGGCGTGCCGGGCCAATGGAAGCGGTGGGAAGGCGCCGTGCCGCACGAGGCGCATCTGCTGAAGCTGGATTGCGCCAAGGCGCGCAACCTTCTGGGCTGGCGCCCGACCTTGCGTCTGGCTGAGGCGCTGGCGTGGATCGTGGAATGGCACCAGTTCGTCGCAGATGGCGGCGATGCCCGGGCGATCACCCTTGACCAGATCAATCGCTTTCGTACCCGCAACTTTGAGTCGAACAGGAACATTGCATGAGTTTTGCCAGTTCTGCCGCTGCCGTTGCCGTTGCCCCCAGCGACAACGCAGCACCTGATACTGATGCCGGCCGCATCCGCGCCCAGATCATGGATTTGGTGGCTGAATATCATCGCGTTGCCCATGCGCCCAAGCCGTTCGTGCCGGGGCAAAGCCCGGTGCCGGTTTCAGGCAAGGTCTATGGCCACGAAGAGATGCAGCTGCTGGTGGACAGTGCGCTGGACTTCTGGCTGACCACCGGCCGTTTCAACACCGAATTCGAAGCCAAGCTGGCGGCCCGTCTGGGGGTGAAGCATCTGCTCACCACCAACTCCGGCTCTTCGGCCAATCTGCTTGCCCTGTCGTCGTTGTGCTCACCTTATCTGCGCGGCGATGCGCTGCAGCCGGGCGACGAGGTGATCACGGTCGCGACCGGCTTCCCGACCACCATCAACCCCAGCCTGCAATATGGCCTGGTGCCGGTGTTTGTGGACGTTGACCTGCCGACCTACAACATCAAGCCAGAGATGATCGAAGCGGCGATCACGCCGCGCACCCGCGCCATCATGGTTGCGCATACGCTTGGCAACCCCTTTGACCTGGCCGAAGTGATGCGCGTGGCCGAGAAATATGATCTGTGGGTGGTGGAAGACACCTGCGATGCGCTCGGCGCCACCTATGATGGCCGCATGGTCGGCACCTTTGGCGACATCGGCACCCTGTCCTTCTATCCAGCGCACCATATCACCATGGGTGAGGGCGGCGCCGTGTTCACCGACAAGCCGCGCCTGAAGCGGGTGATCGAATCCATGCGCGACTGGGGCCGCGATTGCTGGTGCGCACCGGGCATGGACAACACCTGCGGCAAGCGGTTTGGCCGTGCGCTGGGTCAGCTGCCGTTTGGGTACGACCACAAATATACCTACAGCCACGCCGGCTATAACCTGAAGATCACCGACATGCAGGCGGCCGTGGGTGTGGGCCAGTTGGAACGGCTGGATGACTTCATCGCGGCCCGCCGCGCCAACTTTGCCAAGCTGACGGCGCTGTTCAAGCAGTATGAGGAGTTTTTCATCCTGCCCGAAGCCACGCCGCGCAGCGAGCCGAGCTGGTTCGGCTTCCCGCTGACCCTGCGCGAGGGTGCGCCCTTTGCCCGTGAAGAACTGACCAAGCATTTCGATGCCCATCGCATAGGCACCCGCCTGCTGTTCGGCGGCAACATCATCAAGCAGCCCTATTTCCGTGGTCGCAATTATAAGGTTGTCGGCGACCTGACCAACGCCGACATCGTGACCGAGCGGACGTTCTGGCTGGGGGTGTTCCCTGGCCTCGTCGACGATCACTTCTCGTATCTTGATGACACTCTGAAAGCATTCCTCGCCGCGCGCTGAGCGTGGTGAAAAGACAAGAACAACAAGAGGTCCGATCATGATGGACATTACCGGCATCGTCGCCGTGAAAGGCGAGTTCGAGGCGGAGGGACTGTCGCGCGACAGCGTTGCAGCCGAAGCCCTGTTTGCGGCGCGCCACGCCTTGCCCTATCTGGTGAAGATCGGCGGCTGCGAAGCCAAGTCCGACATGCGTTTCCTGATGATGATGGGGATCGACAGGATCGTTGCCCCGATGATCGAAAGCGCCTTCGCCATGCGCAAATATATGGCGATGCTGCCGGCCGGGGCCTTTCATCATGTCGGCGTCACCATCGAGACCGTTGATGCCGTGCAACGCATCGATCAGATCCTGGACGCGGGGAAAAAGTTGACGGAGGTCACCATCGGCCGGACCGACCTGACCGACAGTTATGGCGGCTCTGGCGTTGACAGCCCGGAGACGATCGGGATGGTGAAGACGGTGGCCCGTGCGGCCCGCGCGCGCGGTCTGGGCGTGACCATGGGCGGCAGCGTCAACAAGCGCACGCTCGAACTGCTGCACAATGATGCGGAACTGGCATCGCTTCTTGATGCCGTTGAAACCCGCAAGTGCGTCATGCCGATTGCCAGCGCACTGAAGCCCGGCGCGCTGGAAGTGGCGTTTGGCGTTGAGAAGGCCCTGCTGCAGCTGCAGCAGACAGCCTTTGGCAACATCGTGAAGGCCGCCGAGCAGCGCCTTGGCCAGTTGCAAGCGCGCGTCTGATGCAGGTCAAATTCCTTCTCGATTTCGATGGCGTGCTGTTCAACAGCGCCTTCGAAGCCTTCACTGTGGCCAACCGCACGGTGGCCGGTGACCCCAGCTACCGCGATGACGTGGTGTACGAGGAATTTCTCGAGTTCCGCGGTTTTGTGACGGACGCCTGGCAATATAACCGCCTCTACAGCAAGCGGCTTGCCACCAAGGCTTCCTCCGTGCCGATGTTGCAACCCGTTGAAGAAGACTGGCAATTTGCGAAGAAATTTTTCGAGACGCGCAAGATCCTGATGCAGGATCCCGAATGGCCGAAGGTGATGCCGCCTTACGATTTCTTCTATCTCCTCAAACCCTATCTTGTTGCCCATCCAGACCGTTTTGCCATCCTGTCGACGCGCAATGTGCAATCGATTGTTGAAGCGCTGCGCTTCCACCAGGCTGATGTTCTGCCGGTGTTCGGTCAGGAAGACATCCGGCGCGCCGGCAGCAAACTGGCCGTGGCGAAGGAGCAGGGCTGGCTGGACCGGGGGCAGTGGCTGATCGTCTATGTCGACGACATGAACAGCCACCTGGAACCGTTCGAAGGCCATATCCATCTGCCGTTGCATGCCGATTGGGGCTATGATCAGGGCACGCCGGGCAGCCTGTCGGCTCCGCAGATCATCTATATCATCTCGTCACTCCTGTCCCTTACGGAGCAACCGGCGTGATCAAGTACAGCGACCAGATCGCCGCCTGGCTGCACGCGGCCGGCTACACCCATTATTTCTATGTGGGTGGCGGGAACATCATGCACCTGACCGAAAGCCTGGACAGATATCTGACCGGCGTTCCCGTCGTGCACGAAGTGGCTGCCGGGATTGCGGCCGAATATTTCAATGTCGTGGCGCATCCCGCCAAGGCACTTGCACTCGTCACGGCCGGGCCGGGCCTGACCAACATCGTCACGGCGATTTCGGGCGCCTGGCTGGAAAGCCGTGAACTTCTGGTGATCGGGGGGCAGGTCAAGACAGCCGATCTTGCCCGCCAGCAGCTGCGTTCGCGTGGTATCCAGGAAATCGACGGGGTGGAGCTGGTCAAGTCGACAACCAAGCTGTCGCACCGGTTGGACGAGGTCGTCGACGCCGCCGGGTTCCTGGAACTGTTGAAGCCGAGCTGGACGCCGCGCAAGGGCCCGGTGTTCATTGAAATTCCGCTCGATATCCAGGCACGGCAGGTTGAAGAAACCGCGTTGCCCGCGATCGAGGCGCCAGCACTTCCCGTGGTGGACCAAGCCGAACTTGATCGCGTGGTTGCCCTGTACAACAGGGCCCAGCGGCCCGTGCTGCTCGTTGGCGGCGGCGTCGACCATGATGTCGCCCTGCCACTCGCAGAACGGCTCGAGTCGCTGGGCGTGCCGGTGATGACCACCTATAACGGTGCGGACCGGATCGATGGCAATGCGCCCAATTATCTCGGACGGCCGAACACCTGGGGTCAGCGCAGTGCAAACATCCTGATCCAGCAGTCCGATCTGATCATTGCCGTCGGCACCAGGTTGGGCCTGCAGCAGACCGGCTTCAACTGGCAGGAGTTTGGCCGCGAAGCGACGATCGTCCAGGTCGAGATTGATCCGCAGGAACTCGGCAAGGGGCATCCGCGCGTGGACATTGGCCTGTGCGCCGATGCCAATGACTTTTTCCGCCGCCTGCTGGCGGCCGAGCTTGCGCGCAAGGACGAATGGCTGGCCTATGGCCGCCAGGTGCGGGCTGCCGTGCCCCGCATCGAGGATGTGAACAACACCGGTGAGAGCTATCTGTCACCCTATGCGTTCGTGGTTGGTATCGAACAGCTGACCAAGGCCGACGATCTGTTCATTCCATGCTCCAGCGGCAGCGCATTCACCCTGTCGATGCAACTTTATCAGCAAAAGCTTGGCCAGCGGGTGATCACCAACAAGTCGCTGGCCTCGATGGGTTATGGCCTGTCGGGCGCGATCGGGGCGGCTATTGCCGGCGATGGCCGCCGCACCATCCTGGTGGAAGGTGATGGTGGCTTTGCCCAGAATTGCCAGGAGATGGGCACGGCGGCTGTCAACGGGTTGAACCTGAAAATCTTCATCTTCCATGACCAGGGTCATGCCTCGATCCGCATGACGCAGCGCAGCTATTTCAACGGCAAATATCTGGGTTGCGACCGCCAGTCTGGCCTGGGGTTGCCGGACTGGACCCGGCTGTTTGCCGCCTGGGACGCTCCGGTGATGACGGTGCCGCAGAACTTCGCGGAGAATCAGGAATTTCTCGACCGGTTCAATGCGGATGGCCTGCATGTGTTCATCGTGCCGGTTGATCCCGAGCAGACCTATTTCCCGAAGATTTCGAGCAGAATCACCGCTTCTGGTTCGATGGAGTCCAATCCGATTGACCGGATGAGCCCGGAAATCGACTATCTGGCTGGCATCGAGCGACCATGACCCGGCAAGCGGCCATGCTTCCGACCGGGCTGGCCCTTGCCGACAGCGTTGCAAACAACGTGCGTTCGGACCGGCGGCGGATATTGGTGATTGGTGCTGGTGGCTGGATAGGCCGCACGTTGCTGGCCCTGCTGTGGCAGTGCCTTGGGCCGGGCGAGTTCTCCCGGCGCGTCGTCGCCTTCGGATCTTCGGCACGCGACATTGAACTTTCGTCAACCATCAAGGTTTCGCAGCAGCCGCTTGAAACGCTGACCGATCTTGAACCTGCGCCATCGTTGGCCTTTCACCTCGCCTTCCTGACCAAGGACAAGGTGGCCGGCATGGACCGCGACCGTTACATAACGGCCAATCGGGCCGTATCGGATCGCGTGATGGCTGGATTGCTGTCCGCTGGAGTCGATCGCTTGTTTCTGGCGTCATCTGGTGCAGCCGCCTTTGCTGACGATGCCAGCGCCGCCGATGATCTGAGGCTTTATGGCCAGTTGAAGCGCGAGGACGAGCAGCGCTTCGCCGATTGGGCCACCGATGGCCGTCGGGCGATGATCTGCCGGATCTATGCCGTGTCAGGGCCCTATGTGAACAAGCCGGAGACTTATGCACTGGCCAGCTTCATTGGTGCCGCCCTGGCCGGCGGGCCCGTGACAGTGAAGGCACCGCGGCAGGTGTTCCGATCCTATGTGGCTGTGCGGGAAGTGCTGGCGGCAGCCTTGGCAGAGCTGCTGAGTGCCGAGGCACCGCCGGTCACGCTGGTGGACAGTGGCGGCGCACCGAAGGAACTCGCTGATGTGGCGGCCATTGTTGCCGATCTGTTTGGCACAACAATGGTTCGTGCCCCGATCAGCGAGGCCGACAGCAATATCTATGTTGGCGATGACATCGCGTGGCAGAAGCTCTTGCATCGCCACCGATTGGGCAGCATGACGCTTCGCGAGCAGATATGGGAAACAGCCCAATGGCTGCAAACACATTGATCGGATATCGCATGTTCCACGGGTTGGTTGGCCGCAACGGCCTGCGCAGCTTGCCAATGATCGTCTGTGCCCTGGCAGGCCTGTCTGCCGCTCAGGCGCAACAGCAGCAATCGCAGACGGATACCCGTGCGAGCCTGGCCGGCGCGAGCGATCCGTCGGCCAGCGCAGCCAACGCAGGCGCGCAACAGAACCCGTTCATCGGCAACCAGCCGCTGCGGGCATCCTCGATCGAAGATGCCTCCCAGCGGACGATCACGCTGCAGCAACTGTTGGCGGCCAGAGCCGGCGAGGCTGGCAACAGCGAAGAGCGGTTGCCGGCACTTGAGCCCGCACGCCCCGGCGAGTTCGAACTGCTGATGGAACGCTTGCTGGGCCGCAAACTGCGCCGTTTTGGCGACACGTTGCTGCTGCCAGGCGGCCGGGATTTTGCGACCCCGGCCACTGCCACGGTGCCGGCCGATTATGTGATTCAGCCGGGTGACAAGATTGAACTGGGCCTGACCGGCTCGCTCAATGGCACCACCACGCTTGATGTTGATACCAATGGCCGGGTGTTCATTACCGAAGTTGGTGCGGTGCGCGTTGCTGGATATCGCAACGCCGAGTTGCGGGACCGCTTGGCACAGGCCATCGGGTCTCGTTTTCGCAATTTCACGGTCAATGTTGTGGTCAGGGAACTGCGCGGCATCAGGGTCTATGTGACCGGCTTTGCAGCCCGACCGGGCAGTTTCACACTGTCTGGCCTGTCAACGGTGGCCAACGCCGTGCTGCAAGCGGGAGGGCCCGCGGCAGGCGGCAGTTTCCGGTCGATCAAGGTCTATCGCAACAGCCGCGAGATCGGCTCGTTCGATCTTTATGACCTGCTGCGTGGTGGCCGCCGGATCACGGATATTGCCCTGCAGAACGAGGATGTTCTGTTCATCCCGCCGGCCGGGCCGCAAGTAGCGGTGATCGGCAGTGTGCAGGATGAAGCCATTTATGAACTTCGCCAGGGCGAAACCCTGGCTGACGCCGTGAAGGTGGCCGGCGGCCCCAACACCCTGGCCGATGCTTCGCAATTGGTGCTCTACCGGTCTGGAAAGCCGGAGCAAGCCGGCCCGCAAATGATCCCGCTGCCTGGCGCTGCCGGGGTTCCGGCCGAAGCGGGCGATATCGTGCAGATGCTCTCGCAGGGCAGCCTGATCCAGCCAACCAACCAGCAATCAATGCTGGTGCGTGTTGAAGGCGAAGTCGCTCGGCCGGGGAATTATTACCTGCCCGCCGGCAGCCGCCTGGCCGACGTGCTGCAAAAGGCCGGTGGCCTGACCGACCGCGCCTACCCATTTGCCGCCCGTTTCACCCGCCAGATGGTGAAGGTGCAGCAACAGGCCAATTATGAGGAAGCGCTGCGCCAGTTGGAACTCACGATCGCCTCGGCGCCGTTGGCGCAGCAGATCGGCCTCAATGAAGGTGATCGTGACGGACAATTGCGCAGTGCAGCTGCGACATTGGCCCGGCTGCGGGAAGTGAAACCGGATGGCCGGGTCGTTCTGGATGTTGCGCCGGGCGCGATGACGTTGCCGGATGACATCGTGCTGGAAAACAATGATGCTGTGGTGATTCCGCCGCGGACAAGCGTTGTCGGTGTGTTCGGCGCGGTCCACCGGCCGACGAGCTTTTTCCTGCAGCCAGGTCGAACGCTGCGGATCCGCGATTTGCTGGAAAATGCCGGTGGTGCGGTCAGATCGGCCGATCGAGCCAATACAATTGTCATTCGCGCCAATGGCCAGGTGTTGTCACGCCGATTGAACGCCCTTGATGCGCAGGCCTTGCCGGGGGACGTGGTCTTCGTGCCGGTTCGCACCCAGGGCAGCCTGTTCTGGGCACGCTTCAAGGATATTTCGACAACCCTGTTTGGGCTTGGCATCACGGCTGCCACGCTGGTTGCGGTGACACGATGAAGGCGCCACCATCGATGGTCGGCTCGCTGGCCGGCATCGCGCAGCTGTCGCGATTCCGGAATCGCGCGATCCTGTTTCTTGTTCTGATCGCACTGGCAGCGGTGTCGGCTTTTGTGCCGGAACGCTATCGTGCAGCCGTGACGCTGACCCCGACCGACCCGTCATCGCTCGGTCTGTCCGGCGCCTTGGGCCAGTTGGGCGCTGTGACGAATGTGTTTGGCAGCCAGGCGGCCGTTGAAGTTGCCTTGCGCGTTGGCGGCAGCGTCGCCGTGCGGGAGGCCGTGATCGCGCGCACCAAGCTCGCACAACGGCTGGATGAGGATGATCGGCTGGCGCTGCATCGCTGGCTGGCGGATCGCATCGTAATCCGGTCGCTGCGCGGCGGTATTGTGCTGATCGAAATCAAGCTGACAGATCAAGCGCTCGCCCGCGATCTCGTTTCTGCTTACGCCGAAGAAATCCGCCAACGGCTTTCGGCAATCAGCCGGCTGCAGACGGCGTACAAGCGCAATGTTCTCGAAAAGTTGGTCGATGAAGCCGGCGTGAAGCTGGCATTGGCGCAAGCGCGGTATGACCGGTTCCGACTTGGCCTGCGCGTACCACTGCCGGAAACAAGCTTGCCCACCGTGAACCAGCGCATTCTGCAGTTGGAATCGGCCATTCGCGCAAAGCAGATCGCCCGCCAGGTTGCGTCCACGCTCTACGCGTCGGGCAACCCGGCGATTGTCCAGATTGATGCGGAACTGGGCGCATTGGCCCGCGAGCTTGCCGCGGTCCGCGCCACCAAACCATCGGCGGATCCCAATCTGGGTCAGGTGGTGCAGACCTCGAGCCAGTTGTTCCGCCTGGAGCGCGAACTCAACATGGCCAAGAGCCTGTACGACAGCTACATGCGCTTCCTGCAAGGCACGTCCGTGGAAGATCTCACCTCCACAGCCAATGTGCGCATCCTGGAGCCGGCCTATATCGACACGGACCGCCAGCTGTGGTGGCCCGGCGCCACATTGGCCATTTTTCTTGCCGCGCTGTGGGCAGCGGTGGAGTTTTACCGCCTTCGCCCGCCACCCGGCCGCAAGGTGACCCAGCCATGAGCCAAATGGTGGCTTCGGAGGCGACCGTGGCAGAATTCGCAGCGCCGGACGGGCAGATCGACGTTTCGGTCGTGCTGGCCTGCCGGAACGAGGAAGCCAATGTCGAAGCAATTGCCGCAGCGGTGATTGCCGAGTTGGAACCACTTGGCATCCGGTTTGATCTGATTTTCATCGACAACGAATCCCAGGATCGGACGGTTGAGCTCGTCCGCGGCCTGTGCGCCCGCGATCCGCGCATCCGGTTGATCATCAACACGCGCAATTTCGGGCAGATGCGTTCGCCCACGCACGGCATTTACTCCGCCGCTGGCCGCGCCGTGATTTCCATGTGTTCGGATTTCCAGGATTCTCCCAAGTTGCTGCCCGAATTCGTGCGGCGCTGGCAGGCCGGTGTGCCAATTGTTCTGGGCGTTCGCGAGGCGGAAAAGTCGGGCCCGTTCCTCTCCTTCTTCCGCGATCTGTCGTACCAGTTGCAGCGGCGGTTTGGCGACTATCCCATCATCCCCAATGCCACCGGCTTCGGGCTGTATGACCGCAAGGTGGTGGACGCGCTGAAGCGGATGAACGAACCGCATCCGTTCGTGCGCGGGATGCTGGTCGAGTCAGGCTATCAGATCGAAACGATCTCCTATGCACGGCCGCCACGCGCCGGTGGCCGGTCCAACAACAATTTCTTCTCGCTGCTGGATTTTGCGCTCAACGGCCTTGCCGGTTCGTCGAAGAACCTGTTGCGCATGCCGCTCTACATCGCGTTCCTGTTCGCAATCGTTACCCTGGTTTGCCTCGCCGGCGCCGTGGGTGCCGCGTTCACCGGCCGATCTGTGCAATTGTGGCTGCTGGCGGCCCTGCTGCAAGGCCAATTCACCCTGCTGTTTGGTTTCCTGGGCCTGATTGGGGTGCAGATTGCCTTGATTTCGGACCGTACGCGCAACCAGCCACTGGTGAACGAACGCGAACGCGTGAACTTTCCGCCGGGCTATGGCCGGTGACCGCCCTTCCCGCCTTTTCCCGTTGGCGCCAGCTGTGGCGATATTATCAGGCTGGCATCATCAACACGCTGTTCGGCTATGGTCTCTATGCCGGCATGGTCGCCATTGGCCTCAACATCTATGTGGCGCAAGCCATTGGGCATGTGCTGGGGGTTGCGTTCAACTGGTTCACCTATAGCCGTCACGCATTTCGCGATACGCAAGGCTCCGCGGGCCGGTTCGTGTTGTCTTATGGGGTGAACTATATCCTGTCGGTGGCGACCCTGCGGGTGATCAGCAGCGTCGTTTCAAATCCCTATGGTGCCGGCCTGCTGACCGTCGGCATCGTGTCGGTCATCAATTATTTTGTCCTTGCCAGGTTTGTGTTCCGGAAAGGCGCTGACTCTTGAAGGCGCTTGTCGGCTGTCTCCGCGACGAGCGCCGCATCGAAACGCTGTTTGCGCTGGCCATCATCGCAGCGATCATAAACGCGATCCTGTTCACGTGGGACAATGGCTATCTGCCACCGCCGTTCTTCTACGAACCAGGCGATGTTTACGGGGATTGGTTCAACACGGCATTCTGGGCCCGGAGTGAGGGTGCCTATGACACGTGGACAACCCTTTATCCGCCGTTGACCTTCGTGTTTCTGCGCCTTGTCGGCATCGATCGTTGCTATCCGAAGTTCCGCGATTACGACACCAGCGCCGGCTATGCCGCGCGCGATTGCGACTGGCTGGGCATCGTGATGATCTGGGCCCTGCTGGCGATCAACATCGTGCTGACTTATCGGGCGCTCAAGAAGATCGATCCGAAAACGGCGCCACTGCGGACCTGTTGCGCCGGATTTGGCTGGCCAATGCTCGACGCCGTTGAGCGTGGCAACCTTCTGCTTGTGGCGTACACCTGCTTTCTGCTGGCAGTCACGCCATTGCTGTCATCAACGCGCACGCGCGCCGTTTTTGCCGCCATGGCAATCAATTTCAAAATCTATCTGATTTCGGCATTTCTGCCATTGGTTTTGAAGCGGCAATGGTTTCGCGTTGAGCTGATCGTGCTGTCGACAATATTTGTCTATATGCTGTCCTATGTCATTCATGGCTATGGCACACCGTTTGAAATTGTGCGCAACCTGACGAACTGGTCCAACGCGGTTGCATCCCAGATCCTCGACCTGTGGCCGGCCACATCCTATCAGCCGCTGATTGCCTTTCTGCAGAGCGACAATCTGCCTTTGGCCCTGTTCATCGATTCCTTCACGTTGAACCTGGTGTTGTCCGGCCTCACCGCGCTGCTGTTGGCCACCCAGGCGTTGGTCGTGCTTTCGGCCATCTCGGTCGCCTTGCGTCCTGAGGCGGTGCCATCCTGGCGGTTGATCAATCTGGGCGTGCTGTTGGCAATCATCACAACGGAAACCGGGGGCTATACGCCGGCCTATTTCCTGTTGCTGATCATGATGGAACCGTGGAAAGGCGTGCTGCGCAAGACCTTGATCTGCCTCGGCTATGTGCTTGCCATTCCCTATGATATCCCCTTGGCAAGCGTTTTGCCCGTGGTGCGCGACACTTATATCGGTGGTACCACGACGATCATCAGCTATTCGATCACGCTGGCGCCGCTGATCCGACCCGGCCTGATCATCCTGGTTGCCATCATCCTGTCACTGCTGACGCTGATCGAGGTATGGCAGGCTGTGCAACGTCATGGCATTGGGCCCCGGCCCTTGCGGTGGAACCAGGCCTGAACACGCAACTTGCGTTACCACAGCTTCCAGGGCGCATTGCCCTTGGACCACAAATCCTCAAGCAGCTGCTTGTCACGCACCGTGTCCATTGGCTGCCAGAAGCCGTTGTGGTGATAGGCCACCAGATCGCCGCCGTGCGCCAGCGCTTCGAGTGGTTCCTGTTCCCAGATTGAAGACGGGCCGGCGACGAGATCAAGCACCGACGGATCGGCAACGAAGAAGCCGCCGTTGATCAGGCCGCCATCGCCGGCCGGCTTTTCCTTGAAGCGCAGCACCTCGTTGGCGGGTGACAATTCCAGCGCGCCAAAACGTCCGGGAGGCGAGACGGCGGTGATGGTTGCCTTGCGGCCGTGGGCCTTGTGGAATGCAACGAGCTTGGCCACGTCAATATCGGCCACGCCGTCGCCATAGGTGAAACAGAAGGGTTCGCCGGGTGTGAGATAATCCTTCACCGCCTTCAGCCGACCGCCTGTCATGGTATCGGCACCGGTTTCCACCATGGTGATCCGCCACGGCTCGCTGCGAGCGTGGTGAACCTCCACACTGTTCTGGCGCAGGTCGATGGTCACATCAGCGGTGTGCAGGAAGTAATTGGCGAAAAATTCCTTAATCACATAACCTTTGTAACCAAGGCAGATGATGAAATCATTCAGGCCGGCAGCGGAATAGATTTTGAGGATATGCCAGAGAATCGGCATGCCTCCGATTTCCACCATCGGCTTTGGGCGAACACCCGTCTCTTCGCCAAGCCGGGTGCCAAGGCCACCGGCCAGAATTACCGTCTTCATTGCAATAGGACCTGTTCAAAGCTGATGATGATGGGGACGCCTTGTCAACTTCATCTGGCGGCGTCAATGGTCTGCCAGTGCCGGCGCACACACGTCGCCCGGAATGGCGCCAGCAGGATCAACGCCTTGCCCTTTCGAACACCTTCGCTGCCCGGCCATGCCCGTCTGTTCTGGTGGGTGCTGCTGCCCATCCTGGTGCTGGCGGCCGCCTTGCGTGGCCATGGCATCGAGCAGGGTTTGCCTGGCCTCTATGATCCGGATGAACCGCTGTTCCTGATCAATGGGCTGGAGCTTCTGGCGCGGCAGACATTGATGCCAGGCTGGTTTGGCCATCCAGGGATCACCACCCTTTATCTGCTGGCGGCCAGCGATCTGTTGGTCTTCGCCGGCGGCCGGTTGGCCGGTCTTTGGTCAACCACGGCAGAATTTGCCACCCACCTCTATGCCGACCCGTCGGCCGTGGTTCTGGCCAGCCGCGCGGCAATCCTGGCCTTTTCGCTTGGCGTTATCGCTGCGACCGCCCGTTTGGGCATGCGGCTTGGGGATGCCATGGCAGGTCTTTTTGCCGCCCTGTTGCTGGCGGCAAGCCCCTTGCACACCGAGATATCGGGACTGGTGCGCACGGATATCATGGTCAGCCTGTTCAGCCTGTTGGCCTTGCTTGCCGCCGTGACCATTGTCGAAACCGGTCGCCGCCGTCCGCTGATCATTGCCGGTCTGTGGATGGGCACGGCGATATCAACCAAGTGGCCCGGCGCCGTTTTGGCCATCGCGCCGCTGGCGGCCTGGTGCTGGCACTGGCGCCATGATCGCCGGCAATGGCTGCCGGGTGCGTTCATTCTGGCTGCGGCCATGCTGGCAGCCATGGCACTGCTGATGCCGCCGTTGTGGTTGCGGCCGCTGGACGTGTGGGCCGCTTTGAAGAACGAAGTTCAACCCGCTCATGTCGGCGCCACCGGCGGCGGCCTGGTCGACAACATGATCTGGTATGCGACCATATTGTGGCAGCGCGGCCTGGGCTGGGCCACCGTGCTGGTGCCCATTGGCGCTGCGCTGGCGGTGCGCCGGCAGGCATTGCCGGTGGCGGCAATCCTGCTGGTTCCGGTTCTGGCTCTGATCCTCTTGCTGTGCAGCCAGGCCAATGTCTGGCAGCGGTGGCTGGTTTTGCCGCTGCCCCTGTTGGCACTGTTGGCAGGGCTGGCCCTTTCGGCGGCAGCACGGGCGCTTTGGGCAGCCCGGCAAGGCGCCTTGGCTGGCGCAGTTGGCCTGCTGCTGGCCATGCCGCTGGCCGGCTCGGCCTGGGCCGACGGAACAGCGCGCGGCAACCCAACCCAGGCCCGGGCAGTTGCGTTCATGCTGAAGACCGTGCCAGCCGGCAGCCGGGTCACCCTGGAAATGCTGGCGTTTCCGCTTGTGCAAACCGACTGGACCATTCGCTATCCGTTCGGGCCGGCTGGCTGTGTCGACGGCCGCTCGCTGCTGGCCGGCAAGGTGAATTATGACGATGCCGCCGTCGCGCAGAAGGGCAAGCAGAAGCTGGTGCTGGGAACGATCGATCCAAACCGCATCGCCAGTTGCTGGACCGATTATGCCATCATCCACGATGCCGACCGCTGGCTGGCAGAGGCCGGGCGTTATCCGCAAGAAGCTGGCGTTTATCGGGCCTTCATCAATGGCGGTACGATCATCGGCGATTTTCGCCCGATCCCCGGCGTGTCGGCCGGGCCGCGCACGCTGGTGATCAAGCTTGGCGCGCAGCCACCCTCACCCTTGCGTTGAGGGCACCGGTTCCACACCCGTGATGCGGCCGTACACAAGATCCTGATAATCCTGCGCCATCTGCAGCGTTTCAGGGCCGACCTGGAAGTTCCAGGGGCCGATTTCGGCCAGCGGGGTCACTTCAGCGGCGGAGCCGGTGAGGAAGGCTTGGCTGAAGCTGCCGAGTTCTTCCGGCCAGATGGCGCGTTCGATCACCTTGATGCCGCGGCGCTGGGCGAGCGCGATGATGCTGCGGCGGGTGATACCATCAAGGAAACAATCGGGCGTTGGCGTGTGGAGCTCGCCATCCTTCCAGAAGAAGATGTTGGCCCCCGTAGCCTCGGCCACCTGGCCGCGCCAGTCGAGCATCAGGGCATCGTTGTAGCCGTCATTCTCCGCCTTGTGCTTGGAGAGGGTGCAGATCATGTAGAGGCCGGCCGCCTTGGCGCGCACCGGCGCCGTGTAGGGGGCCGGGCGACGCCACGGCGCGATGGTGAGGCGCAAGCCCTTCTTCAGCGCTTCGGGGCCGAAATAGGCGCCCCATTCCCAGCAGGCGACAGCCATGTGGGCCTTGGTCTTCTGCGCCGAAACGCCCATCTGCTCGCTGCCGCGCCAGGCGATCGGGCGCACATAGGCGTTGGTGAGATTGTTGGCGGCCAGCGTGGCCCTGCAGGCCTCGTCAATTTCGGCCACCGTCCACGGCAGCGGGAAACCCATGATGTTGGCCGAATCGATCAGGCGCTGCGAATGGGCCGACAGGGCATAGATATGGCCGCCATAGGCGCGCGCGCCCTCGAACACCGCGCTGGCATAATGCAGACCGTGGGTGAGGATATGGACATTGGCTTCGCGCCAGTCGACCAACTGGCCATCCATCCAGATCTGGCCGTTGCGATCATCGAAGCCGGCGTCCATGGCACTTCCTCTTCCTGACAAGCTTGCAATTTTTTGGCTGGCAGCAGGCAAGCGGCGTAACAAACGAACCCTGAGTGGGTTGCTGGCTGGCCGGTTGTTGCGTCAACCGCTTGCCTTGCCATACGCCTTGTGGCAGATATGTCAACATGACTGTCCCAAATATCAGCGCCGCTGCCACCCCACTGCGGGTGACCCCGGCCTCGCCGCTGTTCCTGCGCGAGGATGAGATCAGGCGGGGCATCGAGCTGCTCTATTTCGGCTATACCGCGATGATCCGCGGCGCCGACGCCATATTGGAAGCGCAGGGCCTGGGCCGTGCCCACCACCGCGCGCTCTATTTCATCGCCCGCCAGCCGGGGCTGAGCGTCGGCGAGCTGATCGGCCTGCTTGGCATCACCAAACAGTCCTTGGGCCGGGTTTTGACCGAGTTGCAGGCCCGTGAACTCGTGGAGCAGGCAGTGGGGATCAACGATCGACGCCAGCGCCTGTTGCGGCTGACCATGGCTGGCGCGGCCCTCGAAGCGCGACTGTTTGCCGAGTTGGAACGATCAATGGCGCGCGCCTATGGCGAGGCCGGGCAGCAGGCGGTGACCGGCTTCTGGGCCGTGCTGATGGGGCTGGTGCCGCCCGAAGACCGGCCGCGCGTGGAAGCGCTGCAGGATCAGGCGGGCGGCAGCGCCTTGAGATAATCGAACAGGGCGCGGCGTTCGGCGTCGGTCATCGGCGCCAGGCGTTCGCGGCCAACGGACGTCATCAATCGCAGCTCGCGCCCATCCGGTGGACGGCCCGTGGTGGTGAGCCTGACAAAGGCCGGCCAATCATAGACCTGGATTGCGTCGACCAGGGCGGGCGTGAAGCCCGGATTGCCGCCGAGGCCGTGGTTGTGACATTCGGCACAGGCCAGCCGGGTGAAATAGGGGCCCCAGGCAGGTGTGCCGGGCGCCGGCGCGATCTCAGGCCCGCGGTCATTGGCCCGCACCAGCGCGACATTGGCCACAAGTTCGCCGGTGGCCGCGGCATAGGCCTTGAACAGGCGGTGGTGGATGGTGACGGGCTGCGCATCGGGCGCGGCCGGCAATTGTTTCAAATGGGCGTGGATGGCCGCAATCTCGCTGTCGGCCATGGCGGCAAAATGTTCGGATGGCATCGCCCAACTGATGCTGGTGCCATCGGGCCGCACGCCGCGGCGCACGGCGCGGGCAAAGTCCTCCAACCCCCAAGTGCGCGCCCGCTGCCGCAGATTGGGAGCGATGATGCCGTAAAAATCCGATCCGGTCAGCGCCTTGCCGTGGCAGCCGTTGCAGCCATAGATCGCGACCAGCCGGGCACCCAGTGCCGCGTCACCCGGCCCGCCTGCGACGGCTTCCGGCAAGGCGCCCACATCCCGCGACAAGATCCGGTTGCCAGCCCATAACAACGCACCGCCAGCGCCGATGGCGAGCAGGGCCGCAGCCGCCACGCCAGCAGCCGTGATTCGGAGCCATGGTTGCATCGGCCGACTTCCCCCTGATCGGGGAGGCTAACCGCAAAAGCGGCCCGCGTCAGCCCAGTTCGCGGGAACGGGCAGCGGCTGCGGCGACCACCTGATCGAGCAACGGCGTGAGGGCCGGCATGAGCACAGAGAGCCCGGCCGCCGTGGTGCCGCCTGGTGAGGTGACGCGCTCGCGCAAGGTCGCGGCGGAACTGGCGCCATCCTGGGCGGCGAGCGCGGCGGCGCCAATCAGCGTCTGCCGCGCCAGCCGCATCGCCATGGCGGGCGCGAGGCCGGCCGCTTCGCCGGCGGCCGCCAGCGCTTCGATGAAATGGAAGACATAGGCCGGGCCGGAGCCTGACAGGGCGGTGACCGCATCGAACTGGTCTTCCTCGGTGAGCCACACGGTTTGCCCGACCGGCTGGAACAGCGCCTCGGCGGCGCCCTGCACAATGTCGCCATCGCGGGTGAACAGGGCGGTGGCCCCCTGCCCCACGGCCGCCGGCGTGTTGGGCATGGCGCGCACGATGCCGGCACCGGGGAAAAGCCGGGCCAGATCCTCGGTCTTCACGCCAGCCATGACGGAGATGACGAGCGTGAGCGGCCCCAACCGGCCAGCCAACGGCAGCACGGCCTGCGCCCAGGCCTGCGGCTTCACCGCCAGCACAACGATATCGGGTTTGCCGGTCGCCGGTGGGCGCGGCAGCGCTTCCACACCATCGGGCAGGTTGCGGGCCGCCGGATCGATCACGGCCACCGGGCCCAGGCCCTCATCCAGCCAGCGGCGCAACAGCGCGCCGCCCATGTTGCCACAACCGATCAGCCAGATCGGCGCCCCCGCACCATCCGTCATCGATCAGGCTTCGCCGGCGGTTTCAAGCAAGGCCGAGGCCAGCGCTTCGGCTGGAGCCTGGCCCGCGAGCAGCACGAGCTGGAACACCGGATAGTAACGCTCGAATTCCTCGACCGCGGCATCAGTGAGGATTTCCGCCTGGGCGGCCGACAGATCGCCCCCATCGGCGGCATCATCATCAGCCAGCAGGGTGGCATGGCGGAACAGCACCGCGCCGTCGGCCGACCACAGCTCGAAATGGCCCATCCACAGCTGCTCGTTGATCAGGCCGATCACTTCATAGATGGCGGCACGCTGGTGATCCGCCACGGAGAGGTCGCCGCGCGCGATGATCTGCAGCACGCGATCCTCATCGCGCCACAGCGCCCGCAGTTGATAGGTGGTCCAGCCGCCCTTGATGGTGGTGATGATTTCCTCGTCACCCAGCCGTTCCGATGCCCAGCCATTGGCATCGAACAGCTGTTCCAGCATGTCGATCGGGGCCGGTTCCGGTCCGGCAAATTCCATGTCGGGAAAGCTCATCTCGCCCCTCCCTTACAGCCTTGTATGGAGGCTGGGCAAGCCTTGCCGATTCGGCAAGGGGGCTGCACGCAATATCCTGTGGATATCAGGCCTGATCGCCACCAGATTTGGCGGCCAGTTCAGCCTTCAGCGCGGCAACTTCGGCCTTCAGATGCTCCACCGCCTCGCGCGCGGCCATGGCAACCGCCTTCACCGCATCAAATTCATCGCGGCTGATATCGGCAGCGCCAACGAAATCCTTCATGCGATCGCGCGCCGCGCCCGACAATTCCTTGGTGGCGCCCGCCAGCGTGCCCATGGCGGCGGTGGCAACCTTGGACAGGTCTTCAAACAGCTTGTTGTCGTTCTGCATGGATCAGATTCCGATCTGCATGGCATCGGCCATGGGGTTGAGCATCAGGATGGAAACATTGAGCCCGGTGGCAAAGCACAGCCAGCCCAGATAGGGCAGCAGCAGCCAGCCGGCCAGCCGGTTGACCCGGAAAAAGGCCCAGGCGGTGGCCAGCGCCACGACCAGCATCGCGATGATGATGCCCAGCGCCGCGCTGATCATGTGGAGCTTGAAGAACACCGGTGACCAGGTGAGATTGATGGCGAGCCCGACGGCAAACAGGGCAATGGCCAGCCGCTTGCCCTTGGCTTCGCGGGTGCCCCACACCATGGCCAGCGCCAGGCCGAGCAGCGTGTAGAGAATGGCCCAGGCGATGCCGAACAGCGGGCCCGGCGGCTGCAGGGCTGGCAGGGTGAGCGACTGGTACCAGGGATTGGCTTCGGTGGAACCGGCAATGCGGGCCACGAGGCCGCCACCGAACAAGATGCCGGGCACGGCCACCAGTGCGGCGCGCGCAAAGCTGCCGGTGGAAAACCAGGGTTCGGGCACGAACTCGACAGAATCGGCAACGCTCATCACCAACAGGTGTAGCCGCTTTGGCGGCAATCTTCTATCCCGCAGCCATGGCCAGTGATGCCGCAGAAAGCCGCTGTTGGCTGTGCCACCGGCCCTTGGGGGCGCGGGTGGAATGGCATCACCCCTTGCCACGCGCCAAGGGCGGCCGCAGCGTGGTGGCGCTGCACCCCATTTGCCACCGCGCCATCCATGCCAATTTCAGCAATGCCCAGTTGGCCCGCATCGGTGCGGACCGCGATGCACTGCTGGCCAATACCGATCTGGCCGTTTTTCTGGCCTGGGTGGCGGGCAAACCGCCGGATTTCCACGCGCCGACGCGTTCGAAGAAGCGTTAGCCGCGCTGGGCCGCAATCAGGAATTCCACATTGCCTTCCGGGCCGGTGATCGGGCTGGGCGTGATACCGGCAACCTGCCAGCCTTCGCCAGCCAGCCAGGCGGAAACCTCATCACACACACGGGCATGCACGGCTGGGTCACGCACGACACCGCCCTTGCCCACCTCTGCCCGGCCCGCCTCGAACTGCGGCTTGATCAGGGCGAGCAATCGCGCACCCGGTTTGGCAAAGCCCAGCGGCACTGCCAGCACCTTGGCGAGGCTGATGAAGCTGGCATCGCAGACGATCAGGTCAACGGCTTCGGGGATGTGCGTGGCCGTGAGCAGCCGGGCCGACAATTGTTCCAGCACCACCACCCGCGCATCCTGGCGCAGCTTCCACGCCAGCTGGTTGGTGCCCGAATCGACCGCATAAACCCGCGACGCACCGCGGGTGAGCAGCACATCGGTGAAACCGCCGGTGGAGCTGCCGACATCGATGGCGACCGCCCCTGCCACATCCCAGCCAAAATGGGTCAGGCCATGATCCAGCTTGATGCCGCCGCGCGACACCCAGGGATGATCCCGCCCCTTCAGCTCCAGCGGTGCATCGTCTGCCAGCAGGTCGCCGGCCTTGGCGATCTTCCTGTGGCCGGAAAACACCAGGCCGGCCATGATCAGCGCCTGCGCCCGTGCCCGGCTTTCGACCAGCCCGCGCGCCACCAGCAACTGGTCAACCCGCGCCTTTGCCGATCCGGTTTTTACCACGCCTTCTGCAGCTCCACCACCATCACCTCGATCGGGTCCTTGCCGATGTTGATGTCCTGGTGCTGGGTCTTGGGATTGGCGGGCAGCCAATAGGCATTGCCGGTTTCCCACACGGCGATGTCGCTCTTGTCCGGCGCCGGGCCGGTTTCCTCGAGGATATGCATCGTGCCGCCCTTCAGCGCGATGATCACGCGCGGATGATCATGGCGGTGCAGCGGCAGCGGATTGCCCGGCATGATCAGGCTTTTCCACACCTTCACTTCCGTGTTGGCGAACTGCGGCGTGCGCATGGTGGTGGGCGCCGCGCCCTGCGCCACGGCCAGCCCGGCGCCAAAGCCCGCCAGCGCCATAGCGGCCCCGATTGCCCAGATATGCTTGCTCATTTCGCGTCCCCTGCCTGCTCTGCGCCCAAGCCTATCGCAGCCGGCGCCGCGCCGCCAGCGGGCGGCACCGGGCGGTGCATCACCAGCGCCGACAGCGCCAGCCAGGTGGTGAACATGATGGCATAGGGCCATTTGCGCGGCAGCAGCCGAGCGACCAGCAGGGTGGCGGCCGCCGTGCCGGCCAGCGCATAGAGCGCCGATGCCGCCGCCCGCGTGCCGGTGCCCAGCAAGGCGGTGTTCAGCGCCATGCTCGCCCACTGCGCCGGCAGCAGGGCCAGCAGCCAGGCCGGCAACACGCCGGGCAATGTGGCCGTGGCCACCAGGGTTGCCGCCTCACCAGCGACGACAAACAGGGCCATCAACCAGCCCCGCGCACCCAGCGCCCGCGAAAACAGAAAACCGCGCGCCGCAAAGCTAAGGCTGGCCACCAGCACCGCAAGCCCGGTTGAAAAGGGGTGCGGCAATGGCCCGAAGCCGGCGCTGCGCAGCAGCAGCACCAGCCCCAGGCCGGCCAGCACGGCAATGCCATAGCCGGTCCAGAACCGGCCGGCTGCCGCGGCGCCGATCATGCCGATGGCCATCAGGCCGGCCGCCAGCACCGGCGCGCCGACGCCGGCCACGCCCACCGGCCCCGCCAGCAGCAGCGCGGCGGCCGGAAGGGCCACCCCGGCCAGCAGCGCCACGGCCCAGGCGGGGCGGTTCTTTGCAATTTCGTTCATGGCTTGCCTTTACGGCGGGCAGCACCCGCCTGTCGAGGCTGGCGGCTCGGTTAGAAGCGCGCGCCTCTGGGTACGGCAATCGGCTCGATCTGGCCGATGCGGCATTGGCCATAGTTCATGCCGCCCACCGGATCGATCACCTCGATCAGATCATTGCCGCACAGCCGCCCTTGGGTGTTGCGGCGGGCGATGATGCGGTTGGCGCCCATGCCGGGGCAGCCACCCACAAGCGCGGCCCGGAACGTCCCGCGGCCCTGGCGCACCAGCAGCCAGTCGCGATTGCCGGTCACAACAAATTGCAGGCCGGTTTCGTCGAGGCATTTCACCGCTGGGCCGCTGGCAGGCAACGCACCCACATCGGTGCGCGCCGCCAGCGCCGGGGCGGCCAGCACGGCAAAGATAATCATGACGCTGCGCATGACCCGATTATAGGCAAGGCCGCATCAGGGCACAAACACCAGCTTGGGGCCAGGATCGGTCATGGCCTCGCCGGCCTGGGCAAAGGGCAGCACCTTGTGCGTCACATGCTCGGGGTGGAACTGCCCGCAGGCAAGGCAGCCCACAACCGCCGGCAGATGCACGCGCGAATCCACCCGGGCGGTGACGAAGGTCAGCCCGCGGTAATAGGCTTCGGTCAGCGGCACCGGGGTCAAACGATCAAGATGAATGGCCACACTGGTCAGCACCGCGTTGCGCGCTGCGGAACGGATGGCAAATTCGAGCGCCGGCGCCGTGCCCGCCGCCTCCACCACGATGTCGAACAGATCGGTGGTTGTGCGCCCTTCGGCGAGCGCCAGCGGCGCGACTTCGGCGCCAAGGCGGGCCGCCCGTTCGCGCCGGCCTGGATCATCGTCAAGGTAGAGCACCCGCCCGGCACCGGCCGCCACCGCGCAGCCGGCGGCATAAAGGCCGACGCTCTGCGCCAGACCGCCCACCACCAGCACGCTGGCACCAGGGCGGGCCGCCAGTTGCGGCCCCACCGCGCGCCAGCCATCGGCGATATTGTCAGACGCGCTGGCCACCGCCACCGGATCAAGGTCTTCGGGCAGCGGCACCAGCATATGATCGGCAAACGGCACCCGCATCGCGCCCGACAATGCGCCGCCATAATCCGTGCGGGGTGCGCCGCCGAGGCCGAAATTGGCGAGCGGTGGATAGGCTTCACAGCTGCCGGTGTGGCCACGCTGGCAGGCCGGGCAGCGCCCGCAGCTCAACTGGAACGGCACAATCACCCGCTGGCCCGGCTGCACGCCGGCCGCCTCGCCCGCGTCCACCACCTCGGCCACGCATTCGTGGCCAAAGGCGAACGGCCCCTGCATTTTCACCACGCCGGCAGCGATATAGAGATCCAGATCGCAGCGGGCGACCGCCAGCGGGCGCACAATCGCGTCCGTGGCGACCGCCAGCGCCGGCGGCTTCTGCTCCCGCCATTCAAAACGGCCTGGGGCGATGAAATGCAGCGCCTGCATCATTTGCTGTTGTCCACCACCAGCGGCACATCGAAATAGCTGACGCTGGCCGGCGCGCCCCAGCGTTTCAGCACACCTGCCTTCCAGGCATCGTTGAACCAGGCTTCGGCCGCCGCCCGGCTTTCCCACAGATAGATGCCGCCTGCGCGACCATCATCGCCAATGGTGAAATATTTGCGCGTCAGGCCCGTGCGGCCCTGATAGTCGCCCACGCTGGCGGCAAACAGGCCCTCCAGCTTTTCCTTGGGCAGTCCGGCCGGAATGGGCACCGCCACCAGCACAGCCACGGGGCGGGCCTGGACACCGCCGGCCAGCAGCAGGCCCATCGCAAGGGCCATGGCGGGAACGAGTTTCGGCAACATCATCATTCTCCTCATCATCGGTTGATGATGATGCGATGCTGGCATTGGCAGGCCGACGCTGCCATGCAAATATCGGCAAACCAGCGTTGCAGATACGGAACGAATGTCGATGGATCTTGATGACATGGCGCTGCTGGCCAGCGTTGCCCAGTTGGGTTCAATCAGTGCAGCGGCCCGCGCGCGTGGTATCGCCATTTCAACCGCCGCGCGCCGGCTCGACGGGCTGGAGAACAGCCTGAAGCTGCGGCTGGTGGACCGGCGGGCCGATGGTGCGCGGTTGACACCGGAGGGGCAGAAATTGGCCGTCCTGGCCGAACCGCTGGAGGCACAGATGGCCAGCATCAGCCGGGCGGCGGCGGCCATGCGGGCAGACGGGCCAGTGGCCGTGCGCATCACCGCCACCGAAACCATCGTTGCCGAACGCCTGGCCCCTGTCCTGCCACAGCTGTGGGCCCGGCATCCCGGCATTGCGATCACCCTGCAAAGCCAGGGCGCCGTGGTCAGCCTTGCCAGCCGCGAGGCTGATGTGGCGGTGCGGATGAGCCGGCCAGAAGGCAATGCCCTGATCGTGCGGGCGCTGCCGGGCGAACAGGTGGCGCTGTTTGCCAGCCCAGCCTGGCTCGCCGGGCGCGATCCGGCCAGCATCGATGCGGCTGACGGGCCGATACTGGCTTATGATGACAGTTTCGGCCGCATTCCCGAAATGGCCTGGCTGGCCGGGCTTGGCCTGTCAGGCGCGGTGCGCATGGCCACCGGCTCCACCCGGGCGCTGCTCACCGCCACCCAGGCCGGTGCTGGCATCGGCCTGCTGCCGCGCCGCATGGCGGGCGGGCTGATCGAAATCCCGACCGCCACCCCGGCGCCGCCACGCACCCCCTGGCTGGCCGTCCACCGCGATGTGCAGCGCCTGCCGGCGATCCGCGCTGTCACCCGCTGGATCAGTGCTGCCTTTGCGCCTGGGGGCAAAGCCGGCTAAGGCCCCGCGCCATGATGCCCCCGCGTTTCCAGTTCACCATCCACGCCCGGTCCGGCAAGGCCCGCACTGGCACCATCGCCATGCGGCGTGGCGAAATCCGTACGCCGGCCTTCATGCCGGTGGGCACGGCCGCGACGGTGAAGGCGATGCGCACATCCGAGGTGCGCGCGGCTGGGGCTGACATCATCCTGGGCAACACCTATCACCTGATGCTGCGCCCCACGGCCGAACGGATCCATCGCCTGGGCGGCCTGCACCGCTTCATGGGCTGGAACCGCCCGATCCTGACCGACAGCGGCGGGTATCAGGTGATGAGCCTGTCGTCCCTCACCAAGCGCAGCGAGGAGGGCGTGACCTTTGCCAGCCATCTTGATGGCAGCCGCCATCTGATGAGTCCGGAACGATCGATGGAAATCCAGCGCCTGTTGGGCAGCGACATCGTCATGGCCTTTGACGAACTGGTTGCCCTGCCCGCCCCGCGCGAACAGGTCGCCGCCGCCATGGAACGCTCCATGCGCTGGGCGGCGCGCAGCCGGGCGGCCTTTGATGCCGGGGGGGACCATGCGGCCGGCGCCGCGCTGTTCGGCATCCAGCAGGGCGGGCTCGATGAACGGCTGCGCGCCGAATCCGCCACGGCCCTGCGCTCCATCGGCTTTGATGGCTATGCCATCGGCGGGCTGGCCGTGGGCGAAGGCCAGCCGGCGATGTTTGGCGTGCTGGATTATGCCACCGATCAACTGCCCGAAACCGCCCCGCGCTATCTGATGGGTGTCGGCAAGCCGGATGACATCGTGGGCGCCGTGGTGCGCGGGGTGGACATGTTCGATTGCGTGCTGCCCACCCGTTCGGGCCGCAACGGCCAGGCCTTCACCCATGACGGGCCGCTCAATCTGCGCAACGCCGCCCATGCCGAGGATCTGCGCCCGCTCGACGCCGATTGCCGCTGCCCGGTGTGCCATGGCCCGGATGCTGTCAGCCGCGCCTATCTCCACCATCTCATCAAGGCCGGCGAGATGCTGGGCGCCATGCTGTTGACCCGGCATAATATCGGCTTTTACCAGCAGCTGATGGCGGGTTTGCGCGCCGCCATTGCCGCCGACACGCTGGCCGATTTCGCGGCAGGTTTCCTCGCCCGTTACAACGCGCGCGTGGCGAGATAGGGCGTGGGATCAAGCGGCGGCGTGTTGCCCAGCAACAGCGCCGCGCACAGGGCCCCGGCGGCCGGCGCCGTCTGGATGCCAAAGCCGCCCTGGCCGGCACACCAGAAAAACCCATCAACCCCGGCGTCAAACCCGAACAATGGCACCCGGTCGGGCGCAAAGCTTCTGAGGCCGGCCCAGCTGGATTCGAGCCTCTGCACCCTCACCGTGGTCGCCTGTTCGAACCGGTCGATCACCATGGCAAGATCAAGCTCATCCGGCCGCACGTCATGCGCCACATCGGGCGTTTCATCGTGGGGGGACAACCAGAGCCGGCCGCCATCCGGCTTGAAATAGAAGCGCCCGGCCGCTTCCAGCACGACCATCAGATCGGCCGGCGGCGGCGGATCGAGGCGCAACACCGCCATGGTGCGCCTGAGCGGTTGCACGCCGCGCGGGGCGGCCCCGGCCATCAGCGCCACGGAATCGGCCCAGGCACCCGCAGCATTGACCAGCGTGGTGGCAGTGAATTCTCCGGCGCGGGTGGTGAAGCGCCAATGGCCGCCATCCCGCGCCAGCCCGGTCACTTCGGCATTGGTGATCAATGTGGGCCGGGCCCCATCAACGCCGCGCAGAAAGCCCTGGTGAAGCGACGCCACATCGATATCGTGGCAATCATCCTCCACCAGCCCGCGCCGGTTCCATTCCGGGCGCAGCATGGCCGCCGACGGCAGGGCGGCCATGGCGGCAGCGTCCAGCCAGCGATAGGCCACGCCGCCTTCTTCATATTCGGCCGCCACCCGTTCCAAACCGCCGGGATCATCGGGCGCCTGGACGGTCAACGCCGGACGGGGCGCCAGCAGCGGGCCAAAGCCGGCCGGCGGCGCGCCGAAAAAGCCGCGCGACGCGCGCGACAGCGGCACGATCGCCGGGCCGCCATAGCTTTCCACCCAGAAGGCCGCCGACCGCCCGGTGGTGTGATAGCCCGGCCGGTCTTCCATCTCGATCAAGGCCACCCGCAGCCCGGGCGCGGCCCTGAGCAGGGACCAGGCCGTGCTGGCGCCGGCAATGCCGGCACCGATGATCGCAATGTCAAACCCTGTCATGACAGGCTGATCGTGTCCAGAAAGGCCAGCGCAGCGGCCAGAACCTGCCCCCGCAGCGGATCGGCTTCGCGCAGCAGTTCATGCGCGCCTTGCGGATGTTCAAGCAGCTGCGCGCCCGGGATGCGCGCAGCAAAGCGCCGGGTCGCACTGCTGTCCACCAGGCCATCACGGGCCGGGATCTGGAACTGCAGTGGGATGGTGATGGCTTCGGCAAGGCCGGGCGCCGTGAGGGCGGCGATGCTGGCAAAGGCTTCATCCAGCCAGCCCCAGGTCACGCTGCCCAAGGCCAGCGCCGGATAGGTGCCGACCCACCAGCTTTCATCGGCAAAGCGCTCCAGATCGCTGGTCAGCCAACGTTGGCGCTGTTCGCCGGCGCGGCCTTGCTGCCAGGGGCCACCACCCCAGACAAAATCATCGCCCTTGCCGCGCACCACCTGCACGCCGGCAACAAGCCGGCCCAGGCTGGCCCCCAGCGGCTGCACCTTCAGTCCAATCATCGGCGCCAGCAGCACGGCACGGGCGATGCCGCCGCCCCCCGCCACCAGATGGCGCAGCAGCAGGTGCCCGCCCATCGAATGGGCCATGGCCAACAGCGGGCCATCGCTGTTGGCGCGGGCCCAATCGATCATTGTGCCAAGATCGCGCAGCCAGACATGGAATCCCGGCGATGCACCATGCTGCGGGGTTTTCCCCACCCGGCGCGACAGGCCCTGGCCGCGCCAGTCAGAGATGGTGGCGCCCCAGCCGGCATCGGCCAGATCGTGCAGCAGCTCGGCATATTTCTCGACGAAATCGGCACGGCCAGTGAGGATCAGGATATGCCCCTTGTCGCGCTGGGGCAGATGCACCAGGCGCACCGGCCAGCCGTCGGCCATCGGCAGGAAGCTCTGCCGGGCAGCATCGGGCAGGCGATGCCGGCGCAGCCATGCATCGGTTTCGGGAAGATGTTCGTCGGCCATGCCGCACGCATAGCGGCCTCTGCCGGCGCTTGCCAGTCACTTGCCAAGGGCTTACCCCTGCCGGCCATGCATCAAGGCGTGAAATTGCTGACCGGGCTGGCCGCCACCGTGGTGATCGCCCGCGCCGCCATGATCGTGGAGGGCTATACGCTGCTCGGTCGCATGAGCTGGTGGGCGCAGATGGCGCTGACGCGCAACGGGGTGACGGATGGCAGCGTCCGCCTCCGGGCCGAAAATGGCCGTGCCGCGCGCATCGTGCTGCTGTCGGGCACGGCCGATACGGCCACCCGCCAGGATGTGATCGCCCAGCTCAAGCAGCGCCCGCTGGTGGCGGATGCCCGGTGGGAGGAACGCTGATGGCGCTGTTTGCCGAGATCTGGCTGTGGGTGCTGGCCGGCTTTGTGACCGGCCTCGCCACCGGCTGGTGGATGTGGCGGCGCTGAGGGCTCAGCCCCGCTTCAACGCCGCCTGCGCCGCCGCCAGCCGGGCGATCGGCACGCGATAGGGGGAGCAGGAGACATAATCGAGGCCGAGCCGCTCGCAGAAGGCGATGCTGGCCGGGTCGCCGCCATGCTCGCCGCAGATGCCCAGCTTCAGGCCCGGCTTCACGCCGCGCCCACGCTCGGCCGCAAGGCTGACCAACTCGCCGACGCCGTCTTCATCGATGGAGACAAATGGGTCCTTCGGATAAATGCCCTGCTCCACATAGGGCCCGAGGAAACGGGCGGCATCGTCGCGGCTGATGCCCAGCGTGGTCTGGGTCAAGTCGTTGGTGCCAAAGCTGAAGAACTGGGCATGGCCGGCGATTTCGGCGGCGCGCAAGGCGGCGCGCGGCAACTCGATCATGGTGCCGACCAGATATTCCAATGTGGTGCCGGTTTCGGCGAACACGGTGGCCGCTTCCGCATCGATCACCGCCTTGGTGATTTCCAGTTCACGCGGGGTGGCAACCAACGGCACCATCACTTCGGGCACCACGGCCTCGCCGGTTTCCTGCGCCACCAGCACCGCAGCCTCGAAAATGGCGCGGGCCTGCATGGCATAGATTTCGGGATAGGTGATGCCCAGCCGGCAGCCGCGATGGCCCAGCATCGGGTTGAATTCATGCAGTTCGCCGATGCGGCGGCGCACCAGCGATTCGGCGAGACCGGTGGCGGCGGCCACTTCGGCAAAGCCGGCATCATCATGCGGCAGGAATTCGTGCAGCGGCGGATCGAGCAGGCGGATCGTCACCGGCAGGCCGGCCATCACCCGGAAAATCTCGGCGAAATCGGCGCGCTGTTCGGGCAGCAGTTCGGCCAGCGCACCCGCTCGGCCAGCCGTATCCTCGGCCAGGATCATGCGGCGCACGGCGGTGATGCGGCTGGGTTCGAAGAACATATGCTCGGTGCGGCACAGGCCGATGCCTTCGGCACCGAACTGGCGTGCCACGCGGCAATCGGCCGGGGTTTCGGCGTTGGTGCGCACCTTCAGGCGGCGATGCTTGTCAGCCCACACCATCAGCGCGCCGAAATCGCCCGACAGATCGGGTTCCACCGTCGCCACTTCGCCCAGCATCACATCGCCGGTGGCGCCATCCAGGGTGATACGCTCCCCTTCCACGATGCGGCGGCCGCCACAGCTCATGGTGCGGGTGGCCATGTCGATGCTGATGCTGCCGGCGCCCGAAACGCAGGGGCGGCCCATGCCGCGCGCCACCACGGCGGCGTGGCTGGTCATGCCGCCGCGCGCCGTCAGGATGCCGCGCGCCGCGTGCATGCCGTGAATATCTTCCGGGCTGGTTTCGGTGCGGACCAGGATCACCGCTTCGCCGGCGCGGGCCTTCTGCTCGGCGGTGTCGCTATCGAACACCACGGCGCCGCTGGCGGCGCCGGGGCTGGCCGGCAGGCCGCGGGCGATCACGTCGCGCGGCGCCTTGGGGTCGAGCGTCGGGTGCAGCAGCTGGTCCAGCGCGGCGGCTTCCACGCGCAGCACGGCCTCGGCCTCGCTGATCAGCCCTTCGGCCACCATATCCACCGCGATCTTCAGAGCGGCCTTGGCGGTGCGTTTGCCGCTGCGCGTCTGCAGCATCCACAGGCGGCCATCTTCCACCGTGAATTCGATATCCTGCATGTCGCGATAATGGCCTTCGAGCAGGTCGAACACCCGGCCGAGTTCGCTGAAGACTTGCCCCATCGCCTCTTCCATGGATGCCGCCTTGGCGCCGGCCTTTTCACGCGCCGCCTTGGTCAGATATTGCGGGGTGCGGATGCCGGCCACGACATCTTCCCCTTGCGCGTTGATCAGATATTCGCCGTACCAGGCCTTCTCGCCGGTGCTGGGATCGCGGGTGAAGGCCACACCGGTGGCCGACGTGTCGCCCAGATTGCCGAACACCATGGCCTGCACGTTCACCGCCGTGCCCCAGCTTTCGGGAATATCGTTCAGCCGGCGATAGGTGCGCGCCCGGTCAGACCGCCAGGAACCGAACACCGCGCCGATGGCGCCCCACAATTGCTCGTGCGGGTCCTGCGGGAAGGGCCGGCCCAGCGCCTGCTCGACAATCGCCTTGTAGCGGCCGACCAGCGCCTTCAGGTCCCCGGCGTCGAGGCCGGTGTCCTGCGTCACGCCCTTGTCTTCCTTGGCGATTTCCAGGGCGTCTTCAAACAGATAATGGTCAAGGCCGAGCACGACATCGCCATACATCTGGATGAAGCGGCGATAGCTGTCCCACGCGAAGCGCTCATTGCCCGACGCTGTGGCGAGGCCTGCCACCGTCACGTCGTTGAGGCCCAGGTTCAGTACCGTGTCCATCATGCCCGGCATCGACACGCGCGCGCCGGAGCGGACGGAGACGAGCAGCGGGTTGGAGGCGTCGCCAAAGCGCTTGCCCGTCACGCCTTCCACAAAGGCCAGCGCCTCCAGCACGTCGCGGGCGACATCATCGGGCAGCTTGCCGCCGGCATCATAATAGGCCGCGCAGACATGGGTGGCGATGGTCAGGCCCGGCGGCACCGGCAGGCCGATGCCGGCCATTTCGGCCAGGTTGGCGCCCTTGCCGCCCAGCAGTTCCTTCTGTTTGGCGTCGCCCTCGGCCGTGCCGCCGCCGAACTTGAAGACTGACTTGGTCATTGCCCCGTGCACCCCTGGAAAAAACTGTTCCCCGCCACCGCCGCCATATGTCCTATGACGGCTGGAGCTCAGCCTTCGATACGTGAAAAGTCCGCCACGCCATGCACGGCATCGCGGAACCGCGCCAGCAGGGCCAAACGCCGCGCCCGCACCGCCGGATCACTATCGTTGACCATCACGCGCTCAAAAAATCCATCCACCGGTGCCCGCAGAGCGGCCAGTGCCGCCATGGCATCGGTGAAGCGTTCATCGGCAACGGCGGCCTGCGCCTGCGGCAGTGCAGCGTCGAGCGCTTTGGCCAGCGCGGCCTCTGCCCCGTCGCCACTGCCGGCGGCCGGCTCGGCGCTGGGCGGGTCTTTCTCGGCCGCCTTGAGGATATTGGCGGCGCGCTTGTAGCCGGCGAGCAGGTTGGTGCCGTCCTCGGTTTCGACGAAGGCTTGCAGGGCGGTGACGCGGGCGAGCAGGCGGACAAGGTCATCCTCCCCGCCCAGTGCGAACACGGCGTCGATCAGGTCGTGCCGCACGCCGGCTTCGCGCTGCTGGACTTTCAGTCGGTCGGCGAAGAAGTCGAGAAGCAATGCTCGCCAACCATCCATCGACGGCGGCACCGAGGTGCGCGAGATTATCCGGAACTGCGACATTGCAGCCAGCAAGGGTAGCCTTGAGCTGTTCGCTTGCAGACAAGCAGCAACCCCAATTGCGTAACGCCGCAAGGCAAAGGGGTCTCGCGACCCTGTCGGCCGCTCATCAATCATGAAGAAGCTAAAGAGCGTATCCAACTTGTCTGCCAACGCCAACGCCACGCTCACCGGCTGTGTCGGCACATCGTCGCCTTGGCCCGCCGGCTTGTAGTGATCGCGGATCGCATCGGCGACGGCGGCATCTTCACCAATTGCCAGCGCCAGATAACGCCCGATCAGGCCTTGCACTTCCGGGAATTCGCCCACCGTGGCCGAGACGAGATCGGCCTTGGCCAGCCGCGCTGCCCGTTCGGCCAGCGCCGGATCGGCCGGCAGCGCGCCGCTTTCGCACAGCCAGCGTGCCAGCGCCGCCACCCGCTCCACCTTCTCGGCCAGCGTGCCCAGCCTCTCGTGGAACACGATGTCGGACAATTTGGGCAGGAAACCCTCCAACCCATTGGCCTTCACGGCGGCCAGATCCTGTTCCCAGAAGAAGCGCGCATCGGACAGGCGGGCGGAAAGCACGCGCTGGTTGCCATTGATGATGGCAGCGCCGCCGTCGTTCGCCTCCAGATTGGCGACACAGATGAAGGCCGGGGCCAGCGCGCCCGCGCTGTCGGCCAGCGCAAAATATTTCTGGTTGGTGCGCATGGTCAGCACGATCACCTCGCGCGGCACACTCAAGAATTCGGGATCAAAGCGGCCCAGCAGCGGCACCGGCCATTCGGTCAGCCCGGCATTTTCCGCCACCAGCCCGGCATCGGGGATCAGCGTCAGCCCGGCCTCGGTGGCCAATGCTTCGGCACGGGTGGCGATGATCTGCTGGCGCTCGGCGCTCGCCACCAGCACATGGGCGGCGCGCAGCTGGTCGGCCCAGGTGTCGGCGCTGGTGATGCTGAGCACGCCCGGCGCATGGATGCGATGGCCGCGCGTTTCCCTGCCGGAGCTGAGGCCGAACACGCTGCACGGCACCACAGCATCGTCAAGCAGCGCCAATATGCCGGTCAACGGCCGCACCCAGCGTGGCGAGGCCGTGGAAGCACTGGCGGCGCCCCAGCGCATCGACTTGGGCCAGGCAAAGCCGGTGACGATCTGCGGAATGGCCTCGGCCAATATCTCGGCCGCCGTCCGGCCTTCGCGGCGGATCACGGCAAACAACACCACGCCCTTCGGCGTCTCGCGCGCTTCCAGCTGATCGCGGGTCAGGCCGGTCTTTTTCAGGAAACCTTCGATGGCCTGCGCTGGGGCGGTGGCGGCCGGGCCCTTCACCTCTTCTGCGCTGCCTGCGGAGGCGGTGGCCACATCATCGGCCAGCAGCCACAACCGGCGCGGCGTTGCATCGGCCGTCACCGTGCCATGCGCCAGGCCAGCGGCCTTCATCGCCTCGACAAAACGGGTCTTCAGCTGCTCGGCCGCCGCCGCCTGCATGCGGGCCGGGATTTCTTCGGATTGCAGCTCGAGGAGGAACTTCACTTCACCTGCTCCACCCACACATCGGCCACCGCCTTCACCAGATCGCGCACCCGGCCGATGTAGGCCTGGCGTTCGGCGACACTGATCACGCCGCGGGCATTCAACAGGTTGAAGATATGGCTGGCCTTGATCGCCTGGTCATAGGCCGGCAACGGCAGGCCCCGCGCCGCCAGGGCCCGGCACTCCTCGCTGACATCCTTGAAATGCTGGAACAGCCGCTCGGTGTTGGCCGCCTCGAAATTATAGGCGCTGAACTGCTGCTCGTTCTTCAGGAACACGTCGCCATAGGTCACGCCGGCATCGTTGTAGGCGAGGTCGTAAATGCTCTCGACGCCCTGGATATACATGGCGAGGCGTTCCAGCCCATAGGTGAGCTCCCCCGCCACCGGCGCGCAATCATGGCCCGCCACCTGCTGGAAATAGGTGAATTGCGAGACTTCCATGCCGTCGCACCACACTTCCCAGCCCAGGCCCCAGGCACCCAGCGTGGGGCTTTCCCAATCATCCTCGACAAAGCGGATATCGTGGCGATGCCGGTCGATGCCGATGGCATCGAGGCTGCCGAGATAGAGACCGATCAGATCGGGCGGGCTGGGCTTCAGGATCACCTGGAACTGGTAATAATGCTGCAGCCGGTTGGGGTTCTCGCCATAGCGGCCATCCGACGGACGGCGGCTGGGCTGCACATAGCAGGCGTTCCAGCTGTGCGGCCCCAGGCTGCGCAAGGTGGTGGCCGGGTGGAAGGTGCCGGCACCCACCTCAAGGTCATAAGGCTGCAGGATCACGCAGCCTTGCGCGCCCCAATATTGCTGGAGCGCAAGGATCATCGACTGGAAGGAAAGTGGCTTGCTCACGGCACGCGCCTTAGCGGCCGCAGCATGGCAAGGTCAATCAGCGACAAGCCAATCCAGGATCGCCTTCTCGTCGGCCGGATCGATCGGCGCGCCATAGACATTGCGCATCTTGGCGATGGTTTCGCCCCATTGCACCCGCGTCAGCCGCGGCTGGGCGGTGATCATCGCGGCCGAATGGCAGGCGAGGCAGTTGTTGTTGGCGGCTTCGGACGACACGCCATAGCGTTCGGGCAGCAACCCTTCCGCATCGGGCAGCGCCACCGCCACCCGGCGCGTGGGCGGCGCGGCGGCAACAAGCGCAACAGCGGCAAGAGCCAAAACCAGGCGCATCAGATGATCTCCACGGCCACCGGCTCGATGCCGGCGCGGTTGTAACCGCTGGGGTTCCAGTTCTGGCCCAACGGCTGCTCCACCCCGGCGGCATTCTTCGCCCGGGCGAGGATGAGGTGGCGGCCCGGTGCCAATGCCAATCCGCCCCGGAAGCGGCGGAAGCTGTAGCGGCCATGGTCCGGACCCAGCTGCGCCGGCACCCAGCTGCGCCCGGCATCGGCCGAAAGCTCCACGCTGGCGACGCCATGATCCCCGCCCAGCGCGACGCCCTGCACCGGCGTGAAGGCCCGCGCTGGAAGCTTGGCGCCGCTGGCGATGTTGGTGACAAGGGCGCGCGGCCGCATGGTGGTGACCGGCACCCGCGGGCCTGCGGGCGCGCCCGGCGCGATATCGGCCAGGGCATTGGCCGGCTGCAGATAGGCCTTGGCCATCCAATAGCCATCGTCGGGCTTGGCCAGCACCTCGATGGCGTCCAGCATCTTGACCCAATAGGTCGAATACCAGCCGGGCACCACCAGCCGCAGCGGAAAGCCGTTGAGCAGCGGCAGCGCCGTGCCGTTCATGCCCCAGGCGATCAGCACGTCATCCGAAAGGGCGTGGTCGATCGGCAGTGACTTTTCAAAATCGGGCGCATTGTCCACCAGCGGCGTGTCGAGCCCGCCGCAGCGCACCGCCACCGCCCCGGCTTTCACGCCGGCCAGGGCCAGCACATCCTTCAGCCGCACGCCTTCCCAAAGCGCATTGCCCATGGCGCCATTGGCCCATTGCGCACCGGCCACACGGGGGCTGAACAGGCCGCGGCCATTGCCGGCGCACTGGTTCACCGCCGCAATGACGACGCGGGGCAGCCGCGCGAGATCGGCGAGGGACAGCGACAGCGGCTTGGCGACATGGCCGGCGACGCGCAGGCGGTGCTTCGCTGGGTCGATTTGGAGCGGGAACGGGTAATGCCAGCGCACGAAAAACCGGTCATTCGGCGTGAAATCGCTGGCGTCGAAAACGGACAAGGGGGTTTCCAGCAGCGGCGGCGTGGAGCGCTGCAGGATCATCTCGCCCTTTTGCGGAAAGGCGCTTGTGGTTGGCCGCATGCCATTGTCGGCAAAACCCAGATCAACCTGAGCGGCTGCCGGGGCGGCCAGGGCAGAGGCGATCAGGGTGCGGCGGGTGAGCATGGGGCTGGTTTAGCGCCTTGATGGCACCAGCGCCACCAATTCCATTTTGGTCTGTTGCGCTCCGCGTGCAATCCTGTCCCCCGAAATCCTCCCCCTCTGGGGGAGGTGCCCGCAGGGCGGAGGGGGCCTGCAAGAACCCCATTAGCGGTGGGATTGGCGCACGCCTGTCCCCTCCGCCTCCCTGCGGTCGGCACCTCCCCCAGAAGGGGAGGATTTCGGGATCACGCACCGTGCAATATATGCATCACATCGCCATCGGCGACGACATAATCCTTGCCTTCGGCGCGCAGTTTGCCGGCTTCCTTGGCAGCCGTTTCGCCGCCCAGCGTGACATAATCATCATAGGCGATGGTTTCGGCGCGGATGAACTTCTTTTCGAAATCACCGTGGATTTCGCCGGCCGCCTGGGGCGCGCGGGCGCCCTTCTTCACTGTCCAAGCCCGCGCTTCCTTGGGGCCCACCGTGAAAAAGGTGATCAGGCCCAGCAGCTCATAGGCGGCGCGCACCACGCGGGCGAGGCCGGTTTCGGCCAGCCCCAGGCTTTCCAGATATTCCTGTCGGTCGGCCGGCTCCATCGTGGCGATTTCCGCCTCGATGGCGGCCGAAACAACCACCGCCTTGGCGCCGATGCCGGCCGCCATCTTGGCCACGGCTTCGCTGTGGGCATTGCCGGTGGCAGCGCTGGCCTCCTCGACATTGCAGACATAGAGCACCGGCTTGGTGGTCAGCAGCTGCGCATTCTTCAGCGCGCGGGCCTCCTCCTCGTCCTTGGGTTCAGCCAGACGGGCCGGCTTGCCGGCACGCAGCAGCTCCAGCACCGGCGTCAGCGCTGCCACCTGCACCTTGGCGTCCTTGTCCCCCTGCGCTGCCTTCTTGGCCAGCGCCGGCAGCCGCTTTTCCAGGCTTTCCAGATCGGCGAGCATCAGCTCGGTCTCGACCGTTTCGGCATCCTCCACCGGGTTCACCCGGCCGGCGACGTGGGTCACGTCATCATCCTCGAAACAGCGCAGCACATGGGCAATGGCATCGGTTTCGCGGATGTTGGCCAGAAACTGGTTGCCCAGGCCTTCGCCCTTCGACGCGCCCTTCACCAGGCCGGCGATGTCGGTGAAGCCCAGCTGCGTCTCGATGATCTTCTGGCTTTTCGCCAGCGCCGCCAGCCGGTTCAGGCGCGGATCGGGCACCGCGACATTGCCGACGTTCGGCTCGATCGTGCAAAAGGGATAATTGGCCGCCTGCGCCGCCGCCGTTTCGGTGAGCGCATTGAACAGGGTGGATTTGCCGACATTGGGCAGGCCGACGATACCGACGCGGATGGGCATAAGGTCTTTTCCGATGAAAGATGGTTGGCGCGGCCTTTAAAGCGCCGGCTTCAAGCCTGCAACCTGAGCGCGAGGTCTGACAGGTAGCGCGGTTCGTCGCCGGCCAGCAGCGTGGGCAGTTCATCGGCCAGCACGCCCAGCAGATCGGCCAGCGGGTCCATTTCTGCCTTGGCAAAATTGCCCAGCACATGGCCGGTCACCCGGTCCTTGTGGCCAGGATGGCCGATGCCGATGCGCACCCGCCGCCAATCGGGGCCGAGATGGGCATCGATGGAACGGATGCCGTTGTGCCCGGCCGCGCCGCCGCCGTGTTTGATCTTCACCTTGAACGGCGCCAGGTCGAGCTCGTCGTAGAACACGCTCAAGGCTGCTGCCGGATCAACTTTGAAAAAGCGCACCGCCTCGGCCACGCTGCGGCCGCTTTCGTTCATGAAGGTCGCCGGTTTCAGCAGCAGCACACGCGCCGAACCGATCCGCCCTTCGGCGGCCAGGCCCTGAAAGCGCGGTTTGAACGGCCCGATGGACCAGCGTGCGGCCATGGCATCGATGGCCATGAAGCCGACATTGTGGCGGTGGAGCGCATATTGCGCCCCCGGATTGCCGAGGCCAACCAGGATGTGCATGGCGCGCCGCTACCCCCAAACACGCAAACGGGGCAAGGGATTGCTCCCCTGCCCCGCAAAACGCAGCATCAATGCCCGTGGATCAGGCGTTGTTGTCGCCAGCGTCGCTGATCATGCCCTTGGGCGCCACGATGGTGGCGATGGTCAGGCCGGTCTCGCGGCCGTGCGGCTTCACGCCTTCGGGCAGCTTCACGTCGCCAATGTGGATCGACGCGCCAACCTGCAGGCCAGCCAGGCTGATGGTCACATCATCCGGGATGGCATCGCCGGGGCAATCCAGCTTCAGCTCGTGGGCGACGATGTTCAGCATGGCGCCCTGCTTGATGGCCGACAGTTCCTGATCGACAAAATGCACCGGCACCGTGACGGTGACGACGGCGTTGCCGGTCAGGCGCAGGAAATCGACATGGATCGGCCGATCGGTGACCGGATGGAAGGCGACATCGCGCGGCAGGGTGCGGATGGTGGTGCCGTCCAGCTCCAGCTCGACGATGGCGTTCATGAAATGGCCAGTGTGCAGCTGGCGGACGAGGATCTTCTCCTCGACGTGGATGGTGGTCGCGGCTTCGCCAGCGCCATAGATCACGGCCGGGACACGGCCTTCGCGGCGGATCGCGCGGGAGGCTCCCTTGCCTGCCTTGGCGCGAAGTTCAGCCGCGAGCTTGAAGGTTTCGCTCATTGCTCGCTCCTGATGGGTATGAAATCACCCGGTCACCCCCGCCTCCAGGGATGCGAAAATGGCGGTGGCCGTGTGAAGCGGCGCGCATAGGCGATCAGGCCCGCTTTGGCAAGCGGCCATCAGGGTTCGGGCCTCAGGGTTCTGGATTGTCGGTGAAGCTTTCGATCTTCAGCGCGCCGGCCTCTTCGCGCAGCACGAACAGCTCCGAAACCGGGCCTTTCTCATATCTTGCGGCCCAGGCCAGTGTGGTGCGACCATCCTCGGCCGTGATGCCCGCCAGTTCGCCACCCAGATAACGGCCATGCCGTTCGATCAGATTGCCGAATGCCCGCGCCGTGCCGATGCCGGGGCGCAGCGCCCGCGCATCGCTCGTCAACATGGTGTCGATGGCCGCCCAGTCCCCGGCATTGAGCGCTGTGTGGAAGCGGTCCACCACCCCGTGCGCCGCCTTCTCGTCGGCGGCGGAGCAGGCGCTGACCAGCACGGCGAGCGCAATCGGGGCCAGCCAGCGCCTCATTCCACCCGCTTCACCTTGAACCCGCGCGCTTCCAAAAGAGCAATCAGGCCATCCGGGCCAGCCATATGGGCGGCGCCCACGGCCATGAAATGCCGCCCCGGCTGCTTGAGTGCGGTCTGCGCCCAATCTGCCCAGGCCGTGTTGCGGCGCTTGAACAGCGCCTCGTACATGGCGGGCGACAGGCTGGCGTCGTCAAAGTCCTTGAGGATCCGGTCCACCTCACCCGCTTCCCAGGCCTTCACCAGCGACTGCATCTGCCCCGCAGCGTCCTGGGCATCACCAACGGCGGAGGCCAGGAGCAGATTCTGATCAGCCTGGGGCAGCTTGTCGAACAGGCCGAGCTGGCCCTCCACCGTTTCAAGGCCGATCAGCTTGCGGCCGGCCGCACGCGCCTTGGCCACCAGCGTCACATCCACCCCGGCCGATGGATCGAGCCCGGCGCGGCCCATTTCCACCTGCAAAAGGGTGATGGCAGCAAACCAGCTCTTCATCCGGTCAAACGCCGCCAGCGGCAAGCCGGATCGTTGCAGCAGGGCCTGCAGCTTGGGCTGCACATCGGCCGGCACACGGGCCAGAACCGGATCAGGCGCCGGCAGCATCGCCATCTGCATCAATGGGCCAGCCATGGCCTTGGGATCTTCGGGGAACACCACCTCGACCACCAGATCATCAGCCTCGGCAAAGGCCTTGGCAGCGGCCGGGCTGAGCCAATCCTGCCCCTTGGGCAGCGCATGCACCGTGCCATAGATGGTGATGCTGCGATCCCCATCGCCCACCTGCCACATCGCCGGCACGGCAAATGCCGGCACCGCCAACAACAGCAGGGCGAACGTGAACAGGCGGCGCAGCAGGATCATTGCGCATCCTTAGCAGCCGGGGCGGCGGCAGCAACGGCGGTGTTGCGCCTCATCCGGCCTTCGCCCAATATTCGTCCTTCAACAGCCGCTTGTAGAGCTTGCCGGTGTCATGGCGCGGCAGTTGGCTCCGAAAATCGATGCGCTTGGGGCATTTCACATGGCTCAGCCGGCTGCGCACATAATCGAGCAGTTCGGCCTCCAGATCGGGACCGGCCTTCGCCATGTCGCGCGGCTGCACCACGGCATGCACAGCCTCCCCCATCACCTCGTCGGGAATGCCGAACACCGCAACATCGGCCACTTCCGGATGCGAAATCAGCGTATTCTCAGCCTCTTGCGGATAGACGTTCACGCCGCCCGAAATGATCATGAACGCCTGGCGATCGGTGAGGAACAGATAGCCATCCTCGTCCACCCGGCCGATGTCGCCAAAGGTGGCGCCGTGCTCGGTCATCACGCTCGCCGTCTTTTCCGGATCGTTGTGATAGGAAAAGCTGCTGCCGCCGTGGAAGAAGATGCGGCCAACCTGGTTGGGCCCCAGCCGGTTGCCGTCGTCATCCAAGATGCGGATTTCGCCCAGGATCGATTTGCCGACGCTGCCCGGTCGCGCCAGCCATTCCTGCGGGGAGATGGCGGTGAAGCCGGCCCCTTCGGTCGCGCTGTAATATTCATAGATCACCGGGCCCCACCAGGCGATCATGGCGTGCTTCACATCCACCGGGCAGGGCGCCGCGGCATGGATGGCGACCTTCATGGACGACAGGTCATAACGGCTGCGCACATCGTCGGGCAGCTTCAGCATGCGCACGAACATCGTCGGCACCAGCTGGCTGTGGGTGATGCGATACTGCTCGACCAGCCGCAGATAGGCTTCCGGGTCGAACTTCTCCATCACCACGACGGTGCCGCCAAATTTGTGCACGCTCATGCAATAGCGCAGCGGCGCGGCGTGATAGAGCGGTGCGGGCGACAGATACATCATCCCCGGCCCGAACTGATACAGCATGGCGACCATGCCGCTCAGCGCATCCACCTGATCGATCGGCCCTTCCGGCAGCGCGCCGCGCACGCCCTTGGGCCGGCCAGTGGTGCCGCTGGAATAGAGCATGTCGCGGCCGCTGCTTTCATCGGCAATGCGGGTGGTGGGCAGGCCGGCGATCGCGTCCTTCAGCGCGGTGCAGCCCGGTGCGCCGGCGCCGGTGCACAGGCGCGCGGCCGGAGCCAGACCGGGGGTCGCCGCCACCGCAACCTCGGCCAGCGCTGGGGAGCAGAAGATCGCCTTGGCGCCGGAATCGGTGACGATATAGCCGGCTTCGTCCGCCGTCAGCTTGGTGGACATGGCGACAAAGATGAGGCCGGCGCGCTGGGCGGCCCAGCAGATGGGAAGAAACGCCATCTCGTTCAGCATCAGGATTGCGATGCTGTCACCGCGCTGCAGGCCAAGGCCACGCAGCAGATGGGCAATGCGGTTGGATTCCGCCTCAAGTCCGGCATAGGTCAGCACCTCGCCGCTGCCGGCCATGATGATCGCCGGCGTATCAGGCTGGGCGGCGGCGTGGTGGAACGGATGCATCTGGTCTCCCCTCAACGGATGCGCGGTCGGCCGCGCTGGTCCCACCCTATGGCGGCGGCCATCAGCACGGCAAACAGCGCGGCAAAGCCGGCAATGTTCAATATCACCTGGTTCCAGCCCAACAGGCTGACATCGATGAAGAAATAGGCATATTTCCCGGTGACGCCGCCGCGCCACAGCGACCAGCCGCAATAGAGCAGCGGCACCGGCAGCACCGCCCAGACATGCCCCCAGCCCAGGCGCCGGCGCGGGCGCAGCGTGAGCCACCACAGCGGCCACAGGATCGGCGCTGCAATGTGGAACACATGGTCGATCAGTTCGCGCAGCAGGGTCGGCGGATGGTTCAGCCCGGCCAGCAACGTGTTGTACACCCCGCCCACCACCAGGATGAACACCGTGCTCGCCGCCAGCACCGCCGGATGGCCCGGCCCGCGCGCCCGGCCGATCAGCCCGCACCAACCCGCCACCATTGCAACGATGCCGTTGGACCAAATGGTGAAATAGCCGAACAGGCCGCCAAAGGCCTCGAACGGCCCACGGCCCTTTTCGATCATGTCGAGCGCGATCTGGCCAAACAACGCCCCGCCGGTCAGCATGGCGATGCCCGCCGCTGCCGCCCGTGCCTTGGGTTCCAGCCAATCTTCCATCGCGCCTGTTGCTACTCCATGGTTGCGCCCGCGCAAAGCCTGTCGCCATTGGGGGGTGGCCCTGATAGGCTCCCACCGGGGAGAAGCAGCATCATGCCGGTTCACACGCGCACCTGCCACATCTGCGAAGCCAATTGCGGCCTGCTGATCGAAACCAGCGGCCGGCAGGTATTGTCGATCAAGGGCGATCCCGATGACCCGATCAGCCGCGGCCATATCTGCCCCAAGGGCAATGCCATCGCCGATCTGGAGACGGATCCCGATCGGCTGACCAGCCCGATGAAGCGCGTTGGCAATCAATGGGTTCCACTGGATTGGGAGACGGCACTGGCCGAAATCGGCGCGCGTTTTGCGGCCATCAAGGCGGCCGGCGGCGCCGGGGCGCTCTATGTCGGCAACCCCACCGCCCATGATTTCGCGCTGGGCATGCAGACCGGCGCGCTGAAGAAGGCGCTGGGGGTGCGCGGGGTCTATTCCGCCTCCACCGTGGACCAGATGCCCCACCAGCTGGCGCAATATTTCCTCTATGGTCACAATGCCTTGTTCCCGATTCCGGATATCGAGCGCACGCAGCATCTGGTGATCCTGGGCGGCAATCCGCTGGCATCGAACGGCAGCGTGTGGACGGTGCCCGACGTGAAGCGCCGCATTGCCGAGATGCAGGCCCGCGGCGGCCGGCTGACGGTGATCGATCCCCGGCGCAGCGAAACGGCCGGTGTGGCCGATGCCCATCATTTCATCCGGCCGGGCAGCGATCCGGCGCTGCTGATCGGCCTGTTGCTGGCGCTGGACGAGGCGGGCCTCGTCAACCCCGGCCGGCTGGCACCGATGCTGGAGGGCTGGGATGTGGCATGGGCGGCGCTGCGGCGCTTTTCCGTGGCCGATCTGGCCCGCGCCTGTGGCTGGTCCGTGGCCGAAATCCGCGCGCTGGCGGCCGAAATCGGCAATGGCGTGCCCACCGCCGTTTATGGCCGCATCGGCGTGTCCACCGCGCCGTTCGGCACGCTGGCGCATTGGCTGATCAACCTGATCAACATCGCTTGCGGAAATCTTGATCGGCCAGGCGGCGTGATGTTCTCCACCCCGGCCGTCGATGTCGCCGGCAGTTCCGGCCCTGGCAGCCACGGCCGCTTCCACAGCCGGGTGAGCGGCCATCCCGAAGTGATGGGCGAATTCCCCGCCGTCAGCCTGGCCGAGGAGATTGCGACGCCCGGCGAGGGTCAGGTGAAGGCGCTGGTGGTGATTGCCGGCAATCCGGTGCTGTCGGTCCCCGATGGCGGCGCGCTTGATGCCGCGCTTTCCGGGCTGGAGCTGATGGTGTCGATCGATCCGCACATCACTGCCACCTCGGCCCACGCCCATTATATCCTGCCGCCCTGCGCAGCCCTGGCCAAGGATCATTATCCGCTGCTGCTGGCGCCCATCGCGTTTCGCAACTTCGCCAAATTCTCGCCCGCGCTGTGGGAACCGCTGCCGGGCCAGAAGCAGGATTGGCAGGTGGTGGCGGCGCTGGCCCAGGCCATCGGCGCGGCGCAGGGGCTGAACATGCCGCCGCCGGTCAACCCGCGCGAGCAGCTGGACCGCATGCTGCAGAAGGGCCCGCATGGCCTGAGCCTGGCCGCGGTGGCCGCCCACCCGCACGGGCTTGATCTGGGCGCCCACAGCCCGCGCCTGCCGGATCGGCTGGCCACGCCGGGCAAGACCCTCCGCTGCGCCCCCGAACCGTTGATCGCCGATCTCACAGGCCGCTTTGCCGCCTGGCTGGCCCGCCAACCCGAAACCGGCCTCACCCTCATCGGCCGGCGCCATATCCGCAGCAACAACAGCTGGCTGGGCAATGCCCCGCGCCTCGCCAAGGGGCCGGACAAGTGCATATTGCTGGTCAACCCCACCGACGCCGCCGCCCATGGCATCAGTGATGGCGACCTGGTGCGGATCAGCAGCGATGCCGGCAGTGTGGAGGCCCCGGCGCGGGTGACGGACGAGATCATGGCCGGTGTCGTCTCCCTGCCCCATGGCTTTGGCCATGGCCGGCCCGGCGTGCGGCTGGGCGTCGCCGTGCAGCGGCCGGGGGTGAGCCACAATGACCTGACGTCGCGGGCGCGCATCGATGTGCTGTCGGGCACGGCGGCGCTGGTGGGCACACCGGTCAGGATCGCGCCCGCCTTCGCAGTTGCGACAACAGCCGCGACCGGCTAAAGCACCGCCATATGTTCAAACTCCCCGATCACAAAGACCGCGCCAAGACCGCCGCCGAAGCCCGGAAGGCCAAGCTGGAAAAATTCAAGGCCGCCGCACCGAGCGAGGAAGCCATCGCCGCCGCCAAGGCCCGCGCCGAAAAGCGCGCCCAGAAGGAAGCCGAAGCCAAGGCCGCCCGCGCCGAGCGCGCCCGCAAACTGGCCGAGGAAAAGGCTGCCAAGGAAGCCCAGCGCGAGAAGCAGGCCGAACAGGCCCGCCTGGAAGCCATTGCCCGCGAAGCCGCCCAGAAGGCCGCCCGCGACGCCCGCTATGCGGCGCGCAAGCAGCGCGTGAAGTAAGGCGTCACGGCTCGCGGGTGAGGCGCCGGCCCACCGCAAACAGCAACACGCCAGCGCCGAACGGCACGCCGCCAAACACGCTGACCATGCCAATCATGCCCAGCACATCCTGGGCGCCATTCTGGTTGGATTCGAACAGCGTCATGCCCAGGAACCAGGCGGAACAGAGGCCGCTGGTCAGGCAGATCAGCACGCCGGCCGCCAGCAGCAGCCCGCCGAGCAATGCTCTCATGGCACCTGCTCCATTCCAGCCCTCGCCCGCTTGAGTTGCCCCGCCCCTTCGGCGCCGGGGCGATAGAAGCTGTTGTAGGTATCGAACGGGATGATCTGTCCATCGGGCGTGAGGAAATGCACGCAGCTGCGCTTCACCGTGCCCAGATCGAAGTTGTAGCGATCAAGGAACTGCAGGATCACCACCCGGAAGCTGTTGGCATAGCCCAGGTCCTGCGGCACCAGCCCCTGCGGCAGGCAGCACAGCACGGATGCCAGCTTTTCTTCGGTGTTGCACTGGCTGGTGGCGAGGCTGAGCAGGTTGAAGATCGCCTCGCGCAGCGCCGGATAGGCTTCGTAACTGATGGTGTTGGGGCCGTTGAGGATCAGCTCGCGCGGCAAGAGGCTGGTGATCGGCGTCACGCGCTCGCCATCGCGCAGGCCATAGCCGATGCAGATCTGATCCGGGTTGCAGGGCAGCGGGATCATGTCATCAGCGGCGAACACCCCGGCCTTCACCACCTCCCGCCGGATATGGCTGAGCAGCACGCGGTTGGCCTTGGCATCAAAGCCCTCGTTGCGCCCGGCATCCTGCACCGGCTGGAAGGTGACGCCGCGCACGCAACGCCACTTGAGCGCGTGGCGCACGATGGCGGCCACCTCCTTATCATTCACGCCACGCTTCACCACCGCGACGAGCGTGGTTGACAGGCCGACCCGCTCCAGCGCCTCCAGCGCTGCCTGCCGGATGCGCGCCAGCCGGGCGCCGCGCAGGTTGATCAGCGCCTCATCGTTCAGGCTGTCGAACTGCAGATACACCTCCAGCCGGGGGGCATAGCTGGCCAGCCGCGCCACGAAAGCCGGATCCTGCGCGATGCGCACGCCGTTGGTGTTGATCATCACATGGCGGATCGGCCGGCGCTTCACAGCGTCCAGTATCTCGAAGAATTGCGGGTGGATGGTGGGTTCGCCGCCCGAAATCTGCAGCAGGTCGGGCTCGCCCTCGCTGGCGACCAGCGCGTCGAGCATCGCCTCGATCTCGGCCAGCGGGCGGTGGCTGCCGTGCACATCGGCGGCATCGGCAAAGCACACCGGGCAGGCGAGGTTGCAAGCCTGGTTGATCTCCATGATGGCGAGGCAGCTGTGCTGTTCATGATCCGGGCACAGGCCGCAATCATGGGGGCAGCCGGCTTCGGTGCGGGTCTGCGCTGTCAGCGGCCGGTCGCCGGGTTTCAGCCAGTCCTTCTGCGCCCGCCAATAGGCCAGATCATCGCTGATCAGGGTTTTCTGCACCCCATGCTCGCGGCAGCGCTTGAGATAATAGACCTGATCATCCTCGATGATGACCTTGGCCGGCACCACGGCGAGGCAGGTTTCGCACAGGCTGCTGGTCTGGCTGTGGAAGATATAGGGCGCGGCCTTGCGCTCAGAGACGTCGGCTGCGGGCAATCCAGACAAGAGCATAAATGGCCAGCCCGATCATCAACAGGTGGAAGAGGTTAAGCGAGAAGATCAGGCTTGGATAGGGCTTGAGGAACTCCCAGACAAAGCGCTGGCCGGCATAGGCCAGCACGAAGGCATGAAAGCCGTGCTGCACCGCCCATGGCGGCCCCCGGCGCAAGGCGGCGAGATAGGCCAACAGGAACAGCAGCATGGCCAGCGATTCATAGGCCTGCACCGGATGGCGGGCGATGCCGTCGCCCAGATCAACACCCCACGGCAGGCCGGTGGGAATGCCAAAGGTGGCATCGGGCAGGCCGGCAAACAGGCAGCCCCAGCGGCCGACAATGATGCCGAGGCACAAGGGCACCACAAACGGGCCGCCGGTCGAGCCGCGCACGCCATGCCGCCATTTCCACAGCTCCACCCCGGCAATCGCCCCGGCCAGCGCCCCGGCAATGCTGTGCGATGGCGCCCTGAGGTTGAGCGAGCCGAACAGCCAGGCGCCGGCAACCGCGCCCAGCGCCAGGCTGAGGAAATAGCCGGGCGTGGTGCGGGCGGCGAGCGCCTCCACCGCCGGGCGGCGGCGACGATAGACCCAGCGCCCGCCAATGGCCGCTGCCATCCACGCGGCCGCATCGCCAACATGGTGCCACAGGGGATCGGTGGGGACGACAATCACCGCCGCAGCCTATCGCCAAGTGAAAAGGGCGGCCATCCTGCCGGATGACCGACCTTCGCGTTGCTTGGCGCTGAAAATCAGGCCGGCTTTTTGATGTCCGCCCAGACCTTGCGGTAGGACAGATAGCCAAGACCGGTCATGATGATCAGGAACAGGATCGCGGCAACGCCGGTTTCCTTGCGGTTTTCCAGCTTGGGCTCTGCGGTCCAGGTCAGGAAGGTCGCCACGTCCTTGGCATATTGGTCAACGGTTGCCGGGGTGCCATCGGTGTAGGTCACCTGGCCGTCGGCCGAGAGCGGCGGCGGCATGGCGATGTTGATGCTGTGGAAATAGGGGTTGTAGTAGGACGTCTCCGGCTTCACCCAGCCCTTCGGAATGTCATCGGAATAACCGGTGAGCAGCGAGTAGACATAGTTGGTGCCGTCGTGACGGGCCTTGGTCATCAGCGACAGATCCGGCGGGTTGGCGCCGTTCTGCGCCGCGCGGGCGGCCTGTTCGTTCGGATAGACCAGCGGGAAGCGGTCAGCCGGGGTGCCCTTGCGGGTGGTCGGCTCGCCATTGTTGTCGAGCGCCGGCATTTCATATTCCGCGGCGATGGCTTTGATCTGGGCTTCGGTGAAGCCAAGGTCAGCCAGGTCGCGGAAGGCAACGCGGTGGATGGAGTGGCAGGCCGAGCAGACTTCCTTGTAGATCTGGAAGCCGCGCTGCAGCTGGGCCCGGTCAAAGGTGCCGAACACCCCCAGGTTGCCCGGGCCGTTGTGGGCCCAGACCATCTGCTTGGGATGCTTGTGCAGCTCCTCGGTCATGTTGGGTGCTTCCGCTTCACGCGGTTGCACCGCGCCCCACAGGACGTTCAGCACGAACAACAGGCCAACAGCGAGTGCGCCGAGACGGATCATGGTTCGGTCTCCTTATTCGGCCGGCTGGGCCACGGGGGCCGCGCCACCCTTGCCGTACTTGGCCAGCACCGCATCCGAGATGGAACCGGGCAGCGGCTTGGTCTTCTCCAGCTTGGAGACGATCGGCATGATGATGAGGAAGTGGGCGAAATAATAGGCGGTCAGCACCTGGCTGATGCGCACCCAGGGTTCATGCGCCGGCTTGCCGCCGCACACGCCCAGCGCCAGAGCCACCACCACGAACACCCAGAACAGGATGCGGCTGAGCGGGCGATAATTGTTCGACCGCACCGGTGACTGATCGAGCCAGGGCAGCAGGAACAGGAGCAGGATGGAGGCGAACATCGCCAGCACGCCCCACAACTTGGCCGGCACGCCCAGGAAGTCGGTCGTGAAGGAGCGCAGGATGGCGTAGAACGGCCAGAAATACCATTCCGGAACGATCAGCGCCGGCGTGGAAAGCGGGTTGGCCGGGATATAATTGTCCGGCTCGCCCAGGCTGTTCGGCATGAAGAACACGAAGGCCGAGAAGACGATTAGATAGACGCCGAGGCCGACGAAATCCTTCGCGGTGTAATAGGGGTGGAACGGCACGGTGTCCGCTTCCGTCTTCACATCCAGGCCGGTCGGGTTGTTCGAACCGGGGATGTGCAGCGCCCACACGTGCAGCACGATCACGCCGAAGATGACGAACGGCAGCAGATAGTGCAGCGAGAAGAAGCGGTTGAGCGTGGCATTGTCCGGCGAGAAGCCGCCGAGCAGCAGCGTCTGGATATAGGTGCCGACAACCGGGAAGGCTGAGAACAGGCCGGTGATGACCTGGGCGCCCCAGAAGCTCATCTGGCCCCAGACCAGCACATAGCCCATGAAGGCCGTGGCCATCATCAGCAGGAAGATGACGAGGCCGAGCATCCAGATCATTTCGCGCGGCGGCTTGTAGGAGCCGTAATAAAGGCCGCGGAAGATGTGGATATAGACGACGCCGAAGAAGAAGCTGGCGCCGACGGCGTGCATGTAGCGGATCATCCAGCCGCCGTTGACGTCGCGCATGATATGCTCGACCGAGTCAAAGGCGACGCCGGTGTTGGCGGCATAATGCATGGCCAGCACCACGCCGGTGATGATCTGGATCACCAGCGCCACGCCGGCGAGCACGCCGAAGTTATAGAAAGCATTGAGGTTCTTGGGCGTGGGATAGCCCGGCCCCAATGCGCCGAAGATGAAACGGGGCAGCGGCAGCCGCTCGTCCATCCACTTGCCGACGGCCGAAGTCGGCTGATATTGCTTGGCCCAGGGAAAGCTCATGGTCCTTGTCCTCAGCCGATGGTCACCGACGTGGGCGACTTGAAGGTGTAGGGCGGCACTTCCAGATTCTTGGGTGCCGGGCCTTTGCGGATGCGGGCCGCGGTATCGTAGTGCGAACCGTGGCAGGGGCAGAAATAGCCGCCGAAATCACCGCGGGCCTCGCCTTCGGCAGCACCCAGCGGCACGCAGCCGAGGTGGGTGCACACGCCCAGCGTGATCAGCCACTGCTCATTGCCGGGCTTGGTGCGGTCTTCCAGCTTGGCGGGATCGCGCAGCGTGGCGACATCCACCTTCTTGGCTTCGGCGATTTCCGCTGCCGTCAGATGACGGGCGAAAATCGGCTTGCCGCGCCAGCTGGTCTTGATCGCCTGGCCTTCCTGAACGGCCGACAGGTCAAGATCGATGGAGGCCAGCGCCAGCACGTCGGCCGACGGGTTCATCTGGTTGACCAGGCTCCAGGCCACCGGCACGACACCGGCACCGGCAAAGGCCGCCGTGGCGACATAGAGAAAATCGCGACGGCGCTCGCCGCCGGGGGTGAGATCATCGGCAGCCGCCTGCCGCACTTCGCTAGCCATTTCGTCCCTTCCGAAAATGGGTGCAAGGCGGCGGAACACGAGGATCCACCGCAGCGGGCACCGGATAGACAAGCCTATGCCGCAACGCAACGGACAAAACGGCCCATGCCCCCGGACATATTGGCGCGGAGATGACAAGAGAGTCACATTTGCCCCGCATGTCTGCCGCCGTGGGGGGTTTCGCGCGCGGCAAAGCCGGTCTAGAGGCGTGAACCATGATCGAGCTTGATGAGCAGCAGCTGGCCGCACAGGCCTGGTTCCGGTCCCTCAGGGACAATATCTGGGCGATGCTGGAACAGCTGGAGGATGAATCCACCTTGCCCGGCAAGGCGGGCCGCTTTGAAAAACGGGTCTGGCAGCGCACCGATCATGGCGGCGGCGATGGCGGCGGCGGCGAGATGGGCATCATGACCGGCCGGCTGTTTGAAAAGGCCGGGGTCAACATCTCCACCGTCTATGGCCAGTTCAACCCGGATTTCGCCAAGCAGATCAACGGCGCTGCCGAGGATCCGCGCTTCTTTGCCACCGGCATCAGCCTGGTGATCCACCCGGCCAACCCGCTGGTGCCGGCCGTGCACATGAATACCCGAATGCTGGTCACCACCAAGCGCTGGTTTGGCGGCGGCGTCGATCTGAACCCCGCCCTGCCCGATGCGGCCGAAACCGCGACCTTCCACGCCGCCGTGAAGGCCACCTGCGACCGGCACAATCCCGACTATTACCCGGCCCATTCCAAGTGGGCGGAGGAGTATTTCTGGGTGCCGCACCGCAACCGCCACCGCGGCGTGGGCGGCATTTTCTATGATCATCTCAACAGCGGTGATTGGGCGGCCGATTTTGCCTACACTCAAGATGTTGGCCGCTGTTTCCTCGAAACCTATCCCCGCCTGGTGCGCGAGAAGATGCATCGGCCGTTCAGCGAGGCGGAGCGCATCGCGCAGCTGAAGTATCGCGGCCTCTATGCCGAGTTCAACCTCGTCTATGACCGGGGCACGACCTTTGGCCTGAAAACCGGCGGCAACACCGATGCCATCCTGATGAGCCTGCCGCCGCTCGCCATCTGGGAATGAGCATCACGATTGTGCCCAAGGGGCAGTTGGCGACCATCGTCACCTGCCTTGAGATGCGGGCGCGGCCGGCCCCGGCGCTGCCGGCGCGATCGGCCCTCAAGCTGCTGCGCTGGCCGGCGCCGGTTGATCTGGCGGCCTATCGCGCCCTGTTCCGCCGCATCGGCGCGCCCTGGCTGTGGCGCGGGAGATTGGTGCTGGATGATGCCGAGCTGAACGCCGCGCTGAATGGCGACACGTGCGAGGTGCATGTCGCCACCCGCCGCGATGGCACGGCCATGGGCTTGGTCGAGCTGGATTTTTCGGAAAGCCGTGTGTGCGAGATCGTCTATTTCGGGCTGGAACCCGGCATGACCGGGCGTGGCCATGGCCGCTGGTTGATGGACCATGCGCTGCGGCTGGCCTGGCGCGATGGGATCGAGCGTGTGTGGCTGCACACCTGCGATCTCGATCATCCGGCGGCGTTGGCCTTTTATCAACGGGCGGGATTCACGCCCTATGAACGCTGGGTCGAAACCTATCCCGATCCGCGCGTTGACGGCACCTATGCCGACAATCCGGCACCGCAGGTGCCGGTCATCTGACCAGCCTCTGGCAGGCGATGGCCGAGGCGACGCCAAAGCCGATGGTGGTGAAACAGGTGCCGATGCCCGGCAGCAGCAGGTGAACAAAGCGGCCGAGGCTGGCAAGGCCGGCGAGTTTCAACACCGAGTCGATCGCCGAACCGGCAATTTCCGCCATCAGGCCGATGCCGATGATGGCAAACACGCCGATCACCACAAAAATCGCCAGCTGCAGGCTGTCAGCTTCGGTCATCCGCCAGCTGTCACGCACGGCATCAATGGGGCTGCCGCGCCGCGCCGCCAGCAGGGCGCCCGGCAGGAAAGCCAGCCGGGCAAACAGCCAGATCCCCGGCAGGATCACCACCAGGAAACCCAGCCCCACCGGCAGCGACACCAGCAGCTGGGCCATCACGAAGGCCGGCCACACGGCAAAGGCGGTGGCAAGCGCCGCGCGCGGGGTGGTGCCGGGCTGCAGCACCATGGCGGCGGCGGCCAACTGGCCCACGGCGCCGACCAGGCTGGGCACAGCCAGCTGCCAGAACAGCTGCGACCCGCTCATGTTTGTGAAGCTTTCAGGGGGCGGCGGGCCGAACAGCCCGATCGCCACGCTGACCAGCAGGGTGAAGGGCGCGACCAGGAAAAACAGCCGGTTGAGATCGGCCATCATGGCCGACCCCATTGCATCCCACAGGGCAAAAGCCGTCAGGCGAGGCACGCGGTGCCGGGCCCCCGGGTTCAGGCGGCCGGCTTGACGCCGGTTTCCGTCATAAGGGCCTGGAGTTCGCCGGCCTGGAACATTTCCATCATGATGTCGCTGCCGCCGACAAATTCGCCCTTCACATAGAGCTGCGGGATGGTCGGCCAGTCGCTAAATTCCTTGATGCCCTGGCGGATTTCCATGTCGGCCAGCACATCAACGCTTTCAAAGGCGACGTTCAGCCGTTCCAGGATGGCGACGGCGGTGGAGGAGAAGCCGCACTGCGGGAAGAAGGGCGTGCCCTTCATGAACAGCACGACATCGTTGCTGCCAACAATGCCGGCAATGCGTTCGTGGACGGGATTGGTCATTGGGGGGAATCCTTGGTTGGGCCGGTTCAGGCCGGGATCGTCGTGAGCTTCAAGGCATGGAGGACGCCCCCCATGCGCCCGCCCAGAGCATTATACACCAGCCGCTGCTGCGCAACCCGCGACAGGCCGGCGAACTGCGGCGCGGTCACCACCGCAGCATAATGATCGCCATCGCCGGCCAGATCGGTGATCTCGACACGGGCGCCGGGCAAGGCGGCAACAATCGCCGATTCGATATCGGCAGCGGCCATCGGCATCAGGCGGCTCCCGTCACCTGGACTTCGGCCTGCGCCAGCTTTTCGGCCAGCATCGCCTTGATGTCATTCTCGCCAACGCCCAGCGGCGCCAGATCACCCAGCAGCTTGGCGATGATGTCGGCGTCGCCCGGGATCTCGAGATCGGAGAGCAGCACCGACTTGGCATATTCGTCCGCCGCCTCGCCGGACTTGCCGAGCTTTTCCGCCGCCCACAGGCCGATCAGCTTGCCGCGGCGGGCCAGGATGCGGAACTTCAGCTCCTCATCATGGGCGAACTTGGTTTCAAAGGCCTTCTCGCGATCGTCAAAGCTGCTCATCTGCTTTTCCCTGGCTGGATTGGCCCTTGAGATAGTGAAGCCGGGCCGCAGGTTCAATCATTGTCTCGCCGGGGCTTTGCCGCTATGGGCACTCCCCCACGCGCCGGGGGCATGTTAGCCTGCCGGCCGATCTGCATTTCCCGCCCGGAGACTTGCCATGACCCGCCGCCGCCAGATTTATGAAGGCAAGGCCAAGATCCTCTATGAAGGCCCGGAGCCCGGCACGCTGATCCAGTATTTCAAGGACGATGCCACCGCCTTCAATGCCCAGAAGAAGGGCACGATCAGCGGCAAGGGCGTGCTGAACAACCGGATTTCGGAGCATGTGTTCACCATGCTTTCGACCATCGGCATCCCCACCCACTTCATCCGCCGCCTGAACATGCGCGAACAACTGGTTCGCCAGGTTGAGATCATCCCGATCGAAGTGGTGGTGCGCAACGTGGCCGCCGGCAGCATTTCCAAGCGCTTCGGCATCGAGGAAGGCACGATGCTGCCGCGCACGATCATCGAATATTATTACAAGGATGATTCGCTCGGCGATCCGCTGGTGACCGACGAGCATATCGCCGCCTTTGGCTGGGCCAGCCAGGAGGAGATGCACGACATCGCCGACATGGCGATCCGGGTGAATGATTTCATGGCCGGCATGTTTGCCGGGGTTGGCATCCGCCTGATTGATTTCAAGCTGGAGTTCGGCCGGCTGTTTGACGGTGACTATAGCCGCGTGATCCTGGCCGACGAGATCAGCCCCGATGGCTGCCGCCTGTGGGACATGAAGACCGGCGACAAGATGGACAAGGACCGGTTCCGCCGCGATCTGGGCGGCGAAGTTGAAGCCTATCAGGAAGTTGCGCGCCGCCTTGGCCTGCTGACCGAGGATGAATCGGCCGTGCTCGACCTGGAGGAGCACCGCAAGGCGCGCGGCAAGGACAAGCCCGCCGAGGGTTGAGCCTTACCAGCGCACCGGTTCGACCCGGCGCACCACCAGACCAAAGATCATCGTGCCGGTCGCCACGATGGCGGCCGTCACGATGAAGGCCGGGCGATAGCCGGCGGCATCGACGATGATGCCGGTCATCACCGGGCCGATGATGCCCGACAGATTGCCGAGGCTGGTCTGCACCCCCACCCAGCGGCCGGCGGTGGCCGGACCCGCCATGGTCTGGCCCATGACAAACAACAGGTTGGGCATCGGGCCATAGCCGAAACCGGTGAGCGCGATCACGGTGATCAGCATTGGCCAGCCCTGGATATCGGGCAGCAGCAGCAGGCCGACAACGCAGGTGGCGACCGCGGCGAACAGCATGCCGCGCCGCCAGGCTGAACCATCGCCCCCGGCCCGGATCGCCCGGTCGATCGCCCAGGCGCTGACGGTGCCGCCCAGGATTTGCGCGACATAGAAGACCGAGGTGAGCAGGCTCGTGTCGATGATCGAATAGCCGCGCGCCTTGACCAGCCACAGCGGCAGCCAGCCGACGATGAAATAGAGCGGGAAGGTGCCGGCCAAGTGGAGCAGCGTGATCGCCCAGAAGGACCGCTGACGCATCACGGATGCCATGGGCGCCGAGGGTTCGGGCGCAACCTCATGTTTTCCTTCGCCCTCCTCGATGCCCTTGCGCGCCAGCCACCAGGGCAGCAACCAGACCAGGGTGACGAGGCCGAAGACGATGAACATCATCTCCCACCCCCAGATGTTCATGATCCAGCCGCCGGCCAGCGTGCCGATCAGCGGCCCCAACGCGAGCCCGCCCGACAGCGAGATATTGGCCAGTCCGCGCGCGCCTTCCGGCACCCGCGCGATGAGTTTTGACCCGCACGGAAAGGCGACACCTTCGCCCAAGCCCATGAAAAGCCTGAGAATGATGAGCAAGGTGACCCCGCCGGCGACGCCGCCGATGAAGCCCATGCCGATGGTGGCCAGCGCCCAGGTCGCCACGCCCAGCGCCATCAGCAGCCGCACGCTCACCCGGTCAGCCAGCCAGCCGGCGAGCGCGAGGGCGGGCACATAGGTCCAGTAGAAGCTGGAGACGATGACGCCATAGCGTTCGTTGGTCAGACCAAACTCGTCCTTGATCAGTGGGGCCGCGACGGAAACAGCGCCCCGGTCGATATAATTCAAGGCGATGGCGGCGCCGATCAGGATGATCGCCCAGCGGAGCGGTCGAGACAGCATGAAATTCTCCCCGGCGGCACAGTGGCTTTGGGGGTGCGCGCCGTCAACAGGCCGGCCATGATGCCGGCATGATTCGCCTGATTGATCCGGAGGCCGATGCCGATCTGATCCCGCAGCTGGCGGCGATGATGGTCGCGGCGGTGGCCGGCGGTGCCTCCATCGGTTTCATGGCCGGGTTCAGCCGAGCCGAGGCCGAAGCCTGGTGGCGGGCGCGCTTTGATGCCGCGCGCGGGGCCGAACTGGCCATTTTGGTGGCCGCAGATGGCGACGGGGTGACGGGAACCGTGTCGCTGGTGCCCGCCACCATGCCCAACCAGCTGCACCGCGCCGATGTGGCGAAAATGATGGTCGCGCCGCACGCGCAGCGCCGGGGTGTGGGCGCCGCGCTGCTTGGCGCTGTGGAGGATCTTGCCCGCCGCATGGGCCGGACGACCCTCGTGCTCGACACGATCAGCGGATCGGCCGCCGCCCGGCTGTATGAACGCGGCGGCTGGGAGCGGGTGGGCGAGATCCCGGCCTATGCCCTGATGCCCGATGGCGCGATGGCGCCGACGACCTATTACACCAAGCGGCTGTGACTGGCGGCGGGCCGCCGGCTGCGCTATGCCGGCAGCCGTGTTGGGCAAGACCATATTGTTGATCGTGGGCGGCGGCATCGCCGCCTTCAAGGCGCTGGAGCTGGTGCGCGAGCTGCGCCGCGCCGGTGCGCGCGTGCTGCCGGTGCTCACCGAAAATGGCGCCCGCTTTGTCACCCCGCTTTCGCTGTCGGCCCTGGCTGGCGAGAAGGTGCGCACCAGCCTGTGGGACCTGGAGGACGAGGCCAGCATGGGCCATATCCAGCTCAGCCGCGCCGCCGATCTGATTGTCCTGTGCCCGGCCACGGCCGATCTGATGGCGCGGGCCGCCACCGGCCAGGCCGATGATCTGGCCGCCACGCTGCTGCTCGCCACCGACAAGCCGGTGCTGATGGTGCCAGCGATGAATGTGCGCATGTGGCTGCACCCCGCCACCCAGCGCAATATCGAACGCCTGCGCGAAGACGGGGTGACGGTGATGACGCCCGATGACGGCGAGATGGCCTGCGGCGAATATGGCCCCGGCCGCCTGCCCGAAGTGCCGGCCATCATGGCGGCCATCGCGGCGCAGTTTGGCCCGAAGCCGCTGGCCGGCCGGCATGCGCTGGTCACGGCCGGGCCAACCCACGAACCGATCGATCCGGTGCGTTTCATCGGCAATCATTCATCGGGCAAGCAGGGCTTTGCCATTGCCGCTGCGCTGGCTGCCGCCGGCGCGCATGTCACCCTGGTGGCCGGGCCAGTGCATCTGGCCACCCCGGCCGGTGTCACCCGCATCGACGTGATGACCGCCCGCCAGATGCAGGCCGCCTGCGAGGCCGCCCTGCCCGCCGATATTGCCGTGATGGTGGCCGCGGTTGCCGATTGGCGGGCGGAAGCCGCGCCGGCCAAGCTGAAGAAGGATGGCAGCGGGCCGCCGCCGCTGAGCCTCACGGAAAATCCCGACATACTGGCCGGCATCGGCCATCATGCCCGGCGCCCGGCGCTGGTGGTGGGCTTTGCCGCCGAAACTGGCGACCTGATCGCCCATGCCAGCGCCAAGCGCCTGAAAAAGGGCGCGGACTGGATCGTGGCCAATGATGTCAGCGAAGGCGTGTTCGGCAGCGATCACACCCATGTGCAGCTGATCACCGCCGCTGGGCGTGAGGATTGGGGCCCCACGCCCAAACAGGCGGTGGCCGAGCGGCTGGCCGGCCGCATCGCCCGCCATTTTGACGGAACCCCATGATCAGCATTGCCATCACCATCCTGCCCCATGGCGAGGGCCTGCCCCTGCCCGCCTATGCCACGCCCGGCGCCGCCGGCATGGACGCGGTGGCCGCCGTGACCGAACCGGTGACGATCCAGCCCGGCGAACGTTATCCGGTGCCGCTCGGCCTCTGCATGGCCATTCCCGACGGTTATGAGGTGCAGGTGCGCCCGAGATCGGGGCTGGCGCTGAAATCCGGCATCACCGTGCCGAACAGCCCCGGCACCATCGACAGCGATTATCGCGGCGAGGTGAAGGCGCTGCTGATCAACCTGGGCAGCGAGCCCTTCGTGGTGGAGCGTGGCATGCGCATCTGCCAGCTGGTGCCGGCGGCGGTGACGCGGGCGGGCTTTGCGGTGGTGGAGTCGCTGGACGACACGGCGCGCGGGGCGGGCGGGTTCGGATCGACCGGGGTTGGGTGAGGATGCGGGTGCGGCCAGACCGATCCTCCCCCTGTGGGGGAGGTGCCCGCAGGGCGGAGGGGGCGGGTGTGGACCGCGCTCGCCGGCCCCCTCCGCCTCGCTGCGCTCGGCACCTCCCCCAGCGGGGGAGGATCTGATGGACTTCTCCGACGATGAGCTGGAGCGTTATGCCCGCCATCTCGTGCTGCCGGAATTTGGCGGGCGCGGGCAAGCTGCGCTGAAAGCCGCGCGGGTGGCGGTGATCGGGGCCGGCGGGCTGGGCAGCCCCTGTTTGTTGATGCTGGCCGCCGCCGGGGTGGGCCGGCTGACCATCATTGACGATGATCTGGTGGCGCTTTCCAACCTGCAGCGGCAGGTGCTGTTCACCACGGCCGACCTTGGCGCGATGAAGGCCGAGGCGGCCTGCACGCGGCTGCATGCCCTGAACCCGGAGATCGAGACGGTTGCGGCGCCGCTGCGGCTGGATGGCGACAATGGCGACGCGCTGCTGGCCGGGCATGATCTGGTGATCGACGGCAGCGACAGCTTTGCCACCCGCCTCGCCGTGGCCGATCTGGCGCTGGCGATGGGGGTGCCACTGGTGTCGGGCGCGGTCGGGCCGTGGGATGGCCAGGTGGCGGTGTTTGCCGGGCATCTGCCGGACCGGCCCTGCTATCGCTGTTTTGTCGGCTCCCCCACCGATGCGCCGGATCGCAATTGCGCCGCCACCGGCGTGCTGGGCGCGCTGACCGGGATTGTCGGCAACCTGATGGCGATGGAGGCGATCCGCGAGCTGTCTGGGTTTTCGCCCTCCTCGGCCGGGCGGCTGACGCTGTATGACGCGCGCCAAGGCCGGTTCCGCAGCATCAGCCTGCCCAAGGACCCGGCCTGTCCAGCCTGCTCCGCCCAATAGCTGCCGTATTTGAAAGATAACACACCAACGTGCCCGCGAAGAAACGCCCCCCTGCCCGCAAATCCGGATCCTGGCTTGCCACCCTGCTGAAGGCCGGGCTGGTCATTGGGCTGGCCGGCATCATCGCGCTCGCCGTTGCCGTGGCGATTGCCTATCAGTCGTTGCCCGGCTTTGACGCGATGAAGCGCAGCCCCAACGGGCAATCGGTGGAAATCCGCGGCGATGATGGCACGGTGCTGGCAAGCTTCGGCCCCAGCTATGGCGAGTGGCTGACCTATCCCGAAATCCCCGCCACCATGAAGAACGCCATGATCGCGGTGGAGGACCGGCGTTACTGGTATCACCCCGGCATCGATCCCATCGGCATCGCACGATCCTTTGTCGTGAACGCCATGCGCGGCAACAAGGCGCAGGGCGCATCGACCATCACCCAGCAACTGGCCCGCAATCTGTTCCTGACCGCATCCAAGGATTACACCCGCAAGCTGCGCGAGGTGGTGCTGGCGCTGGCGATCGAGCGCAAATACAGCAAGGAGGCGATCCTGGAGCTGTATCTCAACCGCGTCTATTTCGGTGGCGGCGCCTATGGCATCGATGCCGCCGCGCGCAAATTCTATGGCCACAGCGCCCGCAGGATGAGCATCGAGGAAGCCGCCATCATCGCCGGGCTGGTGAAAGCGCCGTCGCGCTTTTCGCCATCGGCCGATGCCGAGGCGGCGCGGAAGCGGGCGGCGACCGTGATCGGCGTGATGGTGGATGCCGGCAGCATCACGCCCGAAGAGGCCGCCGCCGCCGATCCCCGGCTGGTGCAGTTCGCCCCGCAGGCGCGGCCGGCTGGCGTGCGTTATTTCACCGATTGGGTGCTGGCCGAGCTGGAAAGCCTGACCGACGAGACCAATGAGCCGCTGCTGGTGGAAACCACGCTGAACGCCAAGGCGCAGGCCTTTGCCGAAGCGGCGATCCGCGCCGAAACGCCGAAGGGTGCTCAAGGCGCGCTGGTGGCGCTGGCCCGCGATGGCGGGGTGAAGGCGATGGTGGGCGGCACCGATTATGTGCGATCCAATTATAACCGCGCGATGACGGCGCGGCGCCAGCCCGGTTCGGCGTTCAAGTTCTTCGTTTATGCCGCGGCCATGGAACAGGGCGTCAAGCTGGACGATATCTATGAGGACAAGCCGATCACCATCGGCAACTGGAGCCCCAAAAACAACAACAACAGCTTTGCCGGCCCGGTGACGGTTCGCCAGGCCTTTGCCCAATCGATCAACACGGTGGCGGTGGAGATTGCCCAGCAGGTCGGCTTTGACACGGTGGCCGAGATGGCGCGCCGCTTTGGCATCACCACCCCGGTGGACCGGCAGCCGGCGATGGCGCTGGGGTCTTCGGTGGTGACGTTGTTTGAAATGACCAACGCCTATGCCACCGTCGCCAATGGCGGGCTGGAAAACGCGCCCTATGCCATCACCCGCATATCGACCGGTTCGGGCCGTGTGCTGTTCAACCGCGCCGCCGGTGACACGCGGCAGGTGGTGGCCCCAGTGGTGGCGGCGCAGATGACCCAGCTGATGCAGGCCGCCGTTGAGGAAGGCACCGCGCGCGCCGCCCGCATCGGCCGGCCGCTGGCGGGCAAGACCGGCACGACCAGCAGCAACAAGGATGGCTGGTTCATCGGCTTTTCCAGCGGCGTGACGACCGGCGTGTGGATGGGCCGTGATGACAATGCCGCCGTGCGCGGCTTGGCTGGCGGCCGTGCCCCGGCGCGGGCCTTTGCCCAATTCATGGCCCGCGCCGTGGGCGGCACCCCGCCCGAACCGCTGGTGACGGACGTGGTGGAAGAGGGCGCCATGCTGGAGCCGGACGCGCAATCCTATGGCATCGACACGGGCGAAGCCCCGCCGGTGACAGGCGAAGCGCCGCCGGTGGAGGACGGCCCGCGGCTGGATCAGAACTGGCTGGACAAGACGTTGGACGAACCGGCGGAAAAGGCCCAGCCGACGCCGCGCTGAGGGGGTGGGGCCCGGCCCCTCCGTCGCCTGCGGCGCCACCTCCCCAATCGGAGATTGGGGAGGATCGATCCTCCCCAAACTTGTTTGGGGAGGTGCCGAGCGGAGCGAGGCGGAGGGGCCTGGCGGGCCCTACCGCAACCGCACCCAGGCCGGCGCATGGTCGCTGGCCTTCTCTGCCCCGCGCACATGCTTCATCACGCCGGCATCGGCCAGCCGGTCGGCCGCGGCTGGGGACAGCAGCAGATGATCGATGCGAAAGCCATGGTCGCGCGGCCAGGCGCCGGCCTGATAATCCCAGAAGCTCCAGACGCCGCCCAGCGGGTGCAGGCTGCGCACCGCGTCGGTCCAGCCCTGCCACAGCAGCTGGCGCCAGGCCGCGACGGATTCGGGCTGGCGCAGCGCATCGTCGCGCATGGCAGACGCGTCCCAGATGTCATCATCGTTGGGGATGACGTTGTAATCCCCGGCCAGCACCACCGGCAGGCCGGTTGCCAGCAGCCCGGCCGCGTGGCGGCGCAGGCGTTCCATCCAGGCCAGCTTGTAATCAAATTTGGGCCCCGGCACCGGGTTGCCGTTGGGCAGATAGATGGACGCCACGCGCACGCCCATCACATCGGCTTCAAGATAGCGGGACTGTTCGTCACTGTCGTCACCCGGCAGGCCGCGCTGCACTTCGGTTGCCGGTTCGCGCGACAATATGGCGACGCCGTTGAAGCCCTTCTGGCCATGGACGAGGCAGTGGTAACCGGCCTCGCGGAGCACATCGACGGGGAAATTCTCCGTCACCGTCTTGATTTCCTGCAGGCAGGCGATGTCGGGCTTTGCCTCCTCCAGCCATTCCAGCAGGCGCGGCAGGCGGGCGTTGGTGCCATTGATGTTGAAGGTGGCGATCAGCATGGGCCAAGCCTTAGGCCGGTTTCAGAAGACGGAAAAGCCCGGGCCGCAGCGGCCGGGGCTGAGCGTGTAGCGGGCGAAGGCGGTGGCCGCTTTGCCGGTGGGCCTGGCATCGATCTGCCAGCGCCAGCCCTTCCCTTGCGGCGTGAAGCGGTTGATGAAGACGGCGCTGCCATAATCATAGCTGATCGAAAAACCGGCGCCGACCACGCCGCCCGTGCCGGCGGCGCTGCCGGGGCCACCGAAACTGTCCATCCACCAGGCCGTCAACTGGCCGGGCCCGGCCTCGGCCATGATGATGGCGGCGTCATACGGGTCCTTGGGGTTCAGCCCGTGCAGCTCGAACAGCAGATAGCGGCCGCCAAGCCGGCGGCTGCCGCGCGCGATGGCGGTGGTGGGCTTGCCTTCCACCGTGCCGGTGACGCGCCAGCAGCCGGCCAGGCCGGTCAGCGGCGATGGCGGTGGCAGCGCCAGGCTGGGGATGCTGGCGGCGGCAAGCAGGGCAAGGCTCATGCCCTGAGCATCGGCCGGGGGCGCCGGCCGGTCAACTGGGGCCCATCAGGCACACAGGCGCAACAGGGTGGCGATGCGGTCCGCCTCGGCCGCTGGCTTGTCGGGCCGCAGCCGGGCGATGCGCGGGAAGCGCATGGCGAGGCCGGATTTGTGGCGGGTGGAGGCATGGATCGAATCGAAGGCGACTTCGACGACGAAGCTTTTTTCGACCTCCCGCACCGGGCCGAAGCGGGCGGTGGTGTGGGTGCGCACGAACTTGTCGAGCAGGGCGAGCTCGGCATCGGTGAAGCCGCTATAAGCCTTGCCGACGGGCAACAGCTGGCCATCGTCCGTCCAGCAGCCGAAGGTGAAATCGCTGTAGAGGCTGGAGCGTTTGCCGTGGCCGCGCTGGGCATACATGATCACGCAATCGGCGGTGAGTGCGTCGCGCTTCCACTTGAACCACAGGCCGGCGCGGCGGCCGGCGACATAGGGCGCATCGCGGCGTTTCAGCATCAGCCCTTCGATGGCGGCATCGCGGGCGGCGGCACGGATGCCGGCCAGTTCGCCCCAATCGGCGGCCGGGACCAGCGGGGACAGATCAAAGCGGGCCGGATCAAGGCCGGGCATCAGCGCCTCCAGCCGGGCGCGGCGCTGCTCCCACGGCAGCGGCCGCAGATCCTCCCCGGCGTGAGAGAGAAGATCATAGACGCGGATGAAGGCCGGGGCTTCGGCCATGAGTTTCGCCGTCGGCGCCTTGCGGCCCAGCCGCTGCTGCAGCGCGTTGAAGCTGCCGGCGGCGAGCGTGCCATCGCCCTGACCGGCCCCACGCACCAGCAACTCGCCGTCCAGTGCCAGCGGCCGGTCCAGCGTCACGTCCGGAAAACTGGCCGAAATATCGTCGCCAGTGCGGCTGAACAGCCTGGTCTGGCCACCGGCGTGGACGATCTGGACGCGGATGCCATCCCATTTCCATTCGGCGACATGGGCAGCGAGATCGACGGGTTCCTCCAGCGGGCTGGCCAGCATGAACGGGCGGAACACTGGCACATCACCCGGCGTTGGCCGCGGCCCCTGCCCCTGCGCCCAGGCAAACAGCGGCGCGAACGGCGGCGACAGACCGTGCCACAGCTCCTCCACATCCTCCACATCAAGCCCGAACCCTTGCGCAAAGCCGGTCTTGGCCAGCCGGGCTGACACGCCGATGCGCAAGGCCCCGGTGGCGAGCTTGATGAGGGCATAGCGGCCGGGGGCATCGAGTGCGTCCATCAGGCCGGCGACCACGGCTGGCGCCTCCTTGCGGGACAGCGATTGCAGCTGCTGCACCACCGCATCCAGCCCCGGCGGCGGCGGGCGGGTGCCGGCCGGCTCGAGCCAGAGCAGCGAAATGGTTTCGGCCATGTCGCCAACGAAATCGTGCGACAGGGCAAACAGCGTGGGGTCCACCCGCTCTGCCATCAGTGCCTTGAGCAGGCTGGGCTGCACGGCCTTCAGGTTCAGCGTGCCGGTGAGCGCAGCCAGCGCCCAGCCGGCATCGGGGTGCGGTGTGGAGCGGAAAAAACCCGCAATCAGCGCCAGCTTGGCGGTGCGGCTGCGGGTGTAGAGCAGCGCATCGAGGAGGCGGGCAAAATTCTCCATCCGGCTCCTGTCTCAGCGACTGCGCGGCACCACCTGATAGGTATAGGGCAGGAACAGCGCCACCTCGCCGGGTCCACCCGGCCCCCATTGCACCTGCCGGTCCAGGCCCTGGATCGCCACGCCGTAACCATCGCCCATGCGCGTCGCTGTGGCACGGGCATCGGCCGTAATCAGATCGATGATGGCGCCGCGATACTGGCCGGGATTGACCACCGACAGGCTGGCGCCACCATTCATCTCCAGTTCGGCGCGGCCATTGGCGGGCACCGATTTCACGAAGGCGGCGATGCGGGCTTCGGCCGCTTCGAAATCGGCAGCGTTGGCCAGCGGCGTCTTCACCAGGAAATCCACAGTGCCGGTATCGTCGCGATCCCCATCGTCATCGATGGGCAGCAGGCGATAATTGCTCTTGTCGAGCGCCACAATGCGCCCGCTGCCCTGTGACAGCTGGATGCTGCTGCCACGCTTTTCAGCCTGGGCAACAGCGGCGGCCAGCATGGCATAAATCTCGGCCTTGCGGCGATCGGGGTCGCGGGTATCGCCGGTGATGCGTACCGGCTGCACAAGGAAATCGGCGGCACGACGCAGGGTGATGGTGGGCAGTTGCACCTCTTGTGCCGCCGGGTAACCGGCGCGGCGACTGGCCGTGACGACGATTTCCTCGTTCTGGGCGATAGCCGGTGCCGACAACAGCAGCGTCACAAGCAAGATGCGGATTTTCATGGCAATATCTCCCCAGACGCAAAAGAATGCGCGCGCCGGCAAAGCCAGTCAATCGCGATGGATTCGCTTTCAGCGCCGGTCGTGCTAAGGCGCTGCCATGCGCATGCGTGATCTGGAAAAGGCCAGCGGGGTCGGGCGGGAGACCATCCGATATTATATCCGCGAAGGCCTGTTGCCCGAGCCGGACAAGGCCAGCCGCAACAGCGCGCGCTATTCCGATGTGCATGTGGCCCGGCTGAAGGCGATCAAGCGCCTGCAGGAAGAGCGCTTCCTGCCGCTGGCCGTGATCCGCGAACTGCTGGAGGCCGAGGATGGCAACCGCTGGCTGTTGCCCGATGCCTTCCCGATGCTGGATGCGCTGCTGGCCCAGCGGCTGGAGGGCGCCGGCCCGGCGCGGGTGGCGCTGGCCGATCTGGATGTGCCCGAGCATCAGCGCGAGCATCTCGACGATCTGATGATCAGCGTGGCTGATGATGGCACGGTGTCGGCGCGCGATGCCGCCATCCTGCGCACCGTCGGCCGGCTGGACGAGATTGGCTTCACGCCCGAACTGGGCTTCAACGATGGCCAGATGCGGCTCTATCATGTGCTGATCGATTGGCTGACCAACCAGGAACTGCGGCATTTCCTGGAGCATACCGCCGGCCAGGTGGGCGAGGCCAAGGCGCTGGACATGGCCGAACAGGGCATCGCCCTGATCAACGAGCTGCTGGGCCAGCTGCGCACCCGGGCGCTGTTGAAGAAGCTGGCGGAGCGCCGCCGCATCGCCAACGATAACGGCTGACCCGCGGGGCTGACAGCCCCATCAGAAGCCAGCGGCGACGGTCACCACCGGGCCGCTGCCCGGCGCGGCATTGCCGCCCACCCGCTGCCGCCAATCCGCTTGCAGCCGTACGCCCCGGAACCGGGCCGACACGGATGGGCCGACATCGACGCGCCACACATCGGGGTGGCCGCTTTGCAGGCTGGCCCAGCTGCCGGCCGACAGCGTTGCCGGGCCGATGCGCAGCAGCCGGGCATTGGCTTGCGCACCGGCATAGATGGTGCCACCGCCCAGCACCCCAGCCTCGCCATAGAAGCCGAGCCGCCAGGCGCTGCCGCCGGCCGCCAGGCGCAGCGTCCAGTCTCCATGGGTGGCCGGGCCCAGTGGCAGCAAGCGCTCCGCCGACAGGGTGACACCGGGCAGCAGCGCCTGGCGCAGGCCCAGGGCCAGTTGCGCGCTGTTGTTGTCGATCCCCCGGGCGGTGGCCGCCACATTGGCGCGCACCACCAGCGCCAGCGGCCGGTGGGCATAGGGATCGGGCAGAAAGGCCACGCTGGCACCAAATTGGCCGCCGCCCAGCACCGGGCTGGCCGCAGCGCCGCCAAGCCCGCTGCCGGGCGCATTGCCGGCGGCCGTTGGCGCATCGCGCAGCAGGGCATAGGCGCCCAGCTGCCAGTGCCGGCCCAGCGCCGCCCGGTCTGCCTGCCACTGGCGGTTGCCCGGCGCTTGGGCCAGGGCGGCATCGAACAGGGCGGCGGCCTGTCGGCGCTGGCCGTCGCGCAGCCGGGCATAGGCGGCGTCGGCCAGGGCGAAGGCTGGGGCGGCCGGTGCAGGCACGCGGGCCGGCGCTGGCGGCGGTGCCGGCATGGCCGGCAGGGGTTCGGGCGGCCGGTCCGGGGCTGGCGGAGCCGGTTGGACGGGATCGAGCACCGGCTGCAGCGGTCGGGAGGGCGGCGCTGGCGGTGCGGGTTGAGGCGATGCGGGCTGCGACGGCGCGGGCTGCGGCGGCGCGGCCTGCGGCGGTGCGGGCGGCATCGTTACTGGTGGCTGCATCACCGGCGCGGCCTGTGCCAGCCGTAGAGGCGCAACCGGCGTATTCACCGCCGCAAGCCGGGCGGCCAGCGCCTGTTCCTCCACCGCCAACGCCGGCCAGCGCAGCGCCAGGCCCAGTGCCAGGAGCGACATTGTGGCGCCCCACACCAGCAACGGCCGGCCGCGTCCGGGCTGATCAGCGCTGGCGGGCATCGCCGTCTCGGGTTGGGAAGCGGTGCAATGTCTTGTCCCACACTGGGGCGCGGCCGGCGGCCAGCGCGGCGACATAGCGGCGCAGCGCCAGCAGCGTGGCCAGGGCGTTGATGATATTGCCCACCGCCGCCCGCGGGGTGGCGAGCAGCCCTTCCACCGGCCCTTCCTCGCGGCAGGTGAACAGCGCCCGCACCAGCAGCCGCCAGCACAGCAGGGCAAAATTCCACCACAGCAGCGCCACCAGCGGTTGCCCGCCCAGCGGCGGCAGGGCGGCAGCTGGCCGCCACCAGTGGCGCAGCGCCTGTTCGAGGAGGATCAGCCCCGCCATGGCATAGGCCGCCAGCGACACCAGCGCCATCGCCGGCCCCTTGCGGTCGCGCCACAGCATCCAGCGGTCCACCAACCCGCCACGCCAGCCGATGCGATCCCAGCCGGCCAGCGAAATCCCATGCGCCCAGCGCGCCTTCTGCCGGACGGCGGTGGCCAGCGTCGCCGGAAAATGCTCGGCCGTGGCCACAAGACGGCCATCGATCAGGTGGCGGACCAGCACCGCGCGCCCGCCGGCGGCGTGCAGCTTCAGGCCCAGCTCATAATCCTCGGTCAGACTGTCATCGGCGAAGGGGCGGCCGTTCTGGCGGGCGGCGATGCGGCCCAGCGCCAGCCGGTCAAACGCCACGCCGACCCCGGCCGAGGGCAGGCCGGCGCCCAGCCATTGCCGCACCAGCAGATCCTTGCCGTGGGACTGGGCAAATTCATCGATATAATGGCCGGCGATCAGCGGGCTGCCGGCATCGATCAGCGGTGTGACCGGCAATTGCACCATCACCGGCGGATCGGCCTGGCCCAGATGGGCGGCAAACACCGCCAATTCCTGTGGGTGCACCACATCTTCGGCATCGTGCAGCACGATGGCCCGCCACGGCCGGCCGCGCTGCGCTTCCTCTGCCAGGGCGGCGGCCCACAGGCTGTTCAGGCAATCGGCCTTGGTGGTGGGGCCGGGGCGCGGATTGACCACCATGCGCACCCGCGCGTCGCCCAGCCCGGCAAGCTGCGCCAAGCTGGCCGGATCATTGGGATAAAGCCCCACGAACACGGTGAAATCCGGCCAGGCCTGGGTGGCGAGCAGGCGGCGCAGCATGGCGCCGATCACCGCCGATTCGTCCCACGCCGGGATCAGGATGGCAAAGCTGGCCGGCCGGCCGGGCGGCTGTGGCGGCAGGGCCACGTGGCGACGGCGGCGCAGGCAGAGCCAGACGAGATCGATAGCCAGATCATCCAGCCCGTTGATGGCAATGATCAGCGCAATCAGAAACAACGCCTCGCGCAGGCCCAAGTGAAAGGCTGCGACAAGATCAGCCACAGGGCGGCCTGAACTGGCAATGAGGGGGATGGGTGCCCCGAACCTGCCCGATAACTGCAGACGGGGAGGGCCGTTTGCAGAGCGTTTTGGCAGGCCGGGGCACCCTCGACACGGGCGGAGCGGGGCGCAGGGTCAGGACGCCACAAGCTCCAGCCGGTCGATCTCGGGGCGCAACCACAGCTGCGGCAGCACCCGGGGCGGCATCGCCCAAGCGGCCCGCAGGCGGTGGAGCGTGGATTCGTTGACGAAAATCTGCAAGGCGGCCACCGCATCACCACCCTGCCCCACCGGCAGGCCCAGCGGTTCGGCATCCCAGCCGATGGAGAGCAGGCTGGGCAGCCATGGCAAATGGGTGACCATGGTGTAGCGGGTGATGCCAGACTCCAGCGCATGTTCGAACAGCGCGATTGAAAGTTGCCGCCGCACCTGCAGCGCTTCGACGCGATTGAGGCCGGGCGCGGTGACCAGCCGGGTGATTTCGGCCACATCGGGGCCCATTGGCACGCCATCGGCGCACAGATGCGGGAACACGTCGCCCAACAGGTGCGGCCCGGTGCTGGGCAACAGCCGCACCGATCCCAGGTGGCGGCCGGTGCCGGGCTGGTGGACGATCAGATACAGCGTGTCGTCACCATCATAATCATCGATTTCGTGCAGGCCGTCGGGGGATTGCAGATCCCAGCCCAGCCGGTCGATCAGCACCGTCTTGCGATCCTGCAGCATCGCCGATCGCAGCGCGGCGGTGGCGCTGTGGCCGCCCAGTGTGCGCAGCGCCCGGGCTTCACCGGCGGCATCAGCCCAGGGGCCGGGAATGGCCTGGATATCGTGGCTGCTGCCCTGTCGTGCCGTGCCAAACATGATGAAGGCTTTCTGAATTGACGGCCCTGTTCTGGCAGCGGTTGACGGCGGCTTCCCATATCCCTGAAAAGGGGCAATGACGTTGACCGGCGAAGCCCAGTATCTTGATCTATTGCAGCGCGTGTGGACCGCGGGGGCCCGTCGCGGTGACCGCACTGGCACCGGCACCCGCGCCCTGTTTGGCGAGATGCTGAAGTTCGATCTGTCCGACGGCACGGTGCCGCTGCTCACCACCAAGCGGGTATTCTGGAAATCGGCAATCCGCGAGCTGATCTGGTTCCTGAACGGCGAATCGAACATCCGCCCCTTGGTTGAACAGGGCGTGCATATCTGGACGGACTGGCCGCTCGATGCCTATCGCAAGGCCAGCGGCGAGGCGATCAGCCGCGACGATTTCGAGGCGCGGATCATAGCGGACGCGGATTTTGCCGCGCGCTGGGGCGAACTGGGCCCGGTTTATGGCGTGCAATGGCGGCGCTGGCCGCGCTTTGCCGCCAATGAAGACGGCAGCTATCGCGCCGACACGCCGTTTGACCAACTGGCCGCGCTGGTTGATGGTCTCAAACGCAACCCCAACAGCCGGCGCCACATCTTCACCGGCTGGAACGTGCCCTATCTGGATCAGATGGCGCTGCCGCCCTGCCACATGACCTATCAATATTTCGTCGCGGATGGTCGCCTCTCCGGCATCCTCTATCAGCGCAGCTGCGATCTGGGCCTGGGCTTTCCCTTCAACATCTTCGAAGCCGCCGTGCTGATCCGCATGCTGGCGCAGCAGTGCGGGCTGGAACCCGGCATGCTCACCTGGATGGGCGCCGATTGCCATGTCTATGAAAACCACGAACATCTGGTGACAGAGCAATTGCGCCGCAGCCCCCGCCCCTTCCCGCGGCTGGACTTCGCCCGCCAGCCGGCGGACCTGTTCAGCTATGCCCTCGATGATTTTGTCATCACCGGTTACGATCCCCATCCCCATATCGCGGCGCCGGTGGCGGTATGAGCCTCGATGTCACCATCGTCGTTGCCCGGGCGAAGAACGGGATCATCGGCAACAAGGGCGCCCTGCCCTGGCATCTGCCGGCTGATCTGAAACGCTTCAAGGCGATCACGGTGGGAAAGCCGGTGGTGATGGGCCGCAAGACCTTCGAATCAATCGGCAAGCCGCTGCCTGGCCGGCAGAATATCGTGATGACGCGCGATCCGGCGTGGACGGCGGACGGTGTGACCGTGGTGCCCAACCTGGCCGAGGCGGTGGCGGCGGCCGGGCTTGACCCCCGCGTGCGCGGGGACCTGATGATCATCGGTGGCGCCGAAATCTATGCCCTGGCCCTGCCGATCGCGACACGGATCGAATTGACCGAGGTGGACGCCGAGCCCGTGGGTGATACGATCCTGCCGCCGTTTGATGCCAGCCGCTGGCGCGAGGTGGCGCGGGTGGCGCATCCGGCCGAGGGTGAGCGGCCGGGCTTTGCCTTTGTCACGCTGGAACGGCGTTGAGCGGCCAATTGGGGGGATGATGCGCAAGAAGATCCTGGCCAGTGTTGCGGTGGTTGCCGGCGTGGCCGCCATCGGCTTTTTCGGTTTCGCCCCCGGCATCGTCGAACGCGGCATGAACCGCTGGACCGGGGCGATCTGGCCGGTTTCGGCCGAGGCCAGCGCCCTGCACCGCCGGCTGACGGTGATCGATCTTCATGCCGATACGCTGATGTGGCAGCGCGATGTGTTGGCCGAATCCACCCAGGGCCATGTCGATCTGGAACGGCTGGAGGCCGGCAATGTCGCGCTGCAGATCTTCTCCAGCGTAACGAAAACCCCGCGCGGCCAGAATTATCAGGCCAATGGCGACGATAGCGACAATATCACCCCGCTGGTGATCGCCCAGCGCCAGCCGGTCCGCACCTGGTTCAGCCTGCTGGAACGCTCGCTGTGGCACGCCCAGAAACTGCGCGACGCCGAGGACCGGGCGCAGGGCCTGCTGCGCATCATCCGCACGCCAGCCGATCTCGAAAGGCTGCTGGCCGACCGGGCGGCCAAAGTGCCGGTGACCGGCGCACTGCTGTCAACGGAAGGTGCGCAGAATCTGGAAGGCGACATCGCCAATCTGGCCAAGCTGCACGACGCCGGCTTCCGCATGATCGGGCTGGTGCATTTCTTTGACAATGATGTGGGCGGATCGATGCACGGCCTGAAAAAGGGCGGGCTCACCGCGCTGGGCCGGCAGGTGGTGGCAGAGGCGGAACAGCGCGGCATGATCGTCGATCTGGCGCACAGCAGCGCCGCCACCTTTGCCGACGTGATGAAACTGGCCACCCGCCCGGTGGTGGTGAGCCATGGCGGCGTGAAAGCGACTTGTGACACGCCGCGCAACCTGTCTGATGACCAGTTGCTGATGCTCAAGGCCAATGGCGGCATGATCGGCATTGGTTATTGGGATGCCGCCGTGTGCGAGCCCACCCCGCAGGCGACCGCCAGGGCCATCCTGCACGTGATCAAGGTGGCCGGCATCGATCATGTTGGCCTGGGCAGCGATTATGATGGCGGCACCACCGTGGGGTTTGACACCGCGCATCTGGAGGCCGTCACCCAGGCGCTGATGGCGGCCGGCCTGTCTGACAGCGATATTGCCAAGGTGATGGGCGGCAATGCGGCGCGGCTGCTTGCCGCTGGCCTCGCACCCCGCTAAGCCGCGATCCCATGAAGCTGATCATGCACGGGGACGCGCTGCCCGGCGATTTGCGCGGCGCCATCGTGGCGCTGGGCAATTTCGATGGCTTTCACGCCGGCCACCAGGCCGTGGTGGGTGCCGCGCGCGATTGGGCGCGAAAACTGGGCCGGCCGGCGCTGGTCGCCAGTTTCGATCCGCACCCGGCCCGGCTGTTCCAGCCCGATGTGCCGCCGTTCGGCCTGTCCACCATTGCCCAGCGCGAACGCTGGCTCGGCAATTTCGGCATGGACGGGCTGGTGATGATCCCGTTCAGCCGCGACCTTGCCGCGCTTTCGGCCGAGGAATTCGTCGATGAATGGCTGGAGATGCGGATGGGCGTTGCCGGCGTTGTCACCGGCGGGGATTTCACCTTTGGCAAGGGCCGCTCCGGCGATGTGACGGAACTGTCGCGGCTGGGCCTGAAGAAGGGCTTTGCCGCGCGGGTGGTTGATCCCGTGGCCGATGCCGGCGGCACCATCAGCTCCACCCGCATCCGCGCCGCGCTGCGCGCTGGGCAGCCGGGCGTGGCCGGCCAGATGCTCACGCGGCCGTTCACCATTGTTGGCACGGTGGAGCATGGCGCCAAGCTGGGCCGCACCCTGGGCTTTCCCACCGCCAACCTCACGCTAGGGGATTATGTCCGCCCGGCCTATGGCGTTTATGCCGTGCGGGTGTGGCTGAACGATGGGTCGCGCGTTGATGGTGTCGCCAATCTTGGCATCCGCCCGATGATCGAGCCGCCCATCGAACTGCTCGAAACCTGGCTGATGGACTGGAGCGGCGATCTTTACGGCCAGACCATCGGGGTGGAGCTGGTGGCCTATCTGCGGCCCGAAATGAAGCTGCCGGGGCTGGAGGCGCTGAAGGCGCAGATTGCGCTCGATGCGGAGAATGCGAAGCGGGTGCTGCGGGGCTGAACCCCACCCCCGGCCCCTCCCGCAAGCGGGAGGGGAGAATTGACCGGCAAGCGCGACCGGCTCCCCTCCCGCTTGCGGGAGGGGTTGGGGGTGGGCCATCCAAGGCGTGACAGCGCCGCCCGCTTCCCCTAAAGCCGGGCCATCATGAGCGCGCCCGATTATCGCCCCACCGTCTTCCTGCCCAAGACCGACTTTCCGATGAAGGCCGGCCTGCCGGAGAAGGAACCGCAGATCCTGGCCAAATGGCAGGCGGCGGACCTGTATGCGCAGCTGCGCGCCGCGCGTAAGGGCCGGGAAAAGTTCATCTATCACGATGGCCCCCCCTATGCGAACGGGGACATGCACATCGGCCACGCGCTGAACCATATCCTAAAGGATGCGGTGGTGCGCACCCAGTCGCTGCTGGGCAAGGATGTGCCCTATGTGCCCGGCTGGGATTGCCACGGCCTGCCGATCGAATGGAAGGTCGAGGAAGCCTATCGCGCCAAGAAGCAGAACAAGGACGAGGTGCCGGCGAAGGAATTCCGCGCCGAATGCCGGGCCTATGCCCAGCATTGGGTGAATGTGCAGGCCGGCCAGCTGCAGCGGCTTGGCATCAACGGCGATTGGAAGAAACCCTATCTCACCATGGACTTCGCCTCGGAAGCAACCATCGTTTCCGAACTGCTGAAGTTTGCGGAAAGCGGCCAGCTCTATCGCGGCGCCAAGCCGGTGATGTGGTCCCCGGTGGAAAAGACCGCGCTCGCTGATGCCGAGGTGGAATATCACGACATCACCTCGACGCAGATCGACGTGGCGTTCGAGATCACCGAAGCCCCGAACGCGCCGGAACTGGTGGGGGCCCATGCCGTCATCTGGACGACGACGCCGTGGACCATCCCGGTGAACCAGGGCATCGCCTATGGGCCGGAGGTTGAATATATCGCCTTCGGAGCGCGAGAGGGTCGGGAAGTCTATCGCGATATGACGTTGCTCATCGCTCGCCCGCTATTTGATGCCGTCCGGAACAGGCTTGCGGATTGCCTCATCGACGAGCGCATTCTCTGGCGCGGCAAGGGCACCGACCTCGCCGGCGCCATTGCCCGCCATCCGATGCATCATCTCGGCGGCTTCTTCGCCAATCCCCGCCCCTTCCTGCCCGGCGATTTCGTCACCACCGACCAGGGCACCGGCCTCGTCCACATGGCGCCCGACCATGGCGAGGATGATTTCGCGCTGTGCAAGGCGCATGGCATCAACCCGGTGTTCGCCGTGGAGGCCGATGGCCGGTACCGCGCCGATTGGCTGTGGCTGGGCGGCGAAGCCAAGAATGTCATCAACCCCAATCTCAACGCCCCCGATGGCCCGATCTGCAGCGATCTGAAGGCCGCCGGTGCGCTGCTCAGCGCCGGGCCGTTCGCGCACAGCTATCCGCACTCGTGGCGGTCCAAGAAGAAGGTGATCTTCCGCTGCACGCCGCAATGGTTCGTGCCGATGGATCAGCCACTCCCTTCCCCTTCAGGGGAAGGGTCGGGGATGGGGAATGGCGCCGACGCTCCAGACTCCCCCACCCCTAACCCCTCCCCTGAGCCGAAGGCCAGCGAGGCTGAACGGGAGGGGAAAACCCTGCGCGAAAAGGCGCTGGCAGCCATCGCCGCCACCCACTTCACGCCCGACAAGGGCCGCAACCGCATCGGATCGATGGTGGAAGGCCGCCCGGATTGGGTGCTGAGCCGCCAGCGCGCCTGGGGTGTGCCGATCACCCTGTTTGTCGACCGCAAGACCGGCGACTATCTGGTTGATAAATCAATCAACCAGAAGATCATCGAGCGGTTCAAGGCCGAAGGCGTGGATGCCTGGACGCCCGAGTTCGCCGCCGAACTGCTGGGCGACCGGGTCGACCAGTATGAGATGATCACCGACATTCTGGACGTGTGGTTCGACAGCGGTTGCACCCACGCCTATGTGCTCGAATCGGGCCACTGGCCGGAATATAGCTGGCCGGCCGATCTCTATCTGGAAGGCAGCGACCAGCATCGCGGCTGGTTCCAATCCAGCCTGCTGCAAAGCTGCGCCACCCGTGGCCGCGCGCCCTACAAGGCGATCCTCACCCATGGCTTCACCATGGATGCCAGTGGCCGCAAGATGTCGAAGTCGGAAGGCAATGTCATCAATCCGCTCGACATCATGAAAACCTATGGCGCCGACATATTGCGGCTGTGGGCGCTCTCGGTCGATTTCACCGAGGATCACCGCATCGGCGATGAAATCCTGAAGGGCGTGGCGGACCAGTATCGCAAGCTCCGCAACACCTTCCGCTATCTGCTCGGCGCGCTGGATGGCTTCAGCGAAGCCGAACGCCTGCCGGTGGCCGAGATGCCGGCGCTGGAACGCTGGGTGCTGCACCGGCTGGCGGTGTTGTCGGGCGACCTGAAGGCGGCGGTGAACGCCTATGATTTCAACCGCTACACCAGCCTGATCAATGATTTCGTCCAGAATGACCTGTCCGCCTTTGCCATGGATGTGCGCAAGGACAGTCTTTATTGCGACGCGCCCACCGCCCCCACCCGCCGCGCCTGGCGCACGGTGCTGGATATCACCTTCCACGCCCTCACCCGCTGGCTCGCCCCGGTGCTGGTGTTCACGGCGGAAGAAGTGTGGGCCACCCGCTATCCCGAAGCCCAGTCCGTGCATCTGCTGGAATGGCCGGAGATTGACGCCGCATGGCAGGACGAGGCGCTGGCCGCCAAGTTCACGCTGGCCCGCAAGCTTCGCGAGGAAACCTATCTGAAGCTTGAGGAACTGCGCCGCGACAAGGCGATCGGCAGCTTCCTCGAAGCCTATGTCACCATCGAGACGACCGAAGAGGATCGCTTCGTGGCGATGCAGGGACTCGATCTGGCAGAACTGCTGCTCGTCGCCCGCGTCGATCTCGTGAAGGGCGCCAGCGAGGCACTGACCGTCGGCAAGGTGGACGATGCCAAATGCGCCCGCTGCTGGCGCTTCCTGCCCGATGTGAACGCCGAAACCGAGCTGTGCGGCCGCTGCGATGCGGTGGTGCATGGTTAATTCGGGGCCTAACCGCGGCTTCGCCCTGGCCGCCCTGGTGCTGATCCTTGATCAGATCAGCAAATATTGGGTGCTGGAGGTGATCCACCTCCCCGCCATTGGCGGCATCGATGTGTGGCCTTTTTTCCGGCTGACTTTTGTGGGCAATGTCGGCGTGTCGATGGGCATGCTGCAGGCCGGCTCCGATCTCGGGCGCTGGCTGCTCACCTTTGCAACCGGGGCGATTGCGCTGGCGGTGGCGGCCTGGCTGCGGCGGGAGAAGCACCCTGTTGACATCGCGGCACTCGGCCTGGTTCTGGGCGGCGCGCTGGGCAATATCATCGACCGGGCCCGCTTTGGCTATGTGGTCGATTTTCTGCACTTCTTCTGGGGTGAATACAGCTTCTGGGTCTTCAACCTGGCCGATGCTGCGATTACACTGGGGGTGATGCTGCTGCTGGGCCGGGCGATCATCACCCGGCCAACCGAGATGGGACCAAAAGATGCGTAAGATGCTGATCCTGGCGCTGGCCGCCACCGCCCTCGTCTCGTGCAGCAAGCGCGGCGGCCTCAACGGCCGTGGCCCCGACGAGCTGTCGATCGCCCGCGGCGCGCCGTTGGTGGTGCCGCCCGATTTCGCCCTGGCCCCGCCCAAGCCCGGCGCGCCGCGCGCCGTGGGCGTTGATGCCCAGGCCGCCGCGATGGAGGCATTGTTCGGCCCCGGCGTGAAGCCGCCGCCGCGCAGCCAGGCCGAACAGCAGATGCTGGACCGCGCCGGTGCCAACAATGTCGAACCATCGGTGCGCAGTCAGGCCGGCGATCCCAAAACCGCCGTGGTGAACAAGGGCAATTTCATCGCCGAAGTGCTGGCAGCGCCAGTGGGCAGCCGCGATCCGGCGCTGGCCGACGTGAAGGTGCCGGGCTGAAGCCAATTTCCCTCGCGACAAAACCCAAAGCCGCTCATGCCGAGCTTGTCGAGGCACGCGCCGCGCTTGGAGCGTGCCTCGACAAGCTCGGCATGAGCGGTTCATTCCTGGTGTCATCAAGATTGACGGGAAAAATGGGGGAAGGATGGGCGTCCGGGGCCGGCATCACCGCCCCCCGACGGGATGCGTTGGCCCCGGACTGATGCATGGTGGCCAAAGCTGCCCGCTGTCGGCCGGTCCTGCACGCCCTGTCTGATTGGTGCCAGACAGTGGCGCAGCCCGTCACCCCCGTAAAATCCCCTATAAGCAAAGTGTAATGTCACGGCCCGGCTTGCGTTGCGGCCGGGGATGGGGTTTGGCAGGGGGCATGAGCAGACATGAAGCCAGCGGCGGCTGCCATTGCGGCCAGGTGCGGTTCCGGGTGCGGTTCGATCATCCGCCCGAACTGCTCGATTGCAATTGCTCGATCTGTGCCAAGACCGGCTTTCTGCACCTGATCGCCAACGCCGATGATTTCACACTGGAACGCGGCGCCGAGGCGCTGAGCGACTATCGCTGGGGCACCGGCACCGCCCGCCACCTCTTCTGCCGCATCTGCGGGATCAAGAGCTTCTACGTCCCCCGGTCCCACCCCGATGGTTTCAGCGTGAACTGGCGCGCGCTCGATGATGTGGAGGGCATCACCCCGCGCATCCGCTTTTACGATGGCCGGCACTGGGAGAAGGCGCGCGGCGATCTGGGTTGAAAAACTCCTCCCCAAACTTGTTTGGGGAGGTGGCGCGCGGCACGCGCGACGGAGGGGCGGTCGCCCCCAGTGCCCCTCCACCGCCCCCGGCGGTCCTCCTTCCCCAAACAAGTTTGGGGAGGACCCCGGCTACCGCCCGGTCTGGCCTCTGTGCAGCAACATCGCATCAGCCAGCACCAGCGCCACCATCGCTTCCAGCACCGGCGCGGCGCGGATGCCCACGCACGGATCGTGCCGGCCCTTGGTGACGATTTCGGCCGCTTCGCCGTCGCGGGTGATGGTTTCCACCGGCGTTAGGATCGAGCTGGTGGGCTTCAGCGCCATGCGCAGCACGATCGGCTGGCCGGTGGAAATGCCGCCGGCAATGCCGCCGGCGTGGTTGGAGAGAAATTCCGGGTTGCCATCGGCGCCGGGGCGCATGCGGTCGGCATTCTCCTCCCCGCGCAGGGCAGCCACAGCAAAACCGTCACCGATTTCCACCGCCTTCACCGCGTTGATGCTCATGGCGGCGCTGGCCAGTTGGGCGTCGAGCTTGTGATAGAGCGGGCTGCCCCAGCCAGCCGGAACCCCGGTGGCCACACATTCCACAATGGCGCCCAGCGATGATCCCGATTTGCGGGCGGCATCCAGATGCTCGGCCCACAGGCCGGCCGTCACCGCATCCGGGCACCAGAAGGGGTTGCGGTTGATCTCTGCCAGGTCAAATCGGCTGCGATCGATGGCGATGCCGCCGATGTTGACGAGATAGGCGGTGATGGTCACGCCCGGAATGATCTTCCGTGCCACCGCGCCGGCCGCGACCCGGCTGGCGGTTTCCCGCGCCGAGGAGCGCCCGCCGCCACGCGGATCGCGCAGGCCATATTTGGCATCATAGGCATAATCGGCATGGCCGGGCCGATATTTGGCCGCCACATCCGAATAATCCTTCGACCGCTGGTCAATATTCTCGATGAACAGCGAAATGGGCGTGCCGGTGGTGCGCCCTTCATACACGCCCGACAGGATGCGCACCGCATCGGGCTCCTGCCGCTGGGTGGTGAACTTGTTCTGCCCCGGCCGTCGCTTGTCGAGAAACGGCTGGATATCGGCTTCCGACAGCGCCAGCCCCGGCGGGCAGCCATCCACCACCGCGCCAATTGCCGGCCCGTGGCTTTCGCCCCAGGTGGTAAAGCGCAGCAGATGGCCGAAGCTGTTGAGGCTCACGACAGGCTCATGTCCGGCGCGTCTTCGGCCTTCATGCCGATCACATTGTAACCGGCGTCGACATGGTGGATCTCGCCGGTCACGCCCGCCGACAGCGGGGAGAGCAGATAGAGGCCGGCGCCGCCAACATCCTCGATGGTGACATTGCGGCGCAGCGGGCTGTTATATTCGTTCCACTTCATGATGTAGCGGAAATCACCGATGCCGCTGGCAGCCAGCGTCTTGATCGGGCCGGCGGAGATGCAGTTGACGCGGACGCCCTGCGGGCCCAGATCCATGGCGAGATATTTCACGCTGCATTCCAGCGCCGATTTGGCCACGCCCATCACATTGTAATGCGGGATCACCTTCTCGGCGCCATAGTAAGACAGGGTGAGCAGCGAACCGCCTTCAGGCATCATCGCGGCGGCGCGCTGGGCCACGGCGGTGAAGCTGTAGACCGAGACATTCATGGTCAGCAGGAAATTGTCGAGGCTGGTGTCGACATAACGGCCGCGCAGCTCGTTCTTGTCGGAAAAGCCGATGGCGTGGACGACGAAATCGATCGTCGGCCATTCGGCAGCAAGCCCGGTGAAACAGGCATCGATGCTCTCCATCGACGACACATCGCATTCAAACAGGCGGGCAACGCCCAGCTGCTCGGCCAGCGGGCGCACCCGCTTTTCCATCATCGGGCCCTGATAGCTGAACGCCAGTTCGGCGCCCTGCTCTGCCAGCGCCTTGGCAATGCCCCAGGCCAGGCTCTTGTCGTTGGCAAGGCCCATGATGAGGCCGCGCTTGCCAGCCATGATACCCATGTCAATCTCCTTCACGTGCGGCGCGCCTTAACGGGCAATTGCGGCAATTTCCAGCCGGCTGCGCGCCACGGCTGCATTCAGCTGCGCGCCCACCACCAGCCCGAGGCCGATGATGTAGAAATAGAGCAGCGCGATGATCACGCCGGCAAGGCCGCCATAGGTGAGGGCATAGCCGCCAAACAGGGTGAGCGCGCGCGGCAGGGCCAGAGTGGTCGCCGTCCATGCCGTTGCCGTGGCCAGCGCGCCCGGCCATACCGGCGCGATGCGGAAGCGGCGCGGGCACAGCAGGACAAACAGGCCCCACAGCGCCAGGAACAGCAACACGGCGGGCAACACCCGCTGCAGCCCCAACACCGGAAACACATCGGCCGCCAGCGGCATCAGGCGAAAGACAAAGGTTTCCGCCCCCGTCACCACCACCTGCGCGGCAAAGGCGATCAGCAGCAGCAGCACCAGGCCCAGCACCTCGATGATGCCGAGCAGGCGCCAGCGCAGATAGGGCATTTCCGATTGCCGGCCATAGGCTTGCGTGACGATCATGCGTAGCGTCACCAGCACGCCCGACGAGGTCCACAGCGCGACGAGCAACGAGAAGGTGACGACGCCGCCACTGGCTTCGGCCGCGATCACATCGCCCAGCGCCGGGGCGATCAGGCTGGCGACATTGTCGGGCAGCGCCTTCAGGAACCCGCTCACCGCCGCCATGCCTTCGGTGGTGCGGCCCATGCGGCCGGCCACAAAGGCCAGCAGGATCACGAACGGAAACAGGGTGACGAGGCTGAGATAGGCCAGGTTCCCGGCATGGGTGAAGCCATGTTCGAAGGTGCCGGCCAGCGTATCGGCGAGAACGCGGCGCAGGCGCGCGGCCAGCGGCATGCGTGTCAGGCTTCGAACCCGGCGCGGATTTCACGCCCGTCGATGAAATTCTCCGCAAAGGCCTTCAACTGGGCATGATCAGGCGGAATGTCGATCATCACCGTCACCAGCATGTCGCCACGGGTGGCATCGAGGCGGCGGAAGCCGCGGCCCTTGAGGCGGAACATCTTGCCCGACGTGGTGGCCGGCGGCACCGTGAAGGTCACATCGCCTTCCGGCGTCGGCAGGCGCACCTTGGCGCCCAGCACCGCCTCGTCCAGCCGCAGCGGCATGGTCAGGCGGATATCATCGCCGTCGCGGGTGAACAGGCGGTGGGGGCCGATCTCGATGGTGACAATGGCATCGCCGGGGCCACCGGGGCCAGGCTCACCCTTGCCCGAAAGCCGCATCTGCTTGCCCGATTCGAGGCCGGCCGGCAGCTTGATCTCGATGGTCTGGCCGCTGCGCAGCGTCACCCGCTGCGGCGTCAGCCGCACCGCCTCCACAAAGGGCACGGTCAGCCGATAGGCGACATCGGGCCCGCGCACCTCGGTGCGAAAGCCGCCACGGCCGGTGCCGAACGGGCTGCGCCCGCCAAAAAGTTCGGCAAACAGATCATCGGCGCCCTGGGCAAAATCAAAGCCACCGCGCCCGGCGCCGGCACCAGCCCCGCCCCGGCCAAAGCCACCGCCGGCATCACGGCCAAAGCCGCCGGCAAAGGGGTTGATCGGCTGGCCATCGGCGCCAATCTCGCCCCGGTCATACTGGCCGCGCTTTTCCTTGTCGGACAGCATTTCATAGGCGGCATTGGCTTCCTTGAAGCGCTCGGCCGCCTTGGGATTGTTGGCGTTGGTGTCCGGGTGATTTTCCTTGGCCAGCGTGCGGAACGCCTTCTTGATCTCCGCTTCGCTCGCCGTCCGGCTGACTCCCAGCACCGTGTATGGATCGCGCATTCTGGTTCCAGATCGAAAATAGGCCGTGGTGTTGAGATGGGCAGGCAGGTGCCACCCATCAAGTGGGCGCGACCATAGCGACGCGGGCGCCATCTCGCCAGCGTAACCATGTTGGCTTAAGGAGCCCGGCCATGATCCGGCTTCTCGCGCTCCTGCTGCTGTTCCTCCCCGCCCCGGCGCTGGCCTGGGGCGATTATGCCCATCGCCTCACCGCCAGCATCGCCTGGTCGCAACTGTCGCCGGCGGCGCGCACGCAGGTGAAGGCGCTGATCCGCGCCGCGCCCGGGCTCGACACGCCGGAATGCCGGCTGGCCAGCATCGAGGATGCGTCCGTCTGGCCCGATTGCGTGCGGGGCCGCTATCGCGACCGCTTCGCCTTTTCCGCCCCCTGGCATTATCAGAACATCAGCGTGTGCGAGGCCTTCGACATCACCGCCAAATGCCCCAATGGCGATTGCGTGACGGCGCAGATCCCGCGCCAGCAGGCGATCCTGGCAGATCGGTCGCGCCCGGCCGCCGAGCGGCTGCAGGCCTTTGCCTTTCTGGTGCACCTGGTGGGCGACATGCACCAGCCGCTGCACATGGGCGACAAGGGTGATCGCGGCGGCAATGATGTGCGCGCCGCCTATGGCTTCAAGGCGCCGGACCGGATGAATTTGCACTGGATCTGGGATGGTGACCTGGCCGAACGCGCGCTGACCGAGCCGCCGGCCATCGCCCCGCGCCGCATCACCCCGGCCATGCGCGCCGCCTTTGCCGCCGGCCCCACCGGCACCCAGGCCAAGGTGGCGATCTGGGCGCGTGACGCCTGGGAGATTGCCCGCACCATTGTTTACCCAAAACTGCCGGATTACCCCGACAGCTGCCCGCTGCCGGAGGCGGAGCGCCGCGCCCTGCCTCGCGGCACCGTCACCCCGGCCTATGTCGCCGCTGCCACCCCGGCGGTGCGGACCCAGGTTGTCAAGGCCGGCACGCGCATCGCGAGTCTGGTCGAACACGCGCTGGCGGCTGCGCCGGCAACGCGATAATCTCCCCGCCATGAACCTCGACGACGAAGAGGAAAGCGGCAACATCATCGACCGGCGCGGCGAAGGCGGTGGCGGATTTGGCCTGCCCATTCCGATCGGTGGCGGCATGAGCCTGGGCACCATCGCCATCCTGGTGGTGGTGGGCCTGGTGTTCGGCATCAACCCGCTTTCCCTGCTCGGCGGTGCCGGCGGCACTGTGGGCGGGCCGGGCGTCGGCCAGCCGCAACCGGCACCGGAACGCGCGGCCCTGACCAGCGATCACGACCGCTTTGTCGCCCGCGTGCTCGGCACCACCGAACGCACCTGGGGCGAGATTTTCCCGGCCCAGCTTGGCCAGCCCTATCCCGCGCCCAGGCTCAACCTGTTCGAAGGCCGCGTCCGCTCCGGCTGCGGCCCGGCCAACAGCGGCATGGGGCCCTTCTATTGCCCGGCCGACCGGCAGGTTTATCTCGACACCAGCTTCTTCGACGAATTGTCACGCCGCTTCGGTGCGCCGGGCGATTTTGCCGCCGCCTATGTCATCGCGCACGAGGTGGGCCATCATGTCCAGACCGCGCTGGGCATATCGGATCAGGTGAACCGGGCGAGCCGTTCCATGGGCCAGGCGGGGGCCAACGCCCTGTCGGTGCGGCAGGAATTGCAGGCCGATTGCCTTGCCGGCGTGTGGGCGCACCACAATCAGGATCTGCTGGAACCCGGCGATATCGAGGAAGGGCTGCGCGCCGCCCAGGCCATTGGTGACGACCGGCTGCAGGCCGACGCGGGGCAGAGCATCCAGCCCGAAGCCTTCACCCACGGCACGGCGGCGCAGCGCATGCGCTGGCTGCGGCGCGGGCTGGACACGGGGGAGATCAAGGCCTGCGACACGTTCGCCGCCCAGACCCTTTGACGATCAAGCCCGTGATCAATCGGTATCGGTGATGATGATGCGGCCGCGCGCGATGTCGCCCGGCCCGTCTTCCACCGCGATCACCATCGGCTCGCCATCCTTGGTCGCCCCGGTGATGGTGTTGCCGGTGCGCGCGACGCTGCGGCCCTTGGCGATCAGTGCCTTTTCATACCAGTCTGCCACGGCATCGGCGCTGCCCGGCGCCGAAAAGCCCAGCATCACCCGGCCTTCGCGGCTGCCACCGCCCGACACGTCAACGCTCAGCAGCTTGGCACCCGGATAGCGGCCAATGCCGTCCAGATCGAATTTCGTGTCGCCGGCGATGCCGTCGGGGATGCGCATCTTGCCTTCGATACCGCCGGGCAGGCGCAACGCCATCTCGCCGGATTCGGTGTTGGCGCTGAACTGCACACTGTTCTCGCTGTCACGGCCGTCACGCGTGGCCGGCGCCTTGCCCAGATCCCAGCTGGTATCGCTGGTCAGGCGCTTGGGTTCCGCATCATCCTTCTGGGCGTACCAGACAACGGCGACGCCACACAAAAGGATGGCAAGCAAGGCATTCTTCATCGTCACGGCTCCACTGTGTTGGCCGCCCAATACACGCCTGCCGCCGGCCCGGTCAATCGGCGCGGCGGATCAGTGCGATTTGCCGTGCACCAGATGCAGCCCGGCCGCAATCACCCCGCCCAGGGCCAGGCCGAACAGGCCCGAACCACCGGCTTCAGCCGCCCAGGTGGCCAGGCCGCCGCCGCCTTCCACCATGTGCATGGCGCTGTGCAACAGTTCATGCGGCAGGTGCACGCCAAATTTGTTGAGCCCATCGATCACGATATGGCCGCCCACCCACAGCATCGCGGCCAGGCCCACCCAGCCGAGCAGCGCCAGGAACGGCGGCATGCCCGACACCAGGCCACGGCCCAGCGCCGCCACTGCGCCATTCTTCACCCGCGCCAGCCGCACGCCGGCATCATCGGCCTTCACGATCAACGCCACCGCGCCATAGACCAGCGCGGTGATGCCCAGCGCCACCACCACCAGCGCGATGGCCTGTTCGGCAATCGGCTCCTGCTCCACCGTGCCCAGCGCGATCGCCATGATCTCGGCCGAAAGGATCATGTCGGTCCGGATCGCGCCCGACACCATATTGTCCTCCCGCTCGCGCGGGTCCATCGCGGCGGCCTCTTCGGCGAATTCATCCTGGGGGGTGAATTTCTCCCACAATTTTTCCGCGCCTTCGAAACACAGAAACGCCCCGCCCGCCATCAACAGCGGGGTGATGGCCACCGGCAGGAAATAGGACAACGCGATGGCGCCGGGCAGCAGGAACACCAGCTTGTTCTTCAGGCTGCCGCGCGCGATCTTGGCGACGATCGGGATCTCGCGGTCGGCGGCAAATCCCACGACATAGCGCGGCGTGACGGCGGCATCATCCACCACCACCCCGGCCGCCTTGGCCGATGCCTTGGCCGCCGCGGCGGCGGTATCGTCCAGCGTTGCGGCCGCCACCTTGGCAATCGCCGCCACATCATCCAGCAGCGCAAACAAGCCACCCGCCATGCTCAACGTCCCCCGAACATCACCCGATGCGCGCTTGGCAAAAATCCGTCGCGCGCGCAATGCGGCGGCTTAACCACCAGAGTCCTAACGCCCAGAGTCAGGACCGGTTCAGCGCCGATCGGCCAGCACGATGCCGATGGCGAGCAGCACCCCCACCGCAAAGCCGATGATCAGCCCCTGCGATGGCTGGCCCAGCGCCGTGCCGATCCCGGCGCCCAGCACCAGGCCCAGCGCGATCAAAATGCCACCACCGCGCTGGGGCGGGCGGCCGGAGGAACGGGGCGATTGGCTGTCCATGGCGCTTCCCATGCACCAGCCGGCGCATATTGGCCAGTGGAACGGCGCGTGGCCGTTGCCAGCGCCGCCCCATCCGGTAAACGGAACATCGTGGTGCGTGTGATCCTTGCCTTGCTGGCCGCTGGCCTTGCCGTGCCGGCGCTGGCCCAGCCGGCGCCAGCGCCCCCTCCAGCGCCCGCCCCGGCCGATCCGGAGTCCGAACCACCCCTGCCCGGCCCGGACGCGCCGCTGCCCGAACTGCCGGGGATGGAAGCGCTGCCCTGGCCCGACATCACGCCCGAAACCTCTGCCGAACCCGAACCGGGCGCAGCGGCCATCCGTTACCAGGTAGAATTGAAGGGCCTCAATGAACTGGGCCTTGATGATGAATTCCGCGGCCTGTCTTCGCTGTGGCTGCACCGGGGGGAGGATACCAACCTTGCCCAGCTGGGCCGCCGCATTGCCGAGGATCGCGACCTTGCCGATCTGCTGCTGCGCTCCATCGGTTATTATGGCGGCACGGTGCGCATCACCACCCAGCCGCCCAGCGCCAGCCGACGCGCCAGCCTGGTGCAGGTGTTGGTGGAACCCGGCCCGCTCTATCGAATCAGCGATCTGGTGATCAGCGCGCCGGAAGGCGCTGTGGGCCCGGCCGATCCGGGCCGCATCGTCTCGCGCCTGCTGCCGATCCGCATCGGCGATCCGCTGGACGCGGCGCGGGTGCAGTCGGCCGAAACCACATTGCCCACGCGGCTTGCCGATGCCGGCTATCCTTTCCCGCGCATCCTGCCACCCGACATCGTGGTGGATCACGCCGGCCGCGATGCCCAGTTCCGGCAAGCGATCGATCTGGGCCGGCGCGGCATGTTCGGCGCCATCAGCATCGAGACCACCGCGAAGGGATTCAGCAACAGCCATGTCACCATGCTGGCCCGCTTCAAGCCGGGGGACCGCTACAGCGAGGCCGGCCGCGATGATCTGCGGCGGGCGCTGGTGCAGACCGGCCTGTTCGGCGGCGTGTCTGTCACGCCGGTCGAAGGCGCAATTGCCGAGGATGGCCGCCAGACGGTGGACCTGAAGGTGGCCACCGATCCCGCGCCCTTGCGCACCATCGCCCTGTCGGGCGGCTTTTCCACCGGCCAGGGCCTGCGCGCCGAAGGCAGCTGGACCCACCGCAATCTGTTCCCGCCCGAAGGCGCCTTCACCGCCCGCGCCGTCGCCGCCGAGCGTGAACAGCTGGCCCAGGTGGAGCTGCGCCGCCGCAATTTCCGCGCGCGCGACCGTTCCCTGCTGCTCTCCGGCGGCTTTTCGGCCAGCCAGCAATTCGCTTTTGCCGCCGAAACCCTGGGCGTGAACGCGGCACTGGCGCGCGAAAGCAACATCATCTGGCAAAAGGACTGGACATGGAGCATCGGCGCCCAGGCGCTGATCACCAGCCAGCGCGACCGTTCCGCCCCCGGCGATCCGCGCCGCACCTTCACCGTGTTCGCGCTGCCCGCCAGCCTGACGTGGGACCAGTCCGACGATCTGTTGAACCCGTCGCGCGGGTTCCGGCTCACCGCCCGCCTCAGCCCGGAATTCACGCTCAGAAACCAGAGCAATTTCAATTATCTGAAGGCGCAATTCGAAACCACCGCCTATCAGCCGATTGGCGATCTGGTGCTGGCTGGCCGCTTCCACATCGGCAGCATCGTCGGCGCCAGCCGCGGCGTGATCGCGCCTGATCGCCGCTTCTATGCCGGCGGCGGCGGCTCGGTGCGCGGCTATGTTTTCCAGGGCGTCGGCCCGCGCAATGCCGACAATGTGCCCACCGGCGGCAACAGCCTCACCGAAATGGCGGTGGAGGCGCGCTATCGCTTCCAGGCCTTTGGCCAGGATGTCGGCCTGGTCGCCTTTGTCGACGGCGGGGAGGTTTCCACCGGCACCACCCCGGCCTTTGACCGGCTGTCGCTGGGCGCCGGCATCGGGGCGCGGCTCTACACCGGCTTTGGCCCGGTGCGCATCGATATCGCCACGCCGATCAACCCACAAAAGGGCGATCCGCGGCTGGTCTTCTATGTCTCGATCGGGCAGGCGTTCTGATGACGGAACGGCTCCGCCTTGGGCTGATGCGGCGCGGTCTCAAGGCGCTGCTTGTCGGCCTGCTGCTGCTGGTGGCAGCACTGGCCGCCCTGCCCCTTGCGCTCGACACCGAACCCGGCCGTGCCTTTGTCGCGCGCAACCTGCCGGCGCTGGAACTGCAAAGCGGCCTGTCGTTCCGGGTGCGCGCCATCAAGGGCAGCCTGTGGGGGCGTGGCACATTGGTGGGGGTGGAGCTGCACGATCCCGCCGGCCGCTTTGCCCGGATCGATGAATTGGCGGTGGACTGGCAGCCGCTTGACCTCCTCGCCAACCGCTTTGCCGCCCGGCGGCTGGTGGCCGGCACCATCCATATCGACCGGCTGCCCCGGCTGCGGCCCAGCAGCGATCCGCGCCTGCTGCCCGCCATCGACATCAGCATCGCCCGGCTGGAGGCACCGCGCATCCTACTCGCTCCCGGTGTCGCCGGCGCCAAGGCGCATCAGGCCAGCCTGTCGGGCCGGATCGACATCGCCGCCGGCCGCGCGTTGGTGAAGGTCACAGCCGCAGCCGGCAGTGCCGACCGGTTGCTGATCGATCTCGATGCCCGGCCTGATGATGACCGCTTCGCGCTTGCGGCCCGGCTCAAGGCGCCGCCCGGCGGGCTCGTCGCCGGCCTCACCGGCATTTCGGCCGGGCTGGACGCCACGGCCAATGGCCAGGGCCGCTGGCGGTCGTGGAACGGCACGCTCCGCGCCAGCAGCGGCGGCGCCCAGCTGGCCGATACGGCGCTGACGCTGACCGAGGGTGAATTCGGGCTGGCCGGCCGCATCGATCCCGCCGCCCTGCTGCCCGCATCTGCCCTGTCGCGGCTGCTGGCTGGCGGGCTGGCGATCAACCTGCGCGCCAGCCCGCGCGATGATGCGCTGCAGGTCACCACCACCGCCACCGGCCGCTGGTTCAACGCCAGCCTGTCGGGCCGGGTTGACCGCGCCGCCGAACGGATCGAGGCCGGCACCCTTGCCCTGAAGCTTGTGGATGGCGCGCCACTGCCCGCCGGCCTCACCTTGAAGGGCCTCAGCACCACCGCCCGCCTGTCTGGCCCGTGGCTGGCCCCGGCGGCGGAGGCCAAGGCCAGCGCTGCCAGCCTGGGCCTGCCCGGCGGCTGGTGGCTGGACGGGGTGACTGCCACGGCCATCATCGACGCCAATGATGGCAGCGCCGCGATCCCGGCCGCGGCCAGTGTCACCGCCGTGCGCGGCCTGCCGGCCAACCTTGCACCACTGGCCGGGCGCTGGCAGGCCAGCGGGCCGCTGATCTGGCGCGCCGGCCAGCTTTCGGGCAGCGAACTGGCAGTCAAGTCCGGGCCGGTCACCGGCCGCGCCGGCTTCAGCTGGCGCCCGGCCACCGCCGCCTGGGGCCTGCGCCTGGTGGGGGATGCCCGGAGCTGGGTCCTGCCGCTGCTGGGCGGCAGCGACATCGCCTTCACCGCCGATCTGAAACCCGGCGTGGCGGGCAGCGGCGATTTCCGGCTGACCGCCGCGCGCCCGCCGGCCAGCGCCCTCACCCGCCTCGCTGGCAGCAGCATCGCGCTTGCCGGCCGCTTCACGCTGCAACCCGGCCTGGTGATCAATGCCAGCGGCCTCTCGCTCGCCAGCCCCAGGCTCACGGCCGGCGGCACGCTGGGCTGGCAGGCCGGGCGGGTCAATTTCGCGCTCAGCGGCCGCAGTGCCGAATTCGGCGCCTTCCGCGCCGATGGCGGCGGGCCTCTGGATGCCCTCGCCCTCACCCTGCGCCTGCCCCGCCCCGGCTATGGCCTCACCGATGTGGAGGCGCGGCTGGCCGCCCGCAACGCCCGCTGGCAACTGGCCGCCACCGCACAGACCGCGGCCGGGCCGGCCACGCTGGCGGCAGGCTTTGATGTCGAACCGGTGCTGCGCCTTGATGTCGAGCGGCTGGCGCTGGCCGGCTTTGTCGCCAGCGGCAGCGCCAGCCAATCCCCGGCCGGGCCGCTGGTCGGCCGGCTGGCCCTGCAGGGTGCGGGCCTGTCGGGCGCGGCGCAGCTGTCGGCCAATGGCGATGTGCAGCAGGCCGATCTCGATCTGTCGGGGGACAATATCCGCATCGCGCCCGACGCCAGCATCGAAACGCCGGTGGGCATTGATCAGCTGCGGCTGAAGGCGTTGCTGCGTCTGCCGGCCAGCGGGCCAATGTTGCGCGGCAGCCTCAGCCTCAAGGGGCTGGAACGCGGCAATCTGGTGGTGGACAGCGCCAGCGGCAGCATCGATCTCACCGATGGCAGCGGCAAGGCCAGCCTCACCCTGTCGGGCGACAGCGGCGCCCCCTTTGCCATCACGCTGGCCGCCGCCATTGCCGGTGATGGCGTGCAGTTGTCGGGCGATGGCAGCTATGATGGCCGCGTCGCCCGCCTCACCGGCCCGGCGCGGATCAGCCGCGATGATGCCGGCTGGCATCTGACACCAATGCGGATCAGCAGCGATTTCGGCAATGCCGAACTGTCTGGCGATTGGGGCCCGCGACAGCGCCGGGTGCAGGCCAGGCTCGACCGGGTGTCGCTGGCGGTGGTGGGCCTCGCCTATCCCTCGATCAATCTTGCTGGCCGCGTTTCGGGCGATATCGATCTTGATCTGCCGCGCGGGGCCGTGCCGCGCGGCAAGGCCAATCTCAGGCTGAACGGCCTGTCGCGCAGCGCCATCACCAGCACCTCCACCCCCATTGATCTCGGCCTCAACGCCGTGCTGGGCGCCGATGGCACGCTGGTGCGCGCCGTCATCCTGCGCGCCGGCAAGGTCGAAGGCCGGGCGCAGGCGCGGCTCGGCCCGGCGGCCGAAGGGGCGGAAAGCCTGATCGCCGCCTATGCCGCCGCGCCCATCACCGGCCAGTTGCGCTATGCCGGGCCGGCGCAGGATCTGTGGGGCCTGTCGGGCCTGACCGCGCTTGACCTGCGCGGGGGCGTGCAGGTGGCGGCCGATCTGTCGGGCACGCTGGGCGATCCCCAGATTGCCGGCCGCATCATCGCCCGCGACGCCCGGGTGGAAGCGCCGTTGCTGGGTGCGGTCGCCACCGGCACCAGCCTTGATGCCCGCTTCAACGCCTCCCGGCTGGAGCTGACGCGCTTTGCCGGCACCTCGGGCAGCGGCCGCATCACCGGTTCGGGCAGCATCGATCTCAGCCTGGAACGCGGTTTCCCCATGGATATCCGCATGGCGGTCAGCGATGCCGCCATCCTGGGCCGCGATGATCTGTCGGCGGTGGGCAGCGGCAATATCCGGGTCGCGACCGACGAATATGGCGGCGTCGTTTCGGGCACGCTGAAATTGTCGCGCGCCGAATATCGGGTGGGGCGCACCGCCGTGGCCGATGTTCCGGTGCTGGCGGTGACGGAACGCAACACCCGTGTGCTCGGCCGGCGCGTGGCGCAATATGTGCCGCCCACCCGCTGGCTCTACAATCTTTCCATCACCGCGCCGCGCGATCTGCGCGTCACCGGCATGGGCATCAAATCGGAATGGCAGGCCGATGTGCGGCTGCGCGGCGCCGCCACCGCGCCCGAATTGTTCGGCCGGGTGCAACTGGTGCGCGGCGATTATGATTTTGCCGGCAAGCGCTTCCAGCTCACCCGCGGCGACATCCGTTTCCAGGGCGGTTATCCGCCCGATCCAATCATCAACGTTGCCGCCGAAAATGCCAGCAACGGCTTCACCGCGCTGCTCAGCATCGAAGGCACGGCGCAGCGCCCGCAGATCCGCTTCAGCTCGGTGCCGTCGCTGCCGGAAGACGAGGTGCTGAGCCGCGTGCTGTTCGGCGCCCGCGTCACCGATCTTTCGGCACCCGAAGCCATCCAGCTGGCCGGCGCGCTCACATCCTTGCGCGGCGGCGGCTTCAACCCCATTGGCGCGGTTTCAAAGGGGCTGGGAATCGATCGCCTGCGCATCCTGCCGGCCGACACCACGCTGGGCCGCAAGACTTCGGTCGCCGCCGGGCAATATCTCGGCCGCAATGTCTATGTCGAACTCGCCACCGACGCCCAGGGCTATACCGCCACCAGCATCGAGATCGGCCTCACCCGTTCGCTGTCACTGCTCAGCAGCGTCGCCACCCTGGGCGGCACCTCGGCCGGCCTCCGGTGGACGAAGGATTATTGAGCAAGGGCTCCTCCCCAAACTTGTTTGAGGAGGGGCACGCCGCCCTTACCGCCCGATCAACCCTCGCGCCATCCGGTCCGCCACCACGTCGGTCGCTTCGCCGCTGGCCTGGGCCAGGTCGAACAGGCCGGCAAGGCGCGGGCCGATTTCGTCCACCTGGGCGTTCACGGCATCCAGGCTGGTCTCGCCCAGATATTCGGCAATCACGCTGATGATGCCGCCGGCGTTGATCACATAATCGGGGGCATAAAGTATGCCGCGCGCCGCCAGCCGGGCGCCATCGGCGGCCGTCGCCAGCTGGTTGTTGGCGGCACCGGCCACCACCGCCACATCGAGCGCGGCGATGCTGGCCTCGTTCAGGATGGCGCCCAGCGCGTTGGGGCTGAACACATCGGCGGCAACGCCCATGATCCGGTCCACACCCACATGCGCAGCGCCGAGATCAGCGGCCAGCCGCGCGGCGCGGGCGGCATCGGCATCGGCCAGCGTCAGCTTCGCGCCTTCGGCAGCCAGCGCGCGCGCCAGCGCACCGCCCACACTGCCGACGCCCTGGATCGCCACATGCAGGCCGCGCACGGCCCGGCCCAGCTTGTGGGCCACCGCCGCCTTCAGGCCGGCAGCCACGCCGCGCGCCGTGAACGGGCCGGGATTGCCGCCCACACGGCCCGCCGCCACCGGCAGGCCGGCAACATGGGCCGTGCGCCGCGCCAGCACCACCATGTCGGCATCGGTCATGCCCACATCCTCGGCCGTCACATAACGGCCGCCCAGCGCCTCCACCGCCTCGCCAAAGGCTTCCAGCAGCGCCTCGGTTTTCGGCGCATCGGCCAGCACCACTGCCTTGCCGCCGCCCGCCTTCAGGCCGGCCATGGCGTTCTTGTAACTCATGCCGCGCGACAGGCGCAGCGCATCGGTCAGCGCCTCGGACTCGCTGCCATAGGTCCAGCGCCGCACGCCGCCGGCCGCCGGGCCAAGGTGGGTGGAATGGATGGCAATGATGGCATGCAGGCCGGTTGCCGCATCCTTCACCAGCATCACCTCTTCGTGCGCGTCAAAACCGGGGACCGCCTCGGCCGGCAGGCGAGCCAGCTGCAAGGTCTGCACAGAGGTGGCGAGGGGGGCGGCGACGGTCATGACTCAAGCTCCACCAAGGAAAGATTGCGCCTTAACGCAATAATATTCCAACGTCCAGCAATCTTCCCTGCCGCAGCGCCCGAAACACAAAGCCGCTTGCCAGCCGCCCCCGGCTCGTTTATCCGGCCTCTCCTCTTGCTGTGGCGACTGTAGCTCAGTTGGTTAGAGCGCCGGTTTGTGGTACCGGAGGTCGCGGGTTCAAGCCCCGTCAGTCGCCCCACCCTTTCAGCCTTTCCGAAACTCCGCGCAGGCAAAGCGCGGCCCGGCATTGCCGGCCGGATCGCTGCGATAATCATCGGGCTTGCCGTGCAGCACGATGGCGGCGCCATCATCATCCAGCACTGGGGTTGCGCCATCGGCCAGGCGCAGGCCCGGGATCATCTCATTGAGATTGCCCACGCCCTTGCCGTCCACCGTGATGTTGGGCAGGTCTCCGGCATGGCTGCCCATCGGATTGTCGCGGCCATGCTGGCGGCCGGCCGGGTTGAAATGCGGCCCCGCACTGGCGAAATCCGGGCCCAGGCAGCGGCCAATGGCATGGATGTGCAGGCCATATTGGCCGGGCGGCAGGCCCTTCACCGCCACGATCAGCTGCGTGCCCTCGGCCAGCTGCAACAGCTCGGCATCGCCCAGCGCATTGCCCTCGGCGGTGAGCAATTTGGCTGACAGCATCAGCGACGGCGGCGCACCGCCCACGCGGCCCAGCGATTCGGCCTTGGGCCCACAGGCCGCCAGCAACAGCGGCAACAACAGCAAGACTTGGCGCATGGTCACTCCTTCACCCCATAATGGCTGACCAGCCGGTCCAGCGCCAGCGAAAGCACCAGTTTCCCGGCCCGCGCCGGCCAGCCCAAGCCACGCTCGGCCGCCTCCAGCCCTTCGCCGGCGCACACCACCCGCCACAGCACATCGGCCAGCCCCGGCCCGCAGGCGGCCACCGCGGCATCAAAGCGGCGGCGGGCGGCGATCTGGCTGCCCCCCGGCTCCGGCGCGCTGCCCGGCCGGCGGCTGGATGGCAACGGGTCCCAGCGCATGGTCACGCGCGGGCCCAGGCTGGCGGCGTGATAATCATCGCGCAGCCGCATCCCGGCCGCCAGCTGCGCTGGGCTGATATGGCCGCGCCGCGCCAGCCAGGCCAGCGGCGCCTCGGCCAGGTTCACCGCCACCTGCGCCCGGTCGATCCGGTCGCCCGGCGGCAGGGTGCGGGTGCCGATCAGGCGGTTGGCGGTGGCCGGGGGTACATCGGCGGTTTCGGCGGTGTTCGGCATGCGATTCTCCTGTTTGGCACGAAATGGGCGATTTCATGCTTGCATGAGGCAGGGGTTGTAGGACAGGATTAACCAAACAGGTTATCTGATTGGGGCAACATGATCACCCGCATCCGTGATGTGCGCAAAAGCCGTGGCCTCACCCTGGCCGATGTGGCGGCGGCCTGCGATCCGCCGACGACGCCGCAAACCATCGGGCGGCTGGAAACCGGGATGCGCACCGTGTCGATCGATTGGCTGGAACGGATTGCCGCCGCCATGGGCGTGCCGTCCTCCGCGCTGGTCGCCATGCCGGATCGGCCGGATGTGCCAGTGGCGGCATTGATCGGCCTGAATGGCGCCGATGCCCCGGAACGGCCGCGCACGCTGGTACCGCCCAGCCCGCAGGGCGACATGCTTGGGCTGGTGGTGGAAACCGCGCAGGGCGATTATCGCAGCGGCGATGAATTGTGGGCGCAGCGGCTGGAACCGGCGCAATTCGGCCGCGCCCTCAACCGCGACGTGCTCGCCCCCCGCCCCGCCGGCCGCTTTGCCTTCGGCCGCCTGATCGCCACCGAAGGCGGCCGCATCCAGCTGCTGCCCACCACGCCCGGCGCGCGGCAGCTGGTGCTGGATGTGCCGTGGGTGGCGATGGTGACCACGCTGGTGCGGCGGCTGTAACCAGGATCCTCCCCAAACTTGTTTGGGGAGGACCTGATCTTACGCCGGCACCTGCCCGTTCAATTCCAGCGCCGCGCCGGCCAGGTGCAGGCTGCCGGTGATCAGCACCAGCGGCGGCGCGTCCCCCGTGCGGGCAATCGCCTTCAGCGCCTGGCGGATATTGGGGGCACTGGCGGTCGCCATCCCCATTGCAGAGGCGGTGGCGGCCAGCGCCTGCGGATCATGCCCGGCATGGCCCGGCACCGGCACGGTGTAAATGGCGCTCGCCATGCCGGCGAACGGCTTCAGGAAACCTTCGGCATCCTTGTTGGCCAGCATGCCGGCCACCAGCAACAGGCGCTGGCCCGGCTGCAACAAGGGCCGCACGGCTTCGGCCAGGGCGCGGCCGGCGGCCGGGTTGTGGCCGCCATCCACCCACAGGCTGCTGCCGGCGGGCAGCAATTCGGGCAGCGGGCCGCGTTCCAGCCGCTGCAGCCGCGCCGGCCATTCGGCCCAGCCCATGCCGGCGCGCAGTGCCGCCTCCTTCAGCGGCAGCGCCGCTTGCGCCCGCAACATCGCCACCGCCAGCGCGGCATTGTCATGCTGGTGGGCGCCGGCCAGGCGCGGCAGTGGCAGCGCCAGCTTGCCGTCCCCATCGCGGTAATGCAGCTGATTCTCATACATCGCCGCATCCCAATCCTGGCCGCGGATCACCAGCCGCGCGCCCGCCAGTCCGGCGATTTCGGCAATGCGCGCCGTCACTGCCGCCGGGTGGCGCCCGGTCACCAGCGGCACGCCGCGCTTGGCGATGCCGGTCTTTTCCCGGGCGATGTCGAGAATGGTCGGCCCCAGCCATTGCGTGTGGTCCAGCCCCAATTGGGCAATGCCCGAGACCAGCGCCGATGGCAGCACATTGGTCGCGTCCATGCGGCCGCCCAGCCCCACCTCGATCACGCAGGCATCGGCCTCCACCGTGGCAAAGGCCAGGAAGGCCGCCGCCGTGGTCAGTTCGAAAAAGGTGATCGGCGCCTCGCCGTTCAGGCGGATCACGTCCTTCAACAGCACGATCAGCGCATCATCGGCGATCAGCTGGCCAGCCAGCCGGATCCGCTCGTTGAACCGCACCAGGTGCGGGCTGGAATAGACATGGACGCGGTGCCCTTGCGCCTCCAGGCAGGCGCGCAGCATGGCGCAGGTGCTGCCCTTGCCGTTGGTGCCGGCCACGTGGAACACTGGCGGCAGCCGGTGGTGCGGGTTGCCCAGCCGCTCCAACAGGCGCTCCAGCCGGCCCAGCGACAGGTCAATCTCGGTCGGGTGAAGGGCATAGGCATCGCGCAGCAGCGCATCCAGCACCGGATTGTCAGACCGGGCCGGCGGCATGCGCGCGCCAGGCGATGCGCCCCCGCCCTGGCTCATGCAGCGATGCGCCGCGCCATCAACAGGCCGATCAGGCGGCCCAGCGTGTCCTTCAGGTCACGGCGGTGCACCACCATGTCGAGCATGCCATGCTCCAGCAGATATTCGGCTCGCTGGAAGCCTTCCGGCAGCTTCTCACGGATCGTCTGCTCGATCACGCGCTGGCCGGCAAAGCCAATCAGGGCATTGGGTTCGGCAATCTGCACATCGCCCAGCATGGCATAGCTGGCGGTCACCCCACCGGTGGTGGGATCGGTGAGCACGACGATATAGGGCAGGCCGGCATCGTGCAGCTGCTGGATGCCCACCGTGGTGCGCGGCATCTGCATCAGGCTCAAGATGCCTTCCTGCATGCGCGCGCCGCCGGCAGCGGTGAACACGATATAGGGGGCGCTGGCCGCCAAGGCCGCATCCACCCCGGCCAGGAAGGCCTCACCCACGCCCATGCCCATGGAGCCGCCCATGAAGGCGAAATCCTGCACACCCACGATGGCGCGCCGGCCCATGATCTGGCCATCGGCGACCATCATCGCCTCCGGCTCGCCAGTGGCGGCGCGGGCGGCCTTCAGGCGATCGGTGTATTTCTTCTGATCCTTGAACTTCAACGGATCCTCGGCAACCTTCGCCGCTGGCAGCACGCGATAATCGCCGTCAAACAGCTGGGCAAAGCGCGCCTTCGGCCCGATGCGGTCATGATGGTCACAGCGCGGGCAGACGGAGGCATTGTCCTCCCACTCCTTGGTATAGACCATGGCGCCGCAATTCTTGCACTTGGTCCACAGATTATCCGGCGTGTCGCGGCGGGCGAGAAACCCGGTCAACTGCTGGCGGGTGCGGGTGATCCAGCTCATGCTGCTTGGTCCTTTCGGGCCGTTCTGACGGCTTGCGCCAGCGCCGCCACCTGGGTGGCAACGCGGGCGGGAATATCATTGGCGCGGGCCTCGGCAGCCTCACCAATGGCATCAACAATGGCGCTGCCCACCACCACGGCATCGGCATGGGCGGCAATGGCGGCGGCCTGATCCGGTGTGCGCACACCAAAGCCGACCGCGATCGGCAACGGCGTCGCCGCCTTCAGGCGGGCCACGGCGGCGGCGATATCGGCGGCAGCGGCCGAATTGGCCCCGGTCACACCCGCCACGGCGACATAATAAAGGAAGCCCGACGCACCGTTCAGCACCGCCGGCAGCCGCTGGGCATCGGTGGTCGGTGTCGCCAGCCGCACCAGGTGCAGGCCATGGGCGGCCAGCGCCGGGGTCAGCTCGGCAGCCTCCTCGGGCGGCAGGTCCACCACGATGCAGCCATCGATGCCGGCGGCCTTGGCCTCGGCGGCAAACCGCTCCGGCCCAAAGGCCAGGATCGGGTTGAAATAGCCCATCAGCACGATCGGCGTCGCATCATCACCAGCACGGAAATCCCGCACCATGGCCAGCAGCGCCTTCAAGGTCGCGCCGCCCCCCAGGCTGCGCAGATTGCCGCGCTGGATCGCCGGGCCATCGGCCATCGGATCGGTGAAGGGCATGCCCAATTCGATGATGTCCGCCCCTGCCCCCGGCAGCGCGGCCAGGATGCCGGCCGAGGTTGCCAGATCAGGATCACCGGCGGTCACGAACGTCACCAGCGCGGCGCGGCCTTCGCTGGCGCAGGCGGCAAAGCGGGCGGAAAGCCGGTCGCCGCTCACATCGCCACTCCCAGCGCGGCGGCCACGGTGAAAATATCCTTGTCCCCGCGCCCGCACAGATTGGCGATGATGATCTGGTCCTTGCCCATGGTCGGCGCGATGCGCGCCACGGCCGCCAGCGCATGGCTCGGCTCCAGCGCAGGGATGATGCCTTCGGTGCGGCACAGCAGCTGGAAGCCTTCCAACGCTTCGGTGTCGGTCGCGCTCTGATACTCCACCCGGCCGATGGCGTTGAGCCAGGCATGTTCCGGGCCGATGCCGGGATAATCAAGGCCCGCCGAAATGCTGTGCGCCTCGGTGATCTGGCCGTCCTCATCCTGCAGCAGCATGGTCTTGTTGCCGTGCAGCACCCCGGCGCGGCCACCGGCCAGCGACGCGGCATGCTCGTGCGTGTCCAGCCCCTTGCCCGATGCCTCAATGCCAACGATGCGGACGCCCTTGTCGTCCAGGAACGGGTGGAACAGGCCGATGGCGTTGGAACCGCCACCAATGGCCGCGACCAGCAGATCGGGCAGCCGGCCTTCGCGCTCCAATATCTGGGCGCGGGCTTCCTTGCCGATCACCGTCTGGAAATCGCGCACCAGTTCCGGGTACGGGTGCGGCCCCGCCGCCGTGCCGATGATGTAGAAGGTGTCGTGCACATTGGTCACCCAATCGCGCAGCGCCTCGTTCATCGCGTCTTTCAGCGTCTTGCTGCCGCTTTCCACCGCCTTCACCTCGGCACCCAGCAGCTTCATGCGGAACACGTTGGGAGCCTGCCGCTCGATATCGCGCGCACCCATGTAGATGGTGCAGGGCAGGCCAAAGCGCGCCGCCACGGTGGCGGTGGCCACACCATGCTGGCCGGCGCCGGTTTCGGCGATGATGCGCGTCTTGCCCATGCGGCGGGCGAGCAGGATCTGGCCGATGCAATTGTTGATCTTGTGCGCGCCGGTGTGGTTCAGCTCGTCGCGCTTCAGATAAATCTTCGCACCGCCCAGCTCTTCCGTCAGCCGCGGCGCGAAATAGAGCGGGCTTGGCCGGCCGACATAGTGGGTGAGCAGATCATTCAGCTCGGCATGGAAGGCGGGATCGGACTTGGCTGCGGTGTATGCCTGCTCCAGCTCGAGGATCAGCGGCATCAGCGTTTCGGCAACATAACGCCCGCCAAACTGGCCGAAATGGCCTTTCGAATCCGGCCCGGCCCGCAGGGTGCCAATTTCAGCGTTCATGCGTCCCTCACCGCGCTCGCAAAGGCCATGATCTTCTCCACCGATTTCACCCCTGCCCCTTCTTCCACCCCTGATGCCACGTCCACCAGCGCCGGGGCGACCTGCCGGATCGCATCGGCGACATTGTGGATGCCAAGCCCGCCGGCCAGGCCAAAGCGGCGCTGCGGCCGTGTTTCGGCCAGCAGGCGCCAATCAAAGGCCAAGCCATTGCCACCCGGCAATGGCGCGTCGTTAGGCGCTTTGGCATCCAACAGCAACAGATCAGCCGGGCCTGCCGCCTTTGTCGCAGCCTCGATATCGGCGCGGGTCTTGACGCCGGCGGCCAGCCACACCGGCCGACCATGGCGCTGCGCCAGCGCCGCCAGCCGCCCGGGCGGCACATTGTGGAACTGCAGGATATCGATGCCGGCGGCGATCACGGCGGCGACCAGATCATCATCGGGATCAACCAGCACCGCGACGCGGCCAACCCCTGCCGGCACCAGCGCGATCAGCGGCGCGGCATCGGCCGGGCTCAGGAAGCGCGGGCTGGGCGGGAAGAAGTTGAAGCCAATGTGCGCCGCGCCGCTGGCCACGGCGGCGTGCACGACCTCGGGGGTTTTCACCCCGCAAATCTTGAACGGCGTCATGCCAGGGTGGCAGCAATCGCAGCCGCAGCCGCAGCCGGATCGGCCGCCGCCGTGATCGGCCGGCCAATCACCAGCACGCCGGCGCCCAGCGCCTGCGCATCGGCCGGGGTCATCACCCGCTTCTGGTCGCCCACGTCGCTGCCGGCCGGGCGCAAGCCGGGCACGACGAACAGGCCATCATCCCACGCCGCCTTCACAGCCGCGACCTCGTGCGGGGAACAGACGATGCCATCCAGCCCGGCGGCGCGCGCCACCCCAGCCAGCCGCTGCGCCTGGGCCCCGGTGCCATCGGCCACACCGGCGGCGAGCAGATCGCCATCATCCAGGCTGGTCAGCACCGTCACCGCCACCACCCGGGTGTGCGGCAGCGCGGCGGCGCGGGCGGCGGCCAGCATGGCATGGCCACCGGCGGCATGCACGGTCAGGATGCTGGGCGCCAGCGGGGCGAGGCTGTGAATGGCGCCGGCCACGGTGTTGGGAATATCGTGCAGCTTCAGGTCCAGGAACAGCGGCAGGTTTTGCCCCGCCATCACGGCGGCGATGCCGGCCAGCCCGTGCGCACAGAAAAATTCCAGCCCCAGCTTGATGCCGCCCACATGCGGCGCGACGGCGGCCACCAGCGCGCGCGCCGCGACCACATCGGCCACATCAATGGCCACAAACACGCGATTGGCGGTCACGTCAGATGCCCGTTTGCGCCAGCGGCGGCGCCACTTCGGCGCGCTCGGTGCGGGCCGTGTTCGGCCGCAACCGCCGGCCTTCCACCAGCGGCCGCACAAAGGCCATCCACAACCAGGTCGGGATCATGCCGGCCAGAAAGGCCCCGGCCAGCAGCAGCGGCAACGGCGCCCGCGCCACCCCGCCATCGGGCAGGGTAAAGGGCACGAATGTCCAGTTCGACACCGCCAGCAGCAGAAATGCAAACCCCATCAGCGCCAGCAGCGCATATCGGATGATCGCCATGTTGACCCTCACAGCTCACCGTCTACGGGCGTGATACCAATTTCCATGAGGCCTGCCATCAGCTTTTCCGCCACCTCGGCCAATTGGGCGGTGCTGGTGGAGCGCAGCACGAAGTTGGCGCCGGTCTTGCCCTCCCGCCAGAAGGGGTAGGACCCGATCTGCACGCCGGGATTGTCCCGCTCGGTGCGCTTCAGCAAGTCGGCGACCTTGCTCTCCTGCGTCCAGGCCGCCACCGTGCGGCTCAACACCGGCGCACCGCCTTCCAGCGTGCCGTCCAGCGCCGCCAGCATGCCCTGGGTGATCATCGGCACCCCGGCCATGATGAAGATATTCTCCACCCTTATGCCCGGCGCCTTGGTGCGCGGATTTTCGATCAGGCTGGCACCGGCCGGGGTGCGGGCCATGCGCAGCCGCGCGTCGGTCAACTGGTCACCATAATGATCGGCCAATATTGCCCGCGCATCCGGGTGCACGATCACTTCCCGCCCCAGCGCCGCGGCAATCGCATCCACGGTGATGTCATCATGGGTGGGGCCGATGCCGCCGGTGGTGAACAGATAGTCATGGGACACGCGCAGGGCGTTCACCGCATCGGCAATCGCATCCATATCATCCGACACCACGCGCACTTCCTTCAGGCGGATGCCCTGCACGCCCAGCCATTTCGCCAGATAGGCCAGGTTGGCATCCTGGGTGCGGCCCGACAGGATTTCATCCCCGATGATCACCAGGGCGGCGGTGTAGATGCGTTCGTCGCTCATGGCCGCCGTCTTACCCCAGCCAGCCTTGGCTGGCCATGCCCTGATTACCGGGCCCGGATTGTTGGCCGCATGGACTTGGCGGCCCCGAACGCCTATGTGCATCATGATGACACAGGCGCTCTACACCACCGTGATGGACCCGCAGGAAGGCCAGTTGCGCCTGCACGGGCCGGCCGCATTCGAAGGCATGCGCAAGGCCGGGCGGCTCGCGGCCGAGGTGCTGGATCACATCACCCCCTTCGTCCAGCCGGAGGTTGCGACCATCGATCTCGACACGATGGCGTGGGAATTTGTCCGCGCCGCCGGCGCTGCTTCGGCCACCGTCTTCTATCGCGGCTTTTCCCATTCGCTGTGCGTTTCGGTGAACCATGTCGTGTGCCACGGCATTCCGGGGCCCAGAAAGCTCAAGTCCGGTGATATCGTCAACATCGATGTGACCGTGGTGGTGGATGGCTGGTATGGCGACACCAGCCGCATGTTCTTTGTGGGCGATGTGCCGATCAAGGCGCGGCGGCTCGTTGATGTCACCTATGAATGCCTGATGCTGGGCATCGAACAGGCCAAGCCGGGCAACACGCTGGGCGATGTCGGCTACGCCATCCAGACCCACGCCGAAAAGAACCGCATGAGCGTGGTGCGCGATTTCTGCGGCCATGGTCTGGGCCAGGATTTCCACACCGCCCCCAACGTGGTGCACATCGGCAAGCCGGGGCGCGGCGTGCTGCTGCGGCCGGGGATGTTCTTCACCATCGAACCGATGATCAACGCCGGCGGCCCGGCCGTGAAGGTGCTGGACGATGGCTGGACCGCGGTGACCCGGGATCGCAGCCTGTCGGCCCAGTTCGAACACAGCATCGGGATCACCGAAACCGGCTGCGAGATCTTCACGCAGAGCCCCAAGGGCTGGTTCGCGCCACCCTATAATTGATCAGCGCTTTTTCGGCACCGCCTTCCGCGCAGCCGGGCGCGGTGCTGGCTTCACGACCGGCTTTGGCGGCAACGGGATCACCCGCTTCACGCTGATGATCTTCACCGGCGTTTCGATCATCTGGCCCTTCATGGCGCCCTCGCCCTTGGTGGCCGAGACGGGCGCGTTCTGGATCTTCTTCACCACATCCATGCCGTCCGTCACCCGGCCGAACACGGCATAGCCAAGATTGTCACCGGGCGCGCCCGGCTTGGCATCCAGGCTGGAAAGATCGCCCAGGATGATGAAGAACTGCGCCTGCGCCGTGCCCGGTGCGCCGCGCGCCAGGCTCACGGCGCCTTCATTGTGGGTCAGGCCGGTCACGCTCGTCGGTTCATGTGCCACCGGCGGCAACAGCTTGCGCCCGTCCTGGATGCCGCCCTGCACCAGCCCATAATTGCCATCCGGCGTCAGCTTCATCGCCCGGTAAAAGGCCGCGCCATCCAGCCGCGCCTCGTCAACATGCTTCAGGATATAATTCGCCGTGATCGGCGCGCGCTCGGTTTCCAGCGCGATGGTGATCGGCCCCAGTTCGGTGGTCACCACGATGGCCACGGTGGCCGGCGCCGGCTTTTCTGGAGCCGGGGTCGCGGGTTGCGGTTCCTGCGCCTGCACGGGCAGGGCCAGTGCCAAGGCGGCGGCAAGGATGTGGCGGCGGATGAAGCTGTGCATGGCCGCACGCTGCCGCGACCCAACCGGCCGGTCAAGCGACGGCGCGCCACAGGGCTGGTTTTGCCAGTGTGCAGCCAGAAACTGCGCTGCGGAGCCGGGCTCGCCCACCCGTCACCCGGCAACCGGTCCGGCCAGCCGCAGCGTGGCCGGCCGGTGATCGATGGGTGGTCAAGCCATCAATCCTCCGCAACATCAGCATGTTAACAGCCCATATTGCATTGTGCGCGTAACATTTTTGCCCGAATGCGGCGGCGGCCCATTATATGTGGCGCACAAGTCACTTCACCGGTGCTGATATCTTCCTAATATCCCGCGCCATGCCGCTCCAAGCCGCCAGCACCGCACCACCGGCCACTTCTGGCTGGGATGATGGCGATCCCCGCATCGCCGCCGCGCTGGCCCGGGTGCAGGCGCATCCGGATTTCGCGCCGGCCGTGCAGGCGCTGGCCAGTTCGATGCTGGACCTGTTCGACAGCGAACGCGCGCTGGCCGGCATCTTCAAGGATGCCGGCCGCTATGTCGCCGCGATGGTGGCGGCCTCGATGGCGCGCGATGGCGTCAGCCTGCCCGATCTCAAGCGGCTGTGTGCCGCCTTCGGCCTGCTCAGCCCCGGCCGTGCCCATGCCATGCTGGCCTATCTCGCCTGGCTCGGCCTGATCACCCCCTGGCCCGGCAACGGGCGCAGCCATGCCGTAGCCCCGGCCTTTCAACAGGCCTGGCGCCAGCATCTCGTCGCCGCGCTGCAGGCCGCCGCGCTGATCGATCCGAAGGCCGCCACCATGGCAAGCCGGCTGGCGCAGCCAGAATGGCTGCACCGCTTCACCAGCTGCCAGATGCAGGGCCTGCTGCAATCCCGCCCCGATCTGGATGGTGCCGCCGATCTGGCGCGCGTGTTTCTGGAACGCGATGCCGGATCGCCGCTGCTGTGGCTGATGATCAGCGAAAGCGGCTGGCAGCCTAGTGGCGGGCAGGCCTTCCCGCTCAACGGTGCTGCGCTCGCCCGCCGGTTCGGCGTGTCGCGCATGCACATCGCCCGCCTGCTCGCCGCGGCGCGCAGCAGCAATCTCCTCATCGAAGACGGCACCGGGCACCAGTTCACGGTCAGCGCCAACCAGGAGATCGCCCATCTCTATGGGCTGCAACTCGCCCGCCTGCTGGTCAGCTGCGAACACGCCCTCGCCGGCTGATCAACCCCTCGTCACGACGGGCATTTGTCCCGCCCAGGCCCACCATCGGGCACATCATTGCCGCACGCCATCGCCTTGCCGGGCTTCACCACACTCTTCCAGCCCGGCACCGACGTGGTCAGCCGGTTGCCGCTGATCCGGCAGCCATCACAGTTGGTCAACGTCAGGCCATGGCGGCCAGCGGCAATCACATTGTTTTCAAACCGCACATTGGCCAGCGGTCGGTCGGTCGGCGCATCCATCTGGGTCAGGCCCTGGCCGGTGGTGGCGATGCGGTTGCCGCGCGCCAGCACATCGCTGGTGCCATTGCGCAGCTGCAACGCATCGCTGTGCCAGCCATCGGTCCAGGTGCCGCCGCTGCCCTCGCAATCGCGGCGCGGCACGGCCTGGGTCACCGCCCCACCCCGCTCACACAGCGAAAGATAGCGTTTGAACGGCCCAATCACATTGTCGAGATACTGGATGGTCTGGCTGTCTGAAACGATCATGCAATCTTCCACCAACCCGTCGCAATGGGCGTTGCGCAACGTCACCCGGCTGGAAGACCGCACCGCCACCGCCTTGCGCGCATCGGTCAGATGCACGCCGTCCAGCGTCACGGCATCGCCGCGGTTGACCAGCACGGCATAAAATTGCGCCCCGGCCACCCCGCGCTGCGGCGCGCCGCCAGGCGCCACAATCTCCCCGCCCTGCCATGTGATGTTGCCGCCATTGTCGATCGCCAGCCCCTCGACACGCCGGCCGGTCGCCTCCACCACCAAGGGCGCATCAAACCGCACCGTCACCCGCAGCGCCGGCTCGGCCTTGCCGTCGGCGGATCTGCCCGCCACACAATCCTCGGTCAATTGCAGCGGGCCGGTGCTGGCGGGATTGGCCAGCGCCAGCGCCAGCGCGGCACAGGTAACAAGCGGCAACGGTGTTTCTCCTTTGCCGCAACGTCTTAACCGCGCCGCGTGAACAGGCAATGACCAGGCCGCGACCGCCTGCCGCTTGGCGCGGGCGGCCCGGCCGGCTAAACCACGCCGGTGTCCACCAGCCTCACCTTCGCTTTTGCCACCGTTTCGATGACGCTGATCATCGCCGTGCGCTATCTTGCCGTCTCCGGCGGCTTTGCCTGGCTCACCCGCCGGCGCGGCATCAGCGATGGCCCCGCCGATCCCACCAAGCGCCGCACCCAGATCCGCGCCGAAATCCGCTGGAGCCTGATTTCCGCCGCCATCTATGGCATCCCCGCCGCGCTCGCCGTCGAAGCCTTCCGCCAATGGGGCTGGACGCAATTGATGTGGACGGTCGAAACCCCGCTGCAGGCCGCCTGGTGGCCGCTGTCCATCCTCGCCTATCTCTTCGCGCACGACACCTGGTTCTATTGGACGCACCGCTGGATGCACCAGCCCCGCCTGTTCAAGGCCGCCCACGCCGTCCACCATGCCAGCCGGCCGCCCACCGCCTGGGCCGCCATGAGCTTCCATCCCTGGGAAGCCATCTCCGGCGCCATCTTCATCCCCGCCATGGTCTTCATCCTGCCCATCCACATCGGCGCGCTGGGCGTGGTCATGCTCATCGCCACCATCATGGGCGTCACCAACCACATGGGCTGGGAAATGTTCCCCGCCCGCTGGGTGGGCGGCTGGTTCGGCCGCCACATCATCTCGGCCAGCCACCACGAGGCACACCACCGCTTCTACACCTGCAACTATGGCCTCTATTTCCGCTTTTGGGACAAGCTCTGCGGCACCGATCGCGGCCTTGCCAAGTGGGGCGAGCGGGCGTAATCCGGGCCCATTCCCCGGGGTGCCAGGCAACTGGCTGAGAGCGCGCCCGCGCAACCCGCTGAACCTGATCCGGTTGACACCGGCGGAGGGAGGGAGCGTGTGAGCCAAGACTGGCCAGATCCGCGCCCCGTCCATTCCGGATTTTGGAACAAGGACGCACGCCATGGCCGATATCAATTCGAAACTGGAAATGCCGGTCACCACCGGGCCGCTGCCGGGCAGCCGCAAGATCCATGTCGCCGGCGTCATCCATCCGGAATTGCGCGTCGCCATGCGCGAAGTGGCGCTCGATCCTTCGGCCAAGGAACCGCCGGTGCGCATCTATGATCCCTCCGGCCCCTACACCGATGCCGCCGCCAGCATCGATATCGCCGCCGGCCTGCCGCCGCTGCGCACCGCCTGGATCGAAGCGCGCGGCGATGTGGAGCGCTATCCCGGCCGCGAGGTGAAGCCGGAAGACAATGGCGTGGTGAACGTCCCCGGCGGCAAGTCAGACGTTGCCGAATTCCCCAACGTCGTGAAGACGCCCCTGCGCGCCAAGGCCGGCGCTGCGGTTACCCAGCTGGCCTATGCCCGCCGCGGCATCATCACGCCCGAAATGGAATATGTCGCCATCCGCGAGAACATGGGCCGCGCCGCCGCCATGGAGCGCGCCCGCGACGGCGAAAGCTTCGGCGCCGCCATTCCCGATCATGTCACCCCCGAGTTCGTGCGCGACGAAATCGCCCGCGGCCGCGCCATCATCCCGGCCAACATCAACCACCCCGAAGCCGAACCGATGATCATCGGCCGCAACTTCCTGGTGAAGATCAACGCCAACATCGGCAACTCGGCCGTCGCCTCCTCCATCGCCGAGGAAGTCGAAAAAATGGTCTGGGCCACCCGCTGGGGCGCCGACACGATCATGGACCTTTCAACCGGCCGCAACATCCACAACACCCGCGAATGGATCCTGCGCAACTCGCCGGTTCCGATCGGCACCGTGCCCATCTACCAGGCGCTGGAAAAGGTCGGCGGCATTGCCGAGGATCTCACCTGGGATGTGTTCCGCGACACGCTGATCGAACAGGCCGAACAGGGCGTCGACTATTTCACCATCCACGCCGGCGTCCGCCTGGCCTACGTGCCGCTCACCGCCAACCGCGTCACCGGCATCGTCTCCCGCGGCGGCTCGATCATGGCGAAATGGTGCCTCGCCCACCACAAGGAAAATTTCCTCTACACCCACTTCCGCGAGATCTGCGAGATCATGCGCGCCTATGACGTGTCGTTCAGCCTTGGCGACGGCCTGCGCCCCGGCTCCATCGCCGACGCCAACGACCGCGCCCAGTTTGCCGAGCTCGAAACCCTTGGCGAGCTCACAAAGATCGCCTGGGAGCAGGATTGCCAGGTGATGATCGAAGGCCCCGGCCACGTGCCGATGCACAAGATCAAGATCAACATGGAAAAGCAGCTCGAAGAATGCGGCGAAGCCCCCTTCTACACCCTCGGGCCGCTCACCACCGATATCGCGCCGGGCTATGACCATATCACCAGCGGCATCGGCGCCGCCATGATCGGCTGGTTCGGCACCGCCATGCTCTGCTACGTCACTCCCAAGGAACATCTCGGCCTGCCCGACCGCGACGACGTCAAGGTCGGCGTCATCACCTACAAGCTCGCCGCCCACGCCGCCGACCTCGCCAAAGGCCACCCCGGCGCCCAACTCCGCGACGACGCGTTGAGCCGGGCAAGGTTCGAATTCCGCTGGCGCGACCAGTTCAACCTGTCGCTCGATCCCGAAACGGCGATGGCCTACCACGACGAAACCCTGCCCGCCGAAGGCGCGAAAGTCGCGCACTTCTGCTCCATGTGCGGGCCGAAATTCTGCAGCATGAAGATCACCCAGGACGTCCGCGACTACGCCGCCAAACAGAACAGCACCGACATGCTGGAAGCCGGCATGGCGGAGAAGTCGGCCGAATTCCGCGCCAAAGGCAGCGCGATCTACCTGCCAGCCGCCGAATAATCACCTCTCCCCTCGGGGGAGAGGTCGGACTCGGCGCAGCCGAGCCGGGTGAGGGATTTGCGCCGGCTGACACCCGTCTCCCACCGCCTGCCCTGCCCCATCAAAGAACCAAGAAGAAGCCTCCGGCGGGCAGGGGCTGGGCCCCTGCACCCACCTTCGTTGGCTCGGCCCTCACATCCCAATCGCCGCCCATTGCGACTTGCGGGGCCGAATTCGGGCAACCCCTCCAAGCAATCTGTTCCTTTGAAGCCGGATAGGCGTTTTGGAGATTTCGCCACATCGGCATCGCTGTTTTAAAAGAAAACTGCTGCGCCGGTCTGTCCCGCTCTCACCGAATTTATCACTTGACCTTGATGATATTGAACACAATCTTTTTGGAACTTCCTTATATTCTGAGAGGCGGTGTTCATGTCCCGACTGCTGGTGCGCGGCTCTCATACAAAAGCCAGACAATGCCGCCACATCGCGAGCATCCTCGCCTGCACGGCGATCCTTGCTGGGCCAGTGTTTGCCGAGACCGCATCGCCTCAACCCATCATCATCCCCACTGGCCTTGGCGACGTGACCGAGGTGACCATCCGCCCCAGTTCCGGTGCGCAGTTGGGGCTGGTGCAGTTCGAAATCGCCGGATTTCCCATGGAATCCTTTGGCATGGCGTTGATCAGCGACAGTCCTCTGCGCCTGCGCCGATCCATACTCGTGCCAAACACAAAGTGGACGCGGAATACGAACGGCTGGTTCTCCTTCAAAGACGAACCGCTCAAGCCGTCTGGCCCGGATGGCTTCGTCTACATGCCAGCGGCTGGCGGAATGGCTGACAAGGCGACCACCATGCGGTTTGCGTTCGAACCGGTAGAGCAAGGTCGGAGCGCAACGATCAAAGTGACGTTCTTTCGCCATGAAGATCGGACCCGGGGGGTACTCAAGGACCGCGTGAAGGTCTTGTCTCCGCAAGACGCCCGTGAACGGCTGGCCCATTTGAACCGACGTTCAACCAGCGGCAATGACGCTGCTATGGTGCCGCATGGCGCAATTCGGCCGCAGCTTGCCTTGGCGAACACAACGCCCGACGTGCCGGCCAACATCACGCCGGTGTTGCGTCCCTATGCCGAACGTCTATTGGCTGAAGGAAAGCGCAATGCCGTGATCAACCTGGCGAAATTGGGCCTGGTCTCGCTTGAGAACGGCCTTCTCAAGCAAGCGGAATGGAGCTTTGATCAGGCCATTCGCGCGGTGGAAACCATCCAGATTGAGGACAGCGCCGCAAGCAAGGCGCGCTCGCTCTTTGGCATGGAAGCCATGAAGGATTTCAAGGGCGAGCCTTATGAGCGGGCCATGCTATTTTATTATCGAGGCCTGACGTATCTTGCCCGCGGTGATTTCCAGAATGCCCGCGCCGCCTTCAAATCGGGCGAACTTTTCGACACGATGGCCAGCACGGAAGCCGCACAATCGGATTTTGCCATGCTGCACTATCTGATGGGCTGGACGTCGCTATGCCTAAACGACCAAGCCAAGGCCGCCGAAGCCTTTGCCCTCGCCAGCGCTGCCGATCCCACCTACACCGCACCGGCAACATCTGAGAACACGCTGGCCCTATTCGAAATTGGCACTGGCCCGATCAAGGAACAGCGCGGAAACCAGCTGCAGTTGTTGACATTCACACCGTCGATTGGCGAGGAGCGCGGCGCCCACGCGGCAGTGCTTGTGGGTACCCGTCCCACACCCTTTGCTGCCAGCACCAGCATCTTCGCCCAGGCTTCGACTCGCGGCGGCCGCCCGATCGACTATTTGCTGGATGGCGAAGCCAAACTCCAAAACAGCGGCAATTTGGCCACTATTGGCGCCAGTATAGCTCTCGCCCCAGTCGGCCTCCTCCTCCTGGAACTGAACGGCAAGGTCCGCGCCGACGCAGACGCACGGACCTGGGAAAACCTGCCCGACCGGGTTGCAGTGCGGGCGATTGCCACCAAACCCACTGACACGCTGGCCTTCACCATCCAACCCGCAGACGCACCCGCCCGCATGGTGAAGCCCATGCTTTCCGCCACCGCCGGTCGATGCCGGATCGTGTGGGGCCGCTCACGCTCTGCGATGGAAACCGGCCCCGGCACTTATGGCGACGATTCCGACGCCGCCGCCATGCGCGCCAAGTCGACAGATCTCGCCGCGAGCGACGCAGCCTTCATCGCCGATCTGCGCCGCGAGCTGGAGGACTTGCGATAGCTCGGTCCTCGACGCCCCACACACAGCCTCGACACCAAAAAAGAGCACCAAGTGAAAACAACCGGGTGCAGGAGCCTCGCCCCTGCCCGCCGAAGGCCCCCTTCCTCGCTGAACTCAGGCCGCCATATGCACCCGGTTCCGCCCAGCGCGTTTGGCGCGGTACATGGCGAGGTCGGCGGCTTGCAGGGCGTCGGGCAGGGCCAGGTTGTGGTGGCTGGAGATGCCGATGCTGGCGGTGATGCGGATGGCGCTGCCGCTGTGATCGGGGATGGTCACCTGTTCGATGCCGGCGCGGATGGCGTTGGCGCGGGTGGTGGCGGCGTGATCGTCGGCGTGCGCCAGGAAGACGGCGAATTCCTCCCCGCCGATGCGGCCGACCAGATCATCCTGCCGGGCAAAGTCCAGCAGGGTGCGGGCGATGCCTTGCAGCACCTGGTCCCCCACGGCGTGGCCGTGGGTGTCGTTGATGGCCTTGAAGTGATCGAGATCGACGATCAGGATGCGGCCCGGTGCCTGCGCCTGCCGTTGTTCGGCGGCGGCGAGGAAGGCGGCGCGGTTGGCCAGCCCGGTGAGCGCATCGGTTTCGGCCAGCGCCTTCATCCGGGCATAGGCCAGTTGCAGTTCGGCGTTGAGTTCGGCGATCCTGGCCGCCTGCCGCGCCAGGGACCAGGAGATTGGCCCCGAAAGGCACAGCGGCAGCAGCACGCTGATCGCCCAATAGGGTGCGGGAATATCGTCCAGCCCCGGGATGCGCGACATCAGGGCCATCACCGCGACTGTCACGCCAACGGAGACCACAACTGCCCGAATGACCTTCCCCCAGATACGCATGGTGACGGTCGACTCGCCCCCTTTCATCGCCCGTCTTACAGGCAATTTGCAAAATCCCGAAATGCGGCCGCAGCAACGCGCCTGTCCTACAGCGGACGCATCTGATAGGGTCGCGTCAACTGGGCGGAGCCACGCGCGCCGAACGGCCCCCGCCCCGCAAAATCGCCGAGATGCGGAAAAAGTGGAAAAACGGCCCCGGAAAACCGGCGTTTTGCCCGATTTTCCGTCAGGCCAGGGCGGTTTCGCGCATCTTTTCCTGCACTTTCAGCTCGCCAGCGACCAGTTCTGAGACCTTGGGCATCAGCGGCACGAACGGCGCATCGCGGGTGAGGCCATATTCGGCGCGGATGTCGGCCAGCGGGCGGTGGATCTGGTTTTCGAAATCGACGAACTGGATGGAGCGCGCCCGGCGGCCGAGCGCCCAGCCATCGGTGATGGCGTCCATCGCCGGCTGGATCAGCCAGGGATCAACCAGCGTGGCGTGGCCCATGATGACCGACAGGGTCATGGCGGCATAGGGATAATCGGATTGGGCGAGACCAAAGGCCTGCAGCGCCAGCTCGTTCAGCGGCTGGGTGGTATAGCCGGTGAGGACATGGTGCAGATCATGCGTCTGATACCCGCGCAGCACCTTGTATTTCAGCACCGGCGGCAAGCGATTGAGCTTGCCGCTGGCTTCGAAATCGGCGGTGAGCCCGGCATAGCCGGCAGCAAGTTTCTCGGCGAGGCCGTTCACCACCATATGCTCCCGCCAGGCCGCACCCAGCGTGCCCGGCGCGCAATCGGCCACCATGGCGAGCGAAAAATCCGGCGCCATCCAGCCGGCGGCCGCCAGCGGGCCCTGTTCGGGATGATCGACAATCGCCGCCACATATTTGTCGATGGCGTCCTGCGGCGCCTGTTCCCACCATTCGTTGAACAGCAGATGCACGCCATAACGATAGAAATCATCAATGGCGGTGAGGAACTTCTCCCCGAACACACGGTCCACCTTGTGCATGGCGGCTCTCCTTCCAGATGTTGGGGAGAGTGGCATTGATCATTCGTGACGGCAAGCATTGGCCCTGCCAGCTATTGCAGTTATGCTGCCCCGATGCACGGCTTTGGACGCTTTGCCCTTTCCCTGCTGGCTGCACTGGCCGGATTTGTGGCGCTCAACATCGTGCTCGGCCCCTGGGCTGGGGCTGCGGCAGCGGCCGGGCTAGCCGCCTTCACCTGGCTGGGCAGTGGCAGCCGGCACCCGATCGTGCGTGGTGCGGTGCTAGGCGCCGGCTGGTGCGGCCTGATCGGCTTTCTGGGCGGCTATATCGGCCCGATGCTGTTTGACGGCGGCAATCTGGGGCCACTGCTGGGCATCTTCATCACCGGGCCCGGCGGCGTGCTGGTGGGCGCCCTGTGCGGTGCCGCCATCGCCGCCGGCAAGCCGGGGTGAGCGGTATGGGCGACGCCCCCTCCGCCACCGGCCATCGCGAGCGGTTGCGCCAGCGCCTGCTGTCGGGCGGCGGCGATGGGTTTCATGATTATGAGCTGCTGGAATATCTGCTCGCCCTCGCCATCCCGAGGCAGGACACCAAGCCGCTGGCCAAGCGGCTGATCGATGAATTCGGCAGCCTGGCCGCGCTGATCGCTGCCACACCTGAAGAGCTGAAGCGCGTGGACGGCCTGGGGGACGGCGCGGCGGCGGCAATCAAGTTTGTCGAGGCGGTCATGCTGCGCGCGCTGAAGACACGGGCGCTCGACCGGCCGGTGCTCAGCGGCTGGCAGGCGCTGCTGGATTATCTCCATGCCAGCCTGGCGCAGCGGCCCACCGAGCAGTTCCGGGTGATTTTCCTCAACAACCGCAACATCATGATCCGCGACGAGGTAATGAACGATGGCACCGTGAACGCCGCCCCTGTCTATCCGCGTGAGATCGTCAAGCGCGCGCTGGATCTTGGCGCTGCCGCCATGGTGCTGGTCCACAACCACCCGTCGGGCGATCCGCAGCCCAGCCGGGACGATATCCAGATGACCCGCGCCATCATCGAGGCCGGACGGCATCTGGGCCTGACCGTGCATGATCATGTCATCATCGGCGCATCCGGCCACAGCTCGATGCGGGCCGCCGGCCTGATCTGAGCCAGCCGCTATCTGAACCATACGCAATAATATCCTTGCGTTGTGGGCTCCAGCTTCGCACTAAAGTGACTGGACCATGGCGGGAGGGGCAATGCAGGCGCTGCCAGCCTTTGATGAAATGTTCGGCACCGGCGAAGGCTATGACAGCCACTCGCCCGAAGGCGTGACGGCCGCCTATCGCGCCATCCGGCAATGGCTGGCCGACAGCCCGGCGGAGCTAATGGCGGCGCGGCGGGCACAGGCGGAGTTGTTTTTCCGCCGCATCGGCATCACCTTTGCGGTCTATGGCGATGCCCAGGCGACCGAGCGACTGATCCCCTTCGATATCGTGCCGCGCATCATCACAAGGCCAGAATGGCAGCGACTGGAAAAGGGGCTGAAGCAGCGGGTGGCCGCACTCAACATGTTCCTGGCCGATGTCTATGGCACGCAGGAAATTCTGAAGGCTGGCATCGTTCCGGCCGAGCTGGTGCTGATGAACCCGGCCTATTGCCTGCACATGGTTGGCCGCCAGCCGCCGGGCGGCGTGTGGGTGCATATCGCCGGCATCGATCTGGTGCGCACCGGGCCGGATGAATTCTTCGTGCTGGAAGACAATGCCCGCACCCCGTCGGGCGTGTCCTACATGCTGGAAAACCGCGAGGTGATGCTGAAACTGGTGCCCGACCTGTTCGATCAGGTGAAGGTGGCGCCGGTGGAAACCTATCCGGAAAAGCTGCTGGAAACGCTGGCCAGCGTGTCCCCCCGCAAGCAGCGCGGCAGCCACCCCACCTGCGTGCTGCTCACCCCCGGCCAATACAACAGCGCCTTTTATGAACACAGCTTCCTGGCCGACAAGCTGGGCATCGAACTTGTCGAGGGCAACGACCTGTTTGTGCGCGATGATATCGTGTTCATGCGCACCACCGAAGGCCCGCAACGGGTGGACGTGATCTATCGCCGGCTGGATGATGATTTCATCGATCCGCTGGTGTTCAACCCAGGCTCCATGCTGGGGGTGCCGGGCCTGATGTCGGCCTATGCCGCCGGCAATGTCACGCTGGCAAACGCGGTCGGCACCGGCATCGCCGACGACAAGGCGATCTACAGTTATATGCCCGACATCGTGCGCTTCTACACGGGCGAGGAACCGATCCTGGCCAATGTGCCGACCTGGCGCTGCCGCGAGCCCGAAGCGCTGATGTATGTGCTCGATCACCTGCCCGAACTGGTGGTGAAGGAAGTCGATGGCTCCGGCGGCTATGGCATGCTGGTTGGCCCGCACGCGTCGAAAACCACGATCGCCGCCTTTGCCGCCAAGCTGAAGGCCAATCCGGAAAAATTCATCGCCCAGCCCACGTTGGCGCTTTCCACCTGCCCCACCGCCACCGATGGCGGCATCGCCGCCCGCCATGTCGATCTCAGGCCTTTCGTGCTCACCGGCAGCGACGGCGTGCGCATCGTGCCCGGCGGCCTCACCCGCGTGGCGATGACCGCCGGCAGCCTGGTGGTGAATTCAAGCCAGGGCGGCGGCACCAAGGATACTTGGATCATCGATGGTTGAAGCGATCGTGCCTTGCGTAAAACCTGTCATGCTGAACTTGTTTCAGCATCCATCGGCCTGCGCCCCAGCACGCGCGCACTGCGAGGCCTTGCTCCCCTGGATCCTGAAACAAGTTCAGGATGACGAGCGCCGCATGGCGCGAGCGGAGCTAGCGCCATGCTGAGCCGCACCGCCGGAAACCTGTTCTGGATCGGCCGCTATCTGGAGCGGGCCGATTTTTCCGCCCGCCTGATCGAGGCGACGCAGCGGCTGGCCGCCCTGCCCTCCTCTTACGGCGGCGCGTCCAACGCCTGGGAATCGGCGCTGGCCGCTGCCTGCCAGATTGATGCCTTCACCCAGACCGGTCTTGCCATCGACGAGCATGAGGTGACGGAATTCCTGACCCTGAACGCCGGCAACCCCTCCTCCATCCGTTCCTGCCTCGAAGCCGCGCGCTCCAACGCGCGGGCCGTGCGCACCGCGCTGACCGAGGAAGGCTGGGAGGCGATCAACACGGCCTGGCTGGAGGTCAGCCGTTATGGCACCCATCTTTCCAGCCGTGAAACGCTGGCGCAGCTGATCGAATATGTGAAGCATGCTGTGGCCGCCTTTGACGGCGCCGCCAACCGCACCATGCTGCGCGGCGATGCCTTCTGGTTCATCAACCTGGGCGCCGCCATCGAACGCGCCGACAATTCCGCCCGGCTGCTCGACGTGAAATATCATCTGCTGCTGCCGCGCGACGAGCCGGTGGGCGGCAGCCTCGATTATTTCCAGTGGACGACCATCCTGCGCACGGTTTCGGCGATGACCGCCTATCGCTGGGTGTACAATGACAGTGTGAAGCCCTGGCTGGTCGCCGATCTGCTCATCCTCAACCGGCAGATCCCGCGCAGCCTCGCCGCCTGTTATGACGAAATCCTGCGCCACCTTGATCTCTTGGCCAGCCACAGCGGCCGGCGCGGCCCGGCACATCGCCTCGCCAGTGCCGGCCATGCCCGGCTGGCCGGCGGCAACATCGATGCGATCTTTGGCCAGGGCCTGCACGAGTTCCTGACCCAGTTCATCGCCGACAACAACCGGCTGGGCGAGGCCATCGCCGAACAATATCTGTTCTGAAGAGCAAAGATGCGCATCAAGGTCGATTACCGCACCGTCTATGAATATGCCCATGCGGCCAGCGATGTGCTGCAGCTGCTGCGCGTGCAGCCGGCGGGGCATGAGGGGCAGCATATCGTCCATTGGCGGATCGACACCGATGTCGATGGCCATCTGAAGCGCGCCGAGGATGCGTTCGGCAACATCACCCACATGTTCTATCCCGATGGCCCGGTGAAGCGCCTGTCGCTCCACGTCGCGGGGGAGGTGGACACGGTGGAAAGCCATGGCGTGCTGTCGGGCGGCTATGAACCGCTGCCGGCACAGGTGTTCCTGCGCCAGACCGATCTCACCCGGCCCGATGATGCGCTGCTGGCCCTCGCCCGCCAGGTCGATGCCAGCGATGCGCTGGCGACCTGCCACCGGCTCACCACCTTGCTTTATGAACAGTTCAGCTTTGATCCCGACGTCACCCACAGCCACAGCGATGCCGCCCATGCCTTCGCCCTGAAGGCCGGGGTGTGCCAGGATTATGCCCATGTCTTCCTCAGCGTGGTGCGCACGCTTGGCATCCCGGCCCGCTATGTCTCCGGCCATCTGGTGCGCAGCGATGGCCTGATCACCCAGCCGGCCGCCCATGCCTGGGCCGAAGCGCTGATCCCCGATCTGGGCTGGGTGGCCTTTGATCCCGCCAACGGCATGTGCGCCACCGAAGCCTATCTGCGCGTGGCCGTGGGGCTGGATTATCGCGACGCCGCCCCGGTGCGCGGCGCCCGGCGCGGTGGCGGCATGGAAACCATGGCGGTGGCTGTCACCACCACGGCGGCCGCGCCGAACCAGACGCAGCTGCAGTCGCAGGCCTGAGCCCCTTGCCGGGCCGGCGCGGCCGGCGCAAACTCGGGCAAATGGCTTTGGGGGATTTCACATGACCTATTGCATCGGCATCCTGGTGCGCGAAGGGCTGGTGCTGATGGCCGACACCCGCACCAACGCCGGCGTCGACAATATCAGCAGTTACCGCAAGTTACGGGTGATGGAGCATGGGCCCGACCGGGTGATCATGTGCGCATCGGCCGGCTCCCTTTCGGTCACGCAAAGCGCCTTGTCCCGCGTCGCGCTGGGCGTGGTGATGCCCGACACTGGCGAGAAGGAAACGCTGGCCGATGTGCCCACCGTGTTCCGCGCCGCCCAGCTGGTCGGCCAGGCGCTGTCTGACGCCAAGGCCGAGATTGACCGGGTGGTGAAGGATGACAATGTCTACACCGATGCCACGCTGCTGCTGGCTGGCAGCATCGGCGGGCGGCGGCCGCGGCTGTTCCTGATCTATGGCGCTGGCAATTTCATCGAATGCCAGTCCGACACGCCGTTCCTGCAGATTGGCGAGACCAAATATGGCAAGCCGGTGCTCGATCGCATGCTCACCTATGAAACGCCGATGGCCGAAGCGATGAAGATCGCGCTGATCTCGTTCAGCGCCACCATGCGCTCCAACCTGGCGGTCGGCCTGCCGATCGACATCGCAACCGTCCGCTCCGGCATTTCCGATCTGGAACTCATCCACCGCATCGAGGCGGACGATGCCTATTATTCCGAACTCAACAACCGCTGGTCGAACGCCCTGCGCGCCGCCGCCGCCGCCATCCCGCTGCCGCAATATGCCAGCCAGCCGGAACAGGAATTGCGCAGTTAGGCCTGCGGATCAGGCCGCGGCCATCACCCCGGAGGGCCGCTCCCGCGTCACCCAGAGCATCACCGCCAGCACCAGGCCAACCATGCTCACCGCCGTCATCGACAGATAGCCCCATGCGGCATGGCCATCGGCCACCAGCGCGTCATAGAGATAGCCTGAAATGAAGGTGGTGAAGGCCTGCGCCGGGGCCGAGGCCAGCGCCATGTAGATCATCTGGGCAGTCGCGGTCTTTTCATCGCCCATCATCTGGTTGACCAGCCGCATCGCGCCGAGGAACACGGCCGCAAAGGTGCCGGCGTGCAGCACCTGCAGCGGCCACAGCAGGAGTTCCGGCGGCAGGAAGGCCATCGCCGTCCAGCGGATGATGCAGGCGATGGCGCCCACCAGGATCAGCGTTTCGCTGGCAAAGCGGCTCGACCAGTTGCCGAGGAACATCAGGAAGATCACCTCGACCGCCACGCCGACCGACCAGAGATTGCCGGCCACCGCCTGGCTGATCGCCTGGTCCTTGGTCCAGATCAGCACGCCAAAACCATAGAAATAGCCGTGGGTGGCCTGGAGGATGCCGGCGGCAAAGATCAGCATGGCAAAACGGCGGTTCTTCAAGAGGCCGACGCCCTCCATCAGGCGGCTGGCGAAGCCGGCCTCCTCATTGCCCTCCACCGGCTCCTTCGGCATCACGATGGCCGCGCCGATCAGGGCGATCGACACGCCCAGCAGCCAGGCCCAGATCGCCCACGGACCGTAGCCGCCGACCAGCGCACCAACACTGGACGATCCGACGATGAACGCGCCGGATGCCAAGCCACGCGCCACGCCATAGGGTGGCAGGCCCTTCTTGGTCAGCCGGATCAGCGCGGCCTCTACCGCCGGCAACAGGCCCCAGAAGCCCACATCCATCAACAGGATGATGCCGAACACCGGCCAGAAGCCCTGCACGAACCACAGCGCGGCAAAACCGGCGGTCAGCAGAAAGGAAAACAGGAACAGGGGCGCGCGCTTGTCGCTTTGCCCCGCCGCCCAGGCCGCCGTCAGCGGACCGGCAATGATGCGCGACAGGCCGCCAATGGTCAGCACCGTGCTGATCTGCACGCCCGTGAAGCCCTGGGTGGCATCCAGCCAGGTCGGCAGGTGCGGGATGAGCGCCCCGAACCCGGCAAAGAACAGGCACGACAGCAAGGTCGCGCGCACGCCGTTGGAGGACAGTGATTGCGGGGATGATTCGGCCATGTCGTTTGATGGCAGGCTGCAACCAACCTGTCATCTGTGGGGCGTGACATTCCCGGCGCCAGCGGCCTAGGATGCGCCAAACATCCACTGGGGAGACGACGCCATGGCCCTTCCGGCCCTTTTCGACCTCACCGGGCAGACCGCCCTGATCACCGGTTCCAGCCGCGGCATCGGCAAGGCGATCGCCCACCGCATGGCCGAACATGGCGCCAATGTCGTCATCTCCAGCCGCAAGGCCGATGCCTGCGAGGCGGCGCGGGACGAGATCAACGCCGCTGTCGGCCGCGAAGCCGCGATCAGCCTGCCGGCCAACATCGCATCGAAGGAGAGCCTGCAGGCGCTTGTCGATGCCACCATCGCCAAATGGGGCCAGATCGACCACCTGGTCTGCAACGCCGCCAGCAATCCCTATTATGGCCCGCAAGCTGGCATCTCGGATGAAGCCTTCACCAAGATCCTGCAGAACAACATCGTCTCGAACCATTGGCTGATCTCGATGGTCGCGCCGGCCATGCGTGCCCGCAAGGGTGGCACCATCACCATCATCAGCAGCATCGGCGGCCTGCGCGGCTCCACCATCATCGGCGCCTATTGCATTTCGAAGGCCGCCGACATGCAGCTGACCCGCAACCTCGCCTGCGAATATGGGGCGGATAATGTGCGCGTGAACTGCATCGCGCCCGGCCTCATCAAGACCGATTTTGCGAAAGCGCTGTGGGATGATCCCGACACCCTCAAGCGCTCCACCGCCACCGCGCCGCTGAAGCGTATCGGTGTGCCCGATGAAATCGCCGGCATGGCGGTGTTCCTGGCCGGCAAGGCCGGCGCCTTCACCACGGGCCAGAATTTCGTGATCGATGGCGGCGTGACGATTGCCTGATCGGGCTCAGCGCCGGTCGTAGTAAATCTGCCCCATCAGGCCGAACAGGCGGATGGCATCAGGCGGGGTCGGATCGTTGTTGAACTCGCGATAGAGCGTATCGACATTCACCGCGATCCGCTCGGCGTCCTTCCAGCTGGCGTAGCGCCCCAGGCCAATGTCGCGCGCCGCCGCTTCGGCCGACAGGCCGGCGGCGTGGCGGGCACGGGCTTCATCGCGGATATAGGCCAGATACTCCGCCACCTCGCGCACCCCGGCCTTGTCGGTCAGCGGGCCGTGGCCTGGCACGATCACGTCCACATCCATGGCAATGATGCGCTCGCAGGCAGCGATCCAGTTCGACACCGGCCCGGCCCACATGATCGGCGTGCCCTCGATGAACAATATGTCACCGGTGAACACCGCCCGGCCCTGCGGCACATGCACCAGCACGTCGCCGGCCGTGTGCGCCGGCCCCACCTCGATCAGCTCGGCCGACTTGCTGCCAACAATCAGATGGTCGTGCCCGCAGAAGGTGCGGGTCGGCGGCCGCTCCTCCACGCCGGCAAAATCGAACGGAGCAAACACCTCGGCGAAATAGGTGCCGGCGATGCCCAGTTGCCCTGCCGCGCCCGCCGCCTTCAGCTGGGCCAGCAGCTTGGGCGAAAACGCCTCCATCTCCCGGGCCGAGGCTTCGGAGGCGATGATCTCCGCCCCATGCAGCAGATGATTGCCGTGGGTGTGATCGCCATTGGCATGGGTGTTGACCACCTGGCCGATGGTGGACGCGCCAAAGCCCGTGGCACGCTCCATGCCGGCCAGCATTTCGGCTGTCAGCGCCGTGTCGAACAATGTGTCCACCAAGGCGGCGGCGCCATCGCCGGGGCGGCCATCCACGATCAGCCCGGCGTTTGACCAGCCCCAGCCCCCGTCGGGCTGCAGCCAGGCAAACAGGCCGTCACCGATTTCTTGCAAGCCCTTGCTGTAACCCGGCATCGGCAGTCCCCTTTTGCTGACAACTGTTGTGCCAATACTGGCGCTTCTGGCGCGCGGCGTCACGCCCATCTTGATCAGCGGCACCGTGCCACCCTGCCGCTTTGCCGAGTCGGGCTCAATTCGCCTTTCGGGTGGCGCAAATTTAAGCTATGGAAGCGCCTTGCATGCGGTGATGTATTCCGATAATACACCCGCAAAGGACCATGACCATGAACGCGCACAATGCCCCCCCGTCCCCCGCCACAGCGGCGGTGTTTCCGTTCACGCCTGCAGGCGAATCGGTGGCTGAGGCGCCGGTCCGGCGCAACCGCTGGTTGAAGCCGGCGCTGATCGCGCTGGCTGTCGGCCTGGCCGGCGTTGCCGGCTGGAAGGTGTTTGCGCCTGCGGCAAAGCCGCCGGCGGCTGCCGCAACCAGCAACCTTCCGGAAGTGACCGTGATGGTGCCGGGCAGCACGATGATGGCCGATGCCGTGGTGGCGCCCGGCAGCATCGCCGCGCGCCGCGATGCCGCGGTGGGTGTGCAGGGCGAAGGCGGGCGTGTGGTGCGCGTGTTGGTCGAACCCGGCCAGCGGGTTGCCGCCGGCCAGGTGCTGGCCCAGATCGACCGCCAGGTGCAGACGCAGGAAATTGCCCAGCTTGCCGCCAGCGTGCGCCAGGCCAAAGCCGAAGCCCGGCTGGCGGAGGCCAATTTGGCCCGCGCCGAGTCGCTGGTCGCCAAGGGCTTCATCAGCCGGGCCGACATTGATCAGCGCACCGCCACCCGCGATGGCGCGATTGCCCGCGTGGGCGTCGCCCGCGCCCAGTTGGCAGCAGCCCGGGAACGTGCCGAACGGCTTGACGTGCGCAGCCCGGCTGCTGGCCTGATCCTGTCGCGTTCCGTGGAAGCTGGCCAGGTGGTGGGCCCCGGCAACGGTGGCCTGTTCCGTCTGGCCGAAGGTGGCATGCTGGAAATGCGTGCCCAGGTGGCCGAACAGGATCTCGGCCGGATCAAGGTTGGGCAAACGGCATCCGTGACGCCGGTTGGCACCAGCGAGAGCTTTTCCGGCAAGGTTTGGCTGGTCGATCCGCTGATCGATCCCGCCAACCGCCAGGGCATCGTTCGGATCCAGCTCGAATATGCACCCGGCCTGCGCGTCGGTGCCTTTGCGCGTGCCCGGATCGATGCCGGCCAGACCAGCCGTCCGCTGCTGCCGCAGTCGGCCGTGCTTGCCGACGCCGATGGCAACTTCGTCATGGTCGTCGGCAAGGACAACCGGGTGGAACGCCGCGCCGTCACAGTGGGCACCATCAGTGATGCCGGCGTCGGCATTGCGTCTGGCCTCAATGGCTCGGAACGTGTTGTCGCCAGCGCCGGTGCCTTCCTTAAGCCGGGCGACAAGATCAAGCCGGTGACAGCATCCCCCGCCACCAGAACAAACTGAGCAAGAACCCATGCGCAACATCTCTGCCTGGTCGATCAAGAACCCGGTGCCGCCGCTGGTGCTGTTTGCCCTGCTGGTGCTGGCTGGCGTCCTGTCGTTCCGCGCCATGGACATCAACAACCAGCCGGACGTCGAGTTCCCGGGCGCGCAGATCATCGTGGCCCAACCGGGCGCCGCTCCTGCCGAGCTGGAAAACCAGGTGACGCAGCGTGTCGAGGCGGCGGTGCGCAACATCACCGGGGTGGATGAAGTCAACAGCTTTGTTTCCGAGGGGCAGAGCCGCACCATGGTGCAGTTCGCCATCGGCACGCCGATCGACCGCGCCGTCAACGACGTGCGCGACGCCGTGGCCAACATCCGTTCCGATCTGCCGCAGGGGATCCTGCAGCCGCAGGTCAACCGGCTCGATATGGCCGGCGGGCCGATTGCCTATTTCTCGGTTGAATCGACCGCGATGACGCTTGAGGAGCTGAGCTGGTTTGTCGACAACACGGTGGCCAAGCGCCTGCTGGGTATTCCCGGCATGGCCCAGGTGCGCCGCGCTGGCGGGGTGAGCCGCGAAATCCGCGTCGTTCTCGATCCCGATCGCATGCAGGCCTACGGCGTCACAGCCAGCCAGGTCAATGCGCAGCTGCGCCAGGTCAATCTCAATGCGGCCGGCGGCCGGGCGGAAATCGCCGGCGCCGAACAGTCGGTGCGGGTGCTCGGCAATGCCCGTAACGCCAACGGTCTCGCTGAAACGCAGATCAATCTGGGTCTGGGTCGCAGCATTCGCCTGGGCGACATTGCCGAGGTGCGCGACTCTTATGCCGAACAGCGCAGCATTTCCAAATTGGGTGGCCGCCAGGTGCTCAGCTTCAGTCTTGCCAAGGCCAAGGGCGCGTCGGATGTCACCGTCTATGACGCTGCCGTGAAGGAGCTCGACAAGATCCGGGCGCAATATCCCAAGGTGCAGATGCGCCTGATCTTCACGTCGGTCGAATACACGAAGATGCAGTACCGCGGCGCCATCGACGCGATGATCGAAGGCGCTGTGTTGGCTGTGCTCGTGGTGCTTTGGTTCCTGCGGGACTGGCGCGCCACCATCATTTCAGCGCTGGCGATTCCGCTGTCGGCTGTGCCCACCTTCTGGTTCCTCGATGCCTGGCTGGGCTTCAGCCTCAATCAGCTGTCGCTCCTGGCGCTGAGCCTCGTGGCCGGCGTGCTGGTGGACGATGCCATCGTGGAGATCGAGAATATCGTGCGGCACATGCGCATGGGCAAATCTGCCTGGCAGGCATCGATGGACGCGGCTGACGAGATTGGCTTGGCCGTGGTGGCCACGACCATGTCGATCGTGGCGGTGTTCCTGCCGGTGGCGCTGATGCCGGGCATCTCTGGCCAGTTCTTCAAGAATTTCGGCGCAACGGTCGCCGTGTCGGTGCTGATCAGCCTGGCCGTGGCCCGCCTGATCACGCCGATGCTTGCCGCCTATTTCCTCAAGAGCCATGGCCAGGCTGAACATGGCACCGGCAAATGGGTGGACAGTTACATGAACATCCTGGGCTGGGCACTGGCCAACCGCCACAAGACTGTGTTTGGCATCGGCGGTGCTGCGCTGGCCATCACAGTGGCGCTGTTCGTCATGCTGCCCAAGACGTTCCAGCCTGATGTCGACAATGACGACAGCCAGGTCACGATCGCCCTGCCCCCCGGCGTGACGCTGGCCCAGACCGAGGCTGTCGTGGACCAAGCGGTGAAGGTCGTCGAATCCTCGCCGGACCTGGCGCTTGCCTTTGCCGATGTCGACGTTGGCGGCGGCAATATCTATCTCACCCTCAAGAAGGACCGGTCGATGCACCGCATCGATTGGGAACGCGCCATGGCGCCCAAGCTGGCCGCCATTCCTGATGCGCGCATCGGCTTTTCCAACCAGGGCGGTGGCCCTCCGGGCGGTCGCGACATTGGCGTGACACTGACCGGCAATGACCCGGACCTGCTTGATCGCGCGGCTCGCAAGGTTGTGGAAGAAATGCGTGCCATGCCCGAACTGCGCCAGGCCCGCATCGATGGCGGACTCCAGCGGCCGGAAATCACCATCAAGCCGCGGCTTGATCTGGCGGCGGAACTGGGTGTCACCACGGCGGCGCTCTCGGAAACCATCCGCATCGCCACCCTGGGTGATATCGATCAGAATGTTGCCAAGTTCAGCGTGGCCGATCGCCAGATCCCGATCCGGGTCGCACTGGCTGAATCCTCGCGCCGCAACCTCTCGACAATCGAAAACCTGCCCGTGCCCACAGCCCGCGGCGGCACTGTTCCGCTGAAGGTCGTGGCCGATATCAGCTTTGGCGCTGGTCCCACCGAAATCCGCCGCTTCAACCAGCAGCGCCGGGTGCAGATTGGCGCCGATCTCGCGCCGGGTCTGCTGTCGGGCGACGTGCAGGCGAAGGTGGACCAACTGCCAGCACTCAAGAATCTGCCGCCTGGTGTCGAAAAGGTTCAGCTGGGCATGCAGAAGTGGATGGGCGAGCTGATCCAGAACTTCATCCTGGCCGTGATTGCCGGCATCGTGATGGTGTTCGCCGTGCTCGTGCTGCTCTACAAGCGGGTGCTGCCGCCGTTCGTCAACATGATGTCGCTGCTGCTCGCCCCGCTGGGTGGCCTGATCGCGCTCGCCCTCACCGGCAATGCCATTTCGATGCCGGTATTCATCGGCCTCCTCATGCTGCTGGGCATCGTTGCCAAGAACTCGATCCTGCTGGTTGACATGGCGATCGAGGAAATGGGCAAGGGCGTGCCCAAGATCGAAGCCATCCTGGAAGCCGGCCACAAGCGCGTGCAGCCGATCATCATGACCACGGTGGCCATGGTTGCCGGCATGATGCCGGTGGCGCTGGCGCTGGGCGGTGATGGTTCGTGGCGTGCGCCGATGGGCATCGTCGTGATTGGCGGCCTGATCGTGTCGACCGCCCTCACCCTGATCATCGTGCCGGCTGGCTTCTCCATCGCGGTCTCGGTCGAGGAATGGCTGGCCCCGCGCATGAAGCGCTGGTTCACCAACAACGAAGGGACTGCTAAGGTCGGGTCAGTCACCCCTGCGGAGTGAGGCCGTTCTGACCAGCCTGTTGCCGGAGTCGCCCTTTCACCGGATGCGCCTGATCGCCACGCTGCTGCTGGCGACGATGGCCCTGATCTTTTGCGCCTGCCTGATCTGGCGGCATGCGCATCCGGCTGTGCCCTGGGTGATGGCGTTCAGCGAAGCGGCCATGGTGGGCGGTCTGGCAGACTGGTTTGCCGTTACCGCGCTGTTCCGCCGCCCGCTGGGCCTGCCCATTCCCCACACGGCCATCATTCCCGAACAAAAGGACCGACTGGGCGACACGCTGGCCCAGTTCCTGAAGGACAATTTCCTGAAGCCCCAGGTGGTGGCCCGCCGATTGGAGGATGCCGATCTGGCCGGCGTGCTCGGCCGCTGGCTGACCAAGCCGGCGCCGGAAAGCCCGTCTCCCAACCGCAAGCGCGGGTTGGCACCGCTTGTCGCCCGGCTGGTCGAGGCGCTGGACGAACCGGCCATCGCCAAGCTGGTGGAAGATGTGGCCCGCGGCCGGCTGGAAGAGATGAAATTGTCGCCGCTGGTCGCCGACGCCATCGACACGATGGTGGCCAAGGGCCGCCACGAGCCGCTGATCGACACCGGCATCGACTGGGGTCTGGCCACGTTGACCGATGAAGCCCCCACCATCCGCGACATGGTGACGGAACGCACCAACTGGCTGCTGCGGCTGGCGGGTGCGGATGAATCCATGTCCAACACGATGATCGGCGCCGTGCAGCGGCTGCTGGTGGAAATGAAGCAGGATCAATATCACCCGGTGCGGCTGCGCATCGTGGAGGCGCTGCGCCAATGGGCCTTTGATCTGCGCCACTTCCCCGAAACGCAGGAGCGGGTGGAGGGCTTCAAGTCCGATCTGATGGCCAATCCCGCCATGGCCGGCTGGGTGAATGGCTTGTGGACCAGCGCCCGCGCCGCGCTGGTGCGCGGGTTGAACGATCCTGAAGGCAACCGGCTGGGCAGCGCGCTCGCCGCCGTCGGCCAGCGCATCGAAGGCGACGAGGATCTGAAGCGCAGCCTCAACACCGCCCTGCGCCGCGCCGTGGTTGGCCTGTCGCACGATCATGGCGATGCCATTGTCAGCCTGGTCTCGCAAACCGTGCGCGGTTGGGATGCGCAGACCGTCACCGAAAAGGTGGAGGAAGCGGTGGGCCGCGATCTGCAGTTCATCCGCATCAACGGCACGCTGATCGGCGGCTGCATCGGTGTCGTCATTTATGCCAGCGCCCGTTTCGTGCTGCTGCCGCACTGAGGACGCCCATGCTTGATCGTCAGCCCCGGCTTGCCCACCCGCAGCTCAGCCTGCGCCCGGCCACGCCCGATGACTGGCCGGCCCTGTTCGCCGCCGCCAGCGATCCCGGCATCTGGGCCGGCCATCCGGCGCATGATCGCTGGCAGGAACCGGTGTTCCGCGCCTTTTTCGAAGATGGCCTCGCCGGCGGCGGCATGCTGGTGGCCGAGGCGGCGGACGGCGCCATCATCGGCTCGTCGCGCTTCGATTTCACCCGGGCCGACCCCGGCGAGGTGGAGGTGGGCTGGACCTTCCTGGTGCGCCGCCACTGGGGCGGCAAGGCCAACCATGTCATGAAGGCGCTGATGGTCGGCCATGCGCTGCAGCAAGTGGAGCGGGTGATCTTCATGATCGGGGAGACCAACCTGCGCAGCCGCACCGCCGTTACCCGCATCGGCGCCACGCTGCAGGATCGCACCTCGACCGTCCAGCTCTCCACCGGGCCGGTCGTCCACCTGTTCTACGCCATCGACCGCGCCGGCTTTGCCGCCGGTCCGCTGGCGCCGCACTGGGCGCAGCGGCTGGCCTGAGATCCTTCCCAAGACGCGGGGCGGATCTGCCGCCCGCCAGCACCGCGGCTCAGTTCACATCCACCAGATTGTCGTCCGAATTGCGGTCGACATATTTGTTGTAGGGGTCAACGCCCGCCACAGTCGGCTTCACCTTGGTGATCAGCACCAGCGTCTGCAGGCCGGATTTGACCGGCAGCCGCTGCATCTGCACGACATTGGCGCGGTTGAACTCGCCCTGGCCCGGCCGGGCCGTGAACAGGCCGATATCAATGTTGTTCAGCAGCGCCGCCGCCGTTTCCACGCCCTTGCCATCGGCATGATATTTGCCGGCATCCACCACCAGCCTGGTTTCCCAGCGGCCATCGGCAAGTCGGCGCGTCGTGGCCGATTTCGCCTTCAGGTCATAGATGGTGATGCGCTCCAGGAGATCGCTGACCAGCTGGCGCTCCTCGTCGGTGCGGGCCAGCCGCTTGTAGCCATCCACAAGGATGGTGGCATCGACATAAGGCTGGCTCTTGAACTTGTGTGCCGCCAGCAGCCCGGCCAGCATCGCGTTGACACGATCCTCACCCAGCCGGTCAGCCAGCAGATACATCACCACGCTGCCCTTGCGATAATGGATATAGCCCTGGTCCTCGACCCGGTTAAGCGGCAGCTCCTCGATCAGCTCGCCGCCGCGGCTGCGCAGATAATTGTCCAGCTCATATTTCAGGAAGCGGCGGATCTTCTCCTCGCCGTAAATCTGCTTCATCACCATCAGCGCCGAATATTGCGCCATGGTTTCAACAAACAGTGTGCCGCCCTGCTTTTCGGCGCTGATGATCTGGTGGCCCCAATATTGGTGGCCAAGCTCGTGCGCGGTCACATAGGTGACATAGTCGATCTGTTCCGGATCATCATTGGCAGCCAGAAAACCGATGGCTTCCGAAAACGGAATGGTGCCGGCAAAGGCCTGCGCAAAGCTCTCATAGCCCGGAAACTCGATGATGCGGGCATAATCGAACTGATACGGGCCGAAATTCTTGCGGTAATAGGCCAGGCTGGTCTTCATCGATGCCAGCATGCGGTCCACATTATAGGCATGGCGCGGGTGGTGATACACCGTCAGCGCCACACCATCAGCCGTGGCGGATTTTTCGGCATAGGCTGCCGACTGCACCGAGAAGAAGCTGAGGATCGGCTGCGGCGAGACAAAGCGCGCGATGCGGCGCCCGCCTTCCACCCGGTCTGCGACCTTGCGGCCCGGTGCAATCGGCGTCTGGCTGGCGGTGGTGGAGAGGGTGATGTCACTGTTCACCCAATCGGCGTTGCCCAGATAATTGCGCTGCAAGGCGGCCTGGTCTTCCAGCTTGGGCAGCCGCTGTTCGGGCGGCAGGCCATATTTGCGCCGCTTCGCCCGGTCGCGCAGCAGCCCATCCTTGCTCATGCCGATCAGCGGCATGAAATCGGTGTTGTTCATGAAACTGCCGTTGCCGATGAGGTTGGTGTCCTCACCGCGCGCCGGAAAACCCTTCTGCTCGCGGGTCACGACGAAATCCACCGCGAGGCGCGCGCCCGGTGCCAGCGGCCGGTCAAAGCGATAGATGCGATATTTGTTGGTCTCATCGTTCAGGGTCAGCCGGGCGCCGGGCACGTCGATGCGCTCGATCCGGCTGGCCTGAGACCCCATGCGCAGGTGCAATTGCGCCAGCGGCGCGCCAGTGTCGTTCACCAGCTTCACCTGCCCGCGCGACACCATGCGCCGCTGCTCGGGGTAAAGATCAACCGCCAGCCTGATATCCGTGGCCGACGGTTGCGGAAGCTTTTCATAGCGGATGTAGCGCTTTTCCAGATCGGCCTGCTGCGCCTCAAGATCATCGCGGGTGCGATAATCATTCAGCTGGTTGGTGTTGTGCCACACCCAGGCCCCGCTGGCGCCCGCACCGGCCAAGCCGGCCACCAACAGCGCCAACGGCATGCCGCGCAGCCGGCGCGGCAGCGCCCGCAGCCGCGGCCACAGCGCCACATCGGTGCCACGCCGCCACAACAGGTGCGCCAAGACCGCCAGCACCAGCGACACCAGGTTCCAATAGACCGACAGCCACAGCCCGCCGAGCGCGCCAATCTGGTTGCCGTTGAGATCGGAATAGCGTGCCGGCGGCGTCGCCCCGAAATTGTAGAGCGGATGTTCAAAGCCGATATTGGAAAGGGTGATGGAGGCGACGAGGTAGACCACCATCACCGCCCAGCCGGCATATTTGTTCGGGCTCAACGCCTGCACGAACACCGCCAGCACCGCCAGCTGCACCATGCCGATACCGGTGGGCAGAATATACCACAGCAGGAACTTGCCCGGCTCCAAGGCGTCCACGCCGCGCCACAATTGCACCACCATCGCAGCCAGAACGGACACCAGAAGCGTGGTGAACAGCACGCCGGCAACGGCCAGAACCTTGGGCACGAGATAGGCCCAGTTGGGCAGCGACGTGCTGTCCACGATCTCGTGGAACTTGCGGTCCCGGTCCCGCCACACCACCTCGCCGGCGTAATAGATGGCGATGATGATCGGGAAGATGGTGAAGCTGCCAGCCAGCACCTCGATCAGGGCAAAGGTCAGCGGGCGGGCCGGGGTGCCGTAAATCTCGTTGGCAAACAGCAGCGCACCCACACTGTTGAACAGGCCGATGATCAACAGCACGACATAGGCCGGGCTCTTGAACACCAGACCCATCTCGAACCGGATGCGGACCCACAGCCGGCTCCAGGCGGCAGTGCGCTGGTTGGGCATGGGCAGGCGCTCCACCAGCCGGGGCGCGACGGCAGCGGCCTTGGCGGCCTTGCGCGCGGCACGGGCAGCGGCACGGGCCGACAGACCGGCTTCGCTGAAGCGGAATTTCCAGCTGGCAAAGCCGAGCGCCGCCAGCGCCACGCCCAGCCAGATCGCCCGGTTGGCCAACAGGTTGGCGGTGATTGGCGGGGTCAGCCCGTTGCGCTCAGCCGCTGTCCAGTAGCGCGTGGCATTGCCAACCGCCGCCAGGGCAAAGGGCTCGATCAGGCCGGCGGTTTCGCGCAGTTCCGGCTTGCTGCGCAAGAACCCGTTCAGCACCAGATACAGCACCAGGAACACCACGACGCCGACATAGCTGTACATCATCGATCGCGTCGCCGTGGCCACCGCAAAGAAGATGGCCGAGGTGAGCAGCACGTTGGGCAAGGCCAGCGCGAAATAGGCAAAGGCATAGTCGCCGAGCCGGTTCGGTCCCAGGGTTTCCGGGTCCACCCACGGCATCAGCGATCCGGCAAAGATCGCCAGCGGCACCACCAGAAACGCCACCGCGCCGGCCAGCGCGGCGCCGGTGAAGCGCCCGAACAGATAATCGAACTTGCGCACCCTGGTGGCCCGCACCATCGGGCCAAAGCCGCTCTCATCATCCCGCACGATCACATTGGCGACAAAGGCCGTGGTGACGAACATGAAGAACAGCGACAGGATCTGATGCACCTGCGCGATGGCAAAGGGCGCATTTTTCTTCACATTGCCGCCCGAGCCGATCTGGATCTGGTCAACCGTCATCGCCCCGAAGGTGATCAGGAAGAACAGCACACACACCACCCAGAACACCGGGTTGCGCAATTGATACCGCAGCTCAAACCGCGTGATGGCGCCAAACATGGTCCTGCCCTTGCCGTTCAGGCCGCAACGGCAGCAGCGGTGGGAGCGGTGCGCCGGCTCTTGGCCAGCGTGGCGAAATAAACATCCTCCAGCCCGCCTTCGACCGGCGTGAAGCCCTGACCCGGATCGGTTTCGGACAGGATGTGGATGATGGTGCGCCCGGCGAACAGGCGGGTGGAGATGACCTCGTGCGCTGCCTTCATCGCCTCCAGCTCGTCGCGGCGGATGGCCTTGGCCCACACGGTGCCGCGTGCCCGTTGGATCAGATCAAGCGGCGCACCTTCCAGCTGGATGCGGCCCGCTGCCAGCACCGCCATACGCGGGCACAGATCGGCGACATCCTCGACAATGTGGGTCGAAAGGATGACCACCACATTCTCGCCAATCTCGGCCAGCAGATTGAGGAAGCGGTTGCGCTCTTCGGGGTCAAGGCCGGCGGTGGGCTCGTCCACGATGATCAGGCGCGGATTGCCGATCAGTGCCTGGGCAATGCCGAAGCGCTGCCGCATCCCGCCCGAAAAGCCGGCAATCGCCTTGCCGCGCACCGTCCACAAATTGGTCTGGTTCAGCAGGGTTTCCACCGTCGCCTTGCGATCGGCCGCGCTGGCAATGCCCTTCAGCACGCACATATGGTCCAGCATGTCATAGGCCGAAACGCGCGGATAAACGCCAAAATCCTGCGGCAGATAACCCAGGGTCTCGCGCAGCCGTTCCGGCTCGGCAATCACGTCGATATCGCCAAAGCGGATCTGGCCGGCCGTCGGGGTCTGCAACGTCGCCACCGTGCGCATCAGTGTCGATTTGCCGGCGCCGTTGGGGCCCAGCAAACCAAACATGCCCGTGGGGATCGCAAGGTTCACGTCATCCAGGGCGCGGGTGCCGTTGGGATAGACATGGGTAACGCCCGACAGTTGCAGCATGATGCGAAATTCTCCGGTTGCTCTGCCCGCTCTCATAACAGCTGTATTATCCATGTAAAGCGGCTGTCGGTTGCCTTCGCGGGCGGCTTGCGCCACGGTGGCACGGCAATGTTGGGGGTGTACATGATGAAATCCGGGTTGATGGCGCTGTGCATGCTGGCGGTCGCGAGCGCGGCCACGGCCACCCCGGCATCTGACCGGCTGCGGGCCCAGGTGCGCAGCTGGCGCCAGGCCAATGAACGGCAATTGCTGTCTGATTACAGCCAGTTCGTTGCCATGCCCAGCATCGCCAGCAACCTGGCGGACGTTGATCGCAATGCCGATTATCTGGAAGCCCAGTTGAAGGCGCGGGGTTTCGCCACCCGGCAGCTGCGCGCCCGGCCCGGCACACCGGCCAGTGTGTTTGCCGAACGCCGCACGCCGGGCGCAAAGCGCACCATGCTGCTGTACGCCCATTATGACGGGCAGCCGGTGAACCAGCCCGGCTGGCTGGATCCGCCGTTCCAGCCCACGCTGCGCACACCGCCGCCGGCCAGCCGGAAGATTGATCCCGCCCCCGGACAGCCGATCGATCCCGATTGGCGCCTGCACGGCCGCGCCAGCGGCGACGACAAGGCAACCATCGCCGCCACGCTGTGGGCGCTGGATGCGCTGGCGGCCAAGGGCATCACACCCGCCGTCAACATCAAGATCCTGTGGGAGGGTGAGGAGGAGGCCGGCTCCCCCAATTTCGGCGCCATCGTGCGCGCCAACAAGGCGCTGCTGGCCGCTGATCTCCTCATCATGGGTGACGGCCCGGTCCACCAGAGCGGCCGGCCGCTGGTGAGCGGCGGCAACCGCGGCATCATCGATTTCGAGGCCACCGTCTATGGCCCGGCCCGCGCCCTGCACGATGGCCATTATGGCAATTGGGTGCCCAGCCCCACCGTGATGATCGCCGATCTGGTGATGCAGCTGCGCGATGAGCAGGGCAACATCAAGGTGCCTGGCCTTGCCAGCGAAGTCCCGCCGCCCTCGGCAAGCGACAAGGCAGCGCTGGCCGCGCTACCGCCGGTGGAGGCGCAACTGAAGCAGGATCTGGCGCTGGGCCGCACCATCGGCACCGAACGCATTGCTGATGGCTATCTTTCACCCACATTGAACGTGCGCGCCATCCACGGCGGCGACACGCGCTCGCCAGCGGCCAACGCCATTGCCACATCGGCCTGGGCCAGTTTCGACATCAGGCTGGGGCCGGGCCAGACCATGGCGCATGTCCGGGAAACCACCGAAGCCTATCTGGCGCAGCAAGGCTGGCACATCATCCGCACCGAACCTGATCTCGCGACCCGCCAGGCCTGGCCGAAACTGTTGAAGCTGAACTGGAGCGACGGCGGCTCGGTTGCGGTCAAGGTGCCGCTGGACACGCCGGCGGCCAAGGCGGTGATCGACGCCTTCGCGCGCATTGCCGGCCAGCCGCCGGTGCAGATGCCGTTGATGGGCGGCACCACGCCGTTTGCCGAAATTGTCGAGGCGCTGGGTGCGCCGATGATCGGCGTTTCGGTGGCCAATGCCGACGACAATCAGCATGCCGCGAACGAGAATATCCGCATCGGCAATCTGTGGGATGGGATCGAGATCTACGCAGCGCTGCTGGCCGACACGCGCTGGTAACCGGACGAAATCGCCGACTTTTACGCGCCCTTTACGCGCCGGGCCGGCGATCCCTATGGCAATTTAACGCGCCCATGGCCCATTGGCGGGCCTCCATGATGTTGGAGGTGCGCCGTGCAATCCGCAGCCCGAACAACCCGCAATTCTCTCGCTGCGCTCACCCTGGGCGCGATTGGCGTCGTCTATGGCGACATTGGCACCAGCCCGCTCTATGCCTTTCGGGAGGCACTGGCCCAGGCCGCTGGCGGCGGCATCGATCGCGGGGAGATCATCGGTGTGCTGTCGCTGGCGTTGTGGGCGCTGATCCTGGTGGTCAGCCTGAAATATGTGCTGTTTCTCACCCGGATGGACAATGGCGGCGAAGGCGGCGTGCTTTCGCTGATGGCGCTGGCTCGCCGCGCCACTGGCAGCAGCTGGCTGATCGTCACCCTGCTGGGCGCCACCGGGGCGGCCATGTTCTATGGCGATGCCATCATCACGCCGGCCTTGTCGGTATTGTCGGCCGTGGAGGGCCTGAAAACCATTCCCGGCCTTGATGGCATGTCACAAGGCGTCATCCTGGGTGTCACCGTCGCCATCCTGCTGGCGCTGTTCGTCGGGCAATCGCGCGGCACGGCCGGCATGGCGGCGCTGTTCGGGCCGGTATGCCTGCTATGGTTCGCGGCGCTCGCCGGCCTTGGTGTCTGGCAGATCGTGCAGACCCCGGCGATCCTGGCGGCGGTCAATCCAGTCCACGGCATCAGTTTTCTGGCCGGCCACGGCATGACCGGGCTGCTCGTGCTCGGCGCCGTGTTCCTCACTGTGACCGGCGCCGAAGCCCTGATTGCCGACATGGGCCATTTCGGCCGGCTGCCGATCCAGCTCGGTTGGTTGGGCCTAGTGTGGCCGGCGCTGACCCTCAACTATCTTGGCCAGGGGGCGCTGGCCCTGCGTGCGCTGGCCACGGCCGAAGCGGCAGGTCAGCCGCTGGCCAATGCCGACTGGTTCTTCATCATGGCGCCTGATGTGCTGCGGGCGCCGCTGGTGGTGCTCGCAACATTGGCGACGATCATCGCCAGCCAGGCTGTCATCACCGGCGCCTACTCGCTCACCAGCCAGGCCATCTCGCTCGGCCTGCTGCCGCGGCTGACCATCCGGCAAACCTCCGAACATCAGATCGGCCAGATCTACATGCCTGCGGTCAACTGGCTGCTGCTCACCTGCGTGCTCATCCTGGTGTTCGCCTTCCGGTCCAGCACGGCAATGGCGGCGGCCTATGGCATTGCCGTGACGGCCACCATGGTCGTCACCACCTGCCTTGCTTTCATCATCGCCTGGAAACACTGGCGCTGGGAACCGCTGTGGGCGGCACTGCTGGTGGCACCGTTCCTGGCGCTGGATCTGTTCTTCCTCGGCGCCAATCTGCTGCGCATTGGCGAAGGCGGCTGGGTGCCGCTGCTGGTGGCGGCCATCGTGGGGCTGGTCATGGCCATCTGGATCCGCGGCCGCACCGCGGCGCTTAGCCGGGCCAGCGAACAAGGCATCGCGCTGGATGATGCGCTGGCGGCGCTGGCCAGCCGGCCGCCGGCCATCGTGGCCGGCACCGCCGTCTTCCTCACCCAGAATCTGGCGCTCACGCCATCGGCGCTGCTGCACAATCTGAAGCACAACAAGGCGCTGCACCAGAACAACATCCTGCTGAAGGTCGACATCCAGGCCGCGCCACATGTGGCACCGGCCGACCGGTTGGAACTGGACCGGGTGGATGAACACTTCACCAAGGCCCGGCTGCGCTATGGCTATATGGACGTGATCGATGTGCCCAGCGACCTCGCCCGCCACCAGGGCCTGATCGCACGGCCCGGCGGCACCTCCTTCTTCCTGGGGCGCAGCGCCATCCGCTTTGGCACCACGCCGGCGCTGCCGCGCTGGATGGTGGTGATCTACATGTTCCTCCACCGCAATGCCGCCGATCCCACGGCCTATTTCGCCATTCCCAGCAACCGGGTGGTCGAACTTGGCAGCCAGATCGAACTATAGTGGCTGGCCATGACGAAACCCGCCCAATCCTATCTTGCAGCGCTGGCCGCCGTCGCCGCCACGGCCTGGGCTGCTGATGCCGGTCTGCAGGTGCTGGGCCTCGCCTCGGCAGCATTGCTGTTCTTGCTCCCAGTTCTGCTTGCTGCGACGCGCGGCGGGCTTGGGCCCGGCCTGTTTGCGGCCCTCGGTGGCGCTGCCGCCTATAATTTCTTCCTGCTGGAACCGCGCTACACCTTCCGGGTGCACCAGACCGAAAATCTGGTCAGCCTGGTGGTGCTGGTTGCCGTCGCGCTGGTCACCAGCCGGCTTGCCTCCCGCCTCACCCAGCGCGAAGCCGAAGCACAGCAGCGCGCCGGCCGCAGCGCTGAAATGGCCGAACTGTCTGCACAGTTGGGCGCCCCCCCGGCCGAAACGGCACTCGCGCGCGGCATCGCCCTGGTTGAAACGCGATACGGCCCGCTGCGCCTGCTGCCAGCCGGCACGCTGCCGCAACCCGACGGGGGCTTCTCGGCACTGGATGCCGCCGCCGCGGCCTGGGCAGCACACAATGGCGACTGCACCGGGCACGGCACCGCCGTGATGGCCGCTGCAGACTGGAGCTTTCTGCCGCTCGCCGCCCGGAACCGGCAGGAGATTGGTGTTGCCGCCCTCGCCCGCCCGATGGACGGCCGGATGCGCGGCGAGGCGGAGCTGGCGCATCTGCACCAGATTGCCTTGCTGTTCGGCCAGAGCCTGGACCGCGACGCGCTGGAGGCCGAACGCCGCGAGCGCGCCATGCTGGAAGAGCGAGACCGGTTGCGGCGCACTGTGCTGGCCTCCCTTGGCCATGATTTCCGCACGCCACTTACCGTCATCACGGGCCAGTTGGCCGACCTGGCACGCACACATCCGGCAGCTGGTGAAGCACTCGCAGCCGCGCAGCGCCTCGAACGGATGATGAGCGATCTGATCGGCGCCGCCCGGCTGGAGGCTGGCGCGCTGGCGCCCCGACTGGAAGCGGTGGACCCGCTGGACAGCATCAACGCCGCTGCCGATGCCGTGGCCATCCCAACCGGCATCGCGCTGGCGCGGCATCTGCCAGCCGATCTGCCGTTTGTCGTCGCCGATCCGGTGCTGCTTCAGCAAATGGTCGCCAATCTGGTCGACAATGCGCTGCGCCACGCCAGGCACCGTGTCACCCTCAGCGCTGAGGTTGCCGACACGATGATGCACCTGCACGTCGATGATGATGGCCCCGGCGTGCCCATGGCCGACCGCGCCCGGATCTTCGAGCGCTTCACCCGGATCGAGGGGACAGACCGCACCCACGGCAGCGGCCTTGGGCTTGCCATCGTCAAGGGCTTCGGCGATGCCATGGCCATGTCCATCACGGTCGACAGCGCCCCGGCCGGCGGCGCGCGCTTCACGCTCGCCATGCGGCTGGCACCGGCGCCAGCCGCATGAGCCGCATCCTCTGCATCGATGATGAACCGGCCATCCTGCGGTTGCTGGCCGTGGTCCTCACCGCCGATGGCCATGACGCCATCGCCGCAGGCAATGCCAGCAAGGCGCTGCAGCAGCTGGCCAACGGCAATGTGGACGCCATCCTGCTCGATCTGGGCCTGCCCGATCGCGATGGGCTGGAGCTGATCCCCGTGCTGCGTGCCGCCAGCACTGCACCCATTCTCGTCATTTCAGCCCGCACCGACGTGGCCGAAAAGGTCACCGCGCTTGATCTGGGCGCCGCCGATTATATCACCAAGCCATTCAACGGCGAGGAGGTGCGTGCCCGGCTGCGCGTTGCCCTGCGCACCGGCCGCAGCAGCGACGACGGCACGCTCAGCCATGGCCCATTCCGCATTGATCCCGACCGCCACAGCGCCTGCTTCTCGGGCCAGCCGCTGTCGCTCACCCCGCGCGAATTCGCCCTGCTGAGCGCGCTGGTCGCGGCACAGGGCCGGGTGCTGACCCATGCCATGCTGCTCGAACAGGTGTGGGGCAAGGCCCACCGCGAGGATGTCGAATATCTGCGCGTCGCCATCCGTGCCCTGCGCCTGAAGGTGGAACAGGACCCGGCCCGCCCCGCCCTGATCCGCAACGAGCCCGGTATCGGCTATCGTCTCGGTTAAGCTGTCGCGCGCACCACCAGTTCGGGGGGCAGCACCAGGCTTTCGGTCTTCTCGCCGGCCAGCCGGCGCAGCAACAGGTCCACAAGGCCGCGGGCACCGGCCGCGATGTCCTGCCGGATGGTGGTGAGCGGCGGTACGGTCTGCCCAGCCAATGGCAGATCATCAAAGCCCACCAGCCGCATGCGCTGCGGCACGGCCAGGCCACGATCCTGCAGCGCCTTCAGGCAGGCCACCGCCAGCGTGTCGGTCGCGGCGAAGATGCCATCGATCTGGCCGGCGTGGCGGGCCAGATGGCCGGCAATCTCATCGGGCATGCGATCAATCGCCAGATGGGTGGGGCAGGCCATGATCGGCACCCCGGAACGTGCCGCCACATCCCCGGCCCCGGCAAATCGCGCGGCAAACTCCATCGGCTCGGTATCGCCCAGGAACATCAGGCTGGTTGCACCGGCGGCGATCAGCTGCTGCGCCGCCAGCCGCCCGCCCAGCCGGTTGTCGGTGCCCACCACGCAATGGCGCTGGCCCTGCTGGTGGTTGCCCCACACCACCATCGGCAGATAGGCGGCGGCCGCCTCCTCAATGCGGTCGAACTGGTCCGATTGGCCGATGACGATCAGGCCATCGACCATGCCCGAACCGGTGAAGCGGGCCAGCCAATCCTCGTCGCGATCCGGGATCACCCGGCGCAGCATCAGGTCATAGCCATGCTCGGTCAGCTCGTCGGCCAGGTGGCCGAGCAAGGTCATGAAGAAACTGTCGGAAATCTGCTGGCGCCGGTCATGGCCCAGCGGAATGGCCACGCCCACCACGCCGGTTTTCTGGCGGCGCAGGTTGCTGGCCATCTGGTTCAGTTGAAAGCCGTGCGTCCGCGCCAGCTGCTGGATGCGATCACGGGTGCGGGCATTGACCAGCGCATTGCCGGCCAGCGCGCGCGACACGGTACCGGGCGACACACCGGCCAGCCGTGCCAGATCGGTGATGGTGCGCACCTGCCCATCGCCCAGCGCGGGTTCCATATTGTCGTCAGCGCCCGCCATCAGGCCGCCTGCGTTCGCGGCAGGCGCTGGCCGGCGTCCACCAGCAGGGTGGCACCAGCCCCGGCCAGCATGAGGCCGCCGGCCAGCAACAGCACGTTGCGCGGGTCCCCGCCCAGCAGCGGCTGGTAGAGCAAGGGCATGGTGAGCGTCTGGATCAGCATGGGCACCACAATGAACATGTTGAAGATGCCCATGTAAATCCCATTGCGTTCCGGTGGGATGGAATCGGCCAGCATGACATGAAGATTGCCCATCATGCCGGCCCAGCCCAGGCCAATACCGATCATCAGGCCGAACAGCGCCAACGGTGACGAGACGCCGGGGATCATCAGCATGGCCGCGCCCGATGCCGCAAGGCACAGGGCGTGCACCAGCCGCACCCCCAGCCGCCGCACCAATGGGATCAGCAGCAGCGCCCCGGCAAAAGCGACCAGATTGTAAAGCGCGCCGGCCTGCTGCGCCGTCAGCGTCGCCGCGCGGAAGGCCGCGCTGTGCGGATCGGCGGTGCCATAGGGGCCGCGGGCGACGGCAAAGCTGATGAACTGCCAATAGGCGAACATCGCATACCATTGGCACAGCATCGGCCAGACCAGCTGGCGCATCGGCCGCGGCATGTCGCGCACGGCTGCCGCAATATCGGCCAGGGTGCCCCGCCAGCCAAGCGGCCGCGCCGCCAGCACCACCCGCTCGGCCGGCGCCAGTGGCAGTTCCGGCACCCGCCACACCGACCAGACAATGGTGCTGATCGACAGGATCGCGCCGATCACGAAGGCGATGCGCACCACGGCCGGGATGCCATTGCCATCCACCACATCACGGCCCACCAGCGCCGTGAGCAGACTGGGCGCCAGATAGGACAGGCATTGCGCCAGGCCGGTGAAGGCGCTTTGGGTCAGGAATCCGGTCGCGCGCTGATCCGGCGCCAGCCGATCGGCGACATAGGCGCGATAGGGTTCCATGGTGATGTTGTTGCCGGCATCCAGGATCCACAACAGCGAGGCCGCCATCCAAAGTGTGGCCGAATACGGCATGGCCAACAGCGCCAGCGAACAGATCAGCGCGCCGGCCAGGAAATAGGGTGTGCGCCGGCCCAGCCGCGACAGGGTCCGGTCACTCATCGCGCCGATCAGCGGCTGCACCAACAAACCGGTCATCGGCCCGGCCAGCCAGAGCAGCGGCATCGTCGCCTCCTCGGCCCCCAGCATGCCATAGATCGGGCCCATATTGGCCTGCTGCAGGCCAAAGCTGAACTGCAAACCAAAGAAGCCGATGTTCATTTCCACGATTCGCCACAGTGAAAGCCGTGGTTTTTCCGCCGCTTGCATGGCCACTCCTCCCCGCGTGCCGCCTCTGCCGGGCTGCACTGCAATTCCCTGCCTGCCACAGAATCGGCGAAATTCAAACGTTTGCATTTTTTGGTTGCAAACGTTTGTAACGAAGCTATGCCTGTCCGCAACCATAAGGGAGAGGAGCAGTATCGCATGAAGATTCGCCACGCATTGGCCATCGGGGTGGCGTTCGCCGCTCTCGGCGCACCGGCCTTAGCACAAACCGAAACCGCCAAGGCCGACGCCGCCAAGCCGGACAGCAGCGACGATGCGCTGGGCCTGGAAGAGATTGTCGTGACGGCCAGCGCCCGCCCGGCCAACCGCCTCGACACCTCGGTCTCGGTCAGCGCGCTGTCCACCCAGGCGGTGCTGGATGCCGCCCCGCGCACCACGGCTGAAATCTTCCGCCAGATCCCCGGCATCCGTTCGGAATCGACCGGCGGCGACGGCAATGCCAACATCGCCGTGCGCGGTCTGCCGGTCGCTTCGGGCGGCGCCAAGTTCCTGCAGCTGCAGGAAGATGGCCTGCCGGTGATGCAGTTCGGCGACATCGCGTTCGGCAACGCCGACATCTTCCTGCGCGCCGACCAGACCATCCGCTCGATCGAAGCGGTGCGCGGCGGCTCCGCCTCCACCCTCGCCTCCAACGCGCCGGGCGGCGTCATCAACTTCATCAGCAAGGATGGCAGCGAGGATGGCGGCACGCTGATCGGCACCGCCGGCGTCGATTTCGAGGAATATCGCCTCGATTTCAACTATGGCGCCCACATCGCCGAAAAGACCCGCTTCAACATCGGCGGTTTCTGGCGTGAAGGCGAAGGCCCGCGCCGCGCCGGTTACAACGGCAACAGCGGCTATCAGGTGAAGGCCAACCTCACCCAGGACTTTGATGGCGGCTATGTGCGGTTGAACGTCAAGCATCTGGATGATCGCGCCATCGGCTATCTGCCGATGCCGATGCTGGTCACCGGCTCCAACGCCGATCCCAAATTCCAGTCCTTCACCAATTTCGACATATTGCGCGACACGCCGCACAGCGCCTTCTTCACCACGGCCGCTGGCCTTGATGGCAACAACAACCGCAGAGTCACCGATATCCGCGACGGCATGCGCGCGCTGGTCACCACGCTCGGCCTCGAAGCCCAGTTCGAGCTGGCCGATGGCCTGACGATCGAGGAACGTTTCCGCTGGTCCAGCGTGAAGGGCCGCTTTGTCTCGCCCTTCCCGTCGGAAGTGGGCGCGGCTGCCGGCATCGGCAATTCGGTCGGCCAGCTGCTCACCGGCACCGCCGGCAGCTACAATCTTGTCTATGCCAACGGCCCCAACGCCGGCCGCGCCTTCAACAATGCCAATGGCCTGTTGATGCGCACTCACTTGTTCAACACCGAAATCAATGATTTCGGCGGCTTCACCAACGATCTGAAGCTGACCAAGGAACTTGGCAAGGTCACTGCGACGCTGGGCTTCTACAAGGCCCGCCAGAACATCGACATGGACTGGACGTGGGACAGTTTCCTGATGGAGGTTCAGGGCCGCAACGCCGCGCTGGTGGATGTGGTCAACCCGGCCAATGGCGCGGTGCTCACCCGCAATGGTCTTTATGCCTATGGCGTGCCGTTCTGGGGCAATTGCTGCCAGCGCAGCTATGATGTCAGCTACGACATCAATGCCCCCTATCTGGCGGTGAATGCCGATCTCGGCGCCCTCAGCCTCGATGGCTCGCTGCGGTGGGACAATGTCTCGGCCCGCGGCAGCTATGCCGGCACGCTGCAGGCCAGCAACTTCGATGTCGATGGCAACGGCTCCATCCAGCCGGTCGAACGGTCCGTCTCGCTGATCGCCAATGGCACGCCCAGCCCGGTCAATTATGACATCGGCTATTTCTCCTGGTCGCTGGGCGCCAATTATCGCCTCAACGATGACACGGCGGTGTTTGGCCGGGCCAGCCGTGGCGGCCGCGCCAATGCCGATCGCCTGTTGTTTGGGGTGGTGCTGCCCAACGGCGGCGTGCGCAAGCAGGATGCGGTGGACTATGTCGATCAGTATGAAATCGGCGTGAAATACAAGTCGCGCGGCTTCGGCCTGTTCGTCACCGGCTTCTATGCCCGTACGCAGGAACAGAATTTCGAAGCCACCACCCAGCGTTTCTTCGATCGCACCTATGAAGCCAAGGGCATCGAGCTGGAAACCGCGTATCACACCGGCCCGTTCGATCTGCGCGCCGGCGCGACCTGGACGGATGCGACCATCGCCAGCGATGCCATCACGCCGGCGAACCAGGGCAACACCCCGCGCCGCCAGGCCCGCTTCATCTATCAACTCACCCCGTCGGTGGATCTCGATGTCGCGCGCTTCGGCCTCAACATCGTCGGCACCACCCGCGCCTATGCGCAGGACAACAACCAGCTGGTGTTCCCGGCCTACACCCAGGTCAACGCCTTCGTGAACGTCCGCCCGGTCGATCGCGTCGAAGTCTCCCTGAATGCCAACAATCTGTTCAACGCGGTTGGCATCACCGAGGCGGAGGAAGGCGCCATCACCCAGGGCGCCAACAACTTCCTGCGCGCCCGTGCTATCAACGGCCGGACCATCACCGCATCGGTGCGGTTCGACTTCTGATCGACTCCCCCGGCCGGGGTTGCCACTTGGCAGCCCCGGCCACCCCACTATTGTCACCCACTCCTGCCACATCGGGCCCCCGTTCATGACCAGCCGCTGGACTGTCGCCGCCGCCGGCACCGCCAATGCCGCCCAGGCCGCCCAGGTGCCGCTGATCACCGGCGTCGACCGGCAGGGCCTGGCGCCCGACCGATTGTACTGGGACCTGTGGCCGATCCAGGACGAACAGGGCCGCATCGCCCGCCTCGCCGGGCGGGAATTTTGGATGGTCCTCACCGCGCCCGACCGCGGCGACCCGGCGCTGCGCCACTTCGAGGCGAAGATCCACCTGCTCGAACGGCGTGACGGCCAGTGGCAGGATCTGGGCCCGGTGCTGCCGGATGTGCCAGTGCCCTATGAGCGCGAATGGGCCGGCTCCGCCGTCACCAACGGCACCAATGTCACCCTCTATTTCACCGCGGCCGGCACCGATGCCCGGCCCGGCGGCTATCAGCAGCAGCTTTTCGAAGCCAGCGCCGCCATCGGCGCTGATGGCCGCCCGCAGGGCTGGTCGCACCCCCGGCCCTCGCTGCGTGGGCCTCATCCCGCCTATATGCTGGCCGATGCCCATGAAGGCGAAGCCGGCAAGATCAAGGCCTTCCGCGATCCGGCCTGGTTCCGCGATCCGGCCGACGGCCACGAATATCTGATCTTCACCGCCTCGCTGGCCGGTGCTGCCAGCGATCACAACGGCGCGGTTGGCATCGCCCGCAAGGCCAGCGATGGCGGCTGGCAGCTGCTGCCGCCGCTGGTCACCGCCGATGGCGTCAACAACGAGCTGGAACGCGCCCATGTCGTGGTTCACGCGGGGCGTTATCATGTCCTCTGGGCCACCCAGTCCAGCACCTTCGCCCCCGGTCTCGGCCATGCGCCGGGCGGGCTTTACGGCATGGTCGCCGATACGCTGTTCGGGCCCTACACGCCGCTGAACGGCTCCGGCCTGGTGCTGTGCAACCCGCCATCGGCGCCGCTGCAAAGCTACAGCTGGATCGTCACGGCCGAACTCACCGTGGCCAGCTTTGTCGATTTCATCGGCCTCGATGGCACGGCCGTCCCGGCCGATCCGGCGACAGCACGGCGCCATTTCGGCGGGGTGCCGGCGCCGCTGCTGCACCTGTCGCTGCTTGGCCACGGCGCCAGCCTGGTGCACACGCAAGCGGCATGACCAATATCCCCCTTCTGGCCGGTATCGAAGCCGGCGGCACCAAATTCGTGCTGGCCGTGGGCCATGCGCCCGATGCCATCACCGCCCGCCATATCATCCCCACCCGCACGCCGGCTGAAACCCTGGCCGAAGCCAGCGCCTGGTTCGCCGCCCAGGGCGCCATTGCGGCCATGGGCATCGCCAGCTTCGGCCCGGTGGCGCTGGATCCCGCCTCGCCGCGCTGGGGCCATATCACCAACACGCCCAAGCCGGGTTGGGCCGATTGCGATCTGGCCGGCCATTTCGCCCGCAGCCTGGGCGTGCCGGTGGGCTTTGACACCGATGTGAACGGCGCCGCGCTGGCCGAAGCCCGCATAGGCGCCGGCCGTGATGCCGGTTCGCTGGCCTATGTCACCATTGGCACGGGGGTGGGCGGCGGCCTCATGCTCGATGGCCAGCTGGTGCATGGTGCCGCCCATCCCGAAATGGGCCACATGCTGCCGCGCCGCCCGGCCAACGATGCCGATTTTCCCGGCATCTGCCCCCACCATGGCGATTGCCTGGAAGGGCTGGTGTGCGGCCCGGCGATCATCGCGCGCTGGGGCCAGCCATTGTCAGGCCTGCCCGCCGATCATCCTGGCCACGCCATCATTGCCGATTATCTGGCGCAACTCTGCCACACGCTGATCGCCACCACGGCGGTGGAAATCATCGTGCTGGGCGGCGGCGTCATGAACACGCCCGGCCTGATCGACCGGGTGCGCGCCCGCACCGACACCCTGGGCAACGCCTATTTCCCCGGCACCGGGCGCCATCGCATCCTGCCCCCTGCCCTGGGCGACAACAGCGGGATCACAGGCGCCCTGCTGCTGGCGCAGGCCGCCGCCCGTTAGGCCGTCGGCAGCGCCGCGCTCAACTGTTCGCGCAGCTCGCGCCGCAGGAATTTGCCACTGGCATTGCGCGGCAGCGGATCGGCCATGAACCAGATGTGGCGTGGCAGCTTGTAATTGGCGATCAGCGCCGCGCAGTGCTGGCGCAGGCCCTCGGCATCCAAAGCCTCGCCGGGTTTCAACACCACGGCCACGCCCACCTCTTCGCCCAGCCGTTCGTCGGCCACGCCGAACACGCAGCATTCGGCCACCGCCGGGTGGCGATAGATGGCGGCCTCCACCTCCGCGCAATAGACATTCTCGCCGCCGCGCAGCACCATGTCCTTCTTGCGGTCGACGATGTAGATGAAGCCATGCTCGTCGATGCGGGCAATGTCGCCGGTGTGCAGCCAGCCATCGGTGATGGAGGCAGCTGTGGCCTCCGGCCGGTTGATATAGCCCTTGATTACCGCCGCGCCGCGCACCCACAGTTCGCCCACCGCTCCCGGCGGCACCATGTTGCCATCATCGTCCACGCACTTCGCCTCATAGGCCGGCATGGCCGGGCCGGCGCTGTCCGGCTTGTCGACAAAGAAATCCCCGGAGCAGGAGGTGATGATCCCGCAGGTTTCGGTCATGCCGTAACCGGTGCTCGGCCGGGCGCTGGCCACCCGGTCCTCGATCTTGTGCACCAGATCGGGCGGCACCTGGGCGCCGCCGCCCGACATTGCGGTCAGGCTCGACACATCGGTGGTGGCAAAATCCGGGTGGTTGATCAGTTCGCGCGCCATCACCGGCACGCCGCCGATGGAGGTCACCCGTTCCTTTTCGATAATGCGCAGCGCTTCGCCGGCATCCCAGCGATACATCAGCACGATGGTGCCGCCCGCCGCCGTGGTGGCATAGGCGCCGCAATTGTTGGCGGTCACGTGGAACAGCGGCGTTGTCAGCAGCGTCACCGGCACGGGCGGCGTGGCCGGCGGCGCCACACCGGTGGCCAGCTGCACCGCCCGCGCCGTGGACGCACCGGCATAGAGCATGTTGAACAAATTGGTGATGCAGCCCCGGTGCGTCAGCTGCGCGCCCTTGGGAAAGCCTGTGGTGCCCGATGTGTAGAAGATGCAGGCATCGGCATCCGGATCGATCGCCACCTCGGGCATCGGCCCGCCATGGGCAATCACCTCGGCAAAGGGCGTCACGCCTGCCACCGGCTCCGCCAGCCGCACGCCCACCAGCTGCAGCCCGGCCGGCGGAACGGCAATGCCCCGGAACCGCGCCAGCCGCTCGGCATCCAGAAACAGCGCCTTGGGCGCCGCATCCGCCAGGCCATAGGCCATTTCCTCCGGCGTCCACCAAGCGTTCATGCCCACCACCGCAATCCCGGTCGACACGCAGGCCCAATAGATCAGCAGCCATTCCGGATAGTTGCGCATGGCAATCGCCACCCGATCGCCCGGCTGCACGCCGGCAGCGGCCAGCCAGGCGGCAATGGCATCCACCCGGGCATGGGCCTCGGCATAGGTCAGCCGCTCACCTTCATACACAAGATAAGGGCGCTCGGCGAACTGGCGTGTTGATTGCCACAGGGCCCGCACATCCGGCAGCGCATGGGCATAAGCCCGCACCGGCACACCGTCCACCTTGATGGTGACAATCTCGAACGCGCCGCCCGGCCCGGTCAACTCGTCGCGCGCCTGCGCCAGTTCCGCGTAGTGCATGGCCCTCCCCAGAGCAGCTTGATTGCTGGCCACGATACACGCACCACGGCCACTGGAAACCTATCTAGGGTCTGAAGCCAGACCCGATTTGCCTATGGCAAAGGCTGCACCCGTCTGGCCGGCATAGCCCGATCAGTTCCGGTCAATCGCCGGGTCATGGCCGTGCGGCACAAAGATATAGCCGGCGCCGCGCACCGTCTTGATAATCTGCGGATAGGCGGGATCGCGCTCGATCTTCTGACGCAGCCGAACGATGCGCGTGTCAACGGATCGATCAAAGGGCTCCATGTCGCGGGCATGGGCCAGGTCGAGAATGCGGTCACGTGACAACACCCGGCCCGGGTTCTGGGCGAACACGCGCAGCATGTCATATTCCATCGCAGTAATCTCCACCGGGCTGCCATCGGCGGCATAAAGCCGGCGGGAATCAAGGTTGAGGACATGGTCGCCAAAGCGTACCTCGTTCCCCATCGTTGCCGGGGCCTGGCCGGGCGCCGCCACCCGGCGCAGCACCGCGCGCACCCGGGCCAGCAACTCGCGCAGGTCAAACGGCTTGGCCACATAATCATCGGCGCCAAGTTCCAGGCCAACCACCCGATCAATGGTGTCGCCATTGGCAGTCAGCATGATGATGCCAATGTCGCCGCGGGCCTTGAGGCTGCGGGCGATGGTCAACCCGTCTTCACCCGGCATGTTGATATCCAGCAGCACCAGGTGGACCGGCCGCTCCGCCATCAGCAACCGCAGGCTGGCGCCACCATCGACCTGGGTGACCAGAAAGCCATGGTCCACCAGATAATCCTGCACCATTTCGCGCACATCGTCCTCATCATCCACGACAACGATGTGAGGGGTGTTCTGAGTCATCACTGGTCCTTCGCAAGCGCAATGCAAGGCTGCATCATCGCACCACCGCGTCATGCCCGCATGGCAAGGCGTCAGCGTTCATGTTGCAACTGTTACCGTCGTCACCTGCCCAGGCCCAACGCAACAGTGCTGCCGCCAGCGCGCCATACGCCGGATCGCCCGTCACCACAGCCGGTCTGAACGCCAACATATGGCGGTTGTAACCGATGCTGACGCTGGAAAACCAGCCAACACCGGCGCCACTGCCACAATTGCAACATACATTACGCCGCGCCGCCATCAGCGCGTGGCACGCCGGGTCTAAAGCGGTGCCGTCAGCACATGCTGCACATCATCACGAAAGGAACACCGATCATGACAATCCGCTCCATCCTGCCCCTCTCCCTGCTGTTGGCGGCCGTTGCGGCCGGCCATTCCGGCACCGCCTGCGCGCAAGGCCTTCGGCTGGAAGCGCACGGCGGCTGGGATCGCGCCCAGTCTGACAGCGTCAAGAGCAACGGCCTCGCCTACGGTCTCGGCATCGGTTACGATGTCAAGCTGGGCAAGGGCCTGTTTGCCGGTCTGGAAGCCAACGCCGATTTCAGCACGGCCCGGGAATGCGCCAGCGGCATCATCGCCGCCGGGGACCGACTGTGCGTGCGGGCCGGACGCGATCTCAGCCTGATCGCCCGCGCCGGTGTTGAGGTGAAGCCCGGCACCAGCCTCTATGCCCTCGCCGGCTGGTCTAATGCCCGGGTACGCGGCGAATACAAGCCTGCAACCGGCGCCCTGGTAAGCGAAGCCCAGAATCTCGACGGCTGGCGCATCGGTGCCGGTGTCCAGCAGGAACTGGGCAGCAGGCTCTATGCCAAGGTCGAGTATCGCTACTCCGACTATGACGCTGGCGACAATCGTCACCAGGTGATGGCGGGCTTCGGCATCCGCTTCTGATGGCAACGGCGGCACGGGTGCAGGCATCCGTGCCGCCGGCTCCTGAGGGAAATTGGCATGAACATCCACGCCTGCCTCGCGGCCGCCCTGCTCTCATCAAGTGCACCGGCGGCCGCCCCCGCGCCGCCGGTGCGCCTCGCAACCTATGCTTATCCAGCCTATGACCGGCGGGCTGCAATTGCGCCACTCGCGCGCCTGGTGGAACGGATCAGCGGCCGGCCGGTGATCATCCTGCTGTTTTCCACACCGGACCTGTTGGCCACGGCCGTGCAGAACGGCGAAATTGATCTGGCCGTCACCAATCTGGCCGTATTTGTCCGCGTTGCGCGCTTGCAGGGCGCCCATGCCGTCGCCGTGCTGGCTCCACCCCCGGCCACACAGGAACGCTATCGCGGCGTGCTGCTGGCACGGCGGGAAACCGGCCCGACAACGCTGACAGCGCTCGGCCCCATGGCGGCGCGGCTCCGCTATGCCGAAGTGTTGCCCGGTTCAACCTCTGGCGCCCTTGTTCAGGCTGAAGCCTTGCGGCGCGCCGGCGTTGGCCGGGGTGCCTTTCGCGAAACCGGCCATGCCGGAACGCACGAAGCCGCCCTCTCCGCCCTGATCAGCGGCGCAGCGGATGTGGCAGCGCTGGCCGAAGGGCCCTGGCTGGCCTTGCAGGCGCAATCACCTGACATTGCCAGCCGGCTTGTGCCGCTCTGGCGCTCGGCCCCGCTGCCGCCTGGTCCCATCGTCTGCATGGCATCCGCCACCCTGAACTGCGGCCGCATTGCCACCGTCCTGACAGCAAATCGCCCTGCCAGCCATGCCGCCGCCCGCATGCTGGCACGCGGCTGGAGCGAAACCAGTGGTGCCCGCCGCTTCGTCCGGGTCGATGCCCGCCGTTATGCCCCGTTCATCGCTGCGGCGACGCCGTGATTGCAATTGTCAAATCCCTCGGCGAGACTGATCAGCAGATCAACACTGCCCGGCAGGCATGCCTGACCGCCCGCGCCTTCGCACCCCTCTGAATCCAAAGGCGACCATGCCCATCCCCCACGGTGACCTGGCTCTTGTGTCAACAGATCGGTTCGTGACTGATCTTGTCGATCAGCTGCGCAGCCTCGCTGATGCAGACGCGATCCTGTCGGTCGCGGCCCAGATGCTGGCCGCACAGACGGGCGCCAATAGGGTCTGCTTCGCCGAACCCGGCTCCGCCATGCCAACACTGGCCCTGCTGCATGAGTGGACGGATGGCAGCTGCGATGCCAGCCCGGCCGACGTGCCGGCCGCGGCGCTGGGCATCGAACCGGCGGGCGCAAGCTTCTGCCATATCCTGGTGGCAAGCGACGTGGCGGCCGACCCGGAATTGCCGCCAAGGACAAAGGCGCTGTGCCGTGCCCGGGAGGCAGCAGCTCTGGTGACGGTGCCGATCATTCGGCACGGTCGTCAGGTGGCGCTGCTGTCGGTCTGCCGCGCGCGGCCCCATGGCTGGAGCCTGGCCGAACAATGGACCATCCGCGAAGTGGCCGAACAGACCTGGTCGCTGGTGGAACTCGCCCGCACGACATCGCGGCTGCAGCGCAGCGAGGAACGCCTGCGCGTCGCCGTCGAAGCCGCCGAAATGGGTACCTGGGATTATGATATTGTCAGGAACGAATGCTGGTGGTCACCCCGCACCTGCGAGATCTGGGGCATCGACTATGCCGAAACCCTGCCCGGAGACATGCGCTATGATTTCGTCCACCCCGATGATCGCGAACATTATCTGCGCGAAGTGGATGATGCGGTGTTCAGCGGCAAGCCGTTCCAGATCGAATATCGCATCATCCGCCCCGATGGCCAGATCCGCTGGGTGCTGCTGCGCGGGGTTTCCAGCTGCGATGCCGATGGCACGCCGGTGCGCGCCACCGGCATTGCGCTGGACAACAGCGATCGGCGCCAGGCCGACGAACGCGCGCGGGAAAGCCAGGCCCTGCTCGATGCCTTCATGCGCAACGCGCCGGTTGGCATGTATCTGAAAGACACCGGCGGCCGCTATGTGATGGTCAACCCGGAAATGGCCAAGGTGCTGGGCGTTCCGGTTGAAGGCGCCATTGGCCGAACGGCGACAGAGGTGCTGGGCACCGAGGAGGCTGCCCGGATCGACGAGGAGGAGCGGCGCGCGATTGCCACTGGCCAGTCCCAGACGCGCAGCCAGTTCTTCCCCGATCGCCAGACAAATTCCTCGGCGCTGCTGATCCGCTTTCCGCTCCTGCTCGATGGCCGCACGCCACAGATCGGCGGCTTTGCCATCGATACCACCGAACAGATGCGGGCCGAGGCAGAGCTCGAACGCTCCCGCGCCGCCCTCTATCATTCGGAAAAAATGTCGGCGCTGGGTTCGCTGCTGGCCGGCCTCAGCCACGAACTCAACAACCCGCTGTCGGTGGTGGTGGGCCAGGCCCTCATCCTCCAGGAAAAAGCTGCAGACGAACGGACATCGGTGCGCGCCGGCAAGATCCGCGCCGCCGCCGAACGCTGTGCCCGCATCGTGCAGACCTTCCTGGCCATGGCACGCCAACGCGCTCCCGAACGCCAACTGGTTGACGTGAACGACCTGATCGAGGCCGCGCTTGACATCACGGTCTATGGCCTGCGGTCAGCCGGGATCAGGGTGCATCGCGATCTGGCCCCCGGCTTGCCGGTGATTGCCGGCGATGCCGGCCAATTGCACCAGCTGTTCGCCAATCTGATCATCAACGCCCAGCATGCCCTCGAAACCATTGCCGGCCCCCGCGATCTGTGGATCTCCACCCGGCTGCAGCACGACCGCTTGGTCATCGACGTGCGCGACAATGGCCCCGGCATTCCGCCCGCCCTGCACGGCCGGATCTTCGAACCGTTCTTCACCACCAAACCCGTCGGCGCCGGCACCGGCCTCGGCCTGTCCTTTGCCTATGGCGTGGTGCAGGCGCATGGCGGCGACCTGTCGCTCGTCAAGACGGCCGCCGGTGCGCAGTTCCGGGTCATCATTCCCGTCAACGCCCATGCCGAAGCCAACGCGCCCGCGGCATCGTCACCGGCATCGCCGTTGGCCGGCCGGGCGCTGGTTGTGGACGATGAACTTGATCTGGCCGAAACCATCTGTGAGCTGCTGGAACAGCAAGGCTGGCAGGCCCAGGCTGCCCGCAGCGGCGCGGATGCCATCCGCCTGCTCGACCAGGCGAAGCCCGACCTGATCATCGCCGACATCAAGATGCCCGGCATGGACGGGCCGGCCCTGCACGACTGGCTGGTGCAGCACAGGCCGGAATTGGCAACCCGTCTGGTCTTCCTCACCGGCGACACGCTGGGCGAAGCCGCCAACGCCTTTCTCCAGCGCTGCGGGCGCCCCTATATCGAAAAGCCCTTCTCGATCGAGACACTGAGCAATCTGCTGCGCCTGCAACAGGGCGAAGGTGTGGCGGCAAGGCCGCCCGGTGACGGCGGATCACCATCTGATAACAGAATGTAAAGCCAGCAGGTCACGCGCAAGTCCAGACATTTGCCCTGCCCCGGAAAGCAGCCAATTTCCGCAAGGCGCACTTGTAGCAGTCGCTACAGATGCTAATCTCTGCCAACGCTGGCTGCCAGCGTCACAACGGGGAGACCGCCATGCACGCATTGCGCACCGATGATGCCCGGTTTCTCGGCTTGCCGGGCTTCGGCTTCAGGCCGCATTATCTTTCTGATTTGCCCGGCCGCCCCGGGTTGCGCATGCATTATCTCGACGAAGGCCCGCGCGACGCCGCCGTGACCTTCCTGTGCCTGCATGGCCAGCCGACCTGGTCGTATCTCTATCGCAAGATGGTGCCCATCTTCGCTGCGGCCGGTCATCGCGTGGTGGCGCCCGATCTCTTCGGCTTCGGCCGCTCCGACAAGCCGGTTGACGAGGCGGTCTACAGCTTTGATTTCCACCGCGAAACGCTGCTCGCCTTCATCATCGCGCTCGATCTGCGCAATGTCGTGCTGGTCTGCCAGGATTGGGGCGGCATCCTGGGCCTCACCCTGCCGCCGGCACTGCCTGAACGTTTCAGCCGATTGCTGGTGATGAACACCACCATCCCGGTGGGCGAACCCGTCAGCGAAGGGTTTGACCGCTGGCGCGCCTTCAACCGCAGCCGGCCGGATCTCGACATTCCGGCCCTGATGAAACGCTCCCAGCCCGACATGACCGATGCCGAAGCCGCCGCCTATGGCGCCCCCTTCCCCGATGCCCGCCACAAGGCCGGAGTGCGGCGCTTTCCGGAACTGGTGATGACCGCGCCCGACATGCCAGGCGTCGCCACCGCCCGCGCCGCGGCGCGCTGGTGGCAGCAGGAATGGCGCGGCCCCAGCTTCATGGCTGTCGGCATGGCCGATCCGGTGCTGGGGCCCGACGTGATGGCCCGCTTGCGCGGCATCATCAACGGCTGCCCAGCGCCACTCGAAATCGCCGATGGCGGCCATTTCGTGCAGGAAAAGGGCGACATCATCGCCCGCGCCGCCCTGCAGGCCTTCGGGCTCTGATCATGGCCAACGGCACCACCAACGGCATTGCCTGGATGGCGGCCGGCACTGCCGATCCGGCGCGGCCCAGCCTTCTCCTCATCCATGGCGCCGGCGGCAACAGCAGCGCCTGGTGGCAGCAGTTCGCCGCCTTCGCCGCCCACCGCCATGTCGTCGCCTATGATCTGGCCGGCTTTGGCCATTCGGCCGCGCTGCCGGCGGGTGCCGATGCCTATCAGGCGCTGGTCGGGGCAGCGGTTGACGTGCTGGCCGCCGCCGGCGCCAGCCATGCCGATGTCGTCTGCCAGTCCCTCGGCGGCTGGACGGGCCTGCGCCTGGCCCTGGCCCGGCCGGATCTGGTCAACCGCCTGGTGCTGTGCTGCACGCTGGCCGGGATCGCCCATCCCCCCGGCCTCGCCACCTTCCAGCAGGCCACCGCCCGCATGGACGCGCGTGGCCCGGCCGCCCTTGGCCTCACGCCGGGCTTTGAAGCCCGCGAACCCGCCAAGACCCTGCTCTACCGCCAGATCGGCGCGGCCAACCCGCCGCTGGACCCGGCGCTGGGCGCCGCAATGTTCGCGCCGACGCTGCTGATCCCGCCGGCAGCGCTGTCGGCCATCAAGCTGCCCGTGCATCTGATCATGGGCGCCGATGATCCGATCTGGCCGCCGGCCAGCCTGTCCGGCATGCTGTCCGCCGTGCCGTCTGTGGCCGAACATGTGATGCCAGGCGCCGGCCACTCGCCCTATTTCGAGCAGCCAGACGATTTCAACCGCCTGCTGGCCACCTGCCTGGCCTGACCATCACCGCCCCTGGAACACGGCCGGGCGGCGCTGCATGAAGCTCATGATGCCCTCGGCGGCATCGGCGCTGGCCATCACCCGGTCGCGGATGCCCGGGATGGCGGCGATGGCCGCCTGCTCGCCCTGCTCGATATAGGTGCGGCCGGCCAGCTTGGTGGCGCGAATGCCCAGCGGCGCGCAGGCGGCAATCTGTTCGGCCAGCGCCATCGCCCGCTCCACCTGCGTGCCGGGCGACACCACTTCTTGCACCAGCCCGATGCGATGCGCCTCGGCCGCACCGAATTCGTCGCACAAGAACAGGTGATACATGGCGTTGCCCCACCCGGCACGGGTGACATAGCGGAAATGCGCACCGCCCAGGGGTGCGATGCCACGCTTGGCCTCCATCTGGCAGAAGCGCGTGTCATCAGCCGCCACGATGATATCCCCGGCCAGCGCGATCTCGATGCCGATGGTGAAGCAGATCCCCTGCACCGCCGTCACGATCGGCTTGCTGCCCTGATTCTTCAGGCCAAATGGGTCGATCTGGCCATCGGCCAGCGGCTTGGCCGTGGCAGTGGGGCCAAAGAATTTCGGCATGTCGAGCCCGGCAGTGAAATGATCACCCACCGCGCACAACACCCCCACCCACAGATCGTCGTCCTCCTCCAGCAGGGTCAAGGCCGCGGCCAGCTGCTCCATCATCGCCGGCACAAAGCTGTTCTTCTTGGCGGCATTGTCGATGATGATCTTGAGGATATGGCCGTGCCGCTCGTGCCGCACCTGGCCTTCGCGGTTCTCGCTCATGATGCTCTCCTTGATGCTGCCCGGGCTCAGGCCAGGTGGGAAATGCCCAGCCATTCGGCGAACAGCGCGGGCTTGTTGCTGCCCTCGATCTCCACCGTGGCCTCGGTCTTCGACAGGAATTCCTTCGGCCCGCGATCAACGATTTCCTTCAGCACGAAGCGGCCACGCACACGGGCACCGGCCTTCACCGGGCTCAACAGGCGCACCCGGTCAAAACCATAATTCACCGCCATCGCCCGGCCGGCGATCTTCGGCTGAGCATCAAAGGCCATGGCGGCCAGCATCGACAGGCTGAAGAAGCCGTGCGCCACCGTGCCGCCAAAGGGCGTCGCCGCCGCCCGCGCCGGATCGACATGGATGAATTGGTGATCCTCCGTCACGTCGGCAAAGGCATCGATGCGGCGCTGGTCGAGCAGGAACCAGCGCGACACCCCAAGCTCCTGCCCCACCAGGGCGCGATAGTCGGCAAGCGAAATCTCGGACATCTGGACTCCCCTCTCGTCAAACCGCCGTCACGCCGCCATCCACGGCCAGCGTCTGCCCGGTGATATGTTTGCCGGCGTCGCCGGCGAACAGCAGCACCGTGCCCTTCAGATCCTGGTCATCGCCGATCCGGCGCAGCGGCGCGGCGTTGGCAAAACGCTCCACACCCAGTCTTTCAAACGTGCCCTTCGTCATCTTCGATGGGAACATCCCCGGCGCGATGGCATTGCAGGTGATGCCATATCGGCCCCAAGAGGCCGCCAGCGACCGGGTGAAATTGATCACGGCCCCCTTGCTGGTGTTATAGGCCACCAGGCCATCGGCGCCGCGCAGGCCCGCCATCGACGACATGTTGATGATACGGCCATAGGCATTCGGGATCATCGATCGCTTGGCGATGCGCTGGGACAGCACGAACAGCGCGCGGATGTTCAGATTCATGATCTTGTCAAACGCGTCGATCGGATGATCCTCCGCCGGCGCGCCCCAACTGGCGCCGGCGTTGTTGACCAATATATCCACCCGGCCCAGCCGTTCGATGGCCGTATCCGCCAGCGCAAAGGCCTGCTCATCCACGGCATTGTCGCAGGCGACATGGCTGACATCGATGCCGCGGGCCGAAAGATGGGCGGTCGCCGCTTCCAGATCAGCCGGCTTACGCGAAGAGATGACCAGCCGGGCACCGAAATCTCCCAGCGCCTCGGCAATCTGAAGCCCCAGCCCGCGCGATCCGCCGGTGATCAGCGCGGTCTTGCCGGAAAGATCAAACAAGGCCCGCGGATCCGTCATGGTGGCACCCCTTTTTCCCGCATCCATCTGACTGTTCATCATGCAGATTGATCGAACAGCCGCACTTCTCCGCCGATCGACACAGCCGAAATCATCGCATCGAGTCCCGAAAATCCATCAAAACATGGACTTTTCTATCGATCGATGCAAAACTTGCGGCCGTTGATGATCAGCATGATGGTCATCATGCAGAGAGTCAAGCGCAAGGATGCAGCATGGGCCATTCACGGGCGGAAAAAGCACAAAGCCGCGAGCGTATCATCACGGCTGCGGCACAGACCATCCGCGAACGCGGCATTGATGCGCTCAGCATCGGTGAGCTGATGCGGTCGGTCGGCCTGACCCACGGCGCCTTCTATGTGCATTTTGAATCGCGCGATGCGCTGGTGGCCGCGGCCCTTGAACGCGCACTGCTGGATGGCGAGGCCGCCGCCGCTGCCGCCCGGCGCGGCGTTGGGAAGCGCACGGTCAAATCCATCCTCAACAATTATCTCAGCCGTGCCCACCGCGATGCGCCGGGTGCCGGCTGCGCCGTGGCAGCGCTGGCCGGCGATGTGGCGCGCAGCGGCCCCGCCACGCGCCGCGCCATGATCCGGAAGATGGACAATTATCTGGCCGCGATGGCTGAAGCTCACGGCAACGGGCCAGACGACGCAGTCGCGGATTTCAGCCTGGCCGCCTGGTCAACCATGGTTGGCGCAATCACCCTGTCGCGGGTGTTCGCCGGCGATCCCCGCTCAGACCAGGTGCTGGCCGCCGCCCGCCAGATGATCTTGGACGCCGAACAGCGGCTCACCCCGCCGGCCACTGGCCCATGATCGTCGCCAGATCGAAATAATCCCGCCAATAGCGGATCAGTCCATCGCGCACCTCGTAAACACCGGTGACCGGCAATTCCACCCATTTGTCCGCAAGGCGGTGGCGGTCCAGCCGCTCCAGCATCACCACCGGGCCTTCGGCCAGCGCGCGGATCACGCGGAACTCGTTTTCCAGGGTCGGCGCAAAAAAGGGCGTCAGCACGGCCCGGATTCCCTCCGGCCCATGGACGGTGCCAAGCGGCGGCGGGTTGGTATAGGCGCAATCGGCGGCTACCAGCCGCAGGGCCCGGTCGTAATCCAGCGATTCCATGGCCTTCATGAAGGCCGTCACGGTTTCAAGCGGAGTCATCGGCCTTGTCCCCTCCGATCCTTAATAATGGGTTAATTCCACCGGCAAATGCTTGTAGCCATGGACGAAACTGGCCGGCACGCGCACGGGCTCAGCAACCGGGTTCACCCGCAGCCGCCGCTTCGCCAACTCCTCCAGCAGGGTGACCAGCTGCAGTTCGGCCACGCGCGCGCCAACGCATCGATGGATGCCATAACCGAACGACAGGTGCCGCCGGGCGTTGGGGCGATCAACGATGATCCGGTCGGCATCATCAAACACGCTCTCGTCGCGGTTGGCCGAGATATACCAGAGCGCCAGCATGTCGTGCTTCTTCAGGCGGTGACCGAACAGCTCGGTGTCCTCCGTCACAGTGCGCCGCATATAGGAAAGCGGCGTCTGCCAGCGGATGATTTCCTGCACGGCATTGGGGATCAACGCCGGATCGGCTTCCAGCCTGGCGCGCTCATCGGGAAACTGGGCCAGACCCCAGGCACAGGCCGTCATCGAATTGCGCGTGGTGTCGTTGCCGCCGACAATCAGCAGGATCAGATTGCCGATGAACTCCACCGGATCCATGTCGCGCATGGCATCGGATTGCAGCATCACCGAAATCAGATCCTTGCCGGGGTCGGCGGCACGGCGCTGCCACAATTCGGCAAAGGCGGCGCCCATGGCCTCCATCTCGCCGTTGAACCAGTCCCAGCCGCCTGGAGCAACAATGGCATCGATATTGCCACCGGCATCCGACCAGGCAGTCAGCTTGTGCCGTTCCTCCCACGGGAAACCGAACAGGCGGGCCAGCATGCCGGTGGTCAACTCGATCGAAACCCGCTCCACCCAGTCAAAGCGTTCGCCCACCGGCAACGCGTCCAGCACCGCGGCGGTGCGCTGTTGCACCTCGGCCCGCATGGCCGCCACCTCTGCCGGGCCAAAGGCCGGCGCCACGGTGCGGCGCTGGCCGGTGTGGCGCGGCGGATCCATGGCGATGAACTGCGGCAGCCGCCGTTCGCCCGGCCGGGCGCGGTCGGCCTCGATGCCCAGCGTGATGCCGCCAAGCTCAAAACTCGATGAAAACAGCTTGGGCAGCGCTTCCACGTGCACGATCGGCTTGTAGCTGCTGATCGACCAATAGGGCCCGAACTTCGATTCCGGCACATACTGGATCGGCGCCTGCGCTCGCAACTGGCGGAACGGCTCCTGCCAGCGGTCTTCGGCAAAAAGCTCCGGTCGGGCAACATCGATTGGGGCCAGTTCGCCCGCCATGGTCAGGGATTCCACGCGCATCCGCACCGCTCCTGTTCTGCCAGAACCGGGGCAGCCTATGCGATTGTAGCAAACGCTACAAGTCTTTGCCTGTGACCGCCAGTTGCTGCCGCGTGACGTCCACCTCTGCCAGCAGCCAGTCGCGAAACTGGCGGACGGCCGCGCCTGGACGCCGCCCGGTGGGCAAAACCAGATGATAATGCCAGCCGCTGGGCCGCGCCGAACCGACCTGCACGATGGCGCCGCTGGCCAGCTGATCGGCGGTGACCAGCAGATCGATCAGGCCCACCCCGCTGCCAGCCAGCACGGCGCTGATCGTCAGATCGCGGTTGGGCACGCTCATCTGGGCCGGGCCGCCCAAGCCTGGCCAATCTTCCCATTCATCGGCCTTGCCCTGCTGCACGATGAGCGGCCAGGGCCCATGGCCCAACCGATCCGCCCTTATGGCCGGCGCGATCGTCTGCGCCAGCAGCCGCTGCGCCGTCACGCCGGGCCAGCCCCCGGGGCCCAGCCGCAACGCGCAATCCACCAGTTCCCGATCCAGATCGACCAGCCGGGCCGTGGCGGCCAACCGCACATCGACATCCGGGCACTGCGCCGCAAACTGGCCGATGCGCGGCAAGAGCCAGTGCGCCGCCAGGCTGTCATGCGCGCTGATCGTCAGCACCGAACGCGCGGCGCGTGCCTCGGCCACAGCCCGATCGATGCTGGCAAAGGGTGCCGCCAATTGCCGGGCGAGCGCCTGGCCCGTGGCCGACGGCCGGACATGGCGGCCATGCCGTTCCAGCAACGGCGCTGGAAAGCCGGCACCCAGTGCCTGCAGCTGATGGCTCACCGCTGACAGCGTCAGCCCCAGCTCGCGCGCAGCCGCCCCCACACTGCCCAGCCGCACCACCGCTTCAAAGGCGCGCAGACCGTTCAACGACACGCTCAACGATGCTCGCGCAGTCATGATTGCAATTCTTTCAACTGTTTTTGCCGATTGATTGATAGTCACAGCGCCCCTGCATTGGCAATCCCGGCACATGTTCCTGCCTCGAAAGCCCCTGATGCGCCTACTCTCCGCTCGCCTTGCCTTGCTGGTTGCAGCCGGCCTGCTGACCGCGCCGGCGTTGGCCCAGCGCGCGGCCGAAAATGCCCTGCAAGCCGCCGACGATGGCTTTGGCACCGCCATCGGGCGGGAAAGTATCGGCCTCTACAGTGCTGATGATATCAGGGGTTTCTCGGCCGTCGATGCCGGCAACGTGCGTCTGGAAGGCCTGTATTTCGATCCCGCCAGCCTGCCGCCCAGTCTGCTGCGCGGCACCACCAGCATCCGGGTTGGCCTCGCGGCGCAGGGCTTTGCCTTTCCGGCGCCCACCGGCGTGGTCGATATCCGCCTGCGCCACGCCGGCACCCGCCCGGCAGCCACGCTGTTCCTGTCGGCCGACAGTTTCGGTTTCCTCACCGGTGAAGCCACATGGGATCAACCGCTGGGCAGCAACATCGGGCTGGCCGTGGGCGCCGGCGCCTATCGCGAAGCCTATCCCAACGGCACCACCGATCAGACCTACACGGCCAATGCCACGCTGGATTGGCAGATCAGCCGCCGGTTGAAGCTCACGGCCCTGGCCAGCGCCACCATGGTGCGCGCCGCCGAACCGCCGCCCGTCTATCTCACGGCCGATGGCCAGCCGCCGCCACGCGTGGACCGCGGGCGCTTCCAGGGTCCCGATGGCCTGTTCAACAGCCGGGATCGCCGGACCCTCGGCCTGATCGGGGACTGGCAGGCCGGGCCGTGGCACCTGCAGGCCGGCCTGTTCCATTCCCAATCCGATGCGCCGCGCACCGTCGCCAATCTTTATCTCGATGTCACAACCACAGGCGCGGCCCAGCAACTGCTGGTGGTTGATCCGCCTGGCCGGAACCGCGTGACCAGCGGCGAGTTGCGGCTGGACCGGTCAATCACTGATGGCCCGCGCACCCACATGATCACCCTTTCGGCCCGCTGGCGCGACCGCCAGCGCCAGTTCGGTGGCAGCGCCCTGGTGGATCTGGGGCCAGTGCAGTTGAACCAGCCGGCGCCGCCGCTGCCCGCCCTGCCCGGCTTTGGCCCCCGCGATGATGACCGCATCCGCCAGGCAACTGTCGGCCTCGCCTATGAACTGCGCTGGCCCGGCATCGCCAACCTGTCGCTGGGCCTGCAGAAAACCCGCTATCGCAAACAGGCGACCCCGGCCGCCAGCCCGCCGGCCACCGAACGGGCCAGCCCCTGGCTCGTCACCGCCGCCGCCGCCGTTCCGATCACGCAGCGGCTGGGCAGCTATGCCAGCTTTGCCCAGGGGCTGGAGGACAGCGGCGCCGCACCGGGCAGCGCCAGCAACCGCAACCAGCCGCTGCCGGCCAGCGCCACCCGCCAGATCGATGCCGGCCTGCGCTGGCAAGTCGCCGGACCGCTGGCCCTGGTTGCCGGTGTGTTCGAACTCACGCGGCCCTACTTCCAGTTCGATGCCACCGGCCGCTTCAGCCGGCTGGGCGACACGCGCAGCCGCGGGCTGGAGCTCAGCCTGTCGGGCCCGCTCAGCCCCCGGCTCGATATTCTGGCTGGCGCCGTGATCGGTCGCACCAGCGTGGTTGGCGCAGCGGTGCGCGATGGCCTGGTGGGCAGCCGGGCCGTGGGCCGGCCCGATGGGCGCGGCAGCGTCGCGCTGGAATGGCGGCCGGCCTTTGCGAGCGGCCTGCGCATCAATGCCGCCGTGAACCACATTTCACCCGTCGTGGCCAGCAACGACAACAAGGCCCGCGCCCCGGCCCGCACCACCATTGACATCGGCGTCCGTCAATCACTCAGCATTGCGGGTGCCCCGGCCCAGTTGCGCTTCGTGGTGACCAACATCGCCAATCACTATGGCGTGGAGGTGCTGGGCAGCGGCGTTTATGACATCAGCGCCGCGCGCGCCGCCCAGTTGAGCCTTGGGGTGGATTTCTGATCGCTCGTTCAGGCAAACACCGGCTTACGTCGTTGCATGAAGGCCATGGCCGCCTCCCGAAACTCTGCCGACTGCAGTTGCTCCCCAAACAGGCGGGCTTCGGCAGCCATCTGATCGGCCACAATGGCGCGCTGGCGGCGGATCAGCCGCTTGGTTCCCTGCACCGCACCCGGCGCCAGATCGGCCAGTTCACGGGCCAATGTCGCCGCCGCGTCGGCCAGCGCCGCCGCCGGCAACAGGCGCGACACCAGGCCGATGGCCAGTGCTTCCGCAGCCGTCACGGTGCGACCGGCAATCAGGATATCATTGGCCCAGGCCGTGCCCACCGCCATTGGCAACAGCAGCGATGATCCGGCTTCCGGCACCAGTCCCAACTGGGCAAAGGGCGCGCGGAAACTGGCTGTGTCCGCCGCTATCGCCACATCGCAATGCAGCAGCATGGTCAACCCCACGCCGATGGCGAGGCCATTGACTGCCGCCACCACCGGCTTGTCGAGATCGCGCAACGTGGCCAGAAAGCGGGTGACCGGCAATTCGCCATCCGGCATGCCGGCGGCAAAATCGCCCATGTCGTTGCCGGCCGTGAAGCAATCGCCAGCACCCGTGATCAACACAGCGCGGACAGCCTGATCGGCCGCCGCCAACGCCAGGCCATCGGCCAGCGCGGCATACATGGCATGGGTCAGGGCATTCTTGCGATCCGGCCGGTTGATCACCAACCGCAGCACCCGGTCCTCGAGGGTGCACAACACCAGGTCGTCACGATCAGCCATGATCAATCCTTTCCGTTCAGCAGCGGGGCGGCCTGCTCGGCCAGATGGTCAAGAAAGCGGGCGACAATGGCCTGTTCGTCGGCTGAAAATCCGGCAAGCAGCGTCCGGTTCATGGCGTTGACATCCGGCAACGCCTGCTCGGCCAGGGAACGACCGGCCGGCTCCAGCCACAGGCGGGCAACCCGGCCATCTTCAGGATCCGCCGCCCGCCGCACCAGCCCGCGCACCACCATGCGATCACACAAGCCCGACATGCTGGCCGGCGCAATGCCCAGGCTGTTACCCAAGCGCGACAGCGGCTGGCCATCATCAGCCAACAGGGCCAACAACACGCCCAGCTGCGTCGCACTGATGCCATGGCGCTGACCCAACCGCCGGTCGGCCGCCCGAAACAACGCCGTATTGGCCCGCTGCACAAGGTGGAACACGCGAATCATTGTTCGTATACGAATATTCTATTTCGGATACGAAGGGAATGGCAACGTATCAAGGTCGCAAACGTGCCCAGCCCAAGCTGTTGATTATTGCCCCGGTCGACAGTTCATTTGTTTCGCTGACATGGCCACCGGCACATCCGTCAAACCAGCAGACCGCCACCGTCCGCATCGAAAACCGCGCCGGTGACATAAGATGAGGCCAGTATGGCACAGGCCAATCCTGCCACACTGTTGGCGTCTCCACATGCCTGGCGTTCGACACGGCTCGGGAAGAAGGAAATGGGCTGAACGATGTTCGAAACTGGCAGCACTGGAATTGCATAGGCCTCCTGCCTGGCCCGGTGCCGGCACCGTTGCCCCGCCTTAAGCAAAATTCCTTATGAGGTCATGATCTTGGTACGGATCTGCCATGGATGCTGCCTGCGGAGGAAGGATTGCAATTGTCCACATGCATCATTGTTCAGGCAGCGAATTGAGGTTCTTTTCGAAATGTTTTGCAATTGGAGTTGCGCAAGGAACGCGAGATCACAATGCTAACGTTGGCCGCGCCGGCAAAGCTCAAACGCCCAGATTCTCGCGCGTGGTGGCGCGGGCCAGCGTTGCGGCGAGCCCGCCCTCCAGCACCAGCGGCTTGACCAGCACGGCATCAAGACCGGCCGCAAGATAATGGGCATGGTCATCGCGCGCAGCGTGTGCCGTGAGCGCCACGAGACTGACCAGACTTATCGGGCCATCGAGCGCCCGAATGCGGCGAACCGCGGCGAGGCCGCCTTCCGCGTCACCATCGATGCTGATATCCATCAGCACCAGATCAGGCGCCACCTGCACCAGCATATCAATGGCACTGCTCGACGTGTCTGCGGTGACGACGTCGTGGCCATGGCTGACGAGCAGGCTTGTGGTGACGGCTGCGGCAATCGGATCATCCTCGACCAACAGGATGCGACGGGGCGGATCAGCGGGCGCGACAGTGGGCGCATCCTTCGCCTTTACAGCCGGCAAAGGCAATTCAATGCGGAATTGACTGCCACCCGTCGGCCGGGCGCGATAGCTGATATTGCCGCCCATCAGTTCCACCAGCCGCCGGCAAATATGCAGACCAAGGCCGAGGCCCGCTGAACGATTGCCCGCCTTTGGCTCCAAGACGAAGGCATCAAACAGATTTGGCACGCGGTCAGGCGCAATGCCGGGGCCCGTGTCGCTGATCTCCATGACCAGCGGCATGAGCGCGCCCTGATGCCATCCGGTCACGATGCTGACCGATCCGTCGTTGCTATAGTTGATGGCATTGGTGACAAGATTGCCGAGCACCTGTTCAAAGCGGGCACGGTCACCCATCACCCATGCGGGCAAGCGGTCCTGCCCAATTGCTGACAGTGTTATGCCCTTGTTGGCAGCCAGCGTTGCAACAATGTCGATGACATCCAAAATGGATTGCGCTGGGCTGAATGGCGCCGGATTGAGCACAATGCGCCCAGCGTCCGCGCGCGCAACATCCAGAATGTCGGTGACCAATGTTGTCAGCACACGGCCGGCGCGCAACCCAAGGCCCGCCAGGCGACGTTGTTCATCATTGAGCGGAGCGCGCTCGAACTGCTGAAGAACCCCCATCATCCCTGCAAGCGGCGTTCGCACATCGTGGCTGATCATCGTCAACAGCCTTATCCGGTCGGACGATGCACGCTCGGCGGCAGCCCGCGCGACCTTCTCGGCACGCACGGTCCTGCGCAAATCCGCAAGGGCAGCGGCCAGCAACATGCCGGCAATGGCTTCGGCGAACAGATAAGAATGGAGCAGCGCGAAACTGTCGTAGAAGCTGTCACGCTTGAACGGACCAACGCCGAGCAGCGTGACGGCAACACCGCCAGATGCCATCAACAACGTGACCGCGGCCGGCCCAGTCAAACCAAAGCGCGCGCCCGCCCACAGGCTGAGCAACAGGGTGAACAGCTTGCACAATTCCACTGCCCAGATTGGATTGTTTATCAGCAAAAGCCCTGCGATTATGCCGATACCGGCCATGGCGAAGGCAGCCGCATCGAAAATGTCGCGAAGGCTGGGTAGCTGCCTCAGATAGCGATCCCATAGCAAGATGGGCGGTCCAACGATGAGAACACCCATGGCATCGCCCATCCACCACACCAGCCAGGCCGATGACGCCGGCCCCGTGCCCGGATCGGCAGCGGCAACGGCAAATGTTCCAACCGTTGCCGATATTGTGGTGCTGCCAAGGGCGGCATACAGAATGAACAGGAGAACCCGCCACAATTCACCCGGTTCCTCGCCTGCGCTGCTGCGCTGTTCGATGCGCGTCCGGAGCATCGTGGTCGCAACCAGGGCCGGCAGGGCATTGCCCACTGCTACCAGCGCAGCGAATGGCAATTGCGCCATCTGGACGGCGTTCACCGCAAAGGCACCGGCAACCACGCCCCACACCAGACGTCGGCCGCCGATCCACATGGCAGCAAATGCGATGCCCGATGGTGGCCAGAACAACGTAACCACGTCACCAACAAAGGCCAGTTTCAGCCCGGCCATGCCAGTGCAGAAATAGGCCAAGGCAACAATGAGGTTGAGCAACAGGGTTTCCGACAGCTTCTGCGGGCGTGCTGGCCATGGCCGAACAGCGAGAAAGGGTTGCATTGTCAGGGATGCCATGGTGCAACTGACTGGAAATGGACGATATTGATGCAGCTCGCCTGGGGCAGTTGCTGGCCCTGATGGGCCACGACAGGCTTGTGGCGCTGGCTTGCGCGCTGGCCGACGGACTTGGCGTGCTGGCGACGGTTTCCGATGGCGAGTTGGCTGATCATCTGCACCGACTGAAGGGCAGTGCGGCCAGCCTTGGATTTACAGCCCTTGCTGCAATGCTGGCTGACGCGGAAGCTGGCGCCTGCGCAGTCGAACATTTGGTTGCAAGCGCACGATCCGTCATGCCGCGGATGGAGGCCGCCCTTCACGGGTTGAACCGCCAGCGATAGCCCTGCCCGGCCACTGTTTGCACCGCAGCGCAGAGCGGGCTGTGAGCGAGCCGGCGCCGGATCCGGCTCACCAACACGTCGATGCTGCGCGCATTGGTGCCGCTGTCGGCAGAGCCGCTCACTTCCAGCAGATATTCGCGCGACAGCACAGCGCCTTCGGCTTGCACCAAAGCCGCGAAGACATCGAATTCCGCACGCGTCAACCGCAGCACGTTTCCTTGTGGATCGGCCAGTTCGCGGCGGACCAGATCGAGCGTCCAACCCGCAAGATTTCGTGTCGAACCGGATGGCATCCCGCGCCGCCAGCGCCGCAGCACGGCACGAACGCGCGCGCGCAGTTCATCCAGTTCGACCGGCTTGATCAGATAATCATCGGCCAGGTCCAGTCCCCGAACACGATCCTGCACACCGCTGAGACCGGTCAGGAAGATCACCGCCGGATTGCCCAGCCTCTGCAGACTTGCGGCGACATCATGGCCTGATCCGTCTGGCAGACGGATATCAATGAGCACCAGGTCTGCAGGCTGTTCAGCAAAGCTTGCGCGCGCTGCGTCGCCGGTTTCAGCCTCGCGCACAAGAAAGCCTGCCGCCCCCAAGGATGCAGTGACAATGCTGCGGACGATGGGATCATCTTCCACGACCAGAATCGATGTTACGTCGGGGCGACCATTCATGATGTGAATTGTTACGCAACTGTGACCAAGAATTTCATATTGCAGGATAATATTCAAAAGAACAGTGGCAGAATGCCGGCTATCCAAGCGCACGCAGCCGGGGCGCCTGACTGGGCTCCAATGGCTCGTCGAAGGTCAGAAGCGGCTGCAGGTGGCCGGGCAACTCCATCGGGCTGAGTGGGTAGGGCAACTGCGCACGCAGGTCGGCAGGATCCACCCAGCGCCCGCGGCTGCGAAAGCCGGCCTTGGCGAACGAGAGCGCCATCGTGCGTCCACTGTGGTTCAGCACCCGGTGCTCGAGAAAGGTCCAGCGATTGTCCCACCCCAACAGACTGGTCTCGATCCGGGCATGATCCCACAGCCTCAGCTCGCGACGATACTGGATGCTGACCGCCCCGAGAATCGGTTTCCAGCGGTTTTGCCGGATCACCGCCCAAATCCCGGTGCGGATCAACCATTCTGCCCGGTTCAGGTCGATGAGTTGCAGGTAACGCCCGTTGTTCAGATGCCGATTGATATCAATGTCGTGCGGCAAGACGCGAAAATTGCTGGCAACGGTCTGGGTGGCTGGAAGGGTTGGCGCGCCGTGCGCCCGGACCAGGACCGGCAGCATCCGTCCAAACAACTTGATCATGGCTCAATACCCCGCCGTGAGTTGCAACCAGCCTGCCGACAGCGAGCGGACACGCCCGAAATAACTGTTGAGCGGGCCGGTGAAGATGTCGGCCCCCACCGCCACACGCAGGCCATCACGGATGCTGGTGGAAAGTCGCGGCCGGATCGCGGTGTCACCCGGTTCGACATAATGGATGATGGCAATCTCGGCTTCAGCGGTGTCATTGGCAAAACGGCGCGCCAGCCGAGCGGTGAAGCCATTCTGCGTGCGATCCAGCTGATTGTTGACTGCTGCCGACAGGGTGGCGATGCTGCGGGCGACGGGATCAAGCAACTGCCGCGGATCGGCATGATTGAAGATCACCCGCAGGCTATATTGCAGATTTATATTCCAACCGCCGGAAAGGTTGAGGTCACCGCCGGCCACGATCCACAGATTGTCATTCTTGATGAACGGCGTGTCGGGCCCCAGCACGCGCGTGTACGCGGCTTCCGCGCGCCAGCCCAAGGCACCAATCGTGCCGGCAGCATCGGCACCCAGCACGCTGATGTCGGGGAATGTCTGTTGCAGGGCGGCAATCGTGCCCGGCCGCGCCGGCCGCGCGGTGAAATCACGATTGCGATCAATGCCCCGAAACCACGAGAGTGACCAATCCACGGCACCGCCGCTGGAATCCAGCTTCAGGGCAAACTGGTTGCTGGCCCGACGCCGTTCATCGGGCAGCACATCGATCCCAGGGCGATTGCGTTCCAACGGAAAGATATTCGGGCGGAACTCTGGCAGCCAGATCGCATCAATTGTAATGTTGCCTCGGCCCCAGCGCGCCTGCACCATGGCTGGGCCCTGGCGCTGATCATCATCATTCGCAGCCAGCAGCGTGTAATCCCGGCCCGCCAGATTGTCGGTGGGGTTAAGCCGGTCGGCCCGGCCCCAGACGATGATCTGGCGACCGCCGCGCAGTTCGATCTCGCCAGCTGCCAGTCGGGCCCAGGCTTCCACAGCGTCAGTGCGCCAGCGGCCCGAACGGTCGATCTGGACATAGGCTTCCGCACGGCCATCAATGTCTCCGGCCCGTGGCGCGATGCGGGCGCGCAGGCCCAGCATCGGCACCACGGTTTTGCCATTCAGGTCGCGGTCATGCGTCCACACGCCGGCCCGGCCCGAAAACTGCAGGCCGAGCATATCCACCAGTCCCTTGCGGGCCATGGTTTCGCCGGCCCCCGCTCCATCAGGGTCATTCGTTGGAACGGGGGCCGGCTGCTCCACGGGTGCGGGGTCAATCGCGCCGGGAGGCTCTGTCAGCAGCGATGCCGCCAACAGCCACAAGGGGGCGATGTCAGCGGGCATTTTCGAGGCTGCGTGGCTGGAGCTGGCCTGGGGGCACCGGCACATCGGTGCGGAAGCTGGAATATTCGATCGTGGTGCTGTGACCGGTGGTGAGATTGCGCATCGTCTGGCGCATGGCCTGGAACCGCCGATTGGCCGGATCCACCATGCGCACATCCTCGGCGATATAGGATTTCACCAGCGTGTCGGCCGCATCATAATATTCGGCCTTCACCAGCACATTGTCGTTGGCACGCAACCAGCTCAGGCGGCGGCCATAACCGGTGGCGGCGGTCACGCCGCCGTCACGCGGGGTCGATTCAATGACGCGGGTGGCCACAGCGTTCAGCGTCTCGCTGCGCAGCACGCGGTGGTTCCATTCCGCCACGGGATGGCCGAGCACATCGCCATAGCTGAAATCCGTGCCGACAAAGGCATCCTTGCGGCTGGAACTTGGCAGGCGGCGCACTTTCTTCAATGCCGGCAGATAAACCCAGATGTCATCATCGGCGCCGGGATTTTCGATGGTGAGCACAGAGGTGCCGGCAATATCGGCGGGCCCGGTGAAGCGCACGACGCGGCGATTGCTCTCGCCATCGGGCCTCGCTTCGCTGACCGAGATCGTCTGGCGAATGCGGCTCTGCCCGGCCTTGTTGGTCAGGATGAAGCGCCCAACAGCCGTGGAACGCAGCGCCTTTCCGGCCTTCAGACTGTCGGCCATCAACTGCGCCGCATCAACCCCCTGGGCCGCCGCCCGGTCGGCCACAGCCTGGCTGCCGAACGCAATGGCCAAAGCCATGCCAGCCAGCGCCGGGCGCAGACGTGTTGCGCCACTACCAAAGATCACCCGCGGACGCACGACCAGCAATGCCGCCACAAACAAGGTGAGGGTGGAAAGCGCCGCCACCAGCATCGAAACCACGGTGAGCGTGCCCAGCCAGATGTGGATGTTGAATCCGGCCGAAGCCATCAGCACTGCATAACCGGCACCGACAGCCGTCGCGACGAACATCACCGCCTTGCCGGCGCTGGCGAAGGTGGCGCGGATGGCGCCGGCTTCATCGGCGCCGCCCCTGAGTTCCTCACGTAACCGCCAGGTCATGTAGATGGCATAATCAGCGCCGATCCCGATCGCGAGCGCCGACACCGTGGCGGTGGCGATCTGCAGCGGAATGCCGGCAAAGCCCATCACGCCAAACACGGCGACGGTCGTGAAAACCAAGGGCAACAGGATCAGCAACGCAAGACTGAGCGAGCGGAACAGCAACGCCGAAACCAGGAACACCATGGCATAGATTTGCAGGATGTTCTTGATCTTGCCGTTCACCATCACCTCGTTCATGGCGGTTGGCGTGGTGATCGAGCCGCCCAGGCGCACCTTGACGCCGGGCGGGAAATTGGCGGCGATCACCGGGCGGATGCGGGCATCAAGATCGGCAACGAACGCGGAACTGTCCGTCTTCACGAACGCCTGGATAATGGCATTGCGGTACCCATAATCCACCAGCCCGTCGAAATCGCCCGGCTCACCCGACATTGAATAGAGCAGAAGATATTGGGCAATCAGCCCGGGGTCCTGTGGCAGCGTGCCCGGGCCCGTGCCACCGGTCATGCCGCGATTGATCTGCTTCAGCATGTCAACCAGGCTCAGCGTGTGCCCAACGCCGGGCTGGCGCGACAGCCAATCCTGGGTCTGCGCCATTGCCGCCAGCACTTTCGGGTCCTTGATCGCGTTGTCCGACGTGCCTTCGACCAGCACATAGAAGCTGTTGGTGCCGGCCAGTCGCGCATTGAGCAGGCGATCATCGACGCGGGCTGGGAGATCGGCGGCGAAAAAGCTGCGCAGGCTGTTGTCGATGCGCACCTGTGTGGCCCCGGCCACCATCAGGGCAGCAAAAACACCGGCGCCGATGAACACGCGCCGGCGATGCGTGCGGTCGATCACCTGTTCGGCCAGCAGGGCGGCGAAGCGATCCCAGACGGTGACGGACTTTTCAGCTCCGACTTCGCGCGCCGCAGGCGGTGGCAGCATGGCGCGCAGCGCCGGCGTGAAGGTGAGTTCCACCACGACGATCGCCAGAATTCCCAGGCAACAGAACACACCAAAGGTGCGGATGGCCTGAATGTCGAACACGATCAGCGACAGGAACGACAGCGCTGCAATCACACAGGCTCCCATCATCACCGGCCCAACGCGCACCATTGATGCCATCACCGCCGCGCGGCTGGCTGCACGCGGATCAACGCGCGGATCAGCGCGGTACCGATCATATTCCTCGTAATAGCGCTTGAGCATCTGGACGGCGTGGCCGGCGGCAACCGCCAGGATCAGGATTGGCGTGACATTGTTGAACGGATCAAGGTGGACGCCAAACAAGGTCATGATGCCAAGCGACCACACCAGCGCCAGAACGGCAGTGACCAGCGGCAGAACAAGGCCCTGCACTGTGCGAAACGCCTCGAAATGCACCAGGCCAATCAACAGGATGGCAATCGGCAACAACCAGCCCATGCGCTTGGAGAAGATCTCAAGATCAGCAAGGAACACCGGCTGGCCGGCAACCGCGATTGAAACATCCGGTCCGCGTGCCGGCGCAATGGCGGCTTCCACCTTGTCCATCACATGGCCGAAGCCCTTCGGGTCCTTGGCGAACTCCACAAAAATGGCCGCGGTGCGTTCGTCCCGGCCCACCAGCACGTCACGATAGGCCGGGTTGGCGGCAAGCCGTTCGCGCAAGGCCCGTGCCTCGGCCAGATTGCCCGGCACATGGTCAAGCAGGCGCGAGACCAGCAGACCATCGGCATTGCCGGCAATATCCTTGGCGCGCGGCGCCGCGAGGCTCTGCAGATTGGCACGTGTCACACCCGGTGTGGCTGCCAGCCGGTCGGTCACCGCCAGCAGCTTGCCGAGCACGGCCGGCTGCCAGACATCGCCCTGCTTCGGCGTGATTCCGATCACCACCGTGTAACGGTTGCCAAAAACCGCCTGCACCCGCTCCGTCACCTCCACGAAGGGATGATCGCGGGGCAGCAGCTCATCTGCATCAACAATCACGGTCAGATTGCGCAGCTGCAGGCCCAGCAGCAACGTGACAAGAAGGGTGCACAACAACACCAGCTTGCGATTGGCAACAACAAGACTGGCAAAGCGTTCCATCATGGTGCCCCCGGCGCATTTGAACCACATGCGATGGAGTCCGTGTCGCCCACCCAACCACAGGCCGCATCGCTGGCACCCATTTGAAAGAACGAGGCCGGGATGGGTCAATCGGCAGGCCGCGTCATGTTAATGGCCATTAAAATCAGAGGGGTTGCCTCAGCCGATCCATCCGTTGAACTGGGGTCCGAAGGGTGGCTTGCGGTCGCTCTGAATGACCAGGCCGGCACATATCGGCATCACCACATGCGCGGGCGCCTGACCCGATCGCCGCGTTGGAGCCGACAAGGCCAAGCGCGACGCCGTTGCGCCAGCGCAATGCTGGCGCTGCGCAATGCAGCGAACACCAGAGCGATCCGGGCCTCGCCGTCATGAACACCTGGCCGGCCTGCTGTCATCGCGCGCCTTCCCAGCTCCTGGCGCATGCGCCGGGCTGAACCGGCGCCTGCGGTTGGATCACGGCTGCGCCACGTCCGCCTGCCAGATCGGGTTCTCCATCGCAAACAGTGAACCGACCGGGCGGCTGATGCCGGCCTGCCGTTCAAATGCTCGCAAATCATAGCCTGGGCTGAATGGCGTGCGCATGAAATCCAACCAGGCCTGCAAAATCCGGCCCGGCGTCCGGACAGCCTTGGGCGATTGAGCGTAGCGGGTGGCGGTCACAGCAAAAGGTTCGGGCGGTTGGCCCGTGACACGCAACACATGGTCGTTCGGCGCCCCCAACGCAAACGCGCCATCGCGATGATCCTTCACATAATAAGACAGGCAATCGAGATCGAAGGCAGGCACGCCCTGCATTCGTGCCGCCTTGAGGAACAACCAGAAGGGTATCGGCACGGCCCTGACGCGCCGGCCCAGCGTCGTACTGACGATCCGTGCCATCTGCGGCACAGTCAGCAATTCCGGTCCGGTCGGGCGATAGCGCTTGCCGATATGATCGGCCGGATTTGCCAGCGCAGCGGCGGCAACCCTTGCGATGTCTTCATCTGAAGGCGGGGCGTTGGCACTACCACCAGTCAGGTTGGGCAGGATGCCGAGCAAGGCGGCGAAATCGATCAGGCGCAGATAATTGTCTGCAAAGTAGCCCGGTGCGATGGTGATCACCGGGGTCCGGCTGCCGGCAAAAATGCTGTCCGCCTCGGCATGAAGCCGCGTCAGCAGGGCCGGATGGTGCGGACTGGCCAGCCACTGGCTCATCACCGCCACGACTTCCAGGCGGTTGGCGGCGGCCGCGTCTGCAAAGCGGCGCGCCTGCTGCGCGATGTTCAAGGCAAAAGGCGGCACGAACCAGGCGCGCTGCACACCGTCGAGCGCATTCAGGACCTGCACATCATCGTTCAGATCGCCAATCGCGATTTCGGCACCGGCCTGTCGCAGGGCGATGGCCCTGTGGTCGAACTGGCGAACCAGGGCCCGGACGCGCAGCCCGCGCGCCAGCAACGCGCGGGCCACAGCGCCACCGGTTTTGCCGGTTGCGCCAGTCACGAGGAACAGCGGCGGGCTCATGCCGGATTGTCCTGACCAATATCTTTGGCTGCCGGGCTGTCACCGTGCTGCAGCTGTCGTGACAACAACGCCTCCAACCGGGCGACGCGCGCGCTCAACACTTCATGTGGTGGTGGAGGGTCAAGGATTTCAACAAGCTCGTTCAGGCGGGCACCAAGCGCGCGCAACCAGGTCGTCATGATCATTCTCCTTCACACAGCAGCCGGGAGCAGCGGGGCATTTGCGGTCGGCGCGGCCCCTGCGGGCGGGCTGTGGCGGCCCATCCACAGCACGAACAATGCCGGCAGAAAGAACAATGTGAGCAGCGTGCCCACAAGCGTGCCGCCAATCAGCACCACGGCCAGCGGCCCCCAAAAGCTGGACAAGGTAAGCGGCAGGAAGGCCAGAACGGCGGCGAGCGCCGTGAGCAGCACCGGCCGGGTACGCCGAACGGTCGCCTCAACGATGGCAGCGTCGCCGGTCATGCCAGCGGCCTGTTCGGTCTCGATCTGGTCAACCAGGATCAAGGTGTTGCGCATCAGGATCCCGGCGAGGCCGATCAGACCCAGAATGGCGTTGAAGCCAAATGGCATCCCAGTGACCAGCAATGCCGGCACCGCACCCAACAGGCCGAGCGGCGCGGTGGCAAACACGAGGCTCATCACGCGGAAGCTGCGCACCTGCAGCATGATCACCGTCAACATCAGCCCGATCATCACGGGGAACCACGGCAACAAGGCGACATTTGCCTTGGCCGACTCCTCAACGGATCCTGCCACCGCGATGCGATAACCATCCGGCAACGCTGCCATGATGGGCCGCAAGCGCGGCACGATCGCCGCCGTCACATCCGGCGGCTGCACACCCCTGCGCACATCCGCACGGACCGTGATCGTGGGAACGCGGTCATACCGCTTCAGGATCGGATCTTCGCTGCCCGGCACGAGCCTTGCCACCTGACCCAGCGTCACGGCACGCCCCTCGCTTGTGGAAATCACGAGGCTGCCGAGGAACCCGAGGGATCGACGCTCGGCCAACGGCGCCCGCACGACAATATCTGTGGTGCGGTCGCCGCTGCGCGATTGCGCCACCGTCACGCCGGAGACGAGCGCCGACACCTGTCGGGCGACGCTGGCCGGATCGAGGCCGAGCAGCCGCAGGCGCTGCTGGTCAAACTGCAGCACCAGATCAGGCGAGCGGTCGCCCCAATCCGTGTTGACGCCGCGCGTGTCAGGGTTGGCCCGCACGACCGCCGCAACCTGGTCGGCAATGCGGCGCAGCACCATGGCATCCGGGCCCATCACCCGAAATGCCACCGGATAAGGCACCGGCGGGCCGAACAGCAGCGTGAGCACCCGCACCCGGCCTTCCGGATAGCGCCCTCTGGCAACCAGCGACTCCAGCCGGCCGCGCAACCGGTCGCGCGCGCCGGCGTCAGCGGTTTGCACGATCAGCTTGGCAAAGCTGGGATCGGCTGGCTCGGGATTGAGCGAAAGGAAGAAGCGCGGCGCACCACCACCAACATAGGCGTCGACAAAGCGAGCGTCCCGTTCCCGCGCCAGGTCATGTTCGAGCCGGCCGACCACGGTCCGCGTCGCAGCGATGCTCGACCCGTGCGGCAGATGGACTTCCACCAGCAGTTCCGGACGGTCGGACGACGGGAAGAACTGCTTGGGAACCGCCAGCGCCAGCAGCGCGCCCGCGGCACCGAACAGCAACAGCACTGCCAGAAGCAGCCGTCGGCGATGGATGACAGCGCTGGTGATCAACGCGCGCAGCCTGGCATAGCGCGGTGTGGCATAGATGGCAGCATGCCCGCCCGGCACCGGCGCAATGGCGGGCAGCAGCTTCACGCCCAGATACGGCGTGAAATAGACCGCGATGAGCCACGACATCACGAGGGCGAAGCCGACGATCCAGAAAATGTTGCCGGCATATTCGCCGGCGGTGGAGCGGGCAAAGCCCACCGGCAGGAAGCCGATGATCGTCACCAGCGTGCCGGTCAGCATCGGCGCCGCAGTGGCGCCCCAGGCGAAGGTGGCGGCCTCAAGACGGCCCATCCCTTCTTCCAGCTTCACCACCATCATCTCGATGGCAATGATCGCATCATCAACCAGCAACCCCAGGCTGAGGATCAGCGCGCCCAGTGTGATGCGATCGAACTGGCGATCGGTCAGCAACATGATGACGAACACGGCAGCCAGCGTCAGCGGCACCGACATCGCAACGACAATGCCCACCCGCCAGCCCAGCGCGATCAGGCTCACCGCCATCACCACGCCAAGGGCCACGGCAAATTTCAGCATGAATTCGCCATAGGCTTCGGCGATGTTGACAGACTGGTCGGCCACCTCGGTAAGGCTGATACCCAGCGGCAGGCCCTGCCGGATTTCGGCGAGAGTCTCGCCGAGCGCGGCGCCGAGCGCGGTGCCATTGTGATTTTCGCGCATCACCACGCCCAGCATCAGCGCCGGCCGGCCATTGTGCCTGACTTCAAAGCTGGCCGGGTCTTCATAGCCGCGATGCACCTCGGCCACGTCGGACAGCCGAAGCACGCGCCCTCCGACAGCCAGTGGCGTCGCACGCACCGCTTCCACATCATCGAACGCGCCGGTTACGCGCAACGGCACCGCGCGGGCTGGGGTCTGCACCTCGGCGCCAGGCTGCAGCAGGTTCTGGTTGGCCAGCGCCGCCAGCAATGCATCTGTCGAAATACCCAGCGTTGCGATCCGGCGTGCAGAGATTTCAACGAAGATCCGTGGCTTTTGCTCACCAATCAACACCACCTTCTTGACCCCGTCGACGTGCAGCAGCGTGCTGCGGATGCGCTCGGCCTCGGTCACCAGTGCGCGGTGCGGCAGGCCGGGTGCCTGCAGGGCGATCAATGAGAAGAAGACATCTGAATATTCATCATTGACCACCGGCCCGATCACGCCGCGCGGCAGGTACAGCGCCTCGTCGCCCATCTTCTTGCGAGCCTGATAGAATTGTTCCGGCACGGCTTCGGGCGGCGTCGTATCCTTGAACGTGACCGTGAGGGTGGCAATCCCGGGCCGCGCCTGGGTTTCGACCCGGTCGTAATAGCGCAACTCCTGCAGCCGCTTTTCCAGCCGGTCGGCCACCTGGTCCTGCATCTCGCGTGCAGTGGCTCCAGGCCAAAAGGCGGTGACCGTCATACCCTTCACCGTGAAGTTGGGGTCCTCGGCGCGGCCAAGTTGAAGGAAGCCAAACAGGCCGGCTGCGATGACGGCGATCAGCAGGAACAGGGTGACGGATTGTTCCCTGACTGCGATTGCGGAAAGATTGGACCCGCGCATCAGGGCATTTCCACTGCCGGCTCAAGGCGCACCGCCAACCCTTCGCGCAGCAGATGACCACCCAGCGCCACCACACGGCTGCCAACCGGCAAACTTCCGGCAGGAAGAACAGCCCGCTCGTCCTCCAGTCGCAGCGGTTTCACCATGCGGAAATGGACCTTGTTGGACCGGTCCAGCAACCACAAGCCCTGGCCATGCCCAAGGTCCACCAGGGCCGATAGAGGCACGGACAGGGCGCTGCGGCCGGCATCCACCAGGTTCAGGCTGATGGTCGCACCCAAAGGCAGTTCAGGGCCGTCCAGCCTATAGCGCACGGCAAAGCTGCGCGTCACAGGATCAGCCGTGCCGGCAACCTCGCGCAGCCGGGCTCGCACCCTTCTGGTGCTGCCATACAGCTGCGCGCTGGCTGTGGCCGGCAGGCCGGCAATGCGTGTTTCCGGCACGGTGATCAGCGCCTCGCGCTGGCCGGCCAATGCCACGCGCAGCACTGGCGCGCCGGCTGCAACAACCTGGCCCGGTTCGGCCAGCGTTTCCATCACCATACCGGCAGCGTCTGCACGCAGCACGGCATAACTGGCCGCATTGGCAGCGTTGGCCGCGCTGGCGCGCGCCGCGGTCAGAGATGCGGCGGCGGCATCGCGGGCGGCACGTGCGCCGTCATAGGCGGACGCCGACACGGATCCGGTGGCCACCAGGCCACGCATGCGTTCTTCATCTGCGGCCGACCGCATGGCATTGGCTTCAGCAGCCCTCACCTGCTCGGCAGCAGCAGCGCGCACCAGGTCAAGGTCATTGGAATCGAGAATGGCCAGCACTTGCCCGCGACGAACCTGCTGCCCGGCGTCCACCAGCCGCGCAGTCACCTTGCCACCAACTCGGAAGCCAAGCGCCGTCTCGTGCCGCGCGCGGACAACGCCCGTCAGCACATCATCGGCGCCAGCAGCGGTAGCCTCCACCGAAGCGGCCCGCACCGTCGGCACCGTCTGTGCGTCTTCTGCGGATGAGCAGCCCCACAAGGCCAGACACGCGGCCGCCAAAGGGGCGCCGGGCGCACGCCGAAGCAAGAATGGAACGGCCACGAAGCAGGTGTGGCCTGCGGAAAGGTTCATCACGGCTTGACCTCGATTGAGTGACAGGACGGATGATAGGTCAGCCTACATTTAATGAAAAGCGTGATTTTTTGTCATTCTTCATTTTTTGAACGCAGGCCACGCAACAGCAGTCGCGCAACAGCGTCGGCCTCGGCGCTCAATCCATCGAGTGTGCGGGCATCGAGCATGACCGGGTGCCACACTGCCATCAGCGCATTCTCGGCGGCCGAACAGGTCGCCTCGAGCGGAAGATCGGCGGCAAAGACGCCCAGCCGCTGTCCTTCCGCCAGCACATGGCGAACGGCACCATGTAAAGTGCCCATGAACCTCAGGACCGGCGGCCACTTCGCCCGCGATGCGGCCAGGCAAAGGTCGCTCATCCGGCCACTTTTCATCAGAATTTCAACAGTTTTGGTAGAAACGCCCACTGTCAGGCCAACAAAAGCGCCGACTGGGTCGATGCTGGCTTTGCGCGCTTCGGCCCAGGCTGTGTCCTCGACCAGCCGCAACCGGCGCTCGACCACCGCCTCGTCAATCGCCTGTCGGTTGGCAAAGAAGCGATAGAGGTTCGCAGGCGACATGCCAAGCGCACCGGCAACGTCGCCAATGGTTGTGCGCTCAAAGCCGACCGTTTCGTACAGTCCCTCGGCGGCGTCGAGAATCTGGTCACGCCGGTCCACGCTGGGACGACCAGGCTTGCGCTTTTCGGCTGCAGAGCCATTGCTTTTCATGAAAAACGACGTATCCTTTCACTATTCATTGGTCAAGGAGCAAAGCCGTGAAGACCCTGTTGGCAGGACTGTCCTCCCTGGTCCTGCTGCCGGCCAGCGCCGTGGCAGCCGGCACCTCTTCCCCCAAGGTGCCAGATTTGCCCGCCCGTTTCCAGAACCAGCCTGCCGAGATGGCGCCGGTGGCTGCGGTTGGCTGGTGGGCTGACTTCAATGATCCCATTCTAAACGGCCTGGTTGCGCAGGCTTTGCAGGGCAACCCCGGTATCCAGCAAGCGTCCGCGCGCCTGCAGCAGGCCGCCGCCGGCGTGAAGGAGGCCCGCGGGCAGCGGCTGCCGCAACTGTCGGTGGGTGCCAGCGGCGCGATCCAGCGCCTGTCGATTGCCGATCAGCAGGGGCGCGTTTTCTCGCGGGTTCCCGGATTTCAGCGGGCGGTGGAACAATATGGGCTGAACGGCGCAGCCAATTGGGAAATTGATCTGTTCGGCCGGTTATCGGCCGGTCAGCGGGCAGCGCTTGCCGTCAGGCAGACGGCAGCAGCCGATCTGTCAGGCGTCCGCCAAACGATCGTGGCCGAGGTTGCGATGGCTTATGTGACGATTCGCGGCCTTCAGGAGCGCCTTTCGCTCCTGGCGAGGCGAGAGGACACCGATGCCAGGGTGGCCAAGCTCACGCGCGAGCGTGTCGCCGTGGGGATCGCTCCAGCCAGCGACGCCGATGCGGCTGATGCGCAACTGGCTGGAACGCGGGCGCAGCGCCTTGCGCTATGCACCGCTCTGGAATCATGGCGCAATCGGCTGGACGTGCTGATCGGGCGGGCGCCTGGTGAGGCAGCAGCCGCATTGGGCGAAGGCTCTATCCCTGATCCCAAGGCGATGCCCGATCCCGGCAGCCCGGCCAGCCTGCTGGCGGCGCGGCCAGACGTGGTTGCTGCCGCTGCGCTGGTCGCCGTTCATGATGCCGGGGTCGCACAGGCGATCGCCGCCCGCTATCCGCGCTTCAGCATAACGGGCTTTGCCGGATTTCTGGCCAACGGATTGGCCAGTCTGCTCACGGCAGGCGGCGTCCAGCTGGGCGCCAGCGCTGGCATTTCGTTGCCCCTCTTCACTGGCGGACGGCTGGTAGCGCAGGAGGCTGCCGCCAAGGCGCGATTGGCAGAGTCCGTCGCCGGTTATCGAAAGGCGACATTGGCGGCGATTGCCGAAGCCGAGGACGCGATGGCAGCACAGCGGAATGATAGGCAACAAGCATTGCTGCTGGTTCAGGCCGCCTCTGCGCTTTCGACCGCCAGACGCCGCGCCAGTGCTGCCGAAGAGGTGGGCATGACCAGTCGGCTCGATGTGCTGATGGTTGTGCGCCAGCAGGAGATTGCCGAGGGCCAGGCGATCGACGCACGCGCCAACGCCGCCCGAGCTGCCATTCAGACAGCACGCACACTCGGGCTGCCCGTCGCATAGCCTGCTGGTGAGACTTACTGGCCAAAATCTGCCACGGCATTTGAGCCAGCATCAACATCTCCCTCTCTGCCTCCAATCAGCAGCGGCTTGAGAAAAGTCACTGATCGGTTACGTTAAACCCATGCAAAAGCCTGCACCATCATCGCCAGCCGCTGCCGATTTGCCGATCGTTCGCCGTCGCGCGCGGATCGATCATGTCCAGCGCCAGGCTGATATCGTCCATGCTGGCGCCGCCGTGTTCCGCGAACGTGGCCTGCGCGATGGCACCATGGACGATGTGGCCGCCCGCGTGGGTGTTTCGAAGGTTATCGTCTATCGAAGCTTTCAATCGAAGGATGCCCTGATCAGCGCAATCTTTGCCGATGTCCTTGATGCATTGAAGGCGTTGAAGGCAGAACCCTGGGGCGGTTACGCCGCTGGCACCGTGGGCACAATTGCAGCCGCGCGGCAGCGGCCTGATGCCTTTCTGCTGCTCTATCGCGATTGCCGCAGCGACCCTCTGTACCGGCATCACTTTGACCGGCTGCAGAATCTCTATGTCGACTGGCTGATGGGCTTTTTCGAATCCGAGCGCGGTCAGACCAGCCTGCGGGCCCAACGCGCCGAAATGGCGGTGCGCGACCTGACCGGCTTCCTGTTCGAGGCGCTGGCCAATTGGTTGCTCACCGGTTCGGCAGCCGAAGATGCCATCTTTGCCGCCTGGATTGGCGACATGATCCGTGGTTGGCGCTGGGCCACCGAGCAACGCTGGGAGATCCCACGCCGCCGCCGCTGACCACTTGCAATTAACGCAACCCATCAGTAACGTCACCTACGAGTAACGTTAAATCAGCCCTGGGGGGAGTTGCGCCGTGGTTCGGCATTGGTTGTTTGCGTGCACCTGTCTTGCCGGCATGCCGGCCATCGCACAAACAAGGCCGGAACCCGTCCCCGGCGCGACATCGGTTGCCGAGCCCGAACTCGTTGTCACGGCCACACGGCGCCAACAAAGCGGCCTGTCGGTCGCCGCGGCGGTGACGGCCCTGTCACCTGAACAGCTGGACCAGGCCGCGGTGCGCGACACCCAGGATCTGGCCCGGGTGGCGCCCGGCCTTGTCATCACCACCGCCGCCTCCGAAGCCACGGCGGCCACCATCCGCCTGCGCGGCATCGGCACCAGCGGCACCAATCTCGGGCTCGAAGGCTCGGTCGGGGTCTTTGTGGACGGTGTGTACCGGGCCCGCTCGGGCATCGCCCTCTCCGAACTGTACGACCTTGCCCAAATCGAGGTGCTGCGCGGGCCGCAAGGCACCTTGTTCGGCAAGAACACCACGGCCGGCGCCCTGCTGGTCCACACCCGGGCGCCCAGCTATGACTGGCAGGGCGAAGCGGGGCTGGCCTACGGCAATTTCGACTTTGTCCGGGTGACAGGCGCGGTGGGCGGCCCGATTGTCGATGAACGCCTCGCCTTTCGTCTGGCCGGCGTGTTCAACCGGCGTGATGGCTATCTGAACGATGTCGGGACGGGCCGGCAGGCGAACGACCGCAACCGCTTCGCGCTGCGGGGCCAACTGCGATTTGATCCCTCCGAGACCGTCTCGATCCGGCTGATTGCCGATTACAGCCGCAAGAACGAGCAATGTTGTGCCGCGACGGTTATAGCCAACGGCACCCGCAGCCCGATCATTGCGGCCATGGGCGGCTTTGTCCCATCCAGGTTCGACGATTATACCATCGCCAGCAATTCGGCCTATCGAGCCAACACGAGCGAATGGGGCGTGTCCGCCCAGGCCGATGTGACATTTGGCGACATCGTGTGGACGAGCATCCTGTCGTGGCGGGATTTTCACTCCGACCGCGCCAGCGACAGCGACTTCACGAACCTGGATCTGCTGAACACACCGTTCGAAGACACCGGCGATCGCTTCTCCACGGCCGAAACGACGCTGAAGGGCAAGGCCGGGCCCGTGGACTGGCTGATCGGCGGCTTCTATTTCGATCAGCGCACACGGCAGGACAGTGCAATCGTCTTCGGCCGCGATCTTCCCGGCTTTTTCCAGCGCAGCTTCCCGGCACAATCAGCGTTGCTGGCCACGCTCTATCCCGTCGGCGGCGGCGACACGCGCCGGAGCTTCGGCCAGGATGCCAATGGCTGGTCATTGTTCACACACAACATCATCGGCATTTCATCAACGCTGAAGGCCACGATCGGCGTGCGCTATCTGGAAGAGGACAAGGTCGGCTTTGGCCAATTTGCCTTTAACAGTCCGGCCTGTGGCCGGGCCGGTGTGCCCGCCGGCGCCCAGCAACTCTGCCCAACGCCCGACTTCACCAGCCGATTCCACGATTCCGCGCTGGTCGGCAGCGCCGCCTTGCAATGGCAACCTTCGTCAAACAGCTTGGTCTATGCCAGCGTCTCGCGTGGCTACAAGGCGGGTGGCCTCAATCTTGATCGCACCGGCGGCCTGGCCGGGGCAGCCGGCTCCACCTTCCTGCCGGAAGAGGTGGACAATTATGAATTCGGCGCCAAGGGGCGTTTCCTGGATGGGCGTGCCCGGCTTGCGCTCACGCTGTTCACGGCCAACATCCGCAATTTCCAGCAAAATGCCTTCAACGGGATCGCCTTCACCATCTCCAACGCGGCCGCCGTGCGCAGCCGTGGCCTGGAACTGGAAGCAACGCTGCGACCGGCCCGCTGGTTCAGCTTCAACACCAGCCTTGTCTACAATGAGGCCACCTATGGCGACGAGACCGAAACCGTGACCTTGCGCGGCCGACAGATCGTCAATGCGCCACGCTGGACCTGGCAAAGCCAGGTGCAGATTGACCAACCCCTTGGATCAGGCGGCTGGACAGCGCAATTTTCCGCCAATGCCCGCCTGCTGTCCGACATCAACACCAGCGTCTCCCTGATCCCGCACGCCGAACAGGATGGCTATGTGTTGCTGGGTGGCCGGCTTGGCCTGCGCAGTCCCGGCGGCCGCTGGGATATTTCCGCCTTTGTGCAGAATCTGACCAACCAATATTATCGCACCATCGTGTTCGCAGGGGTGATCCAGCCCGGCACCTTCAATGCCTATGTTGGTGAGCCGCGAAGCTTCGGCCTCGAAGCACGGATGCGCTTCTGAACGGGGAGGATCGCAGTGATCGGATTGATGCTGGCGCTTGCAATGCTGGGCATGGCCGGCACGGCGCAGGCCGGCTGCCTGGCCCCCACCCAGCCGGTCGCCAATGGCCCGGCCCGGCTGGTGGCCAGCGTGGCCGGCCAGGGCAGCCCGGTTCTGCTCATTCCCTCCCTTGGCCGCGGGCCGGCGGATTTTGATGCGCTCGGGCTGGCCCTGGTCCGGCGCGGCTTCCAGGTCATCCGCTACGAACCGCGCTGGTTCGGCGCGTCCGATGGCCCGGAGGCGGCAACGCTGGTCGATCTTGGCGAAGACGCCGCCGCCGTGGCGTCCACGCTGTGTCCGGGCATCAAGGTGGCCGTGGTTGGCCATGCGCTTGGCAACCGCGTCGCCCGCGCCATGGCCGCTGCGCATCCCGATCGGGTTTCAACGCTCATCCTGTTGGCCGCTGGCGGCCAGGTGCCAATCGCGCCGGATGTGGCCCGCGCCATCGGCATTGCCGCCGCGCAGGGCCAGGCAGGCGCGCCTGAACGGCTGCAAGCGCTGCAACTGGCCTTTTTCGCGCCCGGCCATGATCCGGCCGCCTGGCTGGGTGGCTGGAGCGCCAGGGCCGCCAGCCTGCAAGCGAAGGCCGTGCAGGGAACCAGCGAACATGGTTGGCAGGCGGGCGGGCAGGTTCCCATGCTGGTGGTCCAGCCATCACAGGATCCAGTGGCCCCACTTGCCAATGCCCAGGCGCTGGCGGCAACGCCGGGCCTCAACGTCACCATGGTGCGCCTTGATCGGGCAAGCCACGCCATCCTGCCGGAACAGCCATCGGCCGTGGCAGCCGCGGTTTCGGCATGGCTGTCGGGCGAACGCCGGCAACCGGTCTTGCAGAAACTGGTCGACGAAAGGGTGATCCCGTGAAACTGGCGCTCGCGATGATCCTTGCCATGGCAGCCCCTGCCACGGCGATGGCACAGGCAGAACAGATTTGTAACGGCGTGCTGATCGATTCAGCCCGCGACAACCGGCGCTTGCCAGTGCGGGTCCGGCTCCCGGCCGGAGCCGGCCCCCATCCAGTCATCCTGTTCAGCCATGGCCTTGGCGGCTCGGTGGCGGCCGGCACCCTTTGGGCCACCGCCTGGGCGAAGGCCGGCTTTGCCGTCATCCATATTCAGCATCCCGGCTCCGATGCCAGCCTGCTGGCCGGTGCGACGCGGCCGCTGCTGGCCCTGCGGGCCGGGATGACGCCCGCCCAATATGTGGCGCGTGTGTTCGACATGAAATTCGTGATCGGCAGCGTTGGCGGCCCCCAGTCGATTGGCGCCTGTCCGCTGTCCCGGCTCGATGCCAGCCGCATCGGCATCGCCGGTCACAGCTTTGGCGCCCAAACCGTGCAGGCCGTGGCCGGGCAGCAATTTGCCACGGCCGATGGCCTCGTCAGTCTTGGCGATGCGCGGGTGCGCGCCGCCATCGCACTCAGCCCGGCGCCAGCGGCGGCCCAGGCCGATGATGTCGCCTTTGGCCGGATCACCATGCCGTTTCTATCGGTCACCGGCACGGCCGACGAATTGCCGATGCTGAACAATGTGAAGGCCGCCGATCGCACCAGGCCATATCGCGCCATGCCAGCGGGCGAGAAATATCTGCTGGTTGCCGATGGCGCCGATCACATGCTGTTCAGCGGCGGGGAAATGCGCCGCACCCCAACCCCGGTCGACATGCGCACCCAGGCGCTTGTCATCACCGTCACCACCTGGTTCTGGCAGCGAACCCTCGGTGACAACCGATCGGCCTTGCCACCGATCAACACCGAATACGCCCACTGGGAAAGCAAATAGCCGCGTGCGCCGGCTGGTTCAGCGGGCGCCATGGCCCGCAGGCCGGTCGCAGTTACGCTGGTCCGGGCCTTTGCGGCCGTTGGAGGCATGCCGCCCCCAAGCGGCACAAGATGGAACAGGCACGGCCATCGAACAGGTTCAATCCTCGGCGCCCGTGACAAGCCGCGCGTTCAACCGGCGAGAAAAGCCGCCGCTTCGGCAATTGCCGCATCGGCCTCTGGAATCTGGCCGAGGAATGCGTGCCAGACATGCGGCATGTCGGGCCACAGCGACAACCGCGCCCAGCACCCGGCCGCCCACAGCCGCTGCGCAAACAAGAGTCCCTGCCCGCGCAGGGTTTCGGCAGCACTGGCCTGGATCAGCGTTGGCGGCAGGCCAGCCATATCCGCCGCATCGACATTGAGCGGGCTGATGCGCGGATCATCGCTGGCCATGCCGGGCGCATACAGGCTGGCGACCAGCGCCATCGCGTCCAGCGCCACCACCGGATCATCAACAGGCCCGGCAAAGCCATCCGGTGCCGCAGCCACCGCCAGGAACGGACTGATCAGCAACAGGCGATCAAGAGCCGGCACGGCCGGGCCAAGGCCCAGGGCCAGCACGGCAGCCATGTTGCCGCCGGCCGAATCACCCGCCAGCGCAAGGCATGCCGCTTCCCCCGGCCCATCGGGGCCATAGTCCGCCGCGTGAACCAGCGCCGCGGCGGCATCGGCCAGCCCGGCCGGAAAGACATGCTCCGGCGCCAGCCGATAATCCGGCACCAGCACGGAACGGCCGCTGCGCAGCGCCAGTTCGGCAGCGATGGCCCGGTGGCTGGCCGGAGACCCCGCCACCCAGCCGCCACCATGAAGATAGACCAACCGGGCAGCGCCGGCATCCGGCGGCACCAGCCATTCAGCCGCCATCTGGCCGATCATCACCGGCTGCAACCGGCAGGCGGCAAGGCCCGGCCCGGCACAGCCCATGCCGTAATTGGCAACCAGGGCGCGCATGCCGGCAATCGGGTCAAGCCCGTCCGGTGGCGCTTGTCGCAGATGGGCCAGCACGGCGGCAAGATCGCGGCGCATCGTCATCAGAACCGCCGTTCCAGGCCAATGCCGAAATGGCGCGGCGCTTCCAGCGAGGCCACCCGCACCGATCCCAGCAACGGCGAGACCACCGCCAGTGATGAGAGGACCCGCCGGTCACTGAGGTTGCGGGCAAAGATATTCACCACCCATTTGTCGTCAGCGCTGGTCCAGGCCGCGCCCAGATCAACGCGCACGAAACCGCCTTGGCGGGCATCGGCCGTGTTGAATTCGGTAAAATAATAGTCCGACCGCCATTGCGCCCGTCCATTCAGTTCAAGGCTGCTTTCGCCTGCCATCGGCACCCGCCAGGCTGCCGCCAGCGTGCCCTGCCAGCGCGAGGTGAGCGGCAAGCGGTTGCCCGACACATCGAAACTCTGGAAGCCGCGCCGCTGATCGGAGGAGCGGAAGCGGCCGAAGCCGGCATCCATCCAGCTGCCCGACAGGCTGAGCGTGAGCTGGCTCAGCGGCTTCACACTGGCTTCCACCTCCACCCCGTTGATGCGCGCCGATGCGGCATTGGCGAGGATCTGGCTCAAGGGGCCAACCTGCACGATCTGCAGGCCGCTGTAATCCGATGTGTAGCCCGTCAGATTGAACGTCCAGCCCCGGCCGGAAAGCCTGGTGCCAGCTTCCACCGTCACATTGATTTCCGGCTCCACCGGCGGGGTGAAGGCACCAACATTCAGCGCCCCCGATTTGAAGCCGCGCGCGACCGAGGCATAGACCAGCTGGCCCGCTGCCGGCGTGAAATCGATGCCGGCCTTGCCCGACCATTCGCCCCAACCACGCCGCTGCGTGCCGGTGATAGTCGGCGCCAGGAAGGTGAGAAACTCGCTCGCCCGTTTCAGATCATGGCTGTAACGCCCGCCCAGCCGGATCGCGACGCGATCGCCAATCGCCCATTTGCCGTCGGCATAGCCGGCCAGCGCCTCGGTTGTCACCGTGCCGCCACCATCGAAGGCATAGGGGATCGGGAAGGTCAGCGGCAGCGTCGGATCAAGGAAGGCGCCCGGCAGCAGGCCGTCCACCCGCGTGCTGCGGCTCTGGCGGAAGCGCAGCCAGGTGGCGCCGGCCAGCCAGTCCACCCGGCCCGCCGTGCCCTGCAGATAGGCTTCCAGGCTGGACTGCCGGCTGTCGGTGTCCAGCGTGGTGGTGGCGACGCTGCGCGCCGTGCCATCCTGATCATAGGTGATCAGCCGGCTTGACCCCCGCGTGTCGGCGATCACCACCAGATCGGCCCCGCCCAACGGCTGTTCCAGCCGCGCGGTGACTGACCAGAGGTCGCGGCGGTTGACGGCGCCCTGGCTCTGGAAACTGCGCGGATCGCTGCTCGGCCGCACGCCGAACAGCAACTGGGCTGGCTGCGGGAACGGATCGGCCAGGATCTTCAGGGCCGGCCCGGCATCATCCTGGGTATAGCCGCTGGCACTCAGCAGCAGCCGGCCTTCGCCCAGCGGCGCTGCCAGCTGCAAGCGGCCGCCCAGGCTGTTCTCGGCATCGCCGCGGTTGCGCGCGCCCGGCGTGCCAGCCAGTTCGTTGCGGCTGAACCCGGCCAGCCGGCGATATTGCACGCTGGCCCGGGCCGTCACCCCGCCGCCCAGTGGGCCCGACAGCACGGCATCGCCCTGCACCCGGCCATAATCCCCCAGCGTCAGGCCCAGACGGCCCTGCAACGTGTCGGTTGGCGCCGCCGCCACGAGGTTGACCGCACCGCCAGTGGCGTTGCGCCCATAAAGCGCGCCCTGCGGCCCGCGCAGAACCTCCACCCGTGCCAGATCGAGAAAGGCGACCGCCGTCGCTTCCTGATCCGAAAGATAGACGCCGTCGGCATAGGTGGCGACACCAGGATCGCCGCCGGGCGAAAAGAAGTTGTTGCCGACGCCGCGGATGAAAATCTGCGCAATGCCAAAGCTTTGTGCAAAACTCAGGCTGGGCACCTGCTGCGCCAGTTCTGTGAGGCCCTGGTTGCCGCCACGCCGCAGCGCGTCCCCGGCCAGCACCGACAGCGCCAGCGGCGTTTCCTGCACCCGGGCGCTACGCCGTTCGGCCGTGACGATGATCTCCTCCGCCTCACCGGGCAGCGTGTCAGCCGCCATGGCCGTTCCCGCCGGCCCCACCGCCAGCATTGCCGCTCCCAATCGCCACCAGCCGTGCATTGCCCAACCTCCCCTTTTGTCATTGCGCCAAGGCTAGGCAGCTGGAGCGCGAACCGGGAAGGACAGGACCGGACAGCACAGGCGGACATTTTCGCTCAAAATCGTCATTGCCTGTGCTGCCGCGATGCGGCAGCCTGTGCCCGTGCCGGCCCTGATCCCCTTCGATTTTCTGGCCGCCCTGCTGGGCCATGCGCCGGCACGCCAGATGCTGGCCGATGCCGGCCTGCCCGATGATGGCAGCCCGATCGGCCACCTCGATTTCTGGCGGCTGCTGCGCAACAACATCGAACGCACCGGCGACGAACGCCACGCCATCGGGCCGCAGACGGTTCCCGATGGCAGTTTTCACCTCCTGCTGGCGGCGATGCGGCTTGGGCGCGATCTGGCCGATGGCCTCGCGCGGCTGGCGGCCGCTGCGCGCATTGTCTGGCCTGATCTGCCGCTGGATGTGCGCCACGGCCATGATCTGCGCCTGGCCTTTGGCGGCCTCGGTCACGCCACCGAACAACGCGCGCTCTATGTCGAAATGGTGGTGGTGGTGATCCACACCGCCTGCTGCTGGATGACGGGGCAGCGGTTGCAGCCCAGCCGCCTTGTCGCGCCGCCCACCACGGCGCCGGCCGCCGGCAGCCTCTATGCGCTGCTCGGTTGCCCGCTCCGCTGGCAAGGCGATGCGGCTGTGCTGGCCTATCCCGGCGCCACCGCCGCGCTGGATATCGTGGCTGACCGCTTTGACCTGTGGCCAAGCCTGATGTTCGAAACCTATCGCCAGATCACAGCCGAACCACTGGCGCGCGCCACGACCACCGAACAGGTGCTCGACCTGCTGTGGCAGGCGCCGCTGGATCAGGTGCAGCTGGCTGCCACCTTGGGTCTTTCAGTTGCCACGCTGCGGCGGCGGCTGGCCGATGAAGGCCAGAGCTATCGCGCCCTGATCGCCACTGTCCGCCAGCAACAGGCGCTGGCAGCACTGAAATCCGAAACCGGGCTTGAAGATCTGGCCGCCGGCCTGGGCTATTCCGAAGCGCGCAGCCTGCGACGGGCAACGCGCCGCTGGTTCGGCGCACCACCCAGCCAGTTGCGCAGCCGGGATTGAAGCCCGCTCAGGGGCGCACGACGCAGCGAAAGCCGATATGGCTGGTGGCGGTGTCGATCATTTCGGGATGGCGGGCGGCAGGGCGAAAGCGCTGGCAATGGTTCAACGCGCACAGATGCGATCCGCCCTTCAACACCTTGCGACCAATCTTCACCTGGGGCTGGGCGGGGTCATAACTGCCCCATAAATCGCCGCCGCGCGGGTTTTGGATCGTGCAGCAGGCATCGGGCCGGCGCTTGCGCGGGGGGCGCGCCCGCTCCTGCCACCAATCCGCGGTCCATTCCCACACATTGCCGATCATGTCGTACAGGCCATGGCCGTTCGGCGGAAAACTGCGCACCGGCGATGTGCGCAGCCAGCCATCGTCCAGGCTGTTGTGGTGCGGGAATTCGCCCTGCCAGTAATTGGCCAATATTTGCCCACCGGGCGCCAGTTCGTCACCCCAGGCAAATTCGGCGCCCGCAAGGCCGCCGCGCGCAGCATATTCATGCTCGGCTTCGGTGGGCAGCGCCTTTCCGGCCCAGGCGGCATAGGCCGCCGCATCGGCATGGGCCACCTGCACGACCGGATGGTCCCAAAGGCCCAGCGCTTCCACATCGGCATCGGGCCCCAGCGGGTGCCGCCAATCCGCCCCGGGCACCCAGCGCCACCACCGTTGATATTGATCGAGGGGCACTGGCCCCGGCGGCGGCGTGAACACCAGCGCCCCCGGCACGGCCAGCGCCGGGTCCATGCCAGGGTAATCGCGGGGGTCGGGCGGGATTTCGGCAAGCGTGCGATGGCCGGTCGCCGCCACAAAGGCCGCGAACTGCCGGTTGGTCACCGGCGTCTCGTCAATCCAATAGCCATCAACGGCCACCATCCGCAGCGGCCGCTCTTCGGGATAGAAGCGCTCGCTGCCCATCCGGAACGTGCCGCCCGCGATCCAGCGCATGCCGGGCGGCGGATCAGAAGGCGGCTGCAAACCAGTCATGATCCCGTATTGGCAGGCCGGCCGGGCCGCTGTCTACCGTTCCAGCCGATGATCGGCCAACGCCGCCTGCAGTGCCGCAACGCCAGCCGCATCCTCGCGGTTGATCATCGTGGGCCGCACCAGCAGGAACCCGCGCGGCGATGGCAGCACCACATCCCACACGCCTGCCGGCGGCCGCGGCTGATGCGCCAGCCGCAGTTGCACCCGCACCGGGTGGCCCGCCGGCACCTGGCGATCGTTCAACACGAACAGCGTATCAGTGTTGTGCGCAAACACCGAGACTGACCAATAGGCCGCCTTGTCGCCCGGCGGCGTGCCGGTGAAGCGCAGCGGCCCGGCCGAAAGATCCAGCATCGCACTGCGCGCCAATATGTCGGCGTTGGCCATCGGCACCTTGTTCACCCGCGCGCTGCGCACCACCGCCGGCCCCAGCCGGTTGGGGCGCGCGCCGGCCGCCGCCATCGCCTCGAACAGCCTGTCGGTCGCCAGGATGGGAATGCGATCCAGCATGATCACCCAGCCCGTCACGGCGCCGCCGGCCAAAAGCGCCAGCCGCGCCGCGATCCGCCCAATCCGGCTCATCGCCGGCACTCCAGCCGGGTGACGCTGGGCAACGGCACACGCTCCGGCGCCGCCATCACCAATGGATCGGGGATATAGAGCCGGAACAACAAGGTGATCCGCCCCGCCACATCGCCCAGCGGCAACCAGTTGGCGCCCTGCGCCGGCCCGCCGGCCACCACGGTGTAACCGCCATCTGCATCGCGCCGGATGCTGGATGACGACACGCTGTACCGGTTCAGGCCATTGTCGATCCACTGATAATCCCGATACGCTCCGATCGACCACCAGCGCGCCGCCGGGTCACGGGCCCCGCGCAGACGATAGGCACAGGCCACATCCAGCGGCCGCCCCTCATCATCCTGTTCTGTGTTGAAATAGACGACCTCCTGGCTCGGCAACGCCCAGATGCCGATGCGGGCGACAGTGGCGCGCTGCAACGGTGTGGCGGCCGCGCTGCCGTTGCCGGCCATGGTCTTCCACGGAAACGGCCCGCGCCCGGCGCTGCTGTCCACCTGGCCCGTGGCCAGCCAGGCCGCGCCGGCACCGCCGGCCAACCCGGCCACCAGCATCGCCACGCCCCACGCCAACGGCTTCACCAGCGATACGCCAGCTGGGCGCCATAATTGCGCGGCTGGTTCAACCGGCGGGCGCTGGCGCCACGGAAAATGTCGAACGTCTCGTTGGTCAGGTTGGTGGCAAACAGGCTCACCTCCAGCCCGCCGGTCTGCAGCGCGATGCGGGCGTTCAGCTGGTCGATCCGGTCCATCAGGAACGGCGGCGGCGTGTTCGGCGCCACCAGATCATGCACCCCGCCACGCTGGCCGTTGTAGTTCACGTTGGCAAACAGGCCCAATTTGTCGGTCAGCTTGCGGCGCAGGCTCATGTCCACCGCAAACACCCAGCGCGGGATCTGCGGCAACCGCTGGCCAGCAAACGGGCCCTCGGTCGCCCGCCCTTCCTGGTGGGACGCGCTGGCCGCCAGCCGCAGGCTGCCGCCCTTGATCGCCAAGCGGGCGCTGGTTTCCGCCTCCACCCCGCGCGTGCGCGCCTTGCCGCCGTTGCTGGAAAAGCTGGTGCCATTCACATTGCACACCGGATTGCCCACGAAACAGCCGTTGTTCAGCTGCACGATGATGTCGCTGCCATTGTTCTGATAGGCGGCCAGGCCAAATTCCACCACGCCGCCCAGCCGGCCCTTCAACCCGCTTTCAAAGCTGGTGGTGCGTTCATCGTCATAGGCGGCCGGGATCGCCACCGGCTGCTGCGGCACGCCCAGATCCTGGTTGAAGCCGCCAGCGCGGAAGCTGGTGCCGACCTTGCCATAGAGGAGCACATCCGGCGCCAGCTTCCACGACGCCGTGGCGTTGTAATTGAAATTGCGCGGGCTGGTGCGGAAATCCACCACAAAGCCGGCCCCACCCGATGGCAGGCCGGTGCTCAGGTCAAACCGCTGCGATCGGGCGGCGCGCCGGTCAAATGTCTGCCGGGCCTCCCCGATGATCGACAGGCTGTCGGTCAGCTTCATGTCGAGCGAGCCATAGACAGCCCAGCTGTCCAGATCGATTTCCAGCGGTTGGCGGTTGCCCAGCGAGGGGTTGGCCGTGGTCGGCGTGCGCAGGTTGCGCTGCTCGCTGTTGGCGCGCACGCGCAGATATTCCACCCCGGCCAGCCAGGTCAGCCGATCATCGGCCAGCTTGCCGGTCAGGTTCACATCCTGCGTGAAGAAGGTCGTGTCCTCATTGCGTTGCTGTTCCAGGCCATTGTCCTGGTTGACGGTGATGATGCCCTGCGCGCGCAGCACCAGATAATCGGCCTGGTTGCCGCCATCCTGGTCAAAGGCATAATCGGCCTTGCGCTGGCGCAGGTTGGTGATCGAATGCAGCGTGGCCCAGCCCAGATCATGGGTCACATCCACCAGCCCGCCGTTGATTTCCTGCCGGGAATAGCCATCGGTGGACCAGGGATAGCTGCGCTCCGGCTGGATCAGGCCAAACGGAAAGCCCTGGCGCGGTTCGATGAAGATGCGGAAGCTGATCGCCGGCACCAGCCCCTTCGAATGTTCGGCGCGCACCAATATGTCGGTCTTGTCGTTCTTCCAGCGCAGTTGGGCGCGCAGGCCGGTGCTGTCGTTGCGGTCCAGCCAGTTGTTGCGGAAGCTGTTGCGGATGAAGCCGCCATCCTGGATCACATTGTCCACGCCCAGCCGCATGGCAAAGCCGTCGCCCAGATCAAGATTGACCACGGCCTGCGTCTGCAACTGGTCGTTGCCGCCGGCAAAGCGCACCGTCGCCCAGCCGCTGTTCCGATACTCCGGCCGCGCCGACACCATGTTGACCGCGCCGCCCACCGCGTTGCGGCCATAGAGCGCGCCCTGGGTGCCGCGCAGCACCTCCACCCGGCCAATGTCGAACTGGTCGATGCGGGCAAAGCTGCGGCCCGAAAAACCGGCGCCACCAATATAGGCACCATCGCGGAACAGGCCCACCGCCGGATCGCCCGACGTGCCGCGCGTCGTCGGCGATCCGCGCAGCGAAATCTCGTTGGTCACCGGGCTCGCCGTATCGAGCACCCGCACGCCCGGCTGGCCAGCCAGCAGCTCGGCAATATTGGTGGCGCCGCCACGTTCGGCCAGCACGCCGCTGCCGATCACACTCGCCCCACCCGGCACATCCAACACCCGCTCGGCCCGGCGGCGGGCGGTGACGATGATTTCGGCTGCTTCGCGTTCGGCCGGCGCCGCTGCCTGGGCCAGGGCCATGTCGGGCAACAACGCCGCACCCATCAGGAACATGCTGCGCAATCCGATCGCCATGCGGCCTCTCCCCCTTGTCGTGCGGCGGCTGGCTGCCACGCGCCATTTTTGATTACCGACCGGTAGGTAACTAATTTCGACAGGTCTGTCCAGCGTGGCTGGAGCCGGCCTCGCAAAAATGCTACCGACCGGTCGGTAACTTCATACGGAGGCGCAGCAGATGACGGGATTGGCACAGAATATCAGCATGATGGCGCTTCTGGCTGCACTGGCGGCGACTCCTGCCCTCGCCGCCGATGCGCCCTGCCCCGCCGCCAAGACCAAGGCCAAGGCGCTGTTCGAACGCGTCGCCGTGCCCGGCATCACCGATCTGTCCGATGGCACCGGCAGCGCTGCGCTGGTGGACATGAACCGCGATGGCCGGCTCGACATCCTGGTGGTGGGCGACAACCGCAACCGCGCCGAACGCCGCGCCGGTGGCGAGCTCCGGCTGTTCCTCAACCAGGGCTGCTGGCGCTTTGCCCGCCACCCGATCCTGGTCAGCGGCAGCGGCTTCACCGCCGATGCCATGGGCCTGCGCACCCAGATCGCCAATCTCGTCGATTTCAACGGCGATGGCTGGCTGGATATCTTCCTCACCCGCAACCGCGGGCCGGTGAACGCGCCGTCGGGCGGCAACAATCTGCTGATCAGTGATGGCAGCTGGGATCGGTTCCGCGATGTCGGCAAGGCGATGGGGCTCGCCAATGATCAGGCCTACAACCGGCAATCGGCCATTGCCGATGTCGATGGCGATGGCTGGCTCGATATCGCGGTGGCGGCCGACAATATCGGCAACACCCAGCGCCTCGGCATCCCGCGCCACCGCTTCTACCGCTATGTGCCCGCCGCCTCCGGCCGCTTTGGCGATGGCCGGTTCGAGGATCTGTCCACCAGCGGCCTCATTCCCGGCTTTCCGGGCGAATTCACCTGCAATCCCACCATCGATCGCGCCGGCCCCGGCATCATGCTGCGCGATCTCGACAATGATGGCGATCTCGATCTCGTCCAATCCTATCATATCGACATGAACATGGCGCGGCCCACCGATCCGTGCGCCAGCGGCGAATATCACACCGGCGTGTGGGTGTGGCGCAACCGCCTGAAGGAGGATGGCAAGTTCGGCTTCGAACGGCTGACCGGCAATGGCCTCGCCGAAGCCGGCCGCGCCCGCTGGAACCGGCAGACCGGCCTCTATGAACCCGAGGCCAAGGCCATCAGCCTGCCCTATCTGGCGGCCGGCGATATCGACAATGATGGTCTCGCCGATCTGATCGCCGTTGGCCCCAACGATCTGTCGTGGACAGTGAAGACCGACCGTTCGGTGGCAAGGCTGTGGCGCAACCAGGGCAATTTCCGCTTCGCCGAAGCCACCGATGCCGCCGGGCTCGGCGTGCTCAACCAGCCCTATCGCCACTGGCAGGATTTCTTTGGCAGCAAGATCGGCGTGCCCGGCGTGATCCACGAAAAATGCCCGGACTTCACCCCCAATTACCCGCTGTGCAAGGATTTCACCCGGCTGGATTACAGCATCTATGGTGCCGATGCGCTGTTCGAGGATTTCAACAATGATGGCCTCGTTGATCTGATGGTCGCCGATCGCCACGAGCTTGACGGCGCCTGGGACGAACTGCGCAACATATTGTTCCTCAACAAGGGCGATGGCCGCTTCGAACCGGTGCCGGTGCCGCTGTCTGGGCTCGACCGCAACAGCATCGCCATGGAGGCTGGCGATCTTGATGGTGACGGGTTGATGGACCTGATGTTCATCGCCGATCCAGGCCACTCCTATCCCGAAGGCCAGTTCGGCCTGCCGCCACTGCCGGCGGGGCGGTTTCTGGACACGGTGTGGCGCAACCGCGGCGCCTTTGGCGGGGCGGGCAACCACTGGATTGCACTGGCCTTCAACAACGTCTCCCACGCCCGGCTGGCCGGGGCCCGCGTCATCGCCCGCGCCGATGGCCGCATCATCGGCTCCCGCCAGCTCTCCTCCAGCCAGTCGTACAAAAGCTCGTCGGCCCTGCGCGCCCATTTCGGCCTCGGCCAGCGCCGCCGTGTCGATCTGGAGGTGATCCTGGCCGATGGCACCCGCATCGCCCTCGATGGCCTCGCTGCGGACCGCACGCTCGAACTGGATGTGGGCGCCGGCAGCACCCGCGTGTTGACACCATGAGCATCATGGTCTGGTGTTGCGCGCATGTGGCCGGCCCTGCGCCGGCCGTGCGGAGCCGCAATTCATGTCCTTCGATCCAAACAAGCGCCTGATCGTGGGCGATTTCATCATCGAGCAGCCCCCGGCCGCCGAAGACCGGCGCGAGCAGATCTTCTTCCACGCCGCCCGCCTTTTCGTCGAAAAGGGCATCGGCAACACCTCCATGGCCGATATCGCCAAGGCGGTGGGCATCACCAAGGCCGGCCTCTATTATTTCGTCGAGAGCAAGGAGGACCTGCTCTACACGCTGATGCGCTGGGGCATGGAGGTGCTGGAACGCGACGTTGTCGAACCGGCGCGCCTGATTGACGATCCGGAAGCCCGGCTGGCCGCGATCATCCGCAACCATGTTTACAACATTGGCCGCGTCCAGGGGCCACAGGGCAACCCGATCACCATCCTGGTGGATGAACCCGGCCAGCTGGGCCCCGAACGCCAGGCCGATATCGACGGGCGCAAACGCGCCTATTTCGAATTCGTCCGCGGCACGCTGGCGGCGCTCAGGGCGCAGGGCAAGCTGGCCGATGTCGATCTCAACGTCGCCACCTTCTCCATCCTCGGCATGATCATCTGGATGGGCCGCTGGCGCCGCCCCGGCGGCCCGCTGGAACTGGACGAGATTGCCGATCACATCACCCGGCTCAGCCTCGGCGGCGTGCTGCGGAAATAAGCCTTATTTGCCCAGCAGTGCGGCCAGGAATTCGGCATCGCTCCAGCGCGGCGGCGCGTTGCCGCTCTGGCGCAGCGCCTGGCGGTCAAACCGGGTCAGCTGCACCGCCTGGCGCACCACCACCATGCCGCGCGACGGCAGCACATACAGGCGCTGATCCCCGGCGCCGGCCGCCATCACCAGATCGGGCGCGAGTTTCTGCAGGGCCGCACTCTCGCCGGGATCGCGCGGCCTGCCGGCCGGATCAATGCCATCGGGCCCACCCGCCAACCAGAAGGTGACGCCATAGGCCGGATTGGCCTTGCTGCCGACAAACAGGGATTTGAACGTGGCCGGGTCCACCAGTTGCTTGCCGCCCCAGCGCCCGCCAGCCCGCACGAACTCGCCAAAGCGCGCCCAATCATCCGCCGTCAACGCCGCGCCGGCAGCCAGCATGGCATCGCCCGTTGGCCCCCGCCCCCAGCGCTGCGGCTTGATGCCGAGCGGCGTCAGGATGCGGGCATCCAGATAGGCCAGCGGATCACTGCCCTTGCCCGCCGCCACCAGCTTGCGCCGCATCACCTCGCCAAAAATCTGGAACGGGTTGGGGCCATAGCTGAAGCGGCTGCCCGGCGCCGCCTCAGCCGGGATGGCCACCGCCTCGGCATAGCTGGGCGGCCGGCCCACACGCCCACCGCTGATCCCGCTGGTCAGTGACAAGAGCTGGCGCAGCGTGATGCCGGCGCGGGCGGGATCGGCCTGCCATTCGCTGATGGTCTTTGAAACCGGCTCCTCCAGGCTGAGCAGCCCGTCCTGCGCCGCCGCCGCCGCCATGATGCCGGAGAAGCTTTTGGTGCCCGATGCGAGGCCCCAGGCCACGCCCGGCCCGCCGCCATTGGCATAATCGCGGCACAGCGGCGTGCCGTTGACCAGAGCCAGCACCGATGCGCCGTTGCGCGCCACCGAATAGGCGTTTGCGGCCACGCAATCGGGCGTTGCGGCCACCGCCGGGCCTGCCGCCGCCACGAAAACCGCCAAAATCGCCGCCTGCACCTGCTGCATCTCGTCCTCCAATTTTGCAAGATTGTCAGACAATCTGGCATGAGAGTTGACCGCTGGGCCAGCCCGAGTCAAGCCTTGCGGCATGACCGTGCCACCAACCGGCTTCACAAGCCGCACCCTCACCCAGCAAATGGCCGATACGTTGGTGGGGGAGATTCTCACTCGCCGCATCCCGCCCGGCACGCGCCTGCGCGAAACCGAACTGGCCGCCCGCTTTGGCGCCAGCCGGCCGGCCGTGCGGGAGGCGCTGCACCTGCTGCGCTCGACCGGCCTGGTGGATGATGCCCCGTGGAAGGGCGTCCGCGTGGTGGCGTTGAGCCGCGAGGAACTGATTGATCTCAATGATTTGCGTGGGCTGGTCTTTGGCTTCACCGTGCGCCGCGCTGCCGAACGCGCCCGCCCGGCCGATCATGCCCGTTTGGCCGAAGCGCTGGGCCTGATGGTCGCCTGCGCCGCTGATGCCAGCCCCGATGCCTATGAATGGCGCCGCCGGCAGCTGCACATGCTGCTGGCCGAAGTGGCCGGCGGCGCCAGCGTGCCCGGCCGCCGCCGCAGCTTTGTCGAACGGCTTGATCATGCCTGGGAAATCGAATCCATCCGCACCCCGGCCCAGCGCACCGGCTCGCTGGCGCGCTGGCAGGAACTGCTCGCATTGATCGCCGCTGGTGACGGCCCCGCCGCCGAACGCCTGGCCCACGTCATGAACGATGGCGCTGCCGCCGCCGAACTGGAAGCCTTTGATCGCGAAGGGAAAACGCCATGATCCGCGCCGCCCTCGCCGCAGCCCTGACCTTGGCCACGCCGGCGCAAGCCAACCCATTTGATGGCGAAAGCCTGCACGCCGATGTCCGCACCTACGTCGCCAAGGGCGATCATCTCGCCGGCAGCCCCGGCGCCCGCGCCACCGAGGATTGGCTGGCCAAACGGCTGAAAACACTGGGCTACAGCATCGAACGCCAGCCCGTGCCCATCCGCATCCACCGCCAACGCAGCCAGTTGCTCATCAATAGCCAGCCCGTGCACGCCGCCCCGATGTGGTGGCCACCCGCTGGCCGCCATCACGTCACCGCCCCGCTTGGCCCCGGCGGCATCGCCCTGATCGATGTTGCCGTGAAAGATCAAAGCTACTTGCCCGCCAGCCTGGCCACCCAAGTCCGCGAGGCCGCCGCACAAGGAGCCCGCGCCGTGCTGCTGCGCACCGCCACCAGTCTTGGCGCCGATGGCCCCTATCGCTTCAACGTGAAGGCCGATGATGCCCCCTGGCCGGTGCCGGTCATGGCCATCGGCACCGCCATGGCCAGCGCGGCACAGGCGAGCAAGAAACCCATCACAATCAAGATGATGGGTAATCCGTCCGATGGCATGGCCCACAATGTCATAGCCCGGCTCGATCGCCCCGGCACCGATCGCCTCGTCGTCATCTCCACGCCCTACACCGGTTGGGGCCCGTGCGGCGGCGAACGCGGGCCGGGCATCGCCCTGTTCCTGGCGCTGGCAAATTGGGCCCGCGCCAACCTGCCCTATGATTTGATGTTCATCGCCACCGCCGGCCACGAGATCGGCCACAGCGGCATGGCCCGCATGCTGGAAACCGGCCCCGCGCCGGCCACAACCAGCCTGTGGCTGCACCTGGGCGCCAGCATCGCCACCCACGCCAGCGCCAACAGCCGCGCCCCCAACCGCGCCACCCGCTATGCCCTGTTTTCCGATGGGCTGGCGCCAGCGGTGCAGGCCAGCATGGCTGGCGAATTCACCCTGGTGCCCACCCATGCCGCTGCCTTTGGCGAAATGGCCGATGTGGTGAAGGCCGGCTATCCCGTCCACCTCGGCTTTGCCGGCTATGGCCCGCATCACCATCTGCCCAGCGACGATGCCGATGCGACCGATCCGGCGCTGCTTGCCGACGCGGCTGCGCGGCTGCTGCCAATCCTGTCGCGCTTCACCAGCCCTTGACACTTACCGACCGGTCGGTAATTCTCGCGGTTGGAGGTGCTTGATGATCAGGACTGCGCATCACAGGCTGGCACAGGCCAGCCGCTTGTTCATCGGCGCCTCGGCAGTGGCCCTCGCAATCCTCCCCGCTGCTGCCGGGCCGGCGGTGGCGGCCGAGCGTGACCGGGTGGCACCCGCGCCGGCCGCGGCCGCTGCCCGCCGGCCCAACATCCTTGTCATCATCATGGATGACCTGGGTTATGCCGATGTCTCGGCCTATCACCGCGGCCGCATCCCCACGCCCAACATCGATCGCATCGCCACGGGCGGCGTGCTGTTCCGCCAGGGCTATGTGTCGGCGCCCATCTGTTCGCCGTCCCGCGCCGGCCTGATGACCGGCCGTCACCAGCAACGCTTTGGCTTTGAGTACAACAATGGCCCCGGCCGGCTCGACCAAGCCGAGCATCGCGGCCTCGATCCGCGCGAACGCACGCTGGCCGATGTGCTGAAGGCGGGCGGTTATCGCACCGGCGCCATCGGCAAATGGCACCTGGGCTGGAACGACGAACATTATCCCACCAACCGCGGCTTTGATCATTTCTGGGGCCTGCTCACCGGGCAAACCAACTTCATCCGGCCGGACGCGCCCAACGCCGTCAACGCCTTCCCGCCCTCCAAGCCCGGCGATGGCCGCGAATTGGCCCAGCCTTATCAGGTGGTTGCCCCAACCGAACAGATCGTCACCGGCCCCACCCGCACCGTCGTTGACATGGGCGATCGCCACATGACCGAGGTGATGACGGATCAAGCCCTGCGCTTCATCGATGCCGGCGGCGACAAGCCTTTCTTCCTCTATCTTGCCCACAACGCGCCGCACACGCCGCTGCAAACCACGCGCGAATGGTATGATCGCTTCGCGCACATCCCCAACACCACCCAGCGTGTCTATGCTGCCATGGTCGCCATGGCCGATCACCAGATCGGCCGCGTGCTCGATCATCTGGAAGCCAAGGGACTGGCACAGAACACCATTGTGGTGCTGCTCAGCGACAATGGTTGCGCCGCCTACATCCCCGATTTGTGCAGTGCCGAGCCGCTGGCCGGTGGCAAGCTGACCTATCTGGAAGGCGGCGTGCGCGTGCCGTTCATGCTGCGCTGGCCCGGCAAGGTAAAGCCCGGCCAGACCATCGACCGCCCGGTCTCAAGCCTCGACATTTTCCCGACCGCAGTTGCCGCTGCCGGCCTCAGCCTGCCTGCGGACCGCGCCTATGACGGCATGGATCTCGTCGCCCAACTGAAGACCACAAAGGCGCGTCCGGCCCTGTTTTGGCGCACCAGCCCGATGGCGGCGATCCGCCAGGGCGATTGGAAATATGTTCGCAACGCTGACGGCGAGGAACTGCTCTACAATCTGAAAGCCGACCCAGGCGAAACCCGCAACCGCATCACCACCGACGCCGCACAGGCCGATCTGATGCGCAGCGCCCATGCTGCCTGGTCGGCCACCATGGCGACACCGCTGTGGAAGCCACGCACCACCGAATTCACCTTCGGTGGCCGCAGCTTCAAATTCCTGCCCTGAATCCGACTGATGCTGTTCCTGATGGCTGCTTTTTCGAGTCTGAGCTCGGGGTCGATCAAAAGGCGTGGCTGATCGACAGGAACGGACGCACACGACCATTTCTGGCATAGACCGGATAGCCCGTCGCGCCCATGCCGGCGGTCAGGAAAAGTGGGCCAATCGGACGACCGATCTGCAATCGCCAATCGACAAATGGCCGCATCGGCGCACGGCCGCGGCCATCTGGTTGGGCAATCACGGATAGACCTGCATGCCCTTCCAGATTCCATTGCCCCACAGCCAGCAGCCGGGCGTTCACTTCGCCATAGTAGCTCACACGATTGTCCCGGCGATAGTCGGGCGAAACATAGAGCCGCGCCTTGATCGATTTGTGGGTGATGCCGGCATAGGCCTCGAAAAAGCCACGACGATATTCGATATCCACGATACGGTCGTAACTGCGATGGATCAGCCCGGCCTCGACCGAAAACGTACCAAGCCGTGCAGCATAACCGGCATATTGATTGGCATAGGCAAGGCGTGGCCCGCCACTCGCCGCAGCCAGACTGGCGCCGCCGCCGGCAAAGAAGCCACTCTGATGGTCGAAGCTGAGCGCCAGCGATGCGGTTGGCGCATCGCTGCTGACGCTCTGGCCGCGAAACAGTTCGTTGGATGAAAGCGCCACCGATCCAGCCCACTGCGCCCGGACTGGGATGGCCAGAAGCATTGCCAGTATCGACGCAAGGCGCACGACCGCCAACGGCGACAGCCTAACCCCTGGTTGAGCACCTGTGCTCAAATCGCCCGGCCCGCGCCAGCGCAGCGCAGGCATCGATCAAGCCAGGCGGGCCCAGCAGGCTGCTGGGGCTGGTTGCCCGGGCACTGGTGCCGGCCACCTGGTGCAGCAGTGCCGCGAGACCGCTGACATGCGCGGCGGCGAACGAACTGCCACTTACCATTGCCCATTTTCCATTCGGCTCCGTCGTCGGGACATCGATGCCCGGCGCAATGTAGACAGGGGGTTGACCGCTTGGCAATCGCGCGTCCGCCACCGGCAGCACACCTGCCACAAAGGCAGGGAAGCTGCCGGCCGGCTGCTGCGCATCAACAGCAGCGACCACGATGATGTTGCGACGGACCGCCAACGTCACAAGCATTTCCAGCAGCCGGTCATTCGGGCCGGTCAGGCTGAGATTGATCACGTCGGCGTGATTTTCCAGCGCATAGGTCAATGCCTTGGCCAGAGACAGCGTGTCACAAACGGTGGGCCCGCCAGGCGCACGCTCCCAACATGCGCGCAGGCCCAGCACGCGGGCGCCGGGTGCCACACCGGCAATGCCGATTTCGTTGTTGGGCCGAGCAGCGATGATGCCGGCAACGCCGGTGCCATGGCGCTCGGCATGGGCCGTTCCGCCAGCGGCAAAATCCGGTGCACTGGTGATGCGCCCGGCCAGATCGGGATGCGCGGCATCGATGCGGCTGTCCACGATGGCGATCGTGACGCCGCGGCCGGTGGCCATGCCGTGAAGCGCAGCGAGATCCCAGCTTTTTGCCGCTGGTTGTGCTGGAAACAGGCCGTCGTTGTAGGTTGGCGGGGCCGTCGGGGCCGACTGCATGCGATACTGGTTCAGCGGCTGTGACCAGGCGACGCCCGGCAGCCGCGACAGCGTCGCTGCGACCGCCTCGGGCGGCCGGGCATCATTCACGGCCATGATCACGCAATCCACACCAATGAGCGCCATCGGCCAGGCTTCCAAAACCGTGAGATTATGTTGCCGGGCGATGCGCCTGGCCAAGCGAAGGCGGGCCTTCTCCGCCATGGCATCGCCATAGGGACCACCATAATCCCCGCCCGACCGGAAATGCTCCGCACCCAGCTTCAGCATCACCATCACGCGGCGTTCGTCCGGCGGCTCGGCCGCACGCACGGCCGGAACCGCTGCCAGCAACAGGCCCAGCAGCAGCAGAAGGCGCCCAAGCATCCTCATGATTGCGGCCCATCCAGCGGCTGCGCCAGCCGCACGCGCGCATCGGCACGCAGCGCTGCGAGGGCGGCATCCCGCCGGTCGGCCGGCAGCGCCATCTGCCAGGCACCGGCGGCATTGGGACCGGCCAGCAGGCGGCCGCCTTCCGCCGACACAATGGCATCAGCCGTGGCGGCATCAACGCCGGGGGCAAACATCACCAGGCCATTGGATGCCAGCGGCGCAGAACCATTGCTGAGCGTGCGATAGTTGGCATCAGAACCGGTGCCGGGCATCTGCCAGACGGCCACGACGGTTCCCAGGCCAGCCACCAGCAGGAACTGGGCCGCCATGCGCGCCATCGGCCAGCGAGGGGCACTCGCCGGAGGGGCCATGCGGGCCTCGCGGGCGGCGCGGGCGGCGCGGGCGGCGGCCAGGTCCACCACCGGGGCCGACACGTGGAGGCCCAAGCGTTCCAGAAGTTCGGGCGACACGGCCTCGGCGCGGGGCACGGCCTGGCGCACCAGATCGTCGAGTCGGCGGATGCGTTCGGCATGGGCCGACAGCCCGGGATCATCCGCCACGGCCTTCGCCATGGCGTCAGCTGCCTCGGTCGGCAGTTCGCCATCGATCCAGGCGGCAATGTCGTGATCGCTGTGATGTTGTTCCCGGTTCATGCTGCTGCGATCCTTTCCGGCCCGCCGTGCACGCTGCCATGCACATGGGCCTCCACAAATTGCCGGGCGCGCGACAGCCGGCTCATCACCGTCCCGATCGGGATATCGAGCAGTTCGGCCGCCTCGCGATAGCTTTGGCCGTCGATCACCACGATGGTCAGAACCCGGTTGAGATCGGGCGGCATCGCCGCCAGCGCGCCGCGCACCGCCGCCAGTTCCGACCGATGCTCCAGCCTGGCCAGTTCATCCTCGCCGGCCAGATCATGCGCCTCATCGACATCCACGCTCACACCGCGGGTGCGGCGGCTGCGCAGCTGGTCGATGTTAAGGTTGCTCGCCATGCGGAACATCCAGTTTTCCAAGCTGGTGCCCGGCTGCCAATGTTCGATCCGCGCCAGCGCCCGTTCCACGGTGGCCTGCAACAGATCATCGCCCCGATCACCATCGCCGCCGGCCAGGCCCCGGCAGAAGCGCCGCAGCCGGGGCAAAAAGGCAATGATGCGCGGCCGCACATCCTCGGTATCCGTCAAAGGTGCCGCACCATTCATCATGCCTCCAGCGCATCAACGCGCTTGCCGGCGGATTATTCGCCAAGCCTACAAATAAATCGCTGCCCCCGCAAAGCCGGCACAAATGCGGGAATTTTCGCCAGCGCCAATCGTTGATGCGGGGGATGAGCCACGCTAGCCCGCATGCCCTGTCACCCGCCATGAAACTGGTGGCCTCGCCCGATTTCACGCTGGGCCACAGCGGCGATGGCCGCAGCTTCGTGATGGGGGAGACCGAGCCTTATCCGCAATATTGGCTGGATGATCGCGAACGGCTGCTGCTGGCGCTGTTCGGCAAGCGCGGCGGGCTGCGGGTGAGCGACGGGATCGGCCGCATGCTGGCGCTGAAGCCCGCTGGCGACTGCAGCCGCGAAACCCGGCGGCTGCAACGCGCCATCGCCGGGATGCAGGTCGCTGGCGTGCTGGTGGCGCCAGGCGGCGAACGCTCCCGCTATGGCGCGGAAATGGCCGCCGCCTACCACGCGCACCGGCCTTTCCCCGCTGCCATCATTGCCCACCTGGCGCGGGACGGCGGAATCGGGCCGGGCACACGCCTGCTCGATCTGGCCGCCGGCCCCGGCAGTCTGGCGCTGCAGGCCGCCGCGCTCGGGGCCGAGGTCACGATCATGGAATATTCGCGCGGCTTCGTGGCTGCCGCCAGCGCCGAGGCGGCGCGGCTGGGCCTGCCGCTCACCTGCCTCAACGAAAGCTGCAACCGCCTGCCCCAGCATGATGGGCAATATGATCTGGTCACCATCTCGCAGGCATTGCACTGGCTGGATGACGTGGCGGTGTGCCGGGGCCTGTGCCGCATCCTGGCGCCAGGTGGGCGCTTCGTGGTGATTCACGCCGCCATGAGCCTGCCCGAAACCCATCCGCTGGCCTGGATCCTGGGCGATGGCAGCCCATTGGGTGCCAAGGCTGCCACACCCTTTGCCGATGGGGCGCATGCGCTCCAGCATCGCCTGTCCCTGCTGTTCGCCGGCCTGCAGGCCCCGGTAGACCGGCATGATCCGCAGCCGCCACGGCTCGGTCTGGCTGCGATCGCGCCCGCTGGCCTGCAGCTGTTTCATCAGCCGCGGCCCATTGATGCGGGCTTTGCCCGCGCCTTTTTAAGTGATGCCCATGTCGCCGCTACCGGCATGCCGGCTGGGCAGCTCTGGCAGCGCATCGCCGCCGACTGCGCCGCCGCGCCGACCGCAGCCCTGATGGGATCGATGCAATGGGCGGTGCTGCACTTCGCGCGCGGTGCCGCCAGCGGGGCGGCAACGGATTGGCAGACGATCGCCTGGCCCTGAACCGCCCATCAGGGATGAGCGATCACCACCAGGGTTTCAGCTTCGGCCAGCGCGGTGTCGAGGCAGGTGGCCATTGTCGCCGGATCCAGCGCAGCAAAGCTCTCATCAAGGATCGTCACCGGGGCCTTCTGCAGCAGCGCCCGCGCCAGGAAAATGCGGCTGCGCTCTCCATGCGACAATTGCCAGCCGGTTTCCCCCACCGGCTGGAACAGTCCGCCGGGCATGCGCGCCAGCAACGGGCCCAGCCCCAGCCGCTCGCACAGCGATTGCGCGTCATCGAGGTCCGCCTTGGCCGGCGGCCATTGCCGGCCCATCAACAGGTTGAAGGCCAACGGAGCGGTGAGGATGTGATTGTCGTGAAACTGCGGCGCCAGCGCCACGTGCCGAGGCCAGTCATCGCCGATGCTGTGGCCATCCAGCCCTTCAAGCAGCAGCAGGCCGGCATCGGGCGCATGCTGGCCGGCCAGCAACCCCGCCAAGGTGGATTTGCCGCCGCCCGATGGCCCCTCGATCAGGATGCGGTCGCCGGCGTTAACAGTCAGATCCACCCCCGCCACGGTCGGCCGCTGGCTGCCTTCGTGGGCATGATGCAGGCCAAAGCCTTCGAGCAGAGGGCCCGATGGCGGTGTCGCAACAGATGGGCGCGGCGGCAGGCCGGGCGCCGGACGCCGGCGGCCGCGCGCGAATTCCCCCACCTGGCCCCAGGCAAAGCCGGCGCGTGACAGGCTGGCCAGCCCGTTGCCGATGCCGGCCAGCGCGCGCTGGGCCAGAAGCAGGCCACCCAGGCTTATCGCCAGCGCCGTGGCGGCCGGCGGCATGGGCCGGGCCAGCGCCGGGGCGAGCAGTGCCAGCCCGGCCACCAGCCAGCCAATCGCCAGCCCGGTGCCCAGCGCCAGCGTGGCGGTATCCATCGCCTGCGCCCGCGCCTGATAGGCAACCAGCCTTGCATCCTCATCGACCGCGCGCCGCTCCGCCCGATCCTGCGCCAGCCGCGTGCGGTGGCCGATCATCGCTTCAATCAGGTGGTTGGTCAGGTCCATCCGGCTGGTAGACCAGGCCGCAATGCGGTGGTGATAGCGACTGGCCAGCACCACTGTCAGGATCAGGAACAGGCCGAGCAGCGCCAAGTGTACCATGGCGGCCGCGCCCAGCGACAGCACCCAGCCGGCAAAGCCCAGTTCAACCGCGCCCACCAGGACGGCGAACCCGCCGCCCAGCACCAGGCCATCGAGCGCCTGGGCCTCCATCAGCCGGCCGATCAGACGGCCAACGCCCTGGCGCTTTACAGCATTGGGTGGCAGGGCCAGCGCGCCAGCCAGCAATCGGGATTTTACCAGCCGGCCGACATCGATCGCGAACATCGCCTCGATCCAGTTCGCCAGCAACCGCGCCGGCAATATGGTGAAGCCGAGCAATAGCCAAGCCATCAGCCAGCCCCAGTCCAGCCGGCCCGAAAGCGTGGCACCGCCGATCAGCTGCCAGCTCCACAATTCGCCACCATAAAGCAGCACGAACAGCGCAATGATCTGGGCCAGCCGCCACCCGAGACCGACCGCCGCCGCCTGCTGCACTGCGCCCGCCCCAGCGGGCAGCCGCAGCAGCGTGATGCCAGTCAGCGTTTGATCGGCCAGCCGCTGCGCGACCAGCGCATCGGCCACCGCCACCAGCCGCGCCGACGCGATGCCGGCGCGCCGCAGCAGGCGCTCCACCTCCGGGCGCGCAGCGCTGGCCATGCCACCGGTCAGCCAGCCGGCAAGCTGGCCCGCCTCCACCGCATGGCAGCGGCCATCGCGGCCCAGCAGCAGCGGCCGGCCCCGGCGCTGGCCCACCAGCCCCAGCCAGCCCGCCGGCCCCAGCCGCAGCAATGCTGGCCCGCCCTGCTGCAATAACCCTGGCAGATAGGCGACCGTCGCCACCACCGGCAGCGCCTCGATGCCCAGTTGACGACCGGCCCAGCCCAGCCAGTCATCGTGCGCAACCGCCGGATCGTGCGGGATCAGGCCCGGCGCTTCGCCCGGCACCAATCCCGCGCGCTGCGCCAACGCTGTCAGCAAATCGCCAGCTTCGGCCTGAGGCCACAACAGCCCGTCGGGCGCCACCGCCGTCATGCCCGCGCCTCCACCCGGCCATCGACCACATGCCAGCGCCGCCAACGCCCGGCCTGCCACAATTGGCCGCTCATCTGCTGTTCCGCCGCGATCAGTTCGGCATAGCGCCCGCCAACGCCCAGCAACGCAGCGGGCGCGCCGTCTTCCACCAGCCGCCCGTCCTCGATCACCAGCACGCGGGCAAAATCGCGGGTTTCGGCGATATCGTGCGTCACGCAGATCAGGCTGGTCGTGGCCCAGCGCCGGCGGGCGCTGGCCAGCAGCTGTCGGCGCTGGCCACGGTCAAGCCCGCGAAACGGCTCGTCCAGCAGCACCAGGCGCGGCGTCGCCATCAGATGGGCGCGGCCCAGGCGCACCCGCTGCCCCTCGCCGCCTGAGAGCAAGCCGCCGCCTTCGCCGATCGATGTCTGCAGCCCCTGCGGCAGTCTGCTGGTCAGGCCGATCAGGTCACAATCGGTCAGCGCCGGTCGCACTCGGGCGAGAGCGCCATCGTCGCTGGCATAGGCCAGATTGTCGAGCAGCGACCGGTTCCACAGCTGCACCTGCGGGTCCACCCAGGCCGTCACCAGCCGCAGCGCCGCCAGCGCCGCCGCATCCAGCGGCGCGCCATCCGCCAGCAACTGCCCCTCGGCCAGTTCGTGCCAGCCCAGCAACAGGCCGAGCAGGCTGGATTTTCCGGCGCCGGACCGGCCGACCACCGCCACATGCTCGCCCGCCGACAGTGCCAGATCGAGCCCTTCCAGAATCACATGGCCGCCCGCCACCACCCGCCCGCCGCTGATGCTGATCGCGACCGGGTGCGCACTGGCCGGCGCTCTGACGGCGGACGCAGGCGGGCTGGATGGCGCGTCCAGCGGTTCCAACTGGCGCAGCAGGCTGCTCCGCATCGCCGGATAGGCCCGCGCCAGGCCCGACAGCCGATCGGCAATCGCCGGCAGCCGCAAAGTCCAGAACAACAGCAGCAGATCGGCGCCACTGATGCCACCCTGGGCCGAGAAGTGCCGCACCAGCAACGTCGCGGCCAGCGTGGTCGTCAGCAGCATCTGCACCGCCTCGATCGCCAGCGACCAACGCGCCAGCCCGCGCGCCGCCTGCACCCAATCCACCAGCAGCTCTTCATGCTGGCTGGACACCGCCGCTTCGGCCCGGTGCGCGCGGATCGGCGCCAGCCCCAGCAGCGCATCCAGATAGAAGCCGTGCAGGGCGCCACCATGGTTGCGCACCCTCAGGTCGGCCTCGTTCAGCAGCGGCTGCACCAGCGCCGGCAGGCCAAGCCCCAACGCGGCAAGCGCCAGCGCCCAGCCGATGCTGCCCGGCGCGATGCAGGCGATGGCGATGAGGGTCAGCACCAGCTCGCACACTGCCTGCACGGCCTGGGTCGCCAGCACCGGAATGCCGCGCACCGCCTGGATATTGTGGCTGCGATCAGCCATGTCGGTGATCGGCCGGCTCTGGAAATAACGGTCCCTCAGGCGCGGCAACAGCATCAGCACGGACTGGCGCAGGCGAAGTTCCAGCCGCCGTCCCTGCCCGATTGCGCGGGCTGCCAGCCCCAGTTCCAGCATCCCGGCCAGCAGCAGCAACAAGCACAGCAGGGCGAGCGCCGCCAACCGCTGCCACGGCAGCGCCAGGCTCTGCGCCAGGTCGATCAGGCCACGAAACAGCGCCACCTGCACCAGAAGCGCCAGCCCCTGCACCAGGATCGCCACCGCCAGCCGGCCGGGCTGCAGCGCGCCATCCTGCTGCATCAGCGCCCAGGCCCGCTGCAGCGGGCGCGCCCGGCCTTCCGCCAGCGCCGCGGCAAGTTCGGGCGGTAACCCGGCCGCAACCGGTGCGGCGGCGCCAACCGCCGCCATCAGCACCCCGCCGCTGATCCGCAGCATCTGCCGGCTGGCATCCGTGTTTGCCAGATCGGGTTGAACCGACCAGTATTCGGGCGGAAGCAGCGCGAAGATGTCGTTTTCACTGGCCAATGTGTCGCGAAACAGCGCGAAAACCACGCGTTCCGCTTCGGTGCCGCGCACCAGGCCGCCGGCTTCGCACAGCGTGCCGGCCAGCCGCGCCGCCGCATCCAGCGCGCCAAATCCGAACCAACCTTGATCTGCCGCCGCCTCGGCAAGCGCAGCGGCCACGGCCTCGGCGTCAAGGCCCAGGCCGGCCAGCCGCTGGCCCAGCAGGCCGCGCCACTCCTCGCTGTCGCACCACTCCCGCCAATCCTGCGCCGGCACCGATTGTTGATGGGCGAAGATCGTTTCTGTAAAGCGCTTGCGGCTGATCCAACGCCGGCCGATCGCCGGGTCCATCACCTGCAGCCACGGTCCGTGGCTGGCCCACACCACCACGAAATGCGTCGCCGTGCTGGCATGGCGCACCACCACGATGGCCGGAAACTGGGCCTGATCATCAAGGCCGATGAAATCGCGCGGCAACAGCATCTGTTCGGCCGCCAGGCCCAATTGGCGGGCCACGCTTTCGATGGCGTCGATCGAAGTGCCGTCCACGCTGGTTTGGCAGGCCTCGCGCAGCCGGCCATAGCTGATCGGCACACCATGACCATCCAGCAGGCACTTCAGCGCCGCCGGTCCGCAATCCATCGCCGAGGTCTGCACCACTTCCGGCGCCAGCCACCGCCGGCCGCCGGGCTGCCGCCACCAGGCGCTCACGCCCATTGCCCCAAGCTGCGCAGCAACAGCACCGCCGGCGGCACCTGTTCGGTCAGCACGTCCACCTCGCCCGACATGCCATGGTGCAGCGGCGGCGCGCGCCCGCGCGCCGGCACCAGCCGCAAGTCCACGCGCAGGCCGGCGGCATCAGGTTCGGCCGCCACCCGCTCTACCACCGCCGGCACCGCGCCATATTGCGCCCAGGCAAAGCCATCCAGCCGCAGCCGCGCCGTCTGCCCAGCGTCGAGCCGGCCAAGGCCATGGGCGGCATCGAAGCGGGCGACAATCTGCAACTGCCCGGCCGGCACGATGCTGGCCAGCACCGCCCCGGCCGGCAGGATCGCTCCCAGCCGGTGGACCGCCACCGTGCCGATCACCCCCGCCGCCGGCGCCCGGATCAGCCGAAGCGCCAGCGCGCGCCGGGCCTCAAGCACCGCCTGCAGGCTTGCCGCCGATTGTGCCCGCGCCCCGGCCAGTTCTGCACGGATGGCATCCACCCCGGCATTGGCTTCGGCCGCCACGGCACCGGCGCCGGCAGCCGCTTCGCGCTGCTGTTGCGCAAGGGCCATGCTAGCGGCCCCTGCCTCCTGCGCGTCAGTCGCCGCACGCTGCGCCTCGATCGGCGCCACGCCGCCATCTGTGGCATCCTGCTGTTGGCGTTCGGCCAGTTCCCGGTTGAAGCCGGCGCGCGCCTGCGCGCCATCGGCCCGGGCGCCCGCGGCCGCTGCGGCCGCGCCGGCCGCTGCTGCACGGTTGCGCCCGGCCGCGATAACATCTGCCAGTTGCGCCTCAAGCGCCTTCACCCGCGCCGCATCGCCCGCCAGTCGGGCCTCCGCCGCGGTCAGCGCGAGTTGCTCGCGAAGGTCATCCAGCCGGGCCAGCACGTCCCCCGCTGCCACTGTCTGCCCCACCCGCATCCGCCATTCCACCAACCGCCCACCCGCGTCCGCCGCCACTTGGCGCGGGGCGCTGGTCACCTCGATGCGGGCCTGGCGCGAGACGTCATAGACATTCACCTGCGCCAGGCAAAACCATGCGCCCCACAGGATCAGCAGCACCGTTGCCACCGGCAGGGCCAGGCGGGCTGCATCGCAGCGCTCGGTTTCCAGCGCCCGTGTCGTTCGGGCAAAATCGATGGCCATCCATGTCCCCCGGGCGGCCGCACATGGCCATCTTGCAGCGGGTTCAACGGATCGACGGCCAGCTTATTCGGCCCAGCAAATTTACTTTTTTGTCACGGAATAACCGTCCTGGCGGAAGCGTTTTCCCCAGCAATTCCGACCAAGCGCAGGACCATCACCGTGGCCTATGCCCAGCGTTCCACCTCCCGCAATGACCGCCACTCCGGCCCGGCCGAGGGCGAACGCCTGATGCTCACCAACGCCCGTTCGGCGCTTTTGCAACACGACCGTGCCGCCGATGGCGCCCGCCGCTGCACGCTGTTCGTGCGTGATCAGGAAATCGTGTGGGACGATCCTCGCCATTTCGGTCTGGCCGATCACCTGGCCAGCGGGGCCCCCTTTACCGGCGGGGGCCTGGCCGCCGCCAGTGGGGTGGCTTGGCAAGAGCTGCAGCCGATGCTGCGTGCCCTGATGCGCGCCGGGTTGGTGCAACCCGCCGATGTCGTCGTCCCACCCCCAAGGCACGACAATCAGCCGATGCCCTCGCCGCTGCCGCCGGCACCGATGGCCAGCCCACGCGCCTGGACCGATGCCGCTTGCCTGATGCGGGAATTGACCGGCACGTCGTTGGACCCGCACTGGCTGGAAGCGGTGGTGCCGGTGTTCCGCACCGCCCACATTTTCCAAGATCGCGATGGCCGCCACATCGGCGAAGCCAATGTGTTTCCGGCCGCCGCCCGCACCGACGTGCCAACCGAATGGCGCGGCTGCCCCTATCCCGGCAATCGCTACCAGCCAGACCGGCCGATGAACATGTCGGCATTGCGGGCCATGCGCGCGCACTGGCGGGCGATGATGGGCCTGCTGCTGCAGGTGCGGGACGCCTATCTGAAGCGCTTCCCCGAAGCGCGCAGCGGCTGGACCCTGGCGCACGTCGAGCAATTGACCGTCTGCATCCTGGCGCTGCCCAGCCACCTGCTGCTGAACGCGGCGAACCCCATCGCCAATGGCACCCTGCACCCGGCGCTCTCAAACCTGTTCCGCGTCACCGATGGCGTGCGCATGGCGGTGCACCACATGATGTTCGTGCCGCGCTTCGAACCGATGCACGGCCCCGATGCGCCGATCGACGCCGAAACCCTGCTGGCCTATGCCGAGCGCAACTTCCTGTTCCACTCCGAAACCGGGGTCTGCGCCGGCCCGCGTTTCATGGTGGAGGACATGCTGGCTGCCCTGCTTGATGGTACGCAGCCCCGCAGCGGGCTTGAGGCACAGCCGGATCGTGAAATTTCCTTCACAGCCGACCAGATCGAATCTGCCATCGATTATGCCCTGCTCGGCCTGCAAAGCTTTGGCGCGGTGTTCGCCCTCTGGCCGGCCACCGCCCGCTGCTATGCCCAGCTTCACGAACTGTTGTCAGGTCCGCAGGCGGCTGACGTGCCCGCCGCCACCGCGCTGGCCGCACGTTTTGAGGGCCATTTCGCCGCGCTGAGCCACCGCTCCTTCCTGGCCAGCGAGGCCTGGCGGCAGCACCGCGAGACCGTGTACGACCGCATTGTCGCCAATTGCCGTCGCGGCATGGGCGAAAAGGCCGGCCCCAGCCTGTCACAGCAGTTGGCCGCCGATGCGCGCGATGCCGGCAACGCCCACCGGATGCTGGCCTCGTCCGTGGCGCAGCATCTTGACGGCCACACCGGGCTTGCGGCAGCCGTTGCCGATATTATCATGGACTTCCTCAGCCGTGCCCGCACTGTGCTCGGGCTGGCAACCGCCAGCCAGACCCGGCTGGCAACGCTGCTGGGCAGACAGCCGCCTTCACACGCCCTCAGCCTCGATCATATCAATCTCTACAATCGGTTGCTGGGCGAGGATCAGCGCAGCGTACCCTATCTGCCGGCCGAGCTTGGCCAGCTGTTCGGGCTTCGCATCCAGGTCGACGCTCATCACATCGTCATTGCGCGCGGCCCCGGTCGTGCGCGCCCCCATTCGCTGGCACAGCTGCCGGCGGATCCACGTGCATGATGCACACAGAAGCCAAAGGAGGCTCACTATGAAGATCAAGACCAATCTGCGTGCCGGTGCCAAGAGCGGCACCGTTGCCAGCGGCGGCAAGAGCAGCAGCACCGACAGCAGCAGCAGCACCTACTACCCGCCGGTCGTCACGACCACGCGCTGCGCCGGCCTCTGAGCCGCTGACCAAGGTGGGGACGGTCGCTTTGGGCGCCGTCCCCACCCGTCTGCCATGAAAGTTGCACGTTCGCTCAATCGCCACCGGTGCCTTGCCACCCTTGGTCTGATGCTGCTGGCCGCCAGCGCCACGCACGGCGAAACCATGCCGCTGCCGGCGATCGCGCTGCCGGCCGAATTTGCCAATGCACCCGCCACCTCGGCCCAACCGGCCGACATTGCCCCCTGGTGGCAGCGTTTCGCCGATCAGGCCCTGCCGGGCCTGATCCAGCGCCTCCACGCCGGCAGCCCGCGCCTGGACCAGGCCCGCGCCCGGCTCGCCATCGCACGCGCCGCCACCCGCGCCGGCCGCGCCAACCAACGCCCGCAGCTGGCAGTGGAGGCCGGCGCTGCGACGGCACAGGGCCCGCTGATCAATGCCGCTGGTGGGCAGGGCAGCCTGTTTACCGCCCGCGGCGGCGCGAGTTGGGAGATTGATCTGTTCGGCCGGCTGGCAGGGACCCGCGCTGCCGAGCAACTGGACGCCCGCTCCGCAGCAGATTTGCTGGCCGAAACACAATTGCTGCTGGAAGGCCAGTTGGTACGTCGCTGGCTGGGCTTGCCAATGCTGGTTGCCAGCGTCGATCAGGCAACCCGGATTGCCGTTCTGGCCGATGAAGCCGCTCGCATCACCGAACGCCAACAGGCCTTGGGTGTGCGCACCCGCGCTGCTGTCGATCTTGCCCGCCAAGGCCTTGCCAATGCCCTTGCCCAGCAGGATGAGGCCCGCCTTGCCCGCGATGCTGCCGCCAGCGAGATTGGCACCCTGATCGGCGAAGCTGAGGCCATCGCCTTGCCGCCAGCCGCCACTTCAAGCCCGCCACTGCCCGAAATCCCTGCCGGCCTGCCCGCCGATCTGCTGCTGCGCCGGCCTGATCTGTCCGCCGCGCGTAACCGGGTGCTGGCCGCTGATCAGCGTCTGCGCGCCGAACGCCGCAGTTGGCTGCCGATGCTCAGCCTCACCGGTACCGGCGGCGCTGCCTCAGCCAGTCTTGGCGCGTTGCTGGCAGGCGGGGCGGCCAGCCTGGTGGCCGGCGCCGTCTTTGCCATTCCCGTGCTGGATGGCGGCCGCACCAAGGCACGCGTCGCCGGCCGCCAGGGCGAGCTTGACCTGGCCCGTGCCGAGTATCGTGATCAGGTGCTGATGGCCCTGCGCGACGTGAGCGAGCGGTTGGGCGCTTATCAAGCGTGCCGCAATGGCATTGCCCGCGCTCTCGCCGCAGCTGCCGACGCCGAAACCGCCAATTCCGTCGCACAAACTCGTTTCGCCCGCGGGACCCTCGCCCGCACCGATAGCATCGCCGCCGAAATCCAGGCCCGGCAGCGGCGCTTCGACCTCGCCACCCAGCAAATCGCCTGTGCCGCCACCGCGGTGGACCTCATTGTGGCATTGGGCGGCAATAGCTGAGGCCACACAGCCCTATCTCTTGGTTTCCCTCCACGAGCGGCAGAAGTCCGGCCTCTGGTGCACCGCCGAGCGTCTTCCGGGCCACCTTGCTGACTGCCAGCACTTTCGAGGTGCTGGCCTCACGGTCAACGGAGGATTCAAGCAAAGATAGAAGTCGAAGTTTATGGACATATCTTGAGCCTGCCGGCCCAGCCTGGCGGGCTGCTGCGCTTTGCAGGAAGGTGGTGCCCCAAAGAGGACAAAGCTGGGCACTGGAATCATTGGAAAACCCGTCTACCACTGCCATATGCTGTGGGATCTGGCGCTACTGGACAGCCACTTCGGGGTGGGCACGCTCGGGCGTGTCTGGCGAGCGATGTCGAAACTACATGTTCGTAACGGGATGGGCGACCGCGCGCGTGATCCAGTCGTTTCCACCCCGCGCGCTGCCGCGCCATGGGCAGGCAATTGCTCGCCCTGTCACCAGCGTGAACCCGGCCGCCTCAGGCGTTGACGCCTCTGACAGACCCGGCGCGGTTCAATCAGGCCAACGGCAATTTCGGGATCAGGTCATGGATCACCGCGCTGCCAGCCGGCGCCCAGTGCCTTGTAAATCGCAACGCCCAGTTGGCCGGCATTCACCTGGGCCGCCACCAGCTGGTCCTGGCTTTGCAGCGCCACACGCTCGGCATCCAGCACCGACAGGAAGGGATCGACGCCATTCTGGTAACGCAGGCGGGCGAGGCGGGCGGCGGTGACGGCGGCATCGCGCGAGTTGGTCAATTCCGCCACCCGCTGATATTCCCGCGCCCGGCGCGACAGGGCATTTTCCGTTTCCTCCAGCGCCCGCAGCACCGCCGCCTCATAGCGCGCAGCTGCGCCATCGGCCGACGCGTTGGCTGCCCGGATGCGGGCCCTGATTCGCGGCAGATCGAGGATGTTCCAGCTCAACTGCGGGCCAATCCCGAACGCCAGCGCGTTGGAATTGAACAAGTTTCCTGCCACATTGGCTTGCAGGCCAACACTGCCGGCGATCGACAGCTTGGGAAACAGATCGGCCGTGGCGATGCCGATACGGGCCGTGGCAGCCGCCAGGCCGCGTTCGGCCACGCGGATATCAGGGCGGCGGCGCAACAGTGCGGCCGGATCGCCAACGGCCAGGGCGGCCGGCAGGGCGGGAATGGCCGCGGCCGGCGCCAGCCGTTCGCGCAAGGCGTTGGGGCCAATGCCCACCAGCACGCCCAGCCGATGGATCGCCACATCGATTTCGGCCGCGAGCGGCGCCATGCTGGCCCTGGTCGTCGCCAGCAGCGATTCCGCCCGCGCCACGTCCAGCCGGGTGCCGCGCCCGGCCGTCAGCAGCTTGCTGCTTAGATCAAAGCTGGCCTGCTGGTTGTTCGCTGCCTCCTGCGCCACCTGCAACCGTGCCTGCGCCCCGCGCAACGACAGATAGGCGCTCACCGTTTCGGCGGCGATGCTGACCATCAGATCATTGCGGGTGGCCTCGGCCGAACCGGCTTCGGCCATGGCGTCCTGCCGGCGGCGCGACAGCCGGCCAAAGAGATCGATCTCCCAACTGCTGTCGATGCCCAGGGTGAAATAATCCCGGTCCGGCAGCGCGAAGGCGCTGCCAAAGGCCTGGCCCTGCGCCGAAAAGCGCTGGCGCTGATAGCTGGCACTGGCCTGCGATGATGGCAGGAAATCCGCCGTGCGTTCAGCCAACAGCGCGCGGGATGCCTTGAAGCTGGCTTCGGCCGCCGCCAGATCGCGGTTGTGGGTCAGGGCATCGGCCACCAGCTCATCGAGCAGGGGGTCGCCCATCTGCGTCCACCAGCGCTGTTCGGGCGCATCAGCAACGGCGCCGGCCAGCGCGGCGCGGTCAAAGCCGGGCTGCGCGGCTGCAGCAACCGGCGGCGCGCTGCGGTAATTGGGCCCGACAGCGCACGCACCGAGCAACAGGCTGGCCAGAATGATCGTGCGGTTCATGGCGCCGGCTCCGCAGCAGGGGTGGTTGGGCGCTGGCGTCCTTGCCCGATCGATCGGCACATCACATAGAAGGCCGGGGTGAGCAGCAGGCCGAAGCCGGTGACGCCCAGCATGCCGGCAAACACCGCCGTGCCCAGCGCCTGGCGCATTTCCGCGCCCGCGCCACTGGCAATCACCAGCGGCACCACGCCCAGGATGAAGGCAAAGCTGGTCATCAGGATCGGCCGCAGCCGCAGCCGCGCAGCTTCCACCGCCGCATCCCAGCGGCTGCGGCCTTCGGCTTCCAGCTGGCGGGCAAATTCGACGATCAGGATGGCATTCTTGCAAGCGAGGCCCACCAGCACGACCAGCCCGACCTGGGTGAGGATATTGTTGTCCATGCCCCGCAAACCAACGCCGACGATGGCCGAAAGCAGGCACATCGGCACGATCAGCACGATGGCCAGCGGCAGCAGCCAGCTTTCATATTGCGCGGCCAGCACCAGGAACACCACCAGCACGGCCAGCGCAAACACCACCCCGGCGGTGTTGCCGGCGCTGCGCTCCTGATAGGCGATGCCGGTCCATTCAAAGCCAAAGCCATCGGGCAAGGTGCGCTTGGCAATCCCTTCCATGATGGCCAGCGCCGTGCCGCTGGAAATGCCCGGCGCGGCGTTGCCGTCGATTTCGGCCGCCGGATACAGATTGTAACGCGGCTGCCGCGACGGGCCGGTGATGTTGCGCGTAGTGACCAGCGATCCCATCGGCACCATCTGGCCATTGGCCGGGTTCAGGATGCGCAGCGCCGAAATATTGGCCATCGACATGCGGAACGGCGCATCAGCCTGCGCCGACACCCGGTAGGTGCGGCCAAGATAGTTGAAATCATTCACGAACGCCGAACCCAGGAACACCTCCAGGGTGGAGAAGACCTCGCCCACCGGCACCCCCAGCTTCTGCGCCTTTTCCCGGTCGATATCGAGGAACAGCTGCGGCGTGCCGGTTTCATAAAAGCTGAACATATTGGCCAGCTGCGGTTCCGCCCAGGCCGCCTGCAGCACCTGCTGCGTCACCTCGTTCAGCCGCTGCGGCCCGGCGCCAGACCGGTCCTCGATCATCATGCGGAAACCGCCGCCATTGCCGATCCCGGCCACGGCCGGCGGCGGGATGACGATGATGAAGGCATCATCAATGGCGCCCAGCCGCTGGTTCAGTTCGCCCAGCAACGCCATGGCCGGCGGGCGCTCCCCATAAGGCTTCATCACGGCAAAGATGGCGCCGGCATTGGGGGCATTGGTGAAGGTGGCGCCATTGAAGCCGGCAAAGCCCGCCGTGTTGGCCATCCCCGGCGTGTCGAGGATGATCTTGGTCGCCCGGCGCAGCACATCATCGGTGCGCTGCAACGAGGCGCCGGGCGGCAATTGCATGGCGACGATCAGATAGCCCTGGTCCTGCTGCGGAATGAAGCCGCCCGGCGTCGCGGCAAAGCGCCAGCCGGCGATGCCCAGCAGGGCGGCATAGACCAGCAGCACGACGCCGGTGCGCCGCACGATCTTGCCGGAAAGCCGACCATAGCGTTCCGACAGGCGATCAAAGCCGCTGTTGAACCGGGCAAAAAAGCGATCGAGCACCCCTGGGGCCCGGCCATGATCCGCCCCATGTTCGGCGCTGTGCGGGCGCAGCAGCAGCGTGGCCAGCGCCGGCGACAGGGTGAGCGAGACCAGCGCCGACAGGATGGTGGCGGTCGCGATGGTCAGCGCGAACTGGGTGTAGAACTGGCCAGAAATGCCGCCGATGAAGGCGGTTGGCACGAACACCGCCGTCAACACCAGCGCGATGGCCACCAGCGCGCCGCCCACCTCGTCCATGGTGATATAGGCCGCCTCGCGCGGGGTCTTGCCGGCCGCCAGCTCGCGCTCGACATTCTCCACCACCACGATGGCATCATCCACCACGATGCCGATAGCCAGCACCAGGCCAAACAGGGTCAGGCTGTTGAGCGAAAAGCCCAGCGCCGCCATGACCGCGAAGGTGCCGATCAGGCTGACCGGGATGGCAATGATCGGGATCAGCGCCGCCCGCCAGCTCTGCAGGAAGACGAACACCACGATCACCACCAGCAGGGCGGCTTCAAAGATGGTGCTGTACACCTCGTTCACCGATTCCGCGATGAACTCGGTGGGGTTGTACACCACGGTCTTGGCCAGGCCCTTGGGGAAATCCTGCACCAGTTCGTCCATGGTGGTTTCCACCGCCTTGGCCGTGGCCAGCGCGTTGGAACCCGGCCGCTGGAAGATGGCAATGGCCACCGCCGGATTGGTGCCCAGATAGGCATTGGTCGAATAATCCTGCGCGCCCAGTTCCACCCGGGCGATGTCGCGCACATGGGTGATGCGGCCGGCGGCATCGGTTTTCACGACAATATTGCCGAACTCCTCGGCCGTGCGCAGGCGGCCGGTGGTGCGCACCGCGATCTGCTGCGCCACCGGCCGCGAGGTTGGCGGCTGGCCCAGCACGCCGCTGGCCACCTGTACATTCTCGGCGCGCATCGCCGCCAGCACCTCGCTCGCCGAAATCTTCAGCGTGCCCATGCGTTCGGGATCAAGCCAGATGCGCATCGAATATTCGCGCGCGCCAAACACCAGGATCGATCCCACGCCGTCCAGCCGCGCCAGCCGATCCTTGATCTGCAGCAGCGCATAGTTGGACACATAAAGCTGATCGCGGCTGTTGTCGGGGGAAAACAGGTGCACGACCATCAGCATGTCGGGCGAGGATTTCTGGGTGACCACCCCCAGCCGCCGCACCGCTTCGGGCAGGCGCGGCTCGGCAATGTTGACCCGGTTCTGCACCAGCACCTGCGCGGCATCGAGATCGGTGCCGATCCGGAAGGTGGCGGTGATGGTCAACCGGCCATCATCGGTGGCCTGGCTGGACATGTAGAGCATGCCCTCCACACCGTTCAGCTCCTGCTCGATCGGTGTTGCCACCGTATCGGCGACGGTTTCGGCGCCCGCGCCCGGATAAGTGGCGGTGACCGTGATCGTTGGCGGCGCGATTTCCGGATATTGCGCCACCGGCAGCCCGAAATAGGCGATGAGGCCGGCCAGCGTGATCAGGATCGAGACGACCGCCGCAAAGATCGGCCGGTCGATGAAAAAGCGGGAGAATTTCACTTGCCCGCTCCAGCGCCAGCCGGCTGCGGCGTCACCTTGGCACCCGGCCGTGCACGCACGATGCCGCCCACGATCACCTGGTCTGCCGGGCCGATGCCCGAACGGATCACCCGCATATTGTCAGCCTGCAGCGCTCCCAGCGTGACCGGGCGCGGCTGCACCACATTGTCCTTGCCCACCACCAGCACGATCTTGTTGGACTGGTCAGACAATATGGCCGCCTCCGGCACCAGCAGCGCGCGATAACGGCCAGACCCAAGCAGCTGCAGGCGGCCAAACATCCCCGGCAGGAACAGGCCGTCGCTGTTGCGGAACACCGCCCGCCCGCGCATCGTGCCGGTGGTGGGGTCGATGCGGTTGTCAACAAAGTTCATGCGGCCGTCGTGGACGAAGCCTTGTTCATCCTGCAGGCGCAGCTTCACCGGATTGGCAGCATCGCGCGAGGATGGCCGTTCGCCCTGTGCATTCTGGCGCACATATTTGAGGTAAGCCGCTTCATCGGCGGTGAAGCCGAAATAGATGGGATCGATCGAATAGACGGTGGTGAGCAGCGTGCTGGTCGGGCCGCCGCCGGATACCAGGTTCCCCACCGTGACCAGCCGGGCCCCGACGCGCCCCGCAATGGGCGAGCGCACCTCGGTATAGCCGAGATCAAGCTCGGCCGCGCGCAGCCGGGCGCGGGCGGCGGCGAGCCGGCTTTCGGCTTCGCGCCGGGCCTGCACGCGCGCGTCATAGTCCTCGCGGCTGATCGCCTCTTCCTTCACCAGCGCCTGGCCGCGGCCAAGATCGGCCTGGGTCTGATCGCGGCGGGTGATCGCGGATTCAACATCGGCCCGGGCCGAGGCCAGCGCCGCCTCGAACGGCCGCGGATCGATGCGGGCCAGCAGATCGCCCTTCTTCACGATGGCACCTTCGCGAAAGGCGACGGCATCGAGGTATCCCGACACACGGGCCCGCACGTCCACCGATTCGACCGCTTCGAACTGGCCGCTATATTCGTCCCAGTCGATCACTTCGCGCTGCGTGGGTGGCGCCACCCGCACCGGTGGCGCGCCCTGCCCCTGCCCGTCCGGCGCCGCCGAACAGGCAGCCACCAACAGCAGCATCACCAGCGAAACATTCCGGACCATGATCACGCCCCTCGATCCGGCCAGGCAAAACATGCAGGCCAATCAAAATATACAGGTTTTATTGTGCCGGTTGTTGGCGGGTGCACTCAAGTCCCACTCGCGGCATGACTGCACCGATCTTGCGGCGAAATCCGCTGGACAATGCAATTCACACGCGGTGCTGATGGCGCCAACGCAACGGCGTCACCCCGGTGGATCGCCTGAACACGCGGGCAAAGGCTTGCGGTGCGTGATAACCCACCTGGGCGGCAATCTGGATCACCGGCAGATCACTGTTGGCCAACAGCTGCTGGGCCTTGCGCATGCGGGCCGTGCGCTGGAAAACGCCTGGCGCCTGCCCGGTGCTTGCCCGGAAGGCGCGCGCGAAATGAAAGCAGGAAAGGCCGGCCACCGCGGCCAGTTCGGATATGCTCACCTCGCGGTCCAGATTGGCCATGACATGGTCGATGCACAGCCGCAGGCTGCGCGGCGGCAACCCACCGCGCGCCACCGGCACCGGCGCCTGGGCCGTCTTCAACAATTCGCCCAGCACACACAGGCTGATGCCTTCGGCCGTCAGCAGCGCGCCCGCCGTGCCGTCATCGCTCTCTGCCCACAGCAAATTGAGCCAGTGGTGCAGGCTGGCCGATTGGAGGGGGCGGCCGAACACGCTGGCCAGCACCTCGGCCGGGGCATGGTCATGTTCGACAGACAAGACACTGGCAATCCACTCGAGCGGCCAGCTGAAGCTGCGAACATGGTGGGGCACATGCACGGCCATCTGGTTGGCATAGGTCGGGCGGAAGGCCAGCACCGCTCCGGCCGGATCCACCCGGTCGCGCAGGCCATCGCCCAGATCGGATTTTTGGCGGATGACCCCGCCGACATTCTGCACCAGCACCATGTTGGCGGTGGCCGTCGTCAACACATCAATCGGCGGATGCAGCGAGTCAAAGATGGTGACGAGCGCGCCGCCGGCCTTGCGCTCGGTGATATAAGGGGCGAGCTGGCTGCCGGCCAGCCAGGTCGGGAAATCCATGCCGGCAGCGGCGCCATTCGCCATGGCGGCAGCCTCCATCACGCGCCACCCGGCCGGGCGTGCCGCCGCCGCCAGGCCGACGGGGTGACGCCCACGCTGCGCCGGAAGATGCGGGCAAAGGATTGCGGCGTGTCATAACCAACAGCGGCCGCCACATCGATCACGCCCAGCTCGCTTGTCCGCAGCAGCTCCTTGGCGCGCACCAGGCGCCGCTGACGCTGGAAACTGCCGGGTGCCATGCCCAGGCTCACCTTGAAGGCACGGGCAAAATGGAATGGCGAAAGGTCAACCATCGCCGCCAGTTCGGCAAGGCCGATCTGCCGCGCCAGATTGGCATCGATATACTCGACACAGCGGCGCACCGCCCAGGGCGGCAACCCGCCGCGCGCCACATGAAGCGGGCTGCGGATCATGCGCGACAGCTCCGCCAGCAGATGCAGGCTGATGGCTTCGACGGTCAGCAGTTCGGCAAGGCCACCCTCCTCGGCGGACTGCCAGAGCCGGTCCAGCAGACCGTAGATTGTCTCCGAATGAAAGGCCCGGCCGGCAATGGCATCGCCAAACAACCGCATGGCATGCAATTCATGCCCGGCCAGCACGTTGATCACCCAGTGCGCCGGCCAGCCAAAGGTGCGGATCTCATGGCCGCCATGCACCTCGATATCCGTGGCATAATCGGGGCGCAGCAGGTGGAGCGCGCCCGGCGCATCGACGCGATAGCGCATGCCATCGCCAAGGTCTGAGCGGTGGCGGATCACCCCGCCGATATTCTGCACCATCAGCATGGTGGGCAGCGCCGGATCCGACATGTTGCCGGCCGGCTGGCGGCTCTGGAACATAGACACCAGATTGCCGCCAGACTTGCGCTCGACAACATGCCCCGACAGGCCACCTTTGGTCATCCATTCATCATAGGATGACCATGGGCTGTCATGGGCGAGGCCAGGGGCATAGAGATCCACCGTCCACCATCCTGTCATGCGACCCCAGAGGTCGCTTCAACGCACCATCCGCAGGTGAGTGTAACTCAAATCCGGCAAAATAAAAGCCGGTGGCGGCAGCATAGGCATGGAATCATAAGCATTTCATGACGCCCTGCGCCAATTGCGCAAGATCGGCGCAATTTTGGCAGGAACTGCGGAGACGCTGAACGGCGGCCCATGGCATTGCACACCCATTGGTGGCGGGCGCAGGCATGAAAATCTATCTGCTTTCTCTGGGTGCCGGTGTGCTGGCAGGCTTGCTTTACGGAGTGATTGGCGTGCGCTCTCCCGCGCCGCCACTGGTCGCGCTCGTTGGTCTGCTCGGCATTCTTGTGGGCGAACAATTGCCTGGCTTCGCACGGCGCTGGCTGCACAGCCCGGCCGCGACCAGCAGTGCCGCTACCGCCCCGTCCGAACAGGACAAGGCGCCATGACCAGTCCGATCTTGCTGGTCAACGGCCGCTTCACCTCGCTTGATCCGGCCAATCCGGCCCCAGAGGCGCTGGCGCTGGTCAATGGCCAGATCGCCTGTGCAGGCCGGCTCGCCGATGCCGTTGCGGCGACCGGCCCGGCCGCGCAAATCATCGATTGCAGCGGCCGCCGCGTGATCCCCGGCCTGTCCGACAATCACATCCACGTCATCCGCGGCGGTCTCAACTTCAACCTGGAATTGCGCTGGGATGGCGTGCCCAGCCTTGCCGACGCGATGCGCATGCTCAAAGCCCAGGTGGACCGCACACCGGCCCCGCAATGGGTGCGCGTGGTGGGCGGCTTTTCCGAACAGCAGTTCGCCGAACGCCGGCTGCCAACGCTGGACGAGATCAACGCCGTCGCACCCGACACGCCGGTGTTCATCCTCCACCTTTATGACCGGGCGCTGCTCAACCGGGCCGCGCTGGCGGCGGTCGGCTACACCAGGGACACGCCCGACCCGCCGGGCGGTGTCATCCAGCGCGATGCCGCCGGCAACCCTACCGGCCTGCTGATCGCCAGCCCCAATGCCGGCATCCTCTATTCGACGCTGGCGCGCGGGCCAAAACTGCCGCTGGACTATCAGAAGAATGCCACCAGGCATTTCATGCGCGATCTCAACCGCCTGGGCGTCACCAGCGTGATCGATGCCGGCGGCGGCTTCCAGAATTATCCCGATGATTATGCGGTTATCGAGCAGTTGCACGCCGAAGGCGCGCTCACCCTGCGCATCGCCTATAATCTCTTCACGCAGAAAGCCGGGGAGGAACTGGCCGATTTCCGCCGCTGGACCGACAGCACGCGCATCGGCCAGGGCGATGACTGGTATCGCCTCAACGGCGCCGGCGAGATGTTGGTGTTCTCCGCTGCCGATTTCGAGGATTTCCGCCAGCCCCGCCCCGACCTGCCGGCGAACATGGAGGATGACCTCGAAGCCGTGGTGCGCCTCCTGGCCGAGCGGCGCTGGCCGTGGCGGCTGCACGCGACCTATGACGAGACCATCGCGCGCGCCCTCGACGTGTTCGAAAAGGTCAACCGCGACATTCCCCTGGCCGGCATCAACTGGTTCTTCGATCATGCCGAAACCATCTCGCCGCGCTCGATCGATCGGGTGGCAGCACTGGGCGGCGGCATCGCCTTCCAGCACCGCATGGCCTATCAGGGCGAATATTTCATCGAACGCTATGGCGCCGAAGCCGCTGCCAACACCCCGCCCTTCCGCCGTGTGCTCGAAGCCGGGGTGCGCACCTCCGCCGGCACCGATGCCACCCGCGTTGCCTCCTATGATCCCTGGGTCAGCCTCGCCTGGCTCACCACCGGCAAGACACTGGGCGGCCAGCCGCTCTACCCCGCCGCCAACCTGCTCGATCGGGAAACCGCACTGAAGATGTGGACCAGCCATGGCGGCTGGTTCTCCGGCCAGGATGGCCGCAAGGGCCAGCTCAGGGCCGGCCAGTTTGCCGATGTCGTCGTGTTGTCTCAGGATTATTTCAGCGTGCCCGGCGATGCCATCCGCCAGACCGAGGCGGTGCTCACCATCGTTGGGGGGCGCGTCGTCTATGGTGCGGCAGAGTTTTCCAGCCTGTCGCCGCCGCTGCCACCGCCGATGCCCGACTGGTCACCGGTGGCGCATTTCGGTGGTTACCAGAAACAGCCGGTGCTCAGCCGTGATGCGGCCTGCGGCTGCGCCCAGGCCTGCGGCGTGCATGGCCACAGGCACGCCCGCGCCACGACCGCACCGGTCGCGCCGGCCGATTTCAAGCGCTTCTGGGGCGCGCTGGGCTGCCTGTGCTGGGCGATATGAACAACGACATGCTCTCTCCACCGCAATCGGCCACGGCCAGCCTGCCGTGGCCGTGGCTGCTCTGTGCCTCGGCGCTCGCCCTGCCCTTCATCGTCAGCGGCGTTGCCAAGCTGGCCGATTATGCTGGCGCCATTGCCGAAGTGGCCGCCATCACTGGCCAGCCCGGCCTGGCTTCCCTGCTGGCACCGCTGGTCATCCTGCTGCAACTGGCCGGCAGCGTCTGCCTGTTCGGCCCGCCCGCCGTGCGGGGGCCGGCGGTGCTGGCCTTGAGTGGTTTCACGCTGCTGGCCAGCATCCTCGCGCATGATTTCTGGCAGGCACCGCCCGAGCGCATGGTGCGGGAATTGACCACCTTCTGCGAGCATCTGGGCCTGATCGCCGGCCTGTGCCTGCTGCACCTCAAGCAGCGGCGGGGCTGATGGCCAGCGCCGCCGCCGCCGCTGCTGCCCGCCCATGGTTGGCGCGCCTGCCGATGTCGCTGTTTGCCAGCGTAATGGGTACGGCTGGGACGGGCCTGGCCTGGCGGCGTGCGGTCTCCAGCTTTGGCGCCCCCAGCTGGCCGGGCGAAGCCTTCATGGCGCTGGCCGCCGCCCTCTACGCCCTGCTGCTGGCCTTGCAGCTGGCCCGCGCCGTGCGCTGGCCAAGCAGCCATCTGGCCGAATTTCGCGATCCTCGCACCGCGCCCTTCGTGCCGGCCTTCAGCGTGGCCACCGTGCTGATGGCGGCCGCTGCAGCGCCTTATTCCCTGCCGCTCGCCCGCGCGCTCTGGCCGATTGCCGCCGGGCTGCATGCCTTGTTCGCCTTTCTGCTGCTGCGCCGCTGGTTCGCCCAGAGCCGTCCGCTCACCGAAGCCGGCCCGCCCTGGTTCATCCCGATTGTCGGCAATCTGCTGATGCCAGTGGTGGGCATGCCGTTGGGCTATGAAACCGCCAGTTGGGCCCTGTTCGGCGTCGGCGCGCTGTTCTGGCTGATCCTGGCGCCGATCATGACCTTCCGGCTGTTCTTCGCCGATCCGCTGCCCCACCATTCGGCACCGTCGCTGTTCATCCTGCTGGCACCGCCGGCGGTGGGCTCACTCGCCATCCTGGCGCTCACCGGCGACAGCGTGTCGCCGATCACCCACAGCCTGTTCGGCTTTGGCACCATGGTCGCGGCGCTGATGCTGTCGCTGCTGCCGCGCATGATCGACGGGCATTTTTCCAGCGCCTGGTGGGCGCTCACCTTTCCGTCGGCCGCCTATGCCAGCCTCGCCGTCACCTATGCCGGGCAGATTCTGTCCGTGCCGCTCGCCGTGCTTGGCCTTGCGGCCCTGGCGGTGGTCACCCTGCTGGTGATCATGGTGCTCTTGCGCAGCCTCGCGGCGCTGTTCGCCGGTGATCTGGTGCCGCGTGGTTGAACGCCGGCCCCACCCCGCCCCCGATTGTCGATGCGCGCAGCAGCGCCATCGCCATGCCCCGCCCAACCGGCGGCTTCTTCCCCCCTGAAAGGATAAAGGCCCATGCCCACCGCCACCCCCGTTCCCGGCCCGTCGCTGGTCAGCCCCAGCAACCACGTGCTGATCATGATCGATCACCAGTCGCAGATGGCCTTCGCCACCAAATCGATCGACGCCATCACCCTGCGCAACAATGCCGCCATGGTGGCCAAGGGCGCTGCCGGCTTTGGCGTCGACACGATCCTGACCACGGTGGCAGAGAAAACCTTCTCCGGCCCGATTTTTGACGAGATCAGCAGCACCTTCCCCGGCGCCAACGTGATCGACCGCACCAGCATGAACACCTGGGAAGATGGCCGCATCAGCGATCGCCTCAACGCCATCGGCAAGGGCCGCCTGGTGTTCTGCGGCCTGTGGACCAGCGTCTGCATCGTCGGTCCGGTGATCTCGGCGATTGCGCAGGGCTTTGATGTGCATGTGATTGCCGATGCCTGTGGCGACGTGTCCGACGAAGCCCATGAACGCGCCATGCAGCGCATGCTGCAGGCCGGCGCCATCCCGATGACGTCACTGCAATATCTGCTTGAGCTGCAGCGTGATTGGGCCCGCACCGAAACCTATGATCTCACCACCGGTATCGCCAGGCAGCATGGTGGCGGCTACGGCCTTGGCATCATCTACGCCAAGACCATGTTTGGCGCCGCTGAAGGCAGCCACTGATCCCGGCCATCATCGAGAAAAGGGGCAAGCCCATGTATGTTTCGCGTCTCGATCTGCCCGATCATGTCCGCCACGCCGCCATCACCCTGTTGCAGGGGATGCTGGCCAACGCGGTGGATCTCGTCCGCCAGGCCAAGCAGGCCCACTGGAATGTGAAGGGCCCGAATTTCTTCATGCTGCACCAGCTGTTCGATGCCCTGCACGACGAGGTGGAGGAATTTGAAGACATGATTGCCGAACGCATCACGGCGCTGGGCGGCACCGCCGATGCCCGGGTGCAGACGGTGGCCGCCACCACACGGCTCTATGAATATCCGCTCAACGCCCATGGTGGGGAGGCGCATCTGAAGGCGCTGGCCGGGTCGCTCGCCGAATTCGGCAAGCTTGCCCGCACCGGCATCGATGCTGCCACCCAGGCCGGCGATGCCGATACGGCCGATCTGTTCACCGAATTGTCGCGCGCCTGCGACAAGCAATTGTGGTTCGTCGAAGCGCATCTTCTCCCCGGTTGAGCAGCGCCCGGCCATGATGCCACCGCCCGCATTGCCCCGGCACTTCGGCCACAGCGCCAGCATCGCCGGGGCCCTGCTGGCGGCAACGGCGGCAGCGGCGGGAACCCCCTGCCCGCCGCTGCCTGAACCGCGCCAGATCCGCTATGAGGAACGCTATCCGCTGCAGCCGGATGGCTGCCCAACCTCCCTTGCCGGGCGGCTGAAGAACATCCGCGTTGGCCCGGCGCGGCTCGATATCGGCGGCGAATGGCGGGTGCGGCTGGAAGCCACCGATGTGCCCGATTTCGGCACCGCCGGCGAACGGGACCGGGCCGTGCTCAGCCGCCTGCTGCTGCACGCCAATCTCAGGGCAACGGACGATATCCGCCTGTTCGTCCAGGCCGGTTCCTTCTTGGGCAGCCGCCGGCTCGGCACCGGGCCCACCGATGTCTCCCGCCTTGATCTCGCCCAGGGCTTTGTCGAACTCAAACAGCACCACGGCGCCACCACCGCCACCCTGCGGCTCGGCCGGCAGGAAGTGGCCTTCGGCTCCTCCCGCCTCGTCTCCATCCGCGAAAGCCCCAACATAAGGCGCTCCTTTGATGGGGCCCGCCTCGGCATCGCGCATGGCCGGTTCAGGCTGGATGGAGTCTGGCTCCGGCCGGTCCGTCTCCATCCCGGCATCTTCGATGATGCCAGCGACGGCAATGAACAGCTTTACGGCGTCTATGGCAGCCTCGGGTCCGGCAATGGCCCAGGCCTCGATCTCTACTGGCTCGGCCTCGAACGGCGGTCGGCCCGGTTCGCCGCCGGCACCGGCCGGGAAGTGCGGCACAGCCTGGGCGCCCGCCTGTTCGGGCAGGCCGGCCCGCTGGATTGGGATATCGAACCGGTGCTGCAGTCCGGCCGCTTCGCCAGCGGCCGCATCCGCGCCTGGACGCTGGCCAGCAACCTTGGCTACCGCCTGTCTGCCCTGCCCGGCCAGCCGCGACTGGGCCTGAAGGCCGATCTCGCCAGCGGCGACCGCGACCCCAACGACAGGGTGCTGCAAAGCTTCAACCCGCTCTACCCGCGCCTGCCCTATTTCACCGAAGCCGGGCTGGCGGTGCCGTCCAACATAATGGACCTGCACCCCAGCCTCACGCTCGACATCGCCCCCGGCGGCCGCCTCACGCTGGGCGCCAACCTGCTCTGGCGCCATCGCCGCGAAGACGCCGTCTATGTGCCGCCCTTCCTGCCCGGCCTGCCCGCCACCCCCGGATCGCGCTTCATCGGCACCCAATGGGAAGCCGGCACCGAATGGCGCCTCGCCCGCGGCGTCGAGTTCAAGCTATACCTGGTGCGATTTTCCGCCAGCACCAGCCTGACCAACCTCGGCGCCTCGTCCGGCACCTTCGGCGCCACGTCACTCGGATACCGCTTCTGAACGGGCAATGCATCCGACGGTCCCGCCCGGCAAAAATGCTGCCACAGCCCAGGATTTCATCCTCGCGAATTGGCGTCCAGCCATTCGCTGGCCGCAGCACACGCTTTGCCCGCCCCTTTGCTTGAGGGAAGATCGTGAGATGTGGGCCTGTGATTCAGCGCGCAGCCTGGCCGCTGGTGGTTGCCAAACGGGACGCACGAACACCTGGCCTGCCGGCCTAGCCCCGCGGGTTGCTTCATATTGCAGGAAGGTGGTGCCCCTGAGCGGAGTAAGCTCGAACCATTTGTCATCAATATCTGCCTTCAAAAGCCCTGACGAACTCTTCCAAACCCTGCGCAACTGGACGGTCATTTTGGAAGGCCTTCAAGTCCAGCCGACCAGTCCGCCACCCCTGCCAAAGACCAAACAGCGCAAGCGCAAGATTGCCCCACGCCGTGGCGCGAAGGCGGCAGGAGGTGGGTCATGAGCAAGCTCCCTCCTCTGCACCCCCTGTCGCTACGCGTGACCTTCGAAGAGAAGGCCAACCTGGAGAAGGCCGCAGCCGGCATGTCGCTGTCGGCCTATATGCGTTGGAAGCTCTTCAGTCCGAACTCACCGCCACCCAAGCGGCGCGGCAAGTCGCCGGTGAAGGATCACCGCGCGCTGGCAAAGCTTCTGGCGTTGCTTGGCCAGACACGACTGGCCAACAACATGAACCAACTGGCGAAGGCGGCGAACTCTGGCAGCCTGCCCTTCACCCCTGAAACCGAAGAGGCGATTGTGACGGCTGCGCGTGAAGTAGCCGAGATGCGTGCCCTGCTCATCAAGGCGCTCGATATCGATCTGGTGCCATGATCCTCAAAGGCTCACAGCGCAGCGGCGGCAAGCAGCTCGGGCTTCATCTCCTCAAGACGGAGGAGAATGAGCATGTCGAAGTGCATGAGGTATCAGGGTTCGTTTCCGAGAGCGTGCTCGGTGCGATGAACGAGGCCTACGCCCTATCGCGCGGCACGAAGTGCAAGCAGTATCTCTTCTCACTGTTGACGTGCACCCCTGATTGGTACCGATCAGAAGTAGAGTCCTGTGCTTTGATGGCTGATGGTTGATGTGATGGCAACGGGGTTGGGGGCATGCCCCCAACCCCGTTGGCCGGCGATCTCGGCAGGGGTGCATCCGCCCAGTTTCGAGTGCGGCCTGACGGTGTTGTAGTCGTGCTTCCAGGCCGCGAGGATCGATCTGGCGTGCGCCAGCGATGTGAACAGGGTCTCGTTCAGGCATTCGTCGCGCAGCCGGCCATTGAAGCTCTCCACGAAGGCGTTCTGCGTCGGCTTGCCCGGCATGATGTAGTGCCATTCCACCTGCCGCTCCTGTGCCCAGCGCAGGATGGAGGTCGAGGTCAGTTCGGTGCCATTGTCGCTGACCACCGTCAGCGGCTTGCCGCGGACGGCCGCCAAGCTGTCCAACTCCCGCGCCACCCTTGCACCGGACAGCGACGTGTCGGCCACCAGCGCCAGGCACTCACGCGTGAAGTCGTCGACCACGCACAGGATGCGGAAGCGCCGGCCGCAGGCGAACGCATCACTGACGAAGTCGAGTGACCAGCGCTGGTTCGGCCCCTGCGGCATCGTCATAGGTGCCCTGGTGCCCAACGCCCGCTTGCGGCCGCCACGGCGGCGCACCTTCAACCCTTCTTCCCGGTAGATCCGCAGGAGCTTCTTGTGGTTCGGCGCATGCCCTTCGCGCGCCAGCAGATACCCCAGGCGCCGATAGCCGAACCGCCGCCGTTCGCCAGCCAGCTCACGCAACCTGGTGCGCAAGCCAGCATCATCGGGACGGGTCGGTTCATATCGAACCACCCGCCTCGCGACACCGATCAGACGACACGCCCGCCGCTCGCTCAGCCCGAACGTCTCCCGGGCATGGGCGACCGCATTCCGCTTCGCGTCGGGCGTCACCATTTTTTTGAGCTGATGTCTTTCAACACGGCGATATCCAGCATCGCCTCCGCCAGCAGCTTCTTCAGCTTGGCGTTCTCATCCTCCAGCGACCGAAGCCGCTTGGCCTCGGACACCTCCAGGCCACCGTACTTGGCCTTCCATTTGTAGAACGTCGCCGAACTGATCCCGTGCCGCCGGCAGACCTCGGCAGTCGCCATGCCCGCCTCCTGCTCCTTCACGATCCCAATGATCTGCTCGTCCGAAAACCTGCTCCGCTTCATGCGTCCGTCTCCTCGAGAAACGGACTCTACCCAAAAATGGGACCAATTCAGGGGTGCACGTCACCAAGTATCAGGTCAAGCACGAGCATCAAGCGAGGCTGTCAAAGATAGCGCGCGCGGGAGAGCGGATGATCGGGCGAGGCAACGAAGGGCTTGAACGATAATCTGAGCAAACACTTACAATACATTGAAATTTTTTGACAATTTTGTGTAATATTGTTACAATATAAATAAGGCTGTGGCGAATTATCGAATGGCGATGATTGGACGGAAACCGGCGAGTTTCCCCCACAGATAGAACCCTAAACGATTAGACCAAATCCAGATGTTGCTTTGGTGGCGCGTCGCTGGATTTGGGAAGGCAAACAGTGCACGAGATCAAGCCCGACCGGCTGGCTCATTACCGCAGACACTTTGCGGGCTCCGACATTCCTGTCGAGAAGCAAGATGCACTGATCCGTACGGTGGCAACCTTCCTCAAGTCGTTCATTGATCACGCTTTTGGGACCGACCCGGTGCAGCTTGCAACCAAGGATCGCCTCTCAAAGTCGTTCAAATTGGCGGCCGAATATGATAAGGTTGCTAACGGCCAAGAGCCGGAACGAATTGACCTCGTTTCCGAGGGCGCGACCACCCCAACACAAACGAGAAGGGATGTGCGCGATGGAGCGTATACCAACAACCAAGGCGGTCATTTACTGCCGCATATCTAGCCAGAAGCAATTGCGCGAGGGCGATGGCTTGGAGAGCCAGCGCGTGCGCTGCGAGGAATTCGCGCGCTACCGCAATCTGACTGTTGTTGAGATTTTCCGGGATGAAGCGTCGGGCAGCGCCGTCAATCGGCCCGGCATGAAAGCCATGCTGGCGTTCCTGAAAGCCAAGCGTGAGCCGCACATCGTCATCATCGACGATATCTCGCGGCTGGCGCGCGGCATCCAGGCGCACTTCACCCTGCGAGAGAAGATCAAGGATGCTGGCGGCGTCCTGCAATCGCCTTCGATCGAGTTCGGTGAAGACTCGGACTCCAGCCTGATGGAAAACGTCCTTGCCAGCGTGTCACAGCACGCGCGGCAGAAAAACCGTGAGCAAACCAAGAACCGCATGCGGGGTCGGATGCTGAACGGATATTGGACGTTCCATGCCCCCATCGGGTACAAGTTCCAACGCGTTCAAGGGCATGGCAAACTTCTGGTGCGCGATGAGCCCATCGCCTCCATCATCCAGGAAGTTTTCGAAGGCTATGAAGCTGGTCGCTTCGAGGGGCCGGCGGAGATCGTGCGCTATCTCAGCGCCAATCCCGCATGGCCAACGTCCAAGCGGGACAAGCTAACAGTCGAGCGTGTGCTCGAACTGCTGCGGCGCGTTCACTACGCGGGATACCTAAATCACCCTGAGTGGGACATTCATATGCTGCGTGCAAAGCACGAGCCGATTGTGAGCCTGACCACATTCAGCGCGGTGCAAGACAAGCTGAATGGGAAGAACCGCTGCCAGGCGCGCAAGGATATCGCGTTGGACTTCGTCCTTCGCGGCGCGGTCACCTGCCACGATTGCGGCCAACCGTTTCGTGGCTACTGGGCGAAGGGCCGCAGTGGGCGTTACCCCTACTACCTGTGCCAGACGAAGGGCTGCGCGTCCTACGGGAAGTCCATTCGCCGTGATCAGATGGAAGGCGAGTTCGAAACGCTGCTCGCCGGCATGCGCCCTACCCAAGCCATGTACGATCTGGCGATCGAACTTTTCCGCGATTTGTGGGATGCGCGCGTAGCTGCCTCACACAGCGATCGCGCGCAGCTTCACGCTGAGGTCAAACTGCTGGAACAGCAGATTGAGCAGCTGGTCGATCGCATCATGAAGACCGAGTCTCCAGCGGCCATGACCGCCTACGAAAGCAGGCTCGCAGCGCTGGAAACACAGAAGGCGAAAACCGCCGATATGATTGCCAACTGCGGCCGTCCGTTGGTGGATTTCGACACGGCACATAGAACCGCTCTAGAGTTTCTAGAAATCCTTTTAAGACATGGACTTATGGTAGTCTTGAAGTGAAGCGTGCGGTTATTCGGATGACCTTTGCCTCGCGCTTATCGTATCAACGTGGATCGGGGTTTAGAACCGCCGAAACATCAATTCCGTTCAAGTTTATCAAGGACTTGGGCGATGTTGATCTAGAAGATTCCGAAATGGTGCACCAAACAGGACAAAACTGGGCACTGGAATCATTGGGAATTCTGCCTTCCAACTCCTGGCCAAAGTCGGTTTCATGGCTTCCGACCTGCCGCATGACGGATATTTGGCCTTACTCAGACTGACCGCTGTACGGATGCTCTCACTTGATACCACCACTCGCCCTGAAATAGGTACCATTCCATTGGCACGCGTCACGGCGGTTTGCCGTAGCGCCCTAGCGCGAGGAGCTGCTCCCTGTTTCCGGACCGTCTTTCGGGCTGCTTGCCACCCCCTTGGCCGCCAATGCGATGCGCGAAACCGGCAAGGCCGACGTCCGGAGCGCGGCAGCGGCGTCCAACCCTCGCCACAAATGGCAAACGTCACCTGCGCAGATCGACCAAACTCGCATGGCTGCCGGCGTGGCGGCCGCGTGCTTGCGGCCGCCACGGTTTCGGGTTCAGTCGCGGCGATAAACGCCGGGCATCGCCACATGCACAGCTTCGTCGGGACGACCACCGCCGTTTCGCATGGCCTGCTGCTTCGCGCTGTAGAAGCCGTCCAGCTTGCCATAATAGGCGTCGATCGAGGCGGACTGGCGATCATAATCGAAGCCGGCCAGTTCATCGCGGCTGAAGGCCGGGGCAATCTTCAGATTTTCCCGACTGATGTTCACGACATAGCCCTTGCGTTCCGCATCATAGTCCAGGCCGTGCCAGGGCAGTTGGTGATAGCGTTCGCCAATCCCGAGGAACCCGCCGAACGATATCACGGCAAAGCGAACCTGGCCTGAGCGCTTGTCGATCAGCAAGGCTTCGATGCTGCCCAATTTGTCGCCGTTGCGATTGAAGACATCGGTGCCGGTGACATGTTCGCTGCTGATCAGGCCTTCGCCGATATAGCCGGGAGAAATCGTGCTGGGGATCGTCATGGTCGGTTCCTTCATGGTGGAGGGCGCGAGGGAGGGCAGACGACGGCCGCAGGCGCTGCCAGCGCTGCACACTGGCCCTGCGGAGATGTCGTCTGCTGTTCACAACCCGCCCGCTGCCAGCCGGTTCCATCAACAATTTGTGCAACTGATCCGGGCACCGCCCGCATGGCCGTGGCGCATCGCGGAACCAGCGAGCTTGCGGAACGTTTCCCCCACTCTTCTGAAAGGAAAACCACAAGATGCACAACGAAACAGCCTTCGCTGCCGGCGCGGCAATCCCGCCGACCACCGGCCTTCCCCACGCGGCTGCGACGGACGCAGGCAAATGAGCAGCACCAGCACCCGATTGGCTTCTGCCTGCATCGTCGCCCTGGCGCTCTGCGCCAATGCGGCCGTGGCCCGCGACAACCAATGGTACATCGGCCTGCGCGGCGGCATGGTCTTCCCGACCGACGGCCAATTCCGAAGTTATGGCGGAACGCGGCTTGATCTCAACACCACCGAACATGCCGGTTGGGCGGCAGCGGCCCGGTTGGGTTATGATTTCGGGATGCTGCGGACCGAAGTTGATCTTGGTTACCAGCAGAACCGCTTGCGCTCGATCGACCTGCTGTCGGCCACAACGGAATATCTGCCGGGCCGCTATGAAAACCCCACCGGTCGCATCCGCGAATGGACCTTGATGGCCAACGCCCTTCTGGACGTCATCAACAATCAGAACTTCTCGGCATCGGTTGGTGCTGGTGCCGGTGCGGCCCGCATCAATGCGCACAACCTGCGTCTGTCGCCGGGTGATGCGCTGCTGCTGAACGACAGCCGTCTGGTGTTTGCCTGGAACGCGCTGGCCGGTGCGCGTATGGCCTTGGGCCCTGGGGTCGATCTGGCGGTGGACTATCGCTATCTGCATCCCAGCCGCGCGCGCTTTGGCGATGGTGGCAATGCAAGCTTCAGCACGCACAACGCCTCACACACGATCCTGGTGGGCTTCAACTTCAACCTGGGCAGCGGGCGCGCCGCACCGCCGCCGGAACCGCCGCCGGCCCCACCACCGCCGCCAGTTGCGCAGCCTGCACCGCCGCCAGCGCCCGCAATGGAGCCGTTGCCGTCGCCTGTGCCGATGCAACAGCCGGTTGCCATGCCTGCCCAGCCGCCATTGCTGCTGTTCTTCGATTTCGACCAATCGGTGGTGACGACCGAAGGGCGGCTGGTGGTGGCCGAGGCCGCACAACTCGCCCGCCGCACCGGCAGTGCCACGCTGAGCGTCGACGGGCATGCCGATCGCGCTGGCAGCCAGGGCTATAATCAGGCCCTTGGCGAACGCCGGGCCCAGGCCGTTCAGCAGATGCTGGAATCCATGGGTGTCGAGCGGTCGCGCATCAGCATCCGCTCCGAAGGCGAAGATGCGCCCCGCGTGGACACTGTGGATGGTCAGCGCGAGCCGCAGAACCGCCGCGTCGAAATCATCATCCAGCCGGGCCAGTAAGCATCATCAAGCCGCTGCGTTGGCGCGTGTATTGGCACCGCAGCCGCTGGCGGGACCCCAGATCAGGGTTCCCGCCAGCGGTCCTTCCACCGTGCGCAATTCTACCTGCCTCGGCTTTTGCACCATGGGTAAATGCCGGGAATGGCCACCGGTCACCCCGGCTGCCACTGTTCCTCGCACTGGCAACCCGGTCTCTCGGGTCCAGCGGCGCCCTTGGCGTCCCCGTGCGAAAGGACCCCCGTTCCGATGCCCATCGCCTGCCGGCTTGCCATCCAGATGCCCGACCTGCGCCGTTATGCCCATGCCGTAAGCGGTTCCCAACCGCGTGGAGACGCGTTGGTGGCGCGCGCGCTTGAAACCATCATTGCCGATTCCGGCCTGTTGCCCGCGGGCGAGCCGATGCGCCTGGCCCTGTTCAAGGCGTTTCAGCGTGTGCTGGCAGCCGCGCCAGCGGGCGCCATGATGGGCGCGGCGGCGGATGGCGATGGGCCGGCTGCCATGCTGGGTGCCCAGTTGGCGATGATCGCGCCGCTGGCCCGGCAGGCGCTGCTGCTCACCGCCATGGAGGGTTTTGGCGAGCCGGAGGTCGCCTATCTGATCGACAGGCGCCGGCTGGACGTGCGCGCCCTGATCGACGAGGCGCTGGCCGACATCGCCCACCATTCGGTCCACAAGGCGCCAGTTCCTGAATATGCGGGCCCTTGCACGCTCCAAGCGGAGGATCCCGTGAACGATGGGGTCAATGCTGCAGCGCTGCAGAGCTGGCTCAACGAAGGTGGGGCTTCGGCATGATGCGAACTCCCAGCACTCGAACGCCGCAGCGCGCGGACGCATCGGCGCTGCGTGATATCGGTGTCCTGCTGCGAACGGCTTTTGCTGATGTTACGGCCGCGCCGCTGCCCCCTCAGCTCCGCAGCCTGCTTGACCGGCTTGGCGATGATGACGCCGGCACGGCGGCAGCCCCAGCCCCGCCGACAGGCGATGATGGACATGACGATGCCGGCTTCAAGGCGGCGTTGGCTGCGGCCATGCCCCACTTGCGCGCCTATGGCCGCTCCCTGTCAGGCAGTGCCGATCTTGCCGACGATCTCGTGCAGGAAACCATGGTCAAGGCCTGGGCCGCGCGGCAGCGGTTCGTGGCTGGCAGCAGTCTGCAGGCCTGGACGCACGTCATCCTGCGCAATGTCCATTTTTCCAACATGCGCCGGGAACGCTTCCGGGCACCTTGGGATGCACCCGCGGCCGAGCGCCTGCTGTCGGTACGGCCAGGGCAGGAACATCATGTGGCCTTGTGCGATGTGCAGCGGGCGCTGCTGCAGTTGCCGCCGGTGCAGCGCGAGGCGTTGATCCTGGTTGGGGTCAGCGGCCTCAGTTGCGAAGCCGTGGCCGCAATCAGCCAGTGCGCAGTTGGCACGGTCAAGAGCCGCGTGGCACGCGGCCGCGCGGCGCTGCTGGCATTGCTCGATGGGGGTCAGCTCGCGGTGCCGCGCGCCGAGGTGCCGGCCAACGCGTTGCCGGCCTTTGATCAGATCATGAACATGGCCCAAACGCTGCCAGTCACGCTTTCGGTCACACGTTCGGTCATGGGGCCCTGACCGCACGCAAGGGACACCGGAACCGTCCAGTCCGATGCCCCTTGCAGCCGCCTGCGGCGGATCCGATCGGTTACTTGGGATCGGGTTTGGTGGTTGTTGTCATCCTGTCTGTCTTGGTGGTTGCACCAGAGGTGCCGGCCTCGACCGCATCGGCCTGGCGCTCGCCGCGCGCACGAACGGCGTCGGCCTTGCTGCGCATGGCGTCTGCGCTTGATTCCGCCTGCGTCGCGGTGGCGTCGCCCGACGCCTTGCCCTGGTCTTCGACGCCCGCAGCCTGCTGATCGATGCTGGCGCCTGCTGCCTCGCTGGTGTCGCGGATGGCATCGGCCTGGGCATCCTTGGTCGATTTCTCGCAGGCCGCCAGCGAAGCGGCGCAAGCAAGAACGAGCAACAGCGTTGATGATCGTGATGTCATGATGGGCTTACTCCTGTTTCTGGTCCCGTCGTGCACAACGCCAGGACGGCGCGGCGGTTCCCGGTGCCGGGAACAAAAAGACTGCGGGGGCTGGAAGGCATTTCCGGCCAGGGCAATTTGGGCATTTTCCGCAAGATGGCCGGGCGGTTGCAGCGTAGATTCCGGCGCTGCCGAGGCGCCCTGCACGGGGCCATGGTCGAGCTTCCGGTTCGGCCTATTCCGGCCCGATCCGCAACAAAGGGGCTTCCATCATGAAGACCATCTCCCGATTGGCAGGCACGGCTCTGGGCTGCCTGCTCCTGGCATCACCGGCCATGGCTGTCGACATCATGTCGAAGACCTTCGCCCAATATACGCAGCAATCGAGCAACAAGATCGCGCACTATGGTGCGACTGGCTCCGGCAACACCCTCACCATCGCGGAAGCCCCGGCATTTCTGGTGGTCACCGATTACGGGCCGACAGGCGTGTACAGTTCGACCATGACCATGAACGCCAGCAGCGCCGCGCCGATCACCAGTTTCGGCCCGCAGTATGAGCAGGATGGCTGGAACGGGACGATGACGTTCACCAACGGGATCAACCAGCTGTCCGTCGCTTTTGCCAACGCCATCTTCAGCTATGATGGCAGCGGCGGTTCGGCCAGCCTGATCTCCACCGATCCGACCCACATGATCAGTTACAGCTCTGATCTGATGAGCCTGCCCCTGTTCAATTTCCGCAACTTCTCGTTGGCGTTCACGGGCATCACCCCGCCGTTCAACGTTGCTGGCAATGGCTATGGCTCTGCGTTCAGCGCCAACACCGCCGGCTCTTTTGCCGGTTCGGCCGTTCCAGAGCCGGCGATCTGGGCGACCCTGCTGATGGGTTTTGGCGCCATTGGCGTGGTCGCGCGGCGCCGCACGGCACTGGCTACCGTGGCCTCCTGAACGATCCGCCTTCAGGCGTTTCCCCGCGGGGAGTGATCGCCGGTTCTGGTTCCGCCATCAACGCTTGGCGCCACCGGGATCGGCGATCATCACGAGTCTGGCCAGTTCCGGCAATGATTTGCAGCCGGTGCGGTGCATGACCTCGGCCCGGTGATGTTCCACGGTGCGCTGGCTCAGCTTGAGATCGGCGGCGATGTTCTTGCTGGGGTGCCCCTGCAGGACCCGTTCCATCACGTCGCGCTGGCGCGGCGTCAGCGTGGCGAGCCGGGCCGCAGCAGCCGCGGCAGCGGCGGCAGCCGGCCCGGCGACGGCCCGCTCGCTGCCATTTGCCATCGCAGCACGGATCGCGGTGATGATGGCCTCGCCATGCGCCGGCTTCTCGATGAAATCCAGCGCACCTGCCCGCATTGCCGCCACCGCCATGCCAACATCGCCCTGGCCGGTGATCATGATGCTCGGCGGCAAGCTTGCCGCCTTGTGCAGGCTATCCAGCAGCGCAAGCCCGCTTTCGCCGGGCAGGCAGGCATCGATCAGCAAACAACAATCGCTGTCGCCATCCCATTCAGCCCGGAAGGCCTCGGCCGAGGGGTGGAGCCGGACGGCATGGCCGGCTCCGGTGAGCAGCACGCCCAATTGCTGCAGCACGTCGGCATCATCATCGATCACATGGACGCAACCGCCGCCTGGTGGCGCCGCATTTTGCCCATCCAGTGCCCGCGCAATCGCGGCCTCAAGGTCAACAGCGCGCACCGGTTTGGAGAGGCGCATGACATCATTGGCGGCAAAACGCGCGAGGGCATCGACCGAAATGTCGCCAGTCAACATGATCACCGGCACCTTCCGGCCATGGGACAATTGCACCGACCGTCGCAGCGCCCGCGCCAGTTCGAGGCCATCGCGGCCACCTGCCAGGCGGAAATCGGAAATGATCACGTCGGGCGTATGATGTGCCAGCGCGGCCATTGCCTCGCCTTCATCGCGTGCAGCTGCCACGTCGTGGCCGGCATTCTGCAGCAGATCCTGAAGCAGTTCCCGCACCTGGGCATCATCGTCGACGATGAGGATGCGGGTGCCGTGATCTGGCGGCAGCATCGTCGGCGCAGGCAACACCGCGCCTGTCGGATCATGGGCTTCGTCAACGGCAACGTCGCGCTTTGCCAACGGCACGGTAATGCTGAACACCGAACCATGGCCGGGCCCGTCGCCATGCCGGGACCGCACATCCACCGCATGACCCAGCATCTCGCCCAGGCCGCGCACGATCGACAGGCCCAGGCCCAGACCGCGCCCGCGATCCACCGTGGCCGGGCCCAACTGGCTATAGGGTTCAAAAATTGACTGCCGTGCATCGGCCGGAATGCCGATGCCGCTGTCCCATACTTCGATCCTGACCGTTTCGCCCCGCCTTCGCGCGCCGATCAAAACGCCGCCCTTGACCGTGTATTTGAGGGCGTTGGCCACCAGATTGCGCAGCATGCCGGCCAGCAATTGGCGGTCCGACACGACATGGCAGCTTGAGCGCACGCGGCGCAGCGTCAGCTTGCTGGCGGCGGCCTGCAACGCCAGTCCCTCCACAATTTCGGCGAGCAGCGCATCCAGCGCAAAGCTGCCGGCCGCGATGTCAACCGCATCGGCCTCGATCCGGTTGATGTCGAGCAGGCCATCAAGCATCGCCGCCATCGATTCCAGTGTCTGTGCCTGGCGGCCAATCAACTGCCTTATGTCTGGATCAGCCACCTTTCGGTCCAGCAGTTCCTGCACCAGCACCAGCGATTGCAACGGCTGGCGCAGATCATGGCTGGCAGCCGCCAGAAAGCGCGATTTTGCCAGATTGGCCGCCTCCGCCGATTTGCGGGCGTCCTGCATGACATGTTCGGCCTGCTTGCGATCCGTCACGTCGGTGTAGGTGATGATCACCCCTTCGGCATGGTTGTCGTGAGCCCGATAGGGCAGCACGCGGCGACTGAAGCAGGTGCCCGCGGCGGTGGCGATCTCGCGTTCGGCCGGCTGTTGACCCGCCTGAACGGCCGCAATGTCGCCTGACAGCGACGGATCCGGAACCAATGGCGCCAGATCGCCAAACGGCCGGCCAATGTCGCTCGCCAACATGTTGAACAGCGCGCGCGTGGCCGGTGTGAAGAAGCGGATATGGTTGCCAAGGTCCAGAAAGATGGTGGCAATATCGGTGCTGTTCAGGATGTTCTGCAGATCGTCCGCGGTGGTTCGCTGGCGGTCGATGGTTTCCTGCAACTGGCCGTTCAGCGCGACCAGTTCCTCGTTCAGCGATTGCAACTCCTCCTGGCTGGTGATCAGTTCCTCGTTCGCGCTCTGATATTCCTGATTGCGCGACATGGTGTCGGCATGGATGGCCAACTGTTCGGCATCGATGCTGTCAGGGTGGCGATCGGCCCGTGCCAGTTCCGCGCGGATGCTGGCCAGTTCGGCTTCAAGGGCCTGAAGCCGGGCGGAAGGCATGCTGGGCATGGGCCAGGGCGGCACCCGTGCCGCCCGGCCTTCCACCGACCAGATCTGGCCGCTTTCTGCCGGGATTGCCGGCACCGGCTTGCGGCTGGCGTTGCGCTGATAAAGATGGGCCGAGCGGGAAACGAGGGAAAACGCCGGCGCACTGCCATCGCCGTCCATCACCGCTTCCGCCTTGCCCAGCAGCAGCAGGCCGCCAGGGCGCAGGGCGAAATGGAACAGGCCAATCGCCCGGGCCTGGGCCGGCGGCTGCAAGTAGATGAGGAGGTTGCGGCAGGCAATCAGGTCGATCCGCGAAAAGGGCGGATCGGTAAGCAGATCATGCACCGCAAACACCACGCAGGCCTGCAACGTGGAGCCCACCTGCCAACCGTCCTCGGCCGGGATGAACCAGCGCTGCAGCCGCTCGCGCGAGACATCGCGATCAATGCTGGCCGGATACAGGCCGTGCCGCGCCGCCGAGATCGCATCGGGATCGAGATCGGTGGCGAAGATCTGCAGCTTGAGCTCGGGCCGGACACGGGCCATCTCTTCAAGGAAGAGCATGGCCAGCGACCAGGCTTCCTCGCCGCTGCTGCAACCCGCGCTCCACACCCGGATCGGACGGTTCCCGTCATGGTTGCGCACCATGTCCGGAATGATCTTGGCGGCCAGCGCATCAAACACATCGGTATCGCGGAAGAAGTTGGTGACGTTGATCAGCAGGTCGTTGGCAAGTGCCTGCAATTCCTCGTCGTCGGATTCCAGCCGGCCCACATAATCCGCCAGCGCCAAAGCGCCGGTTCCACCCGGCTGGCCGGCCATGCGGGCACGCCGTTCGATACGGCGCTCCATGGTGCCCGTCTTGTATCCGCTGAAATCATGGCCGCCCTTGCGCAGCCGTTCCAGCACGGGGGCCAGCCAGTTTCTGGTGGTCATCGCCGCCACGGGCAGCGGCAGCCGGTTGCGGCGATCAATGATGGCGGCGCCCATGGCCGCCACCGGCAGGATGGCGTCAACGCAACCGGTGGCGATCGCGGCCGCCGGCATGCTGTCATATCCAGCGTCCAACGGATCCTGGGCGATCACGTAACCCCCGGCCCGGTGGATGGCGCGCACACCCTTGCTGCCATCGGCGCCATTGCCCGACAGCAGCACCGCAACAACTCTGAAGTCTGTCTCGGCCGCAAGCGATTGCAGCAGAAAATCAACCGGCAGCCGCAATCCACGGGCATGGGTGGCGGGCGACAGGCGCAACACACCGCCTGTCACGGCAATGCGCCCACCGGCTGGAATGACATGCAGCCGATCGGGCTGCAGCGCCATGCCGTCGGTCACTTCGGTCACCGGAAACGGCGTGTCCGCAGCCAGCAGATCGGCCAGCATCGAAGGATGATCCGGATCAAGATGCTGGACCAGGATATAAGCGATGCCGCTCTTGGCTGGCAGGCTGGCGATCAGGCCCCGCACCGCTTCCAATGCGCCAGCCGAACCGCCGATCGCCACCACCATCGGGCGCGACGACGGGGCGCCATTGTCATGCCGCGATGCCGTATGGAGGTCAGGCAGCCTGTCTGTCAGCTGGTGTTGCCCTTTTCGTCGGCGTTGCCGATCAGTGCACCCTAAGGCCTGCAATCCGGCCGGACCGCAATCGGTGTTTGTCCTGAAGGAAAAATCCTTGGCGCCTGCCTTGATCGCCAAGGTTGCAATCGTAAACTGCCCTGCGGTCCTTTACAAGCGACCGGTCATAACCAGCACGACCAGCACGATCAGCAGGATGCCAATGCCGCCGCTGGGGAAATACCCCCAGTTTGCGCTGTGCCGCCAGGTTGGCAAGGCGCCAACCAGCAGCAGAAGAAGAATGATGAGCAAGATGGTGCCGGTGGACATGATGCAATTTCCCGCTGAAGGGTGAAACTGGCCGGGCTGATCAGCCCGGCCAATCCCGTCACGGCTTGGTCACAGGCCGCACGTCGTCCTTGGTCTTGCCATCAGCGCTCTGGGCCTTGCCCTCGGCCTTCTGGTTCTTGCCATCGCTGGCCATCTTCTTGTCGCCAGCCATATTGCCGGCCGTTTCCTTCACGCTGCCGGCCATCTGGTTGCCAGCTCCGCTGATGCGGTCCTTGTCGATTGTCATTGCGATGTCCTTTTGCGCCGGAATGGCGCGGTACTGCCCCGGCACCAGGTCCATGAAAGGCACCCGTTGGGAGCTGCCGGGGCAGTGACATTCGCTTAGCCGGAGCCAGTCGCCACCGGGAGAATCGGCTTCTACCCAAACGCCGGTTCGCCGCCGGCGTGTCGACGTGGGGTAGATTCCGGCTCTGCCTGCGATGCGCACGGCGCGCGACATTCTCCTCACACCGGCACCCTGCCGGAAACATGATTGTCGCCGGTAGGGGCCTTGGCACGGCGCCAAGGCGGGCAACCCTGGGAGGAACATATGCGGATTGCAATTCTCGCCGTGGCCACTGCGATGCTGGTCTCTGGCTGTGTATCGGATGATTCCGATTATCGCCCGGAAACGGCGTGGCGCGGTTATGACTATAATCGTCCCGATCCCCGATATGGCAGTTATGATCCCGGCCGCTATTACCGCGAAACGCCGCATCAGCGCGAGATGCGCCTTGGTCAGAATGACCGCGTCTATCGCGGCCAGGACGGGCGCTATTACTGCCGCCGTTCCGATGGCACCACCGGTCTGATCGTTGGCGCCCTTGCTGGCGGCGTGCTGGGCGATGCCATCGCGCCGGGCGGTTCACGGCCGCTGGGCGCCATCCTTGGCGCCGTCGCTGGCGGTGCCGCCGGCCGCCAGATTGATCGACGGAATATCCGCTGCCGCTGAACGCGCAGCGGTCGGCCGGCCCCGGTCTTGCGACCACCGGGGTCGGCCCACCCATGACAAGCAGGAGACCCCCCATGAAACGCACACGCTTGTTGACGGCCGGCCTCATCGCCGCCCTGACGCCCGTTCTCACTGCCATGCTGGCCACGCCGGCAACCGCCCAGTCCCGCGACCATGACGAGGGGCGTGATCACAACGCCGGCCCGCCGGCCCGCGCCGGACGCGACACGATGCTGCGTGCTGGCCCCATGGGCAGCTACCCGGGGTTGCGGCGCATCCAGCAGGGTGAACCGGTGCAGCTTTATGGCTGTCTAAACGACCGCAGCTGGTGTGATGTCCGCTATGGCAATGAACGCGGCTGGATTGCAGCGCCCGATCTCTATGCCGAATATGATGGCCGGCAAGACAGCGTCGTGAACCTGTGGGGCAATCTGAACCCGGGCGGCGCCACTTTCACCATCGGCGATTATTGGGACGATCATTATCGCCAGCAGCCATTCTATGACGATCGCAGCCGCTGGGAGGCGCAATATTTCGACAATTACCAGGACAGTTGGGGCCCGCGGCCAGGCACCCGGCGCTGGTCTGGCGGCGATGGCGTCCAGCTTGCCGTGATGCTGCGCCGTTCCTGGCTGTTTGCCGGGCCTGACTGGCGGTACCCGCGCGCCGGAATTCTCTATCCGCAAGCCACTGTCACCATCACCGGCTGTCTGCGCGACTGGAGCTGGTGCGATGTCGCCTATCGCGGCAACCGCGGCTGGGTGCCCGCCAGCCACATGGCCGGCACCTGGCAGGGCCGCCGCCAGAGCATCAACCTGATCGCACCCCTGCTTGGGATCGGCATCAGGCCATTCCTGTTCCAGACCTATTGGAACGACCATTATCGTGGCCAGCCCTTCTATCGCCAACGCGGGCACTGGGAAGGCCAGTATCGGCAGAACTATCGTCAGGTTTGGGGCCCCGGCCCAAGGGCGACGCCGAACCAGGCCTGGCAGGCGCCGCGCCAGGATAAGCCCGGCATGCAACCCCGCGTTGATGAACGGGCCTATCCCGATGATGTGGCCCCCGACCCCATCCGCCGCCGCGGTGAACCGCAGGCCCGGGCAAACCAGAAGGCCCACATGCGCGGCCAATGGCAGGGCCAGGAACAGGCACGTGAACAGGGCCGTGCCCAGGAGCAGGTGCAGCGGGACCATCCACAACCACAAAAGGTGCCGGGTGGGCCCGAATACAAGAAGCCCGATCCCATCGGTGTCCATTGATGAGTCCGATGGTGATCAATCGGGGAGAGATGACATGATCTTTGGTTTGATTGTGCTGCTGGTGGTGCTGTGGGCTCTGGGTCTTGCCACATCTTATACGGCAGGCGGGCTTATCCACATTCTGCTGGTGGTGGCATTGATCATGCTGGTGGTGAACCTGGTCAGCGGGCGGCGCATCTGATCTGCCGGCACCAGTGCCGGGCTGTTCCCGGTACCGGTTCCCTTCAGTGCCAATCAGCGTTTCGATGGAGTTTCGTTCAGATGCGCTGGCGCACGATGCAATCCACCGTGATGTTCCGCCACCCATTCCGCCTGCCGGGGCTGATGGAGCCGCAGCCGCCTGGCACCTATCGTCTGGTCATCAAGGAGGAGGAGGTGCACGGGCTGTCGTTTGTCACCTACTGCACGGCCGATGCCGTTCTGGAGGTCCCGACCAGCGACGGCAGCGCCGTCTTGCAGATGCCGATCCGGCTGGAACAACTGGATCAGTGCGTGCGCGTCGATCGCCGCATGTCGAAACGGATCGGCCCGCCGCCATGCTGATCCGTTGCGGTTACAGCATCGGCCTGCAGCTGGACCAGCCGGTCACGCTGCTGCAGATGCTGGCCGTCCATCCCAGCCAGCCACATGGCCAACTGCTGTGGGAACGGCACGGCAACAGCCTTGGCCTGCCCATTGCAGAGCTGCGCACAGAAGCAGGCAACCGCTGTCACAGGCTGGCTGCGCCCGCCGGCCCTCTGACCTTGTCGGGCGAGACGATGATGCGTTGCCCCGGCACAGCAGATCACCGCCAGCCATCGGCCCGCGAGGTTCCGGTGGTGAATCTTCCAGCAGATGCATTGATGTATCTGTTGGGGAGCCGCTATTGCGAAACCGATAAACTCGGCGGCTTTGCGTGGGACATGTTCGGCCGCGTCCCGCCCGGATGGTCCCGTGTGCAGGCGATCTGCGACTTCGTGCATCGCCATGTCCGCTTCGGCTATGCCCATGCCAGCGCAACCCGCACCGCCTGGGAGACGCTTCTCGAAGGTGAGGGGGTGTGCCGCGACTATGCACATCTGGCCATCAGCCTGTGCCGCTGCCTCAACATCCCGGCCCGTTACGTGAACGGCCACCTTGGCGACATCGGCGTTCCCTTGGTGGAACCGATGGACTTCAGCGCCTGGATGGAAGTGTATCTGGAAGGCGGCTGGCATGCCTTTGATCCACGCAACAACGCCGCTCGTATCGGTCGCATCATCATCGCCCGTGGCCGCGATGCCGCCGATGTGCCACTCATCCACAGCTTTGGCCCGCACCAATTGCAGCAATTTCGGGTTTGGACGTTCGAGGAACCAGCAACGCCAGCATCAAGCGACGAACGGCGCAAACTGACTTGGGCCTGCCGGGATAGCGCAATCTCGATCTGAACGGCCAACGGCTTCTTGCCGCTCCCGTTCGCGCCTTGACCATCGAAACCGGATCATTCTGATACCATGGCAGCCACGCCCGGCGCGGCCATTGTTCCGCTTCTGCCAGGGCGTCTGGCATCATGCGGGCAACGGCTGCTGCGATGAAACCAGCAGTTACCGGGCTATTCCGCCTGTTTCATCGGAGGCGTGTACGTCGCACCATATCGCCATTTCAGGGTCAAAGTTGGCACTCGACCATGGAGCAGCAGCGGCCAACACAAACGGCGAAGCCCTATTTCAGCCAGTCTCCGGGATTCGACGCGCCCGACACCATTCGAACCTGCGGCTTCTTCCAACGGAGAGCAGCGGCCTTGATGACCATCCTTGTGAACGACCAAGCCAACGATGAATGTCGGTAGAGAGGGCGCAAAATTGCCGCCAAAATTCCTGCGTCAATGATCAAGCGTCTGCCAGCACTTTCGAGTTGCCGGCCTCATGGTCGGCCAAGAGACTGGACTAAAGTGAGATCCAGATAAACCTTAACATCTCACCCTGCTGGCCCTGCCTCGCGGGATGCTGCGCATTGCTGGAATGTGGTGCCCCTGGCCGGACTCGAACCAGCACGGATTGCTCCATCCGATTTTGAGTCGGACGCGTCTACCAATTTCACCACAGGGGCACGGGGGCCGGTTAGCCCAAGCCGCTCCGGTGGGCAATGGGGTAGCACGGTTCGCTGATGCATTTTCGCAACAGTGGGGCGCTCCATTGTCGCAGGATTGTCATGACAGCCATTCTGCCCCTTTCCCTCGGGCGGCAGATTGGCCATTGGATGCGCCACAACCGCCAATGAGGGGGCTCTCATGCGTTCATCCATCCTGGCCGGGGTTTCTGCCCTGGCGATTTTCGCCGCGCCGGCATTTGCCGCTGAAGACCAGACCACCAAGACGGCTGCCGCCGAAGGCAATGCCGAGGAAGCATCTGCCGAGCTGATGATCGTCACCGGCTCGCGTATCGCGCGCCAGAACCTTGACGCCACCGTTCCGGTCAGCTCGATCAGCGCTGGCGAACTGCTCCAGAACGGCCAGGTCAACGTGGGTGACCGCATTGCCCTGCTGCCGCAGTTCCGTCCGACCTTCACCAGCCAGAACTCGGGCCGCTTCATCGGCACCGCCGGTCTGTCGATCCTCGATCTGCGTGGCCAGGGCACCGCCCGCACGCTGGTGCTGCAGAACGGTTTGCGCCACGTCACTTCGCAGCCGGGCGCTGCCACGGTCGACGTGTCGACCATCCCGGTTGACCTGATCGAGCGTGTTGACATCGTCACTGGCGGCAACTCGTCGGTTTACGGCTCGGACGCCGTGGCCGGTGTCGTCAACTTCGTGATGAAGCAGGACTTCCAGGGCCTGTCGGGCCGTGTGCAGGCCGGCACCTCGTCGCGCGGTGACTCCAACCAGTATATCGCCACGCTGACCGCCGGCACCAACTTCTCGGGCGGCCGCGGCAACATCGCCGTGTCGTTTGAGTACAACAAGAGCGACCCGCTCTTCTATTCCGACCGCGAGTATACCGGCGCCGTGATCGGCCGCACCCAGTTCCAGCTGGTACAGGACACCTCGGTCTCGGGCCCGGGTGGCACCGCCGAACCGGCTGCGGGTGACGGCATCTTTGACAACCAGCTGCTCAGCCGCATCAAGAATATCGGTATTTCGACCGGTGGCGCCTTCACCTCGGTCTGCCAGGGCGTCGCTCCGGGGGCCCGCGCCACGCTGAACTGCTCGGGCGTGTTCAACGCGCTTGGCACGTCGCAGTTCGGCAACGTCTTCGTCTTCCTGCCGGATGGCAGCCTGGTGAAGAACGTTGTTGATCGCGATTTCCGCACCTTCGGTTCGGGCAACGGCCAGGGCGGCCTGGGTTCGACTCTGCGTGAAACCGGCCTGATGCAGATCGGCAACACCCGTTACGCCGTCAACATGATTGGCCACTTTGATGTGGCGGACGCGTTCCGCCCCTATTTCGAAGCCAAGTGGGTGCGCACTGAATCGCTGCAGGAAGGCCAGCCGACCTTCTCGTCCGGCGCGCTGAACCCGACCTTCTCCATCAACAACCCGTTCCTCACCCAGCAGGCGCGTGATCTGCTGGTGACCAGCCTGGCGCCTGGCGCCACCGGTTTCCAGACCCAGCGCTTCAACATCGACTTCGGCGGCCGCGGCGAAAACCACAGCCGTGAACTGTTCCGCGCCGTCATCGGCACGCGCGGCACCTTCATGGACACCTGGAACTACAACGTCGCGCTGAACTATGGCCGCACCGAAACCTTCTACCAGACCCGCGGCAACGTCCATCTGCAGCGCTTCACCAACGCGGTGAACGCGGTGCGTGACAGCGCCGGCAACATCGTGTGCTCGATCAACACCGATACCAACACCAGCAACGATGATCCGGCCTGCCGTCCGCTGAACCTGTTCGGCCTCGGCGCGCCGTCGGCCGCTGCGCTCAGCTACATCACCCATGTTTCCAGCCGGAAGCAGTGGGCTGAGCAGATGAACGCGATCGCAACCATCAGCGGCGATTCCGCCAAGCTGTTCGAACTGCCCGGCGGCCCGATCGGCTTCTCGATCGGCGGCGAATGGCGCCAGGAGCGCAGCTACTCGGCGTTCGACGATGTCACCCGCACCGGTCAGACCTTCCTGAACTCCATCGCCACCTTCAACCCGCCCAAGCTGGATGTGTATGAAGCCTTCGGCGAAATCCGTCTGCCGCTGCTGAAGGACATGCCGTTCTTCAAGGAGCTGACCATCGAAGCCGCCAGCCGCGTCTCCAACTACAACAGCGGCAACACCGGCACCGTCGCCTCCTACAACGTGGGTGGCATCTGGCAGCCGGTGAGCGACATCCGCTTCCGGGCCAACTATGGCCGCGCCATCCGCTCGCCGACCCAGGGTGACCTGTACTCGGCCCAGTCGCAGACCTTCCTCAATGGTCTGGCGGACCCCTGCGGTCAGCAGAACATCAACAACAACCCGAACCGCGTCGCCAACTGCCGCGCCGCCGGCGTGCCGACCACCCAGACCTTCGTGGGCGTGACCGAGCCGTTCACCAACCGGCCGGCCTCGGGCATTTCGGGCGTGTCGGGCGGCAACCCGACCCTGTTCGCCGAAAAGTCGGACTCGATCACGGTTGGCGTCGTCCTCACCCCGTCGTTCCTGCCGGGCTTCACTGCCAGCCTCGACTGGTATCGCATCAGCCTGAAGGACGCGATCAACACGGTGGGCGCGCAGACCGTCATCAACCAGTGCTATGACGATCCGGGCGGCATCAACAACATCTTCTGCGCCGCCATCTTCCGCAACCCGGATGGCACCTTCCGCGGCCAGACCAACGTGCTGCACGCTGGCCAGACCGTGAACTTCCCGACCACCGGCAACGGCATCTCGTTCATCCAGGGCGCGTTCAACTATGCCCGCCAGGTCACCAGCGGCATCGATCTTGACATGGCCTATGCCCACAAGTTCGGTGAAGACTGGCGCCTGAACGCCCGCGTGCTGGTGTCGTGGCTGGGCCAGCGCAACATCTACACCTCGCTGACCGAGCCGAACCGCCTGACCCGCGAACGCTCCAGCCTGGGCAACCCGGAATGGAACGGCCAGGCCAACATCACGCTCGGCTACAAGGGCTTCGATCTGCTCTACAGCTTCCGCTATGTCGGCCGTCAGACCGTTGCTGCCTACGCCTCGCAGAATGTCGAGCAGGATCGTCCGCCGACGAACCTCGACGTTGTGCCGCGCGTCTGGTACCCGGCGATCACCTACTCCGACATCCGCTTCACCGCGAAGGTCTACAAGGACATCTCGGTCTATGCGGGTGTGGACAACATCTTCGACCGCCTGCCGCCGCTCGACCTGCTGCTCGGCGACGGCGCCGGCTCGGCGATCTACAGCAACACCGGCCGCTTCTTCTATGGCGGCGTCCAGGTGAAGTTCTGATCGTCTGATCAACGCCGAACAACGGAAGGGCCGGTGGCAACACCGGCCCTTCTTGTTTTGACAATCCGCCGCGCTGGCCGCATGGGGCAGGCATGCGACCACCCCGCAAACCCACTGGCAGCCGCCCGGCCGCACCCGCCGGCCGCTCTGGCCGCCGCCCGCCGCCAGACCGCGGCTTCGATGAACGGACCGAGCGTCCGCAGCGCCCGACCCGCCCGCGCGGCAAGGCCGACGAACGCCCGGCCCGGCCGGATCGCCGGGACGATGCCAGCCCCTCCCGCGATCGCCGCCCACCGCGCGCCGCCACACAGCGCCCAGGGGCCGAAGCACCCCGCCCCAAGCGCCCTCCGCCGCGGGTGCGGCAGACCGAAATCGCCCCCCAGCGCATCGCCAAGGCGCTGGCCCGCGCCGGTGTCGGCTCCCGCCGTGATATCGAGCGGATGATCGCCGAAGGCCGCATCGCCATCGATGGGGAAAAGCTCACCTCGCCCGCCCTCAACATCACCAGTCTGAAGGGCGTGACGGTGGATGGCGAGCCGGTGGCCGGCATTGCGCCTGCCAAGCTCTACCGCTTTCACAAGCCCGCCGGCTTCCTCACCGCCGCGCGCGACCCGGCCGGCCGCCCGACCATCATGGATATCCTGCCCGCCGGCCTGCCCCGCGTCGTCCCCGTCGGCCGGCTCGACATGAACACCGAAGGCCTGCTGTTGCTCACCACCGATGGCGAGTTGAAGCGCGCCCTCGAACTGCCGTCGTCCAACGTGCCGCGCGTCTATCGCGTCCGCGCCTTTGGCGAGGTCAGCCAAAAGGCGCTGGAAAGCCTCGCCGATGGCATCAGCATCGATGGCATCCATTATGGCCCGGTGCTGGCCGATGTCGAACGCAAGACCGGCCACAATGTCTGGCTGATCGTCACCATCCGCGAAGGCAAGAACCGCGAGGTGCGCCGCATCCTCGAACATATCGGGCTGCAGGTGAACCGGCTGATCCGCGTCGCCTATGGCCCCATCGGCCTGGATGATCTGCCGCCGCGCATGGCCGACGAGATCCCCGATGCTGATCTCGCCACGCTCAAGGCCATGCTGAAGGCGCCGAAACCGGGTTCCCGCTGATGCGCATCATTTCCGGGCGCTGGCGCGGCCGGGCGATTGCAGCGCCCGCCGGCCAGGCCACCCGCCCCACCAGCGACCGTGCCCGCGAAGCCATTTTCTCCATGCTCGCCAGCCGGCTGGGCAGCTTTGATGGGCTCGACGTGCTCGACGTGTTTGCCGGCACCGGCGCGCTGGGGCTGGAGGCGCTGTCCCGCGGCGCCGGCAGCGCCTGCTTCATCGACAATGATGCCGCCGCCGTGAAAGCGATCCGGGCCAATCTCGCCACGCTGGGCGCCAGCGCCACTGTGCGGCAGAGCCCGGTCACCAGCCTCGGCCCCGCCCCGCGCGGCCATCATCTCGTCTTCCTCGATCCGCCCTATGGCCAGGGGCTGGCCGGCCCGGCCCTGGCCCATCTCGCCGCCCACGGCTGGCTCGCCCCCGGCGCCATCATCAGCATCGAAACCGCCGCTGCCGACCCGCTTGAAAGCCCGTTCGAACAACTGGTCGAACGCCGCTTCGGCAAGGCCCTCGTCCGCCTGCTGCGCGCCCCCTGATCCGTTCCTCCCCCTCTGGGGGAGGTGCCGACCATCGGGAGGCGGAGGGGGCGGCGCCCTATGCCGCCCGATCCCGCGCGCGGGGATAGGTGCCGATGATCTTCACCCAGTTGGTGAAATAGGCCAGCTCCTCCAGCGCCCGCGCCACCGGCGGCTCGGCCGGCGACCCTTCGATCTCGGCATAAAATTCCGCCTGGGAAAAACTGCCGTCGCGCAAATAGCTTTCCAGCTTGGTCATGTTGACGCCATTGGTGGCAAAGCCGCCCAGCGCCTTGAACAGCGCCGCCGGCACCGAACGCACCTCGAAATGAAAACTGGTCATCGCCGCCACGCCCACTGGCGGCACCGCCGCCGCGCGTGCCAGCACCACGAACCGCGTGGTGTTGTGATCGGCATCCTCCACCCCTTCGGCCAGGATGTTCAGGCCATACAGCTCCGCCGCCAGCCGGCTGGCGATGGCCCCCATGGCAACATCGCCCTCGCCCGCCACCGCCGCGGCCGCCGCCGCCGTGTCGAAAAACTGCACCGGCGCGATGCCCCATTCCCGCAAGTGCCGGCGCACCTGGCCCAGCGCTTGTGGATGGCTCTTCACCTCCTTCAAGGCCGCCATGTCACCCAGCGCCAGCAGGCAGTGGCGCACCCGCACGAAATGTTCGCCGACGATGTGCAGGCCAGATTCGGGCAGCAGGAAATGCATGTCGGCCACCCGGCCGTGCAGGCTGTTCTCGATCGGAATCACCGCACAGCCGGCGCGGCCGGCCTGCACGGCCTCGATCGCATCTTCAAAACTGGCGCAGGGCAGCGGCAGCCGGTCGGGGAAGGTCTCGCGCACCGCCTGGTGGCTATAGGCGCCCGGCGCGCCCTGAAAGGCCACCGCCTGCTCCGGCGCGGCGGCGGCGGCCGCCACCATGCGATCAACCAGGGTCTGGGCCAAGGGCGGATAGCTGCTCGTCATACCCGTCCGTTAGGATAGTGCGCTGCAACAATCAAATGCTTGCGGGGCAGCCCGCAATTGCCTATCCCCTGCGACAGGAAGGCGCAGGCACGAGCTGGGCAGACCCTGCGCGCATGGAGCGACACGTGGACAGTTTCGAGTGGAACAAGATTTTCGGTGGCCTGCTGGCCGGCCTGCTGGCCGTTCTGGGCGTTTCGATCGCCAGCGACATGATGTTCGCCCGCCACCTGCCGGAAAAGCCCGGTTATGAAGTGGCCGGTGTGGAGGAAGGCCCGGCCGAGGGCGCCCCCGCCGCCGAAGCCGAAAAGCCCGCCGCCTTCTATCTCGCCTCTGCCGATGTCGCCAAGGGCGAGGCCGTGTTCAAGAAATGCGCCGCCTGCCACAATGCCGATCCGGCGGGCGCCAACGGCACCGGCCCCGGCCTCTATGGCGTGGTCGGCCGCCCGATCGCCAGCCACCCCGGCTTCTCCTATTCCGACGCGCTGTCGGGAATGAAGGGCGAGAAGTGGGATTGGGATCATCTGTGGGCCTGGCTGAAGAGCCCGAAAAACTTCATGGCCGGCAACAAGATGAGCTTTGCCGGCATCACCAAGCCGGAAGAGCGCGCCGCCGTGATTGCCTATCTCAACAGCAAGAGCGCCAGCCCGCTGCCGCTTCCCGCTGCGCCTGCGGAAGAGGCTCCCGCCGCCGAAGCCGCCGAGGAAGCGCCCGCCCCGGCCGACGCTGCCGCCAAATAAGCGCACAACCAACAAGAAGGGGGCGGTTGCCGATCTGGCAGCCGCCCCCTTCTTGTTGGACATGAACGCGGTGCGACAGCCAGGCTATTGCAGCGCGATCACGACCAGTTCGATGGCCAGCACCGCGACGGCCACCAGCAGAATGATCCGCATCCGGCGATAGCGCTGCTGCAGTTCGGCATCATAGGCCACCACATCCAGCCAATATCGGTCTGCCCCGGCCGCATGGATGATGCCGCGCTCCCGCATCCGTTCAAATTGTCGGCGTTCGATGGGCTTTTCCGGCGCAAAGGCCACCGCGCGATCCGGCCGCACGGCATCGGCGGCAAAGAAATGATGCTGAATATCGCGCCGGGCCTTGGCAACAACGGCAGCAGCAGCAGTGGCCATGGCAGGCGTCCCTCCCTCACCGGAATACGCCGCTGGCCGCATGCGGCAGCAACGTACGGCAAGGCTGGCACAGTCGCCATGCATTGCCAAGCCGCCGCCTGCAGCCGGCTCAACGCGACAGGGCCAGCAGCGCCGCCATATTGTCGTGGAACAACTGGCGCTGCTCCGCCGGTGCAAGCGGCAGCATGCGGGCTGCCATTACGGCGCCGCCCACATCATAAGCCGGCCAGTCCGTGCCAAAGATCATCCGGTCCATGCCGATCTTGCGCATGGTGGCCACCAATTCCGGCGCCACCGGGGTGTCGGCATAGAGGGGCGCGATGGCCGACAGATCGAACCAGACATTGCGCGCGGCGGCACGCTCCTTCAGCAGGCTCCACACCATCGTCTCGCGAAACCGCACATACCCCATGTGGGCAAGGATGAAGCGCGTGCCCGGCTGGCTCATCGTCAACTTCAGGAACTTGCCGATCTGGCCCGGATCGAAGGGATCATAGCTGTCAAACAGCACCGTCATGCCCAGCTTGCCGCAATGCGCGGTGATGCGCGCCACGGCCGGATCAGCCACATCAAATTCCTGGCTGTTGGGGTGCAGCTTGATGAAACGCACCCCCTGAGCGGCCAGCCGATCAAGCTCGGCCACGGCCGCATCACCATCGGCCGGGTGCACCGAAGCAATGGCAAAATAGCGCTGGGGATTGGCCGCCACAGCTTGCAGCAGGGCATCATTCTTGGCCTGCACCGCCGCAGGCCCGCCGCCGGCAATCACGATCAGGGCACTGCGGCTGATCCCGGCGGCGCCCTGCAAACGGCCCAACCCCTCGGTGCCCAGGCTGTGCCCGGGCCCCATGGCATCACTATCCCCGGTGCGCAGATGCGCGTGCCCGTCGATGATCGGCCCCGCATAGGGGGTCGCGTTCTGCGCCGTGCCGGCGCTGGCCTGCAGCAGGGCAGCGGTGATGGCCACAGCCAGCATGATCCTGTTCATGCCAACTGTGTTATATCAATAATGCAGTTGGTCAAGCCCGGCGCGTCACAGCCCGTAGTGCGCCTTCACGATGGCCCAGCCTTCCTCGGCCGTTTCGACGAAATGGAACAGGTCCAGATCGGCCTTGGCGATCACGCCCTCCTCGGCCAGCGCCTCGAAATTGACCACGCGATTCCAGAAGTCCCGGCCATAGAGCAGGATCGGCAGCGGCGCGACCTTGCCGGTCTGCACCAGGGTCAACAGCTCGAAAAACTCGTCGAACGTGCCAAAGCCGCCGGGGAACACCGCCACCGCCTTGGCGCGCATCAGGAAATGCATCTTGCGCAGCGCGAAATAATGGAACTGGAACGAAAGGCCCGGCGTCACATAGGGGTTGGGCACCTGCTCGTGCGGCAACACGATGTTCAGGCCCACCGACGGCGCCCCGCTTTCCCACGCCCCCCGGTTTGCCGCCTCCATGATCGACGGGCCGCCGCCGGAGCACACGGTGAAGCAGCGCTCACCCGCCTTGCAATAGGTGGAAACCTGCACCGCCAATTGGCGCGCCACCTCATAATAATGCGCATTGGCCGCCAGCCGTTCCGCCACCGCCCGCCGCTCTGGCGTTTCGGCGGCATCGATCAGCGCCTGGGCCGTTTCCGGCGATGGAATCCGCGCCGAGCCATAGAAGACAAAGGTCGATTCAATCCCGGCCTCGGTCAGCAGCAGCTCCGGCTTCAACAGCTCCAGCTGGAAACGCACCGGCCGCAGATCCTCGCGCAGCAGGAACTCCGTGTCCTGGAACGCCATGCGATAGGCGGGATGCTCGGTCTGCGGCACGGCGGTGGGCGTGTTGCCCAGCTCGGCATCGGCCTTGGCGGTCGGAAAGATCCGGGGGGGCACCGGCGGTGTCATCATATTGTCATATTCTCCGCAAAACGGCCGAGGGCGATAATCCAGCCCGCCGCGCTTGTCACGCCTGTTTCGTCAGCCCCAAGGCCGCGGTTGCAGCCGCCACACTGCCATGGCGCCAGCCCATGTCGTCAATCAGATGGGCGTGGGTCGGAATATGGAACAGCCCCAGGTCCAGCCCCTTCAGGCACAGTTCGGCCGCCCGTTCCGGCAGGATGATGCCCATGTCCGCCGGCCATTTCGCCGGATCGGGCCCCAGCCCGGCTGCCGTCAGCCCGGTGTAGACCCCACCGGGCAGCAGCACATGCACGTCCAGCGGCTTGCCACCGTTCCGGCATTCGGTCGCCAGCCACTCCGCCAGGATCAGCACGCCATGCTTGGCGGCGGCATAGAGCCCGTTGCCGAAATTCTGGATCGATTGCGGCAAGGACAGGCTGTTTTCCGAACCGGTGATGACCAGCCGCCCGCGCCAGCCGCCGGCCTCCGCCGCCGCCACCAGCGCCTGCGCCAGCCTGGTCGGCCCCAGCATGTTGATTTCCCACAAGCGGGCGAGGCCCGGATCATCCAGATCGGCCTTCAGCAGCCGCCTTGTGTAACCGATGCCGGCATTGGCAAACACCGCGTCCAGCCGGCCATGGCGGGCGACCAGCTGCTCCACGGCGCGGGGGCCAGCGGCGCCATCGGCCAGATCGATCACCAGTGCCTCGCCGCCGCACAGCCGGGCGGTTTCGGTCACCCCGTCGGCATTGATGTCGGCGGCAGCCACCTGCGCCCCGCGCTGCGCCAACTGCACCGCCAGCGCCCGGCCAATGCCACTCGCCGCCCCGGTGATCAGCACCCGCTGCCCGTTCCAGTCGATCATCCCCAGCTTCCTTTTCGTGTCCGCATTGACGAGAGCGCGTTCCCGGTGCCACGTCAACCGATGGACACAGCTGGTCTGGAACGGGCATTGAAGCCCGGCGGCGTGTTGCTGCTGGTGCTGTCGGCGGTGTCGCCGGTGCTCTCGGTGTTTGTTGGCGGCTCCGCCGTGCTGCACCTGGCTGGCAGCGGCGCAGCGCTGGCGTTTCTCACCGGCGGCCTCATCGCAGCGCTGTTTGCCCTGCTCTATGCCGAACTGGGCGCGCGCGTGCCGGGCGCCGGTGGCGTCTATCCCGGCCTCGCCGCCCTGATCGGCCCTGGCGTCGCCCACGGCTATATGTTCATGACCCTGGTCACCGCCATGCCGCTGATCGCCTTTTCGGCGCTCGGTCTGGCCGGTTACCTCAAGATCCTCTGGCCGTCCCTCCCCACCCTGCCGGTCGCGCTGGCCGGGCTGGCGGCGGCGGCGGCCATCGCCATGCTCAATATCCGCACCTCGGCTCTGGTCACCGGCCTGTTCCTCGGGGTGGAACTGCTGGCACTCGCCATCCTCACCTGGGTTGCCGCCACCGCGCCGCACGCCGCGCTCACCACCGTGCTGATGCCGCCCGAATTCCACTGGAACAATTTCGGAATCGCCGCCTTGGGCGGCCTGTTCTGGTGTGGCGGGGCCGTCTATGCGCTCTATTTCGTTGAGGAAATGGAGGGCGGCCAGCGCGCGCTTGGCCCGGTGGTGGCGCAGGCCGGGGCCATCTCGGCGCTGGTCATCGCCGCCCCCATGCTGGTGCTGGTGCCAGCGATGGACGTGGTGCCCGGCCTCTATGCCGCCGAAACGCCGATCGCCGCCTTTCTGGAACGCCAGGCCAGTCCGGCGGTGGCCCAGGCGGTGTCCGCCGGTGTCATCGCCGCGGTGTTCAACGCCCTCATCGCCACCATCATGGCCTTTGCCCGGCTGGTGCTGGGCATGGGCCGCGATGGCGTGCTGCCCGGCGCGCTCGGCCGGCTCGCCACTTTCGTCTCCGCCCGCCAGCGTGCGCCCTGGGGGGCCACGCTCATCGTCACCCTCGCTGCTGCCGCCGCCATCGGCCTTGGCGAACGCTGGCTGCTCATCCTCACCAGCGGCAATGTCGCCGATTATATCCTGATCGCCCTCGCCTTGCTGCTCGCCCGCCGCCGCGCCGAACCCACGGTGTGGGCCGCCCCCGCCCATCCGGCGCTGCCACTGCTCGCCATCCTCGTCACCCTGTGGGCCATCCAGAGCTTCTGGTTCGATGCCGAAACCGGCCGGCCGTCGCTGCTGCTGATCGGCGGCACCTTCCTCGCCGCCTGGGCCGCCTGGCACCTGCGCGCCGCCGCCGGCACCGCCCCCGCCTTCAACCGGAGCCTGCCAGATGCTTGACCGCCGCCAGTTCGTCGCCGCCCTGCCGCTGCTTGCCGCCGCTGCACCCGATCGCTTCGCCCCCTTGCGCCGCGCCATCGCAACAATCGAGCATGATGCCGGCGGCCCCATCGGCGTCGCCCTGCTCGACACCCACACGGGCGCCCGCTTCAGCCACCGCGCCAGTAGCCGCTTCCCCCTGTGCTCCACCTTCAAGCTGCTGCTCGCCGCCCGGCTGCTGCACGGCGCCGAAACGGGCCTCTGGCAGCTCGGCGAACGCCTGCCCATCCACCGGGAGGATATGCTCAACAACGCCCCGTTCAGCGAAACCCGCATCGGCGGCAGCGCGTCGCTGCTGGAAATGGCCGAGGCGATGTGCGTCCTGTCCGACAATCCGGCCGCCAATCTCGCGCTGGCCCGGCAAGGCGGCCCTGCCGCGCTCACCGCCTGGCTGCGCAGCATCGGCGACACCACCACAAGGCTCGACCGCAACGAGCCCGAAATGAACAACGAAACCCCCGGTGACCCGCGCGACACCACCACGCCGGCCGCCATGCTCGCCACGTCGCGCGCGCTGGTCGAAGGCCGCATCTTGTCCGCCGCCGGCCGCGCCCGCCTGCTTGGCTGGATGCAGGCCAGCCGCACCGCCGACACCATGATCCGCGCCGCGCTGCCACCGGGCTGGGCGGAGGCGAACAAGACCGGCGCCGGTTCCTGGCGCGCCCGCAACATCGTTTCGCGCATCACGCCACTCGGCCGGCGCCCGATCTGGGTCGCCGCCTATCTGTTCGCCGCCAAGTCTGAATTGGCCGAACGCAACCGCCACTTCGTCCCGCTCGGCCGCGCCATCGTCGAGTCGCTGGCCTGAACCACCGCTGCGCTCCACGGTAAATCCGAAACCGCTTGACCCCCGCTGCCAAACCACTAAGGCCGGCGGCGGGCCACGCCGTCCCAACGCGGCGCGCGCTCTCTGAAAGGAGAGAACATGACTGCCAAACCGACCACGCTGCCACAGCGTGCGCATTTCTCGTCCGGGCCTTGTGCAAAAAGGCCTGGCTGGAGCCCCGAACAACTCGACACCGCCTCGCTTGGCCGCTCGCACCGCTCCAAGCTGGGCAAGGCGCGCCTGAAGCACGCCATCGATCTCACCCGCAAGATTTTGGGCGTGCCCGACACGCACCGCATCGGCATCGTGCCCGCCAGCGACACCGGCGCCTATGAAATGGCGATGTGGACCATGCTGGGCGCCCGCCCGGTCACGGCGCTGGCCTGGGAGTCGTTCGGTGAAGGCTGGGTCACCGATGCCGCCAAGCAGCTGAAATTGAACCCCACGGTCATCACCGCCCCCTATGGCGAGCTGCCCGATCTGGCCGCTGTCGATTTCGCGGGCGACGTGCTGTTCACGGCCAACGGCACAACATCGGGCGTGCGCGTGCCCAATTATGACTGGATCCCCGCCACCCGCGAAGGCCTGACCTTTGCCGATGCCACCTCCGCCGTGTTCGCGCAGGACGTGGATTGGGACAAGGTCGATGTCCTCACCTACAGCTGGCAGAAGGTGCTGGGCGGCGAAGGCGGCCACGGCGTCCTCATCCTCGGCCCCCGCGCCGTCGAGCGCCTCGAAACCCACACCCCGGCCTGGCCGTTGCCCAAGATCTTCCGCCTCGTCTCCAAGGGCAAGCTGACCGAAGGCATCTTCGTCGGCGAAACCATCAACACCCCCTCCATGCTGGCGGTCGAGGATTATATCGACGCGCTGGAATGGGCCGAAAGCCTGGGCGGCCTCGATGCCCTCAAGGCCCGCGCCAACGCCAACGCCGCCGCGCTCGACGCCTGGGTGCAGACGACGGCCTATGTCGAGCATCTGGCCAAGGACCCAGCCTCGCGCTCCAACACCAGCGTCTGCCTCGTCCTCCCCGGGCTCGCCGAAGACAAGGTGAAGGCGATCGTGTCGCTCCTCGAAAGGGAAAACGCCGCCTACGACATCGGCGCCTATCGCGACGCGCCCGCCGGCTTGCGCATCTGGTGCGGCGCCACCGTCGACACCGCCGACATCGTGGCGCTGACCCACTGGCTCGACTGGGCCTACGCGCAAGTCAACCAATAACCTCCCCTCCCGCTTGCGGGAGGGGTCGGGGGTGGGCTTGTTCGCCCACACCGCCGTTCCTGCATGACACCATTCCCACCCCCAGCCCCTCCCGCAAGCGGGAGGGGAGCAGGAGTATCCCCCATGCCTCGCGTTCTCATTTCCGATCAAATGTCCCCCAAGGCCGCCGAAATCTTCCGCGCCCGCGGTATCGAGGTCGATGAAATCACCGGCCTGTCGAAGGACGAGCTGATCAAGATCATCGGCCAATATGACGGCCTCGCCATCCGCTCCTCCACCAAGGTGACCAAGGATGTGCTCGCCGCCGCCACCAATCTGAAGGTTGTCGGCCGCGCCGGCATCGGGGTGGACAATGTCGATATCCCCGCCGCCTCGTCGCGCGGTGTCGTCGTGATGAACACGCCCTTCGGCAACTCGATCACCACCGCCGAACATGCCATCGCCCTGATGTTTGCGCTGGCCCGCCAGCTGCCCGAAGCCGATGCCTCCACCCAGGCCGGCAAGTGGGAAAAGAACCGCTTCATGGGCGTTGAAGTGACGGCCAAGACGCTGGGCCTGATCGGCGCCGGCAACATCGGCAGCATCGTTGCCGATCGCGCCCTGGGCCTCAAGATGAAGGTGATCGCCTATGATCCCTTCCTCACCCCGGAACGCGCCGAGCATATGGGCGTGACCAAGGTGACGCTCGATGAACTGCTCGCGCAAGCCGATTTCATCAGCCTGCACACGCCGCTGACCGACAGCACGCGCAACATCCTGTCCCGCGAAAATCTGCTGAAGTGCAAGCCCGGCATCCGAATCGTCAACTGCGCGCGTGGCGGCCTGATCGACGAAGCGGCGCTGAAGGAACTGCTCGACAGCGGCCACATCGCCGGCGCCGCACTCGACGTGTTTGCCGAGGAACCGGCCAAGTCGAGCCCGCTGTTCGGCACCCCCAATTTCGTTTCCACCCCGCACCTCGGCGCCAGCACCGACGAAGCCCAAGTCAATGTCGCCATCCAGGTCGCCGAGCAGCTGTCGGACTTCCTGCTCACAGGCGGCGTCACCAACGCGCTCAACATGCCGTCGCTCAGCGCCGAAGAGGCCCCGCGCCTCAAGCCCTACATGGCGCTGGCCGAACGGCTGGGCAGCCTCGTCGGCCAGCTCGACAAGGATGGCATCAAGTCCGTCCGCATCGAGGTGGAAGGCGCCGCCGCCCAGCTCAACATCAAGCCGATCACGGCAGCCGTCCTCGCCGGCCTGATGCGCGTGCACAGCGACACGGTGAACATGGTCAACGCGCCTTATTTGGCCCGCGAGCGCGAGATCGAGATCGCCGAAGTGCGCCACGAGCGTGACACCGATTACAACACGCTGCTGCGCGTGACGGTGCACACCGCCAACGGCCCGCGCACGGTGGCGGGCACCCTGTTCGGCATGTCGAAGCCGCGCCTGACCGAGATTTTCGGCATCACCGTCGAAGCCGATCTCGCCGGCGACATGCTCTACATCGTCAACGAAGACAAACCCGGCTTCATCGGCCGCCTCGGCAGCGCGCTGGGCAGCGCCGGCGTCAACATCGGCACCTTCCACCTCGGCCGCCGCGACGCCGGCGGCGAGGCGGTGCTGCTGCTCTCGGTCGACAACGCCATCCCCGACGCGCTGCTCACCGACATCCGCGCCCTGCCCGGCGTGAAGGTCGCCAGCGCCCTGCACTTCGTCTGAACGAACATCCTCCCCCTCTGGGGGAGGTGGCAGACCCGGCGAAGGCCGGGGCTGACGGAGGGGCCTGGCGCACGCACCGCCGGCCCCCTCCGCTCTGGGGGAGGTGCCGAGCAGCGCGAGGCGGAGGGGGCCGCACCCGTGCCGCCACACCAGCCGCGCCCCCATCTTGCCCCCCCTCCCCCAACCGGCTAACCCCCACCCCATGAACATCCCCGGTCTCCTTCCCGAAGGCCTGCGCGATCGGCTGCCGCCGCAGGCGCAGGCGCTGGCCAGCCTGGTGCGCACCCTCACCGATGTCTGCGGCGCCCATGGCTATGAACGGGTGGCGCCGCCGCTGATCGAATATGAAAGCAGCCTCGCCAGCGGCAGCAGCCGCGAACGGCTGCGCTTCACCGATCCGGTCAGCCAGCAAACGCTGGCGCTGCGCTCCGACATCACCGGCCAGGTCGGCCGCATCGCCGTCACCCGCCTCGCCCAGCAGGCACGGCCGCTGCGACTGATGTATGCCGGCCAGGTGCTGCGCGTGCGCGGTGATCAGCTTTCCCCCGAACGCGAACGCACCCAGGCCGGCGCCGAACTCATCGGCAGCGATGGCCCCGCAGCGGCCGCCGAACTGCTGCAACTGGCCATCGCCGCGCTTGCCACTGCTGGCGTCACCGGCCTCAGCGTCGATCTCACCATGCCGACGCTGGTCGCCGATCTCGCCGCTGCCGGCTGGCCGCTGGGCCGCGCCAGCCTCGCCCAGGTGCAGGCGCTGCTCGATGGCAAGGATGTCGGCGCGCTGAAGCTGCTGGGTGCCGATGCCTTCGTGCCGCTGATCGCCGCCGCCGGCCCGGCCCCGGCCGCCATCATCGCCTTGCGCCAGCTTGATCTGCCCGATGCCATATTGGCCCGCCTTGATGCCATCGCCGCGCTGGCCGCCGGGCTGGATGGCGTGGCCGTCACCCTCGATCCCACCGAACGCCACGGCTTTGAATATCAGACCTGGCTCGGCTTCTCGCTGTTCGGCGCCGGTCTTGCCGCCGAACTCGGCCGCGGCGGCGCCTATCTCGTGCCCCGCCCCGATGGCGCCCAGGAACCCGCCATCGGCTTCTCGCTCTATGTTGATGGTCTGGTTGATCTCGGCCTCGGTGTCGAGCCGCAGCGCCGCATCCTGCTGCCGCTTGGCACGCCGGCCGCCGATGCTGCGGCCTTGCGCGGGCTAGGCTGGATCACGGTCGCCGCGCTTGATGCCGAAACCGGCGCCGCCGCGCTCCACTGCAGCCACATCTGGCAATCCGGCCAGGCGGTCCCGGCATGAGCTGGACGCTCCAGTTCCGCGTCAACCGCGCCGAGGCCGAAAATCTGCCCGATCTCTTTGATCTGATGGATGATCCCCCCACGCTGAACGTGGAGGAACCCGATCCGGCCAAACCCGACGATTGGCTGCTCACCGCCTATTTCGCCGATCAGCCTGAGGCCGCGACGGTTGACCGGATCGTGGCGCTCTTCCCGTCGGCCAGCGATGTTGCCCTCACCGAACTGGCGGAGGCGGACTGGACAACCCTGTCCCAGCGCGGGCTGGAGCCGGTGCGCGCCGGCCGCTTCATCGTCCACACCGCCGATCATGCCGATGCCGTGCGCCTGGGCGATTGGGGTCTCAGGATCGAAGCCGGTCTCGCCTTTGGCACCGGCCAGCATGCCACCACCCACGGCTGCCTCAAGGCACTGGTGCGGCTGGGCAAGCAGCGGCGCTTTCACAACATCGCCGATATCGGCACCGGCACCGGTGTGCTGGCCATGGCCGCCCAGCGCCAGCACCGCAGCGCCCGCTGCATCGCCAGCGACATTGATCCCATTGCCATCGACGTCACCCGCGAGAATATGGCGCTGAACCATTTTGTCGCAGGTACATGCGCTGCACGCATGGCAACGGCCACAGCGCCGGGCCTTTCGGCGCCGGCGCTGCGGTCACGTGCTGCATATGATCTCGTGCTCGCCAACATATTGGCGCCGCCGCTGATTGCGCTTGCGCGCGATCTGTCGGCGGTGATTGCGCCCGGCGGGGTGCTGGTGATGGCGGGGCTGCTCTTGCCTCAGCAACGCGCCGTCGCCAACGCCTATCGCCGGCACGGGTTGGTGCCGGCGGGCGCTGTGGACTGGCAGGCCGAATGGCCCACACTGGTCCTGACGAAAAAACGGGTGTGATGCCCGCAGCTTCGCCGTTCCAACGCTGATTACAGCGCGTGGAACAGACGGGCTTCCACCACAGCCGGCGTCAACACAACGCGACGCTTGCGGATGGGCAGGGGGCGAACCGGGGCCAGAACATCCGACACCGGGACAGCGCGCACCTGCGGTTCAAATTCAGTCGATACGACCTTCATTGGTACGCTCCTGTTTCATCAACCGGGCCAATTCCCGGCTGACAGGAGCTGTAATAAGACTGTCACACGCCTTTGTGCAGTGCAGCAGATTCGGCATCAGCCATGCATTCAATGCATGGATTACAGAACGTCAGGGTCTTGGCGGTAACGTCAGGTCGATCACCTCTTCCAACTGACTGTGAAGATGCGGCACGGCCGGTGCTGGCACGGTGCCATGCAGGGCGTGGAACGGCCGCGCGTCAGCCACTACCGGGGTCAATTCGGCATGAAGCCCGGGTTCGGCCGCCTTGCGGTGTGCCGTCCGGTCAGGTCCAGGCAAAGGATTCTTCATGATGGCGCTCCTGTCCGTCAGCGGGGCGAACCCCGGCCACCGGGAGCTGCGGTGCGTGCGTCTCAAACCGATTTCCGCGACGCGGCAAACTCGACGACAGCGTATGGAGCTTACCACAATCGGTCAGGCTGAACCATCGGCCTGTGCCTCTGCCACCAGCGCAAGCCAGCCATCCTCATCCACCACCTGAATTCCAAGCGCTTGCGCCTTGGCCAGCTTTGAACCCGCCCCCGGCCCCGCCACCAGCAGGCTGGTCTTTGACGACACACTGCCCGATGTCTTCGCCCCCAACAGCTCGGCCTGCGCCTCGGCTTCCTCACGGGTGAATTTCTCCAGGCTGCCGGTGAACACGATGGTCTTGCCGGAAAGCCCGGTCTGCTTCACCTCCGGCAACGGCTGCGGCGACACCTCGGCCAGCAGCGCCGCCAGCGTCTCCTGGTTGTGCGGCTCGGCAAAGAAATCGATCAGCGCCTCGGCCACCACCGCGCCGATGCCGTTCACCGCGGTCAGCCGGTTCACCGCCTCCGCGCCCATCGCCGCCGCCTGCACCGCTTCGGCTGATTTGAATGCCCGCGCCAGATCGCGCGCCGTCACCTCCCCCACATGCCGGATGCCGAGCGCGAACAGGAAGCGGTCCAGGCTCACCTGCCGGCGTTCGTCAATGGCCGCCAGCAGCTTGTCGACCGATTTGTCCTTGAACCCCGGCAATGCCAGCAGCCGCTCCCGCTCCAGCCGGAACAAAGATGCCGGCCCATCGATCAACCCTGCGGCTGCGAACAGCTCCAACCGCTCCGTGCCCAGCCCCTCGATGTCAAAGGCATTGCGGCTCACGAAATGCCGCAACCGCTCGTGCCGCTGCGCCGGGCAGGTCAACCCGCCGGTGCAGCGCCGCACAGCCTCATCCTCCTCACGCACCGCCGTCGATCCGCACGCCGGGCAATGATCGGGAAACACGAAGGCCGGCCCGCGCGGAGTGTCACCGGGCACCACCCCCAGCACCTGCGGGATCACGTCGCCGGCGCGCTGCACCCGCACCCGGTCGCCCACCCGCACGTCCAGCCGGGCAATCTCATCCTCATTGTGCAGCGTGGCGTTGGTCACCACCACACCGCCCACCGTCACCGCCGCCAGCCGCGCCACCGGAGTCAGCGCGCCGGTGCGGCCCACCTGGATGTCGATCGCCTCCAACGTGGTTTCCGCCTGTTCGGCCGGGAATTTGTGCGCCACCGCCCAGCGCGGGGAGCGCGCCACCTGGCCCAGCCGCTCCTGCCAGTCCAGCCGCTCCACCTTGTAGACAACGCCGTCGATGTCGAACGGCAACTCGGCCCGCCGCCGCTCCAGATCGGCAGTGAAGGCGAGACACTGCGCCATGCTGGCATCGCCCAGCGCATAGGCGCCGGTGTCAAAGCCCCAATCGCCAATCGCTGCCATCACCGCGCTCTGGGTCGCGCCCGGCAGGCTGGTCATCTCGCCCCAGCCGTGCACGATGAAAGCCAAGGGCCGCGCCGCTGACACGGCCGGATCGAGCTGCCGCAGGCTGCCCGCCGCCGCGTTCCTGGGGTTGGCAAAGATCTTCGCCCCGGCCTGCGCCTGCCGTTCGTTCAGCGCGGCAAAGCCGGCCTTGGTCATATAGACCTCGCCGCGGATTTCGGTCACCGCCGGCGCGGTTTCGGGCACGCGGTGCGCAAGGCCGGTCACCGCGGCCAGGTTGGCGGTCACCTCCTCGCCCACCGCGCCATCACCGCGGGTCGCCCCGTGCACCAGCCGCCCGCCTTCAAACCGCAGCGCGCAGCTCAGCCCGTCAATCTTGGCCTCCGCCCGGAAGCGCACATCCGCATCATCGGGCAGGTTCAGGAACCGCCGCACGCGGGCGGCAAATTCCATCGCTTCGGCATCGCTGAACACATTGTCCAGGCTCAGCATCGGCCGGCTGTGGCTGATCTTGCCAAAGCCCGCCGCCGGCTTGGCGCCCACCCGGAAACTCGGCGAATCCGCCCGCACCAGATTGGGAAAGGCCGCCTCAATCGCCGCATTGCGCTGCACCAACGCATCATAGTCGGCGTCTGAAATCTTCGGCGCATCCTCTTGATAATAGGCCGCACTGTGCTGCGCGATGGCCTCGGCCAGGCGGGCCAGTTCGGCAGCGGCCTCAGCCTCGGTCAAGGCGGCAACGGGCAGATCGTGCGTCATGCCGCATCCTTATCAGCCCGGCGATGTGGCTGCATCCCCCCTTTCGCCGCTGCCGCTTATTGCCTAAGCGGTTGGGGTCATGAGTATCTGGGCAACCCTGGCCGGCACGGCGCTGGGCCTGATCGTCGGCGGCCCGCTGGGCGCGCTGGCCGGGGCAGCGGCTGGTGGCGCCGTGGACGGCCTGCGCGCCCGCCGGCCGGAACGGGTGCAGGAACGCCGCCGCGTCGCCTTCACCATCGCCGCCATTGCCCTCGCTGCCAAGATGGCCCGCGCAGATGGCGAAGCCACCGCCGCCGAATTCGCCACCTTCCAGCGCCTGTTCCATGTCGAGCCCAAGGAGGCGACGAACGCCCGCCGTTTCTATGACATGGCCAAGGCCTCCATCGCCGGATTCGAAGCCTATGCCGCGCAGGCCGCCGATCTGCTCGGCCCCGGCTCGCCAACGCTGGAAGATCTGCTCGATGCGCTCTGGCTGATCGCGGCCGTCGATGGCTATCACGACGCCGAACTCGAATTTCTCGACACGGTCGGCCAGCGGTTGGGCTTTGACGATGCCGCCCGCGCCCGCATCCGCCGCCGCCATGTCAGCCCGGCCGCCGATGATCCCTGGGCCATCCTGGGCATTGAACCGGGCGTCGATGCCGCCGCCATCCGCGCGGCCTACCACGGCCTCGTCAAACGCTATCACCCCGATCGCGCGCTCGCCGAAGGGGTGCCCAACGAGTTCATCCGGGTCGCCGAAACCCGCATGGCCGAAATCAACGCCGCCTATGATCAACTCACCGGGAGGCGCCGGTGAAGCCCCTGCATCTGTTCATGATTCTCGCCATCGATGTGGTGTGGGGCTTCAATGTGGTCGCCGTGAAGGAAGGCGTGATGTCGGCCGGGCCGATGGTGGCGGTGCTGCTGCGCTACACGGTGGCAACGCTCGTCTGCCTGCCCTTCATCCGCTGGCTGCCAGGGCGCATGCTGCTGATCCTGGCCACCGGCTTCATCGCCGGCGCGCTGTTCATGTCGCTGGGTGCGCTCTCCTTCGCCATGGCCGACAATCTGTCCGCCCTGTCCATCGTCGGCCAATTGGGCGTGCCGTTCAGCCTGATCCTGGCGGTGATCTTCATGAAAGAGGAAATCCGCTGGCCGCGCGTCACCGCCATCGCCATCTGCTTCCTCGGCGTCGTGGTGATGGGCTTTGATCCGGCCATCGCCCATGAACGCCTTGGCATCCTGCTCACGGCCGGTGCCTCGCTGTGCTGGGCGGTGGGCAATCTCCTGTTCCGCCGGCTGCAGGGCGTGCCGGTGCTCACCATCCATGGCTGGCTTGGCCTCGTCTCCATCCCCGTGATGGCGGCCCTGGCGCAGACATTCGAACCGGAAAAACTCGCCGCCATCCCGCAGCTGCCGCTCAGCACCTGGGGCTGGGTCGCCTATTCCGGCATCATGTCCAGCCTGGTTGGCCATGGGGGCATGACCTGGCTGTTTCAGCGCTATCCGGTCGCCGTCGTCTCGCCGCTCACCCTGCCCACGCCGCTGATCTCGGTGATGATCGCCATCGCTGTCTATGATACGCCGATCACCGGACAGATGCTCGTCGGCGGCCTCCTCACGCTGGTGGGCGTCACCATCATCACCATCCGCACCGCCCAGCGGCGCGACAGCGACATGCCAGCCGAACCGCTATGACCATCATCGAACGCCCCAGCCCCAATTTCGGCGACCGGCTGCTGCCCACCGGCATCATCGTGCTGCATTATACCGGCATGCGCAGCGCCGCCGAAGCCATCGACTGGCTGGCCAACCCGGCCTCCGGCGTTTCGGCCCATTATGTCGTCGCCGAAGACGGCACGGTGCTGCGCATGGTCGATGAAGCCAAGCGCGCCTGGCACGCCGGGCGCAGCTGGTGGCGCGGCATCACCGACGTCAACAGCGCCAGCATCGGGATCGAGATCGTCAACCCCGGCCATGAATTCGGCTATGTGCCCTTCCCCGCCGCCCAGATGGACGCGGTCCATGCCCTGGTGGCCGACATTGCCGCGCGCCACGCCATCGCGCCCGCCAACGTGATCGGCCACAGCGACATCGCCCCCACCCGCAAGGAGGATCCGGGCGAGCTGTTCGACTGGCCGCGCCTCGCCCGCGCCGGGCTGGTGGCCGCGCCCAGACCGTGCATGGACCCCAACTGGACCGATCCCGGCTTCCTCGCCGCGCTTGGCCGCTATGGCTATGACATCACGGCACCGCAGGAGGCCGTGATTGCCTTCCAGCGCCACCACCGTCCGGCCCGGTTTGACGGCGTGATCGACGCCGAAACACGCACCATCCTCAAGGGCTTGCTGCTGGCGGAGGGCCTCTAAACAAAAATCGGCCGGTGCCCGAGGGGGTGCACCGGCCGGAGTTGTCCGCGGGTGGCCCAACAGGGGGGAAGGCCACCGCAATCTGCGGGATGCCGGCGGGTCAGCCGGCCGGCGAGACGGCAAAATGGGGGACCGCCTCGACCAGTTCCCAATGGCAAGCCGCCCTCAACATTGCAAGTCCGTAATGTTTGCTGCGACAAATCTCGCACGACAAATCTCAATGGGCGCCGGGCCGCCGCGCCCCCAACGGCAGGTCATGGCCGCCGAAATCCAGGGTCGATTTCGAAATCACCTCGCCCAGCGCATCGACAATCACCCGCAGCCGCCGCTTGTCGGTGGCGAAGGTCAGGCGGAAGGTGCCGAAATCCTCGTCCACCCCGGCCTCCACCCAGCTGGTGATCAGCCGGCCGGCCAGCATCGGCTGCACCTGTTCCGGCAGCAGCTTCAGGCCTTCTGCTATCACTTCGGCCGGCACGGTGAAGGCCTGACCATTGGCTTCAATCTCGATCATGCCGCGGCGATGGCGCGAATCGCCGGGAAATGCCATGGGGCAAATGCGATCACGTCGTCGGGCGGCCGCGTCGGGAGCAATCCCGCCGAGGAAAGTCCGGGCTCCACGGAACGCGGTGCCGGGTAACACCCGGCGGTTCTGGCCTTCGGGCCGGGATCAGGGACAGTGCCACAGAGAAGAGACCGCCGATGGGCCCGGATCATCTCCGGGAGACAGGCAAGGGTGAAACGGTGCGGCAAGAGCGCACCGCGCGATGGGCAACCAAAGCGGCACGGCAAACCCCACCGGGAGCAAGACCGAATAGGGATGGCGCGCGGGGTTTGCCCCGCAGGGCAGGAACCGGCCCAGCCATCCGGGTTGGTTGCTGGAGGCGGCGGGCAACCGCCGTCCGAGAGGAATGGTCGCCCAAGGGCGCAAGCCCTGGACAGAACCCGGCTTACAGGCGTCGCTGATCGGCTGCCCGCAACGCGCAAGCGTTGCGGGCAGACTCGATCAAGACCGGCCGGGCTGGCTGCCGGCATCAAGCCGGCAGAGCAGCTTCGACGGCGTGGCTCCGCCACGCCCCTTCCTTCCTGCATTATTGAACAGCTGAAGCGGACTCGGCGGCTTCGCCGCCGGCCGCGCCTACAGGCATATGTGAAGGTACCGGGCGCGCTACACGGGCAACGCGTCAAATGCCGCCGTCAACCGCGCCTCATTGCTCTGGAACGGCACCGTGCCATGCCAGGCATAGCTGGGGAAAATCGCCAGCCGGCCCGGCGCCGGCGTGATCACCCGGCGGGGCGGCAAATCCAGCCCCAGCTTGGCATCGGGCACCCCGAACACCAGCTTGCCCTCGTCGCCGACCAGCCCGATCTCCGGCGGCAGAGACACGTAAAAGGCCGAGCTCAACCAGCCGCGCGGGTGGATATGGTTGACATGGAACCCCTGCCCCTTCAGCCGCACGCTCCAGGCGCCCTGCATCTTCACCCGGCCGGTCAGGCGGCCCAGAAACGGATGGCCGGGCTGGTGCGGCAGGCCGGCGATGGCGGCCTCCACCGTGGCCTTCAGCGCGGATCGGAACGCCACCAGCACCGGATCGGTGGTGGCAAACAGATCGCCCGGCGTCTGGGTGCCGCCGCGCAGCGTCTGCTCGGCCGGCTGGTTCTGCATGACGTGCCGGGCCTCCAGCACCATTTTCAGATCGGCCAGAAAGGCCGCAGTGCTGGGCCAGCCCTTGGGTGTCACCAGATCGCTGGCAATCACCATCCGCTCATAGTCCAGCAGCTGATGCTCGCGCGGGTCGCTCTTCAGGCGCCAGGCCGTGCCCAGCATCGCCCAGCCGGTCTGTTCCAGCGGCCGTGCCTGGGCATAATGGCCGGCGGCCACCTCCGCTTCGTCCACTGCGCCCAGCCGCAACGCCGCCCAGGCGCGGTGGCTGGCAAAGCCCGGCTCATCGGGGAAGCGCGCCTGCTCTGCCCGGGCTTCATCCAGGCAGGCGGCAAATTCGCCCAGCTGGCGCAAACCGGTCAGCCGCGACAGCCGCCACGCCGGCTGCAGCCCGGTCGCCGCCTCCGCCGCCTGTGCCCAGGCCAGCACCTGCTCGCCATCGCCCAGCCCGCTCGCAGCCGTGATCGCCGCCTGCCACAAATCGGCCCCGGCGCCGGCCGACAGCGCCCGCGCAAAAGGTGCCAGCGCCGCGCGCGGGCTGGCGTTGCGGTCGGCCTGCATGGTCAGGAATGTCATCGCCGTCAGCACCTGGTGATGCTGCGGCCAGCGCTCTGCCACCCGGGCATAAACCGCCTGCGCCTCTTCCAGCCGGCCCATTTCCACCAGCAGGTCGCCACGTTCGGCCGCCAGTTCCGGCTCATCATCGGGCCCGGCATCCAGCACGGCCAGCGCCGCCACATGATCGCCCTGCTGGCCCAGCGCGCGCGCCAGCCGGCGCCAGGCGCCGCGATCCTGCGGCGCGGCATCGCGCGCCCGCGTCAACAACTGCCGTGCCGCTGGTGCATCGCCGCGCGCCTGCGCCAAGGCGCCTGCGGCTGACAGGATGCGCGGGCTGTCGCCTTCCAGCGCCCTTGCCCGATCCAGCGCGGCACCGGCCGCGTCCAGCGCGTCGCGGTCCTGTTCCAGCAGCGCCAGATTATACCATGCCTCGGCATGCCCGGGGGCCACGGCCACCGCCCGCCGCAGATGCGCCACCGCTTCCGCCTCCTGCCCCTGGCGCGCAAGAAACAGCGCAAAACTGTTCAGATAATAGGCATTTCTTGGCGCACCCTCGATCGCGGCACGGAAACATTGCTCGGCCGCATCGGCCCGGCCCAGCTGATCGGATGCCAGCGCGGCGAGATACAGGCCATCGGGATGCTGCTGCCCAGCCGGCGACAATTTTGCCAGCCATTGCCCGGCCACCGCCGGCTGCCCGGCCCGCAACGCCGCCAGCGCCTGCTGCATCGTTGCGCCATCATTCGGATGCATCGTCAAATCCCTCAACCACCGCGCAACATGGCGACGCCGGCATCCCGGTCAAACAGATAGAGCAACAATCGCGCCGCCTGCCCGCGCGCGCCATCCAGCCCGCCATCGCGATCCAGCAGCAGCCGCGCATCGGCCCGCGCCATGCCCACATATTGTTGCACCCGGGCCGGATCGGCAAAGCGGAACGCCTCCTCCCCCGATTGGCGCGTGCCCAGAATTTCGCCCGCCCCGCGCAGCTTCAGATCCTCCTCGGCAATGCGAAATCCGTCATTGGTCTCCCGCATCAGCTTCAGCCGGCTGCGCGCCGTCTCCGACAATTCGTCCCCGCGCAGCAGCAGGCAGCGCGACAGGCCGCTGCCCCGCCCCACCCGGCCGCGCAGCTGGTGCAACTGTGCCAGGCCAAAGCGCTCCGCCGCCTCGATGATCATCAACGTGGCATTGGGCACATCCACCCCCACTTCGATCACCGTCGTCGCCACCAGCAGCGCGAGGCGCCCGGCGGCGAAATCGGCCATCACCGCGTCCTTCTCCGGCCCCTTCATCTGGCCGTGCACCAGCCCCACGCGCGCTTCGCCCAGCCGCGCCTTCAGGAACGCCGCCCGCGTGGTCGCCGCCGCCTCGTCCGCATCCTCGCTGCCTTCCACCAGCGGGCACACCCAATAGGCCTGGCCGCCACCCTCCACATGCCGCGCCAGCCCAGCGATCAGCTCCTCCAGCCGCTCCGGCCCCATCACCCGCGTCTCGATCGGCTGCCGGCCGGGCGGGCGCTCGTCGATCATGCTCTGGTCCATCTCGCCAAAGCGGGTCAGCGCCAGACTGCGCGGGATTGGCGTTGCCGTCATCGCCAGCACATGCGGCGGGGTGCGCCCCTTGGCCGCCAGCGTCAGCCGCTGCGCCACGCCAAAGCGGTGCTGTTCGTCCACCACCACCAGGCCAAGATCATGATAATCCACCGCCTCCTGGAAAATGGCGTGGGTGCCGACCAGCAGGTTGATGCGCCCGACCGCCAGATCGGCCAGCAACTGCTCGCGCACCTTGCCCTTGTCCCGCCCGGTCAGCAGCGCGATGCGAATGCCCAAATCAGCGCCCAGCTTCATCAGCGTCGCATGATGCTGGCGGGCCAATATCTCGGTCGGCGCCAGCAGCGCCGCCTGCGCGCCCGACTCAATCGCGGCCAGGCAGGCAAACAGCGCCACCAGCGTCTTGCCCGATCCCACATCGCCCTGCACCAGCCGCAGCATCGGCTCGGCCTGTGCCATGTCGCCCAAAATCTCGCCGATCACCCGGGTCTGCGCCCCGGTCAGCGGCCAGGGCAGGCGGCTGCGCAGGGCATCGGCCAGCTGCCCGGTGCCCGGCAGCGCGCGGCCCTTGCGGCTGCGCGCCCGCTGGCGCACCAGCATCAACGCCAGCTGGTTGGCCAGCAACTCGTCATAGGCCAGGCGGTCGCGGCCCCTTTCCATCCGGTGCGCCGCAGCCAGGCTCTCGGCAAAACCGGCCCAGCTCTGCCGCGCCAGCACGCTGGGTTCGATCCATTCCGGCAACGGCGGCACCCGGCCCAGCGCCTCGGCCACCAATTGGCCCATGCGCCGGTTGGTCACCCCTTCGGTCAGCGGATAGACCGGCTCGCGCGTCTGCCCCGGCGGGCCGGCCTCCATCGCCGCCACCTCGGGATGGGCGATCTGCAACTTCTGGCCATACCGGTCGAGCTTGCCGGTGATGCGCTTTTCGACACCGATCGGCAGCCGCGTCTGCGCCCAACTCGCCGTCTGCCCGAAATAAACCAGATCCACCCATTGCCCGCCCCGGTCCACCGCCGCGACGCGCAGCGGGCTCCTGGGCCCGCCCCGGTCGTGCCGCGCCGGGGTCAGCGGCACGATCACCGGCTGGCCCACCAGCGTCTCGTCCAGCCGCTCCACCGCCTGGCGCTCGATCATCATCGTCGGCAGGTGAAAGGCCAGATCGATCACCCGGGCGATCTTCAGCCGCGCCAATTGCCGCACCTGCGCCGATCCAACGCCCTTTAGGGCGCTGACTTCGGCGAACAATGGGTTGAGCATATCCGGGCGCATGGCTATGCCCCACCAGATAGCACCGCGCTGGCCATTTGAAACGCCCGCGCGGCATTATCGTTTGTGAAGAGGCCAGTGCCATGAACGACAATCTGCCCGATGATCTGGCCCTGCGCCTTCGCCGCGCCAAATATCGCGCCTGGCACCGCGGCACCAAGGAAGCCGATCTGGTGGTCGGCGGCTTTTTTGATCGCCACCACGCCAGTTGGGACGAAGCCGCCATGGCCTGGTTCGAAATCATCCTGCAGGAACAGGATGTCGATATCCTTGCCTGGGCCTTTGGCACCACGCCGCCGCCGGCCCATCTCGATGGCCCGTGGATGCAGGCGCTGATGAAGCTGGATTTCGTCGAGATCAGCCGTTGAAGCGATGATCGATCCTGCCCGCCTTGCCACGGCGCCACGGGCGCTCACGCTCGCCCGCTGCGGCGAAGGCTATCTGCCCTGGCTGATGGCCGATCTGGCGCGTGCCGCCAAGGGCCGGGCCTGGTTCATCGCCGCCGACGAGGCCCAGGCCCGCAGCCTTGCCGAAGCCGCCGGCTATTTCGCGCCGGAAATCGAGGTGGTGCTGCTGCCGGCCTGGGATTGCCTGCCCTATGACCGCGCCTCACCCTCGCTGAAAACCGCGTCAGACCGGGTCGCCGCCTTTGCCGCGCTGGCCGATGCGCCAACAGGCGCACAGCTGGTGGTCACCACCGTCAACGCCATCACCCAGCGCTGCCTGCCCAAGGCGCGCATCGCCAGCCTCTCGGCCCGGCTGAAGCCTGGCAGCCGCATCGACCGCAACGCGCTGGCGCTGAAACTCGCCGCCAACGGTTATGTCCGCGTCGATACGGTGGTGGAACCCGGCGAATATGCTCTGCGCGGCGGCCTTGTCGATGTGATGCCCTCGGGTGCCGATTTCGGCCTGCGGCTCGATTTCTTCGGCGACGAGATTGAAAGCATCCGGCGCTTTGACCCCGCCAGCCAGCGCAGCCTCGGCCCCGCCGATGCCTTCACCCTGCTGCCTGTTTCAGAAGTCCTGCTCGACGAAGCCCGCATCAAGGCCTTCCGCGCCGGCTGGCTTGAGCGGTTCGGCGCCACCGCCACCGCCGATCCGCTTTATGAAGCGGTCAGCGACGGGCGCCGGCTCGCCGGCATGGAACATTGGCTGCCGCTGTTTGAACCCGGCCTTGTCACCCTGTTCGACTGGCTGGGCGAAGCCGATGTGCTGGTGAAAAGCGGTGGGGCCGACAAGGCCGCCGCCGACCGGTTCGACGCCATCGCCGATTATCACGACAACCGCGTCGCCGCCTTGAGCGCCAAGAAGGGCAGCTATCGCCCGCTGGCCGCCGACGCGCTCTATCTCGCCCCGGCCGAATGGGCGGAACGTCTGGCCGCTGCCCATGTCCACGCCGCCAGCCCGCACGCCGTGCCTGATGGCACGCTGAACGCCGTTGATTGCGATGCCGTGCCCGCCCGCGATTTCGCCCCCGAACGTGTCGCCCAGGCCAATGGCGGCCCGCCGGTCTATGCCGCGATCCGGGCGCATGTCGAACAATCCCGCGCCGCCGGCGACCGGGTGATCCTCGCCAGCTATTCCGCCGGCGCCCGCGAACGCCTGTCGGGCCTGCTGATCGACGAAGGCGTCGCCCGCATTGCCCAGGCCGATCATTGGCAGGAGGCGCTGGGCCTTGCCGCCGCCGGCAACATCGTCCTCACCGTGCTGCCGCTTGATCATGGGTTCACCAAGACGGAGCCGCGCGGCCGAATCCTGGTACTGACCGAGCAGGACATGCTGGGCGACCGCCTGGTCCGCAAGGCGCGGTCGGCGCGCAAGGCCGATGCCTTCATGGCCGAACTGGCCATGCTCACCCCCGGAGATCTCATCGTCCACCGCGATCATGGCATCGGCCGTTATGACGGGCTGGTTGCCATCCCCATCGGCGGCAAGCCGCATGATTGCGTCGCGCTCTCCTACGACGGCGGCGACAAGCTCTATGTGCCGGTCGAGAATATCGACGTCCTCTCCCGCTATGGCAGCGATTCGGAAGGCGTCGGCCTCGACAGACTGGGCGGGGTGGCCTGGAGCACGCGCAAGGCGCGGATGAAGAACCGCATCCGCGAAATCGCGGGTGAACTTCTCGCCACTGCCGCCGCCCGGGCCCTGCGCGAAGGCGAGCCGGTCAGCATCGATCCCCATGGCCTGGCGGCGTTCGTTGACCGCTTCCCCTATGCCGAAACCGATGACCAGCTGAAGGCCATTGGCGACGTAATCGACGATCTCACCTCCGGCAAGCCGATGGACCGGCTGGTCTGCGGCGATGTCGGCTTCGGCAAGACCGAGGTTGCCCTGCGCGCCGCCTATGCCGCCGCGCTGTCGGGCATGCAGGTCGCCGTCGTCTGCCCCACCACCCTGCTCGCCCGCCAGCATTTCCAGAATTTCCGCGACCGCTTCCGCGGCCTGCCGGTGGAGGTCAGGCACCTCTCCCGCCTCGTCACCACTGCCGATGCCAAGGCCGCCCGCGACGGCATTGCCGACGGCACGGTGGACATCGTGGTCGGCACCCATGCCATCCTCGCCAAGGGGATCGATTTCAAGCGCCTCGGCCTTGTCATCGTTGACGAGGAACAGCGCTTCGGCGTCGTCCACAAGGAACGGCTGAAGGCGCTGAAGGCCGATGTGCATGTGCTCACCCTCACCGCCACGCCGATCCCGCGCACCCTGCAGATGGCGCTGACGGGTCTTCGCGAAATGTCGATCATCGCCACCCCGCCGGTCGACCGGCTGGCGGTGCGCACCTATGTCATGCCGTTCGATCCGGTGGTGCTGCGCGAGGCGCTGCTGCGCGAACATTATCGCGGCGGCCAGAGTTTCATCGTCGTCCCGCGCATCTCCGACATTCCCGATGTGGAGGAATTCCTGCGCGGCGAAGTGCCGGAGGTGAAGCCCATCGTCGCCCATGGCCAGATGGCGCCATCAGAAGTGGAAGAGCGCATGAGCGCCTTCTATGACAAGCAATATGACGTGCTGCTTTCGACCACCATCATCGAGAGCGGCCTCGACATTCCGTCGGCCAACACGCTGATCGTCCACCGCGCCGATCGTTTCGGCCTCGCCCAGCTCTACCAGATCCGCGGCCGCGTCGGGCGCGGCAAGACCCGCGCCTATGCCTATCTCACCACCGCCGCCGGCCAGACCATCACCGAAGGCGCCGAAAAGCGGCTGCAGGTCCTCTCCCAGCTCGACACGCTCGGCGCCGGCTTCCAGCTCGCCAGCCATGATCTTGATCAGCGCGGCGCCGGCAATCTTCTGGGCGACGAACAATCCGGCCACATCAAGGAAATCGGCTTCGAACTTTATCAATCGATGCTGGAAGAGGCGATCCTGGAGGCCAAGGCCGAAGCCGCCGGCATGAAGCCACCGGCCGAAGCCTTCAGCCCTCAGATCACCGCCGAGGTGCCGATCCTCATCCCCGATCATTATGTGCCCGACTTGAATGTGCGCATGGCGCTCTATCGCCGCCTGAACGAGCTGGAGGGCCGGCCCGGCATCGATGCGCTGGCCGCCGAGATGATCGACCGGTTCGGCAAGCTGCCGATGGAGGTGGAAAATCTCCTCGCCGTCATCGAGATCAAGCTGGCCTGTGTCACCGCCCGTGTCGCCAAGCTGGAAGCCGGCCGCAAGGGCGCGCTGGTCAGCTTTGTTGGCGATGCCTTTGCCAACACCGATGGCCTGATGGCCTGGATTGAGCGGCTGGGCGCCCGCGCCAAGATTCGGCCCGATCAGAAATTGTTCATCGCCGCCGACTGGGGCGACGACCGCACCCGCCTGAAAGGCGCGCTCAGCATCGCCTCCACCCTCGCCAAACTGGCCCAGGGCGCGGTGGTGAAGCCCAAGGAACCGGCAAAACCGGCGGGCAAGCCACTGCCGCCCAAGCCTGTTCCCCCGAGGGTACCCATGCGCCCGGCGGTGTTCAAATCGAAGCTGGGCGGGCGTTAGACCCGCTTGCAATTTGATTGAACCGCTCATGCCGAGCTTGTCGAGGCACCGACCACCCTCGGAACATGCCTCGACAAGCTCGGCATGAGCGGGTTTGGGATTCAATCTTGCCGCAATCGAGCCTAGGCGACGTTGCGCTTGCTGTTATAGTCGCGGCAAAAGGCTTCGAACCCGGCACCGTCGAGTGGCGGCGACAAGAGATAGCCCTGCACCTTCTGGCAGCCCGCCGCGCGCGCCGCCGCCAGTTGCACATCATCCTCGACGCCTTCGGCCACCACCACCATGCCCAGCCGCCGGGCGATCCCGATCACGCCTTCGACCACCACACGCTCCCGATCATTGCCCGTCAGGCTCTGGGTGAAGCTGCGATCCAGCTTCAGCATGTCCACCGGCATGCGCGCCAGCCGCGCCAGCCCGGAATAGCCGGTGCCGAAATCATCCAGTGCCACGCGCACGCCATCGCGGCGCAACACCGAAAGCAGCTCGGCCGCCGCCTCCAGATCGGTGATCATCGCGTCTTCTGTCACCTCCAGCACCAGCCGCTGCGGCGCCAGCCCGGCCTGCACAAGATCCATGGCCAACGTGTCGATGAATTCGGGATCGGCCAGATCGGCCGCGGTGACATTCACCGAAATGCGCAGGCTTGCCATGCTGTCGCGCCAGCCCGCGGCCATGCGGATGGCGCGCCGGCGGATATGCCGGCCCAGCGCCACCGCCAGTTCGGCCGATGCCGCCGTTTCCAGCACGGTCGCCGCCGACAGCCGGCCGTAAACCGGGTGATCCCAGCGCACCAGCGTTTCGGCCCCGGTCAGGCTGCCGTCCTCCAGCCGCGCGATCGGCTGCACCATCAAGGCGATATCCTCGTTGGCCAGCGCCTGGAACAGATCGGATTCCAGCACCGCCTGCCGGGCCAGTGCCGATCCATCGGTTTCGGGTGAATATCGCACCACCACGCCGGGATCGCGGGCCCGGGCATTGGCCAGCGCCAGGCTGGCTTCGCGCAGCAGGGTCAGGCCATCGCCGGCGCCGGGGCTCATCTGGGCAATGCCGGCGCGGCCGGCGACATGGATCAGCCGGTCGTCCACCGCAAAGGGCCGGTCGAGGGCTGACACCAGCTGCTGGGCGAGACCGGCCAGCTGCTGCGCATCGTCCAGCCCGGCAATGCCCAGGGCAAACTCCGTCGCGCCCAGCCGCCCCAGCAGGCGCGGCAGGCGCTCGGGGCCACGTTCGTCGGCAATCGGCACCAGGCGGCGGGCAATCGCCATCAACAGCCGGTCAGCCATGCGGCGGCCATGCACCAGGCTGAACTGCTGCAACCGCGAAATACCCAGCACGATCACCCCGGCCGGCAACCCCGCATCGAACTGGGCATCCAGCCAGGCCTGCAACCGGTCCGCATCGGCCAGCCCGGTCAGCCGGTCGCCTTGCTCAACCGTAACCGCCAGCGGCAAGGCGGCAACGCCGGCCAGTCGATGGGCATAACGATCCGCCAGTTGCAGGGCGTTGGCAAAACTGTCCGCACCAAAGGGGGAAACCAGCACCGATGTCGCGCCGGCCGCCATCGCCGCGTTGGTTGATCCGGCATCGCTGCGCGACAGCAGCACCAGCATGGCGCCGCGCTGGGCCTCCACCGCGCTCCCCAGCGCCTCCGCCACCGCCATGCCGGCCGCCAGTGCGCCGCGGGCATCCACCACCACCACCCGCGCCGGCTCGGCCGCAAAGCGCGCGCCTGCCGCTGCTGCCACCCGCTCGATCCGCGGCAACAGGCCGGCGTTCTGCGCCATCCCGGCCAGATCATCGGCATAACGCGGCGAAATGATCAGCACAGGTTCGTTGGAAACACTTGTTGTCACAAACACACTCTGCCCGAATGTCGACACCAGACAGAAGGGGTTGCCGCCCGCCGTCTTCGCTGTCCAGACAATTTCGCCAAATCGGTCACCAAAGCCCCGAAATGGCTTGCCTTCAGCACGATATTTGCCACAGGCTGCCCACATGTCTGCCACGGCCGCCACCCATCCGGGCACCGAAATGGCCAATCATGCCACGCGCGCGCTGGTCGATCCCTTCGGCCGCGTCATCTCTTATCTGCGAGTCTCGGTCACCGATCGCTGCGATTTCCGCTGCGTCTACTGCATGGCCGAAGACATGACCTTCCTGCCCAAGTCCGAGGTGCTCAGCCTGGAGGAGATTGACCGGTTGGCCAGCGCCTTCATCAGGCGCGGTACCCGCAAGCTCCGGCTCACCGGCGGCGAACCGCTGGTGCGGCGCGGCATCGATGATCTGGTCAAAAGCCTCGGCCGCCACCTGAAAAGCGGTGCGCTGGAAGAACTTACGCTCACCAGCAACGGCAGCCAGATGGCACGCCATGCCGAAATGCTGTTCGCCGCCGGGGTGCGCCGGGTCAACATCAGCCTCGACACGCTTGATGCGGCGCGCTTTGCCCGCATCACCCGCTGGGGCCGCCTACCACAGGTGCTCGACGGCATTGCCGCCGCCACGGCCGCCGGCCTGAAGGTCAAGCTCAACACCGTCGCGCTAAAACATGAAAACGCTGATGAAATCATTGATCTGATGCAGTTCGCCGCCGCCGGTGGCCATGATCTCACGCTCATCGAAACCATGCCACTGGGCGAGATTGACCAGGACCGGGTTGATCAATATCTGCCGCTCTCCACCGTCCGCCGCCAGCTGGCACAGCGCTTCACCCTCACCGATCTGCCCCACCGCACCGGCGGCCCGGCCCGCTATGTCCATGTCGAGGAACTGGGTCTGCAGCTGGGCTTCATCACCCCGCTCACCCACAATTTCTGCGAAAGCTGCAACCGCGTCCGCCTCACCGCCACCGGGCAATTGTTCATGTGCCTGGGCCAGGATGACCAGGCCGATCTGCGCAGCGTGATCCGTCGCAGCCCCGATGATGCCGCGCTCGACGCCGCGTTGGACGAGGCCATTGCCCGCAAGCCCAAGGGCCATGATTTCATGATCGAACGGCGCGGCGCCCGCCCCGCCGTGGCCCGGCACATGAGCCTCACCGGCGGCTGAACCGTCGGCAATTCGGGGGGATATAAGGTGAAGCTCGCACTCCTGGCCTCAGACAGCCATGTTGCCCGCGCCGCGGCCGACACGCTGCGGCAGAAGCATGAATTCGTCGCCGTGCGCGATGCCGATGTCGTGGTGGCGCTGGGCGGTGATGGCTTCCTGCTGCACTGCCTGCACGAAGCCTTGCAGCTGAAGGATCCCAAGCCGATGTTCGGCATGAACCGCGGCACGGTTGGCTTCCTGATGAATGATTTCAAGGCCAACAAGCTGGAGGAGCGGGTGGCCGGCGCCAAGACCTTCGTGCTGCACCCGCTGCAGATGACGGCCACCACCGCATCGGGCCGCAGTGTCGCCTTTCCGGCCATCAACGAAGTCTCGCTGCTCCGCGAAACCCGCCAGGCCGCCAAGATCGGCATCGCCATTGACGGCAAGACCCGCATGGAGGAACTGATCTGCGACGGCGTGCTGGTGTCCACCCCGGCCGGTTCCACCGCCTATAATCTGTCGGCCAACGGCCCCATCCTGCCGCTGGAGGCGGATCTGCTGGCCCTCACCCCCATTTCGCCTTTCCGGCCACGCCGCTGGCGCGGTGCCCTGCTGCCGGCCGCCAGCAAGATCGAGTTCGAAGTGCGGGAAGCACGCAAGCGGCCGGTTTCGGCCGTGGCTGATCAGATGGAGGTGCGCGATGTCGCCCATGTCAGCGTTGCGATGGACCGCAGCATCAGCCTGCAGCTGTTGTTCGATCCCGAATATGCGCTGGACGACCGGATCAGCCTGGAACAATTCGCTAGCTGAATTTTTTGCCGCCAAACCCCTTGGCAAGCCCCGCGCCCCCCGCTAAGGGAGCGCTCCCACGCTGTTCCTCGGTAGCTCAGCGGTAGAGCCCTCGACTGTTAATCGAGTTGTCGCAGGTTCGAATCCTGCCCGGGGAGCCAGCGTGGGATTTTCCCCAGATCAGATTCAGGCAGCCGTTCGTTCATCATGACGACAGGCGTCATGCGGCATGTTGGCAGTATCAATCCGCTGCCAAAGAGTCGCCCGATGCCGATCGCCGCCCGCTTCTTCATCCCCCTGGCCGGGCTGGCCGGTGTCGCCACCGCCCAGCCGGCAATTGTGCCCCCGCCCGACATGGCACCGGCCGCCGAAGCCGCGCCGGTGATTGCCGCACCGCCCAACCCGGGCAGCATGGATCCGGCGGTCGCAGTCCAGATGGCCCAGCCCGGTGACCGCTTCAGCTTTCAGAATGTGGCCGACGTGGCGGCCTTCCAGCAGCCATTGGCGCAATATGGTCGCTGGGTGAACAGCCGCTGGGGCAATGCATTCTTGCCCGATGCGCCCGAAGGCTGGCGGCCGTACCAGAACGGCCAATGGGGCCCCGACCGTTTCTGGCGCAGCGAGGATCCCTGGGGCTGGGCAACCGATCATTATGGCCGCTGGGGCTTTGACGAGACCGTGGGCTGGGTGTGGGTGCCCGGCACCGAATGGGCGCCAAGCTGGGCCGCCTGGCGCGAGGATGATGACGTGATTGGCTGGGCACCGATCCCGCCGCAGGTCAATTATCGCTGGGATGCCGGCTTCGGCAATGATTGGCGCTGGAACGACTGGAACAGCTGGTATGCGCCCAGTTGGGTGTGGGTGCCGCGCACGCAAATCTATGCCGGCAGCTATCGCACCCGTGCGCTGCCGTGGCACAACGGCGCCCGCTATTGGCGCGGCAGCCGCTGGAACTGGGGCGCTGACCTTGGTTGGGGTTTCACCTGGAATGATTGGGGTCGCCGCGGCGGCACCAGCGTTTCGATCGGTATCGGAAACGGCTGGAACAATCGGGGTTGGAACAATTGGAACCGCCCGTGGGGTTATAGCAACTGGAGCCGCCCCTGGGCATCCTACCAGCCCTGGGGCTGGAACAACTGGGGTTGGAGCCGGCCCGGCTGGGGCTGGAACAACCGTGGCTATGACCGCCGGGACGACCGCGGGCGCGACCGCAATTGGGACCGGGGCGGAAGCTGGGGCCGCGATTGGGACCGGGACGGCAACCGCGGCTGGCGCGGGAATGATCCGCGGCGCGGCGCGCCGGGCAGCGTGGGCGACTATATCGGCCGCGGCATGACCGGATCGCCGCCGCCCGGCGCCGGTGACCGCGGCCGTGGTGACTGGGACCGTGGCGAGCGTGGCCGCGGCGAATGGGGCCGTGGCCCGGGCGGGGAGCGGCCGTCCGGCGGCATTGGCCGTGGCGCGTCGTTCCAGGGCGACGGCATCGGCCAGCGGCCGGCACCGCCCGCGAACATGGATGCCGGCCCACGGCGCGATTCAGGTTCGTTCGGGGCCCAGCTGGGCCGCGCCATGGCCCCGCCGCCGCGCCCGGCCGAACCGCCGCCCCGCGAATTCAATGCGGACAGGCACACCCAGCCTCAATAGGCATCCGTCTTGGCCCACCAGGCAAAGGCGGCGGCCTGCAGCCGTTTGACATAGGCCTGCGCTGCCGGCCCGGTCCAGTCGGCCGGCGCATCCCTGCGGCCCACCCACCAGCCCTGCCCCGGCAGCCGATCCGATTCGCGCACCACCAGCACTGCCAGCTCGGGCTGCCCGGCGGCACGCCCTTCGGCGTCGATGGCGTCCAGCAGCTTGCACAGGCTGCGCATCTTTGGCCGGGTGAAACGATGGCCCAGCGCCAGCAGCACTTCGGAATAGGACAGATCGCGCCGGCCACGCGCCGCCGCGATCAACAGGGCGCGCACATCGGGCAGATCGGCCGGGGTCACCATCGCCGCCAGCATAACCGCTTGCAACGCAGGATGACAGGCCATGCGCCCCCTGCTAACGCAGGTGGCATGACGGTTTATCTGCACGAAGGCGATCTGCCTGCTGATGTTCTGGCCCCCGGCCCGGTGGCGGTGGACAGCGAGACCATGGGCCTCAACCCGCACCGCGATCGCCTGTGCCTGCTGCAGATCAGCGACGGGCGCGGGGATGAGCATCTGGTGCGCTTCGCCGCCGGCCAGTATGACGCGCCCAATCTGAAGGCGGTGCTGGCCGATCCGGCGCGCATCAAGCTGATGCATTTTGCCCGCTTTGATGTCGCGGTGATCCGCCAGTTCCTCGGCGTGTGGGCCGCACCGGTGTTCTGCACCAAGATCGCATCGAAACTGGTGCGCACCTACACGGATCGCCACGGCCTGAAGGATCTGCTGCGCGAGACGCTGGGCGTTGAAATTTCCAAGCAGCAGCAATCGAGCGACTGGGGTGCCGCCGTGCTGTCCGAAGCGCAGAAGGAATATGCCGCCAGCGATGTGCGCCACCTGCACCGGGCCTATGACATCCTGGTCGAACGGCTTGCCCGCGAAGGCCGCACCCACATCGCCCAGGCCTGTTTCGATTTCCTGCCCACCCGCGCCGAACTTGATCTGGCCGGCTGGGCGGAAACCGATATCTTCGCCCATATGTGACCGGCGCAGCCGCGGCGCATGGCCTCCCGCCCCACCCCGTCCAGCCTGTCGCCCCGGCAGCGCGCCGCCTTGCCAGGCAGCCGACACGAGGCGTTGATGGGGCAGTTGAAATGGCTGCTGCCCGCTCTCGCCGGCATGCTGGCGCTGGCCATCCTGGTCTGGCCGCTGGTGGCCGCGCAGGAATTCTCCTTCCTGCTCGCCAAGGACCAGGTGGCCGTCGCGCCGGAACGGCTGAAGGTCACCCGCGCCGAATATCGCGGCAAGACCGCCGCCGGCGAGGCCTTCTCGATCATCGCCGGCACTGCCCTGCAACGCTCCAGCGCCGATCCGGTGGTGGAGCTGAGCCGCCTTTCGGCCAGCATCGATGATCGCGACGGCCCCTCGCACGTGACTGCCCCCAAGGGCCGCTATTTCATCGAGGAAGACCGGCTGGAGGTTTCGGGCCCAGTGCAGCTGCGATCGGATGGCGGCTATCGCATCGATGCCGCAACCGTGCAGGTTGACATGAAACGGCGGACGATCCGCACCGACGCGGCGGTGAGCGGCGCCACCCCGATCGGCGATTTCCGCGCCAACAGCCTGAGTGGCGATCTCGCCGGTAAGCGCATCACCATGGTTGGCAATGTCCACTTGCGGATAGACCAGCGACGCGGCAGAGGAAGCGGATGACGCGCGCGATCATGGCCTATCTGCTGCTGGCGGCAGCGCCGGTGCTGGCCCAGGCTTTCGATTCCAAGGCCCCGGTGGACATTGATGCCGCCCGCATGGACCTGTCTGACGATGACCGCGAGGTGATCTTTTCCGGCAGCGTCGTCATCCGCCAGGCCAATCTGACGCTGAACGCCGATCGCGTGCGCGTCACCTATGCCAAGGATGCCAGCGGCAACCCGCAGGTGCAGCGGCTGGATGCGCTGGGCAATGTGCGCATCGCGCAGGACACGATGCGCGCCAGCGCCCGCACCGGTTATTATGATGTCAACGCCCGGCTGATCACCCTCCTGGGCGGCGTCAAGATGGACCGCGCCGGCAACCAGTTGGGCGGCGAGCGCGTGGTGTGGAACTTGAACACCCGCACCTCCAGCTTCGATGCCCGCACCGCCGCCAATCCCGGTGGCCGCGTGACCGGCCGCTTCACGGTTCCCGACAAGAAGAACTGATCCGCCGGATCGCGGCGCGCACCGCATCCGGCTGTTCCAGCGGCAGGAAATGGCTGGTGCCCGGCAGGCGCCGCGCGTCAAGGCACGCCGGATGCGCCCCAAAGATCGCCAGCTCGGGATCGCGCACCGTTGATCCCTCCCCGCCGGCCAAAAGGATGAACGGGCACTGCAGCTGCGCCAGCGCCAGTTCGACATTGGGCGACACCGCACGGAAGGTCGCGGCCTCGAACGCCGGCCGGCACGCCAGTTCCGCCCCGGCCGCGCTGTCGATCATCCCCCCGTCCAGATAGGCATCCAGATCAGCATCGCTCCAGCTGCGGAACACACCGCGGCCATGATAGGCGGCGCGCGCCTCGGCCCGGCTGGCAAAAACACCCCGCCGCCGCGCCGCCTGATCGGCCATCGGATTGGGCACCACGGCGCCGGCCCGCACCGCCTGCGCCACGTCAAAGGGCAGCATCGGCGGGTCGAGCAGCACCAAGCCCGCCACCCGGTCCGGCCGCAGCGCGGCGGCCAGCAGCGAAACGGTCGCCCCCATCGAATGCCCGGCCAGAATCCAGCGGCTGCCGCCATCGATCACATCGATCAGCCGCAGCAGATCATCGGCAAAATCCTCCCACGCGGTCAGCCCGGCCGGATCGGCATCCAGCCCGGTCAGGCCATGGCCGCGCGCATCACTGGCCAGAATCGCAAAGTCATCGGCCAGCGGCGCCAGCAACCCGCGATACAAGGCGGCATTCATCCCGGTGGCATGGGCAAAATGCAGCCGGGGGCCATTGCCGGCCTGCAGGGCAGAAACCGGGCCGGCGGCGGTCGTGATGCTGATGCGATCCATGCCGCCTGCGATAGCAGCCCGCGCCGTTTCAGCCAGTGCGCTGATTTGCCAGCCAGCGCGCCAATATGGCCTCGTTCTTCGCCAGCATGGCGGGGTCGCGGACATCTGGCGACGTCATGATGGCCTGGTCCAGCACCGTGTCGATCGGGCTGGCATCGCGAACCGGCGGCAGCGCCGCGCACAGCGCCTTCACACTGGCCCGGGCCAGGGCGGCATTGCCCTGCATCACTGCCATGATGTTGGTCACATCCACATCATCGCCATCGTGCCAGCAGTCAAAATCGGTGACCATGGCCAGCAAGGCATAGGGCAACTCCGCCTCCCGCGCCAATTTTGCCTCCGGCATGCCGGTCATCCCCACCAGATCACAGCCTTGAGACCGGTGCAGCCGGCTTTCGGCCCGGGTGGAAAAGGCCGGGCCTTCCATGGCCAGATAGGTGCCAGCGCGATGCACCCGCCCACCACACGCCGCCACCGCATCGGCCGCAAAGGCCGAAAGCCGCGGGCAGGTGGGATCGGCCATCGGCACATGGCCCACCAGGCCGGTTTCGAAAAAGGTCGATGGCCGCCCCTTGGTGCGATCGATGAACTGATCCACCACGGTGAAATCACCCGGCTTCATCGCGGCGTTGAGCGACCCCACCGCCGAAATCGCCAGCACATCGGTGCAGCCCAGCCGCTTCAGCACATCGATATTGGCGCGCACGTTGAGCTGGTGCGGCGGAATGCGGTGGCCCCGGCCATGGCGCGGCAGAAAACGCAGCTCGACATGCCCGATGCGCCCGGCCAGCACCGCATCCGATGGCGCGCCCCACGGGCTCTCCACGCTGATCCAGCGCGCGTCCGCCAGCCCGTCGATGGCATAAAGCCCCGATCCGCCGATGATGCCGATGGTCCAGCTCACAGGCTGCTCCGCCGGGCATCGATGGGCCAGCGCTCCAGCCGGCCATCCTCGTCCGCCACGAAATAGGCATCGTGCAACGCCACCGTGGGGTCAACATGGCCGGGCTGCAGCCAGACGAGGCCGCCCTCCGCCGCCCCGTTCGGAGGCAGGATCGCGCCATGCTCATCCCCGGCCGGGCGATACTGGCTGCCCACCGGCCACAGCACGCGTTGCGGCGGGCCATTGGGGTGCAGCGCCTTGTGCCCGGCATCGCAGGTCACATGGCTGTCATGCCGGGCCGAAACCACGCTCGCCGCCAAAAACAGCGCCGGCTGGAACGGCAGATCGCCCAGGTCGCCATATTCCACATCCATCAGGGCGTAACTGCCGGCCTGCAATTCCGTGTAAACGCCCGCCGCCAGGTCCATCGCCGCCGTGCCGGTGCCGCCGCCGGTCACCTGCCCCGGCGCCAGGCCGGCGCCGCGCATATCGGCCAGCAGCGCCCGCAGCCGCCCGGTCCACGCCGCATGCGCCGCCGCCCGCTCCGCCGGCAGCATATGCTGGTGATGCCCGCAATAGGCCTGGATGCCCGCCCAATGGAGCCCCGGCAGCGCCGCAATCGCCCGCACCAGCGCCGGCGCATCGGCCGGTGCCACCCCGGCCCGGCCCATGCCCGGGTCCACATCCACATAGGCATCCAGCACCACGCCCGCCGCCACCGCCGCCGCGCTCGCCGCCTGCGCCTGGGCCGCGCTGTCCATCACCGCGCCCACACGCGCAGCCGCCGCCAGCACCGCCAGCCGCGACCAGCCCCAGGGCGGCACCGGCGCCGTCACCAGCACATCGGGCACGCCGCCGGCGACATAGGCCTCAGCCTCCCCCACCGTCTGGCAGCACAGGCCCACGGCCCCGCGCGCCAGCTGCTCGGCCGCGATCCGGCTGGATTTGTGCATCTTGCCATGGGCCCGCAGCCGCACGCCCTTCGCCGCACATTCGCCCTGCATCAGGGCCAGATTCGCCGCGAACGCCGCGCGGCGGATCACCAGCGCCGGGGTGATCGGCGGCTTCACATTTGCCAGAAAGGCGACGACATCCTGCATTGCGTCGTCTTGCCGCGACCCACGCTTTGAGTCAAAGAGCCACCCGAACAGGGTCTCAGGGCTCAAGGAGTCTCCATGTCGGATCAACCAGTCGTCATCATCACCGGCGCCTCGTCGGGCGTGGGCCTGTGGGCCGCGAAATCGCTCGCCGATCGGGGCTGGATGGTCATCATGGCCTGCCGCGATCTCGCCAAGGCCGAAGCCGCCGCCAACGAGATCGGCGTGAACGCCGCCAACCGCCGCATCCTGCACATCGATCTCGGCGATCAAGCCAGCGTGCGCAAATTTGCCGACGATTTCCACGCCCTCGGCCTGCCATTGGATGCGCTGCTCCTGAACGCCGCCGTCTATCTGCCGCGCCTCGAAGCGCCAATGCGCAGCCCCGAAGGCTATGAAATCAGCGTCGCCACCAATTATTTCGGCCACTTCCTCCTCGCCCACCTGCTGATCGGCGACCTGAAGGCCAGCAACGGCCGCCGCGGGCAACCATCGCGCCTGATCACGCTCGGCACCGTCACCGCCAACAGCGAGGAATTCGGCGGCAAGATCCCCATCCCCGCCCCGGCCGACCTGGGGGACCTCTCCGGCCTCGCCAGCGGTTTCAAGGCCCCCATCGCCATGATCGACGGCAAGGCGTTCAAGCCCGGCAAGGCCTACAAGGACTCCAAACTTGCCTGCATGATCATGAGCCGCGAGTTCCACAAACGCTGGGCCGATACCGGCGTCGTCTTCAACACCCTCTACCCCGGCTGCGTCGCCGACACCCCCCTCTTCCGCCACACCCCACCCGCCTTCCAGCGGATTTTCCCGTGGTTCCAGAAGAACATCACCAAAGGCTATGTCAGCCAGCCGCTGGCCGGCGAACGCACCGCCCAGGTGGTCGCCGATCCCGCCTTCGCCAGCCAATCCGGCGTCCACTGGAGCTGGGGCAACCGCCAGAAAGAAGGCCGCATGCCCTTCGCCCAGCCTCTGTCCGCCCGCGCCACCCTGGAAGCGCGCAACGAGCGGCTGTGGGATCTGACGATGAAGGCGGTGGGGCTGGCCTGAGGGCTTCAAAGAAAAGGGGCCTCCGGCGGGCAGGGGCTGAGCCCCTGCACCCACTTTCATTGGCGCAGCCCTCCCCCACCAACCGTCGCCCCGTGCTCGACACGGGGCTGGGCTGAGTCTTTGACTTGCTAAAGCACGGGTCGGTTTACACCTCGCCAAGGTTCATGGTGAGGTGATTTGCTATTGTGTCCCCGCAAATTTCGGCCATGGCTCTCCCTCATCTAATTCCGTAGAATCAGCACCGATTGCTCAGCGCGGGAGTCTGAGACCAGCGCATTTTCAAACAGGTTCTGACGACGTGGAGCGGAACAAATTCTATACACTTACTTTAAAGAACCGCAAAATCGCGAAAACAATCTGAAAATAGATCGGCGCACATTTCCTACTGATACGCATAAAATATCTTACACATTGCATCCATAACGACCCTCCTACTTTTTCATTTCTCTTGTCGGTATCAAAACAGCAGCGCAATATATGATGAATAACAATACAAATAACACGCCTGACAGATCATCATTCAGCGATCTGATGTCTAAACCTTCACTACGCAAACCATATCCAATCAATCCCATAAGCAAATTTGAACAATAAGCGACCACAAAGCGCAGAAACAAGCCTCTAGCGATACCACGCCTCCTGCATTGCCAGTATACAGCTACAAGAACTGCCATCAAAACAGAGACATAAATGTACAAAGTTGGCTTCGCTATAAGCAACCAAAATGGCAACAGGGCAATAATCATTAAATAGGGGTTATCTCTCACTTGCATGGGCCCATTTTATCATCACCTCGTAGATAAACGATCACCTTTCCTGAGACAAGCTGAGCAAAAGCGCGTGCTGGCGCTTTCCTCGCCGATATACCAATTGTGAAAAAATCGGGACAGAGAAATTCTGGGGACAGTGCACAAATTTGGCTGCTGCCCTGCCGAAAGCACCGCCCTCGCCACCCCTGAGGCAACGAATGAGCGGCTGTGGGTTTGACCATGGAAGCGGTAGGGCTGGCCTAAGATCAGAGGAAAGGACGTGATCCGGCGGGCAGTGCCTGAGGCTCTGCACCCACTTTCGTTCTCAGTTGCTGACGTGAGGGGAGCGGCCTTGTTCCCTCTATTGTGGCTGGTCCTCGAGGCTGACATAATGCGGCAATGATCAAGACTGCTGCCGCCTTGTTTGTTTCAGCTCTACTATGCGGCGCGTGCAACAGCCCCACTCGGGAGCAGTCGCCAAATCTGGTCGGAGCCACCGAACTCCCTTCCGACAAGGATATTTCTCAGGAAATCATCTTTATAATGCGTAAGAAATCCCCTGATTTTCTTACATATGAATTGCGCCCAAATGGCGCGCTGATCTTGGAACATATCTATGAGAGCCCGGTGGACCAGGCGGCAACGACAAAAGGCAAGGCGACTCTACAGGTGTCTCCCAAAGTCGCAGCACAGGTGCGACAGCTGTTGTTACGTGTGCGACCTGCAAGGCTTTTGGGCTTGGACAGAGAAGTTCGCCCCGTGGGATGCAAACCGGTCTATGATCACGACAGAGGCGAAATGGCAGTCGCCTTCATTTACGATAGAGGCACGAGCTCTGAGGTCGATGATGAAATCGGAGTCTTCCTGCTTCCTTCGACCTATAGCTGCAACAATTCTGCCGCATCAAGCGCAAGACAAGTATTGGCACAGGTACTTCATTTGCTGCCGCAAAGCAGTGTGATCTCGCAATTTGAACAGACCACATAAGGGGCGTTCGCGCCAAAACCATCCCTTGAGCGCCGCCAAAGAACGAACGGGTGCAGGGACGAGTCCCTGCCCGCCGGAGGCCTCCTTCCTGGCGCTCTGTCCTGCGCCAAACAGCTTATCATCACGGCGTGGCTGTTGGATTGCGGCATTGAAAGCCAAGGGAAAAAAATCCGGATTCCCGCGATTTTCGTCAATTGTGTCAAATGGGGCCGGGTGGCGTCAAAAACCGGCGAGATGCGGAAAAAGTGGAAAAAGTCACGTCGAATTGCAGCGGGTTCTGGTGTTTGAACGCTGCCGGGCGATCAACTTGGGCTCTTTCTCAGGGAAAATTGGCCAACTTCGGCCGCAATCCGCGACCGGCAGCGCGCTGGCGCGCCCAATCACATGTCCTTCGTCTCGCCCTTGCCCGGCGTGAGGCCATAGCGTGCCACCAGGGTCCACACGTGCGGCGGGATCATGTTCTTCATCATGGCGGGCGCTTCGCGGCGCAGGTGGAGGATGGTTTCGATGGCCTTCATCTCGACGCGGGTGCGGGCGAATTCCTTGCCCTTGGGGCCGACGAGCGGCATCAGCTTGCCAACCAGCGGCCGGATGAATTTCGGCATGCGGCGCAAGGGCAGGCCGCCGGCGGCGCGTTCGGTGTTGGCGAGGAATCCTTTCACCGGCCCGGCGCGCTTGCTGCCATCGGGCTTGCCATTGTCGTCGGGTTCGGTCAGCGAGACTTCATCCCCAAGCAAATCAAGCAGTTCGGCGCCGCGATCATTGCGGATCAGCAGCCACTGGTCCCCGGTGCCGCCCATATAGCCCACGGTGATATCGGCCAGACTGTTGGTGTAATCGACGCAGGTGCGGCAGGTGAGCGGGAAGAAATCCGGCCGCAGGTCTGACAGCGGCAGCATCAGGAACGGGATATCCTTGCGCCGGCCATCGTCAAAGCGCAGTTCGACATGATAATCGGCCTTGAATTCCAGGTAGGTGATGGTCTCCGGCTTGTCGGAGAGCAGGGACAGGAATTCGTGGAAATTCTCGGTCGTGGTGTTGTCGCTGCACGGCGTGCCGATCACGTAGAGCCGTTCAAAGCCCAGCTTGGCCTCCAGCCGCCTGAGGGCGTGGATCTGGCAGGGAATGCCAATGATTCCAATGCGCTTGAAGCCGGCAGCGCGCGCCGGTTCCAGCAGCGCCAGCAGCGGCGCATAGCCCATGCGCATGCCACGCACCTGCGCCATGGCTTCCGCCTTGGTCACCATCACCGGGCGCGGGCGCCACTTGTCATTGGCATCGGGCGCCATGGTCAGAATGGCATCGACCGCGCCGGTTTCGAGCAGGCGCTGGCCCAGCCGGCTGGTGATCCCGGTCCACTGCGCGCCGGCAAGTGGTTGTTTCAACCGGGCTTTTGCCATGCGCTGGAACGGGCCGAAAAACAGCTCGTCTGCCCGGCTTTCGTCGCGGGCCCTGCCGTGGACCTGGGTTTCCATTGCGGCATAATCGGGCTTGATGAACTGGCAGGCGCTGCCGCAGTCGGTGGGTGTGCTGGTGCGCGACACGCCACAATCGGTGCACAGGCCACGCGGGGCGGCAGGCGCAAAATCAGGCGCGATGATGCCAGTGTTTTCAATCACTTGTTTGCCCCGATCCGGTTTGGCGCCCCTGCCTGGCGCTGCTGTTAGCTTGGCCGCCCTCACATCCGCAAGGGGGCAGAATAGCCGGTGAGTTCCAGATAGCCGCGGCCGCCCGGAACCGTGATGGCGCCTTCCCAATAGAGCGGGCCGCCGCCGCTGCGGCTGTCAAGCTCCTGATCCGGCATCAAAGGTTTGATTTCAAGGGCTTGCCACTGGCTGCCCAGGCGATAGCGCACGATCGGCCGCACCGGCCAGCGCGCCCCGCTGCGCGGGGATTGCCACCAGCCGGCGGCCTGCCAATCCACGTCTTGTGGTTGGAATATCTGGGTTTTTCCGGCCCGGTCGCGGTGGCTGCCGCCCGCCCACAGCGCCCGGCCGTTGGTATCACGAACCCGAAACAGGGTGAGGGCGCCGCCATCATCGAGGTTCAGCCCCAACCAATCCCAGCCCACAGCACGCGGGTTGAGCAGGGTGGAAGACCATTCGCGATCCAGCCAGGCGGTGCCCGTCACAGGCTTGCCAGCCAGCGTGCCACTCGTGGCCAGCTGGGGCCAGCTGTAATAATGGCTTGCTTCTGAAGGGTTTGGGCCCTTCTGGCTATAGCCGGCGCGGCCTTGCAGGATGATCGGCTGGCGCGGCGTGAAGGCCAGATCGAGCCGCTGGCCATCGACCACCACCTGCCCGTGCAGCCGGCCATCGGCGCCCCGCCACAGCCGCCAATCGTCCACTGCCACATCCATGTCCCCCACCTTGGCCTGGGCAAGGCCGAAGCCGGAACGGGCGATGCGGGTGGCGTGGCGCAGCCGGCCGGTGGCGGGATCAGCAATGGCGGCGTGGGCGAAAATCACCTGTTCCGTGGCAAAGCGTGACCGGTTTGGGGCCCGGCGTGGCAGGCGGGTGCGGAAAAAGGTGATCTGGATGCCCGCAGCTTGCGCGCTGGTGCCCGATTTCGGCTGCACCCAACCGGTGACATACCACCATTCGGTGCGGAAGGCCGGATGGGCGCCATGATCGGCCGGAAAGCGGAACGGGACGCCGGGTTTCACGGGCGCAAAATCCGCCGCCAGCAGCAGCGGCGCCAGCAACAGGAGAACCAACCGCCGCATCACCAATCCGCCCGCACGGCCAGCAGCGGCCCCTGCCCCAGCGCCCGCCGGCCGGCCAACACGGCAGTGCCGGCGGCGCAGGCGATCAGCGCGGCGGCCAGCCCGGCCAGCAGCGGCCAGGGCAGCGCCAGATCCATCGTCCAATGAAAGCTCTGCGGGTTGACCACCATCACCAGCACGATGGCCAGACCAAGGCCGAGCGCAATGCCGGCAGTCGCGCCGACCAGCCCCAGGCCGGCGCCTTCCAGCGCCAACATGGCCAACACCTGGCCGCGCGCCACGCCGATGTGGCGCAGCATGCCGAATTCGCGCATGCGGGCCAACACCTGGGCAGAAAAACTGGTGGCCACGCCGATCAGGCCGATCAGGATGGCAATGGCTTCGAGCGCATAGGTGACGGCAAAGCTGCGATCGAATATCTGCAGGGCGATGCGGCGCATTTCGCCGGGGCGGCCGAACTGGGCCTGGCCGCGCACTGCCGCTGGCAGCGCGGCGGCCAGCGCCTGCTGCACCGCGTGCGGCTGAGCCCCGGGGGCGAGGTCGAAGGCGGCATCGGTCATCGTCAGGTCGCCGGTCAACCGGCGATAATCGGCCAGCGGCAGGATGATGGCGCCAAATTGCCGGGCATAATCGCGCCACACGCCGGCGACGAACACGGGGCGTGGCCGGCCGGCAATGGCCAGGGTGCGGCGATCCCCGACCTGCCAGCCATAAAGCCAGGCCATGGGTTCGGAAATCAGCACCGGGGTGGTGCCGGCCGGGGCCGGGCCGCCGGCGCGCTGCAGCAGCGGCACGGCGGCGTGCCCACCCTGCGCCATCAGAGCCACGGCCGGCTGGCCGGGGGCGAGGCGGATGCTCATCACCCGCTGCATCCGCACCTGGGCGATGCCCGGCACCGCCATCAGCCGCGCCTGCGCATCGGGGCTGATGCCGCCAGCCTCCGCCGCCTCCAGATGGAGATAGAGATCCGACGGCAGCACGGCGACCAGCCAATCATCGACGCTCTGGCGGAAGCTGGCGACCATCACCGCCATCGCCACCATCAGCGCGGTGGAGGCGACAATGCCCGACAGGGCAAGGCTGGCGGCCTGCGGCGCGCCCCACAGGCGTCGGATGGCAAGATCCAGCGGCAGCCAGCGGCTGCCCACCCGCGCCAGCGGCGCCAGCAGCGCCCGTGCCAGCGCCGGCATCAGGGCAACGCCGCCGGCCAGCAGCAGCGCCATGCCGGCATAGGCAAGGATGGGCAGGCCAGCGACCGGCGGGGCCATGGCCAGCCCGGTGCCGGCAGCGATGAGGACGAGGCCCGGCCAGGCCGCCGGCCGCCGACCGGGATCAATGCCATCGCCCAGCCCCTTCAGGGCAAGGGCTGGCGGCACGCGGGCAGCGGCCAGTGCCGGCACCAGGCTGCCGGCCAGCGCAGTGGCAAGCCCAAGCCCGGCAAAACCGGCAGCAGCCAGCGGCGGAAAGGCCAGCCGCGCCTGCGCACCGTTGAAATAGCCGCCACCCAGATCGCCGCCGAGGCGGGTCACGGCCAGATCGGCCAGGCCATAGCCCAAGGCCAGGCCCAGCCCGGCGCCCGCCACGCCCAGCACCAGGCCTTCGACCAGCAATTGCCCGACCAGCCCGCGCCGCGACAGGCCGAGCACGGCGAGCAGGGCAAATTGCGGCCGGCGGCGCGCCACGCTGAGGGACTGGGCCGACCACACCAGAAAGCCGCCGGTGAGCAGCGCCACCAGCGCGAGCATGCCGAGATTGACGCGATAGGCGCGGCTGAGCGCATCGGCGCGGCTGGCCTCGCCATCCGGGGTGGCAACCAGGGCGTCGGCCGGCAGCAGCGCAGCAATGCGGGCGGCGATGGCGGCGGGATCGGCGCCTTCGGCCAGTTTGAGATCGATGCGCTGCACCCGGCCGAACTGCCCCAGCCGCGCTTGCGCTTCGGCAATGTCGATCACCGCCAGCCGCGCATCCTGGCCGCTGGCGGCCAGCGCGCCGGCCACCACCAGATCATGGCCGCGCCCGGCCGCCGTGAACCGGAAATTCTGGCCGGCGCGGCAGCGGCAGGCCGCCATCAGCGCCGGTGACAGCCAGACGCGCCCTTCCAGCCAGCTGTTGCCCGTTCCGACACCCGACAGGCCGGCGGCCGAAACGCCGATGAGGCCCGGCGTCACCTGCATCGCGCGCAGGAAATCCGTGCCCAAAAGGGTGAAGCGGCCGCCGGTCTTGGCCGGTGCGCCCGGCCGGGCGAGTTCGCCCCAGCTGGCGGGCACCTCCACCACCGGCGAGGCCGCTGCAATACCCTGCAAGCGGGCAAGGCGGGGATAAAGCGCCTCGTCCATGCCGGTGGCGGCGACAGCGCGGACCGACAGATCGGCCCTGCCCTGCACGCTGGCCATGGCGCGGCCGAAACTGCCGAGGGCAGCGCTGTTGACCAGATGCACGGCAAAGCCCAGCGCCACGCCCACGGCGATGGCCAGCACGGCAATGGCCATGCGCACCGGCTGCGCACGCCATTCGCCGGCCAGCAGCCAGCCCGTGGCAACGGGTGCCAGCATCGCCATGGCTGCTCAGGCCTCCGGCAGGCGGGGCGCGAGGCCGCTGGCCGACAGGCTGAGGGCCCGGCCGGCGGCCCGGGCCACCGCCTCGCTGTGGGTGACGATCAGCACGGCGCTGCCGGCCTGCTGTGCACTGGCCAGCAACAGATCAAGGATGCGGCGCGCGGTGTCGGGATCAAGATTGCCGGTGGGTTCATCGGCCAGCACCAGCGGCGGGCGGTGGACAAGGGCGCGGGCGATGGCGACCCGCTGCAACTCGCCGCCTGACAGCACGGCCGGGTGATCGCTGCCACGGCCACCAAGGCCAACCTGGTCCAGCATGGCGCGGGCGGCCTCCAGCGCCTGGCCTTGCGCAGCGCCCGCCAGTACCAGCGGCAGTGCAACGTTGCGGGCAAGATCAAGGTGCGGCAGCACGTGGAAGGCCTGGAACACAAAGCCGATGTGGCGGCACCTGAGCGCCGTGGTCGCAGCTTCGTTCAGGCCCGACAGCGCCTGGCCGCCGATGGTGACGCTGCCGGCATCGGGCTGATCCAGCCCGGCCAGCACGTTGAGCAGGGTGGATTTGCCGACGCCCGATTCGCCGGTGATGGCGGCGACATCGCCGGCATGAAGATCAAGATCGACGTGGGCGAACAGCTGCCGGCGCTGGCCAGCGGCGGTGGGCACGGATTTGGCCAGACCCCGGGCCGTGAGCACGGCAGGCGCCGTGGTCACCGCCGGGGCAGTGGGAGCAAAGGGCGTTTCGGGACGCATGGGCAGCGGTGTAGCCCAGCCGGGGCGGATTGGCAGGCGGGTGTGGCACCATGGCGCGTGGGGTGGGGCGGGCGGTGGTTGCGGTGATGGCGCGGCCCCTCCGTCACCCTGCGGGTGACAACTCCCCATGCAAGCATCGGGAGGATCGGTTTTCAGGCCTGTTTGGCAAAGAGGTTGGCGGGGTTGCGCATGGCCTTGAATTCCAGCGCGTTGCCGGCCGGATCGAACAGGAAGAAGGTGCCCTGCTCGCCCGGCTTGCCGGCAAAGCGCACATGGGGTTCCAGTTCGAAGGCGACGCCGGCCGCCTTGATGCGTTCGCCCAGCGCTTCCCAGCCGGCCCAATCCAGCACCAGGCCGAAATGCGGCACCGGCACCTGGTCACCATCGACGGGGTTGCGGTGGATGGCGCTTTTCGGCGCCTTGTGCACCACCAGCTGATGGCCGTGGAAATCGAAATCGATCCAGGTTTCCGAGCTGCGGCCTTCGGGGCAGCCCAGCACCGTGCCATAAAAATGGCGCGCAGCGGCCAGATCATCGACCGGGATGGCAAGGTGGAACGGGTTCATGGCTCATGTCCTTCTGGCGGGGCGTTGAGGGCCGACAGCGCTTCGGCGCGGGCGAGGATCTGGCGGGTGGCGGTGGCGATTGCGTGGCCGGGTGTGCCGGTCAAGGGATGATCGGCGGCGAGCGGCGGCGGATCATCGAAGCGGAATGGCTGCAACTGCTGCGGCTGGCCCTGATGTTCGGGGCGGAGCAGCCAATTCATCACCGCCAGCAGGCCGGCGGTGATGGCCAGCGATTCGGTGCCGACGGCCAGCGCGGCATCGGGCGGCAGCATGGCGCGCCAGGCCAGGCACGGCCCGTCAAACCAGCCGCGCGCCGCATCGCCAACGGCGAGCACATCGCGGAACAGGGCATCAAGCTGCGGCCGCAGCGGCGGCCCACCCCCTCTTGAAAGCGGACGGACCATGCCCAGATTGAGATTGCCGGCGGGGCCAGGAGGCACGGCGGCAACCCCCGGCCCAGGATGGGCGGGACCAGACGCACCTTTGCTTGAAGAGGAATGTGCCATGCGTGGATTTGATATTTCGCCGTTGCTGCGTTCGTCCATCGGATTCGAGAATCTGAACCGATTGGTCGATTATGCCAGCCGGATCGACACCGGGGATGCCTTTCCCCCCTACAACATCGAAAAGCTGGGCGATGGCGCCTATCGCATCCAGATGGCGGTTGCCGGTTTCGCCCGTGGCGAGCTGGACATCACCGTGCAGGAAAACACGCTGATCGTGGTGGGCCAGGCCGCGCCCGAGGTTGACGGCAAGGAGCGCCAGTTCCTCCACCGCGGCATCGCCAAGCGCGCCTTTGAGCGCCGCTTCCAGCTGGCAGACACCATCAAGGTGACCGGTGCCAGCTTTGAAAATGGCCTGCTCAACATCGAACTGGTGCGCGAGATCCCCGAACACAAGAAGCCGCGCAAGGTGGACATCGGCACCGGGCTGGACGCGCTGCCGGTTGCCGGTGAGACGCGGCTGGCGGCCGAATGATCAGGCCTTGAGCACCTTCCGGCGCTCGACGTGGAAGCGTTTCAGCTCCTCGGCGGGCGCCGGCCAATCCGGGTCGGCCCGGGCGGCGGCGGCATAATCTTCCATCGCCGCCTTCAGATTGCCGGCCACTTCCTGGGCCTGGGCCCGCGCGAAATAGGCACGGGCCGGGCTTTTCGGGCCGATCTCCAGACCATGGCTGATCAGCGCGACCGCCTCGGCGGCACGGCCATCAAGCCGGGTCAGCGCGATGCCCTTGTTGATCCAAGCCTCGGCCAGGCCCGGCGCGGCCTGAATGGCGAGATCGAAATCGGCCACCGCCTCCACCAGCTTGCCGGCCTTAACCCGCGCGATGCCGCGGTTGAGCAGCATGGCCAGCCGCACGGACGGTGGGATGCCCGGTTGGCGGATGTCCTTGTCGCAGCGGGACAGATCGCGGCGGCCGGGATGTTCGGCGGCAGCAGCCGCGCTGCAGGCCCGGGCGATGGGCAGTTCGGGCGCCGTTTCGGCTGCCGCATCCGGGCCAGTGGCGGCCAGCAGCAGCAACAGCGCGATCATGCGATGATGTCGGGGATCAGCTGATCTTCGAGGAGGCTGATCTCATCCTTCAGGCGCAGCTTGCGCTTCTTGAAGCGTTGCAGCTGGATCATGTCGGGCATCGGCAGCTGGCGTAGGGCATCGATGGCGGCATCCAGATCGCGATGCTCCATCCTCAGATATTCGATGCGGGCGCGGATTTCCGCTTCGTCCACGGCTGGGCAGGCTCCGTTGTTGCGCGCGGCAAGAGACTATCGGTTAACCAAAAGGCCGGGCCGGCTCAAGGGTGGCCAAGGCCCTGGCGGCGAATGCTGCCAATATGGCGGTGAATCGCCGCATGGGTGATGGACTCGCGGTGCGAAGCATGATGCACTCGTCAGTCCCGACGCTGCCCAATCCGGGCAGCGCCTGTGAGCGAAGGGAGAGTATGAATGCCCAACAGCCACCGGGACATGCTGGCCGCCCGCCATGCCAGGCTGGACGCCAGACTGGGTGCCGAATTGAAGCGACCCGTGCCTGATGCCGCCATCCTGCGGCAACTGAAGGCCGAAAAACTGAAAGTGAAGGACGAATTGTCCCGCATTCATTGAGCGGGATGATGCCGCGCCGACCGGCCTGCGCTGATGGCGCAGCCCGGCGGCGCCAGGCACCAAACTATTCGTCGCGGCTGATCTTCTCGTCGCGCTCGTGGCGCTCCTGGGCATCGATCGTCATGGTGGCGATCGGGCGGGCTTCCAGCCGGGCGAGGCTGATCGGCTCACCGGTGATCTCGCACCAGCCATAATCGCCGGTTTCGATGCGGCGCAGCGCGGCATCGATCTTGGAAATCAGCTTGCGCTGGCGGTCGCGGGTGCGCAGTTCGATGCCCCAATCGGTTTCGCTGGCGGCACGGTCGGTCAGATCAGGCTCGCGCAGCGGCTCGGCCTTCAGCGCTTCCAGCGTGCTTTCCGATTCCTTCAGGATCTCGTCTTTCCACGCCAGCAGCTTCTTGCGGAAATAGGCCAGCTGCAGCGGGTTCATGAACTCTTCGTCGGCCGAAGGCCGATAGCCGGCCGGCAGATCATCGCCGGGGGCCGGCACGATCAGAGGCCCGTCGTCACTGTTGCTGTCTGGCCCGGAAAATACACCTTGAGACCCACTCTTCATCGCCAGCATCCCACCAATCGTGCCGGCAATGCCCCCCAAGGCGGGTGGCAGTGCCAAACCCGAACCATCTGCCTGATCAGACCCCTCCGATCAGGCTTTCTCCCACCGCCGCCCATATAGACAAGCCGCGGCAGCAGCAAGGGCCGATGCAGCGGTGCAGGGCAAAATCAGCCCTTGATGCCGTCCAGTCGGGCCTGGAGGGCGGCGAGCTGTTCCTTGAGCAGCGCCAGTTCCTCGGCGCTGGCGGCCGGCTTTTCGGCCGGCGGCGGGGTCGGCTGCGGCGGCGGCGCACGTTCGGTGGTGCGGAAGCGGCCGCCGGTCATCATGTCGGTCGCGGCCTGGAACATCGCGAGATTCTGCTTGGCCAGCTGTTCGAACGGCTTCATCGCCGCGTCGCGGAACTTGGCGTGATTCTCGGCAAAGGCCGCCATCGAGGCTTCGAGATAGTGGGGCACCATCGCCTGCATCGAATCGCCATACATGGCGATGATCTGGCGCAGGAACGACACCGGCAGCATGGTCTGGCCGCCGGCTTCCCCTTCCATCACGATCTGGGTGAGCACGGAGCGGGTGATATCCTCCCCGGTGCGGGCGTCGAACACCTGGAAATCACGGCCGTCACGCGTCATCTCCGCCAGATGTTCCAGCGTGATGTAGCTTGACGTTTCGGTGTTGTAGAGCCGACGGTTGGCGTATTTCTTGATGACGATGGGCGCTTTGCCCGCCTTGGCGTCGGAGGAGGAAGCAGCGGCCATGAGGACTCCCGGAACGGTCTCTGTCATTATCGCTAGCACGGTCATGTGTTGCGGTGCAATGCCGCAGGTGCAGCACCGCCATGGCTGAGCGCCGGCGGGATCGCGGCCCGCACCCGCTGCCGCTGTTCCTGGGCACGGTGCAGGCGGTGTGCGGGGATGACCGGGCGCGGCTGGCGCGGGTGCTGGCCGGGCTGGCGCGCTATCAGCAGGCGCCGGCCCCGCCGCCGCGCGCCGCCTGGCCCGAGGTGGCGCGCGTGGGCAGCGTTGCCTTGCGCGCCGGGGCGGAACGCGGCCGGCCGCTGGTGCTGGTGCCATCACTGATCAACGCGCCCGATGTGCTGGATCTGGGGCCGGGGCAGAGCCTGGCGGCGCACCTGGCCGCAGCCGGGTTCCGGCCGTTGCTGGTGGATTGGGGGCCGCAGCCGGAAGCGCTGGGGCTGGCAGCGCTGGTGGACGAGCGGTTGGTGCCGTTGATCGCGGCGCTGGGCGAAGCGGTGCCGATGCTGGGTTATTGCCTGGGCGGCACGCTGGCGCTGGCGGCGGCGCGCGCCGGGGTGGCCAGCCAGCTGGCGTTGCTGGCGGCGCCCTGGCGCTTTGTCGGCTATGGCGATGCTGGGCGGGCGGCGCTGGGCCAATGGTGGCAACAGGCACGGCCGCTGGCCGAACCGCTGGGCGCCGTGCCGATGGACCTGTTGCAACCGGCCTTCTGGTCCCTGGATCCGGCCAGCCTGGTGGCGAAATATGAGCGGCTGGCGGCGGCCGATGATGCGGCGGTGGCCGGCTTTGCCCGGCTGGAGGATTGGGCCAACGGCGGCGCGCCGATCAGCCTGGCCGCCGCCGCCGATCTGGCCGGCCTGTTCGAGGCCGGGGCGCACGGGCTGGGCGGCGATGCGCTGCCAGCTATCCCGCTGCTGGATGTGGTGGCGATGGCCGATCGCATCGTGCCGGCCGCCGCCGCGCTGACCGACCCGGGCGATGCCCGCCGGCTGGAGATCATGGGCGGCCATGTCGGCATGGTGGTGGGCGGCCGGGCGCCGGAGCGGTTTTGGGCGCCGTTGACCCGGTGGCTGCAGGCTTGATCCAAAGGGCCATGGTGCAGCGCGGCAAACTTGCCTAGGCTTTGGACTGCGACTCGAAACCAGGGGAGACCCCATGAGCAACATCGTCATCACCGCCGCCCGCCGCACCGCCGTGGGCAGTTTCCTGGGCAGCTTTGCCAGCACGCCGGCCCATCTGCTGGGCAAGGCGGCGATCGAGGCTGCGCTGGCCGATGCCGGCGTGGCCGCCGACGAGGTGAGCGAGGTGATCCTGGGCCAGGTGTTGACCGCCGGCCACGGCCAGAACCCGGCGCGGCAGGCGTCGCTGGCCGCGGGCATCACGCAGGATGCGCCGGCCTATGGTGTCAACCAGGTCTGTGGATCGGGCCTGCGCGCGGTGGCGATGGCGGCCCAGGCGATTGCCAATGGCGATGCCGGCATCGTGGTCGCCGGCGGCCAGGAATCGATGAGCCTTTCCATGCATGCCCAGGCCCTGCGCGCCGGGCAGAAGATGGGCCACATGGAATTTGTGGACACCATGATCAAGGATGGCCTGTGGGATGCCTTCAACGGCTATCACATGGGCATCACCGCGGAAAACGTGGCTGAAATGTATCAGATCAGCCGCGCCGCCCAGGATGAATTTGCCGTGGCCAGCCAGAACAAGGCCAGCGCGGCGCGCGCCGCCGGCCGCTTTGCCGCCGAAATCGCGCCCGTCACTGTGAAGGGCCGCAAGGGCGATACCATCATCGACACCGATGAATATATCCGCGACGGCGTGACCATCGATGGCGTGTCGGGCCTGAAGGGCGCGTTCAAGAAGGACGGCACAGTGACGGCCGCCAACGCCAGCGGCATCAACGATGGCGCCGCCGCGCTGGTGCTGATGAGCGAGGCCGAGGCGCTGCGCCGCGGCGCGCCCATCCTCGCCCGCATTGCCGGCTTTGCCAGCGTGGGCGTCGATCCGAAGATCATGGGCATCGGCCCGGTGCCGGCCAGCCGCAAGGCGCTGGCCAAGGCGGGCTGGAGCGTGGCCGATCTGGATCTGGTGGAAGCCAACGAGGCATTCGCCGCGCAGGCGCTGGCCGTGGGCCAGGAACTGGGGCTGGACCCGGCCAAGCTGAACGTCAACGGCGGTGCCATCGCCATCGGCCACCCGATCGGCGCATCGGGCGCGCGCGTGCTGGTGACGCTGCTGCACGAAATGGGCCGGCGAGATGCGAAGAAGGGCCTGGCGACATTGTGCATTGGCGGCGGCATGGGCATTGCGATGGCCGTTGAGCGGGGCTGAGGCGCGGCGGCCGGTGCCGGCAGCGCCCCTCCGTCGGCCTGCGGCCGCCACCTCCCCAAACAAGTTTGGAGAGGATCTGAAGGCCCTTCCCGCCTCGGCCATTCCGCGCCATAACCCCGGGCCATGATCCGCGACGCCACTCCGCTGGAACGCCTGTTTGCCGGGAAGGGCCATGGCCGCTTGCTGGTGCTGGGCCGCCCGCCGGAGCGGGTGCCGCTCAACCTGGAGGGGTGGGAGCGGCTGGCCTGCGTGGCGGCGCGAGATGAGGATATCAGGCCCGGCACGGTGCGCGCCGATCCCCACCATCTGCCGTTTCACGAAGCCCTGTTCGACAAGGCGCTGCTGTCGGCCCCCTTGCTGCAGCCGCGGCTGATGCTGCGCGAACTGTGGCGGGTCTTGTCACCGGCGGGGCTGGCCGTGCTGATCGTGCGGGCGCGGCGGCCCTGGCACCAGAAGGATATCGGCTGGCTGCGCGAGCCGCTGCAGCTGCGGCTGGACGAGGCGATGTTCGAGGTGATCGACTGGCGGGTGGAAACCCTGCCCGAGCGTTATCATGTCGTGCTGGTCGCCAAGACGGATTGGCAAAAGCCGGTGCTGGTGGGCGCCGCCGATCCGGCGATGGTGCCCCGACTGATCAACTAAGGATTGGGGACCCGCAATGGATGACGCCGCCCTTGCCGCCGTGGTGAAGATGGTGCCGTTTTCGGCGCACCTCGGCTTTGAGATCAAGGAAATGGGGCCGGAACAAGTGGTGGTGCACGCCCTCATCCGGCCGGAATACTGCACATCGGGCGGCACCGCCCATGGCGGCTTTCTGATGGCGCTGGCCGATTTCACCGGTGCGGTGGGGGCCTTCCAGGTGCTGCCCGAAGGCGCGAAGGGCACGACGACGATCGAATCCAAGACCAACATGATGGGGGCCATCCCGGTTGGAACCACGCTGGTGGCCACCGCGACGCCGCTGCATGTTGGCCGGCGCACCAGCGTGTGGGTGACGCGGGTGGAAAGCGCCGAAGGCAAGCTGGCAAGCGTGACGACGCAGACGCAGATGGCGTTGTGATCTGGCGGTCCTCCCCCTTTTGGGGGAGGTGCCCGAAGGGCGGAGGGGGCTGCCTCGCGTGGTCCTTGCAGCCCCCTCCGTCGCCTTTGGCGCCACCTCCCCCAGAGGGGGAGGATTGTGCTCAGAGACTGAGCTCCACCGTCACCGTGTCGCCCTCGCCTACGCCTTCCTTTTTCCGCACGGCGGCCTTGACCGGCAGCAGATAGCCGCCAGCCTCTTTCGACGGGAACACGGAGGTCGCCCATGAGGTGTTGCCCAACCGGACCTTCACATAGACGCTGCCCCAGGCCGCCGACCGGCCCGGCGCGCCGGCGCGGATGCCATCGGCCACCGGGCCGGTGATGGTGAGGAAATGCCAGCTCATCGGGCTGGGCTTGCCATCCGCCGATTTGCCCTTCCAGATCCACAGCGGGCCGGTGAAGGTCCATGCGCCGCCGGCGGGCAGATCATGGCCCAGTTCCTCGCGCAGGAAGCGGATCAGTTCGGGATCGAGATCGGGGTCCACGCGGGAGATGATAGCCTATCGCCGCAGGACGAACACCCCGGTATCGGCCAGCAGATTGGGCCAAAGGCTGACCGGTCGGCCGGCGGACAAGCCGGTGGCGCGTTCCACCGTCAGCCCCATTTCGGCGGCCAGCGCCTCGAAATCGGCGATGGTGCAGAAATGGATGTTGGGCGTTTCGTGCCAGCTGACGGGCAGCGAGCGGGTGACCGGCATGCGGCCGCCGAGCGTGAGGCTGAGCCGCACCCGCCAATGGCCGAAATTGGGGAAGGACACGATGGCGCTGCGGCCGATGCGCACCAGTTCGGCCAGGACGGCGGCTGGCCGCTGCATCGCCTGCAGCGTGTTGGAGAGGATGACGACATCAAAGGCGGCATCGGGATAATCGGCCAGATCGGTATCGGCATCGCCCTGCACCACGGCAAGGCCCCGGCCGACGGCGCTCGCCACGTCTGCAGCGTCCAGTTCGATGCCTCGGCCCTCCACCCCTTTGGTGTCGCGCAGCCAGGCCAAAAGCTGGCCATTGCCGCAGCCGATATCGAGCACGCGCGCGCCTTCCGGCACGGCGGCGGCCACGGCGGCCAGATCGGGACGCAACGGAACCGGTGTCATGCCGGATCCCCGCCATAGGCGTTGGCGACCACGCGCTCCATCAACCGTTCGGGGTGCGCGGCCGCTTGCCAGCCGTGACGCCGATAGAGCGGATGCGCATCGTGGGTGACAAGCAGCCAGCGCCGCAGACCGGCCAGTTCGGGCAGGCCGTCAAGATGGGTGAGCATGGCCGACGCGACCCCCTGGCCGCGCGCGGCATCATCGACAATCACGTCGCACAGATAGGCAAAGGTGGCGCGATCGGTTACCAGCCGGGCAAAGCCGATCTGGCGGCCATCGGGGGCAAAGGCGCCGACGCACAGCGAGCCGGCCATGGCGCGCGCCACCAGATCGCGGCTGATCCCGCGCGACCAATAGGCGTTGGTGAGCCAGCCATGGATGCGGTCAAGCTGCTGATCATCGACGCTGGTGCTGAGGCGAAGGCCGGTCATGCCGCGAGGAACCCATGGACAACGCGGTTCATTTCCGGCGCGTCGAGCAGGAAGGCATCATGGCCGAACGGGCTTTCCAGCTCGACGAAGGATACCGGTGCCCCGGCGGCGTTGAGCGCGCGCACGATGCGGCGGCTTTCGGCGGTGGGATAAAGCCAGTCGGAGGTGAAGGAGACGAGCGCAAAGCGGCAGGGGCTGCCGGCAAAGGCACGGGCAAGATTGCCGCCAAAGGGCTCGGCCAGATCGAAATAATCCATGGCGCGGGTGATGTAGAGATAGGAATTGGCGTCGAACCGCTCCACGAACGACAGGCCCTGGTGCCGCAGATAGGATTCGACCTGGAAATCGGCATCGAAGCCGAACGACACGGCATCGCGGTTCTGCAGTCGGCGGCCGAATTTTTCGGTGAGACCGGCTTCGGACAAATAGGTGATGTGCGCGGCCATGCGGGCGACGGCAAGGCCATCGGCCGGCGGTGCATCGGGGGCGTAGAGCCCGCCCTGCCACTTGGGATCGGCCATGATCGCCTGGCGGCCGACTTCGTGGAAGGCGATGTTCTGCGCCGAATGGCGGGCAGCGGTGGCGATGGCGACGACCTTTTGCACGCGGGTCGGGTGGTTCACCGCCAGCGTGAGCGCCTGCATGCCGCCCATCGAGCCGCCGATCACGGCGTGCAGCTGCGCAATGCCGAGATGATCGAGCAGGCGCACATGGGCGGCCACCATGTCGGAAATGGTGATGACGGGAAAGCGCATGGCATAGGGCTGGCCATCGCGGGGATCGGCCGTCGAGGGCCCGGTGGACCCCATGCAGCCACCCAGCACATTGGCGCAGATGACGAACCAATGTTCGGGATCGACCGGCTTGCCGGGGCCGACCAGCCGCGTCCACCAGCCCGGCTTGCCGGTGCGCGGGTGGGTGGAGGCAAGATATTGATCGCCGGTGAGCGCGTGGCAGATCAGGATGGCGTTGCTGGCGTTGGCGTTCAGCCGGCCATAGGTTTCATAGGCGATGGTGAGTTCGGGCAGCACACCGCCACCCGCCAGCGCGAAATCGCCGGGCAGGGTGATGCTGCGGTCAAGGCCGAAACGTTGGTCCATCGGGTGCCCAGATAAAGGCGTGGGGGTGACGGGGGAAGCGATATTCGCTAACGCCGCTGGCATGACGACATCCGCGCCCCCGAACGCCCCGGTGATGAAGCCCTGGATCGAGGCCATGCACGCCTATGTGCCCGGCAAGGCCAAGGCCGACGGCGCGCCGGTGGTGGCGAAATTGTCGAGCAACGAGAATCCGTGGGGCCCCTCCCCCAAGGCGGTAGCGGCGATGCAGGCGGTGCTGGCCGAAGGCCATCGCTATCCCGATCCGGCCTCAACCCAGCTCCGCAGCGCACTGGGCGCCAAATATGGCGTGGACCCGGCCCACATCATCTGCGGCACCGGCAGCGACGAGATTTTGCACATGATCGCTTCCGCCTTTGCCGGGCCGGGGGACGAGATCATCCACGTGCGCCATGGTTTTGCGGTTTATGAAGGCGCGACGCGCCGGGTGGGGGCGACGCCTGTGGTGGTGCCCGATGTGGATTATACCGGCGATGTGGATGCGATCCTGGCGGCCATCACGCCGGCGACCCGGGTGATCTATGTCGCCAATCCAAACAACCCCACCGGCACGCTGCTGCCGGCGGCCGATATCCGCCGCCTGATTGCCGGGGTGCCGGCGAACGTGGTGCTGGTGCTGGATTGCGCCTATGCCGAGTTTGTGGAGGATGAGTATGAGGATGGGCTGGCGCTGGCGCAGACGCTGCCCAACCTGATTGTCACCCGCACCTTTTCCAAGATCCATGGCCTCGCGGCGCAGCGCATTGGCTGGGCGGTGGCGGCGCTGCCGCTGATCGCCGCGATGGACCGGGTGCGCGGGCCGTTCAACGTGACCAGCACCGGCCAGGCCGGCGCGGTGGCCAGCCTGGCCGACGATGCCCATATCGCCATGGTGCGGGCCGAAACCATCCGCCTGCGCGGCTGGCTGGCCGGCGAAATCGCGGCACTGGGCAATGCCGGCCTGCGCGCCATTCCATCGGCCTGCAACTTCATCCTGGTGGAGTTTCCGGAGGACGGACCGGTGACAGCGGCGGCGTGCAACCAGTATCTTCTGGATCACGGCATCATCTGCCGATACCTCGCTGTGCAGAACATGCCGCGGGCCCTGCGCATTTCGATCGGCACCGAAACCGAAACCCGCACAGTGGCCGCGGCGCTGCGCGATTATGTTGAAGGCGCGACGGGAGCGCCGGCCTGATGCTGCCGTTTGCGCGGGTGGCCATCATTGGCATGGGCCTGATCGGCTCGTCGCTGGCGCGTGCCATCCGCGCCGCCATGCCGACCGTGCAGCTGGTGGTGAGCGATGCCGACGAGGATGTGCGCGAACGGGTGATCCAGCTGGGCCTGGCCGATGATGTTGCCGATGGCGCCGGCGCGGCCGTGGTGGATGCCGATCTCGTCATCCTGTGTGTGCCGGTGGGGGCGATGGCGGCAGTGGCGGCCGAGATTGGCCCGGAATTGAGCCCGGACACGGTGGTGAGTGACGTGGGCAGCGTGAAGGAAAGCGTGGCCAAGGTGCTGGGCGCTGCTCTGCCCGGCGTGCATGTGATCCCGGCGCACCCGGTGGCGGGCACCGAGAAGTCCGGGCCGGATGCCGGCTTTGCCAGCCTGTTCCAGGGCCGCTGGTGCATCATCACGCCGCCGCCGCGCGCCGATGCCATGATGGTGGAGAAGCTGGCGGAATTCTGGCGCCGGCTGGGGGCCAAGGTGGAGTTGATGGACGCCGCCCATCATGACCGGGTGCTGGCGGTGACCAGCCACCTGCCGCACCTGATCGCCTATTCGATCGTGGGCACGGCCAGCGATCTGGAAGCGGTGACCAAGGCCGAGGTGATCAAATATTCGGCCGGCGGTTTCCGTGATTTCACCCGCATCGCTGCATCCGATCCGGTGATGTGGCGCGACGTGTTCCTGAACAACCGCGAGGCGGTGCTGGAACTGTTGGGCCGTTTCACCGAGGATCTGGTGGCGCTGCAGCGCGCCATCCGCTGGGGCGAGGGCGACACGCTGGAGGCGCTGTTCACCCGCACCCGCGCCATCCGCCGCAGCATCATCGATGAAGGCCAGGACACCGAAAAGGCCGATTTCGGCCGGTGAGGGCGGCCCGGCGGACCGCCCTGCCCCCGCCTATTTCAGATCCTCGACATTCACCCAGCCGCTGGTGCCGAAGCTGTCGGCCAGTTCGACAAACTTGCCCTCGCGCTTGCCGGTGGGCTTGAGGCTGGTGCCGGCGCGCAGGGTGCGCACCACGGCGCCATCCATCGCCGGGGTGGCGCGCATCGATGTGTCCACCGCCACTGTGGCACCGGGCGCGGCGGCCGGCGCACTGGCCGCCACCTGCATTGCCCCGGCCTGTAGCGCGCCGCCTTGCGCCACCACGGCGTTGAACGCCTTGATGAAGGCTTCGGTGAGCATCTGGCCGTCCTTGGTGGCATAGCCGGCCTGGGCCATGCCGGCGGCCACGCCCGCCATGCCGCCCAGCGTGACGCTGTTGCTTTGCGAGCTGCCGCTGCCGCTGGCCAGGGCCATGCCGGTGGCCGGGCTCATCACCCGGATGGCGGCGGCGATGGTCTTTTTCTTGCCGCCAAAGCCGCCGAACATGCCCATCATGCCGCCCACCCCAGGCACGCGGCCCAGGGCGCCGGATCGCACCAGTGCTTCGGTGGCAACGCTTTTTGCCATCTCCACGCCCTTGTCGATGTCCTCCTGGCTGCCGGCGATGGCGCTCATCAGGAAATTGGCCGGCTTGCCGCTGGCCGGATCATGGATCGCAAAACAGCCCGATTCATTGGCCAGCGCCGCCAGCAGCGGGCGGGGCGAGCCGAGACCGAACTTGGTCCAGCCCTGGGTGTCGCCATCCACCACGGCCACGGTGCCGAGCGAGGCCTGGCACTTGGTGAGCGTGGGCGGTGGATCCTTGGCCGCAGCCGGCATGGCCAGAAGGGCAGTGGCCAGGGCGGCGGCGATGGTCTTGCTTGTCATGAGTCCCCCAATCTGTGGCGCGGTCGCGCGCGCGGGGGAATGCTGCGCCTGGTCGGGCCGGCAGGATTGTAAAAAACGGACAGTTTGGGGCGGAATTCAGCGCAAATGCGGGCATGGCGGCAGCTGGCCGCGCCGCGACCGACCCGCCAGATCGGCCGGAAGGCCCGACAGTGCCACCGGGCCACCGGCGGGCAAGGCGGTTTCCACCGCCAGCCGCACGGGCGCGCGCAGCCGGGCTTCGGCCGGCGCGGCGGTGCCGGCCAGCAGCGCCTGCACCGCCAGCGGGCAAACGGTGGTGATCGTGCCAGCCAGCCGCATCCCGGTGCCCAGCGGCACGATGCTGGCATCCAGTTTCAACACTTCGCCCGTGGCGTCGCGCAGCGTGGCGCTGGCATCGATGACGCCATCGCCGGCCCAGGCGCGATAATCGGTCAACCGGGCCCGGCCGCGCGCCACCAAATCGGCATCCAGCGACAAGGCTGCGCCCTGCCCCAGGCGCAGGCCGGTGGCGCCGATGACCAATTGCCCGCGCGGTTGCGGCTGGGCGGCATCGGTAGCGGCGCCGGGCTGGCGTTCGCGCAGGTGGAGTTCCAGCGCGCTGGTGGTGAAATCCGGGCCGAAGCCGGCGTTGCCTTTGGCGGCGGGCAGCACCAGCGACAGGCGACGCAGCCGGCCATCGACAAGGTGCAGGCTGGCATTGCCGCTGCCGGCGGCCACCCGCGCCGCCAGCGGTCCAAGCGCTGTGGCAAGCGCCACGCCCTGGCCCTGGAACACCGTGAGTTCCGGCCGCCATGGCCCGCGGTTGAGGCGCAAGCGCTCCGCCCGCAGCACCAGCTGCACCGGGCCATCATGGCGACGCTCCACCCCGGCCAGTTCCGCCTCCAACCGATAAGGGAAGCCGGTCGCCACCAGCGTGCGGCCGGGGAACCAGCCGGCCAGCGTGGTTTCAAAATCCACCGCCCAGCCGCGCCAGGCCCAGGCATAGGCCGCCAGCCCCAGCAGCAGCGGCAGCAGCGAGAGCAGCAACGTCGCTCTTTGGGGCCAGCGGCGGCGCATCATGGCCGGGTTCCCTGCAACAGATTGATGGCGGCGTGCACGCGGGCTTCCACCTCGTCCCGCTTCAGGCCGGGTGGAATGGGCGCGCCAACCAACAGACGCACGGTGCCGGGATATTTGATGAAGCTCTTCGGCCAGACGCTGCCGCTGTCGAGCGCGATCGGCACCACCGGCAGCTTCAGCATCTTGTAGAGGCCGGCAAAACCGGCGGCGAGTTCTGGCGTCTGCCCGACCTCCACCCGCGTGCCTTCGGGGAAGATCACCACCGGCCGGCCCAGCGCCACGGCGGCCTGGGCCTGGCGCATCATTTCGCGCAGCATGGCGGCCGAACCGGCGCGATCAACGAAGATGGAGCCGTGCCGGGCCGAGGCGAGGCCCCAGATCGGGATCCGGCGCAATTCCTGCTTCATCACCACCGCCGGGCGTTCGAACCACCAGAGGGTGAGGATGGCTTCCAGCGCGCTTTCATGTTTGAGCGCAAACAGATGCGGGCCGGCGGGGATTTCGCCGTCAATCTCGATCCGGATGCCGGTGATCACCCGGCTGGTGAGGCGGAACCAGCCGGCCCACAGCTTGGGCCCGATGTAGAGCAAGGGGCCCTGGCCGGAGAGCAGGCCGAGCAGCAGCGCCAGCGGCACCAGCACCAGCGAGCCGCCAAGAAAGGCGATCTGGAAGATGATGGTGCGGATCAGCGCCAGCACCAGCCGAGCCACGCCCATCAGGCCGCCCCCGCCAGAAGCGCGGCGCGGCGCAGCAGCCATTTCGAATATTCCACCGCCAGGCTGGGGGCCTTGGGTTCGGATGGCACCGCATCGGGCAGCACGGCGATGCCGGCCGGCAGCACGCGCGCCAGTTCGAGCCGGGCGCGGCGCATGTGGCCGGCGCTGGTGACCAGCCGGATGGAGGCGAATTTGTTGGCCGCCACCCAGCGCGCCGTTTCCTCGGCATTCGATCGTGTGTCGATGGCTTCATAACCCAAATCGGTGGTGCGCAGCCGGCGCGTGCCGATGTGATAGGCCGCCGCCAGCTGCCGCCGCGTTGTGGTGCGGCCAACGCCGGAAATCAGCATGCGCCGGGCAGCACCGATTTCCACCACCTTCAGCCCACGCTGGAAGCGACCGACCCCACCGGTGAGCACCACCACGCCATCGGATTTGACCGAAAGTGGCGCGGCGCCTGGCAGCGTGAGGCTGAACCACAACAGGCCCAGCATCCAGGCCAGCACCGGCATCGCCAGCAGGCGCGCCGCCCACAGTCCGATCACGGCCAGCCGGCTGCGCCGCTGCGCGCGCGTGCGGGTGGAAGGCTTCACCGCCGGCCGCGAGGCGGGCCTGCGGCTCACATCTCGCCCCGCTGCCGGCGCAGGGCAAACCAGCGCGCCACATTGGCATTTTGTTCGGCGAGCGTTTTGGCAAAGACATGGCCGCCGCTGCCATCGGCGACGAAATAGAGCGCATCGGTGTCGGCCGGATCGAGCACGGCCATGAGGCTCTCCCGCCCCGGATTGGCGATGGGGCCCTTGGGCAGGCCGGGCTTCAGATAGGTGTTGTAGCCGGTGTCGCGATTGAGTTCGGACCGGCGGATGCGCCGGCCGAGCGGGCGCCCTTGCGTGATCGGGTAGATCACGGTGGGATCGGCATCCAGCTTCATGGCGATGCGCAGCCGGTTGGAATAGACGCCCGCAATGGTGCGGCGCTCTCCGGCCTTGCCGGTTTCCTTTTCGACGATGCTGGCCAGGATCACGGCCTCCTGCGGACTTTTGACCACGGTTTTGGCGGAGCGCCTGGGCCAGAGATCTGCCAGCGCCTTGTCCATCGCAGCCTGCATGCGCTTCAGCACGGCGGCGCGGGGTTCGCCGGGCTGATAGTCATAGGTGTCGGGCAACACGCTGCCTTCGGGCGGGGCGGCGACCTGTCCCTTCAGATCGGGGATGGCATTCAGCCGTTCGGCCACCAGCACCGCCGGCCAGCCTTCGGGGATGGTAACGGTGAAGCGCTGCACCTCGCCCTTCTGCAGGGCCGCCAGGATGCTGGCCCAGCTCTGGCCGGGGCGGAGGCGATAATTGCCGGCCTGCACCGCCGCATCGCCACCCAGCAGCCGCGCCGCCAGCCGGAAACGGCCGCCGTCGGCGATGATGCCCTGCGCCTCGAGATCGCGGGCAACGCGATTGAGGCTGGCGCCCTTGGCCACCGCAAAGGCCTGCGGCTTGGCCGGGTTTGCCCCCCAGCCATACCAGGGGGCCAGCAGATACAGGCCGGCCATCACCCCAACGGCCAGGATCAGAAGGCCAAGGCGGCGCACGGCGTGGCCGATCAGACGCCGCGCATCACCAGCGTCGCGTTGGTGCCGCCGAAGCCGAAGCTGTTGTTAAGCACCGCGCGGATGCGCCGCTGCTTGGCAACATGGGGCACCAGATCAACGCCGATGCAGCTGTCGGACGGATTGTCGAGGTTGAGGGTGGGCGGGGCGACCTGATCGCGCAGAGCGAGCAGACAGAAGATCGCCTCCACCGCGCCGGCGCCGCCGAGCAGGTGGCCGATGGCCGATTTGGTCGACGACATCGAGACATTGTCGATGGCCGCGCCGAACAGCCGCTTGACCGCGCCCAGTTCCAGCTCGTCCCCCATCGGGGTGGAGGTGCCATGGGCGTTGATATAATCGATGTCGGCGGGCGTCAGGCCGGCGCGCTTCAGCGCCATTTCCATGGAGCGGAACGCGCCGGAGCCTTCCGGGTGCGGCGCCGTCACGTGATAGGCATCGCCCGACAGGCCATAGCCGATGACTTCACCATAGATTTTCGCGCCGCGGGCCTTGGCCTTCTCATATTCCTCGAGGCAGACGACACCGGCGCCTTCGCCCATCACGAAACCGTCGCGATCCTTGTCATAAGGGCGGCTGGCGCGGGTGGGATCATCGTTGAAGGCGGTGGAGAGCGCACGCGCCTGGGCAAAGCCGGCGATGCCCAACGGGCACAGCGCGCTTTCGGAACCACCGGCCAGCATCACATCGGCATCGCCCAGCGCGATCATGCGCGCGGCATCGCCAATGGCATGGGCGCCGGTGGAGCAGGCAGTGACCACGGCATGATTGGGGCCCATCAGGCCATATTTGATCGAAACCTGGCCGGAGATGAGGTTGATCAGACGGCCGTGCACGAAGTGCGGCGAGACGCGGCGCGGGCCCTTTTCGTGGCAGATGATCGATTCGGAGGCGATGCCCGGCAGGCCGCCAATGCCCGACCCGATCGAGCAGCCGGCGCGGAAACGTTCCTCCTCCGTCATATCGGTCAGGCCGGCGTCTTCGATGGCCTGGCCGGCGGCATCGATGCCATAGACGATGAAAGGATCGACCTGGCGCTGCACCTTGTAGTCAACGCGCTGGTTGGCATCGAAGGTCATGCCGCTGCCATCGCCGGCCTTCACCTCGCAAGCGATGCGACAGGCCTGGTTGCTGGCATCAAAGCGGGTGATCGGCCCGGCGCCAGAGCGCGAGGCGAGGATATTGGCCCAGGTGGTTTCGACACTGCCACCCAGCGGCGTGACGAGGCCCAGACCGGTAACAACAACACGGCGCATATGCGCTCCATTCATCCCTTGCCGGCCCTGCCGCGGCCGCGTGGTTCAATTTCGCAGTTCAAAATGCGAACGGCCCTTCGCCCGTGCTGGACGAAAGGCCGTTCCGGCAAAGCGCACCGGCACAGCCGGGCGGCCTTTCGCGCCTGAGATCAGTTGCCGTTGGCGGCGATGAAATCGATGGCGTCCTTGACGGTGAGGATCTTTTCGGCGGCATCGTCCGGGATTTCGACGCCAAATTCTTCTTCAAAGGCCATCACCAGCTCGACGGTGTCGAGGCTGTCAGCGCCCAGATCGTCGATGAAGCTGGCGGTGTCGGTCACCTTGTCGGCTTCTACGCCCAGATGCTCCACCACGATCTTCTTCACGCGCTCGGCAACGTCGCTCATTTGCATGTCCCCTTGGGTTGCGGCGCCGGGGCGCCATTCAGCTTGCTCTGGCGCGATAGCCTGATGGCGGAATTGTGGCAAGAGCGCAGCGCCGCGTGCGCGCAGCAATGCGCGCCGACAGGCGCAAGCTCGGCCGGGCTGGCTGCCGGCAGCAGGCCGGCAGAACAGCTTCGACGGCGTGGCTTCGCCGCGCTCTTTCTTTCTTCCTTGATTTCGCCAGCCAAGCAGACTCGGCGGCTCCGCCCGACCTTGCACGAAGAGCGCCCGCCGCCCCCTCCGTCGCCTTGGCCTACCACAGGCCTAGGATCAGGTGCGGCGTGGCAGAGCCACGCCGTCGGACGACACACGAAAATGGCGGCCAGAGCGCCGCCATTTTTGGTCGCCGGCCGGGCTTGCGCCTGTCGGCGTGCAGTGCTGCGCACTGCGCGCTCGCGGCGTTACGCCAGGTACATCCCGCCGTTGATGTGCAGCGTCTGCCCGGTCACGTACGACGCCTCCTTCGACGCCAGATAGACGACACCGGCGGCAATATCCTCACCCGCCCCAAGACGGCCGGCGGGGATGCGGCCGGTCAGTGCCTCCTTCTGGGCGTCTGGCAGCGCATCGGTCATCGCCGAGACGATGAAGCCCGGCGCCACGGCGTTGACGGTGATGTTGCGGCTGGCCAGTTCCTGGGCCAGCGCCTTGGTCATGCCGATCAGGCCAGCCTTGGAGGCGGCATAATTGGCCTGGCCAGGGTTGCCGGTGGCCCCCACCACGCTGGTGATGGAGATCAGCCGGCCGAACCGCTGCTTCATCATCGGCTTGGCCGCGGCGCGATAGAGGCGGAAGGTGGCTTCAAGGTTGATGCGGATCACGTCTGCCCACTCCTCGTCCTTCATGCGCATGGCGAGGTTGTCGCGGGTGATGCCGGCGTTGGACACGAGAATGTCGAGCCGGCCGCCCAGCGCTTCGACGGCCTGGGGCACCAGCGCATCGACAGCAGCGCTGTCGGACAGGTTGCAGGGCAGGATCACCGCATCGGGGCCACATTCGGCGGCCACGGCGGCAAGCGCTTCAGCGCGGGTGCCAGACAGGGCAACACGGGCGCCGCGGGCGGCCAGCGCCTTTGCGATGGCGCTGCCGATGCCGCCAGAGGCACCGGTGACAAGCGCGGTCATGCCGGAAAGATCAAACATGCTGGGTCTCCTCGGGCGATGGCCCCTCAGGCAATTGATTTCGCAATGGCTTCCACACCGCTCATGTCGGATGCGGTGATGGTGGGCACATCAGGCGTGATGCGGCGGATCATGGGGCCGAGCACCTTGCCGCCAAGTTCGACAAATTGTTCGACGCCAAGGCCCGCCATGGCCAGCACGGATTCGCGCCAGCGCACGGTGCCGCAAACCTGTTCGATGAGCAGCGTGCGAATCATGTCGACATCGCTGACCGGGGCAGCCGTGACATTGGCGACGAGCGGCACGGTGGGCGCCACGATCGGTGCGGCGGCCAGCGCGGCGGCCATGGCATCGGCAGCCGGCTGCATCAGCGGACAGTGGAAGGGGGCCGAGACCGGCAGCAGCACGGAGTGGCGGGCGCCCTTGGCCTTGGCCAGGTTCATGGCACGGGCCACCGCCTCGACATGGCCGGAGACGACGACCTGGCCGTTGGCATTGTCGTTGGCGGCGGCGCACACCTGCGTTCCGGCGGCTTCGGCGGCGATGGCCTGAACCGTTTCGAAATCAAGGCCGAGCAGCGCGGCCATGGCGCCGACGCCGGGCGGCACGGCGGCCTGCATGGCCTCCCCACGCCGCCGCAGCAGGCGGGCGGTGTCCGCAAGGCTGAGCGAGCCAGCAGCGCAAAGCGCCGTATATTCCCCAAGGCTATGGCCGGCGACAAAGCCGGCCTTGTCGGCCAGGCGGATGCCGGCTTCGTTTTCCAGCACGCGGAGCGCCGCGATGCCGACAGCCATGATGGCCGGCTGGGCATTGGCGGTGAGGGTGAGCTCGTCTTCCGGACCCTCCCACATCAGACGGGTGAGATGCTGGCCCAGCGCCTCGTCCACCTCTTCAAACACGGCGCGGGCGTGCGGGCTGGCATCGGCCAGGCCCTTGCCCATGCCCACCGATTGGCTGCCCTGTCCGGGGAAAATGAAGGCGCGAATGGTCCCTCTCCTCATGTCGCTGCTGTGTGGGCGCGATTAGGCGCTTCGCCGCTGCCGTGCAACCATCGCCCGCAGTTGGGGCCATTTGCCCCGTTGCGCGGGCGCAACTTTGCTTTATGGGCTGCCCCTCGCGCTCAGGGAGGGAGCGGGAGGGATTCGCCACGGCCATTCCCTTTTGGTTCGCCTGTGTGTGGGGCCGGCGTGACAACGGGCCGGCTGACAGGGTTTGGAACAAGAAGACCAAGGAGAGCCAATGTCGATCAATGCCCGTCTGCTGATCGCCGCCAGCCTGATTGTTGCCGCCATGCCTGCGCACGCGGCTGTTTCCAAGGCGGTTGGCAATGCGCTGAATGCGGCGGCCTCTGCCGCCAAGTCGCGCAACGCTGCCGGCGTGGCCGCTGCCATTGCCCAGGCCCGCGCCGCGGCCAGCACGGCCGAAGAAAAGCAGAAGACGGCGGAAATGGCCGGCTTTGCCTTCACCGCGGTGGGCCAGTATGGCCAGGCCGCTGCCGCGCTGGAACAGGTCGGCGCCCCTTGCGGCCAGTTGGGTCCGCTCTATTATCGCGCCGGCCAGCTCGACAAGGCGGTCGCCATTGCCCGGAACTGCCCGGGTGAGGCCAGCCAGATCCTGGTCGCCCAGTCGATGTCGCGCCAGGGCAATCACAAGGCCGCTGTTGCCGCCTACAACAAGCTGATCGCCAGCAACGGCGCCAAGAGCGTCTATCTGGAAAATCTGGCCGGCGCCCAGTTCAAGGCCGGCGACAAGGCCGGTTATCTCGCCACCACCACCCGCCTGATCAAGTCTGACCCGTCGCCGGCGCGCTGGAAGGTGCTGCTGACCGAGATGCAGGGCCAAAACATGCGCAGCGAAGCCAAGCTGGCGCTCTATCATCTGATGATGACCACCGGGAACTTGAACCGCCCGCAGGATCTGACCGATTTCGCCAAGCTGGCGCTGATCAATGGCCAGGCCGCCGCCGCCAAGGCCGCGCTGGACAAGGCCGGCTCTGGCAGCGACACGATGAGCCAGAAGCTGGCGGCTGCCGCTGCCAGTGGCGTCGCCAAGGAAGCCGCCGAAGCCGTGAAGCTCTCGGCCGCGCCCACCACCGCCTTCAAGGGTGGCAACGCCTATCTGGGCCTGAATGATTATGCCAAGGCGATGGCCGCCTATGACAAGGCGATTGCCGCCAACGGCCCGGATGCCGATTTTGCCCGCGTGTTCAAGGGCATTGCTGCTGTGAAGGGCGGCCAGAAGGCCGCTGCGCTGGCTGCGTTCAAGGCCGTTGATGAAAAGGGCGGCATGAAGGATATCGCCAATCTGTGGAGCCTCTACGCCAGCACCCGCTGAGCGGTTGGCCGCATGTAAAAAGGGCCGCCGTGGGATGCCACGGCGGCCCTTTTCATGTGTGGCGCGCGCTTATTCGCCGGCAGGGCGCGACTGCAGCTGGATATAGTTGCCCAGGCCCATCTGCTTGATCATTGTCTGCTGCGTCTCGATGAAATCGACATGTTCTTCCTCGGCGCTGAGGATTTCGGCGAACAGGTCGCGGCTGGCGAAGTCGCGCACGGCCTCGCAATGCTGGATGGCATCCTTCAGCAGGGCGATGGCTTCGAACTCCAGTTCGAGATCGGCCTGCAACACCTCTTCCACCGTCTCGCCGATGCGCAGGCGATTGAGCGCCTGCATGCCCGGCAGACCTTCCAGGAAGAAGATCCGTTCCATCAGCTTGTCGGCGTGGCGCATCTCATCGATGGATTCGTGCCGTTCATAATCGGCCAACCGCTTGATCCCGAGATTGTCGAGCAAGCGATAATGCAGCCAATATTGGTTGACCGCCGTCAGCTCACCCTTGAGCACGGCGTTCAGAAATTCGATCACCTTGGCATCGCCACGCATGGCACCATCTCCTCACTGTTGCCGAGAAGATGCCTGCAAATTTGACAGCGGTCAAGAAAAAGCGTGATTTTTCTGATACTTATTACTGCAACGCACTTGCAGTATCAACGGCACGCGTGGGCGTCTTCCACGACTTCGCGGGCGAACGGCAGGCACTGCCCACACTTGGGCTTGCAACCCAGCTGGGCAAAGGCGGCCTTGGGGCAGGATTTGCCAGCGGCGCGCGCGGCTTCACGCACATCCCGTTCCTTCAGCGCATTGCACACACAAACGAACACAGACGGCCTCTCGAATCGCCAGAGCCTTGCTCTTGCGAGACGTTATCAACGATCTGCGTCACTAATGCAAGTGGTTCGCAGTAACAGCGCGGTCACCGCCGCCCGAACAATTTCTCGATGTCGGTCTTGGCCAGGCGCACCCAGGTCGGGCGGCCGTGGTTGCACTGGCCACTGTGCGGGGTCACCTCCATCTCGCGCAGCAGGGCGTTCATTTCGGCGATCGAAAGATGCCGGCCAGCGCGCACGCTGCCGTGGCAGGCCATGGTGGCGGCCACGGCGTCGAGCCTTTCCTTGAGCGTGAGCGCCTTGCCGAAGGCGGCCAGATCATCGGCCAGATCGATGATCAGCCCCTTCACATCGCACGTCCCCAGCAGCGCCGGCGTGCCGCGCACCAGCACGGCGGCAGGGCCAAAGGCCTCGATCTCCAGCCCCAGTTCGGCCAGTTCCCCTGCGCGGGCGGTGATGCGGGCTGCGGCAATATCATCAAGGTCGATGACCTCGGGCACCAGCAGCGCCTGGGTGGCGACCCGGCCGCCGGCCAGGGCCCGGTTCATGCGCTCGAGCGTCAGGCGTTCGTGGGCGGCATGCTGATCGACCAGCACCAGCGCGTCATCGGTTTCGGCAATGATATAGGTGGCGGCAACCTGGCCGCGTGCGGCACCAAGCGGGAAGCGGGTGGCCGGCGGCGGCGGCGCGGGCGGCGCGGTCTGCCCGGCGGTGCTGTTGGGGGCAAAGGCTGGTGGCAGTTCGGTGAACAGGCGGGGTGGCTCTGCGAGGCTGGGGGGCTCTGCGCGGCTGGGTGGCTGCATGGCAGGCGCACCCCAGTTGGACGGCGCCAGGGCCGGTTCGCTGACGAAGGCCGCCAGTGCCGCATCGGCCACGGTGGTGGCCGCGCGGTGACCGGCGGCATCCAGCGCCCGGCGCACGCCCGACACGATCAGGCCGCGCACCAGGGCGGCATCGCGGAAGCGCACCTCAGTCTTGGCCGGGTGCACGTTCACATCGACAAAATCGCCCGGCACATCAAGGAACAGTGCCACCACCGGGTGGCGATCGCGGGCCAGCATATCCTGATAGGCCCCGCGCAGCGCCCCCAGCAGCAGCCGGTCGCGCACGGGTCGGCGGCCAACGAAGAGATATTGGTGATCGGCCACCCCGCGATTGTAGGTGGGCAGGCCCGCCAGGCCGCCAAGGTGCAGCCCCTCCCGCTCCAGATCGACAGCCACCGCATTGTCGGCAAAATCACTGCCGATGATCGCCGCCAGCCGTGCGAGCAGCGAGGCCGGGGTGGCATCGGGAAGCGGCGGCAGATTGAGCAGGCGCCGGCCTTCCGACTCCAGACTGAAGCCGACATCGGGGTTGGCCATGGCCAGCCGGCGGACATGATCGAGACAGGCCGCCAGTTCGGACCGCGGCGATTTCAGGAATTTGCGCCGGGCCGGCACCGCCGCGAACAGACCATCAACCCTGACCAACGTGCCGGGTGCGGCGGCGGCCGGGCCGTCGTGGGTGATGCGGCCATTGTCCACCACCAGCCGCCAGCCCTCCTGCCCCCCGGCCCGGCTGGTCAGGGCGAGGGTGGCGACCGAGCCGATCGACGGCAACGCCTCACCACGGAAGCCCATGGTGGCAATCGCCGACAGATCATCATCGGGCAGTTTCGAGGTGGCGTGGCGTTCAACGGCAAGGCGCAGCTGATCGGGCGCCATGCCATGGCCATCATCGGCGACCTCAAGCCCGTCGATGCCGCCGTTGGCCAGCCGGATGGCGATGCGGGCGGCGCCGGCATCCAGCGCATTTTCCACCAGTTCCTTGAGCGCACTGGCAGGCCGTTCCACCACCTCGCCGGCGGCGATCTGGTTGATCAGGGTTTCGGGCAGGCGGCGAATGGGCACTGGCCTGTTTTAGGGGCAGATGGGCGTGTTGTCAGCCATCGGTGCTGCCGAAATGGCCTTCGCGCTTGCAAAAACCGTGGCGGCGGGACTATGGCGGCCAGTCCGTCGCGCCCGTTCGCGAATCCCTTTCTCATGCCCTGATGGTAACCACCGCCATGTCGCCCTTTTCCCGGATGTTTTCCTTCCTTGCCCAGGATATGGCCATTGATCTGGGCACCGCCAACACGCTGGTTTATGTGCGCGGCCGCGGCATCGTGCTGAACGAGCCGAGCGTGGTCGCCATCGAAACCATCCGCGGCAACAAGATCGTCAAGGCGGTGGGCAATGAGGCCAAGGTGATGATGGGCCGCACGCCGGGCAATGTGGAGTGCATCCGCCCGTTGCGCGATGGCGTGATTGCCGACATCGATGTGGCCGAACAGATGATCAAGCACTTCATCAAGAAGGTGCAGTCCAGCCGGTTCGGCCGTTATCCGGAAATCGTCATCTGCGTGCCGTCGGGTTCGACCAGCGTTGAAAAGCGCGCCATCCGCGATGCCGCCAACAATGCCGGCGCCACCCAGGTCTATCTGATCGAGGAGCCGATGGCCGCCGCGATCGGCGCCGGGATGCCGGTGACCGAACCCATTGGTTCTATGGTGGTGGATATCGGCGGCGGCACCACCGAAGTTGCCGTGCTGTCGCTGAAGGGTCTCGCCTATACCACCAGCGTGCGCGTGGGCGGGGACAAGATGGACGAAGCCATCATCAACTATGTCCGCCGCAACCACAACATGCTGATCGGTGAAGCCACCGCCGAGCGCATCAAGAAGGAAATCGGCACCGCCAAGCGGCCGGCCGATGGCGTGGGCGAAACCATAGACATCAAGGGCCGCGACCTGATGAATGGCGTGCCCAACGAGATCCAGATCAACCAGGCCCAGGTTGCGGAAGCACTGGCCGAACCGGTGGCCACCATTGTGGAAGGCGTGCGCGCCGCGCTGGAGAACACCCAGCCGGAACTCGCCGCCGACATCGTGGACCAGGGCATCGTGCTGACCGGCGGCGGCGCGCTGCTGCGCGATCTGGATGTGGTGCTGCGCGAGGCCACTGGCCTTCCGGTGACCGTGGCCGAAGAGCCGTTGACCTGTGTCGCCATCGGCACCGGCCGTGCGCTGGAAGATCCGATGTACCGCGGTGTGCTGATCACCGCCTGAGGCCCACGCCTGTCGGGAGTCGAGCTGCGTGCTGGACTGGAGCCAATCCCCGCGCCGACCGACCGCCATCCGGCGGGAGCAGAATCTCGCGCTGGTGTCGGCCGTGGTGTCTGGCGCTGTGGTGGCCGCCGGCCTGATCCTGTTGCTGGTGGCGCGCGTGAACCCCGAAACCGGGGCCGGCGTGCGCGCGGCGGCTGGCGATATCGTGGCGCCGGTGTGGGATGTGGTGCGCGCACCCATTGATGGTGCAGCCCGGGTGGCGGGCCACGTCGGGGATTATTTCGGCGCCGTCTCCCGCGCCGACGCGCTGGAGGCCGAACTGGACAAGGCCAATGCCCGGCTGCGCCTGGCCCAGGCGCAAAGCCGTGAACTGGCCCAGCTGAAACGCCTGATGGCGGTGCGGGAGCCGAACCGCCAGGCGATCACCACGGCCCGCATCGCGGCGGCCACCTCCGGCAGCGTGGTGCGCAGCGCCATGATCGCCGCTGGCATGGCCGATGGGGTGACCCGCGATTTGCCGGTGATCGGCGCCGATGGCCTGATCGGCCGCACCATCGAAGTCGGAACCAACAGCGCGCGTGTGCTGCTGCTGACCGATGCCAAGAGCCGCGTGCCGGTGATTGTCCAGCGCACCGGCCAGGCCGGCCTTGCCGCCGGGCGCGGACTGCCCAGCATCATCCTGGTCGACAGGATCGGCCCGGATGTGCCGCTGGTGGCGGGGGACCGCATTGTCACATCGGGCGATGGCGGCGTGTTCCCCCCCGGCGTGCTGGTTGGCGTGGTGACCGATCCTGCCGCCGCCCAGCCGGTAATCCGCCTGGGCGCCAGCCCGCTGGGCGCTGCCTTTGTGACCGTGGAGAGGGCCTGGCTGCCGATCCCGGATGATGCCCCCAAGGGCCCGGTGTTCGATGCACCGGTGCCGGTGGAAGCGCGCCGCAAGGGCGCGCCGCCACCGCGCCTGCGCGATGCGCCAGCCGCGCCGGCCACAGTGCCGGCCACCGTGCCATGATCGCACCGCAGCCGCCCCCTGCCCTGCTGATGACGCCGGATGAGCGGCGGCGCTGGCTGCTCAGCCTGTGGCGCTATGGCGTGCCGGCGGCGCTGTGTGCGCTGATGCTGATCCTGATGCTGGCGCCGCTGCCGCTGCCGGTGCCGGCGATGCCCAATCTGGTTCTGATGGCGATCCTGGCCTGGGCCATGCTGCAACCGGCCCTGATGCCGCCATGGCTCGCCTTTCTGATCGGGGCGCTGGCCGATCTGCTGTTCGGCCTGCCCATTGGGGTGAATGCCACTCTGTTTGCCGTGGCGGCGGGTTCCATTCGCCTGCTCGATCTGTTGCTGGTGGACCGCAGCCATCTTGTCGACTGGCTGGGCGTCAGCCTGCTGGTCCTCGCCTGCACGCTGGCCAGTGGGCCGCTGTTGGCGCTGGCAGGGCGCCCAGAGCCGGTGCTGCCGATGCTGTGGCAGGTGTTGACCAGCATGATTGCCTGGCCGCTGCTGCTCAGCCTGTGTGTGGCGGTGCAGCGCCGGCTGGCGCGCAGTGTGCCCAGTTGGTCCCATGGATGATCCCGTCCGCCGGGCGAGTTTCACGCGGCGGGCGCTGCTGCTGGGCGCCGGCATGGCGGGCACCGGCGCGCTGCTGGCCGGGCGCATGGCGTTTCTGTCGCTGTTCGAAGGCGACGAGTATCGGCTGAAGGCCGAAGGCAACCGGGTGCAGAACCGCCTGGTGCCGCCGCGCCGCGGCTGGATCGTCGATCGCCACGGCAAGCCGATTGCCATGAACCGCCCGGATTACCGGCTGGAGCTGCGTCCGGCCGATATGGGCGATCTCGATGCGACACTGATCGCCATCCGCCAGGTTATCGACATCAGCCCGGATGACGAACTTCGTATCCGCGACGACATCGCCAGCCAGCCGCGCTTCATGCCGGTGGTGGTGCGCCAAGGGCTGACCTGGCCCGAGTTTTCGGCGTGCAACGTGCGGCTGGCCACCGTGCCAGGTGTGGAACCGGTGCAGAGCTTTTCGCGCCACTATCCCGAAGGCGAGCGTTTGGCGCATCTGATCGGCTATGTCGGCGCACCGACGCCGGAGCAGTATCGCGCGGAGAAAAACCCGCTGCTGATCTACCCTGGCTATCGCATCGGGAAGGACGGGATCGAACGCCACGAAGACCGGCGGCTGCGCGGGGCTGCCGGTGCCGCCCGGGTGGAGGTGACGGCGCGCGGCGAACTGGTGCGCGAACTGGGCACAAGGCCCGACAAGCCAGGCGATACGCTGAAGCTGACCATCGATCGCGACCTGCAAAGCTATGCCGCCCGCCGGTTGGGCGACAATTCGGCCAGCGTGATCGTGATGGATTGCCAGACCGGCGATGTGCTGGCGATGGTTTCCATGCCGGCCTATGATCCCAATATCTTTTCCACCCGCGTGCCGGCGAAATTGTGGAACGCCCTGCAAAAGGATGACCACACGCCGCTGTTGAACAAGAGCGCGATGGGCCTGTATCCGCCCGGCTCCACCTTCAAGATGGTGAGCACGCTGGCCGCGCTGGAGGCCGGGATTGATCCCGATGAGGCGGTGTTGTGCACCGGTGCCTATCGGCTGGGCAGCAACACCTGGCACTGCCACGCGCGGCGCGGCCATGGCGGCGTCAACATGCACCGCGCCCTGCCCCTGAGCTGCGACACCTATTTCTATGCCATGGGCCGCCGCGTGGGCGTGGATGCCATCGCCGCCATGGCCCGTCGGCTGGGCCTGGGGCAGGAATATCCCCTGCCCATCCCCGGCCAGGCCGGCGGCATCGTGCCCGACAAGGCGTGGAAGCAGAAGCGATATGGCAAGGGCTGGCGCGAGGGCGAAACGCTGAACGCGTCCATCGGCCAGGGCTATATCATCACCAATCCGCTGCAGCTGGCGGTGATGACGGCGCGGCTGGCCAGCGGCAAGGCGGTGCTGCCGCGCCTGATCGATGATGGGCGCACGCCGGACTTCCCCCCATTGGGCATCCCGGAATCGCATCTGGCCATCGTGCGCCAGGGCATGGTGGATGTGGTGAACGCCGGTTACGGCACCGCCCGCGCCGCACGCAGCCCGGTGCCCGATGTGCTGATCGCCGGCAAGACCGGCACGGCCCAGGTGCGCCGCATCAGCATGGCCGAGCGCAAGCGCGGCGTGATCCGCAACGAAGCGCTGCCGTGGAAACAGCGCGACCATGCGCTGTTTGTCGCCTTTGCCCCGGCCGGCGCACCCCGCTATGCCGTGTCGGTGATCCTGGAACATGGCATTGCCGGCGGCCGCTATGCCGCGCCAATCGCGCGCGATGTCCTCACCTATCTGTTCGAACCGGAACGCGCACTCGCCGTGTTGCCGTCAATCGAGGCCGAGGCAGCAGAGCGCCGCGCCAGCCGTGCCAGCATGGAGCAGGCAGACAGCATTGCCGAGGAAAACCGCCGCCTGATGCCCAGCTGGCTCAAGCTGGACATCAAGCCGCCGGTTTTCGAAATCGCCGATCCCGACGCGCCGCAACCGCCGCGCGAACCGGAATAGGGGCCGGGCGATGGATCTGCTCAACGGCCCCTGGCGCCGCGAACTGGCACGTCTGCCCTGGGGCGTGGTGCTCCTGATCAGCGCCATCGCCGGCTTTGGCACGATGGTGCTCTATTCCGCTGGCGGCGGCTCGCTCGATCCCTGGGCGCTGAAACATGGGGTGCGCTTTGCCATCCTGCTGGTCGGCGCGCTGGCGCTGGCGATGCTGCCGCCCGAACGCTGGCTGGCATGGGCCTGGCCGATCTATTTCACCTTGCTGGTGGCGTTGGTGGGGGTGGAGCTGGTGGGCGCCGTGAAGGGCGGCAGCCAGCGCTGGCTCAACCTGGGCTTCATGGAATTCCAGCCATCGGAAATGATGAAACTGGCCATCATCCTGGCGCTGGCCCGATATTTCCAATATGTGCCAAAGGGTTACGAAAGCAAACCGGATGTCTTGCTGCCAGCCCTGGCCATCATTGCCATGCCGGTTGGGCTGGTGATGCTGCAACCCGATCTGGGCACCGCGCTGTCGATCATGTTTGGCGGCGTGGTGGTGATGTTTCTGGCCGGCGTCAGGCTGTGGCTGTTCGGTACGGCGCTGGCCGGCGTGGCTGCCATGCTACCGGTGGCGTGGAACCTGCTGCATGATTACCAACGCAAGCGTGTGCTGATCTTCCTCGATCCCGAAAGCGATCCGCGCGGCGCCGGCTATCACATCACGCAAAGCAAGATCGCCATCGGTTCGGGCGGCCTGTCCGGCAAGGGCTTCCTGCAGGGCACGCAAAGCCATCTCGATTATCTGCCCGAACTGCACACCGATTTCGCCTTTGCCACCATGGCGGAGGAATGGGGCCTGTTCGGCGGCCTGTTCGTCATCATCCTCTATGGCCTGGTGCTGGCCTGGGGCGTCCGCACGGCCATCAACGCCAGCAGCCAGTTCCAGCGATTGCTGGCGCTGGGCCTGATGGCCACCCTGTTCTTCTATCTGGCGATCAACATGATGATGGTGATGGGCCTCGCTCCCGTCGTCGGCATCCCGCTGCCGTTGATCAGTTGGGGCGGCAGCTCGATGATGACGGTGATGATCCTGCTGGGCCTGGTGATGGGCGTCGCCCGCGCCAATCGCCCGAACCTTGATTGAACACGCAAAAACCGGTTTACAACCCCCAAGCCCCTTGTTAAAGGCGCGCTCCCGAACGGCGGCACACCCGCCGGCTCCGGTGCCTGAAACGGCAGCGTGGACGCATAGCTCAGTCGGTAGAGCAGCTGACTCTTAATCAGCGGGTCCTAGGTTCGAGCCCTAGTGCGTCCACCATTTTTTCAAAGACTTAGTGAGCTCTCTCGTACTTCGCTACAGGGGTCAGCAACCACATAGCAACCACCGTGCAGGGTCATCAGTAGTAACTGAGGGCAACGCCTCGTCGTGCCTGGTCAGCAGGCACGCACGCCAGGCGCGCTCTATCTAATATACTGATATTATTCATTTATCTTGACTTTCGCGCCGCTTTGTGGCACAATGATGATGCTGGCCGATACGGTCGAGCCATTCCCAAAAATTAGGAACCTCCAATGAGTAAGCACGCCAAGGTGCTGACTTCGGCCGACCTGCGCCGTGTTCTCCACCACATTTCAAACTGCCGCCACCCAGAGCGTAACCGAGTCATGGTCCTGCTGAGCTTCAAAGCGGGACTGAGAGCGGCCGAGATTGCCGGTCTAGAGTGGTCCATGGTGTTAGGCCCTAACGGGCGGATGACACATGAGCTCGACGTCTCAGGTCTAATCGCGAAAAATGGCCGCAGCCGTCGGGTTCCGATCAACCATGAGCTGAGAGCCGGCCTTCTCACGCTTTGGGCGGCGATGGGCAGACCTGAGAATGGACCCGTCATTCGCTCAGAGCGGGACCGACAGATGACGCCCCGGTCGGTCGTAAACTGGTTTTCGGCGTTGTATCGTGAGCTTCAATTTGAAGGGTGTTCGTCCCACTCTGGACGCAGGACCTTCATCACCAGGCAGCACGACTTCTGGCAAAGACTGGCGGCTCATTGAGAGACGTGCAGGAGCTCGCTGGCCACCGTGCGCTCACTACGACCGAGCGCTACATCGAGGGCGATCGGGACGCTCAGCGAAAACTGGTTCAGCTGCTTTGACCACCCTCAAGATCGTCATCAGCCTCATTCAGTACGATCGAAAGCGCCAGCGTGAAACGCTAGGCGAGCAGCCAGTCTGGCCACATCCCCAACAGCGCTCTTACTGCTGAACAGTCTCCCAACAGCCCATTTCAGTCGAAAGGAACGATGCCATGGTTGGCAGCGATGAGAACAGCTGCGCCCCCCGCAGCCCTACAGAGGCAGCAAATAGGACCCAGCGAATTGCTCAGCTAAATGACAAGCTGCGGTGCCATGGCCGCGGCGGGCGATGGCTGATCACGGCGGGCGTTGCGGCCCTGGATCCAGAGACGGTTCAGGCCATCGTGTTTGCTGTCCGCACGTTTGATGCCTTCTCCGACGACAATTGCCCGTATGGCGAGCGCGACTTTGGCGCGCTTACGGTGATGGCTCAGCGCCTTCTGTGGAAGATAGATTACTACGACAGCAGCCTGGAGTTCGGGTCGCCCGACCCTTCTGATCCCAACGTCACCACGCGCCTGCTGACAGTCATGCTTGCCCAGGAATATTGATCATGGCGCCTCGGAATCAGCTTGTTGAAGCCGCTGCTCAACTGGGCGCGTCCGAGCAAGGTCATCTCGACTCACTGTGTGGTCTGTACTCGATCCTCAACGCCATCAAGTTGGCCACATGGCCGTCGGTGAAACAGCACGCACAGCAGTCGAACCGGTTGTTCAAAGTCGGCGTCGCACACCTGGATGATGCCGGTCTTACCCGAGACGTGCTCCAGAGCGGCATGGATGAGGACACTTGGGTCTGGCTTTGCGAGCTGCTGACTGCCGAAGCTGTCAGCATCAGCGGCATTCCACTTCGCCGCGTTCCGGTTGACGTGCACCCCTGAATTGGTCCCATTTTTGGGTAGAGTCCGTTTCTCGAGGAGACGGACGCATGAAGCGGAGCAGGTTTTCGGACGAGCAGATCATTGGGATCGTGAAGGAGCAGGAGGCGGGCATGGCGACTGCCGAGGTCTGCCGGCGGCACGGGATCAGTTCGGCGACGTTCTACAAATGGAAGGCCAAGTACGGTGGCCTGGAGGTGTCCGAGGCCAAGCGGCTTCGGTCGCTGGAGGATGAGAACGCCAAGCTGAAGAAGCTGCTGGCGGAGGCGATGCTGGATATCGCCGTGTTGAAAGACATCAGCTCAAAAAAATGGTGACGCCCGACGCGAAGCGGAATGCGGTCGCACATGCCCGGGAGACGTTCGGGCTGAGCGAGCGGCGGGCGTGTCGTCTGATCGGTGTCGCGAGGCGGGTGGTTCGATATGAACCGACCCGTCCCGATGATGCTGGCTTGCGCACCAGGTTGCGTGAGCTGGCTGGCGAACGGCGGCGGTTCGGCTATCGGCGCCTGGGGTATCTGCTGGCGCGCGAAGGGCATGCGCCGAACCACAAGAAGCTCCTGCGGATCTACCGGGAAGAAGGGTTGAAGGTGCGCCGCCGTGGCGGCCGCAAGCGGGCGTTGGGCACCAGGGCACCTATGACGATGCCGCAGGGGCCGAACCAGCGCTGGTCACTCGACTTCGTCAGTGATGCGTTCGCCTGCGGCCGGCGCTTCCGCATCCTGTGCGTGGTCGACGACTTCACGCGTGAGTGCCTGGCGCTGGTGGCCGACACGTCGCTGTCCGGTGCAAGGGTGGCGCGGGAGTTGGACAGCTTGGCGGCCGTCCGCGGCAAGCCGCTGACGGTGGTCAGCGACAATGGCACCGAACTGACCTCGACCTCCATCCTGCGCTGGGCACAGGAGCGGCAGGTGGAATGGCACTACATCATGCCGGGCAAGCCGACGCAGAACGCCTTCGTGGAGAGCTTCAATGGCCGGCTGCGCGACGAATGCCTGAACGAGACCCTGTTCACATCGCTGGCGCACGCCAGATCGATCCTCGCGGCCTGGAAGCACGACTACAACACCGTCAGGCCGCACTCGAAACTGGGCGGATGCACCCCTGCCGAGATCGCCGGCCAACGGGGTTGGGGGCATGCCCCCAACCCCGTTGCCATCACATCAACCATCAGCCATCAAAGCACAGGACTCTACTTCTGATCGGTACCAATCAGGGGTGCACGTCAAGCAGGCCAAGCCAAAGGCACTGGAAGCCGCACTGTGCAGGTCAAAGACCCTAAGGGTTGTCGGTCTCAATGTAAGGACCGTCAACGTCCGTCGCATAGAGACGCCAGAAGCCTTAGCGAGGACCAGTGCCTATTTGTTTAAGGCGCCCGACGCGGCAAAGTTCATCGCCCCGACCAGCAACGGTGGGTGGGAACTACGGAAGGTGAAACCCTTCAAGCTCTTGCACGTCAGGCTGATCGAGTGTCTGTCGTTGATGCAGCTTCCCAAGCTAATTTGGGGCGTCGCTGAGGGTGCTGAGATTGCTCGAGTGACGAAGCGGCGTCTAAAAGCGTGGCACGCCCGTCAAGAGCAGGTACGGACAGGCGACCTTCAGTCGGAATGGGCTGTGTATTGGCAAAAATCGGAAGCTCGTAAGGCAAGGGCACCGATCGATTTCGCGTATCCCGCCCCAGGAGAGGATCTGACCGATTGGGAGAAGCTTGCGACAGCTTGGCAGAAGGCAGCTAACAAAGCCTAGAGCGCCACTTTGTAAGTAGCCTAGCCAAACACGCGATGACCTGTATGGCTAGGCTACCAAGCGCCGGTTTAGATGACAGCGGCATCGCGTTTAGGTCGGCCCTGACTAGGCGCCAGGATGGCATGAACCGATCAAGGATTGCCCGAAACAGTTGGTCATGTTTGTTCGATACCAGGTGAGCGAGCTAATGTGGGACGACATAGTCGAGGCCTAGCAGCGACTTCTTGGCAAGGTCCAGGTTAAGCCAGATTGTACCGCTTTCTGGCTTGCAGCTTCCCCACTTTGTGCGCATTCGCTTGATGCCCAAGCGCGAAGTAGCCAAGCTCAACTGCTGTGCCTCGACTCGCCACGCAAACAACTCAACCTAGCGAATCGACCCGCCAACTGGGCTCCCCGTTTGGCCAATGTCACCGTGCTCCACGGGCAAACCGTAGGAAGCCGCAGCATCATATGGGAAACACAACCTACTGTTTTTAAATATTTATCTTCTCTATAATCGTCTCGGATATCAGCACCCAGGACGATCGATGATCAAGCATTACGACACACATTTGGCTCTCAAGAATCTACTGGCGAGTTTGGGGGTCTGTGGAGCATGGCGGAAGCTCACCGGCGGGCACTATCAGTTTCGAACAGCTGAGGGCGCCATTCTCAACTGGTGGCGTTCGACCAAGACCGTCAGCTTCCAGGGCCCCAAGTCCGAAGCTGATTGGCTGAAGCAAGCGTTTCTGCGCCAGCAGCGCGCAGCCAGGCGCTTCTCCACGCGCCTGCCGGCTACCACTCGCCACCCATGACACTTTCACGCTTTTGTCATGAGTTGCGGTAGCGATCATGGTGCAATGTAGCACTGAGCTCAACGCATCCGACCAGTGCGCCAGAGTAGCCACGGGAATTCTGTTATGAAGCTGTTGGGCGAGGCTATCCGCTTGAGTTCACGCGATCTGACAGGTCACGTGAACTGTTCGCATTTAACGCAACTCGAACTCCTGGTGGCAAGAGGGGGCACGAAGCGGCCGAAGCCTTGGGATCCGTCACTGGAACCATTGTGGGAATGCGGCATGAGCAAGAGTTTATCCAAGTGATTTCGAGCTAGGGCTTGCTGCGCATACCCGCCTCCAAAGAGCCCTTGAGCTCGGCGACATCAGTGACATAAGCGACGAAGAACTACAAACAGTCGAAAGCTACAAACGTAACGATTGTCTCTCCGCGCGCCATCTTCACCTGTACCCGCAGATCTTAGGTCAGGCTCCTCCGATTGTCACGGGAGGTCGATGAGGCATGAGACCACATTTCGTCGGGGACCAGAAGTCGACCTCTCTGCCGAGCGGCCTGCCTCCATCCTCATCATTAACATCCCGCTAGCCATGACAATCTAGGCTAGACGGCTTGAGCAGCTTGGAGCTCGTTGCAATTATAGGGAATTTTACGCTTGATCCGCCCAAATTCATCAATATTGTGGATGAATATTCTGGGGGGCGCTTGATTGGCACGTTACACCTTCGCGCGCGTGCCGCGCGACATTCCTTACATTTCTCGATCCCACGTGGACGCCGCACTGCACGACACTGCAAACGGCGCTGATCGGTTGTTGATGCTGCTTGGGGATCCAGCTGGCGCTGGTGTCACTCGCTCTACTAAGAACTACATCATTGACGAAATGCCGGACTGCAGGTTTGACAACCGGCGCGAACGCCTCCCTGTGCTGCTCGACCTATGCGACCGTGGACTTGCCTGCCTAACTGCCTGCGAAATGCTTGCCGTTTTACGCAACGACATTGTAACGCGCATCAACAGCGCGAAGGGGATAAGCAGACTGGGTCAGCACCTTGCCGCATTCGACTCATTCTATGCGATCTGGACGGCGGAGACCCGTCGCAAGCATTCGGCACCGAAACTAGTCCGAACGTCAGCCGAGAAAGCTGGCACCGCTTTCTTTAAACTCACGGTAAGCTTCGCCGGCCTTGCTGCTTTCCATTACGCGGGGGATGCGGCAGAGGCCGCCGGCATTTTGGAGGACTTCGGATGGGCAACTGACGGTGCCATCGACATGGCTCGCGACAAGGCAACCGACAGCGCCTTCGAGCGAACCGTTGACAACGTTGAGAACTTTATCAACGAGGTTATCGCGCCTAGGTTAAACGGGCGACTAAGGAATGCGATCGCCGACAGGAATACACTACAGCGCGAAGCCTCTTCGATCATGCACGACCTTCTGCTGGACGCCATCGCGCGCATTCAGCGATCACTGCTGACGGAAGCGAACCTAGTCCTTTACGTCGACGCGATCGACCTAGTTGAAGATGATGCACTTGAAACGATCGGGGTGCGTTTTGCCATAGCCGGCGTAGCCGACAACTCGAGGCAGAACGGCGTCGGCTCGGTCCTCGGCGGCCGCGGACCGGCCACCCGCTGGCGCCGCGCAATCTCCACGGTGACGCCCGTGCGGGTCGGACCACTGCCCGCGGATGAAGTCCACCAGCGGCTCCGCAGCACGGATTTAACGGCGGAAGAACAGGACTGGCTCATGAAGTCCGTAGGGGCACCGGCACCGGTTTTGGCTGCCACCCTGAACGATGCCTATGCCCGCCTCCTGGCTAGCAGGAAGCCACGAGCATGAGCGTATGAGCCCGACAACATCGCTCGCCGCGGCGACGCGCTTCTCCCGCCTACTGCGGCTGGCTGACCGGCGCCCCGACGTCGCCATTCGCATAGGCATTAAGTGGCTAAAGAGCGACGCCTCCCCGCCGATGCTTGAGGTTTTCTATCGCGCAGTCTCAAGATTGGTGGAGACAGTCGAGACAGGCGGTGTTGGCCAATCGAACACAGTATCTTCCTTGATCAAAGACGCCAGGCTTACCCTTGCCGCCGTCGAACCGGCGATCAGGCGGGACATGGACCTCAGACTGAGCTTTTCGATAAGGAGCGCCGGGCCAGGATCGCGGACGATAGCCGTCCGTCTGACTGACGCAGACGACTTGGAACGCGTCGCCGTTGCTTGGGACGACTTTGAATGGTGCGACTGGCTCCTGAAGGGGTTCAATGCCCTAGCGGATGGTGATTACGAAGCGCATCTCGCGTTTCCGCCACTGAGGCTCTACCCAGTAGGAAACTACATTGTGCAGCTCGCCGACGCCCTCACGCGCGGGCAGTCGCCTTCTTCGTTCGTACCAGAAAGAGTCGCCAAGGCGCTGCGACACCATCTTTCCGGAGAGGGTCTCGTGAATGGTCAGGATGCCTCGTTCTGGCATCTTTTCCGACTGCTGGGCGGCACGGACCCGAACGCGTTCGTCGCGCGCAGTTTCGTTCCTCGCCTGTCCGAACTCGACCCTCGGTCCAGGGTGGCGACGGTTCATGAGATCTGTGCTTACGCTTGGGACCATTGCGCGACAGAAGCCGCCAGAGCGGAATTCATGGAGCAGCTGTTTACAGCGCTGCCCGGTGATGTCGCCGGCTGGAAGAGCGCCGCCTTGCTCGAGGATGCCTGCAGCTGGCCTTCAGACTGGATAAATGGGACCTCGGAGGTAGCAATCAGCGTTGGCAAGGAAATGGATGCCAATCCGTCCATGAAGATTTTCCTAGAAGACATGCTCGCTGCCGGCAAGTTGCCGAAGCTCTCAGCATTAGTGGGGGGCGCTAGTCGCAACGGCGTGCGTGGGATGGTTGAGCAGCTTGGCCAGCGGCGCCGGGCCATGGTGGAGGAATACCAGATGCCTGACCCGATAGACGCAGACGAGCTCCTTCTCGTGCTGGAGTCTGCACGATGAGTGCTGGCGGATATTCAGCGGCATCTCAACGCCTCTTGGACTTCGCTATCCTCAACAAGGAGGACAGCGACTTCCGCAAGGAGGGCGAGATCGTATACGTGTTCGATACTAGCGTGCTCGAGTCCTATTGGCGCCGCGACCCTACAGGCACCGCCGGCCGCCTAGGCATGGACGAACTGCTAGACCCGAAGGTCGCCACTTATAGCGGCTGGCTCGCGCTGAAGTTCCTGATGGAACACCGATTGCCGGGACAGAAGCAGTCCGCCTACGTAAGTCCCTCGCACTGGAACGAGGCGATTGACAGGACGTTAAAACTCGAGCGCGACGCCCGCGGGAGCCTGCAGCGGGCAGCCTGGCGGGACGCCGCGAAGAACGGTTCGAAATCTACAGAGCCTGCAATCCCGCCCGACCCGACGAAGCTTGATGCCGCGCTAAGGCAAGTAATGGCGGTGGGGCCTGCTGAAAGACTTCAGGCAGCGCATCAAATTGGCGTCGGCGAGACATTTGTTGCATTCATGAGCACGGTCTCCCAAGAGGAACGAATCAGGCGCACGTTCCAGGATGGCCGGGCTTCCCAAGACGGGCGCGAGAAGGAGGCCGGCGTACGAGACCTCAGCCGCTGCGAGTTTTACTCCAACCTCGGCAGCGCGTCTGTCAACTATGGCGACTTCCGGCGCTGGCAGGGTCCGATCGCACGTGAGCGCAAGCGGCTGCAGCAGGCACGAGGCAAGCTGTTGGAGTCACCAAAGAACGTCGACAACGACGCCCGCACGCTCGCGGCGATTCAGGCGATGTACCGTGGCAACCTCGCAGCTTTGGGCACCAACCCTAAGGTCAAGTTTGTGTTCGTGACTGCTGACATTGCCATACATGAGGCGTATCGGGAGCTTGAAGCGCGTCTCTCGGAGGAAGGCATCCCTTACTTCTTGCGGCATCCACACGTTTACGCGCCACTCCTTAACTTTGCCAACATGTCCAGAAGCGTCCGGCCAGATGATCTCGAGACGCTCCGTACGGTATTCGATCGAGTGGAGGAGGCACTCGGCCCGCTCTATGACGGCTACAACCTCCGCTCTCGGTTAGTACAGCAATACGATACTCGACTTCGCTACAATGTTGACGCTTGGTCACGGCACGTCATGACCATATGCCTTGCTAATAGTGACTACGTGCTTAGCGACATTTCTGGAGACTATATTAGCGCAAGATCGTTGGCACAATTACTGTCGAGCCCAGATATGCGCGAGGCGGCCGCTAGGTCGGTTTCAGCGGGGATGGGGCATATTCGCGACGACCACCTCCGGGTTGCAGCGCTGGAGTGGCTAGAGGCTGCGCACGACGGCGCCGAGAACGGCATGGTCGACCACCGCGCACCAGTCAAACTGATCGGCGTGGACCCGGCCCGCGAACTCGGCTTCGCAAGCGCATCCGGCCACCATTCAACGACCTGGCTCAATGCGCTTCTGAGGAACTTCCGCGCCGCAGGTGGGGGCACCGCGGGGGTCACCGCCCGCCTGCGCGAACTTTGGGACGATCCGAAGTCCGCGTTCGCCGCCAAGCTTCTCGCCAGCTGCATCTTTTTTGCCGTCGACAAGTGGCAACACGCGCAGCTGTGCGCGCAGCTGGCCCTCAAGGACCGCCGACGCGGCGGTCCTACAGCGCAGTGGATCCGCGAGGCTAGATATTGCGAGGCGCTCGCCATGCGCATGCAGCTCATCACCGCAGACGATTTTGTCCGTGCACGGGGTTTACTCGACCGGAACCTAGCGGACAGCACCGATCACCTGGCCGAATTGCGAGACCGAGTAGAGCGCTCGACGCTCGTGCTTTCGGTGATCATCGTGCAGATGGCAGAGGAACGGCTTCCGATTGACGGCCAGGACACCGAACTAATGAGGATCGTGCCAGAAGCTGACCTGCAATCGGAGTTTGACGATGCAGTCTGTGAGCTGGAACGTGCGGTCTCTAAACTGGAAGGAAAGAATGACTGGAGTGATCCGGACATCGCGAAACGCGTCCAACTCCAGGGGTTGATTAATCTCCTCGGAGCGCGGGTGTTCTCTCACATGTTCGGCGACGACGCGCTATACGAGGAAACTAGTACGCAGTCCCTATCGGATGCGCGGGCAAGGCTTGAGGACTTACTCGTGGACCAGAGCCTCCCGCATTCCACGACTGCACAGTTCTATATAATCACCGCCCGCGCCTTGGAGACCGGTGACGCGGCCGCGGCGGGGGAAGCGCGCACTGCCCTAGATGGGATAATGAGGAAACAGCCCTCGCTCTCAGCGATGGACCGCGTCGAGGTGGACTTCGTCACCTCTTGGTTGGACAAAGCCGCCAGAGGATAGTGGAGGCGCACGGTCGCTTTCAGCACATGATAAAATTTCATTTTCGTCATCCGTGGGCCGTGGCCATACGGCCAACTTCAACATTCACAGCAGCATGCTTTGAGCGGTCTCCGCGTGGCCACAGCCGCTGCATCAAGCTGGCAAAGGCTCAGCCGCCGCCGTTGCTGCCTGTGGGCCTGCAGCAACGCACTGCATGATCATGGTGCGTAGCGCCGTTTCCAACTGAAGCCGCGGCTCAGCCACGTTGGTTGTGGCCGTGATCAACTGCTCATCACAGCCATCAAGCGCCAAGCGGTGGAGGGCGGTGGGGCCTGGATCGCGGCCCAATTGCGCGTGCCATGGATAGAGAAGCATGAGCCGCGGACACTTATAGAGTCTGCCATACGCCATCATTTGATAAACATCAGCCTGGCTGATGCCCTGCTTCGGATCTTCGATGCGCGCGCTCAGTCGCTTCCATTTGGTATCGATGATGAGTGCCGTGGCGCCGTCACGCTTGACGAGAATGTCTGGTTTCGTTTGGAAGCGCTGTGCCCCGGCGCGGCCATCCACAATCTCCTCCAGGCAGTAGCGGCGCCCAGCTTGTGCATGAACCGACAAGTCCGTCCCTCGCAGCGCACCTGCCAGTGTGCGCGCCACATACTCCTCAAACAGCGTGTTCATTTCAAACAACAGCGAAAAGCCCTTTCCACTTCCGCTTGACGTTGTCTGGAAGCGGCCGCCCAGCAACAGCCGCGCCAAGCTGATGAGTTCACGCCATCGTGCGTTGGTTCGATCCAGGACCACATCATCCCAGCGCAGCGCTGAAACCGCCACATCCTGAATGTCAGCATAGGCAAACGCAGTTTCCCGCAAGCACCGCTGGTTTGCCGCATTTTGGGAGATGCGGCCCAAACGCAGCACAGCTGCCTTCATGATCTGGTTGATGGCAATGTCAGGAGACAGCGCGTCGAATCTGCATGCCAGCCTTTGTGGGCTGGCAGCCAAGGTTGTGAACTGGCGTGTGACATTCAAGCGCCCACGCAGCGCCGGCAGATCGTCCGCATGCTCAGTGTAACGCCGCGGGATCCCCTGCCGCACGGCATCTGCCAGCTTGCGTGCAAACAGTCCGATCAGGATTTCCAGGAGGTTTTCGCGCTGCCAGCCCAGATCGGTGATGATGCCGCTGGCAATTTCCAAGTCCAGCACGGTCGCAAGCATGTGCACAAGTTTTCTCCGAATGCGCCCCCTGGAAACGTCATCCTCGCCGTCACCACTGCCCAGACCATCGATCTTGGGGAGGATTTCGAGTGCGCAGCCATCAGCCGCAATGACGCCAACCACTTGGGCCGCCCGCAGCTCCTTGCGGCCATGACTCAAAATGCGAGTGCCGCCGTCACCGCCAAGCGGCGAGGCACTGGCGACAGCGGCGATCCGGCTGGCCGCCCAGTCAGGAATAAAGCCCTCGGTATCCGCGTCGCCGTAGCGAAGCGACTTCCACTCCATGACGGTGCGGCGGATCATACAAACTGACTATAAGCACTGGCAGCAAATGGGCACTTCACAGTCCACCTGTAGCGCGGCTCACTGCCTCCGTCCGCATCCAAGCCAGCGGGTGGCTGAAGCTGTTGGCGCTCCAGGAAGCGTCCCTCCCCCGCCGCATCACCCAGAACAGCAGCCACTTTGCCCCAATCCTCGTAAAAATATTCAGCCAGCAGCGGGATGACCTTGTCGCGCATCACGTCATCGATCGCCTCACGCGTGTCGGCACCCATGAAATAGGCATGGCCGATCTGGTGCTCACGGTCGAACAGATACTCTATCCGGGCATTGATGGAGGTGAGCAACGCTTGCACGTTTATGCCGTCCACATCGGTGGGCAACAGCGTTGGGTCCGGCATGATTTCCTTGAACGAGAAGCGCCGCCGCAGTGCCGTGTCGAGTAGCGCAATCGAGCGGTCTGCCGTGTTCATTGTGCCAATTATGTGCAAGTTTGACGGTACGCCAAAGGGCTCCCCGGAATATGGCAGTTTGACGCTCAACTCGTTGGGTTGTCCGATACGCTTGTCTGGTTCCAGCAGAGTGATCAGCTCACCAAACACCTTGGAAATGTTGGCGCGATTAATCTCGTCGATGATGAGCACAAACTGCTCGGGCGGCAGCTCAGGAGCACCCACAGGCCGCTGGCTGTTCATATAGGCTTCCAGCGTCGGTATGTTCACCAGATCGTCGTAAAGCTGATAAATGGTGCGCATGCTGAACTTGCGCTGATAGATTTCACCAACTGGAACGCCGGCGCGGTCTACCCACAACCAGTCCACTGCACGACGATGAGCATAACCCCCTTCCGGTCGAGGGTGAAATTCATAGCTGCCCGTCACCACTCCGATTGCGCGGAACAGACCGATGCCCTTCGACACGATGATGATGTCGCCCGGTTTCACCCAGTTGCGAAAGATGAAGGGCATCTGCACCCGGGCATGCATGGCGTTCAGCGTCGTACTGCTGCCTTCCGCCTCCTGGCATGCTGCGATAATGGCTTCTCGCTTGGCGTACTCTTCATCGCTCCAGTCAATGTCGTCAAAGCCCAGCAGAGTATATCCACCAGCAATCGCCTCTTCGAAAAGATATTCGTCAGCCGGATCGGTCGCGTCACCAATGGACGATTTGAAAATGTGGCGCCCCTCTAGCGCAATGGCCAGCGGCCCGGCCACCTTGGTTCGCCGTCTTGCAGCTCGGCCCGCGAACTCTCGGAAAATGCCCGCCTTGGTTACAAGCCTAAAGCCTGTGCCCCCTTCCCCGTCGCCATCGCTGGTTGTCGGCTCCTTACCCTCGATAAAGTCTTCATAACTCATCGACTGGTGGAAAGTGACGAACGCGATCTGCCCCTCCTGCTGCAGCCGGCGATAGACGTTCATCAATTCGGTCCGGTCTTCCGGCACGGCCTCGCCGCACAGCCGCACGGCTTCAGCAGCTGTGGAGAAGGTCTTGCCGGTGCCGGGCGGCCCAAACAGAATCAAGTTGGTTGGCGGGTGTGCGGGAACCACGGCATCGATCCCTTCAATACGAGCAGCTTCTGTTGGTTGATCGGAACGGTTGACGGCCCAGATGAAGCCTTGGACGTCCCACAGATCCTGTGGTGCCCAGCCCCATTCGTCCGCCATGACAGTCTTTAGTTTATGCGCCAGCGCTAGTATCTCGGCGTACTCATCCTCGGTGAGTGGATTGGAGCCCGTGATCCAACTGCCCGTCAGCGCGCGGGCGGTGCGCCACAGTGGATCGGTATTGATGCCAAAGGCCACGTCCGGTTGGAGTAACGCTGCCAGCATCGAGGGGATGCTTCGGGACTCGCTATAGGGCTTGCTGTTCTGGCCCTCGCTCAGCAATGGCCAGCTTTCGGTCACGAATGCGGCGATCCCGGCATTGATGTTGTCTACCCTGGCCAGTCGTCCCGCCAGTGCCTCCAGAACACCAGGATGGCTGACCCGCAACTTTTTGATGTGCGCATCTGTGCGCCATCCCAGCAGGCCGCACGGCACACCGGCGAGGCCCGTCAGTAGATCAAGCAATCGCCCGCCCAAAACCTCGTCTGGCTGACCAGCACAATCAACCACAGCCGCAGACGCACGCTCAATCAAAACATTCTTATAGCGGCGTTCTTCATCAAAATACCCGCCGGTCGTAGCCGGGAAGCCATCCAACTCAAAATCTGGATAGCGCGCCAGAAATGTCGCTTTCAGTTGCTGCAACGCGTCTCGATTGAGCATCGCGCCGGTGTTCTCATACCAGTCGAGAACAGCACGAAGCATTGGCGCATTATCAATCGTGACCATCACCACACGCCGCGCTGGCACCCCGCCAGATGGCGAGTGTTTCAACCGTTGTGGAAGGTTTGAATGGCGCGGCTGCTCGGGCAAATAGTGACGCAGTTTGGCAGCGGGTGCCGCGCTCGCCGTCTCAGAATCCTCGATCCAAATCTGGACACCAGAAACATCACGTTGGCAAGCAATCTGCCTACCATCTCCGAGCGCAAACGCGATGATCTTTTCGTTATCAGTTATCGGGCTTTTAAATCGGCGACGAAGCTCAGCCTCAACGTAGGCCCTGCCAAAGGCCGGTTCGTCAAATTTGAACGTGAACCGGACAGTAGAGCTGTTGGCTGGCCCTTGCCGCTCAGCGAGCGAAACGCCAGCTTCCATGCTAAACTTTCGACTGTCGAGCGCGCTGCAAACATTTGGCATGGCATTTGACAAGCCCATGGCGCGGTGCACGTCACCAGATATGACGTCGAATGTGGTAGAACCACTGACTTGGGCCGGCTTGACATACTGCTCGATCACGAAGCGGCGGATCTGATCAGCTTGGCTAGACGGGGAACTAGCATCCTTCAGCCGAAAGTCTCGGTACTTCTCGACCCAGGCGCGCGCCAGCGGCACACGCTCCACATAATTTTCCGACACCGGCACCAATGCCTCCGGCGGCTTGCTGCCTGCCGCTATCTCGGTTTCCAAACGCCGAAGCCTATCGATGACGCCATTAAGCCCGTCAGCATCAAACGCGGAATCTAGGTCCGCATGGGCAATACCCAGATCAGAAAATGCGCGTTCAACGCGCTTCAGTCGCGCGATATGGTTGCTGATCGTCTTTGGGCTGTATTCAGCCTCTAACCAGCGTCTGAAGCCCTCCTCCCGCATTGCCAATCAAACAGACTGTAGCCGCGCGCCAAACTCGCGCATGAAGGCTTTCATTTTCTCGATCGCCCACTCGTGCTGCGCACGCCAGTCACCATCTTCAATACCTTGATCCAGCGTCGCACGGATTGCGGACTTCTTGACGCCTGGCTTCTGCTCCCAACTAAGCCCTTCACCGACCGCCTTCTCGATCGCAGCGCGGTCCTTTGCTAGCGCATTATACCGGTGGCGGTCTGTATCTCGCTCATTGTTCAAGTTCACTTGAATCTGATGACGCGCGACGCTGAGGCTGATGTGCGATCCGGGTACAAGTGGTCGCATTGGCGCCCAGTTTTGGCCAGGCTTTGCCATATCTAAACCGGCAGCAATTGCCGCTTGGGTAAACTCCTCAAGATAGCGCTTGCTGTCGACGCTCATGTCGCTCCTCCAACCTCCGATTCCAGCCATGCTAGCGTATTGACCAAACGCAAATGCTCAACTGTCTTTGCATTGAGCTCCAACAGCCTCGGGTTGGATAGCACGATGGCGAGCGTTCGCGCCCGGCTGATGGCCACGTTCAAACGGTTCTTCGAGTAGAAAAAATCCACTTGGCGCGGCAGATCATCAGGCGATGAGGAGGTGAGGCTTACGATGACCACCTCGGCCTCCTGGCCCTGAAACTTGTCGACCGTTCCGACCCGCGCCCCAGCCGGCAACCGCGACTTCAGCGCGTTGACCTGCATGTTGTACGGTGCCACGACGAGAATGTTTTCGAGGCCTAGAACACCTTCCTTGCCCGCTCGGTCGATGTAAGCCGCACCAAGCAACTCGGCAAAAAGGGCTTCGACCTCTTCCACCTCCGCGGCACTGGCTTGACTGCATCCCGCGTGGTTCATGGCCAGGAGGCGAATGCCATGCGGCTTCAAAACAGGGCTGTTCGGATCCCGAAGTTTGAGTGTTTGCCGCGCACAGTCGGGATGTGCCTTCAGCCGCCCATCATAAACCACGGTAGAGATGAAGTTGCAGATGTCGGGATGCATGCGCCAGCTGGTGTCGAGAAGGATCCCCCGGTCCGGGGCGATCGTGGCCGCGCCCTCAAGTAGGTAATCCAGCACGGACAAGCCGCTCTCCCCAGGGTGAGCGCCTTGGATCGGTTGGCCAAGCTGCATCTGATCACCAACCAAAATGATATTGCGTGCCGCCGCACCCATGGCCACCAAATGGCCAAGCGAAACTTGCCCGGCCTCATCGATGAACAGATAGTCGAGTGTTTGGTCCATTGCGTCCCGCGCAAACAACCACGCTGTGCCCCCGATGAGGTCATAGTCGCCGTCTTCAACCGTCTCGTTATCGGGGACGTCCTCGATGATTGACCCGTACAGGTAGGTTTCGGGATCGGCTCTCGTGACTTTTTTCGCGCCCTTAAACGAAACCCCGCGTTCAGCTGCCACCACTTCGACTTTGGCCAACAAGTTATTGATCGCCTTATGGCTGTTGGACGAAACACCAACCCGCTTGCCAGCCGCAATCAGTCCAATGATGACATGCGCGCTGGTGTACGTCTTGCCCGTACCTGGCGGCCCCTGAATGAACAACGTTGAGCCATCAAGCGCCAACGCCCGCCCTGTCGCTGCATCAATCAAAGTCTCGCCCGGAAGTACAAGATCCCCGCCTGACCAGTCATTCATTCGTGGCGGCGCACGCTCCAGCAGGTCGACGAGCGCCTGATAGGCCGTAGACCCGGCACTTCTCGCTAAATGCGCTGCGACGCGTTCAACGGCCAGTTCGAGGGCTTCGGTGGACAAAGGCCATCCTGGGATCAGTGCGCCGGCTTGAGGCCACGGCTCTGGCGACTTTGCGCCGCGACGGACCTCCACCCAACCCGCGTCGCGATCCATGGCGTGGACCGCGCCCAACTTGGCCAGCGTCGGCGCGTGCAGGACATCGCTGCCTTCGCGCAGTTTGGTTTCCTGGTCGGGAAATCGATAACGCGCGATGATTGACCTCTTGTCTGGCCGCAGCCAATCTTCACCGTCTGGAACCAAGCCCCCGATGCATTCTGCGTCGTCAATGAGTTCATCCTCATCGCGACCGCAGCGGTCATAGACAGCCCACTGCGCCGGCTTGTTTGCGCGCGCATGGAAGTCGATCAGATAGGCAACAAGTTCACGCGCCCGTGGCGAAAGTCGAACCGCATTAGCCCTTACAGCGAGCCTCAAAGCCTCGCGCCGGGCTTCTCGCTCTGCGGCAAGCGCGCTCTTCTCAGGATCCGGCGCTGGCCCCGGCTTGGTCCACCAATCGAGGGCCACAGGTCGAAGCGACAACAACCAGTCGCGCAACCCCTCGGTGTTTTCACAATCCACTTTGTTGTAAGCGAGAATGTCGTCCAACAGCGCTTGGTCGCGCGTTTCCTTCCAGCGGTGATAATAGACGATCGATTGATCGGCTTGCTTGACGGCGGCATTCCGCCTCTCGGCAAAGAATATTTCCAAAGCCTTCAGGCTGAGCGACGGCTCTGATGTCCGTACAGCCTGGCGTGTGATGGCATATAGATCGACGAATTTTTCAGCACGAAGCAGTGCGTCGAGCGCAGCTTCACGCGTGGCATAAGCGGTGGAGAGTTTGCGCAGCGCCGTGATCTCATAGGCTGCGTAGTGATAAATGTGCGCGCCGGGATTCTCAGCGAGATACTCCGTCAGGAAGTCGATTGTTCCTTGGAACGCTATACGCTCTTGCTCATGGTCATGAGCCCATTCGGCACGAAACATGGCATAGCCCGCCTCCCGCCAATGGAGACCCCAGAGATACTCAAGGCCATCGGGATGAAGCGGGTCCCCTTCCAGGTCGAAAAACAAGTCGGCGGGGTCGGGCTTGGGCAAGCGCAGAAACCCTCGACCGTGCTCAAGTTCCAGCAATTCGACCGCAGGCTCACCTGACCGCCGCGCGACCTGCAACACGGCTTGCGCGCGCAAACGCTCGAATGTCGCCGGCGCAAGTTTCGGCAACTTTGTCCCCGGCGCCGTGTTTGCCAATGCAGCAACGCTGTCGATGCCTGCGGCACGGAGCTTCAGAATCTGACTGCGCGCCATACCAGCAACCTGGGACAGATGGTCTTCGGCTTCCCAGATCTCTCCGCAATAGTCGCGCCAGCCACAAAGCGTGCACGCTGCGCACGGCTCTGGCCTGGTGCCTCTGGCGCCGCTTTCGATGAAGCGCAGATAGCGCGTCTCAGCGGCCTGGAGCGTGTATGCAAATTCGCTCCGCCGAAAGCTTTCTTCGCGGCCGTCGCCCAACACAAGATGCATTTCGTGCGGCGGCGTCCCCTGCACGCGCGCAATCAGATCAGAATAAAGTCCGAGCTGAAGCACATGCTTCGGGCTCGCCGTTCGCGCGAGTTTGGTATCGATCACCTCATAGGACCAGGGGCCCAAGTCCGAAGGGTGGTCCACTCTGCGGATGAAGTCGGCAAAGCCATGCCATGGCGGCGCCAGGAACGTCGCTTGGTATATGATGGGCATCCCGGCGCACATGGCGGCAAGTGTTGCACCTGCACGTTCCTCTAGGCTGCCAGCACTGGAGACGCTTTCTACCTCAGTTATCGCGCGCAACTGCGCCAGATACGAAGCTTCGTGCTCATGGCCAGCATCTTGAATAAGCTTGGCGCTGTCATCATCAACGGCAGTGTCTGGCAAGCTGTCGGGCTTGAGCAGCTTTTGAAGGTAGAGCGCTGTGGCGTGAGCACAACCAAGATATGCGTTCAGATCCGACGCAGAGTGTAACAAAAGATTGTTATGCCAGCGCATTTCAAAAATTACGCCGACAATGCAGGATTAGAGCAGCGCATCTGTCTACGATAACGCCAAAAACTGGCAAAGCTAGCTGCTTTTGTTGCCCAAACAGGACTAACGCAGCTTCTCGGTATCCAAGACTAAGCAGACTTGGTTTCACTTAAGCCCAATGCAACCGAAACCACATTTCCAATTAGGTTTGCAGCTAGCAGCGCAGGGTCTGTGTCGACATGGGCATAGCGCAGAGTGGTTTGGGCCTGTGTGTGACCGAGCAGGCGCCCAACAATGGCCAAACTGGCCCCTTGCCCTACGGCAACGCTCGCCGCCGTATGCCGCAAGTCGTGCAATCTCACACCGGAAATGCCGGCATGCTGGCAAACACGCATCCATGGCTTACGCAAGTTGATCATATACTTGCCGGCCGACCGCCCGGGGAAAATGTAGGCGCTGGGACAAGCCAGCTGCATTTCACGTTGCGCGCGCAGAATCTCTAACGCCGCCTCACTTAGGAAGACAGGTTTCTCACCAGTTTTGCTGTCAGGCAACAGGATGATCCGCCGTTCCCAATCGACCCAGCTCCACTCAGTCTGCAAAATCTCATTGAGCCGCGCTCCGGAGAACAGCAGGAGCTTGATGGCATTTGCCGCACTAGGCTGAACGTCACCGATCGCAACCAGATGTTTGAGTGACTCACCAAGCCTGGATAACTCAATGCCTGAGAGGTAGCGGGTTCTCGACTTTTCTTTGAACCGCTCGACGTATCGGCACGGATTGGTGCCTTGCTGACGCCACTCTATGGCCTCAGCCACGTTCATCAAGCGCGAGCAAAGTGCGAGCACGCGGTTCGCTCGATATGGCGTGGCAGAAAGACTTTTGTGCAGCCGATCCATGTCGGCGCGCGTTATATCTACCACGAGTTGTTTGCCGAAATGCGGCCTTATGATGTCCCGCCACTGGCTCTCATACTCCCGTCGCGTCACAGGCTTTCGCCGAACGAGATAGTCGGTCTCAAATTTTGTCCAGAGATCGTCGAGCCTAGGCGCTGCGCGCAGCTTCAACTTGCTACCTTGAGGGTCTTCGCCTCTTGCGATTGCAGCCAGCACTTGCTGCGCTTGAGCGCGTGCCTGGTCGCAGGTCAACTGCCCGAAGGAACCAAGCGCAATCCATCGCTGCTTCGCCAGCCGCCCACCAGCACCAGCGCGGTACTTCACGAAGAACTTCTTCGCTCCGGACGGCAGCGCCTTCACTCCAAATCCAGGTAGCTGGTCGTCCCACAGGAATGCAGGAGCAGTGCCAATGCATGTCAGACTATCAACAACTGATTTGGTCAGCTTCGGCATTCGCCCGCCCTCTTGTGACCAATGATCGCTACGCGATCACAGCGGTTTCAGCAACCACATAGCAACCACCGGAACGAGCATGAAGGCGGAAACGGGAGCAATGACGGTCATCAGGAATATCACTTAACACACTCATTTCATGTATTTTATGCCGAGATATAGCAACCGGGCGGAAGATGGAGAAATGGCGCGCGCAGCGACTCTTAATCAGCGGGTCCTAGGTTCGAGCCCTAGTGCGTCCACCATTTTCCTCAGAAACATGCTTGAGCAGCAATTGACCCCTAACCGTTTGGGACCGCGCCACGATTCATCCGGCGGGACAGCCTTGCGCTTTTCAGGGGCTTCACCTAGGGCAAAGGCCAGTCGGGGAGTGGCGCAGTCTGGTAGCGCATCTGCTTTGGGAGCAGAGGGCCGCAGGTTCGAATCCTGTCTCCCCGACCATATGACGCCGCGCAGCGGCTCAGCGACACAGGAATGGCGCAGCCAATCCTGTCTCCCCGACCATCAGCCGCGTTGGCTGCGGCCCTTCACCATGAGTTGCAAGCGGCCGTCGGGCTGGTTCTGAACCTCGACATCGATGCCATAAACATTTGCAACATTGGCCCGGGTCAGCACCTGGGCGGCCGTGCCATTGGCGGCGACCTGGCCGTTGTGGAGCAGCACGAGTTGATCGGCGATCTGGGCAGCGAGGGCGAGATCGTGGAGGACGATGGCAACGCCAGTGCCGGCATCGGCCGCGGCGCGCAGGCAGGCGATCGTGTCGAGCTGGTGGCCCGGATCGAGATTGGCGAGCGGTTCATCGGCGAGCAGATAATCGGGCTGGCCGGCGAGCACACGGGCCAGCAGAACACGGGCGCGTTCGCCGCCGGACAGGCTGCTGACCACCCGGCCGGCAAGGCCGGCGCAATCGGTGGCGGCCATGGCGGCGGTGATGGCGGCGGCATCGGCGGCTGGCTCGCTCTGATGCGGCAGGCGCCCGAGTGCCACCAGCGTTTCGACATCAATGTCCCAATTCACTTCGGCCACCTGCGGCAGGAAGCCGATGCGGCGGGCACGCTGGCGGGGATCGAGGCCCAGGACTGGCGCATCATCCAGCGTCACCTGGCCGGCGGCCGGGCGCTGCAGGCCGGCCAAGCAGGCGAGCAGGCTGGATTTGCCGGCGCCGTTTGGGCCGATGATGGCGGTGATCTGCCCCGGCGCAATCGCCGCCGAGACGCCGGCCAGCACCGGCGCGCCGCCAAGCTTGAGGACGAGATCCCGCGCCGCCAGCATCAGGCCAGTTTCCGGCGCAGGCGCAGCAGCAGCGCCAGGAAGAAGGGTCCGCCCAGCAACGACATGGCGATGCCGACACGCAGTTCGCTCACCGTGGGCGCGGCGCGCACGGCGGCATCGGCGACCACCAGCAGCAGCGCTCCACACATCGCGGAGGGCAGCAACACGCTGCTGGGGCTGCGGCGGGTGAAGGGGCGCACCAGGTGGGGAACGATCAGGCCGATGAAGCCGATCACGCCCGCCGCCGCCACGCTGGCGCCAACGATCAGGCCAACGCCGATGATCACCTGCCATTGCAGGCGGCTGGCGTTGACGCCGAGAGAGCGCGCCGCCGCTTCGCCGAGGGTGAGGGCATCGAGCGCGCGGGCGGTGCCGGCGAGGATGATGGCGCCCAGCGCCATCAACGGCGCGGCCACAAGCACATCATTCCAGCTGCGATCGGTGAGCGCGCCCATCAGCCAGTTGACGATCTGGCCGGTGGCAAAGGGCGTGGGCGCCAGGCTGATCACCAGCGCCGTGAGAGCGCCGGCCAGGCTGGAAATGACAACGCCGCCCAAGGTGAAGACGATGATGCTGCCGCTATGCCCGGCCAGCGCCGCCAGCAGCGCCATCGCAGCCCCGGCCCCGGCCAGCGCACAGGCCGACAAGACATAGGGCGTGGCCGACAGGCCAAAGAAGATCGCCAGCACCGCCCCCAGCGCCGCCCCGGCCGACACGCCGAACAGGCCAGGATCGGCGAGCGGATTGCGCAGATAGCCTTGCATCGCAGCCCCGGCCAGCCCCAGCCCGCCGCCAACGATCACCGCCAGCAGCGTGCGCGGCAGCCGCAATTCGGCGATGATGGCCCAGCGTTCATCGCCAGCCAGCACGGCGGCGGGCGCGATCCACACCTTGCCGGCGATCAGCGACAACAGGCTGGCCAGCAGCAGCGCCGCCAGCAACAAGGGGATGAGGCGGCGGCTCACACGCGCGCCCGTGCGGCGGCCAGCCGGGCCAGCGCCGGCACGATCGTGGGCCCGGCACAACTGATCAGCCGTTCGTGAAAGGGTGCTATCACCACCCGGCCGGCCAGCCGGCGCAGGATGGGGTGGCGGCTCATCCGATCGTCGTTGCGGGCATCGGCAAACAGCACGCGCGGCGGCCGGGCGGCGAGATATTCCAGCGGCAGCACATCCCACATCTTGAGGCCATAGGCGGCGCTGGCGTTGCGGAAACCGGCCACGCGCAGCAGTTCATCGGCGAGCGTGCCCTGCCCCGGCACCAGGCCATCGCCCTGCCAGATCAGCGCTGGCACCGCCGGGCCCGGCCGGCGGGCCGCAGCCACGGCAGCATCGATGCGCGCCGCCAACGCGGCCCCACGCTGCGGCTGGCCGGCGGCACGGGCGATGGCATTCACCTGGGCGCGGCTGGCCGCAACCGTGTCGGCAACACCGAACATTTCCACCCGCACACCCAGCCGTTTCAGGGCAGCGATGGTGGCCGGCGCTTCGTGGGCGCCGGCCAGCACCAGATCGGGACGCAGCGCCACAATCTCCTCCGCCGTGCCGGATGTGGCGCGGAAACGCCGGGCCTGGGCCAGCGGGATCGAGGTGGCAGCGGGATCTTGGGAATAATGGCTGATGGCGGCGATCTGCCGGGCATCGGCCACCTGCAGCAGCACTGCATCGATGCAGGGATTGGTGGAAACGATGCGCTGTGGCCGTGCCAGCGCCGGTGTTGCCACCAGCGCCAACACAGCCAACAGGCGCATCGTCGCCATCACAGGGTCACGCGCAGGCCGGCATAGGCAGCGCGGCCGGGCTGGCCGAAGTTCAACGCCGTCTCGTAAACGGCGTTGAACAGATTTTCGATCCGCGCCGTCAGTTCCAGACGGCGGCCGATCGGCAGCGACGCACGCAGATCGACCAGCGTATAACCGGGCAGCACCACGGTGTTGGCGGCATTTTCAAAGCTGCGGCCGATATTGGTCACCGTGGCGCCGGTCGTCAGCCCGAAGCCCCAGCGATAATCCACCAACAGGCTGGTGCTCATCTCCGGCCGGCGGGCGAGGCGGCGGTTCTGGTTGGCATTGCCGGCCGTGGTGTTGCGGGCATCCACCGTGCCGTGGGTGACCTGCAGGGTCAGCGCATCGGTTGGCCGCATGGTCAGCGCCAGTTCCAACCCCTGCGCGCGGGCGCGGGCGACATTGTCATAGGTGCCGAACGGCCGGTTCACGCAGATGCCGGTTTGCGCGGGGCAGCCGATGAAGATGATCAGATCGCTGGACACGCGCCGGAACCAGGTGGCGCTGATCTCCAGCCGGCCATCGGCCAGACTTTGCGTCACCCCGGCGTCCCAACCGGTCGAGCGTTCCGGCTTCAGCTGCTGGTTGCCGAAATTGCTGAACAGCTGGAACAGCGATGGTGCCTTGAAGCCTTCGCTGTGGCTGGCGCGCAGGGTGGTGCCGGTGGCGCTGAGCACATAGATGCCGCTGGCGCCAAAGGTGGTCGCCCCGCCAAAGCGGTTGTGATCATCATGGCGGAGCCCGGCGGTGAGAGTGAGGCCCTCCACCGGGCTGGTAACGCCCTGGGCATAGACGCTCTGGATGCGGGCCCGGGCCGAGGTGGGCGCCCCGCCAAAGCTGGCCGTGGTGTAGCGGGAGATTTCCTGTTCGGCCCCGAACGTTGCCTGCCAACCGGTTGCGACATCGACAACGCCCTGATATTCCAGCCGCTCGTTGCGGCCCTGGCCGTCGAAGGTGACGAAGGGCGCGCCATCCAGCGCCGTGTTGCGGCGATCGGTATCGGTATAGGCAAAGCCGAGCCGGTTCTTCCAGCGGCCACCCAGCAGGGCGGCGTTGAGCCCGGTGTAGGCGACGATCTCGCGGGTGATATTCTCCTCGTTCACGTCGCCAAAGCTGAAACTGGGCGGGGCAAAGCCATCGGCGTTGAAGCGGCCCCGCGAATACCAGCCGCGCGCATCGATGGAGACATCGTCGCCCAGCGCCAGGTTGAAATTGGCGTTGGCGCCGAAATTCTCATAGCCGTCGCGCTCCCGGCCGCCGCGACGTTCCGAAAAATTGGAAATCCCGTCGCTGCGCAGCCAGCCGCCGCCAACACTGGCCGACAGCGGGCCAAACTTGCCCGAGACATTGGTCACCAGATTGGCAGTGTTGCGCCAGCCAGCCTCGCCACGCACATTGACACGCAGATCCTCGGTCGGCGGGCGGGTGACCATGTTGACCACGCCGCCGATCGCCTGGCTGCCCCACAGCACCGATTGCGAGCCCCGCAGCACCTCGATCCGTTCGATATTGCCCACCAGCAGATTGCCGAAGTTGAAGCCGCCACCCACGGTGGACGGGTCGTTCAGCTTGACGCCGTCGATCAGCGCCACGGTCTGATCGCTTTCGGCGCCGCGGATGAACACGCTGGTCACCCCGCCCAGGCTGCCGTTGCGAGCGATGGTGACGCCGGGCAGCGTGCGCAGCACGTCTGACACGGTCTGGCTCTGCCGGCGGTCCAGCTCGGGCCGGTCAACCACGCTGATCGACTGGCCAACCCGGTTCAGCGGCTGCGGCGTGCGGTTGGCGGTGACGACGATGGTTTCTGCGGCGGCAGGGGCAGCGGCGGCCCCGGCCAGGATGATGGATGCGATGATCATGTGACCTCCTGTGGTTGAGACAGGAGGAGACGCCCGCCAAGGCAGGTCATGGTGAGACAAGGCCATCGTGGCACGCGTCACCTCCCTTCGTGTCGTCACGCGGAGGCGATGCTCCGATCACGCGGATGGTCCCGTCCGCACGAAGGATCGACCGTGAAAGGCAGGTCTCCTGGCTCCCGGGTCACCATGGTCGCCCCGCCTTCCCAGCGCCTTGCGGCACCAGTGGCAAATTCGGGCGACCACTCACCGGTCACAGTTGCGGGCACAGCCCCGGCCTCATGGCGTCACGCCATCTTCCGGGTTCCCTGTTAGGCCCCTCGCGGGGCACCCTTCACAGGATCCGCCATGGCGGCATTTGCCGGGATTGGCAAGGGCCGAAGGTTCAGCGCGGCACCAGCGCCCGGGCCATGGCAGCGGTGACGGCATCGGCATCAAGGCCATATTCGCCAAACAGATCAACCAGATCGCCGGTCTGGCCAAAACGCTCGACACCAAGCGGCACCACCCGCTGCCCGCGCACACCGCCCAGCCACGACAGGCTGGCCGGAGCGGCGTCGCACACAGTGACCAGGCGCGCACCGGGGGCAAGCGCGGCCAACAACCCTTCCACATGGGCGGTGCCGTCACCGGCCAGCGCGGCGCGCCAGCCCCGGTGCAGCAGATCGGGGCTGGTGACGGCGAGCAGGCCGAGGCCCGGCACCTCGTCGCGCAGGGCCTCCCACGCTGCCAGCGCCTCCGGCATCAGCGCGCCCATGGCGACGATGGCGGCCTCTGCCCCCGGTGCCGGCGGGCGCAGCCAGTAACCGCCGGCAATCGCGCCGGCCTGCCAATTGGAATCGGCGCGGACCGGCTGCGCGATGCTGCGGGTGGAGAGGCGGAAATAGACGCTTTCCCCCGCCGGGTCCTGACAATGGCCAAAGGCGTGATGCAGCAGCAGCGCCAGTTCGTCGGCATAGGCCGGCTCGTAATGCACCAGCCCCGGCTGACCCATGGCGATCAGCGGCGGGTTAATCGATTGGTGGGCGCCGCCCTCTGGCCCCAAGGTCAGGCCCGACGGCGTGGCGACAAGAATGAAGCGGGCATCCTGGTAACAGGCATAATTCAGCGCATCGAGGCCGCGGGCAATGAAGGGATCATAGACGGTGCCAATCGGGATCAGCCGGCTGCCGAACAGCAGCGCGGCCAGGCCGGCGGCGGCCAGCACCAGAAACAGATTATGCTCGGCAATGCCCAGCTCCACATGCTGGCCGGCGCTGCCGCCCTGCCATTTCTGGGGTGAGGGGATTTTGGCCTGCCGGAACACATCGGGCATCTGCTGCCGCCGGAACAGGCCGCGGGCATTGACCCACGGGCCAAGGCCGGTTGACACGGTGACATCGGGCGAGGTGGTGACGATGCGCTCGCTCAATGGCCCGCCGGCCTTGGCCAGATCGAACAGGATGCGGCCAAAGGCGGATTGGGTGGATTGTTCCTCGCCCTGCGGCACCGGGATCGCGGGCACCGGCACGGCATCAAACGGCCGGTTGTGCGGCAGGCGGGCAGCCGGGCTGGCCGCGACAAAGGCCTTGAGCGCGGCGGCCTGATTGTCCCCCAGCCCGGCCCAGGGCTCCCATTCGGCGCCCGGCGCAATCCCCAGGCTGTCGCGCAGCCCTTCGATCTGGGTCGGCGTCATCAGGCCGGCGTGATTGTCCTTGTGGCCGGCAAATGGCAGGCCCCTGCCCTTCACCGTATAGGCGATGATCAGGCAGGGCCGGTCATCGCGGGCAGCCTCGGCATAGGCATCGAGCAGGCTGGCGATACAATGGCCGCCAAGATCGTTCATCAGCAAGGCCAGCGCCGCATCGTCATGGCCGGCGAGCACGGGGGCAATCGCATCGCCCAGATCAGCCGCCAGCCGTGCCCGCCAGGCCGCCCCGCCCTGGTAGGTGAGCGCGGCATAATCGGCGTTGGGGCAGGCATCGATCCACGCCTCGAGCGCGGCGCCGCCGGGCGCGGCAAAGGCCGCCTGCAACCGCTTGCCATGCTTCAGCGTGATCACCCGCCAGCCGCAGGTTTCGAACATGTCGTCAAAGCGGCGGAACATGCGGTCGGCCGTGGTGTGGTCAAGGCTCTGGCGGTTGTAGTCGACAATCCACCAGACATTCCGGATGTCGTGCTTGTAGCCTTCGATCAGCGCCTCATAGATATTGCCTTCATCCAGCTCGGCATCGCCCATCAGCGCGATCATGCGGCCCATCTGTTCCGGCGCCAGCCGGCCATGGGCAACAAGATAATCCTGAAACAGGCTGGCGAAGGCCGTCACCGCCACGCCAAGGCCAACCGAGCCGGTGGAGAAATCGACCGGGATCACATCCTTGGTGCGGCTGGGATAGGACTGCGCCCCGCCAAAGGCGCGGAAGGCCTTCAGTTTTTCGAGGCTCTGGTTGCCCAGCAGATAATGGATGGCGTGCAGCAGCGGGCCGGCGTGCGGCTTCACCGCCACCCGGTCATTGGGGCCAAGCGCGGCGAAATAGAGGCTGGCCATGATGCTGGTCATGCTGGCGCAGCTGGCCTGGTGGCCGCCCACCTTCAGCCCGTCGCGGCTCTCGCGCAGATGGTTGGCGTTGTGGATGGTCCAGCTCGACAGCCAGCGCAGGCGGGTGTCGAGCGATTCCAGATGGGCGATGGTTTCGGGCGTGGGGGGCAGCATGCGCTCGCCCTTGCCGCGAAACGGCCGGGCGTGCAACGTGGGGTCCAGGAGAACCGCCGATGCTGCTCTGGTCTGCCCCCGATCCCGCTCCCAACCCGCGCCGGGTGCGGCTGTTCCTGAAGGCCAAGGGGCTGGAGATCGAGGAGCGCATGGTCGCGCTGATGGCGCGGGAGCACAAGTCAGACGCGGTGCTGGCCCGCAATCCGCGCGGCCAGGTGCCGTTTCTGGAGCTGGACGATGGCCGGGTGATATCCGAAACCATCAGCATCTGCCGCTACCTCGACGAGCTTCACCCCGAGCCGCCACTGATCGGCAGCACAGCCTTTGAGCGAGCCGAGACGGACATGTGGATCCGGCGGGTGGAAACCGGGCTGGGCACGCCGGTTGGCCTGTTCTGGCAGCATGGCCATCCGCTGACCGCCCGGCTGGTCAACCAGGTGCCGGGCATGGGCGATGTCGCCCGGGCGCAGGCGCTGGCCATGCTGGGCTGGTTCGATGGCCAGTTGGCGGCGCGCGACTGGCTGGCCGGTAGCCGCTTCACCCTGGCCGACATCGCGCTTGTCAGCATCATCGACTTTGCCGGGTGGATCGGCATCGAAATGCCCGAAAATGCCGCGTCCTTGCGGGCCTGGCATGCCCGATTGCGCCAACATCTCGGGCTTTAGAGCTCGATTGCCCACAGGCACGCGTCATGCTGAACTTGTTTCAGCATACACACGCGTGCGCCGCCACGCATTCACCCTGCGGGACGTGATCCCATGGATGCTGAAACAAGTTCAACATGACCTGATTCTCAGAAGAACAATTTCCGGAACGACAAGGTCACCGTGCGGCCCAGCGGGTCGAGCTGGTCGCGCAGATAGCCCAGCGGCTCGGCACCGCTGCGGTTGCGCACGTTGATGCGGTCGTTGAAGAGATTGTCCACATTCAGGCTGACCCGGCTGCCACGCAGCCAGGGAACCTTCGTCAACACCTCCTGCCGCTGGCCCAGATCGACGAACAGCCGCAGGTTGGCGGTGGTGCGCGACGAGAAGAACAGATCGTTGGGCGACTGGGTCGCGCCCGACGGATCAACCAGCACGCTGGTGCCCGATTGCCAGTTGACGCTCAGCCGCCCGCCAAAGCCGCGCCGGCCGGCACCGGCGCGCAGTTCGACCTGGTGACGCGGCGCGCCGCCCTGGTTGCTGATCGCCGAACCATTCAGCAGGTCCAGCACCGGCAGGCCGGGGCGGATACCGATCTCGTTCTGGAAGGTCCAGGTGTGGAACAGCGCCACCTGCAGCCGGCCATCAAGGAAGCCACGCGGCGGGCCGCCGCCACCACCACGGAAGCCGCCGGGCGGGCCGCCAAAGCCGCCACCGGGCGGTGGGCCGCCGGCCGCGGCCGGGGGTGCACCCGCAGGCCCACCCGCCGGCGGCGGTGCCACCCCACTGGGCGCGCCGGGCGGCGGACCGGCCGCACCGGGTGGGCGCTGGCCAGGGGTGAAGCCATAGGGGTTGCGCGCCAGGTTGCGGATTTCCTGCGGCAGGCCCTTGCCGGCGCGGAAGCTTTCAACCGCCTTGGCGCGCAGTTCGGCGATGCGCTTTTCCGCCGCCGCGCGTTCGCTGGCCGAGGGTTTCAGCGCCGTGGTGAAGGTGAAGCCCCAGCGCAATTCGCTGCGCTGCGAATATTCGAAATTCAGCGGCCGGTTGTCGATCTGCAGCAGACGTCCGCCGGCATCGCGGGTGAAGCGATTGGGGAAGGCCGCTTCCAGTTCGGCGGTCGCGGTCGGGAAGGCCGCGATCGGATCATCGATGCGGGTGTTGGTGTAATTGATGTTGAACACCAGGTCGGTTTCTTCGAGCGGCTTGATGTTCAGGCCCAGTTTCCACACCTTGCGCGTGTCATTCTGCAGGGCGCGGTTGCCGCCATCCAGCCGGGTGATGTCCACCGTTTCGCCGCGCACGAAATCGAACACCCGCACATTGGGGGTGAGGATGTTGGGATCGCCCAGCTGGCCCACGGTGGGCGGGCCCTGCTCGCGGGTGAAGCTGGCGATGATCGCCCAGCCATCCTTGGGTTCCCAGTTCAGGCCGGCGCCCCAGGTGATCAGCGTGCCAAAATCCGACATCGTGTCGAGGGCGATATTGCCGTTCAGAGTCAGCTTGTTGAGGCCGGCCAGCACATCATCCTTGGCCGATGCGATGGGCAGATCGAAATTGGCCTGGAAATTGCCCTGGGTGCGCGACAGATCGGCTGCAGCAACAATGCCCGACCGCACGCTGGTGGCGTTGAGGCCGAGATATTGCACCTGCGCCTTCAGCGCCGCCCCCACCTCGCCGGCCGGCAGGCGCAGCGGGCTGCCGTTCAGCAGCAGATCAAGGCTGGCGGTGTCGGAGACGCTGCTCGCCCGGTCGGTCAGGCGTGCGCCGGTGAACAGGCCGCCACCATAGGGCGACAGGCTGCCCAGATTGATCGCGCCTTGGGCAAACGACACATCGATGCCGCGTTCGATGCTGGTTTCGCTTTCGGCATGGTTCCAGGTGCCGGTGAGGTTCCAGCGCCATTTGCCGATCATGCCATCCAGCACGGTGCCCAGCCGGCTTGACCAATTGTCGCCATAACGGCCGAGCGCATCGGGGGCATAGCGGTTGACCAGCACGGCATTGCCAAAGGGCGAAAAGGGCGAGCCGGCCGGCAGATTGAAGCTGGCCGAGGCCAGGCCCTGCATGGATTCGGTCAGAGTCCGCTCCAGCCCGCCGGTAAGGGTGGCGCCCACCGCCTTCGAAAGATTGCCGGCGATGGTGCCATTCAGGCTGATGGTGCGCGTATCGGGCAGCAGGGTGCGGAACGGGCGGATATCAGTTTCGTTCACCGGTGCCGCACCAAATTGCGCCAGGGTGGGATTGGTCACGCCAGCCGGCACGCCCAGCACGGTGCGGCCCGGCAGGCCGGCATCCACCTGCGCGCCGGGCAGCAGCGCCGATACATTGCCAGCCAGCGCGAACGGCCGGCTCTGCGGCGGGGTGGCGATGCGGCGCTCCGCCTCGGTCACCATCGTGTCGATGCTGTATTTGGCTTCGATGCTGGTGCGGCTGCCGTTGCGCAAGCGCAGCAGATTGGCCTCGATCTCGGTGGAGAAGCGGCCGCCGTCGGTGGGGCCGCCGATATCATATTCGCCGGTCCACGCCTGGAAGCGCGGGCGCAGCACGAAGTTGATCACCCGCTGATCGGCGCGGAAACCATATTTCAGGCTGACCTCTTCGGGCAGCACCTCAACCCGGGCAATGGCTTCGGGCGGGATGTTGCGGATCTCCTGAAAGCCGGATGTGCGCTTGCCGTTCAGCAGCACCGCCGGCATGCCGCCACCGCGCCCGCGGTTCGAGCGCAATTGCGGCGCCAGTTCGGCCATGAGATCGGTAATCGAACCGGCACCAATGGCCCGCAGTTCCTGCGCGCCCAGCACCAGTTCCGGCTTGATGTCCCCCACCACCTGGCCGGGCAGCTTGGTGGTGGTGACGGTGATGGTCTCCTCCTCCTCCGGCCCGACCTGGGCGACCCGCTGGGGCGGCGCGGCGGGCGCGGTCTGGGCCGTGGCAACAGCGGCAGGAGCGGCGGCCAGCAAAAGGGCCAGTCGGGCACGGACGATCACTTATATTTCCCTGTTGGGAGCCGGGGGCTGGCTCCAATCGGCCGCACCCCTAACCTGTTCAGGGCGAAGGGAACAACCGGTGCGGCAATCACTACGGCCGCACCCGGCATTTCCCCCGCGTCAGGCCAGCATCAGGCTGTGATCGAGCGCCTTCTTCACCACCACATCCGCAACAGCGCGGGCGCGGACAATATGCTGCTGCCAGTTGGGCAGGTTCACGCCTTCCCAGACGGTCACCGCAAAGGCCCGTGCCTCGGCCTCAGTCATGCTGCGGAAGCGGGCATAGAAGCTGGTGGGATCGTCCGCCGCAGCGGCCCACAGGCCGATGAAGCGCTCGACAAACCAGTGGCGCACATCGGGTTCATCGGCATCAATGTAGAGCAGCAGGTCCAGCGGCGGCCGGCTGCCATCATCGGCCGGCGCCAGGCCCAGCCCTTCGACCAGCACCACATCGGCCGTCGCAAGCGGGCGGGCGCCGGCCCGATCAATATCATAGAGCGCGTGCGAATAGGCCGGCACCATCACCGGCGGGCCACCGGCCGCCAGCCGCTTCAGCCCGGTGATGGCGGCAGCCATGCCCTGATGGTCATAGCTTTCGGGAAAGCCCTTGCGCATCAACAGCCCGGCTGGCTCCAGCACGGCGTTCGGCAACAAAAAACCATCGGTGGACACGATCTCCACCCGGCCCGGCAGATGTTCGGCGATCTGGCGGGCCAGCGTCGTCTTGCCCACCGCCACCGAACCGGTGATGCCCGCCACCAATGTTTCACCCGGCCGAGACAAGGCGGCCAGCCGGGAGGCGAGAGCGACGGGCGTGATCGGCGTCACACCAGCCGGCTCTGGTTGATCGCCGCGGCGATGAAGCCGGCGAACAGCGGGTGGGGATCAAACGGCTTGGATTTCAGTTCGGGGTGGAACTGCACGCCAATGAACCAGGGATGGTCTGGTCGTTCCACCACTTCGGGCAGCAGGCCATCGGGCGACATGCCAGAAAAGATCAGACCTTCCGCCTCCAGCCGCTCGCGGTAGGCGGCGTTGACCTCATAGCGGTGGCGGTGGCGCTCCTCGATCTGGGTGCTGCCATAAACGCTGGCCGCCACGCTGTTGTGCGCCAGTTCGGCCGGGAAGGCACCCAGCCGCATGGTGCCGCCCAGATCGCCGCCGGCCTCGCGGGTCTGCAGGCCTTCATCGCTCATCCATTCGGTGATGAGGCCAACAATGGGTTCCGCGGTCTCGCCAAATTCGGTGGTGGATGCGGCCTTGATGCCGGCCTGGTTGCGGGCCGCCTCGATGCAGGCCATCTGCATGCCAAGGCAGATGCCAAAGAAGGGCACGCGCCGCTCGCGGGCAAAGCGCACGGATGCGATCTTGCCCTCGCTGCCGCGCTCGCCAAAGCCGCCGGGCACCAGGATGCCGTGCATCGGCTCCAGCCGGGCGGCCACATCGGCGCCCTCGAACTCCTCGGCGTCCAGCCACTTGATGTTGACCTTGACCCGGTTGGCCAGGCCGCCATGCACCAACGCCTCGGTCAACGACTTATAGGCATCCTTCATCCCGGTATATTTGCCGACCACGCCGATGGTCACCTCGCCTTCCGGGTTGTGGATGCGGGCGGAAATATCGGTCCAGCGGGTCAGCACCGGGGCCGGCGCATCGGTGATGCCAAAGGCGCGCAGCACCTCATCATCCAGCCCTTCGGCATGATATTGCAACGGCACCTCATAGATGGAGGCGGCGTCGAGCGCGGCAATCACCGCTTCCTTGCGCACATTGCAGAACAGCGCGATCTTGGCGCGGTCCCCATCGGGCAGCGGATGTTCGGACCGGCAGACCAGCACATCGGGCTGGATCCCGATGCCGCGCAGTTCGGCGACGCTGTGCTGGGTCGGCTTGGTCTTCAACTCGCCCGCCGCCGCGATGAACGGCACCAGCGTCACATGGATATAGCAGACATTGGCGCGCCCCACGTCGGCCGCCATCTGGCGGATCGCCTCCATGAACGGCAGGCCCTCGATGTCACCCACGGTGCCGCCGATTTCGCAGATGACGAAATCCAGGCCATCCACATCGGCGCGGGCAAAGGCCTTGATGGCATCGGTGACGTGCGGGATCACCTGCACGGTGCCGCCCAGGAACTCGCCGCGCCGTTCGCGGGCGATGATGTCCTGATAAATGCGGCCCGAGGTGATATTGTCGGTTTTCCGCGCCGCCACGCCGGTGAAGCGCTCATAATGGCCCAGATCAAGGTCGGTCTCGGCGCCGTCGTCGGTCACATAGACTTCGCCGTGCTGATAGGGGCTCATCGTGCCCGGATCGACATTCAAATAGGGATCGAACTTGCGAATGCGGACCTTGTAGCCACGCGCCTGGAGCAGGGCCGCAAGTGATGCGCCCATGAGACCCTTGCCAAGCGAGGAGACCACGCCGCCGGTGATGAAAATAAACCGCGTCATGGGAGAAAAGCCCTAAGCCGATTTGGGCAGCCGGCGCCAGCCCCGAAACGCCGGGCGCGGCAAATAGGTTGTGGACAGCTACCAGCGCCAGCCCAGTTGCAGGGCGGCGCCATCATCATCGGGGCTGGCAGCGATGTGGCCGGGATTGTCACGGTGAAACAGGCTGAACTGCAACCGCCCGCCGGCCACCAGCGGCAGGGCATAGCCGGCCTCCAGCGCGGTTTCGCGCGCCTGCGGCCCGGCCCAGACCGGCGCCGGGAAGCCAGCCAGTTGCAACGGCCCGGCCAGGGCCAGCGGGCGGGTGACGGTGAAGACAAGCGAATCACCGGCCCGCCACAGGCCGGCAGCCTGCGCCGAAACGCTGGCCGCCGTGCCCGACAGGCCGTCGCTGCCGCGGATCAGGCCGCTGCCCAGCCGCAGCCGGCTTTGGGCACGCCGCCAATCGCCGGCCAGTTCAAGCCGCCCCAGCGCCAGCCGGGCGCTGAAGCCCAGGCTGCTGGTGGTGGCACCGGCCAGGCCAAAGCCGGCGGCAAGCCGCGATCCGGCCAGGCTGCCGCGCTCATCATCGAACCGGGCCTCCCCCGCCAGGGTCAGCCCGCCGAACTGGCGCGACAGGCGCAGCACGGCGGTGGTCGACAGGCCGCGCGCCAGCGCCGCGCCGGCGCTGCGCTCCACCGGCAGCAGGGCCTGGCCAAAGGCCAGCGCCAGGCGGAAATCGCCGAGCGGCGTTGACAGCGGCTGGGCCAGCGCCGCCGCGCCCAGCGGCCGGCTGCCCAGCGGCTGGGCCGGATCGGCGGTGATGGCCAGTGGCGGCACCACGCCCGGATCGGCCAGCGCCAGCAGGCTTGCCACTCCCTCGCCATGGCCAGCCGCCAGCCGCTGCCCGCCCGGCAGTGCCAGCAGCATATGGCCGGAAATGGCGCCGGTGGGCGCACCGGGGGCGAGTGCCGCCATGGTCGCACGATCGCCAGCCCACTGGTTGCGGTTGTCGCCATTCAGGGCAAAGGCAGCGGCGCTGCTGCCCGCCTCCACCACGGCCTGCGCCACCGGCTGCGCCAGCAACCGCGCCGCCAGCCGGCCGGTGGGGACCTGCCCAATGCTGCCCGACAGATTGGCGGTGTAGGGCCGGCGATATTCATCAACCACTGGCACGGCGGCCAGCGCACCGCGCAGCGGCCCGCCATCGCCAAGCGGGCCGCCAATCACGCCGCCAAAGCTGATCACCGCGCCATCAATGCCGGTCAGCCCGCCGATTGGCGAAAAGGCCCGCGCGATGTTGAGCATGCCGCGGCCATAGATTTCGTCGGTTCCCGTCGCGCCCAGATCATCGGCGGTGCGCAGCAGGATATCGACAATCTGAGCCCCGGTCAGGGTCGGGAAGCCGTTGGCCAGCAGGGCCACCGCGCCGGCCACCACCGGGCTGGCGATCGACGTGCCGCTGTAGAGAAAGGCGGTGCCATCCTGGTTGAAGCTGCGCACCGAAACGCCTGGCGCCACCAGATAATTGGCCGCCAGCAGGCCGGCCCGGTTGGAAAAATCGGCGATGGCGCCGGCACTGTCCACCGCGCCGACGATCAGCGTGGTGGCTGCGGCTGATGCCACCAACTGGTTGGCAAAGCCGGAGGGCGAGGCGGTGCTTTCGTTGCCAGCAGCAATCACCGTCACCACACCGGCCGCACCGGCCCGCGCGGCGGCGGCGCGGACCGAACTGCTGGTGCTGTCACCGCCCAATGACAGGTTGACCACCCGCGCCCCACCCGCAACCGCGGCATCGAGGCCGGCGGCAATCGCCGTGCTGCCATAGGAACAGCCATCGGCCGTGCAACTGCCCGGAATATCGGCCCGCAACGCCAGCAGAGTCGCCAGCGGTGCGACACCGTGGATGCCGCTGTTGTTGCGCGCCGCCAGTGCCACGCCGGCCACCGATGTGCCATGGCCGCGCTCATCGGCCAGCGCCCGATCGGATGCGACATCGCGGCTGGCCGAAGAAATGCGGCCGGAAAATTCGCTGAGCGCCGGGTTCACGCCCGAATCGATGACCGCGATGGTCACACCCTGGCCCGAGACGCCGCGATCATAGGCCACCAGCGCCTGCACCTGCACGGCGGCCGATCGGCGATATTCGCCCGTGTCAAAGGCGCTGGGGGTCGGGGTGGGCGTTGGGGTTGGGGTTGGCGTTGGGGTCGGCGAAGGCGTCGGCACCGGCACGGTTGCGACGCCGCCGCCCGCACCGCCGCAGGCCACGAGGCCCAGCGCCAGTGCCAGTGCCGCCCCTGCCCGCCATTGCATATTGCGCCTGCTCATGATCGGCAGAGTGCGGCAGCCGGCGGCCGTGCGCAAGCGCGCCTCAGTCCGTTTCGATGCGGCTGTTTGCCCGTGTGTCGGGCAGGGCGAGCGCCGCCACCAGCGCCACGCCGGCCATCACCGTCACATACCAGAAGAAACCGGTTTCCTGCCCCGCGTCCTTGAAGGCCAGCGCCACATATTCAGCCGATCCGCCAAAGATGGCGACGCCCAGCGCATAGGGCAGGCCAACGCCCAGCGCGCGCACATGCGCCGGGAACATCTCCGCCTTCACCACGCCGGAAATGGCGGTGTAGCACGACAAGATGGCCAGACAGCCAATCAGCAGCAGCAGCCCGCTGCCATCCGGCCGGGCCTGACCCAGCGCCGTGAGCGCCGGCACCGTCGCCAGCGTTGCCCCCACGCCAAAGCCCAGCAGCAAGGTGCGCCGGCCCAAAAGATCCGACGCCGCGCCAAAGATCGGCTGCATCGCGGCATAGACCAGCAGCGCGATGGCCGAGGCGCTGGTGGCTTCCTGCTTGGTCCAGCCGGCCGACAGCACCAGATATTTCTGCATGTAGGTGGTGAAGGTATAAAACCACAGGCTGCCGCCGGCGGTGAGTGCCAGCACAATCAGCAGTTCACGCGGATGGGCCAGCAGCCGGCTGAGCAGGCTGCCGGGGGGCTTGTTCGCCTGCGCCTGGGCAAAGGCTTCGGTTTCAACGAGCCCGGTGCGCAGCCAGAACACCAGCACGGCGCACAGCGCGCCCACCACGAACGGGATGCGCCAGCCCCAGGCCTTCAGGGCGGCATCGTCCATCTGCGCCTGCAGCAGCACCAGCAGCGCCAGCGCCAGCAACTGCCCGCCCACCAGCGTCACATATTGGAAGCTGGCGAGGAAACCGCGCCATTTGGCCCGCGCCACCTCGCTCATGAAGGTGGCCGACGCGCCATATTCGCCACCGACCGACAGCCCCTGCACCAGCCGGGCAAACAGCAGGATGGCCGGCGCCAGCAGCCCGGCCTGATCATAGGTGGGCGCCACCGCGATCAGCAGCGAGCCCGAACACATCATCGCAACCGACAGCGTGAGCGCGGATTTGCGCCCCCGCTTGTCGGCCCAGGCCCCCAGCAACCAGCTGCCGATCGGGCGCATCAGAAAGCCGACAGCGAAAATGGCCGCGCTGTTCAGCGCGGCCGCCAGATCATCGCCGGGCGGGAAGAAGCGCGGGCCGAAATAGAGCGCGAAGGCCGAATAGGCATACCAGTCATACCATTCGACCAGGTTGCCGGCGGCTCCGCCAAAAATCTGGCGGATCTGCCCGGCCATGCCTGGCCCGGCGTTGGCGCTGGTGCCCCCCCGGCTCAACCGCGCCGCTTATTGCGCGACAGGCACGCCCGGCAGGGCGGGGGTGGTGGCCGGCGCAGCGGGCACAGGCGCCGGGGCACGGGCCGGCGCGGCCTTGGCCGCGATGGTCGGATCGATCACCCGCTGCTTGTTGGCACCGGCCGACAGCACGGCCAGCAGGATCGACATGACGATGAACAGGCTGGCCAGGATCGTGGTCGAACGGGTCAGCAGGTTGGCGGCACCGCGCGCCGTCATCAGGCCGCCGCCACCGCCGCCACCAATGCCCAGCGCCCCGCCTTCCGACCGCTGCAGCAGGATCACGCCCACCAGCGCAAGGGTGATGAGGCCATGGATGACAAGCAGGAAGGTGATCACGGGGTGATGGTCTTTCGAACGCGACGTTTGGATGCGGCCTTACATGGCTTCGCCCGGCCTTGCAATCAAGGTGCGCGCCCTCACGGCGCCGCAGCGGCAATCGCCAGCAGGCTGGATGCCGTCAGGCTGGCCCCACCCACCAGCACGCCGCCCACATCGGCCACGCGCAGCAGATCGGCGGCGTTGGCCGGCGTGACCGAGCCGCCATAAAGGATGCGCACGCCGTGGCCAGCCGCACCATAGCGGGCGACCAGCTGGCTGCGGATATGGGCATGGGCGGCGGCGACATCGTCCAGCGTCGGCACCAGCCCGGTGCCGATGGCCCACACCGGTTCGTAGGCGATGATCAGCGCTTCGGCATCATCAGGCAGCGATCCGGCCAGCTGGGCAGACAGCACGGCGTTGGTCTGCCCGGCATCGCGCTCGTCCCGTGTTTCGCCGATGCACAGGATCACCTCCAGCCCGGCCGCCTTGCCGGCCATCGCCTTGGCGCGCACGGCATCGTTGGTCTCGCCATTGTCGCGCCGGCGCTCGCTGTGGCCCACGATCACGAAACCGGCGCCCAGATCGGCCAGCATCGCCGCCGAGACACAGCCGGTGTGGGCGCCGCTGTCCTTGTGGTGGCAATCCTGTCCGCCGATCTTCACGCTGCCGGCCGATACGATCACCGCCCGGTCAATCAGGGTGAAGGGCGGCGCGATCCAGATACCGCGCGCGCCGCTGCCGGCCATTTCGGCGATTTCGGCGACTGCCTCGCCCAGGCCGTTCATTTTCCAGTTGCCAACGATCAGGGCAGGCATCGCTCTCTCCGCATCGGGTGCCACGGCGGCGCTTGTGGCAAGCAGAGTGCGCCGTTACAAGCGGCGCGTTTCATCTGTCACGGAATTTCGATGATCAGTTTCTTTCGCCGCTATCTCACCAGCTGGCCGGTGCTCGCGCTGTTCGGCGTCATCCTCGTTGCCTTTGCGGTGACCGGGGTGAATGATCCGCTGGGCGGATCGTCGGGCGGCAAGACCATCGCCACGGTTGGCAAGACCAGCGTGACCGAACCCGATGTGCTGGACGCGGTGGAACGTTACGTCCGCGAACTGCGCCAGCGTGACCCGTCGGTCACCCAGGCGATGGCGGCGCGCAACGGCGTGGTGGAAGGCATTGCCACCCAGCTGATCGGCCAGACCGCCATGGAAGAACTGGCCCGCCAGGATGGCCTTGGCGTGTCGGACGAAGCCGCAGACGAAGCCATCGTAGCCATTCCCGCCTTCCAGAGCGGCGGCAAGTTCGATCAGGCCACTTATGAACGCCTGCTGGGCCAGCAGGGGATGACCGACCGCAAGTTCCGCGAATCCCTGCATGGCGATCTGCTGCGCGAACAGCTGATCAAGCCTATCACCGGCGCGCTGGCGGTGCCCGATGGTGTTGCCGAAACCTATGCCCGCCTGCTGGTGGACCGGCACGAAGGCGGTGTGACGCTGGTGCCGGCCACCCCCGTGGGCCAGGCCACCCCGGCCGAAGCCGAAGCCTGGTTCAAGGCCAACGCCGCCCGCTTCACCATCCCGGAACGCCGCGGCTTCCGCTATGCCTTCATCGACAGCGCCGCGCTGCGCGCCGGCATCACGGTGAGCGACAAGCAGATCGCCGATGCCTTTGCCAAGGATCCGGCCAAATATGGCGCTGCCGCCACCCGCGTGCTCGAACAGGTGGTGGTGCCCGACGAGGCCAAGGCCAAGGCGCTGGCCGCCGCTGCTGCGAAACAAGGCTTTGCCGCCGCGGCCCAGACCATCGCCGGCTTTGGTGCCGCCGATATCGCCGTCGGCACGTTGACCGAGGCGGCCTTTGCCAGGGCCACCAGCGCCGATGTCGCCAAGGCAGCCTTTGCGCTGCCGGCCGGCGGGGTCAGTGCGCCGATCAAGTCGCCGCTGGGCTGGCATGTCGTGCGCGTCGCCAGCCTGGGCAGCGCCGGCAAGACGCTGGCCCAGGCCCGCGCCGCCGTGGCAGCCGATCTGAAGGCGCAACTGGCCAATGATGCGTTGGCCGATCTGGTGAACGGCATCGAGGATGGGGTGGAGGCCGGCAAGAGCTTTGCCGACATCGCCAAGGAACAGAAGCTGACGATCCAGACCCAGGCCCCGGTGAGCGACAAGGGCATCGGCGCCGGGCAGCCGACCCTGACCGGCGATCTGGCGACCATGGCCGCCCGCGCCTTTAAGCATGAGAGCGCCGATGGCCCGGTGGTGGAAGATCTGGGCGGCGGCAAGCTGGTGGTGATGGAAACCACCACCGTGCTACCGGCCGCGCCGCCACCACTGAAAGAGGTTATGCCGCTGGCCATCGCGGGCGCCACGCATGACAAGGCAATGAAGGCCGCCAAGACCAAGGCCGATGCCGTGCTGGCCGCCGTGAAGAAGGGCACGGTGTTTGCCAAGGCGCTGGCCGATGCGGGCCTGCCCTCCCCGCGCCCGCTGGTGGCCCGCCGCATCGACCTGGCCAACAATCCCAACGTGCCCGAAGCCGCCCGCGCCTTCATGAACGGTGCGCCGGGCAGCACCCAGGCCATCGCCATCCCCGGCGGCTGGGCGCTGGTGCATGTGGATCGCATCGTGCCCGGCGATCCGCGCAGCCAGCCCGGCCTGATCGAGCAGATGCGCCGCGAAGTGGGCAGCGCCCTGCCCGCCGAAATGGCCGAGGCCATCGCCAAGGCCAGCATCGCCGCCGTGAAGGCCACGCGCAACGATGCCGCCATCCGCACCCTGCGCCAGCGCCTGAGCGGCGAGGGCGCGCAATAAGCATGGCCACCAGCGCCACCATCGCGCCGGATCGCGCCACCGCTGTTGCCGCACTGGCCGCCGGCCGGCCGCAATTGCTGTGGACGCGCATCGTTGCGGACACCGAAACCCCGGTTTCGGCCATGCTCAAATTGGGCAGCGAGGGGTCGGGCGCCTTTCTGCTGGAATCAGTGGAAGGCGGCCAGGTGCGCGGCCGCCACTCGCTGCTGGGCCTTGATCCCGATCTGGTGTGGCGGGCGCATGGCAACGCTTCCGAAATCAACCGCCACTGGCAGCAGGATCGCAGCGCCTTCACCGCCATGCCCGGCGACACGCTGGCCAATCTGCGCACCCTGGTGGCCGAAGCTCGCGCCGATGTGCCGCCCGAACTTCCCGCCGCGCTGGCCTGCCTGGTGGGCTATATGGGCTATGAAAGCGTGCGGCTGGTGGAACCCAGCGTGCCCGATGCCGGCGCCTCCGCGCTGGGCCTGCCCGACATGGTGTTCGTGCGCCCCACCCTGCTGCTGGTGTTTGACCGGTTGAAGGATGATCTGTTCATCGTCGCGCCGATCTTTGATGCCGCCGATCCCGATGCCGCCTATGCCCGCGCGGCCGAACGCATCATCGAAGCCGAGCGCCGGCTTGGCCAGGCCCTGCCGGCGGCGGCGCGCGCCCCCGAAGATCTGCCCACGGCGGTGCCCCACCACCACACGCCCCGCGCCCGCTTTGCCGCCATGGTGGACCGGGCGCGCGACTATATCCTGGCTGGCGACATCTTCCAGGTCGTGCTGTCCCAACGCTTTTCGGTGGATTTCCCGCTGCCGGCCTTCGCGCTCTATCGCGCGCTCAGGCGCATCAACCCGTCCCCCTTCCTCTATTTCCTCGATCTGCCGGGCTTTGCGCTGGTGGGTTCTTCCCCGGAAATCCTGGTGCGGGCGCGTGATGGCAATGTCACCATCCGGCCGATCGCCGGCACCCGCCCGCGCGGGAAGGATGCCGCCGAAGACGCCGCCAACCGGGAAAGCCTGCTCGCCGATCCCAAGGAATTGTCGGAACATCTGATGCTGCTCGATCTGGGCCGGCACGACACCGCCCGCGTGTCGGTGCCCGGCACGGTGACGGTGACCGACAAGTTCTTCGTCGAATTCTACAGCCATGTCATGCACATCGTGTCGAACGTGCAGGGCCGCATGGCCGATGGCATTGATGCGGTGGCGGCCTTCCTGGCCGGCTTCCCGGCCGGCACGGTGTCGGGTGCGCCCAAGGTGCGCGCCATGCAGATCATCGCCGAACTGGAGGGCGAAGCGCGCGGGCCCTATGCTGGCGGGGTCGGCTATTTCAGCCCCAATGGCGATATGGACAGCTGCATCGTGCTGCGCACCGCCGTGGTGAAGGACGGCGTGATGCATGTGCAGGCCGGCGCCGGGATCGTCGCCGACAGCGTCGCCGATTATGAACAGCGCGAATGCGAAGCCAAGGCCGGCGCCCTGATCGCCGCCGCCCGCGAGGCCATCGCCACCGCCGCAGAGGCCGGGTTCGGACAATGAAGAATTCTGGGAGCATCCTTGTCATCGACAATTATGACAGCTTCACCTTCAACCTCGTCCATTATCTGGCCGAGTTGGGGGCCGAAACCATCGTGGTGCGCAACGATGCGCTGACGACGCAAGACGCCATGGGCATGAACCCGCAGGCCATCCTGCTCTCCCCCGGGCCGTGCACGCCCAATGAGGCCGGCATCTGCCTCAGCCTGATTGCGGCCGCCGCCGAAACCCGGACGCCGCTGTTTGGCGTCTGCCTGGGCCATCAGGCGCTGGGCCAGGCCTTTGGCGGCATTGTCGAACGGGCGCCGCAGGTGATGCACGGCAAGGTCAGCGCCATCACCCACACGGGCACCGGCGTGTTTGCCGGCATCCCTTCCCCCTTCGAGGCGACGCGCTATCACAGCCTGGTGGTGCGGGAGGACGGGCTGCCCCGCGATCTGGTGGTCAACGCCCACAGCCCGGATGGCCTGATCATGGGCCTGCACCACCGCGAACTGCCGCTGCACGGCGTGCAATTCCACCCCGAATCCATCGCCACCCAGCATGGCCACCGGCTGCTGGCCAATTTCATGACGCTGGCTGGCCTGAAGCCCGATCTCTCGGTTGCGGCATGAGCCTGTTGCCCGATCCGTCTGCCCCGCTTGAGGCGCAAGCGGCGGCCGAGGCCTTTGCCGCGATCTTTGACGGCAAGGTCAGCGACGAGGCGCTGGCCGGCTTCCTCACCACGCTGGCGGATCGCGGCGAAACCGTAACCGAAGTGGTCGCGGCTGCCCGCGCCCTGCGCGCCCGCGCCATCCAGCCGTTCCGCGCCGCTGATGCGCTGGATGTCTGCGGCACCGGCGGCGATGGCATGCACAGCCTCAACATCTCCACGGCGGTCTCCCTTGTCGTCGCCGCCTGCGGGGTGAAGCTGGCCAAGCATGGCAACCGCGCCGCCTCCTCCACATCCGGCGCGGCCGACGTGCTGATGGTGCTGGGCGTTCCGGAATTGCCGATGGACCGGCTGGGGCCCTGCCTGGACCAGGTGGGCATCACCTTCCTGCACGCCGCCCGCCATCATCCGGCGATGGCGCGGGTGGCCCCGGTGCGCCGCGCGCTGGGCCGCCGCACCATCTTCAACCTGCTGGGGCCCTTGTGCAATCCGGCCGGGGTGGACCAGCAGTTGATGGGTGTGTTCGCCCCCCAGCCGGTGCCGCTGATGGCAGAGGCGCTGGCCGCCCTGGGCAGCCGCGCCGCGCTGGTGGTGCACGGCCAGGGCTTTGACGAGGTGGCGATTTCGGGCGAAACCACCGCCGTGGCGCTGGCCGGCGGCAGCTTGACGACGCAGACCATCACGCCGGAAGCCGCCGGCCTGCCCCGCCACCCGAATGCAGCGCTGAAGGGCGGAACGCCCGACTATAACGCCCAGCGCCTGCGCGATCTGCTCGCCGGCCAAACGGATGCCTATCGCGACATGGTGCTGCTCAACGCCGCCGCCGCCCTGACAGTCGTGCGCCCGGCCCTGACATTGCCGCAGGCCGTGGCCCAGGCCGCCACCGCCATTGACAGCGGCGCTGCGGCTGACATCCTCGCCCGCTGGATCGCCTTCCGATGACCGACACGCTCAGCACCATCGTCGCCCACAAGCGCGACCTCTATGCCGCCCGCACGGCCACGACCCCGCTGGCCGAGGTGGAGGCCGCCGCCCGCGCCGCCGATGCCCCACGCGGCTTCATCCGCGCCATCCACACCGCCCATGCCGCCGGCCGCTTCGCCCTGATTGCCGAGTGCAAGAAGGCCAGCCCGTCCAAGGGCCTGATCCGCGCCGATTTCGATCCGGCCGCACTTGCCCGCGCCTATGCAGAGGGCGGCGCCACCTGCCTGTCCGTATTGACCGAAGAACGCTGGTTCCTGGGGCATGACGATTATCTGGTGGCGGCGCGCGCCGCCTGCGCCCTGCCGGTGATCCGCAAGGATTTCATCGTCGATCCCTATCAGGTGGTCGAAGCCCGGGCATTGGGCGCTGACGCGATATTGCTGATCATGGCCGCCCTGTCCGATGCGCAGGCCGCCGAGCTGGAAGCGGTTGCCCACGCGTGGGGCATGGACGTGCTGATCGAGGTGCATGACGCCGCCGAGCGCGACCGGGCGCTGATGCTGAAAACCCCGCTGCTCGGCATCAACAACCGCAATTTGAAGACGCTGGAGGTCTCCCTCCAGACCAGCTTCGATCTGGCGGACACGCCGGATCGCACGCTGGTGGCCGAATCCGGCCTGTCGTCCCACGCTGATCTCGCGGCGCTGGCCAAGGTGGGCATCCAGACCTTCCTGGTCGGCGAAAGCCTGATGCGCCATGCCGATGTGGCGGCGGCGACCCGCCAGATGCTCGGTCTGGCGGCGTGAGCGGCCTGACCCATCTTGATGCCGGCGGCGCCGCCCGCATGGTCGATATCAGCGCCAAGCCCGCCACCCGCCGCGAGGCTGTGGCCGAAGGCGTCATCCATGTCGGTGCCGAGGCGCTGGCGGCGATCCGCAGCGCCACGGTGAAGAAGGGCGATGTGCTGGCCACCGCCCGCATCGCCGGCATCATGGCGGCCAAGCGCACCGCCGATCTCATTCCGCTCTGTCACCCGTTGCCCGTCGATGCCGTGGCGGTGGATCTCGCCATCGAAGACGGGCTGATCCGCGCCACCGCCACCGTGGCCACCACGCATGGCACCGGCGTGGAAATGGAGGCGCTGACCGCCGTCTCCGCGGCGCTGCTCACCGTTTATGACATGGCCAAGGCGCTGGATCGCACGATGCGCATCGATGGCATCCGCCTGTTGCGGAAATCGGGCGGCCGGTCAGGGGATTTCACCGCGAAATGAGTGGCCTGCTGCCGTTCGAAACCGCGCTGGCGCGGTTGCTCGAAGGCGCTGCCCCGTTGCCGGCCGAGACCCGGCCGCTCGATGCGTGCGCCGGCCGCGTGCTGGCCGCCGATGTGACCGCCCGCCTTACCCAGCCGCCGTTCGCTGCCGCCGCCATGGATGGCTATGCCATCCGCTGGGATGATCGGCACCGGCCCTGGGCTGTGGTGGGGGAAAGCGCCGCCGGCCATGGCTGGGCCGGCACGCTGGGCGAGGCCCAGGCCGTGCGCATCTTCACCGGGGCCCCCGTGCCGGCCGGCGCCGATGTGATCGTGGTGCAGGAAGAGGTGGCGCGGGACGGGGACAGCGCCCGAATGACGGGCGACGGCCCGCCGCGCCGTGGGGCCCATATCCGCCCGGCCGGGCAGGATTTCGCCGCTGGAGACCAGCTGATCCCGGCCGGCACCCGCCTCGCCCCGCCGCATCTGGGCCTGGCGGCTGCCGCCGGGCACGGCGAACTGCCGGTGGTGCGCCGGCCCCGCGTCACGCTGATTGCCACCGGCGATGAACTGGTCCCGCCCGGCGCCACGCCCGGCCCGGGCCAGATCATCTCGTCGAACCCCGCCATGCTCACCGCCCTGCTGCACAGCGCCGGGGCCAGTGTCACTGACCCCGGCCTGATCGCGGATGACCGCGCCGCACTGGCTGCCGCGCTTCAGACCGCCGACGCGGATCTCATCCTGACCATCGGCGGCGCATCGGTGGGGGATCATGATCTGGTCGTGCCGGTCCTGCGCGATCTGGGGGCCGATCTTGATTTCTGGAAAATCGCCCTGCGCCCCGGCAAGCCGCTGCTGGCCGGCCGGCTCGGAACCACCCGCGTGCTGGGCCTGCCCGGCAATCCGGTCTCGGCCTTTGTCACCGCCTTGCTGTTCGCGGTGCCGCTGGTCAGCCGGCTGGCCGGCCGACCCCATGATCTGCCGATGGAGCGGCTGGCCCTGGCCCAGCCCCTGCCGGCCAACGGCCCGCGCCGTGACCATCTGCGCGCCCGGCGCACCGCAACCGGCGCCGAAGCCTTCGCCAGGCAGGACAGCGCGCTGCTCGCCCTCCTCGCCCAGGCCGAACTGCTGATCATCCGCCCGCCCCATGCGCCGCCGGCTGCGGCTGGCGATATGGTCGATTGCATCGCGCTTGACAGGTTCCATATTGTTTCCTAGATGTTCTTCCCATGTTCCGTTGACCGGCAGTGGGAGAGGGCTGACATGCTCACCAAGAAACAGCAGGAACTGCTTGTTTTCATCGATGAACGCCTGAAATCCGACGGCGTTTCCCCATCGTTCGAGGAAATGAAGGAGGCGTTGAGCCTCAAATCCAAATCCGGCGTCCACCGCCTGATCAACGCACTGGAGGAACGCGCCTTCATCCGCCGCCTGCCCAACCGCGCCCGCGCGCTGGAGGTGCTGCGCCTGCCCGATGCGCTGAAGGCCGAAAAGCCGGCGTTGAGCCTGGTTTCCAGCCGCCCGGCACCGGCCCCACCGGCGGTTGCCATGCTGGCAGCGAATGACACCATCACCGTGCCGCTGCACGGCCGCATTGCCGCCGGCCTGCCGGTGGAGGCACTGGAAAGCGACCAGTCGCTCTCCGTGCCCTCCGCCCTGCTCGGCCCCGGCGATCATTATGCGCTGGAAGTGTCGGGCGATTCGATGATCGAAGCCGGCATCCACGACGGCGATTATGCCCTCATTCGCAAGTGCGACACCGCACGGGATGGCGATATCGTCGTGGCGCTGATCAACGGCGAGGATGCGACGCTGAAATATCTGCGCCACGAAAAGGGCCTGATCCGCCTCGATCCGGCCAACAGCGCGCACCAGCCCCAGCGCTATCGCCCCGATCAGGTGCGCATCCAGGGCAAGCTCGCCGGCCTGCTCCGCCGTTACCACTGATCGGCTGCGCTGCGGCGCTGCCCCAAAGCTGATCGCCCGCAGCCGCGCCCCGGCTGCGGGCGAAGTCATGTTTACTTGACTTCGCGCCGACTCGATGTCATGTTTACCTTACCTTTTGGGAGGCAAACATGACACAGACCCGCAAACGCCGCCTGCGCCGCTGGAGCGACCATGCAGCCATGATGCTGCTGGGTGTTGGCATCGCCGTGGCGATCCAGCTTGCAGCCGATCGCGTGCCGCCCGCCGTCATCGGCTGGGCCATCGGCCTCTTGATGGCTGGTCTTGGCCTGTGGGCCTGTCTCAAGGGCCCACGGGTCGACGAAATGTCGTTGGCCGGCGTGAAATTCGCCTGGCTGTGGGGCGGCTTTGCCGGCCTGGCGGTCGGGCTCGGCCTGTTCCAATGGGCGGTGCTCGCCGGGCGTGGCATTGGCTGGCCGGTGGCAGCGGGGGAAATCCGCGCCTTTGGCACCGGCATCATCATCGTCATCGGTGTCCAGATGCTGGCCTATCTGGCCATTCTCGCCGGCTGGTGGTGGCGCAAGAACCGCGGAGACGGCGAATGAAGAGCCGCCTCAAGCTGCTGCGCGCCGAACATGGCCTGACCCAGGCTGATCTCGGCGATCTCGTCGGCGTGTCACGCCAGGCCATCAACGCCATTGAAACCGGCAAGTTCGAACCCTCGCTGGGCCTGGCCTGGCGCCTCGCCCGGCACTTTGGCCACCCCATCGAAGCCATCTTCGATTTCACCGACGAACTGGAAGGATGACATGATGAACCGTCACCATATGCGCTGGCTCAGCCTGATCCTGGGCATCATTGCCGGCTATGCCGCACTCGGCCTGCTGCTGTCCGATCAGCTGAGCAAGCGCGAAACCCTCAGCCTGATCGCCGCCCTGTCGAGCAGCCTTGGCCTGCTTGTCAGCCTTTCGGCGCTGCGCCGGCCCGGCTGTTCACGTCAGACGACCAGGCGATAAACCCGCGCCGCCGTGCCGCTGAACAGCGCGGTCTTCTCCGCCTCACTCGCGCCGGCCGCGATCAGTTTGAAGGCGTTCCACAGCGTCGCATAATCGCAGGTGCCGCGATCCACTGGGAAATTGCTTTCAAACATGCAGCGGTCCGGCCCGAAGGCTTCGATGCAGGTTTCAATCCACGGCCGCCATTCGTCGGCCAGTTGCCGGGCATCGGCGGGCGGATCGGCCATGAAACTGGCGAAACCGGCAAAGGGCATGGCGAGGCCGCCCAGCTTCATCACCACATTGGGGCAGGCAGCCAGCGCCCTGATATCAGCCGCCCAGGCGGCAAACCCGGCATCACGCTTCCCGGCATAGGCCGCAACGCCCAGCGGCGTCGCCACATGATCGCAGATGATGGCAAGATCGGGCATGGCGCGGGCCAGATCGATCAGATCGGGCAATTGCGGCGCCAGCAGCCAGCAATCCCACGACAGGCCCAACGCCACCATTTCCCGCAGGCCGGCGCGATAGGCCGGGCTGGCCAACAGGTGCGGCGGGTTGCGCTGCAATATGCCCAGCACATGCGGATCGTCATCCCAGGCCGGCGAATGGCGAATGCCGCGAAAGCGCGCCGGCGCAGCGGCCAGATGGGCTTCCAGCACCGGGCGCACGGCCGAACCGAGTGTGAGATCGGCATGGCCAACAATGCCGGCACAGGCCCGCGCCCGGCCATAAAGCCCGGAAGCACTCATCGCCGCCACGCCGTTGACGAATTCGGTTTCGCCCACCGGTCGCAGCGGCGCCGGACCATCGGCGCGATAGAAGGCACCGCACTCCACAAACACGCTGGCCACCACATTGTGGCCGGCAGCCATGTCGGCGTTGAGCTGGTCCAGCAGATAGAGCCGGCTCAACCCCAGCGCCTTTTCAAACGGGTAGGCACCTGCGGCCGGCAGCGGGAATGGCCGCCGGTCCCACAAATGATGGTGCGGATCGATGATCGGCCGATCAGGATCGATGATGTGCGGCATGGCCCGTCCCCTCCCGCACAGCATGCCCGATGCCGGCCCTGATCGGCAATGGCCTTAGCTCATTGCAAAACCGCAGAATTTTACTTTTTGAATTTATAGTTAACGTTCACCTAATTTGCCTTGCATTGCTCTCATCCGGTTGGCACACACAGTCACGAACCATGCCAGGGTCGGCAGGGCTGAACAGAAACAGGGTTGCTTCCATGCAGTCGCTTTCCATCCGCGTCGGGCTGTGCCTGGCGGCCGCCACGCTCGTGCCAAGCGCTGCCGAGGCCATTGTCTATGTGAAGACCGCGACGCAGACGGTGGATTACACCGTCGGCTTCACCACCTCGACGCAATATAACAACAACCCGTCCAACCAAATCACCTCGTTCAATCCGCTGGTGTTCACGATCAACCAGTTCAACCCGGTGGGCAGCAAGGGCCAGGCATTGTTGTTGACCAGCGTGAAGGTCAGCGTCACCAGCCAGCTGGGCGGCACTGTCACGCTGGTCAATGGATCGGCCAACGCCCGCATTGGCGATCTGATCTTCCGGATCGGCAACAGCTTCACCATTGATCTGCCGGGGCCCAGTGATTTTGTCGTTTCCACCACGCCGGGCAGCAGCACGATCCCGTTCAACATCCCGCGCCAGGCCCGTGGCAACATCGGCCTTGCCGGCACCAACACCTCGGCCAGCGGCGTGTTCACCCCGGCCAGCTTCGTGCCTTATGTTGGCACCGGCACCTTCACGGTCACCCACGCCTTGGCCAATTTCTTCTCCGATGTCGTACTGGCCACCGGCGGCAAGGGCAATCTGAACGGCACCTCCGATGCCAATGTGAACGGCCAGTTCGTGATCGAATATACGTATCAGGATCCGATCCCCGAACCGTCGAGCTGGGCCATGCTGATCGCCGGCTTTGGTCTGGTTGGCGCCGCCGCCCGCCGTCGCCGCGCTATCGCCTGACCGGGCGCCACGGCCGGTCCCCCGTCACATCGGCCGCCGCCGCCACCCGGCGCTGATCCAGCCACACGGCGACAGCGCCGGTCTCGTCCAGGCTGGCACGGTCCAGCTTCAGCCAGCGTGGCCGGCACCAGAGCGGCAGGCCGCGGTCAGACACCACGATGTCGGCGGCCGCGCAGGCCGGCGCCATAACCGTGCGCGGCAGCAGATAGCGGCTGGTGGTGGCCAGCAGGCGCCAGCGCCGGCCGCCGCGCTGCACATCGGCGAGGCAGGCATCCTCGGAACAATGTGCGCCGGCCACCTGCCCCAGCCACAGCGCATCGGCGGCATCGCTGCCCATGGCTTCGGCCATATTGTCGAGCATCCAGTCGCCCATCCGCGCCCGGGCGTGGGCGAGCCGGCCATCGGGCAGGCGCAGCGCCAGTTGCCGGCCATCACCGCTGATCAGCAGATCAGGCGGCGGGCTGGCCTGCGCCATCACGACGCCCGCCACCACCCCGGCCAGCCCCAGCCAGCGCGCACGGCTGCGCCACAGCGCCAGCCACAGTCCGCCGGCGGCGCCAACGGCAAAGGCCGGTCCCGGCACGGCGCTGGTGATGACCACCGCCCCCGGCATCGCCGCCGTGATGTCGGCCAAATCAATCAACCGCTGCAATGCCCAGCCTGCCAGCGGCCACAGCCAGCCCAGCCCCAACGCCTCGCCGGCCAGGGCCAGCATCAGCGCCGGCATGGCGACAAGGCTGGTCCACGGAATGGCCAGCAGATTGGCCAGCACGCCATAGAGGCCGCTGCGGCCGAAATGATAGAGGCCAATGCCGGCCAGCGCCGCTTCGGCGACCAGACCGGTCGCCAGCAGGCCGGCGGCATGCCGGGCCAGCCAGTGCCACCAGGCCTCATCCTCCCGAACGGCGTTCAGCCAGCGGCCGGCTGGGCTTTCAAACAGGGCGATGATGCCGATCACCGCGGCAAAGCTCATCTGGAAGCTGGCACCCAGCAGGGCTTCGGGCCGCACCAGCAGAATCGCGAAGGCCGCCGCTGCCACCAGCCGCAGCGACAGCGCCTGCCGGCCCAGCACCATGCCGGCCACCACGATGCTGGCCACGATCACCGCCCGCACCGTCGGCACCTGGGCGCCGGCCAGCAGCGTATAGGCAAGGCCGGCTAGCGCCCCGCCCGCCAGCGCCAGCGTGGGGACCGGCACCCTGAGCGCCAGCCACGGCCACAGCGCCAGACCGCGCCGCAACAGAAAGGCCATGCCGCCCACCACCACGGCGATGTGCAGGCCGGAGATGGACAGAAGATGCGCCAACCCGGCATCGCGCATGGCCTGGGCGGTGGCCGGCGGGATCGCACCCTGCTGCCCGGTCACGAAGGCGGCGGCAACCGTGCCCGCCTCCCCCGGCACCGCCGCCATGATGCGCGCCTGGATGGCGCCGCGCAGGCCCGCCAGCCACAGCGCCGGGCCAGGCCGGGCCGGCGCGGTCACGGTGACGGGGCCGAGCGCCACGCCGCTGGCGCCAATGCCATCAAACCAGGCGCGGCGGCCGACATCATAGCCGCCCGGCACGGCCGCGCCTGCGGGTGGGGAGAGCAGCGCCCGCATCGCAATCCGGCTGCCCGGCACGATGACAGACTGGCCCGGCGGCAACCGCAGGCTCAACCGCGCCACCCCCTGCGGCCGTACGTCGGGCCGCAGGATCAGCCGCTGCGCCCCGTATGGCAGCGGTTCATTGTCCTCCACCAGGCCGTTGAGCCGGACAAACTGGCGTTCGGCCAGCACTGCATGCGCGTTCATCGCCACCCGCACATCGGTGGCCGCAAGGCCCAGCACCAGCATCAACGCCACCGCTGCCAGCGGCCGCCAGCGCGCCAGCGCCGCCCCGCCGGCCAGCGCCAGCGCGGCCAGCAGCGCCGCCTGCCGCCAAGGCGCCCATGGCAGGGCAAACCACAGGGCGATGCCAGCGGCCAGCGCCACCGGCAGCCATAGCGGCAGGTGGTGACGCTCGGCCTCCAGCCAGGCAAACCAGCGGTCCTGAAACCGCTGTGCGGCCGTTTGTTTCTCCGCCTTGCTTCTGCTAACCACCCGCACGCTTTCGTCTTGGCCCCTCCCGGCCACAGACCCTTGCACAACAGGATTGGATGAAACGCGCATGAGCGCAAGCAACTTGACCACGGGCAAGGTCGTCACCCGCTTTGCCCCGTCGCCCACCGGCTTCCTGCACATCGGCGGCGCCCGCACCGCCCTGTTCAACTGGCTGTTCGCCCGCCATCATGGCGGCGAATTCCGCCTGCGCATCGAGGATACCGACCGGGCGCGCTCCACCGATGCCGCCATCGCCGCCATCATCGATGGCATGGGCTGGCTGAACCTCAGCCACGATGGCGAGATCGTCTATCAGTTCAGCCGCGCCGCCCGCCATGCCGAGGTGGCGCGCCAGCTGCTGGAGGCGGGCCATGCCTATCGCTGCTATGCCACGCCCGAGGAGCTGGAGGCGCTTCGCGAGGCCCAGCGCGCCGCCAAGCAGCCCATGCGCTATGACGGGCGCTGGCGCGACCGCACCGATTGGCCGAACGACAAGCCCTATGTCATCCGCCTCAAGGCCCCGCGCGACGGCAGCGTCACCATCGAGGACCGGGTGCAGGGCCCGGTGACGGTGAACAATGCCGAGCTGGATGATTTCGTGCTGCTGCGGTCAGACGGCACCCCGACCTATATGCTGGCCGTCGTGGTGGATGATCACGACATGGGCGTGACCCACGTGATCCGCGGCGATGATCATCTCAACAACGCCTTCCGCCAGCTGGCGCTGATCCGTGCGCTGGGCTGGCCGGAGCCGATCTATGCCCATATCCCGCTGATCCACGGCAGCGATGGCGCCAAATTGTCAAAGCGGCATGGCGCGCTGGGCGTTGATGCCTATCGCGACGAGATGGGCCTGCTGCCCGAGGCGGTGGAGAATTATCTGCTGCGCCTGGGCTGGGGCCATGGCGATGAGGAGATCATCAGCCGCGAGCAAGCGATCGGCTGGTTCGACCTGGCGGGCGTCGGCCGCAGCCCGTCGCGGTTCGATATCAAGAAGCTGGAGAATCTGAACGGCCATTATATCCGCGCCGCCGATGATACCCGGCTGGTCGATCTGATCGCGGCCCGTGTCGCCGCGGCATTGGGTCGCGAATTGCACGATGCCGATCGGGCGCTTTTGCAGCGCACCATGCCAGAGCTCAAAAAGCGAGCCAACAACCTCAATGATTTGGCCAATGGCTGCCTTTTCTATCTTCGCAGCCGCCCAATCCCCATGGACGAAGGTGCGACCAAACTGCTAGCGTCTGCGGCACCAGGGCTGCTTGACCGCACCCGGGCCCGATTCGCCGAGCAGGATGACTGGTCGGCCGCCGCGCTGGAACAGCTGGCGCGCGCGTTGGCGGAAAGCGAAGGCGCCAAGCTTGGCCAGATCGCCCAGCCGCTGCGCGCCGCTGTAACCGGTTCGGCACAATCGCCCGGATTGTTCGAGGTGCTGGAAGTGCTGGGCAAGGATGAGGTGCTGGGGCGGATTTCGGATGCCCTGGCCATGTGAGCGAAGGGACGAGCGACATGACGGCCACGATCAATGTTGATGGCAAGGGCGCGGACTATCCGGTGCGGGCTGGCAGCATCGGGCCGGAAGTCATCGATATCCGCAAGCTTTATGGCAACACTGGCCGCTTCACCTTCGACCCCGGCTTCACCAGCACCGCCGCCTGCGAATCCAAGATCACCTATATCGATGGCGACGAGGGCGTGCTGCTGCACCGCGGCTATCCGATCGAGCAGCTGGCCGAACAGTCCAGCTTCCTCGAGGTTGCCTATCTGCTGCTGAACGGCGAGTTGCCGAACCAGAAGGAACATGACGAGTTCCGCTATCTGATCACGCGGCACACCATGGTGCATGAACAGCTCGCCACCTTCTATCGCGGTTTCCGGCGTGATGCCCACCCGATGGCGATCATGTGCGGCGTCGTCGGCGCGCTGTCGGCCTTCTATCACGACTCCACCGACATTCATGATCCGATGCAGCGCGAGATCGCCTGCCACCGCCTGATCGCCAAGATGCCGACGATTGCGGCCATGGCCTATAAATATTCGGTCGGCCAGCCCTTCCTCTATCCCGACAACTCGTTGAGCTACACCGGCAATTTCCTGCGGATGACCTTTGGTGTGCCGGCCGAGCCCTATATGATCAACCCGGTGGTGGAAGACGCGCTGGACAAGATCTTCATCCTGCACGCCGATCACGAGCAAAATGCCTCCACCTCCACCGTGCGTCTCGCCGGTTCGTCGGGCGCCAATCCCTTTGCCTGCATCGCCGCCGGCATCGCCTGCCTGTGGGGCCCGGCGCACGGCGGCGCCAACGAGGCGGCGCTGGAAATGCTGCGCGAGATCGGCCGGCCGGAGCGGATTCCGGAATTCGTCGCCCGCGCCAAGAACAAGGATGACCCGTTCCGCCTGATGGGCTTTGGCCACCGCGTCTACAAGAATTATGATCCGCGCGCCAAGGTGCTGGGCGCAGCGGCCACCAAGGTGCTCGACACGCTGGGCATTTCCGATCCGGTGCTCGACACCGCGCGTGAGCTGGAGCGGGTTGCCCTGTCGGATGATTATTTCATCGAGAAGAAGCTTTATCCGAACGTCGATTTCTATTCCGGCATCATCCTGTCGGCCATCGGCTTCCCCACCTCCATGTTCACCGCGCTGTTCGCACTGGCCCGCACCACCGGCTGGATCGCGCAGTGGACCGAAATGATGGAAGACAAGGAACAGAAGATCGGCCGGCCGCGCCAGCTCTACACCGGCCACGGCCCGCGCGATTATGTGCCGCTGGCCCAGCGCGGCTGACGTTCGCGGAATCTTTGCCATTGCAGGATAACAGGGGGCTGCCGGCTTGAACGGCGGCCCCTTTTCCTGTTTGTGATTGGCCATGGACGATCTGTTCACCCCCTTGCCTCCGCGCCGCTGGCCGTGGATCATCGCCGCCGTTGCCAGCCTGCTGTGGGTGGCCGGTATCGGTGCCGGCTGGGCCGCCTTCACCGGGCAGATCGTGCTCGCCGATGGCGCACAGCCGCTGATCATCGCCGGGCTGGCGCTGCTGGCGCCGCTGGCCGTGGTCTGGCTGGCGGTGCTGCAGCTGCGTGATGCCGGCGCGATCGCCGCGTTGCGCGCCGAAACCGCTGAAACCCGCGCCAAACTGGCCGCCATCGAGGTGGAGCGCAGCGCTGCCGCGCTGGCGGCGCTGCAGGAACAGCTTGACACCACCGCCCACCGCATCGCCGCCCTGGCCAAGCCGGTCACCGTCCATGCCGGCGCCATTGCCGATGCCGGCCGCGCCCTTGACGCCAGCAACGATGCGCTGGCCCGCACCATCGCCCAGGCGACGGCCGCCGCCAATGAGGTGGCCGGCGCCGTGCCGGCCGCCACCGCCCAGGCCGACAGCCTGATTGAACTGCTGGGCCGCGCCGACAACCAGCTGCGCGCCCAGTTGGCCGAAACCGAAACGCTGCTCGCTGCCCTTTACACCCGCGCCAGTGAGGCCGAAGCCCAGGCCCGCAGCGCCGCGGCCAGCAGCGCCCGCGAGATCGGCGCCCTGGGGGAGGCCGGTGCCGCCAGCCTCGCCCAGCTGACCAACGCCGCAGACGCCGCCCGCGCCGCCGTCGAAACGCCGCTGGCAACCCTGCAAGCCGCGCTGGATGCTGCCAGCAACCGCACGCTGGCGGTGGTGGATGGCACGCGCGAGGCGGTGCACACCCAGACCAGCGCCATGCTGGCCGGGCTGGACCAGGCCCGCACCACGCTGGCGCACATCGGTGGCGAAGCCGCCCGCACCCTCGACGAACGGCTGACGACGCTGCAGACGCTGGCCAGCCGGGTGGCGGCCGAAATCGAGACGGCCGGGGCCAACGCCGGGCAGCTTGTGACCGATCTGGCCGCCCGGGTGGAAGCGATGGAGGCCCGCCTCACCGCCGCCATGCAGGCCAGCAGTGCGGCGCTGGCCAGCCTTGACGAGGGCATGACCAGTGCGACCGCAAGTGCCAGCGCGCTGGGGCAGCCGATCGACAGTGCCGCGGCCACCCTGGCGCAGCTGCAGGGCCAGCTCGCCGGCATCAGTGCCGAAGCCCAGGCGACGCTGACCCTGCTCGACACGCGCGTGCCGGCAACCGAACCGCTGATCGCCACGCTGTCCACCCGCCTCGCCGCCCTGAAGGCCGAGGCCGAGGCGCTGGCCGAGCCCATCCTGGCCAGCAGCAACAATGTTGGCAGCGCCAGCGACCGGCTGGCCTTCGCCCGCGAAGCCCTTGCCGCCAGCAGCGCCGAACTGGCCGACGCAATCGCCCGCGCCCAGGACCAGCTGCGCAGCCTCGAGGCCGACACTGGGCGGTTGGCGCTGACCACTTCGACCGATCTCATCGATAGTTTCGGTCGCGTGCGCGATGTCGCCCAGGCCGCCGCCGGTGCGATGCGCACCGCGCTCGACGGCGTGGTGGCCGAAGCCGAGGCCGCTCTGGGCGAAGCCGCCAGCAGCCGCGCCGAAACCGCCTTTGCGGCCCCCATTCGCCAACGGATCGAAGAATTGGTAGCCCTGCAGGGCAAGGCCGGCGATGCCGCCCAGGCCGCCGCGGAACGGGTGACGCAACGCATCCTGTCGCTCACCAGCACGCTGGCCGAGGTGGAAGCGCATGTGGCGGCGGTGGAAACCCGGGCCGATGTGCGCGCCCGCAACGCGCTGGGCCGCCGTGCCAACAGCCTGATCGACAGTTTGCAGGGCAGCGCTGTGGACATGGCAAGGCTGCTGGACTTCGACGTGGATGACAAGGCGTGGGGCGATTATGCCGCCGGTGACCGCGCCGCCATCGCCCGCCGGCTGGAACAGGGGCTCGATCATGGCACCGGCCGCCAGTTCGTCCGCCATTTCCAGCACGACAGCGAATTCCGCGCCGAAGCCGGCCGCTTCCTCGCCGATTTCGAAGCGCTGATCGGTGAGATCATGCCGGAGCGCGGCGGCGAGGCGCTGGGCGCCGTGCTGCTGTCGTCCACCCTGGGCAAACTTTATCTGGCGCTGGGCCAGGCCGCCGGGCGGTTCAACTGATCCGCATCAAGATCTGTTGCATCGCGTCCCCGGCGGAAGCCCGGCTGGCGCTGGCGGCCGGGGCCGAGGTGCTGGGGCTGGTCGCCGCGATGCCAAGCGGGCCGGGGCCAATCCGTGATGATGAGATCGCCGCCATCGCCGCTGGCCTGCCGCCGCATGTGCTCAGTCTGTTGCTGACCGCTGAAACCACCGCCAGCGCCATCGCCGGTCATGTGCGGCGCACCGGGGTGAAGGGCGTGCAGATTGTCAGCCACATTGAACCGGATGAGCAGGAAAAGCTGGCCCGGCTGCTGCCCAATCATGAACGCTGGCAGGTCGTCCATGTGGAGGACGAAACCGCGCTGGCCATGATCCCCGCCCACGGCCCCCATGTCACCGGCTTCCTGCTCGATTCCGGCCGGCCGTCCCGCAACGAGCTGGGTGGCACCGGCCGGGTGCATGACTGGGCGGTCAGCGCCGCCTTCGTGGCAGCAAGCCCGGTGCCAGTCTTTCTCGCCGGCGGTCTGAACCCCGGCAACGCGGCCGAAGCCGTGGCACGGGTAAGGCCGGCGGGGCTGGATGTGTGTTCTGGCCTGCGTGTCGACGGCCGGCTCGATAGCACGCTGGCAAGCGCCTTCGTCGCCGCCGCGCGTCAGCCCTGCACCGGCGCATAGGGCCCGCGGGTCTGCCAGAAGGGCACATCGTCCACGCCCACCCAGCCATAGACATAATTGGCCATGAACAGGCCGAACAGCACGGCGCTGATCGCCGTGGTCCACAGCATCTTTTTCAGGATCATCGGATTGGATGGCGCCGAAGTCGCCTGGCCCGGCACCGGCTCGCTGCCATCCTCGTCCGCCGTCTTCACGCCAAACGGCAAGACGGCAAACAGGGTGAGCGTCCAGAACAACAGATAGATGGCCAGCGCGGACTGGAGCTTCACAGCCGGATCACCTGCACATCGGTCACCGGCTTCTTGCCCGTCCAATCGCGCGCGACGCGGCGGACGGCGACGCGAATGGCCTCGGCATAGGCGTCAGGCCGCTTTGCATCCGCCTTCGCCGCCGCCTTTTCGGCCGCTTCGGCACAGGCATCCAGAAATTCCGCCTTGTCTTCCTCCACCGGCACGCCCTGCGCGCTCACCTTCGGCGTGGCGGCCGGCAGGCCGTTGCGGCCCACCACCACGGCGACTGCGATCATGCCGTTGTGCGCCAGCCGCCGCCGTTCAACGATGGTGGCGCCATCGGCGGGCAGGATCACATCGCCATCCAGAACCAGCCGCCCGGCCTTTTCATGGCCCAAAAGCTTGGGCCCATCGGGTGCCAGCCGGATCGCGCTGCCGTTCACCGGCACCAGCGCCTGGGGCACGCCGCACGCCTTGGCCAGCTTGGCATGTTCTTCCATGTGCCGGCGTTCGCCATGCACGGGAATGGCGATCTGGGGCCGGATCCATTCATACATGGCCTCCAGCTCCGGCTGGCCGGGGTGGCCCGACACGTGCACATGCGCCTGTTTTTCGGTGACGATATCGATGCCGCGGCTGGCCAGGGCATTCTGCACCCGGCCGATGCTGAGCTCGTTGCCCGGTATCTGCTTCGATGAATAGACAACCAGATCGCCCGGCTCCAGCTTCAGCACCGGATGGCTGCCCTCGGCAATGCGGGAGAGCGCCGCCTGCGGTTCGCCTTGCGCACCGGTGCACAGGATCAGCACCTTGTTTCGCGGCAGCGTCATCGCGGTTTCCCAATCGACCGGATCGGGCAGATCGGTGAGATAGCCGGTGGCGCGCGCCACCTTGACGATACGGTCCATGCTGCGCCCGGCCAGCACCAGCTCGCGCCCGGCGGCCTTGGCGACCTGGCCCAGCGTGCCCAGCCGCGCGGCATTGCTGGCAAAGGTCGTCACCAGCACCCGACCCGATTTGCGCGCCTTTATGAGGCGCATCAGGCCATCCTTCACATCGCTTTCGCTGCCCGAGGCTTCCGGGTTGAACACGTTGGTGGAATCGCCAACGAGCGCCAATATGCCCTCATCACCAATGGCCTTCAGTTCGGCCGCCGTCACCGGATTGCCGAGCAGTGGCGCATCATCCAGCTTCCAGTCGCCGGTGTGGAAGATGCGGCCATAGGGTGTGTCGATGATCAGCGCATTGCCTTCCGGGATGGAGTGCGCGAGCGCGACATATTTGAACCCGAACGGCCCCAGCTGCAGCGTGCCGCCCATCGGCACGATGTGCAGCTTCACCTCACCCAGCAGCCCTTCCTCCTCCAGCTTCTTGGCGATCAGGCCGGCGGTGAACGGGGTGGCATAGAGCGGCACCTTCAGTTCGGCCGCCAGATAGGGGATGGCGCCGATATGATCCTCATGCCCGTGGGTGAGCACGATGCCGAGCAGATCCTTGCGCCGCTCCTCGATGAAGGCGAGATCGGGCAGCACGACATCAATGCCGGGATAGCGGGGATCACCAAAGGTCATCCCCAGATCAACCATCACCCATTTGCCGTTGGCGCCATAGAGATTGACGTTCATGCCAATCTCGCCTGACCCGCCCAGCGGCAGGAAAATCAACTCGTTACCAGGGGTCATTCAATTCTGCTTTGCGTTCAATATGTGGAGGCGGATCAGGCCGCGAATGGTGAGATCACCGTCGACATGGGCTATCGCAGGTGTGTGGCGCTGGAACAAGGTGGCAAGACCGCCGGTGGCGATCACCGTGGGCATTGACGGCAGTTCGGCCGACAGCCGCGCCACCAGCCCTTCGATCAAGCCAACATAGCCCCAGAACAGCCCTGATTGCATCGCGTGCACGGTGCCCTTGCCGATGGCGCCAAGATCGCCCGGCGGCGGCTCCACCGCGATGCGCGGCAGTTTGGCGGCGGCCTGATAGAGCGCGTCCATCGACAGGTTGATGCCCGGCGCAATCGCCCCGCCCTGATAGGCGCCATCGGCCGAAACGACATCAAAGGTGGTGGCGGTGCCGAAATCGATGATAATCAGATCGCCGGCCCATTCATCATGGGCGGCAACCGCGTTGACCAGCCGGTCCGCCCCGACCTCGGCCGGGTTGGGCAGGGCGATGTCCAGCCCCATATCGATCTGGCCCACGGCCACCACCAGCGGTTCGACATTGAAATATTTGCGGCACAGGCGCTGCAGGTTGAACAATGTGGGCGGCACCACGGTGGAGATGATCGCCGCATCGACGATGCCCATCGCCACCCCTTCCAGCGCCATCAGCTGGTGCAGCCACACCGCATATTCATCGGCTGTGCGCTGGCCATCGGTGGAAATGCGCCAGCGGTGCATGATCTCATCGCCTTCGCACAGGGCGAAGACGATGTTGGTGTTGCCCACGTCAATGGCCAGCAGCATGGCCCAACACTCCTAAAGCGCGAAGACTTCGCCGGCATGGATGGCGCGCAGGCTGCCATCATCGCCGGCCAGCAGCAATGCGCCATCATCACCCAGGCCGGCAAACACGCCTTCCGGGCTTTCATGGCCCAGGCGCGCGACGATGCGCCCGCCCACCCCGGCTGCGCGCGCCAACCACTGGTCACGGATCGGGGCAAAGCCATCGGCCGCCCACACGGCCCGCCACCGGGCAAAGGCCGGGGCCAGCGCATCGAGCACGGCAAGCGGCGTTGGCACCGGCAGGCCAGCGGCGGCGAGGCTGGTGGCAGGCCGTTCGGTGCCATGCGGGTGGTGGGCCAGATTGACGCCGATGCCGATCACCAGCGCCGCCCCTTGTCGTTCCAGCAGGATGCCCGAACATTTGGTGCCATCCAGCAGCACGTCATTGGGCCATTTCAGCGTGAAACGGGCCGCCGCACCACTCACTGCCGCCAGGGCGTCGTGCAGCGCCAGCGCCGCCACGAAGCTCAACTGTTGCACCGGGCCATCGGCCTTCACCAGCACCGATCCCATGAAGTTGCCAAGGCCCTGATCACTGCCATCGTTCCACACCCGCCCACGCCGGCCGCGCCCGGCCGTCTGGCGATCGGCAATCACCCAATGGCCATCGGGCAGCGCATCGGCGCGGGCCAGCAGCCAGTCGTTGGTGGAGCCCACCTCGGCGAGGTGGGTGACATCAGCTGTCATCAAGCCGGAAACAGCGCCGCAGCCGCGCGCGCCGTCGCCACCGCCAGCGGCGACATGGCGAGCATGCCAAGCGGCGAGCAGAACAGCGCGCAAGCCGCAATCAGCGCGCCGTTGACCGGGCTGCCCTCGCTGGCCAGCGCCACCGCCGGTTCATCGAAATACATGATCTTGATGAGCCGCAGATAATAAAAGGCCGCGACGACCGAGGCGATGAAGCCGATGATGGCCAGGCCCAAGAGGCCCGAGGCAATCGCGGCCTGGAACACCGCGAACTTGGGCCAGAAGCCAAGCAGCGGCGGAATGCCGGCGAGGGAAAACATGAAGATGGCCAGCGCCAGCGCCAGCTTCGGCTGAGTTTTCGACAGGCCGGCCAGATCGGCCATGGTTTCCACCGTGCCGCCATCGGGCCGGCGCAGCTGCAGCACGACCAGGAAGCTGCCCAGCGTCATCGCCACATAGACGGTGACATAGAAGAGCAGCGCCGAAATGCCTGCCGGGCTGCCGGGAGACAGGCCGACCAGCGCAAAGCCGATGTTGGCGATGGAGCTATAGGCGAGTAGGCGCTTGACGTTGGTTTGCGCCACCGCCGCCACCGCGCCCAGCACCATGGAGGCGATGGCGATGAACATGATGATCTGCTGCCAATCGGCCGCCACCTTGCCGGGGAAGGCCACCACCAGCACCCGTGCCATCAGGCCCAGCGCTGCCGCCTTGGGCGCCGCCGAGAAAAAGGCCGCCACCGGGGTGGGCGCGCCTTCATAGACATCGGGCGTCCACATGTGGAACGGCACGGCCGAGACCTTGAAGGCGAGGCCAGCGAGGATGAAGACGATGCCGAACAACAGGCCGATCGAGCGTTCCGCCTGGGCCGAGACCAGCTGGGCAATCACATCGAGCTGGGTCGAACCGGCAAAGCCATAGACGAGGGTGACGCCATAGAGCAGCATCCCCGAGGCCAGCGCCCCCAGCACGAAATATTTGAGGCCGGCTTCGGCCGAACGGTCATCGGTGCGGCTGAAGGCGGCGAGCACATAGGAGGGCAGCGCCGCCAGCTCGAGCCCGACATAGAGGGTGAGCAGATCATTGGCCGAGACCATCATCGCCATGCCCAACGCCGCGAGCAGCATCAGCACCGGATATTCAAAGCGGCCAGCACCGCTTTCCTGCAGCCACGGCAGCGCCAGCAGCACCGAAGCCGCAGCGGCGGCCATGATGATCACCTTCAGATAGGCGGAAAAATCATCGGCGACATAAAGCCCGTCAAAGGCGATGCTGCGCCCGGCCGGGGCATCGACCAGGCTGAAGCCGGCGACGGCCAGAATTGCCACGGCGAACAGGCTGGTCACCACCAGCGCGCGGTGCTTCGGCGTGAAGGTGCCGAGCATCAGCGCGGCCAGGCTGCCCAGCGTCAGGATGGTTTCCGGGCCGGCAATGGCGATGGAGGCGAAGATCGGGTGCATCAGTGGTGGCCCCCAGCATGGGCAGTGTTGGCCTGGGCAGGGCTTTCCAGCGCCGGCAGCGCGGGCGACAGCGTCATGTCCGTCGGCACGGTAGCCAGTTCGCGGCCTTCCAGCCGGGCGACCACGGCGGCAATCGCCGGTTTCATCGGCTGCTGGAAGCTCTTGGGATAAATGCCCATCCACAGCGTGGCGATGATGATGGGCGCCAGAATGGCGATCTCGCGGGCCGAAAGATCCGGCATCGCCCGCGTGTCCTCGCCCGCCGCCTTGCCATAGGCGACGCGCGCATAGAGCCAGAGCATGTAACCGGCGCCCAGAATGATGCCGGTGGTGAGCACGAAGGTCGCCCAGGTGCTGGTCTGATACAGGCCGAGCAGCACCAGGAATTCGGCGACAAAGCCCGATGTTGCCGGCAGGCCAACGCTGGCCATGGTGAAGAACAGCAGCACCAGCGCATATTTCGGCATGGTGTCCGCCAGACCGCCATAACGGCCGATCTCGCGGGTGTGCAGCCGGTCATAGATCACACCGACACACAGGAACAGCGCGCCCGAAACGAGGCCGTGGGACAGCATCATCACCATCGCGCCCTCGATGCCCTGCGTGTTCAGCGCAAACAGGCCGCCCGTCACGAACGCCATGTGGGCTACCGATGAATAGGCGATCAGCTTCTTCATGTCGTGCTGCACCAGCGCCACCAGCGATGTGTAGACCACCGCGACCATGGACAGCGCGAACACCAGCCAGATCAGTTGGGCCGAGGCATCGGGGAACATCGGCAGCGAGAAGCGGATGAAGCCGTAGCCGCCCAGTTTCAGCAGCACACCGGCGAGGATGACGGAGCCCGCAGTGGGCGCCTCCACGTGGGCATCGGGCAGCCAGGTGTGCACCGGCCACATCGGCATCTTCACCGCAAAGCTGGCGAAGAAGGCGAGGAACAGCCAGAACTGCGCGTCCTTGGCGAAATCATACTTGCTCAGATCGCCGATGTCCGACGATCCGGCCTGGCCCACCATCCACAGCATGGCGACCAGCATCAGCACCGAGCCGAGCAGCGTGTAGAGGAAGAATTTGTAGGACGCATAAATGCGCCGCGCGCCGCCCCAGATGCCGATGATCAGGAACATCGGGATCAGGCCGCCTTCGAAGAACAGATAGAAGAGGAAGATGTCCCGCGCCGCGAAGGTGCCGATCATCAGCGATTCCATCAGCAGGAACGCCGCCATATATTCCGGCACGCGCTTCTGCACCGCTTCCCAGCTCGCCAGCACGCACAGCGGCATCAGGAACACCGAAAGCTCGATCAGCATCAGCGCGATGCCATCAATGCCCAGCGACCAGCTGAAATAGGGCGCGAACAGCTGCAACTGTTCCGGGAACTGGAAGGCGGCCGAGCTCTGATCAAAGTTCAGCCACAGCCAGATGCCGGCGCCGAATTCCACCAGCGTGGTGGCCAGCGCCACCACCCGCGCCCGGCCGGCGCGCTCCTGCTCGCCACCCGGCAGCGTTGCCACCACCAACGCTGCCACCACCGGCAGCAGAATCATGATCGAAAGGATCGGCATCAGCGCATCATCCAGGCGGCAGCGGCGGCCAGGCCGACCAGCATCACCAGAGCGTAGGAATAGACATAACCCGACTGGAAGCGGCGGGCGAGACCGGCACCGGCCACCACCACATCGGCAGCGCCATTGGGGCCAAAACGATCGATCGTCTGCTGGTCACCGCGGGTCCAGAACATCCGACCAAACCACAGGGCCGGCTTGACGAAGATCGCGTTGTACAGCTCGTCGAAATACCATTTCCGCAAGAGGAATTGATACAGGCCCGGCACCTCGTTCTGCCACCATTTCGGGATCGACGGCTTGTTCAGGAACACATGCCAGGCGAGGCCAAGCCCTGCGAAGAACGCCACGGACGGCGTGTAGACCACCCAGGCCGGCACCTCGTGCATGGCGTGCATCAGATGTTCGTTGAACGCCAGGCTGCCGCGCCAGAATTCTGCGCCACCTTCGGCGCCAACGAACTGTTCGTGCCACACGAACCCGGCCAGCAGCGCGCCGACACCAAGCACGAACAGCGGGATCAGCATGGTGATCGGGCTTTCGTGCGGGTGATAGCCGGCGGTCGGATCATCATGGCCGTGCGCGTGATGATGATCATCATGGCCATGGTGCGCATCATGCGCGGCATGCTGGATATGCTCACTGCCGGCCCAGCGCGGGCTTCCGAAGAAGGTCAGGAACACCAGCCGCCACGAATAGAAGCTGGTCAGCGCCGCCACGATCGCCCCCACGAAGAAGGCGAACATGCCGTGGCTGGTGCCGCTGGCGAACGCCGCTTCCAGGATGGCATCCTTGGAATAATAGCCGGCGGTGAAGAAGAAGCCGGTCAAGGCCAGCGTGCCGATCGTCATCATCCAGAAGGTGATCGGGATGTGGCGACGCAGGCCGCCATAGAAGCGCATGTCCTGCTCGTGATGCATGGCGTGGATGACACTGCCCGCCCCCAGGAACAGCAGCGCCTTGAAGAAGGCGTGGGTGAACAGGTGGAACATCGCCGCGCCATAGGCCCCGGCGCCAGCGGCAAAGAACATGTAACCGAGCTGCGAGCAGGTGGAATAGGCGATCACCCGCTTGATGTCGTTCTGCACCATGCCCACCGTCGCGGCGAACAGCGCCGTGCAGGCACCCAGCACACAGACAACCGCCTGCGCAGTGGGGCTGGCTTCAAACATCGGGGACAGGCGGCAGACCATGAACACACCGGCCGTCACCATGGTGGCGGCGTGGATCAGGGCCGAAACCGGCGTCGGGCCTTCCATGGCATCGGGCAGCCAGGTGTGCAGGCCCAACTGGGCAGACTTGCCGCAGGCGCCGACGAACAGCAGCAGGCAAAGGCAGGTCATCACATCGACCTGCCCGCCGAGGAAGCTGAACGTCTGGCCGCTGTGCTGCGGCACGGCCGCCAGGATGGCATCGATGGAAACGGTGCCAAACACCATGAAGGTGGCAAAGATGCCGAGCGAGAAGCCGAAATCGCCCACCCGGTTGACCACGAAGGCCTTGATGGCGGCGGCGTTGGCCGATGGCTTGGTGTACCAGAAACCGATCAGCAGATAGGAGGCGAGACCCACGCCTTCCCAGCCGAAGAACATCTGCACCAGATTGTCCGCCGTCACCAGCATCAGCATGGCGAAGGTGAACAGCGACAGATAGGCGAAGAAGCGGCTCTGCGACGGGTCTTCCGCCATATAGCCCCAGCTGTAGAGGTGGACGAGCGCCGATACGCTGGTCACCACCACCAGCATCACGGCGGTGAGCGTATCGACCTTCAGCGCCCATTTGACCGACAGCGCGCCGCTTTCGATCCAGTCCAGCACCGGCACAACGCTCGCCTCGGCGCCGTTCAACCAGAAGCCAACGAACGTCACCCAGGCCAGCGCCGCCGAAACGAACAGGCCGCCAGTGGTCAGGGCCTTGGCAGCGGTGTGGCCGATCACGCGGCCACCCAGGCCGGCGATGGCCGCCATCAGCAGCGGCAGGAAGACAAGCACGGTGATCATGTCAGCCCTTCATCAGATCGGCTTGATCCACCGCCACCGTGCCGCGGTTGCGGAAATAGATCACCAATATGGCCAGACCGATGGCCGCTTCCCCGGCCGCCACGGTCAGCACGAACATCGCGAAAATCTGGCCATGCACCTGGTGCAGATAGGCCGAGAAAGCGACGAGGTTGATGTTGACGCTGAGCAGGATCAGTTCGAGCGCCATCAGGATGATGATGATGTTGCGGCGGTTGAGGAAAATCCCGAACACGCCGAGCACGAACAGCGCGGCCGAAACGGCCAGATAATGGGTGAGCCCGATCACAGTTCCACCCCCTGGCCGATGGCGGCCTTGCCCACGGCGACGGTGCCGCCCGGCGTGCGCGCATTCTGGGCGGCGATGCTCTGCTTCTTGATGCCCACGCGGCGGCGGTGCGTCAGCACGATGGCGCCGATCATGGCCGCGAGCAGGATGAGGCCCGACATGGAGAAGACGAAGAAATAGCGGGTGTAGAGCTGGCTGCCGATCCACTGGGTGTTGGTCATCCCCGGCGGCGGCCCGGCCAGCGCTTCGTGGACGATGACGCCCTGCCCCGCGGTCCAGCCGCTGGCGACCAGCAGCACCTCGGCCAGGATCACACCCGACACGGCCAGGCCCAGCGGCAGATTCTGCAACGCGCCGCGCTGCAAGGCCTTGAAATCAATGTCGAGCATCATGACGACAAACAGGAACAGCACCGCGACCGCGCCGACATAGACGATGACCAGCAGCATCGCCAGAAACTCGGCGCCCAACAGGATGAACAGGCCGGCGGCGTTGAAGAAGGCGAGGATCAGCCACAGCACACTGTGCACCGGGTTCTTGGCGGTGATCACCATCAGGCCGCTGGTGAGCAGCAGCCCGGCGAAGAGATAGAAAGCGAACGCGGCCATCAGCGATACTCCGCGTCGGCCGCGATGTTGGCGGCGATGGCGCGTTCCCACTTCTCGCCGTTCGCCAGCAGCTTGTCCTTGGTATAGATCAGCTCCTCGCGCGTCTCGACCGAGAATTCGAAATTCGGCGTTTCGACAATGGCATCGACCGGGCAGGCCTCTTGGCACAGGCCGCAATAGATGCACTTGGTCATGTCGATGTCGTACCGCGTCGTCCGCCGCGAACCATCGGCGCGCGGTTCGGCCTCGATGGTGATGGCCTGGGCCGGGCACACGGCTTCGCACAGCTTGCAGGCAATGCAGCGTTCCTCGCCGTTGGGATAGCGCCTGAGCGCATGTTCGCCGCGGAAGCGCGGGGACACCGGGCCCTTTTCATAAGGATAGTTCAGCGTCGCCTTGGGCCGGAACACATAGCGCAGCGTCAGCCACAGGCCGGAGACAAATTCCAGCAGCAGCAACGACTTGGCGGAGCGGAGCAGCGCGGTCATCACATCACTCCCGGCGCGGCGGCGAAATGCCCGGTGAACATCAGCCAGCCCGAGACCACGACCACCCAGAACAGCGACAGCGGCAGAAACACCTTCCAGCCCAGCCGCATCAGCTGGTCATAGCGGTAGCGCGGCACCGTCGCCTTCACCCAGGCGAACAGGAAGAACAGGAAGGCCATCTTGCCGAGGAACCAGACAAAGCCCGGAATGGCATAGAGGAACGGCAGATCGAGCGGCGGCAGCCACCCGCCCAGGAACAGGGTGGGGATCAGCGCGCACATGAACAGGATATTGGCATATTCGCCGAGGAAGAAGAGCGCGAAGGACATGCTCGAATATTCGACCTGGTAACCGGCGACGAGTTCGGCTTCGGCCTCGGGCAGATCGAACGGCGGCCGGTTGGTTTCGGCGAGCGCGGTGATGAAGAACATGATGCCCATCGGGAACAGCAAGGGATTGAAAATATTGCCGTTCAAGATGCCCAGCACATTGCCCTTCTGGGACATGACGATGTCAGACAGGTTGAGGCTCTGGGCGTACATCATCACTGCAACGAGGATGAAACCCATCGAAACTTCGTAGGAAACCATCTGCGCCGCCGAGCGCAGGCCGCCGAGGAAGGCATATTTGGAGTTGGACGCCCAGCCCGACATGATGATGCCATAGACGCCCATCGAGGAGACGGCGAAGATATAGAGCAGGCCGACATTGAGATCAGCCAGCACCAGGCCGGCATCGAACGGCATCACCGCCCACACCACCAGCGCCAGCGTGAAGCTGATCATCGGGGCGAGCAGGAACACGCCGGTGGAGGCGCCGGCCGGGATGATGGTTTCCTTCAGGAACAATTTTGCAGCATCGGCAAAGGTTTGCAGGATGCCGAACGGGCCGACCACGTTGGGGCCGCGCCGCATCTGCATCGCCGCCCAGATCTTGCGATCAGCATAAACCGCCAGCGCCACACCCACCATCACCGGGAAGGCGATGGCGAGAATGAGCGTGAGATTGGCAAGGAACCAGCCCAGGCCAGCGCCGAACTGTTCAACGAACCAGCCGGTGTAGGTCATTCCGCCGCCTCCCGGCTTTCGGGCGCCAGCAGCGACGACACGCAGGCGGCCATGGTGGCGCTGGCCCGTGCGATCGGGTTGGTCAGCTGATAATTGCTGTAAATATGATGGAGCGGGCCACGCAGCGGCGGCGCGGTGACCGCAGCCAGCGTCGCGGTGCGCGCAATCAGGCCATCGGTGGCCAGATCCGGCCATTCGGTGGCAATACGCGCGCGCAGGGCAATGAGATCATCATAAGGCAGCTTCACGCCCAGCACGGACGACAGGGCGCGCATGATCGTCCAATCCTCGCGCGCGTCGCCGGGCGGCTGCGTCGCCTTCAGCGCCCGCTGCACCCGGCCTTCCATGTTGACATAGATGCCGGCCTTTTCGGTGTAGGCCGCTGCCGGCAGGATCACATCGGCATGCGCCACGCCGCGATCGCCGTGGGTGCCGACATAGACGGTGAAACGCCCGGCCTGCACATTGACTTCATCCGCGCCCAGCAGGAACAGCGCCTTCACGTCGGCATCGCCCATCAGCGCGTTGATGCCGCCATCAACCGCCAGGCCCAGCCGCAGCGCGCCGGCGCGCGCAGCGGCCGTGTGCACCAGGTTGAAGCCGTTCCAGCCATCGCGCACCACGTTCAGCCGTGTGGCCGCAGCGCGCGCGGCTTCATACAGGCCCGGCGTCTTCAGCGCGCCCATGCCCACCAGGATCATCGGCCGCTGCGCCTGCGCAAAAGCCTCCACCACCGCCGCCGGCAGATCGGCCAGCAGCGCGGCATCATCGCCCAACTGGGTCAGCGGGAAGGACAGATCGACATCCGGCCCGATGCTGAACGCCTTGGCGCCGCCCTTCTTCACCGCCTTCCTCAGCCGCACGTTCAATAGCGCGGCCTCGTGGCGCGGGTTGGTGCCGATCAGCAGGATCGCATCGGCGGTTTCGGCCGCGGCAAGGCCCGTGCCGAACAGCCAGCCGGCCGGCTCGCCCGCATCGAACAGCGCGCCATCCTGCCGGCACTCGATCCGCGTCGCGCCCAGCCCGGCCAGCAGGTCCTTGAACGCCACCATGTCTTCGACGGCGCAAAGGTCACCCACCACGCCGGCAATCTCGGCACCGGAAAGGCCCTTCAGCCCGGCGGCAATTGCCTGGAACGCTTCGGCCCAGCTCGCCTTTTGCAGCTTGCCACCCACCCGCACCCACGGCGTGTCGAGCCGGCGTTCGCTGAGGCCATCGATGGCAAAGCGGCTCTTGTCGGCCAGCCATTCCTCGTTCACGTCGTCATTGATGCGCGGCGTCACGCGCAGCACGGCGGCGCCGCGGCTGCCCACCACGATGTTGCTGCCGATGGCATCCATCACATCGATCGAATCGGTCTTCTTCAGCTCCCACGGGCGCGCCTGGAAGGCATAGGGCTTGGAGGTGAGCGCGCCGACGGGACACAGATCGATCACATTGCCCGACACTTCGGAGGTGACGGCCCGCTCCAGATAGGAGGTGATCTGCATCGATTCGCCCCGGCCGATGGCGCCGATCTCCTCGACCCCGGCGACTTCCTCGGCAAAGCGCACGCAGCGGGTGCAGTGGATGCACCGCGTCATCACCGTCTTGATCAGCGGGCCCATATATTTCTCGGTCACCGCCCGCTTGTTTTCCTCATAGCGGTTGGCGCCCCGGCCATAGGCCATGGCCTGATCCTGCAGATCACACTCACCGCCCTGGTCACAGATCGGGCAATCCAGCGGGTGGTTGATGAGCAGAAACTCCATCACCCCCTCGCGGGCCTTCTTCACCTTTTCCGACTTGGTGTGGATCACCTGGCCATCGGCCGCCGGCATGGCGCAACTGGCCACCGGCTTGGGCGATTTTTCCATTTCCACCAGGCACATGCGGCAGTTGCCGGCAATCGACAGCCGCTCGTGATAACAGAAACGCGGAATCTCCGCCCCGGCCGCTTCACAGGCCTGCAGCACGGTGGCGCCGCCCGGCACCTCCACTTCGATTCCATCGACCGTCAGTTTCGGCATGCGCTCAATCCTGCCAAGCCACACTGGCCCGGCCGCATGCTGGCCGCACGTGCATGTTCATTCTTCCAGTTGGACGGCCCGACCGGGCGCCAGACCATCCGGGGTATAGCGAGGCGCTTGCGGCATGGGAAGGCAAAACAGCGACATTCTGCCGCGCTTCCGCATTTTTCCGGGGCCCTTTGAGGCGCTTCCCGCACTGCGGCAGGCCACTGCGGCTTGCCCTTATTGCGGTGCATCAAGGGCTTGGCAAGCTCTGCGGCCAGGGAGGGTCAAGATATGCTCAGCATGACCGTGGATGATGAGGCCGGCTTCATCGAGGTGGTGGTGGATGGTGCCATTACCCGCCCCGATTATGAGGCAGTGGTGACGGCGGTGGACCAGCTGCTCACCCGCCACCGCCGCATCGATTTCGTCGAAGTGGTGCGCCGCCTGGGCAGGATCGCGCCCGAAGTCTGGTGGCGCGATCTGGTCTTCCACTTGCACCACCGCGACTTCCTGCGCCGCGCCGCCATCGTCTCCGATGCCGGCTGGGTCGGCCCGCTGGTGCGCCTGTTCGCCCCGCTCTATCCGGCCGAGCTGCGCTGCTTTCCCGAAAGCGGGCTGGATGCCGCCCGGCGCTGGGCACGCGGCGGCGAGGACGCTGGATAATCCGGCCGCCCTGCCGCATAGGGCCGGGCATGACCAACCCAGTCCATATCATCGGCGGCGGCCTCGCCGGTTCCGAAGCCGCCTGGCAGCTGGCCAGCGCCGGCATCCCCGTTGTCATCCACGAAATGCGCGGGGCGCCTGACGGTGTTGGCGCCACCGAGGCACACAAGACCGATGGCCTTGCCGAACTCGTCTGCTCCAACAGTTTCCGCAGCGATGATCCCGACAACAATGCCGTTGGCCTGATCCACCAGGAGATGCGCGCGCTTTCGAGCATCATCATGGCCGAGGCCGACAAGGCGCGCGTGCCGGCCGGTTCTGCGCTGGCGGTGGACCGTGACCAGTTTTCCGATGGCGTCACCCAGCGCCTTGCCAATCATCCCAATGTGACGATCGTGCGCGAACTGGTACCCGGACTGCCGCCGGCCGATTGGGGCCAGACCATCATCGCCACCGGGCCGCTGACCGCCGCGCCGCTGGCCGAAGCCATCCGCAGCCTGACCGGGGAGGACAGCCTCGCCTTCTTCGATGCCATCGCGCCCGTCATCCATTTCGATTCGATCAACCTTGATGTCGCCTGGTTCCAGAGCCGGTGGGACAAGGGAGGTCAGAAAGACTATCTCAACTGCCCGATGGACAAGGCGCAGTATGAGGCGTTCATCGACGCGCTGCTGTCGGCCGAGAAGACCAGCTTCAAGGAGTGGGAGGCCAACACCCCCTATTTCGATGGCTGCATGCCGATCGAGGTGATGGCCGAACGTGGCCGCGACACGCCGCGCTTTGGCCCGATGAAGCCGGTAGGGCTGACCAACCCCGCCACCGGCCGCCGCGCCTGGGCCGTGGTGCAGCTGCGGCAGGACAATGCGCTCGGCACGCTGTGGAACATGGTCGGTTTCCAGACCAAGATGAAGCATGCCGAACAGGTGCGGGTGTTCCGCACCATTCCCGGCCTCGAAAACGCGCAATTCGCCCGGCTGGGCGGCCTGCACCGCAACACCTTCATCAACGCGCCGCGCCTGCTGGATGCAACGCTGCGGTTGAAGGCGATGCCCGCCGTGCGTTTTGCCGGCCAGATCACAGGGTGCGAAGGCTATGTCGAATCCGCTGCCGTTGGCCTGATGGCGGCGCGCTTCGTCATCGCCGAACGGCAGGGCCGCAGCCCGGTGCCGCCGCCGCCGACCACGGCGCTGGGCGCGCTCCTCTCCCACATCACCGGCGGCGCCGTGGCCGAGACCTTCCAGCCGATGAACGTCAACTTCGGCCTGTTCCCGCCGCTGGCCCAAACGGTGAAGAAGGATCAGCGCAAGCCGGCCCTGGTGGCCCGGGCGCGGGCGGATCTGGCCGAATGGATGCAGGCGGTCTGATCACCATCCTCCCCCTCTGGGGGAGGTGCCCGAAGGGCGGAGGGGGCGCATATGTACCGGCGTAGGCGCCCCCTCCGCCTCGCTGCACTCGGCACCTCCCCCAGAGGGGGAGGATCTTCGCGGTCGGATCACTCGCCCTCCGCCACCGGGCACACGCACGCGGCCTTCGCCTTGCGCTTCACCGCGGTCGTCGCGAATTCCTTTGCGGTCAGCCGGCCATCGGCGTCGCGGTCGGCGCGGGCGAATTTGGTGGCGGTGGCCACGGCATATTCCTCGAAATCCAGCCGGCCGTCATGGTTGCGGTCGGCCTTGGCAAAGGCCTTCTGGCGGTTGGCCAGAAACTCGCCCCGGCTCACCGCGCCGTCATCATCCTTGTCATAACGTGCCAGCCGCCGGGCCTCGCGCTGGGCGGCGCTCATCGGGGCTTTCGGGGCTTCATCGGGGGGCGCGGCGTCGGCCGGCTGGCCATCGGGATCGGCATCGGCGACGGCGAGCGCGGCAGCCGGCTCGGTCACCGGCGGGGCCCGCCACAAGATCGCCCCTGCGGCCAGCAGGCCGGCCAGCGCCACCACAAAACCCAGGATCCGGCGCATGACATATGCTCCCGCCACAGACCCTGACGCGGTGAGCGATACGCCGGCTCACCGCCCGAAGGCAACCGCCTTCAGCATGCGCCACTGCCGGCCAAGGCTGCCGCGCGGCTCCACCGGCTGCCCGGCCCGCGCCTGTTCGGCATCGCGCAGCGCCAGCGCCGCCAGCGCCCGCAAGGGCCGCAGCGGCCCCGGCGTGCGGCCCGGCACCGCTTCGCCCAGCACCCAGGCCCGGCCCAGCGCGTCGGCGTGCTCCGCGTCTGCGCCCAGCAGCCGCGCCGCGAGACGGAACAACAGCCCGCCGCCGGCCACATGCGCATCGGTCACGCCATCATGGCCCAGCATGTCGATCCAGCGATCCTCCAGCCCGGCCAGCGCCGCGCCGGTCACCATGGGCAGCACATGGGCGGCCAACGCGGCCAGCAGCGGTTGGGCCGGCACCTCGCCCGCATCCAGCCCTTCGAGCCGTTCCCGCCACCAGGCCAGACGGATTTCGCCCAGCATCGGCTCGGTGGTGGTCACCGCCAGCTGGGCCAGCTCGCAATCCAGCGCCATCAGGGCAATGAGGCCCGGCCGCGCGCCTGCCGGCGCGTAAAGACACGCCAGCCAGCGATCGCGGTCGCGGGCCTTCAGCTCGGCCTCGATGATCTCCAGGTCGGTCAGGTCAGGCCGGCCCCACCCGGAAGGCGCACAATTTGTTGCCATCCGGATCGCGGAAATAGGCGGCGTAAAAGGCCTGGGGGCCTTCTTCACCGCGCACGCCCGGCCCGCCTTCGTCGCCGCCACCGGCGGCCATGGCGGCCTGATACATGGCATCCACCTTGGCGCGCGTGTCCACCACCAGGGCGATCATCGTGCCATTGCCGGCGGTGGCGGGCTGGCCATCAAAGGCGGGGCCCACGCCCAGCATCGGCTGCGCCCAGCTGGTGCCCCAGCACACCGCGCCGGTGGGGAATTCCATCAGGCGGTTGACGCCGATGCTGGCAAACAGGGCATCGTAAAAGGCAAAGCTGCGCGGCAGATCATTGCTGCCGAAAAGTGCGTATCCGATCATGTCTCGACTCCCATCGCCGGATTGGCCCCTTGAGGGTGGCACAGGAAGGGAAGCGCTGCCATTTCCTGCAACGTCATTGTGCCAGCTCGGCCATGATGATGTCTTCCGCCGAACTGAACTGCGAGCGCAGCCGGGGCGCAGCAAAGGGATCGGCGGCGCTGCCGGTCAGGGCATAGGCGATCACCCGGCCGCGCCGCTGATCCACCCAAAGGCCGGCGAGCAGGCCATAGGCTTCGCCCAGATGCCCCCACCAGCGCGCGCCCTTCACCGGCTGATCCGTGGCGCCGGCCCGGCCCGACAGGCAGTGCGGCCCGGCGCCGTAACACAGCATCTGGCCATGATAATCATCGCCGGGCACGCCCTTTCCGGCCTGCCAGACGGGCGTGAACATCGCCTTCACGCTGGCGGGTTTCAGCAGGCGGACGGATCGATTTCCAATGGCAACCTCCCCGCCGCGCAGCAGCAATTGCCCGATGCGGGCGAGATCGGTGAGGCTGATGCGCAGGCCGCCCTGTGGCGAAAAGATCGTGCCGTTGCTGCCCGGCACATAGGCGGCGAGATCACAGCCGGCCGTGCTGCGCACCGGGCAGGGACTGCGCTGGCCGTGGAGATCATCAACCTGGGGCACCCACGGCCCGGCCGGGTCCCAATGGGCTTCGTCGGCCCCCTTGCGATAGAGCACGGCGGCGCGGGCCACCGCAGCATCAGACGCGCCCTGCCAGTTGTAACCGGCATCGATGCCGAGCGGCGCCAGCACCAGACGGGTCATCAGCCGGTCAAAGCGCTCGCCTGTGGCCGCCTCCATCACCGTGGCGATGATGCCATAGTTGAGATTGGCATATTCAAAGCGGCCACCCGGCGCAGCGGGGCCCCAGTGCTGCGGCGTCAGCCTGGTCCGCAGCTGCTCCTCCAGCGCGAAGCCATAGCCGGGGCCATCGACAATGCCGCTGGTGTGCGACAGCAGTTGGCGCAGCGTCACCGGCCGGTCGGGGGCATTGGGGTGACGCAGCGGCCAGCCGAGATAAAGGCTGACATCGCGGTCAAGGTCGAGCCTGCCCTGTTCCACCAGCCGCCACACGGCAAGGGCCACCACCAGTTTGGAGATGGAGGCGACGCGCACCACGCTGTCGGTGGTGAGCGGGCGGGCAGCGGCGATGTCGGCCAGCCCATGGGCTTCGGCGCGCAGGATGCGGTCGCGGCTGGCGACCACACCGATCACACCCGCCAGCTGCGGCGCGCGGGCATCGCGGCCGGCGACCAGATCGGCCAGAACCGACCCTGGCGGGTTGGCAGCGGCCGGGGTGGCGAGCAAAAGGGCGGCTGTGATGATCGCACGCATGGCCGGTGTATAGGCAGAGGCGGCGGCCTGCGCTAGCGTTGGCGGCATGACGATCCGCCTCGCCATTGGCCTGATGTCCGGCACCTCGATGGACGGCATTGATGCCGCCCTGGTTGAAACCGATGGCGAAGGCCATGTTGCCCCGCGCGCCTTCATGTTCTTTCCCTATGAGGCGGATTTCCGCCCGCGCCTGCGCGCCGCCATGGCCCGGGCGCTGGAGATGCACGCCCCGGCGCGCGATCCGCTGATCGATGCGGTGGAACAGGAATCAACCGGCCTGCATGCGATGGCGGTGCACCGCCTGCTCGCCGCCACCCACACGCGGCGGGACGAGGTGACAGTGATCGGCTATCACGGCCAGACCATTGCGCACCGACCCGACCGGCGCTGGACCTGGCAAATCGGCGATGGCGCCAGCTTGAAGGCGGCCACCCGCATCCCGGTGGCCTTTGATTTCCGCAGCGCCGATGTTGCAGCCGGCGGCGAAGGCGCACCGCTGGCGCCGGGCTATCACCGGGCACGCTCAGAAGCGCTGGGCCGGCCGCTGGGGGTGCTGAACCTGGGCGGGGTGGGCAATCTCACCTGGTTCGCCGCGGATGGCCGGTGGGGCAGTTTCGACACCGGGCCGGGCAACGCCCTGATCGACGATTGGGTGCGCACCCACACCGGCCGCAGCTTTGACGAGGATGGCCGCGTCGCCGCCAGCGGCATCACCCACGACAATGTGCTGCTGACGTTGACCGACAACCCGTGGTTCGATGCGCCGCCGCCCAAATCGCTTGACCGCAACGCCTGGGACATTGGCGCGTTGCGCGGGCTTTCGCCCGGCGATGGCGCCGCCACGCTGACCGCCTTCACCGCCGAAACCGTGCGCCTCGCCCTCAGCCATTTGCCGGCGATTGGCCGCCTGCTGGTGACCGGCGGCGGCCGGCTGAACCCGGTGCTGATGGCGGAACTCAGCCGTCGCTGCGCCGTGCCCTGTGATCCGGTGGAAGCGGTCGGCTGGAACGGCGACGCGCTGGAGGCCGAGGCCTTTGCCTGGCTTGCCGTCAGGGTGCTGGATGGCAAACCCTTGAGCTGGCCGGAGACGACCGGCGTGCCGCAGCCGATGCCGGGCGGGCGGCTGGCCTGAACATTCTCAGCGCCCGCCGTTGGCCAGCCGCATGTCCAAATAGCTGTCCACCTCGCCCATCAGCGGCTCCATCTCCTGCGCGAAGAAATGGTTCGCGCCCGGAATGGTGCTGTGGTGGATGGTGATGTGCTTCTGCGTCTTCAGCTTGTCGACCAGCTTCTGCACGGCGCTGGTCGGCACCACCTCGTCGGCCTCGCCATCGATGATGATCCCGCTCGACGGGCAGGGCGCCAGGAAGCTGAAATCATACATGTTGGCCGGGGGCGCGATCGAGATGAAGCCCTTGATCTCCGGCCGGCGCATCAACAGCTGCATGCCGATCCAGGCGCCAAAGGAAAAGCCGCCCACCCAGGTGGTCTGGGCTTCCGGGTTGAACTGCTGCAGCCAGTCGAGCGCGGAGGCCGCGTCCGACAATTCGCCAATGCCGTTGTCGAACGTGCCCTGGCTGCGGCCCACACCCCGGAAATTGAAGCGCAGGGTGGCAAAGCCGCGCTTCACGAAGCTTTGATACAGCGCCAGCACGATGGGATGGTTCATCGTGCCCTGGGCCGGGTGCGGCTGCAGCAGGATGGCCACCGGCGCGCGCGGGGTGGTGCCAGGCTGGTAACGGCCTTCAAGACGCCCTTCCGGGCCGGCGATGATCACTTCAGGCATGGGTTTCCTGATTCTGGCTGTAAAGGGAGAATTGCGCCCTATATGGCGCGCGAAGGCCCGGTTGCAATGAAAAGCCACATCTACCTTGATCACGCCGCCACCACGCCGGTGCTGCCTGCTGCCATCAATGCCATGGCCGCTGCCGCCGCGTTGCCCGGCAACCCGTCCAGCGTGCACGCCGCTGGCCGCGCCGCCAATGGCCTGATGGAAACCAGCCGCGACGCCATCGCCGCCGCGCTGGGCTGCACGCCCGAACAGATCATCTTCACCAGCGGCGGCACGGAAGCCCTGGCGCTGGCCATCCACGGCTGCGGCCTGCCGCTGATCGCCAGCGCCACCGAACACAGCGCCGTGCTGGCGGCGCGCGATGATGTGGTGATTGCCCCGGTGCTGCCATCCGGCCTCATCGATCTCAACGCGCTGGAACGCCTGCTCAAATCCGGTCCAGCGCTGGTGGCGGTGCAGGCCGGCAACAACGAAACCGGCGTGTTGCAGCCGCTGGCCGATGTCGCCGCCCTCACACACCGGCATGACGGCCTGCTGCTGGCCGATTGCGTGCAGACCGCCGGCAAGCAGCCGCTGCCCGACGGTGCCGATTTCATCGCCATTTCCGGCCACAAGCTGGGTGCCCCCATGGGCATCGGCGCGCTGATCGCCCGTGATCCGGCCCGGCTCCACCCCGTGCAGCGCGGCGGCGGGCAGGAACGCGGGCATCGCGGCGGCACCCCGAATCTGCCCGGCATCGCCGCGCTGGCAGCCGCGCTGGCGCAACCGCACGACTGGGCCGCCGTCGCCGGCCGCCGCGATGCACTGGAAGCCCGCCTCACCGCCGCCGGTGCCATCATCCACGGTGCCGCCGCCCCGCGCCTGCCCCACATCAGCAGCATCGGCCTGCCCGGCATGGCGGCCAGCACCCAGGTGATGCGGCTCGATCTTGAAGGGTTCATGGTCTCGGCCGGCGCCGCCTGCTCGTCGGGCAAGGTCAAGACCAGCCATGTGCTCACCGCCATGGGCCTGGGTGCGGCGGCCGGTGAGGCGATCCGCATCTCTCTGTCGCCGGCCACCACCGACGCCGAACTAAACGCCTTCGCTGCCGCCTGGGAGGCGATGGCCACCCGCCTCGGGAACCGCTGATGACCCAAAGCCACACCATGCCCATCTATCTTGATTATGGCGCCACCACCCCGCTCGATCCCGCGGTCGCGGCCGCGATGGAGCCGTGGGGCAGCACCGGCTTTGGCAACCCGCACAGCGCCCATCTGTGGGGCTACAAGGCCAAGGCCGCGGTGGAGGCCGCCCGCGCCCACGTCGCCGCCCTCCTCAATGCGCCGACCGAAGCCATCGCCTTCACCAGCGGCGCCACCGAAAGCAACAACTGGGCGCTGAAGGGCCTGCTCACCGCGCCGGGCCAGACCCGCCGTCGCATCGTCACACTGGCGACCGAGCACAGCAGCGTGCTTGAAACCGCCCACTATCTCGCCGGCATCGGCGCCCAGCTCAGCATCGTCCCCGTCCGCGCCGATGGCCTGGTCGATCTGGGTGACCTGTCGCGCGCGCTGGGGGAGGATGTCGCCCTCGTCTCCGTCATGGCGGTCAACAACGAGATTGGAGTCGCCCAGGATCTGGCCGCCATCGGCCAACTGGCCCACAGCGTCGGCGCCGTCTTCCACGTCGATGCCGCGCAAGGCTTCGGCAAGTTGCCCCTCGATGTGGAGGCGATGGGCATCGATCTCATGAGCCTTACCGCCCACAAATGCCATGGCCCCAAGGGCGTCGGCGCGCTCTATCGCCGGCCATTCACCAGCATCACCCCGCTGCTGCACGGCGGCGGGCAAGAGGATGGCCGCTCCGGCACACTGCCCACCGCGCTCATCGTCGGCCTCGGCGAAGCCGCCCGCATTGCCGCCGCCCGCATGGCCGCCGATCACGCCCATGCGCTGGCGCTGCGCACCGCCCTGCTCGCGGCCCTCACCGTCCCGCACCAGGTCAACGGCAGCCTTGACCGGCGCTGGCCCGGCAATCTGAATCTCAGCTTCCCCGGCGTCGCCGTGCCGCTGATCCAGCGCCTGCCCGGCCTTGCCATTTCGGCCGGTTCGGCCTGCGCTGCCGTCACCGGCCGCGCCTCCCATGTGCTCACCGCGCTCGGCCTGTCCGAACCCCAGGCCAAGGCCTCGTTGCGCCTCGGTTTCGGCCGCTTCACCACCATCGCCGAGATCGAGGCCGCCGCTGCCCAGATCAACGCCGTGGTCGCCGCCCATCTTGCCGAATTCGCCTGATCGCGGCACATCTTCTGGCCATGATCCGCATCCGCTTCCTTTCGGCCGATGGTGCAAGCGAGACCCTCGTCGATGCCCAGCCTGGCGACCGGCTGCTCGATCTGGCCCAGGCCCATGGCCAGCCGCTGGAGGGCACCTGCGAAGGCGCGATGGCCTGCTCCACCTGCCATGTCCATCTGGTTGGCGGCGATGTCGCGGCGCTGCCGCCGCCGTCGGAGGAGGAGGAGGACATGCTGGATTTCGCCGCCGGCGCCAACCGCCAAAGCCGGCTGGCCTGCCAGGTGAAGCTGGTGGCCGGAATGGCCGCGCTGGACGTGAAAATGCCGCGCGGCGTGGTGGACATGAGCCGATAACGCAAGGTTCACGCGCAATTCACGTTGATTATCGCTTGGCAAAGTGGAATGCTTCGGCCCAACAAATCTGGGGTCGCAGCCAGTATTTTCCTTTGCGAGGGGTAGGAACGCATGCGTAGTTTGATCGGCCTTCTGATGCTGGGGGCCGTGGCGGCCACCGCCGCCGCACCGGCTGTCGCCCAGAAAAAGGGCCAGGGCGCGGTTGACATTGATCCGCAGAACCGGGGCATGGTCAGCGGAACCGGCATTGAAATGCGCGACATCATCGGCATGTCCGATCGCATCGTGCGCGATCTGTTGCAGCGCCAGGATATTGTCGGCACCCCGGTGCCGCCACGCGTGATCCTCGAAGGATCGCGCATCCGCAACCAGTCGAGCCAGCGCATCGACACTGATCTGTTTTCCGACCAGCTGCGCGCGCAGCTGATCCGCGCCGCAGCCGGCAAGCTGCGCTTCCTGTCCCGCGAGAATATCCAGGACGTGATGGAAGAGCGCGAACTGAAGCGCCAGGGCCAGACCGATGTCGGCACCCGCGGCATGACCAAGGCGGTCGCCGGCACCGATTATCGCCTCGTCGGACGCATCACCAGCCAGGACAGCCGCAACAACACGACCGGCATGACCCAGCGCGCCATCCAGGTCATCTTCGAACTGATCGACATGGAAACCACGGAAACGGTTTATATTTCCGAACCGTTCGTCGTGGTCCGCGCTTCGCGCGACGACGTCGTCTATCGCTGAGCATCACCGGCGGCGCTGGCCGCCGGCAGAGAGCTGGGCACCCATGGGGCAATGGGGCGCACCGGCCGGAATCGTCCAAATTGGGGGGACACACAATGAAGCACGTCAAACTCATCCTGCTGGCCGCCGCTGCCGGCTCCGCCGCCTTTGCGCAAAGCCCGCGCGCGGTGGTGCCGCCGGCCGCTGGCGCCGAACCCACGGCCGCGCCGGCCCCGGCCAGCCTGTCACCTGCCGCAGCGGCCGCTGCATTTGCGACCAGCCCACAGGCCACACCGGTGAAACTGGCCCAAGCCGCTGTGCCCGCCGCGCCGGCGCCTGCCCCGGCCGCCGATACCGCCGCCATGGACCCGAAGGCCCGCGCCAAGCAGATTGCCGCCTGGAAGCGCCAATATGGCGAAGGTCCCTATCCCGATGAAACCGAAGCCTTTCTGGCCAACAAGCCCGATGCGCTGAAGCCCTATTGGTCCAACCTGTGGTTCGGCGGCGAACGCAATGCCGTCGTCAATTTCCAGCGCCTTGGCCTCGCCGCCATGGAACTGGGTGATTATGCCACCGCCGAAAAGGCCTTTGACCAGGCGCTGCAGCGCATCGAAACCGTCTATGCCAAGGATGCCCTGGCCAGCCGCGCCCGCGACACCTTTGCAAAGGAAGCCAACAAGGATTTCAAGGGCGAGCCCTATGAGCGCGCCATGGCCTATTATTACCGCGGCCTGCTGTATTTGCGCAAAGGCGATTACGGCAATGCCCGCGCCAGCTTCAAGGGCGCCGAATATCAGGACACGGTGTCGGAAGCCGAGGAATTCCAATCCGATTTTGCCGTGATGAACTATCTGATCGGCTGGTCCACCCGCTGCATGGGTGAAAGCGACGGCAAGGCCGATTTCGATGTGGCGGCCCTGGCCCAGCCCGGTATCACCATGCCGCCCAAGGGCCATAATGTGCTGATGATCGCCGAAACCGGCGCTGGCCCGATCAAGGCGCAGGATGGCGCCATGAAGGAAAAGCTGGTCTTCCGCATTCCCGAAGCCAATCCGCCGGAAAAGCAGACGCTGTTCCAGCTTGCCTCCACCGGCGTGCCAGCCGAAGTGGCACCGGCCATGCAGATGTCCAGCCTGGGCTTCCAGGCCACCACCCGTGGTGGCCGTGCCATTGATGGCATCCTGAAGGGCAAGGCCAATTTCAAGCAGACCACCGGCGCCATCGGCAGCGGCGCCATGAACATGGGCCTCGCCATGATGGGCCAGGGCGGCGATGCCGGCACCGCTGGCGCGGTGATGGCCGGCGTCGGCGCCCTGTTCTCGATGTTCTCGTCTGCCGCCAAGGCCGATGCCGATATCCGCTATTGGGATCAGCTGCCCGATGGCCTGTCGGTTGCAACTGGCGTCGCCAAGGGCCCGGCCAAGGTGGATGTGCGCTTCATGGGTGACTCTGGCCCGCTCGACATGAAGCCGGCGGTTGTCATGCAGGGCGGCGACAAGGCCTGCCAGGTGGTGTGGACCCGTTCGCGCTCGGCACTCGTATCTGGGGATGTGCCCGGTGATGATGCCCGGGTGAAAGCCAATGTTGCCAAGCGCAAGGATGCGGTTGCCAAGAACAAGCTGCTGCGAGAAGCTTTGGTGCAGCTGTGATGTGAAGGAGAATTTGTGCCATGCGTAGCCTGATCCTCACCGGCCTCGTGGCCTTGGCCGCTGCGGCCCCTGCCGCCGCCGCCGAAAACCGCGTCGTCACCTGCGACACGTGGAAGGCCCGTGCCTTTGGCGATTCGGCCGGCCCGGCGCTGGTCGCCAACGTCGCCTCCTCGATGACGCCGATTGATCTCAATGCCGTGCAGTTCACCGATCGCAAGCTCGGCCGCCGCATCATCATCGAAGGCGTGCAGGCGGTGCGCAATCCCAACCAGGGGCTGAAGGTGTTCGTGCGGCTGGTCAACTGCAAGAGCCAGCCGATCACCGTGCAGCTGCGCACCAACTTCCTCGATGCCAACCAGATGCCCACCGAACAGCCGTCGGCCTGGCGCACCGTGTTCCTCAGCCCCCGCGCCACCGCCGGGTACGAGGAGAACAGCATCGCCGGCGGCAAGGTTGGCGCCTTCTACGTCGAACTGAGGCCGAACCTGTGATGCGCGCCCTGCCCTTCCTGGCCCTGGCCATTGCCGCCCCGGTCTTCGCCCAGGCGCCGCCGCCGTCGGGTTCGCTCTATCGCGATGGCCAGCCGGCCGTGCTCACGCCGCCGCCGGTGATCGTTCGCGACCGGTCGGGCGCGTTCCGCAGCCGTTATCAGGCGCTGAAGTCGCCCACGATGATGCTTTTGTGGAACCGCCGCTTCTCCGATGAAGTGCAGTCGGAATATGTGACCCGTGGCACCGTCACCCGCAGCACTGAAGGCGTGGCCCTGGGCTCGTCAAACAGCACGGCCGTCGCCGGCTATGGCTATTCGGCGCGCAGCTCCAACAGCGCCGGCTATGCCGCCGGCACCAGCACCACCGATGTCACCGTGGGCCGCACCCGCCTGCGGGAGGTGCAGCCCGGCGCCAACCTGGATGCCGAGGATGATGCCGCGGTGGAAACCGCCTTCACCGAACGGCTGCAGGCCGCCGGCGTGCGCTTTGTCGATCGCTCCATCGCCATGCGCACCAAGGGCGCCAAGTCCGATGTCAGCGGTGATGCCAATATCCAGACGCTGGAAACCGACGCGCTGATGGCCCGCACCAGCGTGCTGATCGAAGTGCGGCAGATCGTGGCCAGCGATTCGCCGATCGGAACCAAGTTCCGCATCGAGGTGAAGAATCTGAAGACCGCCGCCGTGCTCGCCAGCTTCACCAGCAACGGCGTGCCCGACATGGGGCGCCCCGGCCTGGTTGCCGGCCCAGGCGGCTTCCAGCGCGCTGCACCACAGCGGCCAACGCCGGCGCAGATCGGTGCCGAACTGGCCAACGAGGTGATGGAGCGGCTGGCAAGCACGCTGCGCTGAACTGCTGGGGTGGGAGCCGGGAACGACCCAGAGCGGGTTCGTTACGGCTGCTTCCTTCCGGACCTGACCGGGTTGGCGAGCGCACTGTCCGCCCGGCTCCCGCAGCGCATATGGCGGGCCACCGGCCAAAGTGCAAGAGCCGAACGCGATCCTCCCCCTCTGGGGGCGGTGCCCGCAGGGCGGAGGGGGCCACCGCACCCCCATCCAGCACGTGACGCCACCCGCCCCGCCCGCTACAACAGCGCCAATGTCCGACGAATCCGATATCGCCTTCCCCGGCCTCGATCTGCCGGCCACGGCCACAACGCCGGCGGCCTATCGCGTGCTGGCGCGCAAATATCGGCCGGCCAGTTTCGATGCGCTGCTGGGCCAGGATGCCATGGTGCAAACGCTGGGCAACGCCATCGCGCGTGGTCGGCTGGCGCAGGCCTGGCTGCTGACCGGCGTGCGCGGGGTGGGCAAAACCTCCACCGCCCGCATCATCGCCAAGGCGCTGAACTGCATCGGCCCCGATGGCCAGGGCGGCCCCACCATATCCCCATGTGGGCAATGCGAACCCTGCACCGCCATCGCCGCCGGCCGCCATATCGACGTGGTGGAAATGGACGCCGCCTCCAACACCGGGGTGGATGATGTGCGCGAGATCATCGAGGGCGTCCGCTATGCCGCCGTCTCCGCCCGCTACAAGATCCACATCATCGACGAAGTCCATATGCTGTCGAAGGCGGCGTTCAATGCGCTTTTGAAAACGCTGGAGGAACCGCCGCCGGGCGTGAAGTTCATCATGGCCACCACCGAGGTGAACAAGGTGCCGGCCACGATCCTGTCGCGCTGCCAGCGCTTTGACCTGAAACGCATTCCGGCCGACATGCTGGCCGGCCATTTCGCCCGCATCCTCGATGCCGAAGGCGTGGCGGCCGAAGCCGATGCGCTCGCCCTCATTGCCCGCGCCGCCGAAGGCAGCGTGCGCGACGGACTTTCGATCCTGGATCAGGCCATCGCCCATTCGGGGGAAACCATCACGGCGGCCGCTGTGCGCGACATGCTGGGCCTGGCCGACCGCTCGGCGGTGCGTGACCTGTTCGGCCAGGTGCTGGCCGGCGATGTGCCCGGCCTGATGGCTGCCATCGCCCGCCAATATGATCTGGGCCAGGATCCGGCCCAGCTGCTGCGCGAACTGCTCGATCTGGTGCACGGCATCACCCGGCAGCGCATGGCCCCCCGCCACGATCCGGCCCTTTCGGCCGAGGAACAGGCCGCGCTCGACAATTGGGCCAAGGCGCTGGGCTTCCCGCGTCTGTCGCTGCTGTGGCAGATGCTGCTGAAGGGCCTGGAGGAGGTGAACCAGGCCCCGGTGCCGCTGCAGGCCGCCGAAATGGCGTTGCTGCGGCTGTGCCACGCCGCTGATCTGCCCGATCCCGGCAGCCTCATCCGGCAGCTGCAGCAGGATCGGTCACCCGAAGCGGGCGCGCGGGCACCGGCACCCGGCCCGGCCACCACCAGCGCGCCGGTTGCGGCCACCGCAGGCCCGGCTGCGGCCACACTTCCCGCCGATTTTGCCACGCTGGTCGCCCTGTTCCGACAACGGGGAGAGGCACGGCTGGCGCACTATCTCCACGACGAGATCCGCCTGATTGCCTGCACGCCACCATCGCTCAGCCTCGCCGCCACCGGCCTGCCCGGCGACGTGAAGGCCGCCATCGCCACCTGCCTCGCTGAGTGGACCGGCACCAAATGGCAGCTGGAATGGCACGCCGATGGCGGCGGCCCCACCTTGCGCGAGATCGAGATTGCCGAAGGCAAGGCCTTGATCGAAAAGATGAAATCCGATCCGGTCATGGCCGCATTGAAGGCCGCATTCCCGGATGCCGAAGACCCTGTCCCCCTCGCCAGGAGCGCCTGAACCATGCCCAGCCTTGATGAATTGATGAACGCCGCCCGCAACGTCCAGCAGCAGATGGCCCGCGCGCAGGCCGAACTCGACAATATCCTGGTCGAAGGCGCGTCGGGCGGCGGCCTCGTCAAGGTCCGCGCCACCGCCCGCGGCGCCGTCCGCGGGGTGGAGATCGATCCCAGCCTGCTCACCGCCGATTCCAAGGAAATGCTGGAAGATCTGGTGGTTGCGGCGTTCAACGACGCCAAGAACAAGGCCGATCAAGCCGGCAGCGCCGAAATGTCAAAGCTCACTGCCGGCATGCAACTGCCCCCCGGCTTCAAACTGCCCGAATTCTGAGGAGGACACGACCCATGCGCCAGATCCAATCGACCATCACCGATGATGGCAAGCTCATCCTGGCGCTGGCCGACGTGCCCGAGCCGCAGCCCGGCTCCGGCGAGATCAAGCTGAAGATCGAAGCCGCGCCGATCAACCCGTCTGACATCGGCCTGCTCACCGGTGCGGCCGACATGCGTGAAGTGGCTGCAATCGCAGGCGGAATCTCAGCGCCGGTGCCGCCGGCCGGCATGCGCGCCATGGCCGCGCGCATCGGCCAGGCCATGCCCTGCGGCAATGAAGGCGCTGGCACCATCGTTGCAGCCGGTGCCGGTGCCGAACATCTGATCGGCCGCCGGTGCGCCATCATTGGTGGCGCGACCTATGCCGATTATCGCGTGGTCAAGGCCGAGGAGGCATTGCTGCTCCCCGAAGGCGCGACCGCCGAGCAAGGTGCCTCCTGCTTTGTCAACCCGCTGACGGCGCTGGGTTTTGTGGAAACCATGCGCGCCGAAGGCCACAGCGCCATCGTCCACACCGCCGCCGCCTCCAACCTCGGCCAGATGCTGGTCAAGATCTGCGCGGCCGATGGCATCCCGCTGGTCAATATCGTCCGCTCGGCCGAACAGGTAGCCCTGCTGCAGGGCATCGGCGCCACCCATGTGCTGGATTCGACTGCGCCTGATTTCATGGCGAATCTGATCGCCGCCTGCACCGAAACCGGCGCGACGCTGGCCTTTGATGCGATTGGGGGCGGCCAGCTGGCTGGCCAGATCCTCACCGCTATGGAAGCCGCGATCAACGCCCGCGCCGGCGGCTACAGCCGCTATGGCTCTGAAATATTGAAACAAGTCTATATCTATGGCGGGCTCGACATGGCGCCGACCAGCTTCAACCGCGGCTTTGGCATGGCCTGGGCGATGGGCGGCTGGCTGCTGTTCCCGCGCATGCGCATGTTCGGCGGTGCCACCTATGCCCGATTGAAACAGCGGGTGGCTGATGAGCTGACCACCACCTTTGCCAGCCACTACAGCCACCGGGTCAGCCTGGAGGAGATGGTGACGCCGGATGTCGTTGCCGGTTGGTATCGCCGGGCCACTGGGCAGAAATATCTGGTCGTGCCCGGCTGATCACTGCCACAGGCAGGCGTCAATCCCCTCGTCCCGCACCACTTTCACCCGCTTTTCGATGCGGCGGGCATAGCGCTTGACGCTCTTCGACGGCTTGACCGCGCTGCGCTTGATCGGCTGCGGCAGGATGGCGGCCAGCCGGGCGGCCTGGCGGGCGCTCAGCTTGTCGGCGGTGGTGCCGAAATAATGTTCGGCCGCCGCCTCCATGCCATAGATGCCGGGACCCATTTCCACAATGTTCAGATAGACTTCCATGATCCGCGGCTTGCCCCACACAAGCTCGATCAGCAGGGTGAAATAGGCCTCCAGGCCCTTGCGCACATAGGAGCGGTCCGGCCACAGAAAGGCGTTCTTGGCGGTCTGCTGGCTGATCGTCGAGCCGCCGCGCAGCTTCTTGCCCTGCACATTGGCCGTGGCGGCGGCCTGAATGGCCTCCAGATCAAAGCCGTTGTGGCGGCAGAAGTTGGCATCCTCCGCCCCGATCACCGCGCGCGGCAGCGCCTTGGTCATCGCGGTCAGCGGCACCCATTCGCGCTCCACATGCTGGCCGTTGATGGCATCGCGGGCCTGCAGCCAGGTCATCGGCGGCGCGACAAAGCGATAGAGCACCACCCAGGCAAAGCTGAGCACCACAAGCGCCATGGCCAGCCCCACCAGCCAGCCCAGCACGGTCTTGATCATCCGTCCGATCATGGTGCCATCTGCGGCGGCCGGGTGGCCGCCGTCAATGCGGCAGCCTCACACCTGTTCCAGCAACAGGCGCTGGTCGCTGGCCGCCTGCTGCATCGCCTTGGCCAGCTTTTCAAAGGCGCGCACCTCGATCTGGCGCACCCGTTCCCGGCTGATGCCATAGCGTTGCGACAGATCTTCCAGCGTTTCCGGTTCGTCGATGAGGCGGCGCTGAGTCAGGATATCGCGCTCCCGCTCGTTCAGTGTCGCCATCGCCTGCACCAGCAGCGTGTGGCGCTGGTCGCGCTCCTCGCTGTCGGCCAGCAGTTCGTCGGCCAGCGGACCATCGTCGGCCAGCCAATCCTGCCACTCGCCCTCGCCTTCCTCGCGCAGCGGGCTGTTCAGGCTGGCATCGCCGCCATGGCCCATGCGCCGGTTCATGGTGACGACTTCATCCTCGGCCACGCCCAGCGTGGTGGCGATCTGCTCCACCTGTTCGGGCCGCAGATCACCATCCTCCACCGCGCCAATCTTGCCCTTCAGGCGGCGCAGGTTGAAAAACAGCTTCTTCTGGGCCGCCGTGGTGCCGATCTTCACCAGGCTCCACGAGCGCAGGATATATTCCTGGATCGCCGCCTTGATCCACCACATGGCATAGGTGGCGAGGCGGAAGCCCTTTTCCGGATCGAATTTGCGCACGCCCTGCATCAGGCCGATATTGCCCTCGGCAATCAGTTCGTTCACTGGCAGACCATAGCCGCGATAGCCCATGGCGATGCGCGCCACGAGGCGCAGGTGGCTGGTGACCAGCTTGGTGGCGGCGGCGGGATCCTGATGCTCCTGCCAGCGGCGGGCCAGCATATATTCCTGTTCCGGGCTGAGCAGCGGGAACTTGCGGATTTCCGCCAGATAGCGGTTCAGCCCGGCCTCAGAGCCCAGTGCCGGTATGCTGGTCTGTTTCACTGCAGGCAGGTTCGAACTCATTGTCTCACTCCTGTCTGGTCCCATCGAGGCGACCGATCAATGCCACCATATCGGCTGGCAGGGGGCTTTCGAAACAAAGCTTTTCTTGGGTGACCGGATGCACAAATCCCAGCGTCGCGGCGTGCAGCGCCTGGCGAGCAAAACCCAGATCCTTGAGGATCGGTGCCAGCTTGCCAGGCGTGCGGCCATAGACAGCATCGCCCAATAAGGCATGGCCGATGGACGCCATGTGAACGCGGATCTGGTGGGTGCGGCCGGTTTCCAGCCGGCATTCGACCTGCGCGGCAGCCGAAAAGGCGGCCACTGTGCGGAAATGGGTAACGGCATGCTTGCCGCGGCCATCCTTCACGATCGCCATCTTCTGCCGGTTGGTGCTGCTGCGCGCCAGCGCGCCTTCGATGCGGCCGGCCGGCGGCACCGGGACGCCGCCGACGATGGCGGTATAGCGCCGCTCCACATCATGGGCGGCAAATTGCGCGGCAAGGCCCTCGTGGGCCTTGTCGGTCTTGGCGACCACCAGCAGGCCCGATGTGTCCTTGTCGATCCGGTGGACGATACCGGGCCGGGCGACGCCGCCAATGCCGGACAGCCGGCCGGCACAATGGTGCAGCAGGGCGTTGACCAGCGTGCCATCCAGATTGCCGGCGGCCGGATGCACCACCAGCCCGGCCGGCTTGTCCACCACCAGCAGATGATCATCCTCAAATGGAATGGTCAGCGGAATATCCTGGGCTTCGTTGTCGGCAGCGCGCGGGGCGGGCACCACCAGGGCCAGCGCCTCACCGCCCTTCATCTTCGTGGCCGGGTCCCAGATCACGCCGGCGGCGGCGCTCAGCCGGCCGCCCTGCACCAGGTTCTTCAGCCGTTCCCGGCTATATTGGGGCAGGGCGTCGGCCAGGGCCTTGTCCAGCCGCTGGCCGGCGGCCGTGGCCGGCAAGGTGATGTTTATCGACAATTCAGCCCCCATGGCTTAGCCATGTTGGCATGAAACTGCAGATATCAAGCAGCTTGCACCAAAATTTGCTGGACTGGGCGGCGGCCAGCCCGGCGGCCGAAATCTGCGGCCTGCTGGTGGGCCGCGGCACGTGTGTGGAGCGATTGGTGCCGGCCCCCAATGTTGCTGCCGATCCGGCCCGCAGCTTTGAAATTGATCCGGCCAGCCTGCTCAGCGTCCACCGCGAGGTGCGGGCAAGCGGCCAGCAGGTGATCGGCCATTGGCACAGCCATCCCAATGGCCGGGCGGAACCATCGGCGCGCGACGCGGCCCGGGCGCTGGACAATGGCCAGATCTGGTTGATCCTGGCCGGCGGTGGCGCCAGCGCCTGGCAGGCCCGCAGCAGCGGGGCCGGGCCGGCCCGCTTCGAACCCGTCGCGCTGGAGCTCGGCTGATGGCCAGCGGGGCGGTGAAATGGTTTGATGGCAAGAAGGGCTTTGGCTTCATCACGCCGGATCTGGGGCCACGGGATGTGTTCGTGCATGTGTCGGCGGTGATGGCGGCCGGGCTGGGCAGCCTGCGGCCGGGGCAACGCCTTGATTTTGAACTGACTCAGGATGGTGACGGGCGGCTGGTTGCCCTTGGGCTGAAGGCCCGTGACGATGGAGACGAGGGGCAATGAGCGAGACGACGCAATTTCTGGTGCGCTGGCTGTGCCATGATCTTGCCACCCCCATCGCCAGCGTGATGACCGCCAGCGAGCTATTGGATGACCGGGTTCCAGACCCTGAAATCAATGGCTTGATCATGGATGGCGCGCGCAAGCTGTCGGGCCGGCTGCGGCTGGTGCGGCTGGCGCTGGGCGCGGCGGACAGCGCGATGTCGTCAGCCGCGTTGGAGAAGCTGGTGCGCGAGGGCCTGGTGGAAACCCGGATCAGCTGGAGCTTTGCCGGCGACGCTGTGGACGGGATGGCGGCGCTGTTGGCCTGTGCGGCGGTGGTGACGGCCGATCTGAACCGGCTGGCCGGCCTGTCCATCAGCAACAGCGGCGTGGCAACCGACCGGCCCTGCGCCTGGCCTGATTCGGTCGCCGCCGTGTTTGCAGGTGCGCCGCCCAGCTGCAACCGCAGCGCCGTTGCGGCCATGTTGATGGCGGCCGCCGGCCGGGCTGGCAAGACGATCACCAGCGATTCCAGCGGCTTGCGCTGGCAATAGCTGCGGCGCAACATTTTTTGTTGCAGCGCACAAAAACTCCTTGAAGCCGACAGGGCGCGCGCTTATGTTGCATTGCAGCAAGAGCACGGAGACGCGCCATGACGGCCAAGACCACAACCGACAAGCCTGCCACTGCGGCGAAAGCCCGGCGCCCGGCGAAGAAGAGCGTGGCCAAGGCCGCCGCGACCACCGAAGCCCTTGTTGCCGAGACTGCTGTTTCCCCCGCCCCGGCGGAGCAAGCGGTGGTCGCCGAGCCTGCGCCCAAGAAGAAGCGCAGCGCTCTGGTCATTCCCTTCGCCACCGCTTTCACCAAGGAGTCCCCCATGGCCACCGCATTTGAAACCACCCAGGAAACCGTTCGCAACGCCGCCGAAACCGCGATGAACAATGGCAAGGCTGCCATGGAGCAGGTCACCGCCAAGTCGAAGGAAGCGGTGGAAACCAGCATGAAGACGCTGGAAGAGCTGACCGCCGTCACCCGCGGCAATGTCGAAGCCCTGATCGCCAGCGCCAAGGCCGCTGCCGCCGGCGCCGAGCAGGTGATGAGCCACATGACCGAAGTGTCGAAGGGTTCGTTCGAAGCCACCACCGCCCATGTGAAGGCGCTGGCCGCTGCCAAGAACCCGAACGAGCTGGTGCAGCTGCAGACCGAATTCGCCAAGGCCCGCTGGGACGCGGCCGTGGCCGATTACAGCAAGCTGACCGAAACCCTGGTCAAGCTGGCCGGCGAGATCGCCGAGCCGGTGCAGAACCAGGTCGCGGTTGTCACCGACAAGCTGAAGTCGAGCTTCACCACCAAGTAAGCCCGACCGGCAAGTAAGCCCGACCGGCGTTCCGCCGTTGACAAAGGGGTGGCAGGCCTTGGCCCGCCGCCCCTTTTCACATGCGGCCTGCCCGCCCCTTTTTTCCGGCGGGCTTTTTGATATATGGGCCGGATTGGTCGGCTTTCCCCCGGGTAGACTTGATGGCGCTGTCGCACGAACTGATGAGCGATGAAGACCGTGACGCCGGTGGCGGCCGCGGCGGGCCGGGCGTGGGCCTCGCCACCAAGCCGGAGACCAAGACGGCCAAGCCCGGCCTCTACAAGGTATTGATGCTGAACGACGATTATACCCCGATGGAGTTCGTCGTCCTCACCCTGCAGCGGTTTTTCAAGATGAGCATCGAGGATGCCACAAGGGTGATGCTGCACGTGCACCAGCGCGGTGTCGGCGTGTGCGGCATCTTCACTTATGAAGTGGCCGAGACCAAGGTGAACCAGGTCATCGATTTTGCCCGCCAGCATCAGCATCCGTTGCAGTGCACGATGGAAAAGGAATGACGCCGGCCGGTTTTTCAAAGAGCCGGCACAGTGTCTGATATTTGCGCCCTGTAGGACAGGGTCACAGCAAATCATTGAAAGAATTAGTGTATTTCATCTTGCCGGATTGGCGGGGCGAGATTTTCGTGATTCGGCGCTGGTTTGGCGTGCCCGATGTGGCCAATTTGGTGGCCGATATGGGGCGCGCGGTGACCGCGTTTGGCGCGCTGGTGACCGCAGGCCGGGCGCGAGTGACCGCAGGTCGCGCGGCGGTGACGGCGTTTGATCGTCCCCCTCTGGGGGAGGTGCCAACCGGAGGGAGGCGGAGGGGGGCCGCACATGGCACGCCCACTCCGCCCTGCGGGCACCTCCCCCAGAGGGGGAGGATCTGATACCACGCGACCAAAGACCGCCCTCCCCGCCACGGCCGGCGGCGGCTAGGGCAAGGCCATGTCGATCCTCACCAGCTTTCCGCCCAACCTCCATGCGCTGATCGTGGGCGCGTCGGGCGGCCTGGGGCGGGCCTTTGCCGATCTGCTGGCGGCCGATGGCGCCCGTGTCACCCGCTGGAGCCGCAGCAGCGGGGTTGATCCGGCCGATCCAGCCAGCATCACGGCCGCCATCGCCGCCCTGCCCGGCCCGCCCGATCTCGTCATCATCACCAACGGCGTGCTGCACGGCCCCGGCTTTGCCCCGGAAAAGGCCAATGGCCAGTTGAAGGCCGAAACGCTGGCGCAGCTGCTGGCGATCAACACGGTCCAGCCGGCGACGATCGCGGCGCAGCTGCTGCCGCTGATGCCCAAGAGCCGCAAGACGGTGCTGGCCGTGCTGTCGGCGCGGGTCGGTTCGATCAGCGACAACCGGCTGGGCGGCTGGCACAGCTATCGCGCCTCCAAGGCGGCGCTCAATCAGCTGATCCGCACCATGGCCATCGAGCAGGCGCGGCGCAATCCGGAGCAGATATTGCTCGCCCTGCACCCCGGCACGGTGGACACCGCCATGTCCAAGCCGTTCCAGCAGGGGGTGAAGACATTGTTCACGCCCGAACAATCCGCCCGCCACCTGCTGGGCGTGATCGATGCCGCCACGCCGGCGCAATCGGGCCTGTTGATCGACTGGCAGGGGCAGGTCATTCCCTTTTGATATGGCTGCTGCGACGGCCATGCATCTGGTGCAGGGCCGGCCCACCCCCATATCGCCCGCAACACACCCATCGGGAGACATTCCATGCCATCCTATCTGCATCGCAAATCCGAAGAGCGCGGCCAGGCCGATCACGGCTGGCTGAAGGCCAGGCACAGTTTTTCGTTCGGCAACTATTATGACCCCAGGATCATGGGCTTCCGGTCCTTGCGTGTCATCAACGAGGACCGGATTGCCGGCGGCGGTGGTTTTCCCACCCACCCTCACGACAATATGGAGATTGTCACCTATATCCTGGATGGCGCGCTGGAGCATCGCGACAGCATCGGCAGCGGCGCGGTGATCCGCCCCGGCGAGGCCCAGCGCATGAGCGCCGGCACCGGCATCCGCCACAGCGAATTCAACGCCAGCCCGACCGATCCGGTGCATCTGCTGCAGATCTGGCTGCTGCCCAACCAACGCGGCATCGCGCCGGGCTATGAGCAGAAGACCCTGCCGGCGGTGGCGGACGGCGAGTCCCGGCTGGACGTGATTGCCGCGCCCGATGCGCCGGACAGTGCGGTGACGATCCATTCGGATGCCAGCATCACGCGGGCCGTGCTGGCGCCGGGCGGCGAGCTGGTGGCGCCGGTGACGCGCGGCCATGCCTGGGTGCAGGTGGCGCGCGGATCGCTGACCGTGGATGGCCATGACTTGCGCCAGGGCGACGGGCTGGCGGTGAAGGATGCGACGGCGCTCGCGCTGGCGTCGGCGGAGGGCGCGGAGGCGCTGGTGTTTGATCTGGCGTGATTTGGGGACGGGGGCTGGCGGCACGGGCGAGCCCCCTCCGCCCTGCGGGCACCTCCCCCAGAGGGGGAGGATCAAGAGGGTCCTCCCCAAGCTTGCTTGGGGAGGTGCCGAGCGCAGCGAGGCGGAGGGGCGCGGCTGGGCCGGACGCGTGAGGCCCCTCCGTCGCCTTCGGCGCCACCTCCCCATCGTGCCGATGGGGAGGACCTCGTTAACCCGCCTTCACCTGCCCCCATGCCGCCAGCGCGCGGGCGCGGGCCTGGTTGTGGTCCACGATCGGCGCCGGATAATCGCGGCCCAGCTTCACGCCGGCGCGGATCAGGGCGACCCCGGCCTGCCACGGCGCATGGATCAGGCCATCGGGCAGCTTGGCCAGTTCCGGCACCCAGCGGCGGATATAGGCGGCGGCATCGAACTTCTCGCTCTGGCCCACCGGCGCGAAGATGCGGTTGAAGGGGGAGGAATCGACGCCCGATCCCATCACCCACTGCCAGCCTTGCGCGTTGTTGCCATAATCGGCGTCGAGCAGCGTGTCCCAGAACCAGCGCTCGCCTTCACGCCAGTCGATCAGCTGGTGCTTCACCAGGAAGCTGGCGGTGATCATCCGAACCCGGTTGTGCATCCAGCCGCTGGCCCACAATTGCCGCATGCCGGCATCGACGATGGGATAGCCGGTCTGGCCATGCTGCCACGCTTTCAGCCCGGCGGGATCGTCGATGAAGGGAAAGCCGTTGAAGGCGTCGCGGTTGGGGGCATCGCCATGATCGGGGAATTGATCGATGATGTTGGCGGAGAAATCGCGCCAGCCCAGCTCGCGCAACCAAGGCTCGGCGGTGTTTTCGCCCACGGCATCGGCAATCGCATGCCAGGCGGTGGCGGGTGAGACTTCGCCCAGCGCCAGATGCGGGGACAGGCGCGACGTGCCCTCCACGCTGGGCAGGTTGCGCGTGTCGTCATAGCGGGCGGCGATGCGGGCAAAGGCGTTCAGCCGGGCCAGCGCGCCGGCTTCGCCGGGTTGCCATTCGCCAAATCCGGTGGACCAATCGGGCTTGGTCGGCCGCAGCCGCCATTGCGCCAGATCATCGCTGGCGACCGCACCGACATCCGCCCAGCGCAGCGCCGGTTCCGGCAGCGGGCGCGGCGGCGGCATCTGTTCCAGCAGCTTCTTCCACCAGGGCGTGAAGATGCGATAGCGGCCGCCGGTGCCGCTGAGCACGTTTGCCGGCGGGGCGAGCGTGGCGCCGTGGTGGCGGCGCACATCGCCGGCCTCCGCCTCCTGCACGGCGGCCCAGGGTTCGTGGTGGACGATCGTGTGGACATCGGCCCCCAGTTCCGCCGCCAGCGCGCGCACGATCGGCCCGGCGCGGCCCCGGCGCAGGATCAGCCGGCCGCCACGCTCGGCAATGCGCTGGCCAAGATCGGCAAGGCTGTGGTGCAGCCACCATCGCTGCGCTGCGCCCATCTTCCAGGCGCCCCCGGTGTCATTGGGCGTTTCATCGTCCAGCACGAACAGTGCCACCACAGGCCCGGCGGCGGCAGCGGCGCAGAGCGCGGCATGATCAGCCAGGCGCAGATCATTGCGGAACCAGACGAGTTGGGGGTGCATGCATGCCTCTCGACACAAGGGAGCGGCAGCCGCTAGACGGTTGCGCTCACGCCGTCACGGGGATTGCAACACCATGCCGCAACTGGCCTATGTCAACGGGCGCATCCTGCCGCTGGCCGACGCCAGCCTGCATGTGGAGGATCGTGGCACCCAGTTTGCCGATGCGGTGTATGAGGTGTGCGCCGTGATGAACGGCCGCATTCTTGATTGGGGCCCGCATCTGGTGCGGCTGCGGCGCAATCTGGCGGAGCTGGGCATAATCTGGACCATGGCCGATGGGCCGTTCGGGCTGCAGGCGCGCCGGCTGATTGCCGCCAATGGGCACAAGGATTGCCTGCTCTATATCCAGATCAGCCGCGGTGTGGCGCGGCGCGACCATGCCTTTCCGGATGCGGCGCCGGCCAGCGTGGTGATGACGGTTCGGCGGTTTGATTTCGGCCAGCGGGTGCGCCAGCTCACCAGCGGCATCAAGGTGATCACGCGGCCCGACAACCGCTGGGGCCGGGTGGACATCAAGACCACCGGCCTGTTGGGCAATGTGCTGGCCAAGCAGGCGGCGCGCGAGGCCGGCGCGTTCGAGGCCTGGCTGCTGGCCGGCGAGACGGTGCGCGAAGGCAGCAGCACCAACGCCTGGATCGTGAAGGACGGCCGCATCATCACCCACCCGACCGGCACCAACATCCTGCCCGGCATCGCGCGCGACAGCCTGATCCGGCTGGCGACGGTAGCGCAGATGGTGGTCGAGGAGCGGCCCTTTACCCTGGCCGAGGCACTCGGCGCGGACGAGGCCTTCCTCACCTCCACCACGGCGCCGATCCTGCCGGTGGTGGCGGTGGACGAGCACCGGATCGGGAAGGAGGGCTTGAGGGGCAAACCCGGCCCGGTGACGGCGCGGCTGGCCGAGCTGGTGTGGGCGGAAGTGGCGCGGCAGACGGGTTGGGCCGTGTAAATCCTCCCCCTCTGGGGGAGGTGCCGAGCAACGCGGGGCGGAGGGGGCCGGGAAGGACCGCGCTTGCCGGCCCCCTCCGCCCTGCGGCCACCTCCCCCAGAGGGGGAGGATCTTTGGTGGCCTCCCAAGAAAAACGCCCGCCGGTGGGGGCACCGGCGGGCGAAGTTTGTCCGGCACCGCAAGGGCACCGTCCAGGGTTCGCGATCACTCGATATCGTCACCGGGGCGCGGCGGCGGCGGGGGTGGTGGCGGCATGTCGCCCGCCTGACCGCCACCGGGACCGCGGCGCTGCTGCCAGCGGTCGCGCCAGCCGGCCATGCGCTGTTCCATGCGGGCCTTCATGGCGCGGCTGTCGGCGGCAAAGGCCTTGCGGTCTTCCGGGCTCAGCTTCTGGAAGGCGGCGAGCATGGCGGCCTGCTTGGCGGTGCGGCTGGCTTCGGCGACGGCACGCTCTTCCTCCATCGCGCGCTTGACGGCGGCGATGTCCAGCCGGTCGGCAGCCAATGCCGTGAGCAGCTTCTCGCGCGCGGCCTCCACCTTCTGGCGGCTGGCGGCGCGGTCATCGCCGGCCATCATCGCCTCGCGGATAGTGGCGCGGCCGGCCTCGCTCATCGACGGGAACATGCGCATGCCCATCATGCGGCCGTGCGGGCCGCCGCGCATCTCGCCACCGGGCGGCGGAGCGGGCATGCCGGGGGGCGGCGGCGGCATCTGGGCCAGCGCCGGGCCGGCCAGCAGCAGGGCTGCGACGGCGATCAGTTTCGGGCTCATATCAATTCTTCCTCAACGGCGGTCGGCGTGAACACATAGGCGAAGGCGGCATCGGCCTCGGCCTGCTCAACCCCGGCCGACGGCGGGGTGGCAGCGGCAATGGTGGGGGCGCCATTGCCGGATTGGGGTTGCAGGCCCAGCCAGCCGCCGACGGCGACGACCAGCGCCAGGCTGGCGGCGACGGCGGCCGGCATCCAGCGGCGGGTGGCAGGCGCATGCGGCATCTGTTGGGGCATCTGCTGGGGTTGGGCGGTGATGGCGGCGACATCGACAGCCATCGCCGGCAGCGGCGCGTTCAGCCAATCGGTGAGCGCGGCATCGATGGCGCGGGCATCGGCCAGGGCGGCGGCCACGGCTGCATCGCTGGCGGCAAGCGCCACGAGCGCGGCGCGCTGGTCCGCCGGCCAACGGGCCGGATCGGCACCGTGGCTGGCAATGATCTCCAGCGCGGACTGGGTGGAAAGGGCGGTCACGGGTCTGAACCTTCGGTCAACATTGTCTTGAGCATGATACGGGCGCGGCCGAGCAATCCCTCGACCGCCTTGGGGGTGGTTTCCATCCGGTCGGCGATTTCGGCCATCGACAGGCCATCGCCGTGGAACAGCGCCAGGGCGAGGCGCTGGCGGGCGTTGAGGCCGGCCATGGCGGCGGCAAGTCGGGCCTGCTGATCGGCGGCGATGGCCTGGTGTTCGGGATCGGGCCGGCTGTCGGCCAGGTCAAAGGCGTCGTCGATCGGCTGCACGGGGCGGATGGCGCGGCGGCGATCGAGGCACAGGTTGATGAGGATGCGGCGGAACCAGGCATCGGCCGAGCCGCGCGCCGGATCAAAGCGGTGCGCCTCGGTCCACAGGCGGGCGAAGGCCTGTTGGCATGCGTCCTGCGCCTCGGCGGCGTCGTTCAGGGTGCGCCACGCCAGCGCCAGGGCCGGCCGTTCCAGCTGCCGCACCAGCGCGGTGAAGGCGGCGGCATCGCCCTGGGCCACGCGCAGCAGCAGGGCCGTCGCCAGCGAAGGGGCGGTAGGAGCAGGGCCGGGAGCGGGCGTTTCCATGCGCATCAGCCCTCGATACGGACGCCCGGCGGCATTTCCCCCGCGTTGGCGGCCTGCCAGCCGGCGATCAGGCCGGCAGCGTGGCGGGCGGTGATGGTGGCGGGATCGCCATAGCCGCCGCCCAGGGTGACGACGAGGGGCACGCCGGCGGCGCGGCAGGTGCGGGCGACATGGGCATCGCGCGCCGCCAGCCCGGCATCGGTGAGGGCGAGGCGGCCGAGCCGATCATCGGCGTGCGGGTCCACCCCGGCCTGCAGCATGACGAGGCCAGGCCGCCACTGGCGCAGCGCATCGGCCAGCGCATCGGCAAGGATGGCGCGATATTCGGCATCGCCCACGCCATCGGGCAGGCCGATATCGCGGTGGGAACGGGCCTTGCGCACCGGGAAGTTGCGCTCCGCATGGATGGAGAGGGTGAAGACATCATCGCGGCCGGCCATGATCAGCGCGGTGCCATCGCCCTGGTGGACATCAAGATCGAGGATGAGAATGCGCGCCACCGCGCCCTCGGCCACCAGCCGGTGGGCAGCGATGGCGAGATCGTTCGTCACGCAATAGCCGGCACCGCCATCGGGCCCGGCGTGGTGGCTGCCGCCGGCGCCATTGGCGGCCCAGCCATGGGCGAGGGCGTGGCGGGCGGCCGCCCAGGTGCCGCCGGCGACCAGCCTTGTGCGGCGGGCGACGGCGGGGGTGACGGGGATGCCGATGCGCCGTTCGATGGCGGGCGGCACGGCGGCGGCCAGCACCGCGGCGACATAATCGGGATCATGCACCGCCGACAGCCAGCGTTCCGGCATGGGTTCGGGGGTGAAGAGCTGCACGGCCTGCCCGGCGGCGGCGAGCGCGGCCGGCAACAGGGCATATTTGTCCATCGGGAAGCGGTGGCCGGGGGTGAGGGCCACGCTGTAGTCCGGATGGTGGAACAGCGGCAGGGCCGCTGCCATCAGGCAAGCGCCCGTGAGGCCATTTCCAGCACATCCTTGGACATGCCCGGCGCGGCGACGATGCGTTCCAGTTCGGCGCGCATCAGGGTGGCACGGCCGGCATCAAAGCGGCGCCAGCGACCCAACGGCACCGCCAGCCGGGCGGCGCTCTGCGGGTTCAGCCGGTCCACCGCGATCAGCTGATCGGCGAGCAGGCGATAGCCTTCGCCATCGGCGGCATGGAACCAGCGCTGGTTGGCGGCAAAGGCGCCAACCAGGCTGCGCAGCCGGTTGGGGTTGGACGGGGTGAAATCCGGGTGTTTCAGCAGCCGGTCGACCTGTTCCAGCACATCGGGGCGGTTGGCCAGCGCCTGGGCGCTGAACCATTTGTCGATCACGTCGTTGTTGCCGGCAAAGCGCTGGTGAAAATCGGCCAGCACGGCAGCGCGGGCAGGCGCCGGGCTGTTCACCAGCGCCGTCAGCGCCGCCAGCCGGTCCGTCATGGTCAGCGCGGCGTGATATTGGGCTTCAGCGGCCGCAAAGGCGCGATCCGATCCGGCGGTGACGAGATAGGACAGGGCGACATTGGCGAGACGGCGGCTGCCCTTGACTTCGGGCGTCAGCGCGGTTTCGCGGCCGGCCAGCGCGGCACGCTCCCGCTCATAGGCCGCCCACCATTCGGTTTCGAGGCCGGTGGCAATGGCCAGGCGCGCGGCCTCGCGGCGGCGGTGGATCGCCTCCACATCCACGATGGTCGCGGCATCCCCGATGAAGCTTTCGGTCGGCAGCAGCACCGCTTCGCCCTTGAAGGCGGCATCGAGGCCGGGATCGGCCAGCGTGCCCCTGACCGCCTCGACCAGCGGGGCAGGATCATCGTCGCTGCCCAGCACCGAGAGGGCGAGCTGCTGAAACGCCTCCCACCGGGCGAAGGGATCATCATCATGGGCGGCGAGGAAGGCCAGGTCGGCGCGGGCCGTGTCCGCCTCCACCACCACGGGGGCTGAAAAGCCGCGGTTGAGGCTGGGCAGCACCGGTTCGGGCAGATCGGCGAAGGTGAGATGCGTCACCGCTTCGCGCAGTTCCACCACCTGTTCATCGCCGATGCGGCGGCCGCTGTTGCGGCCGATAAGAGCGAGGCGGAAGGGCATGTGCACCGGCTGCTTGTCGGGCTGGCCCGGCGTTGGCGGCACCGTCTGGCGCAGCACCAGTTCGGCGCGGCCACCCTGCTGGGTGAGCGTGACCGAAACGCGCGGCGTGCCGGCCTGTTCATACCAGCGGCGGAACTGCTTGAGGTCGATGCCGTTGGCATCTTCCATCGCCTTGAGCCAATCCTCGCAGGTGACAGCCTGGCCATCATGGCGGTCGAAATAAAGATCGGTGCCGCGCCGGAAGCCGTCCACACCCAACAGGGCGTGCAGCATGCGGATGACCTCGGCGCCCTTGTTGTAGATGGTGGCGGTGTAGAAATTGGCGATCTCGACATAATGATCCGGGCGGATCGGATGGGCCAGGGGCCCGGCGTCTTCCGGAAACTGCACGGCGCGCAGGGCCCGCACATCATCGATCCGCTTGACGGCGGCGCTGCCCTGATCGGCGCTGAACTGCTGATCGCGGAACACGGTCAGCCCTTCCTTCAGGCTCAATTGGAACCAGTCCCGGCAGGTGACGCGGTTGCCCGTCCAATTGTGGAAATACTCGTGCGCCACAACGCCGGCCACCGCATCGAAATCCATGTCGGTCGCGGTTTCGCTGTCGGCCAGGATATATTTGGAATTGAAGATGTTGAGGCCCTTGTTCTCCATCGCGCCGGCGTTGAAATCGGCCACCGCGACGATGTTGAACTCATCCAGATCATATTCGCGGCCATAGACGCGCTCATCAAAGTCCATGCTGGCCTTCAGCGCCGCCATGGCATGGGCGCAGCGCGGCACATCGGCCGCCGCCGTCCAGATCGCCAACTGCACGCGCCGGCCGCTCATGGTGACAAATTCATCGGTGAGCGCCGCCAATTGCCCGGCGACCAGCGCGAACAGATAGCAGGGCTTGGGCCAGGGATCGGTCCAGGTGATTTCGTGGCGGCCGCCGGGCAGATCGCGCGCCGCCCCCCGGTCCCCGTTTGACAGCAGGATGGGATAGAGCGTCTTGTCCGCCTCCAGCCGCACCCGATAGCGCGACAGCACATCAGGCCGGTCGGGGAACCAGGTGATGGATCGGAAGCCTTCGGCCTCGCACTGGGTGACCAGCCGGCCTTCGCTGGCATAGAGCCCCATCAGCCTTGTGTTGCGGCTGGGGTGGATCACCACCTCGGTCTCAAACACGGCCTCGTCACCATCAACCGGGATGGTCAGCGTGTCCCCATTGGGCCAGTTGGCGCAGCCCTTGCCGTTCAGCATGATGATATGGGTTTCAAGGCCATGGCCATCCAGCACCAGCGGCCGGTCATGCCGGCCGTTGCGGCGCAGGTGGAGGCGGGCCTTCACCACGGTGCGCGTGGCATCGAGACGGATATCGAGATCGATATCGGGCACCAGCCAGTCGGGCGGCTGATAATCAGCCAGACGCACGGCAGCCAGCTGCGGATTGGATCGGGATTCGGCCATGCGCCGATGGTGCGTCAGGGCGGGGCCGAGGGAAAGTTAATTGTGGTGGGTTGAGCCGGTCCTCCGCCGCTGGGGGAGGTGCCCGCAGGGCGGAGGGGGCTGGCCAGGCACGGTCCTTGCTGGCCCCCTCCGTCGCGCTTCGCGCGCCACCTCCCCCAGAGGGGGAGAATCGGGTCAGGTCACCGGCACGGGGGGTGGCAGACCCAAGGCGGCATAGGCGGCCTCGGCCTCCGCGATGAGCAGGGTGAGCGCGGCGCGGTTGCCGGTGGCGAGCGCCGCGCCCAGGGCGGCGTGGCGGGTGTCGCGGCCGGTGGCGGCGTCGCCGAGCAGCGGCCGGGCGGCGGCAGCAGCAGCATCCTCCCGCGCCGGGCCGTGGGCGGCTTCGGCGGCGGCGAGCATCAGGATCATCGCGGCGGTGCCGGCGGTGCCGCCGGCATAATTGGCATCGGGCGCTTCCGGCTGGCCAAGCAGTTGCAGCGCCGGGGCGACTTCGTTGGCGAGCGCGGTGGCAACACCGTTCAACAGGGCGGGGAGCGGCAGGCTCACAGGCTCTCCAATGCTCTGGCCAGGGTGAGGGTGTGAAAGCGATAGGGGATGGTGCCGGCGAACATCAGGACCGGATCATGGCTGCGGCCATCGATGATCTCGCGCGCGGCGCTGATCCAGATCACCAGGCCCTGCACCTGCGCCATGATCCGCCACCAGACCCAGGCTTGTGGATCGAGCGTGAGGCCCGATGCCGCTTCCCAGGCGGCAATCGCCTCGGCCAGGGGCAGCATGCCGCCGGCCTTGCCGCTGAAATGCGACCAGAGCGGATCGCAGGCCCAGGCCAGATCCTCGTGCGCATCGCCGGCATGGACCATTTCCCAATCGAGGATGGCAAGCAGCCGGCCGGCGCCATCGTGGAGGAAATTGCCGGAGCGATAATCGCCATGCACGGTGCTGAGGCGCGGCGGCGCGGGCGGCGGGTTGGCGGTAAGCCAGGCCATCGCCGTCTCCAGCACCGGTTCGGGGCGGAACCGGTCGGCGGCATAGGCGGCCTGCCAGTGCGCCAGCCGGGCCAACGCCGGATGGGTGGGTGGCGCGTCGAGACCGGCGGCGGCGGGATCGGCGGCGTGGATGCGGCCCAGCGCGGTGAAGAATTGCCGGCCGACGCTGGCGCCATGATCGCCATAGGGTTCCGGATCGAGCAGGCCGGCCGCCTGCCCGCCCGCCACCTCGCGCATCAGGAAGCCTGGGGAACCAAAGCTTTCGGGCCCGGCATCGCAGAAGATCGGTTCGGGCACCGGCACATCGCTGCCGGCAAAGCATAAGATGGCGCGATATTCGGCCAGACGGTCCGTTTCGATCAGGCTGGACGGCGGATCGCGGCGCAGCACCACCGCCTCCCGCCGGCCGGAGGCGCCGGTGACATCAAAGCGATAGGTCTGCCGGGCGGAGCCGCCGTGGAAGCGCTTGAGGCCGGTGATCTCCACCGCCTCCCCCCAATGGCCGGCAAACCACCGGGCGAGATGCTCAGCCGGCAAGATCGAACAGCTCCCGGAAGCCTGACGGCGCGTGCGGGCCGATGGCCAATTGTTCGAACAGGCCGCGGCCTGGCACCGGGGCGGCCCCGGCGATGGACAGGCTGGCGGTGGCGAGCCCTTGCACATGGGCGTTCATCGGATTGGCCGGATCAACGCCGGCCAGATCAATCACCTCATGCGCCAGCGCATCGGCCCCCTGGAACATGCCGTGGCCGCGCGTCGGATGGCCATAGCCGATGCCCCGCATCATGAAATTGTCGCCAATGGCGAAATCGACGCTCACCGGCCGGCCATCGGGCAACCGCGCCTCCAGCCGGGCGGCGCCGGCGTGGCGGCTGCCGGGGCGGAAGGCCAGTGCCATGCGGGCATCGTCGAGCGGGAATTCGGCGCCATCCTTGAGGCGGACGAGCACGCCGGCGCGGTTCCACGGCCGGCCATGTTCATCATCATTGGAGTGGAAGAACAAGTGCCAATCATCAAAGGCGGTCGGCGTCCACAGCCAGAAGAATTGCGGCGGGGTGGGTGGCTGCACGGCTTGGGGCTCCGGCGCGCCGATCGGGCGCACGCCCCAGCTGCGGTCCCGCGTGCCGCGCCAGCCGGCAAGATCATGCGTGGTGCCGGCGGCGGTGATCTGGCCCTGCCACTGGCCGCCCTGGGTCATCCGGGTCACGTCCATCAGGGTGCGGGTGCCATTGCGGCGGATGAAGCGCGGTTCGAGGATGGGGGCGGCGCGGCCGGTGAAGCTGAGCTCGCCGCTGATGCCGGTGTCGTTGGGGGCGATGCTGAGCCGCAGCTTGTGCAGCGGTTCCAGCACGTCGAGCCTGACCGGGCCGATGTGCAGGTCCATCCGCTCCCCGCCCAGCACGCGGCTGGCAAACAGGCTGTGCTGCTGGCCGGCGTGGAGGATGGAGACGGCGCAATCGATGATGTTGAGGTGCGGATAGACGCCGAGCGCCGCGCCGATGACGGCGCTGCCGTCGGGGCTTTGGGCGCTGAAGAAATAGCGGTCGTAGAAATTGCGGTCGGTGCCCGAAACCGCGATCGGCTCCGGCGTCTGGTGGATGGGATAATCGTCGGCCCGGCTCAGCATGGCCGGATGGTTGGCCAGGCGGGCCGGGCCGGCAAGCTGGTGAAATGCGCCGGGTCAGCTGCGCACCTGTGCAGTGATGCTGGCGAGCAGTTCGCTGTCGGAAAAGCCCGACAGGCCATCACCCTGGCCCAGCACCCATTGCGGGCTCACCACCTCCGGCCCCTGCCCCGGCGGCAGCGGCGGCGTGAAATAGCCGAGCGCATAGCTGCCCATGGCATAGCCGAGCACCGCCTGCAGCGCCGGATCGAGCGTGCGGGCGATGGCCGGCGGGCAGGAGAGATATTGATTTTCCTCCTGCCGCAGCCAGCCCAGCGTGTAGGTGAGGTTGAGGCCGATGCGATCCATGGTGGAGCGGTTCTCGCCGCCGCCGTGGAACACCCCGCCGGTGTAGACGAGGACGGAGCCACGTTTCATCACGGCGGGCACGATCTCGTGCGGTTCGGTGACCCGGCTTTCGGGCCAGTCGAGCGAGCCGGGGACGAGCTGGGTGGCGCCATTTTCGGCGGTGAAATCGGTGACGGCCCAGATGGTGTTGAGCTGGGGTTCGACTTGCGAAAGATGCGTGCCCCAGGCCCAGCGGTCGCGGTGGATGGCCTGGGCCTTCTGGCCGGGGCGGATGCGGATGGCTTGGGTGAGGTGCAGCTGCCAGCGCTCGCAATAGGGTTTGAGCAGATCATCGCAGAGCGCGTGGATGAGGGGATGCATGACGAGATCGCGCACGTGGGGGCTGCGGGCGACAAGCGCGCCGGTGCGGGTGGTGAGGTGGCCGGTGAAATCATCGCGGCCATTTGGTGTCGCCTCCAGCCATGGGGCGATTTCGGCGGCCAGCGCCGCCATCTCGGGATCGGGGATCAGGCCATCGATGATGATGGCGCCATCGCGGCGCAGGGCGGCCATGATCGCGGCGGGATCGGCGGCGGCGGAAAAATGCTGGACATTTGGCATCGGTCGTCTCCGGTTCAGGCCAGCGCCGGCAGGGCGGCGGCCAGGGTGGTGGTGATGCGGCTGGCCGGCCAGTCGGCGGGTTCCAGCAGGATGCGGATGGCCAGCCCGTCGATCAGGGCGACCAGCAGATCGGCCTGCGGCGGCGACAGATCGGCGGCGAGGCGATCGGTGATGGCGGCATAATAGGCGCGGTGGCGGGCGAGCAGCGCCGGGTTGACCAGCGCCTCGGCCGAAAAGGCCAGCCACACCCGCCATTCGGCCGCGCTCTCGTCATCCTGCGGCAGGTAGGAGGCCATGGTGGCCAGCAGCTCGCCATGGCCGGCCGGTTCGTCCAGCCGTTCGAGCAGGCGGCCCATCACCTTGTCATAGGCGGCCGCGATGAGATCGCTGCGGCCGGGGAAATAATGGGTGACCGAGCCGGTGGTGACGCCGGCAGAGGCGGCGACATCGCGCATGGAGGCACCGGCGAGGCCATGGGCGGCAATCACCGCGGCGGCGGTGCTGGCAAGATCGTCGCGGCGGGCGGCGTGATCGACGGTTTTTGGCATAACATGCGTTACATAACACGCGTTATGTAGAGTCGCAAGCCGGCTTGCGCAACTGTATTGTTCATGCAATACGGTGGCCGACAGGAGCGCAGCATGGCATTTGATCCGGAACTGGCCACCCAGGCCTATATGGCGACGCTGAAGGGCGCGGCGCGGGCGCGGTCTGACGCTTATTTCGAAGGCGGATACTGGCTGATCCTGTGGGAATTCATGGCGACGGTTGGGGCCAATCTGATCGTGCTGCAGCTGGGCTGGGCGGGGCGGCTGTCGAAATGGGCGCAGGCCAAGGCCGGGCCGATGCTGGCGCCGCTGCTGTTTGCCGTGCCCTATCTGTTGCTGATCACGCTGATCATGGCGCCCTACACGGTCTATACCGAATTTTTCCGCGAACATGCCTATGGCCTTTCGAACCAGAATTTCGCCGAATGGGGGGGTGAGGCGTTGATCGGCATCGCGGTCGACACGTTGATCGCGGCGATCCTGTGGATGGGCGTGAGTGCTGTGATCCGGCGCTTTCCGCGCGGCTGGTGGCTGGGCGGCACCGGGCTGTCGGTTGTGGTGCTGATGGCGACGATCACGCTGGCGCCGGTCTATCTGGATCCGCTGTTCAACACGTACACGCCGCTGCCCGATGGCCCGGTGAAAACCGAGGTGCTGAAGCTGGCGCGCGCCAATGGCGTGCCAGCTGACAATGTGTTCCTGGTGGATGCCAGCCGGCAATCGGACCGGATTTCCGCCAATGTGAAGGGCATGTTCGGCACCACGCGCATTGCCTTGAACGACAATCTGATGAAGCAGGACATCAATGAGATCCGCGCCGTGATGGCGCATGAACTGGGCCATTATGTGCTGAACCACATCTGGACGCTGCTGCTTGGCATGTCGCTGATCATCGCTGCCAGCCTGGCGCTGGTGGCGGCGGGCACGCCGTGGCTGCTGGCGCGGCTGGGCGGCCGCTGGGGCCTCACCGGCATGGCCGATCCCGGCGTGCTGCCGGCGCTGACCATCCTGGCGAGTGCGGCCTTCTTCGTGGCGACGCCGCTGACCAACAGCCTGATCCGCGTGCACGAGCAGGAGGCGGACATCTTCGCCCACAACGCCGCCCGCGCGCCCGACAGCTTTGCCCGCATCGCCATGAAGCTGTCGCAATATCGCAAGATCGAACCGACGCCGCTGGAGGAGATCATCTTCTTTGACCACCCCAGCGGCCACACCCGCGTGATGACCGCCATGCGCTGGAAGGCCGAACATCTGGGCGAGCCCGACGTGCGATGACGCTCTCCCCTCCCCTTCAGGGGAGGGGTCGGGGGTGGGGACGTGCCGCAAGGACTGCGCGCAACTGCCCCACCCCCAGCCCCTCCCCTGAAGGGGAGGGGAGCATTTCCCGCGCCTCTCCGGCCTGCTAACGTCCCTTCATGCATCTGCTCGTCCTCGGTCTTGGTTACAGTGCAGCGCGCATTGCCGATGCGGCGCGCGCCGCCGGCTTTGCCATCACGGCCGTGCGTTCCCGCCCCGGCCCCGGCGTGCTGACGCTGGACAGCCCGGAACTGCCCGGCATCATCGCCAGCGCCAGCCATATCCTCTCCTCGGTGCCGCCGGCGGCCGATGGCCATGATCCGGTGCTGGTGCAGCACGGTGCCGCCATCGCCGCCGCGCCGGCGCGCTGGGTGGGCTATCTTTCGTCCACCGGGGTCTATGGCAACAGCGATGGCGCCTGGGTGGATGAAAGCGCGCCCCGCAATGGCCGGCGCGATGGCCGGCTCGCCGCCGATGCCGCCTGGGAAGCGCTGCACGTGGCAGCGCGGGTGTTCCGCCTGCCCGGCATCTATGGCCCCGGCCGCTCCGCGCTTGACCGGTTGCGCGCCGGGCCGGTCGCCCGTATCGACCTGCCCGGCCATGTGTTCAGCCGCATCCATGTTGATGATATTGCCGGCGCCGTGCTGGCCAGCATGATGGGCGGCCCGGCCGGTGTGTTCAACATCGCCGATGATCTGCCAGCGCCGGGTGAGGCCGTCACCGCCGCCGCCGCCCGCCTGCTGGGGCTGGAACCGTCGCCGCTGCTGCCGCTGGATCAGGCCGGCCTGTCACCCATGGGCCGGGCCTTTTATGGCGAATGCCGGCGGGTGGCCAATGGCCGCATGAAAAGGCAGCTTGGCTATTGCCTGAAATATCCCGATTATCACGCCGGCTTATCCGCCTGCCTTGAGGAGTCTGCCCCATGAAGTTCGGCACCGGACAATCGACCCCGCGCGTGGAAGACGCCCGCCTGTTGACCGGCCAGGGCCGTTACACCGACGACATGGCGCGGCCGGGCATGCTTTATGGCACCACCCTGCGCTCCCCCCATGCCCATGCCGCGATCAGTTCGATCGACATTTCGGCGGCGCTCGAGGTGCCGGGCGTGGTTGCCGTCTACACCCACGCCGACATCGCCGGTTATGGCCCCATCCCCTGCCTGGTGCCGCTGTCGGGCGAGGTGAAGACGCCGCGGACACTGCTGGCCGGTGACCGCGTGCGCTTCGTGGGTGATGGCGTCGCCTTCGTGGTGGCGGAAACGCGCGAGGCCGCCCGCGCCGGGGCCGAGGCCATCTGGGTGGAGTATGAGGAGCTGCCGGCGGTGGCCAGCATCGCCGCCGCCATCGCGCCCGATGCGCCGAAAATCTGGCCGCAGGCCGCCAGCAACAGCCTGTTTGACTGGCAGGTCGGCAACCCGGATGGTGTCGCCGAGGCGCTGGCCAAGGCCGCGCATGTGACGCGGCTGCGCATCATCCAGAACCGCGTTGCCCCGACATCGATGGAGGTGCGCGCCGCGCTGGGCGAATTTGATGCCGAAGCCGGCTTCACCCTCACCACCGGCAGCCAGGGTGTCGCCTCCATGCGGCGCGAACTGTCGAAGGTGATCCTGAAGGTGCCCGAGGATCAGGTGCGCATCATCACCCATGATGTCGGCGGCGGCTTTGGCATGAAGAGCTTCATCTATCCCGAATATGCGCTGGTGCTGCACGCCGCCCGCCAGCTCGGCAAGCCGGTGAAGTGGACGGGGGAGCGCAGCGACGCCTTCCAGACCGACACGCACGGCCGGGCGATGGAGAGCGAGGCGGCGCTGGCGCTGGACGCGGACGGCCGCATCCTGGCGCTGAAGGTGGAAACCTGGTCTGATCTTGGCGCCTATCAGGCGCAGTTCGGCCCGGCGATCCAGACCATGGCCGGCGGGCGCATCATGGGCGGCGTCTATCGCATCCCGGCCATCCAGAATCTGGTGCACGGCGTTGTCACCAACACCACGCCGGTGGATGCCTATCGCGGCGCCGGCCGACCGGAATCGGCCTATATCATGGAGCGGCTGATCGAAGCCGCAGCCCGCGAGATCGGCATGGGCGTGGACGAGATCCGCGCGAAGAACCTGCTCACCCCGGCCGATCTGCCGCATGCCAATGGCCTGGGCCTGACCTTTGACATCGGCAATTTCCCGGCCGTGCTCGAACGCGCCAAGCAGGTGGCGGACTGGGCCGGCTTCCCGGCCCGCAAGGCCGAGGCGGCGGCGCGCGGCAAGCGGCTGGGCCGCGGCATGGCCTATTATGTCGAGATTGCCGGCGGTGGCGGCACCGAGGAGCATGCCGATGTGAAGGTGGCCGCCGATGGCCGGATCGAGATGGCGGTGGGCACCCAATCCAACGGCCAGGGCCATGAAACCGCCTATGGCCAGGTGCTGGCCGCCCGACTGGGCGTGCCGCTGGAGCAGATCCGCATCGTGCAGGGCGACACCGCCCGCATGGAGGTGGGCGGCGGCACCGGCGGCTCCCGATCGATGGCCTTTGGCGGCGGCGCCGTGCTGCAATGTGCGGACGACATGATCGCGCGCGGCACCGCGCTCGCCGAGGCCGATCTGGGCGGCGACGTCGATTATGGTGACGGCCTGTTCAAGGCGCGTGGCAGCAACGCCACGCTGAGCTGGGCGGAGCTGGCCAGCCGGCATCCAGGCGCTCTGGATGGCCGCAGCCGTTACACCACCAAGGAAAGCAAGCCCGCCCCCACCTTCCCCAACGGCTGCCACATCGCCGAGGTGGAGCTGGACCCCGATACCGGCGTCATCGCCGTCACCCGCTATGCCCTTGTCGATGATTTCGGCGTGCTGGTGAACCCGATGCTGGTCGAAGGCCAGATTCACGGCGGCATCGCGCAGGGTCTGGGCCAGGCGGTGCTGGAAAACATCGTCTATGACGACGCCGGCCAGCTGTTGACCGGCAGCTTCATGGATTATGGCATTCCGCGCGCCGACCAGATGCCGCCGGCCGTCACCTTCGAAACGCTGAACACCCCGTCACCCACCAACCCGCTCGGCGTGAAGGGCTGCGGCGAGGCTGGCACCATCGGCGCCATGCCATCGGTGATCAACGCCATCATCGATGCGCTGGACGGCAAACAGGTGGAAATGCCGGCGACGCCGGAGAAATTGTGGCGGCTGGCCAACGCCGCCTGAGGGCAGGCGTGAATTAATCCTCCCCCTCTGGGGGAGGTGCCCGCAGGGCGGAGGGGGCGGCGAGCCCAGTCCTGCCGGCCCCCTCCGCCGCCCGGCGGGCGGCACCTCCCCCAGAGGGGGAGGATCTGGTTCGGATGGCTGCACCCCAAACAGAGGGAAGCCGCCGCGCCTGCCCGGCACGACGGCTTCCCGTTGGTTGCCCTGCCGGTCCCTCCCCCCGGAGGATGGGTGGGAGACGGGGGGAGGCCACAGAGCAACCAACCTCGGGCCGTGCGTGCCAGTGCTGTGGCGATCAGCGGATGAAGCCGATCACCACCGCCCACAGCAGCATCAATGTTGGCACGGTCATCACCTGGGCCCAGGCCGCACGGCCCGAAAGATAGCCGCTGGCGGTATCGATGCCCCACGCCCCGCGGCGCGGCGGATCATCCGCCTTGCGGCCCGATTGCCGTTGCATCAGCCACGGCAGGCCAAAATATGCCACCAACACCAAGCCAAACACGGCGAAGATCAAGCCAAGACCTTCACCAGAGCGAAACACAATATACATAACGGCAAGGTAGCCGGCGCCGGCACCGATCAATTGCGCTAAGAGCTTGTTTGGAAGATCAAATTCCAGGCGTCTTACGTCTTGGACATGTTGAGTGTCAATTTTTCCTGACACCAATCCATCGGCTTCGTCGCGAAATTCGAACTTAATGGCCCCTCTCCTGTGCTGGCCGGTTCAACGGTCTGCACACGCTGCCATGCCGTTAGCGCCGGCCGCCTTGATCCAGATCAATGGCCCATCAGGATCGGCAGCGGCGCATCGGACAGCAGGCCGCGCGTGACGCCGCCGAACAGCATTTCGCGCACCCGGCTGTGGCCATAGGCGCCCTGTACCAGCCAGCTGGCCTGGCGTTCGGCCGCGACGCTGCGGATCACCTGCTCCACGCTGGCGGCGCCGGCATCACGTTCCACCACATCGGCCGCCACGCCATGGCGCGACAGGAAGGCGGCGGCGACACGGCCGGTGAACGGGCTGTCCTTTTCCGACACGGTGAGCAGGGTGACGCCGCTGGCCAGTTTCAGAAGCCCGATGGCCTGGCGCAGGGTGCGTGCGGCTTCCTGGCTGCCATCCCAGCAGACCAGCGCCGGGCCGGCGACATCAAAGCGGGTGGCCGCTTCCGGCACGGCCAGCACCGGCGCCGGCGCCCGCACCGCGACATCGCCAGCCAGGCCCATTTTCAGGGCAGCGGCGCGGCCATAGGGGCCGGCGCTCATCACCACCACATCGGCCAGGCGGGCATGTTCGACCAGCCGGTCAGCGCTGTCGCCATCGCCGGATTGCCATTCCCAGCTCAGCCCCTCGCTGCGCAGCCGGGCTTCGACGGCGGCGCGTTCCTCGCCGCGCCGGGCCTCCACCGCGTCGATGAGGGTGGTGACCGGAAACGCGCCCATGGCCGGATCGCCCAGCGCATAGGCGGCATAGGGCAGCACCGACAGGCAGACGAGATGCCCGCCTGTGGCCCGCGCCAGATCAAAGGCCGCCGCCAGCCGCGAGGCCTGACCTTCATCCCCTTCGATATGCACAAGAATCGTTGTCATTGTCCCATCCCTCCCCTTCACATCAATTCGTCGGCGGCTTCGGCCAGCGCATCCGGATCCTGGATCATCACCTGGCGGCCGCCGGGCAGACCGATCACCCCGGCGGTTTTCAGCCGGGTCATCTGGCGGCTGACGGTTTCGATGGTCAGGCCCAGCAGATCCGCCATCTCGCCCCGGCTGAGCGGCAGTTCGATGACATGGGGTTCAACCGCGGCGGCCGGCCGGCGCTGCGCGGTTTCGGCAATGAAGCCGGCCACCCGCGCCAGCGCCGTGGCGCGGGCCAGCCGCGACAGGCTGCGCCGCACCTGGCCCAGTTCGGCCAGCGTGCGCGACAGCAATTGCCGTTCCATCGCGGGATGATCGGCCATCGTGCGCTCGATGGTGGTTTGCGGGAACACGCACAGCGACACCGCACTCAGGGCCACCACATCATGGGTGGCCGGGCCGCCATCCAGAAACGGCGTGCCGACAAAATCGCCCGGCCACAACAGGCCCACGATCACCTCGTGCCCGGCCGGGTTGATGTGGCTGATCTTCATCAGGCCGCGCTGGATATTGGCGCACAGGCGGGCCGGATCGCCGGCGCGGATCAGGGTTTCGCCGCGCGCCAGGCTGCGCTGGGTGCCGTGGGCGGCCATCGGTGCCAGCGCGGCATCAGTCAGCACGCCGCACAGCGCGGCATCGCGCACGGCGCACTGGTTGCAACTTTTCCCGAACACCATGGCTGCTCTCCCGCCTGCCATAGTGGCGAAACGGGGCAGCAGGGGAATCGGGGCAGCTACCTAAGGGCTGGCCCGGATATCAAAAGGCGCAGCCGATGCCGGCGCGCAGGAATTCGGCGACCAGGCCAGGGTCCTTCTCGTCGGTCAGCTTGTCGGCGATCTGGCGGATGGACATGCGCTGCAGCTTTTCCATGCGGGTGTTGGTCAGCTCCTGCAGGCGCAGCAGCTGGCCCACCGACAGGCGCTGGCCCAGCCGGTCGCCCATGCACTGGGCCTGGCGTGGGGAGACGCCGAGTTCGGTGAGATTTTTCGTGATGCGCTGGGCCGGGGTGGCGCAGGCGCTGAGCAGCAAGGGCAGCGCGATCAGGGGCAGCAGAGCGGTGCGGGCAGTCACGGGATTTGGGCCTCTTTTGATGGGGGTGCGGCAAGTCCCCTAATGCATATCGCGCGGTGGCTGGCTATAGGATGAACCCATGCTCGATACTCTGGCCTCGCTGTCCACCCGCTATCCCGTGCTTACTGATGTGACCTGGTGGCAGGGCATCATCATCGCCCTCATCGTCGTGGCGATCATGGAGGTGGTGGCCATCGTCTCCCACAAATATGTGATGCACGGCTTCCTGTGGAGCCTGCACAAGAGCCATCACGAGCCGCGCACCGGCGCCTTTGAAAAGAACGACTGGTTCGGCGTGGCCGGGGCCATCCCGTCGATGATCCTGTTGATGATCGGCACGCACTATGGGCTGCACATGATCACCGCCATCGGGGCTGGCATCACCGCCTATGGCGCCATCTATTTTGGCCTGCACGACGTGCTGGTGCATCGCCGCGTGAAGCACAGCTGGAACCCGCAATGGGGTTATATGAAGCGCGTGGTCCAGGCGCACCGGCTGCATCACGTGGTGGAAACTAGGCAAGGCACTGTGAGCTTCGGCTTCATCTGGGCCCCGCCGATCCGCAAGCTGAAGGCGCAGCTGGAAGCCGATGGGCGCGGGCGGATTCGCGCAAGTGCGAAGATGAAGGCCGAGATGGGGATGATCGACAATGCGGAGCATTGGGCGCGGTAAAGGTTCGTTTGCTGTCATGCTGGCGAAGGCCAGCATCTATCGGTGATCGAGCCAAAGCGGCGCAATGGATGCTGGCCTTCGCCAGCATGACAGAGGATTTCAATCCGGCATCGTCCACAGGCCATCCCGTGAAGGCCCCGGCATCGGCCAGCGCTGTTTCCGGACCAACATTTCGCCAAAGGCTGCCGCCACGGCGCGGGCCTTTTCCGCCTTGGTGGTGGACACGCGGGTTTCCAGCCCGGCTTCTTCCAGGGCGCGCACCTTGCGGCCGATGCCGCCATAGATGCGGGCCGCCGCCAACACGGCCCAGGCGGCGCGGTTGCCGAGCGCGGAGGTGCCGAAGCGGGCCGATTCCTCATATTCCTCGGCCTTGAACACCAGCCGGGCGACCAGCCGCGCCAGCTGGCGGCGATAGGGCGGGAAGGCAAAGCTGTCGCCATCCAGCCCAACGCTGGCCAGCCAGTCATCGGGGATATAGCGGCGGCTGTTCATCGCATCCTCGATCACGTCGCGGGCGATGTTGTTCAATTGGAAGCTCATGCCCAGGTCGCAGGCGCGATCCAGCACCGGGCGATCATCCGGCTTCACGCCCATCACGATCGCCATCATCACGCCCACGCAGCCGGCGACATGATAGCAATAGGTCAGCGTGTCATCGAAGGTGAGGAACGGCCGTTCCTCCATGTCGATGCGAAAGCCGTGGATGAGATCGCGCGGGTAGCGGGCGGGCATGCCGGTGTCGCGCACCACCATGGCCAGCGCCTCATAGGGGGTGCCGGGCGTGGGGTTGCCGGCCAGGGCGCGTTCGGTTTCCCAATGCACCTCGGCCAGCCGTTCGGCGGGCGGGCGGCGGTCATCGTTGCGCCCTTCGCCCAGCACCTGGCCATCGATCACATCATCGGTGTGGCGGCACCAGGCATAGAGCAGCATGGCGCGATCGCGCGTCGGCGCATCGAACAGCCGGCTGGCCAGCGCGAAGCTTTTGGAGCCGCGCGCGATGGCGTCGCGGGCATTGGCGAGAACATCAGACACGGGATGCTTCCTGCCCGCCTGCGCCTTGTCGCGCAAGCGGGCTGAATGGCGAAGGCGGTCAGGCCGCCTTCTTCGCCAGCAGATCCTCGATCATCAGTTTGCCGGTCGCCTTGGCGCTGCCGACCACGCCGGGGATGCCGGCGCCGGGGTGGGTGCCGGCGCCAACGAAATAGAGGTTGGTCAGCACATCATCGCGGTTGTGGGTGCGGAAATAGGCGGACTGCCACAGCACCGGTTCGAGGCTGAAGGCGCTGCCCTGGTGGGCGAAGAGGGTGGTTTCGAAATCCTTCGGCGTCCAGGTCCGCATCGTTACCAGATCGCGGCGCAGGTTGGGGATGCAGCGGCGCTCCAGCGCGTCGAGGATGGACGAGGCGTAACGCGGCGCTTCCTTTTCCCAATCAATGTCGAGCTTGCCGAGGTGCGGCACCGGCGACAGCACATAGAAGGCGCTGTGACCGGGAGGGGCCATGGCCGGATCGGTCGCGGTCGGGTGGTGGAGATAGAGCGAGAAATCCTCGGCCAGCTTGTCGCCGCCCTTGTAGATCTCGTCGAGCAGGCCCTTGTAGCGATGGCCGAACAGGATGGTGTGATGCTTCACATCCGGCCGTTCGCCCTTCAGGCCGAAATAGGTGACAAACAGCGACGGCGAGAAGCTGCGCCGCATCATCTTGCCGGCCATTTCGGCGCCACGCGGATGGGCGCCGAGCAGTTCCTTGTAGGTGTTGACGACATCGCCATTGGAGACGACCGCATCAAAGCGGCCCGACCAGCCATCGGCGCAGCGCACGCCAGTGACCCGGCCGCTGTCGGCCATGATGGCTTCGACCTTGCTGCCGATGCGGGTGGTGCCGCCCAGATCCTCGAACAGCTTGACCATCCCGCGCACCAGCGCGTGGGTGCCGCCGCGCGGGAACCACACGCCCCACTTCTTTTCGAGCGCGTGGATGAGGGCATAGACCGAGCTGGTCTTGAACGGATTGCCGCCAACCAGCAGCGTGTGGAAGCTGAAGGCCTGGCGCAGCCGGTCATCCTCGATATGGCGGGCGACCATGGCATAGACCGAACGGAACGCCTCATAGCGCATGAGCTGCGGCGCTGCCTTCAGCATCGACTTGAAATCGAGGAAGGCTTCGTGGCCCAGCTTCTGATAGCCTTCGCGGAACACATTGTCCGAGAATTCCAGAAACTTCCGATAGCCGGCGACATCCTTGGGATTGAACGCCTCGATCTGCTTGAAAAGGGCTTCCTCGTCGTTCGAATAATCGAACACCGAGCCATCTTCCCACAGCAGGCGATAGAAAGGCGTGACGTTGATCAGTTCGACATAGTCGGACAGCTTGCGGCCGGACAGTTCGAACAATTCCTCCAGACAGGTGGGATCGGTGATGACGGTGGGGCCGGCATCGAACTTGAAGCCATCATCTTCAAACACATAGGCACGGCCGCCCGGCTTGTCGCGGGCCTCGATCAGGGTGGTCTGGATGCCGGCCGATTGCAGGCGGATGGCGAGCGCCAGACCACCAAAACCGGAACCAATCACTGCAGCAGTCGTCATTTCAATCCCAATCCATATTTGAGCACGGTGCCCACCGCCCTCAAGGGCGGGATGGGCGGACGGCCGGAAAAGATCCGCCGCCAGTCATTCAGTTTCAGATCAGCGGCATAGAGCCGGCCGACCAGATCATCCGGGTGTTCATAGAAACGCTCCAGGATCGTGCGCCGTTCCTCGTCATGTGCGGCCAGGAACAGCATGCGATTGAGCACCCGATACATGCCGCGGCTGTTCCACACACGCATCGCATGGTCGCGGGTGGCGCGGTGGATGGTCGCGGCATCAAAGGCCGGCAGCGCCGCGATCATGTCGGCCATGCGCACGGCATCGGGGAAGCTGTAGCCGGTCACCGGGTGGAACAGACCGGCGGCCAGGCCCACCCGCGCCACACCGGGCACGCCTTCATCGAGGAATTTGGTGATGCTGCCGCCCACCGCCAGCGGCAGGATGCCGGTTTCCTCGCGGATCACTTGTCTGATCGTCCAGCCCTGCTGGGCGGCATAATCGGCGATGTGGCGGCGCAGCAGATCGGGCGCCATGTCGCGGCCATCGCTGTAATAAGTGTCCTCGATCAGCACATGGCGCGGGCCATAGGGCAGCGTGTAGACAAAGCGGTAGCCATCGGCCTGGGGGATGGTGGCATCCATGATGATCGGGCCCTTCAGCCCATGATCCTCGGCCAGTTCCACTTCCTGCCCCAGGAATTTCTGCCACCTGAGATCGAGCGCGTCGGTCTTCTTCTGGCCGCGGCCATCGATCACGGCGTTGCAGTGCAGCACCCGCTGATCGGCCAGCGTCACGCTGGTGGGCGACATTGCGACCACCGGCACGTTGGTGATGATGTGGCCGGGCGGCAGCGCGGCGGCGACGGCGGCGGCCAGCCGTTCGCTGTTGCTGGTGCCATAGCCGACATCCAGCGTGCGATGATGGCGCGGGAAGCGCACCGAGTAACAATCCCAGCGGTGGGCAAACAGCGGCTGGGTCCAGCGGCGCTGTTCTTCGTTGATGTCCAGCCCGAACGACGACCAGGTGTGATCGCCGCCGATCGATGCGCCGGATTCGACGATGGCCACACGCAATTCAGGGCGCAGCTGCGCCAGGCGCAGGGCAATCAGGCCGTTGGCGAGACCGCCGCCCGCCAGGATGAGATCGAAATCAGGCGTCACGCATTCGCTGTTAGACGGGCGCGATGCTGCGGGAAAGGGGAATGAATGTCGCCATCCCCGCCGCTGCAAACTGATCCGCGACACCGGCAGCATTGCCCCCGCGCCGGCAACTGCGTATCACCACTCCGCACCAAGGGAGAGGCTGCAACCCATGAATGCCCCGATTTCCAAGAGCGAGTTCATTCCCGCCGACCTGCCCGAACCCGGCTTCGAGGAGATCAAGCATATCCCCGGCATGGAGCCGGCGCGCTTCAAGATGCTGCGCACGCTGAAGTTTCTGGCCAATCCGCTGGGCCGCAGCCGCGAGCTGGTCGAACAATATGGCCATATCTTCCGCCGCCAGGATTTCGGCGGCTGGGGCGTGTCGATGATCGGCCCCGAAGCCAACGAGATGGTGCTGTTCAACAAGGACAAGATTTTTTCCAGCGAACTGGGCTGGAACCCGGTGTTGGAACTGCTGTTCCCCCGCGGCCTGATGCTGATGGATTTCGAAGAGCATCGCATCCACCGGAAGACCCTGTCGGTCGCCTTCAAGACCGAACCGATGCGCCATTATTTCGCCCAGCTGGATGATGGCATCACCCGCGGCCTGAAGAAATGGCCGCGCCAGCAGAGCTTCAAATTCTACCCGGTGATCAAGGCCCTCACCCTCGATCTGGCGGCCACCAGCTTTTTGGGCGTGCCGTGGGGCGGCGAGGCCGACAAGATCAACAAGGCCTTTTGCGACATGGTCGCCGCCTCGGTCGGCGTGGTGCGCAAGCCGCTGCCCTTCACCGCCATGAAGCGCGGCGTCGATGGCCGGGCCTTCATGAGCCAATATTTCGCCCGCGAAATCCCCAAGCGGCGCGGGACGGTGGCCAACGACATTTTCACCCAGGTGTGCAACGCCCGCGACGAGAATGACCAGCTGCTCACAGAGCAGGACATCATCGATCACATGAATTTCCTGATGATGGCGGCGCACGACACCACCACATCATCGATCACCAGCATCGTGTGGTGCCTGGCCAAATATCCGGAATGGCAGGACAAATTGCGCGAGGAGATCGCCGGCATCCGCGCCCGCCACGGCGCGCTGAGTTACGAGACGCTGGGCGAGATGGAGGTGACCGACATGGTGTTCAAGGAGGCGCTGCGGCTGATCCCGCCGGTGCCTTCGATGCCGCGCCGGGCGGTGAAGAGCTTCGTCTTCCAGAACCATGTCGTGCCGGCCGGCGCGCATGTGGGCATCAACCAGATGATCAGCCACCGCCTGCCGGAATATTGGCCGAACCCGGAACATTTCGATCCCACCCGCTTCACGCCGGAAAACAGCCGGGGCCGCCACAAATATGCCTGGGTGCCGTTCGGCGGCGGCGCCCATATGTGCCTTGGCCAGCATTTCGCCTATATGCAGGTGAAGATGTTCTTCTTCGCCCTGCTGGAAGGCCATCGCATCGTGGCCGACAAGCCATTGGGTGACGTGGAAAGCGATTTCCGCATGTTCCCGATCCCCAAACCCAAGGATGGCCTGCCCGTGCGGATCGAGGCGATCTGATGGCGGGCGGCAAGCGGCGCAACTGGTGGCGGGGATTGGGCTATGGCCTCGCCGTGGTGGCCGGCCTGATCGCCGTCGCCTGGGCCATCTTTGCCACGCCCGACATTCCGGTGGCCACGCTCAAGGCCAAATATGCCAACAGCGCCAGCCAGTTCGTCGAACTGTCGCCCGGCACCACCATCCATGTGCGCGACGAAGGCCCGCGCGACGGGCTGACCATCGTGCTGATCCACGGCAGCAACGCCTCGCTGCACACGTGGGAGCCGTGGGTGAAGCGGCTGACGGCCCGCAACATCCGCGTGGTCAGCCTTGATCTGCCGGCCCATGGCCTGTCGGGCCCCACCCCGCAGGGGCTTTACACCAGCGCGGCCTATGTCGGCATTGTCGAGCAACTCGTCGACCGACTGGGCCTGCAGGACTTTGTTCTGGGGGGCAATTCGATGGGCGGCGGTGTCGCCTGGCGCTATGCCCTGGCCCATCCGGAACGGCTGCGCGGCCTGATCCTGGTGGATGCCAGCGGCCAGCCACAGCCCAAGGGCTTCTCCCCGCCGCTGGGCTTCCGCCTGGCGCGCGTGCCGGTGGCGCGCGATATCCTGGCCACCGTCACCCCGCGCAGCCTGATCGAGAAGAGCTTCAAACAGTCCATCTCCAACCAGGCCATCGCCACCCCGGCGATGGTGGACCGTTATTGGGAACTGCTGCTCTATCCCGGCAACCGCCGCGCCACGGTGCAGCGCTTTGGCCAGTATCAGGGCGATGATGGCGCTGCCGCGAAGCTGCCCGGCCTCAAGGTGCCGACGCTGATCCTGTGGGGCCGGGAAGACAGGCTGATCCCGGTTTCGGTCGCCGCCTGGTTCAACCGCCAGATCCCGAACAGCCGCGTCGCCATCCTGGATGGAATCGGCCATATCCCGATGGAAGAGGCGCCCGACCGCAGCCTGGCACCGGTGCTGGATTTCCTGGTGGACATCAGCGAATTGGGCACGGCCGTCGCGCCGCCGCCCAGCGGCACCGGCGACGCTGATTTGAAGCCGGCCACCGCGGCCTGATCAGCGCAGCTGGAACTGCCCGGCAAAGCGCCTGAGCCAGGCCGTCATCGCCTGAAATGCCGGCTCTGACAGGGTGATGAACGCCCGGCGGGCATCGGCGGGATCGGTGCGCCGCACGAACAGCCCGGCTTCCGACAGGCTGCGCACCCAGCGCAGCGCCGTGGTGGTGGGCACGGCGGCAGCGAGGCACAGGCTGGACACCGGCACATCCACCTGTTCCATCCGCGCCGCGGTCAGATCCAGCAGCATGTCCCACGCCGGATCGCCGAACAGTTCGGCGGGCAGATGCCGGTCACGGTCACGCCGCAGCCGGATCAGCTTGCGCACCAGCGCGGCGTTGATCGGGGTTTCGCTGCTGTCGGCGGCCAAGGCTATCTGGGCGAGCCGGTCGGCGATGCGTTGCGCCTCCTGCCCCAGCGCCGCGATATTCTGCGCCGTGTCCGACAGTTCGGCGACGCCGGCCGGGGCACCGGCCAGCAGCCCGCGCGCCAGCATGGCCAGCCGCTGATCATCATCGCCTGGCAGCAACAGCGCATCGGCCAGATCAAGCCAGTGCGGCAGCGCCGGCATATCGGCCGCCACGCGCAGGATCACCGGCAGCATCAGGCCGCGCACCGTTGATTCGGCCGCCGCCAGATCGCCCGGAATCAGCACCACATCGGCGTCGCCGGCCACCCGCCGCCAGCCGGGGCCGGCTTCGGGCAGGGCTTCATCAAGCGACAGGATGCGACAATCGTTCATGACCGCTCCGGATTGGGGGGGAACCATGGGGTGGAGCCAATTACATATTGGTCAGATTGGAAGCAATCGCCAGTATCGGCAGCATGATGATCATGGTTAAAGGCCGCGTGGCGCAGTCTGAGAGGAACAGGCCAGCGTCATGGTGTTTGTTGTTCAAGTGTTAACGGGGTGGGCTATGCGCAGGGAGACCAAGCGTTTTTCGCCAAGCCAACGGGAGGATCGGCCAGAGCATCTGGCCGAGTTGGTGGGAAACAGCAAATCAATTTCGCTGATACGGGACGAAATTCTTAAGATTGCCGATGCCAATGCTTCGGTGCTGATCACCGGACCGTCCGGCAGCGGCAAGGATGTTGTTGCCCAGTTGCTGCACCAGCGCAGCCGCCGCGTGCCCCGCCCCTTCGTGGCGCTGAACTGTGCCGCCGTGCCGGCCGAGCTGCTGGAATCCGAACTTTTTGGCCATGAGCAGGGCGCCTTCACCGGCGCCATCCGCGCCCGCGCCGGCCGGTTCGAGGCGGCCAATGGCGGCACGCTGTTCCTTGATGAAGTGGGCGACATGCCGCTGGCCATGCAGGCAAAGCTGTTGCGCGCGCTGGAAACCCGGCAGGTCGAACGGGTGGGCGGCATGCTGCCGATCAGCCTGGATGTGCGGGTGATCGCCGCCACCAGTGTCGATCTGGCTGCGGCGACAGCGGCCGGCCGCTTCCGCACCGATCTTCTCTATCGGCTGGATGTCATCCACATCGCCATGCCGGCGCTAGCCGATCATGCCGAGGATGTGCCGGCGCTGGTGCAGCATTTCCTGCGCCAGCAGGCCAATCCGGTGCGCTTCACCACGGCGGCGCTGGATGCGCTGTCGGCCTGGCCCTGGCCGGGCAATGTGCGCGAGCTGCGCAACTTCGTCGAACGCGCCTGCGTGCACCATGGCGGCGAGGTGATCGGCCGCGACGGGCTGGACCGGCTGTTGCGCAGCCCCGGCGTGGCCGCCGTGCCAACGCTGGCCGATCCGCTGCCGGCCGATCAGCCCCAGATGCTCGGGCCGGATGGCGTGGATCTGAAACAGCTGCTCGCCGATCTGGAACGCGCCTATATCCGCGCCGCGCTGGAACAGACCGGCGGCACCATCAGCCACACCGCCCGGTTGCTGCGCCTGCAGCGCACGACGCTGATCGAAAAGATGCGCCGGCTGGAGATTGACGCCCGCGCGGCCTGACTGTCCTGCACCGGCGAAACCTGTCATGCTGTTGATGCTGGCCACTGTCGATTTGCGGGTGAAATCAACGCTGAATCCCGCAAGATTCGTCAATTGTGTCAAAACAGGCCGGCAACGACAGGCTCCTTGACAGACGAATCAACGGCGGGCGTCGGCCGTCCACAGGTCCATCAGCTGGGTCAGCTGCTGGGCGGCGGCGCGGGATTGGCCAACGGCCGTGTCCATCGCGGCGAACTGGCGGGTCAGCACCTGGCGCATCTGCTCCACCCGTGTGTCGATGCGGGCCAGCTCGGCATTGGCGCCATCGCGCTGTCGGGTGAGGCCGGTGGTGGCGGTGCCCACGTTGGCGGCGATGCTCTGCAGGCGGTTCGGCCGGTCAGCCCGGGCCGGGCCGGCCACCTCGCGCAGCAGCGCTTCGGCATCGCCCAGCCGGGTCGGCGGCAGATTGGCCAGCCGGGCGGCATCCACCGAAATCGTGCCGTCGCGCAGCACGCTGACGCCCAGATCAGACAGGCGCAGGCCATTTGCCTCGGCAATCGGGGTGGTGACTAGCCGCACCAGTTGCTGATCGATGCTGCGGGCGGTGGCATCGGTGGCCAGCGGGCCGGGCGCCTCTCCGCCTTGCGCCGGCTTGCGGAAATCGCCGATCAACTGGCGCATCGCCTGCAGCGTGCCGACAAAATCCGCCAGCGCCCCTGACAGCGCCGTGCCATCGCGGGACGCGCTGACGACAGCGCTGGCATTCTCCCGCCGCAGCGTGAGGCGGGCGCCGGGCACCAGATCATCGATGCGGTTGGCCGGGCGGGTGACGGCGACGCCATCGATCACCAGCTCGGCATCGCGCGCCGCCTCCCCCAGCGCCATGGTCGCGGCGCCGGGCGTGTGGTTGAACCGCTCCAGTCCGGGCGGGCCGCCACTGGGCGCGGCGCTGATGATGAAGGCGTTTTCAGCCCCTTCGGCCCCGCGCAGCACCAGCGTGGCGCTGCCGGCCGATGCGACGATGCTGGCCGTCACCCCGGCGGCGCTGTCGTTGATGGCGCGGGCAAGGCCAGCCAGGCTGTTGTTCTGGGCGGTGATGGTGACATTCACCGATGGCCGCGCCCCGGCGGCAAAGCTGAAGCCGCCATTGCCATCGGGCGTGCGCCGCCCGGCAATGAAGGTGAGCGTGCCCAGCCCAACCGGATCATTGGCGCTGGTGAAGGCGGCGCTGTTCAGCCGCTGCCCGGCGGCCAAGCGGGTGACATTGAGCCCGTTCACCAACGGCGATGGCGGCCCGTTGCCAAGCCGCTCAACGGCCACGGCACCATCGCTGCTGGCCAGTTGCAGACCCAGCTCGCCGCTGCGCACCCTGGTGTCGAGCGAGGTGGCAATGCCGGTCAGCGCCGATTGCAGCTGACCCAGCGCCGAGATGCGCGCCGTCAGCGCCTCCACCCGCCGCGTCACCGGCCGGGTGCGGTTGGTCCGCTCGGCGCTCACCAGGCTGTCGACAATCGCCCGGCTGTCGAGCCCGGAGCCGGCGCCAAAGCTGATGAGGGGGTTGCTGGCCATGCGTCACCCTATAACGGCGCCGGGCTGCCCGGCTTGCGCGGTTGCCCGGCCTCGTCAAAATCCAGCGCGGCCGGCACGAACACATCGGGCACCGCTTCGGCTTCTGGATCATCAAAGCGCATGACGAAGGCGAGGATGGTGGCCACAGCCTGGAACAGTTCGGGCTGCACCTGCGCGCCGCGCCGGGCCGACCAGAACAGGGCGCGGGCCAGCCGCGGCGTGCGGATCACCGGCACACCCAGATCCCGCGCCGCCGCGATCAGCGCCACGGCCATGTCGAGCCGGCCCTTTTCCACCACCACCGGCGCCGAATCCGTTTCCGGCCGGTATCGCAGGGCGACGGCAAAATGGGTGGGGTTGACTACTACGACCGAGGCTTGCGCCAGCCCCTTCTTCATGCGGCCCTGTGCCGCCTGCATCTGGGCCCGGCGCAGCGCCGCCTTCAGTTCGGGGGCACCGTCATTCTCACGGGATTCGCGCTTCACCTCCTCGCGGGTCATCATCAGCTGCTGCTCCCGCCGCCACCACGTGAAGCCGAAATCAATTGCTGCCACCGCCAGCATCAACAGCGCCGCCGCCCCGGCCAGCCGCAACAGCGCCGCGCCGATGCCGGCCAGCCCCTGTTCCTCCAGCCCGGCGAGGCCTGGCAGCAGCGGCAGCAGCACCGCCCAGGCCAGCGCCGCCATGCCGCCGATCTTGACCAGTGCGCTGCCCGCCCCGGCCAACCCCTGCCAGCCGAACAACCGCTTGAGGCCATTCAGCGGTGACAGGCGGCTGAACTTTGGCGCTGCCAGCCTGGTGCTGACATGGCGGGTAACCGCCAGTTGCAGGCCAAAGGCGGTGACGGTGACGGCGGCGAGCAGCAGCAGCGGCCATAGCAGCGGCGCGCGGCGCACCAGCGCCACCGCATCGGGCGTGCCTGCCCTGGCCAGCGCATCGGCCAGAAAGCCGGCCAGCCCCTGCCACAGCGCCGGCCCGGCCAGCGCCAGAAAGCCCGCGGCAAGCGCCAGGCTGCCGGCCGAGGCCAGTTCGCGCGGGGCCAGCACATTGCCATCCTCCAGCGCCTTTTCGCGGCGCCGGGGTGTGGGCTTTTCGGTCTTGTCCCCCGCCATCAGCCGAGCAGCCCCAGGCCGGTGGCCAGCGCTTCGGCCAGCCGCGCCGCGACATGGCCAAACACCAGCGGCAACAGCGTGACAAAGGCCAGCAGCAGCGCGGCGGGGCCGACCGCCATGGCCGACATCTGCGGCGCCGCCCGGCTGGCGATGGCCACCACGGCCTGCGCGAGCAGCAGCACCGCCATCAGCGGCAGCGCCAGTTTGAGGCCCCACAGGAACATCAGGCTGCCCAATGCCGCAATCCCGGCCAGCCCCATGCCGCCGGGCGGATAGAGGCTGGCGCCGCTGGCCAGCAGGGCGAACAGATCAAGATGGAGATCGCCCACCAGCAGCATCACCCAGGCCAGAGTGGTGAACAGCGCCGGCACCGCGCCGCCATTGCCGCCCATCGGGCCGAGCGTGGCAAAGCCGAGGCCGATCATCTGGGCCAGCAGCTCGCCGGCCAGCGCGGCGGCGGCAAAGGCCAGCGCCAACCCCAGGCCAGCGACCAAGCCGGCCATCAGTTCGGCCGGAATATCGGTGGGGCCGAGCACGGGCGCGCCGGGGCGGAAGGCGGCAAAGGCCGCCAGCGCTGCCACCAGTGCCAACCGCGCCCGCCACGGCAGGCTGGCCCCGGCCAGTGGCGGCAGCAGCGCCACGCAGGCCAGTGGCCGGACGGCGGCCAACATGAACCGGGTCATCAGCGCCAGCCCGTCGAAATCGGGGATGGCCAGGTTCACCGGATCGCCCCAACCATATCGGTGAGGCCCATTTCCAGAAATTCGGCCAGGTTCATCAGCATGGCCTCCCCAGAAATGGCCAGCACAAGCACCAGCGCCGCCAGCTTGGGCAGGAAGGAAATGCTGCTTTCCTGCACCGAAAAGATGGTCTGGACGAGGCCGACGAGGATGGCGACCACCAGCAGCGGCGCCAGGAACAGCGTGGCGGTGCCGGCAAACAGCAACACGGCCTCACGCGCCAGATCGGCCAGCATCACATCGTCGGGCGCCGGGGTCATCAGGCGGACCCAAAACTCTTGGCCAGCGCGCCGAGCACCAGCGTCCAGCCATCAACCACCACGAACAGCGCGATCTTCAATGGCAAGGAAACGGTGGCGGGAGACACCATCATCATCCCCATCGCCATCAGCACGGAGGCGACGATCAGATCGATGATCAGAAAGGGCAGATAGATGACAAGGCCGATTTCCAGCGCCGTCTTCAGTTCGCTGGCGACGAACGCCGGCATCACCACCACCAGCGGCACATCGGCCGGCCGCGCATAGGGCCCGCCGCCGGCGATTTCGGCAAAGCGGGTGAGATCGCGCGACCGGGTCTGGCCGAGCATGAAGGTCTTGAGTTCCGCGCCGGTGCGGGCAAGCGCCTGTTCGGCCGGCAGTTTGCCGGCCAGCATCGGCGTCCAGGCGCCATCGTGGATGCGATCAAACTGCGGCTTCATCACGAACAGGGTGAGCAGCAGCGCGGTGCCGACCAGCAGCTGGTTGGGCGGGCTTTGCCCCAGGCCCAGCGCCTGACGCAGGATTGCCAGCACGATGGCGATGCGGGTGAAGGCCGTCATCATCAACAGCGCCGCCGGCAGCAGCGTCAGCGCTGTCATCAGCAGCAGGATCTGCAGCGTGGTGGACAGCGGCGGCAAGTTGATGATTTCGTTCATTCGGCCGGGCTTTCCGCCAGCGTGGCAAGGCCAGAACGCGATTGGCCGACCAGCAGGCGCCGGCCGGCGAATTCCACCACCAGCAGCCGTGCGCCGGGGCCGAGCGGCAGCGCCTGCACCACCTGGGCGTGCCGTGCCGGCAGCCGCAGCGCCAGCGCCGATGAGCGGTCGCGCAGGGCGGTGACCAGGCTGGCCAGCGCGGTCATTGCGCGCTGCCCGGCAGCACTTCGGTCAGCCGCACGCCAAATTTGTCCCCCACCGCCACAATCTCGCCGCGGGCGACAAGGCGTTCGGAAATCAGCACGTCCACCGGTTGATCGACCCGCCGGTCGAGCACATGCACCTGCCCCGGCGCCATCGCCAGAACATCGGCCAATTTCAGGCGGATGCCGCCCACTTCGATGGCGAGGCGCACGCTGATGGCACCGAACATGCCCAGGCCCGCGACATCGCCGGGCGGCATGGTGGGCTGGCCCTGCAACGGGCCCTGTTCGATGGTCATGCGCATTCTCCCTGGGGTTTGATGTCGATGGCGATCAGGCTGGCCTGCTGGCGGCCGTCGGGCAGCGGCACCAGGCTGGCCAGCGCCACCTGGTGATCGCCCAGCATCACCGGCATTTCGGGGCAGCTGTGGATGGGGATGACGAGGCCGGGCTGCAGCGGCAGCAGGCGCGACAGCGGCAGCATCTCGCTGGCCAGCCGCACCGGCAGGCGCAGCGGCAATGCGAGGGCAGCGGCGCCCAAGGGCCGGCTGGGTTCGGCCGGGCGCGGTGCTTCGGGGGCCGGCAGGCGCACCACGCCCACCACGCTGCTGCCGGCCCCAAGCGTCACGATCACATCGATGACCAGCGCCGGCCGCAGGCTTTCCGCTGGCCACATCCTGAGCACAAGTGGCTGCAATTGTTCGCCCAATTGCCGGGCATGGCGGGCGGTGGTGACGCCGGTGATGCAAGCGATCGGCCGGGTCGGATCGCCGCCCAGCCGCACCGTGGCCAGCAAGGCGCCCAGTTCCAGCGCCACATCGGGCGCGCCGGGCGGCAAGCCGCGGCCGGGGTGGACGGCAACGGGCAGACCGAACAGGCCGGCCAGCGCCTCCTCCAGCGCCAGGATCAGCGGCATGAACGGCGTGTCGTCGCCATCGTCGGGCGGGGCGGCGGCGCTGCGCGGCTGCCAGACATCGACGAAATCAGCGGCCGGCGGCGCTTCGGTGCGGATGCGCAGCTCGCTCATTGCACCACCAGGGAGGTGAAGAACACCTCCTCCACCGTGCCGGGTTCGCCCTTTGATTTCAGTGTCTTGTTGACGACATCCTTGAGCCGCGCCGCCAGTTGTTCCTTGGCCTTGGCGGTTTCGATATCGGCATCGCGGGCTTCGCCCAGCGCGGCGAGGACGGCGGAGACGATGGCCGGCTTGTGCTTGCCGATGGCGGCCACGGCCTCGGCACCGCCGAAGGTGGAGACGGAGAGCTTGACCTGCAGATAGCGGCCAGAGTCCGCGAGATTGCTGGTGAAGGCATTTTCGATCTCGACATATTCCAATGGCCCGGCCGGCGGCGGCGGCGCTTCGGCGTGGGCCGCCTTGCCATGATCGCCGGCGGGGGCTGCGAACGTCATCACGGCGATGCCGGCCCCGGCACCACCGGCCCCGGCACCGGCGACAAAGGCGAGCAGGGGCAACAGTTTGCCCATGATGTTTTTCTTTGGCTTTTCAGGCTTTTCGGCTTTGTCGGCCATGGTCAGGTTCCTCAGGCGAAGCGGTCAGTTGCGGGGGTGGGGGCGGCGCGGGCGGGGCGGCGGGCCGCGGCGATGGCTTCCAGTTGCGGCGGGGGGCGTTTCTGGCGCTGGCCGCCCGACAGGTCGCTGCGCTGGCCGTTGATGGAGAGAGACGACAGGGTGATGCCGGCAGCGGCGAGATCCTGTTGCAGGCGGCCGCCGGCGGCATCGATCAGCGGCGCAGATTGCGGCGCGGCGGCGAGGCTGACGTTGAGATCGGCCGCGCTCCCGGCCAGTTCCACCTGGACCTGGCCCAGCCGGGCCGACGGGATGGACAGCGCGGAATCCGTGCCCGCATCCGGTGCGCTGGTGGCAGCCGGCCGGGTCGGCGGTGACCGCACATCGGCCGCCGGTGACCGCAACGGGGCATCCGGTGGCAAGATCGGGCCACTGGCCGGAATCAGGCCGGGCGCGGGTGATTGCAGCGGTTCGGCTGCCTCCACCGGGCGGCGGCGCGGCGGCGGTTCGGCGGGCAGTTCGGCGGCAAGCGGCGGGGCGATGGTGGTGGCGGCCGGGGCGGGCGGTGGCAATTCGGGCGCGGGCGCAAGCTCGGGCGCAGCCGGCACGGCCGCGACGGCGGCAGGCAGGCTGCGCTGCCAATCGGCCGGCGGGCGCGGCGCGGCGAGGGCGAGGCGGGCGGGCGGATTGGCCGCCGGCTGCGGTGGGGACGGCCACAGCGCGGCGGCGGGCAATGTGGCGGCCATGGGGGCGGATGCAATGGTTGCGCGTGCGGCGGACGCAGCCGGCGTGGCCGGAACGGACTCTGCTGTTGCCGGGCGCACGGCGGGCGGCGGTTCGGCACCAGGGATGGACAGGCTGGGCGCAGCGATTGGCATGGGCTGGACCGCGGTGTCGGCCAGCGGCGACGCCAATGGTGGCTGGCCCGGCGGCGGCACGCGCACGGCGGATGGCGTGGCTGGCACTGCTGGCACAAGGGCGGCGGCGGGCATCGCGTGTTGCAGTGCCCGTCCGCTGGGCTGGCGCAGCGGGGCCGGCATGGTGGCCGATGCGGTTTCGGCCGGCAAAGACGCTGGCGGCTTGGGCGTCGGCAAAGGCGGGGTCAGGGGCGCGGCAGCCCGAGGCATGCTGCGGCTGCTGGCAAGCGGCTGCGGGGCCGGGGGCACGTCAGATCGTGTGGCCGGGCTGGGGCGCATTGTGACCATCGGTGCGCGGGTGGCGGGGCGGATGGCTGTAGCGCGGACCGGAGCGGGGTTGGCGGGGGCTGGCTCGGGCATGGGTTCGGCTGATGGCGCCGGCGGGCTGGCCGCCGCCGGCACGGGCAGCGCTCCCGGCGTGGGGGCGGCGAGTTCGGGGACCAAAAGGGTCGCCCAGGGCTGGGTGGCGAGGTCGGCCGGCGCGGCCTCCGGGTTGGCGGGTTCGGCCTCGCCATCAAGTGCGACGACTGGTTGGGCCAGCGGTGTTTCGGTGGGCAAAGCAGAGGCCAGCGCCAGCGCAAAGGGTGGTGGCGCTGCCGGTGCGGTCGGTGGTGGGGGAAACTCTACCGGGGTGGCGGCGACCGGCCCCGGTGGCAGCGCGCCGGGCTGCAGCAATGGCAGGCCGGGCGCAGGCGACATGCCGGGCATCGGGGCCGGTTGCGGCAGGGCTGGCAGGGTGGTCGGGATCATTGCCCGCTCTCCTGCTCGGCGCGGCGGGCCAGAGCGGCGTCGACGGCGGCGCGGGCGGCGGCGAGTTGGCGGCTGGCCTCGTCCCGCCGGGCCAGCGCGCGGGTCTGGCGATCGGCGATGTCGGCCGCGATGGCCTGCAACTGGCCATCGATGCGGGCGCGGGCGGCGCGGGTGCCGGCGCTGGCCGTGCCTTCGCCCTGCCCGCCGACCAGCGCGCGCACCCGGCCCAACAGGGCGGCATCGGCCGCGGCCTGGCCCTGGGCGCGGGCCAGATCGGCCAGCGCCAGCCGTTCGCGGATGCGGCGCACGCGGATCAGGCGGTCGATGGGGATGGGCGCGGTCATCAGGCCGTCTCCATGGGGGCGACGAGTTCAGCGAGGGTGGCGATGCTGTCGGCCGGATCGGCCGGCTGTTCGCGCGGCTGGGCCATGAAGGCGGCCAGCACCGGCTGCAGGGCGAGCGCCTGATCCAGCTCCGCATCGGCGCCGGGGGCATAGGCGCCCATCAGCACCAGATCGCGGCTTTCCTCGATCAAGGCGATCAGGCGGCGGAAGCGGCTGGCGGCAGCGAGATGGGCGGCGTCGCAAATGTCGAACATCACCCGGCTGGCGGAGCTGACCAGATCAATGGCCGGGAACTGCCCGCGCCCGGCGAGCCGGCGGGAGAGCAGGATATGGCCATCCATCACGCCGCGCGCCGCATCGACCACCGGATCGGCGCGGTCATCATTTTCGGCGAGGACGGTGGCGATCAGCGTGATGGCGCCGCCCGATTGGCGGTCACCACCGGCACGTTCGGCCAGATCGGCAATCAGCTGCAGGGCAGAGGGCGGATAGCCGCGCGTGCCCATCGGCTCGCCGCGCGCCATCGCCACCTCCCGCGCGCCGTGGACGACGCGCGACAGGCTGTCGAGGATGAGCAGCACCTGCCGGCCTTGCGCCCGGTGCCATTCGGCGATCGCCATGGCGGCCTGGGCCCCGCGCACCCGGCACAGCATCGCATCAGAGGCTGGCACGGCGATGGTGATGGTGCGGGTACGGGCTGGCCCTGAAAGCTCCGTATCGATGAAGTCGCTGATTTCCCGGCTGCGCTCGCCGATCAGGGCAACGACCACGACATCGGCGCGGGCCCAGCGGGTGATCTGGCCGAGCAGCACCGATTTGCCCACCCCGGTGCCGGCCATGATACCGATGCGCTGGCCGACGCCGACGCTGAGGAGCGCATCGATGGCGCGCACGCCGGTGGGCAGCGGGCAGGTGACCCGGGCGCGGGCGTGCGGCGGCAGCGGTGCCGGGCTGGCCGGCATCCAGGCGCTGGTGGCCGGCGGGCCGAGGCCATCCAAAGGCTGGCCCAATCCGTCGATCACGCGGCCGAGGAGGGCATTGCCCACCGCGATCTGGCCGCCGGCCGGATCGGGCAGCACCGCCGCGCCGGGCGCGATGGCCGGCAGGGCGGACAGGCCCATCACGAGGGCGCGGCCATCGCGGAAGCCGATGATCTCGCCCACAGCCTTCGTGGCGCCGATGGCGACGCGGCTGCCGATGGCGGCGCTGATGCCGACGGCTTCAAGGATGGCGCCATCGGCGGCGACGACGACGCCGGCGCGGCGCAGCGGCAGCGCCGGCACGCGGGCGGCGGCGATGCGGCAGGCAAGCGCGGTGGTGGCGGTGCGGGTGGCGGCCCCCTCCGCCTCGCTGCGCTCGGCACCTCCCCCAAGGGGGGAGGATGATCTGGTGCGGACGGCGGGCCCCCTCCGCCTCCCTGCGGTCGGCACCTCCCCCAGAGGGGGAGGATTTGCGTGGGTGGGTCCTCCCCCTCTGGGGGAGGTGCCCGCAGGGCGGAGGGGGCCGGGGGCCGGGCTCATGGCAGGGCCTTCAGCAGTTGCGCCAGCCGGTCAGCCAGGCCGGCATCGACGCGATAATCCGGGCCGGCGACGGTGATGTGGCCGGGCGGCAGGCTGGCATCGGCACGGGTGGCGAGGCCGGGGGGAAGGTCGCCGGCGATCAGGGCCAACGTGTCGGGATGGGCCGACAGGGTGGGCAGCGCGGCATCGGCGACTTCGGCGAGCGCGGCGGCAACCAGCGGGCGCAGGCTGTGCGGGCGGGTGAGTTCGGCCATCAGCACGGTCTCGCAAATGGCCCTCGCGAGGCCGGTGAGCAGCGGCGCCAGCACCGCCTCGTCAAGGCCGGTTGCTGCCGTGAGGGCGCGGGCGGCAGCGTCGAGGGCGGCAAGGCGCGGGGCGAGTTCGGCCAGGGCGGCGGCATGGCCGCGCGCTTCGCCAGCCGACTCACCCTCCGCCCGGCCCTGGGAGCGGGCGTCATCAAGCAGGGCGCTGATGTCGATCGCCGGCTCTGGCGGTGGTGGCGGTTTGGGCAGGTGGCTGGCGAGCAGCGCGGCAAGGCCGGCGGATTTGGCCGGGGCGGTGCCCAGGAGGGCGGCAAGGCGGGGATCATGCGCGGTCACAGCATCGCCTCCCCGGCGGTGGGCAGGGTCAGCGCGCCGCTGTCGCCCAGGCGGCGCACGGTGCGGCACAGATCGCGCTGGGCCGCATCCACCTCGCTGCGCTTCATCGGGCCGCGTTCGGCCAGTTCATCCTGCAACTGCGCGGCGGCGCGGCTCGACATCGAACCGAAGATGAAGTCCTTCAGGGCGGGGCTGGCGCCCTTCATGGCGATGGCGAGCTGGCTGGGATCAACCTCGCGCAGCACCAGCTGCATGTCCTTCTGGTTCAGGCCGAGCAGATCCTCGAAGATGAACTGCTGGCTTTCCAGCTCGGCGGCGAGATCGGCGTTGACGCCCATCAGCGCTTCCAGCAGCGCGCCGCGCCCGCGCGCCCGCTTGATGACGGCGGCGGCGAAATCGGTGCCGGCAAGTTTGGCGCTGTCGCGATTGGTGCCGACCCCGCGCAGCTTCGCCTCCAGATCGGATTCCAGCGCTGCGAGATCATGGATGTTGACGGGGTTCAGCGTCGCCAGCCGGGTGGCGACATCGGGCTGCAGTTCTTCGGGCAGGCCATCGAGCACGGCGGCGGCGCGCTCTTCGGGCAGATGGGCCAGCACGACGGCGATGGCCTGAGGATGTTCATCGGCGATCAGCGTGGCCAGCGCCGGGGCATCCACCCAATCCAGCACGGCAAAGCGGCGGCCGGCGGCGGGTGGCCCGATTTTTTCGATGATGGTTTCGGCGCGCGGTGTGCCCAGTGCCGCGCCGAGCCGCTGGCGCACCTGGCGGCCCTGGCTGTCGAGCGCCGCCACCTGCGCCGTGCGGGCGAGAAATTCATCGAGCACATGATCGATGGCGAGCGGATCGATCTCCGCCACGGTGAGCATGGCTTCGCCGACCTGCTGCACCTCGGCGGGGGTCATGCCGGCCAGCATCTCGCTGGCCTGCGCCTCTTCCAGCACCAACAGCATGATGGCGCATTTCTGCGCGCCCGACAGCGCGGCGGCCGGGCTGCCGGCCGGCAGGATCGGCGCGCTGGCCATCAGGCGGCGTCCTCTTCGCGTTCGTCTGCGGCCGGCGCGCTGCTCTGATCGGCGAGCAGCATCTGGCGGGCGACGGCCATGGCGCGATCCCGGTCACCGGTGACGAGGGTGCGGGCGATGTCGAGCTTGCCGCTGTAATCGCGGGCAGCAGCGGGGCGCAGCAGTTCGCCGCCATCGATCATGGCATCAACGGCGGCCTTTTCGGCCGAGCCTTCGGGATAGACGGTGGGCACCGGGCCGGCGCGGCCAACGGCGCCGAGCACGCTGCCGAGCACACCGCCGACTGCGCCGCCAACGACGGCCCCGGCGCCATCGGCCGCGGCCCCGGCCAGCCCGGCGGCCGAGAGGGCGGCCTGCGCGGCCTTGCGCCGGGCGCGCCAGAGCAGGAAGCCGCCACCCAGCAGCAGCAGCACCGCGCCGCCGGCCGCGATCCACGGGCCATAATCCTGCACGACCGGGGTTTGATACCAGGCCTTGGGCACCTCATCGGCCGGCGCGAAGGCGCGCACCTGCACCTCCACCAGATCGCCGCGGGCCGGATCAAAGCCCATGGCACCGCGCACCAGCCGCTGGATGGTGGCGATTTCGCCGGCCCGCGCCTTGGCATTGCCCAGCGCGGCAGTGTCGATCAACACCGCGACCGACAGGCGCTTGAGCCGGGGCGCGGCAGCGCGGGTGACGGAGACATCCTTGCCGATCTCGTAATTGCGGGCGGCGGTTTCGGCAGTGGTGGTGCCGCCGGCCGCAGCGGGGGCGGGCGCGGCCGGCGGGTTGCCCTGCACCTGGGCGGCCTGGGGCACGGTGTTGGTGAGCGCGCCGGGGATGCCGGCGGCCGGCGGCGGGGTGCCATCCTGGTTGCGGCTGGTCTGTTCCGACCGCACGGTGCCGGCCGGCTGCCAGCGTTCGGAGGCGGCTTCGTTTTCGGAAAAATCGACATCGGCGGCGACTTCGGCGGTGAAGCGGCCGGGGCCGAGCATCGGGGTGAGGAGTTTCACCAGCCGGTCGCGCACCAGGCCTTCCAATCGCTGTTGATAGGCAAGTTGCTGGCCATCGCCCGACACGCCAGCCGAGAGCAGGGTGCCGGATTGATCGACGACCGAGACCCGATCGGAGCTGAGGCCCGGGACCGAGGTGGCGACCAGCCAGATGATGGCGCGGACCTGGGCTTCGGACAGGCTGCGGCCGGGGGCGAGGGTGACGAACACACTGGCCGACGGCGCGGCACGGTCGCGGATGAAGACCGAGGGTTCGGGGGCGGCGACATGGACGCGGGCGGATTTGACCCCGTCGATGGCCTCCACGCTGGCGGCGAGTTCGCGGGCCAATGCGGCCTTCAGGCGGGCCGCCTCCACCGAGCGGGAGGCGCCCAAGGGCATGGCGTCAAGATCGGATGCCGGGCCAGCAGCGGCGGATTTGGGCAGGCCCTGGCCGGCCAGGAGGATACGGGCGCGGGCGACATCGCTGGCGGCGACCTCCACGGTGCCGGTGGCTTCGTTGACGCGGTGATCGAAATTGGCGGCGGCCAGCGCGGTGGTGACGGCGGCGGCATCGGCTTCGGACAGGCCGGGATAGAGCGGACGCCATTCCGGCTGGCGCAACAGCGCCCAGGCCAGCGCGGCGACGCCAAGCAGCGCGATGAGCAGCAGCGCCGGGCGGGCACCGGCAATGGCCGGACTGGCGGCGAGCGCGCGGGCGCGATCGACAACGGGGGCCAGCGCCGGCGGCACGGAGAGGCCAGCGGGCGCGGCGGGTTCGGGCGGAAGGGCGGCAGCCTCGCTCATGCGCGCATCACAACGGCATGTTCATCACGTCTTTATACGCCGCGACGAGGCGGTTGCGCGCCTGCAGCGTGGCTTCAAAGGCGATGGCGGCTTTCTGGCGGGCGATCATCACGCTGGCGAGATCGTGGGTCTGCCCGGTTTCAAAGGCGGTGGTGGCGGCGCCGGCCTGATCCTGGATGGCAGAGACCTGGCGCAGCGCGGTGTCGAGCGCTGCGCCGAACCGGGGTTGTTCGGCGGGGGCAGCAGCGGGGGCGCGCAGGGCGGCGTTGCGGGCGAGGATATCCTGCCGCAGCCTGAGGATGGCGCTGGTGTCGACCGGCGGCAGCATCATTGCACCATTGCGCCGCGCCCGGCGGCGAGCTTGTAGCGCAGGGTGCGTTCGGAAATGCCGAGTTGGCGGGCGGCGTCGCGGCGGGTGGGGGCGCTGGCGATGGCGCGGGCGATGGCGGTCTGTTCGGCATCGCGCACCACGCCAGGCAGCGCGGCCGGGGTGGCAGCGGCGGCGGGGGCCAGCGTGTCGAACAGCAGGTCGCGGGCGCGGATATCGGGGCCATCAGTGAGGACAAGGGCGCGATCCAGCACATTGCCCAGTTCGCGGACATTGCCGGGCCAGGCGTGGGCGTTGAGCCGGCCTTGGGCGCAGGGGGCCAGCCACGGCACCAGGCCATCGCCGCCGGTGCGTGCCAGCAGGATGTGGGCGGCGATGGCAATGATATCGGCCGGGCGGGCGGCGAGCGGCAGGGTGCGCAGCGGGAACACCGCCAGTCGCCAATAGAGATCAGCGCGGAAGCGGCCCGAGGCGACATCGGCGGCCAGATCGCGGTTGCCGGCAGCGATGATGCGCACATCCACCGCCACCGGGCGGGTGGCACCGACGGCCAGCACTTCGCGTTCCTGCAACACGCGCAGCAGCTTGGCCTGGGCGGCGAGCGGCAGTTCGGCGACCTCATCAAGGAACAGGCTGCCGCCATCGGCGCTGCGCACCAGGCCGGGGCTGGCGGCATGGGCGCCGGTGAAGGCGCCGCGCTCGTGACCGAACAGCGTGGCTTCCACCATCTGGTCAGCGAGCGCGGCGCAGTTGACCGCGACGAGGGGCGCATCGCGGCGGGGGGATGCCTGGTGGACAAGGCGGGCGAGGCCTTCCTTGCCGGTGCCGGTGGCGCCTTCGATCAGCACGCTGGCCGGGCTGGCCCCGACCCGGCGGGCGAGCGCGAGCAGGCTGGCCGAGGCGGGATCGGCAGCCGCCGGCTGGCCGGGCCGGGCGAAGGCGGCGATGAGCGCGGTGGCAAAGGCTTCATCGCCCGCCGCCACGCCGATGATCAGCGCCGGGCCGGCCCGGCGGGCAAAGCCGCGCGCGGCGCGGTGCAGGATGACATGGCGGCACTCAAGCCTTGGCAGCTTCTGCCGTTCATCACCAATGACGATGGGCAGGCCGGCGAGATCGGCCTCGCGAAGGCCGGGCAGCCATTCGAGGGCGGGTGGCGGCAGGGCTGGAACAGGCGTGCTCATGCCCGCTCTGTTGCAACGGACGTGCCATGTGCCCGGATGAACGGCCGCGCCGATGCGCCATGGTTACGAGATGGTTAGTTTGTCGGGATTTTGACGCTGGCCTGTCAATTTTCCGCCGCCAGCCTGTCAAATGGCTGACATGTCAGGCGTTTGACAGTTCGGCCTCGGCCGTGGCGCGGCGGGTTTCGACCATGGTGCCGCCCAGCACCAGCCGGTCGCCGACATAGGCCACGGCGGCCTGGCCGGGGGCGACGCCATATTGCGGCGTGTCGAACAACAGCCAATCCCCGTCCAACTGGGCCGGCGCCAGCGGCGCCATGGAGCGGACCTTGACCATCAGCGGGCCATCGCTGGGCCCAAGCCGGTTCAGCCCTTCGAGGCGGACGGCCGCCACCGCCAGCGACCGGCGCGGGCCGGCGATCACATTGCCGGCGTCGGCATCGATGCCGACGACATAGAGCGGCTCGGCCTGGCCGCCGATATCAAGCCCGCGGCGCTGGCCGACGGTGAAGCGGTGGATGCCGTTGTGGCGGCCGAGCACGCGGCCCTGTTCATCAACGATGGTGCCGGGGCTGGCGAGCTCGGGGCGGATGCGTTCGACGACGGCGGCATAATCGCCGCCGGGCACGAAGCAGATATCCTGACTGTCGGGCTTGGCGGCGACCACCAGGCCAAAGGCCTGCGCCAGCGCGCGGGTTTCGGCCTTGGCCAGCCCGCCCAAGGGAAAGCGCAGATAATCGAGCTGGGCCTGCGTGGTGGCCCAGAGGAAATAGCTTTGATCCTTGGTGGGGTCGGCGGCGCGGTGGAGCTCGCCGTGGGCGTCACCCAGCCGCTGGACATAATGGCCGGTCAGCAGCGCTTCGGCACCCAGATCGCGGGCGAGGGCGTGGAGATCGGTGAACTTCACCGTCTTGTTGCACTCCACGCACGGCACCGGGGTGAGGCCGCGGGCATAGGAATCGACAAAATTGTCAATGACGCTTTCCCGGAAGCGGCTTTCCATGTCGACAACATAATGGGCGATGCCCAGCCGTTCCGCCACGCTGCGGGCATCGCGGATATCGGCACCGGCACAGCAGGCACCGGGCCGGCGCGCGGCGGCGCCCTGGTCATAAAGCTGCAGCGTGATGCCCACCGCCTCGCAGCCGGCGGCATGGGCTAGGGCCGCCACCACCGAGGAATCCACCCCGCCCGACATGGCAACGGCCACGCGCCGGCCCTGGAACGGGGCCAGCACGGCGGCAGCGGCGGCGGGGATGGCAGGTGCGGTCACACCCGGCGCAATGGGGATGGCAGGCCGGCGCGTCAAGGCCCGGCGATGTCTTAAGAAAGCCTGGCATCGGCCGTCCAATGGCTGGAACCCACCCAGACGTGCCCCGGCGGGGCCAGGAGGACCGATGTCGTTCATGTCACCGCCGCCGCCAGGCACCGGCACCGATGATGATCTGCCCCCGGCCGACACGGTGCGCTGGGTGCCGCGCCGCAAGGCCGCCGTGGTGAAGGCGATTGAAGATGGCCGCATCAGCCTTGAAGAGGCCTGCGCCCGCTGGAATCTGAGCGTGGAGGAAATCAAGCTGTGGCAACGGGCCATGCGACAAATAGGCGTGCATGGCCTGAGGGTGACGCGGGTGCAGATTTATCGCCCTCTGTTCCAACACGATGGCGAAATCGGTAATAGTTAATTTATTATTTCGTCATGATTTTCCTGCAGATTCCGGGCTTTACACTGGGTCGTAATGATTGTTACACCTGTGTATGGGGTCGGTGTCAGGTGGGTCGTGCCTGAGGAGGGGTGTTCCGAAAACCGGAGAGATTTGCATGCGCGTTCTTTTGGTCGAAGACGACCGTGCAATGGCCCGCAGCATCGAGCGGATGCTTGATGACGCGGCTGTGGAGCACGAAACCGCCAGCACGGGTGAGCTGGCGCTGGAATATGTCCGCACCTACGAATTTGATGTCGTGATGCTGGACCTTACCCTGCCCGACATCGGCGGCCAGGAAATCCTGCGCCGGATGCGCCAGCTGCGCATCAACACGCCGGTGCTGATCCTGTCGGGCGATGCCGAAACCAACACCAAGGTGCTGGGCTTTGGCGCCGGGGCCGATGATTATGTCACCAAGCCGTTCGAACGGGACGAACTGCTGGCCCGCCTGCACGCACTGGTGCGCCGCAGCCAGGGCCATGGCCAATCCTTGATCGTCACCGGGCCGGTGGCGGTGGATCTGGCCGGCCGCAGCGTCACCGTGTCGGGCAAGCGCGTGTCGCTGACCGGCAAGGAATATGCGATCCTGGAAATGCTGTCGTTGCGCAAGGGCATGACGCTGACCAAGGAAATGTTCCTGACCCATCTCTATGGTGGCCGCGACGAACCGGAACTGAAGATCATCGACGTGTTCGTGTGCAAACTGCGCAAGAAGCTGCATCTGGCCGGCGCACCGGCATCGGGCTGCATCGAAACCGTGTGGGGCCGCGGCTATGCGCTGCGGGATCCGGAAACCACAGATTTTTCCGCCGTGGCCTGACCGGCCACGGCAACGGTCATGGGGGGCCGCCGGGCGACCGGCGGCCCCTTTCGTTTGTGCGGCCGGTTCAAACCACCGGGCGGCCGCCGAGGGTTTCCGACAGGCGGGCGGCGATGGCCGCGCGGGCACGGGCAGAAAGCGCCTTGCGGTCCGGCGCATCATCCGGGCTGAACGGTTCGAGGAAATGCACCCGCGCCTCCCAGGTGCCGGGGCGCGAGAGCAGGCGCCAGGCGTTGGCGGCACCGGTTTCCATGCCCACCCAGGCGAGGTTGCGGCCAGCCTCGTCACAATCGATCACCACCGGCTGCAGGCAGGCGCCCGGCGGCGGCGGCACCAGCATGGCAAACAGCGGCGCCTTGAACGGCAGCAGGCGGCGGCCATCACCGCAGCTGCCTTCCGGGAACAATGCCAGCTTGCTGCGGCTTGCGAACAGGTCGCGCATCGCCGCAATCTGGCGGCCAACGCCCATACGGTCCCCACGGTTGATGAAGATGGTGTCGTTCAGCCGGCACAGGAAGTTCAGGCCGGGCCAGATGGCAATGCCATCCTGGGCCACGAAGGCGGTGCCGGTGAGGCCGCCGAGGATCAGCGCGTCCGTCCAGCTGAGATGGTTGGCGATGTAGAACACATCGCGGCTGACAGGCTGACCGATCTGGCGGACGCGGATGCCCATGGCGCGCGCGCCCCAGGCCAGAAAGCGCCGCGCCCATGGGCTGTCGGCCCCGGTGGCGCGCCACAGCATATGGGCCGGGATGCACAACGCGCCAATGCCGATCAGCCAGACCGAGCGTGCGACGACCCGCAGCCCACCGGCCGGATCGGCGGCACAGGCGCGGACGAAGGCCGCAATCGCGCCGCCGGGGCCGGGCACCGGCAGTGGCACGAAGCCGGTGGAGTCCGGCAGCGGCGGCGGCCAATCGAGGGGCCAATTCTCGGGGTTGATCTCGTCTCCCATCCCCGGCTTCTTGCCGCATCCATGGGCAAAGGGCTACAGCCCAGTCATGGCGCATGTGCTGATGCTTGATTCCGGGGTGGGGGGGCTTTCCGTGCTGGATGATGTGCGCGCGGCGCTGCCGGCGATCGACATTCACTATGTCGCGGACAATGCGGGCTTTCCCTATGGCACCAAGACCGAGATGGAGGTGGCGACCCGCGTCTGCGCCCTGCTCGGCCGGCTGACGGAGCGGCTGGCGCCCGATCTGATCGTGATCGCCTGCAACACCGCATCGACCATCGCGCTGGCCCATGCCCGTGCCGTGCTGGATGTGCCGCTGGTGGGCACGGTGCCGGCGATCAAGCCGGCGGCCGAGCAATCGAAAAGCCGGGTGATTGGCGTGCTCGGCACGCTGGCTACCGTGCGCCAGCCCTATGTGGCGCGGCTTTCGGCCGATCATGCCGGCGATTGCACCGTGCTGCTGCACGGATCGGCCCGGCTGGTGGAGCTGGCCGAGGCGCAGTTGCGCGGGGAGAATGTGACCGCGGCCGATGTGGCGCCGGAACTGGCCGGGCTGACCAGCCAGCCGGGTGGGGACCGGCTGGATGTGGTGGCGCTGGCCTGCACCCACTTTCCTTTGCTGTTACCGCAGTTGCAGGCCGCCGCGCCCCAGCTGGCCTTTGTGGATGGTGGGTCGGGCATTGCACGGCGGGTGGCGCATCTGCTGGGCGACAAGGGCAAGCAGGGCGATGGCCGTGGCCGCGCGCTGTTCACCCGGATGGATGACGAGGTTGACGCGCTCGCCCCGGCGCTGCACCGCTATGGCCTGACGATATCGGGGTGATCTGCAATGGCCTTGAATGATGAAGAGCTGATGGCGCGCATGAACAAGTTCGTGCCGCCCACCGCCGCCATATTGGGGCAGGAGATATTGGAGATCGACAGCGCCGCCGGCGTGGTGAAGATGAAATTCCAGCCCATCGATGCCTGCCGCAACCCGATGGGCAATGTGCAGGGCGGCATCGTGGTTTCGATGCTGGATGATGCCGCGGCCTTTGCCGCCATCGTCAAGAGCGGCAAGCGCATCGGCATCCCGACCATCGAGCTCAAGACCAGTTTCTTTGCGCCAGCCAAGGCCGGCGTGCCGCTTTATGCCACCGGCCGCTGCCTGAAGCTGGGCAAGCGCATCGCCTTCATGGAGGCAGACCTGTTTGACGAGGCCGGCACCCTGCTCGCCCGCCTCACCACATCGGCCGTGCCGCTGGAACTGGACGGCCCCAGCAATCTGGTGGAACGCACATGACCGCCGAACCCGAAGTGTTGTTTGAACGCCGCGGCCATGCGCTGTGGATCATGCTGAACCGGCCGCAGGCGCTGAATGCGCTCAATCATCCAATGGCAGTGAGCATCCACCGGGCCATCATCGATGCCATCGGCGATCCGGCGGTGCGGCATCTGGTGATCAGCGGCGCCGGAGATCGGGCCTTTTGTGCCGGCGGCGATGTTGCCCTGCTCGGCCGGCGCGGCCGGGAAGACCGGGCCTTGTGGGAGAATTTCTTCCACGACGAATATCGCATGAACCAGGCGATTGCGCGGGTGCCCAAGCCGTGGGTGGCGTTGATCGATGGCATCACCATGGGCGGCGGCGTTGGCCTTTCCATCCACGGCCCCTATCGCGTGGCGACCGAGCGCACCCTGTTTGCCATGCCGGAAACCGGCATCGGCCTGATCCCCGATGTGGGCGGGACCCATGCGCTGGCGGCCCTGCCCGGCGAGATTGGCACCTGGTTGGCCCTGACCGGCGCGCGGCTGAAGGCCGCCGATCTGCGCTATTGCGGGATTGCCACCCATTATGTGCCATCGGCCCATCTGGCGACGCTGGGCGATCTGTTGGCGACCAGCCATGAGCCGCTGGACGCCGTGCTGGCCAGTTTTGACGAGGAGGCCGGCGAAGCGCCGTTGGCGGCGTATCGCGATGCCATTGATTTCCATTTCGGCCATGACCGGATGGAGGACATCATGGCGAGCCTGGACGCCGGTGACGACTGGGCGCGCGAACAGGCCGCCACCATCCGCCGCATGTCGCCCACCAGCTGCAAGCTGTCCCTCGCCGGCCTGCGCCTCGCGCGCGGGGTGGAGATCGAGGAGGCGCTGATCAACGAATATCGCATGGTCTGCGAGATCCGGAACGGCCATGATTTCTTCGAAGGCATCCGCGCCCAGCTGATCGACAAGGATCGCAACCCGAAGTGGCAGCCGGCGACGTTGGAGGGCGTGCGCGCAGAGGATGTGGCGCGGCACCTGGAGGTGCCGGAGACGGGGGATCTCACCTTCGAGTAACTGCAGAACTTGCCTGCAACTTCTGCCTTGTTGGCGCCGAAGAGCATGACTAAACTCATCACTTGTCCGGCCCTTCCGTGAAAGCAAATTACATGGTGCGGCAGCATGAGCTTTTGATTGCGGCCGCACTGTTCGGCCTCATGATTGCGCCGGCCCATGCGGCCAGCTTGCACACACTCTACCAGTTCCAGAGCAATCAGCCGATCGGCGCGGTGCCGGCAGGTGGTGTCGTGCTTGATGCCGCCGGCAATCTTTATGGCAGCACGCGATTCTATGGCACCACCAATTGGGGCAGCGTGTACCGCTTCACCCCCGGTGTCGGCATGACATCGCTCCATGATTACACGCCCACCACCGGGACCGTGCCCTATTCCGGCCTCACCCGCGATGGCGCGGGCAATCTGTACGGCACCAGCTTCAGCGGTGGCCAATATGGCGTTGGGACGGTGTTCCGCGTCTCGGCAGCTGGCGTGCACACGGTGCTGCACAATTTCAACGATGCCACCAGTGTTGCCTACAACCCGGTGGGCGGTGTGGTGCGCGATGGCAGCGGCAATCTTTATGGGGCTGCCAACGCCGGCATCTATCGCCTGACCGCAGGCGGGCAGTTCACCTTTCTGCACCTATTCACGGGCAGCAATGGCCAGAATCCCACATCCACCCCCATAATCGATCCGTCGGGGAATCTGATCGGCACGGCCAATATGGGGGGCAGTTTCCCGGCGCAGGGCGTGATCTACAGCCTTTCGCCCGGCGGCACCTACACGGCGCTGCACACATTTGGACAGGTCGTCGGCGCGCCAGCCAATCCCTATGCCGGGGTGATCGCTGATGCCGCCGGCAATCTTTATGGCACCACCCAGAATGGTGGCAGCGCCGGCTTTGGCACGGTGTTTCGCTGGTCACCAACGGCGGGCTTGACCATCTTGCACAATTTCGATGGCACCACGGGGCGCAACCCGATGGGCGGCCTGATCCGTGATGCCGCCGGCAACCTGTTTGGCACGGCGCGCCAGGGCGGGGACAATGGCACAAATCTTGGCACGGTCTTCCGCATCGCGGCCAACGGCAACTTCTCCACCCTGCACAGCTTCAGCGGTCCTGATGGTGCATGGCCCGAAGCCGCTCTGGTGGCCGACGCTGCGGGCAATCTGTTTGGCACGACAAGCAACGGCACCGGGAATTTTGGCACCATCTTCCGTATCAGCGATGCAGGCTTTGTTGCCGGCAGCGCAGTGCCGGAACCGGCGAGCTGGATGATGCTGGTGACCGGCTTTGGCCTTGCCGGCCTGGCCCTGCGGCGACGGCGCCACCAGGCCAGGCCGGCGGCCTGATCACAGCGCGTCGGCGGCCTTTGACACCAGCACGTTCACCGCCACGCGGCGGTTCTGCGCCTTGCCTTCCGGCGTGTCGTTGGGGGCGGCCGGATCGGCTTCGGCCATGCCGGTGGGCGTGAGCATGCGATAGGGTTTCCAGCCGCAGGCCTGTTGCACGAAGCTGACCACGCGGCTGGCGCGCTTCTCGCTCAGCTGCTGGTTATACTCTTCCGGCCCGGTATCATCGGTGTAGCCAACCACCAGCAGCAGGGCATTCTTCATGCCCTCCGCCGTTTTGGTGGTGGCGCAGAGTTCGGCTTTGGCCTGTTCCGACAGGGTCCATTTGCCGGTGTCGAAATAAATGTTGGCCGTGCGCTTGATGTCATATTGATCAATATCGGCAAAACGGCCCTTCAGCGCCTGGGTCGCGGCCGTCTGTTCGGCAAAACCCTGCGCCGTGCCGGTGTGGATCATGCGCGCGGTTTTCAGATCGGTGGTGCGGAACCGGATCTGGCTGGCGCGCAGCAGCTCGCCCGATTGCTGGGTATCCACCGTGACCGGCAGACCGTTCAGCAGCGCCGTGGCGGCCTGGGCAGAGCCGCCGAGCCCCAGAAAGCCGCCGGCCCCGCGGATGCGGGTGCTGTCATCAATCTCGACCACCGTTTTCGTGCCGTCTTCGGCCAGCACGGCCATGCGGCTGCCGTTGCGGGCGGCGATAATGCCTTTGAGCAGCGGTCCCTTTTCATAGCGGGGTGCGGTGACGAGCGTTTCGCCTGGTGGCTGGGCAGGCGCCGGATCCTGCGCCTGCGCGGCAAGCGGGGTGACGGCAATCAGTGCCAGGGCAGTGGCAACCGGAATGGACGTGATACGCATAAGCTACTCCCTCATGACCATGGGCCAGGCCGAAGCCGCAGGGCTGGCCAGGCGCCAACGCCGCGTGGCACCGCCAGAGACGGGCTGCGCGCGGCGGCACCAGTTCCGCCCGTGCGCGCTTGCTGCTGGCTGAACAACGGCCGCGACAGCCGACCAATCGACACGAATCCGCGATGGGATGGGGCGCACCGCAACAAAAAGGGGCGGCCCGGGAAGGCCGCCCCCCTGATCGGTGCGAGGATCGAACTGGCGGGTGATCAGGCAGCCAGAGCATCGCGGCGGCGGCGGCGGGCGAAGCCGACGAGACCGATGCCAGCGATCATCATGGCCCAGGTGCCCGGTTCCGGGATTGAGGGCGGCAGTGGGGCCGGGTTTGACGAGAAGTTTCCGGTCAACACCCCGCGGAAGCTCGCAAGCGCCCGATTGTTGGTCTGGCTGAGCAGCGGCAGGATCGAGGTGAGGGTGAAACCGATATCGTAGGAGGAACCACCGCTGAAGTTCAGGAAGTCGGAGCTGTAGCTGATCGTCGAGCCGCCGGTGGTGGAGCCGTTGATGCCGCCGGTGCTGCCAGCGCTGGTGCCGGTGAAGGTCACCTGGCTGAAGCTGCCCGAGAGCAGGTTGCGGCCGGACGCATTGCCGTAGGTGACGGTGTTGTTGGCCGTGAAGGAGAAGGTGCCGGTCAACGATGTCTGGGTGATCTGCGTGCCGTTGCGGGTGGCCGGCGTGTTGGTCACCGTGCCTTCGAGCAGCAACTTGGCGGGGATGCCGGAGTTGAACGTGCTCGAGAAGCCGCCAAGATCCTTGTAGAAGAAGACGACATTCGTGGCACCGGCAACCGTGCCGTTGGACCGCGACGTGGTGTAGAAGCTGACGTTCCTGGCATTGTTGCCGGCGGTGTTGGCCGCGCTGCGCACCCAACGGAAATTGGTGCCGGTTGCGGTTGAGGAATAGGTGGCAAAGGTCACCACATTCGTGGCGGACACCGAGGTGGAGGCCAGCAGGGCAAGGGTGGCAACAGCGAGGGTGGAGGCGAACTTCATGAGGGGCACCTTTCAGAGCGAAATCGACGCCCTGACCGTTCTGCAATGAACGTGCCAATCGACAGGAACTGCTAAATCCCTGAAATTACTGCCCGCAATCTGAGAACTGGCCGCTTGCCTGTAAGGCTATTCGGTGTTGGCCAACATGGCCATACAGACTTTGGTCTGGCGAATTGGCGGCTGTGCAAAAGCAACCGGGCAAACGAAAAGGGCCCGCCGAAGCGGGCCCTTCCCTGTTTCAGTTGCTGAACGCCGATCAGGCGGCGACAGCGACCCGGCGACGGCGGCGGGCGAAGCCCACCAGGCCCATGCCGGCGATCATCATCGCCCAGGTGCCCGGTTCCGGGATCGACGGAGCGATCGGGGCCGGGTCGGACGAGAAGTTGCCGGTCATCACGGCGCGGAAGTTCGGCAGCGCGCGGTTGGCGGTGAACGTCAGCAGCGGCGCGATCGAGGTCAGCGTCAGACCGATGTCGAAGGTGGAAGCACCAGCGAACGTCAGGAAGTCCGACGTGTAAGTGATGCTCGAGCCGCCGCCGGTCGAACCGTTGATGGCACCCGAGCTGCCGCCGTTGGTGCCGGTGAAGGTCAGCTGGCTGAACGTGCCCGAGAGCAGGTTGGTGCCAGACGTGCTGCCGTAGGTCACGGTGTTGTTGGCGGTGAACGCGAAGCTGCCGGTGATCAGCGTCTGGGTGACGGTGGTGCCGTTCAGCGTCGCCGGCGTGTTGGTCACGGTGCCGGAGAGCAGCAGCTTGGCCGGGATGCCAGCGTTGAAGAAGGACGAGAAGCCGCCAAGATCCTTGAAGAAGAAGGCGACGTTGGTCGAACCGGCGACAGTGCCGTTGGCGGTTGCCGTCGTGTAGAAGGTGGCATTGCGGGCGTTGTTGCCAGCCACGGTGTTGGCGCTGCGCACCCAGCGGAAGTTGGTGCCGGTGGCGGTCGACGAATAGGTGGCGAACGTCACCAGGTTGGTGGCGGCGACCGAGGTCGAGGCCAGCAGGGCGGCAGCGGCGAGAGCCAGTTTGGACGAGAGCTTCATGAGAGCACCTTCTGGTTGGACAAATGAACTACGCCAGCATCTATGCAAAGCGCGTGCCAAATATGAATTTTATCTAAACGACTGAAATATCGCGGTTAAAATCGATTAACCTCTTTCCGGTTGTAAGGCAGAGCTAACAGAGTCCTGCTTCATGGCCGCGTGAGAAGGCGAAGCAACGGGTGCCACAAACGAAAAAGGGCCCGCCATCGCGAGCCCTTTTCCAAACAGAAATGATTGATCAAGGATCAGGCAGCGACGACAATCTGTCGGCGGCGGCGGGCGAGGCCCACCAAGCCGATGCCGGCGATCATCATCGCCCAGGTGCCCGGTTCCGGGATCGACGGCGGCAGCGGGGCCGGGTCGGACGAGAAGTTGCCGGTCATCACCGCACGGAAGCTGCGCAGCGCCTGGCCGGAGTTGAAGCCCACCACCGGGTTTACCGAGGTCAGGGTCAGGCCAAGGTCAAAGGTCGACGAGCCAGCGAAGGTCAGGAAGTCCGACGTGTAGGTGATGGAGGAACCACCGCCGGTCGAACCATTGATGCTGCCGGTGGTGCCGGCCGTGTTGCCCGAGAAGATCACCTGGCTGAAGGTGCCCGACAGCAGGTTGGTGCCAGAAGCCGGGCCGTAGGTGACCGTGTTGTTGGCGGTGAATGCGAAGCTGCCGGTGATGTTCGTCTGGGTGATGGTGCCGCTGGCGCTGGTTGCAGCCGTGTTGGTCACGGTGCCCGACAGCATCAGCTTGGCCGGAATGCCGGCGATGAAGGCGCTGGAGAAGCCGCCAAGATCCTTGAAGAAGAACACCACATTGGTGCTGCCAGCCGTGTTCGCGCTGGCCGTGGCGGTGGTGTAGAATTGCGCATCCTTGTTGCCGTTGGTGGCGAGCCGCGCCCAACGGAAGTTGGTGCCCGTCGCCGTCGACGAATAGGTGGCAAAGGTGACAAGGTTGGTGGCCGAGGCGGCGCCGGCGGCCGCGAGGCTGGCGGTGGCCAGGATGGCCAGCTTGGTGATGGTGCGCATTTCAAACCCCCTGAATGACAACCGGTCCGAGTCTGACCGGGGCACAGGCAATTCTTGCCAAATGATAAACAAAATCTCAACAACAAATTTACCATGGCTTAAACTTTTTGCAAAAGGCTGGTCTCGTGCCGGCCAGCAGCGGCCCGGTGGTCGCACGCGGCCCTTTCCGCCGGCAGCGGGGTGGATTTTGCCAGGCGCTGCCTGTAGGGCACGCCGCATCAGCCGCCGCCGGGACGACAAGACCATGACCATCGCCATCGCTTCCGATCATGCCGGCTTTGCCCTGAAGGCCGAACTGGCGGCCGAACTGGCCGCGCAGGGGCATGATGTGCTGGATCTGGGCCCACATGACGATGGCCGGGTGGACTATCCCGATTATGGACGGGCGATTGGCGAAGCGATCAGCACCGGCCGTGCCGACCGGGGCATTGCCATCTGCGGTTCCGGCATCGGCATTTCCATTGCCGCCAACCGCGTGGCCGGGGTGCGTTGCGCACTGGTGACCAGCGGCCTGATGGCGCGGCTGGCCCGCCAGCACAATGATGCCAATTGCATCGCGCTGGGCAGCCGGATAATCGGCCCGGAAACCGCCCGCGATTGCGTGCACGAATTTCTGAACACGCCCTTTGAAGGCGGCCGCCATGCCGGGCGCGTTGCCAAGCTGGGTTGAGGGAGACCATCGATGAGCAGCCAGCCGATTGCGGATATCCGCCCCGATGGGTTTTTCGAAACGCCGGTTGCCGGCAGCGATCCGGCCGTGGCTGCCGCGATTGCCGCCGAGCTTGACCGCCAGCAGAACCAGATCGAGCTGATCGCGAGCGAAAACATCGTGTCGCGCGCCGTGCTGGAGGCGCAAGGCTCGGTGTTCACCAACAAATATGCCGAAGGCTATCCCGGCAAGCGTTATTATCAGGGCTGCCACCCGTCGGACGTGGTGGAGCAATTGGCCATCGATCGCGCCAAGGCGCTGTTTGGCGCCGAATATGCCAATGTGCAGCCGCATTCGGGCGCGCAGGCCAATGGTGCGGTCATGCTGGCACTGGTGAAGCCGGGCGAGACCATCCTGGGCATGAGCCTGGATGCCGGCGGCCACCTGACCCATGGCGCCAAGGCGGCGATGAGCGGCAAATGGTTCAACGCCGTGCAATATGGCGTGCGTCGCGAGGATCATCTGATCGATTATGACGAGGTGGAGCGCCTGGCCGTTGAGCACAAGCCGGTGCTGATCATTGCTGGTGGTTCCGCGTATCCGCGCCATATTGATTTCGCCCGGTTCCGTGCCATTGCCGACAAGGTGGGCGCGCGCCTGCATGTGGACATGGCGCATTTCGCCGGGCTGGTGGCGGCGGGCCTGCACCCCTCCCCCATCCCGCATGCCGATGTGGTGACGACGACCACGCACAAGACGCTGCGCGGGCCCCGGGGTGGCATGATCCTGAGCCGCGATGCCGAACTGGGCAAGAAGTTCAACAGCGCCGTGTTCCCCGGCCTGCAGGGCGGCCCGCTGATGCATGTGATTGCCGCCAAGGCCGTGGCCTTTGGCGAGGCGCTGCAGCCGGAGTTCAAGGATTACAGCCGCGCGGTGATCGCCAACGCGCAAGCCCTGGCGGCCCGGCTGGTGGAGCGCGGCTGCGCCGTGGTGGCCGGCGGCACCGACACGCACCTGGCGCTGATCGACCTCAGCCCCAAGGGCATCACCGGCAAGGATGCGGACGAAGCGCTGGAGCGCGCCGGCATCACCTGCAACAAGAATGGCGTGCCGTTCGATCCGCTGCCGCCGACCAAGACCAGCGGCATCCGCGTCGGCAGCCCGGCCGGCACCACCCGCGGCTTTGGCATCGCCGAATTCCAGGCGATTGGCGATATGATCGCCGATGTGCTGGACGGGCTGGCCGCCAATGGCCATGATGGCAATGCGGCGGTTGAGCAGGCGGTGAATGCCCGCGTGCGGGCGCTGTGCGCGCGGTTCCCGATCTATCCGGCCTGAACCGCCGCGCCAGGCGGAAGGGAGCGGGCAATGGCGGAAGACGGACAGGGTGACGGCAAGCCGGAACCCGACAAGCTGACCCGGCTGGCGGAAGACGCCGCCGCGGCCGGCCGCCGGGCGCTGGACAATGAAACCGGCCGGCAGATTGCCGACATCGCCGATGCCGGCTTCACCCGCGCCGGGCAGATGGTGGACAATCTGCTCGACAGCCCCGGCGGGCAACAGGTGAAGCAGGGCGCCAATGATCTGTTGAACAAGGCCGGGCCGGTGAGCCAGAGCGATGCTGGCCGCAACATCATTGCCGGCGCAGCGGTGGGCTTTTTCATTGGCCTGATCTTTTCCTTCATCGGCATTTTCTGGGGCACGATTCTGGGCGCGGGCCTTGGTTTCCTGCGCACCATCACCCGGAGGCCCTGATGCGCTGCCCCTTCTGCGGCCATGATGACACCCAGGTGAAAGACAGCCGGCCGACGGAAGACGCGGCCGCAATCCGCCGCCGTCGCCAGTGCCCGGCCTGTGGGGGCCGCTTCACCACCTTTGAGCGGGTGCAGCTGCGCGAACTGATCATCGTCAAGAAGACTGGCCGCAAGGAGCCGTTCGAGCGCGACAAGCTGGCGCGGTCCATCGAGATCGCCTGCCGCAAACGCCCGGTGGAGGCCGAACGCATCGAGCGGCTGGTCAACGGCGTGGTGCGCCAGCTGGAATCGCTGGGCGAGGCCGAGATTGATGTGGGCGTGGTGGGCGAGCTGGTGATGGAGGCGCTGCAAAGCCTCGATCCGGTGGCCTATATCCGCTTTGCCAGCGTGTATCGCGATTTCCGCGAGGCGAAGGATTTCGAGACCTTTGTGGGCGGCCTGAGCGAAGCGGTGAGCGGCACCCAGGGCAAAGCCGACTGACAGCGCCGGCCAAAGCCGATAAGGGCAGCGCCATGAACCTGCCGCCCGAACCGCCCCGCATGCCGCCCAATCCGCCGGCCATCATCCTGGTGCGCCCGCAATTGGGCATGAACATTGGCGCGGTGGCGCGTGCCATGCTGAACTTTGGCCTGACGGAACTGCGCCTGGTGGCCCCGCGCGATGGCTGGCCCAATCCCGAAGCCGGGCCATCGGCAGCCGGCGCCGATGCGGTGATCGAAGGCGCGGTGGTGTTTGACACGCTGGCCGATGCCATTGCCGATTGCGCGCTGACCATCGGCACCGCGATGACCACGCGCGACATGATCCGCCGGGTCACCTCACCGGCTGGCGCCGTGGCCGAAATGCGCGCGGCGCCGGTGACATCGGCGCTGGTCTTCGGGCCGGAGCGCACCGGGCTGACGCGTGATGATCTGCTGCACTGCCATGCGCTGTGCACCATTCCCAGCAACCCGGATTTCGGCAGCCTCAACCTGGCGCAGGCGGTGGCGGTGATGGGCTATGCCTGGGTGATGGCGCATGATGCGCCGCCGCCCAGCTGGATCGTCAATCACGAAGGCCCCGCCCCGCAGGCTGATCTTGCCGGGCTGATCGCGGCGCTGGAAGCGCAACTGGCGGACAACGGCTGGTTCAACCCTGCCCCAGGCCGCAGCGAAAGCGCGCGGCGCATGCTGCGCAACATCCTGACCCGGCCAGGCTTCACCGCGGCCGAGGTGCAGTTCCTGCGCGGTGTGGTGCGCAGCCTGGCCCAGCCGCGGCGGGGCGGCTGAGCCGCCTATTTGCGCTCGATCGCCTTCGCGGCGCCACCGCCGAGCAGCAGGCCAAAGATGATGCCCAGCGCGATCTGATCGAAGATGATGCCGAGCAGCAGGCAGATGAAGAAAGTGCCGCCGCCGGTGCCGACCTGCTTGTTGTCCATGCCTTGCCTCCCGCCTGTGGATTTGATGACGTGGCTGTAATCTTTCGTCAATGGGCAAGGCGTGACAGGGCGGGGCGGAGCGCGTAAACCCCGGCGCATGACTCAGTTTCCGCACACCCGCCTGCGCCGCACCCGCATGACCGCGTGGAGCCGCGATCTCCACCGCGAGACCAGCCTGTCACCGGCCAATCTGATCTGGCCGTTGTTCCCCACCGAAGGCCATGACCAGGAAGTGCCGGTGGGCACCATGCCGGGCGTGTCGCGCCTGTCGGTTGACCGGCTGGCCAAGGCGGCGAAGGAAGCCGCGTCCCTGGGCATTCCGGCGGTGGCGCTGTTTCCGCACACCAGCCCGGATCGGCGCAGCGAGGATGCCAAGGAAGCGCTGAACCCCGACAACCTCATTTGCCGTGCCATCCGCGCCATCAAGGATGCCGCGCCGGAAGTGGGGGTGCTCACCGATGTGGCGCTCGATCTTTACACCAGCCATGGCCACGACGGGCTGATTTCTGACAGCGGCGAGATCTTGAACGACGCCACGGTGGAGATGCTGGTCGGCCAGTCGCTGAACCAGGCCCGCGCCGGCTGTGACATCATCGCGCCATCCGACATGATGGATGGCCGCATCGAGGCCATTCGCGCCGGGCTGGAGGGCGACGGGTTCCACAACACCCAGATCATGGCTTATTCGGCAAAATATGCCTCGGCCTTTTATGGCCCCTATCGCGATGCGGTGGGCAGCGGCGGCGTGCTGAAAGGCGACAAGAAAACCTATCAGATGGACCCGGCCAATGCCCGCGAGGCGCTGCGCGAAGTGGCGATGGACATCGAGGAGGGCGCCGACTCGGTGATGGTGAAGCCGGGCATGCCCTATCTCGACATCATCCGCGCCATCCGCGATGCCTTTGATGTGCCGGTGTTCGCCTATCAGGTGTCAGGCGAATATGCGATGCTGGAAGCCGCGATTGCCGCCGGCGTGCTGGATCGCGGCAAGGGCGTGCTGGAGGCCCTGATGAGCTTCCGCCGGGCCGGGTGCAACGGCGTCCTCACCTATCACGCGCCGCTGGCGGCGCGGCTGATGGGGGCGTGACATGCCCATGAAGGAAATGGTTTCAGCTTTTCGGGAAGCCATTTCTCGGGCGCCGGACAAGAAGAAGGTGATTGCGATATATTTGTTCGGGATCGAACATGCTGACGCGCTGGAAGGGCTGAATCTGAAGGAGCTGGCTCGATTGGCTGGTGAGCCTGAAGCTTATGGAACCGAGCTTTCAAAGGCGAGAAATTTGGCCCCCTACGTCAAGATTGTGGCTGAGCTGGAATGACCGACCGCTTCCACGTGCAACGGTTCTCATCAGTGCAGCCATTCAGGGCGTGAGCGCCCGCTGCCAGCGCCAGACCTCGCCATCCTCCGGCTCGACCACCGTGCCGACAAAGGCAAAGCCGTTGCGGCGCAGGACGGTGGTTGAGGCGTTTTCCGTCATCAACGTGTGGGCAATGACTGTCTGCGCGCCGGCCTCGCGGGCGATGGCGATCAGGCCGGCGGCGATGGCGGTGGCCACGCCCTGCCCTTCGCACAGCGGGAACGTGCCATAGCCGATTTCGACGACCCCATTGGCGTCGGGCGCCGCCTTGAAACCGCCCAGGCCCCTGATGCTTTCGCCAATTATGCTGCCATCGTCCGCCAGGGCCCACCAATCGGCCCAGGGCGCCGGGCGCGGGTTGGCGCCCATGATGGCCAAAATCTCGGCCAGATGGGCGCGGCCTTCCTGCGGGGTGGGATAATGGCGGGTGATGCCGGCCAGCAGTGCGGGTGACGGATCGGCCAGATCAGCCGCGCTGGCCGGGACGAGGCGGATCACCCGTCGATCAGGATGACATCAAAGCCCAGCCGGGTGACGCCATCGGCGCGCTGGCCCAGGGCCTGGCCAAAGATCACCGGCGGCATCGGCCCGCCGACCTTCTGATCAAGATCGTGGGCCAGCGTCTCATCCTGGCCCAGCAGCGGATCGCCGGCGAAATACATCTGCGTCACCAGGCGGTTGAGCTGCCCATCGACCTGATAATGGATATGCTTGGCGCGCCAGCTTGAGCCGACATTATAGGCGCCCGGTTCGATGCTGAGGAAACGATAGGCGCCATCCTTGTCGGCCACCAGGCTGGCAAAGCCTTCGAAATTGGGATCGAGCGGCACCGTGCTGTTGTCACTCTTGTGGGCATAGCGGCCGCCGGCATTGGCCTGCCAGATCTCGATCTTCGCGCCCGGAACCGGTTGGCCCTTCATGTTGAGGATGCGGCCCGACACCTCGACCAGCTTGCCGGTCGCCTTGCCGGCGCGGCCGGCCACCTGCACCAGATCGGCATCGGCGTCGGACGGCTTTTGCACCGGATAAAAGGGCCCCAGCGCCATCGGCATGGTTGGGTCTGCAGCCAGGGCCGGGGCCGCCAGGCCGCCCGCCATTACCAAGCCGGCCTGCCCCAGCAGACGCCGCCGCGTGATGATCATCGTATATCCCCCCGTTGATTGCGCACAGCGTTCCACGCGATTTTGCACAGGTCAAGCCGGCCGGGCCAATGCTTGCAACCGCGCCCCCCCTGCCCTAACGCGAATCCCATGACGGATCGCTATCGCATCGCGGTGTTGGGGGCTTCGGGCTATACCGGGGCTGATCTGGTGCGCCTGGCGCTGACGCATCCGCGTATGGAGATCGTGGCGCTGGCCGCCAATGCCAAGGCCGGGCAGACCATGGCGCAGATCTGGCCGCACTTCGCGCCTTATCCGAACCTGCCAGTGCTGGCGAAGGCCGACGCTATTGATTTTGCCGAGATCGATGCGGTGTTCGGCTGCCTGCCGCACGCGGCGTCGGCGGAATTGCTGTCGACCATCCATGGCCCGCGCATCATCGATCTGTCGGCGGATTTCCGGCTGAAGGATGCCGAAACCTATGCGGCCTGGTATGGCGGTGCGCATCCGGCACCGGCCCTGTTGGCGCAAGCGGTTTACGGCCTGACCGAGTTTGCGCGTGATGCGCTGCCGGCGGCGCGCATTGCCGCCTGCCCGGGCTGCTATCCCACGGCCGTGCTGCTGGCGCTGTTGCCGCTGGTGGCCGCCCACGCGATTTCGGCGGACAATATCACCGTCAACGCGCTGTCGGGCGTGTCGGGCGCCGGGCGCAGTCTGAAGGAAGCCAATCTCTTCCCCGAAGTGGCCGAAGCCGTGCACCCCTATGGCATCGGCCATCACCGCCACATGCCGGAAATGGAGCAGGAACTGGGCTTGCGGGCCGGCCGCGACGTGCGGATCAGCTTCACGCCGCACCTGATCCCGATGAACCGCGGCGAGCTGGTCACCTGCATCGTCGAAACCCCGCACGGGCCCGATTATCTGCGTGAGGTGCTGGCCGATGCCTATGCCCAAGAGCCGTTCGTGCATCTGCTGCCGGCCGGCGTGGCCCCAGCGACCCGCATGGTGCGCGGGTCAAACCATGTCGTGGTGAATGTGTTTGCCGATCGCGTGCCCGGCCGGGCCATCGTGATCGCCGCCATCGACAATCTGGTGAAGGGCTCTTCGGGCCAGGCCATCCAGAATTTCAACCTGATGTTCGGCTTGCCCGAAACCATGGGGTTGGAACAGGCGCCGCTGTTCCCATGAAGATGTTCCCATGATCGAAACCGCCCGCCTGATCCTGCGGCCGTGGCGGGATGATGACCGCGCACCCTTTGCCGCGATGGGGCAGGACCCTGAGGTGATGCGCCATCTGGGGCCACTGCTGGACCGTGCCGGCAGTGATGCCATCGTGGATCGGCTGATGGCCATGCACGCGGTGCTGGGCCACACATTCTGGGCGCTGGAACGGCGGGACAATGGCGCGTTCATCGGCTTTTGCGGGCTGAAAATGGCGCCGCTGGGCATCCCCGGCCTGTCGGGCGCGCCGGAGATCGGCTGGCGGCTGGCGCGGAGCGCCTGGGGCCAGGGCTTTGCCAGCGAAGCGGCGCAGGCCAGCCTCGATTGGGGCTGGCGCCAAGGCTTCGGCCGCATCGTGTCGATGACCGTGCCCGACAACACGAAGAGCCAGGCAGTGATGACGCGCATCGGCATGCGGCGGCGCGCCGATCTGGATTTCGATCACCCCAATCTGGCCGAAGACAACCCGCTGCGCCCGCATGTGGCGTTTGACATCACGCCATGAGCATCCACCCCTTTGGCGAGGATTGGCCGCAGATTGCGGAGGATGCCTTCATCGCAGCCGGTGCGCAGATCATCGGCAAGGTGGTGATCGGCGCCGCCAGTTCGATATGGTTCAACTGTGTGCTGCGCGGCGATGTCGGGCGGATCAGCGTGGGCGCGCGCAGCAACATCCAGGACGGCAGCATCGTGCACGTGACGGGCGGCCGGTTTGATACGCACATCGGTGATGATGTGCTGATCGGCCATGGCTGCATCATCCACGGCTGCCGCATTGAAAGCGGCGCCTTCATCGGCATGGGCGCGGTGGTGCTGGATGGCGCCGTGGTCGAAGGCGGCGCAATGCTGGCGGCCGGCGCCCTGCTCACGCCGGGCAAGCGCTTGCCGGCGGGCGAATTGTGGGCCGGCCAGCCAGCCAGGTTTCTGCGCGCACTGACCGAGACCGAACAGGCCGCCAACCGGGCCGGAGCGGCGGGCTATGCCCGGTTGGCGCAGCAGTATCGGGCGGGCTAGGCGCTATTTGTCCGTCCCCTTGGCCTTCCCCCATTGGCGGGCGGCGGTGTAGCCAAGATAGCCGGTGCCGAACAGCGCATAGAGCGGTTCGGGCAAGCCATTGAGATAGCGGGTCATGCCTTGCGCGATGTCGTTCGCCATCTGTGGCTGCACGGCGGCGATCAGGCCCATCGGGATCGACCACAACAGCAGCGCGTACATGACATAAAGGAAGCTGGGCCGAGCCCGGCTGGTCCAGGGATCGGCGCTGCCGGCTTCGGCGACAATGGCCGACAATTGGGTGGAGAGCAGCTCCAGCTCCTGGCTGTTCTGCAGCTTGACCAGTTCCAGCTTGGCAGCGTCACGGGCCTTGGGATCGGGGATGATCTTGTCAATCAAGCCGGCGATGGGGGCGATCAGGGCATTCAGAACTGACATGTTCGTGCCTTTCCGGTGAGAGGAAGGCGCGAAGATAACCAAATTGGTTCGTGTAGGACAGACACAGCAGGATGTGCGGCTGTTGGGGGTTGAATGGAGGAGAAAATGGTCGGAGCGACAGGATTCGAACCTGCGACCTCCAGACCCCCAGTCTGATGCGCTACCAGGCTGCGCTACGCTCCGAACCGGGGTGGGGCTTAGGGGCAATCGGGCGGCGATGCAACAGGCTTGTCACCTCAGCCGGCGTTTTCGATGCCATATTGCTTCATCAGATCATAGAGCGTCGGCCGGCTGACGCCGAGCAGCTTGGCGGTCAGGCTCATGTTGCCATCGCTGTAGGACAGGGCGCGGCGGATAGCCTGGCGGTCTGCCGCCTCGCGGGCGTTTTTCAGGCTCAGCGCCGCCTCGTCGATCTTGTTGACGAGATCGAGATCGGCCGCGGTCAGGCGGCTGCCTTCGGCCATGATCACCGCGCGCTTCATGCGGTTTTCGAGCTCGCGCACGTTGCCGGGCCAGCTCCAATCGGCCATGGCGGCAATGGCATCGGGGGTGAAGCCCTTGAACTCCCGGCCATTCTCGCGCGCGAAGCGGTTGAGGAAATATTGCCCCAGCAAGGCGGCATCGCCCGGCCGGTCCTTCAGGGCCGGGATGCGCACGACGATTTCGGCCAGCCGATAATAAAGATCTTCGCGGAAGCGGCCGCTGCTCTTCATCTCGTCGAGATTCTGGTGGGTGGCACACACGATCCGCACATCGACCGGAATGGTCTTGCGGCCGCCGACCCGTTCGATCACCCGTTCCTGGATGAAGCGCAGCAATTTCACCTGCAGCGGCAACGGGATATCGCCCACTTCGTCAAGGAACAGGGTGCCACCCTGGGCCAGCTCGATCTTGCCTTCCTGCATCTTCACCGCGCCGGTGAATGCGCCGCGCTCGTGGCCGAACAGTTCGGATTCCAGCAGATTTTCGGGAATGGCGGCGCAGTTGATCGCCACGAACGGGCCATCGGCGCGGGCTGAGGCATTGTGCAGGCCGCGCGCCAGCACCTCCTTGCCGGTGCCCGACGCGCCGAGCAGCATCACCGAGACATTGGCGGAGGCCACACGCTCCACCATCCGTGCCACCTTGATCATTTCGGGCGACTGGGTGACGAGCCCGCCCAGCACCTTGTCGACGCCCGTATCCGTCTCGGCCAGCCGGCGGTTTTCCGCCTCCAGCGTCGCGACATGATAGGCGCGGCGCACGATCAGGCCGAGTTCGTCTATATCGACCGGCTTGTGATAGAAATCAAAGGCACCCAGCGCGATGGCGCGGCGCGCGCTTTCGCGGGCACCATGGCCGGATGCGACAATCACCTTGGTGGCCGGGCGGGTGGCCAATATGGCTTCCAGTGTGGCAAAGCCTTCCGAAACGCCGTCGGGATCGGGCGGCAGGCCCAGATCCAGCGTCACCACCGCCGGCTGATGCACGCGCAGCGCCTCCAGCGCCGCCTCGCGGTCACCGGCGATGATCACCTCCTGATCCTCGTAACTCCATTTCAGCTGGCGCTGCAGGCCGGGATCATCTTCCACGACGAGCAGCTTGGGCTTGTCACTCACGCCTCTCCCCTTTCCAGCTGAACCATGTCAGGCGCTTGCCCGGCAACGGGCAGGCTGATGGTGAAGGTGGTCCCTTCCCCTTCCCGGCTGGCCACGTCAAGCCGGCCGCCGTGGGCGCGGGCGATTTCGCGCGCTTCATAGGCGCCGATGCCAAAGCCGCCCGGCTTGGTGGACTGGAAGGGCTGGAACAAATCCTGCCGGACGAAGCGGGCCGACATGCCGTGGCCGCGGTCGGCGATCGAAACGATGACATCATTGCCCGACCGGCAGGCATCGATGCGGATGGGCGACCCGGCCGGGGAGGCATCGATGGCATTCTGCAGCAGATGGCCAAACATCTGTTCCAGCCGTTCGGCATTGCCGGTGAGCATCAGATCATCCTGATCATCGGGCAGGTGCAGGCTGAGCGCCGGCCAGGCGGCGGAACGGCTGCGGGCCAGTTGGCGCAACAGGCCGGCCAGCGCCAGCGGCGCGTCGCCGCCAGCCCCGCCCTTGGCCCGTTGGGACAGCCAGGCCAGCAGCGCGTTCATCTTGCCCACCGACACCTTCAGCGTTTCCACCATATCGGCGCGGAATTCCGGATTGTCGGCATGGCGTTCGGCGTTGCGGGCCAGCAGCGACAACTGGCTGACCAGATTCTTGATATCGTGCAGGATGAAGGCAAAGCGGCGGTTGAACTCCTCGAACCGGCGGGCTTCCTCCAATGCGGCCTGGCCGCTGCTTTCGGCGATATAGCTGCCGACCTGGCGGCCGAGGGTTTTCAGCAGCTCCTCATCTTCCCAGTTCAGCACGCGCGGCGCCAGGCTGCGGCCGATCAGCAGCACGCCGGCCAGCGTGTCGCGGTTCACCGCCGGCACCGCCAGCCAGAGCCGGCGATCATCCAGCAGCCAGCGCGGCACATCCGGCGCGCCGGGCACATCGCCGCTGCGCACACGGTCAAGATCCAGCGCACGGTCTTCGGCCTGCAGCCATTTCACCAGCGGACTGTCAATGGCGATGGGATCGGGCTCCACTTCGGCCAGGTTCCAGTTGGCCATGGGTTGCAGCCGGTCATCATCAGGCACCAGCAGCCAGCCGCCGCGCGCATCCAGCACACGGGCCAGCGCCTGCACCGCGCGGGTGGGCAGCGTATCGGCATCCCCGGGCGCCGAAATCGTGGCGATGAAGCGCAGCCATTCGGTGCGATAATCATATTGATAGCGGTAGAAATTGCGGGCGATCGCCACCTTCAGCCGGGCGCGGAAGCGCTGGGAGGCGAGCACCACCACCCCCAGCAGGATGGTGCCGAACAGGAAGGTGACCTGCAGCAGCGTGCCCCAATCGCCGCCCACCAGCCGCAGCAGATAGGCCAGGAGCGACATGGCGATGAGATAGAAGCCGACGCCGGAAAAGGCGACCGTCTGGAACGCCACCGCGCGGGACACGCGCGCGCCCTTCACCAGGCTGTCGCGCGTGGCAAACACCAGCAGGATGACGAGCAGCGCATCAACCGCGCCGCGGATATTGTAGAGATCGGTGGAGCCCGGCGGCAGCAGGAAGGCCAGGGTGTAGAAATTCAGATCATAGAGGAACAGGCCAGCCAGGCCGATGGCCAGCAGGCGGAAGCCCGAACGGTCGGCCGGGAGCGAATTGATATAGAAATTGTGCGCCAGCACCACGCCGGTGACCGAAACGGCGATGCGCGTGACCAGGAACAAGCTGCCAACGACACCGGCGGTGCCTTCGAAAACCCCTTCGGTGGCGCCGGAAAAATCGATCACCAGCTGCATCGTCATGACAAAGCCGAGCACGCCGCCCACCCAGAAGGAGGACCGCGCGCTGCCGCTGCCGCCCAGCCATTCCGGGCGCAGCGCATAGAGCAGCAGGCCGATCCAGCCAGCGAGCTTGATTGTCTGCAGCCGCGACAGCCAGACCTGGGCATCGCGGTCCACCAGATAGGCATAGGCAAAGCTGCCGGCCCATAGCGCCGTGAGCAGCGCCGCGCCGGCCAGCAGCAGATTGAACGTTGCGCGCTGGCGTGACACCGCGGCCACGGCCAGCGCCAGATAGGCGACCAGCGCCATCAGATGGCTGAACAGGCCAACCTGGGTCAGTTCGATCATGCCGCCTGCCTGCGCCCCGCTTGCCTAACCGCCATCATGCCCCCTGAACTTAACATCATGCAGTATCGCAGCCATTGTTAACGGCTTGCAAGGCGGAAACACCAAATCGGTTGTTCTCGCAGCTGATAATCAGTTGGCTGATAATAAGCATATATGCTATTTTGCAGGCATGACCGAAACATTGGACGAATCACCGCCGGGCAACCGCTTTGCCGTGGCTGATACGATCGGGGTGCTGGTATCAGACGCAGCCCGGCTGCTGCGGCGGCGCTTTGATGCGCGGGCCAAGGCCATCGGCGTGTCGCGGGCGCAGTGGCAGGTGCTGATCGCGCTGGCTCGCGCCGAAGGCAGCAACCAGGCGGCGCTGGCCGAACGGCTGGAGGTGGAAACCATCACCGTCGGCCGCATGGTCGACCGGCTGGAGGATGCCGCCCTGGTGCAACGCCGGGCCGATCCGGCCGACCGCCGGGCCTGGCGCCTGTTCCTGACGCCGCGGGCACACGATCTGTTGAACGATCTGCAACCGGTGGCGGATGATGTGCGCGCGGAGATGCTGGCTGGTTTGACGGCCGCCGAACAGGCGCAGCTGCACGGCCTGTTGGGCCGCGTGCGTGCCAATCTGTTGCGGGAAGGATAAGGCCATGCACGCACGTGTTGACAGCGCGCCGCCAAAAGGCCGCTGGCGCATCCGCATCGTGATGGCGATCGTGCCGTTGATGCTGGCCAGCGCCGGCCTGTATCTGTGGCTGCAGGGCCAGGGCCAGGTTTCCACCGACAATGCATATGTGCGGATGGACAAGGTGGCGCTGTCGGCCGATGTGTCCGGCCGGGTGGCCGAAGTGCTGGTGCACGAGAACATGCCGGTGAAGGCCGGCCAGGTGCTGATCCGGCTGGCACCGCGGCCGTTCCGCATCGCGCTGGACCAGGCGGAGGCCGAGCTGGCCGGCGCCCGGCTGCAGGTCCAGCAGCTGAAGACCGGCACCGGGGGCAGCGCTGCCGATGTGGCCGGCAAGCGCGAGGCGGTGACGCTGGCCGAAGCCGAACTGGTGCGCCAGCAGGAGCTGATCAAGCGCGGCTTTGCCACCCGGGCGCGGCTGCAACAGGCCGAATATGATGCCGCCAATGCCCGCGCCGAGCTGGCCCGGGCGCTGGCCGACGATACCCGCGCCCGCGAAGCTGCGGGCCGCAGCATTTCGGTGGAGGATCACCCGCTGGTGCTGGCCGCCCGCGCCGCCCGCGACCGCGCCGCGCTGGATCTGGAACGCAGCATGATCCGCGCGCCGGCCGATGGCATCGTCACGCAGACCAGCCGGGTGCTGCGCGGCCAGGCCATCGTGCAGGGCGTTGCCACCATGAGCCTGATGGTGACCGGCAGCGCCTTTGTGGAGGCCAATTTCAAGGAAACCGAGCTGAAAGACATGCGGGTCGGCCAGAGCGCCGAAGTGACGCTGGATGCCTATCCCGACCGGCCGCTGACCGGCCGGGTGGAGAGCATCGGTGCCGGCACCGGGGCGGAGTTTTCGGTGCTGCCGGCGCAGAATGCCACCGGCAACTGGGTGAAGGTGGTGCAGCGCGTGCCGGTGCGCATCCGCCTGCAGCCGCGCCGCGATGTGCCGCTGATCGCCGGGCTTTCGGCGGAGGTGAAGGTGATCACCAGGTGACGGCGACGACGGCCCCGGCAACCGCCCCGGCGCAGGCATCGCCGCTGGTGATCACCGCGGTGGTGATGCTGGGCAGCTTCATGACCATCCTGGATTCCACCATCGCCAATGTCGCGCTGCCGCACATGCAGCCCAGCCTGAATGCCGCGGCCGACAGCGTGACCTGGGTGCTGACCAGCTATATCGTCGCCACCGCTGTCGCCACGCCGCTCACCGGATGGCTGGCGGCGCGTATCGGCCGGCGCACGCTGTTCCTGTGGTCGGTCGCCGGCTTCACGCTGTTTTCGGTGCTGTGCGGCCTGGCCGGCAGCCTCACCGAAATGGTGATCTGGCGCATGCTGCAGGGCGCGGCCGGGGCCTTTCTGGCGCCGCTGGGCCAAGCCTATGTGCTGGATGCGTGGCCGCCGGCCAAGCATGGCCCGGCCATGGCCTGGTGGGGCGTGGGGGTGATGGTGGGGCCCATATTGGGCCCGGTTGTGGGCGGCTGGCTGACCGACAGTTTCGATTGGCGCTGGGTGTTCCTGATCAACCTGCCTGTGGGTCTTGTCTGCTTCAGCCTGGCCGCCGGCATCCTGCCGCAGCCCAACCTGCCGCAACGCCGGTTCGACATGACGGGCTTTGCCATGCTGGCGCTGGGCATGGCGGCGCTGCAGTTGGCGCTGGACCGGGGCCAGCAGCTGGACTGGCTGGAAAGCTGGGAGGTGCGCATCGAGCTGGGCCTGGCCGCCGCCGGCCTGTGGGCCTTTGCCGTGCACGCGCTGGCGACGCCCGGCGCCATTGTTGACCGCCAGTTCCTGACCGACCGCAACGCCATGACCGGCATGTTGTTCATCACCATGGTCGGCTTTCTGCTGGTGGCGACCACGGCGCTGCTGCCCACCATGGTGCAGACCATGTTTGGCTATCCGGTGGTGGCGGCAGGTGAACTGATGATGCCGCGCGGCATCGGCATGATGCTGGCGATGATGTCGGCCGGGCAATTGCTGGGGCGCGGGGTGGATCCGCGCGTCATGCTGGGCGTGGGGTTCACCCTCACCGGCGCGGCCCTGTGGGGGATGAGCCTGTTTTCGCCGCAACAGGGCGCCTGGCCGTTCATCTATACCGGCTTTGCCCAGGGCATGGGGCTGGGCCTGATCTTCGTGCCGCTGAACACCGTGGCCTTTGCCAGCCTGCCGATGGCGCTGCGCACCGATGCCTCGGCCATCTTCATGCTGCTGCGGAACATCGGCGGCTCGATCGGGATCAGCGTGGCGGTGGCGCTGCTGGAACGCCAGACCCAGGTGAGCCACGCCGATCTGGGCAGCGGCATCACGCCGTTCAGCCAGCCCTGGGCCGATCCCGCCGCGCTGGCCGCCGCCGGCCTGGGCGGGGTGGTGGCCGTACTGGACGGCACGGTGAGCAAACAGGCGGTGATGATCGCCTATATCGACGTGTTCCGCGCCATGTCGGTGATGGCGCTGGCCATGCTGCTGCTGCTGCCCATCCTGAAGCGGCCCAAGCCGGCGCCGCCGGTGCATCTGCCGGAGTGATCCTGCCCCTCTGGGGGATGTGCCGCCCGCCAGGCGGCGGAGGGGGCCGCGCGTGTGGAACAGCTGCGCCACCCGCCCCTCCACCGCCTTCGGCGGTCCCCCTCCCCGCCCTTCGGGCAGGGAGGATCTTTTCAGGGCGCGTGCAGGCCGATCAGGCGCATCACCACGGCTTCCACCAGCATCACCGCCAGCCACCACAGGCAGGCCATGCCGATGCGGTTCCAGCGCTGGCCGGCCATGCTGAGCGATGTCGCCAGCGCCGGCACCACGAAGCCGGCCCAAATGACCACGGCAGAGCCCAGGGTCATGATCCAGATCGGCGCCTTGGGCGGGGCCAGGATCAGCGCGCCGGCCAGGATGGCGCAGAGCCAGCCGGCCGAGATCAACGCAATGATCCAGCCGCCCAGCCCCTTGGGCCGATCGACAAACTGGGCCAGCAACAGGCCCAGCAAAGTGGCGATGCCGATGGGGATGGCGTTGATGACGATGTAGATCATCTTGCCAGCTTGCCGGCTTTTCGCCGCCATGCAAGGGGCAGCCCACGCTACCGGAGGAGGAAATGATGAGCGAATTGCCGGAACTGCTGCTGGGCCGCCTGAACCATGTCGGCATTGCCTGCCCGTCGATCGACGATGCGGTGGCGATGTATGGCCGGCTGTTCGGCGCGACTGTTTCCACCCCGGCCTTTGATCTGCCGGCCCAGGGCGTGCGGGTGGCGTTCATCGATGTCGCCAACAGCCAGCTGGAACTGATCGAGCCGCTGGGCGCCGATTCCCCCATCCACGGCTTTCTGAAGAAGAACCCCAATGGCGGGCAGCATCATGTCTGCTTCGAGGTGAAGGACATCATCGCGGCGCGCGATGCGATGCGCAGCCGTGGCGCCACCGTGCTGGGCACCGGCGAGCCGCGGATGGGCGCGCATGGGGTGCCGGTGATCTTCGTGCACCCGCGTGATACCGGCGGCGTGCTGGTGGAATTGATGCAGGAGCCCGAGGGGCATCATTAAAAAACGGATCCTCCCCAAGCAAGCTTGGGGAGGACCTTGTTGCCTCAGTCCTTCCGCCGGCCGCTCAGCAGCCAACCGACCACAAAGCCCAGCGCGATGCCGGCGCCCAGCGCGGCCAGCGGCTGTTCCTGCACGGTGGTGCGCACCTTGGCGGTGCCTTCCTCGGCGACCTTCTGGGCGCGTTCCTTGACTTCGCGGGCCTTTTCCGGCGCAGCTTCGGCCAGTTCGCGGGCCTTGGCGGCGGCCTTGTCATAGGCGGCGGTGGCGGCATCCTTGGCCTTGCCGATCGCCTTGTCAGCCTGGTCCTTCAGGTCGGCCTTGATCTTGTCCAGCTTGCCGGCGGCGGCATCAGCGGCTTCGGTGGTGGTGATGGCGGTTTCGTCCGACATGGCTTGTCCTTTCAAACGGGGTTCGACCCTTTCAAGGTAATGCCGCAATGCGGCAATTTGAAGGGCGTATCACACCCCTCAATCAGTCGTCGGTCGAAACCTTGCCACGGCCTGCCTTGACGGTGGAGCGCACCGCCTTGGCATCCAGCCGCCGCCGCCTTGATCCCAGCGTCGGCCGGGTCGGCCGGCGGGTGATCGGGCGGATGCAGGCTTTCTCCACCATCTCGGCCAGGCGGGCGCGGGCATCGGCGCGGTTCTGCGGCTGATCGCGAAAGCGGTTGGCAGTGATGACGATCACGCCATCGGCCGTTGCCTTCTTGCCCGCCAGTTTCAGCAGCCGCTCGCGCACATCATCGGGCAGGCTGGGCGAACTGGCGGCATCAAAGCGCAGCTGCACCGCCGATGAGACCTTGTTGACATTCTGGCCGCCCGGCCCGCTGGCGCGGACGAAGCTTTCTTCCAGTTCGTCTTCCGGGATGAAAAGCGCCATGATTGGCCGTCAATACCGATTCGGGGGGAGAGTTGCCATGATCATCGTGCATCATCTGAACAACAGCCGGTCGCAGCGCATCCTTTGGCTGCTGGAGGAATTGGGCACGCCCTATGAGATCAGGCATTACAGCCGCGATGCCACCACCAACCTCGCCCCGCCGGAACTGAAGGCCATCCATCCGCTCGGCAAATCGCCGGTGCTCGAAGCCGATGGCAAGATCATCTTTGAATCGGCCGCCATCACCGATTGGATCATCCGCAAGCACGGGGGCGGCCGCTTCATGCCGGCGCCGGGCACCGACGCGCACGAGGATTATCTGATGTGGCTGCATTTTGCCGAAGGCTCGGCGATGACGCCATTCCTGCTGGCGCTCTACACCGCCCGGCTGGGCGACGCCGCAGCCCCGCTGCAGCCGCGCATCCAGGAACAGATTGGTGCCCATGTCGCCTATTTCAGCCAATGCCTGGGCGACAACGACTGGCTGGTGAACAACGAGCTGTCGGGCGCCGACGTGATGATGAGCTTCATCGCCGAAATCGCCACTGTGCAGGGGCTGGGCGCGCATTTCCCCAACCTCGCGGCCTATGCCCGGCGCATCCAGTCCCGCCCGGCATGGATTGCAGCGGCCGACAAGACCGAGCCTTACAGCTTCCGCCTGCCCCCGGCCTGATCAGCGCTGGCGGGTGGCGAGCAGGTTGGTCGCCAGCCCGCCGATGATCAGCGCGGCGGCCAGCAGCTTCCACGGGGGCAGATCCTCCCCCAGCCAGATCGCGGTGGAGGCCATGCCGAACACCGGCACCAGCAGCGAGGTGGGCGCAACGCTGGTCGCCGGATAGCGGGCGAGCAGCCAGCCCCAGGCGCCATAGCCGAACAGCGTGTTGCCCAGCGCCTGCCAGGCCACCGCCGCCCAGACCGAAGGCGTCGTGGCGGCCAGCGCGGTTTCCATCGCCGGCCAGCCTTCGAACCACAGCGCAAGGCCGGCCAGTGGCGGCACGGCGAACAGCGAAGACCAGGTGATGAAGCCCAGCATGTCCACCTTGCCGGCGGCGCGCTGGGCCATGTTGCCCAGGCTCCAGCCAAAGGCGGCGCCGAGCACGAGGGCGATGCCGGGCAAGGTAACCTCCCCGCCGGTGTGGCCGGCAATCACCGCCACACCCGCCAGCGCCAGGGCAAGCGCGCCATATTGCAGCGGCTTCAACCGCTCCCCACTGGTGATCATCGCCATGGCGATGGTGAACACCACCTGGGATTGCACCAGCAGGCTGGCGATGCCGGCGGCGATATAGCCATCAATGGCGATGAACAGCAGGCCGAACTGGCCGACACCGATGGCAACGCCATAGCCCGCCAGGATGCGCCAAGGCACATCCGGCCGGCGCACGAAGAAGATCAGCGGAAACACCACGGCGGCAAAACGCAACGTGGCGAACAACAGCGGCGGCAGCGCATGCAGCGTCGCGCCGATGATGGCGAAATTGCTGCCCCACACGGTGACCACCGCCAGCGCCAGCAACAGCGCGCGGGGGGAGAGGCTGGCGCCGTTCATCGCGCTTTGGCCAGCCCGTGGTACGCGACAGCCGCGATCAGCAGCGCCACACAGATATTGGCTGCCATCGGCACCGCCGTGCCATCGTGCAGCGCCGCGGCCAGCGCCGACGCCAGCGCGCCAACGGCAAAATTCACCCCGCCCATCAGGCCCGAAATCGCCCCGGCACGCAGCGGATCGACATTCAGCGCCCCGGCCGAGGCGTTGGCCGCGATCAGCCCGTTGGACGACAGGGCGATGAACAGCGCCGGGAACAGCACGAACAGCGGCGCGCCCAGCACGGCACAGGCCAGCAGCATCGCGCCCGCCACCGCCGCGCCGATGCTGGCCGCGCCCAGCACCTGATCGGGCGTCGCCTTCCTGAGCAGCAGCCGGTTGATCTGGCTGGCCCCCACCACACCCACGGCAAAGATCGCGAAGATCAGGCCGAACTGGCTTTCGCTGTAACCCCAGATGTTGATGACCAGATCGGGCGATCCGGCGATATAGGAAAACAGCGTCGCGCCGTTGGCCGCACCCACCAGCAGATAGCCGATCAGCCGGCGGTGGCGCAGCAGCACGGCATAAGCGTTGATCACCGATGTGGTGGCCGCGGTCGCCGCGGTTTCGGCGGAACGGCTTTCCTCCAGCCGCCACCACACGGCGACCGCCACCGCCACCCCCACCAGGATGAAGACCTGGAACACCGCATGCCAGCCCGCCGCCGCCGCGATCCAGCCGCCCACCGTGGGCGCCAGCAGCGGCGCCAGCGCCAGCACCAGCATCAACAAGCTGAAAATCCGCGCCGAATCGCGATGGTCATACCGGTCGCGCACGATGGCGCGGCAGGTGACCATGCCGGCACAGCAGCCCAGCGCCTGGAAAAAGCGGCCGGCCACCAGCGCTTCGATATTGGGCGCCAGCGCGCAGCCGATGCTGGCCAGCACATAGACGCCGCAGCCAATCAAAATGGTCGGCCGCCGCCCGATCCGGTCTGACAGGGGACCGAAAAACAGCTGGCCCAGCGCCATGCCCACCAGGAAGGTGGACATGGTGAGCTGCACCGCTGCCGCCGTCACGCCATAATCGCGGGCGATCGCCGGCAGCGTGGGCAGATAGAGATCGATGGTGACGGCGCCAAAGCCGGTCAGGCTGCCAAGCAGCAGAATCTCGCCCAACGATGGGCTGCGGGAGGTGGTGGGGGCGTGCACGCACCGGGGTTTAGGGGGCGCAGACGGAGAAGGAAAGCGCGCGTTTCGCGCATTCAGCCCCGATCAGGACGCCCATCCGGGCCGGCGGCGAACAGGCGTGGAACAAATCCGCCTTATTCACCCGGCCGCAGCGCTGTGGCACGAATCGCGTCATGAGCCGCAAACGCACTGCCCTCGATCATCTCGCCGCGTCGAAACCGCCGCATATCGTCCACATCATCCCGCCCGGCGCGCCCGGCTATCGGGAGGCCGATGGCGGCGCAATGGTGATCAGCTCGCCCGCCGAGGTGGACCAATATCTGCACCGCATTCTGGCTGGCGAGGTCGCCACGCTCGACCAGTTGCGCGCCGCCATCGCGCGGGCGCATGGCGTGGCGGTGGCCTGCCCGGTGTCCACCGCCATCTTTGCCAACATGGCCGCTCGCGCCGCCGAGGAACGCCGGGCCATGGGCGAAGACCCGGCCAGCCTCACCCCTTGGTGGCGGCTGTTGAAAAAAGGCGGCTTCCTCAACGACAAGGCCCCGGGCGGCGGCGCGCTGCAGGCGGAACTGCTGGCGGCCGAGGGCGTGCGCGTCTCGCCGCTGCGCCGGAAGCTGGCCGTGTTTGATTTTGCCGAACGCAGCCCCCGCGCCCTGGCCCCACCTTGACCATGGCCCGAACCCGGCCCACAGGCTGGGCCGGACGGGAGGCGCATCATCTTGGATCTGCTGGGCTTCGCGCTTGCGGTGCTGCTCATCGAATTGACGCCGGGGCCCAACATGGCCTGGCTGGCCGGTCTGGCGGCCACCGAAGGCCGACGTGCCGGGCTGGCAGCCGTGGCGGGCGTGGCGCTGGGCCTGCTGGCCAACGGCGTGTTGGCGGCGCTGGGGCTGGTGGCGCTGTTGCAGGCCGCGCCGCAGCTGCTGTGGGCACTGCGGCTGGCCGGCGCCGGCATGATGGTCTGGCTGGCGATCTCCGCCTGGCGGGGTGCCGATGCGCCGGTGGGCCAAGGCACCCCGGCAGCGGGCACGCGCCAGTCATTCCTGGCCGGCGTGCTGATCAACCTGTTGAATCCAAAGGCCTATATGTTCTTCGTGGTGGTGGCGCCGCAGTTCATGGGCGGCAGCATGCTTGATCTGCCCGCCGCGCTGCTGCTGGCCGGCATCAGCACCGGCATCGCCACTGCGATCCATCTTGCCATCGTCGCAACCGGGTCCCAGGCCCAGGCACTGCTGCAGGATGCTCGGCGGATGCGACTTGTCCGCCGGCTGTTCGCGCTGGTGATGCTGGGGGTGGCGGTCAGCTTTCTGGCCGCCGATCTGGGCTGAGCCGCCTCAGCGCGCGGCCATCTCCATCACCACATCCCATTCGTCATCGCTGATCGGCACCACACTCAGGCGGAACTGGCGGAACATCGCCATGCCGGCCAGGCGCGGCTCGGCCTTCATTTCGGCCAGTGTCACCGGGCGGGGCATCGGCGCCTTGGGGCCGACCATCACCGCCGGGAAGCGGCCCTTGGGGTCGGATGGGTCGATGAAATGTTCGCCCACAACCTGCGCGATGCCGACGATGCACAGGCCTTCGTTCGAATGGTAGAAGAACAGCTCGTCGCCGATCTTCATGCTGCGCAGATAGATGGCGGCCTGGTTGTTGCGCACGCCATCCCACGCGGTCTTGCCGTCCTGCAACAGCTGCTCCCAGCTGTATTTGAACGGTTCGGATTTCACCAACCAGCGCGCCATCTCAGAACGCTCCCGCCCAGGCATCGGGCTTGAAACCGATCAGCGCGATATTGTCGCCCTCGACGATCGGCCGCTTGATCATGCTGGGGTTGGCCAGCATCAGCGAAATCGCCTTCGCCGCGTCGATGCCAGCCTTGTCCGCATCGGGCAGGGCCTTGAACGTCGTGCCGGCGCGGTTGAGCACCGCCTCCCACCCCCAGCGCGCCACCCAGCGGGCAAGCGCATCGGACGGCACGCCGGCCTTTTTGTAATCATGGAACTGGTGGGCGACGCCGCGCTCGGCCAGGAAGGCGCGCGCCTTCTTCACCGTGTCGCAATTGGGAATGCCATAAAGGATCATGGCCTGCCTCATGCCAAGCCGGGGCCGCGCTGCCAAGCCGCCTGCGACAGGCTGGCCCATGCCGGAGCGGAACAAAGGGGCTACACCCACCGCCATGGAGATTGTCTGGTTCAAGCGGGATTTGCGCGTGCATGATCATGCGCCGCTGCTGGCCGCCTGTGCCAGCGGGCGGCCAGTGCTGCCACTCTACATCGTCGAGCCAGAACAATGGGCCCAGCCCGATGCCAGCGGCCGGCAATTCGCCTTCCTGGCCGAATCGCTGGCTGATCTGGACCGCAGCCTGCAGGCGCGCGGCGCGAGGCTGGTCGTGCTTGTGGGCGATGCAGTGCAGATCCTGCACAATCTCCACGCCGCCCATGGCATCACCGCCATCCACGCCCACCAGGAGACGGGCAATCTGTGGAGCTTTGCGCGCGACAAGGCGGTGCGGCGCTGGGCGCGGGCGGCCGGCGTGCCAGTGCAGGAGGCGATGCAGCACGGCGTCTGGCGCGCCCATGGCAACCGCGATGGCTGGGCGGCGCGGTGGGAGGCGATGATGCGCCGCCCCCGCCTGCCCGCACCCGCTGCAATCCGCATGGCCGATGTGGCGGGCACGCCACTGCCGTCGGCCGCAGACCTCGGCCTCGCCCCCGATCCTTGCCCCGGCCGCCAGCCCGGCGGCCGCCGTGCCGGCCTCTTGCTGCTGAAAAGCTTTCTGGCGACACGCGGCCGGCCCTATCGCGCCGCCATGTCAGCGCCTGACAGCGGAGCCGATCATTGCTCCCGCCTCTCCCCGCACCTGGCGCTGGGCACGATTTCCATACGCGAAGCCTTCCAGTCAGCCCTCGCTGCCCGCATGCGCTGGAAAGAGGCTGGCGACCCCCAGTTCGTCCGCTCCGTCGACAGTTTCATCAGCCGCCTGCACTGGCATTGCCACTTCATTCAGAAGCTGGAGGATGCGCCCTGGCTGGAGGCGCGCTGCCTGCACCCGGCCTATGATGGCCTGCCCCAACATGATCCGGCCCGGCTGGCCGCCTGGGCGCAAGGGCGCACTGGCTGGCCGTTCGTCGATGCCTGCATGCGCAGCCTGAATGCCACCGGCTGGCTGAATTTCCGTATGCGGGCGATGGTGATGGCGGTGGCCAGCTATCACCTGCGGCTGGATTGGCGGCATTCGGGCACGGTGCTGGCGCGGGCCTTCACCGATTATGAGCCCGGCATCCACTGGCCGCAGGTGCAGATGCAATCCGGCACCACCGGCACCAACATCCCGCGCATCTACAACCCGGTGAAACAGGGACTGGATCAGGATCCGGATGGCCTGTTCATCCGCCGCTGGCTGCCGGAACTCAGCGCTCTGCCCATGCCCTTCGTCCACGAACCCTGGAAAGGCCCCGGCACCGCCGCCTATCCCGCCCCGCTGGTTGACCATGAACAGGCCGCGCGCGATGCCCGCGCCGCCATCACCGCTATCCGCTGCGATCCCGCCCACGCCGGCCCGGCCCGCGCCATCGTGCGCACCCATGGCAGCCGCAAGGCCGGCTTGCCAGACACGACGCGCCGCCGCAAAACCCCGCCCGCAACCACCCAGGGCCAGCTTGACCTGTGACAGACGGCAATCCCATCACGCCGGCCGGCATGGCCGCCCTGCGCGCCCGCTATGACCAGCTGCTCCACGGCGACCGGCCGACCATTGTCGAGGTGGTGCGCTGGGCCGCCGGCAATGGCGACCGCTCGGAAAACGGCGATTATCTTTATGGCCGCAAGCGCCTGCGCGAGATTGACCGGGAACTGGCGCATCTGTCGAAACGCATGGCCGCCGCCCGCGTGATCGATCCCACGCGCCAGACCGAACGCGACAAGGTGCTGTTCGGCTGCACCGTCGAAATCGCCGATGATGATGACAAGCGCCGCACCCTCACCCTGGTTGGCGACGATGAACAGGATGCCGCCCGCGGCCTGATCGGCTGGAGCGCCCCGATTGCGCGGGCCCTGCGCGGCGCCCGCGTGGGCGATGTGCGCGTGGTGCGCCTGCCCGCGGGCGAGAAACATTGGGAGATCATGGCCATCAGCTGGCCCTGAGCTCTGCCCTGCTGGCCCGCCAATGCCTCAGTGGGCGAGGGCGATGATCCGTTCGGCCAGTTGCACCCGGAAGGTGGCAGCGTCCGCCCAGGGCTCGGGCTGGCCTGGCGGTCGCTGGTCCATGAAGCTGAAATGGTCAGCACCGTCGACAACAGCAAAATCGCAGGAAAGGCGCCCGTTCAATGTGGCGACGAAGCGGCGGGCATCATCCGGCGGCGTCACCGCATCGGCGGAACCAACGCGCAGCAACAGTGGCAGATCGACCGCGTCGCGTGCGCCGGGCGCCGCAAAATAACCCAGCGGTGGCGCCAGCAGCACCAGCGCCGACAGGCGCGGATCACGGGCGCCGGCAATCCGGTCATCCGGCCCCAGCCACAGATCGGCCCCGGCGCGGGCCAGCAGCAGCGTCGCGCCGATCGAATGGCCAACCCCGATCACGCGGGCATCGGCGGGCAAGGGCACCAGTGCCGCGTCAATGGCGGCAAGCCTGGCCGCCAGCATGTCACGATCGGCACGGCCCGGCGGCAACATCGGGAAGCCGGGTGCCAGCACCGCCAGGCCAGCCGCCTGCAGTTGGGCGACAAGGCCGCCGTGCCGGGCCGGGTCACCAGCGCGCCCGGTTGCCAGCAGGATATGCGCAGCGCGCTTTATTCCCACTCGATGGTGCCCGGCGGCTTTGACGTATAGTCATAGACCACACGGTTGATGCCCTTCACCTCGTTGACGATGCGGGTGGCGGTGCGGGTGAGGAAACTGGCCTCGAACGGATAGACATCGGCGGTCATGCCATCCACCGAGGTCACGGCGCGCAGGCCGCACACGCGGTCATAGGTGCGGCCATCGCCCATCACGCCCACCGTGCGCACCGGCAGCAACACGGCAAAGGCCTGCCAGATCTCGTCATACAAGCCGGCCTTGCGGATCTCGTCCAGATAGATGGCATCGGCCTTCCTGAGCGTGTCGCAGGCTTCCTTGGTCACCTCGCCGGGGATGCGGATGGCAAGGCCGGGGCCGGGGAACGGGTGGCGGCCAACGAACGCCGGCGGCAGGCCCAATTCCACGCCCAGCCGGCGCACCTCGTCCTTGAACAGTTCGCGTAAGGGCTCGACCAGCTTCATGTTCATGCGCTCGGGCAGGCCGCCAACATTGTGGTGGCTCTTGATCGTCACGCTGGGGCCGCCGGTGAACGACACGCTTTCGATCACATCGGGATAAAGCGTGCCCTGGGCGAGGAAATCCGCCCCGCCGAGCTTCTTCGCCTCGGCCTCGAACACCTCGATGAAGGTCTTGCCGATGAACTTGCGCTTGGCTTCCGGGTCGGTGACGCCGGCCAGGCCGCCAAGGAACAGCGCTTCGGCTTCCACATGCACCAGCGGGATGTGATAATGCTCGCGGAACAGGCTCACCACCTGTTCGGCCTCGCCCAGCCGCATCAGGCCGTGATCGACGAACACGCAGGTCAGCTGGTCGCCAATGGCTTCGTGGATCAGCACGGCGGCCACCGCCGAATCGACCCCGCCCGACAGGCCGCAGATCACCTTGCCGTCCCCCACCTGCTCGCGGATCTCGGCAATCTTGGCAGCGCGGAAGCCAGCCATCGACCAGTTGGGCGTGACACCGCAGACATTGACGACGAAATTCTTCAGCAGCGCCGCACCATCGGGGGTGTGCACCACCTCCGGATGGAACTGCACGCCGTAACGGCGGGCCTCATCATTGGCGATGGCGGCAAAGGGCGCGCCGGGGCTGACGGCGACGGCGCGGAAACCGGGCGGGATCGCATCAATGCGGTCGCCATGGCTCATCCACACCGTCGGCCGGTCGCCTTTGGCCCAGACGCCGGCAAAGAAGGCGCAATCATCGACAATCTCGATCTCGGCCCGGCCGAATTCGCGATGATCAGAGGCAACGACCGCGCCGCCGAGCTGGTAGCACAGCGACTGTTCGCCATAGCAGATGCCGAGCAGCGGCACGCTGGCGGCCAGCACGGCGTCGGGGATGCGCGGGCCATTCGCGTCGCTGATGTTGGCCGGGCTGCCCGACAGGATCACGCCCTTGGGCTGCATGCGGGCAAAGGCCTCGGCGCCTTTGGCAAAAGGGACAATCTCGCAATAGACGCCGGCTTCGCGGATGCGCCGGGCGATCAGCTGCGTCACCTGGCTGCCGAAATCGAGGATGAGGATCGAATCGTCTGGCGTGTGCATCGCGGGCGCTTAAGGCGTGGCGTCGCCTTGCGCAACCACCAGCGGCAACAAGACCTGCCGCCAGCTGTCTGGCAGCGGGTTGGGCCGGCGCGTCACCCGGTCGACATAGACATGGACGAAATGGCCCTCGGCGGCCGGACCATCATGGCCGGCGGTGAACAGCCCCACCTCCCAGCGCACGCTGCTGTTGCCCAGCCTGACGATGCGCAGATGTGCCTCCACGCTTTCGGGAAAGGCGACGCTGCGGTGATATCTGCAGCCCGTCTCCACCACCAGGCCGATGGGATTGCCGTGATGAATGTCGAGCAGGCCGGCTTCGATCAGCCAGGCGTTCACCGCGGTGTCGAACCAGCTGTAGTAGACCACGTTGTTGACATGGCCATAAGCATCATTGTCCAGCCAGCGGGTGGGGATGATGCGGTGGGCGCGATAATCGGAACGGCTGCTCATGGGCGCCGGCTCTGCCAGCGATTCGGCCCAAAAGCAAAAACCCCGGCATCGCTGCCGGGGTCTTTTGGGTGGGATGGTGGAGCCTAGCGGGATCGAACCGCTGACCTCTACAATGCCATTGTAGCGCTCTCCCAGCTGAGCTAAGGCCCCGCACCCTTTGGCGGTCGCTGCTCTGCAGCAGCGCCGGGAGCGGCCGGTTAGGCGAAACTTTCCGGCCGTGCAAGCCGAAAATTTCACCGCCCCGGCATAATCGTCAATTCTCGTCGTCGCCGCCTTCGGAAACGACGCCCAGATCATCGTCGCCGCCCAGGTCAACATCGCCATCGGCTTCGCCGGCCTCGACATCGGTGTCGAGATCCAGATCCTCATCCACCGCCACATCATTGTCGGCGCCTTCGGCAGCCTGCGGCTTGATGGCTTCAAACGGAGTCGTCTGCTTGGACTTCAGAATCGGTTCCGGCACCCAGGCAAAGCCGCAGGAAATGCAGGTCACCGGGTCTTCCTTGCCCAGATCGTAAAAGCGGGTGTTGCACTTCGGGCAGGCACGCTTGGTGCCCCATTCAGCCTTGACCATATCAACTCCGTGCCAATGACGCCCGCCACATGCCAGACGGCAATGGCGGTTGCCGGGCAGGCAGGGCCTGTCCGGGAAAGGCGAGCGCATTGCCACAGGCCGCAAGCCCTGTCAAAGCGGCGCATCATGTCTGCTGCACCCGGCCAACCCCAACCGCTTTGCCTCACCACAAGCCGGCCCTTGTCTGGCGATGTCACCGTGCCGGGGGACAAGTCGATCAGCCACCGATCGCTGATGCTGGGCGCGCTGGCGGTGGGCGAAACCCGCGTCACCGGCCTGTTGGAAGGGGAGGATGTGCTGGCCACCGCCGCCGCCATGCGGGTGATGGGGGCGGATATCAGCCGCAATGATGCCGGCGAATGGCGCATCCATGGCGTCGGCGTCGGCGGCCTGCTGCAACCGCAGACCGCGCTCGACATGGGCAACAGCGGCACCTCCACCCGGCTGCTGATGGGCCTCGTCGCCTCCCACCCGATCACCGCCACCTTCGTAGGTGATGCAAGCCTTTCGAGCCGCCCGATGGGCCGGGTGATCACGCCGCTTGCCCAGATGGGCGCGACGATCAGCGCGACGCCAGGGCCAGATATCAAGGGATTGGGCCGCCAGACCCTGCCGCTCACCCTCACCGGCGCCTGTCCGGCCATCCCGCTGCGCTACACCCTGCCCGTCGCCTCGGCGCAGGTGAAATCGGCGATCCTGCTGGCCGGGCTCAACACGCCGGGCGACACGACGGTGATCGAACCCATTCCCACCCGCGACCATTCGGAACGCATGCTGGCCAGCTTTGGCGCGCGGCTGACGGTGGAGACGGCTCCTGAAGGCCGCATCATCACCATTCATGGCGAGGCCGAGCTGAAGCCGCAGACCATCGTGGTGCCGGGCGATCCCTCGTCGGCGGCCTTCCCGATGGTGGCCGCGCTGATCGTGCCGGGCAGCGACATCATCATCCGCAATGTCGGCATCAACCCCACCCGCGCCGGCCTGATCGCCGTGCTGCAGGCGATGGGCGGGGACATCACCCTGTTGAACCAGCGCGATGTCGGCGGCGAACCGGTGGCCGATCTGCACGTCCGCCATTCCGCCTTGACGGGCATCGAGGTGCCGCCCGAGGGCGCGCCATCGATGATTGATGAATATCCCATCCTGTTCGTCGCCGCCGCCTGTGCCCAGGGCCGCACCGTTTGCCACGGGCTGGAGGAACTGCGGGTGAAGGAATCGGATCGCATCGCCGTGATGGCCGAAGGGCTGAAGGCCTGCGGCATCGCTTGCGAAGAACTGGCCGATGGCCTCATCATTGCTGGCCAGGGCGGCGATGCGGTGCCCGGTGGCGCCACCATCAACGCCCGGCTGGATCACCGCATCGCCATGAGCTTTGCCGTCCTGGGCCTCAACGCCCGCCGCCCCGTGCGGATCGACGATGCCCGCCCGATCCAGACCAGCTTCCCGACCTTTGTGCCGATGATGCAGCAGTTGGGCGCAACAGCAGATCATTGATCGCTGCCGCCGCGCGGCCGTCGCCATAGGGCAGCGCCGGCACGGCCATGGCGGCATGCAGCCGGGCATCCCCAAGCAGCCCGCGCGCCGCCGCAACGATGGCCGCCCGCTCTATCCCCACCAGCCGGGCATTGCCGCTGGCCAGCCCCTCCGGCCGCTCCGTGCCGGCGCGCAGCACCAGGCAGGGCAGGCCCAGCGCCGGCGCCTCTTCCTGCACCCCGCCCGAATCGGTGAGCACCAGGGCACAGCGCAGCATCAGCGCCACGAAACCGGCATAGGGCAGCGGCGGCAGCAGATGGACATGGGCGCGCCCGCCCAGCATCGCCTGCACCGGGCCCGCCACCGCCGGGCTGGGGTGCACCGGGATCAGGATTTCGGCATCCGCCGAAAGCTCGGCCAGCGCCGCAAGCACGCCGGCCAGCCGGCGGCCGCGATTTTCCCGGCGATGGATGGTGGCCAGCACCCACGGCCGGCCGCGTGGCACATGGCCAAAGGGCGCCACCGCCGCATCGGCCAGCGCCGCATCACGACGCAGCCGCGCCGCCATCAGCAGCAGGGCATCGATGCCGCTGTTGCCCGTCACATGCACGCCGCCGCGCACGCCCTCCGCCACCAGGGCGCTGGCCGCCGCGGCCGTGGGCGCAAGATGCAGCGTGGCCATTTGCGCCACCAACCGGCGGTGCATTTCCTCGGGATGGGGATCATCGCAGCCGGTGCGCAAGCCCGCTTCCACATGTGCCAGCCGCACGCCGGCATAACGCGCCGCCAGCGCGCCAGCCAGGGTGGAGCTGGTATCCCCCTGCACCACCACCCAGGCCGGCATTTCGCGCCGGATCACATCGGCCAGCGCCGGCACCAGCCGGCCGACCAGGGCATCCGGCGTGGGGGCGGTCAGGCCAAGATCGATATCGGCGGCCAGCCCAAAGCCGGCCAGCGCCGCGCCAAACATGTCGGGATGCTGCCCCGTCGCCACCAGCCGGGGCGTCACCCCGCGCGCCTGCAGGTCCAGCACCAGCGGTGCCAGCTTCACCGCCTCGGGCCGGGTGCCGGCGATGAACAGGATGGGCGATCGATGGGTGACGGGTCCAGCCAATTTCTGCCCCCTGCAGCGGCCGACCCTGTGGCGGATTATGGGCGATTGCCGCCAGCCTGCCAATGCAGCGCCGGCGAATTTACGGTCTTTTCACGCGTGGCTGCGCCCCTTGCCGGCGGCGGCCCCACCCGCTAACGCCGCTGCCGTGAGCAGCACAAATCCCATCGTGATCGCCGTCGATGGCCCGGCCGCCAGCGGCAAGGGCACCATCGCCAAGGCGCTGGCCCGCCATTATGGCCTGCCGCACATGGACACCGGCAAATTATATCGCGCCTGTGGCCTGGCGGTGCGGCTGGCCGGGCATGATCCTTATGATGCCGATGCGGCAGCCGATGCGGCGCGGCGGCTGGACCCGGCGCTGCTGGATGATGCCGATCTGATGAGCAGCCTCAACAGCGATTATGCCTCGATCGTCTCCAGCCATCCGGCGGTGCGCGCGGCGCTGTTTGAAACCCAGCGCGCCTTTGCGGCGCAGCCGGGCGGCGCGGTGCTGGACGGGCGCGACATCGGCACGGTGATTGCGCCCGATGCCCCGGCCAAGCTGTTCGTTACGGCCGCGCCGCAAGTGCGCGCCGCCCGCCGCCATGCCGAACTTGCCGGAAAAGGCGGCGGCCAGACGCTGGAAGATGTGCTGGCCGATATCCACGCCCGCGACGCACGCGACTCCGGTCGCTCCGCCGCGCCGCTGGTGCAGGCCGCCGATGCCGCCTTGCTTGATACCAGCGATCTGGGTATAGCCGCGGCCGTCGCAGCCGCGATCGACCTTGTGGAAAAGGCGATTTCAGCGCGACGCCGGTAACTGGCAAAGGTTGCCCGGCAGGCATGGCCCTGCCCGGGCGTTTTGTTTTTTGCCGGTTCTGCTTGAGAGCGGCTGGCATGGTGCCACCGCGACGGCGATGAACGGCGGGCAATGGTGCCTTGCCGAGGGGTTTCGCGGGAACAGTCCCGTGCCGGCCCCAGTTGAAGGTTTGATTGATATATGGCCACGTCTGCCCAGCCGACGCGCGATGATTTCGCCGCGCTGCTTGATGCCACCATTGGCAAGGATCAGGGGTTTGAAGGCCGCGTTGTGCGCGGTGTCGTCACCCGTCTCGAAAATGAATTTGCCGTCATCGATGTCGGCCTGAAGAGCGAAGGCCGCGTGCCGCTGCGCGAGTTCGCCGATCTCACCGGCAAGGTGGATCTGGTGGTCGGCTCCGAAGTCGAAGTGTTCGTGGATCGCGTTGAAAACGCCCAGGGCGAAGCGATGCTGAGCCGCGACCGCGCCCGCCGTGAAGCCAGCTGGGATGCGCTGGAGCACAAGTTCGCCGCTGGCGAGCGCGTGGACGGCGTGATCTTTGGCCGCGTCAAGGGCGGCTTCACCGTTGATCTGGGCGGCGCTGTCGCCTTCCTGCCCGGCAGCCAGGTCGATATCCGCCCGGTGCGCGATGTCACCCCGCTGATGAACCTGCCGCAGCCGTTCCAGATCCTGAAGATGGACCGCAAGCGCGGCAACATCGTGGTCTCGCGCCGCTCGATCCTCGAAGAATCGCGCGCCGAAGCCCGCTCGGGCCTGATCTCCAGCCTCGCCGAAGGCCAGATCGTCGATGGCACCGTCAAGAACATCACCGATTATGGCGCCTTCGTGGATCTGGGCGGCATCGACGGCCTGCTGCATGTCACCGACATGAGCTACAAGCGCGTCAACCACCCGTCGGAAGTGCTGAACATCGGCGATGTGCTGCGCGTGCAGATCGTGCGCATCAACCGCGACACCCAGCGCATCAGCCTGGGCATGAAGCAGCTGGAAGCCGATCCCTGGACCACCGCTGCCGCCAACTATGCCGTGGGCACCAAGCACACCGGCCGCGTCACCAACATCACCGAATATGGCGCCTTCGTCGAACTGCAGGCCGGCATCGAAGGCCTGGTGCACGTTTCGGAAATGTCGTGGGTCAAGAAGAACGTCCACCCCGGCAAGATCGTTTCGACCAGCCAGGAAGTCGAAGTCATGGTGCTGGAAGTTGATGAGGACAAGCGCCGCATCAGCCTCGGCCTCAAGCAGGCCCAGCGCAACCCGTGGGAAGTGTTCGCCGAGAACCACCCGGTGGGCTCGATCGTCGAAGGCGAAGTCAAGAACGCCACCGAATTCGGCCTGTTCATCGGCCTGGATGGCGAAGTCGACGGCATGGTGCACATGAGCGACATCGCCTGGGGCATGACCGGCGAAACCGCCCTGTCGCGCCACCACAAGGGCGAGCGCGTCTCGGCCCGCGTCCTGGAAGTGGACATCGAGAAGGAGCGCATCAGCCTGGGCATCAAGCAGCTCGATGAAGCTGGCGGCCCGGCCGTGGGCACCCGCAACACCAGCGGCGGTGACTGGAAGAAGAACGACATCGTGACGGCCACCGTTGTGGCGGCCCGCGATGGCGGCCTCGACGTGCAGATCGGTGAAGACGGCCCGGTCGTCTACATCAAGCGCGGCGATCTTTCCCGCGACCGTGACGAGCAGAAGGCCGAACGCTTCCAGCCCGGCCAGAAGGTCGATGCCATGGTGGTCGGCTTTGAAAAGGGCCGCAAGCCGATGCTGTCGATCAAGGCGCTGCAGATCAGCGAGGAAAAGGAAGCCGTGGCGCAATATGGCACCTCGGATTCGGGCGCCACGCTGGGCAACATCCTGGGCGCCGCCTTCAACAAGGCGCGCGAGGAAGCCGACAAGAACTGATCCCACCCGATCGGTTGAAATCACGCCCCGGCAGCCAGGCTGCCGGGGCGTTTTTCGTTGTGCGGCGGCCAAAAACGCCGAGTTACGCACATTGTGACACGGCGGTTGCAGTTTTTTCCCGGCCACGCCTTGACCGCATGCCCCGACTCAATAGAATATCCACAGAAATCAGAGGGCTTGAGCCCCGATCCAAAATGTCCTGCCCAGCGGGGGGTGTGTGCGAAATGATCAGGTCTGAACTGGTTGCCATTGTCGCCGAACAGAATCCGCACCTCACCGTGCGCGACGTCGAAGCCATCGTCACCACCATCTTTGACGAGATCACCGACGCCCTGGCCGAAGGCCGCCGTGTCGAACTGCGCGGCTTTGGCGCCTTTTCCACCCGCGCCCGCGAAGCCCGCACCGGCCGCAACCCGCGCACCGGCACCGCCGTGGAGGTGGATGCCAAGCGCGTGCCCTATTTCAAGCCGGGCAAGGAATTACGCGAGAAGCTGAACGCCTGATCGGGCGCCGGAGCCACGCCGGAGCCCAGGGGGCACAATCGGCGGGCGTGGCGGAACCGGTAGACGCAGCGGACTTAAAATCCGCTTTCCCTCGGAAGTGCGGGTTCGAGTCCCGCCGCCCGCACCAGATCTGTCGGCCGCCAGCGCACGGCCGAACTTTGGGCCCCGTGTTCTGGCAGCGGCTCGGCACTTGAAGCAAAACATTCGCATGATCCCAACAATCTCCTTGATCGGCATTCCCACCGATCAGCACAGCAGCTTCCTGCGCGGCCCGGCGCGGGCGCCCGCTGCGATCCGCGCCGCCCTTGCCAGCCCGCACGGCAATGCCGCCACCGAACGGGGCAGCGAGATCGGGCTGGATTTCCACCTGGTTGATCGCGGCGACATTGCCATTGCCGAAGATGCCGGTGATGATGACCGCATCCGCGCCGCCATTGCTGCCTGCCCCGGCCCGCTGATCGCGCTGGGCGGCGATCATGCCATCAGCTTTCCGGTCGTCGAAGCCCTGGCCCGCCGCCACGGGGCCTTCGACATACTGCATTTCGATGCCCATCCCGATCTTTACGACGAACTGGATGGCAACCGCCGCTCCCACGCCTCGCCCTTCGCGCGCATCATGGAGGGCGGGCACGCCCGGCGGCTGGTGCAGGTGGGCATCCGCACGCTCAACCGCCATTGCCGCGCCCAGGCGGAGCGTTTTGGTGTGGAGATCATTGAGGCCCGGCATTTTCGCGACGATTGGCGGCCGCGCTTTGACCGGCCGCTCTATGTCTCCATCGATATCGATGCGCTTGATCCGGCCTTTGCCCCCGGCGTCTCCCACCACGAGCCGGGCGGGCTCAGCGTGCGCCAGATCGTCAATATCCTGCTTGATCTCGATGTGCCGATCCTGGGTGGCGACGTGGTCGAACTCAATCCCGATCGCGATCCCACGGGCATCACCGCCACCGTGGCTGCCAAACTGGTGCGGGAACTGGCCGCCGCAATTGCCGCCAATCCCGCCTGAATTGCCGCACAGCCTTGCAAAGCCGGCGGCAAAGGCCGATTGTGTTCATGTGGCAGTGCCATGGCCGGGTGATTCCCGGCTTGTCTTGTCACAGCGGTATGGTGCAAGGGCGTCTTGTCTTCGGGCGATTTGCTTATGGTGCTGCCCGCTGGTGTTTGTCATTTTCCATCGGTTCCGCCCGTGGCGGGCCGGATGGGCAAGGATCTGCAATGTCTGACGGAAGCGCCTGGGTGGAGATTGTGCTGCTGGCGATGCTGGCCGCCTTCATCGGCCTGCGGCTGGTCTCCGTGCTGGGCAAGCGCACCGGCGAAGAGCGCCCGCAGCAGATTGGCGACAGTTTCCGCCCCTCGGCCGAGGTCACCGCGCCGCCGCGTCGCACCGAGAACCGCGGCCCGCGCCGCCAGCTGGTGCTGCCGCCCGGCACCGACATCAACCTGCTGCCGGCGCTGGAAGCCATCGCCGATGCCGATCCCGGCTTTGCCCCCGATCGCTTCCTCAGCGGCGCCAGTGCCGCCTATGGCATGATCCTGTCGGCCTTCTGGTCCGGCGATCTGTCCGGCGTGCACGGTCTCGTGTCGGACGAGGTGCATGAAAATCTGGCGGGCGCGATTGCCGCGCGTGATGGCGCCAACCTGCCCAACCGCATCCTCGGCACGCCGTCGGCGATGATCGAAGGCGCCGAACAGGTCGGCCAGATGGTGGAGTTGACCGTGCGCTTTGCCGCCCGCATCGCCACCGCCGATGGCGAGATCGAAAGCCGTGATGTGTGGACGTTCAGCCGCCATGTCACCAGCAGCGATCCGGCCTGGGTGCTGATCGCCACCGACAATGAGGATGACAGCGCCGATCTGCCGCCCGACCACGGCGTCTGAACCCCGCTGAACATGCGCAACCGCCTCGCGCTGGCCAGTCTGCTGCTGCTTGCTGCCTGCGCCGGGCGGCAGGATCGGCCGGCCACCACGCCGCCAGCCGCGGCCACCGCGCCGCAGCCAACGCCAAAACCCGAATCGCCGCCGGTCACCCGCGCCGCCCAGGCCAGCCTCGCTGCCCTGCCATTGCCGCCGGTCGGGCCGTTGCCTGGCGCGGCGGCTGCGCTGGCCGCCTTCCGCAAATCCTGCCCCGGCCTGTTGCGGCGGGAGGATCTGTCGGGCCTCACCCAGCCGGGCGACTGGCAGGCGGCCTGCACGGCGGCGGCCAGTGTCGCGCCCGGCGAGGAGGATGGTTTCTTCCACGGCCAGTTTGTCGGCGTTGCGGTGGCCGAGGGCAAGGGCTTTGCCACCGGCTATTACGAGCCCGAAATCGCCGCCAGCCTGACGCAGCAGCCCGGCTATCAGGTGCCGCTCTATCGCCGGCCGGCCGATCTGATCGACGTGCCGCTGGGCGATTTCGCCCCCAGCCTGAAGGGCCGCACGGTGCGCGGCCGGGTGGAGGGCAATCGGCTGGTGCCCTATGCCAGCCGCGCCCAGATCGCCGCCGGCGCGCTGGTCGGCCGCGGCCTTGAACTCGCCTGGGCGGCTGATGCCTATGAGGCCTTCTTCCTTGAAATCCAGGGCAGCGGCCGGCTGCGCCTGCCCGATGGCCGCATCATGCGCATCGGCTATGATGGCCAGAACGGGCGCGATTATGTCGCCATTGGCCGGCTGCTGATCGAACAGGGCAAGCTGGAACGGGGCAAGGCCGGCATGGCCGAAATCCTCGCCTGGCTGCGCGCCCATCCGGACGAGGCACCCGCCATCCTCAACGCCAACCCGTCCAAGATCTTCTTCCGGGAACTGAAAGGCGAAGGCCCGGTTGGCGCCATGGGCGTCGCCGTTACCCCGCGCGTGTCGGTTGCGGCCGATCCGGCCTATATCCCGCTCGGCGCGCCGCTGCTGGTGGAAACCACCCTGTCGCGCAGCGGCCAACCGCTGGTGCAACTGATGGTGGCGCAGGATACCGGCGGCGCCATCAAGGGCGCCAACCGCATCGATCTGTTCCTCGGCCCCGGCGCCGAGGCCGCGGCCGATGCCGGTGCGCAATCGGCGCCCGCCACCCTCACCCTGCTGATCCCGCGCACCGCGGCCCAGCGCCTGAAGCTGATCCAAGATGCGCCGCCTCAGCGCCCATGAACGGGCGCTGTGGGCGCGGGTTGCCGCCAGCGTGAAGCCGCTGCCTGGGAAGGCAAGACCCGAAGCACCACCGGCCACCCCGGCCGCCAACAGCCCGCCGCCGGTCAAGATTGTGCCCGCCCCGCCGCCGCGCCCGGCCCCAGCCCGGCCCGGCCCGCACCCACTGGGCGCGCCGCTGGATGGCAGCTGGGATCGCCAGATCAGCCGCGGCCGCATCGTGCCTGATCGCATCATCGATCTGCACGGCCACACGCTGGCCGATGCCCATGCAAGGCTGGCCGCCGCCATCCATGCCGGCGACGGCGCCCGCGTCATCCTGGTCATCACCGGCAAGGGCCGGCCCGACCGGCCAGCGCGCATCCGCGCCGAACTGATGCACTGGCTCGACCGGCCCGACATGCGCGCCGCCGTGGCCAGCGTGCGCGCCGCCCACCCGCGCCATGGCGGCAGCGGTGCCTTCTACCTCATCCTGCGCAGAGCCAAGTAATCTCCCCTATCGCCAATTGCAGTCGGCAGCGGCATGCCGGGCCGCTAAACAGGGCCGCCACAGGGGGAGGACGAGCCGATGAGCGATGATGTCGTGCAGGTGACGCGCGATGGCCCGGTGGCCATCGTCACGCTGAACCGGCCGCAGGCGATGAACGCGCTGAACCAGGCCCTGCGCCGCGCGCTCGCCGCCGTGTTCCGCGATCTGGAGGCCGACGACGATGTGCGCGCCATCGTGCTGACCGGCGCCGGCACCCGCGCCTTCACCGCCGGGCTCGACCTCAAGGAACTGGGCCAACAGGGCCTCGGCGCGGCCAATGCCGAAGGGCCGGATGACAATCCGGTCAAGGCCATCGAACAGACCGGCAAGCCGGTGATCGGCGCCATCAACGGCGTCGCCATCACCGGCGGCTTTGAAGTGGCGCTGGCCTGCGACGTGCTGATCGGCAGCGAGAATGCCCGCTTTGCCGACACCCATGCGCGCGTGGGCATCATGCCGGGCTGGGGCCTCAGCCAGAAACTCTCCCGCCTGATCGGGCCCTATCGCGCCCGCGAACTCTCGCTGTCCGGCAATTTCCTCGATGCCGCCACGGCAGAACGCTGGGGCCTGTTGAACCGTGTCGTGCCGGCCGATCAACTGGTCGCTGCCGCCGTGGCGCTGGCGCACGACATGGCCGGCATCGCCCCCGGCTTTGCCCGGGCCTACAAGCGGCTGATCAACGATGGCTATGATCTGCCCTTCGGCGCAGCCATGGCGCTGGAGGCGACACGCTCCACCGCTGCCAATGCCCAGGTCTCCGCCGCCGAAGTCGAAGCCGCGCGCGGCGCCGTGCAAGCCAGAGGACGCCAGCAATGACCGCCATGCCCTTCCCCGGCTTCAACAGCGACACGCTGGACGACACGCTGGTCAACCCGGCCGCCTATGCCGATGAAAGCATCCACGACGCCTACACACGGTTGCGCCGCGAAGACCCGGTGCACTGGACCGAGCCGACCGGCTTCCGCCCCTTCTGGTCGATCACCCGCCATGCCGACATCGTGGCGATTTCCAAGGCCAATGATCGCTTCATCAACCGCGAGCGCACCTATATCTCCCCCATCGAGGCCGAGGAGTGGGTGAAGCAGACCACCGGCGACAGCCATTTGTTCCGCACGCTGGTTGATCTGGATGATCCCATCCACATGAAGCTGCGGCGCATCACCCACAGCTGGTTCATGCCGCAGAATCTGAAAAAACTGGAGCCGCAGATCGCCGCCATCGCCAGGGCGCATGTCGACCGGATGGCGGCGCTGGGCGGCCAGTGCGATTTCGTCAACGAGGTCGCGCTCTGGTACCCCTTGCGGGTCATCATGATGATCCTGGGTCTGCCGGAGGCGGATGAAAACCGCATGCTGCAGATGACGCAGGAAATCTTTGGCCCGCAGGATCCAGACGTGGTGGCGCGCAGCCGCATCATCACGCAGGGGTTGAGCGGTGCCACCGAAGGCACCGGCAACCCGCAGGTCGATATCTTCGCCCTCGTCCAGCAATTCTTCCAATATTTCGGCGAGGTGCTGGCCGACCGCAGGGCCAATCCGCGCGACGATCTCGCCACCGTGATCGCGCAAGGGACCGTGGATGGCGAGCCCATCGGCATGCTGGAAGCCATCAGCTATTACGCCATCGCCGTCACCGCCGGCCACGACACCACCAGCAGCACGGCCTCGGGCGGCCTCTTGGCGCTGATCCAGAATCCGGCCGAACTGGCCAAGCTGAAGGCCGACCCGTCGCTGATCCCGGGCGCGGTCGAAGAGATGATCCGCTGGGCCACCCCGGTGAAGCATTTCATGCGCACCTGCACCGAAGACACTGTTGTTGGCGGCAAGACCATCCGCAAGGGTGACGGCGTCGCGCTGTTCTACTGGTCGGGCAACCGCGACGAGGCGGTGTTCGAAGACCCGTTCCGCTTCCGGGTGGACCGGCCCAACAACCCGCAGACCGCCTTTGGCAACGGCGTCCACCAGTGCCTGGGCCTGCATCTGGCCCGCATGGAAATCCGCGCCCTGTTCGCCGAGCTGCTGCCAAGGCTGGACGAGATCGAACTGGCCGGCGAACCCAAATTGTCGGTGGCCAACTTCGTTTCGGGCCTGAAGGCGATGCCGATCCGGTACCGGATGCGATGAAGGCGGACCTGCGGCGGCATGAGCTGACGGCCTATCCCGCCAGCCTCACCCTCGAAACCCGCTTTGCCGATATGGATGTGAACGGCCACCTCAACAATGTGGCCTTCGCCCGCCTGTTCGAGGAAACCCGCGTGCGCTTCAACCGGGCCGGCCCGGTGAACCCGGCACCGGGCGAGCGGCGCTCCAGCTTCGTCGTCGCCCATGTCGCCATCGATTATCTGGCGGAGGGCAATTATCCCGCCCCGGTCACCATCGGCTATGCCATCGCCCGCATCGGCAGCAGCAGCTTCACCGTGGCCATGGCCGCCTTTCAGGCGGGCAGCTGTATCGCCCTGTGTGACAGCGTGCTCGTCCACCGCGACCCCGCCACCGGCCCGGCGCCGATCCCGCCGGCCTTGCGGGAACGGCTTGAGGGCTTCGCGCTTCGCGGCTAGGGCAGTGCCACACCCCAACGGAGACCGTTCATGGCCGAAACCCTCACCCTCACCCTCAGCAGCGGCGGCGATGTCGTCATCAAGCTGCGCCCCGATGTTGCCCCCGGCCATGTCGAGCGGATCACCACGCTCGCCGCCCAAGGTTTCTATGACGGGATCAAATTCCACCGCGTCATCCCCGGCTTCATGGCCCAGGGCGGCTGCCCCAAGGGCACCGGCACCGGCGGCAGCGACCTGCCCGACCTGCGCGCCGAGTTCAACGACGTGCCGCACGTGCGCGGCGTCTGCTCGATGGCCCGCACGTCGTACCCGCACAGCGCCAACAGCCAGTTCTTCATCTGCTTTGATGATGCCCGCTTCCTCGACCGCCAGTACACGGTGTGGGGCGAAGTGATCTCGGGCATGGAACATGTCGACGCGCTGCCCAAGGGCGAGCCGCCGCGCGAGCCGGGCCATATCGTCAAGGCCACCGTGGCCTGAACGAATTGATCTGCACATGAAAACCCCCGCCGGAGCGATCCGGCGGGGAGTTTTCCGTTGTTCAGCGATCAAGCGTCCCGAAGGGCCCTCACCGCCCGGCAGGCGAGCGCCGCTGGCCTTCGCGCCGGCCGGCAAAGCCGCCGCCGGGCCGCCCCTGCGGGCGGCCACCGGCCGGGCGTGGTTGCCCGCCATCACGGCGCGGCTGGCCGTCGCGGCGGGGCTGTCCGTCGCGGCGGGGCTGGCCGTCGCGGCTGAATTCGCGCCGCTCCTCGCGCGGGCCCTCCCGGCGGGGGGCACCGTCACGCCGGCCTTCGGCATGCACCACGGCACGGCTGTCGCGGCCGGGGCGGCCACCATTGCGGCTGCGGGCAAAGTCCCGCTCCTCGCGCGGCGGTTCCGCCGCCACCGGGTTGGACTTGATCAGCTTGGCCGTCTTGCCCACCAGATCGCGGAAATTGGCCGGCAGCGGCGCCTGGGTCAGCGCCATGCGGATGGTCTTCTCGATATCCTTCAGATAGGGCCGCTCATCCGGCGCGCACAGCGCGATCGCCACCCCGGCGCGGCCAGCGCGCGCGGTGCGGCCGATGCGGTGCACATATTGTTCCGGCACGTTGGGCAATTCGAAATTGAAGACATGGCTCACCGCCGGGATGTCGAGGCCGCGCGCCGCAATGTCGGTCGCCACCAGGATCTTCAGCGTGCCGGCGCGAAAGCCGTCCAGCGCGCGGGTGCGCTGCGGCTGGCTGCGGTTGCCGTGGATGGCCTCGGCCACCAGGCCATGGGCGGCAAGCTGGCGCACCACCCGGTCGGCGCCATGCTTGGTGCGGGTGAAGACGATGCTGCTCGCCACCTCGGGCTGGTCAAGCAGATGCGCCAGCAGCGCCAGCTTTTCCGGCTGGCTCACATGCACCACCGATTGCACCACCTTTTCCACCGTGGTCGCCGCCGGCTGCACCGCCACCTTCACCGGCGATTTCAGATAGCGTTCGGCCAGCTGTTCGATGGCCGGCGCCAGCGTGGCGGAAAACAGCATCGACTGGCGCTGCTTGGGCAACAGGCCGGTGATGCGCTTCAGATCATGGATGAAGCCCAGATCCAGCATCTGGTCGCATTCATCGAGCACCAGCATCTCCACGCGGCCCAGGTCGCAGGCGCCCTTCATCACGAGATCGAGCAGCCGGCCCGGCGTCGCCACCAGCACGTCCACTCCCGGCGCCAGCGCGCGTTCCTGCCGGCCGATCGGCACGCCGCCGAACACCACCGCCACCGAAAGCCGCATATATTTGCCATAGGCCTGGAAACTGGCGGCAATCTGGCTGGCCAGTTCGCGGGTGGGGGCCAGCACCAGGGCGCGGGTGTTCATCTTGATGCGATGCTTGGGATCGGCCGCCAGCCGGTGCAGCATCGGCAGGGCAAAGGCCGCCGTCTTGCCGGTGCCGGTCTGCGCCAGGCCCAGAACATCATGCCCGGCCAGCGCCGGCGGAATGGCCGCCGCCTGGATCGGGCTGGGGGCAGCATAGCCCTTTTCATTGAGGGCGCGCGCAATCGGTTCGGCCAGCGCCAGATCAGAGAAGTTCATTGATGTTCCAATATCAGTTCGGCCCCGCCGGCAGGATTGCCAACGGAGCATGGGGGGGTTGACCAGCAACCCGCGTGATATGGGAAGCAAGATTGGGGGGTGGGGCCTGGAGCCATCTGCTCCGATCACGCGCCCAGCGATGTGGGCCGCCAATGGACGCAAACGGCCAAAAAGTCAAATCAGCCGCGGGCCAGCAACTGCACCAGCGGCAGCCGCGCCTGTGCATCGAAGGTGCCCGGCACCTGCTCCAGCTTCAGCGCGTCATCATAAATGCGGCGGCACGGCCCATCGCGCAGCACACGGGCACAGGCCGCCACCACCGCTTCGTCATACCAGGTTCCGGCATAAAGGCGCAGCTCGGCCAGCGCCGCATCAACGCCCATCGCAGCGCGGTAAGGCCGGTGCGAGGCGATGGAGTCCACCACATCGGCAACCGTGACAATCCGGGCCTCCAGCGAAATCGCCGATCCCGACAGGCCAAAGGGATAGCCGCTGCCATCCAGCCGTTCGTGATGCTGGCGCATGATGGCGGCAATCGGTTCGGCAAACTCGATGCTCTTCAGGATGCGATAGCCGTAATCGACATGAAGTTTGACGAGATCAAATTCCAGCGCGGTCAACCGCATCGGCTTGACGAGAATCTCAGCCGGAATGGCAATCTTGCCAATATCATGCACCAGGCCGGCCTGGCGGATCAGCCGGCACTGCGCCTCACCCAGGCCCATCTCGCGGGCGATGGCCTCGCCCAGCACGGCAACCTGCCGTTGGTGCCCGGCAGTGTAGGGATCGCGCATCTCGATCATGTCCGACATGGCAGCAAGCGTCTGTTCCAGCGCACGGTCCAGCTGCATCACCTGGTCACGCAGCCGCTCGCGCATGTCGCGCTTCTCGGTGATGTCACTGAACGTGGTGACCACCGCCGTCTCATCCGCCTTGCCGGGCACCGGCACCGGGGCAGAATTGATCATCAGCCAGCGCAGCTCGCCATTCGGCCGCTGCACACCCATATAGACATCGGTTTGCGGCTGGCCGGTCCGCAACGTCACCATCGCCGGATGCTCGTCGCCGGGAAAGGCGCTGCCATCCTCGTGGATCGCTTCCCATTCGCCGGATGTCGAAGACAGGTTCATCAGTTCGTCGGCGCTGCGGCCCAGGATCTGCTCGGCCGCTGCGTTCACGGCAATGATGCGGCCATCGGGGGCCTGGTGCACGGCCCCCACCCGCATGCTGTCAAACAGCGTCTTGTACAGGCCCTCGCTGCGCGCAAGATTGCTGCGCGTCAGTTCAAAATCGGTGATGTCGCGGCCGTTGACAGACAGGCCGATGCAATTGCCGTCGTCATCATTGATGCGTGCCACCCGCATCATCCAGCGCCGCCCGCTCATCCCGAGTTCGTGGCGCATTTCATATTCGCCATCGGCCAGGGTTCTGGCCACCGCCTCGTCCCACAACGGCTTGGTCAGCACACTGGCAAAGCCCATCGCCACGCGGCCGCGCGGATCGGCAGCGCCATGCACCCGCTCGAAAAATCGCATCGCCATGCGGTTGCAATAACCGATGACCAAATCGGGATAAGACACGGTGAAGATCACATCTGGCACCGCATCAAGCATCTGCATCGCTGCACGCGCATAATGCACCCTCGCCAATTCGGGCCAATTGGATTGGCGAAGATCAGAATTCGGCATCGGGTCCACTCGATTGGCTCCATTGACCCGTGGTGCGCGGGAAAAATTGCACAACAAAGGTGCAGGAAATCAGGATACATGTCCAATGCATATTACACTGCATTGCAAACCTCCTGGGCAGCCAGGAATGCGGCTGGCGGGTCGTCGTGATCGGGCCCGATTTGCTGCAGCGGATTATCTTGCACCTGTGGGTCGCAGTCGCTGATCGGCACAGCCAATTGCCGTTGTACCTGCTGCGAAAAAGACAGGCCGTGGCAATGGCGCGCCCGCTGCTGGCCCAATCCTTGTCTTACATTGTTGCTGGTGACGATGCGGGATCACCAGGTTTGGTTTGCTGTGGCCACAGCTGCGCTGGTGGACCCTTCAGCTGGGCGCGCAGGCCTCATTGGCTGCACTGTAATCCAACCGTCACATGCCCCCGATAGGGGCTGTAACAATTGCCGAATCCGATTAGGCTTGCCGCCGACGGAACTGCATTGTCGGGGGGACCAGCCGCTGATCCGCAACAGCAATTCGCCGCCGCAATGGCCGGCCCGCCTGATGCGGGCGGGCGAGGCGTTGGGTTGGGCGCTGGCTGGCCTGCTGCTGGCGCGCGCCATCTGGCTGGCCATCACCCCGGCCGGGCCGCTGGGCGCGGTGCAGGCACCGACCGCCGCCGCGTTGGCCGGCGTCGCGGTTGATCCCTTCTTCCCGCAAGCCGCCACGCCGGCCGATGCCGTGTCCAGCCTTGATCTCACCCTGGTCGGCACCCGCGTCGATGCCGCATCGGGGCGCGGTTCGGCGATCATCGCCACCCCCGATGGCCAACAGCAGAGCTTTGGCAGCGGCGATGAAATCATGCCCGGCGTGCGGCTGGTGGCCGTGGCGTTTGACAGCGTGACGCTGGATCGCGGCGGCGCGCGCGAAACACTCTATATCGATCAATCCGGGCCCATGCCCGCTGGGGACGGCAAATGATGCGGCGGTGGCAGACCCTGGTGATGGCAACAGCCCTGCTGGCTGGGCCTCTGCTGGCCCAGACCACGGTCAATCTGCGCGATGCCGATGTGCGCGCCTTCATCCAGGATGTCGCCCGCGCCACCGGGCGCAGCTTCATCATCGATCCGCGCGTACAGGGCAAGGTGACCGTGGTGTCTGACCGGCCGCTCGATCAGGCCGGCTATTTCGAGCTGTTCCTCTCCACCCTGCGCGCCAATGGCCTGGTCGTCACCCCGGCCGCCGGCGGGGCTTTCCGTGTCGCCCCATTGGATGGCGCCGCCACCCAGCCGTCCGCAGGCCAGGGTCGCGACCGGTTTGAAACCCGGGTCGTGCCGCTGAACTATATCGATGCCGCCTCGGCGCTCGAATCGCTGCGGCCGCTGGTGTCGCGCGAAGGCCAGGTCACCGCCAACCGCAGCGGCAATGCCGTGATCGTCGCCGATTTTGCCGACAATGTCGCCCGCGTCACTGCGCTGGCCCGCCAGCTCGATCAGGATCGCGCCGCCGTGCGCGTCGTTGCCCTCAAACATGCCGGCGCACGCGAGATTGCCACCAGCCTGGCGCAGGTGGCGCAAGGCGCCGCCGAAGGGCGCGGCTGGCAGGTGGCGCCGGTGGATGCCAGCAATTCCCTGGTCTTGCGCGGCGATCCCGCCACGCTCACCAAGCTCGCCCGCACAATCGCCGATCTCGATCAGGCCGCCGCCGCAGGCAGCGATGTGCGGGTGATCTTCCTGAACCATGCCGATGCCGAGAAGCTGGTGCCGGTGCTGCAGCAGCTGGTGGGCCAGCCGGTCAGCCCAGCCTCACAGGCCGCGCCGCTGGTGCAACCAACGCAAAGCGCCTTCGGCAACGCCAACGCCGGCCAGCCGGCCCAGGCCCAGCCCGCCGCGGCCCAGCCGCTGCCCGCCGCGCCGCAGGGCGCTCTCGGCACCGCCGGCTTCGTGCCCGGTGCCAGCATCGGGCGCGGCCAGGCGGTGATCGCCCGCTATGAAGGCGCCAATGCCATCGTCATCGCTGCACCGGCCGACGTGCAGCGCCGGCTCGGCGAAGTCGTCCGGCAACTCGATGTGCGGCGCGAACAGGTGCTGGTCGAAGCGGTGATCGTGGAGATCAGCGACGTCGCCGCCCAGCGGCTGGGGGTGCAGTTCCTGCTGTCGGGCACCGGCAACAGCAACATCCCCTTCTCCGTCACCAACTACAGCAATGCTGCGCCCAATCTGCTCGCCGTCGCCGGGGCGATCGTGGCCGAAAACCGCTATGGGCAAGACAATGCGACCACCGTGCAGCTGCGCAACGCCGCGGTGAACAGCCTGTTGAATGCCAATGGCGGCCAGTTCGGCTTTGGCGGCAATCTGGGTTCGAACGCGGTGTTCGGCTTTGTCGTCAACGCCGTGAAGGCCGACACCGCGTCCAACGTGCTCTCGACGCCCTCGGTCGTCACGCTCGACAATGCCCAGGCCCGCATCCTGGTCGGCCAGAATGTGCCCATCGCCACCGGCCAGGCCTTGAGCAACAACTTCGACAATGCTTTCCGCACCGTGCAGCGGCAGGACATCGGCATCCAGCTCGACGTGCGACCGCAGATCAACGCCGGCGGCACCATCAAACTGTCGCTGCGGCAAGAGGTGAGCAGCATTGCCCAGGCCGTCGTCACCCAGAATGTCCCCGATCTCATCTTCAACAAGCGCGAGATTTCCACCACCGTCACCGTGGACGATGGCCAGATCATCGCATTGGGCGGCCTGATCGATGAAAATGAACGCCGCGCCATCGAGAAGGTGCCGCTGCTCGGCGACATACCGCTGCTCGGCAACCTGTTCCGCTCCAAATCCAGGAACCGCACCAAGACCAACCTGATGGTGTTCATCCGCCCCACCATCATCAAGGGCGCCAACGATGCCGCCCGGCTGACCGGCGAACGCTATCAATATGTGCGCGCCGAACAGGCGATCCGCGAAGGCACGGCCGACACCAGCCTGGATGCGCTGGTGCGCGATTATCTGAAGGCCCCCATCCCCGGCGCGCCGCCGCCCGCCGAAGCACCGCCAGCCGAACCGCCGAAATGAGCCTCACCCTGCCCTATGGCTTTGCCCGCGCCACCGGCCTGATCCTCACCGCCATCGGGGACACGGCCGAGGTGGCCCGCCGCCCCGGCAGCCGCACCGCGGCGCTGGCCGAAGTGCGCCGCATCGCTGGCCGGCCGCTGCGCCTCACCGATGTCAGCGCCGCCGATTTCGACCGGCTGCTGCAGAACCATTATGCCAGCGGTGCGGTTGCCGCCGATGGCCTGATGGACCTTGCCGATGATCTGCCATCGGCAGAGGATCTGCTGGCCAGCGATGACGAGGCGCCCGCCATCCGCCTGATCAACGGCCTGATCGCCGAGGCCGCGCGCCTGAAGGCGTCCGACATTCATATCGAGCCGTTCGAAGCCGCGCTGGTGGTGCGCATGCGCATCGATGGCGAGCTGAAGGAGATGCACCGCCTGCCGGCCGGCGTCGCCAGCCTGCTGGTCAGCCGCATCAAGGTCATGGCCCGGCTCGACATTGCCGAACGCCGCCTGCCCCAGGATGGCCGCATGGAACTGGCGCTGGCGGCCAAGCGGCTCGATGTGCGCGTCTCCACCCTGCCGGCGCGCGGCGGTGAACGCGTCGTGCTGCGCCTGCTGGACAAAGACAATGCCGGGATTGACCTTGCCGGGCTGGGCATGCCGCCGGCCATCGATGCGGCCTTCCGCGCCGCGCTGGCCAGCCCCAACGGCCTGGTGCTGGTCACCGGCCCGACCGGCAGCGGCAAGACCACCACGCTTTATGCCGGCCTGAAATTGCTCAATGATGGCAGCCGCAACATCCTGACCGTGGAAGACCCGGTGGAATATGCCGTCGATGGCATCGGCCAGACCCAGGTCAACGCCAAGGTCGGCCTCAGCTTTGCCGCTGGCCTGCGCGCCATCCTGCGGCAAGACCCGGATGTGGTGATGGTCGGCGAAATCCGCGACGCCGAAACCGCCCAGATCGCCGTGCAGGCCGCGCTCACCGGCCATCTCGTGCTGTCGTCGCTGCACACCAACGATGCCGCCAGCGCCATCACCCGGCTGCGCGATTTCGGAATCGAGCCGTTCCTGCTCGCCGCCACGCTGCGCGCCGTCGTCGCCCAGCGGCTGGTGCGCCGGCTCTGCCCCGATTGCCGCGAGGCCATCCCCGGCGATGCCGCCACCCTCGCCGCCCTGGGCCTGCCGGCCGGCACCCCGCTGTGGCACCCGCCCGGCTGCCCCGCCTGCAAGCACACGGGCTGGCAGGGCCGCGTCGGCCTCTATGACATGATCCGCATGACCGACACGCTGGCCGCCCGCATCAACGCCGGTGCCACCGCCGCCGAACTGGCCGAGGGCAGCCCCGGCCTGCCGGCCATCGCGGCACAGGCCGTGGCGCAAGGCCTCACCACCCCGGCCGAGGCGCTGCGGGTGATCGGAGGCGGCGATGCCTGATTGGGCGTGGGAAGCGCTGGATGCCGCCGGCCAGCCGCGCAGCGGCACCGCGCGCGCCGCCAGCCGGGAAGCCGCCCGCGCCGATCTCCTCGCCCGCAAGCTGTTCCCGACACGCCTTGAACCCGCCGCCGCCAGCCCCGCCCCCGCCGGCCGCCGCCGCCTGAAACCGGCCGCGCTGGCCGTCTTCACCCGCCAACTGGCGACCCTGGCCGCCGTCACCCCGCTCGAAGAGGCGCTGCGCACCATCCGCACCCAAGCGCAGAGCGAAGGCGGCGGTGCCACGGCCGCCATCATCGCCAATGTCCACGCCGCCGTGGTCGAAGGCCGCCGCCTGTCTGACGCACTCGCCCTCGAACCCGCCAGCTTCTCAGCCCTCTATCGCGCCATGGTCGCCGCCGGCGAAGGCGCCGGCACCCTGCCGCAGCTGCTCGAACGCGTCGCCGACAGCCTTGAGCGTGAGGCCGAGCTAAGGGGCAAGCTGCAGGCGGCGCTGGCCTATCCGGCTGCCCTCAGCGTCGTCGCCACGCTGGCTGTCACCGCACTGATGGCCTTTGTGGTGCCGCGCATCGCCGAACAATTTGCCGACATCGGCCAGACCCTGCCACTGCTCACCCGCATCGTCGTCGGCCTTTCGCACCTCATCGCCGGCTGGTGGTGGCTGATGGCCCTCCTGATCGGCGGCATGGCAGCGCTTGCGGCCCGCGCGCTGGCCGATCCCGCCACCCGTCGCCGCTTTGATGCCTGGGCGCTCACCCTGCCCGTTGCCGGCCGGCTGATCCGCAACTGGCAGGCCGCCCGCCTCGCCCGCACGCTGGCCATGATGATCGCCAGCCGCCTGCCCATCGTCGATGGCCTCGCCCTTACCCTGCCCACCATCGGCAACCATGAAATCCGCGCCCGCGTCAGCCAGATGGCCGCCGACATCAGCGAGGGCGCCAGCCTCACCGCCGCGATGAAGCGCGCCGCCATCCTGCCGCCGCTGCTCGTCGCCATGGCCGCTGGCGGCGAAAGCGCCGGCCGGCTTGACGTGATGCTCGACAGCGGCGCCGCCGCGCTGGAGCGGGAGCATGAGGCCGCCACCCGCGCCGCGCTGGCGCTCTTGGAACCGGCGATCATCCTCGTCATGGGCGGGGCGGTGGCGGTGATCGTGCTCTCCATCCTCCTCCCCATCCTGCAACTGGAAAGCCTGGCCAGCGCATGAACACCCGCCGCCGCCCCATTCCCAACGGCTTCACCCTCATCGAACTGATGGTGGTGATCGTCATCATCGGCATCCTCACCACCGTTGTCGTCATCAACGTGCTGCCCGATGTGGACAAGGCCGCCGTCACCCGCGCCCGCGCCGATGTGGCGGCACTGGAAACCGCGCTCACCGCCTATCGTGCCGATCAGATGGCGGTGCCGAGCACGGCGCAGGGCCTGGCCGCGCTGCAAAGCCCGCCCGCCGATCTCGCCCAGCCCGAACGCTATCGCCCCGGCGGCTATCTCACCCGCCTGCCGAAAGACCCCTGGGGCCATCCCTATCAATATGCCGCCCCCGGCCGCAGCGGCCCGTTCGACATCTGGTCGATGGGCCCCGACGGCAAGACCGGCCCCGGTGCCGACGCAGATGACATCGGCACCTGGAACTTCTGAACAGGGTTTCACCCTGGTGGAACTGGTGGTGGCCATCACCATCATCGGCATCGCCACGGCCGCCATCGTGCTCAGCCTGCCCGATGCCGGGGCGGACGCGCGCCGCTCCGCCCAGCGTCTCGCCGCCCACGCCAGCGCCGCCCGCGATGCCGCCATCCTGACCGGGCGGCCGATCCTGCTCACCCCCGGCCCCACCGGCTGGCAGGCCGGCGACCAGCCCCCGGTGCGCCTGCCCGCCGGCCAGAGCCTGGTCAGCGACCCGGCCGGGCCAATCCTGTTCGATCCCACCGGCCTCGCCAGCCCGGCCCGCCTCGCCATCCGGGCCGGCGACGCCAGCGCCACCGTCACCATCAGCGCCGCCGGAGCCATAAATGCGCGGTGAGTGCCCCAGATCCTCCCCCTCTGGGGGAAGTGGCAGCCGCAGGCTGACGGAGGGGGCCCGCCCGCACCACCCGTTCGGCCCCGCCGCCACAGCCGCGCCCCCTCCGCCCTTCGGGCACCTCCCCCCGGGGGGGAGGATGGATGGCGGCTTCTCCCTCATCGAAGTCATGGTCGCCCTTGCCATCTTCGGCCTCGCCGCCGTCGCGCTGATCCGTTTGCAGGGCGTCAGCCTGGCCAGCGCCACCACCGTCTCCGAACGCGGCCTTGCCGCCATCGTCGCCCGCAACCAGGCGCTGGAGGCCTGGGCATCGCCCACCCCGCCCGCCCCGGCCGAGGGCCGCGAGCGCGCCGGCCCGCGCGACTGGGCCTGGGTGCGCCAGACCAGCCCCGGCCCCGATCCCGGCACCATCCGCATCGCCGTGCGCGTCGAGGGCGACAGCGGCCAGACCATCGCCAGCGACCAGCTGCTGTGGAGCCCGCGATGAGGACCAGCCACAGCAATGCGCCGCAGGCCCAACCCGTCTCAAACGGCTTCACCCTCATTGAACTGCTCGTCGGCCTCGCCATCTTCGGCCTGATGGCCAGCGCCGGCACCGCGCTTTTGGCCGGCAGTGTCAATGCCAGCGCCCAGGCGACCCGGCTGGCCGATGCCGCCGGCGCGCTGGCCCGCACCCACAGCCTGCTCACCGCCGATGCCGCCCAGGCCGCGCCCCGGCCCTGGCGCGACGAACAGGGGCAGCCGCACCCCGCCTTCAGCGCCAATGATGGCGCGCTGTTCACGCTGGTGCGGCGCGGCTGGGCCAATCCGGGCCAGGCGCCGCGCGCCTCGCTGCAGCGTGTCAGCTGGGGGATCGAGAATGGCGCCCTCGTCCGCCGCGCCGCGCCAATGCTCGATGGCACCGCGCCCGGCGATGCCGCGATCCTGCTGGACGGTGTGACCAGCGCGACCATCCGGATCCACGATGGCACCGGCTGGCAATCCGGCTGGGCCCGCCCGGATCCCGCCACCCTGCCGCGGGCCATCGAAATCACCGCCAGCGGGCCGGCGATCGGCCAGATCCGCTTCCTGCTGCCCGTCGGGCCGGGCGGGGCGCGATGAAACAAGGTGAACAGGGCGCCGCCCTCATCAACGTCCTCGTGCTGGTCGGCATCATGGCCGCGCTTTCGACCAGCCTGTTCGACCGCCTGCGCCTCGCCCGCCATCTCGATGCCAGCCGCGCCGCCATCGATGCCGCGCGCAGCGCCGCGCTGGCGGCCGAGCCGATGATCGCCGCCCGCCTGCCACTGCCCCGCCTGCCCGCCGGCCCGTTCCGGCTCGACACGCCGGCCGGCAGCGCGCGGGTCGCGCTGGCGCCCGGCGGCAATTGCCTCAACCTCAACAGCACTGCCATCGGTCCGCCCGGCCGCACCGCGACACGGCCGCTGGGCGTCGAACAATTGGCCCGCCTGCTGACGCTGCTCGAGGTTCCGGCCGATGAGGCCGCCCGCATCGCCAGCGCCACCGCCGACTGGATCGATATCGATCAACAGCCCGGCAACGGCGGCGCCGAGGATGCCGCCTATGCCCGCGCCGCCACCCCCTATCGCACGGCCTCGACCCTGCTGGCCGAGGTGAGCGAATGGCGCGCCATCGCCGGCGTCACGCCCGAAATACATGCCCGCGCCGCACCCCATCTGTGCGCCCTGCCCGAAACCGAGCTGTCGCGGCTCAACATCAACAGCCTGACGCCCGGCGATGCCCCGGTGCTGGCCGCCATCGCCAATCTGCCCATCGCCACCGCCCGCGATGCCATCAGCGCCCGCCCGGTTGGCGGCTGGACCAGCCCCGATCAATTCTGGACCCAGCCGCTGCTGGCCGGCCGCCAACTGCCCGCCGATGTGCTGCGCCAGATCGACGTGAAGGACCGTTTTGTGCACTTCTCGCTTGCAACCGCCACCCCCGGCCTGCCACTGGAGGCCAGCGGGCTGTTCGATGCCGGCACCAGGCCAGCCCGGCTGCTGGTGCGCCGCTGGGGGCCAGACACATGATCCTCCTTTTCCTTGCCCCGTCGCCGCACTGGCAGCGGTTCGACAAGGGCCGGCTGATCGCCAGCGGCGATGGCCTGCCGCCGGCCGATGCCGCCGCGCCGCTGGTCGTTGCCGTGCCGGGCGAAGCGGTGGCGCTGCACTGGCTCGATCTGCCCGAACTCGCCCCGGCCCAGGCCGCCGCCGCCGCCCGGCTGATGCTGGGCGAGGCGCTGGCCGAAACCGATCCCCATATTGTCGTCGCCCCCGGCAGCGGGCCGCGCCCCGTCGCCGTCACCGCCCGCAGCGCCATGGCCAGCTGGCTGGCCGAGCTGACCGGTGCCGGCCTGTCCGCCAGCGCATTGGTGCCGGAACCACTCCTGCTGCCCGCGCCCGCCGCCGGATTTGCCGTCCGGCAGGCCGGCGACCGCATCATCGCCCGCAGCGCCAGCATGGGTTTTGCCGCCGAAGCCGATCTGGCCGCCGTGCTGATCGGCGCAGAGCCGGTAACGCAAGCCAGCTTCACCCTGCCCGATCCGCTGCCGCTCAATCTTCTGGCCGGCGATTATGCCCCCACCTCGCGCTGGCAGCCGCCGCCCGGTCTGGCCCGCCGCCTTGGCCTGCTCGCCGCCACGCTGGCCGGGCTGTGGCTGGCCGGCGATGTCGCCGCGCTGGTGCAGGCCAAACGCGCCGTCAGCGCCGCCACGGCCGACGCGCAGGCCATCGCCGCCAGCCTGGTGCCGGCCGGCAGCGATGATCCGGTGGCGGCGCTCACTGCCCTTGCCCGCCAGCGCGGTGCCGATGGCGGGCTGGGCGCCATCGCCGGTCCGGTTGTGGATGCCATCGCCGCCCGCCCCGGCGCGGCGCTGGCGTCCTTGCGCTACACACCCTCGGGCGGCCTCGTCGCCGGGGTGGCCGGCGGCCCCGGCGAAGCCCAGGCCCTGGCGCAGGCCCTGACCAGCGCCGGCCTTGCTGCCAGCGCCGGCCCCACCCGCGCCACCGCCGATGGCAGCGACACACCCGTGACGGTGACGCGATGATGGCCGCCCTCTCCCCCTGGTGGAACCAGCGCTCGCGCCGCGAACAATGGCTGCTCGCCCTCACCGCCGCCCTGCTGGCCGCGCTGCTGTTCTGGCTCGCCCTGCTGGGCCCGCTGGGCCTGGCCCGCGAAGCCGCGCTGGCGGAGGCGCGCAGCGCGCAGCAACAGCTGGCCCATGCCCGCATGCTGGCCACCGCCATCCGGGCCCGCCCCGCTCCGCCCGCCGGGCCGGTGCTCGATCTGGTTGGCCGCCGCCTGGCCGAAGCCGGCCTCACGCCGGCCCGGCTGGAGGCGCAGGGGCCGGGCCAGGCCATCGTCGAAATCGCTGCCATCAACGGCCGCCTCGCCATCGGCTGGGCCGCCGCGCTGGAACAACGCGACGGGCTGGTGGTGGAAGAGCTTGAGGCCAGCCGCAACAGCGACCAGTCGGTGCGCCTGCGGCTCAACGTGCGCAAGGCCAGCTGATGCGCGTCATGCCGCTTCTCGCCGGGCTTGCCATCGGCCTTGTCGCCTTCCTGCCGGCCCGCCTCGCCCTGCCGGCGCCGCCGCTCGCCGCCAGCGCCGTTTCCGGCAGCCTGTGGCGCGCCGAACTGGTTGATGCCCAGGCCGGCGGGGTGACGCTGGGCAATCTTGGCCTCTCGGCCCAGCCGCTGGCCCTGCTGAAGGGCCGGCTGCAATGGGCGGTCGCCGGCAGCCTGTCGGGCCAGGTCTGGCGCAGCGCCGGGGCGCAGGGGGCCGATGGCATGTCGGGCCGGATCAGCGGGGCCGCCCTGCCCGGCCTGCCCATCCGCAGCATCGATCTGGCCGGGCTCAGTCTGGCGCTGGATGGCGCCGGGCGCTGCCAATCCGCCAGCGGCCAGGTCACGGCCGCCCTTGCCACCCCGATTGCCGGCCAGGCCATGATGTCAGGCAGCCCCGCCTGCGCTGGCGAGACGCTCAACCTGCCGCTGGCCAGTGCCGATGGCCGGCTGCGGCTCGACATCGCCATCCACCCTGGTCGCTGGCAGGTGATGGCCCGCATCAACGGCGCCGCGCCGGCCGAACTGCTGGCGCTCACCGCCGCCGGGTTCCGCGCCGATGGCGGCAGCCTCACCCGCATGCAGGAGGGATCATGGTGATCGCCGCGCTCATCGCCGTGCAGGTCGCCGCCGCCGCGCCGGCTGCCGGCCCGCTCACCGAACTGCCGCCGCAACAGCTGGAGCCCGGCCGCTGCGCCCTGTTCCTGTGGGACAAGGCCAGCCGCCAGCGCATCGCCATGCTCAGCGCCAGCCCCACCGCGTCGTTGCGCGCCCGCATCGATGGCCAGCTTACTGATCTGCCCCAGGCCAGTGCCAGCGGCAGTGCCGTGATGGGCTTTGCCCCCAACGCCCGCTACCGCTCGGCCGCGCGCCAGCTGGATGTGGCGATGACGATCCTGCCCACCGGCAGCGGCGGCGCCGTGGTGCGCGATGGCAGCCTGACCGTCACCGAAGCCGATGGCAGCGCGCTGGTCATCCCGGTGGCCGGCATCCTGGGCTGCCGCTGATGGTCACGGCCACCCCGCGCGAATGGGCGATGGCCGTTGGCGGCGGGCTGGCATTGTCGGTGGCCCTGGTGGCGATCCTGCGGCCATCCGCCGAAGCCCCGGCCGAACCGCCCATTGCTGCATTGCCGGCGCCGGTGTCCGCGCCACTGCCGCCGCCCCCGCCACCCGCGCCGGCTACAACGCCCGGCGATCTCGCCCTCAGCGGCCTCAGGACCGGGCCCGATGGCGGCATGGCGATCATCACGTCGGGCGGGCGGCAATATCGCCTCACGCCGGGGCGCAGCCTGCCGGGCGGGCTGAAGCTGCTGCGCACCGAGCCCGGCCGCGCCATCCTGGCCGGCCCGGCCGGGGAACAGGCGCTGGCCTTTCCCGATGCACCCAGAGCCGCCCCCGGCCCCAGCCGGCCACCGGGCGGCGACCCCACCCCGTGGCGGTTGGCCCTGTCACAAATCCGGTCCGGCAATCAGCTGGTTGGCTGGCGACTGGGCAGCCTGGCAGCCCTGCCCATGCTGGCCCGCGCCGGCCTGCAACCTGGCGACATCCTGCTCAGCGCCAACAGCCAGCAATTGCTGTCCGAGGAAAAGATTATCGAACTCCCTCAGGAACTTGCTGCCAACGGCCAGTTGATCCTGCGCTATCGCCGCGGCGGCCGCGAGGCAGAGGCGCGCGTCGCCCCCTGACGGCGATCGCTGTCACAATATCGAAACCAGACTGCCCAAAAACCGCAACGCGGCCGTAATCCGGCCGCCACGAATCACGCCTAATGCCGATGCCATGCGGGGGCGCATCCAAAGGCCGACGGGCGTTCCCTGCCGCTTTTTTCCGGGCCGCAAGGAACCAACGCGATGAACACCCGTCTCCGCGCTCTGCTGCTGATCACGTCCGCCGTGGCGCTCGCCGCCTGCGATGGCGCTTCCAACATCGCCTCGCCGGGCGAAGGCACGCTGGTCACCCCGCCGCCGGCCCCGGCCCCGGCGCCCACCCCGACGCCCACACCCACCCCCACCGGCCCGGCCGACAGCTGCCCCACCGGCACGACCAACGTGGGCGTGATCAACAATCTCAGGAACTGCCAGATTTCCGGCACCATCACCGGCGGCCTCACCCTCGCCAACCTGCGCGGTGTCGTCTATTCGCTGTCGGGCCGCGTCAATGTCGGCATCGATCTGGGCGCTGATCCGGCCGCCCCGGCCGCCGGTGGCCAGCAGGGCATCCTCACCATCGAACCTGGCGTGGTGATCTTCGGCTCGTCGGGCGCCGATGCGCTGGTGGTCAACCGCGGTTCGCAGATCTTCGCTGAAGGCACCGCCACCCGCCCGATCGTCTTCACCAGCCGCTCCAACATGGAAGGCACGGTCAATGCCTCCTCCATCGGCCAGTGGGGTGGTATCGTCATCCTTGGCCGCGCGCCGATCCACACCTGCGTTGGCGCCGGCGCCACGCCGGGCACGGTCAGCTGCCAATCGGCGGTCGAAGGCCTCACCGGCGCCTTCTATGGCGGCGGCAGCCCCACCGACAATTCGGGCCGCCTCGCCTATATTCAGGTCCGCTATCCCGGCTTCGAAGTGAGCCCTGGCAACGAACTCAATGGCATCACGCTGGCGGGCGTCGGTTCCGGCACCTTCGCCAGCTTCATCCAGGTTCACAACAGCTCGGACGATGGCATCGAATGGTTTGGCGGCCGCGTGAACCACAAGAATATCGTCATCACCGGCGCCGACGATGACAGCCTTGATACCGACCTGGGCTACAAGGGCCTGCTGCAATATGTGCTGGTGGTGCAGCGCACCGACGGCGGCGACCGCGTGGTCGAAGCCGATACCGCCGGCAACGAAGCGCGCACCCCGCGCTCCAACCCGCGCATCGCCAACTTCACGTTCATCGGCCGCCGCACCCCTGACAGCGTGCTGCTGCGCGGCGGCACCGATTATGGCCTGGTGAACGGCATCATCAACAACACCACGGCCACCGGCCTGTGCCTTGATATCGACGGCGCCCAGACGGCGGTGACCACCGCCGATGCTGCCACCGATGAAGCGGGTGCACCAATCTTCCGGTCGGTGATCTTCGGCTGCTCGGGCGCTGCCCGCGACGAAAGCGATGTGCCGCTGGCCACCATCACCCCGATCATCACCGGCAACAACAATCTGCTGCCGCCGGTGACGCTCACCCTCACCAGCCTGTTCCTGCCCGGCACGTTCGAAACCGGCGCCACGGCCACCAACCCGCGCACCGCCTATACCGGCACCGGCACCTTCTTCGATGAAACCACATTCGTCGGCGCGTTCCGCAACGCCACCGACACCTGGTACACCGGCTGGACCTGCGGCGTGGGCGCTGGTGCCACGTCGTGCGAAGCCGCGCCGTCGCCGATCCGCTGATCCCCCAACCAAGGCCCGGCCGCCAGTCCGGCGGCCGGGCCTTTGCCCATCATCGCCGGGGTTTTGCCATGACGACCATGATCCGCCTGCTCCTGTCCACCACCATGCTGGCCGGCCTTGCCGCACCGGCGCTGGCACAGGCCGCGCCGCCTGCACCCCCGGCCACCCAACCGCCGGCCGAGGAAGAGGTTGACGTGTCGGCCCCCGGTGGCGGCAATGACGAGATCGTCGTCGTCGGCACCCGCATCCCCAACACCATCCGCGCCAGCCGCGAAGTGGTCTCCGTGCTGTCGGCCGCCGACATCGCCCGCACCGGCGAGGGCGACATTGCCGGCGCCCTGAAGCGCGTCACCGGCCTGTCCGTCGTGGGCGGCCGCTTCGTCTATGTTCGCGGCCTTGGCGAACGCTATTCGCTGGCCCTGCTGAACGGCCTGCCGATCCCCTCCCCCGATCCGCTGCGCCGCGTCGTGCCGCTGGATCTATTCCCCACTTCGGTGCTGGCCTCCAGCGTGGTGCAGAAAAGCTATTCGGTGAACTTCCCCGGCGAATTCGGCGGCGGCGTCATCAACCTCACCACCCGCGCCGTGCCCAAGGAACCCTTTTTCAACATCGGCGGCAGCATCGGCGCCAACACGGCCACCACCGGCCAGCTCGGCTATGTCTATGCCGGCGGCACCAAGGACTGGACCGGCTTTGACGATGGTGTGCGCCGTCTGCCGGCCGGCATCGCCGCCAGCCAGAACGCCGGGACGGCGCTTGCGGTCGGTGGCAATTACACGTTGCGCCAGCTGCAGGATATCACCGCAACCCTGGCCAATGCCGAAACCAACGTGATCTTCCGTAACGACAATATCCCGGTGAACTGGAGCGTGAACATGTCGGGCGGCCGCGCCTTTGACGTGGGCGATGCGCGCCTGGGCTTCGTGTTCGCAGCCGGCTTTTCCAACGATTGGCAGACCAAGGCCGGCAAGCAGCAATTGTCCGGCGGGGCAACCGGTACCGGCGCCAACGCCGCCCTGCTGCCCGATCAGGATTTCAACTTCGCGTCCACCGAATTCCGCAGCGTGCTGAACGGCCTGTTCTCGGTCGGTGCGGAGTTCGGCGAACACAAGATCCGCTTCGTCAACGTCTATGTGAACGACACCATCAAGGAAGCCCGCATCCAGACCGGCATCGACGACATCAATGTCGGCCGCGACGTGCTGCTGCAACGAAACGCCACGGCCCAGTTCCGCCGCCAGTTGATCGACACGCAGCTCGTCGGCGAATTCAAGTTCGACAATCTGACGGTCGATGTACGCGGCACCTATGCCAATTCGAAGCGTCTCGCCCCCTATGAACGCTTCAACAACTATGCCTTCTCGGCGCAGTTCAACGATTATGTGAACGATCTGCGTTCGCCCGGCCAATCCAGCCTGGTCTCGTTCAGCCGCCTCAACGAGGATGTGTATGGCGCCGGGCTTGACCTCGGCTACAAGGTCCGCGGTGGCCCCTTCCCGATCCGCCTTGCCGCCGGTTATGCCTATAGCCGGGCGGAGCGCCTGTCGGAACGCTTTGACTATCGCTACCAGTCCAACGCTGCCCTGCCCGGCGCGGTGACACAGCAGCGCCCGGATTTCCTGCTGTCGGATTTCAACGTCTACACCTACGGCATCATCCTCAACACCATCTCCACCGTCGCCCCGCGCTATGAGGCGGACCTGACGGTGAACGCCGGCTATGGCCAGGTGGAGCTGGAGCCGACAGACGGCGTGCAGGTTGTGCTCGGCGTGCGCTATGAACGCGGCAAGCAGCGCGTCGTGCCGCAGGATGTGTTCAACGCCAACCCCGGCTCGGCCTTCAACCAGCCCACCAACATCAACCAGGATTATTGGCTGCCGGCCGCCACCCTCACCTGGAACTTCGCCGAAGACATGCAGTTCCGCTTCTCGGCGTCGAAAACCGTGGCCCGGCCGCAGTTCCGCGAACTGGCCCCGCAGCCCTATTTCGACACTGATAGCGACCGCCTGAGCTTCGGCAACCAGTTCCTGGAGAATTCGGAACTGATCAACATCGAAGGCCGTTATGAATGGTATTTCGGCCGCGACGAGCGGCTGGCCGTTGGCGCCTTCTACAAGGATATCGACAAGCCGATCGATGCCATCGCCTTCGTGCAGGGCGGCACCTTCCAGAACACCTTTGCCAACGCCCCCAACGCCCGGCTCTATGGCGCCGAGATCGAAGCGCAGAAATATTTCGACCTCTCTGGCTGGGGCGGCCTGTTCGAAACCCGCCGCTTCTTCGTCTCGGCCAACTATACCTACACCGACAGCCAGATCCGCGTGAAGGCTGGGGACACCACCCGCTTCCCGCTGTCGGGCCAGGTGGTGCCGGCCAGCGACATCTTCCGCACCGGCTCGCTGCCCTTGACCGGCCAGTCCGACCATGTCGCCAACCTGCAGTTCGGCTTCCAGGATGATGCCGGCCTGTCGGAACAGACGATCCTGTTGAACTATGCCAGCAACCGCGTCGCCTTCCGCGGCCCGTCGGGCCAGCCCGATCTGGTCGAAAAGCCGGGCATCCGCCTCGATGTGGTGATCCGCCAGGGCTTCAAGATCTTTGGCAAGGAGATCGAAGCCAAGCTGGAAGGCCGCAACCTCACCAACACCCGCTACCAGGAATATCAGCGTCTGAACGCCAGCCGCATCGACACCAACACCTATGTGCTGGGCCGCAGCTTCCAGGCCAGCCTCAGCGCCAAATTCTGACCCAGGTCCCTGACCCCTGAACTGCCGCCGGTGAGCCCCCTCACCGGCGGCTTTTTCATTCCTCCCCAAACTTGTTTGGGGAGGTGGCACGCGAAGCGTGACGGAGGGGCCCTGCGCCCCCTCACCACACCGGCGGATGCGCCCTTGGCCGGTCGCGGAACCAGGCGGTGATCACATATTTGGTCCCGGCGCGCACCGGCATGCCGGCGTGCAGCGTGTTGGCATTCACCCCGCCATCGGCGGTGCGGTTGTGCCAGGCGACCAGCTTGCCAGTCTCGGGCTGGATCAGCTTGTTCAGATGCACGAAGCGCGTCGCCCCGCCGGCCCTGGGCTCGTTCAGATAGACCATCATGGTCCAGCTGCGCTGGCCGCCATCTTCGGTGTGCGGGAAATAATCAAGGCCGGTCGGCTCGAAATAATCGGTGTGGGCCTTGAACTGCTGGCCGGGGGCATAGCGCTGGCCCTGCAACGCCTCGGCATGGGCAATCGGCAGGCCGGCATAATCGGCGAGCCGCGTATAGACATCGCGAACCAGCGGATCATCGCCGGGCAGATCGGCGGTCTCGCTGGTGCGGAAATCGGCATCGGCGCCATAGGCATCAGTGATGGTGGACGGCCGGCGCAGGCCATCGATCAGGGCGATGAGGCCCATGCATTCGTCCGCGCTCAGGAATTTCTTGCGGATGAACATCTCGACGCGGCTGTCGGGCACGCGCTGGGCACCGGAAAATCTCATCGCAGCAGCTCCCACCAGCCTGGGCCGATCATCAGCAATATCAGCGTCATGCCGGCAAGCAACGCCCCGAACGGCAGCGCCGTGGTGCCACTCACTGCCCGCCCGCGCGCCGCGTCCAGCAGCGCAAGGCCCAGCCCCAGCAGCGCCGCGCCGGTGAGGATGAACGGCAGCGGCAACAGGCCCACCAATCCGCCAATGCCGGCAAACAGCTTGGAATCGCCGCCGCCCATGCCCTCCCGCCCGGTGCGCAGCCGCCAGCCCAGCCGCAGCGCCGTCAGCACGGCAAAGCCCAGCAGCGCCGCGAACAGGCGATCCCACAGGCTCGCAAAGCCCAGCCACTGGCCCAGCACCAGCCCGGCCGGGATCAGCGGCAGCGTCAGCCGGTCGGGCAACCAATGATGCTCGGCATCCAGCACGATCAGCGCCAGCAGCCACCAGCCCAGCACCGCCGCCGCCAACCCGGCCAGCACCGGCCAGCGCGCGAGCATCACCGCACCCACCACCGCGCCGGCCAGTTCGATGGCCAGATGCCGCCGATGAATGGCCATGCCACAATGGCGGCAGCGCCCGCGCAACCACAGGAAGCTCAGCACCGGAACCAGTTCGAGCACACCCAGCTGCACCCCGCAGCCATCACAGCGCGACCGCCCGGTGATCGCCTCCCCCCGTGGCCAGCGGGCGGTGAGCACGGCCAGAAAACTGCCGATGACCAGGCCCAAGATGGCCCCAAGGGCGACGATCATGATCCTCCCCCTCTGGGGGAGGTGCCGAGCGGAGCGAGGCGGAGGGGGCGGCCAAGCACGGTCCCAGCCGCCCCCTCCGCCCTGCGGGCACCTCCCCCAGAGGGGGAGGATCGTCCCAGTCCGCCCTTCACCTCACGGGATCAATATCTGCCGCACCGCCTGGCCGCCGGCCAGCGCGTCCAACGCGCTGTTGATCTCGGCCAGCGGCATCACGCCGGTCAGCAGCCGTTCCACCGGCAGCCGGCCGGCCCGCCACAGCGCGATGTAACGCGGGATGTCGCGCGCCGGCACCGCCGATCCCATGTAACTGCCGATCACCGTCTTGGCCTCCGCCACCAGGCTCACCGCCGGGATGGTGAACGGGTCAGCCGGGTTGGGGAGGCCGACGGTGACGATGCGCCCGCCGCGCGCCGCCGTGCGATACGCCTCGGCCAACACACTGCCCTTGCCCACGCTTTCGATGGCCACACGCGGGCTGCCATATTGGGCGAAGGCCGCCGCCGCGTCTTCGGGGGCCACGGCGGCGCGCGCGCCCAGCTCCAGCGCCAGCGCCCGCTTTTCCGCCACCAGATCAATGGCAATCACCGGCTCCCCCCCGGCAGCCACCGCGCCCAGCAGGGCGGCCAGGCCCACACCGCCCAGGCCCCAGATCGCCACGCTTTCACCGGGCCGCACCACGGCCGAATTGAACACCGCGCCCACGCCGGTCAGCACCGCGCAGCCGAACAGCGCGGCAATCTCGGCCGGAATATCATCATCGATCACCACGCAGCTGCGTTCATCGATCACGGCATGGCTGGCAAAGGCCGACAGCCCCAGATGATGGTGCACATGGTGGCCGCAATCGCTGAGCCGGAAGCCGCCGCCCAGCAATTCGCCCTTGCCATTGGCCGCCGCGCCATTGCTGCACAGCCAGGGTTCGCCGGCATGGCAGGCACCGCAATGGCCACAGGCGGGCAGAAACGCCATCACCACCCGCGCGCCGGGCTGCAGCCGTGCGCCCGGCCCGGCGGCGATCACGCGCGCCACCGCCTCATGCCCCAGCGCCATCGGCATCGGCCGCGGCCGGTCGGCGTTCACCACCGACAAATCGCTGTGGCACAGGCCAGCCGCCTCGATGGCCACCAAGAGCTCGCCCGGCCCCGGCGGCGCCAGGTCCAGCGTCTTCAGCGTCAGCGGCCGGCTCCCGGCATAAGGCTGGGCAGCGCCCATCGCAGAAAGGACGGCGGCGGTGGTGGTGCTGATCATGGCGCCACCCTATCGGGCAAACGGGCCGCCGCCAATGTCGCGCGGGCCAGCGCGGCGGTGGAATTGATCAGCGGCAGCGGCACATCGCCGGCACGCAGCACCAGCGGCACCTCGGTGCAGGCGGCGATGATCACCTCCGCCCCGGCATCGCGCAGCCGCGCCGCCTCGCCGGCCAGCGCCAGCCGCACCGCAGCGCCGGTGTCCCCGGCCTTGATGGCATTGACCGCCGGCTGCACCACGGCCAGATCGCCGGGCAGCACCGGCACCGGGCTGGCCCTGCCATACAGATCCAGCGCCAGCGTCGCCCCCACGCCCAGCACGCCGATCGCCTGCGGGCAATACGCCATGGCCTCGGCCACGGCGGCATCGATCATCGAGACGAAGGGCGCAGCGGTGATGGCAGCGGCCCAGCCATGGGCGGCGTTGCAGGGCATCGCCAGCACCTCCGCCCCTTGGCGCACCAGCCCTTGCGCCATCGCCGCCAGCGCCGGCCCGGGGGAGGCCGCGCCATGCAGCGCCGCTGCGTTGCGATCAGGCACATGCGGGTTGGAATCGATCAGCACGCGCGGATGATCGGTATCGCGCGCCGCCGCCACCCCGGCCACCAGCAGGCCCAGGAAATCGGCCGTGGCCGCCGGCCCCATGCCGCCGATCACGCCGATGGTGCGCCAGCCGGGCACGATCACATCAACCGCGCGATCGGCGCTCAACCGCGCACCGCCGCCTCGATGGCGGCAATGTCGATCTTGCCCATCCTCATCATCGCGGCAAAGGCCCGCTCGGCCACCGCGCCCCCAGCCGTCGTGGCTTCGGTCAACACCCTGGGCGTGATCTGCCAGCTGACGCCCCAGCGGTCCTTGCACCAGCCGCAGGCGCTTTCCGCCCCGCCATTGCCAACAATGGCGTTCCAGTAACGGTCAGTCTCTTCCTGGGTGTCGGTGGCGACCTGGAAGGAAAAGGCCTCGCTCTGCGCAAAGGCCGGGCCGCCATTCAGCCCCATGCAGGCGATGCCGAGGACGGTGAAATCAACAGTGATGACATCGCCGGCCGCAAGGTGCGGCAGATCAACCGGCGACCGGTGCACGGCGAGAACGGCCGAATCCGGAAAGGTCTCGGCATAGAATCGCGCCGCCGCCTCGGCATCGCGGTCAAACCAGAGGCAGATGCGATGGCCGGTCATGCGGGGCTCCTCAATTCAGCGCCGGATCGCGCAACACATCGGCAAAGGCCGGCAACGATGGCGAACCGCCGGTGTGCAGGAACAGCACCCGCTCGCCCGTGAACGCCCCGGCCCGCGCCAGCGCGATCAGTCCGGCCATCGCCTTGCCGCTGTACACCGGGTCGAGCAAGATACCCTCACTCCGCGCCACCAGCCGTACCGCCTCCACCATCTCGCGCGTGGGCAGCGAGTAACCGGGCCCCACCCAATCGGCGAGTGCCACGATGTCCGCCGCCTGCGGGCGCGGCGTGCCGAGCAGATCGGCCGTGGCCTCGGCCAGTTTCAGAACATTGGCTTCCTGTTCGGCGCGCGGCCGGCGCACGTTGATGCCGGTCACCGGGATCCCGGCGTTCAACGCGACCAGCCCGGCGATCAGCCCGCTGTGGGTGCCGGCGCTGCCCGATGCCACCACGATCCGGTCAAACGCCACCCCAGCATCAAAGGCCTGGGCCATGATTTCCTGCGCGCAGGCGGCATAGCCGAGCGCGCCCAGCGGGTTGGAGCCGCCACCCACGATCACATAGGGTTTGCGCCCAGCCGCCGTCACCGCCGCGGCCTCCTCGGCCAGTTCGGCGGCAAGATCGCTGCCGGCCTTGACCATGCGGATGCTCTCCGCGCCCATCAGGTCAAACAGCAGGTTGTTGCCCAGCGCCGCCGGGCTGTAGCTGCCGGGCACCCGCTCCTCGATCACCAGGCGGCAGGCCAGGCCTTCCTTGGCTGCCGCCGCCAGCGTCAACCGGCAATGGTTGGATTGCGGCGCCCCCACGGTGATCAGCGTGTCTGCCCCTCCCGCCAGCGCATCGGCCACCAGGAATTCCAGCTTGCGGGTCTTGTTGCCGCCGCCGGCCAGGCCCAGAAGATCGTCGCGCTTGATCCACAGATCGGCGCCCAGCAGGGCCGAAAGCCGGGGCATCGCCTCCAGCGGGGTGAAACCCGGTGTGTAACGGCGGCGCGCAAAGCGGGCGAGGTTCATCGCAATCGTCTCCCAATCAGGCCGCTGGCTTACATCGCAAAGCGCAGCGTCGCCATGATCGATTGCGAGGTGAACACATTGGATTGCCGCCGGTCATAGCCCAGCGCCGCCACAAAGCCGCCACCCGAATAGGCAAACTGGCCGCCCACCTGCAACTCGCTCGGCCGGATCGCATCGGCGTTCAGCACGAAATCGGTGCCGCCGCCGGCAAAACGCCCGGTCAGCCCGAGTGCTGATGTGCCGAGCTGGCTGACATAGCCGCCGCGCAGGCCGATCCGCCATGCGCCATCGCCCGACGGCACGACATAATCGGCCGTCACCGCCGCCGTGTTGGTGGTCAGCGTCTGGTTCGATTTGTCCATCGTCACCGCCAGCGCCCCGGCGCCGCTTTCGGTGAAGCCGTTCTGCTGCAGCTTCAGCCAGCTGATGCTGTTCGACGGCATGATCGCCAGCCGCCCCTTCTTGAAGCTGTATCCCAGCGTGCCAGTCGCGCCATAGCTGGTGCCGCGCCAGGCCGAGGTGATCGCCCCCGTCTGCGTGCCAAAGCTGAATTCCCGCCGCGAACTATAGGTGGCAAACCCATAATTGCCGCTGGCCGCCACGAACAGCCCGCCAAAGCTTTTGGCGACATAAAGATCAACCTGGTTGGTGGTGATCAGCAGCGGCTTGCCCGCCACACCACCATAAGACACATCCGACCAGCCGATATTATAGGCGATGCCCACCGCATCCAGCCCGATCACCGGCATGTCCGCGCCCACCGCCAGGCCCAGCGTGTTGCCGGAAAAGCCCGTGGTGTTGGCGCCGGCATCCTGGCGCAGGAAATTGCCGCTTTCCTGGGCCCACAGCGTCAGGCCATTCAGATTGCCCAGCTCGTCGCGGCTGCCCCCCAGCCGCAGCGCGGTCAGCCGCTGCGCCACCGCGCCCTGCCCGGCATCGGCCATCGCCGCCGCCATGCGGATCGGCGCGCCGCTCAACGTCGCTGGGGCCAGCACGCGATAGGCAGCGATCAGCTCGGCCTGGGTGGCGAGGTTGGCAATCGCCGGGCCCAGCGTCGTGTCATTGGCCAGCGCCACCAGCGACTGGTCAAAGAAGCTGGTCAGGCCGCTGGCCAGCCCCACCTGCGCCGCCGTCTTGCGGTTCAGCGTCACCGTCACGGCGTTGCTGCCCACCTGCGCGCTGCCCAGGCTGTAAAGGAACGGCACGCTCGCCGTGTCCACCAGCGTCGCGGCATTGCTGGCGGTGATGCCGCCACCGGCGGTCAACAGGGTCAGCGTCTGGCTGTTGGTCACGCCCGACACCGCCACTTTCAGCTTGGATGTGTCGGCAAAGCTTGCCGCGCCCGTCACCACCACGCCAGGCTGGCCGTTTCGCACGGCAATGGTCAGGGTGGAGGATCCGCTCATGACGAGGCTCGACAGCGTCGGCACGGTGCCGGCCGAAAGATCGAGCCCGGTCGCGCCCGACAGGGACAGCGCCAGCGCACCGCCGCTGGTCACCGCGCCGGAAATCTTCGCCCCGCCCGACATGGCAAGGCTGTTGGCCCCGTTGCCCAGCGCCAGCCGGCCGGTGATGGTGCCACCGGTCAACGTCACCGCCGTCGCGCCGTTGCCGCCCACGATGTCGCCGGTGATGCTGCCGCTGTTGCTGATCGCCACGGCGGCATTGCTCGCTGAAAGATCGATGGCGCGCGCCGGCTGGCCGCTGACCGATGTCGTCACCTTGATGGTGCCGCTGTTGGCGATGCTGGTCAGCCCGCCGCCCAGATCAACCACGCCAAAGGCGGCATTGTTGCCGCTGGATTGCACGGTGATGGTGCCGCTGTTGACCACGCTGCCAAGGCTGCTGCCGGCCTGGGCCACGATCGCTGCCGCCACCCCGCCGCTGCCGGCCGGCGTGCTGCCCGATGCCGGGGTCAAGACGCTGGAAACCGTGATGTTGCCGGCATTGGCCACCGCCGGCACGATGGCGCCGGCGCGCACATCGATGCCGATGGCGGTCGCGTCCACCGCGCCCACCGTGATGTCTGCACCCGATTGGTTGCTGATCCCGCCCGCCAGGCGCACCCGGCCGGCGGCCAGCCCGCTGGCGCCCACCACGATGCCGCTTTGCGCGGTGCCCTTGTTGCGCCCCTGCGCCGAAATGCGGCCGCGGTTGATGATGGCATAGGCATCACCATCGCTGCCCACCGCGCCCAGCACGACATTGTCGGTGCCGGCCGGGGCCACCAGGATGGCCGGCGTGCCGGCATAGGTGGAGATGCTGCCCAGCACCAGCGTGTTGGTGGTGGTGCTGCCGCTGGCCGGCGGCGGCTGCACCACGCCCGATGCATCAACATAATAACGGTCATTGGCAAAGCCGCCGCTGATCGATACCCCGATGCGCACGCCGGCCACGCCCGCCACCGCATCGACCAGCTGGTTCGATGAATTGAAGCTTTGATCGGCGCCCACCACGATGTTGGCGCCATTGTTCACCCGGCCGGTCACCGGCGCCAGTATGGCAAGGCCGGTGCTGCCGCTGCCGGTGGCCGCCAGCGTGCCATAGGTCTGCAGATTGCCGGTCAACGGCGCGGCGATCAGGATGCCGGTGCTGTTGGTGCCGCTCACGGCCGCGCCGCCCAGGGTGATGTTGCCCACCACCGGCGCTGCGATCCACACGCCGGTGGCATTGTCCCCGGTCACGGTGAAGCGTGAGGTCGTGCTGCCGCCGATGGTGCCGGTGAATGTGCCACTGCCGGCCACCCACAGGCCGATGTTGCCGGTGGCCCCCGTGGCGGTGCCGGTGATCGACACCGTGCCATTGTTGGTGAAGCTGCCGCTGCCGGTCGCGCCGGTATCGATGCGCACACCCACCGCATTGGTGGAGCCGCTGTTGCTGATGGTGCCGCCGTTGGTCAGGCTGTTGGGGCTGTTGATGGTGGCGGCGGTGCCATCGGCCACGGTCACGCTGATGCCGCTGTTCACCGTCACATCCGCCGGCTGGCCATTGTTGGCGGTGCCGGTGACGATCGGGGTCGTCTGGTTGGCGCTGATCGTCACGCTCTGCGCCAGTGCCGCGCCCGACAGGGCACCTCCGGCCAGCAGGGCAAGGCGGAATGCAGCAAGGGGCGAAGCGGTCATCATTGGCCTTCCGGGACAACAGGCAGGATCAGCCGGCAATGCCGGCGCGCCGCCTGAATAACGGATGAACCGGCAAAATCCACCGCAAAGCCGGTGAAAATCCGGTCAGGCGCCAAACCAGATCGGCGGCCGGCGCTGCGCCCAGGGCGCGGCCTGCTCCAGCTGGAAAGCCAGATCCAGCAGCCGGGCATCGTCGCCGCGCCGCCCGGCCAGATGCATGCCCAGCGGCAGGCCCGATGTGGTCGTCATGATCGGCACGCTCATCGCAGGCGCACCGGCCAGATTCTGCACCGGTGTATAGGCGACGATGCGCATCATGTCGGCCATCACGTCGGCGGGCGGGCGGTGATGGCCCAACAGGCCCACCGGAATGGCATGGCGGGCCAGCACCGGGGTCAGCAGCAGATCATGCTCGCGGAAACTGGCGTTGTAGGCATCGCGATAACCGGCCAGCCGGCCCATCAGCGCGCCGGCATCGGCCTGCGACACGCCAGCACCCATAGCAGCGAGATAGCGGGTCAACGGCTCCAGCTTCGCCACGCCATCGGGCCCGAAGGCCTTGTTCACGCCGGCCACCGATTCCGCCGCGCCCATCGCCCACAACAGGGTGAAATCGCGGGCAAAGGCCTGCGGATCAAAGGGCCAGGCGACATCGAACACGCTGTGGCCCATGGACTTCAGCAGATCGCGGGTGCGCGCCATGCCGCCCAGCACCTCGGCATCAGGCTGTAGATTGTCGGCCCCGGCGGTGATCACGCCGATGCGGAAGCGTTCCCCCACCGGGCCGTTCAGGCGCGGGATCGGTGCCATGCCCGGCACATCCTGGCCCTGCAGGGCCACCATGGTCAGCGCGGCATCGCGCACGCTGCGGGTCAACACATGGTCCACGGCCACGGCGGCCGGATTGTCGTCCCGTTTCTGGCCGGCCAGCCGGCTGCGGCTGGGCTTGAAGCCGAACAGGCCGCACAGATTGGCCGGGATGCGGATCGAACCACCGCCATCATTGGCATGGGCAATCGGCACCACCCCGGCCGCCACCGCCGCGGCGCTGCCGCCCGACGATCCGCCGGTGGAAAAATCCGGGTTCCACGGATTGCGGGTGGGGCCGTGGCTCAGGGGCTCGGTCACGCACATCAGGCCGAATTCCGGCGTTGCCGTCTTGCCGATCGGGTTCACGTTCATCTGGCAAAAGGCATCGACAAACCGCTCGTTGGCGGTGGCCGGCGGCACAGCCTCGAACGCCCGGCTGCCGTTCTTCGTCGGCCAGCCCTTGTAGTCGTTCAGGTCCTTGATGAAGGTCGGGATCGACGGCGTGCGCTCGGCGGCCGGCAGGCGCGACACGGCACCGGGCCGGTCGATCAGGATGGCAAAATTGAGCTTGGCCTGCGCCGCCTCTGCCCGGTCCAGCGCCGCCAGCAGGGCGTCGCGCGCCGTCGTCTCCCCGCTGCGGATGCGGGCAGCCAGCGCGGTCGCATCATCGGCCGCCGCCGGCGTCTGCGCCAGCGCCGGCGCTGCTGCCAGCGCAGCACCACTGGCCAGCAATTGCCGGCGGTTCATGCTGAAATCGGCCATGTCCAACCTCCCCAGATCTTGGCCCAGATTTTTGTGGAGACTGGCACGCCAGCATCCGTCACGCCAGCCCGAACCGCGGTCACCGCCGCACGACCTGCGGTCACCGGCGCGCGACCTGCGGTCACCGCGCGCGCAATGGCGGGCGCAAAATGGGCCACTTCTGCCACGCAAAATCACCCGCGAATCCCAACATTCCACCCAATCCGGCCACAGCCGACAAATTTTCCGCTGCATTTTCAAAGGCCTGAACCATGGCCTGTCCTACACGCCCCATCTCAGGCGATAATCACCCCGCTCCTTGAAAATTCAGCAAAAAATGATCCTCCCCAGCCGCAGGATGGGGAGGTGGCACGCGAAGCGTGACGGAGGGGCCGGCAAGCGCGGTCCTCTCCGCCCCCTCCGCCCTGCGGGCACCTCCCCCAGAGGGGGAGGATCAAAGCCTCACTTGCGCTTGAACACCTGTTTGCCCGCCAGCCAGGTGCCGGTCACCTTGATCTGCCACAATTCGCCTTCCGGCGCCGCGAACGGGTCGCGTTCCAGCGTGATGAAATCGGCCCATTTGCCCGGCTCCAGCGTGCCGACCTTGGCTTCGGCATGGCCGGCTCGCGCCGCCCAGGTGGTGAAGCCGGCAAAGGCATCCACCAGGCTCAGCTTCTCCCACGGCCGCCAGCCGCCGGCCGGCAAGCCATCGCGCGATTGCCGGGTGACGGCGGCATGGATGCCGAACATCGGATCGGGCGGCTCCACCGGGAAATCGCTGCCAAGGGCCAGTTCCGCCCCGCTCTTCTTGATCTGTGCCCAGGCATAGGCGCCGCCCAGCCGGCCTTCGCCCAGCCGCGCTTCGGCCATGCCCTTGTCCGACGTGGCGTGGGTCGGCTGCATCGATGCGATCACCTTCAGCTCGGCAAAGCGGCCGAGATCGGCCATGTCGACAATCTGGGCATGCTCGTTGCGGTGGCGCAGCGCGATGCGCTGGGCCAGCGGCACCGCGGCATAGGCATCCATGGTCGATCGGTTGGCCTGGTCCCCAATGGCATGGGTGTTGACCTGGAACCCCTCGGCCGATGCTTCGGTGACATAGGTTTTCAGCTTGTCAGCCGGGGTGATCTCCAGCCCGCGGGTGGAGGGCATGTCGGCATAAGGCGCGATCAGATAGGCGCCGCGGCTGCCCAGCGCCCCGTCCGAAACCAGCTTCATCGCCTGCATGGCGACAAGATCATTGTAACTCCAGGGGATCGGCCCCTTGGGCGCGATGGCCTTGCGGTTCTCGGGGCCGCCCGCCATGGCATAGATGCGCGCCGTCAGCTTGCCGGCCTTGGCAAAGCGGACGTACCGGTCCCATGTGTCCTTGTCCATGCCGGCATCATGCGCGCCGGTCAGGCCCACTTCCGCCATGGTTTCAAGGCTCTTGGTCAGCACCAGATCCAGGTGCGCCGGATCATCCTTGGGGATCGCCCGCGTGATCAACGCCATCGCCTTGTCCACAAACACGCCGGTGGGATTGCCGGCGGCATCGCGGATGATCTCGCCGCCATCGGGGGCCTTGCTGTCCTTCGTGATGCCGGCGGCCTTCATCGCGGCGCTGTTGGCCCACAGCGCATGGCCATCCACACGCGACATGGCGGCCGGGCGGTCGCCGGTCACGCTGTCCAGTTCGGCCGCGGTCGGGAAGCGGTTGATCAGCTTGCCATCGGCATACCAGCGTTCCTGGTTCCAGCCGCGGCCCATGATCCAGCCGGCCGCCGGAATGCCGGCCTTGATGCGGGCCAGCGCTTCAGGGATGGAGGCGCTGTCGCGCAGGTCCACCACCAGCTTCAATTCGCCCAGCCGCATGACATGGCCGTGCGCATCAATCAGGCCGGGCCACAGCGTCGCGCCCTTCATGTCGATGGCGGTGCCGGCCGGCAGCGCGGCATTGGCCGGCAGCGTCGCCTTCACCTTGCCATTGTCGTCCACCACCAGGGTGGCAAAGCGCTGCAGGTCGCCTTTGCCATCCAGCGTGTAGCCATTGGCATTGGTGTAGACCGTATCGGCCAGCGCCGGCAGCGACACCCCAAGCGCCAGCGCGAACAACAGCGTTCTCATGATATTTCCCCTGTTATACCAATAATTTCGACATGAAGATCCAGTGCTTGTGCATGATCGCCGGCACCTCCACCTCAGGATAGGCCGGGATGGGGGCAAAGCCCAGCCTTTCGTAAAGCGCGATCGCGGTGGTCAAGGTGGGCGCGGTGTCCAAAAACATCTGTTGATAACCAAAGGCTTGTCCATCGGCGATCAAGCGTTCCACCAGCGCCCGGCCCAGTCCCTGCCCCTTGGCGCCATCGCGAACATAGACACGCTTCATCTCGCACACGCCGTCACGCACCCGCCGCACCCCGCCCATGCCGATGGGCTGGCCATTGGATTCCAAAATGTAAAATACACTCTGCGGCGGTCCCTCACCGACAATTTTCGGAAGCGCTTCAGGCAGATAGGCGCGGATGTCACCGCCGGGGAAGATATCGCCCAACCCCACCGCAAAACGCTGCGCCACCCCATCGAAGACGAACTGCAGATATTCGGCATTGAGATCGATCAGCAGCGCCGCATCATCTGGCAGGCGGGCGGGGCGATAGCGGATGGCCATGGCACAGCGATGGCCCGCCGCGCCGGCGTTGGCAAGCACCCGCTGTTGGCAGGGGCGACGCGGCGCAGTAGGAACGTGCGATGACGCTGACCCCGCCCCCTGATCGCGCCCGTCTGGAGGCGCTGGCCAAACAGGGCGTGGCCGCCCTGCAGCGCGGCGATGCCGCCGCCGCCCGCCCCTGCTTCCAGACCATCTGCAACAGCGGGCAGGCCAATGTGCAGATGTGGCTGCTGCTGGCGCAATGCTGCCAGATGCTGGACGACCGGCCAGCCGCCCACGCCGCGCTGGCAACCGTGGTGCAAATGGATGCCAACAATCCCTATGCACTTGTGATGCAAGGGGAATTGTTCACCAAATCCGGTGACGACCGCGCCGCCGTGGGCTGGTATCATCGCGCCCTTGATGCCGCCCAGATGTATCAGCAGCTGCCCCCCGATCTGGTGCAGCGGCTGCAGAAGGCCGAAGCCGAAGTCAGCGCCATCCAGGGCCGCTTTGCTGGCAGCATGCACCGTGCCCTGGCCGACGCCGGGGTGGACCAGACCGCCACCGGGGATCGGTTCGCGGAATGCCTGACCATCCTCACCGGCCAGGCCCAGCCACAGCTGCAACAGCCGACCAATTTCTACTTCCCCGGCCTGCCCCAGCGCGCCTTTTATCACCCGGCCGAATTCAGCTGGACCGCCGGCCTTGAAGCCCAGATGCCGGCTATCCGCGCGGAGGCCGAGGCCGTGCTGGCCAACCGCGCCGGCGTCGCCCCCTATGTCGAGGCGCCCAGGGACCGGCCGGCCAAGGCGCACAGCCTGATGAACGATCCGCGCTGGAGCGCCTTTCACCTGTTCCGGAACGGCCAGCCGCTCGAAGCCAATGCCGGCCGCTGCCCGGCCACCATGGCGGCCCTGGCTGGGCTGCCGCTGCCCCACATCAAGGCCCATTCACCGATGGGGCTGTTCTCCATCCTGGCGCCGCACACCCATATCCAGCCGCATCATGGCATGCTGAACACCCGGCTGATCTGCCATCTGCCGTTGATCGTCCCGCCCGGCTGCCGCCTGCGCGTTGGCAACCACACCCGCACCGTCGAAGCTGGCAAGATGCTGATATTCGACGACAGTATCGAGCATGAGGCCTGGAACGACAGCGACGATATCCGCGTTGTGCTGATCTTTGAGATCTGGCGCCCTGAACTCAGCGCCGCCGAACGCGCCGGGCTGACCGCCCTGTTCGAATCGGTCGCCGGCTATGACGCGGATCAGGCCTGAGGGGGGACCAGCCGCCGGATCAGGCTGGACGTGTCGTTGCGGTTGCCGCCCATCGCCTGCACGTCGGCATAGAATTGATCGACCAAGGCCGTCAGCGGCAGCGGCACGCCAAGGCGGCGGGCTTCGTCCAACGCAAGGCCAAGGTCTTTCCGCATCCAGTCCACCGCAAAGCCGAAATCAAACTGGCCGCGGGTCATGGTTCTGGCGCGATTGTCCATCTGCCAGCTCTGGGCGGCGCCCTTGCTGATCACGTCGACCACGGCATCCATGTCCAGCCCCGCCTTCAGGCCCAGCGCCAGCCCTTCCGACAGGCCCTGCAGGATACCGGCGATGCACAACTGGTTGACCATCTTGGTCAATTGTCCGCTGCCGGCCGGGCCCATATGGCCGATACGCTGGGCATAAGCCGCCATCACTGGTTCGGCGGCCGCAAAGGCGCCACCGCTGCCACCCACCATGATGGTCAACTTGCCATTCTCGGCCCCGGCCTGCCCGCCCGACACTGGCGCATCCACCACCAGCAGCCCGCGCGCTTCACCCTCGGCAGCCAGCCGACGGGCAATCGCAGCGGACACCGTGGTGTGATCGATGAACAGCGCACCGGGCGTCATGGCGACAAAGGCACCATCCGGCCCGAGCGTCACCGCCTCAAGATCAGCATCAGCGCCCACGCAGGCAATCACCACGTCGGCACCGGCCGCCGCCGCCGCCGGAGTGGCCGCACTGCGCCCACCATGGGCGGCGACCCAGGCCTCGGCCTTGGACAGCGTGCGGTTGTACACGGTGAGGCTGTGGCCGGCCTTTGCCAGATGGCGCGCCATCGGCGCACCCATCACGCCCAGCCCAAGATATGCGATGTTCATGCCCATGGCGGCGGGCTTAGACCCCGCTGGGCGCGGTTTCAATCTGGCAGGAACAAGGAAACAACGTCGCGGGCCAGCCGTGCCGGGCGCATGGTCGCAACATCGATGCAGCACCAGGTGCTCTTCACCTCGGCAATCACCTGCTCACCGCGCTGGAACAACGTGGTGAAAAAGGCACGGGCGCCCTGGACGCCATCGGCCACCACATTGGCCACCACATCATCATCCAGAAAAGCGGGGCGGCGATAATTGATGTTGTGGTTCAGCGCCACCCACAGATGGCTGGCCACCGCATCGGCCGGGGCGGTGTGCTGCCAATAGGCGACCACGGCATCCTGCACCCAGCGCAGATAGACGGCGTTGTTGACATGGCCCATGTGATCGATGTCGGCCGCTGCCACTGCCACATCATGCCGATACATCACACCGCCTCCCGCCAGAAACATGATGAATTGCTCATGTTTTTCGGGGCCGGTCAAGTCTTGACCAGCCGCGCTCACCGCCGCCATGGAACCATATGACCAGCAGCCCAACCCTGCGCCGCCGGCCGGTGCAGGCGCGTGCCCAGGCCCGGTTCGATCTGATTCTTGGCACCGCCGCCGCGATGGTGGCCGAAGCCGGGGCAGAGGCGCTGAACACCAACCATCTCGCCCGCCGCGCCGGCATCCCGGTGGGATCGGTCTATCAATATTTTCCCGACAAGGCCGCCCTGCTCACCGCGCTGGCCCGGGCCCAGGTAAGCGCCTTCGAAGCCCGGCTGACCATGCCGGCCGATCCCGATCCAGCCCGCTGGAATCTCCTGGCCGAAGTGGAAAAGGGCGTGGGCGCGCTTGCTGATTTCGTGGCCGAAAACCCGGCCTTTCCACAGCTTTATCTCGCGGCCCGCGCTGGCGGCGGTGGGGCGGCGGCCATGCTGGACGGCGGCGCGGCGCATTTTGCCGCCATCTTTGCCGCCCGCGCGCCGCAGATCCCGGCCGAAACCCGCGCCCTCCATGCCCGGGTGGTGGTGGAAAGCGCCCAGGCCCTGCTTACCCTTGCCGCCACCGGCCCGAATGCGGCCGGCGACCTGCCCCGGGTGCGCGCGGAGGTGGTGGCGCTGATCACCCGCTATCTTGCCCCCTTCTACGGGTAGCGCGGCCGGCCCTGCGGCGTTATGGAGCAGGTCATGAACGTGCACACAGCCGAAACCCAGGCGGCCAGCCTGCCCATCACCGTTGCCGATGTGGAGGCTGCGGCCGCCAATATTGCGGGCGCGGTGATTCGCACGCCCTGCCTGAAATCGGAAACGCTGAGCCAGCTGACCGGGGCGCAGGTGTGGCTGAAGTTTGAAAATCTGCAGTTCACCGCCGCCTACAAGGAACGCGGCGCACTGAACCGCCTGTTGAGCCTGACGGCGGAGGAGCGGGCCCGCGGGGTGATCGCTGCATCGGCCGGCAACCATGCCCAGGGGCTGGCCTATCACGCCCGCCGGCTGGGCATCCCGGCCACCATCGTGATGCCGCGCTTCACCCCGATCGTGAAGGTGCAGCAGACCGAAAGCCATGATGCCAACGTGGTGCTGTTCGGCGAGAAATATGACGATGCCAGCGCCCATGCCCTTGAACTGGCCCAGAAAAAGGGGCTGGTCTATGTGCATCCCTTCGATGATCCCAAGGTGATGGCCGGCCAGGGCACGGTGGGCCTGGAAATGCTGGAGGATGTGCCGGAGCTCGACACGCTGGTGGTACCCATCGGCGGCGGCGGCCTGATTTCCGGCATCTCCACCCTTGCCAAGGCGCGCAACCCCGATATCGCGGTGATCGGCGTGCAAGCCGAGCTCTATCCATCCATGTATGCCGCCATGAAGGGCCAATCGGCGCTGTGCGACGGTGACACGCTGGCCGAAGGCATCGCCGTCAAGACACCGGGGCGGCTGACGCAGGAGGTGGTGCGCGCCCTTGTGGATGACATCGTGCTGGTGGGCGAACGCGATCTGGAGCGCGCCGTTTCCCTGCTGCTAGGCATCGAAAAGACGGTAGTGGAAGGCGCCGGCGCTGCTGGCCTTGCTGCCCTGCTCGCTCATCCTCGCCGGTTCAAGGGCGCCAAGGTGGGCCTCGTGCTGTGCGGCGGCAACATCGATACCCGCCTGCTGGCCAACGTGCTGCTGCGCGATCTGGCCCGCGCCGGCCGGCTGGCCCGCCTGCGCATCCGCCTGAAAGACCGGCCGGGACAGCTGTTTGAAGTCGCCCGGATTTTCGATCAGCAACAGGTCAACATCCTCGAAGTCTATCACCAGCGCGTCTTCACCAATCTGCCGGCCAAGGGCCTGATCACCGACGTGGAATGCGAAACCCGCGACCGGGATCATCTGGAACGGCTGATCGAGGCGCTGCGGGCGGCGGGCTATGATGTCCGCATGGTGGAGGCGGACTGATTGCCCCCTTGCACTGCCGCAAGCCTGCGCTAGCATCGCCGTTAACAGGGTTGGGGACTGGCCGTGGCACGCGGCCGGCCCGTTGCAGTGTGAGGGCTGAGGGCTTCCGGGTGTGACCGACCAATCCTATCGATTCCCACGGTTTTTTGTCACGGCCCCGTCGCCGTGCCCCTATCTGCCCGGCCGCACCGAGCGTAAGGTTTTCGCCGAACTGAAGGGCGATGACGCCCAATCCATGTCCGAAGCGCTGGGCCGAATCGGGTTCCGGCGCAGCCAGAATGTCGTCTATCGCCCCAGCTGCGAAGGCTGCCAGTCGTGCGTGTCCGTCCGTGTGCCCACTGCCCGCTTCCAACCCGGCCGCAGCCAGCGCAAACTGTTGGCCCAGCACGCCGATCTCGACGTGCATGCCTGCGAACCCTGGGCCACCGAAGAACAATGGGCCCTGCTTCGCCGCTATCTCGCCGCCCGCCACCCCGGCGGCGGCATGGCCGCGATGGACGCCCATGATTTCGCCGACATGATCGAACAATCCCCGGTCGATACGGTCATCGTCGAATATCGCGAACCCACCAGCGATGGCCGGCTGGGTCGCCTTGTCGGCTGCTGCCTCACCGACAAGCAATCCGATGGCCTGTCGATGATCTACAGCTTCTATGAACCCGATCTGGTCCACCGCCCCGGCCTGGGCAATTTCATCATCATGGACCATATCACCCGCGCCGCCCGCGCCGGCCTGTCCTATGTCTACCTCGGTTACTGGATCGAAGGCTGCAACCGCATGGCCTACAAAACCAAATTCCGGCCCGTCGAAGCCCTGATCGGTGGCCAATGGCGGGAACAACCCTGATCCCCATTTGACACAATTGACGAAAATCCCGGGATTCCAGAAAATAATCCCGCCTTTTCAACAAGGCTTGCCACCGGCCCACGCGACACAAGCGACACATCTCGCGCCGTGTCACACCGCCAGGCCCACTGGGCGCATCCCACCGGGCAGCGCCATGATGGCAGGATTGGGCCGTGTAGGACAGCGGGCGGACCACAAACGGGCCTCCGCTCCGGATCAGGTCCGGGTGCCGTGGCAGCAGGCAGGCATCTGCCCAAGGGAGAACGTCGTCATGCTGGCGAAGGCCTGCATCCATATTGAAACAAGCTCCGGCTGACCCGGTTATGGGTGCAGGCTGCACGATGGATGCTGGCCTTCGCCAGCATGACTGGGGCGGGTGTCCCTCGACAGGCTCGGGATGAGCGGGGGGCTTTGGCGCGAGTGCCTCACCCACGGGCCGCCCCACTGCGGGCCCCGTCCCCGGCCCTTCGTCACACGTGCCGCGTGCAACCTCCCCATCCTGCGGCTGGGGAGGACCGATGGCGGGCGGGTGCGTGTGAAAGGGAATGGGTCAAGGGTCTGTGACCCTTGCCGTCGGAGGCATGACGTTCCCCTCAGGCGTCTGCGATCAGGTGGTTGAGGACGCCGCTGGCGACGGCGGCCTTCACGTGATCGATGAAGGCGCGCAGTTTGGGTAGGACCTGGGCGTGGCCGGGGTAGTGGAGGAAGAGGCCGGGGCTGGAGGGGGAGAGGCCGGGGAGCACGGTTTCGAGGGCGCCGCTGTGGAGTTCGTGGAGGACCAGGGGCTCGCTGACCTGGGCAAGGCCGAGGCCGCGGCGGGCGAAGGCGACGACGGAGGCCATTTCGTTGACGATGACGCGGCCCTTGACGGCCACTTCGATGCTGCGGTTGCCGTCGATCAGGCGCCACGGCATCATGGCGCCGCTGGCGAGGCGTTGGCGGATGCAGTTGTGGGCTTTGAGATCGGCGGCGCTGGTGGGGCGGCCGTGGGCATCGAGGAAGGCGGGGGCGCCGACGATGACGAAGCGGAAGGGCGGCGCGAGGCGGACGCTGATCATGTCGGCCTCCAGCAGTTCGCCGATGCGGATGCCGGCATCGTGGCCGCTGGCTGCGAGATCGACGAGGGCATCTTCGCCGGTGATTTCGACATCGACATCGGGGTAGCGGGCGCAGAAATCGGCGATGATCGGTTCGATCAGCAGCGGCACGACCGAGCGCGGCATGTTGAGGCGGAGCAGCCCGGCCGGGCGGCCGCCGATGCTGCGGGCGCTTTCCCAGGCGCCGTGCAGCATGGCCCAGGCCGGCGCGGCCTGGGCGTGGAACAGGCTGCCGGCTTCGGTGAGGCCGACGGAGCGGGTGGTGCGGATGAACAGTGGTGCGCCGACCCGGTCTTCCAATTGGCGGATGGTCTGGCTGATGGCGGAGGGGGAGACGCCGAGATCGTCAGCGGCTTCGCGGAAGGATTTGCGATCGGCGACGCGGAGGAAGGCTTCGACGCCGTCGAGCAGGTTTTTCGGGATTGTGTAGTTCTGCTTCATGGGGCGGGAAGGATTGTCCGGATTAACTTGGGTCTGAGTGTGACTTAAAAGCTGGTCATCGGCAAGCCACTCCCTGCCGCTGGATGAAAGGACACCAGACCATGATCAACCGCCGCACCATCGACCGCCTGACCATTGCCACCCTGGCCATTGCCGCTTCGCTGCCGTTCATGGCGGTGAGCCCGGCGCAGGCCGCCCCTGTGGATTGCGCCGCGCAGGTGCAGAGCATCGAGGCGAGCGCCGCCGGCGTGGATGCCAAGGCGGCGGCCAAGGCGCTGCGCACCGCCCGCATGGCCGCCAAGATCTGTGAAGAGGGCAATGCCCACGAAGCGGCGAAGAAGTTCAAGCTGGCCCAGAGCCAGCTGGGCGCCCCGGTGCAGCTGGCCGAGCGCCGCTGAACCCGCCCGCTGACCCGCCCGCCGGGCACCCCAAAGCCCGCGGGTTTCGCGGCGGCCACCCTGCCCCCGGGTGGCCGCCGTTTTTTTGCGTTACAGGCCGGCCAGCGCCACCAGGCGGGCGGTGGAGGGATCGAAGCCGAGATCCTCGCTGGCGATGAGGGCGTTGGCCATTTCCTTGCCCAGTTCCACCCCCCATTGATCGAAGGGGTTGAGGCCGAGCAGCACGGCGGCGGCGAAGGTGCGATGTTCGTAGAAGGCGATGAGGGCGCCCAGGGTTTCGGCGTCGAGCCGATCGAGCAGCAGCGTGGATGATGGCCGGTTGCCGGGGAAGGTCTTGGCGCGGGCCAGGGCCGGATCGCCGCCGGACAGGGCGAGCGCGACATCGAAGCTGCGGCCCTTCAGCAGCGCGGCGCCTTGCGCCAGCATGTTGGCGAGCAACTGGCGGTGGTGGGTGGCGGGCAGGCCGTGGCCGTGCTGTTTCACGCCGATGAATTCAATGGGGCCGATGGCGGTGCCCTGGTGCAGCAGCTGGAACACCGCGTGCTGGGCATCGGTGCCGGTGCCGCCCCAGGTGATGGCGGCGCTGGCGCCGGGCAGCGGATCGCCATCGCGGCTGACGCGCTTGCCGTTCGATTCCATCTCCAGCTGCTGCAGATAGGATGGCAGCAGGCGCAGCCGTTCATCATAGGCGAAGACGGCGCGGGTCTGCTGGCCCTGGGCGTGCGCGGCCCAGACATCGGCCAGCGCGGCGAGCACCGGCAGGTTGCGGGCCAGCGGGGCGTCGCGGAAATGCGCATCCATGGCCGCCGCGCCGGCACGCAGGGCGGCAAGCGTGGCCGGGCCGCAGCGCAAGGCGAGCGGCAGGCCGACGGCAGACCAGAGTGAATAGCGGCCGCCGACGCTTTCGGCGAAATCGAGCACGGTACCGGCACCCCAGGCGCGGGCGCGATCGGGGCGGGCGGTGATGGCGATGCAGCCGACGCGGGGATCGGCGACGCCGTGGGCGGCCAGCCAATCAAGCGCGCTTTGCGCGTTCGTCATGGTTTCGGCGGTGGTGAAGGTTTTGGAGACGATGACCAGCCGGGTGCGGTGCGGATCGCAGGCGGCCATGGCGCGGGCCAGCGCCTCGCCATCGATGTTGGCGACAACGTGGATGTTGGGGCCATCACCATAGCGGCCGAGGGCGTCGATCAGCAGGGCGGGGCCGAGGGCGGAGCCGCCGATCCCGATGTGGATGACATCGCGCACGCCCACCGAGCGCAGGGCCTCTGCGCAAGCGGCGACGGCGGTGGCGGAGGCGGCGGCGGTGGCGACATGATCGGCGCGGCCCTGCCCGCGTTCGGCCATGTGGGTGGCGGCGCGGCCTTCGGAGGGGTTGACGATTTCGCCGGCGAACAGGCGGGCGCGCCAGCCGGGCAGATCGGCAGCGGTGGCGGCGGCGAGCAGTTGATCGAGGATCGGCAGGGGCAGCGCCAGGCGGGACAGATCGGCGTGGAGGCCGGCGACGGTGAGGGACAGGCGGTCAAGCCGGTCAGGCTCGGCCACGAACAGGGACGGGATGTCGACCGGCTGGGCGCCGGCCGCGCGGAGGGCGGCAAGATGGTCCATGAGGGTGGTTTTCCGCGTCCTAGGCCGGCTTGTCCAGCGGCTTTCGGCTTGACCGGCGAAGGCGATGCGCCCAACGGGGGCGCAATGGCACGCAAGACGAAGCCTCCGCCCGATGGCGGCATTGGCCGGGCCGAACGGCTTGAGCGGCTGGCGGGCTGGGCGCGCGACGTGCTGGGCCATGATTTTGCCGATGCCGCCCTGATCGACCGGGCGCTCACCCATGGCAGCGCGACGCGGGTGCCGGGGCAGAGTTACCAGCGGCTGGAGTTTCTCGGCGACCGGGTGCTGGGCTGTGTGGTGGCCAGCCTGCTTTATGGCCAGCATGACGAGCCGGAGGGGCGGTTGACCGCGCGGCTGCACGCCATGGTGGAAGGGCCGGCCAACGCGCGGGTGGCGCGCGGCTGGGGGGTGGAGCCGTTGATCGCCATGGAGCCGGTGAGCCGCACCAAGGGGCTGGCGGCCAGCGACAATGTGCTGGGCGATGTGGCCGAAGCGCTGGTGGCGGCGGTGTATCTGGATGGCGGCTGGCCGGCGGCGGAGCGGCTGGTGACGCGGCACTGGGGCCCGATGATGGCCGCCGATCAACCCTATCTGAAGGATCCCAAGAGCAGCCTGCAGAATTGGGCGCTGAAGCGCCGGCTGGGCATGCCGGAATATCTGGTGATCGACCGGCAGGGCCCGGACCACGCCCCGCACTTCACCGTGGCGGTGACGGTGCGCGGCCAGGCGCCGGCCCATGGCGAGGGCCGATCGCGGCAGGAGGCGGAAAAGGCCGCCGCCACCGCCCTGTTGAACAATCTGGAGGCATGATGGACGAAACCCCCATTGAGACCACGCGTTGCGGGGCTGTGGCGGTGGTGGGCGCGCCCAACGCCGGCAAATCCACGCTGGTGAATGCCCTGGTGGGGCAGAAGGTGGCGATTGTTTCGGCCAAGGTGCAGACGACGCGGCAGCGGCTGGTGGGCATTGCCGTGGCGGGCCAGGCGCAATTGCTGCTGGTCGACACGCCGGGGATTTTCCGGCCACGCCGCCGGCTGGACCGGGCGATGGTGAAGGCGGCGTGGGACGGCACCGATGATGCCGATCTGATCGCGCTGGTGATCGATGCCAAGGCCGGGTTGAAAGGCGAAGTGCCGGCCATCGTGGAGGCGCTGGCCAACCGGCGGGAGCGCAAATATCTGATCCTGAACAAGGTGGATATCTGTGTGAAGGAAAAGCTGCTGGTGCTGGCGCAGGAGCTGAATGCCCGCGTGGCGTTTGAAGAGACCTTCTTCGTTTCAGCCAGCACGGGCGACGGGGTGGCGGGTTTGAAGGCGGCGCTGGCCGCCGCCATGCCGGCCGGGCCCTGGCATTATCCCGAAGACCAGTTGAGCGATGCCACCACCCGCCTGATGGCCAGCGAGCTGACGCGCGAGCAATTGTATCTGCAGCTGCATGCCGAACTGCCCTACAGCGCCACCATCGAGACCGAGAAGTGGGAGGAGCGGCGTGACGGCAGCACCGCCATCCACCAGCAGATCATCGTGGAGCGGGACAGCCAGAAGGCCATCGTGCTGGGCAAGGGGGGACTGCGCATCCGCGAGATTGGCGCGGCGGCGCGGGCGGCGATCAGCGAGCTGACCGGGCGGCCGGTGCACCTGTTCCTGCACGTGAAGGTGAAACCCGATTGGGGGGATGACCGCAGCCTCTATAGCGCGGTGGGCCTGGACTTCGTCGATTAGGCCGCAGCCAGGGCACGCTTGCGGCGCAGGCTGGCGCCGATCAGGCCGAAGCCGGCGATCAGCATCGCCCAGCTCGACGGTTCGGGGATCACGTCCACCCCGGTCACGATGCCGACGCCCGACGCGCCGTTCAGCGTGCCGCTGCCGCCATCGAACAGGCCGGTGCCAGACAAGCTCTGGAAGCGCAGCACGAAATTGTGCAGCGTGATGGCGGTGCGGGCGGTGGGCCCGGTGAAGTTGAGCACGAAGGTGGTGGAGGTGGACGGGAAGGGATTGGTGTTGGCCAGTTCGAGGCCGTCACCGCCGCCGCCGGAGCAGTTGTTGAGGTTGCCGCTGGCCTTGATGCACACCTGCGGGTTGTTCGACCCGGAAGGATTGGGCAGGTTCAGGCCGCTGCTGTTGTTGGTGAAGGCGATGACATCATAGATCGACGGCGTGCCGGGGATGGTGGCGCTGTCGATGCGCAGGAAGGCCGGATTGTCGCCGATTGCGCCAGCGGCCGCCGTGGAGAAGCCGATGGCGCTGATGCGCGCGCTGTTCATCGGCGCGGTCGAGGTGTTGGTCACCTTGGCTGAGAAGGTGAAGGAATTGGTGAAGGTGGAGCCGACCTTGGTGTTGCTGACGCTGAGCAGCTGAAAGGTGACGCGGCCGCCGATGTTGGTGAACTCGCGGGGGGTGCCGGTGCCGGCTGACACCGTGGCATAGCTGATGCGCACCGGCATGGCGGTTCCGATGTTGGCGGCGCTGAACGTCAGCTTGCTGAACTGCAGGCTGGTGGTGGCGGCGACCTTGGTGGAGGTCAGCGCCAGCAGAGCAAGCAGCAATGTGCAAAACCTGTTCATATTTATTACCAACCTATTACCTGTCGCCTTATGACTGATTCATCGATTTTCAGCAAGGCAAAAATTCAGTTAACGTCCAAGATCGTTTGTCATCTACGTGCCGCGGGCTAGGGTGGACGCATGAAGCGCATCGAACCTGCGTTGCTGGTCGCTAGCCTTGGCCACGGTGAGACCGGCGCTGTTGTGCGCGTGCTGTGTGCCGAGGCTGGTCTGATTGCGGCCTATGTGCATGGCGGCCGCAGCCGGCGGCTGCGGCCAACCCTGCAAATCGGCAATCGCCTCAGCGTTGATCTGATCGAACGCGGTGACGAACGTTTGCCGGTGGCACAGTTGCAGTTGCTGGCTGCCAACCTCGCCATGATGCATGGGCCGGCGGCGCTGGCGGTGGTTGACCATGTCACAGCGCTGGTCAGCACGCTCTTGCCGGAAGCCGTGCCACAGCCAAGGCTGTTTCCCATGGTCGATGCCGTTGTGGCCGCTGCAGGTGCCGGTGCCGACCGGCTGACACTGGGGACCGCCCTGGTGCGGCTGGAATTGGCCCTGCTGTCCGAACTGGGGTTTGGTCTTGACCTGGCCAGTTGTGCCGCCAGCGGTGCGACGTCCGAACTGGCCTATGTCTCGCCGCGGTCACGGCAGGCGGTGGCGCGGGGGCCGGGTGCGCCCTATGCCGCGCGGCTGTTGCCGCTGCCGGCGTTTTTGACCAGTGATGCGGCGCCGGGGTTGGCCGACATCGCCGACGGCTTGCGGTTGACAGGGTTTTTTCTGGAGCGCGACGGGCTTGCCGGCCATGCCGGGCGGACCCGGTTGCTGCAGGGGCGGGCCCGGCTGGTCAGCCTGCTCTCTGCTGAAACAGAGGCACGGGCTGGCTGATCAGGCGTGCGCGGCGCGACGGCGGCGCATGGCCGCACCCGTCAAGCCAAAGCCGGCGATCAGCATGGCCCAGCTGGTGGGCTCCGGCACCGGGGTCATGGCTTCACCACCAAAACCCGACACTGATGCATTCGACAGCATGACCTGGCCACCCTGGCCGTTGGTGGCCGTGCCATTCACGTCCGTAAAGAGCAGGACGAAATTCTGGAGACTGACCAGAGCCTTCGATGTGGAGAAGTTGAGCGCGAAGCCCTGGGATTCGGTGGCACCCTTCAGCACACCGCCACTGCCCGACGTGGAGCACTCGCCCAGTGTGCCGCCGGTCTTGAAGCAGACCTGCTGCGAAGAGGAGAGGCCGGGGGTGGTGAAGCCTGTGGTGTTGTCGAGTTCGCCCACACTGAAATCGCCACTGCCAACCGTCAGACTTGCGACCGGGATATATTGATGGCCTGCCAGATTGGGATTGTCGGTGGAGAATCCGAAAAGGGCGACATTGGCGCTGGTGAAGGCACCAGTGGCCAGATTGCTGATCTTTGCCGAGAAGTTCCAGCGGCGACCGAGATTCGACGTGCCAAGGAACTTGAAGGTGATGTCAGCATAAAGATCCGTCTGCTGCACATCGTTCACATAGCCATAGAAGCGGCGGGTGAAGCTGCTGTTGACCTGGGTGTCCATGATGGTTGCCTTGTTGGCGACCACGGTTACCACCGCCCCAGCCGGCACTGCGGTCAGTGCAGTGGCAGCGGCAAGAAGCCCAATTGTAAAACGGTTCATCACAGCAAAGACCCCGTTAAGAACGCGAAACCCAGTCCACTTCGCGCTGCAGATACGCAATGGTTAACGCGCAAGACGCGGCACTTCAACGATTTTTTCCTCCGCTACGGCATTTGGACATATTTTTACCAAAACGGATTGATTTCAACAGATAGGCCGCCGTTCGCCGAAACAGAAGGTAAATTTATAGTTAACGCCCTTGCAAAACTTTACCCGATCTCAAAATTTCAGACAGGGTTGATCTGACGCAATGCGAATCACCGTCGCCAACCTATGGCACGATCAGGGTCCGCTTGCCGGCTGCCGGCAGGCCGGCTAACGCTTGGCTATGGCAAGCCTGATCCCCGACATGGAGCAGAATATTCTCGACGCGCCGTTCGATGCGGCGTTGGGTGAACGTTATCTGGTCTATGCCCTGTCCACCATCACCGCCCGCTCGCTGCCCGATCTGCGCGATGGGCTGAAGCCGGTGCACCGCCGGCTGTTGTGGGCGATGCGGCTGCTGCGGCTGAACCCGGACCAAGCCTACAAGAAATGCGCCCGCGTGGTGGGCGATGTGATCGGCAAATATCACCCGCACGGCGATGCATCGGTGTATGATGCCATGGTGCGCCTGGCCCAGGATTTCGCCCTGCGCGTGCCGCTGGTGGATGGCCAGGGCAATTTCGGCAATATCGATGGCGATAATGCGGCCGCCATGCGCTATACCGAAGCGCGGCTGACCGATGCCGCCATCCGCCTGATGGACGGGCTGGACGAAGAATCTGTCCCCTTCCGCACCACCTATAACGGGGAAGAGGAAGAGCCGGAGGTGTTCCCCGGCCTGTTCCCCAATCTGCTGGTCAATGGCGCCGCCGGCATCGCGGTGGGCATGGCGACATCGATCCCGCCGCACAACCCGGTGGAGATTGTCGACGCCGCGCTGCACCTGCTGCACCAGCCCGATGCCGACACGGCGGCCCTGCTGCAATTTGTCGGCGGGCCGGATTTCCCCACCGGCGGCGTGCTGGTGGAGCCGCCGGAGAGCATTGCCGAGGCCTATGCCACCGGGCGCGGCAGTTTCCGTTTGCGGGCACGCTGGGGGCAAGAAGACCAGGGCCGTGGCACCTGGACCATCATCATTTCCGAAATCCCCTACCAGGTGCTTAAGGGCAAGCTGATCGAGCAGCTGGCCAGCCTGATCACCGAGAAGAAGCTGCCGATCCTGGGCGATGTGGCCGACGAGAGCGACGAACAGCTGCGCATCGTCATCACGCCGAAATCGCGCAATGTCGATGCCGACGTGCTGATGGAAAGCCTGTTCAAGCTGACTGATCTGGAAGTGCGCGTGCCCTTGAACATGAACGTGCTGGATGAAGGCCGGCCGGGCGTGCTGGGGCTGAAGCCGGTGATCGCCAAGTGGCTGGTGCACCAGCGCGAGGTGTTGCTCGCCCGGTCGCGCTATCGGCTCGGCCGCATTGATGCGCGGCTGGAGGTGCTGGGCGGGCTGCTCAAGGCCTATCTGAACCTGGATGAGGTGATCCGCATCATCCGCGAGGCCGACGATGCCAAGGCCGAACTGAAGGCGGCCTTTGACCTGACCGATGTGCAGGCCGAAGCCATCCTGAACATGCGGCTGCGCAGCTTGCGCAAGCTGGAAGAGATCGAGATCACCCGCGAGAACAAGGCGTTGACCGAAGAGGCCCGTGGCCTGCGCGGCCTGATCGCCGATCCGGCGAAGCAGACGGAACGGCTGGCCGCCGATCTGACGGCCCTGCGCACCGCCTATGGCCCGACCACGGCGCTGGGCCGGCGCCGCACCAGCCTGGCCGCCGCGCCGCAGGTGAAGCTGGTGCCGATCGAGGCGATGATCGAGAAGGAGCCGATCACCATCATCTGTTCGGCCAAGGGCTGGATCCGGGCGATGAAGGGCCATGCCGATCTGGCCGGCACCGATGCGTTGAAGTTCAAGGAAGGCGATGGCCCGGCCTTTGCCTTCCACGCCCAGACGACCGACCGCATCGTGGTGGCGGCCAGCGACGGCCGCTTCTACACGCTGATGCCCGACCGGTTGCCGGGCGGGCGCGGCTTTGGCGAGCCGCTGCGGCTGATGATCGATCTGGCCGAAGGCGTGGAGATCGTGTCGATCTTCACCCACCAGCCAGAGCGGCGCCTGCTGCTGGCAGCCAGCGATGGCCGCGGCTTCCAGGTGGACAGCGCCGAGCTGCTGGCCGAAACCCGCAAGGGCAAGGCGGTGATGAACCCGCGCGACGGCAGCCAGCTGGCGGTGGTGCGCTGGATCGCCGCCGGGGATGATATGGTCGCCGTGATCGGGGAGAACCGCAAGTTGCTGGTGTTCCCGCTGGAAGAGCTGCCGCAGCTGCAGAAGGGCCAGGGCGTTGCCCTGCAGAAATACAAGGATGGCGGCATGAGCGACGTGCGGACGTTCGTGATGGCCGACGGGCTGAGCTGGCCGATGGGCGGCGGTTCAGGGCGGACGCGGACGGAGGCGGACCTGACCTTCTGGAAGGGGGCGCGGGCCAGCGCCGGGCGCATGCCGCCCACCGGCTTCCCCCGTGACAACAAGTTCAGCCTCTAGCCCTCGCCAGCCGCGCCGGCAGCGGTTAAAAGCCCGACATGACTGGTGTGATCCTTGTTGGCGTCCTCAACATCCTGATGTTTATCTGGTTTGGTTACCAGTTCAGCCAGGACAAGGCGAACGTGTGGAAAAAGCGGCGGCCGCCGGCCGAGACGGCTGACGATCAGCCGAAGCAGGATTGAGCCGATGGTGGTGATCGTCCTCATCCTGTTGTCGCTGGGCGTTGCCATGTTCATCATGCTGAGCGACACGCGCAAGAATGACAATTTCAAGCGGCTGGACCAGGGTGGCGACGCGTCGGTGATCGTGGATGCCGGCAGCGATGGCGGTGACGGCGGCGGTGGCGATGGTGGCGGCGATTGAGCCGCCGGTGACCGCAGATGCGCGCGCGGTGACCGATTTCGCGCGCTGGCCCTGACGCCATGGGCGATTTTGGCCTGGGTTTCATCCTGACAACGATTGGCGCGCTGGCGCTGATCCTCGCCGCCGTCCGATCGGGCAGCGGGGCCAGCCGGCCGCCGCCCAAGCGCCCGACCGATCGGCAGGCACCGCCCGATCCGATGCTCGACATTGATCTGAACCCCGACGTGGAACCCTGGACCGACCAGCCGCCGGTGCGCCGCCGGCGGGACTGATCCGATTGCGCTTGCGCGCGGCCTTCGAATCGATATAATTATGATATCGTATTTAACCGAGGAGCCGAACGTGACGTCTGCACATTCCAGTGATGGCAACCGCCTGCCCAACCGCGAGGTGACGGGCGTGGGCGGCAATGGCATCGCCATGCTGTTCCTGCTGTTGCTCAACCTTGTGGCGTCGGGTGCCAGCCTGCTGATGCTGATTGCCGATCCGTCGGGCGGGCTGGTGATCATCAACGGCCTGCTGCTGTTCAGCTTCATCTTCATCCTGTCGGGCTTTTACAGCCTGCAGCCGAACGAGGCGGCGGCCATCACCCTGTTTGGCCAGTACAAGGGCACCGACCGCACCAATGGCCTCAGGTGGACCTGGCCGTGGATGGGCAAGAAGAAGATCTCGTTGCGCGCCAACAACCTGATTTCGCAGCAGATCAAGGTGAACGACCTGCGCGGCAACCCGATCGAGATTGCCGCCCAGCTGGTGTGGCGCGTGACCGACAGTGCGCAGGCGCTGTTCGACGTCGATGATTATCGCGGCTTTGTCACCGCCCAGGTCGAGGTGGCGGTGCGCACCATCGGCGCGCGTTATCCCTATGACGACTTCGAGCACAAGGAAGTCACCCTGCGCGGCGATCATGAGCGTGTGTCGGGCGAACTGCGCACCGAACTGATTGAGCGGCTGGCCGTGGCCGGCATCACGGTGGACGAGTGCGGCTTCACCCACCTGGCCTATGCCCCGGAAATCGCCGGCGCCATGTTGCGCCGCCAGCAGGCCGCCGCCGTGGTGGCCGCCCGCGAAACCCTGGTGTCGGGCGCGGTCGGCATGGTCGAAATGGCGCTGGCCCAACTTTCGGCCAAGGATGTCGTGGTGCTGGATGACGAGCGCAAGGCCGCCATGGTTTCCAACCTGATGGTGGTGCTGTGCGGGGAGCGTGACACTCAGCCGGTGCTGAACACAGGCAGCCTGTACCAGTGATGCGATGAGCGCGAAGAAGGCCTTTGCCCTGCGGCTCGATCCGGCGTTGCACGACGCGCTGGAACGGGCCGCAGCGGCCGACTTCCGCAGCCTGAATGCCGAGATCGAGGTGTTGTTGCGTGAAGCGTTGGCCCGGCGCGGGGTGAAGGTGGCGGTGTCGCCCGCGCCGCGCCGGGGCCGGCCGCCGGCGACGGATGGGTGTTGATCCTCCCCCTCTGGGGGAGGTGCCCGCAGGGCGGAGGGGGCCGGCAAGGACCGCTCCTGGCAGCCCCCTCCGTCGCGGCCCCTCCACCGCCTTTGGCGGTCCCCCTCCCCGCCCTTCGGGCAGGGAGGAATGGCGCCACCTCCCCCAGAGGGGGAGGATCGGGATCAATCAGCGGGTTGCGTCGTCGAGCAGGGCGGTGATGCTGACCGTATCGGCTGGGAAGCCTGCCGCCACCCAGGCGCGTTCGAAGGCGCTGAGACGGCGAGCAACATCGGGGCCGGGCGCGATGCCGCGGGCGATGATGTCCTTGCCCGATGCCGGCAATTTCGGGCGCTGCCAGCCGATCAACGGCTGGGCGGCCGCTGGCTCGCCGGCGATCAGCAGCCGGTCCACCACCGCCTCCGCGCCATCCTTGTAGGCCGCGGGCCAGGGCGGCGGTGGGCCGGCGGGCTGCACGGCGGCGACGAGGCGGATGCGCACGGCGTTGGCAAGTTTCAACTGCGCGCCAATTTCGGCAGCAAGGCGCGTGTCGCCAGCGGGCAGCAGTGCGGCGAGGCGGCGGGGCCAGGCGGGCGCCACCCCGGCGGCGGCTTCGGCGGCGATGGTGCGGGCCAGCACGGGCAGGCGATCGGCCGCCAGTTCGGGCAGCACGGCGCGCCAGATGCCCCCATCGATCATCGCGGCGAGCACCGGCACCGGATCGGCGACCAGCAGCAAGCCCTGCAGCTCCATGGCAATGCGCTCACGGCTGAGTGCCATCAGATCATTGGCGCGAGCGACGCAGGCGGCAAGACCATCGGCATCCAGCCTGGCGGCATAACGGGCGGAAAAGCGGAAGAACCTGAGGATGCGCAAATGATCCTCGGCAATGCGCGCCAGCGGATCGCCGATGAAGCGCACGCGGCGGGCGGCAAGATCGGCGCGGCCGCCGGTGAAATCATGGATTTCGCCGGCGGGCAGGCCGGCATAGAGCGCGTTGATGGTGAAATCGCGCCGGGCGGCGTCCTCTTGCCAGTCGCTGGTGAAGGCGACTTCGGCATGGCGGCCAAAGCTTTGCACGTCGCGGCGCAGGGTGGTGACTTCGGCAACGAGGCCCTCCCCCACCGCGGTCACCGTGCCATGGGCGAGGCCGGTCGGCACCGCCTTCAGCCCGGCGGCGCGCAGGCGGCGCATCACCTCCTCCGGGGTCAGGCGGGTGGCAAGATCAATATCCTTGACCGGCAAGCCGAGCAGCGCATCGCGCACCGCACCGCCGACCAGCCTGGTTTCCCCGGCGGCGGCATCGAGCGTGGCAAGCAGCGCGGTGCCGGCCGGCGTGGCCAGCGCCGGCAGCAGCGGCAGATGATCGGGAATGGCCATCAGCGAACAGCCGCCAGCCGCTGGCTGAAGGCGACGATCATGCCGGCGGTGGCACCCCAGATGTGGAAACGGTCGTGCCGGATGGTCCAGTATTGGCGTTGGCGGCCCTGCCACATGGCACTTTCCTGCACATGGTTGGCCGGATCGATGACATGGGCGAGCGGCACGTGGAAGAGCGTGTCCACCTCGGCCGGATCAGCGCGCAGCTCCAACCCCGGCGGCACCACGCCCACCACGGGCGTGACGATGAAGCCGGTGCCGGTGCGATAGGGATCGAGCGTGCCCAGCACTTCCACCACATCGGCCGGCATCGCCACCTCCTCCTCCGCCTCGCGCAGGGCGGTGGCGATCAGGCCGGCATCGCCCTCGTCCTGCCGGCCGCCAGGAAAGGCGACCTGGCCGGCGTGGCGCTTCAGATGGGCGGTGCGGCGGGTGAGCAGCAGCTGCGGGTCTGCCTCGTTGGAAATGGCCATCAGCACGGCGGCCGGGGTCAGGCGATCGACCGGCGGCGGCGGATCGCGGCCCAAATCCCAATCGCCGTGCGGGGCAGGGATCAGGGGCTGGGCCAGCAGGGCGCGCACCCGGTCAAGCGGCATCGCTGGCATCCATGAACGGGAAAAAGCGGCCGTTGCTCCACAGGCCCGGCGGTTCCCCGCCCTCTTCCAGGGCCAAATCGGCCAAGCGGTAGAAGGTGGCGCGATTGACCAGCGCCATCAGCCCGGCGCGGACGTGGAGATAGGGCCGGGGCGTGCCATCGGGATCGATGCGCACATCAAGGCCATGATCGGGGCCGCAGGCGACCACATCATCGGTGTTGAGGCGGAACAGGATGCGGCGCGCCGGCCCCTGCCCTTCCCAATCGGCGTCCACCGCGATGAAGGGGGCATCCTCCACATCGATGTCCAGCTTTTCGACCGGCGTCACCAGCACATGGCTGCCATCCGCCTCCCGCCGCAGGATGGAGGCGAACAGCTTCACCAGTTCCTTGCGGCCGATCGGCGTGCCGGCGTGGAACCAGGTGCCATCGGCAGCAATGCGCATGTCGCTGTGGCCGCAATGGCTGGGGTGCCATTGCTCAACGGGCAGGCGCTTGCCGGCCCGCGACAGGGCGAGCAGTTCGGCAAACCGGTCTGCAGGGGATGATTCGGCGGTCACGCCTGCCTTATTGGCCGGGTGGCGGCTTCAGGCAACCTTGGCGGCGCGGGGGGCGACCAATTGCGTCGCCTCCACCGCCGCGATGCGCGGCAGGCCGGTGCTGGGCCCGCGCAGCAGCAGGCGATCATGATCGACCGGGCCGGGCATGGTCCACAGGCGGGTGGCGGCCGCCGAAAAGCCGAAGCGGCCATAAAAGGGCGCATCACCGATCAGCAGCACCGGTGGCTCGCCCGCGGCATCGATGGCCGCGAGTGCAGCCCGCATCAGCGCGGTGGCAATGCCCTGACCCTCACGATCAGCGGCGACGGCCACCGGGCCGAGCAGCACCAGCGGCAGCCGCGCGCCATGCACCGGCTTCAGCCGGATCGACCAGCATTGCACGCTGCCCACCAGTTCATCGCCGTCCATCGCGACGAACGACAGATGGGCCAGCGGCTGGGTCCCTTCGCGCAGGCGATAGGCGGTGCGGTTGTGGCGGGCGGGGCCAAAGCGATGATCGAGCAGGGTTTCAATCGACGCGTGATGATCGCCGGTGGCGGGAAGGATCTGGAACACGTGGGGCTGGCACTTTCGGACGGCTGGGCAGAGACGGGCTGGCGCGCGGGGATGGCCGCGCGGGGCGCGTCAAAATCGTCGGTGCAGGGCCAGCAAATGCGTCATCGCCCGACTGCATAACAGCCGGGCGATGAATGCGCAATGTATCGCACCTTACTGTTGCCGTCCTGGCTGATCCGACGGAAGCCGATCGCGCCAAAACTTGCTCGCCCGCTCATACACCGCGTCGGGCGTGAGCCTGTTGAACGCCGCAAGCACTTCCTTTCCAATGCACAGATTGTTACTAGCATCGAAGTAGGTCAGGCGCTCGTCATGCAAGTGGTACAAGTGCGAGGCCGCTTCCTCTTGGTAGAGGAAACGGGAGGCCTCATACCGCTCTAGCATCCACTCCGCAGCTTGTTGGGGCGTCATTTCTTTGCCGGAGCAACATACGTTTGAAGAAGGTGCTCACCGAAAGCGCCACGCTCTGAGTTTGCACCTTTGAACCAACGACAGAGATAATTGTCCTTGCCTTGTCCGGATTTGTCGTCTCCTGGAACACCGTCAACAGTCATGGGGGGGCCGCCAGACTTCAGGACGACAATATCACCATGCTTGAAAGCGTGTTTGGCCATGCAGCAACTCCTTGATGAGAGCTGGTACTTGGTAAAGGGGCCATTCGTTTTCAAGTGTTGGAAAGGAAGCGGCTCGCCGCGTGCACCGGGGGACCGTGTGGCTCCCCGAGAGGGAATCGAACGGCTTCCGCCGCGACCGCTCAGTGCAGGCGGCGGTCCAGGCCGGCGATGGCGTCGTCGGTCAGCCGGGTCTGCAGTGCCTTGTCCGCCTTGGCGGCAATGATGGCAGCGGCGGCCTTGGTGACCTGGGCGGCGACTTCGGCCTTCAGCTCGGCCGCGGCGCTGCGCTCGGCAGCGGCGATGCGCTGTTCCGCAGCGGCGGTGCGGCGGGCGATGGCTTCGCTGGCGGCGGCTTCGCTGGCCTTGACCAGATCGGCGGCTTCCACCTCGGCACGGGCGCGGATGGCGGCGGCATCGGCTTCGGCAGCGGCGCGGGCCTTTTCGGCACCGGCCAGCAGGGCTTCGGCTTCGGCGCGCAGGGCGGCGGCTTCGTCGAGCTGCTTCTTCACGCCGGCGATGCGTTCGTCCAGCGCCTTGGCGATCAGCGACGGCGCCTTGAAGACGACAACGGCCAGCACCAGGAAGATGGCAACGCCGGTATAGACCCAGCCTTCGGCGTTGAGGCCGAGCAGCACGGGCTCTTCATGATGGGCGGCGCCGTGGGCGACGGTTTCGGCGGTCAGTTCGGCGGGTTCGGCCATGGCAAGGCTCCTCAGTGCGCCGCCAGCGCGGCCGACACGTCGGCAGCGGTGACTTCGATGCCGGCCAGCTTGGCAACGGCTTCGGTGGTGAGTTCGGCCACGGTCGATTCGAGGCCGGCACGGGCACTGGCACGGGCCAGATCGAGGCTGGCCGCTGCTGCTTCCGCATCGGCATCGAGCCGGGCGGCGAGTTGCTTCAGCCGGGCTTCAGCGGCCTTGGCAGCGCCGTCGCGGGCGGCCGCAACAGCCGCCTGGGCAGCATCACGCGCCTGCTTCATGCCATCATCATAGGCCGTGCGGATGGCATCGGCCTGGCCCTTGGCGGCTTCGGCGCGATCAAGATCGCCCGACACCTGCGCTTCGCGGGCATCGATGACCTTGCCCACCTTGGGCAGCGTCGGGCGCACCACAGCGACATAGAGCAGCGTGAAGAACACGCCGAACCAGAAGATCTGTGAAGCAAAACTGGCAGGATCAAACTGCGGCACGGATCATCCCCGGCGAAGCATGAGGGCAGGATCGGCACCCGGCCGGGTGGCCGGGCGCCGGAACAGCAATCAGCCGAAGGCCAGCGCCAGCGCGACGACGGCGGCGATCAGGCCGAGCGCTTCGGTCACGGCGAAGCCGAAGATCAGGCGGGCGCCCAGCTTGTCGGCAGCGGCCGGGTTGCGCAGCGCGCCCGACAGGAACATGCCGAAGATGATGCCCACGCCGATGGCGGCGAAACCGGCACCCATGGCGGCAAGGCCAGCACCGATCAGCTTGTAAGCAGCGACTTCCATTTTACGTCCTTTTCGTGTGGTAAGCGGTTGAAAGGCTTAGTGAAGATTGACAGCGTCGTTGAGGTAGATGCTTGCCAGCAGCGCGAACACATAGGCCTGCACCACCGCGATCAGCAGTTCCAGCGCGGTGAGCGCGACATTGACCACCAGAGGAATGGCGCCCAGCGCGATGTTGTAGGCCCCAAGGCTGACGACGAAGCCGCCGAACACCTTCATCAGCACGTGGCCGGCGGTCATGTTGGCGAACAACCGGATGGCAAGCGTGAAGGGGCGCGACAGGAAGGAGAGGAATTCGATCAAGGCCACCAGCGGCGCCACGAAGATCGGCGTGCCTTCCGGCAGGAACAGCGAGAAGAAGTGCAGGCCATGGCGGGCGAAGCCAACGATCACCACCAGGGTGAAGACGATCATGGCAAGGCCGAAGGTGACGGCGATGTGGCTGGTGGGCGTGAAGCTGTGCACGAATGGCACCATGCCCAGGAGGTTGCAGGCCAGCACGAACACGAACACGGCAAAGATCAGCGGCGCATAGCGCAGGCCATCCTTGCCGACATTTTCACGCAGCATGTCGCGAATGAAATCATAGAGATATTCGACCGCTGCCTGCATGCGGCCGGGCACCAGCTGCGGGCGGGCGGTGCCGATGAACAGGAAAGCAGCAATGCTGATCAGCGAGATCAGCATCCACAGCGAGCTGTTGGTGAAGGACAGATCGGTGCCCGCCACGGTCAGCGGCGCGATCGTCTCGATCTTGAACTGCTCCATCGGGTTGGCCACGGCCGTTCAATCCCCATTCCGCTCGTCTGCATCCATCGCCTTCTGCCGGCGCAATGACTGGTAGAGGCCAGTCACGAAGCCGAGCATCAGCATGATGATCAGGCCCCAGGGTCCGCTGCCCAACTGCCGGTCAATGAACCAGCCGATGAACCCGCCGGCCAGCATGGCCCCGATGAATTCGGAGGCCAGTTGCCAACCGGTGTTCTCTTGCCGTTTGGCACCATCCTTCGCACCGGATTCAGCGGCCCGAGCCGCAGCGATGCGGCGCGCGAGGCTGTCCTCGTCGGTGTGGCGGTCGGCCAAGGCGAAAACCCCTGTCGTCCTGAACATCTGCCGGATGCGGCAGAAGGCCCCACTGGCGATGCCAGTTGGGCTTGGCGCGCGTCCTAGAGGGCCGGGCTTGGGGTGTCAACCATTGTGCAGTGCACATATGGTATCAGGCTGTGGCCAGCAGGCGTTCAGCGGCCTGCAGATCGACGCTGACCAGCTGGCTGACGCCGGGCTCGGCCATGGTGACACCGAACAGCCGGTGCATGCGGCTCATGGTGACGGCGTTGTGGGTGACGATGAGGAAGCGCGTGGCGGTCTGTGCCGCCATGCGATCAAGCAGGTCGCAGAAGCGTTCGACATTGGCATCATCCAATGGCGCATCAACTTCGTCGAGCACGCAGATGGGCGCCGGATTGGCGAGGAACAGCGCGAAGATCAGCGCGGTGGCGGTGAGCGCCTGTTCGCCGCCCGACAAAAGGGTGAGGGATTGCAGCTTCTTGCCGGGGGGCTGGGCCATGATTTCGAGGCCGGCCTCCAGCGGATCATCGGATTCGATCAGCGCCAGCTGCGCCTCCCCGCCGCCGAACAGATCGGTGAACAGGGTGCGGAAATGGCCGTCCACAGCCTGGAATGCGGCGGCGAGGCGCTGGCGGCCTTCGCGGTTGAGGCTGCCGATGGAGCCGCGCAGGCGGGCGATGGCGGTATCAAGCTCGGCCTTTTCGGCGACGGTCAATTTCGCCTGTTCTTCCAGTTCCTTGAGCTCGATATCGGCGCGCAGGTTGACGGGGCCGAGCCGGTCACGCTCGGCGGTGAGGCCATCAAGCTGGATGGCCAGCGCATCGGCGTCGCCGGGTTCGGGCGCAAAGCCGAAGCGGCCGGGCAACATTGGCGGAGAGCATTGAAATCGTTCGCCTGTTTGGCGTTCGATCTCGGCCCGGGCAGCGTCCTGATGGTCGGCCTCGGCCCGCAGCGTGGCGCGCAGTTCGCGGGCTTCGGCCACTTGGGCTTCCGCGGCGCGAGCCTGGGTGTTGGCGGTTTCGACGGCGGCTTCGGCGCGGGCCAGCGCATCGGCGGCGGCGGCGCGTTTGGAATCAGCGGCTTGGGTCTGGTCTGCCAGGCTGGCGAGATCGGCGGCGATGGCCTTCACGCGGGCGGCGATGCCTGCGCGATCATCAGCGGCGGCCTCGGCGCGGGCGGCCAGTTCGGCGCGCTGGCTGCCGCTCTGTTCGAGGCGGCGGGCCCAATCGGCCTGTTCCTGGGTGATGAGATTGGCGCGAAGCGTGGCCGACTCGGCGGCGCGCGCGGCGGCATCCTGGTCGCTGCGTGCCCGCGCCAGCGCCTGGCGCGCCCGCTCGGCCGCATCACGCGCCCGATTCAGCGCGGCGGCCAGTTCCGCCACCTGATCGGCCGGCGGCACGGCGGCGCGCAGGGTTTCGGCTTCGGCGGTCAGCCGCTGCGCGTCGGCTTCGGCGCGGGCGGCGGCGCTGGCCAGGCTGGCCTGTTCACCGGCGGCGCGGGCGGCTGCGGTTTCGGCGCTGGCGAGCCGGCCACGTGCCTCGGTGAGGGTACGGGCGGCGGCATCGCGGGCGGCGCGGGCGCTGCGTTCGGCCTGGGCTGCTGCGCTGGCGGCGGCTTCGGCCTCGCGCTGCCGGGTGGTGGCGGCGGCCACGGCGTCGGCAGCGGCGGCCTGTTCGGCGGCGAGTTCGGCGGCGCGCCGGCGGGCGCGCAGGCGGGCGGCGGCGGCATCGGTGCGGCCACCTGCATCAACCAGCCCGTCCCAGCGCCACAATTTGCCATCGCGGCTGACCAGGCGCTGGCCGGGGCGCAAGGCGGCGATCAGTTCGGGCGACGGCGGCGCATCGACAACGCCGAGCTGCGCCAGCCGGCGGGCGAGTTCGGGCGGCGCCTGCACGTGGGGCGCGAGCGGGGTGACGCCGGGTGGAAGCGGCGGATCATCGACGGCGGGTGTGCCGGCAAAGCGGCGCGGCTGGGCGGAACTGGCCGGGCCGGCCTCCATATCCTCCCCCAGCGCGGCGGCGAGCGCGGCTTCATAACCGGCGGCGGCCACCAGTTGATCGGCGATGCGCGGGCCCTTGCCCTGATCGGCGGCGAGGCGGCGGGCGAGCGCGCTGCTTTCGGCCTCCAGGCTGGCCAGGGTGGCGCGGGCGGCGGCGACAGCGGCGGCGGCCTCGCTGCGGGCGGCCTCCAGCGACGGGCGGGCCGATTCGGCATCGGCCACGCCGGTTTCGCAAGCGGCAACATCAGCCTCCGCCTGGGCAACTGCGGCCTGCAGCGGTGCCAGATCGGGCGCGGGGGCCAGCCGGGCCAGCCGGTCGGCGAGCGCTTGCGCTTCTTGCCGGGCGCGGGAGGCGCGGCCTTGCGCGGCGGCGGCGGCATCGGCGGCGGCGCGGGCGGCGGCTGCCGCGGCGGCATGGGCGGCCATCGCATCGGACAAGGCGGCTTCTGCGCCTTGTGCGGCGGTTTCGGCAGCACGCACAGCCTCGGCCAGGGCGGGTGCCTGCGCGGCCAGTTCGGCGCGGCGGGCAGCCAGTTGCTCCGCCTCCGCCGCCAGGCGGCCTTGCGCGCTGGCGGCATCATCGGCCAGGGCGACTTCGCGGGCCGAATCGCGGGTGAGGCTGGCCAGTTGCGCCACGAGCGCGGCATCGCGGCGGGCGAGTTCCTGTTGTTCCGCCTCGATCAGGGCGCGGCGCTGGCGCAGGGCCTGCACGGCGGCGGCGGCTTCGGCTTCGGCGGTGCGCAAGGCGGGCAGGCCGGCGGCGGCGTTGGTCGCCGCCGTCACCAGCGCGGCGGCGGCGCGGGTACGCTCGGCAGCGATTTGATCGGCGGCGAGCGCGGCGGTGCGGGCCTTTTCACAGGCGGCAACCGCAGCATGCCAGCGCGCGAAGTTCAGCGCGGCCTCGCCATGGCGGATCCGGTCGGTCAGGCCGCGATAGCGTTCGGCGCTGCGGGCCTGGCGTTTCAGGCTGGCGGCCTGGGTTTCCAGGCCCTTCACCACATCATCCAGCCGGGCGACATTGGCTTCGGCGGCGCGCAGGCGGATTTCGGCTTCGCGCCGGCGCACGGCGAGGCCGGCGATGCCGGCGGCCTCTTCCAGCAACTGGCGGCGTTCGGCCGGCTTGGCGGCGATGATGGCGCTGATCCGCCCCTGCCCGACGATGGCCGGGCTGTGGGCGCCCGTGGCCGAATCGGCAAACAGCAGGCGGATATCCTGTTGCCGCGTGTCCCGCCCGTTCAGGCGGTAATCGGAACCAGCGCCGCGTTCGATCCGGCGCTGCACCTCCAGCTCTTCCCCGGCGCTGCCGGCGAGGCTGAGGGTGACATGGGCGAATTCGCGCGCCGGCCGGGCGGCGGTGCCAGCGAAGATCACGTCATCCATACCGCCCGAGCGCATGGACTTGGGGCTCGCCTCCCCCATCACCCAGCGCAGCGCTTCCAAGAGGTTGGATTTGCCGCAGCCGTTGGGGCCGACAACGCCGGTCAGCCCCGGCTCGATCAAGAGATCGGTGGGTTCAACGAAGGACTTGAAGCCCGCAAGGCGAAGGCGGCGAAACTCCAAAGTTTACCTCAGGGCCGCCTGCAGCTTGGGTTCCAGATCGGCCCAGGTGTAGGTGCCTTCCTGCACCACGCCGTTGATGATGAAGCTGGGCGTGCCGGTGAGCTTATATTCGTTCACGGCCTGATTCTTCAGCGCGTCGAGCGTCTTGTAGGCGGCGGGATCAGCGAGGCACTGATCGAACTTGGCGCGCGGGATGCCGCGCAGCTTCATGTAATCGGGCATGCCGCCCAGTTCGGCGGCGCGCAGCGTGGCCTGTTCGATCGGCAGGTTGGCCAGGCCATTCAAGGCGCCTTCCGGCAGCTTGGTGAAGGGTTCGAACCAGCCGGCCTGATCGCGATACAGCGCATCGAGGAAGCCGAAGAAGGCGGTTTCGCCCTGGCAGCGCGCCAGCACGGTGGCGGCCTGATCGGCGATGTTGAGCACGAAGTTGCGATATTCATAGGAGACATTGCCGCTGGCGACATATTTGCCCTTCAGCGTTTCCATGCCCTGTTCGTGGAATTCGCGGCAGTGCGGGCAGGAGATGGAGGCAAATTCCACCAGCTTCACCTTGGCATCGGGGTTGCCGATGCGGAAACCGCCTTCCGGCGTGGCGCTGACGACATCCACCCAGGCCTTGCCGGCCGGGGCGGCAACCGCCGGGGCGGCGGCGTCACTGCCAGCAGCGGCCGGGGTCTTGCTGTCGTTGCAGGCCGCCAGGGTCAGGGCGGTGGCGGCGAGAAAGGCCAGGCGCTTCATCATTTTGTCCTTCTGGGGGTCGAAAGGGGCTTGGATGGGGTTGCCGATTTGACGGCGGCGGCGAGCAGCGGTTCCAGCGCCATCCAGTCAAACACGTCGGTCTGCATCTTGCCGTTGATCAGGAAGCTGGGGGTACCGGTGAGGCCATGGGTTTGGACGGCATCGGTGCGGATGGCCATCAGCCTGTCCATCGCCGGCTTGGCGCTGACACAAGCCTGATATTGCGCCGGCGGCAGGCCGGAAAATTCCGGCAGCTTGCCCAAGGTCGCCATGCGCGGGCCCTGCTGATCCTCCGGCAGTTTCTGCACGGCGGCCCGGGCATCCTCGCTGATCTGCAGGAAGGGGGCGACCAGCTGATCCTGGCGCAGATAGGCCTTGTTGACAAAGGCCCAGGCCGCCGCCGGTGCCTGGCAATAGAGGAGATGGCCGGCCATCAGATCGATGCCGTTCAGGCTGAAGGAGCGATATTCATAGGACACCGCGCCGCTGGCGATGTAGCGCGCCTTGACCACCGGCAGGCCGGTTTCGTGGAAATGCCGGCAGTGCGGGCAGGTAAGGCTGCCGAATTCGACCAGCTTCACCCGGGCGTTGGGATTGCCGATCAAAAGGCCGCCCTGCGGCGTGAGGGCGATGCGGCTGGTCCAGTCGATGGCGTCAGCGGGCTTGGCGGCCGGTTTGGCTGGCACCGCCGCCAGCGCGGGCGCGGCGAGCAGCAGGGCGGCCAGAAGGGAGCGGGTGAGCATGGGCTGTTCTTAGCGTGATGCGGCGCGGTGCGCCAAGCCCTGTTGGTGGGGGTGGCCTGCGGTGCCACAGGCGCGGCCCCCTCCGTCACGCGTGCCACGTGCCACCTCCCCCAGAGGGGGAGGATCACGTGATATCTGTCCCCTCTGGGGGAGGTGCCCACAGGGCGGAATAGGGCAGCGGCCGGGCAGCCCTATCTGATCTTGGGTGGGCCGTGGCTGGTGGCGAGCGCTTCGGCCAGGCTTTGCAGTGTGGCCCGGAGTTCCGGATCTTCGATCTGTTTCAGGGTGGAGCGGGCCGATTCGGGCAGTGGGCCGGGTTTGGGTGGCGGCGGCGGCGGCGGGGTGGCGGCCTGGGCACCCTGTTCGATGGCGATGCGGGCGACGGCGGCATAGCCGAGGATGCGGTTGGCGCGGTCGATGATCTGGGGTTCGACGTGGCGCAGCATCGGGGCCAGCGCGCCGGTGGCGGCAATGGCCAGCGTGCCCTGTTCGCGTGCGCCGCGGGCAAAGCGCAGGCGCAGTGGGCGGCAATGGCGGGCATAGGTTTCGCCGACGATCTCGGGCCAGCGTTCGATCAGCGCCCCTTGCGTGAAGCCAAAGCGGCGGAAGGCGACGCCGCCGACATCGCCGACCAGATCGGCGATGGCGCGGGTGCGGCCGCGCGGTGTTTCGGGCCGTTTCTCGGGAGTTGATTGGGGGGGCTTTTTGGCCATCCGGCTTTCATGCCATAGCGGGGCCGTGAGTGATAGCTGGCCGCACGATCTGCTGACCTGGTATGGTGCCCATGCCCGGGTGCTGCCGTGGCGCAACCCGCCGGCCGCGGCGCTGCCCGATGATCCCGATTGGCCCTATCGCGTGTGGCTTTCGGAAGTGATGCTGCAACAGACGACAGTGGAGGCGGCGACCCCCTATTTCCACGCCTTCACCGCACGCTGGCCCACTGTGGCGGCGCTGGCGGCCTGCGATGATGATGATCTGATGCAGGCCTGGGCGGGGCTCGGTTATTATGCCCGTGCCCGTAATCTTCTGGCCTGCGCCCGCGCCGTGGTGGCACAGCATGGCGGGCGTTTTCCGGGGGAGGAGGCCGCCCTGCGCGCCCTGCCCGGCATTGGCGATTACACGGCGGCGGCGGTGGCGGCCTTTGGCTTTGGGCGCGATGCCGTGGTGATCGATGGCAATGTCGAACGGGTGGTGACGCGGCTGCTGGCGCTGGCCGAGCCGTTGCCGGGCGCGCGCACCGCGATCCGGGAGGCGTTGGCGGCGGTGTTGCCCCAAGGCCGGGCCGGGGATTTTGCACAAGCGCTGATGGATCTGGCGCGGCGGGTGTGCACGGTGAAAACGCCGCGCTGCCTCGCCTGCCCGATCGCGGCTGCCTGCGCTGGCCGGCAGACCGGCGCGCCCGAGGATTTTCCGGTGAAGCCGGCGAAGAAGGCCCGGCCGCAGCGCCAGGGCACGGCCTGGTGGATCGAGGCAGAGGGACAGGTGCTGCTGGTGCGACGGCCGGCGAAGGGGCTGCTCGGCGGGATGCGGGCGCTGCCCAGCTGTGACTGGCGGGGGCAGGCAGCGGTGGCGCCGCTGGCGGGGGATTGGCAGACCTTGGGGGTGGTGCGCCATGGCTTCACCCATTTCGAGCTGGCGCTGGCAGTGAAGGCGCTGCGGCTGGCTGCACGGCCGGAACTGGACGGCGAATGGGTGGCGGTGGGCGGCGCAGCGACCGGCCTGCCCACGCTTTTTGCCAAGGCGGTGCAGCTGGCGCTTGCGCAGGGCGGCGATGACGGGACAAATGCGGCATGACCATGTTTTTCGATGTGCCGGCCACCGGCTTTTGCGGGGGAACGCTCGACCGGGCCGATGAGATCAGGCGCGATCCCGCCGCGCTGATCGCCATGCGGGCCCGGCCCGATGCGCGCTGGCTGGTGCTGGATGGACTGAACCCGGTGATCAAGCCGGGGGACAATCCGGCGATCCTGTGGGCCTATCGGTCGGACCTGCCGCATGATGCGTTGAGCGTGTTTCTGGGCATGGCGCCGGAAGGCCCGCGCTTTGCCGCCGCTGCCCCTTCAGACGAGCTGGTGCGCGATTTCGGCGGCAAACTGCTGGATGCGCGGGCGGCTGGCGCGATCCTGCCAGCCGGGGACGCGGCCATCGTGGCGCAGGGGCGCAGCCTGATCGATTGGCACCAGCGCCACGGCCATTGCGCGGTGTGCGGCGCGCCGACCACGCTGGCGAAGGGCGGCTGGAGCCGCAATTGCGGCGCCTGCGGGGCGGAGCATTTCCCGCGGGTGGACCCGGTGGTGATCATGCTGGCCGTGAAGGACGGCCACGCCCTGATCGGCCGGCAGCCGCGCTTTCCCAAGCGCTTCCTGTCGGCCCTGGCCGGATTCGTCGAGCCGGGCGAGAGCCTGGAGGAGGCGGTGCGCCGCGAATTGTGGGAAGAGGCCGGCATCACCACACGCCGCGTGCGCTATCTCGCCAGCCAGCCCTGGCCCTTCCCGTCCAGCCTGATGATCGCCTGCTTTGCCGAAGCGGACGGTTTTGAGGTGCGGCTGGACGCGGAGGAGCTGGAGGAGGTGCGCTGGGTGACGAAGGACGACGTGCGCGCGGCGCTCGCCGGTGAGGGCGACTGGCTGGCGCCGCCGCCGCTGGCCATTGCCCACACGCTGCTGAAGGCGTGGGTGGAGAGCTAGGCGCAAAGCTTAGACGGGGGCCAGATCGGCCACCAGCGTGGTTGCCTGTTCCGGCGGCATCGGCCGGCCGAACAGAAAGCCCTGCACCTGGGTGCAGCCGAGATCGCGGCACAGTTCGAAGGCGGCGCGGGTTTCGGTGCCTTCGGCGGTGGTGGCCATGTCGAGGCTGGCGGCCAGCCGCACGATGGCCTGGATGATGGCGCTGGCATCATCGCCCAAGGCAGTGGCGCGTTTGACGAAGCTGCGATCGATCTTGATGCGGCTGAAGCTGGCCTTTTGCAGCGTGCCGAGCGCCGAATAGCCGGTGCCGAAATCATCCAGCGCGAAGTTGAGGCCCAGGGCGGTCAATTCGGCGAGCACCTGCTGCACCGCCGGCTTTTCGGCGAGGAACAGGCTTTCGGTGATTTCCAGCTCCAGCCGGTCGGCGGTGACGCGGTGGCGGGCCAGCGCAGCGGCGATGTGGACGGGCAGATCGACATCCTCCATCTGCACGGCGGACAGGTTGACAGCTACGCGGACATGCTGGGGCCAACGGGCGGCCCAGGCCAGCGCCCGGTCGATCACCCAATGGCCGATGGGGACGATCAGGCCCGTATCCTCGGCGATGGGGATGAAATCCAGTGGCGGGATGGTGCCGAGTTCGGGATGGTGCCAGCGCAGCAGCGCCTCGAACCCGGTGATGCGTTCGTCGGCCGCGTCCACCACCGGCTGGAACATCAGGGCGAGTTGATCCTGTTCCAGCGCAGAGGCGAGATCGCCTTCCAGCCGGCGTCGGTGGGCGGCAGCTTCGGCCATTTCGGCGGAATATTGGCAGGCGGCGCCGCGGCCCTGGCCCTTGACCTGATAGAGGGCAAGATCGGCGCAGCGCAGCAGGCTTTCGGGCGTGCGGGCATCATCGGGCACGCGCGCCCAGCCCACCGATGCGCCCACCACGGCGCCGGCGCGGCCGGTGTCGCCCACCACGGCGCCGGCGCGGCCGGTGTCGCCCAGCGGGAAGGGCCGGGCCATGTCCTTGACGATCTGGGCAGCGAGCCGGGCCGGCCGGTCACCACTGCCATCGGGCAGCAGGATGGCGAATTCGTCGCCCCCCAGCCGGGCGATGGTGGCGCCGCCCTTCACCAGTCCCTGCAGCCGTTGGGCGACCTGGCGCAGCAGATAATCGCCGGCGGCATGGCCAAAGCCATCGTTCACCGCCTTGAAGCGATCGAGATCGACGAACAGCAGCGCCGCCGGCCGACCGCTGGCGATGGCGCGATCGACCACATCGTCGAGCGTTTCGCGGAACAGGCTGCGGTTGGCGAGGCCTGTGAGCGGATCGAAGCGCGCCAGCTGGGCGATGCGTTCCTGGCTGCGGCGCACCTCGGTCACATCACGGCCGACGCCGCGGAAGCCGGTGAAATTGCCCTGGCCATCCTGTTTCGGCGTGCCCGACAATGCCCACCAGCGCAAATCGCGGCCGAGCGGCACCGGCACCACCAGATCGCGGAACGGCTGCACCTGGCGAAGCGCATGGGCCAGCGCCACCACCGCCGCGCCGCCCTGGGCGGGATCGATCAGGCTGAGCAGCGGCTGGCCGATGAGATCGCCGCGCGGCCGCCGCGCCACATCGGCAAAGCGCGTGGTGACATGGGTGAGCCGGCCCTGCGCATCCAGTTCCAGCAGCCAGTCGCTGCCGTTGGATTCATATTCGTTGAGCAGCAGGCGGACCACCTCGCCCTGATCCTTCAGATCGGCATCGCTCTTCAGCCGCGCCATGGTTTGATAGGTGGTGGCCAAGGCGGCGCGCAGCTTGATCAGGGCAAAACTGGCCAGCCCCAGCGCCACCATCGGATGTTCCAGCGGTGCGCCGGCCGGCAGCGCCGCCCACATCGATCCGGCAATCGCCGCCACCACCGCCAGCACCGCCACCGGCATGGTGGCCGCTGCGTTGCTGATGGCGCCCATGAAGATCAGCGAGAAGATCATCAGCACGGCCTGGCGATCAGCCGGCAGCACCGGCAGCAGCGCAAACAACAGGCCGGCCCAGCACAGGCCCAATGTGGCGATTTCCGCCGTCACCCGCCAGAAGCGGCCATGGCTGGCAGTGGCCGGCACGCCGGCCCGGCCGCGCCTTATGGCCCGCACGCTCCACATCAGCGACAGGCCGGCAAAGCCCGCCAGCCAGGGCGCCAATTGGGCAAAGGGCACCGCCGGGCCGAACAGGGCGAGCAGCACCGCCATGTTGATCACCAGCAGGCCGATGTTGAAGGGGATGGCGGCGTTCAGGAGCAGCAGTTGCTGGCCGCGCACATGCGCCCAGAAGCCATCGCCGCCCTGCCCGGCGCCCAGCACCTGGCGCCACCCCAGATTGCGCGCCACCTGCACCGGCGGTTTCAGCATGGCTGTCATCGTGCGTCCGCTCCCATTGGTCGTGCCGGCTGAAACGGCGAGGCGCGCGGCAGATTGAATCAATCGGGTGGCACGGGCTTGGCAGGCGCAGGTTTGTTCCATACTTGTTCACCCATGCTGCCTGCCCCCACGCCTGATTCGTTGCAGGGCCCGCCCTGGCTGGCCGGGCTCAACCCGGCCCAGCGCGACGCGGTGACAACCACCGAGGGCCCGGTGCTGATCCTGGCTGGCGCCGGCACCGGCAAGACCAAGGCGCTCACTGCGCGGCTGGCGCATATATTGTTCAACCGGCTGGCCTGGCCGTCGCAGGTGCTGGCCGTCACCTTCACCAACAAGGCGGCGCGCGAGATGCGCCACCGCACGGAGCTGCTGCTGGGCGGCATGGCCGAAGGCTTGCCCTGGCTGGGCACCTTCCACGCCCTGTCAGCCAAAATGCTGCGCCGCCATGCCGGGCTTGTGGGCCTGAACCCGCAGTTCACCATCCTTGATACCGATGACCAGCTGCGCCTGCTGAAACAGGTGGTGACGGAGGCCGGGCTGGATGAAAAGCGCTGGCCGGCCAAGCAGCTGGCCAGCCTGATCGACCGCTGGAAAAACCGCGGCCTGTTGCCAGAACAGGTGCCGCCGGGTGAAAGCTTTGCCTTTGCCGATGGCGCCAAGGGCGGCGGCGCGGCGCTTTATGCCCGTTATCAGGAGCGGCTGGTGCAGCTGAACGCGGCGGATTTCGGCGATCTGCTGCTCCATATGCTGACCATCTTTGCCCGCCATCCCGATGTGCTGGCCGATTATCGCGAGCGCTTCCGCTATGTGATGGTGGACGAGTATCAGGACACCAACCAGGCCCAATATCAATGGCTGAAGGCGCTGGTGGGCGACCGCCGCAACATCGCCTGCGTGGGCGATGATGACCAGTCGATCTACAGCTGGCGCGGGGCGGAGGTGGCCAATATCCTGCGCTTTGAAGCGGATTTCCCCGGCGCCAAGCTGATCCGGCTGGAAGAGAATTACCGGTCCACCCCGCATATCCTCGCCGCGGCCAACCATCTGATTGCCCACAACAATGGCCGGCTGGGCAAATCCCTGTTCACCCAGCACAGCACCGGCGAGAAGGTGGCGGTGACCGGCGTGTGGGACGGGCCGGAGGAAGCCCGCACCGTGGGCGACGAGGCCGAACGGCTGGGCCGCGAAGGCGTGTCATTGAATGACATGGCGATCCTGGTGCGCGCCCAGTTCCAGACCAGGCTGTTTGAAGACCGGTTCATCGCCATCGGCCTGCCCTATCGCATCGTTGGCGGCTTCCGCTTTTATGAGCGGGCGGAAATCCGCGATGCGCTGGCCTATCTGCGGCTGGTGCAATCGCCCGATGATGCGCTGGCGTTTGAACGTATCGTCAACGTGCCCAAGCGCGGCCTGGGCGACAAGGCGATGGGCACGCTGCACGCCGCCGCGCGCCGGTTGAACCTGCCGCTGTCGCGCGCCGCCGCCCATGTGGCGGAAGGCGATGATCTCACCCCGGCGGCGCGGCGGGCGCTGCGCGGCTTCCTCACCGATGTGGCGCGCTGGCGTGATGCCGCCGACACGCTGAACCATGCCGAACTGGCCGAACTGGTGCTGGAAGAATCGGGCTATGTCGCCATGTGGCAGGCCGACAAGTCGACCGAAGCCGATGGCCGGCTTGATAACCTCAAGGAACTGGTGCGGGCGATGGGCGATTATCCCAGCCTGACCGCGTTCCTGGAGCATGTCTCGCTGGTGATGGACAATGAGGCGGCGGCCGATGGCGAGAAGATCACCATCATGACCCTGCACGCCGCCAAGGGGCTGGAATTTGATCATGTTTTCCTGCCCGGTTGGGAGGAAGGCGTGTTCCCCAGCCAGCGCGCGCTGGATGAAGGCGGGACGGCTGCGCTGGAGGAAGAGCGGCGGCTGGCCTATGTCGGCATCACCCGCGCCCGGGTGCGCGCCCATGTGCTGCACGCCGCCAACCGGCAGGTCTATGGCCAGTGGACGGCGGCATTGCCCAGCCGCTTTGTTGCCGAACTGGGCGAGGCGCATGTTGATGAACGCTCCACATTGTCGGGCGGGCCCAGCCTGTGGCGCGCGGCGCTGGCCGGCGGCGATCCCTTTGCCGACATGCAGCGCGGCACCGGGCGCGGGCCGGGCTGGGACCGGGCGCGATCGGGGCAGACGGGTTCAGGCTGGCAGGCCGCCAAGCAGGGTTTTGGCCGCGATTTCGGCCCGCGCAGCGCCGCCCCGCCGCGCGAGGCGCGGGTGAGCGCCATCAGCCTGGCGCCGATGCCCGGCTTCAAGCGGGGTTCCCGCGTGTTCCATGCCAAGTTCGGCGAGGGCACGGTGGTGCATGTGGACGGCAACAAGCTGGAGATTGATTTCCCCGCCGCCGGCCGCAAGCGCGTGCTCGACAGTTTTGTCAGCCTGAAAGAGGGATAGGCTCAGTCCGCGCGGGCGGTGAACATGCGCAGGATGGTGGCGATCAGGCCGCGCGTGGCAAAGAGCATGCCGATGGCGGCAAAGGCGCCGCTTTCAATCTCGTTCCAGCGCAGATAATCCATGGCAAAGAAGAAACCGCCGACAATGCCATAGGCGTTGAAGCCGCCGAACAGCGACATCAGCAGCGCCAGCGCCGCCACTAGCGGCCCAAAGCGATCTGACCACCCGACCCAGGCCGCCACCATGTGCGCCGCGCCCACGATCAGCAGGGCGAGGGCGAGCATGACGCCCGGAAGATGACGCAGGGTTGCCATGGCACAGGCATAACCCATTGTGCGGCGGCTGACAAAGCCGTGGCGATGCCATGGCCATGGTTGCCAGTGGCCCGGCCGCTTTCTATGGTCGGCCCATGCCCAGCATTCCGCCGCCCCTGCTGATCCGCGATTACCGGGCGTTCTGGGCGGCGCGATTTTTCGCGACCATCGCCGGCATGATGATGGTGATCGTCATCGGCTGGCAGGTCTATGACATCGCGCGCGCCACCCGCAGTGTGGACGATGCCGCCTTCCTGCTGGGCCTGATTGGCCTGGCGCAGTTTCTGCCGTTGTTTTGCCTGGCGCTGGTGGTGGGCGTGATTGCCGACCGGATGGACCGGCGCCACATCGCGCGGGCGGCGGTGGCGCTGGAGCTGGGCTGTGCCGGGGTGCTGGCCTGGGCCTCGTTTGGCGGGGTCGCCTCGATGGCGGCGCTGTTCACCGTGGCGGCGCTGCTGGGCGTGGGCCGGGCGTTTCAGGGGCCATCAATGGCCGCCCTGGCCCCCAATCTGGTGCCGCGTGAGCTGCTGCCCCAGGCCATCGCGCTGAACAGCATCAGCTGGCAATCGGGCGCGGTGCTCGGCCCGCCGCTGGGGGCGTTTCTTTATGCCGTGTCGCCATTGGCCGCCTATGGCGCGGCGACGATCGCCTTTGGCATCACCTTCTTGTGCCTGATGATCATCCGCCCGGTGCCGCGCCCGGCCCCGGCAACGATCAGCCCGTGGCGCAGCCTGGTCGAAGGCGTGGCCTATGTGCGGCACAACCGGGTGCTGCTGGGGGCGATCAGCCTGGATCTGTTTGCCGTGCTGCTGGGCGGGGCGACCGCCATGCTGCCGGTTTATGCCCGCGATGTGCTGCATGTCGGCGTCGAAGGATTGGGGCCGCTGCGGGCCGCGCCCTCGGCAGGCGCCGTGCTGGTGGCGGTGCTGCTGGCCAGCCGGCCGTTGAAGCGGCGGGTGGGGCCGGTGATGTTTGGCAGCGTGGCGGTGTTCGGGCTGGCCACCGTGGTGTTCGGCCTCTCCACCTCCTACCCGCTGTCCCTTGGCGCACTGTTCGTGCTGGGCGCGGCCGATGCGGTGAGCGTGTTCGTGCGCGGCAGCCTCATTCAGCTGCACACGGCGGACGACATGCGTGGCCGGGTGTCCAGCGTGTCGGGCCTGTTCATTTCGGCCAGCAACGAACTGGGCGAGATGGAATCCGGCATGGCGGCGCGCTATCTGGGGGCGGTGCCATCGGTGATCGTGGGCGGCATCGGCGCGGTGCTGGTGACCATCTTGTGGGCCTGGCGCTTCCCGCAATTGCGGCTGGCCGACCGGTTTGATGATCAGAAGCCGGGATAGACAGCCCCCAAGATTTTCCGCGATTGGCGCGATGCCAGCGCGGGCTTATGGTTGGCGCAGATTTGCCGGAAAGGAACGCCCATGAAGGCCAGCAACATCCTCGAGACCATTGGCGGCACGCCGCATGTGCGCATGGGCAAATTGTTCCCGGATGCCGAGGTGTGGATCAAATCGGAACGGTCGAACCCCGGCGGATCGATCAAGGACCGCATCGCGCTGGCCATGGTGGAAGCGGCCGAGGCGGATGGCACGCTGAAGCCCGGCGGCATCATCGTGGAGCCGACCAGTGGCAACACCGGCATTGGCCTGGCCATGGTGGCGGCGGTGAAAGGCTACAAGCTGATCCTCGTCATGCCCGAGAGCATGTCGATCGAGCGGCGGCGGCTGATGCTGGCCTATGGCGCGACCTTTGATCTGACGCCGCGCGAGAAGGGCATGAACGGCGCCATCGCCCGCGCCATGGAGATCGTGGCCACCACGCCCGGCGCCTGGATGCCGCAGCAGTTTGAAAACCCGGCCAATATCGCCGTGCACGAACGCACCACTGCGCTGGAAATCATCGCCGATTTCGCCGACAGCCCGCCGGATGCGCTGGTGACCGGCGTGGGCACCGGCGGCCATATCAGCGGCACCGCCCGCGTGCTGAAGCAGCATTGGCCGGCACTGAAGGTGTTTGCGGTGGAACCGGCGGCCAGCCCGGTCATTTCCGGCGGCTCCCCCTCCCCGCACCCGATCCAGGGCATTGGCGCCGGCTTCATCCCGAAGAATCTCGACATGAGCGTGCTCGACGGGGTGGTGCAGGTGGAGGCCGGCGATGCCAAGGCCTGGGCCCTGCGCGCCGCCAAGGAGGAGGGCATGCTGGTCGGCATCTCCTCGGGCGCGACGCTGGCGGGCATTGCGCTGAAGCTGAAGGAACTGCCCAAAGGGGCGCGGGTGATTGGCTTCAACTATGACACGGGTGAGCGTTACCTGTCGGTGCCGGAGTTTCTGCCGGGCGGCTAAGCCCGCGCCTTGTTTTCCTTGTCTTCGGCCAGGAAGGCCTTGAACGGGTTCAGCTTTTCAGCGGTCCCGTTGGCGGCGACGCGCCTGATCTGCTGATAATACCAGGCCTGGGCGGCAAAGCCGTTGATGGTGCGCACCAGCTTGAACGGCGATGCTGGCCCCAGCCAGCCGGGGCCGATGGCGAGCCGGTCTTCAAAGCGCGGCAGCTCTTCGATATGGCCGTCGATTAGCTCGGTGACGCAATCGGGTTCGGCGCACAGCGGCCGGCCGACGCCGACCAGCGCGATGCCGCTGGCGATGGCATCTTCCATGGCATTCAGGGTGCGGAAGCCGCCAGTGACCATCAGCGGCGGGGTTTTCGCCTGCATCAGCGCCTTGGCCAAAGCCACGAAATAGGCCTCGCGCTGGCGGGTGGAGCCTTGCTTCGGCTCCTCGCGCGGGGTGAGACCTTCCATGTCCATCATCGCCGGCTGTTCATAGGTGCCACCCGACAGTTCCAGACAATCGACGCCGAGATCGGCCAGCCAACCGGCGACCGTGATGCATTCGTCAAAGGCAAAGCCACCCTTCTGGAAATCGGCGCTGTTGAGCTTGACCGACAGGGTGAAATCGCTGCCGACCGCGGCGCGCACGGCCTTGACGGTTTCGGTGAGGAAGCGGGCGCGGTTTTCCAGCGTGCCGCCCCATTCATCCCGCCGCTGGTTGGCGAGCGGGGAGAGGAACTGGCTGATGAGATAGCCGTGGGCAGCGTGGACCTGCACGCCGGTGAAGCCGGCCTCGCGCGCGATGGCGGCGGCGTTGGCCCAGCGGGCGATGAGATCGGGGATTTCCAAACCGGTGAGCGGCACCGGCATGCCGAACTGGCCGCCCGGCAGCGCCAGCGGCACGGCGGACGGCGCGCGCGGGTGGGGGTTGACGCTTTTCTGGGTCTGGCGGCCGGCATGATTGATCTGCACCCAGGCCTGGGTGCCGCCGGATGTGGCCGCCGCCGCCCAGCGCGCCCAGGCGGCCTTGCCTTCGGACCCAAGCGGGCCATCGACAATCACATTGCCCGGCCGCTCCAGATGGCCGCGATCGATGATGACATTGCCGGTGATGAGCAGGCCGCAGCCGCGATCCGCCCAGCGGCGGTAAAGATTGTCGTGGGCCGGATTGGGCAGGCCATCCCTGAAGGCCAGCCCCTCCGTCATCGCTGCCTTGGCGATGCGGTTGCGGAACGACTGCCCGTTGGGCAGGGCGAACGGCGCGGCGACGGACATGATGCGGGACCCTCTGTTTGGCGCAGAGGGTGCCGTGGTGTGCCAAGATGCGCAAGAGATGATCCTCCCCCGCTGGGGGAGGTGCCCGAAGGGCGGAGGGGGCAGAGAGGACCGCGCTTGCCGGCCCCCTCCGTCGCCTTCGGCGCCACCGCCCCCAGAGGGGGAGGATGTTCAGGCCGCCTTTTTCGCCGCCAGCCCGTAGAAGCTTTCGCCCTTGGCCGCCATGTCGCGCAGATATTGCGGCGGGGCGAAGCGTTCGCCGTGGCGCTGGGCCAGGCGGTCCAGCGTGGCCACCACATTGGCGATGCCGATCGTGTCCATCGCGCTGAACGGCCCGCCGGTGAAGGGCGCGAAGCCCCAGCCGAAGATGGCGCCGAGATCACCATCCTGCGGTGTTTCCAGCACGCCTTCGCCCATGCAGCGCGCGCATTCGACGAGCTGGCGATAGAGCAGGCGTTCCTTCACCTCGGCGGCATCAGGCTGGGTATCGGCAAGACCGCCGGCCACCGTCTGCACCAGATCGGGCCAGAGATACTTCTTGGCCCCGCCTTCGGGATAGACATAGAAACCTTTGGCATTCTTGCGGCCGAAGCGGCCGATTTCGTTCATATTTTCGATGACGGTCTCGCCCGGGCCGCCCTTGTAGGCATCGCCCAGATCCTTCTTCGTCTGCTGCGCGACCTTGTAGCTGAGGTCGAGGCCAACCTCGTCGTTCACGGCGAGCGGGCCGACCGGCATGCCCATCTGCTTGCCGACATTTTCGATCAGCGCGGGCACGGTGCCTTCGCCCAGCAGCGCCAAGCCTTCCTGCACATAGGTGCCAAAGCAGCGTGAGGTGTAGAAGCCGCGGCTGTCGTTGACCACGATCGGCGTCTTGCGGATCTGCGCCACATAATCCAGCGCTTTGGCGATGGCGGCGGCGCCGGTCTTCTTGCCGACGATGATTTCCACCAGCGGCATTTTTTCCACCGGCGAGAAGAAGTGGATGCCGATGAAATTCTCGGGCTTGGACCAGGCTTCGGCCAGGCCGGTGATCGGCAGGGTGGAGGTGTTGGAGCCGAAAATCACATCCGGGCCGAGCACGGCCTCGGTGGCCTGGGTCACCTTGGCCTTGATCTCGCGGGTTTCGAACACCGCCTCGATCACCAGGTCGCAGCCGGCGAGATCGGCATAATCGGTGGTCGGCTTGATGCGGTCGAGAATGGCCTGCGCCTTGTCGGCCGGCGTCTTCTTCTTGGCCAGCCGGTCAGCGGTATATTGCTTGCCCTTTTCCGCGGCTTCCTGGGTGGTGTCGAGCAGCACCACCTCGATCCCGGCCTGGGCCGAGACCATGGCGATGCCAGCGCCCATCAGGCCGGCGCCGAGCATGGCGACCTTCTTCGTTGGCGCGGGCGGCACGTCTTTCGGGCGGCGCGCGCCCTTTTCGGCGGCCTGTTTGGAGACGAACAGGCTGCGGATCATGTTGCCGGCTTGCGGGTCGGCCACCACCTTGGCGAAATATTTGCTCTCGATACGGATGGCGAGGTCCATCGGCACCTGAACGCCTTCATAGACGGCCGACAGGATGGCGCGCGGGGCGTTCATATTGTCGCCGGCGTTCACATGGGTCATGGCGTTGCCGCCCACGAACATCTGCGCGAAATTGGGGTTCAAGGCGGTGGCGGGGCCGCCGGGCATCTTGAAATTCTTGGCATCCCACGGCTGCACGCCGCCATTGGGGTTGGCCTTCACCCAGGCCTTGGCGCGGGCGACGATCTCGGCCAGCGGCGCCACTTCCTGCGCGACGCCAAAGCCCAGCGCCTCCTGCGGGCTCATGTTCTTGCCCTGCAGCAGATACATCAGCGCCGCCTGCACGCCCATCAGGCGCGGCAGCCGCTGGGTGCCGCCGGCCCCCGGGAACAGGCCGACCATGATTTCCGGCAGGCCCAGCGTGATCTTGGGATTGTCGGCAATCACCCGGTAATGGCAGGCCAGCACGAATTCGAGGCCGCCGCCCAAGGCGAGTCCGTTGACCGCCGCGGCCACCGGCTTGCCGCAGGTTTCCAGATCGCGCAGCAGCCGGTTGAGGCCGAACACGGCATCGAACAGGGCGGCCATCTTCGACTTGCCCTCAGGCGGCTTGCCGCCACCCATCAGCGCGCCCATGCCCTTGAGGTCTGCGCCGGCCATGAAGCCGCTGGCCTTGCCGGAAGTGAGCACGGCGCCCTTCACGGCGTCGTCGGTCTTCAGCCGTTCAATCGCGGCGGCGAGATCGGCCTGCAGTTCCGGCGTGATGACGTTCATCGACTGGCCGGGCACGTCGATGGTGAGCAGGAGGATGCCGTCGGCATCGAGTTCGGTGTGGATTGCGGTGGTCATTGTTGGTTCCACTTCTGCTCCCCTCTTGGCTGCGGGAGGGGCTGGGGGTGGGAATTTTCTTCAATTGCAGGAACGGTCCGGGCGGGGAGACCCACCCCCGACCCCTCCCGCAAGCGGGAGGGGAGCTTCAGATCCGCTCGATGATCGTGCCCGTACCCATGCCGGCACCCACACACAGATTGACCAGCGCGGTGCCCTTGCCGGTGCGCTCCAGCTCGTCGAGCACGGTGCCCAGGATCATCGCGCCGGTGGCGCCCAGTGGGTGGCCCATGGCGATGGCGCCGCCGTTCACGTTGATCTTGTCGTGCGGGATGTTCAATGCCTGCATGAAGCGCAGCACGACACTCGCAAACGCCTCATTGAGTTCGAACAGGTCGATATCGTCCTTGGTCATGCCGGCGCGTTGCAGCACCTTGTTGGCGACAAATTCCGGGCCGGTGAGCATGATCATCGGCTCACTGCCGATGCTGGCCATGGCGCGGATGCGGGCGCGGGGCTTCAGGCCATATTTCTCGCCCATCTCCTTATTGCCGATCAGGATGGCGGCGGCGCCATCGACGATGCCGGACGAGTTGCCGCCGTGGTGGACATGCTCAATTTTTTCAATTTCAGGATAGCGCATCAGGGCAATGGCATCGAAGCCGGGCATCGCCTCGCCAATGGCCTGGAAGCTGGGGGCAAGGCCGCCCAGCGACTGCATGTCGGTGTTGGGGCGCATATGCTCGTCATGGGCGAGCACGACTTCCCCGATCACATCCTTCACCGGCATGATCGAGCGCTTGAACCGCCCTTCGCTCCACGCCTGGGCCGCGCGGCGCTGCGATTCCACCGCATAGGCATCCACATCATTGCGGCTGAAGCCATATTTGGTGGCAATGAGATCGGCGCCGATGCCCTGCGGCGCGAAATAGGTCTTGAAGGCGACCGACGGATCGGTGGCCCAGGCGGCGCCATCGCTGCCCATCGGCACGCGGGACATGCTCTCCACGCCGCCGCCGATGGCGAACATGGCTTCGCCGGTCATCACCTTGGCGGCGGCCATGTTGGTGGCCTCCAGACCGCTGGCGCAGAAGCGGTTGATCTGCACGCCGGCGGTTGTTTCGGCATAATCGGCGTTCAAGACGGCAATGCGGGCGATGTCGCTGCCCTGTTCGCCGACCGGGGAGACGCAGCCCAGCACCACATCGTCCACATCGGCGGTGTCAATGTTGTTGCGGTCGCGCACGGCCTGCAGCACCTGGGTGGCCAGTTGCACCGGCGTGATTTCGTGCAGCTTGCCATCCTTGCGGCCCTTCCCGCGTGGGGTGCGGACGGTGTCGTAGATATAGGCTTCGGTCATCTCTGGTCTCCTTGGCCTTCTGGTTCCCCTCCCGCTTGCGGGAGGGGTTAGGGGTGGGTTCTTCGAAATCTGGGGGTGTGCGGGACCATTCCCACCCCCGACCCCTCCCGCATGCGGGAGGGGAGCAGTCTGGTCAGAACATCGCTTCCGGCAGCGCCATCACCACGTCGGCCCCGGCTTCCAGTTGGGCGCGCAGGGACGCGGTTTCGGGCAGCACGCGCGCGGCGAAATAGCGGGCGGTGATCAGCTTGGCGGTGTGGAAATCCGGATCGGTCGTGCCGGCATCGAGCGCGGCCTGCGACGCCATCGCCATCTTCAGCCACATATGGCCCAGCGCAGCATGGCCCAGCATGCGCATGAAGGCGGTGGCGCCGGCCCCGGCATTGTCGGGGTTGGCCATGCCATTTTGCAACAACCACATGATGCCGGCCTGCACATCGGCCAGCGCCTTGCCCAGCGGCCCGGTGAGGAAGGCCAGCCGTTCTTCAGCAGCAGCAGCAGCGAGATCGCTGCCCACCAGCGCCAGCCAGGCCTGGGTGCCGCGGCCGCCCTTGGCACCCAGCTTGCGGCCAACCAGATCGAGCGCCTGGATGCCGTTGGTGCCTTCATAGATCATGGCGATGCGGGCATCGCGCACGAACTGTTCCATGCCCCATTCGGCGATATAGCCGTGGCCGCCCAGCACCTGCTGGCAGTTGGTGGCGACTTCATAGCCGCGATCAGTGCCATAGCCCTTGATGACCGGGGTCAAGAGGCTGATCAGGTCATCGGCCATTTCGCGCTCGGCGGCGTCGGGGGCCTTGCGCGACAGGTCGACCCGGATGGCACCCCACAGCACCAGCGCGCGCATGGCTTCGGTGAAGGCGCGCGCATCCATCAGCATGCGGCGCACATCGGGGTGGACGATGATGGGATCGGCCTTGCCCTCGGGGTTCTTCGGCCCCGTCAGGCTGCGGCCCTGCAGGCGGCCCTTGGCATATTCGACAGCGTTCTGATAGGCGGCATCGGCCTGGGCGAGGCCCTGGATGCCGACCCCCAGCCGCGCCGCGTTCATCATGATGAACATGGCGGCGAGGCCCTTCATCTCCTCCCCCAGCATATAGCCGGTGGCGCCATCATAGTTCATCACGCAGGTGGCGTTGCCATGGATGCCCATCTTGTGTTCGATGGAGCCGCAGGTGACGGCGTTGCGCGCGCCGAGGCTGCCATCGTCATTCACGATATACTTGGGCACGATGAACAGGCTGATGCCCTTCACACTGTCCGGCGCGCCCGGCGTCTTGGCCAGCACCAGGTGGATGATGTTTTCGGACAGGTCATGCTCGCCGGCCGAAATGAAGATCTTGGTGCCGGTGATGGCATAGCTGCCATCGGCGTTCGGCTCGGCGCGGGTGCGGATCAGGCCGAGATCGGTGCCGCAGTGCGGCTCGGTCAGGTTCATGGTGCCGGTCCAGCGGCCCTGCACCATGTTGGGCAGCCATTTCGCCTTCTGCTCCGGCGAACCCACCACCTCGATGGCGGCCTGCGCGCCTTCGGACAGGCCGGGATACATGCCGAACGCCATGTTGGAGGCGGCGATGAACTCCTGCATCACCGCGCCGATGGTGTAGGGCAGGCCCTGACCGCCATGATGTTCGGGCGCGATGAGGCCACCCCAGCCGCCATCGCAGAACGCCTTGTAGGCCGCCTTGAAGCCATCGGGGGCGGTCACGCTGCCATCGGGATGGCGGGTGCAACCCTGTTGATCACCGGGGAGATTGAGCGGCGCCAGCACTTCGGCGCAGAATTTGCCGCCTTCGTTGAGCACGGCCTCGACCAGATCAGGCGACACCGCTTCGAACCCCGGCACGTGGGACTGGTTGTAGAGGCCGGCCACGGCCTCCAGCACGAACAGCGTGTCTTTGACGGGGGCGCGATAGAGGGGCATGGCGGGCTCGATCTCAGGCTTTCAATGATTGTTCGACGATGTCGCAGAATTGTTGCAGTTCCTGGATGGTCGCATCGATGTCGGCGCGCTGTTCGGTGAGGAGCGCGATGCGGGCGCGGCATTTTTCCAGGGTGACGCGCTTTTGCGTCTGGCGGTGATCGCCGACGTCATAAAGATCGATCATCTCGCGGATTTCGGCGAGGGAGAAGCCGACATTCTTGGCCCGCAAAATCCACGCCAGCCGGGCGCGATCCCGGCGCGAATAGATGCGGTTCTGCCCCTGCCGTTCCGGCGCGATCAGGCCCTGATCCTCATAGAAGCGGATGGCGCGCGGCGTGATGTTGAACGCCAGTGCCAGTTCGGTGATCGAAAAATGGCTGGCATCGCCGGCGGCCGGCGGCGCGGGCGCGGTGGCAAAGGCATGCAACAGCGCCGCGGGCGACTCGTCGGTGGTGGCAGCCTCGGCCGGATTGCTCATGGCTGGATGGGGTAGTTGACGTTTACGTAAAGGTCAAGCTGGGGATGGCGCGGTTGGCCATCCATAGCGTTGTTCGATATAGTTAGCCCAACCGGATAGCCCGTGATCCGCAGCCGGGAATGCGGCCAGCAGATCTTCGATGGCGCGGCTTTCAAACCGATCGGGCTGCTGCAATACGGACTGCCAAGCCGTGCAAGCGGTGTCGCCATAGGCACGCATCCGTTCGGCCGTCACGCGCTGGAACGCGACGTTTGCGCGTGGGGCAAGATGCAGAATAGAAACCCGCTCTGCCCCATGGGCTTCACGCGCCGCATTTTTCTCATGCTGGAACGCCAGCATCTGTTGACGAGCAAATTGGTAGAATGGTTCCCAAAACAGCGCGTCCAGCGTCAAACCGGTCTCGGCCCGCACTGGCCCGGCCGGCCACAACAGCTTTTCGGCATAGCGGGCCAGACGCACATCATTTGACCAGGCTGCGCTGCCGTCATCCCGGGTTCGCAGCCGGTTTGGCAACGGACTCCCATAGCTTTCGGTATATTTCCACTCGATAAGCAGCATCTCGCGCCGGCCATCGATTTCCGCCAGAACCATGGCGTCCATGCTGGTGGAATTTGCACCACGCTGCGGCGATTGACCGTCTGCGACCTCGCCAAGATAATTGCCTTCACCGGCCCATTCAAACGCCACATAACTTTGGTCGTTGGCGATTTTCTCGCCAGGGATCGGCAATGGCACGATCTTGCGCCCAGGGAACAGTGGTGCCAACAAGGCGACAAGGGCATTGGGCCGCGTTGCAAATGGCATCAGCACGTTCAGGCAACTGGCCTGAGAGCTCAACATATGAGCCAGCATCGTGTGCGGCACGATCTTCAATTCGGTGAAATAATCCACCGTCTGACGCCGGATATCTATAAACAAATTATGAATATAATCTGAAAATATAAAATCATACTCTCTGCCTCGAACCTTGCCTGGGGCGAGATCATCACCAGGAAACAGCCCGGAATTGGCCCGCAAGACTAATTGGCGATCACGTTCAGTGCGGTAATAACGAGAGCTTGCCATTATTGACAACTGACACGATCAGAAGTCGGCCGCAAGCCCGACCAAAGCCCGATTTGTGTAACGGAACACGCCCGCTGCACTTTCTTCCGCGAGCGCCAGTATCGCCCCCGCCACCGCCTCGGCCGGCAGGCTGCCCATGTCCCGCGGCAGGGCGAGGTCCATCATAGGGGCGACCCATTGCAGGAAGCGCTCCACCGGGCGGCGTTCGGCGCGGGGGCCGATGAGGAGGCCGGGCTGCAATATGTCGAGGCGGCTGAAGGCCATGGCTGTGAGGGCGGCCTCCACCTCGCCCTTGGTGCGCGGGTAGAGCAGGCTTGACCTGGGGTTGGCGCCGACGCTGCTGACCAGGATGAAGTGGATGACGCCGGCGGCCTTGGCGGCGCGGGCGAAGGCCAGCACGGCGTCATGATCCACGGCGCGAAAGGCGGCGTCGCTGCCGGCCTTGGCGCGGGTGGTGCCGAGCGCGCAGACCGCGACCTGGGCCGGGGGTAATGGCGGAAGATCGTCAAAATCGGCGACCACGCCGGGCCGGCCGGGGATGGGGCGGCGGGAAACGGGAATGGCCTCCGGACAGCGCGCCAGCACCAGGCCGCCGACCAGCCCGGTCGCGCCTGCCAGCAGCATCACAGCATCACCAGCCGGCCGCCATCGAGGCGGCGGTAGAAGCAGTTCACCCGGCCGGTGTGGCAGGCGGGGCCGGCCGGTTCGACCAGCAGCAGCAGGCAATCCTGGTCACAATCGACGCGGATTTCGACTATGCGCTGGATGGCGCCGCTGGTCGCCCCCTTGTGCCACAGCTCGCGGCGGCTGCGGCTCCAGTAATGCGCCTCGCCCGTGGCGAGGGTGGCGGCCAGCGCATCAGGGTTCATGTGGGCGACCATCAGCACGGCGCCGGATTGGGCGTCCACGGCGACGGCCGTCAACAGGCCATCGGCGCCCCAGCGGGGTTGGAATTCCAGGCTTTCGTCGAGTGCATGGCTCATGTGACACTTTCATCACAACACGGGGGGCGACAAAGGCCCGGCTCCGACCTATATGGCGCGGCATCTGCCGAAAGACAAAGGCCGCCCACATGGACCAGATGCTCACCACCGACCCGTGGGAACAGGATCATCTCCACGAGGAATGCGGCGTGTTCGGCGTTTATGGCGCAGAAGGCGCCGCGGCGCTGGTGGCGCTGGGCCTGCACGCGCTGCAGCACCGCGGCCAAGAAGCCGCCGGCATCACCAGTTTTGATGGCAAGGATTTCCACACCCATCGCGCCATGGGGCACGTGGCGGGCAATTTCGACAATGATGCGGTGATCAACAAGCTGAAGGGCGAGATCGCCATCGGCCACAACCGCTATTCCACCACCGGCGAAACCGCACTGAGGAACGTGCAGCCGCTGTTTGCCGAACTGGCCTCGGGCGGCTTTTCGGTGGCGCACAACGGCAATATTTCCAACGCGATGACCCTGCGGCGCGAACTCGTCCGGCGTGGCGCGATCTTTCAATCGACGAGCGATACCGAGGTGATCATCCACCTGGTCGCCACTTCATCGTACCGCACCCTGCTCGACCGTTTCATCGATGCGCTGAAGCGGGTGGAGGGGGCCTACAGCCTGATCTGCCTCACCGCCGAAGGCATGCTGGCCTGCCGCGATCCGCTGGGCATCAGGCCGCTGGTGCTGGGCCGGTTGGGCGATAGCTATATCCTCGCCTCCGAAACCGTGGCGCTCGACATGGTGGGCGCGACCTTCCTGCGTTCGGTCGAGCCGGGCGAGCTGATCATCATCACCGGGCGCGGCCTGCGCTCGATCCGGCCGTTTGCGCCGCAGCGCGCCCGACCGTGCATTTTTGAGCATGTCTATTTCAGCCGGCCCGATTCGATGATGGACGGCAGCAGCGTCTATGAGGTGCGCAAGCGCATCGGTGCCGAGCTCGCCCGCGAGAACCCTGTGGAGGCCGACATGGTGGTGCCGGTGCCGGACAGCGGCGTGCCCGGTGCCATCGGCTATGCCCAGGAGAGCGGCATTCCCTTCGAACTGGGCATCATCCGAAGCCATTATATCGGCCGCACCTTCATTCAGCCGGGGGACCAGATCCGCAACCTGGGCGTGAAGCTGAAGCACAATGCCAACCGCGCGCTGATCGCCGGCAAGCGCATCGTGCTGATTGATGATTCGATCGTGCGCGGCACCACCAGCGTGAAGATCGTGCAGATGCTGCGCGAGGCCGGGGCGGAGGAAGTGCACATGCGCATCGCCAGCCCGCCGACGCGGCACAGCTGCTTCTATGGTGTTGACACGCCGGAACGCGCCAAGCTGCTGGCCGCGCAGATGGATGTCGAGCGCATGCGCGATTTCATCAAGGTGGACAGCCTGGCGTTCCTGTCGATCGACGGCCTGTATCGCGCCGTCGGCGAACCGGTGCGCGACGAGCATGCCCCGCAATATTGCGACGCCTGTTTCACCGGCGATTACCCGACCCGCCTGACCGATCAGGAAGAGGTGGAGGTGCCGGACCAGCTGAGCCTGCTGGCGGAAAGGGTGATCTAAGGTCCTCCCCAAACATGTTTGGGGAGGTGGCGCCATTCCTCCCCAGCCGAAGGATGGGGAGGCGCCGAGCGCAGCGAAGCGGAGTGGCTGCGACGGAGGGGCTCTGGCGCCACACACCCCTCCACCGCCGTTCCGGCGGTCCCCCTCCCCAAACAAGTTTGGGGAGGATCATGCTTGCCCCCCTGCCCCGCCCAGCCTAAGGCCCGCCAATGACCGACACGACCGACAAGAAGATCGCCCTCGTCACCGGGGCCAGCCGCGGCATTGGCGCGGCCACCGCCGAATTGTTGGCCGCCGAAGGCTGGCATGTCATCCTTACCGCCCGCAGTGAAGGTGCGCTGGGCCAGGTGGATGACAGGATCCATGCCGCCGGCGGCAGCGCCACCATTGCGCCCTTTGACCTCAATGACCTTGATGCCATCGACCGGCTGGGCAATGCCGTCGGTGCGCGCTGGGGCCGGCTCGACGCGCTGATCCTGAATGCGGCGCAGCTCGGCACACTGGCCCCTGTGCCGCATCTTGACCGCAAGGAGTGGGACAAGCTGATCGCCATCAACCTGACGGCAAACTGGCGGTTGCTGGCGGCATTTGATCCCTGGCTGCGCCAGTCGGCGGCCGGCGATGTGGTGGCGGTGACCTCCTCGGTCGGGTCCAAGCCGCGCGCCTATTGGGGTGGCTATGCCGCGACCAAGGCAGCGCTGGAAAATCTCGTCGCCACCTATGGTGCCGAGGTTGCCAACATCAGTCAGATCCGCACCCACATCATCGATCCCGGCGCCACCCGCACCACCATGCGCGCCCGCGCCTATCCAGGCGAAGACCCGGCCAAGGTGAAGCCGCCGGAGGATGCGGCGCGGATGATCTTGGACGCCCTCAAGCGGTAAATGACCCTCCCCTTCCCGGGGAGGAGCTTCAACCCCGGACGCGGCGGAGCTTTTCCAGCTTCTTCAGCAGCATGTCGCGCTTCAGCTTGCTGAGGTGATCGATGAACAGCACGCCGTTCAGATGGTCCATTTCGTGCTGCAGGCACGTGGCGAGCAGGCCGTCCAGCTCTTCATCATGGGCGGCGCCCTGTTCGTCCAGCCATGTCACCCGGATGCGCGCCGGGCGCTGCACATCGGCGTACATCTCGGGCACCGACAGGCAGCCTTCGGAATAAACCGACAGTTCGGGCGATTCCCAGGTGATCTCGGGGTTGATGAACACCCGCGGTTCGCGCACGCGCTTGATGTCTTCGGGGCGGGCATCGTCGGGCGTGCCATCTTCTTCGGGCTGCAAATCGATCACCAGGATGCGTTCGGCGACGCCGACCTGGATGGCGGCAAGGCCGATGCCCGGCGCGTCATACATCGTCTCGAACATGTCGGCGATCAGGGTGCGATGCGCGTCGGTGACGGTCTCGACCGGCTTGCTGATCTGCTTCAGGCGCGGATCGGGCGTTTCGATGATGGGGAGGATGGCCATGCGGGGCAGTTATGGTGGGCGGGGGCGGGCGTCAAGGGTTGGGGGTGCGGCGCGGTTGGGCGCGGCCGGCGAGTCCGCTGGGGAGTGAAGGACGGGAGAAGGAAGGGGGCGTGGCGGAGCCACGCCGTCAGACGACACAAAGAAAGGGCGGCCTGTTGGGGCCGCCCTTTTTTGGTCGCTGGCCGATCTTGCCGGAGTCGGAAAATAGCTGCGCTATTTTCGCGCCCGGCTGCGATCAGAACTTCGTCCGCAGCGTCACACCGTAGGTCCGCGGTTCCGCCGGGAAGGTGATGAAGATCTGGTTGGCCGTGGCCGACAGACCTTGCGACACCGCGCGGAAGGTGCCGCTGCCCTGCAGCGGGGCGTCGGCGGCGACCTGCTGGTAGAGCGTGTTGAAGATGTTCTGGCCCCAGAATTCGATGCCCCACAGCTTGTCCTTGCCATAGAGGCCGATGCGGGCGTTGACGACGGTGAACGGCGCCTGGATCTTTTCGAAATCAAGATCGGACCCGGTGTTGATCGCCGACTGGTGACGGAAATCGATATAGGCAAGGCCGCTCATGTCGGCGCCGATCGGCGGGGTCCAGCTGGCCGAACCGGTCATCACATATTGCTGGCTGTTCGACAGATTGCGACCCGGCAGCTGGAACAGGGTGGGCGCCAGCGACACGCCGTTCAGGCCGGCCAGCTGGCTGGCATAGCGGGTGTCGGCATAGGTGAAGCCGCCGGTGAAGCTGAGATACTTGACCGGGAAGACCGCGGCTTCGATTTCGATGCCGTGGCTGTTCAGGCCCGGCCGGCGCTTGCCGGTGCAGGCCGAATTGCCGGCGATCAGATCGCGGTCACGGCCGCCCAGATCGTCGGCGCAGCCTTCGATGTTGGTGACTTCGAAGTTGACGCCGTTGAAGGTGTTGAGCTGGAAGTCGTTGAACTTCTGATAGAAGGCCGCGACGTTCAGCTTGAACCGCTTCAGATCGAGCTTGGCGCCCAGTTCATAGGCGGTAACAGTTTCCTGCGCGAACTGCAGGTTGAGCGGCGACGGCGCGGTGGCGTTGAGCGCCGAGCTGTCGAGGTTGAAGCCGCCCGCCTTGTAGCCGCGCGACCAGCTGGCATAGCCCAGGAAATCGGGCGTGAATTTGTAGGACAAGACGGCGGTGCCGGTGAATTCATCTTCCTTGCGCACCGTGCCCGGGCTGCCGGCGGCAAAGCCGGGGCCGGTGGTGTTGTTGATCACGCAGGCCACCGAGGTGATGGTGGGCCGCAGGGCCGCCAGCGCGCCAAACACGTTGCCGGCGTTGCGCATCGCACCGCAGAAATTGTTGTTCGAGAGGAACTTGGCATCAAGTTCCTTGCGTTCGTTGGTGTAGCGCAGACCAACGGTGAGCAGCAGCTTGTCGGGCACCAGGCTGATCACATTGTGGGTGAAGAAGGCATAGTTGGTGCTGGTCTGGCGGAAATAGCCGCCCTGCACGATGCCGGTGCCGTTGAGCAGGCTCTGCCCGGTGGGCGGGGTATAGCCCGCCAGCGTGGCGAACAGGCCGAGCGTGTTGGCGTTGCCGGTCACGCCGGCGAACTGGCCGTTGTAATAACGCTCGAAATCGGCACCATATTTCAGATCATCGTCGGTGCGCAGGGTTTCATGCGCATAATAGGCACCGAACAGATAATCGACCCGGTCGTTGAAGGCGGTGCCGTTGTAGCGCAGTTCCTGGCTGAAGGTCTGGAACTTGCGGTTCTGGTCGCTGCGCTGCAGCAGGTCGAGCTTGTTGAAATCGGCGTCCTGCGCGGCCTTGTTCTTGAACTCGCGATAGCCGGTGATGGAGGTCAGCTGGCCGCCGCCCACTTCCCAATTGACTTCGGCCGACAGACCCCAGTCCCGCGTGCGCTGGTTGTAGGAGGCGCCCGGCGTGATCGAGGTTTGATAGACATATTTGGCGCCATCGGGCGAGAGATTGTAGATGCCGCCGAGGCTGCGGACCAGGGCCGCGATGCTGTTGGGCGACTGGACGACATTGCCGCTGGCATCCCGCGACAGATTCTGCAGCGGCGAAATGATCGCAGCGCCGCAGCATTCCTCGTCCTTCTGGTTGTAATCGCCGATCAGGCGGATCGACAGATCATCGCTGGGCTTCAGCAGCAGCTGGCCGCGCACCAGGAAACGGTCACGGTTGTTGAGCTTGCGGCCCGAAACCGTGTCGGTCAGGAAGCCGTCACGCTTGTTGTAGAGGCCGTCAAAGCGGAAGGCGACCTTGTCACCGGCGATCGGCCCGGTGACGCTGCCCACCACGCGCCAGGCGTTGAAATTGCCATAGCTGAGTTCGCCGCTGCCGCCGAATTCGAACTTCGGCTTGGCGGTGGTGATGCTGAGCAGACCGGCCGAGGCGTTGCGGCCGAACAGCGTGCCCTGCGGGCCGCGCAGCACTTCAATGCCTTCCAGCGGGCCGAGATCGGTAAGGCCCACGCCGGTGCGGCTGCGATAGACCCCGTCGATGAAGACCGCGACCGAGCTTTCGAGGCCGGGGTTTTCCCCGACCGTGCCCACGCCGCGGATGCGGGCGGCGCCGTTGGATTCGTTGGTGGCCGAGGAGACCAGCAGCGACGGAGCGAGCTGGTTCAGCTGGCGGATATCGGTGCCGCCGCTTTTTTCCAGCGCTTCGGCAGACACGGCGCTGACCGCGATCGGCACATCCGAAAGGAACTGGCTGCGGCGGGTGGCGGTGACGACGATTTCCGGGGCGCCGTCGCTTTCGTCCTGCGCGGTCTCGGCGGGCGGGGCGGGCTGCTGCGCCTGCACGGCAGTGGGCAACAACAACATGGCGGTGGTGGCAAGCAGCAGATGGCGCATCGAAAACTCCCCTGTTTGAATGTCTGTGGCGGGTCGTTCCCCGCTCTGGTTCGGATGAAGGGCTAACCCACGTTGCAGCTTTGTGAAAGTGGGGCAGTTGTGTGCACATGCAATCACTTGGCTGTGTTGCAAGCCTGTCACACTATCGTTTGGAGGTTGCGTCGCGGCCGGGGGCGGGGCAGCGTGGCGGGAACATATCTGGGGAGGACAGGATGAACCGACTGGCAGGCAAGATTGTGCTGATCACCGGCGCCGCGCAGGGGCTGGGCGAGGCGATGGCCCGGCGCATGGCACAGGAAGGCGCGCGCCTGGTGCTGACCGATATCAACGAGGCCGGGGTGATGGCGGTGGCAGCCAGCATCGGCGATGCCGCCGTGGCCTGCCGCCATGATGTGACCAGCCCGGATGACTGGGCCGCCGCCATCGCCTTTGCCGAAGAAAAATGGGGCGGGTTCCATGTGCTGGTCAACAATGCCGGCATCGCGGGTGGATCCACCGTGGAGGCCACCGATTTCGACACCTGGAAGCGCGTGCATTCGATCGATCTGGACAGCGTGTTCCTGGGCTGCAAGCTGTCGTTGCCGGTGATGGCCCGCACTGTCCGCGAAACCGGGGTGCGCGGCAGCATCATCAACCTGTCCAGCATCGCCGGCGTGATCGCGGCGCACAATTCGGCCGCCTACAACAGCGCCAAGGCCGCGGTGCGCCACCTGACCAAATCGGTGGCGCTGCATTGCGCGAAGCAGCAATATCGCATCACCTGCAACAGCATCCACCCGGTGTTCATCGACACGCCGATCCTGGATGGCATCACCAGCGCGCTGGGCCGCGAGGCGGGCCTGGCCAAGCTGGGCCGCCAGATCCCGCTCGGCGCGGTGGGCGAGCCCGATGATATTGCCTGGGCCGCCGTCTATCTGGCCAGTGATGAGGCCAAGATGGTGACCGGCCATGGCCTTTATGTGGATGGCGGCATCAGCGCGATGTGAGCCAGGAGTAACCAAAAGGGGGATCACGGCCGGCGCCAGCGCGCCCATGGTTGCAACAACAAAGGGGGTCGCAATGAACATGATGCTGGCACGGGCGGCGCGGGGGGCGCTTGACGATCGGGCGGCGGTGGCCGGGCACAAGGTGCTGGCCGAACCGCAGGTGTGCTTTGCCCTGCCGGCGCCGGCGCTGCGGCCGCTCATCACCACCTATTATCGGGTCGTCGCCCCGGCCCCGCTGGAGGATTATCTGCACCCCGAATGGGGCAATATCCGCTTTTCCATCCGCGGCCGGTGGACGGTGACACGGCCGGGCAGCACGGACCCGACGCCGGAGCGCGCCAGCCTGTTCGGCCCGACCGACCGCACCGGCATGGTGCGCACGCCGGGCGATGCCGCCAGCGTGGGGATCGGCCTGACGGCGCTGGGCTGGGCACAGCTGATCGGCGAGCCGGCTGACCGCCATGCCAACCGGGTGTGCGATCTGGGCCATGTGTATGGGGCGGCAGCTGACCAGTTGTGGCAGCAATTGCAAACAGCGGACTGGTCCGCTTCGGTGGCGCTGCTCGATGGGTTTTTCACCGGCCGCGCGGCTGCCGCGCCGCCACCAGACCCGTTGATCGCCGTGGTGGAGGCCGCGCTGGTGGACGGCGAGATCGGCACTGCCCATGATTTCGCCGCCAGCCTGGGCCTGAACGAGCGCACCCTGGCGCGGCTGTGCCAGCGCGTGTTTGGCTTTGCGCCCAAGCGACTGCTGCGCCGCCAGCGTTTCCTGCGCACGCTGGCCGACATTGGCGACCGTCTGGACCAGCCGTTGGCGACGTTGCTGGACGGCAGTTACTTCGACCAGCCGCACTTCAACCGCGAGTTCAAGGCCTATATGGGCATGACGCCGCTGGCTTATTTCCACTCCCCGCGCCAGATGATGCGGCGGGCGGCGGCCGAGCGGCTGCGCACCATGGGAGCCATGGTGCAGGGCCTGCACCATGCCAAGGCAGGCTAGCTCATCAACCAGATGCCCAATGTGCGACCGAACGGCAGGGTGAACAGGCCGGCAATCAACAGGCTGCCAATCACCAGGCCACGGATTGTGCGTTCATGGCCGGCCCGATCATGGCGGCGGGCCCGCAGAACAGCCACAGGCACCATCACCGCCACAAACAGGCTGAGTGCGTGAATCGGCGAGATATCGCCGGCAAACACCCCACCCGATTGCCGGCTGCCGGCATTGAAAAACAGGCTCATCACTGCATTGCCCCACATCAGGCCGGCCCAGATCCGGCCGAGCTGGCGGTGCCGGGGCGTGCCCTTGCGCGCCAGCAGCATCGGCACGGTGATCATCATTACCAGGATCATGCTGGCCAGGTGGATCTGCACCAGCAGCGGGAGGCGGGAAAACCCCGCCCCGCCGCGCGCCACGGCCACCAGCACCACGGCCAGAAGGCCCGCATTGGCGAACGCCAGATTTCGGTTCGACAAGATGGCTGCCATATTTCCCCCCGGGCGGCTGCACCCCGGCCCAAGCTGGCGCGGTTGCCGATGGCTTGCAAGCCGTTTGCGGCCAGCGGTTTTACGCCGGCGCGCTTTTGCGATATGGGCCGCGCGATGACCGACATTGCCCCCCCGACTGCCGGCACTGCTGCTGGCGTGATGCCCATTCCCGGCCCGTCTGATCCGATGGTGGTGCCGCGCAAGGCGGCCAGCCGCCCCGACGGCAAGACTGATCTGGTCGGGCTGGACCGGCCGGCGATTGCCGCCGCGCTGGAAGCCATTGGGCTGGATGCCAAGACCGCCCGCATGCGCAGCCGCCAGCTGTGGCACTGGATCTATCACCGCGGGGCCACCGATTTTGCTGCCATGGCCAATATCGCCAAGGATCACCGCGCGCTGTTTGCGACCCATTTCGTGGTTGGCCGCCCGGAAGTGGTGACGGCGCAGGCCAGCAGCGATGGCACCCGCAAATGGCTGCTGCGCTTTGCCGATGGCGAGGAAGCCGAATGCGTTTTCATCCCCGATGCGACGCGCGGCACGCTGTGCGTGTCGAGCCAGGTTGGCTGCACGCTCAACTGCCGTTTCTGCCACACCGGCACGATGAAGCTGGTGCGCAACCTCACCCCGGCCGAGATCGTGGGCCAGGTGATGCTGGCGCGCGACGCGCTGGGCGAATGGCCGGGCGCCACCCCGGTGCCGATCGTGCGCCCGCTGGCCAACGATGTCGCCGATGATGACGATGATGATGTGTGGGTGCCTGGCGCCCACAATCCCGGCAACAATTACACGCCGGAAGGCCGCATGCTCACCAACATCGTGATGATGGGCATGGGCGAGCCGCTCTATAATTTCGACAATGTGAAGGCGGCGCTGCAGATCGTCATGGATGGCGAGGGGCTGGGCCTGTCCAAGCGGCGCATCACCCTGTCGACCAGCGGGGTGGTGCCGATGATGGTGCGCGCCGGCAACGAGATTGGCGTGAACCTGGCCGTGTCGCTGCACGCCGTCACCAAGGAAATCCGCGACGAGATCGTGCCGCTCAACCGCAAATATGGCATCGAGCAGCTGCTGGAGGCCTGCGCCGCCTATCCGGGCGCGAACAACGCGCGGCGGATCACGTTCGAGTATGTCATGCTGGCCGGCAAGAACGACAGCGACGATGATGCCCGCGAGCTGGTGCGCCTGATCCGCAAATATCGCCTGCCGGCCAAGGTGAACCTGATCCCGTTCAACCCCTGGCCGGGCAGCTTTTACGAATGTTCGTCGAACGAGCGGATCAAGGCCTTTTCAGACATCATCTTCAAGGCCGGCATTTCCGCCCCCGTGCGCACCCCGCGCGGGCGGGACATCATGGCCGCCTGCGGCCAGCTGAAATCCGCATCCGAAAAGATCAGTCGCGCCGAGCTGGACAAGCGGGCGGCGGAGAAGGAACTGGCCTGGACGCTGTAGCGCCCATGTTCAAGGCGCCGCGCCGGGCAGGACCTGCTCCGCCGTGCGCATATAATCCCGGCTGAGGGGCAGCGTGTCGCGACGCTTGGTCATTTGCACCTGCACATTCATGTGGCCATCATTGGCAAAGGCGCAGTGGGCGGCGGCCAGATAGAAGGTCCACATGCGATAGAAGCGGGCGTCATACAGCGCCTCGATCTCGGCCTGCCTTGCGACGCAGCGGTCATACCAGGCCTTCAGCGTGTGGGCATAATGCAGGCGCAGCACCTCGATATCGGTGATCCACAGCCAGGCCCGCTCGATCGCCGGGACAATCTGCGATAGCGCCGGCGAATAGCCGCCGGGGAAGATATATTTGGCTGTCCAGGGATCGGTGGCGCCCGGCCCGTCGGCGCGCGCGATGGTGTGGAGCAGCGCGACGCCATCATCGGTCAGCAGCCGCTCCACCGTTTCGAAGAACTGGCGGTAATGCGGCAGGCCGACATGTTCGAACATGCCGACCGAGACGATGCGATCAAATTGACCGGTGACGGCGCGATAATCGATCAGCTGGTAATCCACCCCGGTCAGCCCCTGGCGTGCGGCTTCGGCGCGGGCATATTTCAACTGCTCTTCCGACAGGGTGACGCCGGTGACATGGGCGCGCGAGACCTTGTGGAGATAGCGCGCCAAGCCGCCCCAGCCGCAGCCTATATCGAGCACGCGCTGGCCCGGCTTCAGATCCAGCTTGGCGGCGATATGGGCCAGCTTGGCCTCCTGCGCCGCCTCCAGCGTGGTGATGCTTGGGCCCCAATAGGCGCAGCTGTACTGCCGGTGCGGATCGAGGAAGAGATCATAGAGCCGGTCGTCCAGATCATAATGATGGGCGACATTGCGCTTTGACCGGCGCTCGAAGTTGATGCCATCCCACCAGGCTGCGAGGCGTGCCTGCCGCCACAGGGCGAACCTCACCTTGTTGCTGCGTTCCCAGCGCAGATTCCAGGTGACGAGATCGAGCAGGGCGAAGATGTCACCCGCCTCCAGCACCAGCCGTCCATCCATGAATGCCTCGCCCGCGCCCAGCGCCGGGTTCAGCGCAATGGCGCGGGCCGTGGCCTTGTCTGCCAGCCGGATGCGCACCGGCGCGCGGCCGGCCACCGGCACGCCATAGCGGCGTTCGCGGCCGGCGGGATCGATCACCACCAGTTCACCGGCCGACAGGAAGCGTTTGAAAAGCCGATCAAACAACCACATGCGGCCAAGGTGCCAGAGCCGGCGAACCGGTCAAGCCATGGCTTCGATAGCCGGAGGCTATGGCGCGACGGTCAGTCGGCGGCGCGCGCCACGCTGACCATCGCCGGGCGCAGCAGGCGGTCGCGGATGGTCCAGCCGCTGGCCAGTTCGGCGACCACGGTGCCGGCATCAAACTCGCTCGGCACCTCGATCATCGCCTGGTGGCGGTTGGGATCAAGCGGCTCGCCGCTGGTGATCTCGATGCGGGCGATGTTCTGGCGGCCAAAGATCGCCAGCAGTTCGCGCTCCGTCGCCTCGATGCCGGTGCGCACCTGGTCAAAGCCATCGGCCGGCAGGGCGGCGACGGCGCGGCGCAGATTGTCGGCCACGGCCAGCATCTCGCGGGCAAAGCCGGTGACGGCATATTGGATCGCCTCGGCCTTGTCGCGCTCCAGCCGGCGGCGGGTGTTTTCCACATCGGCCAGCGCGCGCATCACCCGGTCTTTCAGATCGGCGATTTCCTGATCCTTGGCCAGCAGCGCTTCGGCCAGATCAAGCTGGCTTTCGGGGGCATCGGCGGTCTCGCTGGTTTCGGGCTCGTCGTTGTTCTCGGTCACGTCGGTCATGATACCAATCTGCTCAGGGTTCGGGCGGTGTAATCCACCATGGGGATGACACGCGCATAGTTCAACCGGGTCGGCCCGATAACCCCCACAACGCCGATCACCTTGCCATCATTGCCGCGATAGGGTGCGGCGATCACGCTGGAGCCGGACAGCGAGAACAGCCGGCTTTCAGCGCCGATGAAGATGCGCGTTGCCTCGGCCCCGCGGGCGCCGTCGAGCAGGCGGATGAGTTCGGCCTTGTCTTCCAGATCGTCCAGCAATTGCCGCACCCGGTCCATGTCCATCTGGCCTTCGACCAGATTGGCCTGGCCGCGCACGATCAAGACCGGGCGCGCGGCGGCATCGGATGACCAGACGGCGAGCCCGGCCGACACCGCACTTTGGGTGAGGGCATCGAGCGCGGCGCGATCACGGGCAATTTCGGTGGAGAGCCGCTGGGCCGCTTCGCCCAGCGTCAGGCCGGCGAGCCGGGTGGTGATATAGTTGGCGGCGGCTTCCAGTGTGGTGGGCAGCACGCCGGGCGGCAGATCGAGAAGGCGGTTTTCGACACTGCCATCGGCGCCGACCAGCACCACCAGCGCGCGGGTGGGCGACAAGGGCACGAAGCTGACCTGGCGGATGATGAGCTCGCGCGCCGGCACCAGCACCAGGCCGGCACAATGGGACAGGCCCGATAGCGCGGCGGTGGTGCGGGCCAGCGCCTCCTCCATCGCCATGCCGGGGGCGAGGCCGGATTCGAGCTTGGCGCGGTCTTCGTCCGACACTTCGGCGGCCTGCATCATGCCATCGACGAACATCCTGAGACCCAGCTCCGTCGGCAGCCGCCCGGCCGACGTGTGCGGCGCGGCGAGCAGGCCCAGCTCCTCCAAGTCCTGCATGACGTTGCGGATGGACGCCGGCGACAGGCCGAGGCCGCCGCCCTTGGACAGGGTGCGGCTGCCCACCGGCGCGCCGGAGGCCAGATAGGCATCGACGATCTGGCGAAAAATCTCGCGCGCGCGGTCGTTCAGTTCGGTGAGCGACGGGGCCTGTTGCATGAGGGCAATTTATGCACAGCGCGGGTGCTGCGCAATGGGTGCTTCCCTTCCTTCGGCCCACGCCATATGGCCAGCTGCAACATTCAAACGAAAGGCAGTGTCCATGCGCCCCTCCGGCCGCACCCCCGATCAAATGCGATCGATCGAGATGATCCCCGGCTTTTCCGCCCATGCGGAAGGTTCCTGCCTGGTGAAATTCGGCCAGACCCATGTGCTGGTGACGGCCAGCGTGGAAGAGCGGGTGCCGCCCTGGCTGCGCGGCGGCGGCAAGGGCTGGGTGACAGCCGAATATGGCATGCTGCCCCGCGCCACCCACACCCGCGGCAGCCGGGAGGCCGCCAAGGGCAAGCAATCGGGCCGCACCCAGGAAATCCAGCGCCTGATCGGCCGCTCCCTGCGCGCCGTCACCGATCTCACCCTGCTGGGCGAGCGCCAGATCACGCTGGATTGCGATGTGATCCAGGCCGACGGCGGCACCCGCACGGCGGCGATCTCGGGCGCCTGGGTGGCGCTGCGGCTGGCCATCGACACCATCCACAAGGCGACGCCGCTGGCCGGTGATCCACTGGCAACGCAGGTCGCGGCGATCAGCTGCGGTGTCTACAACGGCACGCCGGTGCTGGATCTGGACTATGCCGAAGACAGCGCCGCCGGCACCGATGCCAATTTCGTGCTGACCAACAAGGCCGGCATCGTGGAAGTGCAGGGCACCGCCGAGGGCGAGCCGTTTGACGAGGAAACGCTGCTGCGCCTGCTCCGCCTCGCCCGCATCGGCTGCAACCAGGTGTTTGCGGCGCAGTTGCAGGCGGTGGGCCGGTGAGGCAGCTGGCGCCGGGCAAACTGGTGCTGGCCACGCACAACCCGGGCAAGGTGGTGGAACTGGCCGAACTGCTCGGGCCCCATGGGCTGGAGGTGGTTTCGGCCGGCAGCCTGGGCCTGGCCGAGCCGGACGAAACCGAGGACAGCTTCATCGGCAACGCCCGGCTGAAGGCGCTGGCCGCCGCCACCGCCAGCGGCCTGCCGGCGATTGCCGATGACAGCGGCCTTTGTGTCGATGGTCTGGGCGGCGCGCCCGGTATTTATTCGGCGCGCTGGGCCGGGCCCGGCAAGGATTTTGGCGTTGCGATGGCGCGGGTGAACGAGGAACTGGGCGACCAGCCCCGCAGCGCGCATTTCATCTGCGCGCTGTGCGTCGCCTGGCCCGATGGCCACAGCGAGGTGGTGGAAGGCCGGGTGGACGGCACGCTGGTGTGGCCGCCGCGCGGGAACAACGGCTTTGGCTATGACCCGATGTTCCTGATGGGCGGCCAGACGCAGACCTATGGCGAGATGACCCGGGCCGAAAAGGAAGCCGACAATCACCGGGCGCGGGCGTTCCGGCAGCTGGTGGCGTTGCTGCCGGCGCGCCGGGCCTGACCGGCCACCATGTCCAAACCCGCTCATGCCGAGCTTGTCGAGGCACGTCCCGCATCTGGTCAGTGCCTCGACAAGCTCGGCATGAGCGGATTGTGATGGTCGCAGGCATGGCCGCCCTCCCCCCCGTCGCGCTCTACGTCCACTGGCCGTTCTGCGTCACCAAATGCCCCTATTGCGATTTCAACAGCCACGTCCGCGAGTCCGTGGACCAGGCGGCATGGCGCGACGCGCTGCTGGCCGATCTGGCCTTCGAGGCCGCGCGCCTGCCCGGCCGGCAACTGGCCAGCATCTTCTTCGGCGGCGGCACCCCCAGCCTGATGCCGCCCGAAACCGTGGCCGCCATCATCGCGGCGGCGCAGCGGCACTGGCCGCCAACCGACGATCTGGAAATCACGCTGGAAGCCAATCCGTCCAGCGTGGAGGCGGCGCGTTTTGCCGGCTTTGCGGCGGCCGGGGTCAACCGCCTGTCGCTGGGCGTGCAGGCGCTGGATGATGCGGCGCTGAAGCTGCTCGGCCGGCCGCATGATCTGGCCGCTGCGCTCGCCGCGCTCGACGTGGCGCAATCGACCTTTGGCCGGGTGAGTTTCGACCTCATCTATGACCGGCCGGGGATGACGCGGGAGGCCTGGGCGGCCGAACTCACCCGCGCGCTCGGCTTTGGCACCACACACCTGTCGCTCTATCAACTGACGATCGAGCCGGGCACCCGCTTTGCCGCGCTGTTCGCGCGCGGCGAGTTGCTGATGCCCGATGAGGACACCAGCGCCGATCTGTTCGCCATCACCCAGGAGATGACGGCGGCGGCGGGCCTGCCGGCCTATGAAATTTCCAACCATGCAGCGCCCGGCCGCGAGAGCCGGCACAATCTCACCTATTGGCGCTATGGCGATTATGCCGGCATCGGGCCGGGCGCCCATGGCCGCCGGGCGGGCATTGCGACGCTGCGGCGCAAGAAGCCGGAAGCCTGGCTGGCCGGCGTGCGCGCGGCCGGGCATGGCATGGAGAGCGAGGCGGTGCTGACTGCGACGGAGCGAGCGACCGAGGCGCTGGTGATGGGCCTCAGGCTGGCCGAAGGGCTGGACGCCGCCCGCTTTGCGGCGCGCACCGGGGTGGCGCTGGCCAAAGCGGTGGACATGGCCGCCGCCCGCCGGCTGGCCAATCAGGGCCTGCTCGATGTCAATGACGCCGGCATCCGCCTGACCCGCGCCGGCTGGCCGCTGGCCAATGCCGTGCTGGCCCAGATTGCGCGCTAGACATCCTCCCCCATTGGGGGAGGTGCCCGCAGGGCGGAGGGGGCGGCAAGCACCGCGCTTGCAGGCCCCCTCCGCCTCCCTGCGGTCGGCACCTCCCCCACAGGGGGAGGATCTTGTGGGTCAGAAACTCGCCGGCGCCGGCGAGACGGTGCCGGTGCCGAGTTGGTCCACCTCCAGCCCGCGCTCGACGACGCCGCTGGCGGTAAAGCGGAAGGCGCCATCGATGCCGGAAAAGCCGTCGCGGGCGAGCAGGCTGGCGCGCGGGAAGGCCTGGCCATAGGGCCAGCGGGCCGCCAGCCCGTGCGCCAGCAGCACCGCGTCATAGCCCAAGGAGGCAAGACGCGAGGGGTTGCCGCCATGCTTGGCGCGATAACGGGCAGCGAGGCTGTTAAAGCGGGCATCGGGCACAGTGGCATAGAGCGCGCCCTTCAGCGCCGGCACGGCGGCGAGGCCGGGTTCGTTGTTCCACAATTCGGTGCCCAGGATCACCACCTGCCCCGGCCCGGCGCCAAAGCGCGACAGCGGCTGCAGGAAGCGTGCGGTGGCCGCGCCAGAATCAGCCACCAGCAGCGCCTGGAACGGGACCGGCGCCAGCGCGCCCGCCACCCGCGCCACCGTGCCATCGGGGCGGATCATCGGCTTGCCGCTGGCCCGCACCCGCGCATCATAATTGGTGACAAGGCGGGCGGCGGCCAGCAGCTTGGCCGGCTCGCGGGTATAGGGCACGACGGCGGTGGAGCGGCCGCCGGCATCATTGACCGCCTTCACAAAGCTCAGTTGCGCACGCTGGCCATAGACGCCCTGCGGCACCAGCGCGGCAAAGCGCTCCACACCGCGCATCCGGGCATAGCTGACCACGCGGGCAATCGCCTGGCCCGGCTGGAAGCCCAGCACGAACACATTGCCGCCGGCCACCGCCGCATCGTTGGAGAAGGACAGGATCGGCACCGGCCGGCCGGCCACCGCCGCCTGCACCGCCGGCACCTCGCTGCCCAGCAATGGCCCCAGGATGAGGCCGGCGCCATCGGCCATGGCCCGCGCCGCTGCCTCGCCGGCGCCGGCGGCGGTGTCATAGGTGACGAGCTGCACCTGCGGCTTGCCGAGATCGGCCATGGCCATGGCGGCGGCGTTGGCGATGGATTCGCCCAGCGCGGCATTGGCGCCCGACAGCGGCACCAGCAGCGCCACCTTGTTCAGCCGCGCCTCTGGCAGCGGCGCCGGCTTGGGCGCCACCACCGGCGGCGGCGGCGGGGCCACCACCGGAGCGGCCTTCTTGGGGGTGGAGCAGGCCGCCACCAGCAGGGCCAGGCCCAGGCTGGCGGCGCGCAAGGCTTGCCAGCCGCGCCGGTTCACGCTCTTGATGCTGTGGTGCACGATTCCAGTTCCCATCCGCCGGCTGATGCCAGCTTGCCTGCCGGCCTTTATATCGTGGCCACCCCGATCGGCAATCTGGGGGATATCAGCCCGCGCGCCCTGATGGTGCTGCGCTGCGCCAGCCGGATTGCCTGCGAAGATACGCGGGTGACGGGCAAGCTGCTCAACCATTTCGGCATCAAGGCGCGGCTGACGCCTTATCATGATCATGTCGCCGCGCATGTGCGACCCAGCCTGATCGCCGATGCCCTCGCCGGGCCGGTGGCGCTGGTATCAGATGCCGGCACGCCGCTGATTTCCGATCCGGGGTACAAGCTGGTGGCCGATGCGCGCGCCGCTGGCGTGAATGTGGTGACCGTGCCCGGCCCATCGGCCGTGATCGCGGCCCTGTCGATTTCCGGACTGCCCACCGATCGCTTCCTGTTTGCCGGCTTCCTGCCCGCCAAGGCCGGCGCCAGAGCCAGCGCCATTGCCGAGCTGGCTGCCGTGCCGGCCACACTGGCCTTTTACGAATCGGGGCCGCGGCTGGCGGCCTGCCTTTCCGATCTACTCGCCGGGCTGGGCAACCGGCCGGCGGCGGTCGGGCGCGAACTGACCAAGAGGTTCGAGGAGATGGTGACCGGCGATCTGGCCGAACTGGCCGCCCGCTGGGTCGATGCGCCGCCCAAGGGCGAGCTGGTGGTGCTGGTCGGCCCGCCGCTGCCAGCCGCCGCGCCGGAGGCTGCCGATATTGATTCGGCGCTGCGCACCGCGCTGGCCAGCCTGAGCGTCAAGGACGCCGCCCGCCAGGTGGCCGAAGCGCTGGGCCTGCCGCGCAGCGATGTCTATGCCCGGGCCCTGGCCATCCGCCATGGCTGATCGCCGGGCGCGCGAGCGTTGGGGCCGGCGTGCCGAACAGATTGCCGCCATCTGGTTGATTGCCAAAGGCTATCGCCTGCTGGCCCGGCGCGTGCAGACGCCGGGTGGCGAGATTGATCTGGTGATGCGCACCGCCGACACGCTGGTGTTTGTGGAGGTGAAGGCGCGGGCCACGCTCGACTCCGCGCTGGCGGCGTTGCATCCTGCGGCGCAGCGGCGGTGCCAGGCGGCGGCGCGCTGGCTCAGCCCCCGATTCGGCTGGCCGGGCGCCGCGATTCGGCATGATGCGGTGCTGATCCGGCCGTGGGCCCTGCCCCGGCACCTGATCGGCATCTGGCGGGACGAGTGATGATGGAACTGGCCACAATCGGGCTGATGGATGATGCCGATATCGATCTGATCGAAGCCGGCATCGCCTTGTCGCTGGCGGATCGGCCGCGCGCCGATGCGCCGCGCCTGCGCCGGCTGGTTCAGGGCTGGGCGATCAGCCTGCAGCGCGAGTCGGCGCCGGCCACCGGCCAGGGCCGCGCCCTGCGCCTGGCTGGCCTGATCGCTGGCGAGGCCGGCCTGTCGGGCGACACCCAGGATTATGAGAATCCGTTGAACGCCGATCTGGTGGCGGTGGCCGAGCGGGGGCGCGGCCTGCCGATCAGCCTGTCGATCCTCTATGTCGCGTTGTGCCGGCGGGTGGGCTGGCGGGCCGAGGCGCTGGCCCTGCCCGGCCATGTGCTGGTGGCGGTGCATGGCGGCGGATCGGCGGCGCTGATCGATCCCTTTGATCATGGCGCCACGGTGTCGTCGGCGCGGGCCGCCGATATCGCCCGCAGCGGCGGCAGCAGCGACATTGCCGGCCGCTTTCCGCCGATGAGCAACCGGCAGATGCTGGTGCGGCTGATTTCTAACCAGGCCAGCCGGGCACGGCTGTCGGGCCAGGTGCTGCGCGCGCTGACCCTGTATGAACGCATGACGATGATCGCGCCCCGCCTGTCTGCCCTGTGGTGGGAACGGGCGCAGCTGGAACAGCGCATCGGCCGCATGGCCGCCGCCCGCGCCAGCCTGACCGCGATGCTGGAAACCACCCATGATCCGGCGATGATCCAGCGCATCCGCGCCATGCTCGCCGCCCTCGCCCGTTCCGACAGCTGACAGAAAGCAACAGCCATGACCTTGCGTGTCGCGGTTCAGATGGACCCGATCGAAACCATCAACATCGGTGGTGATTCGACCTTTGCCCTGATGCTGGAAGCCCAGGCGCGCGGCGCCACGCTGGTGCATTATCTGGCCGGCGATCTTTCGGCCGAAAACGGCCGGGTGCGGGCCAAGGCGCGGCCGTTGAAGGTGATCAACCAGCCGGGCGCCCATTTCGAGTGGCTGGGGGAGGCACGCACCGTCGATCTGGCGGAAGAGGCGGATGTGGTGCTGATGCGCCAGGATCCGCCGTTCGACATGGGCTATATCACCGCCACCCATTTGCTGGAGCAGATCCAGGATCGGGTGCTGGTGGTGAACGACCCGGCCGAGGTGCGCAACGCCCCGGAAAAACTGTTCGTGCTGCGCTTTCCCGATCTGATGCCGCCGACACTGGTGACCAAAAGCCTTGCGGAGGCGATGGATTTCCGCGCCCGCCACGGCGCCATCGTGGTCAAGCCGCTTTATGGCAATGCCGGCACCGCGGTGTTCCTGATCGATGAGAAGGACGGCAATCTGCCCGCGCTGGTGGAATTGTTCGGCAGCGTCTGGCGCGAACCCTTCATGGTGCAGGCCTTTTTGCCCAGCGTGGCCGAGGGCGACAAGCGCATCGTGCTGGTGGACGGCGAGCCGGCCGGTGGAATCAACCGCTTGCCGAAAAAGGGCGAAATCCGCTCCAACCTCGCCGCCGGCGGCAGCGCCCAGCCCACCGAACTGACTCCGCGCGAACAGGAAATCTGTGCCCGGCTGGGGCCGGAGCTGAAACGGCGCGGGCTGATCTTTGTCGGCATCGATGTGATCGGCGGCCATCTCACCGAAATCAACGTCACCTCCCCCACCGGCATCCGCGCCATCGACCGGTTCAATGGGACCAACACCCCGGCGCGCATCTGGGATGCGATTAAGGCGCGGCTCGACGCGCGCAGTTCCGGCAGGAGCCATTGAGATGAAGCGTTTGCACGTGCATGTCGGCGTCACCGATCTGGCTGAATCCATCGCCTTTTATTCGGCCCTGTTCGGCAGCCCACCCACGCTGGTGCGCGATGATTATGCCAAGTGGATGCTGGATGATCCGCGCGTGAATTTTGCCATCAGCCACGGCCATGCCGCGCCGGGCATCGAGCATCTGGGCATCCAGGCCGAAACGCCCGAAGAACTGGCCGAGGTGACCGGACGGCTGAACGCGGCCGCGCGCCCCGTGCTGGCCGAGGGCGAAACCACCTGCTGTTACGCCCGGTCTGAAAAAAGCTGGACCAGCGATCCGCAAGGCGTGGTGTGGGAAGCGTTCCACACCATGGAACAGGCCCGCACCTATGGCAGCAGCCCGGCGCTGGATGCGCTGGCGGCCATGGCCCCCAATCCCGGCGGCGGCGGGTGCTGCTGAGCGGCGATCAATCGCCTTTCTTTGCGGTCTTTTTCGGCGGCTTGGCCGGCAGGCCGGCAACGCGTTCCCAATTGCCCAGGCCGCAGCCGCCGAAATTCACCCCACCCATGGTGAAATCCACCACCTGAACAATGTCACCACGGCATTGGCTGCCAATGGGGCTGCTGTGCACCAGCGCCCGGCGCGGGGCCAAGGCCGGGCACATCATGCTGTTCTTCCACCAGCTGCCGTCGCGCAGCCGGGCATAATAATGATCGTCGATGCCGATCTCGCTCTGCTGAATGTTGCGGGTGATCAGGCAATCCTGCACGGCGGGCTTGGCCGGTGGCTCGTCGGCAACAGCCGCCGTGGCAATTGCCGCGACCAGCGCGGCGGGGAAAAGCGCGGTTCTGATCATGGCCATATCCGTGTCACACGCCCCCTTTATCGCGGCTGAACATGCTCAGCCGCGGAAATTGTCCTTCGCGGCGCGGCGGCGGGCGAGTTCGTCCACACTGCCGGCCCGCACGAACGGGTTGGTTGCCGCCTCCATCGCCAGGCTGAACGGCACGGTGGGTTCACCGCGCGCGCGCAGCCGGTCCACCGCCTCCACCCGTTTCAGCAGGGCCTCGTTCTCCGGCTCCACTGTCACGGCAAAGCGGGCGTTGGATTGCGTATATTCGTGCGCGCAATAGACCAGCGTGCGCGGCGGCAGCGCCATGAACTTGGCCAGCGCGCTGTGCATCTGTGCGGCCGTGCCTTCAAACAGCCGCCCGCAGCCCATGGCAAATAGCGTGTCCCCACAGAACAGGGCGCCATCAAAGGCATAGGCATTGTGGCCGGCGGTGTGCGCCGGGCAATCGATCACCCGGCCAACATGGTTGCCGATGCGCACCTCGTCGCCTTCCGCCACGGCGCGGCTGATATGCGGGATTTTCTCGGCTTCGCCCTTCGGCCCGGTGACGATGGCACCCGTGGCGGCCACGATATCGCTGTTGCCGCCCACATGATCGGGGTGCCAGTGGGTGTTCAATATCTGGGTGATCTTCCAGCCGCGCGCTGTCGCCACTTCCAGCACCGGGCCGGCGACGGCCGGATCAATCACCGCCGTTTCCCCGGTGTCCGTATCATGCGCGAGCCAGACATAATTGTCGCTCAGCACCGGCACACCAATCACGTCCAGCATGTCACCAGCTCCCGATATTGGGCATCGAAGCCCAGGGTTCGGCCGGGGCCAGGGCGGGCCCGGCCTGCAGCAGTTCGACCGAAATTCCATCCGGCGATTTCACAAAGGCCATGCGGCCATCGCGCGGCGGCCGGTTGATCACCACCCCGCCATCCATCAGGCGCTGGCAGCTTTCATAGATATTTTCAACGGCATAGGCGACATGGCCGAAATTGCGCCCGCCGGTGTAGCCGGCCTCGTCCCAATTGTGGGTCAGCTCGATCTGGGCGCTTTCATCGCCAGGGGCCGCGAGGAAGATCAGGCTGAAACGCCCGGCCTCATTGTCGTACCGGCGCAGTTCCTTCAGGCCAAGCAGCTCGAAAAAGCGCAGGGTTTCGGCCACATCCGACACGCGGATCATGGTGTGGAGATATTTCATTTCAGCACCCTGCCCTCATAGGCTTCAAACAGCGCCACCACCGCATCCGGCACCGGGGTTGGCCGGCCGCGCGGTTCATCGACATGCACCGAAACCTCGATGCCGCTGGCGCGCAGATCCTCGCCGCCTTCGCCATGGATTTCAAACGCGAAGGTGAGGGAGGTGCGGCCGATCTTCTCGCAACGCACGCCGATGGCCATCATCTCGTCGAGCAGCACGGGGGCATGATAGGTCACCTCCGCCTTGACCACATGCAGTTCGGGCGCGCCCTTCAGCTGCGGTTCGGGATAAAGGCCGACGGCGCGGAAATATTCGGTGATGCCGATATCGAAATATTCCAGATAGCGGCTGTTGAACACCACGGCCTGCGCGTCCACCTCGGCATAGCGGGCGCGCTGGTGCCACATGAATTTGAAATCAGACCGGGCCATCAGCGCGGTGTAGCAGGTGACACATCACCCGTCAGGGGTTTTTCCGGCAGTTCGGGCGCGATGCGGCCCAGTGCCGCCGTTGCCGCGGCCCCGGCCGGCGTGCCCAGCCCGTCGGCCGCCGCCGCCTCCCACGCCTGGCGCGCCAGCTTGGTGTCGCCTTTGGCCGCCGCCAGATTGCCGGCCTCCAGCTCGACATCGGCCGATTGCGGCGCCAGATCGGCGGCCTTCACCAGCGCGGTTTCGGCGGTGGCCAGATCGCCGCTGCGCCGCGCCAGCGTTGCCTTCAACAGCCAGGGCATGAAGAATTCCGGCGACAATTCGGTGGCGCGGGTGAGATCGGCCATGGCCGGGGCGGCCTGGCCCAGTTCCACCTGCACCTCGGCCCGGAAGGTGAGCAGATCCGCCTCGGCCCGGGGCGACAGCTCGCTGCCGGCCGGCCGCGCCAGGGCGCGGGTGAGGAAGCGCAGGGCATCGGCCGGCTTGCCGGCGATCATCGCGGCTTCGGCGGCTTGGCGCCAGAGCGGCACCGTCTGCGGATCATGGGCATCCTCGCTGGCGATGCCGGCCGCTTCATAGCTTTGCAGCGCCGCTTCGTGGTGGCCGGCGCGCATCTGGGCGACAGCCAGGCAATGCCGCGCCGCCACGCCGCCGCCCTCCAGCCGCCAGCCGTGGGCCATCTGCAGCGCGCGGGCCGGGTCCTTGCCCGCCAGCTGGATGCAGGCGGCATAGCGGGTCGGGTCAGACGGGGCCGCCAGCGCCGGGGCGGCAACAACAAGGCCCACAAGCAACAGATGTTTCACAACAAGTCCTGCACAGTGGCGATCAGCATGGCGATATCGGTTTCGCGCGACAGGCGATGATCGCCATCCTTGATGAGCCGCACCTGAACATCGCCTCCAGTGATGCGCGCCGCGATGTCGAGCGACAGGCGCCAGGGCACCGCATCATCGGCCATGCCATGCAGCAGCCGCACCGGCGCGGTGATGCCGATCTGGCCATCGAGCAGCAGCCGGGCCGGCGCATCGGCGATCAGCGCGCGCGAATAACGATAGGGTTCGCCATAATCGGACGGGCGGGTGAAATAGCCCTGGCTTTCGAACTGCCGCCGCTCCGCCTCCCCCACCGTCAGGCCCCAGACGGTGAAATCCGGTGCCGCCGCAATGCCCACCAGCCCGGCCAGCCGGTCCTGCAGCGCCAGCCCGGCCAGCAGCGCGATCCAGCCGCCCATGGAGGAGCCGACCAGCACGACCTTGCCCCGCGGCCAGACATGATCGATCAGCGCCAGCGCATCATCCGTCCAGCGGCCGATGCTGCCATCCAGGAAATCGCCGCCGCTGGCCCCGCAGCCGGAATAATCCAGCCGCAGCATGGCCCGGCCTTCCCCGCGCGCCCAATCGGCCAGCGCCACCGCCTTCGATCCGGTCATGTCGCTCATGTAACCGGGCAGGAAGACGATCAGCGGGCCGGTGCCAGGCACGAAACGATGCGCCAGCGGGGCGCCCAGGCGGGAAAAATTGTCGGGACCGGTCATGCCGCAAGGGCATAGGCCAAGCCCGGCGGCAGGGGAAGCGGTCAGGCAGTGACGATGCGGGCGCCGCGGCGGTGGCGGCGGGCCAGAAGGCCGATGCCGCCAAAACCGCCCATCATCAGCAGCCAGCCATCCGGTTCCGGCACGCCGGGTGCGGCGGCGATGCTGCCGCTGACATTGTCGATGAAGGCGGTGTTGTCGCCCGATGCGCTGCCGGTGAAGCTGAGCAGATAGGCATTGCCGGCCACCACCGGCACGGCCGCGCCTTGCCGGGCGGTGAAGGCCTGGCCGCTGACCGTGTTGAACGTGCCGAGCAGCGTGCCATCCAGATGCACCGTGTAGGTCTGGTTGCCGGCGCTGCTGCTCAGCACCGGCCGCGCCCCTTCCAGCCAGACCGGTGTGAACAGGCCGGTGGCGCTGGCGACAAAGCTCTGCTGGATGCTGCCGACATTCTGCAGGAAGGCATATTGGCTGCCGCCAAAGCCCTGCGGCGGGTTGCCGCCAAACCAGGGGAAGGCGGTGTAGCCGTTGATCAGGCCAGCGCCGCCGGCAAAGCTCCACAGGCCAACACTGCCGCCGAGATAGGCATAGCTGCCCAGATTGCCCGGCAGGGTGGCAATCGGCGGCGCTTCAAAGCCACCATTCTGCACTTCTTCGGCCGCCACCGGCGCTGCCATCATCACGGCCAACGCGGCCGCCACCTTCCAGACTTGCACGACTTGCCCCCGGCTGATTTTCAATAACAAAGCGTTAAGCAAGATTTTCACAGGGCGGATTGGACAAATCCGACACGCCGGGCCGCCAAAGCGGGAAAAGCCCGAGAAAATTCAGCGTTGTGGTGGCTGGCAGATGGCTTTCAGCGCCTGCCAGTCGGCATCGCTCATGCCAGGCTCGGCACCCCATTTGGCGGCATCGCCAAAGCGGCGGGCGCGGCTGTCGGGGCTCGGGTGGCTGGTGCCAAAGCCGCCACCGGCCTTGGCCAGGCGGGCAAAAAACGCCTCCGCCCCGCGCGTGGTGATGTCGGCGGCCTGCAGCAGGGTGATGGCGCCGGCATCGGCTTCGGCCTCGGCAGCCTGGCTGCCCTTTTTCATCAGCGTGAGGTCAGCCAGCTCGCCGGCATCGCTCCCAAGCGTGCGGGCCACCACCGCCGGCCCGCTTTCCAGCAATATGGCCTGGTTGGCATGCTGATAGGCGACATGCTCCATTTCATGCGCCAGCGTCGCGGCCACCTCGTCGGGGGAGCGGGCCTGATCGATGAGGCCGCGATAGAGCGCGACATGGCCGCCGGGCAGGGCAACAGCGTTGACCTCCGGATTGTCGACCACGGTGACGCTCAGCGGTTCGGGCAGGCCATCGCTTGGCATCAGCCGCGCGGTCAGCCGGGTCAGCGCGGCATGGCCGGCCCCGCCATCGCATTGCGGGCCCAGCTGCGCCAGATAGGTGCGGCCGATGGCATCGGTGACATGGTGGGGCAGCAGCGGCGCGGCCAGCACCGCCACCTGTTCCCGATTGGCCCAGGCCAGGCCGGCGATGACAGCCAGCAGCGCGATGACCGCCAGCACGGCCCGGCGCAGCGGATTGGGCCGCGCCAGCAGCGGCAGGTCCATCACCCAACTGTCAGCCGGCGGTGTCTGGTCAAAGCGCACCTGCCAGTCGCGACGGTCGGTGCGGCGCAGATTCAGGCCATCATCACGGCGCACCCGGGCGAGCGGAATGGCGGTGATATCGGATTCGACATTGATCACCAGCCGCTTGTCATGCGCGGTCACCACCACCGCCTCGCGCCGGCCATCGGCCACCAGCATCCCGTTCAGGGGGCGCTGCTTGGCGGAACGGCGGGGCGGCGGGGCTGGCATCGCCATCTTCAGTGCCAAGCCCGGGCGGCCGATGCAAGCCGCTGCGGCCACAGGCGGCACCAAGGGGTGGCGACGGCCGCGGTTTTTGGCTAAGCGGCGTGGCACCGCAACTGGTGCGGCGCGCATTCACCACCAAAGGCCACCATGTCCGATCTCATCACCCTCACGCTTCCCGATGGTTCCGAGCGCCAGGTGACGCGCGGCACCACTGGTGCAGACGTGGCGGCCAGCATCGGGCCGGGGCTGGCCAAGGCGGCGCTGGCGGCGAAGCTGGATGGCGAATTGGTGGACCTGTCGCGCCCGATCACCGCCAACGCACGCCTGGCGCTGGTGACGGCGAAGGACGAGGCCGACGCGCTGGAACTGGCGCGCCACGATTTTGCGCATGTGCTGGCCGAAGCGGTGCAGACGCTGTTTCCCGGCACGCAGATCACCTTTGGCCCGTCGACCGACGACGGTTTTTATTATGATTTTGCCCCTGCCCCCGGACGCGGGCCATTCACCGAAGAGGAACTGCCGGCGATCGAGGAGGCGATGCGCGCCATCATCCGCGCCGACAAGCCGTTGCGCCGCGAAGTCTGGCCCAAGGCGCAGCTGGTCAGCCGCTGGCAACAACAGGGGGAGGCATTCAAGGCCGAATGGGCCGCCGCCCTGCCCGATGACGAGGAGCTGAGCGTCTATTGGTCGGGCGATGACTGGCTCGACATGTGCCGCGGCCCGCACCTGCCGTCGACCGGCAAGCTCGACCCCCAGGCCTTCAAGCTGACCCGCGTGTCGGGCGCCTATTGGCGCGGCGATCCCAAGAATCCGCAACTGTCCCGCATTTATGGCACCGGCTGGCTCAACAAGAAGCAGCTGGACGCGCATCTGACGCGGCTGGAGGAAGCCGCCAAGCGCGACCACCGCAAGCTGGGCCGCGAGATGGACCTGTTCCATCTGCAGGAAGAGGCGCACGGCAGCGTGTTCTGGCACCCGCGCGGCTTTGTCATCTATCGCGCGCTCGAGGCCTATATGCGCCGCCGGCTCGATCCGGCCGGTTATGACGAGGTGAAGACGCCGCAAATCATGGACGCGCGCCAGTGGGAACAATCCGGCCACTGGGGCAAGTATCGCGAGAATATGTTCGTCATCCCCGACGAGGTGCCCAACACCGAGGATGAGGGGCCGGTCGTCTCCAACGATGCACAGTGGATGGCATTGAAGCCGATGAACTGCCCGGCGCATGTGCTGATCTTCCGCCAGGGCATCAAATCCTATCGCGACCTGCCGCTGCGCCTGGCTGAAATGGGCTGCTGCCACAGGAACGAGCCGCACGGCGCGCTGCACGGCCTGATGCGGGTGCGCCAGTTCACGCAGGACGATGGTCATATCTTCTGCCGGCCCGACCAGCTGGTGGCCGAAGTCGCCGCCTTCTGCGACCTGCTCGACGTCGTCTACAAGGATCTGGGCGGCTTTTCCTATGCCATCAAGCTGGCGCTGCGCCCGGAAAAGCGCTTCGGCAGCGACGAGATGTGGGACTGGGCAGAACAGTCGCTGCGCGATGCCGTGGCCGCCACCGGGCGCAACACGCCGGAATGGGGTTGGGAAGAACTGCCCGGCGAAGGCGCCTTCTATGCGCCCAAGCTGGAATTCCACCTCACCGATGCCATCGGCCGCACCTGGCAGGTTGGCACGATCCAGACCGACACGGTGCTGCCGGAACGGCTCGATGCATCTTACGTGGGGGAGGATGGCAACCGCCACCGCCCGGTCATGCTGCACCGCGCGATCCTCGGCAGCTATGAACGCTTCATCGGCATCCTGATCGAACATTTCGCCGGCTGGTTCCCGACCTGGCTGGCACCGTGCCAGGCGGTGGTGGCCACCATCGTGTCCGACGCCGATGCCTATGCCGGCCAGGTCGCCGAACAGCTGAAGGCCGCCGGCATCCGGGTGGAATGCGACCTCAGGAACGAGAAGATCAACCTGAAGGTGCGCGAACACAGCCTGCAAAAAGCGCCCTACATGCTGGTTGTCGGCCGGCGCGAGGCGGAAGAAGGCACGGTGGCGCTGCGCAACCTCAAGGGCGGCGAGCAGAAGGTGATGCCACTGACCGACGCCATCGCCCTGATCCGGGCCGACGCCACCCCGCCCGATCTGCGCTGACCAGCCCGGGCATCAGGGTTTCAACTGCCGCTCCAGAAATTCGGCGGTGGCGGCGTTCACCTTGGCCCAGCCGGCATGGCGCAGGAAATCGTGGATCTCATTGGGGATCACCAGTTCCTCGAACGGCACGTTCCGTTCGCGCAGGGCGGCGGCGAGCGCGATGGTCTGGTTGATCCGCACATTGCGGTCATCATCGCCGTGGATCAGCAGCACCGGGCTGTGCCAGCCCACCACATCGGCCAGCGGCGATGATTTCCATGCCGTGCGCAGCGCCCGGTCGCGTTCGGTGTCGCCAGAGCTGGTGATGCCGGCGCCCAGCGTTTCGATCATGCTGCGCGACCAGTCGTGCACGCCGTGGATATCCACCCCGGCCTTGAACACATCGCTGTTGCGCGCCAGCGCCTGCGCGGTGAGCAGCCCGCCATAGCTGCCGCCCCAGATGCCGATGCGGCTTGCATCCACATCGGGCCGAACCTGCAGCCAGCGGGCCGCCGAAATCACATCCTGATATTCACCGGCGCCGCGCGGGCCGCCATCGGCGGGATGCTGGAAATCCCAGCCATAGCCGATGCCGAGCCGATAATTGACGCTGAGCACCACAAAACCGCGCGCCGCCAGATACTGGTTCAGTGCATAGGCGTTGGCGTAATAACGCATGTAGCTGAACCCCAGCAGCATCTGCCGCGGCGGCCCGCCGTGCACGAACACCACCGCCGGGTGCCGGCCGCCACCGGCCGGGCGGAACAGCTGGCCAAAGATGGTGGTGCCATCGGGCGCCTGCCAACTGACCTTTTCGGGCACCACCAAGGCCGGCCCGGCGAAAGTGGACGGCGCCGCCTGCCCGGCCAGGGTGGCGCAGCGCGGCGCGCACCATTGCACGGCGCCGGCATCGCGGGCGCGGGCGGCGATCAGGGCCACGCCATCGTAGGTGGCGGCCGGGGTCCATTCCAGCCCGTTGCCGCGGGTCACCGCCGTCACCGGGCCGCCGGCGACCTTCACGCTGAACACATGGCGGCGGGTGTCGTCGTCCCTGTCGGCGCCGGTGTTGGCCGAATAATAGAGCGTGCTGCCATCCGGGCTGAGGCTGACATGCTCCACCATGAAGCCATCGCCGGTCAGCCGCGTGGCCGGCCCGCCGGCGGCCGGCACCGAATAGAGCTGCTGCCAGTTGGTTGCGGCCGACAGGAAGACCAGCCGGTCACCGGCCGCCCAGTGGAGATTTGCGCCGCCCACTACATCGGGGAAACTGTCACGCAGGCTGGTGCCGCTGGCCCAGGCCTGTTTCGCCGTGCCGGCCGCGACATCGGCCACCATGATCGCCCAGGGCTGCGGCTTGGCATCGAGGAACCGGCCATAGCCATCCAGCCCATCCCAGCGCCGGGTAAACGCAATGCGCGTGCCATCGGGAGACCACACCGGCGTGCCATCGATGCCGCTGCTGGCCGGCAGATAGGTGATGGGCGCCGCCGGCCCGGCATAGACGCCGATCAGCGCATGGCCTTCGCGCCGCGAGACAAAGGCCAGCCGCTTGCCATCGGGGGACCAGGCCAGATCGCTGGCGCGGCCGCGATCGAAGAACAGCCGGGCAAAGCCGCTGCCATCGGGCTGCACCGTCCACACCTGGCCGGCCTTGATGCAGGCGATGGTGCCGTTGGCCGAAACCGCCGGCGCATCGCATTCGGCCAGCGCCCGGGCACCGGCGGCATCGGCGCGCCACAGCATCACCTTGGGCTCGTCCACGCTGGCCGCCGGATTGGGGGCCAGATTGCCGGCGGCGGCCCAATTGCCGTCATGGTCACCGCCGCGCACGAACAACAGGCTCTGGCCATCGGGCGCGAAGCTGAGCTGGGTCAATTCCTGCCCGTCGTCGCCGCTGAACCCGGTCATCCGCTGCGGCGGGCTGGCTGCGCCCGTTGCCACCCAGATGTTGCGTTCGCCCATCACCTCACGCACCCAGGCGATGCGCTTGCCATCGGCGCTGGCCACCAGCCCCGATGTGAAGGGATAGGCCATGGCATCGGCCAGCTGCATCGGGGCCGCGCCTGCCGCCGCCCCTGCCATCAGCATCGCGCCCGCGATCAGCATGTTCCGCATCGATAACCCCTTCGTCTCTGACGCCAATCATGCCGCATGCCCGGCCAAACACAATCCCGGCCAAGGCCCCGCGCCATTTGCACCATTGGCAGCGGCGGGGCACGGGGGCTATGTTGCGCCTCCGCCGTAAAGGCCCTGGAGAAGGACAATCTGATGCTGCGCACCATCATTGCCGCTGCCGTTGCAGCCACCGTGATCCTGCCCACCGCCGTGAACGCCGGCCCGATCGAGGATCGCCAGGCGATCATGAAGGGCAATGGCCGCGACACCAAGGCGCTGGGCGAAATGCTGAAGGGCGTCACCCCCTTCGATGCCGCCGCCGCCAACAAGATCCTGGGCAATTATGCCAGCGGCGCCAAGGCGTTTGGCAAGCTGTTCCCCGCCGGCAGTGACAAGGGTGCCGAAACCGAAGCGGCGCCTGCCATCTGGGCAAAGCCGGCCGACTGGAAGGCCGCCGTGGCCAAGTTTGAAGCCGATACCGCTGCGGCCGCTGCGCTGAAGCCGGCCGATGCCGCCGCGCTGGGCAAGGCGTTCGGCATGGTCACCGCCAACTGCAAGAGCTGCCACGAGGCGTTCCGCATCAAGAAGGGTTGAGATGCGCCGGCGCCACGCTGCCCTGATCGGGGCTGCAACCCTGATCGCCATGGCGGCGTGGATGCTCACCGCGCCGCAACCGCTGGCCGCTGAAGACGTGGCGCAAGGCCCCGGCAATGCCGCCGCCGGGGCCCGCATCTTCAATGCCGGTGGCTGCGCGTCGTGCCACGCCGGCAAGGGAGCCAAGGGGGCAGCGAGGCTGGTGCTGGGCGGCGGCGCGCCACTCGACACACCGTTCGGCCGCTTTCAGCCGCCCAACATCTCGCCCGGCCGCGATGGCATCGGCGGCTGGACGCTGGCGCAGTTCGACAATGCGATGCGGCGCGGCATGGCGCCGGATGGCCGCCATTATTATCCGGCCTTTCCCTACACCAGCTATGCCCGGATGCGGCCCGGCGATGTGGCCGATCTGTTTGCCTATCTGAAAACCCTGCCCGCCGTGGCCGGCAAAGCCCCGGCAAGCGATGTGGCCTTTCCCTACAGCATCCGGCGCGGCATCGGCCTGTGGAAGCGCCTGTATCTGAACGCCGACCCGGTTGTGCCCCTGCCCGCAAACGCATCGGCGGAGGCACGCGCAGGCCAATATCTGGTGGAAGGGCCCGGCCACTGCGGCGAATGCCACACCCCGCGTGACCGTTTTGGCGGCAGCGACCGCGCGCGCTGGCTGGCCGGTGGCCCCGATGCCGAAGGGAAAGGCAAGGTGCCCGGCCTGACGCCGCACGCGCTCAGCTGGAGCGCGGGGGAGATCGCCGATTATCTGAAAACCGGCTTCACCCCCGATTATGACAGCGTTGGCGGATCGATGGTGGAGGTACAGGCCAACATGGCGCAATTGACGGATGCCGACCGGGCCGCCATTGCCGCCTATCTCAAGGCCTTGCCCGCCAGCAAATGATGGGCAATTTGGTCGTTACTCAAATTTATCGGGTGCACCCCTTGGCCGGCCGCTGTCTTGTCTCTATATGGCAGTGCCAAGGGGGCGCCAGACGGCCGCGACAGCGGACGGACTGAATGAAGGACATGTTTGAAATGCAGACGCTTGGCCCCGGGGCAGTTCGCCAACGCCGTGCCGCCGCTCACAAACTGGCAATCACCGCCCTGCTGGCCGCCTCGGCGCTTGCCGGCACCGCCGCGCATGCCGATACGCTGAACCAGGCCCTGGCCAAGGCCTATGAAACCAACCCGACACTGAATGCCGCCCGCGCCAACCAGATGGCGACGGACGAGAATTATTCCCTGCAGCGCGCTGCCGGCCTGCCTTCGGCCACGCTCAATTCCACCTTCAATGAAAACGTGCTGATCCCCGGCGGCCAGTTCGTCATCATCCCCCGCACGCTGCAGACCCAGGTGCAGGTTTCGGTGCCGATCTATCAGGGTGGCCTGGTCAAGTTCGGCATGAAGGCTGCCGATGCCCGCGTGGCGGCCGGCGAGGAAACGCTGCGCGCCACCGAGGCCAGCGTGTTCAGCCAGGTGGTCGCTGCCTACAATGACGTGCTGCGCGACAGCCAGATCGTCGAATTCAACCGCGCCAACGTGAAGACGCTGGAAACCAACCTGCGCGCCACGCGCGACCGGTTCGAGGTGGGCGATCTCACCCGCACCGATGTCGCCCAGTCCGAAGCGCGGCTGGCGCAGGCCCAGGCCGATCTCCGCAACGCCGAGGCCAATCTCATCGGCTCCAAGGAACGCTATATCCAGCAGGTCGGCGAGGCGCCGAGCGAGCTGACGCCGCCGCCGCCGCTGCCCGGCCTGCCCGCCAGCGTGGATGAGGCGGTGGAAATCGCCATCAAGGAAAATCCCGACATCGCCGCGGCCACCAAGAACAGCGAAGCCGCCGGTTATGACGTGAAGGGCGCCCGCGCCGGCCGGCTGCCGCGCCTGAACGCTTTTGGCACCCTGAACCGCACCGACAACTTCAACGGGGCGCGTGCGCAGATCCCGATCAACATCCCGTCCACCCAGGAATCGGGCGTGATTGGCGGCCAGCTCACCTTGCCGCTCTATCAGGGTGGCCGGCCATCGGCGCAGATCCGCCAGGCCCAGGCCCGCAAGACCGCCGCGATGGAAAACCAGATCGCCACCGAACGCCAGGTCATCCAACAGGTGCGCGCCGCCTTTGCCAGCTATCGCGCCAGCCTGGATGTGATCAAATCGGCCGAAGCCGCCATCGCCGCCAACAGCCTCTCCCTCGAAGGCGTGCGGGCGGAAAACAGCGTGGGCAACCGCACCATCATCGAAGTGCTGAACGCCGAACAGGAACTGATCAACGCCAAGGTGATCCTGGCCACTGCCCGCCGCAACGCCTATGTCGCCGGCTTCACCCTGCTCGCCGCCATCGGCAGCGCTGAAGCCCGCGATCTCAACCTCGAGGGCGTCAAGCTGTATGACAGCAAGGACAATTATCGCCGCGTGAAGGGGGATTTCCTCGACTGGTCGGGCCGCGACACACCGATGATCCGCTCCACCCGCACGGTCACCACCCCGGCGCAAAGCGCCAGCGAGGTGGTTGGCCCGCAATAAGCCTGCGCTGGCGGCCTGACCTCAGGCCGCCACCCAGCTGCCGTGGAAACTGTGCGGCAGCGCCACATCGGCGCGAAAGCTGGCCACCGGGCCATCGGTCAAGCGATCGGCGCGCAGCACGTGCAGTTCGGTCGCCCGCGCCTTGAGGTTGATGGTGGTGCCGATCAGCCAGCGCCCGGCGGGCACGAATTCCTCGACAATCTGGTGGGCCCCGAAATCATGGGCCTGGCCGCGCCCGGCCTGCCAATCCCACTGGCCGATGCTGCGCGCAAACGGCCGGCCGGGCTGATAGCCGCCAACATGAAATGTCGGGCGGGGGCCATCATGCCCGACGGGATGGCGCGGAAATTCCGCCGTGATGGCGGCATTGCGCAGGTGGGCCCGGCCATCGGGGTGCAGGCTCACCAGCCGCAGCATCGGCCGCTCGCTGCGCGGATAACGCCCCTCCACCAGCGCCGGGGCGCCCTCGATGGCAAACAGCGGGGTTTCATCAAAGGCGCCATCGAAATGGATGGTGCCATCCGCTTCTTCCCAGCCATCGCCCAGGTGGAAGAAGAACAGCGCCGGCAGCTCGAACAGCCGCTGCCGTGTCAGATCATCCTTGTCGATCACCAGCACGCGCGTGCCCTGTTCCGGCCGCCACACCATGCCGCTGGCAAAGGGCAGGCTGGCCTTCTCGTGCAGCCATGGCTGCAGCACGATGATCAGGTGCCGCGCCGTCATGGTGAAGTCGTGCATGTAGGAAGAAGCGGGCAAGCTGATCAGTTGCCCGGCCTCCAGCGTGCCGGCGGCCGACAGGCGATAGACATAGGCATATTTGCCCGACAGGCCGATGTTCCAGATGCGCCCCGATGCCTCCACCTTGGGATGCGCTAGGAAAGGCATGCCCTTCAGATCGGGGCGGAACACCACCGGGCCGATTGTTGCCAGTGTTGCCATGTCCATGGCGGTGGCCGATCCGGCCTCCCACAGCGCCAGCAACCGGCCGCCGGCGGCGATCACATGGGTGTTGGCGGCGTTGGTATCGTCCGCACTGCCGACCTGGGCGCCGGGCCGGGCCGGCGTTGCAAAGCCCGGCTGCACGATGCGGCCGGCCGCGGTCTCGATCCGGCGCTTGGGCGTGTCGACAAAGCGCGCCTGCAGCCGCACGGCGCCATCCCCCAGGAGATAGGCCCGCACCAGGCCATCGCCATCAAACCAGTGGTTCACCGCCGTGTCGCCGCGCCGGAATAGCGCCGGCCCGTTGCGATACAATGTGCCCCTTAGATCAGCGGGCAGCCGCCCGTGCAGCCGGGTCAGGCCACGCGGGGCAATGTCGGCCTCCACATCGCCCAGCGCCAGCGCCCATTGTGGCTGGGCGGCAGCGGCCAGGCCAGCGGCGAGCGCTTCGGCGGGCAGGCTGGCGCCCAGCCCGGCAGCCAAAGCGCGGCTGAACAATTCACGACGGTCAAGCGCGGTCATGGCTGGACGGCCTTTCACCGAATGGTGATGCTGGCGGCGGCGGCGGGGCCATCAACCGCAAAACTGCTTGCCGCCCAGGCTGCCGGGCCGGCCACGGCCGGGGCGTTGTTGGAAAAGGCAAAGGGCTCGGTCGGCATGCCGAACGGCGTCATGCCCATCTTGCCGTCGCCATCAATGTCGTGAAATGCCTTGATGGCGTAACGGCCGGGGGCCAGGCCGGGGAAGGTCGCCACCGCCTGGCCCTGCTGCACCGGTACCGCCGCCTGCGCCACCGGCTTGCCGCCACGGTCATGCGCCGCCTCATTGTCATACAGGCTCAGCATGATCTGACCGGTGGGGGCATCGGTCACCGTGAAGGTCACGGTCAGTGTGGCCGGGCCCTCGGCCGCGGCGGGTGCAGCCAGCGCCAGCAGGGCGGCGGTGAGCAGGCGGTTCAAGGTCATGGCGGTCTCCTGTGGGTGAAGGGCGTTTTGCCCGGTTGCGTGGCCAGTGGTGGCTGGCTAAGCCGCTGATGTCGCCGGGAGATGCGCAGGATGACGCCGCCAGTTCGTGAAGGGACGCCTGCCGCCGTTCACGCTTCGCCAATTGCAGACCGTTTGCACCCCAGGCTGCGCCCCAACCTGCGCCCCAACCTGCGCCCACGTGTGCAGCGCGGGCTGGTGATCGGCGTCGCCGCGTCGCTGGTGCTGGCCTTCACCGGCGCCTTCCGCACCGATCAGATCGCCCTCCTCCCCCGGGTCGGTTACTGGTTCAGCGTGGTCATGGCCGGATCGCTGCTGGGCCTGCTGATCACCGCAGCCGTGCAGGCCTGGGGCCGGCTGGCGCGCTGGTACTGGCTGGAAATGGCCTTCGCAGCGCTGCTGATCTCACTGCCGCTCACCTTCATCGTGGTGGTGGCCAGCGTGCTCTGCTTTGGCCAGTTTCCGATCACGCCGGCAACATTGGCCGGCTTTTTCACGGCGGTGTTCCCGGTGTCGCTGGTGATGACGATCCTCAACATGAGCACGGCGCCACAGGTGGCGCCCCCCACCGCCGAACCGGAACCGCCGCTGGCGCCGCCCGCAGCACCGCCGCCCGTCACCATGCCGGCGGCGCTGGCCGAACGCTTGCCGGCCCGACTGCGTGCCGGCCGGCTGCTGGCGCTGGCGGCAGAGGATCATTATCTTAGGGTCCACACCGATCTTGGCAATGATCTGGTGCTGATGCGCATGGCCGATGCCGTGGCGCTGCTGGCCGAAGTGCCCGGCGCGCGGGTGCACCGCAGCTGGTGGGTGTCCCGCGCCGCCGTCACTGGCACCAGCCGCGATGGCGACCGGCTGTTCCTCACCCTCGAAACCGGCCTCGCAGCCCCCGTCAGCCGCGCCGAACGCGCCCGGCTGGCAGCGGCCGGCTGGCTGTGATCAGCGGGCCAACCGCGGCTTCAGCCAATCCACCCAGCGCCGCCACACGTCGCGGCTGCGGATCGGATCGGCCGGCGAATGGCCCGGCACCGGATAGGCGATGAATTTCACCTCCACCTTGTTGTCCGACAGGGCGCGATAGAGTTTGTAGGCTTGCGGGATCGTCACCCGCCAATCGCCGACATCGGCCATGATCAGCGTGGGCGCCCGCGCCTTCCAGGCCTGGAAGATCGGCGATTGCCGGCTGTAACTGGCCATATTGTCGCCCACAAAGGGCGACGGGCCATATTGGCCGGCCCGGATGCGGTTGCTGTCGGCCGTGGTATATTGATCAAGAATGTCGGTCACCGGCGCGCCGGCCACCGCCGCCTTCCACGCCTTGGGGTAGGCGCCGATCAGCCAGCTGGTCATCATCCCGCCGTAGGACCAGCCGGTCACCGCCATGCGCGTCTCGTCGATCAGGCCGCGCTGCTTCAATGCCAACACGCCGGCCATGATGTCACGCCCCGGCCCGGCGACGGCATCGCCCAGGATCGCATGCTGGAACCGGTGCCCGCGGTTGTTGCTGCCGCGATAATTGGGCTCCAGCACGATCCAGCCCTGGGCCGCCAATATCTGGGCCGCCATCGAAAAGCTCTGCCGCGATGCCGCCACCGGCCCGCCGTGGATATAGAGGACCAGCGGCCGCTTCTGCCCCGGCTGGTAATCGGGCGGATAGGTGATGACCCCATCAGCGGTATAGCCATCGCTTTTCCACGTGATGGTCTCCTGCCGGCCGGGGGTCACATCATCCATCGCGGTCTGCAGGTTGGTCAGCGCCTCCGGCTTGCCGCCGAGGGCGAGGCGATAGAGTTCCAGCGGGCGCGAAGCCGTGGCTGCGGTGAAGATGATGCTGCCATCGCTGGCGATCTCGGCATCAGCCGGATCCAGCCCACCCAGATCAACACGGGTCGCCTTGCCATCCCTGGCCAGCCACAGGCCGTTCATGGTGCCATCGGTGCCAGCCAGCAGCAGGGTCTGGCTGTCGGGCAGCCAGCCCAGCGGCTCCACCGCCACGTCCAGATCGGGCGCGGCATCGCGCGGGGGACCACCGGCCGCGGGCGCGATCATCACACGGGCCTGGTGCGCCGGCTGGCCATCGCGCGCGGTGCCAAAGGCCAGGCTGCGGCCATCGGGCGACAGGATCGGCACGCGCACGCTGGCCGGTGTTGGCACGAGCGGGGCCACCGTGCCCGTCGCCACCTCGGCGCGCATCAGCCGGCTGCTGTCGGCATCGCCGGTGGCCGGCGTTTCGGCCTGAACGAAGATGATCGCCTTGCCATCAGCCGTCCAGTTCAGCTGGCTGGGCGGGCCATTGGGCGGCAGGCCGAGCGGCAGTGAGCGCGGCCCGCTCGTCACGCGCCTGGCCACGCCATCGGCCAGCCCAACCGTCCAGATATGGATGGGCTTGCGGGCGCTGCGATCGAGATAACTGTGATTGCCCACCTCGAACGCGTCTTCAAACTTCGCTTCCCCGGTCTTCTCCGGCTCCTCGTCGGCGGCGGCAAAGGCCAGGCGCGTGCCGTCCGGGCTCCAGGCGAATTGCACCACCGGCGTCTTGCCGCTGGTCAGCGCCCGCGCGTCACCGCCCGCCATGTCGAGCACGTGCACCTGCGCGCGGCCATTGGCATCCTGGGCCAGAAAGGCGATGCTGCGGCCATCGGGCGACCAGCGCGCACTGCCCACCCCGGCGCGGCGGCTGATCACGCGGGCGGCCTTTGTCGCCACATCGATCAGGGTCAGCTCGCCATCCCAGCGATTGTCCTTCAGATTGGCGCGGCTGATCATGGTCTGCACCGATCTGCCATCGGGCGATGCCTGCGGGTCGCTGATGCGCACGATCTTCGGCAGATCCTCGGTCGAAACCGGCCGCGCCACCACCGGCGCCGCCAGCGCCAGCGCGCCCAGCGCGGCGCCCGTTGCAAACATCATCCGCATGCGCTTCCCCCTCGGTCGCAGGCCCAGGCCTGCCCAGCCGGTCAAGGCTAATGGCCTTGCCGCGAAAGTCCACTGCGATGATGGCAGGGCGTCAGCCGGCGCGAACCAGCGTGCCGGCGCCCTTGCGGGTGAAAATCTCCAGCAGCAGCGCGTGCGGCACCCGACCGTCCAGGATCACGGCGGCGTCCACCCCGGCGTCCACGGCGGCCACACAGGTTTCCAGCTTGGGGATCATGCCGCCGGTGATGGTGCCATCGGCGACCAGGCCGGCGATGCCGGCGGGCGTCAGATCGGTCATCAGATTGCCGCTCTTGTCGAGCACGCCGGCCACATCGGTGAGCAGGAACAGCCGCGCGGCGTTCAGCGCGCCGGCAATCGCCCCGGCCATGGTATCGGCATTGATGTTGTAGGTGTGGCCATCCTCCCCCACCGCCACCGGCGCGATCACCGGCACGATGCCGGCGGCGACCAGCGTGTCGATGATGCTGCGGTCTACCCGCGCCGGTTCGCCAACAAAGCCCAGGTCCACCGCCTGCTCGATATGGCTGTCCGGGTCTTTCGCGGTGCGCTCCACCTTCGCCGCCGTCACCAGCCCGGCATCCTTGCCGCTGATGCCCACGGCGCGGCCACCGGCCTGGGCGATATGGGCAACGATTTCCTTGTTGATGCTGCCGGCCAGCACCATTTCCGCCACCTCGGCGGTCGCGGCATCGGTCACCCGCAGGCCATCGACGAAGCGGCTTTCAATCCCCAGCCGCTTCAGCAAGGACCCGATCTGCGGCCCGCCGCCATGCACCACCACCGGGTTGATGCCCACGGCCTTCAGCAGCACGATATCCTCGGCAAAATCGCGCGCCCGTTCCGCGTCGCCCATGGCGTGGCCGCCATATTTCACCACAAAGGTCTTGCCGGCATAGCGCTGGAGATAGGGCAAGGCCTCGATCAGCGTTTCCGTCTTGGCAAGCATGTCGGGGTGCGGGGCGTGACTCATGCCTGGCGCTATAGGGGCTGGGCGCGGCAGGTGCAAATTGGGGCTTGCAGTTGACGTTGCGTCATCGGCTACGAATCAGCCCATGACGACGAAATCCACCCTCCCGATTGCCGACGTGGTGCGGCGCACCGGCATCACGGCCCGCACCCTGCGCTTTTACGAGACACTGGGGCTGATGACGGCGCAGCGCACCGCATCGGGCCACCGCTGTTATGGCCCGGCGGAACTGGCGCGGTTGCACCAGATCAGCGCGCTGAAAAAGGCCGGCTTCAGCCTGGTGGATATCGACGTGCTGCTGGGCGCCCGCGCCATTGCGGCCGGCGATGTCATCACGGTTCAGCTCAACGCGCTGGATGATCAGCGCCGCAAGCTCGCCGCCGCCAAGGCGCGGCTGGAACTGGCGCGGCAACGGGTGACCGATGGCAAGGCCCTGACCCCACAGGATTTCTGCGACCTCATCATGGAAGGAGACAAGATCATGACCACCCGCGAACAATGGGACAAGGTAACCGAGCGTTACATGACCGAGGCTGACAAGGCGCACTGGGCCGAGCGGATGGAACGCCTCGGACCGAAGGACTTCAACCAGGCGGATTACAGCGCGAAATGGGCCGATCTGGGTGGCCGTATCGCTGCCGATCTGCCGATGGACCCGGCCAGCGACAAGGCCCGGGCCTATCTGGCGGAATGGCGGGACCTGCTGGCGCCGTTCATGGCCATCGCTGACGACCGGATGCAGGCCCAGACGATGACCCTCTACAATCGCATGGACGAATGGGAAGGCCAGGCCGATCCCGGCTTCAACAAGGCGGTATGGGATTTCATCATGGCCGCCAGCGCTTCTGCCAAAGCCGCGGGGCTGCCGGGCGTGGGGGGCTGACTCTGGCAGGAAATGCCGGCACCATGCCGGCATGACCGAGGGTTATTCCGGAACGCCGCTGCGCAGGAAGCTGGGGGTAACACCGCAGCAGCGCAGCTGGCGGCTGGCCATGCCGGCGGCCATCGCTGCAGAAGTTGACGGCGATGCGCCGCCGGTTCTGCTGACGGCACCAGAGGCGGGGATGGACGTCGCCCACCTGTTCACCACCAGCCGCGCCGAACTGGCAGCCGAACTGGCCCGGCTGCGGCCGCTGCTGGCGCCGGCCGGCATGATCTGGGTGAGCTGGCCCAAGAAGGCCGCCAGGGTGCCCACCGACATCACCGAGGACGTGATCCGCACCCTGGCGCTGCCGCTCGGCTATGTCGATGTGAAGGTGTGCACGGTCGATGCCGTCTGGTCCGGCCTCAAGCTCGTCATCCGCAAATCAGAGCGTTAGCACCAGTTGCCCGCCCACCGGCACGGCCGCCCATTGCGTGGTCAGATCGGCGATGCGCGCGCGGATGGCGGCAATGGTCGCCCCGCTGATCGGCAATGGCGTGTCGCCGCGTTCCTCGCAGGTCACCTGATAGAGCGCGATGAAATCCGCGTCCGCCATCGGTCCGCCGCTCCAGCCTTCGCCCTGGAACATCTCGACCAGCCGCTCGACGCTCTGGGCCTGGGCGTCATCCAGCCCCAGCCGGAAACCGCCATCGCCGCCGGCGGCGATCAGGCCCAGAAAGCCCGGCGTCGTCACCTCGGCCTCCACGGCGAAATGCACCATGTCGTGCGGGATGATGCCCTGCTTGGGGCAATCGATGCCGGGGCGCGGGCCATCGGCGGCGATGATCTCCAGCCGGTCATATTTGCCGGCGCCCTTGGTGAAGGTCAGTTTCATCGTGTCGGCACCGGTTCCGGGCCGCTGTAGTCATAGAAACCGCGCCCCGATTTGCGGCCCAGCCAGCCGGCCTCGACATAACGGACGAGCAGCGGCGCCGGGCGATATTTCGGATCGCCGGTACCGTCCTGCATCACCTTCATGATGCTCAAAAGCGTGTCGAGCCCGATGAAATCGGCCAGGGTCAGCGGCCCCATCGGGTGGTTGGCGCCCAGCTTCAGCCCGGTGTCGATATCCACCACGCTGCCCACACCCTCGCCCAGGGCAAAGATCGCTTCGTTCAGCATCGGGCACAACACGCGGTTGACGATGAACGCCGGTGCGTCGCCCGCCAGAATCGCCGTCTTGCCCAGTTTCGCCGCAAAGGCCTGCATCGCCGCCGTTGTCGCGGGCGCGGTGGCGAGGCCGGGGATGATCTCCACCAGCGCCATCAGCGGCACCGGATTGAAGAAATGCAGCCCGCAGAACCGATCAGCCCGGCCGGTGGTGCTGGCCAGCCGGGTGATGCCGATGCTGCTGGTGTTACTGGCCAGCAGCGCGTCGGCGCGCAGCACATCGGTCAGGCCGGCAAAAATCTGCGCCTTGATGGCCTCATTCTCGGTCGCCGCTTCGATCACCAGGTCAGCGGTGGCGAAATCGGCGGTGCTGGTGGTGAGCCGGATGCGGGCCAGCGCGGCATCGGCTTCGGCCTGGCTCAGCACGCCCTTGCCCACCTGCCGGGCCATGTTCTTCGCGATGGTCGCCTTCGCCGCCTCACACCGGGCCATGGCCACATCGGAAAGGATCACATCATAACCAGCCTGGGCCGCCACATGGGCGATGCCATTGCCCATCAGGCCCGCGCCAATCACCCCGATGGTTTGCATGCCGCTCTCCCTTGCCACTGTCGTCTGGCGGGGCGATAGCAGGCGGATGCACAGACTGGAAGGCAAGACCGCGCTCGTCACCGGTGCCGCAAGCGGCATCGGGGAAGCCATCGCCCGCCGCTTTGCGGCCGAGGGTGCGGCCGTGTGGGTGACCGATATCGATCCGGCCGGCGCTGAAGTGGCAATCGCCATCGGCGGCCAGTTCGCCCTGCTCGACGTGCGCGACGAGGCGGCGTGGGATGCAGTCATGGCAGCGGTGGGCGCGCTCGATATCCTGGTCAACAACGCCGGCATCACCGGCTTCGAAGGACCGCCCGCGCCGCACGATCCCGAACATGCCAGCCTGGCCGATTGGCGTGCCGTCCACGCCGTCAACCTCGATGGCTGTTTCCTCGGTTGCCGCGCCGCGATCCGGGCGATGCGCCCTGCCGGGAAAGGCAGCATCATCAACATCTCGTCGCGCTCCGGCATTGTCGGCATTCCGGCGGCGGCGGCCTATGCCAGCTCCAAGGCGGCGATGCGCAACCACACGAAATCGGTCGCCCTTTGGTGCGCGCAAAATGGGCTCGCCATCCGCTGCAACTCCATCCACCCGGCCGCGATCATGACACCAATGTGGGAGCCGATGCTGGGCAGCACGCCGGAAGAGCGCGAGGCCGCGATCAAGGCCTTCGTCGCCGACACGCCATTGAAGCGCTTCGGCACCGCCGAGGAGGTCGCCGCCATGGCCGCCTATCTCGCCAGCGACGAAAGCGCCTATGTGACAGGCAGCGAATTCCACATCGATGGCGGCATCCTCGCCGGCTCGGCGGCCTCGCCCGAATGAAGGCCGCGGCGCTCGTCCTGCTTGCCGTGGCCACGCCAGCCGCTGCTGGCGACTGGCTCGACCTGTCTGCCTATCAACGCTCCCGGCTCGAAGCGGTGAGCGGCGACATCCGCCCCGGCGGCACCGAACAGTCCGCCCTGATGCTGCGCACCGTGGTGGCGGCCCGGCTGGGCGATGGCCCGGTCAAGCTGAACACCGAACTCTGGGATGTGCGCGCCTATGCCATCGCCGCCGGCACGCGGCTGACCACCAATGATGTCAACACGCTGGAACCGGTGGTGGCCAATATCAGCGCCGATCTCACCGGCCTTGCCGGCCAATTGGGCCCCGGCGGCCGCGCCAACCTGACCATCGGCCGCATGATCGCCAATGTCGGCAGCCGCCGCGTTGTGGCGGCGGAGGATTATCGCAACACCATCTCGGCCAGCACCGGTACGCGGCTCGATCTGGCCAACCGTGATTGGGCCGCCACCCTGATCTGGCTGATGCCCGATCAACGCCTGCCCGATGATCCGGCCCGCCTGCGGCGCAATGCCGTGGTGCTGGATCGGGAAAACACCGATCTGGTGATCTGGGGCGGCGATCTGCTGCGCCACCTGCCGGGCCTGGATGTGGAGGCGAGCCTGTTTCACCTCGCCGAGCATGATCAGCCCAGCCTCGCCAGCCGCGACCGCCAGCTCACCACCGCCAGCCTGCGCCTGTTGAAACCGCGCCACGCCGGCGGGTGGGATGGCGAGGTGGAAGCCGCCTGGCAATGGGGCGCCGCCAGCCGCACCACCAGCCCCGCTGTCGCCCGGTTGCCGGTGGCCGCCTGGTTCATCCATGCCGATCTGGGCCACAGCTGGGCCGGGCCGTGGCAGCCGCGCCTGTCGTTCGTGGCCGATATGGTCAGCGGTGACCGGCCGGGTGACACGATCCGGCGCTTTGATCCGCTGTTCGGCATCCGCCAGCCCGATTATGCCCCGGGCTCGCTCTATGCCTATATCGGCCGCACCAACGTGATGTTCGCCGGGATCAAGGGCGAAGTGGCCAACAGCCGCTCCGATGCCAATCTCAGCCTGAAACCCATGTGGGCGCAAAGCCGCACCGATCAGTTCAGCCAATCGGGCGCCCGCGATCCCAGCGGGCGCTCGGGCCGTTTTGCCGGTTGGGAAGTGTCAAGCCGGGTCCGCCACTGGCTGATCCCCAAACGCCTGCGGATGGAGGCCGACGCGGTGCTGATGGCCCGGCGCGGCCTGTTGCGGAACGCCCCCGGCCTGCCCGCCGGCGACCATGTTGCCTATGGCAGCATCTCCCTGCAGGCGAATTTCTAGGCCGGCGGCAGATCGTACCAGTCGGGCTTTGATTCCGCCCAAAGATTGCGGATGATGTGCATGCCGCTTGGCCCGGTCAGCAGCCCGGCCGAAACCAGCCAGCGGCTGCCGCCGTTCACCCGTTTGGCAACACGGGCCCCGCAGGTGCCGCAGAAGCCGCGCTCAGCTTCGGCCGAGCTTTGATACCAGTGGATCGCCGCTTCCCCCGTCACCACCAGATCGGTGCGCGCCGCGGCCAGAAAGGCGTTGAAATTGCCATGCAGCCGCTGGCAATCATCGCAATGGCAGGCAAGCACGCCGGCAGTGCCGGCTGGCAGGCTGATCCGCACCGCGCCGCAATGGCAGCGCGCCTCCAACATCGCATTCACCATGGCCGGCTGGCGCTCTCAGGCCGACGCCACGGCAGCGAAGGCCCAATCCCGGCCCTTGCCGCGCAGCAGCGCCTGGTGAATCCACATCATGCCAAACGGCTCCAGCAGGCGCGCGGCGCTGATCGGCCCGGCATCGAGCGGATCAAAGCCCAGATCGGCCAGAAGGCCAGCCGTGACCGCCTTGGCGCCATCATCATTGCCCGCCATGAACATCACCGGCCGGTGCGGCAGGGCGGCATTGTCTGCCATCATCTCAGCCCCCACCTGGTTCAGCGTCTTGACCACATGGGCGGCCGGCACCAGCGCCTGCACCTCCTCGCCGCCGCTGTCATCATGGCCGATCAACAAGCCCAATTGGCCGTTCACCATCCCCAGTGGATTGGTGCAATCGATCAGCAGCCGCCCGGCCAGTTCACCCAGTTCGGCAAGCGCTGCCGGCACGGCCGCCCAGGGCAACGCCAGCGCAATGGCATCGGCCCCGTCCACCGCTGCTGTCGCCGCCATGGCCTGGGCCCCGGTGGCCGCCAGCAATGGTGCCAGCGCCGGATCGGCCGGACGTCGTGTCCCCAGCCTGATCCTGTGGCCGGCGCGCCCCCACCTAGTGGCCAGCGCCGTTCCCACATTGCCCGTGCCCAGAATCGCGATGTCCATGCCGATGTCTCCTGCCATCCTGCGGCCAGGATGGACCTGCGCATGATTTCAGAATAACGAATAATCATCATGAGTGAATTCAGCGATACTGAACTGCGCCGGCTCGATCTCACCTTACTGCTGGTGTTCCTTGGCCTTGTCCGGCATCGCAAGGCCATCGTGGTGGCGGCCGAACTTGGCCTCACGCCGTCGGCTGTCAGCCAGGCGCTGAAACGGCTGCGCCACCAGTTCGGCGATCCGCTGTTCCTGCGCCAGCCGCACGGGCTGGAGCCCACCGCCATCGCCCTGGCACTGGCCGGGCCGGTGGGAACGGCGGTGGAGGCATTGCGCCATGCCATGGGTGCCACCCGGCAGTTTGATCCGGCCACGGCCAGCGGCATCATCCGGTTGGCGGCACTGGATGCGGCGCAGATCGTGCTGGTGCCAGCGCTGATCCGTCAGCTGCAGGAACAGGCACCCGGGTTGCAGCTGGCGGTGCTGCCGCTAGGGCGCGGCGATGCGCTGGCAGCGCTGGCCAATGGAGAGGCCGATGCGGCCATTGGCTTCATCTGGAACGTGCCGGATGCGATCAACCAACAGCGGCTCTACACCGAGGACTATCTGGTCGCCGGGCCACCGGCGCTGCTGGCCGGCGGGCTTGATCTGGAGACATATTTGGCGGCGCCGCATGTGCTGGTGTCCCCGGGCGGCGGCCTTTCCGGAATTGTGGATGAAGCGCTCGCCGCCAAGGGCCGCAACCGCCGGGTGATCGCGGCCTTGCCGGCCTTCTTGCCCGCACTGGTGGCCGCCAGTGCGGCCGGCGCGCTGCTCACCCTGCCGCGCCGAATCGCGCTGGCGCATGCGGCCAGCCATGGCCTCGCCGTGTCAGAACCGCCGCTGGCCATCCGGCCCTATCCCGTGGCGCTGTTCTGGCACCGCCGCAACGATGGCGACGCCCGCCGCGAATGGCTGGCCGGCCAACTGGTGCAGGCGGCGGCCTAACCCACGCGGCGCTCGTGGCCGGCCCAATAAGGCTCGCGCAGGTCCTTCTTCAGGATCTTGCCGCTGGGGTTCCTTGGCAGCGTGTCGATGAAGTCCACCGATTTTGGCACCTTGTAGGCGGCGATACGGGTCCGGGCGAAGGCGATCAGTTCTTCCGGCGAGACCGCCGCCTTGGCGACCACGATGGCCTTCACCGCTTCGCCCCAGCGCGGATCGGGCACGCCGATCACCGCGCAATCGGCGACGGCGGGATGATCGAACAGGGCGTTTTCCACCTCGGCCGGATAGATATTCTCGGCGCCGGAAACGATCATGTCCTTCACCCGGTCGTGGATATACAGATAGCCATCGTCATCCAGATAGCCGGCATCGCCGGTGAGGTACCAGCCGTCGACCACGGCCTTGGCGGTGGCCTCCGGCTTGTTGTGATAGCCGGCCATCACGCTGACCGAGCGGATGCAGATTTCGCCCACCGCGCCCGGCGGCAGGCTGTGGCCCTCGCCATCGATGATCTTCACCTCATTGCCGGGATAGGGCTTGCCGCAGCCGCGCATGCGGGTGTTGCCGGCCGGATCATGATCGGCCGGCGGCAGATAGACGACCGTGCCGCAGGTTTCGGTCGCACCATAGCATTGCACGAACTGAGCATTGGGAAAGGCCAGCATCGACCGGCGCAGCACCTCCAGCGGGATCGGCGAGGCGCCATAATAGAGCGCCCGCATCGCCCCCAGATTGGCCGGCACGGTTTCCAGATACTGGCAGATGGCCAGCAGCACCGCCGGCACGGCAAACATGCGGGTGGCGCCATCCTCGGCAATGGCGTTGACCATGCCCGGCACGTCGGGGCGCGGCAGGATCACCATGGTTGCCCCGGCTTCCAGCGCGTGAAGCGCCCAGCCGGTGCCGCCGATGTGGAACAGCGGCATCGCCACCAGCGCCACGTCATCCTCGCGCCACTGGCCCCAGGCTTCCCCGGTCAGCCCGCCCTTTTCAATGGTGCCCAGCAGCTGGCGGTGGCTGAGCAGGGCCCCCTTGGGAAAGCCGGTGGTGCCGCTGGTGTAGAGTTGCAGCGCGATATCATCGGGGCTGATCGCCGGCATGGCATCATCCGGGGCGTGCGCCGCGATCCAGCCGGCAAAGGCCGGCCGGCCATGATGGGCGGCATCCAGCAGCACGACATGGGCGAGGCCAGTGGCGGCGCGGGCATCGTTCACCAGCGGCATAAAGGCAGTTTCCGACACCAGCACATCAATGCCGGCATCGCCCAGAATATAGGCGATTTCCCGCGCCACCAGCCGGGCGTTGATCGCCACCAGCACCGCGCCCAGCCGGAAACAGGCGCACATCAGGGTGATATAATCGGGGTGGTTCAACGCCAGCCAGCCCACCCGGTCACCGGGCTTGACGCCCAGGCCGCGCAGCGCCGCAACACAGGGCAGGCTGCGCGCGTGCAGATCGGCATAGGTCCACACCGCGCCGTCCACCCGGATGGCGGCCTTGGCGGGCGTGGTTTCGGCAAAATATTCCGTGATCTCGGCAAGCGTCGAAAAGCGTGTGGCCATAGCATTCTCCCCGCCATATTTCTGCCAAGCCGGCGGCGATATTGCCACTCTCCATTGCGGGCGGGACGGGCAGGCTGTAAGGGCCGGCCCATGGAAAACACGACCCTTGCGCTGGTGGATATCTTCATCATGGTCACCCAGGTGCTGATCTGGGGCCTGGTGGTGTGGGCGATTTCCGGCTGGCTGGTCGCCTTCAATGTGATCAACAGCTACAACCCGCTGGTCCGCTCCATCCTGTCGACGCTTGACCGCATCTATGATCCGCTGGTGGCTCCGATCCGCCGGGTGCTGCCTGATCTGGGCAATCTCGATCTGTCCCCGATGGTGCTGTGGCTGGTGCTGGCCGGGCTGCAACGGCTGGTGCCGGCGCTGGTGGTCGATTCCGGGCTGCTGCTGCAATGAGCGCGCAACTGATCGACGGCAAGGCCCGCGCCGCCGCGCTCCGGGCTGAGGTGGCCCAGGGTGTGGCCGCTTTCACCGCTACCCATGGCCGCGCCCCCGGCCTCACCGTTGTGCTGGTTGGCGATGATCCGGCCAGCGCGGTCTATGTCGGCTCCAAGGGCAAGGCCACCCGGGAAGCCGGCATGGTCTCCGGCGAATATCGCCTGCCGGCCGAGACGGCCGAAACCGATCTGCTCGCCCTGATCGCACAGCTGAACGCCGATCCCGCCGTGGATGGCATCCTCGTTCAGATGCCGCTGCCCAAACATATCGATTCGGATCGGGTGATCGCCGCCATCGACCCGGCCAAGGATGTCGATGGGCTGCATCCGGTCAACACCGGGCTTTTGGTCAGCGGCCGCAAGGGCCTGGTGCCATGCACGCCGTCGGGCTGCATGCTGCTCATCACCGAAGCGATGGGCAATATCGCGGGCGCCGAAGCCGTGGTGATCGGCCGCTCCATTCTGGTTGGCAAGCCGATGGCGGCGCTGCTCACCAATGCCAGCGCCACCGTCACCCTGGCGCACAGCCGCACCCGCGATCTGGCGGCGCACGTGGCCCGCGCCGATATCGTGGTCGCCGCGGTTGGCATTCCGAACATGGTGCAGGGCGATTGGATCAAGCCCGGCGCCTGCGTCATCGATGTCGGCATCAACCGCATCGCGCTGCCCGATGGCAAAAGCCGGCTGATCGGCGATGTGGACTTTGCGGCCGCGGCCAGCCGCGCCGGCTGGATCACCCCGGTGCCCGGCGGCGTCGGCCCGATGACCATCGCCTGCCTGCTCGCCAACACGCTGGCCGCGGCGCACGCAAGGGCATGATGGGCCTCAACCTCGACGGGCCGCTGGTCCAGCTGTTCATTTCCTCGTTCGTCACGCTGTTCGTGGTGATCGATCCGCCGGGCTGCGTGCCGATCTTCTCCAGCCTCACCGCTGGCACCACGCCGCGCCACCGGGTGGACATGGCGGTGAAATCGAGCCTGATCGCCGGCCTGGTGCTGATCGGCTTTGCGCTGGGTGGGGAGGCCTTTCTGTCAGCGCTCGGCATCACCCTGCCCGCCTTCAAGATTGCCGGCGGCCTGATGGTGTTCGTCATCGCCATCGACATGGTGTTCGAACGCCGCACCCAGCGCCGCGAAAGCCGCGCCGAGGAGGTGAAATCCGCCGCCGATGCCGCCGGCAAGCCGCTGGAAGAAGAGGATATCTCGGTCTTCCCCATGGCCATCCCGATGCTGGCCGGCCCCGGTTCCATCGCGTCTGTCATGCTGCTGTCGGCCAAGACGGGCGATCTGGTGCAGGAAGCCGTTGTGCTGGGTGCGCTGGCCGCCGTGCTGGTGATGACCCTGCTCTGCCTGCTTGCCGCCGGGCCGATCATGAAGCTGATGGGTGCCAAGTTCGAAGGCGCCCTCACCCGCCTGCTGGGCGTGGTGCTGGCGGCGCTGGCCGCGCAGTTCGTCATCGACGGGATCAAGCAGAGCTTCGATCTGTAAGGGAGTGCCATCATGCCATCCGCCCTCATCCTCGGTGCATCGCGCGGCATTGGTCTGGGGCTGGTGCATGAACTGCAGTCGCGCGGTTGGCAGGTGACGGCGACGCACCGTGGCCCGGCGCCCGAACTGGCCGCAACCGGTGCCCGCACGGCGGTGGTGGACATGGATGATGATGCCACCCTCGCCGCCCTTGTCGCCGATCTGGCCGGCGAGCGTTTCGATCATGTGCTGATCAACGCCGGCATCAGCGGCAACCGCGCCGACACCGCCAGCAACGTCAGCCGCGAGGCGATGGCGCAATTGTTCTGGACCAACAGCATCGCCCCCATCCGCGCCGCCCGCCGGCTGCTGCCGCTGGTGAAGGATGGCGGCAGCATCGGCTTCATGACCTCGATCCTCGGCAGTGTCGGCGGACGCTCGACCGCCTGGGCCGAACTCTACAGCGCGTCCAAGGCCGCGCTCAACAGCCTCACCCGCGGCTTTGCGGTGCAGGATGTCGGCCAGCGCCCGGTTGCCGTGCTCAACCTGCATCCGGGCTGGGTGAAAACCGCCATGGGCGGCGCCGATGCCGATATCGATGTCGCCACCAGCGTGAAGGGCCTGGCCAACGTGATCGAGGCCGCCCACCCGCCCGGCCAGCGCTACCTCGACTATACCGGCGCCACCATCCCCTGGTGATGTACGGGCGGTTGACGAACAGCCCAAGGTGATGGCAAGCGGCAGCAGCGCAAGCGCGGGTATGATGTAATGGTAGCCTGTCAGCTTCCCAAGCTGAACGCGCGGGTTCGATTCCCGCTACCCGCTCCAGCTGTTCAGCGCGTCACCGCGTAATAGATCACATAGAACCAGCTGAAGATCCCGTGGATGATCGCCCACAGGATGGATTTGTGGGCGCTCCAGCTGATGGCGATGGCCAGCGCGGAGCCAAAGCTGATCCCGGTCTTCACCACCTCGCCGCTGCGCAGCCTTTGTTCGGCCATGGCCGCACTCTCCCGCTTGTCACCTGCTGTGTTGCTGGCATGATACGGCGTGGCAGGGGGGTATGCAATGGCTGGGGCTGGCAATTGGAGGCTGGGACTGCGGGCGCAGCGCGGCGGGCCGGTGTTTGTCGCGCTGGCCGGGCCGGTGCTGCTGGCTGCCGGGGTGATCGCTTGCGACGATAATGACGGCCCCTATGGCCAGGCCCGGCAGATGCCGGAGGCAGAGGCGCGGGCCTTTGTGGCTGCGGTCGCCGCCAGCCAGCAGGCGCGGGCACAGGCGGGGCTGGCAGAGCTGATCGAGCGGCTTGGCCAGCCCGCGCGCGCGGCGCTGATCGCCAACCGGGCGACCTGGGTGACCGATCTGTTGGCCCACGCCCGCGGCTGGGCCGATCATGTGCCGGTGGTGGAGGCGCTGGCCGTGCGCGCCGCCACCCGCGCAGCCATCCTGGCCCTTGGCCTGCCGCTGGCGGAGCCGGACGAGACAACGCTGGCCGGGCGGCTGGCGGCCGAGGCGGACTGGCTGCGCGGGCTTGGCCAGGGCCAGCGGCCGTGGACCCGCAAGCAGAAGCTGGCCGCGCTGGCGGCCGCCGGTTAGAGCGGTTTCCGACCAATCTGGATCACCGGCACGGAGCTGATTTTGGTTCGGTGCAAGGAGCAAGGAGGGCGCGATGCAGCGCATCGCAACCGACGCAGCGACGCTGCACCGGGCCAAAATCGGCCCGCCCCGCCAGGGGTCGCCCGCAAGGGCGATGACGGTGGTTCAGATTGATCGGAAACCGCTCTATGCCAGCCGGGCGCGCGCCAGGTTGAGCCGCCGGGCGCCTTCATCAAGCACGCCGTCAGACTTTGCGAAGCACAGGCGGATGAACGGGGTTTCGGCGCCATCAGGCTGGAATGCCGAGAGCGGAATGGCCGCCACGCCATCATCGGCACGCGCCACCGCCGCCTCACAAAATGTGCGATCCCCCAGCGCAATGCCGGATGCGGCCAGATCGGCCATCAGGAAATAGCTGCCCTGCGTGGGCAGCAGCGCCCAGCCGCCGGCAGTGAGCGCGGCGGCCAGCCGATCCCGCGCCGTGGTGAAGCGGGCGCGGCCGGCATCATACCAGGCATCGGGCAAGGCCAGCCCGGTGGCAACCGCCACCTGCAGCGGCGGCGGCGTGGTGAAGGTGAGAAACTGGTGCACCTGCGCCACCTGTTCCGCCAGCGCGGCTTCGGCCACCACCCAGCCCACCTTCCAGCCGGTCAACGCCAGCAGTTTGCCGGCCGATCCGATCTTGATCGTCCGTTCCGGCGCGAGGGCCAGCAGCGAGATGTGCGGGGCAGCGCCGGTGAGCACCGCTTCCCACACCTCGTCGCTGATGATGACCAGATCGTGCTGGCGGGCACAATCGACGATGGCGGCCAGCATGGCCGGCGCGGCGATGCCGCCGGTCGGGTTGTGCGGCGTGTTGATCAGGATGGCGCGGGTGGCCGGCGTGATGGCCGCGGCAATGGCCTCGGCACTGGCCTGCCAATCGGGCGGCTGCAGCGCCACCCACACCGGCGTTGCCCCCGCTCGCCGCACCAGCGGGGCATAGGCATCATAGGCCGGGGCAAACAGGATCACCTCGTCCCCCGGCCCGGCCACCGCCATGATGCTGGCCGCCAACGCCTCGGTGGCGCCCGAGGTGACGAGCACCTGTTCGGGGGAGAGCATGAGGCCCTGGCGGCGCCGATAGAAATCCGCCACGGCGGCGCGCAGCTCGGGCAGGCCGCGCATCGGCGGATATTGATTATAGCCGGTGGTGATGGCCGTGGCCCCGGCGACCAGCACCGCATCCGGCCAGCCGAAATCGGGAAAGCCCTGGCCCAGGTTGATCGCGCCATGGTGCCGGGCCAGGCCCGACATATGTTCAAAAATGGTCGTGCCGGCCTGCATGGCGCGGTTTTGCCCGCTCAGCCTGCCGGGCGCAATTGATAGCTGTGGCGCATGATGAACGGCTGGCCGGTGGTGCGGCTCATGCGGGTGAGGCGAAGCACATCCTTGTCGCGGGTCAGGATGGTGCGCACCATCACCGTCACGCCATTTTCGCTGCCACGTCCGTCGGCGACCAGCGTCAGCGCGCCCGACGGGCTGCGGCGCAGTTCGGCCACCGCCATCGTCTCCTGGCTTTTGCCGCCGGTGATGGTCAATGTCTTGCCATCGGGGCTGAACGCCCAGGTTTCGGCAGAGCGCACGGTCTTGCCCGGACCGTCATCAAAGGTCCAGGCCAGGGACAGGCCGGTCGCCGTCATCAGTGTTGGCAGGGTCACGCGGCCATCATTGCCATAATCGCGGTAGTCCAGCGTGCCGGCCCAATTGCCGGCCAGCGCGGCGGTGAGCGTGGCAGCGGCATCCAGCGGCGCGGGCGGGGTGCTGAGGCTGCGCGCCACCTCCACGGCACGGTCGCGCCCCGCTTCGAAATCGGCCAGCGTCGGCACGACCAGCATATCGGTGGCCACCCCGCGGCGCGGCGTGAAGGCCTTGATGTTGGTGAAGCTCTTGAACTGCGGCACGCGCACGCGGATGCCGCTGGCCGGCAGCTTCAGATTGAAGATATTGCCCGCCGTTGGCCCTTCGGCACTGCCCGACGTGTCCTCGCCCACCAGCATCACATCGCGCCGGTCTTTCAGCCAGGCGATCGTCATCGTTGCGCCTGATCCGTTCTGTGGCCCCGTCAGCACCGTCAGCCGGCCGCTGAAGCGCTGGGCGACGGGCAGCGGCAGATGCTCGATCGTGCTGTCATCATCGTCGGCCTCATCGGTGCCGGTCGGGATCCGCTCCAGCAGGCCATCGCTGGTGGGGCGATACGCGCTGGCCGGCGGGTTGAACTGGGCGTCGCGGTTACCCCAGGTTTCGATATGGTTGGGCAGATCGCCAAAGCGGATGGTCTTGGCGCGCATCGACCGCGTCAGGGTGAAGGGCGCATCCAGCAGGTGGCGGGCCAGCGCGATGGTGGGATCGGTGGAGCCGCCGCCATTGCTGCGCAGATCCAGGATCAGATGTTCGGTGCCGGCGGCCTTCATGGCCTTGAAGAAGCCGCCCAGGAACGGCGTGGCTGCCACCGGGTTGCGATAATTGACAAAGGTGTCGATCTTCAGCCGGGCCACCTTGCCGGCCATGCGCCAGGTGATGCCGTTGTAGAATTCATTGCGATATTTGCCGTCGGGCGATTCCAGTTCGGTCCATTGGTTGAAGCTGATCGGCGCCAGCTGGCTGGTCTGGCCGGCCGCCGCACCCGGCATTTTCCACGCGATGTCCCAGCGCTGTGGCGCGCCGAACAGGCCGGGCCAATATTCCTCCAGGTCGCTGCCGCCCAGATCGCTGTCGTCGGCAATCTTCACCGTCACCGCCTGATCGGTATCGCCATCATAGGCGACCAGCAGGGCCACTGCGTTCAGGATCTGCGGCACGGGGCGGCCGTTGATGGCGGTGATCTCCGCCCCCTTGGGCAGCGCGCCCGACAGCACGATCATCCGCCCTTCGATGAGGCGGAAGCGCAGCGGCAGGTGGCTGGCGCCCGTCTGCCGCCATTGTTCGATGGCATCGGGCAGTTCGGGCTTTGAATGGTCGCAATGGATGCTGGCCAACAGCCGGGCGATCTCCCGGTGCAGGGCCAGTGTGGCTGTAGGCGCCCTTGTCTCGGCCTCCAGCCGGGCGAAGCTGGCATCCACCGCCGCCTTGGGCACATAGCGATAGAGGCCCGGGTGGATGGTTTCCAGCGCCCGCCGCAGCAGGGCGACATCGCTGGCGGCCTGGGCGGGGGTGAGCATCGGGTTGGGCATCTCGGCCGCCAGGGCCGGCGTGGTGGCGAGCAGGGCGGCGAGGAGCGGGGTGCGGAACATTGATGTGGCCTTTTGGGGCTGGGGTTGGCGGCCCGGCATCTGGCGGATTCGGCCGGTGCCATCGCCCGAAACGCTGAAAAATTGTGCTTTTCAGGATTTGAGACGTGACAAGGCCGCTCTGGCTTCGGTGGGCGTCATGCCGGCGAATTCGGCAAAAGCCCGGTTGAAGCTGGCCTTGGAGCGGAAGCCGGCGTCCATCGCCATGGTCAGGATGGCGCGTGTATCGGCCGGGTCGGCCAGCCAGGCCTGCACCTCCCGCACCCGCCGCCGGTTGATCAGCGCGTTGAAATTCAGCCCCAGCCCCTCGTTGAAGGCGCGGGCGAGATAGTTGCCGTTGGTGCCCAGCGCCCGCGCCAGGCTGGTGGCGGTCAGGTCGGGGTCTTGCCACAGGCGTCTCGCCTCGATCTCGGCCTCGAACCTTGCGCCCAAGGCCGCCCAATCGCGGCCGGCAGGAGAGGGTTCCTCCACCCCATCGCCCGGCTGGGGATAGCGCATGGCGGCGTGGCGCCAACCTTCCACCCCCAGATAGATGACGAGCCCTGAAAAAATCACATAAAGCCAGAACTGATCGAAATAGTTGCGCGCCGGATTGAGCAGATTGGCAATGAAAAAGCCCAGCCACACCAGCCCGACCAGCCCCAGCGCCGCCAGCGAATTGCGGATCCAGTCGGGATCGAAATCCACCGCGTCGGTCACATTCTCCCGCAGCCAGCGCCGGTAATCCGCCCAGGCCGCCCAGGCCAGCCGGCCATAGACCGCCAGGCTGATGAAGCCCGCCACCCGGAACGCGGGCGACAGGATCGGCGCGGCGGCCACCGTGTCCCACCAGTTCTTGGTCTCCAGCGGCAGCGGAAACACCAGCGCATCGGCCAGGAACTCGATGGCGACGGGCAGGAAATGCGGCCAGACCCGCACTGGCGGCCGGCCACACAGGCTGCAGGCATAGAGCCAGAGCAAAGGCCCAAAGCCGAGCGTGTAGTTCAACGGCATGAAGCTGAGCCACGGCCAGGTGTCGTAAAAACCGGCAAAGCCGATGATATAGGGCGTGATGAGCGCGGCGACAGCCAGGATCAGCAGCGCCAGCCAGCGATTGGCCGCCCGGTTGGCGGCGCTGCGCCACAGCATCAGCGCCAGCACCAACCCTTGCAGCGTGCCGACCAGTAACGTGATGCTCAGAACACCGAACTTGATCATCGAGGGCCAACCCTCCCACAATCGCAGCATTGCCGCCAGCGGGGGCGCGGGTTAGCTTTTCGCCACAATTGCTTGGGGACAGAAAAATGAAGACGCGCATCACCGAATTGTTCGGCATTGAACACCCGGTCATCCAGGGCGGCATGCATTATGTCGGCTTTGCCGAAATGGCCGCTGCCGTCTCCAACGCCGGCGGGCTGGGCATCATCACCGGCCTCACGCAAGGGTCAGCCGAAAAGCTGGCGCGCGAGATCGCCCGCTGCCGCGAGATGACCGACAAGCCGTTCGGCGTGAACCTCACCTTCCTGCCCAGCGTGACGCCGCCCGATTATCCCGGCCTGATCAAGGCGATCATCGAAGGCGGCGTGAAGGTGGTGGAAACCGCCGGCAACAACCCGGCCAAATATCTGCCGGCGCTGAAGGAACATGGCATCAAGGTCATCCACAAATGCACCAGCGTGCGCCACAGCCTGAAGGCGGAGGCCATTGGTTGCGACGCCGTTTCGGTGGATGGCTTCGAATGCGGCGGCCACCCGGGGGAGGATGATGTCGGCAACTGGGTGCTGCTGCCCCGCGCTGCCGAGGAGCTGAAGATCCCCTTCGTCGCCTCCGGCGGTGTCGCCAACGGCAAGCAACTGGCCGCCGCCCTTTGCATGGGCGCCGATGGCGTCAACATGGGCACCCGCTTCATCGCCACCAAGGAAGCCCCGGTGCACGAGAATGTGAAGCAGGCGATCGTCGCCGCGACCGAGCTCGACACCCGCCTGATCATGCGCCCGCTGCGCAACACCGAACGCGTGCTCAACAACGCCGCGGTCGAACGCCTGCTGGAAAAGGAACGCACCAAGGGCAAGGACCTGAAGTTCGAGGACATCATCGAAGAGGTCGCCGGCGTTTATCCGAAGATCATGAAGGATGGCGACATGGATGCCGGCGGCTGGAGCTGCGGCCAGGTCGTGGGCCTGATCCACGATATCCCGACCTGCAAGGAACTGATCGAGGGCATGGTGCGCGAGGCCGAGGACATCATCCGCGGCCGCCTGCAAAGCCTCGTCGCATGAGCGAGGTCCCTGCTAGCCCGCCTTCGGGCATGAGCGAAATCCTCTATGATCTGGCCGACGGGGTGGCGACCATCACCCTCAACCGGCCGGACAAGCTGAACGCGCTGACGCCGCAGATGCTCACCGATTTCTTCGCCGCCGTGGGACGCGCCGGTGCCGATCGGCAAGCCAAGGTGATCGTGGTGACGGGTGCCGGCCGCGCCTTTTCGGCCGGGCTTGATCTGGCAATCATCGGCACTGGTGCCGGCGGCCGGGTGGAAACCCATCCCGACACCGAACCGCAATGGGGCGATGATGTCGGCCCGGCGCTCGCCCCCTATTACAGCGGCGGCTGGCCCACGCTGATCACCTGTCGCAAACCCACCATCGCGGCGGTGAATGGCCCGGCCTTTGGCTGGGGCTTCATCCTGTCCCTCCACTGCGACATCCGCTTTGCCAGCGCCTCGGCCCTGTTCAACGCCACCTTCGCCCGCATCGGCGTGCCCGGCGAGAAAGGCTCGGCCTGGCTGCTCACCCGCCACATCGGCCAGGCGAAGGCCATGGACCTGCTCTACACCGCCCGCCGGTTCGACGGCGCCGAGGCCAAGGCGCTGGGCCTCGTCAACGATGTGCTGGCCGATGATGACCTGCTGCCGCACGTCATGGCCTATGCCAGGGATATCGCCACCTTCAGCGCCCCGCGCAGCCTTGCCGCCATGAAGGCCCAGGTGTGGACCGCCCTTGACGAGGATTACAGCACCGCCTTCGCCGCCGCCGACACCGAGCAGGACAAGGCCACCCACACCGCCGATTTCCGCGAAGCCTTCACCAGCTACCGCGAAAAACGCGCCCCACGCTACACCGGGCGCTGAAGAGAGAAGGCAATGCCTCCGGCGGCAAGGGTCGCAGACCCTTGACCCGTTTGTTTTCACGCACCCCCGCCCCACATAGCTCCTCCCCAGCCGAAGGATGGGGAGGGGGACCGCCGACGGCGGTGGAGGGGCAGGGTAGAGGGGCTTGCACTGGCACAGCAGCCAGCAATTGCAAAACGCCTCCATTTGACAGATTTGACGGATTCACCGGGAATATGGCTTGAAAACCCGCCAAATTCCGCCTGAAAATCCAACAGCGCGTCCCGAATATTTTACATTTCAGTCAGAGGCGCATGTTCAGAGCATGACAGATTGCGGCGCTGTAGGACAGGGTCAGGATCCGCTCACTCCGCCGGGTTGGCCGGCATCTTCACCGGCGGCAGGCCAACGCTGGCGCCGTCCAGCCCCAGCTCGCGCAGCAGATTGTCGACGATCGGGGCCTGGGCGCGATAACGCAGAGCCGCCTTCATCGCGCTGTCGGCGAGATTGCCGTCGCCGCCGGCGCCGCCATCGCCGCCATTGCTGCCGCCGCCGTTCAGCCCTTCCACCTGCACGATCTTGATGCTGTCGATCGCCTCCATCGGCTTGGCGGCTTCGCGGATGATGTCGGGCAGCAGCTTCATCAGCGCCAGCTTGGTCTGCATCGACACCTGATCGTTCGACAGCAGGTTGGCCGCCTCGTTCAACGCGCGCTGGCCGGCGGCATCCACTTCGAACCGCACGCGCGCGGCATCGGCCGCCAGCTTGGCGGCTTCAGCCTCGCCCTCGGCGGCCATGCGCACGGCTTCGGCGCGGTTGGCGGCGGCGGACTTTTCGGCCTCGGCGGCAACGCGGATCGAAATCGCTGCGCGCTCGGCCTCCTTGGCGGCTTCGATCAGCTCGATGCGCTTGATACGTTCGGCCACCTCATTCTCGCGTGCCGTCGTCACCTGCTCCTCGGCCGCCACGGCTTCGGCGCGGGCCTTGTCGGCCTCGGCCTTGGCCTGGCTTTCCAGCCGCGACTTGTTCTGGATGGCGATCTGGCTTTCCTGCCGGGCAATGGCCAGCGCCTGTTCCTGGGTGATGCGGGCTTCGGCCAGCGCCTTGTCGGCGGCGATCTGGGTGGTTTCGGTCTGCTGGCGGGCACTGATGCGCGCCTGCTCGGCTTCACGGGTGCGCTCCGCCTCGGTCTGGGCGATTTCGGCGGCCTGGGCGGCGCGGCGGATTGCCAGTTCCCGCTCCTGTTCGATGCGGGCAAACTCCGTCTCCCGCGACAGGTTCAGCCGTTCGCGCTCCGCCTCGAGATTCTTCGTCTCGATCTGCACCCGCGTGTCCTGCTCGATGTCGTTGCGGGCTTTCTTGCGCAATTCGATCTGCTCGGTCAGCTTGGTCAGGCCTTCGGCGTCAAAGGCGTTGTTGGCGTTGAAATGCTCGATGCTGGTCTGGTCCAGCCCGGTCAGCGACACGCTTTCCAGTTCCAGCCCGTTCATGGCCAGATCGAGCGAGCTGACCTGCTGCACCTTCTGCACGAAATCGCCGCGCTGTTCGTGCAGCTGATTCATCGTCATGCCGGCCGCGACCGAGCGCAGCGCATCGACGAACTTGCCTTCGATCAATTCCTTCAGCGCATCGGGCTGCATGGTGCGGGCACCCAGCGTCTGTGCCGCCATGGCGATGGACTGGGCATCCTGCTTCACACGCACATAGAATTCCGCCTTCACATCGATCCGCATGCGATCGCTGGTGATCAGCGCGTCGCCGTTGCGGCGCTCCACCGCCAGTCGCACGGTGTTCATGTTCACCGGCATGGTTTCATGAAGCACCGGCAGCACCAGCGCGCCGCCGTTGATCACCACCTTTTCGCCACCAAAACCGGTGCGCACAAAGCCGGTTTCCTTTGATGCGCGCTTGTACAGCCGGGCAATGACCAGCCCGATCGCCAGCAGCGAGACAATCAGCACAACGCCAATGCTGCCAAAGGTGGCCAGCATGCCGAAATCACCCGCAGGAACCAATTCGTTCATCGTCACACCTTCAGTTCGGAAAACACGTCATCAGGAATGGCCACCGCCTGGAAATGCGGGCCGTCGCGCGCCACCAGCAGCAGCAGATGGGCGCTGGTCAGCTCGGCATCGCCAGCCGGCTCCACCATCACGAAATGGCGCTGGCCATGGGCATCGGTCACCTCGGCCCGGGCAGCATGGCCGGCACGCGCGTGGCCCAGCACGATGCGCGCCCGCCGGCCCACCAGGCTGTCGATATCAACCGCCGTGGTTTCATCCAGCGGCAGCAGCCGGGCCAGCGGGGGCGAGAGCCCGCGCGTGACCGGCAGTGCGCCGGCCGCGGCAAGGCCAGTTGCCACCGGCCAGGGCATGGCGCCCAGCAGCGCGGCCGCGCCAAACTGCAGGGCAAAACCAATGCAGGCAAACAGCGCGAGGAACAGGATGAACAGGATCAGCAGCGGCAGGCGGCCGGCGTTCAGCCAATCGAGGGCGGCGCCAAGATCATGCGCGCCATCCGGCAAATCGCCGCCAAGCCCGATCAGCTGCACCAACGCCAGCAGCAACAACAGGCCCAATGCCGCCGTGAAGGGCAGCAGCGCGGGTTGGAACAGGGCCAGCATGTTGTTTGCGCCAGAATCAAAATGAACCTGACGCAATATTTAGGGACGATTTGGCCGGCCGCAATGGAAACCGGACAGGGCGCTGCCGATTTTTGGATTGGCGCTGCTTTTCATTGCCCGGCGCTGCGGTGACGGCGGCGCCGGGCCGAAATCTCACATCACCAGCGGGCCGTGCTTCAGCTTGGGCAGCACGTGGCGGCTGAACAGGTCGGCTTCGCGGGCGTGGGGGTAGCCGGAGAGGATGAAGGCTTCCATGCCGGCGGCCTGATAGGCCTGCAGCTTGGCGACGATCTGATCGGGATCGCCGACCAGGGCGGCGCCGCAGCCGGAGCGGGCGCGGCCGATGCCGGTCCACAGATTGTCTTCCACATAGCCGTCTGACGCCTTGTCGCGCAGCTCGGCCTGGCGCTGCACGCCGACGGACTGGCTGTCCAATGACTTGGCGCGGATGGCGTCGCCGGTGGCGGCGTCGAGCTTGGAGAGGAGATGATCGGCGGCGGCGCGGGCTTCGGCCTCGGTTTCGCGGACGATGACATGGACGCGGTAGCCGAACTTCAGCGTGCGGCCGCGCTTGGCGGCGCGGGCGGTCATGTCGGCGACGACCTCTTTCACCTTGTCCATGGTGTCGGGCCACATGAGGTAAACGTCAGCGGCTTCGGCGGCAGCCTCGCGCGCGTCTTCGGACAGGCCGCCGAAATAAAGCGGCGGGCATTTGCCGGAGACGGTCTTCACGTTGGGCGGCGGCAGCTTGATGTTGTAATGCTCGCCCTGCCAGTCCAGCGCCTCGCCGTTCAGCAGGGTTTTCAATATCTTCATCACCTCCACCGTGCGGTCATAGCGCGGCTTGGAGGCCAGCACCTCGCCGGGCATTTCCGACGAGATGATGTTGACCGTCAGACGGCCGCCGAGGATCTGATCCAGCGTGGCGATGGCGCGGGCGAGCTGCGGCGGCCAGGTTTCGCCCACCCGCACCGCCATCAGCAGCCGGATGCGGCGGGTGAGCGCGGCGATGGCGCCGGCAAACATCTGGGTGTCGATGCCAAGCTGATAGCCCGACGGCAGCAGGATATTGTCGAACCCGCCCTTTTCGGCCGTCATCACGATGTTGCGGCAATGCTCCCAGCTGGAGCGCAGGGCCGGATCGGGCACGCCCAGAAATTCATAATCATCATCGCACAGCGCCGAAAACCAGGCGATTTCGGGCCCGTTGGAAGCAGTCGTCACGGCAGATTTTCCCCAAGCGAAGCGACCAGAATGGCGTACCATTCGGCGCGCGTGAACGTCACCTTGAAGGCATCGGCCACCTCCGCGATACGCGCCGGGTTCTGGCTGCCCACGATCGGCGTGATGCCGGCGGGATGGGCCAGGACCCAGGCATAGGCGGTGGCAGCGATGCCGACGCCGAACTTCTGGCCGTGTGCGCTGAGCGCCGCCTTGACGCAGATCAAACGCTCGTCTTCCGCTTGTCTGCGGCCCGGGCGCGGATCGCCGTCGCCCAGCCGGCCCTGGCCCAGCGGCGACCAGCCGAGCACGGCCAGCCCATGCTTCATCGCCCAGTCAAGCGTGCCATCAAACAAGGGCCCAAGCGCCAGCGGCGAGAATTCCGGCTGGGTGGAGACCAGCGGCGCCTTCAGATGCTTTTTCAGCGCGCTCGATTGCGCCACGGTGAAGTTGGAGACGCCCACCGCGCCGATCTTGCCGGCGGCAACCAGACCATCCAGCGTGGCGGCCACCTCGGCCCAGTGGGTCAGCATGTCGGGCCGGTGGATCTGCCACAGATCGATGCGCTCCACGCCCAGCCGGGTGAGCGAGGCATCGACGGCTTCGACGAGATATTCGGGCGACGAGTCATAGGGCACGCCCATGCGGATGCCGCCCTTGGAGGCAAGCACGATCTGCCCGCGCAGGGCCGGCGCTGCCTTGAACACCCGGCCCAGCAAGGCTTCGGATGCACCGAACGGCTCGTCATTGTCGGGCCCGTAAATATCGGCGGTATCAAAGAAATTGATGCCGGCGGCCAGCGCCGCCTCGCAGCGGGCCTGGGCTGCGGCCACATCATCGCCAGCAAAGCGCCACATGCCCCAGGCCAGCGGCGAAACCAGAAATTCGGACTTGCCCAACGGGCGGCGATTGGGGCTTAGGGTGATCTGCGACATATTGGCTTGATAGACTGAAGGACGGGCAAATGGGAAGCACCGATACGATCCGCTGGGGCATCGTTGGCACCGGCATGATGGCGCTGGAGCATGTCGCCAACATCCAGCTGTTGGGCGGCGGCACCATCACCGCCATCGCCGATCCGGTGCCGGCCTGCCTTGATCGCGCCGAAAAGGCCATTGGCCATGCGGTGGCCCGCTTCCCCGATGCCGCTGCGCTGGCCGCATCCGGCCTGTGCGACGCGGTGGTCGTCGCTTCACCCAATTTCACCCACCGCGCCGTGCTGGGCCCGCTGATGGATGCCGGCCTCCACATCCTGTGCGAAAAGCCGCTGGCCACCACGCTCGATGATGCCAAGGCCGTCGCCGCCGCCGTGAAGGGCTATGACAAGAGCTTCTGGACCGCGATGGAATATCGCTTCATGCCGCCGGTGTCCGAATTCGTGCGCCACGTGCATGACGGCAAGGTCGGCAAGCTCCAGATGCTCTCCATCCGCGAGCATCGCTTCCCCTTCCTGGTGAAGGTGGGGGACTGGAACCGCTTTTCGGCCAACACCGGCGGCACCATGGTCGAAAAATGCTGCCATTTCTTTGATCTGATGCGCCACATCGTGCAGGCCGAACCGGTGCGGGTCTATTGCAGCGGCAATATGGACGTGAACCACCGCGATGAACGCTATGACGGCAAGACGCCCGACATCATCGACAACAGCTATACGGTGGTGGATTTCGCCAACGGCGTGCGCGCCATGCTCGATCTGTGCATGTTCGCCGATGGCGCCGAACAGCAGGAAGAAATTCTGGCCACCGGGGACCAGGCCCGATTGGATGTGCTGATCCCGGCCGGCGACATCATCCACAGCCCCCGTGTCGGCTTCATGAACCCTAAGCAGGCCACGCGCTGGCATGTCGAAACCCCGGCCGATGCGCTGGCGGCCGGGCAGCATCATGGCTCCACCTTCTTCCAGCACCGCCATTTCGCCGCTGCGGTGCGTGGGGAAGGCCCGGTGATCGTGAGCGCCGATGATGGCATGCGGGCGGTTGCCATCGGTTTGGCCGCCGAAATTTCGGCGAAGGAGCATCGCGCCGTCACCATGGCGGAACTGGGCCTGTAAACCGCTGTTGCAGCGCTGCCACAGCGTTGCAACAACTTCACAAGGCCAGATTGACGCCGCTTCAGAAAGTCTGTCTGTGCGGCCCATCGCACCCGTCGGCACACCGGCGGGGAGCACCGGCATGGTCCGGACAACCCAGGGGAGTCACATGATCCGTCAATTTCTGATGAGCTCGGCCGCTCTGTTTGCCGTCGCCGCCGCGCCGGCCTTCGCCCAGACCGCTGAAGCCAGCGATGAACCCGCCGAAATCGTGGTCACCGCGCAAAAGCGCACCGAAAAGCTGCAGGACATCCCGCTGGCCGTCTCGGTCGTCGGTGCCGACGCGCTGACCCGCCAGGCCGTGCTGAACCTGGAAAACGCGCAATATCTGGTGCCCAGCCTGAACTTCCGCAAGTCGGGCACCACCATCAACCAGTCGCTCTATATCCGCGGCGTCGGCACGGCCACATTCAGCCTGGCCGGCGAACCGTCGATCTCCACCGTGCTTGATGGCGTGGTGCTTTCGCGCGCTGGCGAAGCCTTCTCCGATCTGGTTGATATCGAGCGGATCGAAGTGCTGCGTGGCCCGCAGGGCACGCTGTTCGGCAAGAACGCCTCGGCCGGTGTGGTGAGCATCACCACCAAGCGCCCGGGCGACGTCCTGGCCGGTTCGGCCGAAGCCGGCTGGTTCTTCGGCAACGGCAACGAATATCGCGTGCGCGGCAGCATGGACCTGCCGCTCAGCGCCACCGTGCGCACCCGCCTGACCGGCTTCTATGGCAAGTATGACGGCAACATCTTCAACGATGCTCCGAACGTGAACCGCCGCGTCAACGGTTACGAGCGTTACGGCGTGCGCGGCATCCTCGAGGCCGACCTGTCCGACACCGCGAAGATGACCCTGATCGCCGATTATCGCGAAGCCAAGGATGATTGCTGCGCCGAAGTGATCGGTGACGTGCCTGCCGGTCCGGCCGCGCTGGCGCTGGCCGGCATCAACTTCAAGGGCGATCAGACCCGGACGATCCGTCAGAACCTTATCACCCGCACCGAAGAAAAGAGCTATGGCGTTTCGGCCCAGTTCGATTTCGAGCAGGGCGATTTCACCCTGACCAGCATCACCGCCTGGCGCCGTTATGACAACAACGAGATCCGCGACGGTGACTGGATGAACCTGGCGCTGGCCGGCCAGGCCCAGCTGCACGACGTCGGTCCGCAGAAGGGCACCACCTTCACCCAGGAACTGCGGCTGACCTCGCCGGCTGACAAGGCCTTCACCTACGTCGTCGGCCTGTTCTTCAGCCATGCCGACACCGATCGCACCTTCACCCGCAACGTCACCCGCTGCGGCGCGGCCCCGTCGCCGCTGGCGATCCTGACCTGCGGCAGCCCGGGCGCCACCGCTGAAAATGTCAGCGGCACGGCCGTGTTCGGTTCGAAGTTCGACAACTATGCCGCCTTCGGCCAGGGCACCTACAAGTTCACCGACAATCTGCGCGCCATCGTCGGCCTTCGGGTGACCAAGGATGATCTGAACATCTATCACCGCCGCGCCACCACGCCGAACATCACCGGCCTGCCGGGCATCCAGCCCAACTTCGACCAGGGCGTGTTCGCCACCTCGTCGAATGGCACCACCACCGGTACCATCACTGCCACCAACGGCGCGTCGTTCATCACCGGCACCAGCGCCACCAACCTGTCGGGCAAGGCTGGCCTGCAGTATGACCTCAGCGATGATGTGATGGCCTATGGCAGCTGGGCGCGCGGCTACAAGGGCCCGGCCTACAACACCTTCTTCAACCTGACCGCGACCGGCACCAACGTCATCGCGCCGGAAACCTCGGACTCGTTCGAACTGGGCCTGAAGAACACGCTGTGGGGCGGCAAGCTGACGCTGAACCTGGCGGCCTTCTATGCCAAGTATCGCAACTTCCAGGCCAACAACCCGGATCTGGTGGCCGGCGTGCCGGTGACCCGCTTCACCAACGCAGGTGACGTGTCGACCCGCGGCATTGAAATGGACTTCAACCTGCGTCCGGTGAAGGATCTGAACATCGGCGGCGGCCTCGCCTACACCGATGCGCATGTTGACCGCTTCAACGCCCCGGCCGGCGCTGCGGTGATCCCGGCCGGCACCCCGCTGGGCTTCGCACCGAAGTGGAAGGGCAGCCTGGGCGTTGACTATCGTTATCGCACCGGCGGTTCGATCGACTTCACCCTCGCTGGCAACGTGTCGACCCAGTCCAGCCAGCTCAGCCTGTTTGATGCCAACGCCGCCCTGCGCGCCGCCGGCACCATCCGCGCCTACAGCCTGGTCGATCTGCAGGTCGGCCTGGTGCAGAAGGACGACAAGTTCCGCCTGACCTTCCTGGTCAAGAACCTGTTCGACCAGAGCTTCCCGGCCCAGATCACCAACTCGGGCCTGGGCGGCAACCAGCTGATCGGTCTGCGTTACCTGATCCCGCGTGAAGCCGATCGTTACTTCGGCCTCCAGGGCAAGGTGAACTTCTGATCGCAGCCGGGCGAGCGGATAGTGCGCAGCACTATCCGCCGACTCTGGCAAGATCGGCCAGCGACCAAAAAAGGGCGGCCCCAACGGGCCGCCCTTTCTTTGTGTCGTCTGACGGCGCGGCTCCGCCGCGCCCTCCCTTCCTCTCTTCCTTTTCACACCCGACGCAGACTCGGCGGCTCCGCCGCCGGCTGCGCAGGCCCCCTCCGTCGCGCTGCGCGCGCCACCTCCCCCAAAGGGGGAGGATCATCATTCCGCCGCGCTGCGCTCGATCGCCTCCATCGCCTCATCACTCAGTCCGAAATGATGCCCCACCTCGTGCACCAGCACATGGGTGACCAAAGCCTCCAGCGATTCCTCCCCGTCCGCCCAGGCATCCAGCAGCGGCCGGCGATAGAGAAAGATCATGTCGGGCAGCGCGCCTGACGGCACATCGCCTTTCATGCCGACATGCCGGCCCCAATACAGGCCGAGCAGATCCCACGGGCTTTCCAGCTCCATCTCCGCTATCACCGTCTCGTCGGGAAAATCCTCCACCTTCAGCACGACGGCGCCAAGATGCTGGCGGAACAGCGCGGGCAGGCGCTCCACGGCGGCTTGTGCCAGCGCCTCGATATCGGCAAGGGACGGGGCGTACATCATGCCCCCTCAATAGGACGAAGCCCCGCCATGGTCGAGAAACTGGATGATGCCGCCCGCGCCGCGCTGGCCATGGACGTGCCGGGCTGGACGCTGGATGGCGAGCATCTGAAGCGCAGCTTTGCCTTTGCCGATTTCAACCAGGCCTGGGGCTTCATGGCCCGCGTCGCGCTGCTGGCCGAAGCCCAGGATCATCACCCGGAATGGTTCAACGTGTGGAACCGGGTGGAGATTGCGCTCACCACCCATGATGCCGGCGGCCTTTCGGCCCGTGATGTGCGGTTGGCACAGGCGATCAACGCGCTGCTCTGATCCAGCGCACCCGACCCCTTGAAATCCTCCCCCTCTGGGGGAGGTGCCGAGCGCAGCGCGGCGGAGGGGGCCGCTATGGTGGCCAGATTGCGTGATGAACGGCCGCCGGCGCGCCCCCTCCGCCCTGCGGGCACCTCCCCCAGGGGGGGAGGATGCTTGCCGGCCAGACGCCAAAAAAGGAAAGGCGGCGTTCCGGATGGAACGCCGCCTCTGCCCTCATCAGGCTGATCGGATCAGCCTTCGGCCAAGCCGGTTATCGCTCAGCCTTCGGCCTCGACGGTCGGGGCGTCTGGGCCGTTCTTCTTGATCGACTCGATGGCGTTCACGGCCGAGGCTTTCGACGAATAGCCCTGGGTCGAGAACATCACCTCGCTGTTGTACATGAAACGCGCGCGATATTCGCCGGCCTTGTCCTTGTAGATTTCGAACTTGTGGCCCACGCGTTTCTCCTCCCCTAACCGAATCGGAAGCTAATACGTCATTCGGCCAGCGTCAACGGGGGCTCACGGCGCCGGCGACAGGCCATAGACCACACAGGCTTCGGCGTTCAGCGGATACAGCGGCGGGGTCAACGTCACCTGCACCGCCTCGGCCAGTTTCTCGAGGCTGGGCGGCGGCGCGGGGGCCATCACGGCGGGGGCCGGCATGTCCATCGCGGCGCGCGCCTCGAACGCCGGCGCCTCGACATCCTGCGGCCGGCCAGCCCCGCTGTAACTGGGCCAGCCGGCCAGCACCTGCGTCTGGCACACCCCGCCCGTGGGATCGATCACCTTCACTGCCCCCAGCCGCGCACCGGCCGCCGTGGTGGCCAGCCTGGCCCGGCGCGCGGCATCCTTGACAGCGGCTTCGTACAGCCAGGTCTTCAGCTCGTTGCTTTCATCGAGGCTGTAGCGCACCTGGTCGATCGCCGATGGCCGCGCCGCAACGCTCAGGCGATAGGCACGCTCCAGCACGGCGGTGTCGCGCACCTCCACCTGCAACACCGCCGTCACCTCATAGGCTTCGATCTGATCGGCGCGGGCATTTTCCTGCATCTGCCCGTCCTTGGTGCGATATTGCTCATACAGCGGCCGCGTGGCGAGGCTGGTGGTGAGCCGCAGCTTGTCCTTGCCCAGCGCCGCCAGCGCCGCGTCCAGCTCCCGCGCCTTGGCGGTGGCGGCCGTGGTGGCATCGGCCGCGGTCTTGCCCACCACCGAAAAGCGGGCGGCAAAGGCGGCACGGTTGGCTGGCACCTCGGTGCGGACCTGGCCCATGGATGCGATCACCGGGTCCTTCATCCACCAGGGCGCGGGGATGAACGGCTGGCCAATGCTGGCCGGCGGGGTTTGCGCCGCGGCGGCGCTGGCCACAAGGGCGGCCAGAAGGGTGAGGCTGTGCTTCATGGCCGCCACTGTGGCGGCAGGATGGTTGCGCTTTGATGAATGGCGAGCTGGCGGATTGGGACGGGCCGGCGCGGCCGGCGGCGGAGCCGCCGAGTCCGCTTGGGGTGGAAGGACGAAAGGGAAGGAAGAGCGTGGAGGAGCCACGCCGCCGGACGACACACGAAAGGGGTGGCCTGAGGGCCACCCCTTTTGGTCGCCGGCCGAGCTTGCCGGAGTCGGCAAATAGCGCTGCCATTTGCGCGCCCGGCTGCGATCAGCGCGGAGCCATCCGGATGCCACCGTCCAGGCGCACATCCTCGCCGTTGAAATAGGAGTTGCGGCACATCTCGACCGCCAGGCTGGCATATTCCTCCGGAATGCCCAGCCGCTTGGGGAACAGCACGGTGGCGCCAAGCGCGGCCTTCACATTGTCCGGCGCGCCCTGCAGCAGCGGGGTGTTGAAGATGCCGGGCAGGATGGTGTTGACGCGGATGCCTTCGCTGGACAGGTCGCGGGCGATCGGCAGGGTCATGCCGACGACACCGCCCTTGGAGGCGGAATAGGCCGCCTGGCCGATCTGGCCATCCTCGGCGGCGACCGAGGCGGTGTTGACGATGGCGCCACGCTCACCATTCTCCATCGGCGGCAGGGTCAGCATGCCGGCGGCCGACTTGGCGATGCAGCGGAAGGTGCCCACCAGGTTGATCTGGATGATGCGGTCAAAGGCATCGATCGGGAAATGCTTGATGCTGCCATCTTCCTTGGAGCGGCTGGCGGTCTTGATCGCGTTGCCGGTGCCGGCGCAGTTGATCAGGATCCGTTCCTGTCCGATCGCGGCGCGCGCCTTGGCAAAGCCGGCATCCACCGATTCGTCGCTGGTGACGTTGACGTTGCAGAACACGCCGCCGATCTCGGCGGCCACCGCTTCGCCCTTCTCGGCGTTCATGTCGAAAATGGCGACCTTGACGCCATGGCTGGCCAACAGGCGCGCGGTCGCCGCGCCCAGACCCGATGCGCCGCCTGTGACGACTGCAGACATGCCTTCCAGATTCATCATTGCCTCCCATGCAGGTGATGGCCGCTTATGGGCAGCGGCCCTGCCGGCTGCAACCTTTCCAAAGCGTCAGCCTCGCGGCTGGCTGTCGCGGCGCGCCTGGCGCTTCAGCTGCGCCTCGCGGAAGGCGAGATAGATGGTGGAGCCAAGGATCAGCGCGCCGCCGGCCAGCGTCAGCCCGTCGTATCGCTCATCAAACAGCAGCACGCCGGCCGCGGTGACCAGGCCAAAGCGGACGAAATCCAGCGGCAGCACGGCCGAGGCTTCCGAAAGGGAAAAGGCGCGGGTGAGGGTGATCTGCCCAACGGCAGCAGCAGCGCCAATGCCGATCAACAGGCCCCAGACCGATTGCGGCGGCAGGCGCCAGACGAACAGCGCGCAGGCCAGGCTTGGGCCCAGGATCAGGATGAAGGTCCAGGCGGCCACGGCGCGCGGATCATCCACCCCAACCAGGCTGCGCATGGCAACGATGGAATAGCCGGTGGAGACGGCCGAAATGATGGCGGCGATGATCCCCGGCGTCATCGGCAAATGGCCCGGCCGCAGCACCAGCAGCATGCCGGCAAAGCCCACCGCCAGCGCCACCAGCCGCCGCGCGCGCACGCGTTCGCCCAGCACCAGCACCGCCCCCAGCGTGCCGAACAGCGGCGCCGTGTAGTTGATGGCCAGCGTATCGGCCAGGGGCGCATTGGCCACGGCATAGAAGGTGCCCATGGTGGCGATGAAGCCCGAGGTGGCGCGGGCCAGATGCACCCTTGCCCGGTCCCGCCGGATGAGGCCGGGATTGCGCAGGATCATCGGCATCAGGAACATCAGGCCGAACAGATTGCGGAAGAACACAATCTCGAAACTGTGCAGATCGCGCGCGGCATAGCGGATCATCACCCACATCGACGCAAAGGCGCAGCAGGAGATGATGAACCAGAAGGGGCCGGAGCGGTTGAGGCGTTCCACCCCACCCGGTTAGGCGCTGAAATCCCGGCTGGGAAGCCTCAAAGCTAGGGTCAGGATCTGTTAAATCCCTGCCCCGGAACGGCGCGGAGAAGCCCGGCACGAGTGAGAGAGCTCAGTGGCGCACCCCGAAGGGTGCGTCCAAGCGAAGCGAGCGCTGAGCCGGGCTTCTCCGCTCCGCCCTTCGGGTTGAACGCAGGGGCCGGGAATTACCAGGTCCTGACCCTGGGCCTCAGGCGTCGAGCAGCCGTGCGAGGGTGGCGACATCGCTGTCGATCTCGCGATCCTTGGCGCGCAGTTCCTCCACCTTCTTCACCGCGTGCATCACCGTGGTGTGATCGCGGTTGCCAAAGCGGCGGCCGATTTCGGGCAGCGAACGCGGCGTCATCTTCTTGGCCAGATACATGGCGATCTGGCGCGGCCGGGCCACCTCGCGGGCGCGCCGTTCCGACAGCAGGTCCGCCAGGCGCAGGCCATAATAATCGGCCACCTTGCGCTGGATCTCGTCGATGGTCAGCTTCTTCTCGTGGGCGCGCAGCAGATCGGCCAGCGTCTCCCGGGTGAATTCCAGCGTGATCGGCTTGCCGATCAAGAGGGCAAAGGCCGTCACCCGATTGAGGGCGCCTTCGAGCTCACGCACATTGGCGGTGATCTTGCGGGCGAGGAATTCGACCACATCATCCGGCACCTGCACCCGGTTGCCCAGCGTCGCCACCTTGGCCTGCAGGATGTTCAGCCGCAGCTCGTAATCGGCCGGGTTGATATCGGCGACCAGGCCCCAGGCCATGCGCGACAGGATGCGTTCCTGGATGCCTTCCAGATTCTGCGGGCTGCGATCGGCGGTGATCACCAGGCGTTTGCCGGCGCCGATGATCTCGTTCATCGTGTGGAAGAATTCCTCCTGGGTGGAATCCTTGCCGGCGATGAACTGCACATCGTCGATCATCAACAGATCGACCGAGCGCAGCCGCTGCTTGAAGCTGATCGTGTCCTTGGCGCGCATCGCCGCCATGAACTCGACCATGAATTTCTCTGCCGACAGATAGGCCACCCGGGCCTGGGGATGCCGGGCCAGGAAAGCATTGCCGATGGCGTGCATCAGATGGGTTTTGCCAAGGCCGGTGGCCCCATGCAGGAACAGCGGGTTGAAGCCCGGAGCGCCGGGTTCGGCCATGGTCAGCGCGGCGTTGTAGGCCAGCTCATTGGCCTTGCCGACGATGAAATTGTCAAAATTGTAGCGGGCGTCGACCGGCAGCGGCTGGCTGGGCGCCGATTGGGGCACGGCGCGCGAAGGCACCGGCACGGCGGCAGGGCCGGCCGCGGTGACGCTCACCCGGCGCAGGGCCGGATTCTGGGCCGCGAAATGCCGGCGCAGCGAATCGCCATAATTGCTGTTCACCCAATCGGCATCAAAGGCCGACGGCGCGGCCAGCCGCACCAGATCGCCATCGCAGCCCAGGATGGCCACCGGCGCCAGCCAGGCATCGAACACATGGTCCCCAGCCTCCTGGCGCAGCGCCGTGCGCACGCGCTGCCACAGATCCCGCACCGCCGGATCGACGGGATTGGACGGTGGCACAAAGACAGACGACCCCAAAGATGCAGATGCAACTGCGCCCGACACAAAAATTCCTTCCATCGCCCCCGCCCCTGGCCCTGCCCCAAACAAAGGGCCAGTCACGATCCCCCCGCACTGCACCCGGTCACACGAGGCCGCAAAAAGGCGACCACGCCAGACGCAGGGCGCAGCAGACATTCATCGTTCGACTGGAAACCCGGGGTGCTGACAGCGTCCGCCGGTCCAAACCGGGATTCAGATAAGCCCGCATTTGTGACACGGGCAAGCGAACAAATTCGATCCACACCCAAATTTTTTGATTGACAGGCCTGTGGAAAACTCTCCTTCGAAGGCCATTCATCCTATTGAGAAATATGAGTTATTTTGATTGCGAAACTGATTCTCACAGTTCGAATCGCAGCCAAGTCATTGGATTTTTTGTGTCAGTGCGATGACAGCCTGGTGACAGCGCCAGCAGCAGGCCTTGCCAATCCGTTGCCGCGGCCAGCGACTTCGGCACTGCAGCATGGGCCGGGTCACGCAAACCGGCTCCACACCAGTGGGCAGTTGGCCGAATCAGCCAGGCGAATCGCCCAAAACACGACAGGGGCCCGGTTTCGCAACCGGGCCCCTGTTGGTGATCACGGGCAGGCCAGACGGCCCGCGCGGCGAATCAGGCGGTCAGCGCCTTCACGCGGCCAGCCAGGCGGCTGATCTTGCGGGCGACCGTGTTCTTGTGCAGCACACCCTTGGCGACGCCGCGCATCATTTCCGGCTGAGCCGCCTTCAGGGCTTCGGCAGCAGCGGCGGCATCGCCGGCCGCCAGGCTGGCTTCCACCTTCTTGACGAAGGTGCGGATGCGGCTGACGCGCGCCTTGTTGACGGCGGCGCGGCGAGCGTTGCGACGGATGCGCTTTTCAGCCTGGGGCGTGTTGGCCATGTGGTTCCTGCAAATCGGTCAATAAGGGTAAAGCCCGCGCCGCGAGGGCCGGTGCCAGAAGTCGAGCGCCATAGTGGAGGCGTGCGGCCCGGTCAAGCCTCTGGATCATGCCGGCGGCTGGCAGGCCGGGCACAAGAAGCTGGAACGGCCGGACTGGACGATGCGGGCCACCGGCGTGGCACAAACGGCGCAGCCCTCACCCTCGCGGCCATAGACCGCGAAATCCTTCTGGAAATAGCCCAGCGTGCCATCAGGCGCCGCATGATCCCGCAAGGTGGAGCCGCCGGCCGCGATCGCCTCGGTCAGCACCGCCGGGATGGCCGGCAACAGCCGTTTCAACTGCCGCGCCGTCACTTGCCCTCCCGGCGTTTCGGGGTGGATTCCGGCCCGGAACAGCGCCTCGCACACATAGATATTGCCAAGGCCAGCGATCAGCCGCTGATCAAGCAGGATGGCTTTGGCCGGGGCCAGCCGATCAGCAAAGATCGCGTTGAGCAGCGGCAGGCCATAATCGGGGCCCAATGGTTCGGGCCCGATGCCGGCAATCAGGGGATGCGCGGCCAGATCGGCGGTCGCGACCAGATCAAGGCTGCCAAAGCGGCGGGCATCGTTGAACGCCACCACTCGGCCATTGCCGGTTTCGAACACGACATGGTCATGCTTGAGCAATTCGCCGGGATCGACCCGCATCCGCCCCGACATGCCAAGATGGATGATCAGCGTGTCCCCACGGTCGGTTTCCACCAGGCCATATTTGGCACGGCGACCGAGGCGCACCACGGTGGCACCGGTGAGGCGCTGGCCGAGCGCTTCCGGCAACGGGCGGCGCAGATCCGGGCGGTTGGCGACGACGCGGGTGAAGCGCTGGCCGTCCCACACCGGGGCCAGGCCACGCATCACGGTCTCGACTTCAGGAAGCTCGGGCATGGACCGCGACATAGGCGGCGTTTGCATGGCCGCCAAGCCTCGGCTAAGCCGCAGGCCGAAAAGGAAAGGCCCGATGAGCGAGACCGTCAGCTTCGGCTACGAGGACGTGGACCCCGAGGAAAAGACCCGCCGTGTGGGCGAGGTGTTCCGTTCGGTGGCCAAGCGATACGACATCATGAACGATCTGATGTCGGCCGGCATGCACCGGGTGTGGAAGGATGATTTCGTGCGGCTGCTGAACCCGCGGCCGGGCGAGGATATCCTCGACATGGCCGGCGGCACCGGCGACATCGCCTTCCGCATCGAAAAATCGGGGGCCAATGTGACGGTGGCCGATATCAACCCGGCTATGCTGGAAGTGGGCATGGAACGGGCCGCCGAGCGCGGGCTGACCAGCCTCGTTTGGCGCGAGGAAAATGCCGAGGTGCTGAGCTTTCCGGACCGCAGCTTTGATGGCTACACCATCGCCTTCGGCATAAGGAACGTGACCGACATTCCGGCGGCCCTGAAGGAAGCCTATCGCGTGCTGCGCTTTGGCGGGCGCTTCTTCTGCCTGGAGTTTTCCACCACCACCTGGCCCGGTTTTTCCGAAGTCTATGATATTTATTCGGAAAAGCTGGTGCCACGCATTGGCGAGATTGTCGCCAAGGATGCCGATTCCTATCGCTATCTGATCGAATCGATCCGCCGCTTCCCCAAGATGCCGGCGTTCGCCGCGATGATCGGGGATGCCGGCTTCAAGCAGGTCCGTTACCGCCCGATCCTTGGCGGCGCGGTGGCGATCCATTCGGGCTGGAAGATCTGAACTTGTTCGCGCTGGTGCATCTGTGGCGGCTCCTGATCTGGGGCCGGCGCATGGCGCGTCATGGTGCCCTGCGCCCGTTTGAGGACAAGCGCCTGCCGCTGGCGATCCGGCTGGTGGCGCGCATCGCCCGATTTGGCACGGGCGCACCCAAGACTCCGGATTTCGCCGGTGGGCTGGCGGCGGTCGGCCCGGCCGCGATCAAGCTGGGCCAGGCGCTGGCCACCCGCCCCGATCTGATCGGCGTGGCCGCCGCGGCCGATCTCGCCCGCCTGCAGGACAAGTTGCCGCCGGTGCCGTTCGCCGCGATCGAGGCGCAGCTGAACGCGGCCTGTGGCGGCGATTGGAAGACGCAATTTCAATCTGTTGACCCCGAGGCTGTGGGCGCTGCTTCCATCGCGCAGGTGCACAAGGGCGTCACCAGCGACGGGCGCAACGTGGCCATCAAGCTGCTGCGCCCCGGCATCGAGGCCGATGTCGCCTCGGCGCTTGCCACCTATGACTGGGGTGCCGGCCATCTGGAAACGCTGGGCGGCGAATTCGCCCGGCTGCGCCCGCGCGCTGTGATTGCGACCTTCCGCAGCTGGATCGAAACCGAGCTGGACCTGCGCCGGGAGGCGGCAAATGCCTCGGAACTGGCGGAAATCCTCGCCGGCGAGCCCGATTTCGTGGTGCCTCAGGTGGATTGGCAGCGCTCCACCCGCCGCTGCCTGGTGATCGACTGGATCGACGGGGTGAAATTGTCGGACACGGCTGCCATTGCTGCGCTGCCGGTGGATCGGCCGGCGCTGGCCAAGGTGCTGGTGAACGGCTTTCTGGCCCAGGCCATCGCCAAGGGCTTTTTCCATGCCGACATGCACCAGGGCAATTTGTTTATCATTCCGCCTGGCGATAGCGGCGACCATGCCCGCATCGGCGTGATCGATTTCGGCATCATGGGCCGCATCAACCGGCGCGCCCGGCTCTATCTCGCGGAAATTCTTCATGGATTGGTCACCGGCAATTATGCCCGCGTCGCCGAAATCCATTTCGAGGCCGGCTATGTGCCGCCGCACCACAACCCGGCAGCCTTTGCGACGGCGCTGCGCGCGGTGGGCGAACCCATCCGCGGCCGCAAGGCGCGCGACATCAGCATCACCGACATGCTGGAAGGGCTGTTCGGCATCACCCGCAGTTTCGACATGCCGGTGCAGCCGCATCTGCTGCTGCTGCAGAAGACCATGGTGATGGTGGAAGGCGTGGCGCTGACCATCGATCCCCATGTCAACATGTGGGAGGTGGCGGAGCCCTATGTGCGCGACTGGGTGCGCGACGAAATGGGCCCCGAAGCGGTGATCGCCGATCAATTGGTGTTGAATGCCAGGGCCTTGGCCCAGTTGCCGCGGATTTTCCGGCAATGGGTGGCCGACAATCCGATGCCAGGCGCCGCCCCGCCGCAACCGCCATTGCCGCCCCTGCCGGAGCGCGCATCTGGTGGTTGGTCCACCCCCTGGCTGCTGCTGGCGGCCGGGCTCGGTGCGGCCATGGTGACGCTGCTGGGCTGAGCGCTTGCACCGGGGCGTGGTTCGGCCTATGGCCGCGCCCATGATCGTCAAAGTCACCGTCACCCTGAAAAATGGCGTGCTCGACCCGCAGGGCCGGGCCATTGAGGCAGCCCTGAAGGGGCTGGGCTTTGACGGTGTGGCCGGCGCCCGTGTCGGCAAGCTGATCGAGCTGGAGGTGGCCGACGGCACCTCGCGCGAAACCATTGAGAATATGGCCAAACAGCTACTCGCCAACACGGTGATCGAGAATTTCCGGATCGAAATGCCGTGAAGGCCGCGGTCATCGTCTTCCCCGGTTCCAACTGCGATCGCGACCTGGCGGATGCGATTGCCAAGGTGACCGGCCGTGCCCCGGCGATGATCTGGCACCGCGAGACCGAGCTGCCGGCCAATCTGGATTTCATCGGCGTGCCCGGCGGCTTTTCCTATGGCGACTATCTGCGGTCTGGCGCCATGGCGGCACGGTCGCCGGTGATGCAGGCGGTGGTCAAGGCGGCGGGCGAAGGCCGCGCTGTCCTTGGCATTTGCAACGGTTTTCAGGTGCTTACTGAAGCTGGTTTGCTGCCCGGCGCCTTGATGCGCAACGCTGGCCTGAACTTTGTCTGCCGGGATGTGCGCCTGTCGGTGGCCAACAGCCAGTCGATCTTCACCAGCCTTTATGCGACCGGTGAGGAGATCCGCATCCCGGTGGCGCATCATGATGGCAATTACACCGCCGATGCCGCCACGCTGGACCGGCTGGAAGGCGAAGGCCGGGTGGCGTTCCGCTATGCCGAAGCCGTGAACGGTTCAGCCCGCGATATCGCCGGCATCCTGAACGATGAAGGCAATGTGCTGGGGATGATGCCCCACCCCGAACGGCTGATCGAGGCAGAGCAGGGCGGCACCGATGGCCGGCGCATGTTCGAAGCGGCGATGATGGCCCTGGCCTGAGGCCGGTCGACGCCGCCGTTCTGGATGAATTTTCGTCCACGACCAACCAGAAATCACAATGATATCATTGGCCTGCATCCTTGCGGGGCCGATCATTGCAGGCCTGTGACAATCCGGCAGATTGAGGACCGGCGCGCTCCGGATTAGCGGCGAAATTGCTTCTCCCCCCGCAAAGGAAGCGCGCATGAACGGCACTGATTTCCCGGTTCCCGCGTCCCTCGCTGCCCGGCGGCTGACCAGTTTCTGCCTGCTGGCGATCACCGCGCTGGTGTTCCAGCTGGTGCTGCGCTTCAACCTGGAGGCACAGGCCCTGCCTGCCCATGCCGGCGGCGATCTGGCCCAGATCAAGACGCATGGCTTTGCCGTGGTGCTGGGGGTGATGGCCATGCTGAACATCGCCTGGTTTGGCGCACTGATCCGGGTGCAGGCCATGGAAGCGCACATGAAGGCCCGGGCCGTGGCGAAAAACCGGCAATCGGTGACCGAACCGCGCTGAGGCGTGACCGCGGCCGGCGCGCCGGTGACCGCAGCTGAAGCGGCGGTGACCGATCCCGATGCACCGGCTTGCCAGCCCGGTTCGGGCGGCGCAGTCTGCCCAGATCATGCTCTCCCGCCGTCACATCCTCGCCCTGCCCGCCGCCCTTGGCCTGGCCAGCCGGCTCCCCGCGCAATTGCCGGTTCCGCACCAGGCCGCTCCGGCCGCGCCCGACCGGCTGGTGCTGCTCGGCACCGGCGGTGGCCCCACGCCCAAGGCGCTGCGCGCGGCACCCGCCGCCGCACTGATGATCGGTGGGCGCCTCCACATGCTGGACGCCGGCAATGGTGCTGCCCGCCAGGCCGTGCTGGCCGGGCTGCCGCTGAAGGCCCTCGCCCATGTCTGGATCAGCCATCTGCACAATGATCATGTCGCCGATGCCTTCACCCTGCTCTGGCTGGCGTGGAGCGGCGCGCTGACCACACCGGTCAGCATTCACGGCCCGGCCGGGCTGGCCGCAATGCGCTCGGGGTGGGAGGCGTTCGCCCGGACCGACATCGAGACCCGCATGGCCGATGAAGGCCGGCCCGATCTCAGGCGCCTGCTGTCGGTGCAGGAAATCGAACCGGGCGTGCTGCTGGATGATGGCGGCCTGAAGGTCACCGCGGCCCGTGTCGAGCACCCACCGCTGACCGACAGTTTCGCCTTCCGGTTCGACTGGGCCGGCAGGTCCCTCGTCTATTCCGGGGACACCGCCCCCTGCCCTGCCCTGGTCGCGCTGGCGCGGGGCGCCGACACGCTGGTGCAGGAAGCCATGTACCTGCCCGCGCTGGACCGGCTGATTGCCTCTGAATCCAACGCCCCCACCCTGCGCGCCCATCTGCTGGCCAGCCACACGACGGCGGAACAGGCCGGTGCGATTGCGGCGGAAGCCGGGGTGAAGCGGCTGGTGCTCACCCATTTCGTGCCTGGCGGCGATGCGAGCATCCGCGACGAGGATTGGCGCGCCGCTGCCGCCACGGCGTTCAAGGGCGAGATTGTCGTGGGCCGCGATCTGCTGGCGCTGCCGCTTTGAGGCGGCAGGCCCGCCCCCGCTATTCGGTCAGCCAGGTCGCGCTGATCCGGCCCCGGTGCCCATCGGGGGCCAGCGCCGTGCGCAGGGCGTCGAGCAGCGGCGGGAGCGCCTGGGTGAAGGCATAGGGCGGGTTGACGAAGAACAGGCCGGCGCCGTTGTAGACGCCCGGCTGCTCGGCATCGAACAGCCAATGCTCCACGGCGAGGCATTTCGGAATGCCCAGCCGGCGCAGCTGCCCGGTCCAGCGGTGCTGGGTTTCGCTGTCTTTCAGGGGAAACCAGATGGCGGTGACGCCATGGGCCCATTTGCGGTGGGCGGCGGCCAGGGTGGCGGTGATGCGGGCGCGCTCGTCCGTCTGTTCATAGGGCGGATCGACCACCACAAGCCCGCGCGGCGTTCGGGTGGGCAGCAGCGCCAGCCACAGTTCATAGGCATCGCGTTCGTGCACGGCCGCCGGCGTGCCGCGCATGGCGGCGCGCAGGGCCTGGGCATCCTGGGGATGTTTTTCGTTGAGGATCAGCCCATCCTGCGGGCGCAGCAGCTGCGCCAACAGCCGCGGCGATCCGGGATAAAGGCGCGGGCCCGCCGCCGGATCCCACGCGGCATCCTCGGCCCGGTTCAGTGTCGCCACGGCGGCGCGATAATCATCGAGCAGCGGGTTGTGATCGGCAAAGGCGCGCAGCACGCCCTCGCTGGCCTCTCCGGTGCGCTGGGCCTGGTCGCCGGCCAGATCATAGAGGCCGCAGCCGGCGTGGGTGTCGATCAGAGTGAGGGCGCCCGGCTTTTGCTGCAGCGCGCGCACCAGCGCGATCAGGAGGCTGTGCTTGACGACATCGGCGCTGTTGCCGGCATGAAAGGCGTGGCGATAGTTCATCGGGCCGGCACATCCTGCGGCTGCGCCGCCGTTTCCGCAAACTGGCCCGGCGCAATCCCGGCAACCGTCCAGCCGCCGATCGACCAGCGCACCAGCCTCAGCGTGGGCAGGCCAACAGCCGCCGTCATGCGGCGCACCTGGCGGTTGCGGCCTTCGCGGATGGTGAGGCGCAGCCAGGCATCGGGGACGGTCTTGCGCTGGCGGATGGGCGGATCACGCGGCCACAGATCGGGCGGATCGATGCGCTCCGCCTCGGCCGGCAGGGTGAGGCCGTCGTTCAGCCGGACGCCGCGGCGCAACTGCGCCAGCGCCGCCTCCTGCGGATCGCCTTCCACCTGCACCAGATAGGTTTTCGGCAGTTTGAAGCGCGGATCGGCAATGCGCGCCTGCAACCGGCCATCATCGCAGAGCAGCAGCAACCCCTCACTGTCACGGTCAAGCCGACCGGCGGGATAGACGCCCTTCACATCGATATGGTCCGACAAGGTGGCGCGCGCCGTCGGCGAACCACGGTCGGTGAACTGCGACAGCACGCCAAAGGGTTTGTTGAACAGGAGCAGCCGGGCCATGCGCGGTGCATATCGCCTGATGGCGGCGATGTCTGCAACGCCATGCGCGCGGGCCCTTACGCCGCTGGCGATTGCCGCTCAGCGTTTTTTCACGAATTCGGCGCGCAGCACCAGGCCCTTGATGCCATCATATTTGCAGTCGATTTCCTGGGCATCACCGGTCAGGCGGATGGACTTGATCAGCGTGCCGCGACGCAGCGTCTGGCCGGCGCCTTTCACATCAAGATCCTTGATCAGCGTGACCTGATCGCCATCGGCCAGCAGATTGCCGACGGCATCGCGCACCTCCACCTGGGTGGCAGCGGCGCTGCGCTGCGCCAGTTGGGAGGCGGGCAGCCACTCCCCGCTCTCCTCGTCATAGACATAATCTTCGTCACTCATGCCCGCCGCTGTAGGCGACGCAGGCGGGCGGACACCATAGGGGGTTGCCCGGAGGGACGGCCGGATCAGACGCGGGTCTTGAAGGGCGTGAAATCGGTGCCGGTGTCGTACACGTCCAGGCCTTCCACGCGCTTGAACCAGCCGACGACGGCGTAGGTGACGGGGGTGAGGAGGACTTCCCAGAGGACTTTCAGCACATAGTTGGTTCCAGCGATGAGGAGCACGCGCTCCACCGGCCAATCGGGTTGGCCGAGGAAGGCCAATGGGTAGAAGATCAGACTGTCCACGCCCTGGCCCACCACGGTGGAGCCGATGGTGCGGGTCCACAGCCAGCGGCCCTTGGTGAGCAGTTTCAGGCGGGCGAGGACGAAGCTGTTGGCGAATTCTCCGGCCCAGAAGGCGGTGATGGAGGCGAGGAAGATGCGCGGGGTCTGGCCGAAGACGGCGGCCAGGGTTTCCTGACCAGTCCAGCCCGGCGCCGGGGGCATGGCGACGACCACGGCGCACATCAGGGCGGTGAAGGCGGAGGCCGCAAAGCCGACCCAGACGACGCGGCGGGCGCGGGCATAGCCATAGACTTCGGTGAGGACATCGCCCAGCACATAGCCCAAGGGGAAGAACAGGATGCCGGCGCCAAAGATGACCGGCTCGCTGCTCCACGGCACCGAAACCGCGGCCTGCTTGCCGGCGCCGATCAGGTTGGAGCAGATGAGGATGACGGCAAAGGCCGCCATGCAGAAATCATAATAGCGCAGCTGGCGGCCCGACAGGCTGGTGGCAGAAACAGCGCGGATGCCATCGCCGGGGATATCGGCATCGTGGAGCAGGGCCTGATCGTCGGGGCTGATCGTCATGCCCGGCACCATAATGGCTTTGGGCCCGAGGGGAAGGGCGCCAAAGTGCGCAGGGGTTTTTGTTCTATTTTTGTTCTGATTGTGCTATGGCAGGTCCATGGGCGAGTCGCTTCCCCTTCGTTGGCTGTATCTGGACCTCAACAGCTATTTCGCCAGTGTGGAGCAGCAGCTGAACCCGCAACTGCGCGGGCGGCCGGTGGTGGTGGCGCCGGTGATGACCGACAGCACCAGCGCGATTGCGGCGAGTTATGAGGCCAAGGCCTTTGGCATCCGCACCGGCACGAAAATCTGGGAAGCCAAGGCCAGGTGCCGCGATGTGGTGATCGTGCCGGGGCGGCATGATGAATATGTGAAGTTCCACCACCGCATCGTGGCCGAGGTGGAGCGGCACGTGCCGGTGACGAAAATCTGTTCCATCGACGAGGTGGCGTGCCGGCTGCTGGACAATGAGAACAGTGTGGAAGGCGTGGCGGCGCTGGCCGGCCGGATCAAGGCCGGGCTGGCGGCCAAAGTGGGGGAATGCCTGACCGCCAGCATCGGTGTCGCCAGCAACCGCCTGCTGGCCAAGATGGCGGCCGACATGAAGAAGCCCGATGGCCTGACCATATTGACGGAGGACGTGCGCGCGGCCCGGCTGGAGCGGCTGCCGCTGTCGGACATTCCGGGCGTGGGGCGGGCGATGGAGCGGCGGCTGGCCGCCCAGGGCCTGGTGACGATGGCGCAATTGCTGGCGATGCCGCCCGGCGAGGCCCGGCGCATCTGGGGCAATGTGTGGGGCGAGCGGCTGCACTGGCTGCTGCACGGGCACGAGATTGCCGAGGTGGAGCAGGCGCGCAAGACCATCGGGCACAGCCATGTGCTGGGGCCGGAAAAGCGCCCGCAAGCCGTCGCCCGGCTGGTGGCGCGGCGGCTGGCGATGAAGGCGGGCACGCGGCTGCGGCGAGCGAACTGCCGCGCCGGCTGGCTGGGCCTCAATGTGAAAGGTGAGGAACGCGGCACCAAATGGAAGGGCGGCGTGAAGCTGCCCCGCGTGATGGACGGCATCAGTCTGGTGGCGGCGCTGGACGGGCTGTGGGCGCGCATGGCGGTGGAGTTTGGCCCGCGCCGGCTGTTGCAGGTGGGCGTGGTGCTGGCCGATCTGACCGATGCCGATGCCGCCCAGGCTGATCTGTTTGATGCCGATGCGCTGTTGTGTGCGCGCACCGACGCGCGGCGGCAGGCGCTTTCGGCGGCGATGGACAAGGTGAACCAACGCTTTGGCCGGGATGCGGTGACTCTGGGCCATGATGCGCGCGGGGCGACCCGGTCGCGCGGGCCGGCGATTGCCTTCACCCGGATTCCGGAGCTGGCCGAATTCAGCGAGTGATCACACCGCGCTGCTGTGGCGTTGCGGCGCCTGCAGATGGGCATCGAAGGCCGAGGCGATGAGGCGGGCATAGGGCCAGCCATCGGGCGTGAGCGCGACATGGCGGCCGTGGAGGCGGACAAGCCCGCGCGCCGCGTGGCCGGCGAGCTGCGCCAGCGCCGGTTCCAGGCTGGGCGGCACATCGGCTTCGCCATCGCAGAGCAGGCGCTCGATGATGGCGGCGCGGCTGCTGTCGTCTTCGTTGACGACGACGCCGCGCCAGCCGGCCAGGCCGCCCGCGTTCACCCGGGCTTCCCAACCCGCCAGATGCTTGTCGTTCTGGACGATGAGGCCGGGGAATTGGCTTATTGCGGTGGCGCCGAGGCCGATCAGCGCTTCGCCTGCATCTGTGGCATAGCCCTGGAAGTTGCGGATCAGCGTGCCGGCCGCGGCAGCCTGAGCCAGACTGTCATCCGGCAGGGCGAAATGGTCAAAGCCGATGACGGCATAGCCGGCCTGCCGGAACAGGCGGTTGGCCGTGCTGCTCATGGCAAAGCGGGCGGCGGGGCCGGGCAGATCAAGATCGCTGATCATGCGCTGGCGCGGGACGGCCGCCGGCATATGGGCATAGCCGAACACCGCGACGCGCGAGGGTTGCAGGGCGATGGCCTGATCGATGGTTTCGGTGAGATCGACGACGCTCTGGCCGGGCAGGCCGTACATGAGATCGAAATTGATCGCATCGATGCCAGCGCCGCGGAACTGCGCCACGGCATCGGCAATCATCCCGAACGGCTGGATGCGGTTGATCAGTTTCTGCACATGCGGCGCAAAGGTCTGCACGCCCAGGCTGATGCGGTTCACGCCAGCGGCGGCCAGCTGCTCGGCATCGCCGGGGCGGATGGCGCGCGGATCAAGCTCCATGGCGATCTCGCAGTCATCCGCAACGGCGAACTGGCGGCGCAGCTCGGCAATGATGCGGGCCAGCACTGGGGCGGCCAGCGCATTGGGGCTGCCGCCGCCAAAGTTGATCGCCGTCACCCTGCCCCGGCACAGGCTGGCCACCGTGGCGATTTCGGTGAGCAGCGCCTTTTCATAACGCCGCAACCGATCATTCGCCGCCACCCCGGTGTTGCAGCCACAATACCAGCAGATCTGCCGGCAAAACGGGATGTGCAGGTAAAGCGCAATCGGCGCATCCGCCGGGATGGCGGCCAGCGCGCGGGCCTGATCGGTGGCGGTGACGCCCTCGTGGAATTGCGCGGCCGTGGGGTAGCTGGTGTAGCGCGGAACGGTGCGCGCGGCGAGATCGGGATGGAAGATGGGCATGGGGTGGTTGTAGGCGCGGGCGGGGGCGTGGGCGTTGATCTGGATCAAACGGCAAGGCCAAGAAAGGGGCCTCCGGCGGGCAGGGGCGAGGCCCCTGCACCCGTTCGTTTTTGGGCAGCGCTTGATGGCGAGTTTGGGGTGGTTAGCTGCCCCTTCCCCACATCGTCGCCCCGTGCTTGACACGGGGCTTGGCTTGTCGTTCGCGGCGTCTTCAACAAGGCTCAGCGAATGTTTTTGCCCCAGATCCAAGCTGATGATCCCAATTGGGATGATTTGTGGGACAAATGGTTCGGGTAGGACGGGGAAGAAGGCGAGCCAAGCCCCGTGTCAAGCACGGGGCGACGGGGATGTGGGACGACCGCAATTGGGCGAAAGCGGACGCGCTCCCCACGCAGCACAAACGAAATCGAACAGGTGCAGGGGCCGCGCCCCTGCCCACGTCACCCCGGACTTGATCCGGGGCGGAGGCCTGCTTGTTTTTTTGAAACGCTCCGCCTCGCCCCCTCCGTCACGCTTTGCGTGCCACCTCCCCCAGAGGGGGAGGATTGGTTGGGTGCCGTTCGCGGTTGGGACGCGCCACCGGGTTGACGCGGCCGACCAGCATCAGGATCAGGCCGTTCGCTGGCGGCGCACCCACATGACCTGGACGCCATAGCCGAGCACGAACAGCCCAAGAAAGGCCAGGTGGAACCCGCGCAGCAGCGGATCGTCAAACCGGTCGACCACCGGATCGCCAACCGGCAGGCGGCGCAGGCCGTCGGTGATGGCCGGGATCATGTGGAACAACAGGGTTGAGGAAAAACACAGCGTCTGGAGATAGGGGATGAGCCCGCCAAGGAACCGGAGGCGTGGCACGATGAAGCCGCCGGCCAGGGCCAGCAGGGTCAGCACGCCAAGGGCATGGGCGGGACCAAAGCCCGTCCCCTGATTGAAGATCATCAGGGACGTGGCGGCGGCGAGCAGCGTGCAGGCGATATAGATCTGGCCCGAGCGCTGCCCGGGCGTGATCAATTTGTGGACAACGAGCGCATAGATCCCGGCGAGGATCGCGATGATGGCGATACCGGTGTGGAACCAGCCAAGCGGCGTGATTGTCGGCATGTCTGCACCCCCCGTGCCTGCAGCCCGCCGATCGGGCCGAACCGGCATTGGTTATGTATGCGCGACTTGTCTGCAGGCCGCAACTGGGCTGGGTCTGGCCAGTTGGGGCATTCTTGTTCTTTTGAAATGCCCTGCCTCGCCCCCTCCGTCACGCTGCGCGTGCCACCTCCCCCAGAGGGGGAGGATCGGCTCAGTGCAGTTTCAGCTTGGGGCGGACGACCTGGTTCACGTGGCCCATCAGGATCAGGAACAGGCCCTTGATCCAGCCGTGGATGGCGATGAGATGGAGGCGGTAGAGGGAGGTGTAGACGAAGCGGGCGAGGCGGCCTTCGATGGCCATCTTGCCGCCGACGAGATTGCCCATCAGGCTGCCGACGGTGGAGTAGCGCGCCAGGTTCACCAAGGCGCCCTTGTCCTGATAGACGAAGGGGACGAGGGATTTGCCGGCGACCAGCGCCTTGATGTTGCGGAACACGGTGTCGGCCATCTGGTGGGCGGCCTGGGCACGCGGCGGGATCGGGCGGGTGTGGCCGGGGGGCGTGTAGCTGGCGCAATCGCCGATGGCGAAGATTGCATCATCAAGCGTGGTCTGCAGCGTGTCCTTCACCAGCAGCTGGTTGCCGCGGGTGGTTTCGAGGCCGCCGATGCCATTGAGGAAATCGGCGCCCTTCACGCCGGCGGCCCAGACGCGGATATCGGCGGGGATCATCGTGCCATCCTTGACATGGATGGCATCGGGGGTGGCGGCGACGACCTGGGTGTTGGAGCGCACCGAGACCCCGAGATTTTCCAGCTCGCTGTGGGCGGCGGCGGCGAGCTTTTCCGGCAGCATGGGCAGGATGCGCGGGCCGGCTTCGAGAAGGGTGACGGTGAGGCGCTTCCTGTCAAACACTTCAAGGCCATAGAAGCCGAGCGCATCGGCGGCGGAATAAAGCTCGGCGGCCAGTTCGACGCCGGTGGCGCCGCCGCCGACGATCACCACCTTGACCGTGGCATCGCTGGCCGGATCGGCGACCATCTGGCGCGAGACGCGCAGGCACTGGTTCAAGAGCTTGCGGCGGAAGCGGTCGGCATCGGGGCGGCTTTCCAGCGCCAGGCAATGATCCTTGACGCCCGGGATGCCGAAATCATTGGAAATGCTGCCGACCGCGATGACGAGATAATCATAGCGGATGCGGTGGCGGCCGATCACCTCGCTGCCGTCTTCATCGCGGATGGGGGCGATGATGATCTCTTTGGCGTCACGGTCGATGGCTTCCAGCGCGCCATCGAAATAGCGATAGCCCCAGCGATAGGCGTGGCCGCGATAGCCGACCTCATCCAGATTGGCATCCAGGCTGCCGGCGGCCACTTCGTGCAGCAGCGGCTTCCAGATGTGGGTGGGGTTGCGATCGACGAGGATGATGTCGAAATCTGCACGCGGGAAATGCGCGCCGAGCTTGGTGACAAGCTCCAGCCCGCCGGCGCCGCCGCCGACGACGACGATCTGGGTTTTCTTTCCGTCTGCCCGTGTGCGCGGCATGTTGGTTGCGCCCAGCCTCACTCTGCCCGTGGAGCCCCCCTTTAACGTGCAGGGCGCAATTGCCAAATATGTTTGTGCCGGATTGACAGACGGTTGGCGGCTTCCCACTGTGTTATTGCCATAATACGCAAAGGGTCGCCCTGATGACAGACAAGCAGATGTTGGCGCTGGCCATTGGCACCATCGTGGCTTTGGTGCTGAATTTCCTGCCGACGGCCATCGCTTATGCCCGCCGCCATCCCGAACGGGCGCTGCTGGCACGGATCAACATCCTGTCGATCCTGTCGTTCCTGCTGTGGCTGGCGTTGATGGCCTGGGCGGTGGGCGGTGCGCGCAACGATGCGGTGATCAACCGGTTCGTGCACAACAAGGCGCAGCGGCCGCTGCTGATCGGTGTGCTGGTGCTGCTGGTGGGCGGCGGCCTGGCGCTGACCCTGACCAGCCTGGGCCAATTGCCGCGCCTGCCCCATTGAGCCCCCTGCCCCGGCTTGACGGCGTGCCGGCCGTGGGGCCTGGTGCGCGCCGGGGAGAGCGCGATGCTGAATTTGTTGCTGGGCATGCTGGGGCTGGCGGCGCTGGCCAATGCGGTGGTGCTGCTGCGCGCCGCCGCGCGCCAGCGGGCGCGGCCGGGCGTGGAGGCGACGGCGCTGGGCGCCGTGGTGAATTTCCTCGACACGCTGGGCATCGGTTCGATGGCGCCGACCATGGCCTGGTTCAAGTTCCGCCGCATGGTGCCCGATCATCTGATCCCGCAGACGATGATCGCCGGCCTGACCCTGCCGACCATGGTGGAATCGGTGATCTTCCTGATCCTGCTGGGGGTGAATGTTGATCCGGTGCTGTTGCTGGGCAGCGTGGTGACGTTGCTGGCCGGCGGCCTCGTCGGCGTGCGGCTGGTGAGCCGGGCACGGCCCTGGGTGGTGCAGGCCTGGGTGGCGGTGGCGCTGCTGCTGGCGGCCTTGTTCTATATACTGTCGATCCTGGATCTCATGCCGGCGGGCGGCACCGCCAACGCCTTGTCACCCGGCCTGACGGCGGTGGCGATTGCCGCCAGTTTCGGCTTTGGCGTGCTGCTGAATTTCGGCGTGGGCAATTATGCGCCCACGCTGGCGCTGTTGTCGCTGATGGGCCTTGATCCGCGGCTGTGCTTTCCGATCATGGCGACCGGCGCGTCGGTGGCCGGCACGGTGATGAGCGCATCGCACCTGACCGCCGACCGGGTGGATGTGCGCATCCCGCTGGCGATGGTGCTGGGCGGAATTCCGGCGGTGCTGGTGGCGGCGCTGCTGGTCAAATCGCTGCCATTGACGGCGCTGAAATGGATGGTCAGCCTGGTCATCCTCTACACCGCGGTGGTGATGCTGCGCGGTGCGCTGCGGGCGCGCGCGCAAGCCGCATGACAAAGGCCGCCGCTGCGGCTATGGGGCGCGTCCATGAGCATCACCCCCGACATCGTCGCCGCCCATGGTTTCACGCCCGAGGAGTATGACCGGGTGCTCGCCGCCATGGGGCGGGAGCCGAACCTGTTGGAACTGGGCATTTTTTCGGTGATGTGGTCGGAACATTGCTCCTACAAGTCGAGCCGGCTGCACCTGGCCAAGCTGCCGACAAAGGCGCCCTGGGTGATTCAGGGGCCGGGTGAGAATGCCGGCGTGATCGACATTGGCGACGGCGATGCCGCCATCTTCAAGATGGAGAGCCACAACCACCCCAGCTATATCGAGCCCTATCAGGGCGCGGCGACCGGCGTGGGCGGCATCCTGCGCGACGTGTTCACCATGGGCGCGCGCCCCGTCGCCAATATGAACGCCCTGCGCTTTGGCGAGATTGATGCGCCCAAGATGCGCCATCTGGTGAAGGGCGTGGTGGCCGGCATTGGCGGTTACGGCAATTGCGTCGGCGTGCCGACCGTGGGCGGCGAGACGATTTTCCACAAGAGCTACAACGGCAACATCATCGTCAATGCGATGACGGTGGGCTTGGCGCGGGCTGACAAGATTTTCTATTCCGCCGCCGCCGGCGTGGGCAATCCGGTTGTCTATGTCGGTTCGAAGACCGGGCGCGACGGCATCCACGGCGCCACCATGGCCAGCGCCGAATTTGACGAGAACAGCGAGGAAAAGCGCCCGACCGTGCAGGTGGGCGACCCGTTCACCGAAAAGCTGCTGATCGAAGCCTGCCTGGAGCTGATGGCATCGGACGCAATTGTCGCCATCCAGGATATGGGCGCGGCCGGCCTCACCAGCTCGTCGGTGGAAATGGCGTCGAAGGGCGGGGTGGGCATCCGCCTCGATCTCGACAAGGTGCCGTGCCGCGAAACCGGCATGACGCCGTATGAAATGATGCTGTCGGAAAGCCAGGAGCGGATGCTGATGGTGCTGAAGCCGGGCCGCGAGGCCTTTGCCGAAGCCATTTTCCGCAAGTGGGAACTGGATTTCGCCGTGATCGGCGAGGTGGTGCACGGCGGCGACCTGACCATGACCTTCCACGGCCACGAGGTTGGCCGCATCCCGCTGGAGCCGCTGGCCGATGCAGCGCCGAAATATGACCGGCCGCATGTGCCGACGCCGAAGCGTGCGCCGCTGGCCGATGTGCCGGCGAGCGCCAGCATCGCGGCGGATCTGAAGACGCTGATGGCCAGCGTGGACCTGTGCTCGCGCCGCTGGATCTGGGAACAATATGACCACATGGTCGGCGCCGACACGCTGCAGCGGCCAGGCGGCGATGCCGCGGTGGTGCGCGTGCATGGCACAAGGAAGGCGCTGGCCATCGCCACCGATTGCACGCCACGTTACTGCTATGCCGATCCGCACGAAGGCGGCAAGCAGGCCGTGGCGGAGACCTGGCGCAACATCGTGGCGGTGGGCGGCAAGCCGCTGGCCATCACCAACTGCCTCAACTTTGCGTCCCCGCAGAATCCGGTGATCATGGGGCAATTGGTCGGCTGCATCGAGGGGATGGCCGAAGCCTGCCGGGCACTGGATTACCCGGTCGTGTCGGGCAATGTCTCCCTCTACAACGAGAGCAAGGCGACGGGCGGTGGCAACGCCATCCTGCCCACCCCGGCCATCGGCGGCGTCGGCCTGCTCGCCGATTATGCCAAGCAGATGGATCTGGCCTTCAAGGCGGCGGGCGAGGCGATCTGGCTGATTGGCGGGGATGGCACGCATCTGGGCCAGTCGCTGTGGCTGCGCGAATGCCATGGCCAAGAGGAAGGCCCGCCGCCGCCGGTCAATCTGGTGGCTGAACGCGCCCATGGCGAGGCGGTGGCCAGCCTGATTGCGGCCGGCACGGTGACGGCGGTGCATGATCTGTCGGATGGCGGCCTGGTGGTGGCGCTGGCCGAAATGGCGCTGGCCAGCGGGCTGGGCGCGGTGGTGGACGCCAGGCTGGACGCCGCGACCGCCTTTGGCGAAGACCAGGGCCGCTATCTGGTGACGGCGCCGGCCGGGGTGGACATTCCGGGCGCGACCCGCATCGGCACAGTGGACGGCGATGCGCTGGTGCTGAACGGCGAGGTGGTGGCGCTGGTCGAGCTCAAGCGGCTGCACGAGGATGCCCTGCCGGCGATGATCCGGGGCTGAGCGTCAACGCGCCTTGAAGCGCACCAGGATGGTGGCGGCGATGGCCAGCAGCAGGATGGCGCTGGCTTCGAAGATGATCGATTGCGGCGCCATTTCCTTGCCCTGCAGCACGATCAGCCGGGCCAGCGCGGTGATGGCGATGAAGATCGGATAGACCACGGGCACCGCGGCATTGGCATAGAAGGCGGCGACCATGCCGATCACCTCGGTATAGAGGAACATCAGCAATATATCGGCGAGGTTGATGTTCTGCGCCTGCCAGACGCGCAACAGTTCCAGCGCGACCGCCCCCAGCGTCATCAGCGCGATCAGGAACAACAGGCCGCGTTCGATCCAGCCGAAGGTGACCAGCGCGCGGGCGCGGTCGGCGGGGCTGAGGCCTTCGTGGGCGGGATCATCCATCGGCGGGAGTGTAACGGCTGCCGGGGGACGGCGCCAGTGCGGCTCAGGCGAAGTCCAGGCCGATATCGGCGGCCGGTGCGCTCTGGGTGATGCGGCCGACGCTGACATAGGTGACGCCGGTTTCGGCAATGGCGCGGATCGTATCGAGGCGGACGCCCCCCGAGGCTTCGGTGGGCACGCGGCCGGCAACCAGGGCAACGGCCTGTTTCAGCGTCGGCACATCCATATTGTCGAGCAGCAGCCGGTCGGCCCCGGCGCTGAGTGCCGGTTCGATCTGGTCGATGCGGTCAACCTCCACCACAATGCCGGTGAGGCCCGCGGCCTTGGCGGCGCGCACGGCTGGCTCCACCCCGCCGGCGACCGCGATGTGATTGTCCTTGATCATCACCCCGTCATCCAGCCGCATGCGGTGGTTGGTGGCACCGCCCATGCGTGTGGCATATTTTTCGAGGGTTCTGAGGCCGGGCAGGGTCTTGCGGGTATCGAGCAGGATGGCGCCGGTGCCGGCAATGGCATCCACATAGGCCCGCGTGAGTGTGGCGATGCCGGTCAGATGCTGCACCGTGTTGAGCGCCGAGCGTTCGGCAGTGAGCAGGGCGCGGGCGTTGCCGCTGATGCGCAACAGGGCGGTGCCGGCGGGCACGCTCTGGCCATCCTGCGCCAGCATCTCGATCCGGCAATCACGATCAAGGTCGCGGAAAAACGCTTCGGCCAGCGGCAGCCCGGCCAGCGTCACATCATCCCGGCTGGCCATCACGGCCGAGAGCTGGGCATCGGCGGGGATAACGGCAGCCGACGTGATATCGCCGCCGGCCCCCATGTCTTCGCGCAGCGTGGCGGCGATGAAGAAGGCGAGATCCATCCCCTCCAGCATCAGGCCGACATTTCCAGCATGCGGTCGAGGCTGCGCTTGGCGGCGAGGCGGATATCCTCGGGCACCTCTACCACTGGCGTGAGGTCGCGCAGGCACAGATGGAGCTTTTCCAGCGTGTTCAAGGCCATATATGGGCACATGTTGCAGCCGCAATTGCCGTCTGCCCCCGGCGCGCCGATGAACAATTTGTCGGGGGCGGCCTTTTGCATCTGGTGGATGATGTGCGGTTCGGTGGCGACCAGCATGACGGGGTCGCTGCGCTCGCTGGCCTGTTTGAGGATGCCGCTGGTGGCGCCGATATAATCCGCCAGATCGAGGATGGCGGCCGGGCATTCCGGGTGGGCCAGAACGGGCGCATCCGGATATTGCGCCTTCAGCTTCAGGAGCTCGGTGACCGAGAAGCGTTCGTGGACGATGCAGCTGCCATCCCACAACAGCATCTCGCGGCCGGTGCGGCGGCTGAGCCAGGCGCCCAGATGCTTGTCGGGGGCGAACAGGATTTTCTGATCCTTGGGGATCTGGGAAATGATGCGTTCGGCCGAGGAGGAGGTGACGATGATGTCGCTCTCCGCCTTCACCGCCGCCGAGCAGTTGATGTAGGTGAGCGCCAGATGATCCGGGTGGGCGCGGCGGAAGCGGGCGAACTCGGCCGGCGGGGCCGAATCCTCGAGGGAGCAGCCGGCCTTGTGATCGGGCAGGATCACGGTCTTTTGCGGGGAGAGGATCTTGGCCACCTCGGCCATGAACTTCACGCCGCAAAAGGCGATCACGTCCGCATCGGTGTTGGCGGCCTTGCGCGACAGGTCGAGGCTGTCTCCGACGAAATCGGCAATGTCCTGGATTTCGGGCGCCTGATAATAATGGGCGAGGATGACGGCGTTGCGCTCCCGCTTCAGCCGCAGGATTTCGGCCTTCACATCCACAGCCGGGCCGCCGCCCAGCAGGTTCAAGCGCGCGTCCATCAGGCGATACTCCACACGTCATCAGCGCGGGCCACCAGGCCGCGCCGTTCCAGATCGATGAGATGGGCGAGCACGCTGCGCGCCGCGGCGGGGTGCAGGCGCTTGTCCACCTGGGCATACATGGCAGCCACCATCGCGGGGATGGTGGTGAGCCCTTCGCCGATGGCGCGGATCACCTGATTCTCGCGCTGGCGGCGGTGGGCGAGGAGATGGCGGACAAAGCGCTGCGGCTCGGTCACTGGCTCGCCATGGGTGGGGTGATAGATGGCATCATCCCGATCGAGCAGCTTCTGCAGGCTCGCCATATAATCCGCCATGTCGCCATCGGGCGGGGCGACCACGGTGGTGGACCAGCCCATGACATGATCGCCGGTGAACAGCGCCTTTTCCTGCGGCAGCGCAAAGCAGAGATGGTTGCTGGTGTGGCCCGGCGTGTGCACGGCGGTGAGCGTCCAACCCGGGCCATGGATGGAATCGCCATCGGCCAGCACATTATCGGGGGCATAGCTGGGATCGAAGCCGGCATCGGCGCGCGGGCCATCATCACTCAGCACCAGCGGCGCACAGCCGACCACCAAGGCGCCGGTCGCGGCCTTCAGCGCCACGGCGGCGGGCGAATGATCCATGTGGGTGTGGGTGATGACGATGTGGCTGACGATTTCGCCGGCCAGCGCATCGGTGAGGGCGCGGATGTGCGCCGGATCATCGGGGCCGGGATCGATCACCGCCAGCGCGCTGCCGGGCGTGCCGACCACGAAGGTGCCGGTGCCGGTGAAGGTGAAGGGCGACGGGTTCTTCGCCAGCAGCCGGCGCACCAGCGGCGAGCGTGGCTGCAGATGGCCATAGGCGGCGCTGTCGGGGTGGCTGGCCAGATCCATGGCCCCCATGTGGCAGCGGGGCGGGCGGATTGAAAGGGGCGATAAGCAACAACCCGGCTTGGCAAGGCCGCGCCAATGCCGCATCCCAGCCGCAAATGGAGGCGAGCGATGCAATTTGATGTGGTCATTGTCGGCGGCGGCCATGGCGGCGCGGCCCAGGCGGCGCAGCTGCGCCAGCGCGGTTTTGCCGGCAGCGTCGCCATCCTCACCGCCGAACCGGAATTGCCCTATGAGCGGCCGCCGCTGTCAAAGGACTATCTGGCCGGCGAAAAGAGCTTCGAGCGCATGCTGCTGCGCCCGCCGGCCTTCTGGGCGGAGCGCCAGGTCGAGATATTGACTGGCACGCGGGTGACGGCGGTGGACGCGGCGGCGCACCGGCTGGAGACCACGGCGGGCCCCATCGGTTATGGCCAATTGGTGTGGGCCGGGGGCGGCGATGCCCGGCGGCTGACCTGCCCTGGCCATGATCTGGCCGGCATCCACGCCATCCGCACCCGCGCCGATGTGGATGGACTCATTGCCGCACTGGGGGAAACGCGTAGCATCATCGTCATCGGCGGTGGGTACATTGGCCTCGAATCGGCCGCCGTGCTGACCAAGCTTGGTCACCGCGTCACCCTGTTCGAAGCGCTCGACCGTGTTCTGGCCCGCGTTGCCGGCCCCGACCTGTCCCGCTTCTATGAAGCCGAGCATCGCGCCCATGGTGTGGTGATCGAAACCGGCGCACAGGTGGCGGAAATTACCGGCGCCAATGGCCGGGTTGCGGGCGTTCGCCTGGCCGACGGCCGGCAATATGCAGCCGATCTGGTGATCGTGGGCATCGGCATCGTGCCGGCGGTGCAGCCGCTGCTGGACGCGGGCGCACGCGGCGGAAATGGGGTGTGGGTGGATGACCATTGCCGCACCAGCCTGCCCGACATCTTTGCCATTGGTGATTGCGCTTGCCATGCCAACGCGTTTGCCGGCGGGGCGGCAATCCGGCTGGAATCGGTGCAGAACGCCGCCGACATGGCGATCACCGTGGCGCGGGCCATCACCGGCGATCCCGCCCCCTATCGCGCGGTGCCGTGGTTCTGGTCCAACCAATATGACCTCAGGCTGCAGACGATGGGGCTGAGCCTGGGCCATGATCAGACCGTGCTGCGCGGCGATCCGGTGACGCGCAGCTTCAGCCTTGTCTATCTGAAGCAGGGCAAGGTGATCGCGCTGGACTGTGTGAACGCCGCGCGCGACTATGTGCAGGGCAAGGCGCTGGTGGAACAGGGCGTTGTTGTGCCGGTGGACGCATTGGCCGACACGGACACACCGCTGAAGGCGCATCATCCGGCCTGAACTGGGGGGCAAACATGGACGTGACACGGCGGGGCTGGCTGGGGCTGGCGGGAACGGCGGCAGTTTCTGCACCGGCGGGCGCCATGACCATCCGGCCGATGGTGGCCGATCCGACCGGCTTTGCGCCGGCGCCGGGGGTGGCGCATCTCAAATATAATGAAAACCCGCTTGGCCCGCCGGCATCGGCCATCCAGGCCATGGCCGATCTGGCCCGCAGCGCGTGGTATTATGCCGATGATGCCGAGGAGCGGTTGAAGGCGAAGATCGGCCAGCGCCTGGGCGTGCCGGCCGCGCAGGTGGTGCTGGGCCATGGCAGTTCCGAACTGATCACCAGCGCGGCGCTGGCCTGGGGGCGGCGCGGCACCATCCTGATTCCGGCGCTGCAGTTTGACGAGCCTTTGCTCTATCCGATGGCGCAGGGCCTCAACTATCGCCGCGTGGCGATGGCGCCCGATATGGGGATCGATCTCGATGCGCTGGCCCGTGCCGCCGCCCTGCCCGGCGTTGCCATGGTCTATCTGTGCAACCCCAACAATCCCACCGGCATGGTGCTGCCGCCGGCCCAACTGGCTGCCTTTGCCAAGGCGCTGCCGGCGCATGTCACCCTGCTGGTTGATGAAGCCTATATGGAATTGGCGGACGATCCGGCCGCCACCACCATGCTGCCGCTGGTGGCCAAGGGTGCCAACATCATCATCACCCGCACCTTTTCCAAGCTGTTCGGCATGGCCGGCCTGCGCATCGGCTATGCCGTCGCCTCGCCCGAAAATGCTGCCGAGCTGAAGCGCCACCGGCTGACCATCAGCCTGAATGCGCCGGGCCTCGCCGCGGCGCTGGCGGCCTGGGATGATGGCGGCTTCCAGCAGCAGAGCCGGGCATCGATCATCGCCGCGCGCCGGGTGCTGCAGGCCGCTGTCGCCAAGGCCGGCACCACCGCCCTGCCCAGCCAGACCAATTTCCTGTTCGTGAAGGTGGCCGATGCCAACCGCTTTGCCGCCGCCATGGCGCAGCGCGGGATTTTGGTGCGCGGGGCGTGGGGGCCGGCCTGGCCCAACTGGTCGCGCGTGTCGACCGGGCAGCTGGCGGATGTGGAACGCTATGCCAAGGCGTTGCCGGCGCTGGTCAACGTCTGACTTGCCAGCCCCTCCGGCCCGGCGCATGGGTTGACCAAACAGAACAAGGGAGACGCCCATGGCCAGCAAAGTCATCCTCACCGTCATCGGCTCGGACCGGCCGGGCCTGACCGCCGCGCTGGCGCAGGCGGTGCTGGATGCGGGCGGCAACTGGCTGGAATCGCATCTGGCACGGCTGGCCGGGCGCTATGTTGGCAGCGTGCTGGTGGAAATCGCGCCGGAACGGCTGGCCGTGCTGCACAGGGCGGTGGCCGATGTGGATGCCAAGGGGCTGAATGTCAGCCTGGTCGATGCCGGCGAAGGCGCGGCCGAGACGGGCACGCGGCTGACCCTGCAGCTGGTGGCGCAGGACCGGCCGGGCATCGTCAACGAACTGGCGCAGGCGCTGAGCCCTTTGAAGGTGAACTTCGAACAGCTGGAAACCACGGCCGAGGATGGCGCCTGGTCGGGCGCGCGGCTGTTCCGGGCCGAGGTGGTGGCCAGCCTGCCGCCGGGCGTGAGTGAGGCCGATGTGCAGGCCGCGCTGGAGGGCGTGTCGGCCGAGATCATGGTCGATCTGGCCTGAGCCGCCCGGTCAGGCTGCCGCAGCGCGCAATCCGCTGCGGCGGCGCTTGCTGAGGCCGACAAGGCCAAAGCCCAAGATCATGCTAACCCACACACTGGGTTCCGGCACGGCGGCCAGGCCATATTCCACGATATAGCCGCGGGAGCTGCCACCATTGCCATCGCCATAGATGGGGTTGGGCGTGCCGACATAGTCATTGATGCCGCCGCTGTTCCACCAGGTGATGGTGTAGCCTTCGGGATCGCCATTGAAATAGAGGTTGTTGAAGCCGAAATCCGATCGCGGCAGGTTGGGATCATTGGGCGCCACGCCGGCCCAGGCTTCGCCGGTCACCCAGTTCCAGCCGCCATAGGGTTCGGCACTGCCGCCCGATTGGTAGCCGCCCAGCCACAGGGCATTGAGCGCAGTGCCGCCGCCCAGCTGGGCAATGACAAATTCCTGTTCAGCGCGGGTGACAAAGGTGGCGAGATAGCCGCTGTGGCCGCCAAAGCTGCGCGCCGCGGCGTCGGCACGGGCGGCCTGCCAGCTGATGTTGGGGTTGAACACCACTTCATAATGGTGGCCGTTGCCGCCTTGGGCCGTGCCCCACTGCACCACGCCGGGCGGGGTGGCGGCAGCGGCAGTGGCGACAGCCGCACATCCAATGGCAAACAGGATTTTCGTCAACATCGCCCTGCCCCGAATAGTTAACAGAACATTACCATATCTAATGCAAGACGAAATTGCAAGACGCGCTTTGCAATCATCACCTCCCCATGTCTGGCAGTTTGCGCACGACTCAAAACAGGGTTAGCGTGGGCAAAATCGCTTGGGGAGTTTGGGCATGGACCCGTTTGATTTCATCATCGTGGGCGCCGGTTCGGCTGGCTGCGCCCTGGCCAACCGGTTGTCGGCCGATGCGGGCACCCGCGTGCTGCTGTTGGAAGCCGGCGGCAACGACAACAACATGCTGATCCAGATGCCGGCGGGCATCGCCAACATCATCCCGCCCGACAAGGACAGCCCGTTCGATTGGGCCTTCTGGACCGAACCGCAGGCGCATCTGGGCGGGCGCAAGCTTTACTGGCCGCGCGGGCGGGCGCTGGGCGGCTCCTCGTCCATCAATGGCATGGTCTATATCCGCGGCCATGCCAGCGATTATGACCGCTGGAGCCAACTGGGCCTGACCGGCTGGGGCTGGGCCGATGTGCTGCCCTATTTCCGCAAGGCCGAGGATTCGGAACGCGGCGCCGATGCGTATCACGGCGCGGGTGGCCCGTTGCACAGCAGCCGCAAGGGCGCGCTCCCCAACCCGCTCAACGATGCCTTTCTGCAGGCGGCGGTTGAGGCCGGCTATGGCCGCACCGATGATTTCAACGGGCCGCAGTTCGAAGGCGCCGGCCAATATGATGCCACCATCAAGGATGGGGAGCGATTCTCGGCGGCCAAGGCCTATCTGACCGCCGAGGTGCGGGCACGGCCGAACCTGGAAATCCGCACCGGCGTGCAGGCGCGGCGCGTGCTGTTCGACGGCAAGCGCGCCGTCGGCGTCAGCTACACCCAGGGCAAGGCGGATGGCAGCGCCATGGGGCGGGAAATCATCCTGTGCGGCGGCGCGGTGAACAGCCCGCAGCTGCTGATGCTGTCGGGCATCGGCCCGGCGGCGCATCTGCAGGCCATGGGCGTGGACGTGGTGGTCGACAGCCCGGATGTGGGCGGCAATCTGCAGGATCACCTGGATGTGATCGTGCAATGGCATTGCAGCCAGCCGATCACGCTCAACAACAATTCGAAATTCATCAACAAGCTGATGGCGCTGGGCAAATGGGTGTTCACGCGCAGCGGCAACGGTGCCCATATGCCAACCCCGGTGGGGGCGTTCCTGTCCACCCGCGAGGGCCTGGCCGCGCCCGATATCCAGATGCATTTCATGCCGGTGATCGGCAACCCGCACGGCCGCGGCACCATGGGCGGCCGCCATGGCTATCAACTGCATGTCTGCCAGCTGCGCCCGGAAAGCCGGGGCACCATCCGGCTGAAATCGCCCGATCCGCTGGCGGCGCCGGCGATCGATCCCAATTATCTGTCGGCGCCCGAAGATGTGGAAACGCTGGTGGCCGGGGTGGAAATCGCCCGCCGCATCGGCGGCCAACCGGCCTTTGCGCCCTATAATGATGGCGAAGCCTGGCCGGGCCCGGGCGTGACCGACCGTGCCAGCCTGCTGGAAAAAATGCGTGGCTGGGCGGAGACCATCTATCACCCGGTCGGCACCTGCCGCATGGGCGTGGATGAACGGGCCGTGGTGGATGGCCAGCTCAGGGTGAACGGCGTCGAGGGGCTGCGGGTGATCGATGCCAGCGTCATGCCCTATCTCGTGTCGGGCAACACCAACGCCCCCACCATCATGATCGCCGAAAAGGCCGCCGACATCATCGCCAGCCGTGTGAAGCTGGAGCGCAAGCTGGGGCTGGCGGCATGAGCAGCACGCCGTTCACGATCCCGGCGAACGAACCCGAAGTCGCCTGGATTCGCGACCGGGTTGCGGCCTATCGCTGGTTCGAAGAGCCGCCGAACGCTGGCTGGCGGCACGGTGCCAACCGCGATTATATGCAGCGGCTGCAGGCGCACTGGCTGAACGATTTTGACTGGCCAGCAGCGGTGGTGCGCCTCAACCGGCTACCGCATTGCCGCGTCGCGGTGGGGGAGGATGGTGGCCAGAAGTTTCACCTCCATTGCGTGCACCTGCGCTCAAGCCGGCCCGATGCGCGACCGCTGCTGATCGCCCATGGCTGGCCGGGATCGATCCTCGAATTTGATGCCATCATCGAACGGCTGGCCGAACCGGAAGACAAGTCGGCGCCGGCCTTCCATGTCATCGCCCCGTCCCTGCCTGGCTATGCCTGGTCTGACCGGCCGTCGGCGCCGATCGGCCCGCGCGAGATTGGCCGCCGCTATGACGCGCTGATGGGCGCGCTGGGCTATGACCGCTATCTCTATCAGGGCGGGGATTGGGGCTGTGTGATCGGCGGCTGGATCGGGCTTGATTCGGCGCGGGTTGAGGCGATCCACCTCAACGGCTTTGGCCTGCGGCCGGCAGACATGTCGCCCAGGGCACCGGACGAATTGGCCTGGCTGCAGAAGGCTGTGGCCATAAGGGAGGCCGAGACCGCCTATCTCCACCTGCAAGGCACCAAACCGCAAAGCCTGGGCTTTGCCATGATGGATTCGCCCATGGGCGTGGCGGCCTGGTTTGCCGAGAAGTTCGTCGGCTGGTCGGACGTGGCGGGGGATTATGTCGATCCGCCCTTCACCATGGATCAGATGCTCACCAACATCATGATCTATCTCACCACCCGCAGCTTCCTCACTGCCACCTGGCTGTATCGCGGCCTCTACCTGGAAGGCGGTTTTGCCATGCCGGCCGGTGCCCGCGTAGCGGTGCCAGTGGGCGTAGCTGCCTTCCCGCGCGATCTTCTGGCCTTTCCGCCACGGGCGATGGTGGAGCGCGGCTACAACGTCACCCATTGGACGACGATGCCGCGTGGCGGCCATTTCGCCAGCCTGGAGGAACCCGAACTGTTCCTGGCCGATCTCCGGGCCTTTGCGGCGGGGCTGTGATACCAGACCCGGTCTGGGAGGTGGCGGACGGGCTGACCGACTATCCGGCAGCACTCGCCCGCATGCAGGAACTGGCAGCGGCGATTCGGGCCGGCACCGAGCCTGAACGCATCTGGCTGGTCGAACATCCGCCGCTCTATACCGCCGGCACCAGCGCCAATCCAGCCGAACTGGTTGATCCGACGCGCTTTCCGGTGTTCGATGCGGGGCGCGGCGGGCGCTACACCTATCATGGGCCGGGACAGCGCACCGTCTATGTCATGCTTGATCTGGCCGCCCGCGGCCGGGATGTGCGCAGATTCGTCGCGTCGCTCGAACAATGGCTGATCGCCGCGCTCGGCGATTTTGGCATCATCGCCCACATCATTCCGGGCAAGATTGGGGTGTGGGTGCAGGGCCGGCGCGGCCTGGCCAAGATCGGTGCGATCGGGATCAGGGTGCAGCGCTGGGTCAGCTTCCACGGCGTATCGCTGAACGTTGAACCCGAACTGACTGATTTTGCCGGAATTATCCCGTGCGGCCTCAGCGAGCCGGTGACCAGCTTGCGCGCGGAGGGCAGCGATGCCACGATGGAGCAGCTTGACGCGGCCCTGCACCGCCACCTGCCGGCCATGTTGTCGCGCCTTGCCGCCTGAATAACCCATTCGCCGCATGTGGCACTTGCACGACGCGGCGCGCATCGCTAATGTCTACCCCGGTTGGGGGATATGGGTTTGCCGTCCCAACTCGTCCTGGGTCCAGGCGATACCGTCCAAGGAGTTTAAAATGATCGAGAATCTGAAGACCGCCGCTCTGATCGCTGGCGCCGCCCTGCTCGTCGTCGCTTGCGGCGAAAAGAAGGCTGAAGAAGCTCCGGCCGCTGAAGCTCCGGCCGCTGAAGCCGCTCCGGCTGCTGACGCCGCTGCTCCGGCTGCTGACGCCATGGCTCCGGCTGCTGACGCCGCCGCTCCGGCTGCTGACGCCGCTGCTGCTCCGGCCGCTGACGCCGCTGCTGCTCCGGCCGCCGAAGCTCCGGCTGCCAAGTAAGTTCGACTTTTCGTCGAATTGCTTTAGGAAGGGCCGTCCCGTTTTCGGGGCGGCCCTTTTTCTTTGGGGAAGGAAAATCAATGAGCCTTGCAGACATCACTTCGCAGATGACCCAGCGCATCGGCGCCGGCGGCCAGTTCAAGAAGTCGGTCAAATTCGACTTTGGCGCCGACGGCCTGGTGCGCATCGATGATACGGTTTCGCCCGTGGTGGTGAGCAACGAAGACGGCCCGACCGCCTGCACGGTGAAGGTCAGCATGGCCGATTTCATGGACATCGCCACCGGCAAGCAGAACGCCCAGATGGCGTTCATGATGGGCAAGCTGAAGATCGAAGGCGACATGTCGGTTGCCCTGTCGCTCGGCAGCATCCTGGGCTGATCCGCACTGCTGGTGCACCGGGCTGCAACGCCGGCCCGGTCCACCAGCCTGCCCGAAATGTGGTGCAAATGAACTCGACACGACTGATCCTGTTGACCAGCCTGATGGCACTGTTGGCAACATCCGCCGCTGATGCCGCCCCTGCCAAGCGCAAGCGCGGGGCACGCCGCCCGGCTGCGGCAAAGACGGCGCCCGCAACGAAGCCGCCGGCCCTGCCCGTCACACCTGGCATCATGGTGCCCAAGGCGGTGATGCTGGCCAAGCCAACCCCGGGCGAAGCGCGCGCACACGCGATGTGGATGCTGCGCGCCGGCCTGAATGTGGCGGCGCTGCAATGCCAATATTCGCCGTTCCTGCGATCGGTCGACAATTACAACCAGATGCTGCGCAAGCATGGCGCCGATCTGGTCAGCGCCCAGGATGTGCTGATCAAGCACTTCACCCGCACCATGAAAAAGGGCGGGCTTGCCGCCTTTGATCGCTACAACACGCGCAGCTACAACAGTTTTTCGACGCTCGACGCCCAGTATAATTTCTGCTGGTCCGCCGGGCAGGCCGGGCTTGCGGTGCGGATGGCGCCTCCGGGTGCGCTGGCCAATGTCGCGGCCGAACATGTGCCGCTGATGCGCGCCGCGCTGGCCTGGGTGCCGCCGGCCGCTGGCCTCAAGGTGCCCGAACTCGTCTTGCCCAGTTTCGCCGCGCTGGATCCGATCAGCGACAGCGATTGATCCCGATGGCCAGTTGGCTGGCCGTTATCGCCTGACGACGTCATGAAAAAGGGGGAGCAACCAAGTGGTTGCTCCCCCAATTTCCTTGTGCCTGTCGGCCGCTTACTGCGGCTGGCAGGGGCCCGTCGGAGCCGGGGCCGGAGCGCCACTGAAGGTGATTTCCACGCGGCGGTTCTGTGGTTCACGCACACCATCGGCGGTATCAACCAGCGGACGACCTTCGCCAAAGGCTTCGGTGCCAACGGCGTCAGCCGGCACACCCTTGCCCGTCAGATAGGCCTTCACAGCATCAGCGCGACGCTGCGACAGCTTCACGTTGTACTCGTCTTTGCCCGACTTGTCGGCGTGACCAGCCAGCGCGACCTTGGTCTGGCCGGTGGCAGCATATTGCTCGGCAGCGCGATCCAGGATCGCAGCGGCTTCAGCCGTGATCGCCGACTTGTCCCAATCGAAGAAGACCAGGAACGGACCCGGAGTCACCACAGCCGGCGGGCACGGCGGCAGCGGCGGCGGCGGCGGCGGAGGGGGCGGCGGCGGCGGAGGCGGCGGCGGCGGAGGCGGCGGAGGCGGCGGCTCGGCTTCGAAGAAGTTGTAGGTCAGGGTCAGCAGCACGCTGTGGCTGCGGAACTTGGTGTCGATCGCCTGGCCGTTCGCCGAGAAGGTGTTCACACCGCTGACGTTCATCCAGCGATACTTCAGACCAACATCGATGTGATCGCTCAGCGGCTTGTACACGCCAGCCAGCAGGTTCCATGCGAATGAGGTGTCCTTGTCATCGACGAAAACCAGACCGGGATCACGGAGACGACCGTAATTCCAGGCACGGGCGATACCGGCGCCGGCACCGAAATAGGCACCCCAGTCATTGTCCTTGCCACCGAAATCGAACAGGCCGTTCAGCATGAAGGCGAGGGCGCTGGAGGTGCCAGCGGCATCCGGATAATTGCCCTGGGGCGGAACACCGGTGGTGTTCACGCCAGCAGCGGTCGTGTACGGCAGCGCCAGCGGCGCATTGTTCACGGTTGCGCTCTTCACCTTGTAGCGCAGATAGTTCAGCGCGAATTCGGTGCGGAACATGCCGAAGTCATAACCGATGTTGCCGCCAACATCGAAGCCCGGGTTGTGGATCAGCTTTACCGTGTCATTGGTCCTGACCGTCCGTGCCGCGTTGGAAACGGCCATCCGCTGGTTCTGCAGCAGGCCGGGGCCCGCTTCCAGGCCGATATACCATGCCTTGTCCTTCGCGTTGGCGGCGCTGGAAAGCGCGGTCGCCGCGAGGATCAGACCGATCGCAAAGCTGCGCATCATCATCCCCTTATTAGAGTCGTGCCAGTCCATCTGGCATCGGGCGATGTCTAACGCAGCCACTCCGTCTCAAGCAAGCCTCATGTTGCCAATATTGTTGCGGCAACGCCACAGTTGCGCGCGGAAAAGCCGCTTTTGCGCCAACGGCATCATGCCAACAGGCCCTGTGCCTGCAATGCAGCAATCAACGCAGTCAGAACGCTCCGCGCCTCGCTGTCCACCACGCTGCCACCGCTCGCCGCCACCACACTGGATGGCGGCACGGCCAGCACCATGCGCCCACCGATGCGCAGGCCAGCCACCGGCCACAGCGCCTGCCAGCCCCCGTCATGCACCAGCATCACGCTCTCATCCCGCACCAATGCAATCTGCCCAGCGGCCGGCGCATCGGCCTGCCAGCCGCCGCCCTGCCAGATCATCAGCGTGCCGGCCGGCTGACCCCATGCCGCAGCGCCAGCGGCTGGCACGATGTGGCAATCGCCGGGTGCCGGGGCCAGCGGCGGTGCAGCCGCCGTGCGCGACACCACGGCCAGCGCCACCAGATGGTCAAGCCGGGCCAGCGCCTCATTGTGGGTCACATCCTTCTGCCCCTGGCCGGCCGCCAGCAACGGCAGGCCCAATCGATCCGTCTGCGGCATCACGCGTCTCCCTCAATCAATCGCCAGCCGGGCGCTGCGCCCCAGCGTCAGGCCCAGTTGCGCCACCTCAAGCCAGCATGGCCCGGCCGGAGCCGGGACCACCCAGGCCGGCGCGTCGAGATCGGCTGTCGCCAACGGTCCGGCCGCCGTGAACAGGCCGGCACGGAAGGCGAGACTGCGCTCGCCCATCGGCACATCGGTGAAATCCGGCCAGCCAAAGCCGACGCGGCTGGAGGGGATCCAGTGGCACACAAGCTCAGCCCCCACCCGCCGGGCCCGCAAGTGCACGGGGGCCAGCGGCTGGATGGCGGTATGGCCGATGCTTGCCACCAGCGGCGGCGTCGCGGCATCGCCCGACCCCGTCGGGCGCAGCAGCAGCGTCTCGCCCAGCCGCTCCAGCGGCAACGGCAGGCTGGCCAGGGCGCCAGCCTCCAGCAACAGGAAATCCTCCCCCAACGCGTGGCTGCCGGTGGCCCATTCGGTGCCGCGTCGGCCGCGCAACAGACCGCGCAGGCGGAACCGCCTGCCGCCCAGCGCCTCGGCCGCAGCGAACTGGATGATCTCCTTGCCCAGCACCGCCAGATTGGCGCCGGCCAGCACCGATGCCTCGCTGCGCCCTTCCAGCCACATGGCATCGGCCAGCAGTTCCACCTCCACCGTGCCAAACCGGTCCCAGCGGGTCGCCGGGCCTTCAGGAAGCACGCTCCGCGCGGTGCCGATCACCGCCGCGCCTGGCAGGGCCGGGCCGGCCATGAAGCTGGCGCCGCCATCCAGGCTGATCTCCACACCGCCCCCCCGCCAGCCCGGTACCGCCCCCGCCCCGGCCAGCCACAATCGCGGCGCGTCGGGCAGTTCGCCCGGCAGCGGCGGCAGGTCCAGCGCCAGCAGCCGGGTTGGCCCGGCCGGTTGCGCCACCTGGGCCAACGCCCGGCCACCATCGCTGGCGCCGACGCCGGCCGCCACACCCGGCCGCTGCACCAATTCCACATGCAGAACAAAGGCTTCGAATCGAGTCTCCGTCACCTGCCACGGCCCATCCGGCAGCGCCAGCATATCACCCGGTGCCAGCCCCAGGAACCGCCACGGCAGCCGCAGGCTGCGCCGCCGCCGCCCGGCCTGCTGCCGCAGCAGCCGCGCCTGCGCCAGGCGCTTGGCCACCGCCGGCGCCAGCGCCAAGGGCAGCACATCATTGTCCACCTGCACCCCGGCGCGCAGCCGGGCCCGCTGCAGGCCCGGCTGAAAATCCCGGCTGTCATCGAAATAGGCCAGCTCCACCGCATCGGGCAGGCCCTGGCTGCCGGCGCGCCGCTGGCGGGCCGGGGCGCTGCGGCGGCTGGCGGCGGCATCGGCCTGGTCCTGGCCGGCAAACTCCATCACCTGCGCTGGCGCCCCCTCCCCCACCAGCGCGGTGCCGGCGGCCAGCACGGCACCACTGGCCCTGAGCGAAGGGCCGATCACATCGGCCAACGGCGCCGCCGCCCCTGCAAACAGGCCGGTCACATCGGGAAAGCCGCCGCGCGCCGGCAGCGCCACGCCGGCCCGCGCCGCCAGCGCCGTCATCGCCGTGCCCAGCGATTGCGCCGGCGCCCCCGGATTGATCTCGAACGCCAGATTGGGCAGCCGATTGCCAAATTCCGCCAGCGCCAGATCCTCGAACACCACATGCGCCAGGCCACGAAGGGCCGGCGCCGCCCCTTCGACGGCCAGGATCAGCGCATCAGGCTGCTGGCTCTCGCTGCCATCATGCACCCGCATCGTCACCGGCAGGCTCCACACCCCGGCCGCATCGCGGATCAGGCGGCCATCGGCCCACACCCGGCCCACGCCTGCGATCGGCCCGGCGCACAGGATGACGGCAAAGCTGGCAGAATAATTGTAATTGGTCGTCGCTGGCCCACGCTTGCCGCCGCCGCTGCGCGTCGCGGTCTCGCGGATGCCGCTTGACCACACGACATTGCCGGCCACCCGCATCCGGCCAGCCACCACCGGAAAGGGCTCGCCATAGCTCGCGGCCTGCACTTCTGGATTGGCCAGCCGCGGCCCCTCGCGGCGGCCGCCCAGCAGGCGGCGATCGACGCTGTTGCCCAGCAGGGTGCCGACAATGCCGCCCACGGGGCCCAGCAGGGCACGGCCCACCACGCCCAGCACCAAGGTTGCCATGCTGCCGTCCCCCTATCGCACGCCGGGCAGCGCCCAGTGCGCCACCACCGGCCAGTCATCGGGCACCGGCCCTTCCACCACCCGGCCCAACCCGGCGTGGGCGTGGATGATGCCCCGATCACTCATCACAGCGAGGTGGCGATGACCGGGCGCCAGCGCAAATTCCGCCAGGTCGCCCGCCTTGGCCCGGCGCACCCGGCGGCAGCCCAGCGCCTGCAGTGTGGCCGCCAGCAGATCGTCATGCAGCCCGCCCAGCGCATAGGCCGGCACCGGCGCCAGCCGCACGCCGGCGCCGGCCGCTGCCAGCAGGGCAACGCCCACACAGTCCAGCCCCAGGCCAATCGTGCGGCCCTGCGCGCGAAAGCGCGTGCCCACCCCGGCCCGCGCTGCGGCAACCGCCCGCCGCCGGCGCTTGGTGATGCGTGTCATCTCAGCCTCCGATCCGGGTCAAAAGATCGCCGCCCGGCACGTGCGGTTCGCCGCGAAAATTCAACGCGTTGCCAAAGCGGTCGCGGCAGGTGGCAAAGCGCTTGTCGCAGCCCTCGGTCAGCTGCACCCGGTCGCCCACTGCCAGTGCCAGCGGCTCGTCCAGCTGCAGGCAATCGCCATCGGCCGCCACGATCCGCCGCTCCAACCCGGCCGCCGCGCCATCCAGCACCAGCAACCGGCCCTCGCCATGATCGGCCGCCACGATGCCATCCACCCGGCACCGCCCAGGCGCGGCCGCAGCCACCATGCCGAGCCGGCGACGGCCACGCAGGCTGATCCGGCAGCGGGCATCGCCCAGTTCGGCCCGGCATTCCGGCGAGCAAAGCTCCACCACGCTGGCCTGCAGCGCCGCCGCCGGGCTTTCCAGCGTGGCGACAAAGCCGGCGTCACTGCCCTCCCCCACCGCAACATCGCCCAGCGTGCCGCTGGCCAGCGCCACCTGGCCGGCCGCCGGATCGCGCCAATCCACCAGGAACAGCCGCAGCCGCGCCCCATCCCAGCGCCCGGCCAAAAGATCGGCCCGGGTCAGCGCAGATGATGACAAGCCGCCCGCCACCTCCAGATCATCGGCGCTCACGCCATCGCCCAGCACGATGGCCGAAGGCGACATGCCGGGCCGCGCCAGATGCACCAGCCCATCCACCAGCAGGTCGCGATCATGGCTGGTGAAGCCCAGCGCCACGCCATCGGCGCGCACCAGCCGCCAGCACAGCGCCAGATGGGTGAGATCGTCCTGAACAATGGCATGGCTGGCCATTCAATCCTCCCGGATTTCGATCAGCGGCACCGATGGCAGCTCGCCGGCCCGCCAGCCGGCGATCGACACCTCGATGCGGTCAGCCGCAAAACGCACCGGCACATCAAAGCGATAACCGGCGGTGACCGCCGCGCCGGCGGGCGGCGGCTCGGCAAAATCAATGCGGCCGCCGGGCGTCAGCGACCAGCCCGCCACCTGCTCCACCCCGGCCACCGCCACCCGCACGCTGTCGGGCCAGGGCCGGGTGATGCGGCGCACCTGGGCGTCCTCCACCCCGGCATCGGCATAGGTCTTGATGAGGGCAAAGCGCGTGGTGCTGCCACTGCCCTGCCCCAGAAATTGATCGGTGGCGGCCGGTGCCCCGCCATCGGCGGCGCTGCTGTTGTCCAGCGGGTCGAGAAAACGAAACCCATGCGCCTGGCCGCGCCGCGCCCGGAAGAAACTGACCAGCCGTTCCAGATCGGCTTCCGAGCGGATGCCCACGCCGGCATCAAATTCCAGCCGAGCATCGGCCCAATCGGCGTTGCGCTGCTCGGCACCCGATCCCGTCACCACCACCTGGGTCGAAAAACCGGGGCCGCCGGTGGCGCCAAAGCCCAGCTCCAGCGGAAAGCGCACATCGTGAAAGGCCGGCATGGCGGCATCTCCCTCATCATCCAGGGCAAAGGGGGTGAAGCCATCGCGCGCCACCTGCGGCCAAGCCCAGATGAACACCTGGCTGGCCGCCGATCTGGCTGCCGCATCGGCAATCAATGGCCAGTGCGCCTGGGCATCGCTGGCGTTCAGCACAAAGCCGGCCAGATAATGCTGCTGCGCCAACGGATAGCCCAATGCCCCGGCCACCGCCGCCCGCGCCCGTGCCTGACCGGCCTGATTGGCTGAGGTGACGAACGAATAATCCTCCAGCTGCAGCACATCGAAGGCCGGATGGGCCCAAGCCGCCGGCATATTGGCACGCGCCAGATCGAGCCGGTCGGCCAGCAGCACCTGCGGCGCATAGAACAACAAATGCGATACCGTGCCCGCCGGCGCCGCCGCCACCATGCCGGCTGTCGCTTCCGCCAGCCGCGCCCCACACCAGTCCAGATACGCCTGCTCGGCCGCGCTCTTGCTGCCCTTCACGTCCAACATGGCCGGCGGCGGGCTGCCGGTTTCCAGCTGCCAGCGCGCCGCCGTGGCGGCATCATAAAGGCAGGGCCGGTCATCGGGCCCCACCCACCACCAGGGCTCCCCCACCTGAAAGGCCGGCGCGGCGCCCGCCGGCAACAGCGCCATGGCCGCTGCCACCACGCTGCACAACCAGGCCTGGGCTTGCGTCTGGCAAGGCGACAGCAGCGCCGATGGTGGCACCCAGCCGGTCAGCCCCATCGCCCCCGTGGCATCCCGCTGCGCCCAGTCGGCCGGGCAGTGCGCGGCAAACAGCTCCATCGACAGCGACAGGATGGGCGCAAAGCCCAGCTGATGCGCCCGCGCCAGGAAATCCCGGTGCCAGGCCATCGCTGGGCCGCACAAGGGCCGCGCCGGATCAACAACATAGCCCCCCGCCCCATCCGGCTGCAGCGCCATGAAATGGCTCATGCCCAGATAATGGGTGATCGCCCCGCGCCAGCCCAAAAGCAGTGCCTGGGTCAGGATGCGTTCGGGGGTCTGATTGTACAGATCGTCATAGGCCGTGCACAGCCGCCAGTCGTGCGGCGGCAGGCCGGGCTCGCCAGCCGGCAACACGGCGCCATCGCCATCCACCAGCAGGTTGGTCAGCCGCACCTGCCCCTGCGCCACGGCGGCCAGCGGGGCATCCACGCCGTCATGGCCAGGCGGCACCAGGCTGATGAACAGCCGGTCAATATCGCCGGCCCACACCGGATCGGCCTCACCCGGCAACAGAAAGCCGCCGGCCAGCGCATCAAAATCCAGCGCAATCTCGGCATCGGCCGGGCTGCCCTCGGCATAATTCCAAAGCCGCACATACCAGGTGCGCGGCTGCCCGCCGGCATCGCGCCCCTCAATGGTCAACACCGGGCCGTTCACCGCATCCAGCGGCAGCACCGCCCCGCTCGATTGCCAGCGAAACCGCCACACCAGCCCGCGATAATCCCGCCGGGTCGCCAGCGCGCTCAGGGGATGGCTCCAGCGGTCGGCCGATTCCCAGATCAACCCGGCCAGATCGGCGCGGCGCTGGAACTCCACATCCACCACCAGGGTCTCATCGCCCTCTGTGGTCACGCTCGCCATCATCGGCCGCGGGAAATCCACCAGCCAGAACGACGGATCAAAGCGCCGGATCCAGCGCGTGCGCCCGCGATCCTCCGGCCCGGCCAGCCACCAGCGCATCATGGCCGCACCCGGTCCAGCGTGCGCGCCACCGCCCGCGCCACCTGCGCGCCGGTCTGCCGCATCGCTTGCGCATTGGCCTCACGCGGGGCCGCCACATTCACCGTCAGCTGGATCGGCGCCCGGCCGCCGCCATTGGCCTCCACCCGGCCGGCCGCCGTGGGCACGAACACTTCGGGCCCGCGTTCGCCCACCAGATAGGGGCGCCCCGCCGCCACCGGGCCGCCCGTGGCCCGCCCCGGCAGGCCGAACAGCCCGCCCAGAAAGCCCGCCAGCGGCCGCGCCGCGCCGCCACCAAACAGGCTGCCCAGATCCATGCGCAGCGCACCCTGGCCGATCTCGCCCAGCGCCCTGAGCGCAATGAAACGCAGCTCGTCAAAGCCCAGCTTGCCATCCGACAGCGCCCGCCCCAGCGAGCGCGACAGGCCCAGCCCGGCCCGCTCCAGCCCGCCGGCAAAGGGCCCATCCAGCGTGCGCTGCATGTCCGCCACGCCGGCCATGAAGCCGCCGGTATCGGCGCGCACCTGCACCACCAGTTCATCCACAGGATCGTTCAGCATCGGGAAACCGCTCCATCATCTGCGCCAGCAGGCCGGCATCCGCGGCCGCCGCCTCCGCCGGCCCATCCTGCCCCAGGCAGGTGCGCAGCTCGGCCGGGGTCGCCGCCCAGAACTCCGCTGGCCGCCAGCCCAGCACCAAGGCCGCCGCATGGCAGCCGCGCCGCGCCGCATCGGCAAAGCGGCTCATCCCGCCCCGACCAAGATCTGGCCCAACAGCACGCGCAGCGCCGGGGTCGCCGCCGCCAGTCCACCGGCCACCAGCGCCTCGCCAAAATCGGCCCGGTCACAGCCCGGTTCCGGCGCGCAATGCCACAACAAGGCCGCCATCTCGTGCAAGGTCAGCTGCCCCGCCGCCGCCCGCTCACACAGGGCAAACAACGGCCCCAGCTCGGCCTCGGCCGCCACCAGCGCGGCAAAGCTCGGCCGGATCAGCACCGGGCGTCCGGCCAGCACCAGGCTTGCCTCCCCCCGCACCGCATTGGCGCCACTCATGCCGCCACCACTGGGCCGCTCGATTCCAGCTGCAGCGTGTAGGTGCGCTCGCCATTGAAATCGCCGGCATAATCCAGCCGGCTGATCAGGAAACGCCCGGTCACCGTCTCGCCGCTTTCAAACTGCACCTGGTAATCATCGATGGTGCCGGCCAGCGCGGTGGCCTTCACCCGCGCCTCTGCAGCCGATCCGGTGAACACGCCACTGCCCGAAAGCGAGACCGACCGCACCCCGGCGCCCGACAGCAATTCGCGCCAGCCGCCGCTGCCCTGGTTGGTCACCACCACGGTCTCGGTGTTCACGCTCATCTGCGTGGTGCGCAGGCCGGCCACCGTGGTGAACGCCAGCGGCACCGCGCCATTGCCCACCTTCAACAGAAAGGCGGAGCCCTTTTCGATCGCCATGATTGCCGTCCCTTCCTCAGATTGCTTCCGTCACGATGCGCAGCTCGATCAGGCCCGGCCGCCAGCCATCCTGCGGGTTGCCCAGGCTCTGGCGCAGCAGCCGCGCCGAAATGATCCGGTGCCCGGCCCATTCGCCGGAAATGCCGGCCACCGCCGCCTCCACCGCGCCCAGCAGCTGCTTCAACCGCGCCACGCCCGGCCGGTCGTCCCAGGCCGTCACCGCCACCCGATGCTCGTGCGCCACACCGCTCTTGTGCCCGGCATCGCCCATCAGATCGGGCCCGATCACCAGATAAGGTGCGGCGGCATCCAGCGCCGGCCCGTCATACACGCCGGTCACGCCGGGCACGCCGCCCAGCGCCGCCACCAGCGCCTGCTGCACCGCCAAACTCGCGCTCATCGCTCATCTCCCGGCCACAACTGGCGCGGATCGGCCAACCGGTCCCGCCGGCCAAAGCGCGCCTGGCCATCCCGGCGCACCCGCGCCACCAGCGCCGCCGCCAGCGCCGCGCCCTGAGCGCGCAACCGCGCCACCAACACTGTCGCATTCATGCCAGCCCCCGCCCTTCACAGCGCAGCACCACCCGGTCGGGCACGCGCGGATCATCCTCCACGCCCAGCACATGCAGCCACTGGCCGCGCCAGCGCAGCCGCAGCAGCAGCGCGCCAGCGCCCGCCAGTTCCGGCCGCGCCCGCATCACCACCCGCCAGCGCCGGCCTGAACGCCGCGCCTCGCCCGCCGTCAGGCTGCCCGCACCATCCGGCACCACCCCGGCAAAGCCGCTGCCCAGCACCGTCCACGCCCCGGCATCGTCACCCGCCAGATCGCGCGCCGGCTGCCACTGCTCCACGTCAACCCGTTCGGCCAACTGGCCGGCCAGTTCGTCCGCCATCATCCGTGCTCCCGCTTCCGGTCCCGACCCGCTCATCCTGAGCCTGTCGAAGGATGCACCTCAGGCCCCGCCTCAAGCCAATGCCATCCGCCGCCACGGCCGCCATAGCGCCGCCACGGCGGCCGGCGGCGGGCCGGCATCGGCGGCATCGCGATGGCTGTAGAAATGGCTCACCAGCCGCACGATCCCGGCGCGCAGCGGCTCCGGCACGCCGTTCCAATCGGGTGCCAGCCCGGCGCGGAACCGCGCCGCCACCGCGCCTTGCGGCGGCCGCGTCAGCCGCACCCAGCCGCTGCCATCGGCCGTCACCTCCGCCTCCCAGCCATCGGCCAGCGCGGCCGGCCCGGCAAACACGCCGCTCACCTGCACCACCGGCGCCACCGCCAGCCGCTGCCAGGCCAGATCGCCGGCCAGCCGCTGTTCGCCCTCGCGCTCGATCAGCCATTGGCCGGTGAACGCCTCGCAGAGCGCCATGGCGGTGCGGATATGCCCGGCAATCAGGCCATCCTCGTCATCCCGCTCCAGCCGCAGCGCGGCCTTGCATTCGGCCAGGCCCACCACCATCGGGCCGGCGTCCAGGGAAATCGCTGCCATCACCGGTCCTCCACCCGCACCACCAGGGTGCGTTCATCGCTGTTGCCGTCGGCCAGCATGATGCGGTTGACCACGCGATACAGCTGGCCTGCCCGTCCGCCGCCCAAGGTGATGGCGGTGCGGCCATCGGCGAGGCGCGGCGCGCTCAGCGTCAACGCCGCGGCCACCCCGGCCTGATCCGGCAGCACCTGCCAGTCCGATGCCACGATGCTGCGGCCGGCCAGATAATCGCTCTGCCAATCCACCTGATATTCCAGGCGCCCGCCCGGATCCTTCAGGAACACGCCGGTCATGCCGCCCGTCCTTTCCCTGTTGCCGCGTTCAAAACCATGTTCACAACGGCGCCCCGATCACGAAATCCCAGCCCGCCACGTTCAGCGCCACGCCGGCCAGCACCGCGGCCGGCGGACAGGTCGTCACCTGCAGCACGCGGCCGGCGCCATCATCGATCAGGGCGACATGATCGGCGGTGCCATTGGCCAGCGCCACCAGCCCGGCCTTGCCCGCCACCGTCAGCCGCCGGCCACCCCCGGCGCTGGTCCCCAGGCTGAAATCGCCGGGGCCCAGCGTCGTCTCTGCCAGTCGCGCCGCATCGGCCGCGGCCACATCGGCCGGCTGACCATTGGTCACCACCAGCCGGGTTGCGCCCGCCACCACGGCCAGCGCCGCATCCAGCACCGATGCATCGGCAAATTTCGCCATCGCCTGCACTCCCCTTGAATTCCTGTTGCCCGCCGCGCCGCCGGCTCAGCTGCGGCCCACCACCAGCACCGTCGGCGCCGCCGCCACGCGCAGCACCGGCCCGGCCGGCGCGCTGGCGCTGATGATCGTCACGTCACTGGCCCCAGCACTGGCCGGGCAGGTCGCCGCCTCGGGCGCGATCAGCACCGGCGGCTGGGCCAGGCACAGGATGAAATGCGTCAGGATCATCGCCGCCCTTCCCGTTCAGGCCGCCACAATTGGCAGCGGCCGTTCCCGCAGCACCGTCACCCCATCGGCGGCCATCATCCGCACCGTCACGTTGCGGGTGCCGGTCCAGCGTTCGGTGGCGACCAGCCTGGCCGGCCCACGGGTGGCCACGGCCACGCCGGCCAGCCCGGCGCCGGTGCGGTTGCTGCCCTGCAGCGGGTTGCCCGGCCGCACCCCGGCGCTGAAATTCACGCCGCCCCGATGGGTCTGGTCGTCATACAAGATGCCATCCAGCGCCCGTTCGCTGTTCCGTTCGTCGGGCAGATCGGTGGGCCCGAACGGCCAGCGCCGGGCATAATCCACGCGCAGGTTCGCGCCCGCCGCCGCCCAGGCGGTGCCGCCATCGGCCGGGGTCAGGATCGCCCGCGTGCCCGTCGCGTCCAGCGCCACGGTGAAATTCGGGTTGCCGGTGGCGGTCAGGGTTTCGCTTTGCCCATCGGCCCGGCCAAAGCTGGTGCCGTTGTTCAGGCTCACCCAGAACTGGTTGGCGCTGATCGCCGCGCCGTTCAGCGTGCGGCAGGCGCGGCCCAGCTCGATCTGCACCGTGGCGCGGCCGTTGTCGCTCCAGGCGGCCAGCACGCGCGGGCCGTGTGCCTTGATCGTGCGATCCCAATGCCAGGCCAGCACGCGCCCCAGGCTGCGGCCAAGCCGGGCCTGGCCCACCTGATTTTCATCGCTCACCGGAGAACCGCCGGTGTTGGCCAGCGCCCCGGCCGCATTGTTGAAGGCGCAGTGCAGCGAACCGGTGCCGCCATCGGTGGCCGGGTTGGGCTTGCCGTCCATCACGATATCGGCCCAGTATGGCCCCAGCACGCCGCGCCCGGCCAGCGCCGCGTTCAGCTGCGCCACGAAATCCAGATGCTCCTGCCGTTTTGATACCAGGCTGGAAAGGTCGCTGGGTTCGCGGTGGCCGCGCCACGGCGGCATGACGATGAACGGCGCGCTGGCGGCGTTGCTGAACCGCGCATCGATGGCCGCGACATAGCTGGCGCGCACCGCGCTGTCCGAACTCATGTTCGGCGTCCACATCATCATATGGGCATCGATGTGCCGGTTGAGCGCGGCGGCATAGGCTTCCACCACGCCGCTGGCATTGCCGCTGCTGGCGCCGGCCACCGCGCCGATATTGCCAAGGAAGGTCCAGCTGGCATGGCCGCCGTTCACCGTGGTGTTGTTGGCCCAGTCCGCCATCACCGTGCCGTTGATCGCCATGTTGCAGATCAGCAGCGGGTGGCCGGGGTTGGCGCTATTCCAGTCGTTCACGAACAGCACCGCGCCATGGTTGTTGGCCGGGGTGGCGCCGCTGACCAGGCGGCTCACGGTCAGGCTGGGCTGGGCATAGGTGGCGGCGGTGCCGCCGGTCTGGTTGTTCAGCTTGACCAGCACGCCTTGCGCGCCGCTGGCCACCGCGATGTTCAGATTGTTGCCGCCGGCGGTGCCGCCTTCGAAGATCAGTTCCATGCCGGATTGGCCATTGATGCACACCGCTGTGCCCACCAGCCAATCATCCGAGCTGGCCGACAGGCCGGGATCGGCGACATAGCGCACGCGCAGGCGATAGGGCCCGCCCACCGGCAGCGTGTCGCTCACCTGCCAGGTGGCGCCGCTCTGGCTGGCCGGTGCGCCCCAATCCAGCCCGGTCAAGGCCGTGCTGTCGCTCATGCGCTCCCAGCGGCGTTCCACGGCCGCGCCATCATTGCGGGTGCCGGCCACCACGGTGGCGCGGGTGGCGCGCCCGCTGGTGAACTTCACCGCCGGGTTGGTGATGGCCGGCGCACCGCCATACCAGTGGGTGGGGGCGATATCGCCTGTGTCCACCAGGCCGCCGGTAAGGGCGTTCCAGTCCTGCTGCGCCAGCGTGGCGGTGCCGGCGGTGCCGCTGTTGGCAAGGCCGGCGGTCAGCGTGCGCAGCGTCCAGTGATAATCGAGGTTGCCGCGCCCCTGATCGCAGTTGGCATAGGGCAGGGTGCCGGCATTCTGCGCCGCGACCAGGCTGGCATAGGTGTGGAACGGGTTGGCCCCGCCGCCGGCCAGCGCCGCAATGGCATCATGGTGCGGCCGGTTGTTGGCCGTGTCCCACGGGAAATCGCCGGCCGCCAGTGCCACTTGTTCCATGGCAACGCCCACGGGCGTGCGGGTGGAACCGGTGCCGGCCGCAGCGAAAATCTGCCGCAACAGGGCCCCCGTGGTGCCGCTGATCCAGGCCGACGCGATGGCCGTGGCCGCCACCTGGCTCGATGGCGCGGCGCTGCCCACCTGGCACACCGCGCCCCAGCCCCGCCACACCGGGCTGGCGTTGCTGCCGGTGTTGGTGACGCCTTCGATCACCAGCCACACGCTGGGCGTGGCGCTCATGGCTGTAATGCCGGCGAACTGGCCCTCGGCCCCGGCCGTGCCGGCAAAGGCCTCGGTGCTGCCGCTGCGATAGCGGGCGGATGGCCGCAGCGCATTGGCCGATCCGGTGCCAAAGATGCGCAGCGCCGTGTCATCGCCCGAAGCGAAATTGCCGGCATTGTTGGCATCGCTGCCCAGCATGGCATAGCCGCCGTTGAGCGTGAAACCGCTGCCCGGAATGCGCACGAACATCGCCCGCCAATGGCCCATCAGTTGGCCCGTCTGGCCGCCAATGCTGCGGCCGGCGCCGGCATAGCCGGTCTTGATGATGGCCGCGCTGAGCCGCAGATCGGTCGCGCCCTGGGTTTGCACCTGAATTGCCATCAGCCGTTCACCACTGCCAGGCCAGCAGGTTCCCCCACCAGCACGAAATAGGCCCCCGCCGGCGTGGCGGCATTGGGCACCAGATCGCCTACCGCCACCGTGCCCCAGGCCGTTGTCACGCTGCTGCCCGAAAGGCTGAAATCCGGCACGCCGGCCGGGGCCACGCGCCGTCCGCCCATCTGCCCCACCCGCCCCACCGCGCCGATCAGGCCGATCATGGCGCCACCGGCACGATGGTCAGGCTGCCATCGCTGTTGTTGTCGCGCACAAAGCTGATGAACTGGCCGGCGGTGATCCGCAGGTGGAATTTCTCATCCGCCGCCAACGGAATGCTGCCAGCGCCCACGCTCGCTGCCACCGCGGCATCGCCCACGCGGAAAAACCCGCGCACCGATGCGTGCAGCAACACTTCGGCCGCCGCCACCGCCGCCGATCGCACCTGGCCGCTGCCCGCCGTCGTCAGGCGTTGCCCGGCGGCAAAATCATAGGCGCGGGTGGTCGTCGCCAGTGCTTGCACCGCCACCGGCACCGCCGCGCTGCGCAGCTGCGCATCGGTCAACGGCCCGCTCACCGTGATGGTGGGCGCCGTGCCGATGTTCACCACCGGCGGCGCGGCAAAGCCCGGCAGGCTGCCGCCCAGGCTCACCGGCAACCGAAACCCGTCCGCGTCGGCCACGCGCAGTGCCGCGTCGGCCGCGCCAAAGGCCAGCTTGGCAAAGGGCCAGTGCACGCCGGCAATTTCGTCGGTGGCAAAGGCCACGCCCACGGCGGGCGCCGTCACATTGTCGGGCATTGCGATCTCCTTGAAAAAATGGGGCCGGCGGCAGGGGGTCAGTCCGCCGGCCCCGGCCACGCCTCAGGCCGAAAAGCGCATCAGCTTGATGGCGCGGCTGTCCAGCACCGCCCCGCCCACGCGGCGGGTGGCATAGAAATGGACATAGGGCTTGTTGCTGTACGGGTCCTTCAACACCACGGTCTCGCGGCGCTGGGCGATCAGGTAACCGGCCTGGAAATTGCCAAAGGCAATGCTCAGGCTGTCGGTGCCCACATCCGGCATCGCATCGGCTTCCACCACGCGATAGCCCAGCAGCGTCTGCGGCTGGTCCGGCCCCAGGCCCGGCTGCCAGATGAAGGCGCCATCGCTGGTCTTGAACTTGCGGATGCGGGCCAGCGTCGCGCTGTTCATCACCCACACCGCGCCCTGGCGATAGGGGCTGGCCAGCGCGTGCACCAGATCGATCAGCCGGTCCTGCGGGTTGGTCGCCGCAAAGCCGCCGGCCGCGCCCGAAGTGACGAACTGCAGCGTGCCAAAGGCGCGCGTCGCATCCGCCGTCGCCGCCGTGGGCGCGCTCAGGAAACCGCGCGGCTTGTTCACGCCGTCGCCGCCCACAAAGGCCACGCCCTCGGCCCGGGCAAATTCGCGCCCGATCTCCTCGCCCAGCCAGGTTTCCACATTGAACCCGGCATCATCCAGCATGGCCTGGCTGGCCGCCGGATTGGCATAAAGCTCGCCCATCGGCGGGGCGATCTCGGCAAAATCCGGCGTGTCCGTCTCGGGCCGCGCCTGCGTCTCCGAAACCCAGCCCGAAACCACGCCGGTGGTGGTGATCAGCCGGCGATAATTGGCCGAACCCACCTCCACCACCTGGGCGATGCTGCGGATGGGCGATGCGGCCCGCAACACCCGGTCGATGGTCGCATCAATCTCCAGCGGCACGCCCAGCCCGCCCTTGGCCGGCGGCGTCATCGTCACCGCCTTGGCCTCCAGCGCCGGCCGGCCCGGGATCTCCACACCGGCATCAAACACACCGGCCAGATTGTCAGATTTCACTTCCAGCATCCGTCTGCTCCTCCTGCCAGCCCAGCACCCGCGCCTCGCCCTGCATGGGAAAGGTCACGAGCGAGACTTCAACCAGCTCCAGCCGCTCCAGCCGGCGGCCATTCCGGGTCGGGCTGGCGGCCTTCACCCGGTATCCAAAGCTCAAGCCATCGATGGCGCCGGCCTTCACCAGCGCCGCGGCCTCGCTACCCCGGCCCTCGGCCACGATGCGCGCGGTGATGCGCAGGCCGCGGCCATCCTCGGCCAGGCTCTCAACGAACCCGATCGGTTCATCCTGCTTGTGCTGCCACAACAGCGGCAGGGGTACGGCGGCGCCGGCAAAGGCGCCCTTCACCACCACATCGCCGCCCTTGTCGGGCCGGCCGAACACCGATGCATAACCAGCGATCCGCAAGGCCTGCCCGCTCATGGCCGGCCGCCTTCCACCAGGCCCAACTTGAACGCGATGCCCACCAGCAACAGCGCGACCGCACTGCGCACGGCCCAGCCAACCAGGCTCTTCAGCGCCGATTTCTTCACATCGCGCCAGCCCTGCACCAGCTGGCGCAGTTCGCCGATATCGGCCCCGGCATGGTCATCGGTCAGGCCCAGCCGGGCCAGCGCCCGCGCCGCCCCGGCTTCCGCCGCCTCCTCGATCACCGCCTGCAGCGTCACCCGCGCCGCGCCCTGGGCCTCGGCCTGCGCCAACAGCCCTTCCAGGATCGTGCTCATTGGCCATCCCCTTCAGAAAGACCCAGAATCCGCCGCTTTTCCGCTGCATCCAGGAAATCGGCGCCCCGCACCTGTTCCCACAATCGGGCGCGATCCTCGGCCAGCGCCGGAATGTCATCCTTGGCCACCACCAGGGAAAGGCCGGGCCACCACCAGCCCAGCCAGGCCGAAAGCCCACCCAATATGCGCGCCAGCAACGGCAGCAGCGTCAGCCGCCACAGCGCCACATTGGCCTCGCGATAATTGGCATAGGTGTTGTCCCCCTTCAGCCCGATCAGCAGCGGCGGCACCCCCAGCGCCAGCGCAATGTCGCGCGCCGCCGCCTCGCGCATGCCGGCAAAATCCATCTCGGCCGGCGACAGGCTCAACGCCTGCCAGCTGAGGCCACCTTCCAGCAGCATCGGCCGCCCGGCATTGGCGGCGCCGGCAAAGGCGGCTTCCATCTCGGCCTTCAGCCGGGCATATTGGTCGGGGCTCAGCACCGATCCGTCACCAGGCTGGTATACCAAGGCGCCACTCGGCCGCGCCGCATTGTCCAGCAGTGCCCGGTTCCAGCGCGCCGCCGCATTGTGGATGGCAACCGCCCCCGCCGCTGCCGACAGGCAGCCCGCCCCCAGATGGTCATCCAGCGGATGAAAGCTGCGCAGATGCAGCAGGCTGCCCTCGCCCTCCACCGGATAGCGCCGCTCCTGCCCGCCGGCGCGATAGACATGGGCGACCGGCCAGCCCTGGCTGTCCGTCTCCACCCGCACCCGCTCGGGCCGCAGCGTGAACAGCGCACGCGGCAGGCCGTCGCCGCCACAGCCAGCCAACACATAGGCATTGCCGTGCAGCAGCAGATGCCCCGCCACGGTCTCGATCAGGCCCGGCCCCGATGGGCCGCTGCCGCTGCTGCCCAGCAACGCCAGCGCCGGATGGTCGCCCGGCCGGCTGTCCACCGGGGCACCGCCCGCCCCTTCGGTGATCATGCGGATCGCCCGCGCCGCCACCGGATTGCCCAGAAAGGCGCTGCGCACCTGCGCGCCATAATCCTGCGCCTCGTCTGCCAAGGGGCTGGCCCAGGCCGGTATGCCACGGGCCACGGGCGGGCTGGCGGATTTGGTCCGCAAAAACGGCAATCGCATGGCGCAACCCCTTCATGTTCAACGCTTCAAGATCCTCCCCCTCTGGGGGAGGTGGCAGCCGCAGGCTGACGGAGGGGGCCGGCAAACACCGCGCACCCCCAAAGATCCTCCCCCTCTGGGGGAGGTGCCGACCGAAGGGCGGCGGAGGGGGCGAGCCCGCACCGCATGCAAACCCCCGCCGTCCTGCAGGCTCCTCCCCCCCCGAGGGAGAAGATCACCGCCTCACAATTCCCTGATCCCCGGCACCGCCGGCCGGTCGCCCAGCAACAGCGCGGTCAACGCCCACACCGCCGCATCGGCGCGGTCAGGCGATGCCCCCGGCCCGGCATAACGCCCGCCCACCAGCAGGCCACACAGCTCGTCCTCCAACGCCGGGAACACCCCGGCATGGATCACCCGCCCTTCGGCATAGAGCGCCGCCACCGGCTCGGCCCGCGCCACCTTGCCCCGCGCCGCGCGCACGGCGGTGACCGGCAGCGCCGCATCCACCGATTTCACCATCGCCGTCACCATGGCGCCGCCCTGGTTCACTTCGGCCACCACCCGGTCGGCCTGCCATTTGTCCGCCGCGGCCACCACGGCCCGCGCCCAATCCTCCGGCCGCGCCGTGGCGATGCTCGCATCCGCCAGCACAAAGGCCCGGCCATCGCCGGCCAGCGCCGCCACGATGATGCCGCAGGTGCCGCCGCCGGCCGGCGGGTCCACCCCCACCACCACCCGCACCAGATCGGCTGGGCACCGCCCGCGCTGCCGGTCGATCAGCGCGCGGGTCCACAAGGCACCGTCCAGATCCTCGACAATCTCGCCCTCCAGCTCCTGCCGGCCGGTGATGCTGCCGCCAAAGCGGCGCTCCAGCGCGCCAACGAACCCCTTTGGCAAATATCGTTCATTGTCCCGCGTCCGCCCGCGCGTCACCACCACGCCCGGCTCGGCCAACAGCGCCTTCAGCCAGTTCAGCGGCAGCGGCGTTGTCGTCAGCATGATGCGCGGGGCGGGCCCCAGCCGGGTCGCCATGCGCAAATTCATCACCGTCTCTTCGCCATGGGCCCAATGGGCAAATTCATCCCCCCAGGCATAATCGAACTGGCCACCGCGCAGGCCGTCGGGCTCCGCGCCGGAATAAAGCCGCGCCTCGCTGCCATTGCACCAGATCAGGCGCTTGGCCGCCGGTTGCCAGCTCAGGCGCTGACCCGGCGGCAACAGCGCCAACAGGCCGGATTCGCCCTCCACCATCACGGCGCGCGCCGCATCCAGGCTGGGCGCCACCAGCGCAAAGCGGCGTCCGCCGGCCGCGGCCAGATCATGCACCCATTGCGCGCCGGCACGCGTCTTGCCAAACCCGCGCCCAGCCAGGATCACCCAGATGCCCCAATCCCCGGCCGGCGCCAGCTGCGGCGGGCGCAACGCGCCAGCGCCGGCCATTGCCGCCAACAGGGGATTTTCACCATTCTGGTTCAGCAAGCGTAGCTGCACCGCGCGCGGCAGCGCCCGAAATGTCTCCAGCAGCGATGCTGCCGGCTTGTGCTTGGCCATGGGCGGCTGCTCCCGCGCACGGGTCGGCACCATGGCCGCCCGGTTCCAGCATTCAGCCGCGCGCGGCCGCGTCATCCCCCTTGATCGGCCGGCTCAGCCCAGATCGGCCAGCGCCCGCAATTCGGCCCTGATCCGCGCCACATGGGCACCATCCACCGGCCGTGCGGCCGTGCCGCCGGCACGCGTCACCCCGCTGTCGCGCCGCGCCAATATTGCCAGCGCCAGCTTGCTGTCGCGCAGATTGCCGGTCTTGCCATCCTTGGCCTCGGCCTCGCTCAACAATTCCGACAGCAGGCGGTTTTCCACCCGTTCCCAGGCAATGGTGATCGCCTCCTGCCACTGGGCGGCAAATCCGGCATCGGCATCACGCACGCGATAGGCATCAAACACCGAAACGCCCAATTCCCGCGCCGCCACCGCCGGATCGCCACAGCGCGCCAGCGCATCCAGAAACACCAGCCGCTTGGCCCGTGTGCCAAACACCCGCCGCCCCAGCCGCGTGCGCGGCCGCCGCCCGCTGGCCCGCACCCGGTTCGGCGCAGTTGCAGGGGCCGGCGGCGCGGCCAGCATCAATTCGGTCACCATGGTCAGAAGGCCCTTTCGCTTGACCGGGCCCGTCCGGGTGTTCCCTTCAGGCCGATTCCGCAGGCATGCCGCATCTATAACCAATAGCGTCACGCTCGTCAAGCAAAATGTGCCTATTTGGTTATTTTCTCCAGGGTCGCCACCACCTCGGCGGCAAAGCGGTGCATGGGAAAGGGCGCCGCCGGCAGATCGAATCCACGCCGGATCACGATGAAATTGCCTGATATCACAGCATATTGGCCGCGATTTCCGTTCATCGCATAGGTGCCGGCTGGCAACGGCGGCACCCCGTCATGCCCGCCCAGGCCGCCCCAGCGCCAGAATCCGGCGCCGTAACCTTCCGGGCGATTGTCCGGCTGCGGCCCGTCCGCCCGCTCCACAAAGGCCGGCCAGTCCGGCGGCAGCAGTTGCTCGCCGCCCGCCCCGATGCCGCTTCTGCCGCCGTTCTGATACAGCAGCGCCAACCGGGCCAGGTCGCGCGCCGTCATCCACACCTGGCTGGATAGCACGAAATCGCCGCGCCAATCCGTCTCTGGCGTGGTGCGCGTCATCCCCAGCGGCCACAGCAATTCGGTGAACGGAAAGGCCATGGCGGCATGCTGGCCAGCCTGCCCGGCCGGTGCCTGCGCTGCCACCACGCGCGACAGGGCCAGTGCCGCCAGCATGATGTCATTGTTGCTGTAATTGAAATGCGTGCCCGGCCCGTGTTCCAGCGGCATGGCCGGGGCGGTTTCCGCCACCGTCGCCCCACCCAGATACACCTCGTCGGTGCGATTGCCCGGCCCGGCGGTCCACAGCCCGCTCTTCATGCGCAGCAACTGCGTCCAGGTGATGGCGGCCCGCGGATCGCCGGCCACCTGCCACTGCGGCACCGGCGCCGGCTGCGCCACATCGACCAGCCCCTTCTGCACCGCCCGCCCCACCAAGGTCGCGGTCAGCGATTTCGCCACGCTCCAGGTCCGCTGCGGCGTGTGCATGCTCCAATCGGCGCGGTAACGCTCGGCAATGATCCTGCCGTCCTTCAGCACGATCACCGCCGTGGTGCGATCCGATTCAAACGCCTTTGCCACCACCGCATCCAGCGCCGCCCGGTCCCGCTTGCGCTGCAGCGGCTGCACCGCGCCGGCATCGCCCAGCGGCCAGGGCTTGGCATCCATCGCCGCCAGATCGGGAACGGCAAGGCCCGGCACCAGCCGCGGCAGATCGGCCGCCGATGTGGCGCCCACCGGCAACTGGGTGCAGCCCAGCAGCGGCCGCCACACCGCGATGCGCGGCGGCAGATTGGCCGCAAACTTCACCGAAACCGTGCGCGCCGCCTCATCCACGTCCGCCGTCAGGCCGCCCACAAGCGGCTGATATTCGGGATAGATGCCGGTCAGATCATCGCGCGCGATCGCCGCCTCGCCCTGCCCGGCGTTCCACCGCCCGGAACAGGTGAACGCCGCCTTGTATCCCGCCGCCAGGGCCAGACGGTGCGGATCAGGCGCGGTCTGCGCCGCCACCGGTGCCGCCATCACGGCCGCCAGGATGATAAGCCGCTTCACGCCGCCAGCCCGGCATAAACGCTGGCCATCAGCATGCCGGCGCGCATGTCGCCCGTGGTGGTGCCGGCCATCTTGTTCATGGCAAAGGCCATGCACAGCCGCGCATCCATGTCGCACACCACCAGGCTGCCGCCATAACCGCCCCAGAAGATGGTGCGTTCGTTGGGGAACATGCGCAGCGCCCCCTGCAGGCCATAACCCATGCCGTACCGCACCGGCATGTTCAGCACCATGTCCATGCCGGCAATCTGCTCCTCCAGCGCCCGCGCCACCCCGGCTTCCGACAGGAACCGCTTGCCGCCGGCCATGCCGCCATTGGCCATGATCGTCTGCACGGCGGCCACGCTACGGGCGTTGCCGGTGCCGCCGCCGGCCGGAATCTCCGCCCCGCGCCAGGCGCGCGTGCGGGTGGCGAGCGGATCGATGGCCGGGTTGGTCGCCATGTTGCGGGTCAATTCCGATTGCGACACATCGGCAATGGCCGCGCCCTTGGGCGGCGGCACCAGATGCGCCACCCGGTCATCCTCGCTGGCGGGCAGGCCGATGTGGAAATCCGCGCCCAGGGGTTCGGCAAAAATCTCGCGGAACGCCGTGCCCAGCGACTTGCCGGTGATACGCCGCACCACCTCGCCCACCAGATAGCCCTGGGTCAGCGCATGATAACCCGGTGCCGTGCCCGGCGGCCAGAACGGCGCCTGCGCCGCCAGCCGCGTCACGCACAGCTCCCAGTCATAAAGATCGGTCGGCGCCATCGGCTCGGCAAAGCCCGACAGGCCGGCGCAATGGCTCATCAGCATCGCCACCGTCACATCCGCCTTGCCGTTCGCGGCAAACTCCGGCCAGTAATGCGCCACCGGGTGCGCGAAATCGAGCAGGCCCTGATCCGCCAGCCACAACGCCGTCAGCGCCGTCATCGTCTTGGTGGTGGAATAAACGTTGACGATCGTGTCCTTCTCCCACGGCCGCGTCCGCTCCTCGTCGGCCCAGCCGCCCCAGATGTCGATGATCGGCTCCCCGTTCAGCGTGGCGGCAAAACTGGCGCCCAGATCGGCGCCGCTGGCCAGACTGGCCGCCATCGCCTTTTTCACCCCTTCAAAGCGCGGCTGCACAAAGCCGTGGACGTCGCTCATGACACCATCTCCTCAGGCAGGGGCGATGGCCCTACCAGTTGCTTGTAGAGTTTCAGCGCATAACGGTCGGTCATGCCAGCCACGAAATCGCCGACATGCCGGGCCCGCGCCGGCTCATCGGCCGGGCAGGTGGCCGCCCAATCGCCGGGCAGCCGGGCGGGATCGGCGTGCAGCGCGGCAAACAGGCCTTCCACTACCTGTTCGGATGGATCGCGCAGCCGGGCCACCGCCGGCGCGCGATACATGTGGGCGCGCAGATAATCCTTCAGCACCCTGACTTGCGATCCCAACCCGTCCGACAGTCCGGCCAGCGTGCGGCCGGCGGCGCGGACATCGGCCACGCTCCGCGCATCAATCGCCGCCAACCGGGCGCGGGTGGTGGCCAAAAGATCGCTCACCATGCGGCCAATCTGTTCGCGCACCAACTCGGGCACCAGCCGCCGCCGCGCGGTCACCGCCGGCCAACGCGCGGTCACCGCGGCCCAGCAATCGGCCACGAACGGCACCTGTGCGGCCACGTCTTCCACCGAAAACAGCCCGGCCCTGATGCCGTCATCCAGATCATGATTGTCATAGGCGATATCGTCGGCAATCGCCGCCAGTTGCGCCTCCAGCCCAGCGTGGCTGGCCAGGTCGAGCGGCCAGGCGGCGTCCACCCCGGCCAGCGCCCAACCCGGTTCGAAGATCGGCCCATTGTGCTTGGCCATCCCTTCCAGGGTTTCCCAGCACAGGTTCAGCCCATCGAAACCGGGGTAACGATTCTCCAATTTCGTCAGGATTCGAAGGGTATGGCCGTTGTGATCAAAGCCGCCCCACGGCGCCATCACCCGCTCCAGCGCATCCTCGCCACTATGCCCGAACGGCGGGTGGCCCAGATCATGCGCCAGGGCCAGCGCCTCGGTCAGATCCTCGTCCACCCCCAGCGCCCGCGCCAGGCTGCGGGCAATCTGCGCCACCTCCAGGCTGTGGGTCAGCCGCACCCGGAAATGATCGCCATCGGGCGCCACAAACACTTGAGTTTTATAGCGTAATCGCCGGAAGGCGCCCGAATGGATGATGCGATCCCGATCCCGCGCGAACGGGCTGCGGGTGGCCGAAGCCGCCTCCGCATGCAGCCGCCCGCGCGATGCCTCCCAGAACGTGGCGTAGGAGGCCCGGCTCAACGAACCGTCCCGGCCGCCTTCAGCGCCGCAACCCTGGCATCGTCATAGCCCAGATCAGCCAAAATCGCATCGGTTTCCAGTGACTTGGTCATCCGCGGGCTGTCCGTCACGGTGGCCGAATAACGCGGCGCCGGCGCCGGCTGCATCACGCCATCGGCCTCCACAAAGGTCTGCCGGGCGGCATTGTGCGGGTGGTGCGGCGCCTCGCTCATCGACAGCACCGGCGCGAAGCACACATCGGTCATCTCCATGATTTCGCACCATTCATCGCGCGACTTCGTCTTGAACAGCGCGGTCAACCGCCCCTTCAGCGCCGGCCAGTTGGCCGCGTTCATCTGCTGGGCAAAGTCGGCATCATGCTTCAGCCCGGTCTTTTCCAGCAGCAGCGCATAAAACTGCGGCTCCAGGCTGCCGATGCTGATGAACTTGCCGTCGGCACATTCATAGGTGTCATACATGTGCGCGCCGGTATCGAGCAGGTTGACCCCGCGCTCGTCCTTCCAGATGCCATTGGCGCGGAAGCCCCAGATCATTGCCATCAGCGCCGCCGCGCCATCGGTCATCGCACAATCAATGACTTGGCCCTGCCCGGTCGCCTTGGCGTGCAGCAACGCCGCCACCATGCCAAAGGCCAGCATCATGCCGCCGCCGCCAAAATCGCCCACCATGTTGATCGGCGGCGTCGGCTTGTCCCCCGCCCGGCCATAGGCGTGCAGGGCGCCGGCGAGCGCGATATAGTTGATGTCGTGCCCGGCGGCGTTGGCATAAGGCCCGAACTGGCCCCAGCCGGTCATCCGGCCATAAACCAACGCCGGGTTCACGGCATGGCAATCCGCCGGCCCCAGGCCCAGCCGCTCGGTCACGCCGGGACGAAAGCCTTCGAACAACGCATCGGCCGATTTCACCAGATCCAGCACCAGCGCGCGGCCCTCGGCGCTTTTCAGGTCCACACCGATCACGCGGCGCCCGCGCAGCAGCGGATCACGCGCATCGATGCGCGCACCCGGCCGGTCCACCCGGATCACCTCGGCCCCATGATCGGCCAGCATCATGCCGGCAAACGGCCCCGGCCCGATCCCGGCCAATTCGATGATCCTGATCCCCTGCAATGGCCCGGCCATGTCACTCTCCCCAATCGGTCGTTTCCCCTGCCCTGCCATGCCCGGCCCAAAGGTCAAGCTGTCGTGGCTGGGAGGGAATCGCCTCTCAGACGTGGACGCTGATCAGGTGCAACCACAAGCTGAGGACGCCAATCGATGCAAGTTGCAACCAACCGCAGAGAATGAACTGTCCATCTTGCAACATATTTGAGAGTCAATCGTCCGGAGCATCTTTCCAAGCAGCCAGGAGATGAATCAACTTTCATGTGTGGCAGGGGCATGATATCGGCCACCTGCGGGGTCGATGCATGTTGGCATATGGGTGGCAACAACCCGGTGCCGCACACTGTGTTGTGACGGGGGCTGCCCATGCCGCAGGCGCGCGCACTGCAAGCGTTGAACAAGTCGCTGGCCAACGAAGTCATCGCCAAGATCGCCGATGTGGTGATGGTGATGACCTATCCCGGCTTCGAGATCATCTATGGCAACGAAGCTGCCAATGCCTGGCTGTCGGCTTCACTGGGGATCAGCAGTTTTGCCGGCCTTGATCTTCGCACCGCCATCAACAGTTCACGCGCGGAACAATGGCGGTCATTCATCGAAGCCGCGCTGAAGCATGGACAGTTCGAACAGAATTATGTCGGCGTCAAAGGCCGCCATTGGCATGTTCGCCTGCAACGGCAACCGGCCAACGGCCCTTGCACAGCGATCACCCTGACCGCGACTGACATGACCGCGCTGGCCGAAACCCGCGACCGCCTCGAAAACAGCGATCTTCATTATCGCGTGCTGTTCGAAACCATGCGCACAGGTGTGGTCTATCATCACGCTGATGGCCGCGTGATGCGGGTCAACCCGGCTGCCGAGGAAATTCTGGGTTACCGCGAGACCGACATGGTCGGCTGGAGTCCAGTGAAGGGCAAATGGGATGTGATCCGTGAAGATGGCAGGGTCTTTGCGGGTGCCGAACATCCGATCATGCAGGTTGCACGCACCGGTATCGGTTTGGACAATCAACTGCTTGGTGTCCCTCACCCGGATGGCCGCCGGCGCTGGATCCGGCTGAGCGCCCGCCCGGTGTGCCGGACGATTGATGGCACCTTGGAAAATATTGTCGTCTGCTTCCACGACGTCAGCGAACAGCAGGAACTGCGCCAACAAACGCTGGCCCAGATGCAGCAGCTTGATCGCGCGCTGGAACAGACGCTGCAGGCCATGGCCGAGTTGATCGAACAGCGCGACCCCTACACCGCCGGCCACCAGCAAAATGTCGCGGAACTGGCCGTGCGCATCGCCCAGGAGATGGGGCTGAGCGCCGAACGCTGCCAGATGGTGCGGTTGGCCGCCCTCGTGCACGACATCGGCAAGAACGCCATCCCGCTCGATCTGCTGGTCAAGCCCACCAGCCTTACGCCGCTCGAACATGAAATGGTCAAGCAGCATGTCGAGGCCGGCTACAATGTGCTCAGCCGCATCGAATTTGCCCAACCTGTCGCTGCCATCATGCGCCAGCATCACGAACGGCTGGATGGCTCCGGCTATCCTCTCGGCCTCTCGGGCGACCAGATCCTGCCTGAGGCCCGGATTCTCTCCGTGGCCGACACGGTGGATGCCATGGTCAATCACCGCCCTTATCGCCGGGCCCTCGGCCTGCCCGCCGCACTGGGCGTGCTCGAACAGGCCGCCGGCACCCATTATGATGCCAATGTGGTCGCCGCCTTCAAGCGCACGCTGACGCAGGCCTGATACCGCCGGCCGATTGCACCCGGGCCAGCGGCCGTGCCAAGCTGGCGCCATGGTCACCGCAAGCCTGTCTCCCTTTGGTCGCAACGCTGCTGGCGAGGTGGTGGACGCCATCACGCTCAGCAACGGCAGCATGCGGGTGGTGATCCTCGCCCGCGGCGGCGCCATCGCCGAAATCAATGTGCCCGACCGGCACGGCAGCGCGGCCAATGTCGTGCTAAGCCGGGCCGATTTTGCCGGCTGGGACCGCGGCGGCTCGTTCAACACGCTGGTCGGCCGCTTTGCCGGGCGGATTTCCGGCGGCGGCTTTGCCATTGATGGCCAGTTCCACGCCCTCAACGCCGATCCCGCCACCGGCATCTGCAGCCATGGCGGCGCGGGTTCCGGCTGGGGCACGAAATTGTGGACCCCGCGCCAGTTCGAAGCCGATGGCATTGCCGGCGTGGACCTGATGCTGCACAGCCCCGATGGCGACAACGGCTTTCCCGGCGCTGTCGACATCATGGCGCGCTACACGCTCGACAGCCACAACCGGTTGCAGCTGACGCTTGAAGCCACCACCACGGCCGCCACCCATATCAATGTCTGCAACCACCCCTATTTCAACCTTGCCGGCAGCGGATCGGCCGATGGCCATGTGCTGCAGCTGTTTTCCAGCCACTATGTGCCCATCGATGGCCGCATGCTGCCCATCGGCCGCATCGATGCCGTGGACGACACGCCGCTCGATTTCCGCAGCGCCCGCCCGCTGGGCCCGGCGCTGCGGCAGGATCACCCACAGGTCCGCCTCGCCCGCGGGCTTGACCACACGATGATCGTCGATGGCCCGGCCGGCACGCTGCGCCCGGCCGCGATCCTGGCCGATCCTGCCAGCGGCCGGCGGCTGGCGATCCACACGACGCAGCCCGCCCTGCAGGTCTACAGCGCCAATTTCCTCGATGGCGCCGTGCCCGCCGCCGGCGGCAAGCTATTGCGCGCCGGTGACGGGCTGGCGCTCGAAACCCAGCATATCCCCGACAGTCCCAACCACCCGCAGTTTCCCACGACTCTGCTGCGCCCCGGTGAGCGGTTCAGCGAACAGACGCTGTTCGCCTTTGATCTGATGGATTGATTGCCGCTGGCCGCACCGACGGGCAGGCGTCTGTCGCCAGCACAGCCCACCCGGCCAGAGGTTGGAGGCCCGAGCCGGAATCGAACCGGCGTGCACGGATTTGCAGTCCGCTGCGTCACCACTCCGCCATCGGGCCTCGAGGCGTGGGAGGCAGCGCACTAGCAGGGCAAACCCCAACGGGCAATGGCCAAGTCGAGGGCCAATATGCACGCTGCCGCAGCGCAACATCAGCATTGCGCGACAAGCCGTCGCAGGGCAAAGAAGCGGGCATGACAAGGATCGCGCCGCTCAGCCCCAATCTGTCCATGCGCCAGACCATGGTGGACAGCCAGTTGAAAACCGTGGGTGTCACCGATGCCGCGGTGCTCGCTGCCTTTGCCGATCTGCCGCGCGAGGCCTATCTGCCGGCGGCGCTCGCGCCACTGGCCTATGCCGATGCCGCGCAACAGGTGGCGCCGGGCCGCCGGCTGTTGCCGCCGCTGGTGCTGGCGCTGCTGCTGCAGCATGCCGCCGTTCAGGCCGGAGAGCGCGTGCTGGTGGTGGGCAGTGCCACCGGGCTTTCGGCGGCGCTGCTGGCCCGCATGGGGGCAAAGGTGACGGCGCTGGAAAGCGATGCCGCGCTGATCGCCAGCGCCGTTGCGGCCGGGGTCGCCACGGTGCAGGGCCCGCTGGCCGAAGGCTGGGCCGCCAATGCGCCTTATGATCTGATCCTGTTTGAAGGCGCCATCGGCCAGGTGCCGGCCGCCATTGCCGCGCAGCTGGCGCCGGGCGGCCGCGTTGCGACCGTGCTGCGCGAGGCTGGCGTGGGCCGGGCCTATGCCGGGCCGCTGCGCGCCGATGGCCAGCCGGCGGCGCTGCCGTTCCTCGATGTGTCGGCCCCCGATCTGCCCGGCTTTGCCCGCCCGGCGGCCTTTGCCTTCTGAAGGCCAATGCCGTAACAATCGGGGCATGAGCGAGCCGCCGGCCTCCATCGATGCGATTCTGGCCTCCATCCGGGCGCGGGTGACCGGGCCGGACGACGCCACCCCGCCGCCCGCGCCGCCAGCGGCCGAACCGCCCGCCGAACCCGCCGTGCCGCTGGAAACCGTGGCCGTCACCCCGGCCGCCGCGACGATGACGCTGGACGAGCTGATCCGATCCCTGCTGGCCCCCCACATCAAGGCCTGGCTGGATGCCAACATGCCCGAGATCGTCGAGAAGTTGGCCCGCGAGGAAATCAGGCGGCTGACCGGCAAGCTGTAACGGGCTTTCCCGCGACGCCCCCAGCGGCTATGCGGCTGGCCATGATCGACAAGATTTTCGACCCGGCCAGCTTTGAACAGCGTTGGTACAATCATTGGGAGACAAGCGGCGCCTTCCGCCCGGCGCGGCCCGATGCCCAGCCCTTCACCATCGTCATCCCGCCACCCAACGTCACCGGCAGCCTGCACATCGGCCACGCGCTCGACAACACACTGCAGGATCTGCTGATCCGCTGGCACCGCCTCAATGGCCGCGATGCGCGCTGGGTGGTGGGCACCGATCATGCCGGCATCGCGACGCAAATGGTGGTGGAACGCCGCCTCGCCGAAGCGCAGCAGCCGGGGCGCACCGCCATGGGCCGCGAAGCCTTTGTGAAGAAGGTGTGGGAATGGAAGGAAGAGAGCGGCGGCACCATCACCCGCCAGCTGCGCCGGCTGGGCGCCAGCTGCGACTGGGCCAATGAACGCTTCACCATGGACGACGGCTTCAACACCGCCGTGCTCAAGGTGTTCGTGGAGCTTTACCGGCAGGGTCTGCTCTATCGCGACAAGCGGCTGGTGAACTGGGACCCGAAGCTGAAGACCGCCATTTCCGATCTGGAGGTGGAGACCCGCGAGGTCGCCGGCAGCTTCACCCACATCCGCTATCCGCTGGCCGATGGCCCAGTGAACGGCGTGTCCCATGTGATCGTGGCCACCACCCGGCCCGAAACCATGCTGGGCGATACCTGCGTGGCGGTGCATCCCAGCGATGAACGCTACACCGCCATGGTTGGCAAGCTGATCGCCCATCCGATCACCGGCCGGCAGATCCCGATCATTGCCGATGAATGGGCCGATCCCGAACTGGGTTCGGGCGCGGTGAAGATCACACCGGCGCATGACTTCAACGATTGGGCCGTGTATGAACGGCACAAGCAGGTTGGCTGGATCAACATCCTCGATGCCGAGGCGCGCATCTGCGCCGCGACAAGCGTGCCGGCGGATTATGTCGGCCTCAGCCGCGAGGATGCGCGCAAGAAGGTCGTGGCCGATCTCGAGGCGCTGGGCCTGATCGAGCGCATCGAGCAGAAGAGCATCCAGATGCCCTATGGCGACCGATCGGGCGTGGTGATCGAGCCGTGGCTGACCGACCAATGGTATGTGAACGCCGGCGAACTGGCCAAGCAGGCCCTCGCCGCCGTGCACGACGGCCGCACCCAGTTCGTGCCGAAGACCTGGGAAAAAACCTATTTCAACTGGATGGAGAATATCCAGCCCTGGTGCGTGAGCCGCCAGCTGTGGTGGGGGCACCGGATTCCGGCCTGGTATGGGCCGAACGGCGAATGTTTCGTGGCCGAGACCGAGGCCGAAGCGCAGACACAGGCCGGCGACCTGCCGCTGACCCGCGACGAGGACGTGCTCGACACCTGGTTCTCCTCCGCCCTGTGGCCGTTCGGCACGCTGGGCTGGCCCGAGCAGACGCCCGATCTTGCCCGCCATTATCCCGGCGATGTGCTGGTGACGGGCTTTGACATCATCTTCTTCTGGGTCGCCCGCATGATGATGCAGGGCCTGCACTTCATGAACGATGTGCCGTTCAAGACGGTTTATTGCCATGGCCTGGTGCGCGACGCCAAGGGCCAGAAAATGTCGAAGACCAAGGGCAACACGGTCGATCCGCTCACCCTGATCGACAAATATGGCGCCGATGCCCTGCGCTTCACGCTCACCGCGATGGAAACCCAGGGGCGCGACATCAAGCTGAGCGAGAGCCGCATCGAAGGCTATCGCAACTTTGCCACCAAGCTGTGGAACGCCGCGCGCTTCTGCCAATCGAACGGCATCGAAGGCAGCAGCAGCCCGCTGCCGCCGGCCGCCACCCAGCCGGTCAACCGCTGGATCATCGGCGAGGTGAAGCAAACCGCGCGCGCGCTGGAACAGGCGATCGCGCAATTCCGCTTCGATGCCTATGCCGATGCCATCTACCGCCTCGTGTGGAACCGCTTCTGCGACTGGTATCTGGAACTTATCAAGCCGCTGCTGGCGGAAGGGGCCGATGCCGACGTGGCCGCCGAAACCCGCGCCGTCGCCGGCTGGGCGCTGGATCAGCTGCTGGTCATGCTGCACCCGGTCATGCCCTTCCTCACCGAGGAGCTTTGGCACCAGCTGGCGATTCGCGATGATCTGGTGCTGGCGCAGTGGGTCGCGACCGACGCGCTGCCCGAAGATGCGGCGGCGAGTGCGGATATCGACTGGCTGATCGGCCTGATCTCCGAAGTCCGTTCGGCCCGCACCGAGCTCAATGTGCCGCCCTCGGCCAAGCTGGCCTATGCGGTGGAGGGCGCTTCGCAGCAGACCGCCGAGCGCCTCGCTGCCAACGCCGCCGCCATTGAACGGCTGGCCCGCATCCTGCCCGGCGACGCCGGTGCCGGCGGCCGGCTGGCCGTGGTGCATGGCGAGGCGACGCTGCTGATCCCGGTTGGCGACGTGATCGACCTGGCCGCCGAGAAGACCCGCCTCGAAAAGGCCCTCGCCGCCGCCGCCAAGGAACGCGACGCGCTGGCCGGGCGGCTGAATAATCCCGGCTTCACCGAAAAGGCCAAGCCCGAAGCGGTGGAAAAGGCCCGCGAGGATCACGCGGCGCGGGCTGCCGAGGCGGAGCGGCTGCAGGCGGCGCTGGCGCGGTTGGGGTAGGATCTTCCCACCCCCAGCCCCTCCCGCAAGCGGGAGGGGAGCAGAGTGCGAAAGGACCGAACGGCTCCCCTCCCGCCTGCGGGAGGGGTCGGGGGTGGGTCGCACCGCTTGGCAACCACCACCAACCTGCTAGCCTCCCCCCAATTCCACGGGGGACCCAGATCATGTTGCACCGTTCCATCGCGCTGGCTCTGCTGCTCGCCAGCCCGGCGCTGGCCCAGACCGCGCCGCCGCCAGCCGCCAACATCGCCGAAAACCCCGACGTGGCCGCCGCCACCCGGCTGTTCAGCGCCTGGCTGGAAGGCCAGATCGCCTATCGCGGCCTGCCCGGCGTGGCGGTGGGCGTTGTGCATGATCAGCAGCTGGTGTGGTCAAAGGGTTTTGGTTTTGCCGATGTGGCGTCGAAACGGCCGATGACGGCGGACACGCGCTTCCGCATCGCGTCCAATTCCAAGCTGTTTGCCGCCATCGCCATCCTCCAGCTGCGCGAACAGGGCAAGCTGCGGCTGGATGATCCGGTGGTGAAGCATCTGCCCTGGTTCACCATGAAGCCGGCCGGGCCCGACGATGGCCCGATCACCATCGAGCAACTCCTGTCACACTCGTCCGGAATGCAGCGCGAGGCCGGCGACCATTGGTCCAGCTTTGACTTCCCGACGGAAGCCCAGCTCAAGGCGCTGATGCAGGATCGCCAGGCCGCCTTCCCGCCGCAGACCCGCTGGAAATATAGCAACCTGGCCTTTGCCGTGGCCGGGCTGGTGGTGGAACAGGTGACTGGCCAGCGCTGGGCCGATTATGTCACCGCCAACATCACCCGGCCGCTGGGCATGACCGCCACCAGCATCGACAAGCCCGATCCGGGGCTGGCCACTCCTTATGCCAGCCGCACGCCGGAGGGCACGCGCCGCATCCTGCCGTTCATGGATGCGCGCGGCATGGCGTCGGCCACCGGCATGACCAGCACGGTCAATGATCTGGCCAAATTCATCTCGGCCCAGTTGCGCACCAGCGGACCCAATGTGCTGACCGCCGGTTCCTGGCGCGAGGCGCTGCGGGTGCGCAGCGTGGATGAGAGCTGGGAAAGCGGATCGGGCCTGGGGTTTGATCACAGCCGCTTCAAGGGCCGCACCTTTGTCGGGCATGGCGGCGGCTATCCCGGCAACACCACCATGACGCGGGTGCAGTTGAACGACAAGGTGGGCGTGGTGGTGTTGACCAACACCAATGATTCGGGCCCCGGCGACATTGCCAACCAGTTGCTCGCCACGGTGGGTGAGGCCGTGGCCAAGGCCGCCAGGCCCAGCAAGCCGCCACTGTGGGACGATGGCTGGGCACGCTTCGCCGGCCGCTATCGCAGCCCCTATGACGATGGCGTCACCCAGGTGGTGTTGCTCAACCGGCAGCTGGTGCTGCTGGCGGCCAATGGTCCGGCCGCCGAAACCCGGGTTGTGCTGGAACCGCTGGGCGATGGCCGCTTCAAACTGGTGGCGCCGACCGGCGGCGGCCCGGTGGGCGAAGTGGTGCGGTTTGAAGAGGCCGGTGGCAAGGTGACGCGCATGTTCCTGGGCGATGGCTGGAGCACCCGCATCGACGGATGGTGAGCGGCAGGGCCGTGCGCCCGGCGACGCCGCGCCCCCTTCCCTCGCTTGTGCCTTCTGCTAGAAGGCCGGCGTGCACCGTTATGCAAATCCCACGCGATTCCTGAAGATCGCCCGTGTGGCGACGCCGATCGTCGCCCTGCTCGGCCTGGCGCTCACGGCGGCCGGGCTGTGGATCGGCCTGTTCGCCAGCCCGCCGGATTACCAGCAGGGCGAAAGCGTGCGCATCATGTATGTGCATGTGCCGGCCGCCTGGCTCGGCGCCGGCGGTTACATGAGCCTGGCCATCGCATCGGCCACCGCGCTGATCTGGCGGCATCCGCTGGCCACCATCGCGGCGCGCGCCATTGCGCCGGCCGGGGCTGCCTTCACCGCCATCTGCCTCGTTTCCGGCAGCCTGTGGGGCAAGCCGACCTGGGGCACCTATTGGGTGTGGGATGCCCGCCTCACCTCCATGCTGGTGCTGCTGTTCCTCTATCTCGGCTATCTGGCGCTCAGCGCCAGTGAGGCGGAAAAGGGCGGCGAACAGCGCGGCGCCGCGATCCTGGCGCTGGTGGGCGTAATCAACCTGCCGATCATCAAATATTCGGTGGAATGGTGGAACACGCTGCACCAGGGCAGCAGCATTTCGGTGGTCAACGCCTCCTCCAAGATCGCGCCGGAACTGCTCACTCCGCTGCTGCTGTCGGTCGCCGGCTTCTCCTTCCTGTTTGGCGCCATCGTGCTGATGCGGATGCGGGCGATGCTGGCTTGGGCGCGGGTTGATGCGCGCAGCCGGCGCATGGCGGAGGCTTTGGCGTGATGGACGGCGTCGTCTCCCGCCCCGATCTGTGGGCCAATTTCATCTGGCCGGCCTATGGGCTGACTCTGGTTGGCCTCATTGGCTTGTTGGTCTGGGCCTTTGTGTCGATGCGGTCGGCCGAAAAGAAGGCCGAGGAATCGAGGCGCAAATGAAAGCCAAGCATCAACGCCTGTGGCTGGTTGTCGGCGCGCTCACCGCGCTGGGCGGTGCCGGCGCGCTGGCCTTTTCAACGCTGGGCGAGAAGGCGACCTATTTCTATGCCCCGTCCGATCTGAAGAAAGGCCCCGCGCCCACGGCGGCCATCCGGCTGGGCGGCATGGTCGAAAAGGGCTCCATCCAGCGTGAAGGCGCGACGGTGCGCTTTGTGGTGACCGACATGGCGCAGACCGTGCCCGTCACCTACACCGGCATCCTTCCCGACCTGTTCCGCGAAGGGCAGGGCGTGATCGCCGAAGGCAAGATCGATCCGGCCACGGGCCAGTTCCAGGCCGAAACCATCCTCGCCAAGCATGACGAGAAATATATGCCGCCCGAAGTCGCCGGGGCGATGAAGAAAACCAGCAGCGTCACCAGCGGCAATTGATGGCCCGCCCGCTGCCGCCGCTGCGGGGTGGCCTGTTGTCCAGCTTGGCCCTGTGCGCCTGCGCACCGCTGTCCCTTGATCTGGGGCCAGTGCCCATCACCCTCCAATCGCTGATCATCTGCCTGGCCGGTGCGCTGGCGGGCACGGCCGGGGTGGTCGGCGTGATGGTCTGGCTGGTGCTGGCGGCGTTGGGCCTGCCGGTGCTGGCCGGCATGAAGGGCGGGCTTGCAGCCATGGGCGGCACCAGCGCCGGCTTCATCATCGCCATGCCGCTGGCCGCGCGGGCAGCGATGCGCTGGCAGCCCGGCTGGGGCTGGCGGCCGACATTGGCGCTGATGGTGGCCGCCCATGGCCTGTTGCTGGCTCTTGGCGGCGCGCTGATTGCCTTGCGCGGCGGCAACGTGGCGGCGCTGGCGGTGCTGTTGCCGGGCGCAGCCGGAAAGGCGGCGGTGGCAACGGCCGTGCTGCGCATGATCGGGCGCGGGGGCCAGACTGGAGCCGCCTGAACCCGTTCAATCGTGCTTGGGCACCCGCGTGGTGGCCCAGGCCGTGCCCATATCCTCCAGCACCAGCTCGATCACCTCCACCCGCACCCGGACAGCGATGCCGCCGGCGCAGGTGATCACCAGCCAATCGCCATCTTGGGCCAGCGACAGGATCGCCGTCACCGCCTCCGGGTCCGTGGGCCAGCCGCTGCGTTGCACAGCGCCCACGGTTTCGATGCGGAAGGCGCAGCGGATGCGGCTGGGGGCTTCGGCCTCGCGGCGATAGCGGTTGACGAGGCAGGCAAGCCGCCGCGCCTTGCGGTCATAGCCGACATCGGCCAGCCGCAGCGTGGCATCCTGCAACAGCGCCGAAAAGGTGGCGATATCTCCCGGTTCCTGACCGAGGAGGGCCAATCGCTCAGCCATCGCCAACCCGCTCGATATCTGCGCCCACCGCCTGCAGCTTTTCCTCCAGCCGCTCGTAACCGCGATCGAGGTGATAGATGCGGCTGACGGTGGTTTCGCCTGTCGCCGCCAGCCCGGCCAGCACCAGGCTCATGGAGGCGCGCAAGTCCGTCGCCATCACCGGCGCGCCAAACAGCTTTGGCACGCCGCGCACGATGGCGGAGCGGCCGCGCACCGTGATATCCGCCCCCATGCGCGCCAGTTCGGGCACATGCATGAAGCGGTTTTCGAAGATGGTTTCCGTCAGCAGCGACGCCCCATCGGCCACGGTGAGCATGGCCATGAACTGGGCCTGCATGTCGGTGGCAAAGCCGGGATAGGGCGCGGTCGAAACATTGATGCCCTTCATCTGCCCCGTCCGCCGCACCATGATGCCATCGGCGGTCGGCGCGGTTTCCACGCCGGCTTCGTGCAGCATGTCGAGCGTGACGCCCAGATCCTCGGCCGACGCGCCGACCAGCTCCACCTCACCTCCTGCGATGGCGGCGGCGCAGGCATAGCTGCCGGCCTCGATGCGATCGGGCATCACGGCATAGGTGGCGCCGTGCAGCTCCTTCACGCCGGTGATGGTCAATTTCTCGGTGCCGATGCCCTGGATCTTGGCGCCCATCGCCACAAGGCAATTGCACAGATCAACGATTTCCGGTTCGCGCGCGACATTTTCCAGCACGGAAACGCCCTTGGCCAGCACGGCGGCCATGACGGCATTTTCCGTCGCCCCCACCGACACGATCGGGAAGACATATTTGCCGCCCGGCAGCCCGCCCTTGGGCGCGGTCGCCTTCACATAGCCGGCGGCCAGTTCGATCTCCGCACCCAGATGCTCCAGCGCCTTCAGGTGCAGATCGATCGGGCGGTTGCCGATGGCGCAGCCGCCCGGCAGCGACACGGTCGCCTCGCCCGCGCGGGCAAGCAGCGGCCCCAGCACCAGGATGGAGGCGCGCATCTTGCGCACGATGTCATAGGGGGCGAGCGTGGAGGTGATACGGTTGGCGCGGACCGTCATCACCCGGCCGAATTCATCGGGGCTGGTGCCTTCGATGGTGGTGGACAGGCCATGGTTGTTGAGCAGATGGCCGAACGTGTCGATATCGGCCAGGCGCGGCAGGTTGCGCAAGGTCAGCGGCTCGTCGGTCAGCAGCGCGCACGGCATCAGCGTGAGCGCGGCGTTCTTGGCACCGGAAATCTGGATGCGGCCCTTGAGCGGTCGGCCACCGCGGATGACGATCTTGTCCATGAACAGGCTTTAGCGTGTTGCGGCAGGTTGCGCCACTGGCCGCATACTCCAGGTGTAGAGCGCCAGGCCCGCCCAGATGCAGCCGAACGCCGCCAGCCGCGCCGGGCTGAGAGTTTCGCCAAACAGGGTCACCGCCTCGATCATCACCAGCGTGGGCGACAGATATTGCAGCAGGCCAAGGGTGGACAGCGGCAGCACCCGCGCCGCCCGGCCGAACAACAGCAGCGGCGTAGCCGTCACCACCCCGCTCGCCGCCAGCACCGCCAGCTGCCAACCGGGCAGATCCGCAAGGCTATAGGGCCGGGTGGCGAGCCAGCCGAGCGCCAGCGGCGCCAGCAGCAGGGTTTCGACAAACAGGCCCGACAGGCCATCCACCGCCGCCTTCTTGCGGAACAGGCCATAAAGGCCGAACGACACCGCCAGCGTCAGGCTGATCCACGGCAGATAGCCCAAGGCGATGGTCTGCACCGCCACCCCGGCCGCCGCCAGTGCCACCGCCGCCCATTGCAGCCGCGACAGCCGTTCGCCCAGCAGCGTGACGCCGAACAGCACGTTGAGCAGCGGATTGATGAAATAGCCCAGCGACGTGTCGAGCGCATGGCCGGCCAGGATCGCCCAGGTATAGACCAGCCAGTTGACCCCGATGGCCACGGCAGACGCAAGCAGCAGCAACAGGGTGCGCCGGTTGGCCAGGATCGGCCGCAGCCGCTGCCAGCCAGACGACAGGGCCAGCACCAGCGACAACACCAGCAGCGACCAGGCGATGCGATGGCCCAGCACATCGCCGGCCGGCACCCCCTGCATCAGCCGCAGATAGAGCGGCATCAGGCCCCAGATCACATAGGCGCCCAGGCCCGCGATCAGGCCATCGCGCATGGTTGGGGTCGCGGCGTTCATGCTGCCGGGTTAGACCGCTTGGCGCAGCCCCGCCACCCCCTGTGCGGTTATGGCTGCCCTACAGGCGCGGAAGGGTCACGCCGCGCTGGCCCATATATTTGCCGGCGCGATCGGCATAGCTGGTCTCGCACGGCTCGTTCCCTTTCAGGAACAGGAACTGGCAGGCGCCTTCGTTGGCATAGATTTTGGCCGGCAGCGGCGTGGTGTTGGAAAATTCCAGCGTGACATGGCCTTCCCAGCCGGGTTCCAGCGGCGTCACGTTCACGATGATGCCACAGCGGGCATAAGTGGACTTGCCCAGGCAGATCACCAGCACATCGCGCGGGATGCGGAAATATTCGACCGTGCGGGCCAGGGCAAAGCTGTTGGGTGGAATCACGCACACATCGGTCTTGCGGTCGACAAAGCTGTTGGCCTGGAAATCCTTGGGATCGACCACGGCCGAATCGACGTTGGTGAAGATCTTGAACTCGTCGGCCACCCGCGCGTCATAGCCGTAACTCGACAGGCCATAGGAAATGCAGCCGCCACGGGTCTGCCGCTCCACGAACGGTTCGATCATGCCCGTGGCCTGGGCCTGCTCACGGATCCAGCGGTCGGAAAGAACGGACATCAGTGGCCTTTGATATGAAGCACGCAGATCAGGGTGAACAGCCGGCGCGCGGTGTCGAAATCGACGATGGCGCGCGCCTCCAGCCGTTCCTTCAACAGCTCGGCCGCATCATTGTGGATGCCGCGCCGCGCCATGTCGATGGTTTCGATCTGCTGGGGCGAGGATTGGCGGATCGCCTGATAATAGCTGTCGCAAATGGCGAAATACTCGCGGATGGTGCGCCGGAACGGAGACAGCGCCACTTGGAACTGGTCCACCGGCCGGTCCTCGGCGTCCGAAACCGTCACCTCCAGCCGGCCATCCTCCACGCCCAGCAGCAGCTTGTAGGGCCCGTGGTGCCCGGCATCGCTTGCAGCCACCGGCTTGAATTCATTGCCTTCCAGCAGATCGAAAATGGCAACCCGCCGCTCCTGCTCGATATCGGCGTTGCGCCACAGGATGGTGCGTTCATCAAGCTTGATGTCGATCAGGCGATAATCAGCCATCAGGGCACACTCGCCACCAGCCGCGCCAGGGCATCGCGCACCGGCTGCAGCACATCATCCTGGGTCTTGCCCAGCCGCACGACCACCAGCCGTTTTGAAGGCACCACGATCACATATTGGCCAAGATGGCCGATGGCGGCAAAGGCATCGGCCGGGCCGACACGCCAGAACAGGGCGCGATCCTTGCCATCGGCCGGGCGGCGGTTCAGCCAGAATTGCCCGCCATAGCCGGGATTGGCCGGCGACGGGGTGCGCACGAACTGCACCCAATCGGGCCGCACCACCTGGACACCGGCCACCACGCCGCCATCCAGATAAAGCTGGCCAAAGGCCGCCCAGTCCCGCGCGGTCGCATGGCAGAGCGAACCGCCATAAAGCGTGCCGGCCGGATCGAATTCGCACAGCAGCGATGGCATGCCCGCCGGCCCGGCCAGGCGATCATTGATGAACTGGCGGGTTTTCGCCCGCCGCGTCGCTGGATCGGCACCGGGTGCGATGCTGTCGGCCACGATGCGGGCGAGGATATGGCTGGTCAGCGTGTTGTATTGAAAGCGCGTGCCCGGCGGCACCTCGGCTGGCTCGGCCACCGCCGCCTTGTAGATATCGGCCGATGTGTCGGCAAACAGCGCGCGGTTGGTGTCGGCAATCTCGGGCTGCGGCCCGGCCTCGATATGCTTAACGCCCGACGCCATGTGCAGCAGCTGCCTGAGCGTGATCTTGCCGCGCGCATCCCCCGGAAGCTTGTGCCATTCCGGCACCGCGGCGGGCACATCCAGCTGCAATTTGCCGTCGCCCACCAGCTCGCCGATCAGGGTGGCGGTGATGGACTTTGCCATCGACCAGCTGATCAGCCGCGTGCCCGGCCCGATGCCGGTGCCATAACGTTCATAGATACGCTGGCCACCCTGCATCACGATCAGCGCCCGGGTTTCGCCGAGCCGGGGATCGGTGAAGAAGGCATCGGCTGCCGGCAGTGCCGAAACCGGCGCCGTGGCCGGAATCCGCGCCGGCACGGCCTGGAGCTGCGCAGCCACCGGCATGGCCGCTGTCAGAAACAGCAGCAGGCTTGCCAGCCGGGCCGGGATTGCGCACCTTGTCATGAAACCCACGCTAGAGGCCCTGCCCCCATGCTGGCAAGTGACACGTCATCGCCGCCGCCTGCTCCCACCCGCCGCATCCGCTGGCTGGTGTGGGGTCCGGTGCTGCTCCTCACCCTCGCGGCCGGCGGCTGGCTCGGCCTCAGATATTCCACCACCGGCAAACAGGCCCAGCTCGCCACCGGCTATATCGCCCATGTCGTCTGCTCCTGCCGTTATGTCGGCGGGCGCGACATGGCCAGTTGCGAGACCGACCGCGAGCCGGGCACCGAGATCGTCCAGATCGAGGATGACACGGCGAAGCGGACCGTCACCGCCCGGGTGCCGCTGCTCTCCAGCCGCACCGCGCGCTTTGATCCGGAATATGGCTGCGCGCTCGATCCGCCTTGAGGGTCACAGCCAGCCGCGCCAGCGGAACAGGGCATAGGGCAGGACGGCCGCAGCCAGCATGATGCCGAGCGCCATCGGATAGCCCCACAGCCACTGCAGTTCCGGCATATGCGCGAAATTCATGCCGTAAATGCCGGCCACCAGTGTGGGCGGCAAAAAGATGATGCTGGCCACCGAGAAAATCTTGAACACCGCATTCTGCTCGATGCTGATCAGGCCCAGCGTTGCATCAAGCAGGAAGGTGAGATTGCCGCCAATATAGGTCGCCTGGTCCGACAGGCTGGCCAGATCGCGCAGCTGCGTCTTGATCTGCGCAGCAAGGCCCGCATCCCTTGGGGCCGCAAACTGCAGGAACGACAGCGCGCGGGTGAGGGACACCGACGATTCGCGCGCCTTTGACAGCGCATCCTGCGCCCCGCCCAGCCGGGTTAGCAGCGCCTGCAGGGCCAGGTTCGACCGGCGCTGCTGCCGGCCAGGCTCGGTCACATCGGCCCGGCGAAACGTCCCGCGCGAAATCGCGTCCACTTCCCGCCCGATATGTTCAAAGCCGTCGGCCAGCCGGTCCACGATCGTGTCGATCAGCGCCAGCAGCGCCATGCCCGGCCCGGCACAGGTTTCCGGATTGCGCATCGCCTGGGCGGCAAAACGGTCGAAACTGCGCACCTCGTGATAGCGCACGGTCACCAGATGGTGCCGCCCCAGCACGAAACTGACCGCGCAGGTCTCCGGCTGCTCGGTCACCAGGCCGATGGCCAGCGTCGCGGTCATCACGATGGCATCATTGTCGATATAGAGCCGGCTGGATGTCTCGATCTCGGCCATGTCGTCGGCGGTGGGCACATCAAAGCCCAGCGCGGCTTCCACCAGCGCCTCTTCCGCCGGAGTCGGGTTGAGCAGGTCGATCCACACCGCATCGGCCGGCAGCGCATCCCCGTCGCCAAGGATGCGGTTGCCGGTGGCGGAAAAAATGCGCAGCATGGGGCAAATCATGGCGAATTTGCCGGCCCAATGTAACCCCTTGGCAACTTCGCGCGAACAGCAGGAGAGGACGATTATGGCCAGCACTGCTCCCCCGCTCGACACACCGCCGCCTGCGATGTTGGCGCCGCCACGCCGCGTGCTGCGCCACCATTGGCTGGTGCGGCTGACCCACTGGACCAACGCGCTGGCGATCATCCTGCTGCTGATGACCGGGCTCAACATCTTTGGCGCCCATCCCCGGCTCTATTGGGGCGATGCCGGATCGGTCGATCACCGCGCCGGGCAATGGCTGGAAATCGGCGCATCGCCGCCGTGGCGCGATCCACAGGGCTGGCTGCAGATCGGCGATCAGCGCTTCGACACATCAGGCCTGCTCGGCGCCTCGACCACACCCCAGGGCGCGCCCAACATCGTTGCCTTCCCGCACTGGGCCACACTGCCGGCGATGCGCGATCTCGCCACCGCGCGCAGCTGGCATTTCTTCTTTGCCTGGGTGCTGATCCTGAACGGCCTCACCTGGCTGGGATATGGCCTCGTCTCCGGCCGCTTGTGGCGGGATATCCTGCCCAGCCGCACCCAGCTCAGCCCGGCCCATCTTTGGCATGACATCGTCGAGCATGCGAAGCTGCGCTTCCCCAAAGGCGAGGCCGCCCTTTCCTACGAAGTGCTGCAGCGGCTCGCCTATGCCGGGGTGGCGCTGATTCTCATTCCGACCGTCATCCTCACCGGGCTGGCCATGTCGCCGGGCATGGATGCGGCCTGGCCCTTCCTTGATGCACTGTGGGGCGGCCGGCAATCGGCGCGCTCGGTGCATTTTATCGCCATGGCCAGCATTGCCGGTTTCCTGGCCCTGCACCTGGTGCTGGTATTGCTGTCGGGCCCGATCCGGCAGATCGGCGCCATGATCACCGGCCGGATGACGATCGGAGGCGCGAAATGATCCTGCCCCGTCGCCAATTGCTCACCGCCCTGCCGGCCAGCCTGGCGCTGGCCGGCTGCGACGCGCTCACCCGCAATCCCACCGCCCAGGCCGTCATCAAATCCGGCGAACAGGCGACCGAGCGCTGGCAACGGCTGGTCGGTCGCGACGGGCTGGCCCGCGAATTCAGCGCGGCGGAAATCTCGCCGGTGTTCAAGGCCAATGGCACGAAACTGCCCACCAACCCCGAATGGCAGGCGCTGGCGGCCGGCGGCTTCGCCGATTGGCGGCTGCAGGTGACCGGGCTGGTCAATCGGGAGCTCAACCTGAGCCTGGCCGATCTCCAACGACTGCCGCAGCGCAGCCAGATCACCCGCCATGATTGCGTGGAAGGCTGGAGCGCGATCGGCCAGTGGACCGGGCCGCAGCTGGCCCCGATCCTGAAGGCCGCGGGCCTGCGTGACGGCGCCCGCTACATCGTCTTCCTGTGTGCCGATGATTATGGCGGGGAGGCGAGCAAGGGTGGCCTCCAGTCCAGGAGCCGCTATTATGAAAGCATCGACCTGGTTGATGCCTTCCACCCGCAAACGATCCTGGCCCACAGCCTCAACAATCAACCGCTCGACACCGCCCACGGCGCGCCCATCCGGCTGCGCGTTGAACGCCAGTTGGGGTACAAGCAGGCCAAATATCTGATGCGGATCGTGGTGGCCGACAGTCTGGCACCCTTCGGGCAGGGCAAGGGCGGCTATTGGCCCGACCGCGGCTATGAATGGTATGCCGGCACATGAAGCCGGCCTGTCCTACGCGGCCCTATTCTGTCATCATCGCCAATGATCCTGCTTTCGCGCGGCTGATCGCACCGATCAAAGCGGCGAAATGCGTAAAAAGTGGAAAAACTGCCGCCAGAATCGGCCTCAGGCCGGCGGAATCTCGCCCAAGGCGGCCGGATCGGGCGCGTTGAAGTCCAAAGCGCCGCGAATGATGCTCTCGGCACCGGTCATCATGTCGCCGCTGCATATCTGCAGGTCCAGCCGCTCCAGATCGCGGCGGCGATACTCGGCTTCGATGGCATCGATCATCGTGTCGGGCGTGCCGAGCGTGGCCAGCACATCGCGGCTCATGGCCACCGCACTTTCCAGCGTCTCGCGTGTCACCTGCTCCACTCCGGCCTGGCGCAGAGCGATGGTGTGCATCCGGTCATAGGCGCGGGCGATGATCGGCAGGTCGGGCCATTCGGCGCGGATCGGCTCTAGCACCGGCTTCGGATCCCATTGGCCGTCGATGGCGAACACCAGGGCGCTGGCGCGATCGATGCCGGCGGTGCGCAGGATATCCAGTCTTGTGCCATCGCCCCAGAACACCTGGTTGCCAAAGCGGGCGGTGATGTCGATCAGTTCGGCATCCAGATCGATGGCGGTCAACGCCAGGCCGCGCGCCCGCAGCATCTGGGCAATCACCTGCCCGACCCGGCCGCTGCCCACCAGCACGACATGGCCGCCGGGCAGATCGCCGGCCATTTCCGGCCCGTCGCGGCTGCCGGCCTCCTCCACCCGTTCGAACAGCCGCATCGCCAGCCGAAACAGCAGCGGCGTCAACGCCATGGAGCAGGTGACCACCGCGCCGAACAGCTGCGCCGCGCTGTGGCTGATCAGCAGGCCGCGCTCCGCCTCGCCAAACAGCACAAAGCCGAATTCGCCACCCTGGGCCAGCAGCATGCCCATCTCCCCGGCGCGGCGCCAATCGGTGCCGAACTGGCGGGCGAGCGCAGCGATCACCGCCGTCTTCACCGCCATCACGCCAATCACCAGCGCGATCAGCAGCGCAAAATTGTCGCGCATCACGGTCAGATCAAGGCTCATGCCGATGGCGATGAAGAACAGGCCCAGCATCAGGCCCCGGAACGGCTCGATGTCGGTTTCCAGCGCGTGGCGATAGGGCGATTCGGCCAGCATCACGCCGGCGACGAACGCGCCCAGCGCCATCGACAGCCCCAGGCTGGCCATCAGCAGCGCGCTGCCCAGCACGGAGAGCAGGGCCGCGGCCACAAACGCCTCGCGCGCGCCCAGCGTGCCGATGATGCGGAACAGGCGGGGCAGCACCCAGCGGCCAACCGCGACCAGAAAGGCCAGTGCCCCCAGTGTCTTGGCCGCCATCAGCCAACCCGGTTCGGGATTGGCCACCGGCGCCCGCGACAGGGCCCCGACCACGGTCAGCAGCGGCACGATGGCCAGATCCTGGAACAACAGCATGGCAAAGCTGCGTTCGCCAAAGGGCGTGGCCGCCAGTTGCCGTTCGCCCAGCAGCTGCATCACCAGCGCGGTGGACGACAGGCCCAGCGGCAGGCCGACCACCAGCGCCGCCTGCCAGGTCAGGCTGGTCAGCCCCAACAGCAGCCCGGTCAGCGCCAGGCCGCACAGGATCACCTGCGCCGCGCCCAGCCCGAAGATATCGCGCCGCAAGGCCCACAGCCGCGACGGCTGCAGTTCCAGCCCGATGACGAAGAGCAGCAGCACCACGCCGAATTCGGCAAAATGCAACGTCTGCTCGGCATTGGCGACCAGGCCCAGCAGCGACGGGCCGATCAGGATGCCAGCGGCGAGATAGCCAAGCACGGCGCCCAGCCGGAAGCGGATGAACAGCGGCACCAGCACGACGGCGGCGGCCAGATAGACCACCACATCGCGCAGCAGATTGGGCTGGGCGTCCGCCATCAGCCCGCCGCCTCCACGGCAGCCATCAGGGCATCGAGCGGCAGCAGGATCGATGCATGGCGGGCGCGATGGGCCCGCGCCGGGGCAAAGGCGGCCCAGCCATCCGGCGCGGTTTCACCCGTGCCGGCCAGGAACTCGGCCAGCGCGCGGCGGGTGGCGGCCAGCGCATCGGCATCGGCACCAAGTGCCCGCTCCGCTGCCACAGCCGCCGACGCCTGGCCCAGCGTGCAGGCCTTGGCAGCATCCAGCGCCACCGCAGCAATGCGGCCGCCGGCCAGCGTCACATCGGCAATGATCTTGCTGCCGCACACCGGCGATACCCGCGTGGCAGTGCCGCCCGGCGCAGCGAGGCGATGGGCGCCTTCCCCGGCCAGTTTCAGGCGCAGAATCGCCGCGCTGTAGAGCGAGTCAGCCATATCTGCTTCATGCCCTTCGGCAGCGGCGCTGAACAGGCGGGAAAACGCCGCTCAGGCCCGCCGCCAGGTGGTGCCGGCGGGCCCGTCTTCGAGGCTGATGCCTTCGGCGGCCAGCGCGTCGCGGATGCGATCGGATTCGGCCCAGTTCTTCGCCTTGCGGGCGGCCGTGCGTTCCGCCACCAGCGCATCGAAGCGCGCCGCATCGGGATCGGCGCTGCGCATATCGTGCGCGTGGCGGCTCTTTTCCGGGCTGAGCGAGGGCAGGCCCAGAAAGGCCAGCGCCCCCAGCAGCGCCTCACGGTCCTGCTCGATCCCGGCAATCGCCGCCAGGGCCGCGGGCGTGTTCAGATCATCGGACAGCGCCTCCACCAGCGACGGTGGCGGCAGCGGACGCACGCCCTTCGGCACATCGCCCAGCTTGCGCAGCCATTTGTCCAGCCGGCCGCGCATCTGGGTCAGCAGCGCTTCGTCCCACTGCAGCGGCTGGCGATACTGGGCGCTGAGGATGCCGAGGCGCAGCTCGTCCCCGGTCCAGCCGGCGGCGAGCAGATCACCCACGCTCTGCACATTGCCGAGCGATTTCGACATTTTCTCCCCGCCACCAAAGTTCAGGAAACCATTATGCATCCAGATGTTGGCAAGCGGCGCACCATCATGGGCGCAGGCGCTCTGCGCGCACTCATTCTCGTGGTGCGGGAAAGTGAGATCGATGCCGCCACCATGGATGTCGATGGTTTGCCCCAGGCTTTCGGCAATCATCGCCGAGCATTCGATGTGCCAGCCCGGCCGCCCACGCCCCCAGGGGCTGGGCCAGCCCGCCTGATCCCTGGAAGACGGCTTCCACAGCACGAAATCGGCCGGGTTCTTCTTGTAGGGCGCCACCTCCACCCGGGCGCCGGCGATCATCTCGTCCAGCGGCCGGCGCGACAGGCTGCCATAGCCGCCGTGGCTGGCCACATCGAAGAGCACATGGCCTTCAGCGGCATAGGCATGGCCCTTGGCGATCAACAGGGCGATCATGTCCACCATCGCCGGGATGCTGGTGGTGGCATGCGGGTGCAGATCGGGCCGCTCCACCCCAAGGGCCGCGGCATCCTCGAGATACAGCGCCTCATAACGCTGGGTGATCACCTCGATCCCCACGCCCTCGGCCCGGGCCTGGTCCATGATCTTGTCGTCAATGTCGGTGATGTTGCGGGCATAGACCAGCTTGTCGGGCCCATAGACATGGCGGAGCAACCGCTGCAGCACATCAAACACCACGGCCGGGCGGAAATTCCCGATATGGGCGCGGCCATAGACGGTGGGGCCGCAGACATACATGGTCACCCGATCGGGGTTGATCGGTTGCAGCACATCCTTCGTGCGCGTCGCGGTGTTGTAAAGCCGGATCGTCATATCGCGGTGGAAGGCGACTTTTTTTCCTGCTCGTCAAGCAGGCTGTCGAGCGCGCTGCGCTGCTTGCGGTCATAGCCGCCGTCATCGGCCGGCGCATCATCGCCAAAGCCGGGCACATCGGCGTGCGGATCAATCAGTTGCTGCTGCTGCTTCCAGGCTTCGCCAACCCAGCCGACCATGGCGCTGGCCACCAGCGCCAGCGTGGGGGTGGTGCGCGCCTTGGCCAGCCAATCGGGGCGCTCGCTGCCGCCGGGCACGATGCGCAGGGCCAGCGTGATCAGCAGGAAGATCAGGCTGGCGCCCAGAAACCCCTTCACCAGGCCAAAGCCGAGGCCCAGGATCCGGTCCAGCACGCCGATCGTGCTGCCCTTGGCCGAACTGGACAGGAAGCTGCCGATCAGCTTGACGCCCAGCAACGCCAGCAGGAACGGCCCCAGCACGGCGGCAAAAGCGCCGATCATGTCGCTGCCGCTGGCTTCGGCAAAAATCGCCTTGGCCGGCGTGTAGAACAGGCGGACGGCGACGAAGCCGGCAAACCAGCCGGCCAGGCTGGCAACCTCGGCAATGAAGCCGCGCATCAGGCCAAAGCCGGCGGCGGCACCAACGATGATGACGACAATCCAGTCAAAACCGGCGAGGGAAGCGATGAAATCCATGATGCTGCTGCGCCTACGCCAAACCGGGGTGTGTTGCCAATCCAAAACAGCTCATGACAACAGCATCATTCTGGCCTGCCGAGCGAATCCACCACGGCGTTCAGGGTGCGGAAACTCGCCACCCGCATCGCCCCGCCGCCGCCGGTGCCATCGGGCACGAAGGCACGGCCAAAGCCCAGCTTGGCCGCTTCCTTCAACCGCAACGCGGCGAGGCCAGCGCTGCGCAACTCGCCCGACAGCGCCACTTCGCCAAAGGCGACGCAATCGCCCGGCAAGGGCCGGTCGGTCAGCGCCGAAACCAGCGCGCAGGCCACCGCCAGATCGGCGGCAGGATCGGCAATCCTGAGTCCGCCCGCGACATTCAGATAGACTTCGTGCCCGCCAAAGCCGAGGCCGCAGCGCGCCTCAAGCACCGCCAGCAGCATGGCCAGCCGGCCCGAATCCCAACCGACGACAGCCCGGCGCGGCGTCGCCCCCGATGGCACCCGCACCACCAGCGCCTGGATCTCGCAGAGCACCGGGCGCGTGCCCTCCAGCGCCGGGAACACGACGGCGCCGGTCACGCTGGCGCCGTCCGCCCGGTTTGTCAGGAACAGGCTCGACGGGTTCGCCACCTCCTCCAGGCCATCGGCACCCATGGCAAACACGCCAATCTCGTCCGTCCCGCCAAAGCGGTTCTTCACCGCGCGCAGGATGCGATACTGGTGGCTGCGCTCCCCTTCGAAATAGAGGACGGTATCAACCATATGCTCAAGCACGCGCGGGCCTGCGAGCTGGCCATCCTTGGTGACGTGCCCCACGATCACCAGCGCACAGCCCGACAACTTGGCAAAGCGGATCAGCTCCTGCGCCGACGCCCTGACCTGTGACACGGTGCCGGGCGCGCCCTCCAGCGTGTCCGAATGCATGGTCTGGATGGAATCGATCACCAGCAGCGCGGGGGCGGTGCTCTGGCTGCCCAGCGTCGTCAGGATATCGCGCACATTGGTTTCGGCCGCCAATGCCACATCGGCCTTGGCCAGGCCGAGCCGGCGGGCGCGCAGCCGCACCTGGTCCGCCGCCTCCTCGCCCGAGACATAGGCGACGCGATTGCCACTGCGCGCCATCTTGCCGGCCGCCTGCAGCAACAATGTGGATTTGCCGATGCCAGGATCGCCGCCGATCAGGGTGACGCTGCCGGCCACCAGCCCGCCGCCCAGCGCCCGATCCAGCTCGGTGATGCCTGTGGACAGCCGCTGCGGCAGGGCCACATCATCGGCCAGGCTTTCCATGGCGATGCGGCGGCCGCCCGACTGCAGCGACTGCTTGGCGGCAAAGGGCGTGAACACCGGTGCCGCCTCTTCAGCCAGCGTGTTCCATTCCTTGCAGTCCGCACATTGCCCGGCCCAGCGCGGCGCCACCGCCCCGCACGCCTGGCACACATAGCGCGTCTTGCCCTTGGCCATCGCCACTCCAAACAGAACAGAGTGGGAACGTTAGAAGAATGACCCGGCCGAGGCAAGGGGGGCCGGCGGCCTACAGACCCAACGCTTCCAGCCCCGGATAGTCATCCGGCCGCCGATCCCCCGCCCAGAACAGGCAGCGATCCTGTTCCCGTATCGCCACATCGTTGATGCTGGCGATGCGGCGCTGCATCAGGCCATCCGCGCCGAATTCCCAATTTTCATTGCCATGGGATCGGAACCACTGGCCGCGGCCATCATGCCATTCATAGGCGAAGCGCACAGCCAGCCTCGTGTCACCGTGCAGCCACAGCGCCTTGACCAGGCGATAATCCTGCTCCCGCTGCCATTTGGCGGTGAGAAATTCGATGATCGCCCCCCGGCCGCTGATAAAGCGGTCGCGGTTGCGCCACTGGCTGTCGGGCGCATAGGCCAGGGCGACGCGCTGTGGATCGCGGCTGTTCCAGGCATCTTCGGCAGCGCGCACCTTCAACATGGCGCTTTCACGGGTGAAGGGCGGGATCAGGGGGCGCATCGGTTCAACCACCGAACGGAGTCGCAAATTCGATGCGGATGCCGCCGGGCATCGCAATGATCATGTGGTTGACCGGCGACCCGGCGCGCATCGGGCCGGGGCCAAATTCGATCGCCACACCCGGCCACCCGCGCAACCGCGCGTGGAGAGCCTGCAGCGCCGCATCATCGCGCAGTTTCAACGCCAGATGGTGCAGGCCGACATTGGCCCTGCGGTCAAAGCCGACCGCGCTGGCCGGGTCGGCCGCCTGCCACAGCGTGATCAGGCTGCTGCCATCCGATACGAACAGCGCCGGATAGGCCGGCACCGCGCCCACCTCGGCAAAGCCCAGGCCAGCAATGAAGAAGGCCGCCGCAGCGCCGAGATCGGGCACGGTCAGGCCAACATGATGAACGCCAAGCGTCAGTGGGCCAGGCAGGTCGGTGGGGGCAGTGGTCATGCGTCAGTCTCCTTCCGGGGTGATGAGCGCCTGTAGCCGGGCGATCTCGGCCCTCAGCGGCGCGGTGGCGGCGGCAATCTGAGCTTCGGTGAAGCGCGGCGTGATGTGCTGGGGGCAATTCCAGTCAAGTCCGATCACATCGATGATGAAGGCACGTTCGGGCTCGGCGTCGTACCCCGGCGGCATCAGCGCGGCCACCATGTTGGCATCGTCGGCCGCCGGGATCACGTGCGCCCGGCCCAGCAGCTTGAGGCGGCGGCGGTTGGGATAATCCATCAGGAACAGCGCCACCGGGCTGCCATCGACGATGTTCGCCATCGACACGAACTGGCGGTTGCCGCGGTAATCGGCAAAGCCCAGCCGGTTGCCGGGCAGGCATTTCAGGAAACCGGCCGGCCCGCCGCGATGCTGGATATAGGGCCAGCCGTCGGCGCTGGTGCTGGCCATGTAGAAACTGTCGCGCGCGGCAATGAAATCGGCCTCGCGCTGGCCCAGTTCGTCGCGGCCACCGGACCCATCGCCCTCCAGCCGGGCATAGGACGGGCGCGAGCCATCGGCCGTCTGCAAGGCGCGGGCGGTATCGCCAAAGATGGTGCGGAGGAAACCTTGAGCCATGGCAAGGCTTGTAATCCCGCGCATCACTCGCGATAATCCAGCCAATCAGAAAAACATTATCCCGTTTTTGGCAACAATATGGATCAGCTCCAGACGCTCGACCTGTTCCTCGCCGTGGCCGACAGCAGCAGCTTCACCAAGGCGGCGCAGGCACAAGGCTGCTCGACCACAGCCGCCAGCCGGGCGATCGCGGCGCTGGAAGCCCAGCTGGGCACCAGCCTGTTCCGGCGCTCCACGCGGCAGGTGATGCTCACCGATGCCGGCATCGCCTATCGCGACCGCATCCGCCCGCTGCTCGCTGAACTCAAGGCGGCAGCCCGTTCGGCCCGGGCCGAGCCGGGCGAGCCCCGGGGCGAACTCCACATCACCGCCCCCACCATGTTCGGGCGGCTGCACGTGGTGCCAGTGGTGGCCGGCCTGATGGCCCGCTTCCCACGCCTGTCGGTGCGGCTGCTGCTGATCGATCGCAATGTCCGCCTGGCCGAAGAAGGGATTGATGTGGCGGTGCGCATCGGCGCGCTGGCCGATTCCAGCCTGACGGCGGTCAGGATCGGCACGGTGCGGCAGGTGATGGTGGCCAGCCCTGCCTATCTTGCGCGGCGCGGCACGCCGGCCGATCTGGCCGGACTGGCCGCCCATGATCTGATCGCCACCAGCGGGCCGCGCGCCAATGGGCAATGGCGGCTGGGCCGGCGGCTGCACCCCAGGCTCAGCCTGTCAACCGTGGCCGGGGCGGTGGCGGCCGCCGAAGCCGGCAGCGGCATCGCCTCGCTGCTCAGCTATCAGGTCGATGACGCCCTCGCCAATGGCCGGCTGGTCGAGATCCTGCCCGGCCTGCTGCCCGAGATCCTGCCGGTGCACCTGCTGTTCGATGCGCGGCTGCCGGGCAGCAATGGCCGCCGGCCGTTCATCGATGCGATGAAGGCGGCCATGGCGGCCCGGGGCTGAATCTGCCAATTGCAATGCACGCCGGCCCTGTGCCACATGCCGGCCATGCGCATCATGATCCTCCCCGCCCTGCTCCTGTCCGGATCGGCTCTGGCCCAGCCCGCCGCTCTGCAGGCCGCTCACGCCAGGCTTGCCGCTGATTACGACACCACCATCGCCGAGGTGATCGAGCTCACCGAAATCCCGGCCCCGCCCTTCAAGGAGACCGCGCGCGGCCAGCGCATGGCCGAGAAGTTCAAGGCGCTGGGCCTCACCGATGTCCATGTCGATGCCGTCGGCAATGTGATCGGCACCAGGCCGGGCAAGGACCGCACCGCCAAGGCGCTGATGGTCGCTGCCCATCTCGACACCGTGTTCCCGCCCGATGTGCCCATCAAGGTCCGCCGCGAAGGCGACACGCTGCACGCGCCAGGCATCGGCGACACCACCGTCACGCTGGCCGCGCTGCTGGCCTTCAACCGCGCCCTCAATGCCGCCAACATCACCCCGCAGCGGGACATCATCTTTGTCGCCAACGTGGGCGAGGAAGGCCAGGGCGATCTGCGCGGCGTGCGGCACCTGTTTTCGGCCAGCCCGCTGAAGGCGCGCATTGCCGACTTCATCAGCTTTGATGGCAGCAATGTCGCTCGCATCGTCAACGGCGGCGTCGGCTCCCGCCGCTATCGCGTCGCCTTCAAGGGGCCGGGCGGCCACAGCTATGGCGCGTTCGGCATCGTCAACCCGATGGCGGCGATGGCAGGGGCCGTGCAGGCGTTGTACAAGGTCGTGCCGCCCGCCGATGTGAAGACCACCTTTGCCGCCTCCACCATTGCTGGCGGCACTTCAGTCAACTCCATCCCCAACCTGATCCTCGCCGAATTCGACATGCGGTCGGCCTCCACCGCCAATCTGAAGGCGCTGGAAGCCCAGTTCCTGAAGATCATCGAAGACAGCGTCGCCGCCGAGAATGCCGCTCGCGACACCCGCTTTGGCAAGATCAGCGCCGTGCCCGAACTGATCGGGGACCGGCCTGCCGGCACCACGCCTGAAAGCGACCCGCTGGTGCAGACCGCCGCGCGCATCCTCACCGCCGGCGGCTATGACGCGCAGCTGATGCCAAGTTCGACGGACAGCAACATCCCGATCAGCCTGGGCATCCCGGCCATCACCCTGGGCGCGGGCGGCGGCGGCTTTCGCGCCCACGCCCTAGATGAATATGTGAATGTGGAGCGCGCCGGCTTCGTGAAGGGGTTGACCACGGCGTTCGACATCGTGGTCGAAGCTGCCGCCATCAAGCGCTGAACTGAGCAGGCATCTGCCGATCCGGCAACATTCAGTGCAAATTGCGATTTTTCTCGCTTCGCTCTTTAATTGCGCGCATAGGCCGCTCGATGAGTGCGGCCTTCACCTCTGCGGGCGAGTCGCCCGAACGGCCTTTCGTGCTGGCAGACACCAACATTGGGTTGGCGGTGGACGAGCTTACCGGCTTTCTGACCAGGCAAAGCCTGACGAAGCTGATGAAATCCGACGCTTTTCGTGCTGCATGGCCGCATGTCGCCCTGGTGAAAGTGGAGCTGTCGCGCTTTGACCTGATGGGCATTGGCAAAGGGCCGGAGCGCGCCGATCTGGTTGTCGTGCGCACCAGCCAAAGACTTGCGCGCCTGCTTGGAAACGCGCTGGCATTCGCAAGGATGGGAGAGGCCCGGTTTTGCGCTCTGCTGGTGCCGTCACCAACGCTTGAAGCCGATATCCGGCGGATGATGGACTTTCTGCAGCGGCCAATGGCGATCGACGGTGAGATCATCGTGGTCCGGCCCCATGTTGGCGTCGCCTTGATGGACGATGTCGACAGGTCTGAAACCCGGTTGATCCAGGCGGCGAGTGCAGCCTTGCATCATGCCAGGATCGTCAACCATCCCATCATGTTCTTCCAACCGGTGATGCTGGCCGAGGCGCGCAGAAACCACCAACTGGAGAATGATCTGCGCCTGGCGATCACACTCAAGTCGACCGACATCTATGATGCCGTCAACAATGCCGAATTCTCGATCCTCTACCAGCCAATCATCAACGAGGTGTCTGGTTGCGTTCATGGTTTCGAGGCGCTCGTGCGTTGGCAGCATCCAACCTTTGGCCTGATCAGCCCACAACATTTCATCGACTTGGCCGAGCAGATCGGTGTGATGCCGTTGCTGGGCAATTGGATCATCCGCCGAGCAATGGTGGATGCAATGGCCTGGCCAGCCAATCGGGATGGTACGCATCCACGGGTGAGCATCAATCTGAGCGCGCGCCAGTTCGATGAACCAGAGCTGCTCCTGACCGTGATCAAGCAGGCCATCAGCCATGCCGGCATCCAGCCGAGCCGGGTCTGCTTCGAAATGACCGAGTCCAACTATCTGTCACCGGCTGTAAAACCGCACCTTGAGGCGATCCGCGCCATCGGGTGTTTTCTCGCGCTGGATGATTTTGGCACCGGCTATTCCGCACTCAGCGTGCTGGTGGAGTTGCCGCTGGACTATCTGAAGATCGATCGGTCGCTGGTGGTGGACCTTGCTGCAACTGATGCTCGGGTCGCCCGGCGTTCCCGCCGGTTGATGAGCAGCATAATCGGTTTGGCCGAAGGCCTTGGCCTGCACCCCGTGATCGAAGGCGTTGAGAACAGAGAGCAGCTGCTGACGGTGTGTGCGATGGGTGCGGAACTGATCCAGGGCTACATCCACCACCCGCCCATGCCGATGAGCGCGGTAGCCCGGTTCATGGAGACAATCACCGCGGCCGGCCCAGCCAGTGAATGATCTGCATCGCCTGATCTACATCAGCCGTAGCACCCTGCCGGCCGAGGTCAGGACGGATGAGCTCCACGCAATCCTTGCCAGGTCGCGCAAGGCCAACCACCTGGCGGGCATCACGGGGGTTTTGCTGTGTTCCAAGGGCTATTTCTGCCAGGTGATCGAGGGCAATCTGCAGCCGATGGAACTATTGTTCGAAACCATCCAGCTCGATGACCGCCACACCGATGTGACAGTGTTGGAGTTCATAGCAACTTCGGAGCGGCTGTTCGGCGCCTGGGATATGGCACATGTCGACCTTGATGAGGGCGGCCCTGAAGAAACATCCATCAAGACTGCCATGCAAAGGCTGCAGATGGCGGCCACTGGCCGCAGCATGGTGCGGGTGTTTGCCGATCTGATCGGCCAGCGCGAAGCGTTTCGCGCCTGATTGCAACCATCGCGCAACCCGGCCCGCGCCGGCCGCGAATTCCCAGCCACTTGCCGGGGCCTGCCGCCCCGCTACACTGGCAGTGGAAGGATGGCATGTGCAGAGCAAGGAGCTTCGCCTCGCGCTGGTCTGCTATGGCGGGGTGAGCCTGGCGGTCTACATGCACGGCCTCACCAAGGAGGTCTGGAAGCTGGCCCGCGCCTCCATGCGCCGGCACACAGCAGATGCCCTGCCCCCGGCGCGGGACAGCGAGATAGTCTATCAGGCCCTGCTTGATGCCATCCCCGGCCTTGATCTCAGGGTGGTGTGCGACATCGTCGCCGGCGCCTCGGCGGGCGGCATCAATGGCGTGCTGCTGGCCCGGGCGCTGGTGGAAGGCCATGATCTGGATTCCATCCGCAGCCTGTGGCTGGACGGGGCCGACAGTGATGCCCTGCTCGATCCGGAAGCGGCGTCGCGGCCGCTGTCGAAATTGTGGGCGATCCCGCTGGTCTGGTGGGTCCGCCGGCGCGGGCTGGAGGCCGAGGACAAGGCCGAGGTTGCCGCCCATGGCGAGGTGAAGGCCAAGCTGTCCCGCTTCATGCGCAGCCGCTGGTTCCAGCCGCCCTTTTCCGGAACGGCCTTTTCCGGCCTGCTGGCCGATGCCTTTGCCGCCATGGCCAAGGGGGAGCGCACACCGCCGCTGGTGCCGCGCCTGCATCCGTTCGATCTGTTCGTCACCGTCACCGATTATCACGGCTCCCCCAAGGCGCTGCGGCTCAACAGCCCGGCCCAGGTGATCGAACCCGAACATCGGCTGGTGATCGGCTTTGGCTGCCCCGGCGATGGCGATGCCCGGCATCTGGGCGATGATCCGGCGCTGGTGCTGGCGGCACGGGCCACGGCCAGCTTCCCCGGCGCCTTCCCGCCCGCCCGGGCGGCCGAGGTGGCAGCGCTGTATCGCCAGCGCGGGCCCGGCTGGCCCGGCATGGATGCTTTCCTCGCCCACATCCTGCCCAGCCGCAACGCGCCCGACATGGTGGACCTGATCGACGGCGCCGTGCTCGACAACCGGCCCTTTGGCCCGGCGCTGGCGGCGCTGGGCCGCCGCCCCGCCCACCGTGAGGTGGATCGCCGGCTGGTCTATCTTGATCCCAAGCCGGGCAGCCATGCCGGCGAGCATGTGCCCGGCCACCACCCCGGCTTCTTCGCCACCATCCTGCGCAGCCTCGCCGATATCCCGCGCCAGCAGCCGATCAGCGACAGTGTGGCGGCGATCGAGGCACTGTCGGGCCGGGCGCGGCGGCTGCGCCACATCGTCATCGGCATGATCCCCCAGGTTGATGCCGCCATCGATGCGGCCATTGGCATTCGCCTGCTGCTGCTGTCGCCCACACTGGAACGGCTGGCCGACTGGCGCAGCCGCATGAACAGCGAGGCGGCACGGCAGGCCGGCTTTGCCTATGGCGCCTATGGCCGGTTGAAATTCTCGGCCGTGGTTGATCGGTTGGCCAGCGAGCTCGCCCGCATCTCCGGAACGGAGGCCGACATGCTGCGCCCGCTGCTGTGGCGCCACCTGGGCGCCGCCAACAATCCCGAAGCGGCGCTGGCCAAGGGCGGCGCCGGCAGCGACTATGTCCTCACCCTGCGGCGCTTTGATCTGGATTTCCGCATCCGCCGCCTGCGCTTCATGATCCGCCGCATCAACGCTGCCATGGCCGGGGCCGACGAAGCGACCGCCGCGATCCTGGGTCGCATCAAGGCCGGGCTGCACGCCATCCTGGCCCCGCACCTCACCGCCTGGAGCCGGGTGGCGGCTGACCCGGCGGTGCGGGCCGCCTGCACCGGGCCCGATCTTGCCGCCGCGCTGGCCACGGTGGAGGCGGCGCTGGGCCTGAAGGCGCTCGACGGCCAGAGCGATGCGGCGCTGGTCGCCCTGCTCGCCGAAAAGCTGCCGCGCCGGCTGCGCCGCGATGTGCTGTCATCCTATCTGGGCTTTCCCTTCTTTGACATTGCCATCCTGCCGCTGATCGCCGATGGCGGGCTGGACGAGTTGGACGAGATCAAGGTGGACCGCATCAGCCCGGATGATTGCTCCGGCCTGGGCACGGCCGGCGGCCGGCGGTTGAAGGGCGCGCTGTTCAACGCCTTTGGCGCCTTTTTCAGCCGGTCATACCGCGAACATGACTATCTGTGGGGCCGCCTGCATGGGGCGGAGCGGATGATCGACCTGGTGATCTCCAGCCTGCCGGAAGCCGCCCGCCCCAGCCCGGGTGACCTGGCCGGCATCCGGGATCAGGTGTTCCGCGCCATCATCGCCGCCGAACGGCCGCACCTGAAGCATGTCGACGATCTGTTCGCCGATCTGGATGCCACGCTCACTCGGCCGGCTGGGCCTTCCGGACCGGACGATACTGGCGCAGATAATGGATGATGATCATCATGCCGATCACGCTGGGAATGGCCCAGATGACGGGGTTGAAGGCATGGGCCGGAAACATCTCGATCAGGCCGACCGACAGAAAGGCGGTGTAGGCCGCGATGCCAGTGGCGACCATCGCCTTGAAATGTTCGGGGATATAGGCGCGGGGGGATGAGGGCGCAGTAAAGATGTAGCGGAAATAGGTGGTGGTGGTGCCAAAGCCGAGCAGCGAGACCATCACCATCAGGATGGGCTCCATCACCGGGCCGTTGCGGTTCAACAGATACAGGCCATGGGCCAGGCAGACACCGGCCGCCGCCATGGTGACGCCCTGCAGCGCCAGCATCGACCAGTGGCGGTTGCCCGGATGGTTACGGCGGTTGCTGACCATGACCAGGCCATAGCGCGTCATCGACATGGCCAGCAGCCCGAGATAGACCATCATGGTGCCGAACATGCCGCGATAGAGCACGGCATCGGTGAGTTGCGGATGCATCGCCAGCGGCCAGACCAGCGACAGCGCGCCCATGCCAAGCGCCTGGGCAGCCGCGGTGTAGATGGCAGCTGAGAACACGAAGCCCCACCAGCGGTGCGCCGGCCCGCCCTTCTTGGTGAGAACGGCTCCCCAGAAGGAGGTCAATGCCACCACGCCAGCACCGATGTGGATGGCCAGAAACAGGTTGAACAGCCAGGGCATGATGGGCGGTTTTCCAAAGGCTCCTTGGCAGCCCCCATGGCCACAACGCAGGCGCGACGGCAAGTGGGCTGTGGGGAATTGGCAGAGGTGGCCGGCGCGGCGGGCGGGCGCTGTAGGTTACAAAGGTTACAAATTGGGCTTGATACGCGCGCGCGATGCACGCAATTTCAGAACGCTGGGATCGGGCACCACCAGCACCAGCGGCGGCGGCAACCGGTCCAAGGTTTCGAATTGATAGGTCATAGGGCGTTCCGGCAGCCAGTCGCGCCGGTCGGGCTGTGCATCGATCAACGCGCGCAGGTCGGCAATCTGGCGTGCCATGGCAGCTTGCGTGCTTTGGCGCTCCTCCGCGCGTTCGAGCAGGCGAACGAGCAGGCGGGCATCACAGGGCCGCCGCCGGATCACCTCGACCACGCCATTGCGTTCTATCACCTCCTCCTCGCCTTGCAGGGCACGTTCGATGGCGACATGCTCGATCTGGCGGACCGCCTCGACCAACGCCAGATCCCAGGCGGCGCGAAAATCGCCGGCATTGGGATGGCGGCGCAGACGATAGGCCGCCATCCGGCTCATGCCGACCCGGCGGCAGGCCATGGTCACACTGCCAGTGTCGGCCAGCACTTCGAGGAAATATTGCTGCCGCGCCGCCGTCCAGCCATCGTGGCGAACGGGTTCGGCGGAGGGGGTCGGGAGAAGGTCGCTCATGGGTGGGAGTGTAACCCAGCCGTGGGGATGTAGGACAGAAGCGAAGAAGGGAAAGAAGAGCCTCCGGCGGGCAGGGTCGCGGACCCTGCACCCGTTTGATTTTGGGCGGCGCTGTGATCAAAAAGCGCACCGCCGCGCCGCGCTTGCAGGACGGGAGCGCACTGAAACAAACGGGTCCAGGGTCCGCGACCCTGGCCGCCGGAGGCTCTGCTTGCCTCTGTGCCCTGCGCGGCTGCATGATCCCGGCATGACCGCCCTTGCCCTTGGCCTGCGCTATTTCGCTGGCGTGTTCGCGCTGGGGTTCCTGCTCGGCACCGTCCGCACGCTGTGGCTGGCGCCCATGGTGGGGGATGTGGGGGCGGTGGCCATCGAGTTGCCGCTGATGCTGGGGTTCAGCTGGTGGTGGTGCCGGCGGGTGCTGGCGGGGCGGTTGGTGGCGGTGGGCGGCCGGGCCGTCATGGGCGGCACGGCGTTCTTGTGGCTGATGCTGGCCGAATTGGGCCTGTCGCTGGCCTTTGGTGGCACGTTGGCGACGCATCTGGCGGCGCTGGTGGCGCCGGCGGGTTTGCTGGGGCTTGGCGGGCAATTGCTGTTTGCCGCCCTGCCCCTCATCCCAAAGGCCAAATAGCGGCAATGCTGCCTTGCAACATCGCGGGGGCCATGCTAGCCGCGCCGCGCAGCCGGTGGACTTCGTTCGCCGGGCCTTTTTGTCATATCCGATTCAAAGCGAGGCACCAGCCTTGGACGCACAGATTTCTCACCAAGTGGCCACCGGCCTTTCCGGCCGCTATGCCCGTGCGCTGTTCGATCTGGCGATCGAGGGCAAGACACTTGCGGCCGTCGAATCCAGCCTGAATTCGCTCAGCGAGGCGCTGGCCGAATCGGCTGATCTGAAGACGCTGATCAGCAGCCCGCTGGTGGGCCGGGGTGCGGCGGGTGCTGCCATCAAGGGTGTGGCCGCCGGGCTGAATGTCGATGGCCTCACCCAGAATTTCCTTGGCGTGCTGGCCGCCAACCGCCGCCTGGCGTTGCTGCCGGCCGTGATCCGCGATTTCGCTGCACTGAACGCCGCCCGCAAGGGTGAGGTGACCGCCAATGTGACGGCGGCGCACAAGTTGTCGGCGGCCCAGCAGAAGGCGCTGGCCGCCAAGCTGAAGGCCGGCATCGGCCGCGATGTGGCGCTGAATGTGACTGTTGATCCGGCGATCCTGGGCGGCCTGGTGGTGCGCGTGGGCAGCCGCATGATCGATTCCTCGTTGAAGACCCGGCTCGAGAATCTCGGCCAGGCGCTGAAAGCTTAAGAAGGGCTGATTGTCATGGATATCAATGCCGCCGAAATCTCGCGGATCATCAAGGACCAGATCGCCAATTTCGGCACCGAAGCCCAGGTTTCGGAAGTCGGCCAGGTGCTGAGCGTTGGTGACGGCATCGCCCGCGTGCATGGTCTGGACAATGTGCAGGCCGGTGAAATGGTGGAGTTTCCGGGCGGCATCCAGGGCATGGCCCTGAACCTGGAAACCGATAACGTCGGTATCGTGATCTTCGGTTCTGACAGCCAGATCAAGGAAGGCGACACCGTCAAGCGCACCGGCACCATCGTCGATGTGCCGGTGGGCAAGGGCCTTTTGGGCCGCGTGGTTGACGGCCTGGGCAACCCGATCGACGGCAAGGGCCCGATCGTGGCGGCCGAGCGTCGCCGCGTCGAAGTGAAGGCGCCGGGCATCATCCCGCGCAAGTCGGTCCATGAACCGATGCAGACCGGCCTGAAGGCGCTCGACGCCCTCGTGCCCGTCGGCCGCGGCCAGCGCGAGCTGATCATCGGTGACCGCCAGACCGGCAAGACCGCTGTCGCCATCGACACCTTCATCAACCAGAAGGGCATCAACGCCGGCGACGACGAGTCGAAGAAGCTCTATTGCATCTATGTCGCCGTGGGCCAGAAGCGCTCCACCGTCGCGCAGATCGTGCGCGCGCTGGAAGAAAATGGCGCAATGGAATATTCGATCGTGGTCGCCGCGACCGCGTCGGAACCGGCCCCGCTGCAGTTCCTGGCGCCTTATACCGGCTGCACCATGGGCGAATATTTCCGCGACAACGGCATGCACGCCGTAATCGTGTATGACGATCTGTCCAAGCAGGCCGTCGCCTATCGCCAGATGTCGCTGCTGCTGCGCCGCCCGCCGGGCCGCGAAGCCTATCCGGGTGACGTGTTCTATCTGCACAGCCGCCTGCTGGAGCGCGCCGCCAAGATGAACGACGCCAATGGCGCCGGCTCGCTGACTGCGCTGCCGATCATCGAAACCCAGGCCGGTGACGTGTCGGCCTATATCCCGACCAACGTGATCTCGATCACCGACGGCCAGATCTTCCTGGAAACCGAGCTGTTCTACCAGGGCATCCGCCCGGCCATCAACGTCGGCCTCAGCGTGTCGCGCGTCGGCTCGGCCGCGCAGACCAAGGCGATGAAGAAGGTCGCCGGTTCGATCAAGCTGGAGCTGGCCCAGTATCGCGAAATGGCCGCCTTCGCCCAGTTCGGTTCGGACCTTGATGCGTCGACCCAGAAGCTGCTGAACCGCGGCAAGCGCCTGACCGAGCTGTTGAAGCAGGCCCAGTTCGCGCCCATGCCGTTCGAAGATCAGGTCGTGTCGATCTTTGCCGGCGTGAACGGTTATCTCGATGGCATCGATGCCGCCGCCGTGACCCGCTTTGAAGCCGCGCTGCTCAGCCATGTGAAGTCGGCCCATGCCGATGTGCTGGCCGACATCCGCGACAAGAAGGACCTGAGCGCGGACACCACCGCCAAGCTGAAGGAGCTGATCGGCGCCTTCGCCAAGACCTTCGCCTGAAACGGATCAGTCACGCCGCCGGCCTGACCGGCGGCGTTGACCGCAAAGGAAGACAGACAGGCCAATGCCCAGTCTCAAGTCTCTGAAAAACCGCATCACCTCGGTGAAATCGACTCAGAAGATCACCAAGGCGATGAAGATGGTGGCCGCCGCCAAGCTGCGCCGCGCCCAGGAAGCCGCCGAGGCCGCCCGCCCCTATTCGGAGCGGATGGCCGCCGTGATGGCATCGCTGGCCAGCCGCGTCACCGTGGGCCCGGAAAGCCCGCGCCTGCTCGCCGGCACCGGCAAGGACCAGGTGCATCTGCTGGTCATCTGCTCGTCGGAACGCGGCCTGGCCGGTGGTTTCAACAGCAACATCGCCAAGCTGGCCCGCCGCACGATGGAAGAGCTGCTGGGCCAGGGCAAGACGGTGAAGCTGCTGTTTGTCGGCAAGAAGGCGCGCGCGCCCTTTGCCCGCACCCACAAGGAGCTGATCATCGACACGGTGGACATGAGCCACATCAAGAATGTCGCCTTTGCCGATGCCAAGGCGGTGGCCGAGGATGTGGTTGCCCGCTTTGAGGCCGGCGAATTCGATGTCGCTCACCTGTTTTTCTCCACCTTCCGTTCGGCCCTGAACCAGGAGCCGACCCGGCTGCAGATCATCCCGGCCGCCCTTCCGGCGGGCGATGCTTCCGGCACCGATGCGTCGGTGGAATATGAACCGGGCGAAGAGGCGATCCTTGCCGATCTGCTGCCCAAGAATCTTGCCGTGCAGGTGTTCCGCGCCCTCCTCGAAAATGCCGCGTCCGAACAGGGCAGCCGCATGACCGCGATGGACAACGCCACCCGCAACGCCGGCGACATGATCAACAAGCTGACCATCACCTATAACCGCACGAGACAGGCCGCGATCACCAAGGAACTGATCGAGATCATCTCGGGCGCCGAAGCGCTTTAAGGAGCACGCCACATGACCAACACCACCAACAATGTCGGGCGCATCAGCCAGGTCATCGGCGCCGTTGTCGACGTGACCTTCGAAGGCGAACTGCCGGCCATTCTGTCGGCGCTGGAAACCAGCAACGGCGGCAACCGCCTCGTGCTCGAAGTGGCCCAGCACCTGGGCGAAAACGCCGTGCGCACCATCGCCATGGATGCGACCGACGGCCTGGTCCGCGGCCAGGAAGTGGTCGACACCGGCAGCCAGATCCGCGTGCCGGTCGGCCCCGCCACCCTGGGCCGCATCATGAACGTGATCGGTGAACCGATCGACGAGCGTGGCCCGATCGATCAGACCAACACCGCGCCGATCCACGCCCCCGCCCCGGAATTCGTCGACCAGTCGACCGAAGCCAGCATCCTGGTCACCGGCATCAAGGTCATCGACTTGCTCGCCCCCTATGCCAAGGGCGGCAAGATCGGCCTGTTCGGCGGCGCCGGCGTCGGCAAGACCGTGCTGATCCAGGAACTGATCAACAACATCGCGAAGGGCCACGGCGGCACCTCGGTGTTCGCTGGCGTGGGTGAGCGCACCCGCGAAGGCAACGACCTGTATCACGAATTCCTCGAAGCCGGCGTCATCGCGTCTGACGCGGATGGCAATGCCATCTCCGAAGGCTCCAAGGTGGCGCTGGTCTATGGCCAGATGAACGAGCCGCCCGGCGCCCGCGCCCGCGTCGCCCTGTCGGGCCTGACCATCGCCGAATATTTCCGCGATGTCGAAGGCCAGGACGTGCTGTTCTTCGTGGACAACATCTTCCGCTTCACCCAGGCCGGTTCGGAAGTGTCCGCGCTGCTGGGCCGCATCCCGTCGGCCGTGGGCTATCAGCCCACTCTGGCCACCGACATGGGCGCCCTGCAGGAGCGCATCACCTCGACCAACAAGGGCTCGATCACCTCGGTGCAGGCCATCTACGTGCCCGCCGACGACTTGACCGACCCGGCCCCGGCCACCTCGTTCGCCCACCTCGACGCCACCACCGTGCTGTCGCGCCAGATCGCCGAGCTGGGCATCTACCCGGCCGTCGACCCGCTCGATTCGACCAGCCGCGTGCTGGAACCGCGCGTGGTGGGTGAAGAACATTATGGCGTCGCCCGCCAGGTTCAGGAAGTGCTGCAGAAGTACAAGAGCCTGCAGGACATCATCGCCATTCTGGGCATGGACGAGCTGTCGGAAGAGGACAAGCTGGTCGTCGCCCGCGCCCGCAAGATCCAGCGCTTCCTGTCGCAGCCGTTCCACGTCGCCGAAATCTTCACCGGCACCCCGGGTGTGTTCGTGGCCGTGGAAGACACGATCAAGGGCTTCAAGGGCATCGTGGCCGGCGAATATGACCATCTGCCGGAAGCCGCCTTCTACATGGTTGGCACCATCGAAGACGCGATCGCCAAGGCCAAGAAGCTGGCTGCGGACGCGGCGTAAATTGCTCCCCTCCCGCTAGCGGGAGGGGTCGGGGGTGGGAATATCCACGCCCGAACCTGTGAAACCCACCCCCAGCCCCTCCCGCAAGCGGGAGGGGAGCGGAGCGGAAAATGGCTGAACTGCTCGATTTCGAACTCGTCTCGCCGGAACGCCGGCTGGCCCGCGCCAAGGTGGCCATGGTGGTCGTGCCCGGCACCGAAGGCGATTTTGGTGTGCTGCCCGGCCACGCGCCGATGATGAGCACCATCCGCCCCGGCGCCATCCACATCCATGAAACCGATGGTGGCCCGGCCACGCAGCGGTTTTTCATCGATGGCGGCTTTGCCGAGGTGACCGAAACCGGCCTGACCATCCTGGCCGAACAGGCGACCCCGGTGGCCGAGATCGATGTGGCCGCCGTGGCCACCCAGCTCGCTGCGGCGCGCAGCGCTGGTGATGAGGCGGCCGTCGCCCGGCTGGAAGCCATGCAGGCTGCAGCCACCAACTGATCGGCCGTCCTGGCCCGAAAACACCCCGCCCCGGGCGACCGCGGCGGGGTTTTTCTTTGGCCTTCAGGCGCAGGGCCGTTCACCATCAGGACAGCTGCTGGTTGCCATCCTTTCGCGGTTCCCCCCGGCGTCGAAACCGCCTAAACTCTTGGCCTGAAACACTGGAGCTCTCGGTGATGCGCCTGCCCTTCGCCCTTTTGCTGATGACTGCTGCTCCGGCACTGGCGCAGACGCCCGCCAATCCGACCACGGCGCCGCCGCGTCCCTCCATCCTGAAGCCGGCCGACATCCCAACCGGCGACGGCACCCAGCCCCGGCAGCGCCTGGTGACGGTGTTTGGCAACGAAGCCTGCCCGAAGCCGCGGTCCGCCGATGAAGTGGTGGTGTGCGCCCGCCTGCCCGAATCGGAAGTCTATCGCATTCCCGAACCGCTGCGCCGGGCTGAAAACCGCCAGAGCGTGCTGACCCAGAACCGCGCCCTGCTGCTCGGCGATGGCGCGGGCGGGGCCGGCAACAGCATTGGCAGTTGCAGCGCCATCGGCCCCGGCGGATTCACCGGCTGCGATCGCAAACAGATCGATGCCTGGGCGCAGGACCGAACCAACCGCATGGGCTACAACGAGCCGACGCCCAAGCCCTGAGGCGGGGTCAGTCGCCCTTTTTCTTCTTCTGGTTGGCGGCATAGAGTGAAATCGCCATGCCAATCAGGCTGATGAACACCGCGCCAAGCGCAATCCAGACGGCCATGCCCCATTCTCCCCACCCAGCGTTTGCCCTGCCATCCGATTAATGGCATCGCCCGCAAGGACAATGGGGCGCATCGCGCAGTCGCGACACGCCCCATCAAGCGGTAGAGACAGGCTTACCCCAGCGGCTTCACCGTAGGCGCCACGCCCGGCTTGGCCGGATCGAAGCGCACGCGCACGGTCTCGCCGCTGTTGCCGGGGAAGTTGGCAAAGATCGCCGTCACCAGATTGGGCACCAGCTTGGTGAGATTGTTGCTGCTGCTCACGGTTTCGGCGCGGCCTTCGAACACGCTCTGCTTGTCGCCAGTGCGATTGATGCGCATGGCGACAACGGCATTATATTGGGTGACGCTGTAGACATCATTGGCGCCCCAACCGCCCCAGCCACCAAAGCCCGGGCCCCAGCCGCCAAAGCCGCCCCAGCCTGCGCCCCAATAGGGACCCCAGCCACCCCAGCCGCCCCAGCCACCAAAGCCCCAGCGGCCAAAGCCGACACCGGGCCGCGTCTGCACCTTCTCGCGCGGCGGCGTGACATGATAATCCAGCTGCACCGTCAGCGCGGCGGCTTCGGGGCTGCTGGCCTCCTGGAAACCGGCGGCGATCAGCTTCTGTTTCACCAGATTGGCATAGGTGGCAAATTCCAGCCCGCCGCTCATCGCCTTGTCGCGCGGTTCGATCACGAAGCTGTTGCCCTGCGCCGCCGGCATTTGCTGGAAGCGGGCCACACGGGCTTCAAAGCCGGTGGTGCAGGCCGAGAGCAGCGCGGCGGCGGCCAGCGGCAGGATGATGCGGGCATGGGCAAGCTTGGCGGTCATTGATCGAGGCTCCAGATGAACTCTCTGCAATCTATGCCCGCAAATCTAGGGCATTGCACGTGTCCGCCCGATGAACGACACATGTATGTCAATTCATGTTGATGTGGCCGGGATGCGGACGGGTCAAGCCACGAAGCCGACGGCGCGGTGAACCTCGGCCAGCACAGGCTCGGCAATCGCCCGGGCCCGTTCGGCACCACGGGCACAGATCGCCTCGATCGCCACATCGTCGTTCTTCAGCTCGTTGAAGCGGCTGGTGATCGGGGCAAGCCTGGTCACCATCACGTCGGCGAGGGCCGGCTTGAAGGCGCCAAAGCCCTTGCCGCCAAATTCAGCCAGAACATCGGCGATGCTGCGATCGGTGAGCGCGGCCATCAGATTGACGAGATTGGCCGCTTCCGGCCGGCCAGCCAGGCCCGCCGGCTCGGACGGCAAGGCATCGGGATCGGTCTTGGCGCGCTTCACCTTGGCGGCGATGGTGTCGGCATCGTCGGTCAGGTTGATGCGGCTCTGGTCGCTGGGGTCGCTCTTGGACATCTTGGACGAACCATCGCGCAGGCTCATCACCCGGGTCGCCGGCCCTTCGATCACCGGCTCGGGCGGCGGGAACAGCTCCACCCCCATATCATTGTTGAACTTGATGGCGATGTCGCGCGCCAGCTCAAGATGCTGCTTCTGGTCTTCACCCACCGGCACATGGGTGGCCTTGTAGGCCAGGATGTCGGCCGCCTGCAGCACCGGATAGGTGTAGAGGCCGACCGACGCACCCTCGCGGTCCTTGCCGCTCTTTTCCTTGAACTGTGTCATGCGGTTGAGCCAGCCGACCCGGGCGGTGCACATCAGCACCCAGGCCAACTCGGCATGTACACGCACCCGGCTTTGCGGGAACAGCACGCAGCGTTCAGGGTCAAGCCCGGCGGCGATCAGCGCGGCGGTCATTTCGTGGATGCCGCGCCGCAGGGTGGCCGGATCCTGCGCCACGGTGATGGCGTGCAGATCGACGACGGAAAAGATGCACTCATGCGCATCCTGCATGCGCACCCAGTTGCGGATCGCGCCGAGATAATTGCCGAGATGCAGGTTTCCGGTGGGCTGGATGCCCGAGAAGATGCGGCTCATGATCGCTTCCGTCGCGCCCTGAGGCGGGCAAAAAGGGCAGAAAGGGTGAACAGGCCCAAGATGCGGGCCGCCGTCAGATAGGCCAGGCCGCCCGCCGATATCAACAGGCCAAGCAGGACGATCTGGTGCGTGAAGGCCATTTCCGGCGCCACCGCCAGCCAGGGGGCCAACAGCAGCAGCACGGCCACCATCGCCACCGTGGCCAGCACCAGCCGCGGCAGCAGCCGTCGGGCCCGGGCATCAAGCTGGAACTGGCCGCGCGTGCGCAGCAGCCACCACAGGGTGAAGGCGTTCATCCAGGCCGAAATGGCGGTGCCCACGGCGATGCCGACATGGCCCAGCGGCCAGACCAGGACCAGATTGGCGATCAGATTGACCAGCATGGAGGCCAGTGCGACGCGCACCGGGGTGCGCGTGTCGGCCCGGGCGTGGAAGCCGGGGGTGAGCACCTTGATCAGCACATAGGCCGGCAGGCCCAGGGCAAAGCCGGCCAGCGCGGCGGCGGTGGCGGCGCTGTCGGCCGCGCCGAACTGGCCGTGTTCGAACAGCACGCGGATGATCGGTTCGGCGGCCACCACCAGGCCGGCGGCGGCGGGCAGGGTGAGCAGCAGCACCAGTTCGACGGCGCGGTTCTGCTGGGCAATGGCGCCGGCATCGTCTCCGCCGCCGAGCAGGCGCGACATGGTGGGCAGCAGCGCAGTGCCGACTCCGATCCCGATGATGCCGAGCGGCAGCTGGTTCAGGCGATCGGCATAATAAAGCCAGCTGACCGCGCCCTCGCCCAGGAAGCGGGCGGCAAGCGCGGTGGAGATGAGCAGGTTGATCTGCACGGCGCCGGCACCGAGCGCGGCCGGCAGGATCAGCTTCAGCAGCGCCCGCACCTGCGGGGTGACCCGCGGCCAGCGCAGGCGCAGCGCCACGCCGGCCTTGCTGCACGACCACATCAGCCAGGCCAGCTGCGCGATGCCGCCGATCGTGACACACAGGGCCTGCACACGCGCGGCCGCCACATCATCGCTGACGCCCGACCACAACAGCCCGGCAATCAGCACGATGTTGAGCAGGATCGGCGCCGCGGCATTGACGGCAAAGCGGCCGACCGAATTCAGCAGCGCCCCCAGCAGGGAGGTGAGGCTGATCAGCATCAGATAGGGGAAGGTGAGCCGGGTGAGATGAACGGTGAGTGCCAGTTTTTCGGCGCTGGCATCGGGAAACCCGCCGGTGAGCGACCACACAACCGGGCCAGCGGCCGCCACCATCACCACGGTGAACAGCAGCAGAACCGGCAGCAGCACCGCCAGCACCTCTTCGGCAAAGGCGCGGGCACCATCCATGCGGCCGCCATCGGCGCCGACCTGGCGGTTGAACATCGGCACGAAGGCGGCCGAGAAGGCCCCTTCGGCGAACAGGGCGCGGAACAGATTGGGCAGGCGCTGGGCGATGAGAAAGGCATCGGCCGCCATGCCGGCACCGATCAGCGTCGCCTGCAGCACATCGCGCACGAACCCGGCAACGCGCGACAGCAGGGTGAGGCTGCCGATGGTGGCGGTGGCGCGGAGGAGGTTCATTGCGCAGCGCCGATCGCGCGCGCGCCGCGCGCGAACAGGCGCAAGCACGGCCGGGCGGACAACGCGCGCATTTGCGCGTTGGACCGCTTCGACGTCACGACGCGGCTTTGCCGCGGCGGCTGGACTCTGGAACTGGAAACTGCAGGCACGCCGCCTTGTTGATGCAGCGGCGCAAAAGTGCAAGGCCCTCAAACGAAAACGGGCGACCCGAAGGCCGCCCGTTTCGTCTCAGCACCAGCTGGATCAGGCGTTGCCGACCTGGCCCTGCTGCTGTTGCGCCAGATACAGCGCGCCGAAATCGATCGGATCAAGCATCAGCGGCGGGAAGCCGCCGTCGCGCACGGCATCGGCAATGATGCGGCGGGCGAACGGGAACAGGATGCGCGGGCCTTCGATGATGCAGAAGGGCTCCAGCGCCTCTTCCGGCACGTTCTGCAAGCCGAACAGTCCGGCATAGACCAGCTCGACCACAAAGGTCGGCGTGCCTTCGACATCGGCCTTGGCGGTGATCTTCAGCTCCACCTCGTAAACATTGTCGGCCACCTTGCGGGCATTGACGCCAACATTCACGTCGATGCGCGGCTGCGCCTGCATCTGCAGGCTGTTCGGCGCATTGGGATTTTCGAAGGACAGATCCTTCACATATTGGGTGATGATCGCCACCTGCGGCATCGGCTCGTCCATGAAGCCGTTGCCTTCGTTGGCGCCCAGATCGATCTCGTCAGCCATCGGGCCTGTCCTTCAAAAGGGATTATTCGTCGTCGCCGGTGATGACCGGGCCGCTGTCCTGGCCCTTGGCCGACACGTCGCGATCAACGAATTCCACGATGGCCATCGGCGTGGCGTCCGAACGGCGGATGCCGGCCTTCAGCACGCGGACATAACCGCCCTGGCGGTCGGCATAGCGGGCAGCCAGCACGTCAAACAGCTTGGCGAGCTGGGCTTCATCGCCCATGCGGGCCATGGCGAGGCGGCGGTTGGACAGGCCACCATGCTTGGCGAGCGTCACCAGCTTTTCGACATAGGGGCGCAGTTCCTTGGCCTTGGGCAGCGTCGTCTTGATCTGCTCATGCTTGATCAGGCTGGCGGCCATGTTCTTCAGCATGGCAATGCGGTGGGCCGAGGTGCGGCCGAGTTTGCGATGGGCAACGCCGTGGCGCATGGGTCTTCACTCCGTTCGTTCGGGGGCCGTATAGTGGCCCCATCGAAATGCCATTTCGATGGGAACCCACTGGTACCCCGGACCAGGCTGAGGGATGGGGTCAGCCAGATGCCCCTTTGCCTCGAAAGGCGGTGCGGGTCGCGGCAGAGCCGCGCCCTGTAGCCTGCCCCGGCGAAGGCCGGGGTCGATCGGGCTGCCGTTGGCGGCTGAGGCCGCCGCCGGCACCCGCCGGCCAGACTGCACCGAGTCTGACGCCAACGCTGCGCGTTGCCGTCAGCCGGCTTGTCAGAATTCTTGTTCCAGCTTCTTGGCCATCTCTTCGATGTTTTCCGGCGGCCAGCCGGCAATTTCCATGCCGAGGCGCAGGCCCATGTGCGAGAGGACTTCCTTGATCTCGTTCAGCGACTTGCGGCCGAAGTTCGGCGTGCGCAGCATCTCGCTCTCGGTCTTCTGCACCAGATCGCCGATGTAGATGATGTTGTCGTCCTTCAGGCAGTTGGCCGAACGCACCGACAGTTCCAGCTCGTCCACCTTCTTGAGCAGGTAGCGGTTGATGCTGGCGCTGTCGTCCACTTCCACGGCGCCACCGGCGGCGGCGGCATGGGCCACCGGCGCGGCCACGGCCGCATCCTCGAAGTTCACGAACAGCTGCAGCTGGTCCTGCAGGATCTTTGCGGCATAGGCCAGCGCGTCTTCCGGCGTCAGGCTGCCATCGGTTTCCACCGTGATGGTCAGCTTGTCATAATCCAGTTCCTGGCCAACGCGGGTGTTGTCCACCTTGTAGCTGACCTGGCGCACCGGCGAGAACAGCGCGTCAACCGGGATCAGGCCGATGGGGGCATCGGCCGGACGGTTGGCACTGGCCGGGACATAGCCCTTGCCGGTTTCGACCGTCAGTTCCATGTTCAGCGTGGCGCCGGCATCGAGGTTGCAGATCACCAGATCCTTGTTCATCACCTCCATGTCGCCGGAAACGGCGATCTGGCCGGCGGTGACCGGGCCCGGGCCAGTGGCGTTCAGATAAACGCGCTTGGCACTGTCACCCGCCATGCGGATGCCGATCTGCTTGATGTTCAGCACGATGTCGGTGACGTCTTCACGCACGCCCGGCAGGCTGGAGAATTCGTGCAGCGCACCGTCCATCTTGATGGCGGTGACCGCGGCGCCCTGCAGCGAGGACAGCAGCACGCGGCGCAGGGCGTTGCCCAGCGTCAGGCCAAAGCCACGCTCCAGCGGTTCGGCGATGAACGCCGCCTTCTGCTTGCCGTCACCGCTGGGGCGCTGCTCCAGACGGTTCGGCTTCTTGAGTTCGGTCCAGTTCTTGGCGATGACTGCCACGGGGTTCACCTCGATTGTGGGAGGAGCAGATCGTCACCTGCCCGTCCCGTTGGACGATGAAAGTCTTGCACGCTGGGCGCCACCAACGGAGCCCGGCGCCAGGGCAGACAGATCAGACGCGACGACGCTTGGGCGGGCGCACGCCATTGTGGGGGATCGGGGTCACATCGCGGATGGCGGTGATCACGAAGCCCACGGCCTGCAGCGCGCGCAGGGCCGATTCACGACCCGAACCCGGGCCGCGCACTTCCACTTCCAGGGTGCGCACGCCATGTTCGGCGGCCTTCTTGCCGGCGTCTTCGGCAGCCATCTGCGCCGCGAACGGCGTCGACTTGCGGCTGCCCTTGAAGCCCATGGTGCCAGCCGACGACCAGGCAATGGCGTTGCCCTGCGCATCGGTGATGGTGATCATGGTGTTGTTGAAGCTGGCGTTCACGTGCGCGACGCCAGAGGTGATGTTCTTGCGCTCCCTGCGCTTGATGCGAGCAACTTCGCGAGCCATTTTGAAAGATCCTTAAGCCTGATGTGGGGAAGAAGAGCGGCGGTGACGCGCTTACTTCTTCTTGCCGGCGATCGGCTTGGCCTTGCCCTTGCGGGTGCGGGCGTTAGTGTGCGTGCGCTGGCCGCGGACCGGCAGGCCCTTGCGGTGACGCAGACCGCGATAGCAGGCCAGGTCCATCAGGCGCTTGATGTTCATGGCGTTCTGGCGGCGCAGATCGCCTTCCACGGTCAGCTCGCGGTCGATCTTTTCACGGATCAACAGGATCTCGGCGTCGGTCAGGTCCTGCACGCGGCGCTCCGGCGGGAAGCCGAGTTCGGCGGCCAGGCGGCTGGCGGTGGTGCGGCCGATGCCGTGGATATAGGTGAGCGCGATCTCAACGCGCTTGTTGGTCGGGATGTTGACACCCGCAATACGTGCCACAGTCGTTATCCTTTCATGCTCCACGGCGGCCCTGGGCAAGATGCCACCATCTCAAAGCAATATGCCGGCCACCCTAGAACGGGCCGCCGGTTCGTCATCCGATGGAACGGAAGAGAGGCGGTTAGACGCGAGTCGCGCAGAAGTCAAGCCGGCAACAAGCGGAGTCAATCAGGCGTTAAGGATCGAGTCGATCGCGGCCGCCACATCATCCATGCTGGCCATGCCATCGATGCGCGAAACAATGCCGCGGCCTTCATAATGCGGAATGATCGGCGCGGTCTTGGCGCGATATTCGGCCATGCGCTGGCGCACGGTTTCGGCATTGTCATCGGGGCGCCGCTTGAACTGGGTGCCACCACACACATCACAAACGCCTTCGGTCTTCGGCTGCTTGAAATGATCGTGATAGCCTTCACCACAGCTGCCGCAGGTGAAGCGGCCGGTGATGCGCTCGACCAGCGCGTCCTCGTCCACCACCAGCTCGATGACATGGTGGATCGCCAGGCCCTTCTCGGCCAGCATCGCATCCAGGGCATCGGCCTGGACATCGGTGCGCGGATAGCCATCCAGGATGAAGCCGGCGCGGGCATCATCATGGTCAAGCCGTTCCGACAGGATGCCGTTGACGATCTCGTCAGAAACGAGGCCGCCTGATGCCATCACCGCCTTGGCGGCGAGGCCAACCGGGGTGCCAGCCGCGACAGCGGCGCGCAGCATGTCACCGGTTGAAAGCTGCACCATCCCGCGCTCCTTGACGAGGCGGCTGGCCTGGGTGCCCTTGCCCGCCCCCGGCGGACCCAGCAGGATCAGATTCAACGGCGGTTCCCCCTCAACTTGGACTTCTTGATCAGGCCCTCATATTGGTGGGCCAGCATGTGGCTCTGGATCTGGGCCACAGTGTCCATGGTGACGTTCACGACGATCAGCAGGCTGGTGCCGCCGAAATAGAAGGGCACCTTCAGCTGGCTGATCAGGAATTCCGGCAGCAGGCAGATGGCGACCAGATAGGCGGCACCGATGACGGTGAGCCGGGTCAGCACATAATCCAGATATTCCGACGTGCGGGTGCCGGGGCGGATGCCGGGCACGAAGCCGCCATATTTCTTCAGATTTTCCGCGGTCTCGTCCGGGTTGAACACCACGGCGGTGTAGAAGAAGCTGAAGAACACGATGCCGGCGGCATAGAGGAACATGTAGAGCGGCGCGCCATGCTGCAGCGCCGTCGTCACCGTCGTCAGCCATTCCGGCATGTTGCCCTTCTGGCTGAAGAACTGCGCGACGGTGAGCGGCATCAGCAGCAGCGAGCTGGCAAAGATCGGCGGGATCACGCCCGAGGTGTTGATCTTCAGCGGCAGAAAGCTCGAATCGCCCTGGAACATGCGATTGCCCATCTGCCGCTTGGGATATTGGATCAGAATCTTGCGTTGCGCCCGCTCCATCACGCAGATGCCGGCGATGGTGGCCAGGGCCACAATGGCGACCAGCAGCACGAAGGCCGGGCTGATCGCGCCGGTGCGGCCCTGTTCGAACAGGGTGCCGACGGCGGTGGGGAAATGCGCCACGATGCCGGCCATGATGATCAGCGAAATGCCGTTGCCAATGCCGCGGCTGGTGATCTGTTCACCCAGCCACATCAGGAACATGGTGCCGCCCAGCAGCGAGATCACCGTGGAGATGCGGAAGAACCAGCCCGGATCGAGCACGGCCGACGCGCCCGAACCGGCGCCCCAGCTTTCAAGGCCAACGGCAATGCCATAGCCCTGCAGCACGGTCAGGAACACCGTGCCATAGCGGGTGTACTGGTTCAGCGTCTTGCGCCCGGCTTCGCCTTCCTTTTTCAGCGCCATGAAGCTCGGGATCAGGCTGGTCAGCAGCTGCACCACGATGGACGCGGTGATGTAGGGCGTGATGCCCAGCGCGATCAGGCTCATCCGCTCCAGCGCGCCGCCGGAGAACATGTTGAAGAAATCCAGCACGCCGCCGCGGGTCTGGTTGAACAGGCTGTTCAGCGCCAGCGGATCGATGCCGGGCAGCGGCACGAAGCTCACCAGCCGGAACACGATCAGGGCCCCCAGCGTGAACCAGATCCGGTTCTTCAGCTCGGTGGCCTTGCTGAAATTGGCGAACGAAAGGCTCGCTTCCATCTGTTTGGCGGCAGTCGCCATCGATCCCTACCCGATCATTCTGGTGCGTTGAAACGGCAAACGCCGCGTGTCCGTCCCATGTAGGCGACACGCGGCGCTTTTGCCATGGGTCTGATTGACCCGGACCGAAACTTACTTGGCAGCCTTGGCAGCGCGGGCAGCGGCGCGGGCGGCCTTCTGCTCCTCGCGGCTCAGCGGCGCCGGGGCCGGTGCGGGCAGTTCGATCGAACCGCCGGCGGCTTCCACCGCTGCCTTGGCCGTGGCCGAAGCACCGGCGAGCTTCAGCGTCACCTTGGCGGTGAGTTCGCCAACGCCGAGCAGGCGCACGCCGTCACGGGCGTTGGTGATGATCTTGGCGGCCACCAGCGCATCGGCATCGATCAGGCTGCCGGCATCCAGGCGACCGGCATCGATGGCCGACTGCAGGGTGCCCAGGTTCAACACGGCATAATCCTTGCGGAAGATGTTGTTGAAGCCGCGCTTCGGCAGACGCATGTGCAGCGGCATCTGGCCGCCTTCAAAGCCGTTGATGGCAACGCCCGAACGGCTGGTCTGGCCCTTCTGGCCGCGACCGGCGGTCTTGCCCACGCCGGAGCCGATGCCGCGGCCAACGCGCACGCGCTTCTTGCGGGCACCGGGATTGTCGTGAAGATCGTTGAGCTTGGTCATGTTTTGCACTCGCTTTCGCTGTCGCGCTTGAAAATGGGTCCGGCCCGCCGGCACCGCCCATCAGGGCCGCGCCGGCGGGCCGGAAAATGCGTCAGGCCAGTTCCTCGACCTTCACAAGATGCGCAACCTTGGCGATCATGCCACGCACTTCCGGCGTGTCAGTGTGCTCGCGGCTGCGGTGCAGCTTGTTCAGGCCCAGGCCGATCAGGTTCTTTTCCTGGTTCGGGGCGCGGCGGATCGGCGAACCGATCTGGGTGACTTTCAGCTTGGCCATGATGTCCTCCTCACGCCACCGCTTCGGCGTCGGCTTCGGCCACCTTGGCCGAAATGTCGCCACGGCGCGCCAGCAGATCAGCCACCTTCTTGCCGCGGCGCTGGGCCACGCTCTTGGGGCTGACCTGGCCGGTGAGGGCCGCAAAGGTCGCGCGGATCATGTTGTACGGGTTGTTGGTGCCCACCGACTTGGTGACCACGTCGGCAACGCCGAGCGCTTCGAACACGGCGCGCATCGGACCACCGGCGATGATGCCGGTGCCCTGCGTGGCCGAGCGGACATAGACCTTGCCCGCGCCGAAATGGCCGAAGCCATCATGGTGCATGGTGCGGCCATCGCGCAGCGGCACGCGGATCATCGCCTTCTTGGCAGCGGCCGTCGCCTTGGCGATGGCTTCCGGCACTTCGCGGGCCTTGCCATGGCCAAAGCCAACACGGCCCTTGCCGTCGCCAACCACGACCAGCGCTGCAAAACCGAAGCGCTTGCCGCCCTTCACGGTCTTGGAGACGCGGTTGATGTGGACGAGCTTTTCGATCAGCTCTTCACCGGCGGGTTCACCGCTGGCTTCGCGGCCACGGCGCTGGCCGCGCTCACCGCGCTCGCCACCACCACGACGGTCATTGCCGCCACGACCGCGACCGCGGCCACGGCCCCGGCCTTCGCCTTCCGGCGCAGCGCCGGCAACTTCGATCTCTTCGCTCATATCAGAACTCCAGCCCGCCTTCGCGGGCGCCATCGGCCAGCGCCTTCACGCGGCCATGGAAGAGGAAACCGCCACGGTCGAACACCACGGCCGACACACCGGCAGCCTTGGCGCGTTCGGCCAGGCGCTTGCCCACCGCCGCAGCCGCGTCGGTGGTGGCACCGGTGGTGCCGCGCACGTCCTTCTCCAGGGTGGAGGCGGCAGCAACGGTGATGCCCTTGGTGTCGTCGATGATCTGGGCATAGATATGCTGCGACGAACGGTGGATCGACAGCCGCGGACGGCCGCCGCTCTTGAGACGGATCGCCGTGCGGACGCGGCGGCGACGCTGCTCGAAGGGGGTGAGCTTGCTCATTTCTTCTTCCCTTCCTTCCGGAAGATGAACTCGCCGCGATACTTGATGCCCTTGCCCTTGTACGGCTCGGGCTTGCGCCAGCGGCGGATCTCGGCGGCCACCTGGCCAACGCGCTGCTTGTCGGAACCGCTGATTTCAACGGTCGTCTGGTCAGGCGTCTTGATGGTGATGCCGTCGGGGATGGCGAAATCGACGTCGTGGCTATAGCCTAGCTGCAGCTTCAGATTGCTGCCCTGCACCGAAGCGCGATAGCCGACGCCGGTGATTTCCAGCACCTTGGTGAAGCCGCTGGTCACGCCGGTGACCAGGTTCGACACCATCGTGCGCTGCATGCCCCAATAGGCACGGGCGCGCTTGGTCTCGTTCGCCGGCTTCACGGCGATCTCGCCGCCGTCGATGGTGTAGCTGATGTCATCCACCAGCGGCATCGACATTTCGCCCTTGGGGCCCTTCACAACCAGCATGCGCTCGTTGATCGTGGCGGTGACGCCGGCCGGAATGGCAACGGCTTTCTTTCCAATGCGCGACATGGCTTAGAACACCTGGCAGAGGACTTCGCCGCCCACGTTCTGCTCGCGCGCTTCCGCGTCCGACAGAACGCCCTTGGGCGTCGAAACGATGGTGATGCCCAGACCGTTGCGCACGCGCGGCAGCTCGGTGGCGCCGCTGTAAACGCGGCGGCCGGGCTTCGACACGCGAGCCAGGTGCTGGATGGCCGGCTTGCCTTCGAAATACTTCAGGTCAATGCGCAGGTTCTGATGGACGCCATCGAGAACCGACGAATAACCGCGGATGAAGCCTTCGCGCTGCAGCACGTCGAGCACGCGGGCGCGCAGCTTGCTGGCCGGGGTGAGAACGCTATCCTTGCGGGCCTGCTGGCCGTTGCGGATGCGGGTGAGCATATCGCCCAGGGGATCAGACATCGACATCCTGGCTATCCTTACCAGCTCGACTTGGTCACGCCGGGGATCAGGCCCTTGTTGGCCAGTTCACGCAGCATGACGCGGGAGAGCTTGAACTTGCGATAATAGGCGCGCGGACGGCCCGTCAGTTCGCAGCGGTTGCGCACCCGGGTCGGGTTCGCGTTGCGGGGCAGTTCAGCCATCTTCAGGCGGGCCATCAGACGCTCTTCATCAGAGCGGCTTTCATCGTTGGCAATGGCCTTCAGAACGGCATATTTGCCGGCGTACTTCACAACCAGCGCCTTGCGGCGCTCGTTCTTGTTGATCATCGAAAGCTTTGCCATGGCTCAGGCCGCCTTCTTCTCGAGGGTGTAGCCAATGAACGGGAAGCCGAACAGGGCCAGCAGGGCGCGGGCCTCCTCGTCGGTCTTCGCGGTCGTGGTGACAATGATGTCCATGCCGCGGATCTTGTCGATCCGGTCATAGTTGATCTCGGGGAAGATCAGCTGTTCCTTGATGCCCATGGCATAATTGCCACGGCCATCGAACGACTTGGCGGACAGGCCACGGAAATCCTTCACGCGCGGCAGGGCGATGGTCACCAGACGGTCAAGGAATTCATACATGCGCTCGCGGCGCAGCGTCACTTTGCAGCCGATCGGCATGCCTTCACGCAGCTTGAACTGCGCGACCGACTTCTTGGCGCGGCAGATCACCGGCTTCTGGCCAGCGATCAGGGCCATTTCACCGGCAGCCTGCTCGACCTTCTTCTTGTCCTGGGTGGCTTCGCCGACGCCCATGTTGAGCACGATCTTCTCGATCTTCGGCACTTCCATGATGTTCTTGTACCCGAACAGCTCGACCATCTTGGCGCGGACCTTGTCCGCATAGAGGGTCTGCATGCGGGGGGTGATCTTGTCAGCCATTGATCTGCGCTCCCGACTTCTTGGCGATGCGCACCTTCTTGCCATCAACCATGGCGAAGCCGACGCGGGTTGGCTGGCCGGTGGTGGGATCCTTCAGCGCAACCTTGGACGCGGCCATCGGGGCTTCCACCCGCTCGATGCCACCGTTGGGGTTGGTCTGCGACGGCTTGTTGTGGCGCGTGATCAGGTTCACGCCAGCGACCACAACCTTGCCTTCACGCGGCAGGCTGCGGGTCACGGTGCCTTCCTTGCCCTTGTCCTTGCCGGACAGGACGATGACCGTGTCACCCTTCTTGATCTTGGCAGCGCTCATCACAGCACCTCCGGCGCCAGGCTGATGATCTTCATGTGACCGGTCGCGCGCAGCTCGCGCACCACCGGGCCAAAGATACGGGTGCCGATCGGCTCCTCGTTCTTGTTGATCAGCACAGCCGCATTGCTGTCGAAACGGATCACCGAACCGTCGGGACGGCGGATATCCTTGGCGGTGCGCACAACCACAGCGCGGTGCACGTCACCCTTCTTCACCTTGCCCTTGGGCTGGGCTTCCTTAACCGACACCACGATGATGTCGCCCACACCGGCGAACCGGCGCTTGGAGCCACCCAGGACCTTGATGCACATCACCCGCTTGGCGCCACTGTTGTCCGCCACGTCGAGGTTCGTCTGCATCTGGATCATGCGTTCGATCCTTCCTTAAAGTCTGCCAATTTCCGACTGGCAGACGGCTTGAAACTCAAACCCGGGAAAACTGGCCTCAGCCAACCTTCTCGAGAACTTTCCAGGTCTTCAGCTTGGACATCGGCGCGCATTCCTCGATGCGCACGGTGTCACCGGCCTTGATCACATTGCCCTCATCATGGGCGTGATACTTCTTCGAGCGACGGATGATCTTGCCGTACACCGGGTGAGCGACCTTGCGCTCCACCAGCACGACGACCGTCTTGTCGCCCTTGTCGGACACGCAGGTGCCCTGCAGAACACGCTTCGGCATGTCTTACGCTCCCGGCTGGGCGGCCTTGCGGGCCGATTGCAGCGTCTTGATGCGGGCGATCGTGCGGCGAACTTCGCGCACCCGGCCCGGCTTTTCCAGCTGGCCGGTGGCCGCCTGGAACCGCAGGTTGAACTGCTCGCGCTTCAGCTCAGCGAGCTGGGTGGCGAGTTGATCGTCGGTCGAAACCTTCAGATCGGCGAAATTGTTCTTGGCCATTTGCCTTAATCCTGGGTCGTCGGTTCGCCCAGGCGAACCACCATCTTGGTCTTGATCGGCAGCTTGGCAGCGGCACGTTCGAAGGCGCCGGCGGCCACGTCATAGGGCACACCGTCGAGTTCGAACATGATGCGGCCGGGCTTGACGCGGGCCACCCAATATTCCGGCGAGCCCTTGCCCGAGCCCATGCGCACTTCGGCGGGCTTGGACGAGACCGGAACATCCGGGAAGATGCGGATCCACAGGCGGCCCTGGCGCTTGATGTGGCGCGAGATCGTCCGGCGGGCGGCTTCGATCTGGCGGGCGGTGATCCGCTCCGGCTCCATCGCCTTCAGACCGAAGGCGCCGAAGTTCAGCGCGGTGCCACCCTTGGCGTTGCCATGGATGCGGCCCTTGAAGGCCTTGCGGAATTTAGTGCGCTTTGGCGACAGCATTTCAATTCACTCCTCAGCGCGCCGGACGGACGCCCGACGTCTGGGCTTCCATCATCAGACGGTCCTGGGCCATCGGATCGTGGCCAAGGATTTCGCCCTTGAAGATCCAGACCTTCACGCCGCACACGCCATAGGCGGTGTGGGCCTGATGCTCGGCGTAATCGACGTTGCCGCGCAGGGTGTGCAGCGGCACGCGGCCTTCGCGATACCATTCCACGCGGGCGATTTCAGCGCCGCCCAGACGGCCGGAGCAGGTGATCTTGATGCCTTCGGCGCCCAGACGCAGGGCCGACTGCACGGCGCGCTTCATGGCGCGGCGGAAGGCGATGCGGCGCTCCAGCTGATCGCACACACCGGCGGCGACCAGCTTGGCATCGATTTCCGGCTTGCGGATCTCGACGATGTTCAGCGACACGTCGCTGCGGGTCATCTGGCCGATCTGCTTCTTCAGCTTCTCGATGTCGGCGCCCTTCTTGCCGATGATCACGCCCGGGCGCGCGGCATAGATGGACACGCGGCACAGCTTGGCCGGACGCTCGATCACCACCTTGGAGATGGCGGCCTGGGCGTGGTTCTTCAGGATGAACTCGCGGATGCGCAGATCCTCCAGCAGCAGATTGCCGTAATCATCGCCCTTGGCGAACCAGCGGCTGTCCCAGGTGCGGTTGATCTGCAGGCGCAGACCGATGGGGGACGTCTTGTGACCCATTAGTTTGCTCCCTCTTCACCGGCTTCGCGCACGACAACGCGCAGGCGGCTGAACGGCTTGGTGATGGCCGAAGCGCGACCGCGTGCCCGCGGGGTGAAGCGCTTCATGGTGATCGCCTTGCCAACGCTGGCTTCCTTGACGACGAGCGAATCGACATCGAGGTTGTGGTTGTTCTCGGCGTTGGACGACGCGGAATACAGAACCTTGTATACCTCGACGGCCATCGCCTTCTTGGAGAACTTCAGGATGTTCAGCGCATCGGTGACCTTGCGGCCACGGATCAGGCCAGCAACCAGGTTCAGCTTGTAGGCCGAACCACGGATGGTGGTGGCAACAGCCAGCGCCTCGCGGTCGCCAACCTTGCGGGGGGACTTGGGCTTGGACATCAGCGCTTGCCCTTCTTGTCAGCGGCGTGGCCGGGGAAGAAGCGCGTGGGCGCGAATTCGCCCAGCTTCATCCCCACCATGTCTTCATTGACCAGCACGGGGATGTGCTTCTTGCCGTTGTACACATTGAAGGTGAGACCAACGAACTGCGGCAGGATGGTGGAACGACGCGACCAGGTCTTGATCGGGGCGCGGGCACCACCCGCTTGCGCGGCTTCGGCCTTCTTGAGGAGCGAGAGGTCCACGAACGGACCCTTCCAGACAGAGCGGCTCATCTGGCCTTACCTCTTCTTCTTGGCGTGGCGGCTGCGGATGATCATGTGATCCGTCGCCTTGTTCGAACGGGTCTTCATGCCCTTGGTCGGCTTGCCCCACGGGGTGACCGGGTGACGGCCGCCCGAGGTGCGGCCTTCACCACCGCCGTGCGGGTGGTCGACCGGGTTCTTGGCAACACCGCGGGTGAGCGGACGATAGCCGAGCCAGCGGTTGCGGCCGGCCTTGCCCAGGTTCTGGTTGCTGTTGTCGGGGTTCGACACGGCACCAACCGTCGCCATGCACTCGGCGCGGACATAGCGGGTTTCGCCCGAGTTCAGGCGGATGATCACCATGCCCTTGTCGCGGCCCACCACCTGCACGAAGGTGCCGGCGGCGCGGGCCATCTGGCCACCCTTGCCTGGTTTCAGCTCGACGTTGTGGACAATGGTGCCAACCGGCATCTGGCCGATTTCCATGGCATTGCCCGGCTTCACGTCGACCTTCTTGCCGGCGATCACCTGATCACCAACGTTCAGGCGCTGCGGCGCGATGATATAGGCTTGGGTGCCCGCCTTGTCGGCATATTTCACCAGGGCGATGAAGGCCGAACGGTTGGGGTCATATTCCAGACGCTCGACGGTCGCGGCGACATCCCACAGGCGGCGCTTGAAATCGACGACGCGATACAGGCGCTTGTGACCGCCACCAATGCCGCGCGCGGTGGCGTGGCCCTTGTTGTTGCGGCCGCCGGTCTTCTTCAGACCTTCGGTGAGCGCCTTGACCGGGCGACCCTTGTGCAGGGCCGAACGGTCGATCAGCACCAGGCCACGGGTGCCGGGGCTGGTCGGGTTGAAATTCTTGAGAGCCATGACTTCCCGCCTTTAGATGCTGGTGGTCACGTCGATGCGGTCGCCATCGGCAACCGTCACCACGGCCTTCTTCACGTCAGACCGGCGATATTCCTGGCCACGCCAGCGCTTGGTCTTGCCCTTGGCCACCATCGTGTTCACGGCCAGCACCTTCACGCCATACAGCGCTTCGACGGCAGCCTTGATCTGCGGCTTGGTGGCATCCTTGGCGACCTGGAAGACGACCTGGTTGAATTCGCTCACCAGGGTCGACTTCTCGGTGATGACGGGCTTCACCACCACGTCATAATGCTTGATGTCGATGTTAGCCATTGACGCGGGCCTCCAGGGCCGAAACCGCGGCGCGGGTCAGCACCAGCGTGTCGTGGTTGAGGATGTCATAGACATTGGCACCGATCGCCGGCAGCACATCAACGTGCGGCACGTTGGCCGAAGCCATCGCGAAGCCGGCATCAACGGCGGCGCCGTCGATGAACAGGCCGGAGGTGATCCCCAGCTTTTCCATCGAAGCGATGAAGGCCTTGGTCTTGGCTTCGCCAAGGTTCAGGTCTTCCACCACGATCAGCTTGCCTTCCTGGGCCTTCACCGACAGGGCGGTAGCCAGACCGAGGCGACGGATCTTCTTGTTCAGCGACGGATTGAAATCACGGACGCGCGGACCATGGGCCTTGCCGCCGCCGATGAATTGCGGCGCGGCGCGGTTGCCGTGACGGGCACGACCGCCGCCCTTCTGGTTGCCCAGCTTCTTGCCGGTGCGGGCGACTTCGCTGCGCTCGCGCGCCTTGCGGGCGGTGCCGCGGCGCTTTTCCAGCTGCCAGGTCACGACGCGGTGCAGGATGTCCAGCCGCGGCTCCTTGCCGAACACGGCTTCCGACAGCTCGATCTCGCCAGCGTCGGCCGCGGTCAGGGTCTTCACCTGAACCTTCATGATCAAGCCTCCGTGGATTCGTCAGCAGCCGGAGCGGCATCAGCCACTTCAGCAACGACGTTGGTGTTGGCAGCCGCCTTCAGCGCGGCCGGATACGGGCGGTCAGCGTGCGCCGGAACCTTCACGGCGTCCTTCACCAGCAGCCAGCCACCCTTCGAGCCGGGCACCGAGCCCATCACGAAGATCAGGCCGCGCTCGACGTCGGTCGACACGACTTCCAGATTCTGCTGCGTGCGCTGCTTGGCACCCATGTGCCCGGCCATCTTCTTGCCCGGGAAGGTGCGGCCAGGGTCCTGGCGGTTGCCGGTCGAACCGTGCGAACGGTGCGAGACCGAGACACCGTGGGTGGCGCGCAGACCACCGAAGCCCCAGCGCTTCATGGCGCCGGCGAAGCCCTTGCCCTGCGTGATGCCGGTGACGTCAACCAGCTGGCCCGGCACGAAATGATCGGCGCTGATGGTGGCACCCGGTTCCAGCACGGCATCAGCCGCGACACGGAATTCCGCCACCTTGGCCTTGGGCTCGACTTCGGCCTTGCCGAAGTGGCCGCGTTCCGGCTTGCTGGTGTTCTTGGCCTTCTTCACGCCGGCGCCAAGCTGCACGGCGGTGTAGCCATCGGTCTCGTCGGTCTTCACCGCGACAACCTGGTTGTTCTCCAGGGCGAGAACGGTGACCGGCACGTGCCGGCCATCTTCGCGGAAAATCCGCGTCATCCCCATTTTCTTCGCGATCACGCCAGTGCGCATGATCTGTTTCCTTTCATCAGAGGCCCCCTCCCGTTGCCGGGTGGAGGGGCGTGACCCTTCCAAAGTCGCTCCGCGTATTTGGGGAAGGTCGGTTACTTGCCGAGCTTGATTTCCACGTCCACGCCGGCGGCCAGATCGAGCTTCATCAGCGCGTCAACCGTCTGCGGGGTGGGATCAACAATGTCGAGGAGACGCTTGTAGGTGCGCACCTCGAACTGTTCACGGCTCTTCTTGTCGACGTGCGGCGAGCGGTTCACGGTGAACTTCTCGAAGCGGGTCGGCAGCGGAATCGGACCACGGATGGCAGCGCCGGTCCGCTTGGCGGTGTCGGCGATCTCACCGGTGGCCATATCGAGCACACGATGGTCAAAAGCCTTCAGGCGAATGCGGATGTTTTGAGCGTCCATGGCACCAATCTTGTCAAACAGCGTGTTCAAAAAAAGCGGACCGGTTCATCCCCGAACTGGTAGGTCGGGGTTGCACCGGCCGCTTCGAAATTCTTGCCCCTGGTTTTCAGCCGCGGGGCCCGGCTTGCCCGTCGATGCAGCGGTATCGCGCATCAACGAATCAGGGCCGCTTCCCTAGGGAAGCGGCCCCATACACTCACTTGATGATCGACGCAACCACGCCGGCGCCGACGGTGCGGCCGCCTTCGCGAATGGCGAAGCGCAGACCCTGGTCCATGGCGATCGGAGCGATCAGCTTGACCTTCAGCTGCACGTTGTCGCCCGGCATCACCATCTCGGTGCCTTCCGGCAGCTCAACGGTGCCGGTGACGTCGGTGGTGCGGAAGTAGAACTGCGGACGATAGTTGGCGAAGAACGGCGTGTGACGGCCACCTTCGTCCTTCGACAGCACGTACACCTCGGCGGTGAACTCGGTGTGCGGCTTGATCGAGCCGGGCTTGCACAGCACCTGGCCGCGCTCGACTTCGTCACGGCCCACACCGCGCAGCAGGGCGCCGATGTTGTCGCCAGCCTGGCCCTGATCGAGCAGCTTGCGGAACATTTCCACGCCGGTGCAGACGGTCTTGCGGGTGTCGTGGATGCCGACGATTTCCAGTTCTTCGCCAACCTTCACCACGCCGGTTTCGACACGGCCGGTCACCACGGTGCCGCGGCCCGAGATCGAGAACACGTCTTCGATCGGCATCAGGAACGGCTTGTCCAGCGGACGCTCCGGCTGCGGGATGTAGGCGTCAACGGCCTTCATCAGCTCCAGGATGGCGGCGTGGCCGATTTCCGGCTGCTTGCCTTCGAGAGCGCACACGGCCGAACCCTTGACGATCGGAATGTCATCGCCCGGGAAGTCGTACTTGGACAGCAGCTCGCGGATTTCCAGCTCGACGAGTTCCAGGATTTCCGGATCGTCCACGAGGTCGACCTTGTTCATGAACACGACCATGGCGGGCACACCGACCTGCTTGGCCAGCAGGATGTGCTCGCGGGTCTGCGGCATCGGGCCGTCGGTGGCCGACACGACCAGGATGGCGCCGTCCATCTGCGCAGCGCCGGTGATCATGTTCTTCACATAGTCGGCGTGGCCCGGGCAGTCGACGTGGGCATAGTGACGGTCAGCGGTTTCATACTCGACGTGGGCGGTCGAGATGGTGATGCCGCGCTCGCGCTCTTCCGGCGCCTTGTCGATGTTGGCATAGTCCACGAAGGTGGCGCCGCCGGTTTCGGCCAGCACCTTGGTGATGGCAGCGGTCAGCGAGGTCTTGCCATGGTCGACGTGACCGATGGTCCCGATGTTGCAGTGCGGCTTGTTCCGCTCAAACTTGGCTTTGGCCATGGCCTGTACCTTCTTCCTTGCTCAAAAATATGAGGCGTTCTGTGATGGAGGCGTATCCGTTGCGGGAAACGCCGGGGCGACTGGTCGCCCCTGTGCTGTTGGGGGTGACCGGCCGAATCAGCGCGCCTTGAGGCGCGCTGACTAGCGGCATTCAGCGAAAAATCAAGACAGCTTGAGCTTGATTTCCTCGGCCACGTTCGACGGCACTTCGTCGTAGTGGCTGAACTGCATGGTGTATTGCGCACGGCCCTGCGACATCGAGCGCAGGTTGTTCACATAACCGAACATGTTGGCCAGCGGCACCATGGCTTCGATCACCTGCGCGTTGCCGCGGGTGTCGGTGCCCTGGATCTGGCCACGGCGGCTGTTGAGGTCGCCGATCACGTCGCCCAGATAATCTTCCGGCGTCACCACCTCGACCTTCATGACCGGCTCGAGGATCTTGATGCCGGCCTTTTCGGCCGCTTCACGCATGGCGCCACGCCCGGTGATTTCAAAGGCCAGAGCGCTGGAGTCAACGTCGTGATAGGCGCCGTCATACAGGGTGGCCTTGAAGTCGATCAGCGGGAAGCCGATCAGCGCGCCCGAGGCGGCCACGTCGCGAATGCCCTTTTCGACCGCCGGGATGTATTCGCGCGGCACGTTGCCGCCCTTCACCTCGTCGACGAACAGCACGCCCGAACCGCGCTCGCCCGGCTCGACCACGATCTTCACGCGGCCGAACTGGCCCGAGCCGCCCGACTGCTTCTTGTGGGTGTAATCGATGTCGACCTTGCGGGCGAGCGATTCACGATAGGCCACCTGCGGGGCGCCGACATTGGCTTCCACCTTGAACTCGCGCCGCATGCGGTCAACGATGATTTCGAGGTGGAGTTCGCCCATGCCGCGGATGATGGTCTGGCCGCTCTCGTTGTCAGACGACACGCGGAACGACGGATCTTCCTGGGCCAGGCGGTTGAGGGCGATGCCCATCTTTTCCTGGTCGGCCTTGGTCTTGGGTTCCACGGCCACCTCGATCACCGGATCGGGGAATTCCATGCGCTCCAGGATGATCGGCTTCAGCGGGGCGCACAGCGTGTCACCGGTGGTGACATCCTTCAGGCCGACCAGCGCGACGATGTCGCCGGCCATGGCTTCCTTGATGTCCTCGCGGTTGTTGGCGTGCATCAGCAGCATGCGGCCGATCTTCTCGCGCTTGTCCTTCACCGAGTTCAGCACGGTCGAGGCGGCTTCCAGCTTGCCCGAATAGATGCGGGCAAACGTCAGCGTGCCGACGAACGGGTCGGTCATGATCTTGAACGCCAGCGCCGAGAAGGGCTCATTGTCGTCGGCCTTGCGGGTGTCTTCCTCTTCGGTGCCCGGCTTGATGCCCTGCACCGGCGGAATGTCGAGCGGGCTCGGCAAATAGTCCACCACGGCGTCCAGCAGCGGCTGCACGCCCTTGTTCTTGAACGCCGAACCGCACAGCACCGGCACGAAATCGAAGTTCAACGTGCCCTTGCGGATCAGCTTCTTCAGCGTGGCGGCATCCGGCTCCTCGCCTTCCAGATAGGCTTCCATCACGGCGTCGTCCTGCTCGACGGCGAGCTCGATCAGCTCGGCGCGGGCAGCGGCAGCCTCATCGGCCATGTCGGCCGGAATATCCTTGTATTCGAACTTGGCGCCCAGGCTTTCTTCCAGCCACACGATGGCGCGGTTGTTCACCAGGTCGACGAGACCGATGAAATCGCTTTCCAGACCGATCGGCAGATACAGCACGGCCGGGCGGGCGCCCAGGCGGTCCTTGATCATCTGCACGCAGCGGTTGAAGTTGGCACCGGTGCGGTCCAGCTTGTTAACGAAGCACATGCGCGGCACGCGATACTTGTCGGCCTGGCGCCACACGGTTTCCGACTGCGGCTCCACGCCGGCCACACCGTCAAAGCAGGCCACGGCGCCGTCGAGCACGCGCAGCGAACGTTCGACTTCGATGGTGAAGTCCACGTGTCCGGGCGTGTCGATGATGTTGATGCGATGCTCTTCGCCCTTGCCGTCATCCGCCCGCCACTGGCAGGTGGTCGCCGCCGACGTGATGGTGATGCCGCGCTCCTGCTCCTGCTCCATCCAGTCCATGGTGGCGGTGCCTTCGTGCACTTCGCCGATCTTGTAGGACTTGCCGGTGTAATAAAGGATGCGCTCGGTCGTGGTCGTCTTGCCGGCATCGATGTGGGCCATGATGCCGATGTTGCGATAACGCTCAAGCGGATGGGAGCGGGGCATGGGAAAAGCCTTGCTTTAGGGGGAAAATGAGGTGGGCCGGCACCGCGAACGGCACCGGCCCGGATGGGATTACCAGCGATAGTGCGAGAAGGCGCGGTTCGCTTCCGCCATGCGGTGCGTGTCTTCGCGCTTCTTCACCGCCGAACCGCGGTTGGAGGCAGCATCGAGCAGCTCGGCCGACAGGCGGGCCGCCATGGTGTGCTCGCTGCGCTTGCGGGCGGCCGAGATGATCCAGCGGATGGCCAGCGCCTGGCCACGGTCCGGACGGACTTCCACCGGCACCTGGTAGGTGGCGCCGCCGACGCGGCGGCTGCGGACTTCGATGCCCGGACGCACGTTGGCCAGCGCGTCGTGGAAGACGCCCAGCGGCTCGCGGCGGCTCTTGGCTTCGATGGTTTCCAGAGCGGTGTAGACGATGTTTTCGGCCACGCTCTTCTTGCCCTGCAGCATCACGAGATTCATGAACTTGGACAGGACGACATCCCCGAACTTCGGATCGGGGTTCACAATGCGCTTTTCAGGGCGACGACGACGAGACATGTGGTTGACCCCTTACTTCGGACGCTTGGCGCCGTACTTGGAACGGCTCTGCTTGCGGTTCTTCACGCCCTGCGTGTCGAGCACGCCGCGCACGATGTGATAGCGCACGCCGGGAAGATCCTTCACGCGGCCGCCGCGAATCAGCACAACCGAGTGTTCCTGCAGGTTGTGGCCTTCGCCGGGGATGTAGCCGATGACTTCAAAGCCATTGGTCAGACGGATCTTGGCGACCTTGCGGAGCGCCGAGTTCGGCTTCTTCGGGGTGGTGGTGTAAACGCGGGTGCAAACGCCACGCTTCTGCGGGTTGGCCTCCATGGCCGGCACCTTGTTGCGCGCCTTCTGCGGCTCGCGACCCTTGCGGATCAACTGGTTGATCGTCGGCATTGATCTCTCTTCTCGCTTCGACCACGCACCCCCATGGCGCGCGGCCTACTCCAGACCTGCCCCGTTGATCAGCCGGCGAAACCGGCGCATCACATAAGCACGAACGGCCCCCGGGAAACCGAAGGGCCATCCGCACACGGTGCCATCTGTCGTATCCCCTGCCCGAACCTTGGTCCGCTCAGGGATGCGCGCCCTTACTCGCAAAGCCTGTCCCGGTCAACATCGGGTGCGCCGCGCCGGCGCATCGACGCCGCGCCATGTCCGGCGTCAGGGCCTGCCCGGCAATTGCGGGCTGGCGTCTGCCCGGCACTGCGTTAAGCTGCCAGAACCGGGGAGAAAACCATGCTGATCCGCAAGGCCGAAAAGATTGTGCGCAGCTGGCACTGCGACAGCCGGGTCTGGGATCGGCTGGAGGCCCGGCCAGGCGACATCATCGTTTGCACAGCGCCCAAATGTGGCACCACCTGGACCCAGCGCATAGTTTCCATGCTGATGCTGCAATCGGCTGCGCCGGTTCCGGTGATGGAAATGCACCCCTGGCTCGACGCGTTCTTCATCCCGCATGATATCGTCATCCCGATGCTGAACGCATCCCCGGGGCGGCGTATGCTGAAGACCCATCTGCCCTTCGATGCGATGCCGTTCCATGATGATACACTGTATATCCACGTCGCCCGTGATCCGCGCGACGCCTGCATGTCCTACCACAATCACGAAGTCGGCCTCACCGATGATGCCTTGATGCGGATGGATGCACAGGGCCTGGCGATTCCTGACATCGCGGCGCCCTACCCGCGCCCGCCGGCGGATCCCCATGATTTCTTCCGTCGCTGGGTACGCGACCCCGCCTTCGCTCCGTTCGACGATTGGACCTGTGCCGAATATTTCGAATTGCAGCGCAGCTATTGGGCGGTTCGTCACCAGCCCAATGTACTGATGCTGCATTATAATGATCTGAAGGCCGATCTGGAGGGCGAGATGCGGCGCATCGCGGCCTTCATCGGGGTGGAAACCCCGCCCGCCCTGTGGCCCGACCTGGTGGAAGCGGCCAGCTTTGCCGCCATGCAGCGCGATGGCGACGCCATTCTTGGCATGGCCGCCCAAAGCTGGAAGGAAGGCAGCAAGACCTTCCTGCACAAGGGCACCAACAACCGCTGGCGCACATTGCTCACCGAAGCCGACCTCGCGGATTATGACGCCGCTGCCACCGCGGGCATGACCCCTGCCATGCGCGCCTGGGTGGAAGGCGGCACGCGCATTGCCGGTGACCCGAAAACGCTGGCGGATTGAAGCTGGCCGCGCCGGCCCGCCGGGATCTGCCCGCGTGGTTGCCGGCCGTTGTTACCACTGGCACAAGCCGAACCATGAGCGACGAATTCGAACTTTACGATCTGAAGGTGGAGGTGATCGCCCCGCCCGGCGCCACACTCTGGTGCAATGCGAAGCCCGGCGACTGGTTCGAGCTGCGTGGGGAGCTGCTGCACCTGCCGCCTGGCCAGGGCTTTTCCATCTACAGCCTGGCCGCCGTGCTGCCACTGCTCGCCGCCAAGCAGCGCGCCACCCATCCCAACGACTGGATGGACAGCGATGCCGAGATCGCCTGCCCCGATCCCAACTGCCCGTCACGCCTGCGGATCACCCGGCTGGGCAAGCGTGTCTTCCGCCGCGCCGACACCACCGCCACGGTGAAACCATGAGCATCGAGCGCACCCTGCTGGCCCCCGGCCACGAAATTTCCCGCCTGATCCGCGGCGGCTGGCAGCTGGCCGGTGACCATGGCCCGGTTGACATGGCCAGCCTCAACGATGGTTTCCTCGCCGGTTATGATGCCGGCATCACCACGCTGGACTGTGCCGACATCTATACCGGCGTCGAAGCCATGATTGGCGATTTCCGCCGCCATCTTGCCCAGGCGCGCGGTGCCGAGGCGCTGGCCCGGCTGAAGGTCCACACCAAGTTCGTGCCCGATCTCGACCGGCTCGCCGGCCTGTCATTCGCCGATGTCGAAGCCATCATCGACCGGTCGCGCACCCGGCTGGGCATGGACCGGCTTGATCTGGTGCAGTTCCACTGGTGGGATTATGGCCTGGGTGATCCGGTCGCGGCGCTGCACCACCTCGCCCGGCTGCGCGCCGATGGCCGCATCGCCCATGTTGCGGGCACCAATTTCGATGCCGCCCATCTGGCCCAGTTCGCCGCCGCCGGCCTGCCGTTGGCCAGCATCCAGGTGCAATATTCGCTGCTCGATCGCCGGCCGGCAGGCAGCTTCACCGCCACCGCCGCCGCCAGCGGCACCGGCCTCATCTGCTATGGCGCATTGGCCGGCGGCTTCCTCGCCGATCGCTGGCTGGGCCAGGCCGATCCGGCCGAAACGCTGACCAACCGCAGCCTGATCAAATATCGCCTGATCATCGAGGAGTGCGGCGGCTGGGAGGCGTTCCAGGCGCTGCTGACGGCGATTCGCGCCGTGGCAGACCGGCATGGCGTGCCGCTGTCGGCCGTGGCGGCGCGCTGGGTGCTGGATCAGCCGGGGGTGGCCGCCATCATCATCGGCGCCCGCGATGCCAGCCACCTGCCGGCAACGCTGGCCATCGCGGCCCTGCGCCTCACCCCCGCCGACCATGCCGCGATCGCCGCTGCGCTGCCGCCCTCCCCGCCCGGCGATGTCTATGCGCTGGAGCGGGACCGCAACGGCCGCCACGGCCGCATCATGAAATATGGCCTGAACAAGGGCTGAGCGCGCACCTCACCCACCACACCCGCCGCAGCCGCCCCCACAGCCGCCATCGCCGCCGCCCCCGTCACTGCCGCCATCATGGCAGGCCGGATCGATGATCACGTCGCAGCCGGCCGATCCGCCATCGGCACTGGCAGCTTGGCGGGGGGATCGCGCCTGGCCGCGGATCAACAGGGCCAGGGTTGCGGTGATCAGGGTCGCAATCAAGACAGCACTCAGGGTCATCATATCCTCATGTTGGCCGCGGCCGGGCAAACCACCGCAAGAGCCGGCCGGGCAGGGACGTCTTGCGGACAAGCAGATAGCGACGCCCGTCGATGCGGATCGGCGCCGGCTGAAAACGGTCTTCGGGCGATGGCCAGATGGCGGCCGGGGCGGGGTGGCCGAACACTGCGGCATAGCGGGCCAGCGTGGCAGCATATTGCCGGCGGAAGCGGGCGGCATCCGCCGGAGAACCATCGCCGGGGCCATGGTGCAACGGCCGGCCGAGCACGCGGCCGCAAAATTCGTCCCAATAGTCCCGGCTCCAGGTCAGATGCTGGTGCCAGGCCTGGTCAACGGCGTCGGATGGAGTCAGCTCTGCGCCGCCCAGGCAGGCCAGATAACAGAAGCAGCGATATTCCCCCACCACCGCTTCGGCATGGCGAAGGGACCAGAGATTGTCGCGGGCCAGGCGGGCGACAAAGGCATCGGCTGCCGCCCCGCCAATCGGATGGGCCCTGATGCGATCCCAGAGCGGGTCTTGCAGATCAGCCGGGCCGGATGCCGTTTCCATCTGATTTCCTACTACATGAGTAGGATTACAATCAGATGACAGTCACGCCCCGGTCAAGCGGGTCCGGTTCAACGCCTCAGAACGCGCCGTGGCAGTGCTTGAACTTCTTGCCCGAGCCGCACGGGCATTCGGCGTTGCGGCTCACCGTCTGGCGCCATTCCTCGACATCGGCGGGATCGATGTCGATCAGGGCGGTCGCGTCCTGCGCAGCGGCCAGCATGCCGGCCGGCAGCGTGGAGCCAAAGGCGTCAAAGGCCAGCGCCGGCGCGGCCGAATCGGCGGTGGTGACGAACGACGGCAGCTCGGCCGGCGGCTCATCGGCCTGCAGGCTGAACTGGGCATTGGCCAGCATGCGCGTCACATCCTCGCGCACTGCGGCCAGCATGCGTTCGAACAGCGCAAAGGCCTCGCGCTTGTACTCGTTGATCGGCGTCTTCTGGGCATAGGCGCGCAGATGGATGACCGAGCGCAGCGAATCGAGCGTCGCCAGATGCTCCTTCCAATGATGGTCCAGCGCCTGCAGCAGGAAGCTCTTCTCGATGCTGATCCAGGTCTCGGCCGGCAGCTCGGCTGCCTTCGCCGCCACCAGCGCATCGGCCTGTTCGATCAGCCGGTCGACGATGATTTCGGGGTCAATCCCCTCTTCCTTCGCCCAGGCCGCCACATCCACTGACAGGCCCAGCGTGCCGGTCACATCCTCCTGCAGGCCGGCCACATCCCATTGTTCGGGATAGCTGCCCACCGGGCACCGCGTGGCGACGATGGCGTTCACCGTTTCGTGGCGCATGTCCACCACGACATCGCCCACCGTGTCCGAATCCATGATGTCGGCACGCTGTTCATAGACGACCTTGCGCTGGTCGTTCATCACGTCATCATATTGCAGCAGCTGCTTGCGAATGTCGTAATTGCGCGCTTCCACCTTTTTCTGGGCGGTCTCGATCGCCTTGGAAATCCACGGGTGGATGATCGCCTCACCCTCTTCCAGGCCGGAATTCATCAGGCGCGACAGCATGTTCTGCTGGCCAAAGATGCGCAGCAGATCATCGTCGAGCGACAAATAGAAACGCGACAGGCCGGGATCGCCCTGGCGGCCCGAACGGCCGCGCAGCTGGTTGTCGATGCGGCGGCTCTCGTGGCGTTCGGTGCCCAGCACGAACAGGCCGCCATTGGCCTTCACCTGGGCGCATTCGGCCGCCACTTCGGCCTTGATGCGGGCTTCGGCGGCATCGCGCTCCGGTCCTTCGGCCAAGCCGGCCAGCTCGCGCGCGATGCGGGCCTCGTCGTTGCCGCCCAGCTTGATGTCGGTGCCGCGGCCGGCCATGTTGGTGGCGATGGTCACGGCGCCGATGCGGCCGGCCTGCTCCACGATGGCGGCTTCCTGCTCGTGATAACGGGCGTTCAGCACGACATGCTCGACGCCTTCCTGCTTCAGGAAGTCCGACAACATTTCGCTCTTCTCGATCGAAACCGTGCCAACCAGCACCGGCTGGCCGCGGCCCTGCGCCTCGCGGATCGCCTTGACGATGGCTTTGAACTTGTCTTGGCTGTTCTTGTAGAATTCGTCGTCCACATCCCGGCGCTGCACCGGCAGGTTGGTCGGGATTTCCACCACGTTCAGCTTGTAGATGTCGTAAAATTCCGCCGCCTCGGTGCTGGCGGTGCCGGTCATGCCGCCAAGCTTGGGATACATGCGGAAATAATTCTGGAAGGTGATGCTGGCCAGAGTCTGGTTCTCCGGCATGATCTGCACGCCTTCCTTGGCCTCCACCGCCTGGTGCAGGCCTTCGGACCAGCGACGCCCGTCCATCATGCGGCCGGTGAATTCATCGATGATCACGACCTTGCCGTCGCGCACGATATAATCGGTGTCGCGGCGGAAGATCACGATGGCACGCAGGGCCTGGTTCAGGTGGTGCACCACCTGCGTGTTCTCGAAATCATAGAGATTCTCGCCCTGCAGCAGCCCGGCGGCGGCCAGCATCCGCTCCACCTTCTCGGTGCCGGCTTCGGTGAGAATCACCGACTTCTGTTTCTCGTCAACCTCGACATCCTCGCGCTCGAGCTCCTTCACCACGGCGTTGACCGCCGTGTAGAGCGCCGACTTGTCGTCGGTCGGGCCAGAGATGATCAGCGGGGTGCGCGCTTCGTCGATCAGCACGCTGTCCACTTCGTCCACCACCGCCATGTAGAACGGCCGCTGCACCATCTGCTCGCGGCTGTACTTCATGTTGTCGCGCAGATAATCGAAGCCAAACTCGTTGTTGGTGCCATAGGTGATGTCGCAGTTGTAGGCATCGCGCCGCGACTGGTCGTCCAGGTTGGGCACGATCACGCCCACCGTGAGCCCCAGGAAGCGATAGACCTTGCCCATCCACTGGCTGTCGCGGGTGGCGAGATAGTCATTCACCGTCACCACGTGCACGCCGCGGCCGGTGAGCGCATTCAGATACACCGCCAGCGTCGCCACCAGCGTCTTGCCTTCGCCGGTGCGCATTTCGGCGATCTCGCCCCGGTGCAGCACGATGCCGCCGATCAGCTGCACATCATAATGGCGCTGGCCCAACGTGCGCTTGGCCGCCTCGCGCACCGTCGCAAAGGCTTCGGGCAGGATATCGTCGGTGGTCTTGCCCTCGGCCAGCAGCGCCTTCAGCTTGGGCGTCTGCGCCTGCAGCTCGGCATCGCTCAGCGCGCTGATCTGCGGCTCCAGATCATTGATGCGCTTGATGATCGGCCGCAACGATTTCAGGTAGCGATCGTTGCTGGAACCGAAAAGGGTTTTGGCAATCTTGCCCAGACCGAGCATGGAATTCCTGACTTCACAAAACGCAGCGCTGGCGCGGCCGCGCCTTACGCCTGGGGCATCGGCGGGGATGTAGGGTCAGGATGTGCCGTCGTCAATGTGCGGGGCTCAGGCCGCCCGCACCCGTTCCGCCTGCTGCTGGCGCCGTGCCATCTGGCCAACCAGCATGAAGCCGCCAATCAACATGGTCCATGCCGCCGGTTCTGGCACCGGATCAACCGGCACGGTCAGGCCACCATCAGACATGGTTGAGTTGGACACGAACTGGATATGCCCGGCCGTGTTGATCAGCTTGCCAGTCAACTGAATGGCGGAGAACTGGAAATTGCCGCCCTTGGTCGCCAGGAACGTGCCAATCAGATTGTTCCCACCGGATGTCTGAAAAATATTGCCGCTGGTGCCATTCATCACCCACAGGATGCGGTCTGCCGTCACCCCGCCGGTCAGCGCAATCGTGCGATTGGTCGAAAAATTCCCCGAAGTGCGCAGCACGAAGAAATCATTGGCACCGCCACTGATGGTCAACGTTGCGTTGCTCAGGCTGGTGAAATCGATCACGCTCAGGCTGGTGGCCGGACCATTCGGGTTGGTGATGGTCACAGCCCCCGTATTGGTGAGCGTGCGTGTTCCCGTTATGGCGCCCGCACTGGTCTGCGTGGCCGCCAGCGCATTGGCAAAATCCGCAAGGGCCCGCGCCTGATTATAGGCTGCAAGCGTGTCCGACGCGGTGACAAGATTCAGAGTCGGATCGGTCTGCAGCCCAAGAAGATTGTTCAGCTGGGTCTGGTTGTCGCCATAGGCACCGCCGGTGATACTGCCGTTGCCGCCGCCGGATGAACTGACCGTTGATCCCTGGCCCACGAGCAGCTTGCCGGTGATCGGACCGCTGTTCTGGTTGAAGGATGCTGTGCTGCCAACCGAAACCACAGCATAGGGCGTCAAAGCTGCCGTGTTCGGAAAACGTATCAACGCCTGTGCCGGCGCCGCGACCAGAAGGAGACCAAGAAGCAGTTTGCGCATCGCCCACCCCACCCGAGTCGATGCATAAATGTTAACTCAACTGCAATATATGTCAATTTTTGATTAATAACATTGTTCACAGCAGCTTGGCAGACGAACTGCCCGCCAACAGGAATTGCCGTCAATCTGCCGGGTGGAGCAGCCGCTGGCGCCGCCGCCGGCCACGCATCAGCCCGATATCCACCGCCTGCCGCACCCGCGGATGGCGCCGGCTGTAGAGAATATAGCGCCGCCGCGCCCAGCGCGAATTGCGGAAGATCAGCGCCGCGCCGCCCCCGGCCACGACAATCCCGATCGGCGCCGGCGACACCAGCCCGATGATGCCGGCCACGGGAAACAGCAAGGCGCCCAGAATGATCTGGAACACCCTGACTGGTTCCGAACGGACCAGCGAACCAAGGAAACCGGGGCGACTCACAATGCCAGTCCCGTTACGACCGGGCTGTGGCAAGTGTAAGGCGACAATTGCGCCCGCCTCCGCTTTTTCCTAAGCGTGGCAACAGGGTCACAAACTGGCGTGCCGTTCAGGAGAGCGCAGCAATGGTGGCCCATGTCGGCACAGTGGCATTTCTGGGGCTGGAAGCCCGCAGCGTTGATGTGCAGGTGCAGATTTCCGCTGGCCCGGCCGGCTTCATCACCGTCGGCCTGCCCGACAAGGCGGTGAAGGAAAGCCGCGAACGCGTCGCCGCCGCCCTGCATGCCATCGGCCTGTCGCTGCCGCCGCGCCGCATCATCGTCAATCTGTCCCCGGCCGATCTGCCCAAGGAAGGCAGCCATTATGATCTGCCGATCGCGCTGGGCCTGCTCGCCGCCATGGGCGTGTTGCCGGCCGATGCGCTGGCCGAATTCATCGCCGTCGGCGAACTTGGCCTTGATGGCGCCATCCTGCCCGTGCCCGGCGTGCTGCTCGCCGCGCTGCATGCCGGCGCACAGGAACAGGGCCTGATCTGCCCGGCCGCCCAGGGGCCCGAAGCCGCCTGGGCCGGCGAAGTGCAGCTCATCGCCGCCCCCGATCTGCTCAGCCTGATCAATCACCTGAAAGGTTCGTTGATCCTGCCGCAACCGTTGCAGGCCGAAGCCGAAATCCGCCGCCCCGGCCCCGATCTGGTCGACATCAAGGGCCAGGAAACCCCCAAGCGCTGCATCGAGATTGCTGCGGCCGGCGGCCACAATCTGTTGATGAGCGGCCCGCCCGGCTCCGGCAAGTCGCTGCTCGCCGCCGCGCTGGCCGGCATCCTGCCCGATCTCACCCCGGCCGAAGCGCTGGAAGTCTCCATGGTCGCCTCGATCGCCGGGGAGCTTGACGGTGGCAAGCTGAAACGCAGCCGGCCGTTCCGCGCCCCCCATCACAGCGCGTCGATGGCGGCGCTGGTCGGCGGCGGCACCAAGGCGCGGCCGGGCGAAGTGTCCCTCGCCCACTTGGGCGTGCTGTTCCTCGACGAACTGCCGGAATATCAACGCACGGTGCTCGACAGTTTGCGCCAGCCGCTGGAAACCGGCCAGGTGCAGGTGGCGCGCGCCGCCGCCCATGTCACCTATCCGGCCCGCGTCCAGCTGATCGCTGCGATGAACCCCTGCCGCTGCGGCCATCTCGCTGATCCCGGCCTCGCCTGCGCCCGCGCCCCGCGCTGCGCCGCCGATTATCAAAGCAAATTGTCCGGGCCATTGCTGGACCGCATCGATCTCCACATCGAGGTGCCAGCCCTCTCCGCCGCCGATCTCAGCCTGCCGCCGCCCGCCGAGAGCAGCGCCCAGGTGGCCACCCGCGTCGCCGCCGCCCGCGCGCGCCAGACCGCCCGCTATGCCGGCACCGCCGTCCGCAGCAATGCCGAGGCCGATGGCGAACCGCTGCGTCAGCACAGCACGCCAGATCCCGAAGGCCAGCGCCTGCTCACCCAGGCCGCCGACACATTGCGCCTCTCCGCCCGCGGCTATGCCCGCGTGCTGCGCGTCGCCCGCACCATCGCCGATCTCGCCGCCAGCGACGGCGTCACCCGCATCCACATCGCCGAAGCCCTCAGCTACCGCCGCCGCGCCCCGGTGAATTGATTAGCCCCAGGAACGCTTTCCACATGCAGAGCATCGACACCCCGAAAGTCTGGTACGAATGGATCCTCTTGGCCCTGAAACGAGCAACCGATGTTCGCGGAAGGGCATCACGTTCTGAATATTGGTGGTTTACCGCCATTTTCCTCGCGGTGAGCTTCGACATAAGCGGTGCCATTTACGCGATCGTTTGTATCCCGGCGCTAACGGTAACAGTCAGACGCCTGCATGACCTGAATTGGTCAGGTTGGTGGGCGGCACTGGCACCGCTGGCTTGGAATTTTCCTGTCGCGCTGATAGCCTTGTATGGCACGTTCGAGCAGCAGATGTCTGGCACCTTTGATGGATTGCCAAAGCTGGCATCGGAGGGGCTCCCCTTGGCTCTCGCAGTTCTGGCGCTCTTCAGCGTGCTGGTCACATTGATCGCAATTCTGCTTTTCCAACGCCCTGGAACGTCTGGTGACAACCGCTTTGGTCCCAATCCATTGACACAAAGTCAGGTTTGTCGCGACTAAGCGATTAGGCTTGGCAACGACCCCTGCACCAACCATGACCCCAACCGAAAACATCACCCAGGCCCTCAAACGCAGCCTCGATTTTTCCGGCCGCGCCGCGCGCGCCGAATATTGGTGGTTCACCCTCGTCTGGGCCGTGATCGCCGGCGTCGCTGTCGCCTTCGACATGGCGGTGCTGGGTGTCGATCCCGTCACCAATCCGCAAAGCGGCCGCGCCTTCCCCGCCGCCTTGCTGTTCATCCTCATCCCTCACCTCAGCCTCAGCATCCGCCGCCTGCACGATCAGAACATGCGCGGCTGGTGGTGGCTGATGACCTTGCTGCCCTATGTCGGCCTTCTCCTCCACCTCAGCTGGATGACCCGCAGCGGCACCGAAGGCGACAACCGCTTCGGCCCCGATCCGCTGCCCGCCCCGGAAAATCCGACCAAATATTTCTGACGGCCGCCGCCCTACCGCGCCACCGCCAAAGCCGATACACTCCCCCGCAACAACAAGAGGGGGGAACCATCATGCTGCGCACCATCGCCGTCACCGCACTGCTGGCCACGGCCGCCAGCGCGCAGGAGGCACCGGAAATCCGCTTCGATGCGGTCGATTTCCTCAAGCCGCCCGCCGATCTGCACCTGGGCGAAGTCGCCGGCGTCGCGCTGGGCAAGGCTGGCCAGGTCTATGTCTTCCACCGCGGCAACACCCAGGGCCCGGCCTACGCCGCCGCCGCCGCCCAGCTGCTGGAATTCGATGCCAGCGGCCGCCTGCGCCGCGAGATCGGCCACAATCTCTATGCCTGGTCCTATGCCCATGCCACGCGGGTCGATGCCGGCGGCAATATCTGGGTGGCCGACAAGGGCTCCAACATGGTGATCAAGTTCAACCCCGCCGGCCGGGTTGCCATGGTGTTTGGCCGCAAACCCGAAGCCAGCGACGAAAATGCCCGCCCGCTCGAACATCCCAGGCCGCCGCTGCCTCCAGTCGACGGCCAGTTCCGCGAAGTCACCGACATGGCGTGGGACAGCCAGGGCAACACCTATATCAGCGATGGCTACATCAATTCCCGCGTCGCCAAGGTTGCCCCCGATGGCCGCTGGCTCGGCTCATGGGGCAGCTTCGGCAGCGAACCCGGCCAGTTCAACACCCTCCACTCCATCCAGGTCGACGCGCAGGACCAGGTCTATGTCGCCGATCGCGGCAACCGCCGCATCCAGGTGTTCGACACCAACGGCAAGCTGCTGCGCATCATCCAGATCAACCTTCCCAGCCCACCCGACGCCCCCAGCGCCATCGGCAACCGCCCGGTCGTCCCCGCCGCCGGACCCGACGCCGCCCCCACCAAGACCATGATGCCCGGCGCGCCCTGGGCCCTGTGCATCACCCCCCGCACCGCCAGCGGCCAGCAATTTCTCTACGTCTCCGACGCCTGGCCCGGCCGCATCTACAAGCTCAGCCTCGACGGCAAGCTGCTCGGCTGGCTCGGCGGCGCCGGCAAACAGTTGAAGCAGTTCGGCTGGATCCACGAAATCGCCTGCCCGTCCGAGAACGCGCTCTATGTCGCCGAACTGCTGAACTGGCGGCTGCAGAAATTGACGCTGCATCCATAAGCGGGAGAAAAATGGGCCTCCGGCGGGCAGGGGCGAGGCCCCTGCACCCGATCGATTTCAGGCGGCCCTGCCAACCGGCGGACCGGTGGCCGACAAACATGGGGGCCGCCCTTCGGGACGGCCCCCCATTGCTGCGAAACGGCTGGCGTCAGGCGGCGACGCCGGTGCGGCGGCGGCGCATCGCGGCGCCGGTCAGGCCGAAACCGGCGATCAGCATGGCCCAGGTGGCCGACTCGGGCACGCCGGGAGGTGCGACGGGAGGTGCAGCGAATGTCCCGGAAAAGACAATCTTGAAATAGCCGTTGTTTGCAGTCGTGCCGGTATCGGTGTTGACCGAGAAGCCACCGGTTGCGTCGCTGGTAAGGATGCACATGCTTCCCGCTGGCGGTGCGGCATCGCACACGGATTTCTGGAATGGCGCACCGATTGGCTTGAAACCCCACGACCAATTGTCCGCATTGAACCAGTGGCTGCCATCTCCAGTGGTAAAGACACCGTTGTCGGCAGCGCCCGTGTTCTGGAACGCGTTGGCCATGGTGGTCTGCGCCAGCACGGCCAGGTTGTTCGGATCATTCATCGCAATCGCGCCGAGCAGGATACGATTGCCGCCGCAGCCGGAAAGGACCGAGGCTGCACTGGACCCGAACGTCGAGCCCATGTTGGCGGCATAGCAGAAGCTCCAGCCGCCGTTGGTAACGGTGGCCACCGAGACATTGAACTGTGGGCCCTGTGGCAGATAATCCGCAGCCATCGCCGGCATAGAGGAAACGATCATGGCTGCCGCCAAAACAGTTCGAAACATTCCACCCCCCATCAAAAAGCACTGCCGCTCATAGCCGACACGACAGGACGAAGCGGGCCGCACGGGCAGGCCGCAACACTGAATCTTGGTTAACAGAATGACTATCTTTGCGGTGGAGCCTGCTCCCCAAAATGAACCAGCGACGCCGTGGATCCGGCGAGATGATTCCCCATTTTGAACCGGACCGGGCGATCCGGAATAGGCACATGGTCATCAGCGGTTATGGTGGCTGCATCGATTGATCAGAGGACGGCATGAGCGCTTCACTTGGCGCGTACGAGATTGCGCGGTTGCTGGGGCGGCACTTCGGTGATGCCGGCAGTGTGCGCACGGTGCGCTGGCGCGCCGCGCTCGATCTGAACAACCCCACGGCCTTGCTGATCATCATGGTCGCGCTGAACGCCAATCTCGCTCACATCCGCATCGATGATCCGGCTGGCAGCGGCCTTGCGGTGGCAGACCATCGCCGCCGACCGGTCAGCCTGTCGAGCATTGCCGATTCGATGGGGGTTGCGCACGAAACCATCCGCCGCCAGGCGCTTTTTCTGCAACGGCGCGGCATGCTGCAGAAAACCGGATCCGGCTGGATCGTGCCGGCGGCGGTGCTGACGCACGGCGCCGGCAGCACCCTGCCGGCAGCCGATGCAGCCGCGCTGGCAATGCTGATCGGCGATCTCGCCCGGCTTGGCTCCGCATCGGCGCAAGCGATTGATCTGGCGGCCATGCGGGCCCTGCCGCCCGATCTGGTCGCCCGGCTGTGGAACGACTTCATCGTGCGGGCGCTGGAGGTTGCCGGCGATATCTGCGGATCGGTGCTCGATTTCTCGCTGTTCATGACCATCATCCGCATGAATGTCGAACATATCACCACCAATCCGGAGCTCACCCGCCGACATGCCGCGCTGGCCGCGATCCCCGCCGACCGTGACCGTCGGCCGGCCAGCCTGCGCGCGCTGGCACGGACCGAGCAGCAGCCCTACCCCACCATCCGGCGGCGCGTGGCTGCATTGATCGCCCGCGGTGTGGCGGAAGAAACGGATGACGGCGTGATCATTCCGGCGCGGGTGCTGATGAGCGACGCGCTGGCACGCAGCAATGTGCTGAACGTGCAGCGCGTCGAAAAGCTGTTGGGCGATCTGAAACGGCTCGGCTGCGAAGCCGCGCCGCCGCGCGCCACCTGCGGTGCAGAACGGCACCTGGCAGAGCCGGCGCTGGATTTGCCGGGTTGACCCACCGGCCGCGCCGGCGGCGCGCAGACGCTATCCCGATGCGGCCGTCTTCAGCGGCGCGTCCGACCCTTGCCCGCCATCCCACTTGGCAATCACCGCCGTCGCCACCGCATTGCCGATCACGTTCGTCGCGCTGCGGCCCATGTCGAGGAAATGATCGACGGCGAGGATCAGCAGCAGGCCGGCTTCTGGGATGTTGAAATAGGGCAGGGTGGCGGCGATGACGACGAGGGAGGCGCGCGGCACGCCGGCGATGCCTTTCGATGTGATCATCAACAGGCCCAGCATGGCCAGTTCCTGCCAGATGGTCAGATCAATGCCATAGGCCTGGGCGATGAAGATGCTGGCAAAGGCGCAATACATCATCGAGCCATCGAGGTTGAAGCTGTAGCCCAGCGGCAGCACGAAGCTGGCGATGCGGGTGGGCACGCCGAACCGCTCCATGGCGGCGAGCAGCTTGGGATAGGCAGCTTCGGATGAAGCGGTGGCGAAGGTGATCAGGAAGGGCTCGCGGATTTCCGGGATCAGCCGCTTGACCGCGCCAAAACCCAGCACCGCACTGCCGGCGCCGAGCAGGAAGGCCCACAGCACGGCGAGCGCCAGGTAAAAACCGCCGACAAACTTGCCGAAGGTGACGAGGATGCCCAGGCCTTCGACGGCGATGGAGGAGGCGATGGCGGCAAACACCGCAAACGGCGCCACCTTCATCACATAGCCGGTGATCACCAGCATCATGTGCATCACCGCATCGAGCGCGCGGTTGATCGGAGCGGCCTTTTCGCCCATGCCGATCAGGGCGACGCCGGCAAACAGGCTGAACACCACGATCTGCAGCACTTCGTTGGTGGCCATCGCCTCGAAGATGGATTTGGGGAAGATATGCCCGATGAAGTCCTTCAGGTTGAAGGCCTTGGTGGCCACACCCGAGGCGGAATCCACCGCCGGCAGCGCCAGGCCAACGCCGACACCGGGGCTGAGCAGATTGACCATCAATATGCCCAGTCCCAGGCTGAACACGCTGGCCGCGATGAACCAGGCCAGGGTGCGCACAAAGGTGCGGCCCACCGCGCTGCCGCTGCCCATGTGGGCGATGCCGACAGTGAGGGTGGAGAGCACCAGCGGCGCGATGATCATCTTGATCAGGCGCAGGAACACGTCGGTGATGATCGACAGGTAACCGGCGATCTCCTTGGCCTGCTCGGCCGGCAGGCTGGTGTTGATCGCCCATCCGACGCCAAGGCCGATCACGAGGCCGAAGAGGATATAGCGGGTGAGCGAATTGGTCGGCGTCATATGCCACCGTTCGGGCAGGCGCGCGCGCGCGTCAAGTGGGCCGGCGGACCCTGGTGACGGGCCGCAAATTGGCAGTGCCCCTGCCAGCAGCTTGCGAATCGGCACAATTCTGCTAAACAGCTGAATATAAAGCATTTTCTTAACAGAGGGTTAAGGCAGCGATGGCAGGCTTGGGTCTGGGCCGCATCCGACATGATCGCACCGCCAACATGGCGGCGATGACGGCACTGCTCATGCCAGTGCTGATCGGCGCGGCCGGCCTCACCAGCGACACGATCCAGTGGACGCTGGTGCGCCGCGCCCTGCAGCGCCAGGTCGATTCCGCTGCCCTTGCCGGTGCCTATGCCCTCACCCAGGGCCAGGATGTCAGCAGCACGGTCACCGCCGATCTCAGCAAGAACAGCAATTTCGCGCTTACCGGCACGCCCACCATCGAAAATGGCCCCAGCGCCGGCCCGTTCGCCGGCGATACCAGCGTGGTGCGGGTGCGCATCTCCTCCAGCGTGCGCCTGCCCTTCACCGGCCTGTTCATGAAATCGGCGCTGGTGATCAGCGCCGAAGCCACCGCCGGCCTGCGCCAGGATGGCGATTTCTGCATCCTGGCGCTGGACACCACCAACAGCCTGGCCATCACCAACAGCGGCAACACCACGGTGACCGCCAATTGCGGCATGCATGCCAACAGTGCCGGCGAACCCGCCATCAACGGCCAGGGCAGCGCGGTGATCACCGCCACGCCGGTTTCGGCGGTGGGCAATGTCAGCAATATCGGCAATGTGTTCGCCGCTGGCACGGTGTTCCAGCCCTATTCGGTGGCGCAGCGCGATCCCTTTGCCAGCATCGCCAATCCCACCATCAGCAATTCGCCCAACAACGGTGACGTGCGTTCCAACCAGAGCCGCAGCCTCACGCCCGGCACCTATCGCGGCATGGACATCCAGGGCACCGCCACGCTCGCGCCCGGCACCTATTTCATCGACGGCCGCAGCCAGGGCAACAACCAGAACAAGAATCTGGGCTTCAACGTCGGTTCGCAGGGCGTCGTCACCTGCCCGACCTGCACCGGTGGCGCGGGCGTCACCATCGTGCTTACCATGTCCAGCCCGCCGGCCAGCGGCACCTCCAACCTCGTTGCCGGCATGAACATCAATGCTGGCGCACGCATCTCGCTGGTGGCGCCCTCCAGCGGCACCTACAAGGGTGTGCTGTTCTTTCAGGATCGCCGCGCCACAACCATGGGTGAAACCGTTCAGGTGAATGGCAACGCGCTGTCCACGCTGCAAGGCGCCATGTATATCCCGCGCAACGAAATCCGCTTCAACGGCACCGCCGGCATGAACATCAACTGCCTGCAGATGATCGGCTATCGTCTCACCTTCAGCGGCAACAGCGCCATCACCAATGTCTGCCCGGCCAATTCCGGCTCCAGCTCGTGGAAGGGCAACACGGTGAGGTTGCTGGGATGAGGCGCCTGCTCGCCAGCCTTGCTGGCAACCGCTCCGGCGCCTCCGCGCTGGAAGTGGCGGTGATCATCCCCGTGGTCGGCGGCCTCGTCATGGTCGCGATGGACTTTTCCAACGCGTGGCTCACCCGACTGCAGCTGGAACAGGCAGCCCAGCGCGGCATCGAACTGGTGGCAGCGCGCAAGGGCGTGGCCACCAGCTACAGCTATGCCCTCACCGAAATGACAAGCGCTTGGGGCAAACCCTATACCAGCGCCACGGTGGATGCCTGGCTGGAATGTGGCGGCACGCGCCAGCAAAGCTCCACCGCCGATTGCGGCAGCCAGCAACGCGCCCGTTATGTGAAGCTGCGCATCGCCGCCACCTTCACCCCGGTGTTTGGCTGGGGCAAATTTTATGGCGGGCCCGCCGCTGGCGGCGGCGCAACGCTGGTCGGCGATGCCGTGGTGCGCGTGCAATGATCCTGAAGATCGCCCGCGCCCTCACCCGCGACCGCCGCGGCAACACCAGCGAATTCGCGCTGACGCTGCCGCTGTGGATCATCATGATCTTTGCCGTGTTCAACATTGGCCGCTTCTTCGTGGCGCGCGCCGGCATCCAGAACGGCCTGGGGGCAGCAGCGCGTGCCGCCACACTCTGGCCGCTCAAGAGCAATGGCGATCTGCAAACGGCGTTCAACAACGGCGCGTTCGGCCTGGGCAGCAACGCCACGCCCACCCTCACGTTCAGCACTGGCACATCGAACGGGCAAAGCTATGTCGATCTCGGCGTGACCTATCAGACCGGCTTCACCCTGTTGTTCATCGATGTGAACCCGGTGACGCTCACCTACACCCGGCGCGCCTACCGCCCGACCTGATGCTCAATCGGCGCGCGGGTGCGCGCTGCGCCAGGCGTCGAGCAGCTGCGCCGCATCCACTGCCGTATAGATTTGCGTTGAGGACAGGCTGGCATGGCCCAGCAATTCCTGCAGCTGCCTAAGGTCCGCCCCGCGCGCCAGCAAGTGGGTGGCAAAGCTGTGGCGCAGCGCATGCGGCGTGGCGCTGGCCGGCAGGCCTAGCCCGGCCCGCGCCGCCTGCACCGCCCGGCGCACCGTGCCGGCATCCAGCGCACCGCCGCGCGCCCCCCGGAACAAGGGCGCATCGGCGGCCATGGCAAAGGGGCAGAGCCGCACATAATCTTCTATGGCGGCGCGCACCTGCGGCAGGATCGGCACCACCCGCGTCTTGGCGCGCTTGCCGGTCACCGGCATCGCCTCGCCCAGCGGCAGCACCGCGCCGGTCAGCCCCAGCGCCTCGCCAATGCGCAGGCCCGCGCCATAGAGCAGCAGCAGCACCGCCACATCGCGCGCCGCCTGCCAGGGCTGGCGCGCGGCATCGGCCACCACATCCACCAGCTGGCCGATATCGGCCGGCGCCACCGCACGCGGCAGCCGGCGCGGCTGTTTGGGCGCCTTCAACGCGGCAATGGCATCACAGGCCAGGCCCTCGCGGCGGCGGGCCCAGGCGAAAAAGCCCTTCAGCGCCGATACCTCGCGCGCCAGGCTGGCCGCTGCCAGGCCTTCACCGCGGCGCATGGCCAGAAAGGCGCGCAGATCGGCGGCCGCCAGCCCGGCCAGCCGGCCGCCCACCACCGCGCCGCCCAGATGCTTGCCCAGAAAATCGTCAAACCGTTCCAGCGTCTGGCCATAGGCCTTCAGCGTGTGCGGCGACAGGCGGCGCTGATCGCCGCTGAAGGCGAGGAAGCGCCCAATCAGGCTGGCCAGCGGTTCGCCGGCTGCGCTCAAAGGATAGATTGCCCGGTCTTCGCCCAGTCCGCTTCGAACGCGGCCAGGCCCTTGTCGGTCAGCGCGTGATTGGCGAGCTGGCGGATCACCGCCGGCGGCATGGTGGCGACATCGGCGCCAATGCGGGCCGCGGCCAGCACATGCACAGGGCTGCGCACGCTGGCGACCAGGATTTCGGTCTGGAAATCATAATTGTCGTAAACGGTGCGGATATCCTGGATCAGCTCCATGCCGTCGTGGCCGATATCATCGAGCCGGCCAACGAAGGGCGAAATATAGGTGGCGCCGGCCTTGGCGGCGAGCAGTGCCTGGTTGGCCGAAAAGCACAGGGTCACATTGGTCTTCACGCCCTCGGCGGTCAGCGCCTTGCAGGTCTTCAGGCCATCGATGGTCAGCGGCAGCTTGATGCAGATATTGGGCGCCAGCGCGCGCAGCACGGCGGCTTCCTTCATCATCGTGGCATGATCGGGGGCCACCACCTCGGCCGACACCGGGCCATCGACGATCCCGCAGATTTCCTTCACCACCTCCAGGAAATTGCGGCCCGATTTGGCGATCAGGCTGGGATTGGTGGTGACACCATCCAACAGGCCCGTGGCGGCCAGATCGGCGATTTCGGCAACATCGGCGGTATCGGCAAAGAATTTCATGGTGGGGGCAGTCCTTCGAAGGGCGAATCTGGCGCCTCCATAGCGCAAAGCATGGCCCTGTCCTACAGGCGCGTCGTCATGATAGGATGATTTGATCCAACAGCTTCAAAATCCTACAGAAAGTGCTGCCGATGCGCCCGCTGGACTTTGCCTGCCTGGAAATCAAGTCGGCCGAACCGCCATGGCTTGGAGCGGCCCGTGCGTTGATCGGCACAAGCGAAACCGCCGGCACCGCCTCCAACCCCATCATCCTTGGCTGGGCCCGCGATCTCGGCCTCGCCTATGCGAATGATGGTGTCAGCTGGTGCGGGCTGTTCATCGCCCATGTCATCCGCACCAGCCTTGCTGGCGAGGCGCTGCCTGCCACCCCGCTCGCCGCCCGGGCCTGGAGCCGCTTCGGCATCGCGTGCCCGGTCCAGCCCGGCGCGGTGTTGACCTTCTGGCGCGGCAGCCGGGCCAGCTGGCAAGGCCATGTCGGCCTGTATGTTGGCGAAGATGCCGCCGCCTTCCACATATTGGGCGGCAACCAGGGCGATGCGGTCAACGTCAAGCGCTTCCCGCGGGAACGCTTCCTGGCCGCCCGCTGGCCCAAAACCGCCCCGCCGCCCACCGGCGGCCCCCGCCAGCTGCGCCCCGATGGCGGCTTTTCCCGCACTGAACAATAAGGGAAATTTTTTTGAATCCCGGCGAATCTGTCAAAAGTGTCAAGACCGGGCGGGGGTCTCAGCCGCCAAGCTGCTTCTTCAGCTCCGTCTTCAGGATCTTGCCATTGGCGTTGCGCGGCAGCGGTTCACGGCTGAAAAACACCTGCACCGGCACCTTGAAGGCGGCCTGGCGGGCGGCGACAAAGGCGCGCAACTCTGCCTCGTCGGCCTCGCTGCCCGGCTTCAGGGTGACGAACGCCACCGGCTCCTCCCCCAGCGTCTTGTGCGGCCGGCCAACCAGCGCGGCATCCATCACGGCGGGATGCTCGTACAGGGCGTTCTCCACCTCGACGCAATAGATATTCTCGCCGCCACGGATCAGCATGTCCTTGGCGCGGTCGATGATGAAGCAGAAGCCTTCCTCGTCGATGCGGGCCAGATCTCCGGTGCGCACCCAGCCGTCGATGAAGGTGGCCGCCGTCGCTTCCGGCTTGTTCCAGTAAAGCTTCACCACATTGGGGCCATAGCCATAAAGCTCGCCCACCTGGTTCGGCCCCAGCACCTTGCCATCGCCATCGCGCACCTGCAGATCGCACACCGGCACCGGCGGGCCACAGCTGTCGGGCCGATGCTCATAATCCTCGGCCATGTGGTGGGTGAAGGTGGCGCTGGTCTCGGTCATGCCCCAGCCGTTGCCGGGTTTGGCCTTGAACTGACTGCCGATCTGGCGGACCAGTTCGGGGGCCGATGGCGCGCCGCCGTAGGAGACGGTCTCCAGGCTCGACAGGTCATATTTGTGCCGGTCCGGATGCTCCAGGATCTGCCAGGCGATGGTCGGCACGCCGCCAGCCGAATTGCACCGCTCCCGCTCGATCAGGCCCATCGCTTCCACCACATCCCATTTGCGCATCAAGACCAGCTTCACCCCGGCAACCAGCGACGGGTTCAGCACGGCATGGCAGCCGGTGGCGTGGAAGAAGGGCACGCTGAGCAGGGTGGCCTTCTGCGGCGCATCAGGGTCGGCCGCCGGCGGGGTTTCGCCCCGCCGCAGGAAGCTGCGCGCCTGGCTGCAGGCGCTGGCCATGATGTTGGAACAGATGTTGCGGTGGGTGCCGAGCGCGCCCTTGGGCTTGCCGGTGGTGCCGCTGGTGTAGAAGATGGTGGCGTCATCCTCCGGCTGCAGGCTCAGCGCCTCGGCCGGGATGGCGCGGTCGGGCAGGCCGGCCCAGCTGTTCGGCCGGCCGATCACGGTTTCCAGCCGGCGGGCGCGGGGGTCGCCCAGCTCCATCTCGCTGGCCCGCGTCACATAGATGATTTCCAGATCGGTGCAGGCCGGCAGATGCTCCGAAATGCGGTTGTAACGCTCGGCATCGATCAGCAGGATTTTCGTGCCGCTGTCGGTCAGGCCATATTCCAGCTCGCCGCCGGTCCACCAGGCGTTCAGCGGTGTGACAATGGCCCCACACATGCTGGCGGCATAAAAGGCCACCGGCCATTCCGGGATGTTGCGCATCACCACCGCAACCCGGTCGCCCTTCTTCAGGCCATCGGCCTTCAGCTGTTCGGCCAGTGCCAGCGCCGCCCGGGCAAAGGCCTCGAACGTCACCCGTTCGTCGTCCAGCACCATGAACATCTTGTCGCCATGGGCGCGGCCGGCAGCAAAGCAATGTGCCAGGCTGGGCGGGGCGTTTTTCCACACCCGTGTCGGCCGGCCCTGGATGGAAACCGTTTCCATCTCCAGCGGCTGCCCCGGCGCCGTCAGCAGCGCGTGCGCATCGGCAATCGACATGGCTGGCCATTGAGTCATCATCATCTCCCCAAACATATTTTGGGGCACGATGCCGGAAAGCCGGGGCCGCCGCCAGCCTGTCAGAACGGCGCAGGCTCAGCCCTGGTGGAGCAGCGCTTCGGTCTCGCCGATGCTGGCCGGGGTGCCAACATGGAACCACAGGCCAGGGTGCGACAGGCCGAACATCCGCCCATTGGCCAGCGCCTTGTTCCACGCCCGCCACATGGTGAAGGGCTCGACCGGCTCGCCATCGAACAGGCGGCGGCTGATGATCTGCAGGCCGGAATAGACGAAGGGCGCGACCTTCATGCCGCTGCGCGGGGCCAGCCGCCCCAACCCATCCATGTGGAAATCGCCCCGCCCCTCATAGCCATGCGCCCGGGCGAGCGGCACCAGCAACAACAGGGCGTCCATTTGGCCTCCATCCCAGCGGCTGGCCAGCAGGCGCAACGTGTCGATGGGGCCATCGATCCACATATTGTCGGCGTTGATGGTGTAAAACGCCTCACCTTCCAGCAGCGGCAGCGCCTTGGTGATGCCGCCGCCGGTTTCCAGCAGCAGGCCGCGCTCGTCCGACACGTCGATGCTTGTGGGTGTGGAACGCGCCTTGACCGCCGCCTCGATCTGATCGGCGAAATAATGGGCGTTCACCACGGCATGGCCGATGCCGGCCGCTGCCACCCGGTCCAGCGCGCGGTCGAGCAGGCTGCGCCCTGCCACCTCGATCAGCGGCTTGGGCCGCGTCGCCGTCAGCGGCCGCATGCGCTTGCCAAGGCCGGCGGCCATCACCATGGCACTGGCCGGCAGCGTGCAATCGATGTGCGGCACCAGGCTGAGCGGCGGACGGATCTTGCCCATCACGTCACCACAACGCCATGGCGGGCGCTGGCCGGCACATGGGCATCAAACCAGGCCTTGACCGGCGCCAGCGCCGGATGGGCCAGATTGGCGTTGACCAATTCCCACAGCCGCGGGTGGAACCGCGGATAGGCCGGCTTGCCATCACGGACATAAAGCCGGGTGAACACGCCGAGGATCTTGATGTTCCGCTGCGCCGCCAGAATGGCATAGGCGGTGCGGAACGCCGCTTCATCGAGGCCCGGCCGGGCGGCGATATACCGCTCCAGCATGGCCGCTTCCAGTTCGGGTGAGACGACGCGCCGGATATCCTGCAACAGACTGGCCAGATCATAGGCCGGGTGGCCGGCCAGCGCGTCCTGATAATCCAGCAGGCCCAGCCGCTTCAGCCCCGGCCGGTCGAGCAGCATCAGATTGTCGGCATGATAATCGCGCAGCACCAGCACCGGCGGATGCCTGAACAGGGCCGGCCACAACGGCGCCCATGCCGCGTCATAGCCCGGCGCCTCGGCAAGGCCGACAGCCGGCAGATACCAATCCGGAAACAGCCGGGCCTCGCGCAGATATTCCGCCTCATTATAGGGCGGCACATCGGCCGGCGGATGGCGGTGCAGTTCGGCCAGGATGTCGACGGCCGCACCATAAATCTCGTGCTCGGCGCTGGCATCGTCGGCCAGCACCGGGTTCACCCGCGCATCGCCAAAATCCTCCAGCAACACCAGGCCCTGCGCCAGATCGCTGGCGAGCGCCTGCGGGGCGGAAAAGCCCAGGTCATGCAGATGGCGGCCAATGGCGAGGAAGGGGCGCGAATCCTCCTTATCGGGCGGTGCGTCCATCAACACCGCGGTGCGGCCCTGCAACTCCACCCGGAAATAACGGCGGAAACTGGCATCGCCGGCGAGCGGGCGCACGGCGGCGCCGCCCCAGCCATGGGCGTTGAGGAAGGCGCCGGTGCCGGGCGGCGGGATCATGCTGGCAAGATTGGTGGCCACCGCCCCTCCCAAGCCGGTGGCGCGGCCCAAGTCAAGCGGCGCGGCGCATCCCCGCTGCCGTCCAGCTGCAGCCGCAGCGCATCGGCGGGCAATCGCGCCCCCAGCCGATCCGGCCATTCGATCAGCAGCGCGGCATCCGTTTCAAACAGGCCCAGCGCATCGACCTCGGCCGGCGATTGCAGCCGATACAGATCGCAATGCCACACCGGCACCGGCAGATCCTCATAGGGCTGCACCAGCGTGAAGGTGGGCGACGGCACATCGCCGGCCCAACCCAGCGCTTGCAGCAGATGGCGCGCCAGCGTGGATTTGCCGGCGCCCAGATCGCCGAACAGCGCGATGGTGTCGCCGGCCCGCAGCACAGTGGCCAGCGCTGCCGCGACCCGCGCCGTCGCCGCCGCATCGGGCAGGATCAACTCAGAAATCGATGGTGACATAAGCCTGTGCCAACCGGCCGGGAATGGGGCCATAGGCCCCCGCCCCGCGCAGATCATAGCCTTCGACATCGAAAACATTGCTCAGCTGCACGCGCAGCAGCGCATTGTTGCCCGCCAGCTTGAAGCGATAGCGCCCGCCCAGATCGACGATGGTGCGGGCCGGCACCGCCACGCTGTTGCTGACGGTCGCGGTTTCCGAACTGCGATAGGCCAGCCGCGCATCAAACGACAAGCCGTCGGCAAAGCCCGGCCGCCAATCGGCGCTCAGCTCAAACCGCTGGCCGATCGCACCGACCGGCCGCTCCCCGATGCGCCCGGGCACGGCACCCGGCGCCGTCACCTTCGGCCACAACCACACGCCACCGGCGACGATCGACAGGCTTGGCGTGATCGGCCCGGCGATGCTGGCCTCCACCCCGCGGTTGACGACATCGCCCAGCACATCAAAACGGCCGGCGGCATCCAGGTTGAAATAGGGTTTGCTGATGTCGAACACGCCGGCCACCAGCTTGATCTGATCCGTCAGCGCAAAGCGCAGCCCGGCGTCGAACTGGCGGGTGGTGATCGCCGGCAGCGCCTCGTTGCGGTTGATGGCATTGCCCGGCGCCACGCCGGATTCCTCGAGGCCGTTGACCGTGCCGGCATAGACCACCAGCCGGTCCGACAAATTGGCCGCCAGCGTGACGTTGTAGAGCAACAGCCGCGCATCGGTGGCCTGAATACCCCCGGTCGGCAGATCGATGCGCTTCTTGTAATCGGTCCACTGCAGCCCGGCGGCAAGCTCGCCCACGCCCAGCCAGCGCCCCTCATAGGCGATGCCACCAGTGATCTGCTTCACATCGTCAAACTGCTGGGCGCTGAACCGGAACGGCGGTTCCGACACCCGGCTCGGCGTGTCGATCTGCACCGGGCCCAGTTCCAGCGTATCCGATCCGCCAAAGCGGCGATCCCCGCTGCGGCCACGCACGGCAAGGTGGATCTGGTGCCGGCGCGGGCCATCATCGATCTGGCGGGTCAGCCGCACCTCCCCCGACACGGCGGCAAAGGCCAGGCGCGGATCAACGATCACCCGCTGCGTGCCGGTGCGATCGGGCAGCAGGCCGCGCACCAGGTTGGTCATCTGCCGGTCGCGGTGGCGGCTCGATCGGAACAGGCCGGCGCGCAACTGCCACTGTGGGGCCAGCTGCCAATCGGCCAGCACGCCGATATTGGCATCAAAGCCGCTGCCGTTCACCCAATCCGGGCCAAAGCGCTGGCGGCGCGGCAGCAGCGGCGGCAGAAACTCCGTCGCTGTCTGGAAGGTCAGGCGATGGTCGTCCAGCGTCTGGTGCAGCAGGCTGGCAAAGGGCATCAGCGTCACGCCCGGCGCCGGCATCCAGCGGGCGATCAGCGTGCCGCCAAAACTGTCTTCGCGCGTCTTGTCCAGGCCGTTTTCCAGCCGGACCGATGCGCCCAGGCCAAAGCTCAGCGTGTCGCTGGCCGGCAGCACGGCATCCACCTCAGCGTTCAACGTGCCCCAGGCATCGGCCAGCAGCAGCGCGCTGCCGGCGGCCGTGCTGCCGGGGCGACGGAAGCCGAAATCCACCAGCCCGGTGGGCGCCGGAAACGGGCTGCCCAGCGCCGACAGGCCCACGCGGATGGTGGTGGTGCGGCTGATCCTTGTGGAGGGCGGCACCACCGGATCAAAATACAGGCCATCAATGCGGACATTGCCGGCGGCAATCGGCGAAAAGCCGCGCACATTCATCTGGTTGTAAATTCCGATCACCTCGCGGCCGACCGTGCTGCCAAAGGCATCGCCGGCCTGGCGCACGGCATTTTCCGCCGCCCGCGCCCCGGTGGCGGCAATATCGGCCGGCGGTGGCGGCGCGGTTAGCGCCGCCACGGGCGCGGCCAGCAGCAACACCGCCGCGATCATCGTTTCCCCTGTCATGCCCCCCGGTTCGCCGCTTTCGCCAGCGACTGCAAGTCAGAAATCGACAGTGAGATAGGCCTGGGTGACACGGCCCGGCAACACGGTGTAGGCATTGGCCCCGCGCAGATCAAAGCCTTGCTGGCTGGTCAGGTTGGTGGTCTGGATGCGCAGCACCGCGTCATTGCCGGCCAGCTTGAACCGGTAGCGGCCACCCAGATCGATCAGCGTGCGGGTTGGCACCGAGACAAGATTGTTGACCGTCGCAACTTCGGGCGAACGGTAGGACAGACGCATGTCGAGCGAAAGTCCGGGGGCAAAGCCCGGGCGCCAATCGGCGGAAAACTCGATCCGCTCACCAATGGCGCCCACCGGCAGCCGGCCGACCAGGCCGCGGGTGACGGCATCGCCCGTCACCTCGGGCCGCAGCAGCACCGCGCCGGCCACGATCGACAATTCATCGGTTAGTGGCCCGGCCAGCGAGGCTTCAACCCCGCGATTGATCACGTCGCCCAGCACATCAAAGCGGCCGGCAGTGTTGAGGTTGAAATAGGGCTTGGACACCTGGAACAGCCCAGCGACGAGCCGCATGCCACCGCCCAGCGCCACCCGCACCCCGGCATCATATTGGCGGGTCTGGATTGCCGGCAGCGCCTCGTTGCGGTTGATGGCGAAATTCGGCGCCACGCCCGATTCCTCGAGGCCGGTGACCACCCCGCCATAGATGGTCAAGCCAGGCGTCACCTGCACGGCGGCGGTGACATTGTACAGCCATGGGCTGGCATCGGTGTTGGTCAGTGCGCCGGGCAGGCCGATGCGCTTGCGGTAATCGCTCTTCTGAACGCCCACCGACAGCTCGCCCACACCGGCCCAGCGCCCCTCATAGGCAAGGCCGCCGGTCCATTGGCGGACATGGTCGGTCTGCTGCTGGCCATAGACGAGGTTGGGCACCGGCACATCGGGGGCGACGGTGAGGATATTGACCGTGCCGACGACGAAATCCGTGGCACCGCCAAAGCGGCGATAGGCCTGGCGGCCGCGCAGGGTGAGATGAAGCTGATGGCTTCGCGGGCCATCAGCGATCTGCCGCGTCAGCCGCAGCTCGCCGCTGGTCGAGGCGTTGTAGAGGGTCGGATTGCCGGTGATGGTCTGGATGCCGATCCCGGCTGGATCGGTGATGCGCACCAGGTTGGCATAGGAATCGCGCACCACCCGCTGTGATCGGAACAGCCCGGCGCGCACCAGCCAGCCGCTGCCGATGGTCCAATCGGCAACCGCGCCGGCGTTCACTTCGGTGTCGCCGCCGCGCGACCACCACGGGCCGAAGAACTGGCGGCGCGGCAGCCGGGGCGGCAGGAAATTGCCCTGTGGCACCGAAATCGGGCCATGATCATCGATCGGGGTTTCGCTGACATTGAGGAAGGGCAGCAGCGAAAAATCGGCAGAGGGCTTCCATTCGGCGATGAAGGCGCCTTCATATTTGTGATCACGGGTGCGGTTGAAACCGCTTTCCAGCTGGAGGCCGGCACCCACGCCGACCGCCAACGTGGAAGACACCGGAAGGCTGGCGTCAAATTCCGCCGTGGGGGTGTTCCACGTGTTGTAACCGATCAGCAGGCTGGCCGCCGCCTCCTGCCCCGGCCGCCGCAGGCCCAGATCAACAATGCCGGTGGGCGCCGGAAAGGCGCTGCCCAGCGCCGACGGGCCAACCCGGATCGCCGTCGCCCGCACCAGCCGGCTGGACGGCACGACGATGGGATCGAAATACAGCCCATCGATGCGCACATTGCCCGCCACCACGGGGGAAAAGCCGCGCACCCGTTCGCGGCTGTACAGGCCCGAAACCTCGCGGCCGATGCTGGTGCCAAAGGCATCGCCGGCCTGGCGCACGGCATTTTCGGCAGACCGGCTGCCAGTGGCGGCGACGGCGGGCGTATCGGTGGGGGCGGCATGGTCCGCATCGGGCGCGTCGGCCGGCGGCGTGCTGTCGTTCGAGGCGGGCTGTGCCAGCGCCGACGCCGCCATCAGCAGCATCAGGAACGAGATGAGGGACCCTGTCATCCCCCGTGCATGGGCAGGCGGCTGGCCAGCGTCCAGCGGAAAAAGCGCGTAGGCGCCGGCACCCTGTTCAAAAGTCCATGGTCAGATAGAGCTGCGCCCAGCGGCCATCATTGATGCGATAGCTGCCCGGCCCGTCAAGCGAGACGCCATTGACCCCGCCGGCATTGACGATCTGGGCCCGCAGCACCGCAGCCTTACCGGCCAGCCGGAAGGCATAGCGTGCGCCCAGATCAACAAAGGTCTGCGCCGGGATCGCCACCAGATTGTTGACCGTGGCGATGGTCGCGCTGTTGGCAAAAACGCCGATGTCGAACGACAGGCCCGGCGCAAAGGGCGGCCGCCAATCGGCCGAGAGGTTGAGGCGGCGGCGGATGGCGCCCACCGGGCGCGGGCCGGTGAGGCCGCGCGCCACGGCATCGCCGGTCACGCGCGGATCGCTGAGCACAGCGCCGGCGACAACCGACAGGCTGGGGGTCAACGGGCCGGACAGGCTGGCTTCCAAGCCGCGGCTCACCACCCGGCCCAGCGGGCCAAATCGCCCGGCCGGATCAAGATTGAAATAGGGCTTCGACAGCTGGAACAGCCCGCCCACCACGGTGACAGCGCCAAACCGCTGGCGCAGCCCGGCATCGAACTGGCGGGTGATGATGGCCGGCAGGGCTTCGTTGCGATTGACGGCATTGGCCGGGGCCACCCCTGATTCCTCGATGCCCGTGACGAAGCCGCCATAGGCTTCGCTGCCCACCCCCAAACGGATGGCGGCATTGGCATTGATCAGCCAGGGCGCGGCATCGGTGGCGGTCTTGAACCCCGGCAGGCCGATGCGCTTGGCATAATTGCTGCGCTGCACCCCAAGCGAAAGCGCGCCGACGCCGTCCCATTCGCCTTCATAGCCAAGGGCGCCGGTCCACTGCCGCACGCGGTCCTCCTCCTGCGCGCCAAAGCGGAACTGCGGCTGCGGCGCGGTGCCGATGGTGCCGATGGTGGTGGGCCCCAGATCGATCGCATCGCTGCCACCAAAACGGCGATAGGCGCTGCGGCCACGCACAGCCAGATGCAGCCGGTGGGTGCGCGGGCCATCGGCGAGGCTGCGGGTCAGCCGCACCTCGCCGCTGGTCGACACAAAGAACAGCCGCGGATCGGCCAGCACCAGCTGGCGGGCGCGGCCATCCGGCCGCACATCGGTCAGCAGGTTGGAAAAATCCTGCCCGAACGCCAGCGAGGATCGGAACAGGCCGGCCTTCAACTGCCAGCCCTCGGCCAGCGTCCAATCCAGGATGGCACCGGCATTCACCCCGGTGCTCCGGCTCTGCAACCAGGCCGGGCCAACGAAGCGACGCCGGGGCGGATCGGGCGGCAGCAGGTCATCGGCGGGCAGAAACGCCGGGCCAACATCATCGCGCGGCACCCGGGAAAGCTGCAGGAACGGGATCAGGCGCAGCCGGTCGCTGGGCCGCCAGTTGGCGAAGATGGCGGCTTCGCGGGTATGGCTGACCGTGTTGTTGACAAAGCGGCCATCGCCCCAGGTCAGACCGGCACCGATCGCCAGCCGGCCCGTGATGGGCAGCGCCACATCCAGTTCGGCCTGGCGGCCGCCAAAACTGTCGAGGCTGACAAGGGCAGAGCCGGCCGCCGCGTCATCCGGCAGACGCAGGCCGATATCAACGATGCCGGTGGGCGCCGGAAACGGGCTGGCAATGGCAGACGGTCCGACGCGGATGCTGGTCGCCCCACTGATCCGGTCCGACGGAAAGGCAACCGGATCGAAATAAAGCCCGTCGATGCGAACATTGCCGGCCGCCACTGGCGAGAAGCCGCGGATATCATCGGCGTTGTACAGGCCGATTTCTTCCCGCCCGATGACCGTACCAAAGGCATCGCCGGCACCGCGCACGGCATTTTCGCCGGAACGGTTGCCGGCAGCCGGGGTAGTGGTGACCGTGGGCGCAGCAGCATCTGCAGCGGGCGCCAGATCTGCGGACTGAGCGGCCGCCGGCGCAGCAATCAGCAGCAGTGTGGCAACGGAACAAGTGGCCGGCCGGGCCATGGTGAACCCTTCAGACTGTGTTGCCCGCCTCATACGCAAAACAGGCCGGCGGGCAAGTCCCCGCCGGCCTGCAATTGCCGATCCGGATCGGATCAATAACGATAGTGGTCCGGCTTGAACGGCCCGCTCGATTCGACGCCGATATAGGCTGCCTGCTTGGGGCTGAGCGTCGTCAGCTTCACGCCCAGCTTGTCGAGGTGCAGGCGGGCGACCTTCTCGTCGAGATGCTTGGGCAACACATAGACCTTGTTGTCGTATTGCTCGCTCTTGGTCCACAACTCGATCTGGGCCAGCACCTGGTTGGTGAAGCTGGCCGACATCACGAAGCTGGGGTGGCCGGTGGCGCAGCCCAGGTTCACCAGCCGGCCCTTGGCCAGCACGATGATCTGGTTGCCATCGGGGAATTCCACGATGTCGGTGCCCGGCTTCACTTCCGTCCACTTGTAGTTGGACAGGGCGGAAATCTGGATCTCGCTGTCAAAATGGCCGATGTTGCAGACGATGCTGTTGGGCCGCATCGCCTTCATGTGCTCGGCAGTGATCACATCCATGTTGCCGGTGGCGGTGACGAAGATGTCCGCCCGCTTCACGGCGTCTTCCATGGTGACGACCTCAAAGCCTTCCATCGCGGCCTGCAGGGCGCAGATCGGGTCAATCTCGGTCACCATCACGCGGGCGCCGCCGTTGCGCAAGCTGTGCGCCGAACCCTTGCCGACATCGCCAAAGCCGGCAACGCAGGCGACCTTGCCGGCCAGCATCACGTCGGTGGCACGACGGATGGCATCAACCAGCGATTCCTTGCAGCCATAGAGATTGTCGAACTTCGACTTGGTGACGCTGTCGTTCACGTTGATCGCCGGGAACGGCAGCCGGCCTTGCTTGGCCAGTTCATACAGGCGGTGCACGCCGGTGGTGGTTTCTTCGGATACACCCTTCAGATTCTTCACCGTCTGGGTGAGGTAACCGGGGCGGGCGGCGACAAAGGCCTTGAGCGCGCGCTGGAATTCCACCTCTTCGGCATTTTCCGGCTCGCCCATGGTCTCGCCAGCTTCCAGCCGGGCACCCCACAGCGCGAACATGGTGGCATCCCCACCATCGTCCAGAATGATGTTGGCGGTCTCGTCACCCCAGTCAAAGATGCGGCCGACATAGTCCCAATAATCCGCCAGGCTCTCACCCTTGATGGCATAGACCGGGATGCCGCGCGCGGCGATGGCGGCGGCGGCATGGTCCTGGGTGGAAAAGATGTTGCAGGTGGCCCAGCGCACATCGGCGCCCAGTTCGACCAGCGTTTCGATCAGCACCGCGGTCTGGATCGTCATGTGCAGCGACCCGGTGATGCGCGCGCCCTTCAGCGGCTTGGCCGCGCCAAATTCGGCACGCAGCGCCATCAGGCCGGGCATTTCGGTTTCGGCGATGGCAATCTCGCGGCGGCCGAAATCGGCCAGGCTGAGATCGGCGATGGCATGGTCGGCCATGGGAATGGTTCCTGTGCAAGGCAAATGAATTTGTCGCGTCCCTAGTGTGCTGACGCAAACCGAGCAAGCATAAAGATTACTTTATATGATGCGGCAAATCAGCGGCCGAGCTGGGCGCGCAGGAAATCCAGCCCGGCGCGGATCTTGGGCGGCAACAGCGTGCGGCTGGCATAGAGCAGCCAGGCGTTGCTGCCAAAGGCGGTGCTGCTGGCCTCATGCTCGGGCAACAGCGACACCAGCTGGCCGGCCGCCAGCGCATCGGCCACCAGCCAATCGGTAAGCAGCGTGGCGCCCAGCCCGTCGATGCAGGCGGCCTTCACCGCCATTGGCGAGGATATGGCGATGGGGCCATCCACCGCCACGGTTTCCGCGCCGCCGCCGGGCCCGGAAAAGCGCCACTGCCGCCGCTGCAGCGGGCCGGCAAACAACAGGCAGGGCTTGCCGGCCAGATCGGCCGGGGCCGAAACCGGACCATGGCGCGCCACCCAGGCCGGCGCGGCATAGACATGATAGCGGCTGGGGTGCAGCGGCAGCCCGATCAGGCCGGGCGGGATCGTGGGGGACATGCGGATGGCGATGTCCACCGGCTCGGTGACGAGATCAACCAGCCGGTCGGTCAGGATCAGCTCCACCTCCAGCCCCGGATGCGCCGCGCGCAGCGCTGGCAGCAAGGGCACCAGCCGGATCGTGCCATAGGCGACCGAGGCGCTGATCGTCAGCCGGCCAGCCACGGTGCTGCCGCGCGCCATCTCCGCCGCGCCGGCCAGATCGCGCACCAGCGGCTCAACCGTCGCCAGATACCGGCTGCCGGCCTCGGTCAGGGCGAGGCGGCGGGTGGTGCGCTGGAACAGGCGGAAGCCCAGTTCGGCCTCCAGCCCAGCGATGGCGCGGCTGATCAGGCTGGGGTCCACCACCCGCTGGCGCGCCACCGGGGAAAAGCCGCCGGCATGGGCGACATCGATGAACAGGCGCAGGGTGGCAAGCTCCATGGCGGCAGTATTGATGCAATTTCCGCATGAAACAATGGCGCTGGCGCCGGTTTTTCGCCCCTCCAGTCCGGAATATCCCGGCTGCAGCAGAAACGCTGCTGAGACAGAGGAGAGAGACGATGATGATCCGTAACAGCATTGCCCTGGTGACGGGCGCCAACCGCGGCATTGGTGCCGCCCTGGTCGATGCCCTGCTCGCCGCCGGTGCCGCCAAGGTCTATGCCGCCGCCCGCCAGCCGGTGGCGCACGCCGATCCGCGCGTGGTGCCGCTGGTGCTGGATGTGGCCGATCCGGCCGCCATTGCCGCCGCCGCCGAACGGGCCGGCGACGTCACGCTGTTGATCAACAATGCCGGCGTCCTGGAAGGCGGCGATATTTTCACCGCCGGTGCCGATGCGGTGGAACGCCAGCTGGTGGTCAACGGCCTTGCCCCGCTGCGGCTGGCGGCGGCCTTTGCCCCGGCGCTGCGGCGCAGCCAGGGCGCGATTGCCAATATCCTGTCGGTGGTGGCGCTGGCGCCGATGCCGGGCCTCGCCAGTTACAGCGCCAGCAAGGCGCTCGCCGCGTCGCTCACCGGCTCGCTGCGCGCCAGCCTGGCCGGCGACGGCGTCAGCGTCCACGCCGTGTTCCCCGGCCCGGTTGACACCGACATGGCCGCGGAGATCGACATGCCCAAGACCAGCCCGGCCGATGTCGCCGCCGCCGTGCTGGCCGGGATCGAAGCCGGCGATGCCGAAATCTTCCCGGATGCGTTCGCCCGCCAGATCGCGGCCGGCTGGTATCAGGATCCCCGCGCGGTGGCGGCGCAATTTGCCGCCTGATCAACGCCGGGCTGGAAAAGCGGCGCGCACCTTGCCAAGGTGCGCGCCGTTGCCGTTTTGGGGAGATAATGGCCGTGCGCCTCTTTGCCGTGAGTGTGATGCTGATGTCTGCTGCTGCCGCTGTTGCCGCCCCGATTGCCTATCCGGCCACGAAAGCCGGCCCGGAGGTGGAGGCCCGCCACAGCATCAGCGTGCCCGATCCCTATCGCTGGCTGGAAGCCGATGTGCGCACCGAACCGCAGGTGGCGAACTGGGTCGAAGCACAGAACCAGGTGACCATGGCCTATCTCGCCGGCCTGCCGAAGCGCGAGGCCATCCGGCAGCGCCTGACCGAGCTGTATAATTTCGAACGCTTCGGCCTGCCGCGCGTGCGCGGCGGCGTGCAGTTCTTCACCCGCAATTCGGGCCTGCAGAACCAGTCTGTCCTCTATGTCCAGGCGCCGGGAGCCGAGCCACGCGTGCTGATCGATCCCAATCCCTGGGCCAAGGATGGTGCCACCGCGCTGGCCGAATGGCAGCCGTCGGAGGATGGCAAGCTGCTCGTCTATGCCGTGCAGGATGGCGGCACCGATTGGCGCACGCTCAAGCTGCGCGACGTGGCGACCGGCCAGGATCTGCCCGACGTGATCGAATGGGTGAAATCCAGCGCCATCGCCTGGAAGAAGGATGGTTCGGGTTTTTATTACAGCCGCTTCCCCGAACAGGCCGGGCCGAAATATCTCGGCGTCAGCCTCAACCAGAAGCTTTATTTCCACAGGCTGGGCACGCCGCAATCGGCCGACACGCTGATCTTTGAAACGCCGGAACATCCCAAGCGCGGCCATTTCGGCCAGGTGACGGACGATGGCCGCTGGCTGCTGATCATCACCGCCGAAGGCACCGACGACCGTTATGAAGTGCGGATTGCCGACATCGCCAAGGGCGAAAAGCCGCGCGCGCTGGTGACCGGGCTTGATCATGACTGGTCGCTGGCCGGATCACAGGGCGACACGCTCTATTTCCGCACCAACAAGGATGCGCCGCGCGGCCGCATCGTGGCGATGAACGCCATCACCGGTGCCATTTCCGAAGTGGTGGGCCAGGGCCCGGCCACGCTGAACAGCGCCTCGCTGCTCGGCAACCGGCTGGTGGCGGAAACGCTGGAAGACGCCAAATCGGTGGTGCGTCTCTATGCGCTCGACGGCAAGCCGCTGGGCGTGGTGCCACTGCCCGGCATCGGCACCGCCGGCGGCTTTGAATCGTCGGAAGACGGCAAGACCTATTTCGGCTTCTCCAGCTTTGCGACGCCGGCCTCGATCTGGCGTTATGATGCGGCCAGCAACCAGGTGGAGCTGGTGCGCCAGGCCAAGGTCGCCTTCAACCCGGCCGATTACACGGTCAGCCAGATCTTCTACACGTCGAAGGATGGCACCAAGGTGCCGATGTTCGTGGCGCACCGCAAGGATCTGGACCTGTCGAAGCCGCACCCGACCCTGCTCTACAGCTATGGCGGGTTCAACATCAGTCAGACGCCGGGCTTCAGCGTCAGCCGGCTGGTGTGGATGGAAATGGGCGGCGTGTTCGCGCTGGCCAATATCCGTGGTGGCGGCGAATATGGCAAGGCCTGGCACGATGGCGGCCGGCTCCTCAACAAGCAGAATGTGTTCGATGATTTCATCGCCGCCGGCGAAGCGCTGGTGGCAAAGGGCATCACCACCAAGGGCCAGCTCGCCATCCAGGGCGGCTCCAACGGCGGCCTGCTGGTGGGTGCCGTCACCAACCAGCGCCCCGATCTGTTCGCCGCGGCGCTGCCGGCCGTGGGCGTGATGGACATGCTGCGCTATGCCAACTGGACGGCCGGCCGCTATTGGGTGGATGATTATGGCGATGTGACGAAGCCGGAATTTTTCCGCTACAACCTCGCCTACAGCCCCTATCACAACGTGAAATCGGGCAAGGATTATCCCGCCATCCTGGTGACCACGGCCGACACCGACGACCGGGTGGTGCCGGGCCACAGCTTCAAATATGCCGCCGCGCTGCAGGCGGCCAAGATTGGCGACAAGCCGCACCTCATCCGCATCGAAACCCGCGCCGGCCACGGCAGCGGCAAGCCGACTGACAAGATCATCGCCGAAGCCGCCGATCTGTGGGCCTTCGCCGGTTACTGGACCGGGCTTACGAAGTAGGCGGCGGCTTGGGCCCGCTGGGGCGGGTGAGGATGAACAGGCTGGTGGCCGGCAGGATCACCGCCTGGATGATGATCACCCGGCTTGGCGCGCCAACGATCCAACTGGCGGCAAACACGCCGCCCATCGAAACGATGGCCAGCAGCTTGGCGCGCGGGCTGATGGCGCCATGCTCTTCCCAATTGCGGATGAGTGGCCCGAAGGTGCGGTTGGCCAGCAGCCAGGCGTGCAGGCGCGGGGAGCCATTGGCAAAGGCCCAGGCCGCCAGCAGCACGAACGGCGTCGTAGGCAGCAGCGGCAGCACGATGCCGGCAATGCCGAGCGCCAGACTGGTGAAGCCGAGCAGGAGCCACAGGGGCCGGAACAGGGGCCGGAACATGCCCCAGCCATAGCAGGCGGCGGCCGCAGCGCCAGTGGTCAACCGGCCCGGCGGCCAAACTGCGACGACGCCGCCTGCGACGTTGCCACCGCTGGGGCCAGCACATGGGTCTGTTTCGGCAGGCGGTCCTCGCGCAGGGCTGCGCGTTCGGCGGCCTGGCCGGCGGCGCCTTGCGGCAGCCGCATGTCGGCGGTGACGATGCGGGTGAGCATGGCGCGGGTGGCCTGCCACAAGGGCACATAGACGGCCGCACTGTTCATGCCATTGGTGAACAACGACACGATCAGCCGGTCGCGCGCCGGGCTGTCCTCTGCGGCAAAGGAGATGCCGATGCGCCCGCCGTGGCAGCGCGCCACCACGCCATCGATGCTGCCGATGCCGCGCAGGCGCACGCGCACCGGCTCGCCCTTCACCAGCCCGTCGCCGGCCAGCGCGATGCCCGATACCGAGATGTCGATCCCGCGTGCCAGCGTGGCGTGGCGCGCATCGCGGCGCCAGATCGCCACCTGATCATCCAGCGCAAACCGCTCCTCGGCCCTGAGCGCCGGGCGGCCGAGGCAGAGCATGGCGGCGAGGAACAGCACGACGATGTTGACCAGACCCCAGAAGGCCACCATCGGCACCAGGGCGCCCTGGGCAACGATGCGGGTTTCCGGAATGGCATTGATGACAAGGCCGGCAAGCGTCGCCAGCATCAACCCGGTGGCGGCAAGGAAAATCCCGCGCTGATAGCCGCCGCCGGCCGCATCGCTGCCCTTGGGGGTCACCTTGAAGGCGTGGCCGTGTGGCTTGACCAGGGTTTTCAGGATCACTGGCAGCAGGCGGAAGCTCTGGAAGGTGCCAAGCACCTGCGCCGCGATGGGGAAATAGCGGCCGCCACCCAGCAACACGATGCCGCCCACCTGCGCCACCACCATCGGCACCAGGAAGAAGATGGCGCTTTCGGCGGTGACACCCACCAACGGCGGCACATCGAAAAACAGGAAGATCAGCGGCGACAGGATGGAGGTGAGCATCATCAGCGCCTGGGAGAGCCAGGCCGTGGGCAGGAAGAAGAGGCGGTGGCGCAGGGCATGGCCGGGGCCGAGCGGCCCCGATTTCAGGAACAATATCTGCATCGCCCCCTGCGCCCAGCGCGCCCGCTGCACGAAAAAGGCATCGAGGCTTTCGGGGGCCAGCCCGAACGCCAGCGGTTCATTGAGATAGCGGGTGACATAGCCCTTCTGCAGCAGCGCGAGGCTGAGCAGCATATCCTCGGTGATCGATCCCGCCGGCAGACCGCCGCCGATGGCTTCCAGCGCCGTCCGGCGGGTGATGCTGTTGGAACCGCAGCAGAAGGCGGCGTCCCAGCCATCGCGGCCGGGCATGATGGCTTCGAAGAAGAAACGCTGATCATCAGGCAGCGCGTCGCGCAGGGCGAGATTCTGCTGCAGCGGATCATGGTTGTAGAAACTGTGCGGCACCTGGACGATGCCAACGCCCTGATCATCGAAAAAGCCCATGGTGCGGGTGAGGAACCCGCGCTGCGGCACGAAATCGGCATCAAACACCGCCACGAACGGTGCGCTGGTGACCTTCAGGGCATGGTTGATGTTGCCGGCCTTGGCATGAAGATTGTCGGGCCGGGTGATATAGCCGGCGCCTTTGGCCCCACACAGATCGCGCAGCCAGGCACGGCGGCCATCATCGGCCACCCACACGTTGAGGTTGGGCCAATCCAGCGCCAGCGCGCCCAATATGGTCTTTTCCAGCACCTCGATCGGTTCGTTGTAGGTGGCGATGATCAGGTCCACCGCCGGCCAGTCGGCGTGCGGGCGTGCCGCCAGCCGGGCGGCGCCGGCGTCGGCCTCCGCACTGCGGTTGGTGCGGCGCATCAGCCCGGCAAACAATATGGCAGCATCGAACAGGCCGAACAGTTCGACCGCCAGGCAGAACAAGGCAAAGCCCAGGGCTGCCCAGCCGGCATCCCAGGGGATTGTGACGGTGAAGCGCCAGTGGAGATAGGCGCCGACCACCAGCGCCACCACCGCCACGATGCCGATGCGGGTGGCCGGCCGCTCCAGCCCGGCCAGCGGCGCCAGCAACAGGCCGGCAACGCACAGCAGCAGCGGCGCGGCGACCAACAGCGCCGGCGCGGTGTCCAGCGGCGGGATCATCACTTCCAGCGCGGGAAGCGCACCTCGGCCAGGCGGCCGACATCGCAGCGGCGGGCGAGGCTGGCCGGCGGCGGCAGGCTGATCTGCACCGAAAGCGCCCGCGCCTCCTTGTCGGGGTTGGCGGCCAGCATGGCACCATCGCGCTTCGCCGCGGCCCCGGCGATGGAGGCGACCCGGCCGGCCAGCCACTCGTCGCTGCCGATCAGCCGCACCTTGGCCGGGCTGCCCGGCAGGATCGCCTCCATCCGCCGCTCCGGCAGTGCCACCTCGACATAGCGGCGGTTGCAATCGGCCAGTTCAAGCAGGTTTGAACCGGGCGCCACCGTGGTGCCCCTGGGTGCCGGTTGCGACCAGACGACGGAGCCGGCCGGCAGCCGGGCATCAAAGGCGCTGGCGCGGGCCAGACGCTCCTCCTCCGCCGCGATTTGCCGGGCCAGCTCGGCCAAACGGGCCTCGGCATCGGCAACCACGCTTTCCAGCTCCTGCCGGCGCAGCAGCAGCCGGTCGCGCTGCTGGTCGCCATAAGGCGCGTCCATCGCCGCCCCGGCCAGATAGAGGCCATGGCCCGCCGCGCGGGTTTCGATGGTGAGTGCCATGGCCTGATCCTTCAGCGCGGCACAGCGGCGGGCGCTGGCCAGCGCCTGGGCGCGCAGCCGGTCGAGCTGGGTGAAGGTGGCAAAGCGCTGGGCGGCCAGCGCCTCGATGCGGTCGCGCTGCAACACGGCCTCGGCGGCTTCGGCCTCGCAGGCGGCCAGCGCCTCGTGCGCGGCGTGGGTGGTGGCCGCCAGCCGCGCGCTCGCTGCCTGGCCAAAGCGGGCAGAGCGGCTGGCGGCGCGCGCACTGGCACGGTTGAGCTCGGCAATCTGGCGCAGGGCCAGATCCCGCGCGCTGATCAGGGCGGCCTGCTGGCCCTTCAGCCCGGCCAGCGGCCCGGTGTCGATCAGCCGCGCCGCCACCAGCCGGGCGGTCTGCGTGGTGGTGATGGCACTGCCCGGCGGCGGCAGATCGCTGGCGACGATGCCGGCAATGGGAGAGGCCATGCGGATGATCGGCGCGTTGACAAACGCCTCCCCGCCCACCTCGCTGGTGACATAGGGCGCAAAGGCCCACAGCCCCAGCGCCGCCATGCTGGTCGCCACCGCGACGCGCACCTGGTTGGATCGGATCAGAGTTTCAAAACGCCCGGCCATGGCTGCCCTTTCCTTGTGAGGAAGGAAACGGCGGCGCAGCCGGCGCGCTTAAGGGGCGGGATACGAAAAGGCCTCGGCCGGCAGGCCCGCCAGATTGGCGACGAAGCTGACGGTTTGATAGGCGCCGGCCAGCGCACAGATTTCCAGTTGCTGCGCGCAGCTCCACGCCGCTTCGAATCCGGCCTGGGTTGCGGGGGCAAGGCGGCCGGTGCCGCACAGCTCGTCAATCGCCAGCAGCAGATTGGCCTCCACCGGTTCCCAGGCAGTGGCATCAAGCGGCATGGTACGGGTGGCGGCCAGCTGGGCTTCGTCCAGCCCGGCGGCACGGGCAAAGATGGCGGCGTGGACACCCCATTCATAATCGCAGCCGCGCAAGGCCGTCACCCGCAGGATCACCAGCTCGCGGATGCGCAGCGGCAACGGGCTGTCGCGATCGAGCAGGTTGGGCACGCCCTTGCGCAGGAAGCGGGCGCTGTTGGCAAAGGTGCGGAACAGCGACAGGATCTCTCCATTGGCCTTGGGATAGGCGGCAAGCAGCGCGCTCACATCCTCGGGCCAGGGCTGCGGCAGCGGTTGCAGATGGTTGGACATGACGGGCGCTCCTGCTATGATTCCCATAGCAACCATGCGCTATGTTTTTCATAGCGTCAAGCGGGGTGGATAGATGGCGGTGCGGGGTTCAGACAGTGGCCGGCCGATCATGCGGCTGCTGGATGTGCTGGGCCAGCGCTGGGTGCTGCGCATCCTGTGGGAATTGCGCGCCGGCCCGCTCAGCTTCCGCGCCCTGCAGGCGGCGTGCTCGGCGATTTCACCGGCGGTGCTCAACGATCGCATGAAGCTGCTGCGCAGCCATGATCTGGTGGCGCTGCAACCCGACGGCTATGCGCTGACGGCGCGGGCACATCAGCTGGTGCCGTTGATCCTGCAGATGATCACGCTGGCCGATGGCTGGGCCGCGGCCGGCGATTGGCCTAACGAAGGGCCATAGCGATTTCGGCGGCAAGCGCCGCATCGCCCGCCGCGATCACCTGGCCGATGCTCGCCATGCCCAGCGTCTGGCCCTGCCAATCGGTCATTACCCCGCCGGCGCCCTGGATCACTGGCACCAGAGCGGCCCAATCATGGATTTTCAGGCCGGATTCGATCACCGCATCCAGATGGCCGGCGGCGACCAGGCCATAATTGTGGCAATCCCCGCCATAGAGCGTGTCGCGCGCGGCGGTGCGCACCTGTTCGAAGCGGGCGAAATCGGCGGCGTCGAACGCCTGCGGGCTGGTGGTGCCCAGCCGGGCTTCGGCGAGTTTCAGGCCATGGCGGACATGGCAGCGCTGGCCGTTGAACAGGGTGGGCTGATCCGGCCCGGCGATCCAGCGATCCTTGATGATGCACTGATCAATCACGCCCAGCACCGGCTGGCCGTCCTGCATCAGGCCGATCAGCGTGCCGAACAGCGGCCGGCCAGTGACAAAGGCGCGGGTGCCGTCGATGGGATCGAGCACCCACACCCGCTCCGCATCCGGCCGGTCATCGCCATATTCCTCGCCGATCACGCCGTCGTTCGGGCGATATTGCGACAGCAGCCGGCGGATCGCGGCCTCCGCCTCACGGTCGGCGATGGTGACGGGGGAGAAATCCTCCTTGGTTTCCACCAGGAACGGCCGGCGGAACCAGGGCCGGATGGCGGCGCCAGCGGCATCGGCCAGCATCTGGGCCAGTTCAAGATCGGTCACAGGCCCAGCTCCTTCAGGCCCAATTCCTTCAAGATCGCCGCCCGGTCGCCATCCAGCGCCGGGGCCGGCGGGCGGTGGGCGCTGTCTGGGTGGGCCGAGAGTTTCACCGGATTGCCGGCGGCGATCAGCGGCGTGCCATCCGGCAGCGCGGTTTCCACCACCATGTTGCGGGCACGCACCTGGGGGTCGGCCAGCGCCTGGCCGATATTGTTCAATGGCCCGCACGGCACCCCGGCTTTATCCAGCGCCGCCAGCCAGTGCGCGGCGGGGCCGGTGGCAAGCACCGCCTCGATCTCGCCGGCCAGCGCATCGGCATTGCTGGTGCGGGCATCGTTGCTGGCAAAGCGCGGATCATCGGTTGGCAGGCCCAATGCGCCGCACAGCGCGGCAAACAGCTGATCATTGCCGGCGGCGATGACGATGGGCGCATCCGCACATTGATAGGCGGCAAAGGGCGTGATGCTGGGATGGCGGGCGCCCAGCGGCCCCGGCGATTGGCCGGTGGCGGCATAGCGGGCGATGGCATTTTCGAGGATGGCAATCTGGCCATCCAGCATGGCGACATCCACAAACTGGCCTTTGCCGGTTTTGGCGCGATCATGCAGGGCCGATGTGATGCCGATCACGGTGAACAGGCCGGCGGTGATATCCCCCACGCTGGTGCCCACCCGGGTGGGCGGCCCGCCCGCATGGCCGGTCACGCTCATGATGCCGCCCATCGCCTGCACCACCATGTCGTAAGCAGCCTTTTGCGAATCCGGCCCGGTCTGGCCGAAACCGCTGGTGGCGGCATGGATCAGGCGGGGATAGCGGGCGTGCAGCACATCCCAGCCATAGCCGAACCGCGCCATCACACCGGGGCGATAATTGTCCACCAACACATCGGCGCGTTCCAGCAGCGCCTCGAACAGCGCCCGGTCGGCCGGGGCCTTCAGATCGAGCGCGATCGATTGCTTGCCGCGGTTGATGCTGGCGAAATAGGCGCTCTGCCCCTTGATGAACGGGCCATAGGCGCGGGCATCATCGCCGCCGTCGGGGCGCTCCACCTTGATCACCCGCGCGCCCAGATCAGCCAGCACCATGGTGGCATAGGGGCCAGCCAGCACCCGCGACAGATCGATGACCAATATATCAGAGAGGGGACCGGGCATGCGGCACGGCATAGCGTTTTCAAACGGCGGCGTCACCGGCTAGTCTTGCGCCACAACAAGGGGACCGTTGATGAAAGCACTGATTCTGGCCGCGCTGCTGGCCACCACCGCCGCCACCGCCCAGCCGGCTGCCCAAGAGGCGGCCTTTGACGCCCAGGTCTCCAGCGCCGAGCAGATGGCCTGGTTGAAGGCGTTGAGCAGCGGGCCCAACCATGTCGCCAGCCCGCACAACCAGGCCAATGCGGCCATGATCGAGAAGCTGTTCCGCGATTGGGGCTGGCAGGTGAAGCGCGCCGATTATCAGGTGCTCTATCCGACGCCGGTGTCCACCGCGCTCGAACTGGTCGGCCCGGTGAAGAAGGCCTTGGGCGGGCAGGAACCTGGCATCAAGGAAGACGCCACCTCCAACACGCTGGCCGGCGCGCTGCCGCCCTATGTTGCCTATCAGGGCGATGGCGATGTGACGGCACCCGTCGTCTATGTGAACTATGGCCTGCCGGGCGATTATGAGGCGCTGGCCCGGCGCGGCATTTCGGTGAAGGGCAAGATCGTCATCGCCCGCTATGGCGGCGGCTGGCGCGGGCTGAAGCCGAAACTGGCGCAGGAACAGGGCGCCATCGGCTGCCTCATCTATTCCGATCCGCAGCAGGATGGCTATGGCAGCGCCGACACCTATCCCAATGGCGGCGGCCGCCCGCCGGCCGGCGTGCAGCGCGGCAGCGTGGTCGACATGACGACCTATCCGGGCGATCCGCTCACCCCCGGCGTCGCCGCCACCAAGGATGCCAAGCGGCTGACGCGCGAAACCGCGCCGACCGTGCTGAAAATCCCCACCCTGCCGATTTCCTATGCCGATGCGACCGAGATCCTCTCCCGCCTGAAGGGCGCGCCAGTGCCGGCCGATTGGCGCGGGGGCCTGCCCTTCCATTATCGCTTTGGCGGCAGCGACGATGTGCAGGTGCATCTGAAGGTCGAATCGGAATGGTCGCTGAAGACCATTTCCAACGTCATCGCCACCCTGCCCGGTTCGTCGAAGAAGGACGAATGGGTGGTGCGCGGCAATCATTACGACGGCTGGGTGTTTGGCGCCTCTGATCCGCTTTCGGGCGAGGTGGCCATGCTGTCGGAAGCCAAGGCGCTGGGCGCCCTGTGGAAATCCGGCTGGCGGCCCAAGCGCAGCATTGTCTATGCCAGCTGGGATGGCGAGGAGCCGGGCCTGCTCGGCTCGACCGAATGGGTGGAGCACAACCTGCCCGAGCTGCGCCAGAAGGCGGTGGTTTACATCAACAGCGATTCCAACGGCCGTGGCTTCCTGGGCGCCGATGGCAGCGCCCAGTTCACCAGCCTGATCGGCCAGGTCGCGGCCAACGTGAAGGATCCGGCCACCGGCGCCAGCGTGGCAGACCGCTGGCGCGCCGGGGTGCGGGCCAAGGCCTTTGATGGCCTGCGCGGCAACCCGGCGGCGCTGGCCGCAGCCGAACTGGGCGGCGACCAGCCGATGGATGCGCTGGGTTCGGGCAGCGATTATACCGCCTTCATCCACCATGCCGGTGTCTCATCGATCAACATCGGCTTTGGCGGGGAGGGCGAAAGCGCCGGCAGCTATCACAGCATCTACGACAGTTATGATCATTTCGTGCGCTGGGATGATCCGGGCCTCGCCTATGGCGCAGCGCTGTCCAAGGTGGCCGGGCGGCTGGTGATGCGGCTCGCCGATGCCGATGTGCTGCCGGTGCGCTTTGGCCCGGTGGCAGGGTCGGCGCGGGCCTATCTGAATGAGATCAAGGCGCTGATCGACAGCCGCCGCCGCGAGGACCAGCGGCGCGAGGGGCTGACGGCCGACATCTACAAGCTGGGCAGCGATCCGCGCGATCCGCTGGGCCCGCCGCTGGCCAAGCCGGCAACCCCGGCGCTCGATCTGTCGACGCTGGATGCCGCCATCACCCGGCTGGATGGCGCGGCCAAGGCCTTTGATGCCGCCATGGCGGCCAAGGCGGCCAGCCTCACGCCGGCACAGGCGGCCGCGCTCAACAAGCAGATCCAGGGCATCGAACAAAGCCTGCTCAGCCCCGTCGGCCTGCCGTTCCGGCCGTGGTTCCGCAACATCCTCTACGCGCCGGGCCGTTTCACCGGCTATGGTTCGAAGACGCTGCCCGGCGTGCGCGAGGCGGTAGAGGAACGGCGCTTTGACGATGCGGTGCGCGAAGCCGGCGTCGCCGCCAAGGCGCTGACGGACTATGCGGACCGGCTGGCCGCCGCGACGGAGTTGCTGAAGTGAAGCGTGCGCTGCTCATCGCCGCCCTGCTCGCCAGCCCGGCGCTGGCGCAGCGGATGCGCCCGGCCGATGTCGATGCCCTGCCCGCATCGAAACCGATGCTGGTTGAAGCCTATGGCACCGCGCCGGCACAGGTGGGCGAACTGCGCCTGCCGGCCGGACCGGGCCCGCATCCGGTGGTGATCGTCATCCACGGCGGCTGTTGGTGGAAGGGCTTTGCCACCAAACAGAACACCGCCGCGCTGGCCAGCCGCCTGACCGAAAAGGGCTTTGCCACCTGGAACATCGAATATCGCCAGGCCGGCGAAACCGGGCCGGATGGCAAATATTCGGGTGATGCCGGTGCCGGCTGGCCCGGCACCTTCCGGGATTGGGCCGCCGCCACCGACCATCTTCGCGAACTGGCCAAACGCTATCCGCTTGATCTGACGCGCGTCGCCGTCACCGGCCACAGCGCCGGAGCGCACGCGGCCCTGTGGGTGGCCAGCCGCCACAAATTGCCGAAAGACAGCGAAATCGCCTCGCCCGATCCGCTGAAGATTGGCGCGGTGGTCGCGATCGACGGGCCGGGCGACCCCGGTGCCGAGATTGAGACGTTTGAAAAAGGCTGCGGCGTCCCGGCCGGCAAGGCGATGTTTGGCGGCAGCCCGGCCGAACAGCCAAAACGCTGGGCCGAAGGCAGCCCGCAGGCGCAACTGCCGCTGGGGGTGAAATCGGCCCTGGTGTCGGCCAGCCTGTTCCTCTCCCCCACCGCCACGGCAAAATGGGTAACCGAAGCCCGCAAAGGCAAGGACAAGGCCAGCGCCCTGATCCTGGGCGGCACCGGCCATTTCGAGGTGATCGCGCCCGGCAGCCCGGTGTGGAGCCAAGTGGAGGCGTTCCTGGTTGAACAATTGAAGGTGACCCCGTGAAACTCCTCGCCTCTGCCACCTCCCCCTATGCCCGCAAATTGCGGGTGATTGCCCATGAGCTGGGCATCAAGCTGCCGGTGGAGGACACCACGCCGATGACCGATCCGGCCGCCCTGCTGGCCGCCAACCCGCTCGGCAAGGTGCCGGCGCTGGTGCTGGACGATGGCAGCGCCATCATCGATTCGCCGGTGATCGCCGCCTTCCTGTTGGCCAGTGTGCCGGGGCAGCAGCTGATGGCAACATCGGGGCCCGCCCATTGGCACGCCCGCACCACCGAGGCGCTGGCCGATGGCGTGCTCGATGCCGCGATCATCCTCAGGTTCAACATGGCCCAGGGCATTACCAGCGGCCCGTGGGTGGACCGGCAATATCGCGCGATCGAGCGCGCGCTCAGCGTGATGAACACCCGCGTGGGCGGCAGCGGCCTCGGTGACATCTGCTGCGCCGTTGCGGTGGACTATCTGTCGTTCCGTTTCCCCGATCTCGACTGGCGCAGCCACAACCCGGCGCTGGTGGCACTGGCGGACCGGCTGCTGGCCACGCTGGCCTTCATCGCCACACAGCCGCCGGCCTAACCATCCCGCCCGCGCGGCAGGCGCACCGTGCCATCGGGCACCGCAACCCATTTGTGCCGCCGATCCTCGAACACGCTGCGCAGCGGCGGCGGCGTGTCGGGATCGGCGAACAGGCCGGCGGGGATGGCGATCAGGCCGGGGTTGATCGCGGCGGTGTAGCAGATGGTGCTGCCACAGCGCGGGCAGAAGCGGTTGGTCAGCGCCCGGCCCTTGTCGCTGGCATGGTCAAACGCCCGCGTCTCGCCGCTGATCGCCACGTCACCTTCCGCCAGCCACACGGCCATGCCGAACGGCGAACCGCTGCGGCGCTGGCAATCGGCGCAATGGCACATGTTGACCATGGCCGGCTCGGCCGCCAGCACCACGCGGACGGCGCCGCACAGGCACTGGCCATGGCGGTTCATGCCGCCCCCATTCCCCAGGCCCGCCACATCACCCAGGCCAGCGCCGGCAGGCCAATCAGATCGGCGATGGCAATGCTGTTCAGCGCCGCCGGTCGGCCAGCGCCATGCCACAGCCACAGGAAGGACAGCATCGATACGGCCACCACCACGCTGGCCGCCTGCCGTACCTCCGGCACGGCCGCCGCCCAAAGGCACAGGATCAGCACGCCCAGGAACAGGGCGGCGCGGTGGTGCAGCAGCAGGAACGCCCCATCACCGGGCGCAACGCCGTAAAGCCGGCTGATCAGGCCGGGGTTGAACAGGGCCAGCGCGGGCAGCGCATGGATCAGCGCCAGCACTGCCCAGGCCGCCCGCTCGATCACTTCTTCAGTTCACGCGCCAGCGCCTTGGCCGTCTTCTCGCCATAGGGCGGCTTGAACCCGGCCAGGCCGGCCAGATCGATCTTCGGCTGGGTATAGACGGATTTGGGGTGGCTGAACTGCTTGAAGCCATCGTGGCCATGATAATTGCCCATGCCGGCCGGGCCGATGCCGCCAAAGGGCAGTTCCTCGGCCGAGACATGGAAGATCACGTCGTTCACCGTCACGCCGCCCGAAATCGTGCGGTCGAGCACGCGGCGCTGTTCCAGCTCGTCCTGTCCGAACCAATAAAGGCCCAGCGGTCGGTCGCGGCGGTTGATCTCGTCGATAGCGCCGTCCACCGCCTTGTAGGTGCGCACCGGCAGCAGCGGGCCAAAGATTTCCTCCTGCATCACCGTCATCTCGTCGGTGGCGCCGCGGATGATGTGCAGCGGCATCTTGTTGGTGTTCTGCTTCGAAAAATCCTCATTGGCCGGGTTCACCACCTCCACCTGCGCCCCCTTGGCGCGGGCATCGGCGACATGGGCTTCCAGCCGCTCGCGGTGGCGGGCGCCCAGCACGCTGGTGTAATCCGGATTGGCCAGCATGGTGGGATAGAGCCGGGCGGTCGCGGCCTTCAGGCCCTCGACAATCTCGCCCTCCTTCTCTTCGGGCACCAGCAGATAATCGGGCGCCAGACAGATCTGCCCGGCGTTCATCAGCTTGCCCATCGCCACCCGCTCCGTGGCCTGGGCCACATCGGCCGAGCGGCTGATGATGGTGGGCGACTTGCCGCCCAGTTCCAGCGTCAGCGGCACCAGATTCTTCGCCGCCGCCGCCATCACGTGGCGGGCAACGCTGGTGGCGCCGGTGAAGATGATGTGATCGAACGGCAGTTCGGTGAAGGCCCGGCCCACCTCCGGCCCGCCTGTGATGACGGCAATTTCGGTCGGGTCAAAGGCGGCTTCCAGTATTTCCTTCATCAACGCGCTGGTGACGGGCGTATATTCCGAAGGCTTGATCATCGCCCGGTTGCCGGCGGCCAGCACGCCGGCCAGCGGCGCCCAGGTCAGGTTGATCGGGAAATTCCACGGGCTGATGATGCCCACCACGCCCTTTGGCTGCCATTCCACCCGCGCCTTGGCGCCCAGCAGACCCAGCGGGAAATCGAGGCGGCGCTTTTCCGGCTTCATCCACTGGTCCAGATGCTTCAGCGCATGCTTCACCGGCTTCACGCTCGACATGATGTCGGTCACCAGGCTCATCTCATTGGAGCGATGGCCGAAATCCTCTGACAGGGCCGCAACCAGCCGGTCCTTGTGCGTGAGCACCACATCCAGCGCGCGGTTCAACCGGTCACGGCGGGCGGCGGCCGATACCGGCAGTTCGGCGGTGAAGCTGGCGCGCTGCGCCTCCAGCACGGCGCGCATGGCGCTGGCATCGCGGGCATCCCATTCGGCGGTCTTGGCGTGGCTGGCCATCGTCTCTCTCCCCTGCAATCCTTGGGCACAGTTTAGGCGCTGCGGGCCCGCTGGCAACCGGGCGAATTGGCGGGCCAGGCTCAGGACCTGTTAAATCCATGTCCCGTCATTGAACGAAGCGGCCAAATGGCGAGGAGGGTGGCCGCAGGCGGGGCAGCGCCCCCCGGCAAGGCCGCGCGACGCGGCCATTTGGCCGCTTCGTTCAATGACGGGACATGGATTTAACAGGTCCTGAGCCTAGATCGCCCGGCCCAGCCAGTCCGTCACGATCCCGGCCGCCTGTTTCAGATGCTCCGGCTGAAACGCGTAATAATGCGTCGCGCCCTTCACCTCGTGCAGCTCGCGCGATGTGGCATTGGGCACACAATCAAACAGGCGCTGCGTGTGGCTGGGCGTGCAGGCATCATCGGCCGTGTTGCCCACCACCAGCACCGGCACAAGGATGCGATGCCCCACCTTCAGCGAACAGGCGTTGGACTTGAGGCTCCACTGCGACAGCCAGGATCGCAGCGTGGTGAACCGCCCCAGCCCGCCGGGCGAATCGTTGATCAGCCTGGGATCGCCCAGGTAACAGCGGCCGGGCACCCGGTCATTGGCGTCCACCGCCGGATCGAGCCAGCAGGGCGCCGCCATGGTGCCATGCACGATGAAGGCGCGCTCGGCATGCGGGCCCTCACGCGCGGTCAATTCGGCCAGCTGCGCCTCAGCCCAGGCGGTGATGCGGTTCGATCGCGCCACCTGCCGCGCCGCATTTTCGGCCAGGAAATCAGCGCTATAGGGCGGCTGCGGGCATTCGGGGCTGTAGAGATTCCACTTGGGATCGCGCACCGGCCCCGCCTCGTCGATCACCGAGGCATCAAGCCATTCGGTGAGCGTTTGGGCCCGGCTGACATGCGCCGCCAGCAGCATCACGCCATCCACCGGCGGCAGCTTGGCTTCGGCCAGCGGGAAGGGCTCACCGGCCGGGGTGTGGGTCACCTGGGGGTCGCTCGCCTCGGCCTGATAGAACAGCGCCAGGCTGCCACCGCCCGACCAGCCGGCCAGCACGACCCGCTTGTAACCCAGCACCTCGCGGCAATGCGCCACCCAGCGGCCAAGATCGACCGCCACCTTCTCCATGATCAGCGCCGAATCGTTGTTCGGATATCGCGACACCGCGGTCAGCACATGCACGCCGGCCGCCGCCAGCGCCGGGGGCAGCGGCAGATAATGCATGATGCCCATCGGGTGCATGAAGATGACAATCGTGTCCGACGGCGCCTCGGGCTTCAGATGATGGGCCTGCAGCGCCACCACCCCATCAATGCCGCCATAGGTGTCGCGCAGGCCCACCGCCTCGCGGAAGGCGATCAACAGGGGCACGCGGGCAAAGCTCATGCCGCCCGCCCTTCGGCGCGGGCGGCGGCCTTGCGCGCGGTCCAGGCCTTGATGACGGCATGGGCAGTCTTGGCGTCTTCGGCCAGGATGGCATCATGGGCAGCCACGCGCGCAGTGATTTCCAGCGGCAGCCCGTTGGGATCGGCGAAATAAACCGATTTCACGAAACCATGATCGATCGGCCCGAAACAGGGCACGCCGGCGGCGTTCAGCTTGGCCTGCCATTCCAGCAGCCGCGCCTCATCCTCCGCCTCGAAGGCGACGTGCCGGTCAAAGCCATGCACAAGATTGAACGCGCCATCGGGCACTGAGTTGGGCGCGTCGAAAAAGGCGATGAACTTGCTGTCGCCCATGCGGAAAAACAGGTGCACGAACGGGTTGGGCAGGCGCGAGCCCGGCTCCCTCTCCTCCTGCACCACCGCGGCCAGCGGCAGACCCAGCACATCCTCGTAAAAGGCGCGCGTTTCCTCCGCATCGCGGCAGCGATAGGCGCTGTGGTGAATGCCGGTCAGCGGTGTGGTCATGGCCCGTCTCCTGTGCGAGGTCTTTCTCCTCTGGCCGAATTCTACACACGGCTGGTGGCGCGCCAAGCCTGCCCAAGTTGCGTGGGCGGCGGGCCGGTGGTGCATCTGGTGTCGATGATCTGGGGGAAGTGCGCATGATCAACCGCCGCGACATGGCACTGGGCCTCGCCGGGCTGGCGGCCGCGCCGGCCCTGGCCCAGACCGGCTTTGCACCCGGCCAGCCGATCGCGCCCATCCACGCCCGCACTGATCGCATCATGCGCATCACCGTCTGTCTGCGCCCGTTCCGCGCCGCCGGCCCGCGCATCGCCATGGAACGCATCGCCGGGCGCCAGGTGATCCATCATTATGGCCATGGCGGCAGCGGCTGGTCGTTGAGCTGGGGCTCGGCCGCGCAGGCGGTGCCGCTGGCGCTGCAGGCCGGGGCGAAAACACTGGCCGTGGTCGGCGCCGGGGCAATCGGCCTGACCACGGCGATCACCGCCCAGCGTCTGGGTCTGAAGGTTGTGATCTACGCCCAGGACCGTTTTCCCGATGTGCGCTCGGCCCGCGCCACCGGCACCTGGTCGCCGCACAGCCGCATCGCCATGGATGGCGCGGTGGATGCGGGCTTTGCCGCCCGCTGGGAGCAGATGGCGCGGCGCAGCTGGGCGATGCACCAGGCCTATCTGGGCCGCGCCGGCACCCCGGTCGAATTTCAGGAGCGTTATGTCCTGTTCGATGCCCCGCCCCAGCGCGGCGAGAAGGACCGGATCAGCCTGCCCGGCGGCGGCATCGACACGTTCGTGAATTATCAGGAGCGTCTGGCCGACATCAGCCCCAGGAACGAGCCGCTGACCGCCGATCAGCATCCCTTTGCCGTGCCATTGGTTCGGCGCAATGTCGCGATGAACTTCAACATCGCCCAGCTGGCCGCCACGCTGGAACAGGAATTCATGGCTGCCGGCGGCCGCTTCGTGCCGATGACCCTGGCCAGCCCGGCCGATTTCGCCCGCATCCCGGAACGCGTCATCATCAACTGCACCGGCTATGGTGCCCGCGCCCTGATGCGTGATGACAGCATCATCCCCGTGCGCGGCCAGATCGCCTGGCTGCCGCCACAGCCCGAGGTGCGCCAAGGCCTTTATTATCGCGACATCAGCGTGGTGCCGCGCCCCGATGGCATCGTGGTGCAGAATGTCGGGCCGCATGAAGGCTTCGGGTTCAACAACGCAGACGAGACGCCGGATCCAGCCGAGGCAGCCGCAGCCGTGGCCGTGATTGCCGGCCTCTACCGCACGCGCCCGGCCTGATCGCGCAATCTGCAACGCCCAGCGCCGCAAATTGCGAACCCGGCAGCCGGCGCGCCGGCCAAGGCCCTGAATCCGCAGCATCAGGCCGCTGGCATGGCCTGTGCATGGGGCGGCGCATCGCATTGCCGCCTGCAAGGACTTGCCACATCATGCCGCCGATTGACCTTCTCCTGTCCCAGGCCATGGCCGGCCTCAACGGCCGCTGGCCGCTGTTCGACGCCTTCGTGCTGGCCCTGTCGGCCAACGCCCTGCTGAAAGGCGGGGTGATGTGCGGCCTGTTGTGGTGGGCCTGGTGCGCCCATGGCGATGCCGGGGGTGAACGCAGCCAGCATGACCGCCGGCTGATCCTCGCCGTGCTGGCCAGTTGCGGGCTGGGTGAGGTGCTGGCCCGGATGTTGTCCAAAACGCTGCCGTTCCGCCCCCGCCCGCTGCTCGATCCCGACCTGCCGTTCCGCCTGCCCGGCGGGCTGACGGCCGAGGCGCTGGGCATCACCACCGAAAGCAGCTTCCCCAGCGATCATGGCGTGCTGTTCTTCGCGCTGGCCACCGGCATCTGGCTGGTCTCGCGCCGGGCCGGGCTGCTGGCCTTTGCCTGGGCGCTGGTGATGATTGCCCTGCCCCGCCTGTATCTCGGCCTGCATTATGCCAGCGATCTTCTGGCCGGGGCCGCCATTGGGGTGATGGTTTCGCTGGCCGGCGCCCGGCTGCTGCCACGGCTGGCGCCAGTCAAATGGACTGCCGCCTGGGCCAGCCGCCAGCCGGCGCTGTTCTACCCGATGTTCTTTGTCGCAATGATGGAACTGGCCACCATGCTGGTCGATGTGCGGGCGCTGGTGGTGGTGCTGCGTCAGGCCTGAGGCGTGGCGGTGAGGAAATAGTTCACCGAAACATCGCTGCCGATCACGAAGCCCGCACCCGGCCGCCAGCTCAGGCCGGCCGGCTCGCCCGGCACCAGGCCGGCATGGGTCAGCGCCTCGGCCAGTTCGGCCGGCGTGAAGAAGCGGTTCCAGTCGTGCGCGCCGCGCGGGATGGAGCGGGTGATATATTCGGCGCCGGCAATCACCACCGCCCAGCTGGCCGGCGTGCGGTTGGGCGTGGAAAACACCGCCAGCCCGCCGGGCTTCAGCAGCTGGGCAATGGCGGCGAAAAAGGCGTCACGGCCCGCCACATGCTCAACTACCTCCAGGCAGGTGATCAGATCAAAACGCGCGCCGGTCGCAGCCAGATCCTCCACCGCGATGCACCGATAATCGATGGCCAGCCCCTGGCCCTGCGCATGCACGCGGGCGGCCGCGATATTCTCTGGCGCCGCATCGATGGCGCTGGTCGCCGCCCCCATGCGCGCAAGCGGCTCGGCCATGAGCCCGGCGCCGCAGCCGACATCAAGGGCGCTCAGGCCCGTCAGCGGCCGGCGGCTGCGCCCATCCAGCCCGAAATGCGCCAGCGCCAGGGCGCGGATATGCGCCACCCTGACCGGCGTGATCCGGTGCAGCATGGCCGATGTGCCCTTGGGGTTCCACCAGTCAGCCGCCAGCTTGCCGAAGAATGCGGCTTCATCGGGGTTGATGCTGGCGGCTTGAGACATTTTCTTGTTCCCATCTGGGGCAGGGCTTTCTTGCCATTGCCCCTCCACGTTCCTATCAGGCAAGGGCAATAGTGAAGCAGCACGAAGGATGATGCCGGCCATGGCCCGGATCGTGATGAAATTTGGCGGCACCTCGATGGCGGGAACGGAGCGGATTCGCAACGTCGCCAATCGGGTGAAGCGCGAGGTGGACGCCGGCAACGAGGTGGCGGTGGTGGTTTCGGCCATGGCGGGCGAGACCGATCGGCTGGTCGGCTATTGCCGCGAAGCCTCGCCGCTGGCCGATCCGGCCGAATATGATGTGGTGGTGGCCGCCGGCGAGCAGATCACCTCCGGCCTGTTGGCCATCACGCTGCAGGGGCTGGGCGTGAACGCGCGCAGCTGGCTGGGCTGGCAATTGCCGATCCACACCAGCGCCGCACACAGCGTCGCCCGCATCGAGGAGATCGGGACCGACGCGATCATCAGCAGCATGAAGGCCGGAGCCGTTGCCGTGGTGCCGGGCTTCCAGGGCATGACCCGCGATGGCCGGGTGACAACGCTGGGTCGGGGCGGGTCCGACACGTCGGCGGTGGCGCTGGCGGCGGCGGTGAAGGCGGATCGCTGCGACATCTACACCGATGTCGACGGCGTCTACACCACCGATCCCCGCATCGTGCCGCGCGCCCGCAAGCTGCAGAAGATCACCTATGAAGAAATGCTGGAACTGGCCAGCGTGGGCGCCAAGGTGTTGCAAACCCGGTCAGTCGAACTGGCCATGAAGGAAAAGGTGGTGGTGCAGGTGCTGTCGAGCTTCTCCGACGCGCCCGGCACGCTGGTGGTGGACGAGGATGACGAGATGGAACGTGAACTGATCGCCGGCGTGGTCGCGGATCGCAACGAAGCCAAGGTGACGCTGGTGGGCGTGGCCGACCAGCCGGGCGTGGTGGCCAGCATCTTCGGCCCGCTTGCCGATGCCAATGTCAATGTCGACATGATCGTGCAGAACATCGCCAAGGACGAAGGCCGCACCGATGTGACCTTCACCGTGCCGCGCGCCCAGCTGCCGGCCAGCACCGACGTGCTGGAAAAGGCCAAGGACACCATCGGTTTCCAGAGCCTGATTGCCGACGATGATGTCGCCAAGATCAGCGTGGTCGGCGTTGGCATGAAGAGCCATGCCGGGGTGGCCGCCACCATGTTCCGCGCGCTGGCCAGCCGCGGCATCAACATTCAGGCCATCACCACATCGGAAATCAAGGTGAGCGTGCTGATCCCCAAGGATTATGTCGAACTGGCCGTGCGCGTGCTGCACACCGCCTACGGCCTCGACGGGCCGGCGCCCGCCGAGGGGGACGATGCATGAGCGCCACGCCGCATCTTGATGCCGCCTCCGCCCGGGGCCGCGCCTTCCTGGGCACGCGCCACGCCATCATGGCCGGTGCCATGACCTGGGTGAGCGAGCGCAACCTCGTCTCCGCCATCTCCAACGCCGGCGGCTTTGGCGTCCTCGCCTGCGGGGCGATGCCGCCGGCCATGCTGGAAGCCGAAATCGCCGCCACCCGCGCCCTCACTGACAAGCCGTTCGGCGTCAACCTCATCACCCTGCACCCGCAGTTGGACGAGTTGATCCAGGTCTGCGCGCGGCAACAGGTGAGTCATGTCGTGCTGGCCGGCGGCCTGCCGCCCGGCCCGGCCATTGCCGCCATCAAGGGCTTTGGCGCCAAGCTGATGTGCTTTGCCCCCACCGCCGCGCTGGCCAAGAAACTGGTGCGGTCGGGCGTTGATGCCATCGTCATCGAAGGGTCGGAAGCCGGCGGCCATATCGGCCCTGTCAGCCTCACCGTGCTGGCGCAGGAGATTTTGCCGGTCATCACCGATGTGCCGGTGTTCGTCGCCGGCGGCATCGGGCGCGGCAACGCCATTGCCGCCTATCTCGACATGGGCGCGTCCGGCGTGCAGCTCGGCACCCGCTTTGCGGCCGCAGCCGAAAGCGTCGCACACGACAAGTTCAAGCAAGCTTTCGTGCGCGCCAGCGCGCGCGAGGCCATCGCATCGGTGCAGATTGATCCGCGCCTGCCGGTGATCCCGGTGCGCGCCCTCAAAAATGCCGGCAGCGAGGCGTTCAACGAGCGCCAGCGCGAAGTGGCCGCCGCCGTTGACCGCGGCGAGATGGACCTGGCCGCCGGGCAGCTGGCGATCGAACATTATTGGGCCGGGGCCCTGCGCCGCGCCGTTGTCGAAGGCGATGTCGAAACCGGCAGCCTGATGGCCGGCCAATCGGTCGGCATGGTCACCAAGGTGCAACCGGTGGCCGAGATCATTGCCGAACTGGTCGCCGAGGCCGAGGCCGCGCTTGCCCGCGCCAACACGCGGGAGGCCGCCGCCTGATGCCGCCTGCCAGCGCCGCCCGCATCATCCTGCGCCGTCTTCACGATGTGATGGCGGCCAAGACGGGCGCGCAGGCCAAGCTGAACCAGGTGGTGCGCATCGTCGCGGCCGAACTGAACAGCGAGGTCGCCTCCATCTATCTGCTGCGCGATGGCGTGCTGGAACTGTTTGCCACGCAAGGCCTTGCCCAATCGGCCGTGCACGTGACGCGGCTGTCGATGGGCCAGGGCCTGGTGGGCACCATCGCCGCCCGGCGCGAGCCGCTGGCGCTGGCCGAAGCCAAGGCCCACCCCGATTTCGCCTATCGCCCGGAAACCGGCGAAGATGATTTCCACAGCTTCTGCGGCGTGCCCATCGTGCGCCGAGAGGCCGCCATCGGCGTGCTCGCCGTGCAGCACCGCGAGCCGCGCGATTATGCCGAGGTGGAGATCGAGGCGCTGCAAACCGTTGGCATGGTGCTGTCCGAGCTCATCCACGGCGCCGGGCTGGTCGATGATGCCCAGGCCGCCCGCCTGCGCGCCGCCAACAGCGGGCCGACCCGGCTGAACGGCCTGAAGCTGGTCGATGGTCTGGCGCGCGGGGTCGCGGTGTTCCACCAGCCGCGCGTGGTGGTGGAACACACGGTCGCCGATGATGTCGACACCGAACGCGCCCGCCTCGTCGAAGCCTTCCGCCGCATGCGCGACCAGATCGAACGGATGATGGGCCAGGCCGATTTCGTTGCCGGCACCGATCACCACGAGATCCTCGAAACCTACAAGATGTTCGCCTATGATGAAGGCTGGGCCCGCCGCATCAACGAGGCGATCGAAACCGGCCTCACCGCCGAAGCCGCGGTGGAACGCGTGCAGGCGCGCAACCGCACCCGCATGCGCAGCATCGATGATCCCTATCTGCGCGAACGGCTGACCGATCTCGATGATCTGTCCAACCGGCTGCTGCGCATCCTGTCGGGCCAGCTCGACACCGCCGCCAAGCAGGGACTTACGGCCGACACCATCCTCATCGCCCGCAACCTCGGCCCGGCCGAGCTGCTGGAATATGACAAGCGCCAGCTGAAGGGCGTGGTGCTGGAAGAAGGCAGCCTCACCGCCCACGTGATCATCGTCGCGCGCGCCATGGGCGTGCCGGTGCTGGGCCGGGTTGGCCAGTTGTTTGCCCAGGTCAATGATGGCGACGAACTGATTGTCGATGCCGGCAACAACGCCCTGCTGGTGCGGCCAACAGCGGCCACCATCAAATCCTATCAGGCGATGCGCGCGCTCAAGGCCCGCCAGGCCGAGGAATGGGCCAAGGTGCGCGATCTGGCCGCCATCTCCCGCGATGGCAAGCAGATCAGCCTCTACATGAACGCCGGCCTTGCCGATGATGCCGCCGGCATTGCGCTGGCCGGCGCCGATGGCATCGGCCTGTTCCGCACCGAATTCCAGTTCCTCGTTTCCGCCACGCTGCCCCGCCGGGAGCGCCAGCAGGCGCTGTACAAGACCGTGCTCGATGCCGCCGGCGACAAGCCGGTGGTGTTCCGCACCGTCGACATCGGCGGGGACAAGGCCGTGCCCTATCTGGGCGGCGGCGAGGAGGACGAGAACCCCGCCATGGGCTGGCGCGCCCTGCGCCTCGCGCTCGGCCGCGATGGCCTGATGAAGGTGCAGGCCCGCGCCCTGCTCGAAGCCGCCGCCGGCCGCACGCTCGCCGTGATGTTCCCCATGGTCTCCGAACCCTGGGAATTCGCCGAAGCCCGTGCCCTGGTCGAAGCCCAGAAGGACCGGCTGGCTAGCCTGGGCCGCCCGGTGCCCGCCGACATCCAATATGGCGCGATGATCGAGGTGCCGGCCCTCATCGAACAGCTCGACCTGCTGCTGCCGATGACGGATTTCGTCTCCATCGGCACCAATGATCTCACCCAGTTCCTGTTCGCGGCCGACCGCGCCAATCCGCGCCTCGCCGACCGGTATGACTGGCTGTCCCCCGCCATCCTGCGCGTCATCCGCCGCGTGGTGTGCGCTGCCGCCCTGCACGATGTGCCGGTCACCGTCTGCGGCGAGATGGGCGGCCGCCCGCTGGAGGCCCTGGCGCTGATGGCGCTGGGCGTGGAGCGCCTGTCGATCACGCCGGCCGGCATCGGCCCGATCAAGGCCATGGTGCGCGGCGCCACGCTGGAGCCGCTGTTCGATGCCATGCAGGAATGGCTGACCAAACCCGGCGTCAACATCCGCGCCGAACTGTCGAGCGCCGCCAAGCGCCAGGGTCTGCTGATCTAGGGTTTTCGGGCTCCCCTCCCGCATGCGGGAGGGGTTGGGGGCGGGAATGTCTCACCCATCCGCCGAAGCCAGGTGCAGGAACACGGCCGGCGGCGGAGCCGCCGAGTCCGTTTCAGGGTGCAAGGACAAGACACCAAGCAGAGCGTGGCGGAGCCACGCCGTCGGACGACACACGAAAAACCCGGCTGGAGAGCCGGGTTTTTTGGTCGCCGGCCGGCCTTGCGCGAGTCCGTGCCGATCGCTGCGCGATCGCCACTGGCCGCGCTACGGCAACACCTTATGCCAGTTCGTCACCGACCGGCTCTCGAACAGGCCAGCCAGGTGATAGGGATCGGCATTGGCAAAGGCGATGGCGGCATCGCGATCATCAAATTCCATGATCAGCAGGCTGCCCATCGCCCGGCCGTCGGGGCGCAGCAGCGGCCCGGCGACCAGCACCTTGTCCTTGTGGGCGTTGATGTGCGCCAGATGCGCCGGCCGCGTTTCGGCGCGCAGATCGGCCGAATCGGGCTTGTCGATGCAGTGGATGGCAAACCAGGGCATGGCGATGTTCTGCACCGGCAGCGCGGGCGCGTCCAGCCCCCACACCACGGCAAGCGGCGATTGCGGCCGTGCATGGTTGACGCCTGTGCCCTGCTGGGTTATGCGCCGCCCCCTGTTGCGAACCTGCCTGTTCCGGGCGGGTTTGCGTGCACAGATTCGATTCACGATTTCGACCAAGGACGTCTGCCATGTCGCGCGTTTGCGAACTGACCGCCAAGGGCCGCCAGATCGGCCACAACGTGTCCCACGCCAACAACAAGACCAAGCGCACCTTTCTGCCCAACCTGCAGAATGTGACGCTGATTTCGGATACGCTGGGCCGCGGCGTGCGCCTGCGCGTTTCCATGAACGGCCTGCGTTCGGTGGAACATGTCGGCGGCCTCGACAACTGGCTGATGAAGACCAGCGACAGCCTGCTGTCGGATCGCTGCGTCAAGCTGAAGAAGGAAATCGCCAAGAAGCAGGCCGCCGCTGCCTGAGGGCAGCGCGACGCTCGCTTCGGGCTGATGCAGGCGGCCGGGGCCCAGCTCCGGCCGCTTTCGTGCGTTCCGGTGCCAGCGGCGCTATCCTGTCGCCATGCGCACCCCGCCCCCGATTCGCGCTGCCACCCCGGCAGACCGGCCGGCCATGGCCGCCGTGCTCGCCGATGCCTTTGGCGACGATCCGGCGCTGGCCTGGATTTTCCCTGATCCCGCCAGCCGGCCGGCGCGGCTGCGGCGCTTCTTCGATCTGATCCTCCACGCCGCGCCCCGGCTCGACCGGGCGCAGCTGGCGCTTGCCGCTGATGGCAGCATTGCCGGCGTGGCACTGTGGCGGCCGCCGGGCGATTGGGCGCTGCCGCTGCCCACGCTGATCGCCAATCTGCCGCGCCTCGTCCATTGCTTCGGCTGCGCGCTGCCGCGCACACTGGGCCTGATGGGCGCCATGGATTATCAGCATGATCGCCGCCCGCACCATTATCTGCAGTTCATCGGTGTGGCATCCGCCGCGCAGGGGCAGGGCATCGGCGGCGCCCTGTTGCGCGCCGGGCGGGCGCAGGCGGGCGGCGCCCCGGCCTATCTGGAAACCGCAACGCCCTCCAACGTCGGCCTGTACCAGGCCCATGGCTTTGCAGTGCGCAACCAGTGGCAGCACGGCGAAGCACCGCCCTTCTGGTCGATGTGGCATGAAGGAGAGACAGGATGAAATCCCCGTTGATGGCGCTGGCGATGCTGGCCGCCGGCCCGGCCGCTGCCCTGCCGGCCGGCAGCGTGCTGATGTCGGAAAACCCCGCCGAACGCGCCTTCCAGGAAAAATATGGCTATGCCGATGCGGTGATCGCGGGCGACACCGTCTATCTGTCGGGTGTTGTCGTCGGCCTCGCACCCGGCGAGGTGGACCCCAGCGCCGCCTATGAACGCGCGTTCAAGCGCATTGGCGCCATCCTGGCGCGCGCCGGTGTCGGCTGGGCCGATGTGGTGGAGATCACCAGCTTCCACACCGATGTGAAGGCGCAGCTTGATCCGATGGCGGCGGTGAAGAACCGCTATATCAAGCCGCCCTTCCCGGCGTGGACGGCGATCAGCGTGTCGCGCCTGCTGCCCGATACCGGCATCACCGAAATCAAGGTGATTGCGCGCCGTCCAGCGGGTTGACCAGCTCCAGCCGCAACAGCAGCGTGCGCTGGGCCGGGTTGAAATTGTCGTCCGACACCAGGAACAACATCGTCCGGCCGCCCGCACGCACCAGCGTCAGGCCTTCCATATTGTCGATCGGCCACGGGGCGTCGCGGCCCCAGCGCACCAGCGGCCGCATGGTGGCGCTGTCGCCTCCGGCCAGCACCGGCGCCAGATCAACCAGGGTGATGGCGGCTTCCACCGATACGCCATCAAATTTGCGGTGCAGCAGCAGCAGGCGCTGGCCATCCAGCACGGTCACATCGGTGGGGGCAAAATGCTCGGGCACCGGAATGCCGATCTGGCGGGTGGTGCCATCGGCGGCGGTCAGCAACGCCATGGCGACACCGGGGGCCAGCCGCGCATCCTCCGAAATCCAGAGCGTCTGCCCCCCCGGCAGCAGCGCCAGCGATTCGCCGCCGCCATTGGGCGGCCAGCTCGCCGCCGCCGTGTGAAAGATCAGGCCTTCGGGCTGGAACGGTGGCGCCTGGCCCTTCAGCACCAGGATGCGGTGGCGCTGCTCCATGCTGATCAGGGTGCGGCCATCCGGTGTCAGCACAATGGCCTCGGAATCCAGATCGCTCTTCTCCGCGCCGCTGGCAAACCCGGCCATGCGCGCCGTACCCACGCCCGCCAGCCGGCCGCCCCCATCCTGCGGCGTCATCGTCAACCACTGGCCGGCATCGGTCACCGCCACCAGCCGGCCTTCGCCCGCCGCCGCCAGGCCCGACAGGCCACCAAAGCCGGGATCATCGCTGCGCAGCGCCAGCGCACCAGTCAGCCGGAACGGGCCGATCTGGCTGCCCACGCCGTCAAGCGCCGTGGCACTGATCGTCACGGCCCGGTCCGGCGCTGGCGGCGCGGCGCGGGCGATGGGGCCCAGCTCGCTCCACAGGATCCACAACGCCAGCGGGATCAGCAGCGTGGGCAAGGCCCAGGGCGCGCGGGCCTTCAGGCGGTTGGCCATGGTCATGCGCGCCACCATAGCGGCAGTTGCGGCAACACGGAACCGCGGCGCTGTCCTACACGGGCAAAGCCTGTCATGATGCGCAGGATGGCTGACAATTGAAAAATATGACGCAAAATCAAATCTGAATCCCGGCGATTGCGTCAAAAGTGTCAAAATGGCCGCGCTGTCGCCGCGCACGCTGCCGCTCTTTCTCACGCGAACCGACCATGCCCTGCCGGTGTCCCGCACAATCGGCACTGGCCGTCCTGCCGGCACCGGGCTATCGCACCGCCATGACCCCCCGGCAGTTGTTGAAACAGGTGTTTGGCCACGATGATTTTCGTGGGGACCAGGAAGCCATCATCGCCGATGTGCTGGCCGGGCGCGACGTGCTGACCATCATGCCGACCGGGGCCGGCAAATCCATCTGCTATCAGCTGCCGGCGCTGATCCGGCCGGGCACCGGCATCGTCATCTCGCCGCTGATCGCCCTGATGGAAGATCAGGTGCAGGCGCTGAAGGCGGTGGGCGTGCGCGCCGCCACGTTGAACAGCCAGTCGGCCGACAGCGGCCAGGTGTGGCGCGACATGGCTGATGGCCAGCTCGATCTCCTCTATGTCTCCCCCGAACGGGCGTTGATGGAGGGGTTTGGCGCCCTGCTCAGCCGCACCGAAATCGCCCTGATCGCCATCGATGAAGCCCATTGCGTGAGCCAGTGGGGCCATGATTTTCGCCCGGAATATCGCCGCCTGCGCTCCTTGTGCGATGCCCTGCCCGGCGTGCCGCGCATCGCGCTCACCGCCACTGCCGATCGCGAAACCCGCGCCGATATCGCCGTGCAGCTGGGGATCGCACCCGACCGCATCACCCTGTCGGGCTTTGACCGGCCCAACATCCGCTATGAAGTGGCCGGGAAAGACAATCTCAGGCGCCAGCTGCTGGCCTTTCTGGCCGGCCAGGGCGGGCAGGCCGGCATCATCTATGCCCCCACCCGCGCCGCCACCGAAACCATCTGCAGCTGGCTCACCGAAGCGGGATTGCGCGCCCGCCCCTATCACGCCGGGCTGGATGCCATCACCCGCAGCCGCCACCAGGCCGATTTCGTCGCGGCCGAGGATATGGTGATGGTGGCGACCATTGCCTTTGGCATGGGCATCAACAAGCCGGATGTCCGCTTCGTCGCCCACGCCGGCCTGCCCAAATCGATCGAGGCCTATTATCAGGAAACCGGGCGCGCCGGCCGCGATGGCGATCCGGCCGTGGCGCATCTGATCTGGGGCGGGGAAGATGTGGCGCGGCTGCGCGGCTTCATCGCAGCCGGCGAAGGCAGCGATGCCCACAAGGCCAGCGAAACCCGGCGGATGAACGCGCTGATCGGCTTTCTGGAAACCGCGGCCTGCCGGCGCCACGCGCTGCTGCGCTATTTTGGCGAAGCCCCGCCCGAACGCTGCGGCAATTGCGACAACTGCCTGAACCCGCCCAATCTGGTCGATGCGACCGAGGCGGCGCGCAAGCTGCTCTCGGCCGTCTATCGCACCGGCCAGCGCTTTGGCATCGCCCATTTGATCGACGTGCTGGCCGGCAAGACCAACGAGAAGGTGACGAAGTTCGGCCACGACCGCAGCAGCGTCTTCGGCATCGGCCGCGACTGGCCGGCCGATCAGTGGCGCAACCTTGGCCGCCAACTGGAGGCGATCGACGCGCTGGAGCGCGACCCAGAAGGCGGCGGCCTGGTGCTGGGCCCCGCCGCCCGCGCCATCCTGAAAGGAGAGGTGCCGATCGCCATGAAGCAGGTGGCGCCGCGCCGTTCGGCCGCCAGGGCAGCGGCCAATGCCGATATCGCCGCCAGCGACCAGCCGCTGTTCGAACAGTTGCGCGCCCTGCGCCGGCAGCTGGCAGCCGAAGCCGGGGTGCCGCCCTATATCGTGTTTTCTGATGCAACGCTGCGGGCGATGGCCGCCAGCCGCCCACGCGACATGGCCGGCATGGCCCGCATCCCCGGTGTGGGCGCGGTGAAGCTGGAAAGCTGGGGCGCGGTGTTCCTCGCCGCGATCAACGGCGACTGATCAGCGGCAGCGGTTGCCGCGTTCGATGGCAGCGCCGGTCAACCCGCCAAAAATGCCGCCCAGCAGCGTACCAACCCCACGGTCCCGCCGGTTGGCCAGGCCAAAGCCCAGCGCCGCGCCCGACAATGCGCCAATGGTGGCACCCCGGCCCGACGAAGGCCGGCAATAGCCATCGGCCGGATCGCCATAGGCACCGCTGCGCCAGCCATTGGCGCCCACTGGCGGCGGGCCATCGCCATAGCCCATTGGCGCATAGCCTTGCGGAGCATAGCCATAGGGCGGCGGTGGCGGCGCATAGGCCGGCGCCTGGGCCCGCCCTTGCGCCGCAGCCTGTTCATAAATCTGGTAGAGCGCGCCACCACCCACCGGCGGGCCGCCACCATCGGCCATCATCGGCCCCGGCGCGGCATGGCCAGAGCCAAGCACCACCGGCTGGCCTGGCCGCATCAGGGCCGCCGGCTGGGCCAGCACGGGCGTGGCAGCAAGCGCAAGCAGCGCGGCAGACAGGGCTTGGGTACGGTTCATCATGGCGACAGCCTGCCTGGGTGAGATTGAACGGAGTCTGAACCCGATTGCGCTGTGCGGCAAGCCGGATCAGACTGATGTTTGATCACCGAGGGAGACAGATGATGCGCCACCTGATCAGCCTGGCCGCCGCCCTGGCCATCGCCGGGCCCGCCGCCGCCCAAACCAAACCCGCCCCCACCAGCCCGGTGCCACAAATGTATGAAACCGGCGGCAAGACCTATGCCACGCTGGACGAATGCCTGCGCGCCAAGAAGCGCGCCAAGACAAGGGCGACCATTGCCGGCGCCGTGATCGCCGGGGCTGGCGCGGCTGCGCTCGGCGGCAATCTGGGTGAAACCGCCCTGGTCGCCGGCGCTGGCGCCCTGGCCGGCCGCGAACTGGCCAAGGCGACGTCCAAGAACAAGCAGTGCTGAGCCCTACCAGCGGATGAGGCGCGGCACGACCAGGCGGCCAATGATGGCCGCCCCGGTGACGGCCGCGCCATACCACAGCCCGATATAGACCATCGAGTTGAACGGGCAGTGGAAATTATAGGCCAACGCCCCAAGACTGCCGGCTGACAGGCCAACCAGCAGGCCGGCACGTTCGGGTGCCACCGGCGCGCCGCGCCGCAGATGCAGCACCATCGGCACCGCCACCAGTGCCGCAATGCCAAGGCTGTAGCCCAGGCATTGCCGGCCGCTGGCCATCGCCAGCATGGCGCGGGCATGATCGGGATTGGCCAGCGCCTGCACCGCCCCAATCAGCGGGAACAGCGCCGCCATCGCCGCTGCCACCTTCCAGCCCTGCCGGCTGAACCCCACGCCCGGCCGGGCCTGGGCCAACACGGTGCCAACACTCGCCAGCGCCAGCACCGCCAGCATGCCGCAGCGCATCAGGAACATCGTGTCGGGCTGGCCAGCCATCACATCATTGCGCATGCCCAGCACGGTCACCACCGTTGCCGCGGCACAGCCGAGCAGCACCGCCAGCGCCAGCTGCACCGGCCGGTCAGACAAGGGCCGCACCGGCTGCAGATCAGCCGCCAGCTGATCCAGCAGGCCCTCAAGCCGGGGATTGGGAGACACCGAAGCCATCACGCATCCTCATCCACCACCGCAGCCAAACGCTTCAAGCCGCGGTGCACATTCACCTTCAACAGCGATTCCGATTGGCCCAGCCGCGCCGCTGCTTCCGCCACGCTCAGCCCATCAATCTTCACGGCGCGGATCGCTGCCGCCTGCCCAGCCGGCAGCAACGCCAGCAGCCGCTCGCAGCCCAGCCGCGCCGCCAGCGCCGATTCGCCCGATTCCACCGGCACATCGTCCACCAATTCGTCGGTGGCGCGCACCCGCGCCCGGCGCAGCCGATCCACCCAGCGATAGCGGGCGATGGCTGCCAGCCAGGGCAGGAACGGCCGCGCCGGATCCCAGCTCGCCCGGCGCTGGTGCACGGCCAGCACGGCATCCTGCACCAGATCATCCAGATCGGCCGGCGCCACCTTGCGGCGGAACCAGCGTTGCAACAGCGGCACGATCAACCCCAGCAACTGGCGATAGGCCACGGCATCGCCCGCCTGCGCCGCCGCCATCAGACGGGACAGGGTGGCATCATCACTGGTCATGCAGGCGATCCGGAAGCCATGGCAGCCGGAAGTTCGCAGCACCTGCCGCCAAGGTTACAGCGCTATGGCCCAACCGCGATGCGGCCCAACGGATGGCGGCCCAGCGCATTGGCCTGAAAGCCTGTCAAGCGATCGCCCACCAGCGCCCAGCGCACCGGGCGCAACAGCGGCACGAAAACCGGTTCGGCCATATATTGCGCCTCGGCCGCGGCAGCCAGTTGCCGGCGACGCGCGGTGTCGCTGCCGGCGCGGGCCGCTTCGGCCAGCAGGAGATCGGCCGCCGGGTTGCACGGCCGGGCCCGGCCGCAGCGCCAGCGCGCCAGATGGGCCAGCGCATCGGGCACTTCCGCAACCAGTTCGGTCAACTTCAAGTCTGCCGATTGCGGCGGCGCGGTGGCCAGGCTGATGCCAATCGGGGCGAGGCTGGTGGCCAGCGCTTCGCCGAGCTGTCGCCATTCGGGGCCGGGCGGCAGCGCGAGCCGCAGCCGCAGCGGTTGGTCAGGGCCATGGCCAGCCTCGGCCAGCAGGGCGGTTGCCAGGGAGCGGCGGTCAGCGGCCGGGCGGGACCGGTCATCATCGGCGGGCGGCAGGTCGGGCCACAACCGGTTCTGCGGCACCAGCGCCGCCAACGCCATGCGGTTGGCCAGCGGCGAACCATCGGCCGCCAGCGCCACGGCACGGCGCAACCGGGCATCGGCCAACGGCCCACGCGGGTTGAGGGACAGGCCGATCACGCCGTTCACCGCCTCCACCCGGATCGCCCGGCCCTGGCCGCTGGCCCGCACCGCGCCCAGGCCGGCAAGGCCGGCGCCCAGCACCAGCGCCCGGCGGCCGGCGGCAAAATCGGCGATGGCCGCTGCAACCGGCTGGGGCGTGATGCTGATGCGGCCAGCGCGCGCCGCGGGCTGCTCGATCTCGCTGCGGCGATCAAGCTGCCAGCCAGCGCCATCCCGCTTGGCGGCGTAGGGGCCGGGAAAGGGGCGGCCGCGGCGATCGCGCACCGCCAATGCCGGTTCGGCCAGCCAATCCAGCAGGTGCGGCGTTGCCGGGCGCGGCGCCAACTCCACCACCCGGGCAATCGGCGCCCTGGTCGTGCCCCGCGCCGACAATCCGGCCGCTGCCAACGCCGGGCGATGCCGACGCGGCGTCCGCGCCAGGCTGAGAACGACATCGCGCGCAGTGAGCTCACGTCCCTGAGCGTTGGTGGCCGGCCATCGCACCGGGGCCAGCCGCAGGATGAGGTCACTGCCGGAATCGAGAAAACGCCAACTGGTGGCCAGGCCCGGTGCCAGTTCGCCGCCCGCTCCCCGGGTGATCAGCGTGGCTTCGCTGGCCTCGGCCGCCAGATGATCGGCCATGGCGGCGGCGTCCGGTCCATCCCCAGCCACCGCGACGGCCAGCGTGCCGCCCGGCGGGCCGGACGAGCAGCCGGCCAGCAGCAGCAACAGCAGGGGAACGGCAACACGCAACATCGCCGACATAGTAACGGCGCTTGGGGCAGGTTCAACCAAGCTTGCTTGTGGGCGGCCATGGCGACGGGGTATGAAGCGGCATGGACACCGCCCGCGACATCATCAGCCTGATTGGCAACACCCCGCTCGTCACGCTGAAAGGCCCCAGTGCCGAAACCGGCTGCACCATCCTGGGCAAGGCCGAATTCCTCAACCCCGGTGGCAGCGTGAAGGATCGCGCCGCGCTTGGCATTATCGAGGATGCTGAAAGCCGCGGCCTGCTCAAGCCCGGCGGGATCATCGTGGAAGGGACCGCGGGCAACACCGGCATCGGCCTTGCCGTGGTGGGCGCGGCGCGGGGATACAAGACGATCATCGTGATGCCGGAAACCCAGAGCCGCGAAAAGCAGGACACGCTGCGCGCCCTGGGCGCGGAACTGGTGCTGGTGCCGGCCGCCCCCTATGCCAACCCCGGCCATTATGTGCACACCTCGCGGCGCATCGCCGAGGAAACGCCGGGCGCCATCTGGGCCAACCAGTTCGACAATGTCGCCAACCGGCTTGCCCATATCCGCACCACCGCGCCTGAGATCTGGCGGCAGACGGGCGGCCGCATCGATGGTTTCACCTGTGCGGTGGGCACCGGCGGCACGCTGGCCGGCGTGGCACTGGGCCTGCGTGCCGAGCGGCCCGACATCACCATCGCGCTGACCGATCCCGAAGGCGCGGCGCTGTACAATTATTTCGCTTGTGGCGAACTGCGCGCCGAAGGATCCAGCGTGTCGGAGGGCATCGGCCAGTCCCGCATCACCGGCAATCTGGATGGGCTGAGCGTCGATGCCCAGTTCCGCGTGCCCGACGCCGAGGGCCTCTACTGGGTGCGCCGCCTGAACGCCGAAGAGGGCCTGTGCCTGGGCCTGTCATCCGGCATCAATGTGGCGGGCGCAGTGCGGCTGGCGCGGCTGATGGGGCCGGGCCATATCATCGCAACCATCCTGTGCGACAGCGGTTTACGTTATCTTTCAACCATTTACAATCCAGACTGGTTGGCCGCCAAGGGCCTTGCCCCGGCCTGACTCAGCGCCGTATGATGAAGGGATGGTTGATCCCTCGTCAGACCCGGCCGAACGCCGCACCGCGCCGCTGCGCGGCGAGCGCTTGCGCTGGGGGCTGACCGGCCTTGCCGCGGTGTTTCTGGTGGTGCTGATGACGGCCGCCGGCCTGCGCCCGGCCGGCAAGGATGAAGGCCCGGGTAACGGTGAATCCCTGGCCGTGCTCGGCGTGGCACCCGGCCCCGCCAGCCGCCCGGCCGAACCGTGAGCAGACGCCGCGACTCGAGGCCGGCGCGCCCACGCTTTCCCACGCTGCCCCCCCGTTGGGCTGGCCTGGTGGGGCAAAATCCCAGGCCATCCCGGCAAATTCCTCCCACAGACTTATCCACAAGCGATTTTTTCGCCAGAACAGGCCATGAACATCGGCCAAATCGGCCCGAATTGCCCATGGATATCCCCATATAAGGGCATCCTGTCCCACGAGTTCCCATTGAGACCCATGAATTCCCATGTTACACCAGTTTTCCACAGCGGAATTCGGGTAACAGGGGCATTTGCGGGCAAAGGTTGATCGGAACGACCCGGCGACCAGCCTGCGCAATGCCACTTCCCCCGGCTTCCCTGAGCGGGGGATGCGGTGTCGGAAGCCTTGTTCTTTGGTCATGGATTGAATGTCGTGGACTCCAAGTCCCGGCTGTCGATCCCGGCCGACATCCGCGCCACGCTGACCGCCCGCGGCAGCGCCCGCGAGGTGCTGATCGGGCCAGGCCACAGCGGCCGCCGCTGCCTGATCGCCTATGACAAGGGCGAAAGCGTGCGCATGCGCGACCGCTTCATGGCCCAGCACGCCAATGGCACCACCGCCCAGGTCTATGACCAGAATGCCCAGCTGGCAGGCTTCATGCAGAATTTCGCCATCGATGAAGCCGGTCGTATCGTTGTGTCGCCGTTGCTGCGCCGCATGGGCGGCATCGGCCAGCATGTGTGGTTCATCGCCGGCTTTGATTATTTCGAGCTGTGGGACCCCTGGACCTTCCTGGAACAGGCCGATCTGCTGCCGCCGCACCGCGAAGCCGTGGTGTGCAACCTGGAAGCCAGGAACCTGCCGCTGGAGCGCCCGGCATGAGCACGGCGCCGCATGTGCCCGTCCTCCTCGATGAGGTGATGGCCGCGCTGAACCTGGCGGCCGGCGACATCTATGTCGATGCCACGCTGGGCGCCGGCGGCTATCTGCGGGCGGCACGGGCGGCTGGGTTGGCCCATGCCTATGGCTTTGACCGGGACCCGGATGCCCATGCGCTCAATGCCGATCTGGCCGGGCTGGATGATGTCACCCTGATCCGTCGGCCCTTTGCCGAGCTGGAAGCTGGCCTTGCCGATCATGGCGTGGCCGCCGTGGATGCCATCGCCTTTGATATCGGCGTGTCGTCGATGCAGATCGATCGGGCCGAACGCGGCTTTTCCTTCCAGGCCGATGGCCCGCTCGACATGCGGATGGCGCAGGAAGGCATGAGCGCCGCCGATTTCATCAACAGCGCCAGCGAAACTGAAATCGCCGATGTCCTCTATCATCTGGGTGATGAGCGCGCCTCGCGCCGCATTGCGCGTGCCATCGTTGCTGATCGGCCGTTCAGCCGCACCAGCGAACTGGCCGGCCTGATCCGCCGTGTGCTGGGGCGCGGCGAGCCGGGCAAGGATCCGGCCACCCGCAGTTTCCAGGCCCTGCGCATTCACGTGAACGACGAACTGGGCCAGCTGGATGCCGGGCTGGCCGCCGCCGAACGCCTGTTGAAGCCGGGCGGCCGGCTGGCCGTTGTGAGTTTCCATTCGGCCGAAGACCGGCGGGTGAAGGCCTTCCTGCGTGACCGGTCGGGCAGCGCGCCGGCCGCATCGCGCCACCAGCCCTATGCCGCGCGCGGCCTGGCCCCCAGCTTTGAAAAACCAGCCAAGGCCGTGCGGCCATCGGATGCCGAAATCGCCCGCAACCCGCGGGCGCGCAGCGCCACCTTGCGCAGCGCCGTGCGCACCGCCGCGCCGGCCTGGTCAACCACCGTGGAGGGACGGGCATGAGGCAATATCTGTCGGCCATGCTGTGGATCACCGCCACCACGGTGATCGTTGCGTCTGCCCAGGTGATCACCACCCGTGCCGCCGCCGAACGCCGCGCCGTCACCCGACTGAACATCGAACTGGTGGACAACAAGGTGCGCATCCGCGAACTGGAAGCCGAACTGCGCACGCGCGCCGGCATGCCCGAGATGCAGCGCTGGAATGATGCCGTGTTCCAGATGGCCGCCCCGCAAAGCAGCCAGATCCTGCGGTCACCGGTACAGCTGGCGGCCTTTGCTGCACGGCCCGAAGCGCTGCCGCGCGTGCAGATGGCGGTGGCCGTCGATGCGCCCCTGGCTGCCGAAGCTGCACCGCCGCCACCATCGCCCGCCGGCGCGCGCGTCGTGAAGGCCAGCTTTGGCAGCCCGGTCGCCGCCGACATGCCCGCCCCGGAACCGGACGCCGCGCTTGACCCGGCAGAGGACCCGACCGAGCCGCGCGAAGGGGCCAACTGATGGCAACAATTCCCGGCAATGATCCGCTGGTCCGCGCCATCCCGGCTGCCGCTGGGGAGCGGGTGACAGCGCGCAGCCAGGCCCGGCAGCGGCTGGCCTTCATCATCATGCTGTTCCCGGTGCTGGCGCTGGTGATCCTCGTCCGGCTGATCGATCTGGCCGTGGTGCAGGGTATTCCCGAAAGCAGCGGGCCAACCATCAGCGCCGCGCCGCCGCGTGGCGACATATTGGATCGCAACGGCGTCGAATTGGCGCGCACCTTTGAAGCCTATGCCATCACCGTGATGCCGCGCCGGCTGACGTCGGACCCCGAGGTGCTGGCAACCCGGTTGGCCGCCATCCTGCCCGAGCGCACCCGTGAGGAGATCCTCGCCGATCTCACCTCGGGCAAGAGCTTCCGCTATCTGGCCCGCCGCGTGCTGCCCGGCCAGGCCCGCCGCATCAACGAACTGGGCGAGCCCGCCATCGAACTGGCGCGCGAGGCCGAACGGCTTTACCCCAATTATGCGCTGGCCGCCCAGGCGCTGGGCTACACCGATGACAAGGGTCACGGCCTGATCGGCGTGGAAAAGGCCTTTGACGCGCGGCTGGCCGATCCGGTGCAGCGCGCCACCCCGCTGATGCTCAGCCTCGACGTGCGGGTCCAGCAGGCGATGAGCCACGAACTGGCCGCGCTGGTGGCCGATCAGAACGCCAAGGGTGCTGCCGGCGTGGTCATGGACGTGAACAGCGGCGAAGTGCTGGCCATGGTCAGCCTGCCGGATTTCAACCCCAATGTGCCGGGCAAGCGCGCCGATGGTACGGTGTACACCACCGCCAACGATGATGGCAGCCGCTTCAACCGGGTGACGCTGGGCGGCTATGAGTTGGGTTCCACCTTCAAGGCCTTCACCATTGCCACCGCGCTGGAAACCGGTGTGCTGACCAACCTGCAGAAGCAATATGACGCCACCCGCCCGCTGGAAGTGGCCGGTTTCCGCATCCGTGACGATCACGCCAAGAACCGCTGGCTCACCGTGCCGGAAATCTTCATCTATTCCAGCAACATCGGCACTGCCCGCATGGCGCTGGAGGTGGGCCGCGAGCGCCAGCGCGAATATCTCGACAAGCTGGGCTTCCTGAAACCGGCCGAGTTTGAGCTGAAGGAAAAGACCAAGCCGCAATTCCCCCCACTCTCAAACTGGGGCCAGTTGGCGACAATGACCATCAGCTATGGCCATGGCCTCACCGTGTCGCCGCTGCATCTCGCCAATGGCTATGCCACGCTGGTCAATGGCGGCTTTTACCGGCCACCCACCATCCTGAAGCGCGACGCCGCTGCCGTGCCGGCCGGCACCCGCGTCTTTTCGGAAAAGACCAGCGCCGAAATGCGCCGCCTGCTGCGTCTGGTGGTGACCAATGGCACCGGCCGCAAGGCCGATGTTCCCGGCTATCGCGTTGGCGGCAAGACCGGTACCGCCGAAAAGATCGAAGGCGGCCGTTATGTCCACGGCCAGAATGTGGTGAATTTCGCCGCCGTCTTCCCGGTGGATGCACCCCGCTATGTCGTGGTGGCGATGATCGATGATCCGCGCGGCAGCAAATCCACCTATGGCTTCCGCACCGCCGGCATGGTGGTGGCGCCGGCCATTCATCGCATCATCGAACGCATTGCCCCGCCGCTCGGCGTCTCGCCCGACAGCAGCCGTGATGTGAACCTGGCCGGCCTGCTGCCCGGCAAAGCCGACGTGAAGGAATAGGCGGTGCGGCTGGGGGCGCTCATTCCGGGTGGCGGCGATGCGGTTGTGACCGGCTTTGCGCTGGACAACCGCAAGGTCGCGCCCGGTACCGTGTTCGGAGCCTTCGAGGGTGCCCGAGTGAATGGCGAGGATTATATTCCGGCCGCCATCGCCGCCGGGGCCGTGGCCGTGGTTGCCCGCCCTGAAGCGGTGGTGGAGGGCGCGCTGCACATTGCCGATGCCAATCCGCGCCGTGCCTTTGCCGCCCTGGCCGCCCGCTTCTTCGCGCCCTTCCCGGCGACAACGGTGGCCATCACCGGCACCAACGGCAAGACCAGCACCGCCGAACTGACCCGCCAGCTGTGGCAACTCGCCGGCCAGCGTTCGGCCAGTATCGGCACGCTGGGCGTGACCACCGGTTACGAGCGTGTGGCCCCGGCCGATGGCACTGGCGGCCTGACGACGCCCGATGTCGTCACCTTCCTCGCCACCATGGCCGGCCTGGCGCGCGAAGGCATCAGCCATGCCGCCTTCGAAGCCTCCAGCCACGGGCTTGACCAGTATCGCACCGAAGGCCTCGCCGTGCGGGCCGCGGCCTTCACCAACCTGTCGCGCGATCACCTCGATTACCATGGCACCATGGAGGCCTATTTCACCGCGAAAACCCGGCTGATCACCGAGGTGGTGGACGCCAATGGCTGCGCGGTGATCTGGGCCGACGATGGCGACTGGTCGGCCCGGATGATCGCGCTGGCCCGCGCCCGTGGCCTCGCTCTGCTCACCGTTGGCACCGCCGGCGAGACGCTGAAGCTGATCAGCCGCACCCCAACCGCGCTGGGGCAGGACCTGGTGGTGGAAGCCGCCGGCAGCCGCCACAAGATCGCCCTGCCGCTGATCGGCGCCTATCAGGCGGCCAATGCCCTGGTGGCGGCCGGCCTCGTGATTGCCACCGGCGGCGCGGTTGCGGCCACACTCGCCGCCCTTGCCCGCGTGTCGGGCGTGCGCGGGCGGCTGGAACGCGCCGTCATCACTCGCAGCGGCGCTGCCGTCTATGTCGATTATGCCCACACGCCCGATGCCATCGTCGCGGCCTGCGCGGCGCTGCGCCCACACGTGACGGGCAAGCTGATCATCGTCATCGGCGCCGGCGGCGACCGCGACGCCGGCAAGCGCCCGTTGATGGGAGAAGCCGCCACCGCCCACGCCGATCAGGTTTTCATCACCGATGACAATCCGCGCAGCGAAGACCCGGCCACCATCCGCGCCGACGTGGCCGCCGGTGCGCCGGGCGCCGGCATCGTGCCCGGCCGGCGCGAGGCGATTGCCGCCGCCATGGCCACGGCCGGGGCGGGCGATATCGTGCTCATCGCCGGCAAGGGCCATGAGCAAGGCCAGATCATCGCCGGCCGCACCCTGCCGTTCGATGATGTCGCCGTTGCGCGGGAGTGCGCGGCATGAGCCTGTGGACCAGCGCCGAGATCGCCGCCGCCTGCGCCGGCACCGCCATCGGTGAGTTCGCCGCCACCGGCGTCACCTTCGACAGCCGCGAGGTGGAGCCCGGCGACCTGTTCATCGCGCTGAAGGGCGAGGCGACCGACGGGCATCGCTATCTCGGCATGGCGCGCGAACGCGGCGCGGCCGGCCTGCTGGTCAGCGAAGCCGTTGACGGCCCTGGAGTACGCGTGGCGGACACGATGGCCGCCTTGAACGCGCTGGGCGGCGCCGCGCGCGACCGCAGCAATGCGCTTCGCATTGGCGTGACCGGCAGTGTCGGCAAGACCGGCGTGAAGGAGGCGCTGAAGGCGGCGCTCACCCGTTTTGCGCCCGATGCCGTGCACGCCTCGGTCAAGAGCTACAACAACCACACCGGCGTGCCGCTGAGCCTGGCGCGCATGCCGGCGGCCAGCCGCTTTGGCGTGTTCGAAATGGGCATGAACCACAGCGGCGAACTGGCCGCCCTCACCCAGCTGGTGCGCCCGCACATCGCCATCGTCACCTGGGTGGCATCGGCCCACCGCGAATTCTTCGCCACCGAGGCCGATATTGCCCGCGCCAAGGCCGAGATCTTTTCTGGCCTGCCGGCCGGCGGCACCGCCATCATCCCGCACGACAATCCCCACGCCGGCCTGCTCGCCGATGCGGCGGCGGCAGCGGGGGCCCGCGTCGTCCGCTTCGGGCAGACGGCCGGGGCTGACGTGATGGCCGAACAGGTGGCCCTCCACCCCGATTGCTCCTGCGTGACCGCCCGCATTGGGGATGACCGCCTGACCTTCAAGATCGGCATGGCCGGCCGCCATTGGGTGAACAACGCGCTGGCGGTGCTGGCCGGGGTGCAGGCAGCCGGCGGCGATCTGGCGCTGGCCGGGTTGGCGCTGGCCGAACTGAACGGCCTGCCGGGCCGGGGCCGCCGGCTGCGGGTGCCGGCCGGGAACGGCCAGGCCATCGTGATCGATGAAGCTTACAACGCCAATCCTGCCAGCATGGCTGCCAGCCTTGCCGTGTTGCGCGACGTGGTGCCGGCCCGCACCGGCCGCCGCATCGCGCTGTTGGGCAGCATGAAGGAACTGGGCTCGCTGTCGGCCGAATTCCACGCCGGCATCGCGCCGCACATCATCGATGCGCAGGTGGCGCTGGCCGTGCTGGTCGGCGCCGAAATGAAGCCATTGGCCGAGGCGCTGGGCCGCCAGACCGACGTGCGCCATGTCGCCACGGCCGACGCAGCGATGGCCGAGATCGGCCGCAGCCTGGCGGCCGACGACGTGCTGCTGGCCAAGGGATCCAATTCAATCGGGCTGGGCCGCGTGGTCGCCGCGCTGGCCGCCGGGGAGCATATGGCATGATCAAGCTGCTGGCTGATCTGGCGGGCTATGAAGGCCTGTTCAACCTGTTCCGCTACATCAGCTTCCGCGCCATCGCGGCCCTGATGACCAGCCTGGCCATCGCACTGCTGATCGGCCCACGCTTCATCGACATGCTGCGCATGAAGCAGGGCAAGGGCCAGCCGATCCGGGAAGACGGGCCGGAATGGCACCTGCTCACCAAGCGCGGCACCCCCACCATGGGCGGCCTGCTCATCCTCATCGGCTTCACGATTTCCACCCTGCTGTGGATGGACATCACCAACGGCTTCGTTTGGGCGGCGCTGGCCGTCACCCTGGGGTTTGGCGCCATCGGCTTCATGGACGATTATGACAAGGTGACGAAGCAGAGCCACAAGGGCGTTTCGGGCAAGGTCCGCTTGATGCTCGAGTTTCTGATCGCCGGGCTCGCCTGCACCTATATTGCCACCCACACCGGCTTCAAACTCTACCTGCCGCTGGTCAAGGATTATGGCCTTGATCTGGGCTGGTTCTACATCGGCTTTGCCGCCTTCATCGTGACCGGGTTCGGCAATGCGGTGAACCTCACCGACGGGCTCGATGGCCTTGCCACCATGCCGGTGATCATCGCCGCCGGGGCCTTTGCCATCATCGCCTATCTGGTGGGGAATATCCGCTTTTCCGATTATCTCGGCATCCATCATGTCGCCGGCTCGGGCGAGCTGGCGGTGTTCTGCGCCGCGCTGATCGGTGCCTGTCTGGGCTTCCTGTGGTTCAACGCGCCGCCGGCCCAGGTGTTCATGGGCGACACCGGCAGCCTCGCGCTCGGCGGCGCGCTCGGCACCATCGCCGTCATCACCAATCACGAGCTGGTGCTGCTGGTGATCGGCGGCCTGTTCGTGCTGGAAACCCTCTCGGTCATCATCCAGGTCGTCAGCTTCAAGACGACAGGCAAGCGTGTGTTCCGCATGGCGCCGCTGCACCATCATTATGAAAAGAAAGGCTGGAAAGAGTCCACCGTGGTGATCCGCTTCTGGATCATCGCCATCCTGCTCGCCCTTGCGGGCCTGGCCACGCTGAAACTGCGGTGATGGCCATGCTCGTGACCGGCGCTCCACCCCTCATCCTCCAAAACCCCACACCGCGCGCGCCGCGGCGTATCTGTGGCGTGCGGGGGGGTGGAGCGTCGCTGCCTTGATCACCGCGCCCGCCTTTGCCGCAAAACGCTGGGGTGTGCTGGGCCTCGCCCGCACCGGCCGGGCGGTTGCGGCTGCCATCACGGCGTCGGGCGGGGATGTCTGGGCCTGGGATGATGGCGAGGCGGCCCGCACCGCCTTTGATGGCACGTTGGTCGATCTTGTGCATGCCGACCTGTCGGGCCTGGCCGGCATCATCGTCTCGCCCGGCGTGCCGCACAGCGCCCCGATCTTCGCCGCAGCTGCCAGGGCCGGCGTGCCGGTGATGGGTGACACCGAATTGTTCGCGCGCGCCCTGCCGCACCTGCCGCCCACACGCGTGGTGGGCATCACCGGCACCAACGGCAAATCAACCACCACCGCACTGCTGCACCATCTGCTCGTGACCGCCGGCATCCCCGCTGCGATGGGCGGCAACATCGGCCTGCCGATCCTGGCGCAGGATCCGTTGCCAGCCGGCGGCGTCTGGGTGCTGGAACTGTCGAGCTATCAGCTGGACATCACCCACAGCCTCGCCTGCGATGTGGCCATCCTCACCAACATCACGCCCGATCATCTCGAACGGCACGGCACCATGGCCGGCTATGCCGCAGCCAAGGCGCGGCTCTTTGCCATGCAGACGCCCGGCGCCACCGCCATCGTCGGCCGCGCGGCCCAGGCGCATTATCATGTTGCCACGGGCCCAGCCGGCCTGATCACGATCGAGGACGTCGCCCTGCCCGGCGCCCAGGCCGACTGGCCCTCGCTGCAGGGGCCGCACAATCTCGAAAACGCCCGCGCCGCCGTCGCCGCCGCGCGGCGGCTGGGGCTGGACGATGCCACCATCGCGCGCGGGCTCGCCAGCTATCAGGCCCTCGCCCATCGCATGGAACCGGTCGGCGAAAAGCGCGGCCTGTTGTGGGTGAACGACAGCAAGGCGACCAACCCCGATTCCACCGCCCCAGCGCTCGCGGCCTACCAACGCATCCACTGGATTGCCGGCGGCCGGCCCAAGCTCGACACCAATGGCGAGGCCGATCTGTCGGCGGTGTTGCCCAATCTGGGCCAGGTGGTGGATGCCTGGCTCATCGGCGAGGCGGCGCCGCAATTCGCCGCGCAATTGCGCCCGCACTTGCCGGTCACCGAAGCCGGCACGCTTGATGCCGCCATCGCGGGCATCCTGGATACGGCACAGCCCGGCGATGTCGTGCTGTTCAGCCCGGCTGCGGCCAGTTTCGATCAATATCGCGATTTCGAACAGCGCGGCGCGGCCTTCCGCGCCGCCGTGGCGGCCTTGTGAGGGGGATGGACTGATGGGCCTTGCAGCACGCCGCCTTGACAAGCGCAGCTATCCCGCCGGCGCTGGCGCCGCCTTCTCGCGCGGGGACCGCAGCCGCTTCGGCCGCTGGTTCTGGACGATCGACAAGACCCTGCTGTTGCTGATCCTGGCGCTGATCGCAGCCGGAATCACTGCGGTCGCGGCCGCCTCCCCGGCCGCTGCACGGCGGCTTTCGGGCGGCAATTTCCGCATGGACGATCTTTATTTCCTCTACCGCCAACTGATGTGGGTGGCGCTGGGGCTGCCGGTCATGCTCGGCACCTCGATGCTCAGCATCCGCAACCTGAAACGGCTGGCGGTGGTGGGCACATTGATCTGTCTGCTCTCCCTCATCCTGGTGCCGTTCATCGGCGGCGGCGCCAACGGCGCGGCACGCTGGATCCAGCTGCCGGGCTTCCAGTTCCAGCCATCGGAATTCTTCAAGCCCTGCTTCATCATCGCCACCGCCTGGCTGCTCAGCCTGAAGCTGGAGGACGGCAGCCTGCCCACGATGCAGATCAGTGCGGCGGTGCTGGCCATGGCGTTGATCTGCCTGATCGCCCAGCCCGATGTCGGCCAATCGGCGCTGATCTCGGTGGTGTGGCTGTCCCAGGCCACGCTGGCCGGCCTGTCGCTCACCATCATCGGCGCACTGGCTGTTGCCGGCGTGATCGGGTTGGTCGCCGCCTATTTCACCCTCGATCACTTCGCCGCCCGCATCGACAAGTTCATCACCGGTTCCGGCGACACGTTCCAGATCGACAAGGCGCTGGATTGTTTCCGCGCCGGTGGCCTGATGGGCACCGGGCCGGGCGAAGGGCGCATGAAGTTCCGCCTGCCCGAAGCGCAGACCGATTATATCTTCAGCGTGCTCGGCGAGGAGTTTGGCCTGATTGCCTGCGCCCTGCTGGCTGGGCTGTTCCTGGCGCTGGTGGTGCGTGCCCTGCTGCTGGCGATGGAGGAGGATGATCCCTTCATCTTCCTCGCCACGTCCGGTCTGGCCATCCAGTTCGGCCTGCAGGCCACCATCAACATGATGGTCAATCTGGCGCTGCTGCCCTCCAAGGGCATGACCCTGCCCTTCATCAGCCATGGCGGTTCCAGCTTCCTCGCCATCTCGCTGGGCGCCGGCATGCTGCTCGCCCTCACCCGCTGCAATCCCTTCCTGAAGGGGCGGCCCTGGGCCAAGGGCGCTCTGGCCGCATGACCGACAACCCTCGCCCTCGCACCCCCCAGCCCGGCGGCACCTATGTGCTGTGCGCCGGCGGCACCGGCGGCCACATGGTGCCGGCGCATTGCCTGGCGCTGGAACTGATGGCGCGTGGCCACAAGGTGCATCTGGTGACAGATGAGCGCGGCCTGCGCTTCCCCGGCCTGTTTCCCGGCGTGCCGGTGACCAAGGTCGATGCCGCCTCCACCGGGCGCAGCGGCTGGAAGGCGCTGCCGCAGGTGGCCCTGAGCATCTGGCGCGGCCGCCAGACGGCACGCGCCCTGTTCAAGCAAATCCGCCCGCGCGCGGTGATCGGCTTTGGCGGCTATCCCGCCCTGCCCGGCCTGTTGGCGGCCCTGTCGCTTTATCTGCCCAGCCTGATCCACGAACAGAACGCCGTGCTCGGCCGCACCAACCGCTATCTGGCCGGCCGCGTGCGGGCCATTGCCACCAGCTTCCCCCGGGTGCGCCGGCTCGAAAAATCCTTTGAGCGCCGCGTGCATTTCATTGGCAACCCCGTCCGACCCGAAGTGCTGGCAGCCGCCGATCTGCCCTATGATGCCGAGGCCCCGCGCCTGAAGCTGCTGGTCACCGGCGGCAGCCAGGGCGCCGCCATCCTGAACAGCGTGGTGCCCGCCGCCATCGCCCTGCTGCCGGCAGAGGTGCGCAGCACACTGGATGTGACGCACCAGGGCCGCGACGAAGACCGCGATGCCATGCTGGCCGCCTATCGCGCCGCCGGGATCGAGCCGGTGATCGCCGCCTATTTCCCCGATCTGCCCGCCGAAATGGCCTCCAGCCATATCGTCATCGCCCGGTCGGGCGCGTCGACCGTGGCCGAACTGGCGGTGATGGGCCGCCCTTCCATCCTGGTGCCGCTGCCGATTGCCACCGATGATCACCAGGCCGATAATGCCGCCGCACTGGTCACCGCCGGCGGCGCCCAGATGATCCGCCAACCGGATTTCACGCCGGAACGATTGGCGCAGGCCTTGACGGCGTGGCTGGCCGACCGGCAGGGGCTCGGCACAGCCGCCAGCGCGGCGCGCGCCGCCGGCCATCCGGAGGCCGCCAAGCGCCTGGCCAATCTTGTCATCGCCACCGGATTGATCGCATGAGCCCAACCTCCGCCACCCTCGCCTTCCGCCCCGGTTTCCGCACCGATATCGGCGTCATCCATTTTGTCGGCATCGGCGGCATCGGCATGTCGGGCATTGCCGAGGTGATGGCCAATCTGGGCTTTGCCGTGCAGGGTTCGGATGCGGCAGAATCCTATGTGGTGGAAGGCCTGCGCAAGAAGGGCATCACCGTCTTCATCGGCCAGAAGTCGGAAAATGTAGCAAACGCCGCCGTGCTGGTGATCTCAACGGCCATCAAGGCCGACAATCCCGAAGTGATGGCAGCGCGGGCCAAGCGTATCCCGGTGGTGCGCCGCGCCGAAATGCTGGCCGAACTGATGCGCCTGAAAAGCTGCGTTGCGGTCGCTGGCACCCACGGCAAGACCACCACCACCTCGATGGTCGCCACGCTGCTCGATGCCGGCGGGCTTGATCCCACGGTGATCAACGGCGGCATCATCAACTCGATCGGCTCCAACGCCCGCCTCGGCGCGTCAGACTGGATGGTGGTGGAAGCCGACGAAAGCGATGGCAGCTTCTTGCGCCTCACCGGCACGTTCGGGATCGTCACCAACATCGATCCCGAGCATCTCGATCACTGGGGCGATTTCGAAAAGGTGCGCGAAGGCTTTCGCCAGTTCGTCAACGCCGTGCCCTTCTATGGCGCCGGCATATTGTGCATCGATCACCCCGAAGTGCAGGCACTGATCCCGCGCGTCTCTGATCGCCGCATCATCACCTATGGCTTTGCCGCCACCGCCGATGTGCGTGGGGCCGATGTGACACCAGTGCCGGGCGGCAACCGCTTTGCCGTCCTGGTGCGCACCCGGGATGGCCAACGCCGCATCGATGATCTGGTGCTGCCGATGCCCGGCCGCCACAATGTGCAGAACGCGCTCGCCGCCATTGCCGTCGCGCTGGAACTGGGCGTGGACGATGATGGCCTGCGCGCCGGCCTCGCCCGCTTCGGCGGCGTCAAGCGCCGCTTCACCAAGGTGGGTGAAGTGGCCGGTGCCACCATCATCGACGATTATGGTCACCACCCGGTCGAGATCAAGGCCGTGCTCGCCGCGGCGCGGGAAGGCGCAACCGGCCGCGTCATCGCTGTCGTCCAGCCGCACCGCTTCACCCGCCTGCGCGATCTGATGGGCGAATTCTGCGCCGGCTTCAACGATGCCGACATGGTCTATGTCGCGCCGGTCTATGCCGCCGGCGAAGCGCCGATCGCGGGCGTTGACGCCGCCGCGCTGGCCGCCGGCCTGGTCGCCGCCGGCCACCCCAGCGCCGAGACGGTCACCGGGGCCGACAATCTGGCCGTGAAACTGGCCGGCGTGGTGCAGCCAGGCGACCAGGTGATCTGCCTGGGCGCAGGCGATATCACCAAATGGGCGGCCGGCCTGGCCGATGCGATTGCGCGGGTGAAGGCGGGATGAGCCTGCTGCCCACCCCGCGCGGCAAGCTGACGGCAGCAGCGCCGCTGGCCCCGCTGGTCTGGTTCAAGGCCGGCGGCGCTGCAGACTGGTTGTTCGAACCGGCCGATATCGATGATTTGCGCGGCTTCCTCGCCGCGCTCGATCCGGCGGTGCCGGTGATGGCGCTGGGCCTGGGCAGCAATCTGATCGTGCGCGATGGTGGCGTGCCGGGCGTGGTGGTTCGGCTGGGCAAGGTGTTCGGCAAGGTCCGCGCCGAGGGCGCGACACTTGTCTGCGGCGGCGGCGCGAGCGGCATCGCCGTCAGCAGCGCGGCGCGCGATGCCGGCATTGCCGGTCTGGAATTCCTGCGCGGCATTCCCGGCACGGTGGGCGGCTTTGTGCGGATGAACGGCGGTGCCTATGGCCGAGAGGTGGCCGATGCGCTGGTGGACGCCACCATCGTCACCCGCAATGGCGAAATCGAAACCCGTGCGCTGCCAGCGCTCGGCTACAGCTATCGCCATTCCAACCTGGCCGATGGCGAGATCGTCATCGCCGCCCGCCTGAAGGGCCAGCCCGGCGACAAGGCCGCCATCCAGGCCGAGATGGACCGCATCGCCGCCGCCCGCGAGGCCAGCCAGCCGCTGCGCACCCGCACCGGCGGCTCCACCTTCAAGAACCCGCCGGGCCTGAAGGCGTGGGAACTGGTCCACAACGCCGGCTGCCGGGGCCTTCGCGTCGGTGGCGCGGAAGTCAGCGAAAAGCATTCGAATTTCCTGATCAACAGCCACGGCGCACGCGCCGCCGACATCGAGGCGCTGGGCGAACTGGTGCGCGCCCATGTGCTGCGTGAGCAGGGCGTGAGCCTCGAGTGGGAGATCCAGCGGGTGGGGCGGGTGAAGCCATGAAGGTCGCAGTCCTCATGGGCGGCTGGTCCGCCGAGCGCGAGGTGTCGCTCACCTCCGGGCGCGGTATTGCCGATGCCTGCCGCAGCCTTGGCCATGACGTGATCGAGATCGACATGGCCCGCAACCTTGCCCAGCAACTGCTCAGCGCCGCGCCCGACGTGGTGTTCAATGCCCTGCACGGCACCCCCGGCGAAGATGGCAGCGTGCAGGGCGTTATGGACCTGCTCGGCATCCCCTATACCCACAGCGGCCTCACCACCTCGGCCATCGCCATCGACAAGGAATTGACCAAGAAGATCCTGGTGCCGGCCGGCATCCCGATGCCGCAGGGCCGCATCGTCGCCAGCGAAACCCTGTTCGAAGCCGATCCCCTGCCCCGCCCCTATGTGCTCAAACCGGTCAACGAAGGCTCCAGCGTTGGCGTCGCCATCGTGACCGACAGCAGCAACCATGGCCAGCCCATCCGCCGTGACGTGCCGGGCCCCTGGGCCGAATTCCCGACCCTGCTCGCCGAACCCTTCATCGCCGGTAAGGAACTCACTGTCGCAGTGCTGGGCGATGAGGCGCTGGCGGTGACGGAATTGAAACCGGTTTCGGGTTTCTATGACTATGATGCGAAATACACCGATGGGTTGACCGTGCACGAGTGCCCCGCCCAACTGCCCGCCGACGTGGAGGCCGCCTGCCTGGCCCATGCGCTGGCCGCACACCGGGCGCTGGGCTGCCGCGGCACCAGCCGCAGCGATTTCCGCTGGGATCCGGATCAGGGCCTGGCCGGGCTGTTCCTGCTGGAGGTGAACACCCAGCCGGGGATGACGCCATTGAGCCTGGTGCCGGAACAGGCAAAATATCGCGGCATCAGCTATGAACAGCTGGTGCAGCGCCTGATCGACACGGCGATCGCCGATCATGGGAGGGCCGCATGACCGCAGCGGTGCTGAAGCGCGGCGCTCCGCCGCCCAAGCGTGCGCGCAGCAAGGCGACAAGCCCCGCCAATGCCCGCCCGCCCGTCACCCGCCGGCAGCTGCTGCTGGGCCTTGGCGGCCTGTGCGCGGTGGCGCTCGCCGTCATGATCCTGATGGGCGTGCCCCAGCGCATCTGGGCCGGCTTCGTGCAATGGACAGCGGCGCACGGCTGGGAAGTGCGCCACGTTGAATTGACCGGCGCGCGCGAACAGAACCGCCTCGCCATTTACAACGCCGTGCTCAACGGCCCCAGCAACGCCATGCTCGACACCGATCTTGATGATGTGCGCAGCCGGCTGCGCGCCCTGCCATGGATTGCCGATGCCAGCGTGCAACGCCGGCTGCCCGACACGCTGGTGATCGAGGTGAGCGAGCGCAAGCCGGTGGCGCTGTGGCAGCTGCACGGCCAATTGGCCGCCATCGATGTGAGCGGCCGGGTGCTGGCCCGCGACCGGCTGGAGCGCTGGAACGACCTGCCCATTCTGGTGGGCCCCGGCGCCAACCACCGTGTGCGCGAGGCGCTGCAACTGATCGCCGCCACCCCGCTGGGCCGCGACATGTTTGCCGCCACGCTGGTGGGTGGCCGCCGCTGGGATCTGCGCTTCAAGAGCGGCGAGGTGCTGGCCCTGCCCGATCAGCCCGGCCAGGCCCGCGCCGCATTGGCCAGCTTTGCCCGGCTTGATGCCAAGGGACCCGACCGGCTGCTCGGCGGCCGCTTCACCCGGTTCGACATGCGCCTGCCCGGCCGCATGATCGTGGCCGGCCCCGCCGTCGCCGACAGTCTGGCAGCCGCCGAAAAGGCCCGCCGCGCCGCGGCCCAGGCCCAGGCCATCTGAGGGACACGCCATCATGCCCCCCCGCATCCCTCTCCCCACCGCGCTCGGCCGCAGCCAGGCGGAACGCACGGTTGCCGTGCTCGATGTTGGCACATCGAAGGTCGCTGCGCTGATTGCGCTGGTTGGCGGTGAAGGCGAGCCGCGCGTCATCGGCAGTGGGCAAAAGCCCTGCACCGGCCTCAAGCGCGCCACCGTCACCGATTTCGACAAGACCGAAATGGCCATCCGCGGCGCCATGGACCAGGCCGAACGCGCCGCTGGCATCCAGGTTGAAAGCGTCGTGGCCAGCTTTGCAGCCGGCAATCTGTCGAGCAGCATGGCCTCGACCGAAATCGACATCGCCGGCGCCAGCATCACCCCCACCGACATGGTGACCCTGCGCCAGGCCGGCCGCGCCGCCATTGATCCCAAGGGCCGCAGCATCATTCACGCGCTGCCGGCGCTCTATGTCCTCGATGGCCTGCCCGGCGTGGAAAGCCCGCTTGGTCTGCATGCCGATCGGCTGGGCATGGATATCCATGTCGTCGCCGCCGACACCCCGGCCATCCTCAACTTCGGCCGTGCCGTTGGCCAGGCGCATCTGGGCGTCTCGTCCCTGGTGGCGACCCCGCTCGCCGCCGGCCTTGCCGTGCTCGATGCCGAAGAACGCGATATCGGTGTCGCCCTGATCGACATTGGCGCCGGCATCACCAGCATCGCCGTCTATCGCTTCGGCATTCCGGTGGGCGTTGCCACCGTGCCGATGGGCAGCGCCGATATCACCGACGATATCGCCGCCGCCTTTGCCACCCGGCGCAGCCACGCCGAACGGCTGAAAACCTTCGACGGTGCCGCCGTCGCCACCACCCGGGACCAGACCGATCCGGTGATCATCCCGCCGATGGTGGATGATGGCAGCGTCGAGCCGATCAAGGTGCCGCGCGCCCAGTTGGTTGGCGTCATCCGAACCCGGCTCGACATGCTGTTCGGTGAAATCGCCGCCGCCCTGTCGGCGCTGGGCTTTGTGGGCCCGCAGGCGCGGCGCATCGTTCTCACCGGCGGTGGCGCTGATCTGCGGTCCATCGGCGAATATGCCGGCACCTATCTGCGCTGCAACGTCCGCATCGGCCGGCCGCGTGGCCTGGCTGGCCTGCCGGTGGCGCAGGAAGGCCCGGCCTTTGCCGCGCTCGCCGGCCTGGTGCTGTTTGCCGGGGCCGACAATGGCGATGTCTGGCACCAGCCGCAGTCGAGCGAGAGCGCTGCGCCAAAGCGGGGCTTGACCGGCGTCATCGAAAAACTGTGGGGAAGTCTGTGAAGACTCTTTCCCCCGATTCGCGCATCATCTAGTATGCCCACAACCTCGGGAGACACGACATGCTGGAATTCGCCAAGCCGGAACTGACCGAACTCAAGCCGCGCATTGCCGTGGTGGGCGTGGGCGGCGCCGGCTGCAATGCCGTGGCCAACATGATCGAGGCGGAGTTGATGGGCGTCGAGTTCATCGTCGCCAACACCGATGCCCAGCAGCTGGCGATGAGCAAGGCTGCCACCCGCATCCAGCTGGGCATGAAGATCACGCAAGGCCTGGGCGCCGGCGCCCGCCCGGAAATCGGCCGCGCCGCTGCCGAGGAGACGCTTGATCAGCTCGAAACCGCGCTGGATGGCGCCCACATGTGCTTCATCGCCGCCGGCATGGGCGGCGGCACCGGCACCGGCGCTGCCCCGGTGGTGGCCCGCGCCGCCCGCGAAAAGGGCATCCTGACCGTTGGTGTCGTCACCAAGCCGTTCAGCTTTGAAGGCAGCAAGCGCATGAAGGCGGCCGAGGAAGGCATCGCCGAGCTGCAGAAGCATGTCGACACGCTGATCATCATCCCGAACCAGAATCTCTTCCTGATTGCCAACGCCAACACCACCTTCAAGGATGCGTTCGCGATGGCCGACCAGGTGCTGCACCAGGGCGTGCGCGGCATCACCGATCTGATGATCATGCCCGGCCTGATCAACCTCGACTTTGCCGACATCCGCACCGTGATGAGCGAGATGGGCAAGGCCATGATGGGCACCGGCGAAGCCACCGGCGAAGGCCGCGCCATCGAAGCGGCGCAAAAGGCCATCGCCAACCCGCTGCTCGACGAAGTCTCCATGCGCGGCGCCAAGGGCGTGATCATCAACATCACCGGCGGCGACGACCTGAAGCTGATGGAAGTCGACGAAGCCGCCTCCTACATCCGCGACATGGTTGATACCGATGCCAACATCATCGTTGGCAGCGCCTTCAACCGCGATCTGGATGGCGTGATGCGGGTGAGCGTGGTCGCCACCGGCATCGACGCCGCCGCCAAGCCGATGCCGGTCACCGCACCGGCCAAGAAGACCAGCGGCGCTGCCTTCCTGGCCCAGCCCAGCATCTTCTCTGCCCCGCCGCCATCGGGTGGTGGTGGTGAACCCGCACCGGTCGAAACCACGCCGGAACCCGCCGTGGCGGCCGCCCCTGTGGCACCGGTTGCCCTGGCGCTCGACCTGCCGGTGGCGGAATCGGCCATCGCCCGCGTGCTCGACACCGTGGAGCAAACGCCTGAGCCCGTGGCCGAAGCCGAAGAGGATGACGCCATCGATCTGGCCGATGCGGAGCAGGTGGATGAGCCTGCCCCCGCCAACTTCACCTTCACCCCGGTCGTGCCGCCGGCCGCACCCGCGCCGGTGGCTGGCCCGGCCGCCGATCCGGTGCCGGAACCGGTCGCAGCCGCGCCGGAACGCCCGCTCACCCTGTTCGAACGCATGATGGGCATGAGCCGCAAGCCGCGCACGCCGGAACCGCCGCAGAATCTGGCACCCACGCCGGTCGCGCCTGCTGCCAGCGATGATGACGTGCCGGGCTTCATGCGCCGCCAGGTCAACCGCTAAGACGCTTTCCGGCGAAGATCACGGGCCCGGCTGGCAGCAGCCGGGCCCGTTTCCGTTTGGCAGCCGCGCGGGGGAAATGCCCAGGCTGGCACGTTGAGCCTGCATGAGCATCGCTGCCATCGCCCTCAATCGCTTCGGCCTTGGTGCCCGCCCGGATGCAGCGGCGCCGCCGGATCCCCGGGCCTGGCTGGTCGCCCAGTTCAGCGCCTTTGAACCGCGCCCGGCCATCATCGCCGCCCTGCCCGATGCCGCGGCGATGACGGCGCAGTATCGGGACAATCTCCGCCAACTGCGCCAGGTCGGCATTGGCGGCATCCCGCGCCAACCCGGCGATCCCGAACCCCCCAAAGGTGCCGAGGCCCAGGCGCTGGCCGAAGCCCAGCAGAAGGCGCGGCGCGAAGCCTTCCGCGCCGCCTATGCCGGCCAGGTGCGCGCCCGGCTGGCGCTGGCGCTGGACAGTCCCGCCCCCTTTGCCGAGCGGCTGGTACATTTCTGGTCCAACCATTTCGCCATTTCGACCGACAAGCTGGCCACCGCCACCATGGGCGGCCCGCACGAATTCGAAGCCATCCGCCCCCACATCGCCGGCCGGTTCAGCGATCTGCTGCTGGCTGTCACCCGCCATCCGGCCATGATGTTCTATCTGGACCAGGCGCAATCGGTGGGCCCGGGCAGCCTGCTGGCAGAGGTGGCACGCCGCCGCAACGCCCCCCGCCAGCCCGGCCTCAACGAAAATCTGGCGCGGGAAATCCTCGAACTGCACACGCTGGGTGCCGGCCATTATACGCAGGCCGATGTCGCCGGTCTGGCGCGCGCCCTCACCGGCTGGTCGATCGGCGGCTTCGTGCGGCGGCCCCTGGGGCTGGATGCGCCGCCCGGCCAATTCATCTTCCAGCCAGCCTGGCACGAACCGGGGCGGGTGACGGTGGCCGGCAAGACCTATGCCCAGGATGGCGAAGCCCAGGCCCGCGCCATTCTCGACGATCTCGCCCTCCACCCGCAGACCGCCCGTCACCTTGCCACCAAGCTGGCGCGCCACTTCATCAACGATGATCCCCCGCCGCACCTCGTGGACCGGCTCGCGGCCACCTATCTGGCCAATGGCGGTGCGCTGCTGCCTGTCTATCAGGCGCTGATCGCCGCGCCAGAAGCCTGGGCCACGCCGCTGACGAAGTTCAAGAGCCCGTGGGACTGGACGGTTTCCGCCATGCGGGCGCTTGGCCTCAAAGACGCGCCCGGCAACGCCCGCATCGCGCCAATGCTCAACGAGTTGGGCCAGCCGATCTGGCGGCCGGGATCGCCGGCCGGTTGGCCCGATGCCGCCAGCCGCTGGGCCGCGCCCGATGCGCTGTTGCGCCGGGTGGAGGTGGCCGGCCGGTTGGCCAGTCTGGCCCCGGCAGCCGATCCGCGCGCCCTCGCCGCCCGCGTGCTGCCCGGCGTGCTGTCTGCTACCACCGCCACCGCCATCGCCCGCGCCGAAAGCCCGGCCGAGGGCGCCGCCTTGCTGCTGGTCTCGCCGGAGTTTCTGCGCCGATGATCGATCGCCGTTCCCTCATCGCCCGCGCCGGCCTGATCGGTGGCCTGGCGCTGCATCCCGGCCTGGCGTTGGCCGCAGCTAGCACCGATCGCCGGCTCGTGTTCATCATCCTTCGTGGCGCCATGGACGGGCTGGCCGCCATCAGCCCCACTGGCGATGCGCGGCTGGACCGGTTGCGCGGCGCCCTGGCCCGCCCGCCCGAACAACTTGGCGCACCGCTGCCGCTCACCGCCGATTTCACCGCCCACCCGTCGCTGGCGGGATTCGCTGGCCTGTTCGCCGCGAAGGAAGCCGCTGTGGTCCATGCGGTCGCCAGCCCCTATCGCGAGCGCAGCCATTTCGATGCCCAGAACATCCTCGAAACCGGTGGCAACGCTGCCTATGCCCTGAAGGACGGCTGGCTCAACCGGCTGCTGCCGTTGTTGCCGCCGGCCCCGCCACCCGTGGCGATCTCCGCGGCCCTGCCCACCCTGCTGCAAGGCGCCGCCCCCACCACCAGCTTTGCCCCCAGCCGCCTGCCCGATGCCAGCGCCAGCCTGAAGGCGCGGGTGGCAGCACTGTATGAAGGCGACCCGCTGCTCCACCGCCTGTGGGGCGAGGCCATGGCGACCGAAATGATGGCCGGCAACCAGGACGGCCCGTCCGGCCCGGTTGCACTGGCCGCCACCGCCGCGCGCCTGCTCGCCCAGCCAGCCGGCCCGCGCATCGCCGTGCTCGATCACGGCGGGTGGGACACGCATGCCGGCCAGGCCGTGCGGCTGGCGGCGCAGCTGCGCCAGCTCGACACGATGATCACCACGCTGAAATCCGGCCTGGGCCCGGCCTGGGCCGACACGCTGGTGATCTGCGCCACCGAATTCGGCCGCACCGTTGCCGCCAACGGCACCAATGGCACCGATCATGGCACTGCATCGGCGGTGTTGCTGGCCGGCGGGCGCGTGGCCGGCGGCCGCGTCCATGGCGACTGGCCGGGCCTCTCCCGCCTGTTCGAGGATCGCGACCTGTTGCCCACCACCAGCCTCAACGCCGTGCTGGCCGGCAGCGTCGCTGGGCTGTTTGGCCTTGATCCCGATCGGGTGGTGCGCAGTGTGTTTGCCGCCGCACCCGCACCGGCGATGCCAGGCCTGGTCAGGGCGTAAGATATTTCAGCAGGAAATTGCTGGCATCGGCCAGCACCGGCGCCTTGCCGCGAAACGGCTTTGAAAGCCCGAGCAAGATGCCGATATGCCCGATGCCGGGATAGAGTTTCACCTCGGCCCGGCCGCCCAGATCATTGACCGCATTGGCCAATCGCGTGCTGTTGCGCGGCAATACGGTCGTATCCTCAAGCCCATGCAGCAACAACAGAGGCGGGGCATCGCCGCGGGCAAAATGGATCGGCTGGGTGTCGTTCAGATCGGGCGCATTGCCCAGCGCGGCATCGGCAGCCCCACCGGCCACAAAGGGCAGGAAATCATAAGGCCCGGCCAGGCCCACCGCCGCCTTGATCCCATCAGCCACGCCCCAGCGCCGGTCGAGCGCCAGCAGCAGGCCGATATGGGCGCCGGCCGAATGGCCCATCACCGCCACGCGGGCCGGATCGCCGCCATGCGCCGCGATGTTGGCCGCCACCCATTTCAGCGCCGCCGCGCCATCTTCGACAAAACCCGGCCAGCGCACCTGCGGCACCAGCCGATAATCCGGCACCACCACCAGGAATCCGCGGGCCGCCAGCGCCCGGGCGGCAAAGCCATAACCATCGCGCAGACCACTGTTCCAACTGCCACCATAGAAAAACACCAGCACCGGCAGCGGCCCCGTCGCACCCTTGGGGGCCCAGATTTCCAGGGTCTGGCGCGGATCGGGGCCAAAGGCGGCGCCATCAACGATCTGCTTCACACCGCCATCGCCGGGCGTCAGCCGGTTGAGGCCATTCAAGGCCCCCAGCGGCGAACAGGCCGCGGCCATTGCCGAGAGGGCAGAAAGCGAGAGCAGGGCGCGGCGCGACATCATCGGCCGGGCATAAGCCATGGCCGGCCCAGCGAGCAACATGTCAACGGGCGCTGCGGCGCGCTGACTTCATGGCATACATGGCGGCATCGGCCTCGCTCAACAGCGCCTGGATATCGGCGCCACTGCCGGCAGGATGATCAACATAACCGGCGCTGAAGCCGGAGCGGTACGGCAGCCCCAATGCCAGTTCCTGCCCTTGCAGCCAGTCGGTCAGCCGCGCTGTCGCCCCGCGGGCCTCCACCGCGTCGCTACCAGGCATCCAGGCCACAAACTCATCGCCGCCGATGCGGGCAAACACATCGGTTGACCGGAAACACTTGCTCATGCCGAACGCGATGCGTTCCAGCACGGCATCACCGGCCGCATGGCCATGGCGGTCGTTGATCTGCTTGAAGCCATCCAGGTCGAGGCACACCAGCGTGCCGCCCTGCCCCTGCGCTTCGCACAGCGCCAGGCTGTCCCGCGCCATCGTCAAAAACCCGCGACGGTTCCAGATGCGGGTCAGCGGATCGGTCATCGCCGCCTGATAGGCCGAAAGCTCGTCTTCCACCATGGCCGCCAGATCGCGCAGGGCCTGCGCATCCTCGTTGTCGAACCCGCGCGGCTGCTGGTCGATGATGCACAAGGTGCCAACCTTGGCGCCGCGCGACACGCGCAACGGACATCCGGCATAAAAGCGGATGTGGGGATCGCCGGTCACCAGCGGATTGTCGGCAAAGCGATTGTCCCCCGTGGCGTCCGGGATCACGAAAATCTCGTCGCCCAAAATCGCATGGCCACAGAAGGAAACATCGCGCCCGGTTTCGTTGACGCCCAGGCCCTGGCAGGATTTGAACCATTGCCGGTTGAGATCAACCAGGCTCACGAGCGCGATCGGCACCGAAAACACCCGCCGCGCCATCCGGGTCAACCGGTCAAACCGCTCCTCCGGCCCGCTGTCGAGGATACATAGCGCATGCAGCACCTGCAGCCGCAGCAGTTCATCCTCAGGCAGGGGTGGTGCCAGCACGCCAAGCTCCCAACAACACGACGCGGCAACGGCCTGCGCGAAAAACGACATAGCATGGCCGCAAACCACTGTAACCAAATGTCGGCCTTGCCGCCTTCAGCTCAGGTTTGCTCCGCTCTTGCGGATATCGCCGGAATAGACATGGCTTCCAACATGGCTGAAGCGCGCCAGCGTCTGAGCAAACACCCGGCCGCCATGCCGCCGCCACTGCGCGCAGAAATGATAATCCTCGGGCAGCAACACACCCTGATCATCGATGCTGGTGGCAAAAAATTCATGCACTAGGGGCGCATCGGGCTGGGGCGAGGCGCGATAGCGCGGCACATGCGGCGCCAGAATTTCAAACACATGCCGGCGGATGGCCATCACCCCCGTGCCACCGTGGCGCACCTCCACAAAGCCCTGCGCATCGGGCAAGGCCGGCCCCGGCGCGACCGGGGTCAAGGCAAAACTGCCGGCATGATCGGCAAGGTCAGCCGTTTCACCCGCTGCCGCCGCCCGGCCCACCGCCGGCCAATTGATCTCCTTGCGGGGATAGACGCCGCACACCAGGTCATGCCCACCGGCCAGCAACGCCATGATCGCCTCGCCATCAAATCCCTGATCGGCATCGATGAACAGCAGCAGCTCGGCATCGCTGGCCAGGAACAATCGCACCAGCTCGTTGCGGGCCCGGGTGACCAGCGCCTCGTTGGTGATCTGGCTCCAGCCCACGCCAATGCCCAGTTGCTGACAACGCTGCAGCGTGAGGAGCAGGCCCTGCACATAGAGGCCGGAACATTGCCCGCCATACATCGGCGTGGCGATCATGATGGAGGCTGGCAGGGCAGCGCTGGGCAGGCTGTTCAATTCGTCCCTCCCGTCGCATTGCGGCGCCGGCTTGGCATGTTTATGCTGGGGCATCGCAGGAGGGGCAAGCCATGAAGCTGAACATCAACGGCAAAGCGGTCGAGGTGAATGCCGATCCCGACATGCCCCTGTTGTGGGCACTTCGCGATATTCTGGGCCTGACCGGCACCAAATTCGGCTGTGGCGCCGGCTTCTGCGGCGCCTGCACGGTGCAGCTTGATGGCGAACCGGTGCGCGGCTGCCAGACCCCGGTGTCGGCGGTGGGCACGGCCAAGATCACCACCATCGAAGGCCTGTCGGCCAGTCAATGGGGCCGAAAGCTGCAGGATGCCTGGGTGGCGCTGGATGTGCCGCAATGCGGCTATTGCCAGGCCGGGCAATTGCTCGCGGCCGAAGCGCTGCTACGCTCCACGCCAAAGCCGACCGATGCCGATATCGACGCCGCGATGAGCGGCAATCTGTGCCGCTGCGCCACCTACACCCGCATCCGCGCCGCCATCAAACAGGCGGCCGCGGCATGAGCCTCTCCCGCCGCGCCGTGCTCAGGGCCGGCGTTGTCGCCGGCGGCGGGCTCTCGCTGGGCTGGCAGCTGGGCAGCGCCCGCGCCGCCCTTCCCGGCCAATTGTCGGCCTTTGTGCAGATCGCCGCCGATGGCGCCATCCGCATCACCGCCCACCAACCCGAAGTGGGCCAGGGCGTGCGCACCAGCTTCCCGATGATGATTGCCGAGGAACTGGACGTCGATTGGGCGCAGGTGACGGTGGTGCCCGCCCCCGGCGATCGCGCCGTCTATGGCATGCAGCTTGCCGGCGGATCGATGGCCACCCCCACCCAGTTTGAACGCATGCGCCGGCTGGGCGCGGCCGCCCGCGCGATGCTGGTTGAGGCTACCGCCACCGCCTGGAGCGTGCCGGCTGCCGAGATCAGCACCGGCAGCGCCATGCTGCACCACAAGCCCTCGGGGCGCAGCGCCCGCTATGCCGACATGGCCAGCGCCGCCGCCCAACTGAAGGCCCCCGATCCCAAGACCGTCACGCTGAAAGATAGAGGCCAGTTCCGCATCCTCGGCCGCCGCGTGCCCGGCGTGGACAATGGCAAGCTGGTCAGCGGCCAGCCGCTGTTCGGCATCGATGCGCGGGTGCCCGGCATGGCCTATGCCGCCTTTGCCAAATCGCCGGTGTTCGGCGGCAAGCTCAAGCGCGCCAACAAGGCCGCCGCGCTGGCCGTGCCCGGCGTGAAGGCGGTGATCGACATTGCCGAACGCCGCGACCTCAAGGCCCAGATTGACGTGCCGCTGCCGGGGATCGAGGTGCTGCCGCAGGGCATCGCCGTGATCGCCACCAGCACCTGGGCGGCGCTGCGCGGCCGCGATGCGCTGGCCTGCGAATGGGAAGGCGGGGATGCCGCCTTCCAGTCCACCCCGGCCTGGGAAGCGGCGGCGGCCAAGGCGCTCAAGGATGGCCCGCAAAAGCCCGGCTTCATCAACCATGGCGATGCCCTGGCCAAACTGGCTGGCGCGGCCCGCCAGGTGACCGCCGATTATGCCTATCCCTTCATCGCCCATGCCGCGCTGGAGCCGATGAACTGCACCGCGCAGGTGACGGACGGCAAATGCACCCTGTGGCTGTCCACCCAGACGCCTGAGGACGCCCGCCGCATGGTGGCGGTGGCGCTGGGCATCAAGCCGGCCGATGTCACGCTGCACCTCATGCGCTCCGGCGGCGGCTTTGGCCGGCGCCTGATGAATGACGTGGCGGTGGAAGCCGCGGTGATTGCCAAGGCCGCCGGCGTGCCGGTGAAGCTGACCTGGGATCGTGCCCAGGATTTCGCCCATGATTGGCTGCGCCCCGGCGGCTGGCACCGGCTGGCGGCCGGGTTGGATGCCAAGGGCGACATCATCGCCTGGCACGATCATTTCATCAGCTTCGGCCGTGGCGGCAATTTCGATCCGCCGGCCAGCATCGATGCCTCGCTGTTTCCGGCCGGCGTGATCAAGGATTACCGCGCCGATGTGTCGGTGCTGCCCATCGCCTCCACGCTGGGCTGGCTGCGCGCGCCGATCAACAACGCCTTTGCCTTTGTCACCCAGGGCTTCATCGATGAATGCGCCCATGCCGCCGGGCGCGACACCTTGGAATATCGTCGGGCCCTCTTGGGGCCGCCGCGCGCGATCCCGATGGCCGCCGAAGGCGGCGCGGAAGGCGCCGAAAACAGCGGCACCCCCTATCACACCGGCCGCATGCGCCGGGTGGTGGACGAAGCCGCCGTGATGGCGCGCTGGGGCCGCAAGCTGGGCCCGCGCACCGGCCTTGGCATCGCCTTCCACTTCAGCCACCTCGGCTATTTCGCCAATGTGGTGGAAGCCAGCGTGAACGACGCCGGCGATGTGAAGGTCCACAAGATCTGGGTGGCGGCCGATGTCGGCCAGCAGATCATCAACCTGTCCGGCGCGGAAAACCAGGTGCAGGGCAGCGTGATCGATGCGCTTGGTGCAGCGCTGGGCCAGCGCATCAGCTTTGCCGAAGGCGCGGTGGAACAGGTGAATTTCGGCGATTACAGCCTGGCGCGCATGAACGATGCGCCGGCCGTGGAGGTGAAATTCATCTCCACCGATTTCCCCACCACCGGCCTTGGCGAGCCGGCCTATCCCAGCCTGGCCCCGGCGCTGGCCGGCGCCATCTTCCAGGCCACTGGCAAGCGCCTGCGCCAATTGCCGTTCGACACCAGCCAATTGAAGGCATGAGGCCGCGATGACCGTGCAGCTTTCCCGTCGCAGCTTCCTGTTTGCCAGCGCGGCCATCGGCGGCGGGCTCTATCTCGGCCTGTCGCCACAGCCTGCCGGCGCGGCCGAAGCCGGTCAGCTCAACGCCTGGGTGGTGATCCCGCCCACGGGCCGCATCCGCATCATGGCCAGCAACCCCGAAGTGGGCCAGGGCATCCGCACCAGCCTGCCGATGGTGATCGCCGAGGAGCTGGACGCCGACTGGGCCGCCGTCGAGATCGTGCCGACGATGGCCGACGCCAAACTTTACGGCCGGCAGGTGGCCGGCGGCTCGCAGGCCATGCCCACCCATTATGAGAATATGCGCCGGGTGGGGGCGGCGGCCCGCGCCATGATCCTGGAGGCCGCCGCCACCGCCTGGGCTGTGCCGATCACGGAACTCGCGACCGACAAGGGCCAGGTGATCCACGGCCAACGCCGCGCCCCCTATGGCCAGTTCGCCGCCGCCGCCAGCGCCCTGCCCGCCCCCGATGCGGCCAAGGTGGCGGTGAAGGATCCGAAGAATTTCCGCCTGATCGGCACGTTCCAGCCCGGCGTGAACAACCGCGCCATCGTCAGCGGCAAGCAGGATTATGGCATCGATGCCGTGCTGCCCGGCATGCTGCACGCCGCCTTCCACAAATCCGGCGTGCAACGCGCCGCGGTGAAATCCGCCAATATCGATGCCATCAAGGCGATGCCGGGCGTGCGCGACGCCTTCATCGTGCCGGCCAGCCCCGAATATGAAGGTCTGCTGGGCGGTGTCGCCATCCTGGCGGACACGACCTGGCATGCCCAGCGGGCTCGCAGCGCCCTGAAGGTGGAGTGGGAGGAAAGCCCAGCCGCCTTCCAGTCCAACGCCGCCTGGGCAAAAATGGCCGCCGACGCCAAGGCCAAGCCGCCGGCCCTGCCCATTCACAGCACGGGCGATGTCGGCACGGCCATGGCAGGCGCCGCCAAGCGGATCAGCGCCACCTATGAATATCCCTTCATCCCGCACCTGCCGCTGGAGCCGATCAACTGCACGGCGCAGGTGACCGGCGACAGGGTGGAGATCTGGGCCCCCACCCAGAACCCGGAGCCCGGCCGCCAGGCGGTGGCCAAGACATTGGGTGTGCCGCTGGAGAATATCAGTATCCACATGATGCGGGTGGGCGGCGGCTTTGGCCGGCGGCTGCAGAATGATTACATGGTCGAAGCCGCCATGATCGCCCGCATGGCTGGCCGCCCGGTCAAGCTGACCTGGACGCGGGAGGATGACGTCACCCAGGATTTCCTGCGCCCCGGCGGCTGGCACCATCTCGAAGCCGGGCTGGACACCGCCGGCCGCGTGGTCGCTTGGGACAATCATTTCATCAGCTATGGCCGCGACGGCAAGTTCGCCCGCGCTGCCGGCATTGCCCCCAATGATTTCCCGTCAGGCCTGATCGACAATTTCCGGCTGGGCGCCACCATTCTGCCGCTGATCCACACAACCGGCTTCCTGCGCGCGCCCGGCAACAACGCCTTCGGCTTTGTGACCCAGGGCTTCATCGATGAACTGGCGCACGCGGCCGGCGCTGATCCACTGGCGTACCGCTTGGCCCTGCTGGGCGAGCCACGATACTTGGGCGATCCCAAGGCGCGCGGCACGTTCCACACCGGCCGCGCCGCCGAAGTGCTGAAGGCCGCCGCCAGGATGGCGCGATGGGATCTGCCGAGGGTCCGCCCGACCGGCATGCGCTGGGGCCGGGGCATTGCGTTCCATTTCAGCCACCTCGGCTATTTCGCCAATGTCATCGAAGTGGCGGTGTCGCCGGCTGGCGACGTCAAGGTGGCGAAAATCTGGGTGGCCGGCGATGTCGGCCGCCAGATCGTCAACCCGGCCGGCGCCATCAACCAGGTGCAGGGCAGCGTGCTCGATGCGCTGAACGCCTGCCGCAACCATCAAATCACCTTTGCCGATGGCGCCATCGAACAGCGCAATTTCGGCGACCTGCCGCTGCTGCGCATGGACGAGGCGCCGCCGATCGAGGTCAGCTTCCTCACGCCGGATTATCCGGTGACGGGGCTGGGCGAGCCGGCCTATCCGGCCGTGGCCCCGGCCCTGGCCAACGCCATCTTTGAAGCGACGGGCAAGCGCCTGCGCCGATTGCCGTTCGATTTTTCGGTGCTGAAGGCCTGATGCGCATCCCGCTGCTGGCAATGCTGCTGCTGGCCACGCCGGCTGCCGCGCAGGATGTGCAAAGCTGGTCCAGCCTGATCGCACAAGGGCCGGTCGGCGGCCGGGTGATCCTGTGGGGTGAACTGCAATCCCGGTTTGATCAGGATGTCAGCAGCTTTGCCGTTGGCCTGGTGCGGGTGGGCGCTGGCGTGCGGCTGCGCGGCGATGTCGATCTGATGGCCGGTTATCATTATCAGTTCAATGATTTCGGCGGCGGCGTCACCCGCAACGAACATCGCGGCTGGCAACAAGTGCAGGCGCCGCTGCTGCGCCGGGCCAACGGCCTCTCGCTCGTCACCCGCTGGCGGCTGGAAGAACGCAGCATCGTCGGGTCCGACGATCTGGGCTGGCGGCTGCGCACCCAGTTCCGGCTGGTGCAGCCGCTGCACGGCAAGGGCAGCGCCGGGCCGCTGCTGCAAAGCGAGACCTTCTTTGCGCTGAACAGCACCGATTGGGGCGCCCGCGCCGGCTTTGACCAGCAGCGTACATTGATCGGCTGGCAACAACCACTCAGCCGCCGGCTCACGCTGGAGGCCGGCTACATGCATGTCTATCTCAACCGGCCGGGCCGCAATCCCGGCAACCACATCATCAATCTCACGCTGAACCGCCGGCTGGGCTGACCGGCCCAGCCGGCGGCGCGCCTCACTTCAGCGTCTTCAGATAGGCGATCATATCCTTGCGCTTCTTGGCGTCGGCAATGCCGGCAAAGGCCATCTTGGTGCCCGGCACATAGGCCGACGGCTTGGTGAGCCAGGCATCGAGCGTGGCGTCATTCCAGGTCACACCCTTGCGCTTCATGCCAGCGGAATAGCTGAACCCCGCCACGCTGGCCGATTTGCGGCCAACCACGGCGGCCAGCGATGGGCCGATGCGGTTCTGGCCCTTCACCACGCTGTGGCAGACCTTGCACTGCACAAAGGCCTTTTCGCCGGCCTTGGCATCCTGCGCGGCAGCCGGGGCAGCCATCGCAGTTGCGGCCAAAACGACCGCCATCATCATCGTCTTCATCATGCGTCTCCTTGGGGTGTTGAACGTCAATGCTGGTGGTCCGCGGCCGCGCCTTCGGCCTTGAACATCACGTCAACGGCGCCGGCGCGTTCGAACATCAGCCGGGCCTTGATCATGCGGCCAGACGGCACCGGCGCCTTCAAGCCGATGAACATCACGTGCAGGCCGCCGGGCGCAAAGGCGACACGGCCGCCGGCCGGCACCGGCACGCCATCGGCCTGGGCCCGCATCATCATCACCGCGCCCTGCGCGACCGTGCCATGCAGATCGGCGCGGTTGGATGCGTCGGTGCTGATCGACAGCAGCCGATCGGCAGCCGTGCCGCTGTTGGTGATGGTCAGGTAACCGGCGCCGGTCTTCGATACCGGGCTGGCCACCCGGATCACCGGATGGTCGATGCGCAGCGCACCAACACGATACTCATGCGCGGCGGCCGCAGCCGGCACGGCAAGCAGGGCCATCACGGCCAGAATTTTCATGGGAACGTCTCTCCTGATTGCGAACAGTCGCCGGCATGCAGCCGGCAGCGGCACAATCAGGCGATGGGTGGGCCCTGCCCTGGTGGACGCGGCCAGCGGCGGCGCAATGCCGGCATAACCGCCATCGACAATGCTGCCGGGACCAGCGGCACGGCAAGCAGTGGCAACACCAGCGCCGCTGCCATCAACAACGGGCCAAGCGCCAGGGCATAATCGCACGGCCCATCGCCGCCGCTCCCCGGCACAGCCGGATCAGCCGCGGCCTGGCCGCTGCACAGGCTGATCACCACGCCGTCATTGCCGGCCACTGGCATCCAGCCGGCCGGCAGGATCAGCCGCAGCGCCAGCGCCGCCACGCAGGCAGCGATGAACAAAAGGGCGGGGCGGCGCGCCGTCATATGCCCTGCCTGCCAGCAACCCGCCCCGCCGGCAAGGGGGCGATCAATCCGCCACAAGGCCCAGCGCCTTCAGATCGGCGGTGGCGGCAGCCAGATCGGTGTGGGCAACAATCTGGCGGAAGGCGGCATCAAGGCGGCGCACCTGGGCGTCGGCCGCCGCCTCTTCGCGGATATTGACCAGGAAGAAATCCGATGCGCCTTCCTGAAAGCGGCGGCGTTCGGCCGTGGCCATCGCCAGCGCGCGATCCTGTTCATCAATGGCAATGCCCAGCAGGCGCCGCGCCTGCCGCGCTGCCACCGAAAGACTGCCGATCTCGATGCGGATCTGATCCTCGATGAAGCGGCGCCGCTGCTTGAAGCCCTCGATATCGGCCTGGGTCTGGCTCAACCGCCCGCGCGCGCTGCGCTGCTGGATCGGCACCGTCAGCGTCAGGCCCAGTTTCGATTCGGTGCCGGTATAGGGGCGGCCGGCCAGACCGGGTTCGCCCACATATTGGTTCACCTCGGCCTTCAGATCGAGCTTGGGCAGGAAATTGTTGCGGTCCAGCGCCAGCCGCTGCCGGGCCTGGCCGATGCGCACATCCACCACCTTCAGGTCGGGCCGGTTTTCCAGCGCCGCCATGACATCTTCGGCCACCGGCAGCGGCTGCGGCAAGCTGCGCGGCAACCGTTCCGGGCCGGGCACCACCGGGTTGCCGTCGCCATCGCGCCAATAAAGCGACAGCGCGATGGCGGCCTGCTGCAGGCTCTGTTCGGCCTGCACCACCAGCGTCTGGCGGCGCAGGATATTCTGCTCATTCTCCGTCAACAGGATGGCGGGGCGCAGTCCTTCCGCCACCTGGCGGCGAAAGCCGGCCTGGCGATCCAGCGCCAGCTGCAACAGCCCCTTGAACACCGCCACCCGCTGCCCGGCGATCACCCAATTGTTCCACGCCGCGACCGCCCGGGCCTGAACCCCGATGGCCACCAGCAGGCGGTCATTGTCGGCCAGTTCAACATCGCCGGCGGCCAGCGTCCGGTTGAAGCGCCGTTCGTCAATGTCGCGGTCACGCAGCAGCGAAAACAGTGTGCCCACGGTCACCCGGCCCAGCTGGGTGGTGTTGGTGCCGGATTGATAGCTGGGGAAACTGCCGCGCGAAATGTCATAGCCGGCATAGATGTTGCCGCCATTGCTGGCCAGTGGCTGGGTCAACCGTGCGCCCAGATTGGCCCCGTCATAAAAGCCGGTGGGCCGCACATCGGCATTGGCGCTGAACAGCGTGTCAAACGCGCCTTCAGTTGACAGCAACCGGCCCTCTGCACCGCGCACCCGAGCCAGCGCCTCCAGCACCTGCGGGGCGTGATAGCGGCTGTTGGCCAATAACTCGGCCAGGCCCAGCGCCTCGCCGGCCGCCGGCAGCGGCTTGGCCGCCTCGCGCGCCTCCGCCTCCAGCGCCGGGCTGGCACCGCGCGGCGCCTGCGCCAACGCCGGGCCAGCCAGCGCCAGCACCAGCAGCAACAGACTATTTCGCCTTGGCATCATCGGCCTTGGCATCGGCCTTCACCTGGCCATTTTCCGCCGGGGTGGCGCCGGGGCGGGTGAACTGCAGCGGGAAATCATTCAGCAGGCGCCACAGTTCGAACCAGATCGGCACCGTGTTCATCTGCACCCAGCCGCGCACCTTGGCACCCAGCCGCACCGACCGTTCGTCCGGCCACGGATCGCGGTCAGTGCTTTCGGTCACCAGCAGCCGGAACAGGCCGTTGGGCGAGGCATTCAGATCCACCGCCGCCACCTGGCCATCGAAATAGCCCTTGGCCACCGACGGCCAGCCCGAAAACTGGATCGCCGGCCAGCCTTCGAATTCCAGCCGCACCCGCCGGCCAACATGGATCAACGGCACATCGCGGCCATCGACATACAGCTCCACCACCCGGCGCGACTGTTCGGGCACGAAGGTGGCGAGCAGATCGCCCTGCTTGACGATGGTGGCGACATCGATGCTGGCCACCCGCATGATGCGTCCATCGCGCGGGGCGCGGATCATCTGCTCGCTCTGCCGGCGCAGATTGACGTCGATCTTGTTGATCTCCGCCCGCGACGAGGCGATCTTGGCGCGATAATCAGCCACCTTGATCTGGGCCAATTCCATGTCGCGCCGCGCCGCCAGCCCCTCGGCATAAAGGGTGGACATGCGCTTCACGTCGCGCATCGCCGTCGCCATCGCGGCTTCGGTGGCGGCAATCTCGGCCAGCTTCTGCGCCCGTTCGGCCTGCAGCCGCTGCAAATAATCCGGATCCAGATCGATCACATGGGCAATCGGATCACCGGCCTGCACCTTGGCCCCATCGGTGACATACCAACGGTCAAGCCGGCCACCCACCAGCGCGGTGATATTCTGCTGCCTGTCGCGCGGATCAAAGGCGATCACGCTGCCATTGCCCTGCGCCGTCTGCACCCACGGCACCAGCGTGATGAACAGCAGGAACAGGGTGATGCCGGTCATCACCATCCAGCCCACCACCCGCATGATGCGCGGCGGCTGCAGCCGCGCCAGCGTCTGGAAGGCGGCGCGGGTGGCCTGCGGCTCAATCGCCATCGGTCATCTCCCGGCCGGCGGCACCGCGCAGCGCGTCGAACTCGGCCCGGCTGGCCATGATGCGCTGCTGCTTCAGGCCCAGCCACATCCAGCCGTCCAGTTCCACGGCTTCCGGCCGGTTGCTGAAATAGAGCACGGTGGTGCGGCTGGCGCGCAACCGGGCAAACACGGCATTGAGCCGGGCCAGCGGCACGGTGTCGAACAGCGGCGACATCACCAGGATGCGCGGCTCCGACAGGATGGATGCCGCCAGCTTCAATTGCATCATCTTGGCGACCGTGAACGGTGCCCCAGTGGAGGACAGCTTGGTCTGCAGGCCATCGGGCATCATCGCCACACGGTCAGCCAGGCCCACCAGCTGCAGCGCCTCCAGATGGTCGGCGGCGTTGCGATCGGGATTGGCGAGGGTGAGATAATCGCTGATCGTCGATTCCACGATGTTGGCCCGGTCGAGCACCATCACCTGGCTGCGCAGCGCCAGCGGGTCCATCACCGCCATGTCGACACCGCCGATGGTCAGCATGCCGGCACTTGGCCGATTGAGCCGTTTCATCAGATCGGCAAAGGCCCGTTCCATCCCGGGCACGCCCTGGCAGACCAGGCGGCTGGCTTCCGGAATCTCGAAATTCAGCTCGGCCTCGCCTGCAAGCAGGCGGGTCTTCACATGGGTGAAGGTCAGCGCGCCCGAACGCGGCGGTGCGACGCCGGCCGGCACCGGCGGTTCCTGCTGCAGGCCATAGAGCAGCGACAATTCCTCCACCGACGCGACGGCATCATAAAGATCGTCGAGATAGGAATAGAGACTGTTCATGCCGGCAAACACGCCCGACAGAATCAGCTCGGCGGCCACCAGCTGGCCGATCGACAGCTCTTCCTGGATCACCAGCCAGCCGCCCAGCGCCAACAGCCCGGCACTCGCGGCTGCATAGAGGAAATAGAGCGCGATGGTCTGCGGGAACTGGTAGCGGAAATGGGCGGCGTGGGCATTGACATAATTGGCCGTCACCGCCTCCGCCCCCTTCAGGGCATAATCGATATGCCGGGCCGATTTGTAGAAGCCGTTGGACGCGCCAATCGTCTCCAGGAAATGCGCCGCGTTGTATTTCTCGTGACTGAGGTTGATGGAGGTTTTCATCGCCCCCTTCGACCACAGCGCCCACACCGCCGCGAGCAGCGCGATCAGCACCAGATTGAAGGCCAGAAAGAAGGGGTGATAGAAACTGGTCACCACAAAGCCGACAATCATGCCCAGGAAGATGGTGAACCCGCCGATCAGCAGCGACGGGATCGCCTTCTGCATGTTCACCAGCTCGAAATAGCGGTTGAACAGGTCAAAGCGGCGCGTGTCCTGGAAAAACGGATCGGCGGCGTTGATCACCCGCATCGTCAGATCGGCCACCAGCCGCGCCATGAAGCGGCGGCGATACAATTCCATCAGATGGATGCGCAGCACCGACAGCAGGCCCGACACCACCAGCAAGCCGAACAGCAGCGCCGACAGGGTGAACAGCGGCACCGGCAAGGCCGTGCTGGCGATGCTGTTGATCAACAGCTGCACCGAAACCGGCACCGCCAGGCCCAAGAGGGCGATGCCCAGGCCATAGACAATCGCCAGCCAGAAATAATTGCGTTCCGGCCAGACAATATCCCCCAACCAGCGCCAGACGAGCCGGTTGAGATCCATCTGGGTAAGGTCCTTGGCGGCCATGAAACTCCTGTCGCACCCGCGCGGCACAGCCGGCATTTAGGGGCCGTGCCCCTGTTTGCCAAGGCTTGTCGGCGAAAAAGATTACAGGGTCGTAATGCAGTTTCCGGCTGAACCGACGCTGTACCGCCCGCCTCAGGCCAGTTGCCGCAATCCTTGCGCCAGCCGGTCAACCATCTCGCCAATCTGGTCCGTGCTGATGATCAATGGCGGGGACAGCGCGATGATGTCCCCCGTCACCCGGATCAACAGGCCGGCATCGAACATGGTCCGGAAGATATCCTGCCCGCGCGCGCCCGGCGCACCAGGGCGAGGGCTGAGTTCAATCCCCGCCACCAGCCCGAAATTGCGGATGTCGATCACATGCGGCAGGCCCTTCAGCCCATGCAGCGCATCCGCCCACACATCCTCCAGCCCGCGCGCCCGCGCAAACAAGCCCTCCGCCGCATAGAGATCAAGCGTGGCAATGCCGGCCGCACAGGCCAGCGCATGGGCGGAATAGGTATAGCCGTGGAACAGCTCGATCCCCGGCGCATCACCGGGCGCATCAACAATGGCATCATGCACGTGGCGGCTCACCGCCACCGCGCCCATCGGCACCGCTGCATTGGTCAGCCCCTTGGCCAGGCAGATGAGATCGGGCGTCACCCCGAACCGCTCCGCCGCGGTGGCCGCACCCAGCCGGCCAAAGCCCGAAATCACCTCGTCAAAGATCAGCAATATGCCGTGGCGTGCCGTGATCGCCCGCAGCCGCTCCAGATAGCCCACCGGCGGCACCAGCACGCCCGTTGATCCGGCCAGCGGTTCGACAATCACCGCTGCGATCGTGTCGGCGCCGTGCAGGGCAATGATCGCCTCCAGCCGATCCGCCAGATCAGCGCCATGGGCAGGCTGCCCGCGGCTGAAGGCGTTGCGCGCCGGATCATGCGTGTGCGGCAGATGGTCAACGCCGGGCAGGCCGGGGCCAAAGGCGCGCCGGTTGGTGACGATGCCGCCCACCGAAATGCCGCCAAAGCCCACCCCGTGATAGCCGCGCTCCCGCCCGATCAGCCGTGTGCGCTGTCCCTGCCCCTGCGCCCGCCAATAGGCCAGCGCGATCTTCAGCGCGGTGTCGACGCTTTCGGAGCCGGAGTTGGTGAAGAACACCCGGTCCAGCCCGTCCGGCATGATGCCGGCCACCCGCGCCGCCAGCTGGAAGGCCAGGGGATGGCCGAGCTGGAAGGTCGGCGCAAAATCCAGCGTCGCGGCCTGGTCCTGGATCGCCCGCACGATGGGTTCGCGGCCGTGGCCGGCATTCACGCACCACAGGCCGGCGGTGCCATCCAGCACGCGGCGGCCATCGGCGGTGGTGTAATGCATGTCCTTTGCCGCTGCGAGCAGGCGCGGGTTGGCCTTGAAATAGCGGTTGTCGCTGAACGGCATCCACCAGTTCGAAAGATCATTGGGCGCGGTGGCGGCCATAAGCTCAGGCTTTCGCCAGCAGCTTCTCGATCTGGCTGCCCAGCGCCTCGGGCTTGGTGGCCGGCGCAAAGCGCTCCTGCACCTGGCCGTGCGAGTCCACCAGGAACTTGGTGAAATTCCACTTGATCGTCTCGCTGCCCAGCAGACCCGGCGCCGCCTTCTTCAGCATCTGGAACAGCGGGTGCGCCTTGTCGCCGTTCACATCCACCTTTGCAAACAGCGGGAAGTCGACGTCATAGGTCAGCTTGCAGAAATTGGCGATTTCCTCCGCATTGCCCGGTTCCTGCGCGCCGAACTGGTTGCAGGGGAACCCCAGCACGGCAAAGCCCTTGGGGCCGTATTTCTTGTGGAGCGCCTCCAGCCCCTCATATTGCGGGGTGAAGCCGCATTTCGACGCGGTGTTGACGATCAGCAGCACCTTGCCCTCGAAATCCTTCATCGAAACCTCGCGGCCATCGATGGTCTTGGCGCTGAATTCATAGACGCTGGTCATGGCTTCGCCCCCTTCACGGCTGATACTGCCCACCCAGCGCGGCGGTGAAATGCCGGCGGCACAGGGCGACGTAACGATCATTGCCACCAATTTCGGTCTGCTGGCCAGAGGTGACGGCGCGGCCCTGGCCGTCAATGCGCAAATTCATGGTCGCCTTGCGGCCACAACTGCACACCGCCTTCATCTCGCTGAGCACATCGGCAATGGCGAGCAGGCTGGCGCTGCCTTCAAACAAATGGCCCAGGAAATCGGTGCGCAGGCCGTAACACAGCACCGGAATCCCCAATTCGTCCGCCACCCGCGCCAGCTGCCATACCTGGTCGCGCGTCAGGAACTGCGCCTCGTCGACCAGCACGCAATGCACCGTCTCGCCGGCATGGGCCGCAGCGATGGCGGCAAACAGGTCCAGCCCCGGCTCGAACAGCTGCGCCGGCGCGCTCAAACCGATGCGCGAGGCAATGGTGCCCACCCCGGCCCGGTCATCCAGCGCGGCGGTGAACAGCAGCGTGTTCATGCCCCGCTCGCGATAGTTGAAGCTGGATTGCAGCAGCACCGTCGATTTGCCGGCGTTCATGGAGGCGTAATAGAAATAGAGCTTGGCCATCGCCCCTTCCATGCGCTGCCGTGACCGGGGGCGTCAACGCTCAGGCGCAATCCGCATCCGGCTCGGCCAGGCGCCGGGCATGGGCGACAATGTCGGGCGGCCAGCCGGCCATCGGCGCCGCCATGCCGGCCGCATCGCCGGCAAACAGCGCGCGGATCGCCGCCTCATAACCCGGCCGGTCCCCCGCGACCGCCGTCAGAAAGCGATAGCAACGCTCTTGCGCGGCGCGGCGGGCGGCCTGGCCCATGTCCTGGCGGCGCGCCTCGTCCACCAGACGGCGCAGCGCCGCCGACGCGCCGCCCCGTTGCCGCGCCAGCCAGTCCCACTGGCGGGGCAACAGCGTCACCTCCCGCGCGGTCACGCCCAGTTTCGGCCGGCCGCGTCCACGCGGAGGCTGCGCATCGGCAGGCGGCGGTTGGCGCGGGTCAACATCCAGCTGCTCACCACTGGCATCGTCAAACAACAGCGGCGCCGCCTGATCCGCCGGCCATGCCGTCAGCACCGGCAAAAGCTCCGCCAGCGGCCCGCGTGCCACACAGCGGCCATCGGCAAAGGCAGAGCAGCGGGTTGACAGGGTGAGCGCCATGCCGCTATTTTTATCCGGGTAAATTAATCGGGTCAAGGCCCAGCCAAAGAGCAACGTGGAGCAGCGCAATGACCCAGGACCGCAAGGCCGCCATCGCGGCCTACAAGGACCGCAAGGCCACGCCCGGCATCTACCTGATCCGCTGCACCGCCAGTGGCGAGGCCTGGGTGGGCAGCGCGCCCGATCTCGCCACCATCCAGAATCGCCACTGGTTCTCGCTGCGCCAGGGCGGCCACACCCAGCCCAGCCTGCAACAGGCCTGGGCCCGGCATGGCGAAGCCGCCTTCGGGTTCGAGATTGTCGAACGCCAGGCCGATGATGACAGCGCGCCGGTCAGCGACAGCGCCCGGCGCGAGCGGCTGCGCGCCCACGCCAGCCGGCTGGGCGCACGCCTGATCTGATCAACGCATCAATTGTTGCCGTCGATCAGATCGCCCAGCTGGCCCAGAATGCTGCCCTCGCCGCGGTTCTGGCCGCGGCCCATGGCGGCCTGCATCATGCGGCCGGCCAGCCGGCTGAACGGCAGCGACTGGATCCACACCTTGCCCGGCCCGGTCAGCCGCGCGAAAAACGCGCCTTCGCCGCCGAACAACATGGATTTCACCCCGCCGGCGCCGACCAGATCGAAATCGACACTGGGGGTATAGGCCGCCAGGCAACCGGTATCGACATGCAGCTGCTCGCCCGGCGCCAGCGTGCGTTCCACCACGGTGCCGCCCATCTGCACGAACACCCAGCCATCGCCATCCAGCCGCTGCATGATGAAGCCCTCGCCGCCGAACAGCCCGGTCATGATGCGGCGCTGAAATTCGATGCCAATGCTCACTCCGCGCGCCGCCGCCAGGAAACTGTCCTTCTGGCAGATCAGCGTGCCGCCCACGCTGTCCAGCTTGATCGGCAGGATCGCGCCCGGTGTCGGGCTGGCAAAGGCCACGCGCGCCTTGCCGCCGCCATTGTGGGTGAACACGGTGGTGAACAGGCTTTCCCCCGTCACCAACCGCTTGCCGGCGCCCAGCAGCTTGCCCATGAAGCCGCCGCCCTGATCGGCCGAACCATCGCCGAACACCGTGGTCATCCCCACGGCGGCATCCTTCCACACCATGGCGCCAGCCTCGGCCACGGCGCTTTCGCCGGGATCCAGCTCGATCTCCACGAACTGCAATTCCTGGCCCTTGATCTCGAAATCAATATCGTCGGCGCTGCCGGTGCGGCTGTGATGCCAGGGATTGGCCATGTCATTCCTCCTGTTGTGCCCTGCGTGGCAATGTAGGGCTGGTGTGTTGCGCCGCCAAGACGCCAGCTGCGACAAATTTCGACCGCCGCTTGCGCCAGCCCAGCGGTTGCGCAACACACGCGGCCATGATGCGTCCCACAGCCCTCGCCGCGATCCTGCTTGCCACGGCCGCCCCCGCCATCGCGGCCGAAACCGAAGACGCGATGATCATCGTCACCGGCAAGGGGCTGAAGGATCTGCCCGGCGATGCGGCGCTCAGCCTGGTGGTGATCGGGCGCGACCGCATCCTCTCCACCGGCTCCAACCGGCTGGAATCCGTGCTGGCCGATATCGCAGGCCAGCAGCAGTTCCGCCGGTCCGACAGCCGGTCCGCCAACGCCACCAGCCAGGGCATCACCCTGCGCGGCCTCGGTGGCAACGCCTCGTCGCGGGCGCTGCTGATGCTCGATGGCGTGCCCCAGGCCGATCCGTTCGGCGGCTGGGTGGCCTTCCCGGCCTATGCCACCGGCCGGCTGGACCGCATCCGCGTCACCCGTGGTGGCGGCTCCGGCTATTGGGGCCCCGGCGCGCTCGCCGGCACCATCGAACTGGAAAGCGCCGGCCCGGCCACCCTCACGCCCTTCGTCGGCAACATCGCCTATGGCAGCCGGGAAAGTCTCGATGCCCAAGCCTCGCTGGCCCTGAAGCGCGATGGCGGCTTTGCGGTCCTCTCTGGCGCTTATGGCCGCGGCGATGGTTTCATCCCCATCGTGGCGCGCAGCCGCGGGCCCGCCGATCGCGCCGCACCCTATGAACAGGCCAGCGCCAACATCCGCGCCGTGGTGAAGATCGCGCCCGACACCGAAGCGCAGGTGACAGCCACCGCCTTCACCGACAGCCGTGAACGCGGCACCGCCTTTTCGCGCAACACATCGGAAGGCGTGGATGCCGCCCTGCGCCTCGTCGGCCGGGGCAAATGGGGCTGGCAGGCGCTGGCCTATGTGCAAAATCGCAACTTCACCTCCGATTTTGCCAGCATAAACGCCACCCGCACCGCCGCCACTCAAACGCTGGCCCAGTTCAACACCCCGGCCACCGGCTGGGGCGGCCGGCTGGAGCTGGCCCCGCCGGTGGGTGATGGCATCACGCTGCGGCTGGGCGCCGACACGCGCCAGTTGAAGGGCGCCACCAACGAGTTGTTCACCTATGTGGGCACCGCCCCCACCCGCCAGCGCGAAGCCGGCGGCGAGACCGGCAACAGCGGCCTGTTCGCCGATGCCAGCATCGAAGCGGGGCTGGTCACCGCCAGCCTGTCGGCCCGTATCGACTGGTGGCAGATCCGCGATGGCCGCCTTCTGGAAACCACCATTGCCACCGGTGCCCCCTTCACCACCCTGCACTTTGCCGACCGGTCGGGCCGCGAATTCACCGGCCGCGCCGGCGTTGCGATCAAGGCAGCCGATTGGATCACCCTGCGCAGCGCCGCCTATCGTGGCTGGCGCCTGCCCACCCTCAACGAGCTGTATCGCCCGTTCCGCGTCGGCCCCGACGCCACCGCCGCCAACGCCCTGCTGAAGCCCGAACGCGTCACCGGCGTTGATGCCGGCCTCACCCTCAAGCCGGCGGCCGGCATCGAGATTGGCATCACCGGCTTCTGGAACCGCATGGACGACACCATCGCCAACGTCACCCTGGGCAGCGGGCCGGGCAATTTCCCCGGCGTCGGCTTTGTCGCGGCCGGGGGCTTCTATCGCCAGCGCCAGAATCTCGACGCGCTGGAGGTGTGGGGTTGGGAAATCGACGGCCGCGCCAGGCTTGGCCAGTTCGGCCTCTCCGCCAGCTGGAGCCATGTCGATCCCAGCATCCGCAGCAGCGGCGCGGCCGCGGCGCTGAACGGGCTCGCGCCAGCACAAACCCCGCATGACCAGTTTTCCGGCACCATCGATTATGCCGGCAAATTCTTCAGCGCCTCGGCCACATTGCGCCACATCGCCAGCCAGTTCGAGGATGACCAGAACAGTCGCAGCCTGAATGCCGCCACGATGGTTGATGCGCTGCTGCTGGTGCCGGTCATCAAGGGCCTCAGCATCGAAGGCCGGGTCGAAAATCTGTTCGATGCCGAAGTGCAGGCGGCGCTGTCGGGCACCGGTGTCGTCGAACGTGCGCTGCCGCGCACCATCTGGGTCGGCGCGCGCGTCAGCTTCTGATGAGGGACGAACCCCTTATCGACACGCCGGCGGTTACCGCCTAACGTCCCGCCCGGGTCGAGAGGGGAGACACTGTGAGCCGCTACAGCAAGGGCGCCATCATTCTGCACTGGTTGATGGCCGTGATGATCATCGGCAATCTGGCTGGCGGCTTCCTGCATGATTTCGTCCCCAAGGAGGGCGGCCAGCGTGCGCTCGTGATGGGCATGCACAAGGGTTTTGGCCTGATCGTCATCGCCCTCACCCTCGTCCGCATCGGCTGGCGCGTGGCCAATCCGCCGCCGGCCTTCCCGCATTATTTCACCGGCGGCGAACGGCTGCTCGCCAAGGCGGCACACAGCGCCTTCTATCTGCTCATGCTCGCCATCCCCTTCACCGGCTGGGCCATGGCCGATCGCAACGATCGCCCGCTCACCGTGTTCGGCAGCATCGATGTGCCCAAGCTTGGCCTCAGCCAGCCCATCGGCGATGCCGCCCACGAACTGCACGAAACCCTGGGCTGGGTGATGCTGGCGCTGCTTGCCCTGCACATCATCGGCCTGTTGAAGCATCTGGTGCTGGATCGCGACAATCTGCTGGTCCGCATGGGCCTGGGCAGCAGCCGCGCCTGAACCATGGCCGATATCAAGCTGCACGACAGCTGGCGCACCCCGCTGGCCGGTGAGTTCGCCGCACCCTATATGGCCGCCCTGAAAGCGTTCCTGCTCGCCGAAAAACAGGCGGGCAAACAGATTTTCCCCAAGGGCAGCTTATGGTTCCGCGCGCTGGATCTCACCCCGCTGGATGATGTGCGCGTCGTCATCCTCGGCCAGGATCCCTATCACGGCCCCGGCCAGGCCCATGGCCTTGCCTTCTCCGTCCTTCCCGGCGTGCGCGTGCCGCCCAGCCTCGTCAACATCTACAAGGAACTGCAGGCCGATCTCGGCATCGTGCCTGCTGCCCATGGCTTTCTGGAACATTGGGCCCGCCAGGGCGTGCTGCTGCTCAATTCCAGCCTGACCGTGGAACAAGGCCTCGCCGCCAGCCACCAGGGCCGCGGCTGGGAACGCTTCACCGATGCCGTCATCCGCCTGGTCGCCGCCCGCGCGCGGCCTTGCGCCTTCCTGCTGTGGGGCAGCCATGCCCAGAAAAAGGCCGGCTTCGTCGATGCCGGCCGCCACCTGGTGCTGAAGGCGCCGCACCCATCACCGCTTTCGGCCCACAATGGCTTCTTCGGCTGCCGCCACTTCAGCCGCACCAACCAATGGCTCCAGCAACAGGGCCTGCCCGCCATCGACTGGGCGCTGCCACCCGTCTGAGTCAGTTCGGATACAGCCGGGCGATCATCCGCTGGCCCTGCCACACCTCCACGCTGGCTGCACCCACCAGTTTGCGGGCCAAACTCATCGCGTCCTCGGCGTGCCGGCATTCGCGCTCAAAGCCGCGATCGATGCGGCCCAGCGCATCCAGTGTGAAGAATCGAAACCGCGGCATGATGGACCCTGTCTGCATGATCGACCCTGTTTCCGCCGTGTGGAGCCAGGCGGATAACGCATGCATGCAATATTTATACCATTTAAGTATTCTGTTAATGTACGAACGCTGGCCGGCCTGACGCGCTCATCAAATCCTGCAGAGCTGTAAGCCACACCGACGCCGTCTCCAACCCGATACAGACTTTGGTCTGTATGGACGCACAAACAATATGTTGCGCGCCCAGACCGCGCTGGCTGCCTTCGCACAACCCGGTTATCATCCCGCCTGCGATGCTGAAGCAGGATCTCATCTTCAACCGGGCCGATCGCATCAGCGCCCTTGCCCGCCTCGCATTGGCGGCCCCCACACTGGCGGCTGCCCTGTTCGATCCGCCCCAGCCGCAGGCACTGGCGCCTTATGCCATCGGTGTGCTGCAATTCTATGTCGTGCTGGCGGCGCTGGTGGCGGCCGTGGTCTGGCGCCGTCCGCTGTCCGCCCGCCCGATCGGCCAATATGTCCACATCGTCGATCTCGCGGTGTTTGCGCTGCTCGTCTATCTCACCCGCGGCATCACCAGCCCGTTCTTCCCGCTCTATCTGTTCACCATCCTGTCGGGCACGCTGCGCTGGGATTGGCGCGGCGCGGTCGGCACCAGCGTCTCCATCGTCGCGCTCTATCTGCCAGCCGCGCTGGTGATGAACGGCCAGTTTGATACCAATGCCGATCTGCTGCTGCGCTTTGTGGTGCGCATGGGCCAGATCGTCGTGCTGGGCGCCATGCTGGCCTATATCGGCCTGCAGCGCGAACGCTATTGGCGCGAACTGCTGCGCCTGTCGCAACCGGTCGAAGCGCATGGCAATTCGGTGCGCCTCGCCATCAACGATTGCCTCGTCCACGCCCGCAACTTCTTCGACGCGCCCAGCGCCATCTTCATCTGGCAATGGCGCGACGAACCCGGCTGGCAAATCGTCCGCGAAGGGGCCGGCCCGCCGCTGCCGCCCCTGCCTGGCCCCGGCTGGGCCGGCCCGGTGCTGGCCGGCCTTGAATCCTGCACCTTCGAATATCAGGCCAATGCCACCCATGCCCGCAGCTATGATGGCACCGGCACCCTCCGCAACTTTGACCGGCCCCTGCTCGATCCGGCCATGGCGGCCGCCTGGGGGGTGGAGGAGGCCATAATCACCGCGATCAACTGCGACACGCTCGATGGCTGGATGCTGATCTCCAAGGCGGTGACCGAGGATGATCTCTATCTCGCCCGGGCGGTTTCGGTGCAACTGGGCGCGGCGCTGGGCAATGCGGCGGCCGCTGAAACCCTGCGCGATGCCGCAGCCAGCGAGGAACGGGTGCGCGTCGCCCATGATCTGCACGATGGCATCCTGCAATTCCTCACCGGCCTCGCGCTGCAGTTGCGCCTGATGGAACGCGAAGTCGGCACCAGCCCTGATCAGGCCCGGTCGCGCATCCAGGCGCTGGGCCCGGCCCTGCGCCAGGAACAGCAGGATCTGCGCGCCATGCTGGAACGTATCCGCCCACGGCAGACGGCGCTGCCCGAACAGGGCCGCCCGATGGCAGACTGGATTCCCATGCTGGCCGATCAATGGGATATCAGCATCGATGCCGACATCACTGCCGAACCGCCCGGCGCCATTGCCGAAGAAATCCGCCTGATCACCCGCGAAGCCATCGCCAACGCCGTGCGCCACGGCGCCGCCCGCCGCATCAGCGTCCGCGCCGAGGCGACGCCAGACAGTTACCGGCTGGCGATCAGCGACAATGGCCGCGGCCTGGCCCAGACCGGCCAGTTCGACGCTGAATCGCTGCGCGAACGCGGCATCGGGCCGCGCTCCATCCTGCACCGGCTCGATCGCCTGGGGGGCCAGCTGCAGCTGAGCACCAGCCCGGCCGGCACCCTCCTTGATCTGCGCTTTGCCGCCCCTGCCGAGGCCCTGCCATGACCCGTCTGCTGATCGCCGATGATCATCCCATCGTGCTGGAAGGACTGGGCGCGCTGCTGCAGGCCGAAGGCTTCCAGATCGTTGCGCAATGCCGCAACGGCGATGCCGCCGTCGCTGCCATCGCCGAGCATGATCCTGATATCGCCGTGCTCGATATCCACATGCCGGGCATCACCGGGCTGGCCATCCTGCGCGATCAGCGCAGCCGCGGCGTGCAGCGCCCACGCATCATCATCCTCACCGCCAGCCTTGATCACCGCGAGATTGTCGAGGCGGTCGAACTCGAAGCCGATGGCCTGGTGCTCAAGGAACTGGTGGCCGACCGCATTGTCGAATGCGTCGAAAAGGTCGCCGACGGGGTGCAATGGATCGACAATGACGTGCTGAAACGCGTGATTGGCGATCTCGCCCAGCGCGAGGCCCGGGCCGCCGCCACGCGCCCGCTGTCAGCCCGCGAAATGGAGGTGGCGCGGCTGGCCGCCCGCGGCCTGCGCAACCGCGACATCGGCGAAGCGCTGGGGCTGACCGAAAGCACGGTCAAGATGCACATGGGCAACGCCTTCGACAAGCTGGGAGTCACAAGCCGCGCCGAACTCGCCGCCCTCGCCCGCGAACTGGGGCTGGCCTGAACCTGCCCCAACCGCCCCATCAGGCCAGTCGGCGCTGCCGCCGTGCGGCCAGGCCCACCATGCCAAATCCGGCGATCATCAGCGCCCATCCGTCCGGTTCCGGCACGCCGGCGATGGCAAAGGTGCCGGCCTTCAGCCCGCTGGTGGGATTGAAGAGGTCACCCTTCTTGCCCGTGAACACCGGCGCCGCCGCCGCGCCACCAAACAGCACCGGGCCATTCAACATATAGTTCAGGCCCGACGGTCCGTTCACGGCGATGCCCCCGCTGTTCAGGAAGGTCAGCTTGCCAAACAGCGCCGGCGTGCCATTCACATCGCCGCCGACATTCAGATACTGCGGGCCCAGCCCGGTCACCGCGTCGGGCGTGTGTGCCAGCTCCGGCACGATCACCCGGCTCTTGCTGGCCCAGTCATAATGGCGATAGCGAAAATGCGTCGCTGCCGCTGGTGCCGCAGCGATGGCCAGCACCGCCGCAACAGCCAAGGCCCGGCGGCCAACGCGCTGGTTGATTGAAGTCATGGTCGATTCCCCCCAATTTCGACCCGGAAAACTTGCCGGGCGAAGGTTGACGTTGTGCAGCTCTGCTAGCCAAATTCAAGTGCTTGCCGGCGGTCCTTCAGGATTTCGCAGCTTTTTCACACCGCTTGCCATCCCGCCGGCACCACGCCACACTGGGGCCAACAACCGGGGGGAATGGTTCCGATGCGCATGCTTGTTCTGGCCCTGCTGCTCGCCGCGGCGGGCCCTGTCACCGCCAACCCGCTGTTCACCGATCCACCCGCCACCGCCGCGCCGCGTGCCCGCATGGAGGTGCTGCATGTCGCCAGCGGCGGGGTGGAGATCAACGGCGTCGCCTATCTCGCCGCCGGACCGGGGCCGCATCCCACCATCGTCCTCTGCCACGGCTGGCCGGGCAACGAGAAGAATCTGGATCTTGCCCAGGCGCTGCGCCGGGCGGGCTGGAATGCCATCAGCTTCAACTATCGCGGCGCCTGGGGCAGCCCCGGCAATTTCCGCTTTGGCCAGAACCCCGATGATGCCCGCGCCGTGCTCGCCCATCTGCGCCGGCCCGAAACCGCTGCCAAACTCGGCATCGACACCAGCCGCATCGTGCTGGCCGGGCACAGCATGGGCGGCTGGGTCACCGCCATGGTGGCGGCCGACGAACCGGGCCTTGCCGGCGCCATCCTGATTTCGGCGGCCAACATGGGGATGGTCGGCAAGCTGCCGCGCGACCGGGTGGTGGCGCAATCGGCCGGAAATGCCGAGGCGCTGGCCGGCACCTCGCCCGAAATCATGGCCGATGAACTGATCGCCCGTTCGGCCGATTTTGATCTGGTGCCGCGCGCCAAGGGCCTCGCCCGCCAGCCGCTGCTGGTGCTCACCTCCGATGATGGCCTCAAACCCCTCACCGATCCGGTGGTCGCCGCGGCGCGCGCCGCCGGCGGCCAGGTGACAGAGGCGCACCAGGCCACCGATCACAGCTGGTCCGATGCCCGGCTGGCGCTGACCGACCGGATTTACACCTGGCTGCAGGCATTGCCGGCGCGCCGCTGAGGGCGGTTTAGAGCGGTTTCCGACCAATCTGAACCACCGTCATCGCCCTTGCGGGCGACCCCTGGCGGGGCGGGCCGCTTTTGGCCCGGTGCAGTGTCGCTGCGTCGGTTGCGATGCGCTGCATCGCGCTCTCCTTGCTCCTCGCACCGAACCAAAATCGGCGCCGTGCCGGCGATCCAGATTGGTCGGAAACCGCTCTAGCGAAACTCGGTGCGTGTCCGCTCGCGGCGGCGCAGCCAGCGGCCCAGCACGACAAAGCCAACCAGCAGCAGCAGGGCCACCAGCGGCACGACAAAGGCCACCATCTGTTGCGTCTTGGCCGTGGCCACGGCGGCGGGATCAGCGGCCGCCGTCGCTTGCTCTGCTGTCGTCTCTGCCCTGGTCTGCAAGTTTCGCCCCTCTCCGGAACCGCTTCGGCACCAAGCAAGGCCCGGGCCAAGCCGGCATCAACCAGCATCGCGCCGAGCAAACCGGCCGGAAGCGCCAGCCGGCCCTCCCCGGCTGTAAACCCTGCCGGCACAGCCGGTGGCCACACCCCATACTTTCGTCTGTATCCGGCCGTGCCGCCGCCGGCTTGACATGGGTCAAGCTTTGGCAGATATTTCTGTCATGACAGAAATAACCAAATCGACTGACGCCGAGTCGACCGGCCTGCCACCCGCCGTCGAAGCCTTTGTGCTGCGCTGGGGTGATCTTGGCGGGCAATGGGGCGTCAACCGTTCGGTGGCGCAGATCCAGGCGCTGCTGCTGCTGTCGGACCGGCCACTGACGGCCGAGGATATCGCCGACACGCTTGGCCTCGCCCGCTCCAATGTCTCCAACAGCCTCAAGGAGCTGCTGAGCTGGAAACTCGTCATGCGGGTGCCGGTGCTGGGCGACCGGCGCGATCATTTCGTCGCCGAAACCGATCTGTGGCAGATGGCCAGCAAGGTCGCCCAGGGCCGCAAGGAACGCGAGATTGATCCGATGGTCGCCGCCATCCGTGCCGCCATGGCCGGCGCTGATGACCCGGCAATCAGCCCGGCGGTGCGCCAGCGCCTGCACGCCATGCATGATTTCATCACCACGGTGGACGGCTGGTATCAGCAGATGATCACCGTGCCGCCGCAGCAGATCATGCGGCTGATCCGGCTGGGCGCCAAGGTGGTCGGCCTGCTGCGCTATCTTCCGGGCGGCGGCGGCAACAGCAAGACCGGGGACAAGCCGGCGGATGATGGCTGACCGGCGCCGCGGCGGCAGCCCCCCCTTTTTTTGGCCTTTAATTTCTCTTTCTACAGAAACGACAATATTAACGGGAGGATCAGTGATGAATGCGATGGCGTTCCGTTGCCACCCGGCCGCCGCCCTGCCGGCGGCCCCGCTGGCCGATGCCCGGTTCCGCCGGCTGCTCGGGCCCGATGGCTGGGCCGCACTGCCCGCCGCCGTACGCCGCCGTTTTGGCAAGCGCGTCGGCCCCGGCCAGTCGGCCAGCTATGCCGGCGATGTCGTGCTCTGCCGCATCAGCGCGCTGGGCTGGCTGCTGGCCCAGGCCTGCCGCCTGATCGGCGCGCCGCTGCCGCTCGATCGCGGCGGCGGCACCGCCGCGGTGGTTTCGGTCACCGAAGACGGCGGCAGCGGCGGCCAGGTGTGGACAAGGGTCTATGCCCGTCGCAGCGGCTTCCCCCAGGTCATCCACAGCGCCAAGCGCTTTGCCGGGCCAACCGGGCTGGAGGAATATCTGGGCGGCGGCTTGGGCATCGCGCTCAGCCTGTCGCCCATCGCCGGCGGCCTGCGCTTTGCCAGCGACCATTATTTCCTGATGCTGGCCGGTCGCCGCTGGCGTCTGCCCGCCCTCTTCGCCCCCGGCCGCCTCACCATCGATCATGTCGATTGCGGCGATGGCAGCTTCCTCTTCACCCTGGCCCTGGTGCACCCGCTGCTTGGCGAACTGCTGCACCAGATCGGCCGCTATCACGACATGACGGAGACTGATCATGACTGACGCGCTGTGGACCCTGCTCTTCGCCCAGATGGCCATGGGCGCGTTCGATACCATCTGGCACCATGAAATCACCCAGCGCCTCGCCTGGCGGCCGGGCCAGCGTGCGGAGCTGCGGCTGCACGGGGTGCGCAACCTGGCCTATGCGGCGCTGTTCCTGGCGCTGGGCTTCACCCGGCCACAGGGCCTGTGGGCCGCCGCGCTGCTGGCGCTGCTGGCGGGGGAGATGCTGATCACCCTGATCGACTTCGTCGAGGAAGACCGCAGCCGCCGCCTGCCGGCCAGCGAACGCATCACCCACACGCTGCTCACCTTGAACTATGGCGCACTGCTGGCGCTGCTGCTGCCCTGGCTGTGGCAGGGGCTGGCGCTGCCCACCGCGCTGGCGCCGGCCCGGCACGGCATCGCCGGCTGGCTGTGCGCCATTGCGGCAGCCGGCGTGGTGATCTCGGGCCTGCGCGATCTGGGGGCGGCGCGCCGCAGCCAGCGGCTGGTGCTGGCCCCAGCCGCCGGCCTCGCCGCCGCGCTGCCCGGCCGCCAGCATGTGCTGGTCACCGGCGGCACCGGCTTCATCGGGCGGCGGCTGGTGGCGGCGCTGGCGGCCGCCGGCCATGATGTCACCGTGCTCAGCCGCGCGGGCACCGCGCCGCGCTGTGCAGGCACCGGGCGCTTGATTGCGGTCACCAACCTGACACAAGTGGCCAGGGATTGCCGGATAAATGCCATCGTCAACCTCGCCGGGGAGCCGATTTCGGACCGGCCGTGGACCCGGGCAAAGCGCATCCGCATCATCCGCTCGCGCCTTGCCGTCACCCGCGCCGTCACCGCCCTCATCGCCCGGCTGGACCACAAGCCCGCCGTGCTGGTCTCGGGCTCGGCCATCGGCATTTACGGCCTGCAAAGCGATGATTTTCTTGATGAAACTGCAACAGGCCGGCCCTGCTTCTCGGCCCGCGTCTGCCGCAATTGGGAAGCCGCGGCCGCCCGCACCGGCATCCGCACCGTCACCTTGCGCATCGGCCTCGTCCTCGCCGCCAGCGGCGGCCTCCTCGGCCGCCTGCTCACCCTGTTCGAATATGGCCTCGGCGGCCGCCTCGGCCACGGCCGCCAGTGGATGAGCTGGATCCACCGCGACGACCTTGTTCGCATGATCATCCATGTCATTCAAAATGATCAGATTTCTGGCCCAGTGAATGCGGCTGCACCCCACCCCGTCACCAATGCGGAGTTCACCCGCACGCTGGGCCAACTGCTCGGCCGCCCCACCTGGCTCCACCTCCCTGCCGCCCCGCTCACTGCCCTGCTCGGCGATTTCGCCCTGGAACTGCTCCTCGGCGGCCAGCGTGTGCATCCGGGCATGGCACTGGCCCATGGCTTCCGTTTCCGCCATCCCAGCCTGGCCGGCGCCCTCGCCGATATTACCGGCCAGCCCGACCCGCAGCGCACCGCCATCACCGCGGCGGCGCAAAGTCTTGCAACAATTTGAGAATCGGCAGGTGGACAGCTGGAGGCCACCTGCCTATCAACGGCCAAATGCGGCTGCGCAATCAGGTCATCTGGTCTTTTGGCCTCAAGGGGCTGGGCGCCGCCCTCGCGCTGGCGGTCAGTTGGGTAATCGCGCGCCTCTATGGTCCGGTCGGGTCCGGCCTCTACGCCATCGGCCAGACCACCGTGCAAGTCGTTGGGTTCGTGGCGCTTCTAGGCCTCGACTCCATCATGCTGCGCACAATGGCCGGCGAAATCCGGGTGGACCGGCGTGATCTGGCCCGCGGCGCCGTCCGCGTGGCAGCCAAGGTGGCGGTGCCGTCCGCCCTGCTCGCGACGGGTCTGTTGCTGCTGCTCAACCCGCTGATCGCCGCCCCCCTCTCGACGCCCGGCGCTGCCCGCGTGCTGGCCATCGTCGCACCTGCCGTGATCGGCATCGTGCTGATGCGCCTCACGAGCTTTGCGCTGCGCGGTGCCGGCGTTCCGTTGCTGTCGCAATCGATGGAAGGGCCGCTCACCTCCGGCCTCGCCATCCTTATGCTGGCGGCGATTGCGACGGCCCCGGTGCGACCACCAATCTGGTCCGTTTCAATTGTTTACACCGTCGCCATGCTGTGCACGGCCCTGTTCGGCTGCATCATGTTGTGGCGTCGGCTGCGGGATTGGCCAGCGCCCGAAGCCCCCCCCTTGAAGCCGATGCTGGTTGCGGGGGTTCCCGTGATGATCTCCGTGGTGTCCGGCTTTGCCATCGATTGGCTGTCCACCATGCTGACCAGCTATTTTGCCTCACCCGCGGCGGCTGGCACGCTCCGCGTTGCTGCCCAAACCTTGCTGATCACATCGCTTGTCCTGTCGTCTTTCGATGCGATTATCGGGCCGCAGATCGCTGCCAGCTGGAAAGTCGGCGAAAAACAGCGCATTGCCAGCCTCTTGCGCAAGACGATCCTGGGCAGCCTGGCGGCGACAGCGCCGATATTTGCCGTTGTGCTGATCTGGCCGGAGTTTGTGATGGGCCTGTTCGGCCCGGAGTTTGTCGCTGGTGCCACAGCGCTGCAGATCGTTGCGGTGGGCAATATCTTCGCATTGTCAGGTGGGCCGGTGGGGTCGCTGTTGATCATGTCCGGCCACGAACGCTGGTCGGTGGGCTTTGCGCTCGCCAGCATCCTTGTGCTGGTGTCACTGTCCAGCTGGCTGGTGCCAATCCTTGGCGTCACGGGCGCCGCCATCGCATTGACGGGATCGATGATTTTCCGTCGCCTGCTGGCCGGGCTGGTCGTGCGCTATGTCGTCGGCATCAAGATCTTTGATTTCACCCGGCAGCCACCGCCTCAGGCCACGCCCTGATACCGGTCGAGCGGCAGACCGGTTCCGACGATCGCCGCCAGCGCACGGTTGCTCTCCACAAACGCCCCATCATAGCGCTGGCGCACATAGTCCGTCACCGGCCGGGCGTTGCCAAAGCCCTTGCGCACCGGTTCCAGCCGCAACAGCTTGCCCACGCCGCGATACAGCGTGTCGCCCAGCCGGCCGAGGTCGGGCATCGCCGTCGGCCCGCTTGGCCCGGTGCGGAAATGGTTGATCTGGCGCAGCAGGCCGGCGCCATATTCGGGATAGCTCACGCCGGTGCGCTCGGTATCCAGCGCGGCGGCGTTCACCGGGCCGTCCTGCCCGGCAAAATCGGCAATCCGCTGGGCAAAGCCGATCTGGTCCTTGATCAACAGCTCCTGGTTGCACACCAGCACGTTCTCGGCTCCGAACAGCCCGGCATAGAGGCCCACAAACCGGTCATAGCGAAAATGCGCGTGGCAAAAGGTCGGGTAGCCCATCACCGGTGCCTCGGCGAAGAATTCCCGCGCCGAAAGCGCCCCGCCACGCTGCAGATATTGCATATAGGTCGATGCGATCGCCGCCACCTGTTCGCGAATGGTCACCAGGATGCGCGCGCCCGGCGCCGCCGCATGCAGCCGATGCGCCACCTCCGTCGCTTCGCGGGCGCCGTAAAAGGGATTGCCGCACAGAAACTCGGCCGACATCACCGGTACCAGCCCGGCCGGCGTTGCCGCCACCGCCTGCGCCACCGCCGCCGCCGCCGCCGCGGCATCATGGGCAAAGCCATGCGGCCGCACGAAATGATCGGCAATCACCTCATGATCAAGGATCTGGTGATAGCCCAGCGGCGGCGTGAACAGCCGGCGCTGCATCCACGTCGTCGCGGTCTTGTGATAGCCAACATGGATCAGCAGCGGCGGCGTGGTCATCGTCCCGTTCCTGCCGGTCAGGCCGTGCGGCCCAGCCGCGGACTGATCCGTGCCAGGATGGCATCGGCAGCCTCCTCGGCCGACAGCGCGGCGGTGTCGACCACGATCTCGGCCGCATCGGGCGCCTCATAGGGCGAATCGATGCCGGTGAAGTTCTTGATCTTGCCGGCGCGCGCCTTGGCATAAAGCCCCTTCACGTCGCGCGCTTCGGCCACATCGAGCGGCGTGTCGACATGCACCTCGACAAATTCGCCATCGGGCAGCAGCTCGCGCACCATCGCCCGGTCGGCCCGGAACGGCGAGATGAACGAACAGATCACGATCAGGCCGGCATCCACCATCAGCTTGGCCACTTCGCCCACCCGGCGGATATTCTCCACCCGGTCGGCCTCGCTGAAGCTCAGATCCTTGTTCAGCCCCATGCGCACATTGTCGCCATCCAGGATGAAGCTGTGCGCGCCCAGCATCGTCAGCTTGCGCTGCAGGATGTTGGCGATGGTCGATTTGCCCGAGCCCGACAGGCCGGTCAGCCAGATCACGCACGGCTCCTGCCCCTTGATCGCCGCCAGCTGCTGGCGGGTCACATCGGCCGGCTGGGCATGGATGTTGGTGCCGCGCCTGAGGCCATATTCCACCATGCCGGCGCCCACCGTCTGGTTGGAAAACCGGTCGATGATGATGAAGCTGCCCAGCGCCTGGTTGTCGGCATAAGGTTCGAACACCGTCGGGCGCGCCAGATGGATGTTGCAGAAGCCGATCTCGTTCATCTGCAGATTCTTGGCCTGGGCATGCTCGCCGGTGTTCACGTCCACCCGGTGGCCGATGCCGGTGATCGTCGCCAGCTCGGTCGCCGTGCCCAGCTTGATCAGATAGGGGCGCCCCACCATCAGGGCATCCTTCGCCATCCAGAACAGATGCGCGGCAAACTGATTCGACACTTCGGGCCGGTCATTGGCCGGGGCCAGCACATCGCCGCGCGAAATGTCGATCTCGTCGGCAATGGTCAGGGTGATGGCATCGCCGGCGCTGGCGCGGTCGAGCGGGCCGGTGGGGCCGATCAGGCCGGTCACCCGGCTGGTCAGGCCCGAACGCGGCACCGCGATGAGATCGCCCACCGCCACGCTGCCCGAAACGATGGTGCCGCTATAGCCGCGGAAATCCAGGTTGGGCCGGTTGATCCACTGCACCGGCATGCGGAAGGCCTGGCTGCCGCCCCCGGCCGGCGGCTGCACCACCTCCAGATGGTCGATCAGCGTCGGCCCCTTGTACCAGGCCGACCGTTCGGACCGGGTGGTGACATTGTCGCCAAAGCGGGCTGACATCGGAATGGCCACGAACTGTTCAAAGGCGTGGCGGGCCGTCTTGGCGCGATAATCGGCCACGATCTCGTCAAACCGGGCCCGGTCGAAATCCACCAGATCCATCTTGTTCACCGCCAGAACCACCGATTTGATGCCCAGCAGATGGGCGATCAGGCTGTGGCGCAGCGTCTGGGTCAACACGCCCTTGCGCGCATCAATCAGGATGATCGCCAGGTCGCAGTTCGATGCGCCAGTGGCCATATTGCGCGAATATTGCTCGTGCCCCGGCGTGTCGGCCACGATGAAGCTGCGGCGCGGCGTGGTGAAGAAGCGATAGGCGACATCGATGGTGATGCCCTGCTCGCGCTCGGCCTCCAAACCATCAACCAGCAGCGCGAAATCAATATCCTCGCCCGTGGTGCCATGCTTGCGGCTGTCGCTTTCCAGCGCATAGAGATGATCATCCATGATCAGCTTGCTGTCATACAGCAGCCGGCCGATCAGGGTGGACTTGCCGTCGTCCACCGAACCGCAGGTGAGAAAGCGCAGCTGGCTGGCGCGTTCCATCGTCGTGACCGCGCTGCTCATCAGAAATAACCCTCGCGCTTCTTCTTTTCCATCGACGCGGCTTCGTCCTTGTCGACCATGCGGCCCTGCCGCTCCGACACGCGCGAGGTCATCATTTCCTCGATGATCGCTTCCAGCGTGGCGGCCGGCGAATCCATGCAGCCCGACAGCGGCCAGTCGCCCAGCGTGCGGAACCGCACCAGCCGGTCGGCAGCGGCCTCGCCGTCGCGATAGACCATGCGGTCATCGTCCACCACCAGCAGCAGCCCGTCGCGGTCCACCACGGGGCGCGGCTTGGCGAAATAGAGCGGCACCACCGGAATGTTGCACAGGCGGATATATTCCCAGATGTCGAGCTCGGTCCAGTTGGACAGCGGGAACACCCGCATGCTCTCGCCCTTGGCCAGCCGGCCGTTGAACAGCGACCACAGCTCAGGGCGTTGGCTGCGCGGGTCCCACACCTGGCCGGGGCCGCGCACCGAAAAGATGCGCTCCTTGGCGCGGCTCTTCTCCTCGTCGCGGCGGCCTCCGCCCAGCGCCGCGTCAAAGCCATGCTTGTCCATGCCGGCCTTCAGCGTGTCGATCAGCATCAACCGCGCCCATTCGCGCGAATCGGTGTTGAACGGGGTCAGGCCGCGCGCCGTCGCCTCGTCATTCGATTCGACAAACAGGGTCAGGCCCAGCGCCGTGCACAGCTCGTCGCGGTGCACGATCATGTCGTTGAAATCCCAGCCGGTGGCGATGTGCATCAGCTTGAACGGCGGCTTTGACGGCCAGAAGGCCATCATCGCCAGATGCAGCATCACCGATGAATCCTTGCCGATCGAATAGAGCAGCGCCGGATTGCTGAATTCGGATGCCACCTCGCGCATGATGTGGATCGATTCGGCCTGCAGTTCCTGCAGATGCTTGGGAAGGCTTACCTCGCCCAAGGGGAAGCCTGCCTCGATGCGGCGGGCATATTCCCAGATGTCCGGCCGCTGCACGGCCGCCGGGCTGGCCGGGTTGGTCACCATTGTAAACCTCTATCAGCAAGGCGAACCGGAAACTTACGCCACCGGTCCACAGGCACGCATGCCCCATGCCACCAAAAACGCCGCAAGGGCAAAGGCTTTGAGAATGAAAATTGCGCGAGGCGATGCAATATGCGTCGTTCAACCAATCGCAAAGCTGCCATTGCTCCGTCCGTCGCACCCCATGCTCGCCTGGCCCGATGGCACAGGCACGACAGTGACCAGTTGCTTAAAAGCCGCGAAGATACAGGTGCATGCCGCCTCAGGCTTTGCTAGGGTCGCCGCGCAAACAGGTTCAGTCGGGCAGAAGGGGATGCCGATCGTGAGGGGACGACAGGCAAGATCAGCAGCGGTCCATGCCGTCCTATACTCGGTGCGCCCGCTGCCCGCTGTCGCCCGAATGTCCGGCCGGGATGCCACCTGATGCCGCAATGGCTTCTCGACATCATCCACAATCCGGACATCCTGTCGGCCTTCGTCGTCGGCTTCTTTGCCCAGATGCTCGATGGTTCGCTTGGGATGGGTTTTGGCGTGCTCTCCTACACGCTGCTCAATGGCATCGGGCTTGATCCAAAGAGTGTCAGCGCCACAGTCAATGCCTCCAAGATCTTCACGGGCGCAGCGGCTTCCGTGGCCCACGCGCGGGAAGGCAATGTCAACAAATCCATGTTGCTCAGGCTGGGCGCTGGCGGCGTGGTGGGTGCCCTGATCGGCAGCCTGATCCTGGTGTCCATTCACAGCGACCAGCTGAAGATCTGGGTCAATATCTATTTGTTGGCCATTGGCGCCCTGATCCTCTACCGCGCCCGCCGCCCGCGGACCGAAATGGCCAAGCGGCAGCACCGCACGATCATCGCCCTGTTTGGCGGCATTCTCGAGGCGCTGGCTGGCATCTGGGGGCCGTTCGTCACCTCCAGCCTGGTCGAACGCGGCGGCACACCGCGCTATGTCGTCGGCACCAGCACCATCGCTGAAACCATTGTCGCCGTCACCGTCACCACGGTTCTTGTCGGCAATCTCGGTTTTGCGGCGGTATCGCAACTGGCCTTGGGCCTGATCGGTGGCGCCCTGCTCGCGGCGCCGATCGCCGCCAAACTGACCAAGAAACTGCCCACCAGCATCGCCGTCATCTGTATTGGGCTATTGGTCATTGTCACCAGCCTGACAAGGCTGGCACAGCAATTGTTGTGATGCCATCGATTGCCTGAAGGCTGGTGCCGCAGAAGGGACTCGAACCCCCGACCCCATCATTACGAATGACGTGCTCTACCACCTGAGCTACTGCGGCGCCCGGCAAGGTGGCGGCGATTAACAGGGGGCGCGGCGGCTGGCAAGAGGGTTGCGGGGACAGCCTCAATGGCTTGGGGCCGCCGCCGTTACTGCCGGCATGAGCCAGCCGACCCTCCACCAATCCCTGCTGTTGCCCAATGACGAGATGAAAGGGTTGCAGCCGGCCGCAAGGGCCTGGTCACCCGGCCAGATGCCGCGCAGCGTGGTTGTGGAACGGCGGTTGACCAGTCGGGCGCTGGCGGCCTGGCAGGCTGCCGCCGCGGGCGAAACTCTGGCCGCGCTTGCACCCTTTTTCGATCACAGCCTGTTGGTGCGGGATCCGGCCGGGCGCGCGGTGATCGATTGTGTCGGCGGTCCGGTGGCGGCCCGCTTTGGTCTCGTTGCCGGGCTGCAACTGCTACGGGATCCGGGCCTGGGCGAAGAGTTGGTGGCAGCGTGCGAGTTGGTTGCGTTGCAACCCATGCCGATCCCATTTGAAGCCAGTGTCAATGACCCCATGGGTGCCCAAATCCTGGTGCGGGGGCTGGCACTGCCGGTGCCACAGGGGGGCGATCCTGCCGCTCTGGTGCAAGTGGTGCTGAGCTGGCGGGAAGTCCTGTCGAAAAGTGCCGCGCGTCGGCTGCGGGCCGAATTGGCGGAAGCATTTGCCGGGTTGGAGACGCGCACCAGACCCGCCGAACCATTCCCTCGCCGCATGCCGCGAGAGAATGTTAGCAAAATCACAAAAAACGGCTCGTGATTTCTACGTAACGGCTTTTCTTTCCTGGCAGCGGGGCGCATATGCTGGCGGTGAACTGACGCGGGAGCGATTGACGTGTCTGCCAGCAATGCAAACGAGGGGCCGGCCAAAGCAGCCCCCACCTTGGGTGTTGAGGAAATGGAAAAGATGGTCGTAGCGCTGGAACAGGCCTTGTTCCAGCATGGCTTGCCGGGCGAAGTGGACGATCTGGACCAGGCCCATCGGGCCGCCATTGCGGCCTTTGTCGGCACTGCGGCCGCACAGCGCATGCCCGGCGAGCCATTGGTGCAGATCGAAACCCTTGCGGACGACGGCCCGGTCGGCCAACGCCGGTTGCGCCTGGCCATCATCGGCGATGACAGGCCGTTTCTGGTTGATTCCACCGCTGCGGCCGTCACCGCGGCCGGCATCGACATTCACCGCCTAATCCACCCGATCATCGATGTGGAGCGTGATGCATCTGGTGCTTTGAAGGCCGTGGTGGGCGATGGCCATGGCCGCCCGGCGCCGCTCGGCGCGGTGCGCGAATCGATGATCTACATGGAGATCGAGCGCGTCGGTGCAAAGGCCCGCACCGCGCTGATCGAAAGCCTGCATGCCGTGCTGGCCGATGTGCAGGCCGCCGTTGGGGATTGGCAGGCGATGCTGGCCCTGCTGCGCGACAGCATCCGGGCGTTGAGCGACCATCCGCCGCCGCTGGCGCCGCACCGCACGGCCGAAGCCATGGCCTTTCTGGAATGGCTGGCGGCTGACAATTTCACCCTGCTCGGCGCCCGGCGCTATCATCTGGGCGCGGATGGGGCGGCCCAGGGCGATACCGGCCTGGGCCTGCTGCGTGACCCGGATTATCCGGTGTGGACCGGTGTGCGCGGGCGTGCCGACACGCCGCGCGCCCTTGGTGCCCTGATGGCCAGTCCGGAACCGCTGCTGATCACCCGTGCCGGTGCGGTGGTGACCGTGCATCGCCGGGTGAATGGCGATCTTGTCAGCGTGAAGGGTTTTGATCGCGAAGGGCGCGTTGTGTCTGAAACGCGCTTCCTCGGGCTCTACACGTCGGCGGCGTTGAACACGTCTCCCCGGCAGGTGCCGCTGCTGCGCCGCAAGGTGGGCGAGATCATCGACACGCTGGGCTTTGGCGAGAGCGGCCACAGCGGCAAGGCGCTGGTGCATGTGCTGGAAAGCTTCCCGCGCATGGAGCTGTTCGAAGCCAGCCCGGCCGAGCTGCGCGAGATGGCGCTGGGCCTGTTGTCGCTGCTCGACCGGCCGCGGCCCAAGCTGTTTGCCCGCCCCGATCCGTTTGGCCGCTTCATTTCCGTGCTGGTGTTCGTGCCGCGCGATACCTACACCAGCCGCCAGCGCGAGGCGGTGGGCCAGATGCTGGCCCAGGAACTGAAGGGCAGCATCGCCCGGTTCGAAGTGGAGTTGCGCGCCGAGGGCCTCGCCCGCGTGCATTATGTTGTCGATGTCGCCGATGCGGCCGGCTTTGGCCCGGAGCAGGCGCAAGCGCTCGACCGGCGGCTGCGCCAATTGGTGCGCGGATGGGACGAGGAGCTGGAAACCGTGCTGGCCGAACAGGCCGGCGCCACCCGCGCCGCCCGCCTGACCCTGAGCCATGGCCGGGCTTTTTCGGCCAGTTACCGGGCCCAACACCAGGCAGCGGAGGCTGCGGCTGACATCATCGCCCTGTCGCACCTGGCCGACGAGGCCGATCGCGGTGTGCGCCTGCTGCCCGGCGAGGCTGCGGTGCCGGGCCAGGTTCGGCTGAAAATCTATCGGCTTGGCCGTATCATCCCGCTGTCGGAAGCGGTGCCGGTGCTAGAGAATTTCGGCCTGAAGGTGGTGGAGGAATATCCGTTTGATCTGGCCGGCGGCAAGCTGGGCTGGATTCATGATTTCCTGGCCGAAGTGCCTGATCCGGCCATGCTGGCCGATTGGCCGGCGCTGGTGGCACGGGTGGAGCCAGCGTTGGCGTCGGTGTTGACGGGCGCGCAGGAGAATGATGGCTTCAACGCCCTGATCCTGGGCTGTGGCCTCGATGCCCGCCAGTCCGGCTGGCTGCGGGCCTGGTTCCGCTATCTGCGCCAGACCGGCGTCACCTATGGGGTGATGACGGTGGTGGACGCGTTGAAGCGCTATCCGGCAATCACGCGCGACCTTGTGGCCCTGTTCGAAGCGCGCTTCGGTCCGGCCGCCGCCGATCGGACAGCTGGCGAAGCCGCGGTTCTGGCCCGTATCGATGCCGCGCTGGCCGATGTTGCCAGCCTGGACGATGATCGCATCCTGCGCCTCTATCGCGCTGCCATCATGGCGACGCTGCGCACCAATGCCTTCGTGGCCGGAGAACCCGAAGCGCTGGCCTTCAAGATCGACAGCGCCGCCATGCCTGGCCTGCCGGCGCCCATCCCCTATCGCGAAATCTGGGTTTATTCCCCGCGGGTTGAGGGCATCCATCTGCGCGGCGGCCCGATCGCGCGCGGTGGTCTGCGCTGGTCTGACCGGCGCGACGATTTCCGCACCGAAGTGCTGAGCCTGGTCAAGGCGCAGAAGGTGAAGAACACGGTCATCGTGCCCACCGGCGCCAAGGGTGGATTCTATCCCAAGCAATTGCCGCCGGCCACCAACCGCGAGGCTTGGCTGGCCGAGGGCACCGAGGCCTATCGCGTGTTCATCCGCGCCCTACTGTCGGTGACCGACAATCTGGACAGCGATGGCGCCATCATCCCGCCGACGGGCGTGGTGTGCCATGATGCGCCCGATCCCTATCTGGTGGTTGCTGCCGACAAGGGCACGGCCACCTTCTCCGACACGGCCAATGCCATTGCCGAAGCCCATGGCTTCTGGCTGGGCGATGCGTTCGCCTCGGGCGGTGGCAATGGCTATGACCACAAGGCCATGGGCATCACCGCCAAGGGTGCCTGGATTTCGGTACAGCGGCATTTCCGCGAAATGGGCATCGATGTGCAGCGCGAGACGGTGCGCGCGGCTGGCGTCGGCGACATGTCGGGCGATGTGTTCGGCAACGGCCTGCTGCTGTCGCCGGCGGTGGCGCTGGTCGCGGCCTTTGACCATCGCCATATCTTCCTGGACCCAGACCCCGATGTGCCGGCCGCCTTTGCCGAGCGGCAGCGGATGTTTGCCCTGCCGCGATCGAGCTGGGACGATTACAACAAGGCGTTGATTTCCAAGGGCGGCGGGGTGTTTGCCCGCAGTTTGAAATCCATCCCGCTCAGCCCCGAGGTCAAGGCCATGCTGGGCGTCAGTGCCGACAGCCTGGCCCCGACCGAGCTGATCACCGCCATCCTGAAGATGAAGGTGGACCTGATGTGGTTCGGCGGCATTGGCACCTATGCCAAGGCCAGCAGCGAGAGCCATGCCGATGCCGGCGACCGCGCCAATGATGCGGTGCGGGTGAACGCGGCCGAACTGGGGGCCCGGGTGATCGGTGAAGGCGCCAACCTGGGCCTGACCCAGGCGGCGCGCATCGAATTTTCGCGGGCAGGCGGGCGCATCAACACGGATTTCATTGACAATTCGGCCGGCGTCGATTGTTCCGACCATGAGGTGAACATCAAGATTGCGCTGAATGGCGAGGTGGCGGCTGGACGGCTGACGCGTCCGGACCGCGATGCGCTGTTGAAGGTGATGACCGACGACGTCGCCGAATTGGTGTTGAAAGACAATCGCTTGCAGACCCAGGCCATCAGCCTGGCGGAAACCGGCGGGGCGGCGGCCGTGCCGGTGTTCCAGCGGTTGATCCAGGTGCTGGAAGGTCGCGCCGGCTTGGACCGGCGGGTGGAAGGCCTGCCGGGCGACGATGTTCTGGGCCAGCGCGCGCAGGGCAAGGAAGGGTTGACCCGGCCGGAACTGGCGGTGGTGATGGCCTATGCCAAGATGGCGGCCTATGACGCGCTGGTGACCAGCGAGGTGGTTGCCGATCCGCTGCTGGTGGCCGATCTGGTGGCCGCCTTCCCAGGCGCCATGCAAGTGACCCATCGCCAAGCCATTGAAAATCATCGGCTGCGGCGCGAACTGGTGGCAACCAAGCTGACCAACGAGCTGATCAACCGGGCCGGCATGGCAGCGCCGTTCGAACTGGCCGAAGAGCTGGGCGCCGGGCTCGCCGATGTGGCCGGCGCCTTCCTGGCGGCGCGCGAACTCTTTGGATTTGCACAGCTTTGGCAGGCCATCGATACCGCCGATGTGCCGGCACAGGCGGTGACCAGCCTGCACCTGGCCGCCGCGCGGGTGCTGCGCGCCCAGATGGCCGATCTGTTGCGGCTGGGTGGTGGGCGCAGCCCGAGCGCCCTGGTATCGGCCATCGCGCCAGGTCTCGCTGCTCTTGGCCAAAGCCTTGATCGGGTTGTGAAATCCGAAGTGCGCGGCCAGCTGGAGCGGATGACGGCGGCCCTGATCGCCGCAGGTGCGCCGGCCGATCTGGCGGCTGCCATCGTGCGGGTGGAAGCGCTGGACGGGGCGATTGGCGTTGCCCTGCTGGCGGCCGAACGCCAGCTTGATGTGGGGGCGACGGCCCAGGCCTATACCCAGCTGGGCGAGGTCGCGGGGCTGGATTGGGCGCGCGGTGCCGCCGCCGGGCTGACCTCTGCCGACCCGTGGGAGCGGTTGCTGACCGCCGCCCTGGTGCGCGATTTCGAGCAGATCCGGCTGGATCTCTTGCGCAGAATCGTGCCCGAAATGGGCGATCCGGTGACCGCATTGCAGGCCTGGGTGACCGCAAACCAGGCGCGGGTGGCGCGCATTGCCGGCAATTGTGCCCGCGCGCGGGACAGTGGCACGATCAGCGCCGCGATGCTGGCCCATATTGCCGGCCAGGCCCGCGCAGCGCTCTCCTGATCCCCGCGCCGCGCTCGCGTAACGGCCTGTTCGCCCCCTTGTTGACAGGCCTTGGGCCTGCTAGCGGCAGGCCATGTCTGTTGATAGCGAAACCGTGCGGAAGATCGCGCGCCTGGCGCGCATCGCCGTGACCGAAGACGAGGTGCCGGGCCTGACCGAACAGCTCAATGGCATATTGGGCTGGATCGAGCAGTTGGGCGAGGTTGACACCAAGGGCGTCGAGCCGATGGCCAGCGTGATGCCCGGCCATCTGCGCTGGCGCGCCGATGCCGTGACCGATGGCGGCATTCCCGAGAAGGTGCTGGCCAATGCGCCCGAGGCGACCAGCGGTTTCTTTGCCGTGCCCAAGGTGATCGAATGAGCAATCTCACCGATCTGTCGCTCACCGAGATGAAGGCGGGCCTGGCGGCGCGCATGTTCAGCGCCGTGGAGCTGACCCAGGCCCATCTCGATGCCATGGCGGCCAACCGGCATCTGAATGCCTATATCGTCGAAACGCCGGAGCTGGCGCTGGCGCAGGCCAAGGCCGTGGACGATGGCACGCGCGGCGGGCCATTGGCGGGCATCCCGCTCGGCATCAAGGATCTGTTTGCCACCGAAGGCGTGCAGACGACGGCAGGTTCGGCAATCCTGAAGGGCTTCGTGCCCCGCTATGAATCCGGGGTCACCGCCAATCTGCTGCGCGATGGCGCGGTGTTCCTGGGCAAGCTCAACATGGACGAATTTGCCATGGGCTCGTCCAACGAGACCAGCGCCTTTGGCAAGGTGATCAGCCCGTGGAAGGCGCGCGGTTCCGATGCGGAGCTGGTGCCCGGCGGTTCGTCGGGCGGTTCGGCCGCTGCGGTCGCTGCCCGCCTGTGCGCCGGCGCCACCGGCACCGATACCGGCGGTTCGATCCGCCAGCCCGCCGCCTTCGTGGGCATTGCCGGCATCAAGCCCACCTATGGCCGCGCCAGCCGCTGGGGCACCATCGCCTTTGCCTCCAGCCTGGATCAGGCCGGGCCGATGGCGCGCAGCGTCAGCGATTGCGCCCATCTGCTGACATCGATGTGTGGCTTTGACGATCGCGATTCGACCAGCCTTGATCTGCCGGTGCCGGATTTCGCCGCCGGCCTGACCGGCGCGATGAAGGGCAAGCGCGTCGGCATTCCGGCCGAATACCGGCTGGACGGGATGGACCCGGAAATCGCCGCGCTGTGGGATCAGGGCATTGCCTGGCTGCGCAGTGAAGGGGCGGAAATTGTTTCGGTGTCGCTGCCGCACACCAAATATGCCCTGCCCACCTATTATATCGTCGCGCCGGCCGAAGCCTCGTCCAACCTCGCCCGTTATGACGGCGTGCGGTACGGCAACCGGGTGACGCCGCCGGGCGGCAATGTGCACGACATGTATGCCGCCACCCGCGCCGCCGGCTTTGGCAAGGAAGTGAAGCGCCGCATCATGATCGGCACCTATGTGCTGTCGGCGGGCTTCTATGACGCCTACTACACCCAGGCCCAAAAGGTGCGCGCGCTGATCGCCCGTGATTTCGAGCTGGCCTTCCAGCAGTGCGACGTGCTGTTGACGCCAACCGCGCCCAGCCCGGCCTTTGCCTTTGGCGCCAAGGCCGATCCCATCGCCATGTATCTGAACGACGTCTTCACCGTGCCGGCCAGCCTGGCGGGCCTGCCGGCGATGAGCGTGCCGGCCGGCCTGTCGGCATCGGGCCTGCCGCTGGGCCTGCAGATCATCGGGCGGCCGCTGGACGAGATGGGCGTGCTGGATGCCGGCCTGGCCATCGAGCGGGCGGCGGGCTTCACGGCACGGCCGTAACCGCCACACCAGCCGGGTGCCAGCGCCGCCGCGCCCAGGCGCGGACCGGCATTTCCACCCAGCGGTTGGCCAGCAGCGCCGCGGCGATCACCAGCGCCAGCATGGCGGCGGTGATCGCCAGCCCTTCGGCCGGGCTGCGGCCAAACACGTCCGGCTGCGGCGCGTGCAGCGCCGGCAGGCCGGGCCAGATCCGGGGCAACAGATCAAGCGCATCGCCCAGCCGTGCCTGCACAAAGGCATGGACCAGATAGACCGAGCAGCTCAACTGGCCCAGCCGCTGCAGCAGCGGCACGCCCAGCCAGCGGCTGCAACACCCGGCATCGGCGGCCAGCACCCAGAGCACCAGCGCGAACAGCGGCGGCGCCGCCAGATCCAGCGGCGGGCGCGGATTGGCCAGCATCACCGCCACCACCAGCGCCAGCACCGCGGCTTCTGCAACACTGGCCCGGGCAGCACTGCCCGGCTGCCAGCGCGGTGCCGCCTGCACCAGCACCCCGGCGAAGAAACCGCACAGCGCGCGCCACAGCCCGCCGTCCCAGCTGCGGCCCAGGCCGCCGCCATCGGCCAGCATCGCCGTCCACGCCAGCAGTGCCAGCATCAGGATCAGCCACGGCCGCTCCCGCCCGCCCAGCACCCAGGCAAGGCCGAAGATCGCCCAGCTCCAATATTCAGCGGCGATGCTCCAGGCCGGCACATTCCATGCCGGTCCGCTGGTAAGGCCGAAGCAGTTCAACAGCAGGGCCGAAGCCAGCCAATCATCGGGGCCATGGCCGGGCCCGAAGGCCGGGCGGTGCATGATGCCCAGGCCAGACAGCGCCGCGCCGGCATATTCGGTGGCGAGAAACAGGCAGAGCATCACCATGTGCAGCGGCCACACCCGCGCCAGCCGCAACAGCAGGAAACGCGGCAGATCCGCCGGCCGCTCCAGCCGGCCGCCCCAGCCGGCGGCGATGACAAAGCCCGACAGCACGAAGAAGAAATCCACGCACAGCCAGCTGCCGCGCAGCAAGGGCGCGGCCGCAAGCGGGCCGGCCGCCTTGAAATGAAACAGGCAGATCAACAGGGCGCACAGGCCGCGCAGGCCATCGAGGGCGCGATGGCGCGTCATGGCCGGCGCATGGCCGTGGGGGGCAAGTGGCCGACTTGCCAAGCGCGGGGCTTGCCGCCAAAGGGAGGGCCATGAGCGACGCAGAATCCGCCACCAAACCGTTCACGATCAAGGGCGCCACCGGCGATTGGGAAATCGTGGTCGGGCTGGAAGTCCATGCCCAGGTAACGGCGCAGGCCAAGCTGTTTTCAGGGGCCAGCACCGAATTTGGCGCCGAGCCCAACGCCCAGGTGAGCCTGGTGGATGCGGCGATGCCGGGCATGTTGCCGGTGATCAACGGCGAATGCGTGCGCCAGGCCGTGCGCACCGGGCTCGCCATCAATGCGCAGATCAACAAATGGTCGCGTTTTGACCGGAAGAATTATTTCTACCCCGATCTGCCGCAGGGATATCAGATCAGCCAGCTCTATCACCCGATCGTCGGTGAAGGGTCGCTGGAAATCACCCTCGACGACGGGACCACCAAGACCATCGGCATCGAGCGCATCCACCTGGAGCAGGACGCCGGCAAGAGCGTGCATGATCTGCACCCGTCGATGTCGTACGTCGATCTGAACCGGTCGGGCTGTGCGCTGATGGAGATTGTGTCGCGCCCGGATATCCGCTCCCCGGCCGAAGCCGGCGCCTATGTCGCGGCGCTGCGCCAGCTGCTGCGCTATGTGGGCTCGTGCGACGGCAATATGGACGAAGGCTCGATGCGGGCCGATGTCAATGTCTCGGTGAGGAAGGCCGGCCAGCCCTTTGGCACCCGCACCGAAACCAAGAATGTGAACAGCGTGCGCTTCATCATGGCTGCGGTGGAGCATGAGGCGAAGCGCCAGGTGGACGTGCTGGAAAGCGGCGGGTCGATCGTGCAGGAAACCCGGCTGTTTGATCCGAACAGCGGCACCACCCGTTCGATGCGCGGCAAGGAAGACGCGCATGATTATCGCTATTTCCCCGATCCCGATCTGTTGCCGCTGGTGTTTGATGAAGCGTTCATCGACCAGTGCCGCGCCAGCCTGCCGGAACTGCCGGCGGCCAAGCGCGCGCGCTATCAGGCCGATCTGGGCCTGTCGCCCTATCTTGCCGGCGTGCTGACGGCGGAGAAGGAAACCGCCGACTGGTTTGAAACCGCGCTGGCTGCAACGGCGGCCAAGCTGGGCAAGGACCAGGCCGAGGTCAGCTTGCGCGTCGCCAATTTCGTTTCGGGCGATCTGTTTGGCGCGCTGAAGCGGTTGGGCAAGGATATTGGTGAGAGCCCCGTTGGGCCGGATGCGCTTGCCGAACTGCTGGCGCTGGGCGCCGATGGCACGCTGTCGGGCCCGCTGATGAAGCAGGTGTTTGAAGCCATGCTGGAAACCGGCGAGCGCGCCGGCGCGATCGTGGAGCAGCGCGGCCTGAAGCAGGTTTCGGACACCGGCGCCATCGATGCCGCCATCCAGACCGTGCTGGACGCCAACCCCGACAAGGTCGCCGAATATCGCGGCGGGAAGGACAAGTTGTTCGGCTTCTTCGTCGGCCAGGTGATGCGCGCCATGGCCGGCAAGGCCGCCCCCGGCGTGGTGAACGACCGGTTGAAGGCGTTGCTGGACGGTTGATGCGGGCCTCCACTGGCCGAGGCTGGCGGGCGGTTCGTCGCGCGCCGGCTTGACCGCAGATGAACAGGTTGGCATGCCGGCCGTCTGTTGCTGGCAGGATTGGCGCTGTGTTTCTGGCCGCCCTGCACGTCGTGTCTGTCGCCTCGGGACCGGAGTTTGGGTTCCCGCCGGCCGCAGAAGCGCAGTTTTGGTTTGAACCGTGGATTTTTCACCGCGCATTTCGATTTTGGCCGCTGGTGCGGCCGTTCTGCTGGTTTCGGGGATGGCCCTGGCCAATGTGACCAGCACGAGCCCGCCAGTTGGTGGGCAAAGCGCCGCCGCTGTGGCCGCCGCCACGCTGGCGCAGGACAAGGCAGAAGACGCCGCCCGCCGTCAGGCCGCTCTTGATCCCAAGGCCATCAACTGCATGGCCAAGGTTGTGCATCACGAGGCCGGCAACCAGCCGAAGAAGGGCCAGATCGCCGTGGCCCAGGTGCTGGTGAACCGGGTGAAGCAGGGTTTTGGCGATCATGTGTGCGAGGTCGCCAACCAGCGCGGCCAGTTTTTCCGCCTCGCCCGCTACAAGCCGAACCGCAAGAGCGCCGAATGGGCCGAGGCTGTGGCCGTCGCCCGCGCCGTGCTGGCCGGCGATGTGCCGGATCATTCAAAGGGCGCGCTCTATTTCCGCGCCACCTGGAAGCGGCCGAACAGCTTCTTCCGCAGCCGCACCAAGGTGACGCGGCTGGACGATCACGTGTTCTATCGCTGATTGGCGTCTTGCTGCCCGGTGAAGCGGGCGGCCTTCACCTGGTTCCATTCATCGTGCAGCGCGGCGCGCGGGCCATCCAGGCCCCGCGCCGCCGTTGCATCGGCAAGGCCGTGCGCCACGGCACCGATGCGCGCCGAGCGGGCGCCCGGTTCCAGCCCATCGGCCCAGGCGGCCAGCGCATGGGCGTTGAGCATGGCCAGCACGAACAGCGCCACGCCCATGGCGACGGCGAGCAGACCGAGGCCAGAGAGGCCCTGTTCGTCGCCTTCGATATCGACGGGGGACGAAAAATCCTCGGCCACCGGCTCCTCCCTCAGAACTGGTAATAGATGAAGGCGGCGACGCCTTCAAAGCGCATGGCATCGATGATCAGCACGGCAAGGCCGACGGCGAGGCCCAGCAGCGGCGCCGGCCAGGCGGCAAGGCGGCGAGTGAGGCCGGCGAACAGGCCGGGCGGGGTGAAATGAAAGGCCATGCCGACCGCGATGAGCCCGCACATCAGCGGCCCGGCCAGCGCCACGCCGGGGCGGAAGGCCGCCAGCTGCGCCAGATAGGTGAGCGCGCCATCCAGACTGTCGGCCCGGAAGAAGATCCAGCCGACGACAACGATGTGGAAGATCAGCAGCACGGCAATGGGCGTGGGCAGGCGCGGGAAGCCGGCCGGGCGAAATTCGCGCCACAGCCGTTCGATCGCCAGCACGCCGCCGTGCAGCGCGCCCCAGATCAGGAAGGTCCATTTCGCGCCGTGCCAGATGCCGCCCAGCAGCATGGTGAGCATCAGGTTGCGGCAGATGTACCAGATGCCGCCACGGTTGCCGCCCAGGCTGATGTAGAGATAGTCACGCAGCCAGCTCGACAGGCTGATGTGCCAGCGCCGCCAGAAATCCTGCAGCGAGGCGGCGCGGTAGGGCTGATCGAAGTTGCGCGGGAAGCGATAGCCCATCAGCGCGGCCAGCCCCACCGCCATGTCGGAATAGGCGGAAAAATCGCAATAGATCTGCACCGCATAGCCATAAGCGGCCGCCAAGAGATCGGGGCCGGTCTGGGCGGTGGGATCGAAAAAGGCCGGATCGACGAGGCGCGTGGCGAGTTCAGAGGCGATCACCGCCTTCTTGAACAGGCCCCAGGTGATGAGGATCAGGCCGCCGGCCACCATGGTGCGGGTGAGGCGTGGCACCGACTGGAACTGCGGCACCAGATGGCTGGCGCGCACGATCGGCCCGGCGACGAGGTGGGGAAAGAAGCTCATCAGCAAGGTGATGTCGAGGAAGCTGGCGGGCTGCGTCTTGCGGCGGGCGATATCGATGAGATAGCTCATGCCCTGGAAGGTGAAGAAGCTGATGCCGACGGGCAGGATCACCTCCAGCACCGGCAGATCGCGGCCGAAGCCGGCGGCAACGAGGATGGGCGCCAGTTCCTCCAGGAAGAAGCCGAAATATTTGAAGAAGCCCAGGATCAGCAGATTGGCGACAACGCCGATGGCCAGCCAGGGCTGCACCCCCTGCCCGTCATCAAGCCGGCGCTGGATCCGGGCGGCGAGCAGCCAGTTGATGGCGGCGGACGCAATCAGCAGCAGCACGAAGCGCCAATCCCAGGCGCCGTAAAACACCCAGCTGGCCAGCAGCAGGATGATCTTGCGCCATTCGTTGCTCGCCTGCCCGACCGTCCAGACGAGGATGAGGACGGGCAGGAAGAACAGGCCGAAATCGAGCGTGGGGAACAGCATCAGGGGGCGGTTCCAGCCGGGGCCCGGGCGGCATCAAGATCAGCGAGCAGCAGGCGGGCGATCTCCACACCGCCGGCCGGGGAATAATGGATGAAATCCGGGCCCATCAGATAGGATTGGGTCCATTTCACCGCCGCGCACGCGCCGCCCTGGCGCGCGCGCCAATCCCAGAAGGCGAGGCCGAGATCGGCCGCCACCCGGCGCTCGACCGCCGCGACCTGGGCCAGGGCCGGCGGCGTGAACAGCAGGCCGCCGCGCCGCACCCAGCGCATGGCCGGGCCCGCCAGCGTGACCGGATCGGGGGCGAGCACGCCATCGCCATCGTTCCACAGCGGGATATCGATGCCATCAACCGGCAGGCGGCCGGGGCCGGCCATGATCGCCGGGTTGCAGTCCACCGCTTCGCCGGGGGCGTTGCCGGCCAGGGCGCCGTTGCGGCTGGCGGCGTCGGGCGGGCCCAGCAGCAGGATCGGCACCGGGCCGGCCAATGCGCGCAGCCGGGCGACCTGTTCGCGGATCTGGCTTTCGAGGCGGATGGCATCAAAGTTGGGCGCAAAGCCTTCGTTGGTGCCAAAGGCCAGGATGATCAGATCGGGCGGCAGCGCGGCCAGTTGGGCGGCCATGGTCGCGGTATCGGCGCGGCCGAGGAATTGCAGCTGGCTGCCGGGCACGCCGAGATTGGAGACGATCACCCCTTGGCTGCGCTCCAGCCACCAGCCGGTGATGATGGCTTCGCCCGACAACAGCTCCAGCCGGGCGCTGCGGGCGGCGGTTTCGCTGGTGAAGCGCTGGCATTTGGGCGTGTCGCTGTCGGCGGTGAAATCCACATCCTGCGTGATGCCGCCCACGCTGATCGACAGGCGCGGGCCGCTGGGGCCGGCGGCGACACACAGGCCGAAGGCGGTGAATTCGTTCCTGGCATCGGCGCTGAGCGACAGCGAGGCCCCGCGGGTGCGGCTGGTGAGCGTGTAACCGGTGAGCCCACGCGGAGGCCAGGTTTCGCCGGCCCCGCTGCCGAACAGGCCGCGCGATTGCCAGCCGCCGCTCATCGCGGTTTCGACACCGCGGGTGCGCACGCCGGGATGCGGCCGGCCAGCCGGCATCAGGCCGCGCCCGCCATTGCCCAGCCGGGCCTGCAGCGCATCGCGCAGCGCGCCGGTGATGCTGTCTCCAGCGGTGTGGGAATCGCCGATCTGGAGAATATGGAGCGGCCGGCCCGGCGGCAGGCCATTGGCACTGAGCGGCACCCCGGCCAGGGTTTCCGCCCCACACAGGGCCGCCAGGCAGGGCGCTGCCAGCAGGGCCAGCCCGGCCAGCATCAGGCGGCCTTTGGTGGCGCGGGCGCCGGTTCGGCTGGTGGCGGCGGTGCCGGCTCGGAAACGGGCGGCAGCAGATTGGTGGGCGCGTCGCTGGGCGGGGACGGCTCGGTTGGGGCTGGGGCCGGAGTTGTCGTTGGGGCCAGCACGTCACTCACGATGGTTTCGGGCGGATCGCCGACCTGGCCTTCGGCGGGCGCGGGCGCCGGCTTGTCCACCACCGGCGGCGGCACCAGATCGGGCGCGACCGGCTTGTCCCCCCGCGCCGCAGCGCCCCAGGCGCGCACGCGGGTGGCGATATCGGCGGTGAGCAGGCGATAGCCCTTCATGCTCATGTGGATGCCATCGCCGGCGCGCACCAGCCAGGGCGCGCCCGTCTTGGGATCGATCAGATGGCTGGCATAGGCCCCATCCGGCCCGGCGGCGCTGGCGCGCGTGTCGATGAACGGCACCCCCAGATCGCGCATCAGCCCGGCCTGAAAGGCATTGAGCGCCTGCACCTTGGCATCGAAATCCTTGTCGCGCATCAGCGGCAGGCCAACCCAGAACACCTCCGCGCCCTGATCCTGCAGGCGCTTCACATAGCGGGTGATGCGCGCGCCGATCTCGGCCTTCCAGCCTTCTGACAGGAAGGCCGCCGCCTTGCCGCCCACGAGCAGGCCCTGGATATCATTGGCGCCAAAGCTGATCACCGCCACATCCACCGGCCCTTCGGCGAGCTGCGCGCTGAGCTTTTCTTCCAGATCGAGCTGGCGATAGCGGGTGAAGCCGGTGGCCTGCTGGGCATAGCGCAGGACATGGAACGCTTCCCGCCGGGGCAGCTGGTTGTAGAGCGCCGCCCACAAGCCATCGCCGAAACTGTCCCCAAACACGCCGATGCGGAAACTGCGCTTTTCCGCCACCGCACGGCGCAGCGCGGCGGGAGCATCAGCATCACCGGCAACCTCGCCGGGCAGGCCGCCCTTGGCCGGCGGCAGTGCCGCGCCCACAGCAGCCGGGGCATCGCCCAGCCAGCCATTGATCTGCGGCGCAAAGGCGATGCCAATGGCAATACCGGCCGCCACGCCGCAAAACAGCACGGCGGTGCGATCGATGATCAGGAAGGCAGGATGCTGGCTGGCCATGGTGGGGAGCCCGGCTGATACACGCGCCGCCGGCTGGCGCAAGGGCCCTCAGCCGCCGGTCAGCGATGAACTCCGGCCCAACCACGCCAGACGGACCTTCAGCAGCGCCATGAACACCACGGTCAATGGCACCGCCAGGATGACGCCCAACGGCCCAAGCAGCGTGCCGGCGGCAATCAGGCTGAAGATGGTGAGCACCGGCGGCAGATCGCCAAAGGTTTTCTGGGCAATCGGCATCACCACATTGCCTTGCAACTGCTGCACCACCGCCAAAGCGATGATGGTGAAGATGCCCGATTCCACCCCCTGGCCGAAGCCGAGGATCACCGTGGGAATGGCCACCAGCACCACGCCCAGATAGGGCACGAATTCGCACAGGCCGGCCACCAGCCCGATGGCCAGCGGCGACGGCAGGCCGACAATCCACAGGCCGATGGAGGTGCCCACCGCCACAAAGGCCATGCCGATCGCCTGCCCCTTCAACCAGGCGGTGAGCGAAGCCCTGATCACCCCCACCGCTTCCCGCACGCGCGGGCGGGTCTCGGGCGCCAGCATATCGATCAGGCCATCAACATACAGCCGGGGCTGCGCCGCCAGATAGAGCGCTGCCACCAGCACCACCGCCAGCCCAGTGACCGCCGAACCGACATTGGCCAGAGTCGCCTGCGCGATATCCACCACCTGAGACACCTTGGGCGCATAGCCCGACACCTGGGCCATGACATCGGCGCCAATCGGCGTCGCCCTGATCCACCCCTCCACCGTCGCCACCGCCGCCGGCAGCCGCTGCGACAGGATGATGAACTGCTCCGTCATCAACGTGCCGAACAGGCCAAAAATGATCACCAGCGCAAACAGCGGAATCAACACCGCCGCCGCAATCGCCAACGCAAACGGCAGCCTGAGCGCCCGCTGCAGAAACGCGGCAAAATCACTGAGCATCAACCCGACCAGCGCACTGGCAAAAATCACCAGCACCAACTGCTGCAACTGCCAGATCGCCAGCGCCAACCCGATGCCGGCCATGGCGGCGAGGGCGCGGCGGAACCAGCGGGCGCTGTCGTCGGGGGGCGGATTGCTCATGCGCGGCATCATGGCGGGGGTGACGGGAGAAAGAAAGAGGGCCTGCTGACAGTCAGGCAATGCCATGGGCATCAAGCCACGCCAGCGTAGCAGGCTGATGCCACGCGCGAGCCTGCTGGCGCAGTGTGCCGTGACGGTCACGCACCCTGGGATTGGCACCGGCGCGCAGCAAGGTCACGATGGCCCGGTCATCCGTCAAGGAGAGCAGCACGGGCGTGCCATCGCCGGCCTTCGCGTCGGGGTTGGCACCGGCCTGCACCAGCAGCTTGGCCATGGCGGGATCATTGCACCCCATCAGCGGTGTTTCCCCATCTTCATTGCGCGCATCAACCGGCACCCCCAGGGTGATCAGCGCTGCCGCCATCTTGGCCCGTTGCTGTTCCGGCCGCTCATGGCATGCGCCATAGGTGTCGCCGATCGCATGCAGCGCATTGCCACGCTCTCCCATCGACTTCGGATTGGCACCGGCCGTCACCAGGGCACGGGCGATGGCAGGGCTGCATCCCATGCCGGTCTGGAACAATTCATTCAGTTCGCCCTGGCCCAGGTGGGCCAAGTGGCCCTGGCGCGCCATCTGTTCGAACAGCGTCGCGTTGCCGATGCGCGCCGCATGGCTCGCTATCACCGCCCCAACCGTGGTGGGCGGCCGCGGACGGCCGCCCTCTGGCGGCATTGGAACTGCGGCGTCGAGATCCAGGCCCTCAGCGATCAGCGCGCGCAGCAAGCCATCAGAATCACCCTTTGCGGGCAACCAGAAGTCCCGGCTGAGGAGCGCCACCACCAGCGCGGCCGCCGCCGGAGAGCGCACGGCAAAGCCCCGGGCTTTCAGTGCGGCCAGCGTTTCGCGGTTGCCGAACACCCAGCGGTCGCTGCCGGCCAACTGGTCAACCGCGTCCTCCAGTTCCGTCACCACCGCGGGCATCCCGACTGCTCCGCCTGCATAATCCACCACGCGCATGCGCCGGGTGCCCACGCGCAACTCCAGCACATAGGTCGGGATGTCGGTGATGCTGGCAGAATACTGGGGTTTCAGGCCAAAGAACCGGGCAGCGCGAAACCGTGCGAGCAGGGCCGCCACCGCCGCCGGACTGACTCTCGCCTCATATCGGCCAGCCAGCAGGACATTGAGGCCGTTGAATTGGCGATGCACCTCGGCGGCCGTCCCCGGCAGCAGATTTTCCCCCGATTCATAGGTCACGCGGCCATCGCCCGTCACCGTCAGCTTGTAATCCGGGCAGATTCCGAAACAGGCGGTGCGAATGAGGCTGATTTCGATGTCCTCGGGCGGCGCGGTGGGAAATGGCACCGCCGGGTTCGCCGGGATTTCGGCTGGGCGCAGCTGGATTGTCACTTCGCCCACGGCCCTGATCGGCTTGCCTTCGAACGACTGCGGCCGGAATCGCCATTGCCGAACGGCGGCCAAGGCCGCGTCCGTTATCCGGCTGCCGGGTTTGGTGCGAGGATAGCCACCATCCGTCCAGCGCGCATCGACAACGCGGCCATCCACATCCAGCGTTACCCTTGCGCTCACTTGATCAAATGATTGGCCGCCGGGCACAGCCACGATTTCGGCCCCAGACACGCGCTGCGATTCAAGGTCGGACACGCCATAGAGGGGAGGCGTCTCGGGTGCCGGAGAGCAGGCATTCACGACGATGACCATGGCCGACAGCAAAGCAAAATTCTTCAGATTCATCGCCGTTGCCCCAATGCCAAGCATGAAATCTGTCTGAAATTGGCAAATCAGGCAAGTTGCGGTCAGGCATTTTCAGGCGGAACGCAGTCACACTGCATGAGGATTTGGGCTGTTCTTGTTCCGAACAGCAGAGCCGGATGTGCAAGAACGATAGCCAAGCCCCGTGTCAAGCACGGGGCGACGGGGATTTGGAGCGACTGGGAAGAGGGCGAAGGCGGACGCGCTCCCCATGCAGCACACCCGAAAGCGAATTGGGTCCAGGGTCTTCGACCCTGGCCGCCGGAGGCCCTTTTCTTCTGCCCCTGAACGCCAACGGCGGCGCTGCCTTTTCATCAACGCCGCCGCCGGTTCGGTCAGTTCAGATCAGAGTGCGGTCCATTCGCCATCCCGGTGGTAGCGGTGGGAGACCTGGCCGTCGTCGCCGATCGCCCAGAGGTGGATCCACTGGTTGTCGACCAATTCGCGCACGGTCTGGCTGTTCATGATGACGCCCGTCATCGCGTCCAGCGGGGCTTCGATGAAGACGTTCAATCGCAGCGGTTCGTGGAGCAGTTTTGTCCCGTCGTGGACCGATTGCCAGGCGAGGCCGGTCTTGAGGTCGCCGGCGTTGCCTTCGAGCACGCCCAGCGTGCCGACGACGTTGTGCAGCACCTTGTTGCCGGCGCCCCACACCTTGTTGTTCACGGTTGAGCCGTAATATTGGAGGTTGATCCAGCTGGCCACGACCATCGGCGCGGTCATGATCAGGGTGAGGACGCCGAAGCCATTATCCTGTTGCCAGTCATAGCTGTGCAGGAAGCTGCGGCCACCGAGATCGATGCCGGCGGTGCGGTGGCGCGGGGCAGCGATGAAGGCGCCGTTGCCAGCCAGGCCCCATTCCGGGCGCACCTGGGCCCAATCGCGGCTGCGGCGCAGCACCTGGGCATCGATATCGCCATCGGGGGCGTCGAGATCGAGGAAGCGGGCGCGTTCGCGGCGGGTGAGGGCCGAGGCGCGGTCGAGCCAGCCATCGAGTTCGGCCAGATCGGCGCGCAGGGCCGGCGGCACGCGATCCCGATCAAAGATGCTGATCTGATCGGTGGTGGTGTCGTGCATGGCGCCGAGGAACCAGCAATCATCGGGGATGTGGATGCCGCGGCCGCGGAGGCCGCTGCGCACCGCCGGATCGTTGAGGATATCGGCGGCGATGCGGGCGTTGGCTTCGCCGGTGTGGCCACCGCAGGCGCCGCAATCAAGGCCGGAGGCGTGCGGGTTGTTGGCGGTGGTGCTGCCGTGGCCGGCGAGCAGGACGAGGCGGGCGAAATCGCCGGTCAGGCTCATGGCGCGCAGCACGGCTTCGGCCTGGTTGAGCCGCTGTTCGGCGTTGAGGCCGGTCATGCGGCCGCCGACCAGCACCGGATCGAGGCGCGGGCCGAGCTTGCCGATCACGTTGGCATCAAGGCCATCGGTGTTGGGATCGGAGACGGTGCGGGTGAGGCCGAGCGCGTCGGACACCAGCTTGGGCGCAAAGCCGAGGCCCATCGCCTCCACATAGGTGAAGCTGGAGACGGCGGATTGCTTGAAGCTTTTCCACGCCTTGGCGGCACGGCGGCGCAGCAGGCGCAGGCCGAGCACTTCGGTTTCGACGGCGGGATCGGCGCCGTTCACCATTTCGGTGATGGTGAAGGCCGGGGTGAGCAGAACCGGGCAATGGGCGCCGCCCGATTCGCGGCCGATCGGCACATATTCGATCGGATAGCCGAAGAAGCCGGCAAAGCCGATGGTTTCGCCGCCCGGCACCACCTGTTCCAGCGCCCGGCGATAGACTTCGGAGCGGACATCGATGCAGAAGGCGGCCTGCAGCGGCTTGCGGCCGGAGCGGGCGGGGATGGCAAAGGGCTGGGCGGCGGCTTCGTCGCGGGCCAGCTTGCCGAGCAGCTGTTTTTGCCACGCGATTTCATAGGCTTCCTGGAAGACCAGATCGAGCGCCAGATCGGGATCGGCCGACAGGCCCGCATCATCAGGCAGCTGGGCGGCCTGCTGCATTTCGGCAGCCCAGGCGGCCTGGAATTCGGCATCGGTGCGCTGGCGGAACAGGGCATAGCCCCAAGCCATGCGGATGGCGAGAAGCTCGACCAGGCGATTGTCTTGCCGGCCGTAGAGATTGTTGTCCCACACGAGGTAGCGGACATAGGCGGCCCAGCCGCCGATATCGAACAGGGCGCGGTGCAGATAATCGGTCTGGGCGCGTTCGGGGATGCCGATGGCTTCGACGATCAGACCGATGGCAGCAACCGGATCGGCCGGCAGATCGGCGATGATGCGGCGGAAATCCTTGATGCCCATGGCTTCGGCATTGCGATCATGGCGCATGGTTTCGCGCCAGGCCTTCCATGGGGTGAGGCCGCGCTGCGGCATCTGCCAGCTGGCCTGGCCTTCATCGAAATAGGCGGCGCACCAGCGTGAGATTTCATCGACCATGAAGGCGGTGCGGCTGGCCTGACGGTCGCCGGAGGACAGCCGGTCAAGCACTTCGGCGATGGTGGCGACCACGGCGGGGCCGCCCTTCCGTTCGGCCGGGTCGCGCGCCAACGCCGCCTTGGCCAGCGCCACATCGGCCGGGATCGGCGAGTTGGCCGGGGCGCGGGCGAGGGCTTCGGCGATATGGGCATCGGTGATGATGCCGGCGGCCAGCGCTTCGCGATAGAAGGGGCGGGCCATCAGCATGTCCACCTTGGCGACGCGGCGCATGGTGGCGGTGGTGGCGGCAAAGCTCTGCCCCGAGAAGCCCAGATAGGGATTGACGGCGACGAAGTGCTTCAAGGGCCACAGCGGCGCGATGCGCTGGCAGGCGGCAGCGATGGCGGTTTCCAGCGCGGGCGGGGCCGGCGGGGTGGCCAGGGCTTCGGTGGTGGTGGCGGGGGCAGCGGTGTCGGTCATCATGGTTCAGGACCTTTCGCGAAATGGGGGGATCAGCGCCGGGCCGGCAGGCCGGTGGGCCACAGGGCCAGCACCAGCCGGTTGGCGAGCGTGTTCACATAGAGGCCGTTCTGGACATGCACGTAGAAGGCGCGGGCCCAGGCCGGGGTCGCGGCCCCCTTGGCGGTGATGAAGCTGGCCTGGCCGATGGTGAGGGCGGCAAAGCCGGCGACGATGATGGCGATGGCGATCAGGGCGACCAGATCGGTGCGGGCGGCCTCTGCCGGCAGCGTGCCGGCCATCAGCGCGGCCATGCCGGCCTGCAGGGTGAACCAGCCGGTGGCGACCGCGATGGCGCCGACCACGGTGCGGGCAATCACGAAGCCGGTGGGGCGTTGATCGATCGACTGGGCGATATAGTGGGTGAGGCCCATCAGCAGGATGGCGCCGAGGGCGAACACGCCGGGCTGGGAGGCGACTTCAAAGCCCGACAGCGTGCCGGTGACACCCACCGCGGCCAGCACCAGGGCTACGGCCATGGCGAGGCGCGCCGGATGCGGGGCACCGCCGGGGCTGGGCGACCAGCTGGCGCGGGCGATATCGATCACGCTGCCCGAGGACAGGAAGGCGTGCGCCTTGTAGAGCGAGTGGGCGACGATGTGCAGCAGCGCCGCCGGCCAGGCACCCAGGCCGCACTGCAGCAGCATGAAGCCCATCTGGGCAATGGTGGACCAGGCCAGCGAGACCTTGATGGCGTTTTGTGTGAGCATGACGACGCTGGCAAACAGCGCGGTGAAGCCGCCCACCACCAGCAGCAGATCCATCGCCGGGGTGGAGAGTTCGAGCAGCGGCGAGAAACGCAGGGCGAGGAAACCACCGGCGTTGATGATGCCGGCGTGCAGCAGGGCGGAGACCGGCGTGGGGGTTTCCATCACTTCGGTGATCCAGCCGTGCAGCGGGAACTGGGCGGATTTCAGCAGGGCGGCGACCGCGATCAGCACGCCGGCCAGGATCACGCCCGGGGTGGCCGTGCCCTGCGCCTTCAGCGCTTCGACCATGCCGGTGAATTCCAGCGTGCCGCTGGCCTGCCACAGGCTGTAGATGGCAACACCCAGCGCGGCATCGCCGATGCGGCTGGCAATGAACTTCTTGCGGGCGGCGAGGATGGCGGCCTGCCGGTCCCCATAGAAGATCAGCAGCTGGTTGAGGCCGACGGAAGTTGCCACCCAGGCGACGAAGAACATCGCCATGTTGCCCGACAGGATCAGCAGCAGCACGCTGGCAAGCGTGACCGACAGCAGTCGGGTGAAGCGGGCATGGCCGGGATCGCCGGCCATATAGTTGCGGGAGAAGTGGACGACGATGCTGCCGACAAAGCTGACCAGCAGGAACATCACGGCGGTGAGGCCATCGAACAGGATGGAGACGCCGGGCAGCGTGACGCTGAACGGGCCGGCCAGGACAACGCCGATGGCGCCGGCCAGCGCGGTGGCAAAGGCGATCAGCGCGGCGGTGCGGGCGTTGGCGGCAAGCGCCTTGGGATTGGCGGCGGGCAGAAGCGCCACGGCGAGCAGCGCCAGCGGGCCGGCAAGCGCGCTCCAGACAAGCGGGGTGATGGTCATCGGTGTCACTCCATGGGAGGCAGGGAACGACTGGCCATCTATGGGCTGTCATGATCCACGTAAAATAGATATATTATGATGGTTCGTTCGTTTTTGTGAAAGTGAAGCCATGCCGGCACTCAATTACAACCATCTGCGCTATTTCCACGCCGTCGCCCACGCCGGCAGCCTGACCCGCGCGGCGGAGCAGTTGAACCTGTCGCAATCGGCGCTTTCGGTGCAATTGAAGAGCCTGGAGGAGGCGCTGGGCCACGCCCTGTTCGATCGCGGCCCACGGCGCATGTCGTTGACGGAGGCCGGGAAAATCGCGCTGGATTATGCGGACACGGTGTTTGCCGCCGGCGAGGCGCTGCAGCAGACGCTGGCCGGCCGGGTGCGCATCGATCAGCAGGTGCTGCGCATCGGCGCGCTGCCCACGCTGTCGCGCAACTTCCAGGCCGAGTTCATCGCGCCGCTGATCGGCCGGCGCGATGTGGAGCTGGTGATGCTGTCGGGCACCATGCGCGACCTTCTGGCGCAGCTGGAGGCGCATGAGCTGGACGTGGTGCTGGCCAACCAGCCGCCGCACGGCAGCATCGCGCCCGACATCTTGTGCCGGCGCATCGCCCAGCAGCCGGTGGGCCTGGTTGCACCGCCCGGCCTGCTGCGCCGGCCGCTGGCGTTTCCGCAGGATCTGGCCAAGCTGCCGGTGCTGCTGCCAACCAAGGGCACCGATATCCGCACCGGGTTCGATCAGCTGCTCGATGCCGCCGGCATCCAGCCGATCATCCTGGCCGAGGTGGACGACATGGCGATGCTGCGCCTGCTGGCGCGCTCATCGGAAGCGCTCACGCTGGTGCCGCCGATCGTGGTGAAGGATGAACTGGCCGCCGGCACGCTGGAGGCGGTGTTCACCATCCCCGGCCTGACCGAGGATTTCCACGCCATCACCCAGCGGCGGCGCTTTCCCAATCCGTTGCTGGGGGAATTGATTCAGTGATGATCCTACCCCTCTGGGGGAGGTGCCCGCAGGGCGGAGGGGGCTTGCCAACGCCAACACGCGCGCCCCCTCCGTCAGCCTGCGGCTGCCACCTCCCCCAGAGGGGGAGGATTTTAGGGTGCCAACCGTTCCCGCACCACGCGGATCAGGGTGGGCAGGTCGGGGATGGCGGTGAAATCGGCGGCGGTGACCAGTTGGGTCAGCTGCCCGCCGTCTTCCACCGCCACCAGCGGCAGCGGCCAATCGGCGACGTGCGGAAAGGCGGCGCGGAAGTCCGGGCGGTGGTGAAAGACCGTCTCCAGCCCCGTCTCGTCCAGAAACGCCCGCCATTCGCGCCGCATGCTGGTGAGGCCATAGGTGACGGCGCAGAGCTGGCAGGGGTAGGTGGATGGCGAGACGATCTTGTGCACGCTGTCCATCACCCCCGCCAATATTCCGGCGTTGGCGTTGTAGACGATGACGAGCCGCCGGCTCACGCTGAAGCCGAGAGCGCCGATTTGCCCCGCTTCACCATCAGCTTGTTGAGTGCGTTCACATAGGCACGGGCGGAAGCGACCAGCGTGTCGGTGTGGGCGCCGGTGCCGCGCACGGTGCGGCCGTTTTCGGCCAGCACCACGCTGGTTTCGGCCTGGGCATCGGTGCCGGCGGTGACGGCATGAACCTGATAGAGGTTCAGCACCGCCTCCTCATGCGGGACCAGCTTGCGGATGGCGTTGAACAGCGCATCGACCGGGCCATTGCCCTTGGTGGCGGCGGTCACCTCCTCCCCGTCGATGGACAGGGTGAGGATGGCGCGCTGCGGGCCGTTGCTGCCGCAATAGACCTCCACCTCCACCACCTGGATGCGGTCATGCCCGCGCAGCACCTCGTCATCGACCAGCGCGATGATATCCTCGTCAAACACCTGCTTCTTGGAGTCGGCCAGATCCTTGAAGCGCTTGAAGGCGTCGCCAAACTCGTTGTCGCTGAGGTCATAGCCCAGCTCCGCCAGCTTGGAGCGGAAGGCGGCGCGGCCGGAATGCTTGCCCAGCACCAGGTTGGTCGCCCCCTGCCCGACGCTTTCCGGCGTCATGATCTCATAGGTGGAGCTGTCCTTCAGCATGCCATCCTGGTGGATGCCGCTTTCATGGGCAAAGGCGTTGGCACCGACGATGGCCTTGTTGGCCTGCACCTGCATGCCTGTGACGCCCGACACCAGCCGGCTGGCGCGGGTGATCTCGGTGGTGACGATGCGGGTTTGATAGGGCATCACGTCCTGGCGCACACGCAGCGCCATGGCGATTTCCTCCACCGCGGCATTGCCGGCACGCTCCCCGATGCCGTTCACTGTGGCTTCCACCTGGCGGGCGCCAGCCATGATCGCAGCCAGCGTGTTGGCGACGGCGAGGCCCAGATCATTGTGGCAATGGGTGGAGAAGATCGCCTGATCGGCGTTCGGAACCCGGGTGATGACGTCCCTGAACATCGCGCCATAGGTTTCGGGCGTGGCATAACCCACCGTGTCGGGCAGGTTGATGGTGGTGGCGCCCGAGCGGATCGCCATTTCCACCGCCCGGCACAGGAAATCCGGATCGGAGCGGGTGGCATCCTCAGCCGACCATTCGACATCGCCGCACAGATTGCGGGCGAGGCCGACAGACAAGCGGATCGCCTCCAGCACCTCTTCCGGGGACTTGTTCAGCTTCACCTTCATGTGCAGCGGGCTGGTGGCGATGAAGGTGTGGATGCGCGGGTTCCTGGCGCCCTTCAGCGCCGCCCAAGCGCGTTCGATGTCGGCGGCGGCGGCGCGGGCCAGGCTGGCGACGATGGCGGTGTCGGCCTGGTTGGCGACGGCCTGCACGGCTTCGAAATCGCCTTCGGAGGCGATGGCAAAGCCGGCCTCGATGATGTCCACCCCCAGCGCTTCCAGCTGGGCGGCGACCTTCAGCTTCTCCTCGAGGTTCATCGAGCAGCCGGGGGATTGTTCCCCGTCGCGCAAGGTGGTGTCAAAAATGCGGATATGCCCGCTGTTGTTCATGATGCTCATGGCTGTGGCCTGTTCAATCTGGGCTGAAATTTCGTGTGCGGTATTTCCCCTCAAGGCGTGGCGCCGAGGGAACAAGCCCAGCAGCCGCCATCACGCCCGAGGGCGTTTAAGTCGAAGCAGGAGGGCGCGCGCAAAAGCCATGATCGCACTCATAGCGTGGAGCCGGCCTGCTGCGCAAGATGTGTGCGCCAAATCGGCGCTTGCGGTGGCCGCGATTGCGCGGCTTGATGGCGGCCATGCGAAATCTGTTCACCGTCATCGATATCGGGTCCGCCATCCAGCAAGCTGTCACCCCGGTGTTCCTGCTCACTGCGATCGGCGGCATCTTGAATGTGCTGGCCCACCGGCTGTCGCGCGTTGTGGATCGCGCCCGGCATCTGGAGGAACAGGTGGGCAGCTATGGCGGCGAACGGCGGCGCATTGCCATCGATGATCTGGCGGTGCTGGCGCGGCGCATGGCAGCGGCGAACTGGGCGATCGCGCTGTGCACCCTGTCAGCCCTGCTGGTCTGCCTGGTGGTGGTGCTGTTGTTCATGGAACAGCTGGTCAACAACCAGCTGGATGAGGCGATTGCCTGGGTGTTCATCGCCGCAACGGCGCTGCTGACCGGCGGGTTGATCCTGTTCCTGTGGGAAATCCAGCTGGCGCTGCGCAGCGTGCGCGTGCGGGCCGCCGCGATCAGGCGGGGCGGCTGACCCGCCGCTGCCGCCGCGCCGCCGCGCCAACAAGGCCAAAGCCACTGATCAGCAGGGCCCAGCTGGCCGGTTCGGGCACGCCCGCCACCTGATAGGTGCCGGTGCCGACGAACTGCAGTTGGGTGCGGTAGATATAATCATTGGCGGCATAGCTGAAGAAATTGAAGTTCATGCCGCCGGTGATGCCGGTGCTGCGCAGCGCTGCGGGATCGTCCAGCCGCGCCGGGATGGGCTGGCTGCAACAGCCGTTCATCAGCAGCGTGGCGGTGTAGATGCCGGTGGTGGGATAGAGCTGGCGGCCAAAGGCGTGCGTGGTGTTGCCGCCAACCGATGTGTAGATCTCGCCATTGTCGCCCAGGCCTATCGGCCCCTGCAGCGCATCCCAGGTGAAGCCGTTGATACGCAGGGTGGCGGCCAGCACGGGGGACGGCTGGCCGGCGTTGAGGCCGGAGGCGCGCCCTTCCGAATTGGGGCCGACGCTGAACGGCGTGCCCAGGCTGGTATCATAGGTGAAGCGCGCCACCGCCCATTTGCCGCGCAGATTGCCGCCCACCGGGCCAAACAGGCCGGCGCCATCAATGCCCTGGTCTTGCCCGGTGAACTGGCTGATCTGCGCCCGATAAATGGCGGTGCGCACGGCAGCCGCTGCCGGCGCGGCCGTCAAGGCGAGCGCCACGCCGATGATGGCCAGCACCATCGCCCACCACAGGGCGTGCCGATGCATGATCATTGCCTGTCTCCCGATCCAGTCATCCCGCCGGGGTGGGGCAAGCGCGCCGCCTTGCCCATCCCCATTTGCAGGGGAGATCAGGCGGAAAGCGCGGCGACAAGCAGCCGGGGGTGGCTGTAGCTGATGAAGCGACCGGCATCGGGAATGATGTGGATGGCGGCATCGGGCAGGGCGCGGCGCCAATAATCATGGTTGGCGCGGGCGTCGTGCATGAAATCGCTGGCGCCGATCAACAGGCACAGCCGGTCGGTGCCGGGCAGCACCGGCGGCGGCGGTGCGGTGGCCTGCACCAGCTGCTCGCGCACAAAGCCATCGATGCGGCCACGGCGGAAGGGCTCCAGCTTGCGATAGAAATCCATCAGCAAGGCCGGATCGGCCATGGCGCGGGCATCGGCCGGGCTGTCTGCAGTCCAATCCTGCATCAGGGCCGCCAACCGCGCATGGCTGGCCAGGGTGGACAGCATGCGGACCACGGCAGCCACCGCCCAGGGCCGGCGGGCAAACTGGCGTTTCAGCGTGGCGATCATGCCGGCGTCGCCGCTGCCATGGGCAGCGCCCGGTTCGGGGGCATCAACGATGATGCGGCTGGCCAGGGCCGGGTGGCGGCGCAGCAGCGCCAGCACCACCTGCATCGGGCCGTGGGCGATGATCGGCACCGCCGCCCAGCCCTGGGCTGCGCACAGGGCGGCCAGATCATCGCCGCACTGGTCGAGATAGGCCTGGCCATCGCCGGCCACCGAATCGGTATCGCCATAACCCGGCCGGTCGGGCGACACCGGCCGCCAGCCATCGTCCTGCAGCGCCTCCACCAGCGCCCGATCCACCCCGCGGCAGTTCATCGTGTTGTGCAGCACCAGCACTGGGCGGCCGCTGGGCGGGCCATAATCGCTGGCCACCACCCGGCGGCCATCGGGCATGGTGAGCGTGATCGGCCGGCTGAACGGTGGCGGATAGGGCTCGGCCTGTCCGGGCTGGCCGGTGGCGATGGCAAGGCCGCGCAGTTCGGCGAGCAGCCGGGCAAGGCCGATGGCGCTTGTCACCCCGGTGGCGGCATAAACGGCGGCCAGTTCCTTCTTGGCCACGGCATCGGACAGTCCCAGCGTGCGGGCGGCCGCGGCGCGCGATGCGCCATCGGCAATGGCGCCGGCCAGCCGCCGTTGCCGGGCCGACAGGGCAAACAGCGCGCTGACCGGCAGATCGGTTTCGGCCGAGGCATCGGTGGCCAGCGAGCCGATGGCGGCCCAGGTGATCAGCCGCGGCAGATTGGGAGCCCAGATCTGGTTGCGGGCCTGATCGAGATAGTCGCGCGCGGTGTTGAAACTGATGCCGGCAGCCTCGGCAGCGCGGGACACATCGCCGTACTGGTAAAGGGCGACCAGGATGCGCACCAGAGCCGGTGACAGGCCGAAGGCATCGCCAAAACGGGCGAAGCGGCCTGGCACGCCGGCGGGCGCGATCCGGCACACGGCCAGGGCGCCGCGCACCGGGCTGGCCGGCAACACCACACGCCAGCCAAAACAGCGCGCCAGCGGTGCCACCGCCACCGGAAACAACGGGCCATCGCCAGCATCGGCCAGTTCGAACACCACGGCATCGCCGCGCGCACTGGCGGCGAGCGCCAGCCGGGCCGCCGGCGGCATCGCCGCCAGAAACCCGGCCGGATCGGCCAGCACAGCGCCATCTGCGCCGATCAGGCCGGTGTCAAACGCATCTGCGGGGGCGGTCACACCCGCTTGGTGGCGTCAGTTCGTCGCCCGGTCAATTGCGGGCCTTGTCCACCAGCTTGTTCTTGGCGATCCACGGCATCATCGCGCGCAGCTTGGCGCCGGTTTCCTCGATCGGATGGGCGGCGGCGGCCTTGCGGCTGGCCTTCAGCTCCGGCTGGCCGGCGCGGTTGTCGAGGATGAAGTTCTTCACGAACCGCCCGCCCTGGATATCGGCCAGCACACGCTTCATTTCGGCCTTGGTTTCGGCGGTGATGATGCGCGGGCCGGTGGTGATGTCACCATATTCGGCGGTGTTGGAGATGGAGTAGCGCATGTTGGCGATGCCGCCTTCATACATCAGATCGACGATCAGCTTCACCTCGTGCAGGCACTCGAAATAGGCCATTTCGGGGGCATAGCCGGCTTCCACCAGCGTTTCGAAGCCCGCCTGGATCAGGTGGGTGAGGCCGCCGCACAACACGGCCTGTTCGCCGAACAGATCGGTTTCGCACTCTTCGCGGAACGTCGTTTCAATGACGCCCGAACGGCCGCCACCGATGGCCGACGCATAGGACAGCGCCACATCATGGGCGTTGCCGCTGGCATCCTGGTGGATGGCGATCAGGCAGGGCACGCCGCCGCCCTTCAGATATTCGCCGCGCACGGTGTGGCCGGGGCCCTTGGGCGCGATCATGAACACATCGATATCGGCGCGCGGCTCGATCAGGCCGAAATGCACGTTGAGGCCATGGGCGAAGGCCAGCGCGGCGCCGGGCTTCATGTTGGGGCCCAGATCATCGGCATAGATGGCGGCCTGATGCTCATCGGGCGCCAGCACCATGATCACATCGGCCCAGGCGGCGGCTTCGGCATTGCTCAACACCTTGAACCCGGCGCCTTCGGCCTTCTTCGCGGTGGCCGAACCGGGGCGCAGGGCGATGGCGACCTCCGCCACCCCCGAATCGCGCAGATTCTGCGCATGGGCATGGCCCTGGCTGCCATAGCCAACGATGGCGACCTTCTTGGCCTTGATCAGGCCGACATCGGCATCGGCATCATAATAAACGCGCATTGGAATCCCCTTTTCCTTTTCCTGCTCCCCTCCCCTTCAGGGGAGGGGTTGGGGGTGGGGCTGTGCCGGCAGATACCGAACTTCCCCACCCCCGACCCCTCCCCTGAAGGGGAGGGGAGTTGATCTCAAACTGCCTCCGCCCCGCGGGCGATGGCGACCACCCCGGTCCGGGCGACCTCGACGAGGCCGACCTCCCGCATCAGGGCGATGAACTGGTTCACCTTTTCAGTGGAGCCCGACACTTCGAACACGAAGCTGGCGGTGCTGGTGTCAACCGGGCGGGCGCGGAAGATGTCGGCGAGGCGCAGCGCCTCCACCCGCTTGTCACCCACGCCGGCCACCTTCACCAGCGCCATCTCGCGCTCCACATGCGGGCCCCAATCGGTGAGATCGACGACCTTGTGCACCGGCACCAAGCGGTCCAGCTGGGCCATGATCTGATCGATCACCGGCGGCGGGCCGTTGGTGACAAGGGTGATGCGGCTGACCTCGTGATTGTCGGACACGTCGGCCACCGTCAGGCTCTCGATATTGTAACCGCGCGCCGAGAACAGCCCGACGATGCGGGCGAGCACGCCGGCTTCGTTGTCCACCAGGATCGACAGCGTGTGCCGTTCAGACGGGAGATGTTTCATCACACCAGGGCCTTGGCATCGTCATCGGCTTCGCCGCGTTCATCGGCGGCCGACAGGATCATGTCGGTATGGGCAGCGCCCGACGGGATCATCGGGAAGCAGTTGGCCAGCTTGGCCACGCGGCAATCCACCACCACCGGGCCGGGGTGATCGAGCATGGCCTGGATACCGGCATCGAGATCGTCCAGCCCCTCGATGACAATGCCCTTCCAGCCATAGGCCTCAGCCAGCTTCACGAAATCGGGCAGGCTGTCGGAATAGCTCTCGCTGTAACGGCTGCCGTGGTTCAGCTCCTGCCACTGGCGGACCATGCCCATATATTCGTTGTTGATGATGAAGATCTTCACCGGCAGGCGATATTGCACCGCCGTGCCCAGTTCCTGGATGTTCATCTGGATGCTGGCTTCACCGGCGATATCGATCACCAGCGCGCCCGGAAACGCCAGCTGCGCACCGATGGCGGCCGGCAGGCCATAGCCCATGGTGCCGAGCCCGCCCGAAGTCAGCCACTTGTTGGGATCATGGAAGCCGAAATGCTGGGCCGCCCACATCTGGTGCTGGCCGACTTCGGTGGAGATGATCGGCTTCTTCGCCTTGGTCATCTCGTAAAGGCGCTGGATGGCCTTTTGCGGCAGCAGCGAATCGCCCTTCTGTTCGAACCCGAACGAGTTGCGCGCGCGCCAGCCTTCGATCTGCGCCCACCAGGCCTTCTGATCGGCGGCGCGATGACCACGCGCGCGCCAGACCTTCAGCATATCCTCCATCACGCTGCCGACATCGCCCTGGATGGTCAGGTCCACCCGCACCGTCTTGTTGAAGCTGGAGCGGTCGATATCGACATGGATCTTGCGGCTGTGCGGGCTGAAGGCATCAAGCCGGCCGGTCACGCGATCGTCAAAGCGGGCGCCCAGGCAGACCATCAGGTCGCACCGGTTCATCGCCATATTGGCTTCGTAACTGCCGTGCATGCCCAGCATGCCGAGAAACTGCGGATGCTCGTGCCCGAAGCTGCCCAGACCCATCAACGTGCTGGTGACCGGCGCGCCGGTCACCTTGGCCAGTTCGCGCAGCAGTTGGCTGGCGATCGGCCCGGAATTGATGATGCCGCCGCCGGTATAAAGGATCGGGCGCTCGGCCGCGGCCAGCATGTCCACCGCCGCCTCGATCGCGGCCAGATCGCCCTTCACCTGCGGCTTGTAGGTCTTGTGGGTGATGGCGCCAGGCTTGGCATAGCGGGCCTTCATGATCTGCACATCCTTGGGGATGTCGATCACCACCGGGCCGGGCCGGCCGGAACGGGCGATGTAGAAGGCCTCGTGCAGCACGGGGCCCAGCTTCGCCGTCTCCTTCACCAGATAATTATGCTTGGAACAGTGGCGGGTGATGCCCACCGTGTCGCATTCCTGGAAGGCATCGGTGCCGATCAGATGCGTCGGCACCTGTCCGGTGAGGACGACCAGCGGGATCGAATCCATCAGCGCATCGGTGATGCCGGTGACGGCATTGGTGGCGCCGGGGCCGGAGGTGACCAGCACCACGCCGACCTTGCCGCTGGCGCGGGCATAGCCTTCGGCGGCGTGCACGGCGGCCTGCTCGTGGCGCACCAGGATGTGGCGGATGCGGTTCTGCTGGAACAGCGCATCATAAATCGGCAGCACGGCACCACCCGGATAACCGAACACAACCTCCACCCCGAGGTCGATCAGCGACTGCACAACGATTTCGGCGCCGGTGATCTCCGTGCCCATGGCCTTGCGTCCCAAAACAACAAGCGTCCGCGGGGATACGCGGACGCAAGGCTGCTGTTAGGGGAAGGAAATTAGCCGGTCAAGCCTTTATCGCGCAATTTTCATGCGCAAACAGCCTTCAGGAAACAACTTCCTGCAAACCGCTGCGCCGGCCAAAGGCCAGGGCCAGGGCAGCGACGCCAACGATCACCGACACCAATGGCGCCGGCACCTGCTCTTGCCGCGGCGGCGGCGGCGGTGTTGCCGCCACGGGCACACAATCGGACACGCCGGCGAAACAACCGTTGGGCAGGGCCACCGGTTCAGAGATCATGATGATGGCCGACGCCGGCGCGGCCGCGGCAAACGCCACCCCCGCAAGCAAGATGAACCTGGCAATACGCATGCAACCCCCCGGTCTGTTGCGTCGCACAATGGCTGAGATTCGTGACAGGAACATTAAATCACAAAAGAGTCACGAAGTTTCTCAACACGTTGGTGAATGACACCTGCCACGTGGGACAGGCTTAACATTCATCAAGTGCGTCGCTTGTGCCCGAAGTTACGCATGTGCATCAATACGCGATGCAACGCAGAATGTGAAAATTGCATGAAAAACGACGGCCTTGGCGAGCCGCCATATGGTTCTTCGTCCCGCCGGGGCCCGGTCAGGCCGGCTGCGCCGCCTGGCGGCGCCGCATCGCAAGGCCAGCCAGGCCGAATCCGGCCAGCATCATCGCCCAGTTCGCCGGCTCCGGCACCGGTTCGCCGACAAAGAAGCCGTTGCCCTGATAGGTACCCAGGTGCACCTCGTCCTGCATTGTGTAGTTGCGGGCGACGATCGAACCTTCCACCACCTTGGCGCTGATGCTTGCCAGCGGCGCCAGGATCGAGCCCTGAAACTGGTTGTAGATCGTGATGTTGGTCGCATCCACGAAGTTCCAGATCACTTGCGGGTTGTTGGCGCGGGCGTTGTTGATGAAGTTGCTGTTGATCACCAGTGCGTTGCTGCCGATGTTGCGCACGTTGATGATCACCGGCAGCGTGGTGTTGGGGAAATTGTAGCTGAACTGCTGCACGTTGAAGAAGCTGGGGCCGCTGATTTCGAACAGCGCATAGCCGGTGGGGTTGCTCGGCCCGATGTTGCTGGCCACCGCATTGAACGTCGCGGTCTGGTTGCCGCCGGTGATGCTGATGCTGCTGGGGTTGCTGGCCACCGTCAGGCTGGCCAGGCTGTTGGACAGCGCCATCACATTGGCCGACAGCACGGCCGCTTCGCTGGTGATGGCCGGGGCGGTGGGCGCGGCCGGCACCACCGGCGCGGGCACCAGCGGGTTGAAGCTGTAGTTGCTGTTGAAGCTGGCGCCATTGGCGTTGCCGCTGATGCTGCCACCGGCATAGACGGTGACACCGCTGGTGCCGTTGAAATTGCTGATCGTGGTGCCGGCCTTGATCGTGCTGTTGCCGCCGGCATTGCCGCTGCCGATGCTGCCCGCCACGCTGATCTGCTGATTGTTGCTGCCCGACAATTGCTGGAGGTTGCCGCCGATTGTCGCCTGGCTGCCGCCGCCAAAGCCCAGGTTGCCAACGTTGCCGCGCACTTCCACCTGGGTGTTCTGGCCGCCGTTGATGTTGCCATTCACATTGCCGCCAACCTTCAACTTCACATTGTCTGAAAGATTGACGCCATTCTGCAGCGATCCCGTCACCTCCAGCGTGGTGCCGGCGCCGACGTTGAGATTGTTGGTGATGTCACCGCCAATGCGGGCGGTGCCGCCAGTGCTGTTGAAATTGATGCCGGGGATATTGCCCTGGATGGCAACGCCATAGACATTCTGGCTGCCGAAATCGCCCACCTTGGGGCCGCCGGTGCCGTTGCTGCCGTTGTTGATGTTGAGATTTTGCGAAACACTGCCCCCAACCGAAAGCGTGGCGCGTGACGATGCGGTGAAGCGCTGGCCATTGGCGCTGCTGCCGATGCCGATCTGGGTGGAATTGCCAGTGACATTGCGGCCAACAAAGGCCTTGCCCTCCACCTCGCCACCCTGGACGGTCAGATCGTTGAGCACGATCAGGTTGAGCTCACGCATTGCCTGCAGGCCGACCCGGGCCGGGGTGACGGCAGCGGCGGGCATCGGCATCGTGCAGCAGGCAGCCGCCACCAGCAGCGCAGTTCTGGCAGATTTGATCATGACCCATCCTCAGGCAGCGCAATCCTCGCTACGCGGCCTAGAATGTCCTTAACACAAGTTTATCTGAACAAAAGTTTGTCTTGACATTAATTTGCGATTGACAGGCATTTTCAAGGACCTCGCCGATGCAAACGCTGGTTGGCAGGTCGCGATGGGGCCGGCCTTCGGGCACGCACCGGCTTGTCCAAAAAGAAAGGGGCTGCACCTGGTATCGGTGCAGCCCCGTGCTTGTACTGCTGGTTTGATCGAAGGATCAGGCGGCCACAGCCGTGCGCCGGCGACGCAGGCTGAAACCAACCATGGTGAAGCCGGCCAACAGCATGGCCCAGCCGCGCGGTTCGGGCACAGCGGTGATGACACGGACATAATCACCAACATTGGCGCCCGATGCCATCGAGAAGGTTAGCGTCTTGTTGCCCACACCGCCGATCGAATAGGCATCCGGCGCGCCATCCAGGCCGGAATGCAACGTGCCGTAGGTGGTGCCCGGAGCGCCGAAGATGGTGTTGGTCTGCGCGAAGTTGGCACCGGCGCGGCCCGTATCATGCAGGATGATGCCCAGGATGCGGCCGTTGAAGGTCACCGAACCCGAAGCAGTTCGCGACTGGGTGCCAGGTTGATCCAGTATGATCAGGTGGCTGTTGACGGTCGTGCCAGCCGAAATCAGCGTGCTGAGCGGTGCAATGGCGGCCAAGGTGTTGGCGATGGTGGTGCCGGACGCCAGGTTCTGGTTGATCACACGCTGGGCGGCGCCCAGTGTCACCTTCTGTGCTTCGTTAATGCCAAGCACATTGATGCTGTTCACCTGATCAACCTGAATGTTCGCCAGGCTGGTGACCTGGAAGCTGCCGCCATTGGTGATGACGTTGCCGCCGCTCAGGACGCCGGACACGATCACAGCGTTGGCCGGAACGGCAGCCAGCAGGACCGCGGCAGCAGCAGCGAGGAATTTGCGCATGGTTTGTCTCCGTTGTTCGAACCAGTTCACGTTTTGCAACGACCATGCCATTTGAATAAGTTGTTTAAATACAACGACTTGAACTTTTTTATCAGAATCGATCTGTAAAACCTGCCGACATATACGAATTGTAAGCACCTTCTTCAGCCAGAACTGGATTCAGAAAGCCTACATTTGTGATCAATATGAATTAATGCGATGGATAATTATGTGTTCACTGGCGATATGTTCGGATCGATCTTGATTGATTCGGTGACCGATTGGTTACGCAACCTATAATATGGTCGATCATTCTCAAGTTGCCTGAAGAAGTTATTTTCGATAGGTTATCTGCGATTTCAACAATGAAGTGTAAAACTGGCCGACACTTTGACGTAATGCCTGCTCTTGCCGGTCAGGCTGGGGTTACCCGCGCCCAATCCGGAACCTGGTTGCGCGCCCAGGTCTGCTGGCGCTTCTGATATTGCCGGGTCACGGTCAGCGCATCGGCCATGGCCTGATCCAGGCTGCACTGGCCGGCCAGATGCGCCGCCAGCTGCGGCACGGCCAGCGCCTTCATGACCGGGGCGTCTGCGGGCAGGCCCAGCGCCAGCAGCGCCGCAACCTCGGCCAGCGCGCCGTCGGCCAGCATGGAAGCCAGCCGCGTCTCGGCGCGGACATGGAGTTCGGCGCGCGGCCGGTCCACCACCAGGCCCTGCACGGCATCGGCACCCAGCCCGCCCTCGCGCTGCTGCTGCCAATCGGCCAGCGGGCGGCCGGTGGAGCGCACCACCTCCAGCGCCCGCAGCGTGCGCTGCCGATCGGCCGGCATCAGCCGGACGGCGGCATCCGGGTCTTCACGTTCCAGCGCGGCGCGGGCATCGGCCGTTTCCAGCGCCCGCACCGCGCTGCGCACATCATCATCAATGGCCGGCACCGGCGCCAGCCCATGCACCAGCGCGGTCAGATACAGGCCGGTGCCGCCAACGATGATCGGGTGGAGGCCCTGCCCGCGCGCCGCAGCGATCTCCGCCTTTGCCATCTCGGCCCAGCGTGCCGCTGAGCAGACGTCCGCGCCGGCCAGCACCCCGTAAAGCCGGTGCGGCGCTGCGGCGAGATCGGCAGCACCGGGCCGGGCGGTGACAATGGCAAGATCGGCATAAAGCTGGCTCGCATCGGCATTGATGATCACGCCGCCCACGCGGGCCGCCAGGTCCAATGCCAGTGCAGACTTGCCGCCAGCGGTCGGCCCTGTCAGGACGGTGACCCGGTTAAGGTCGAGGTTCATGGCAGACGCGCTCATCATCACTCTGGTTGCCGAAGGTGCCTTGTCGCCCGGCGATGTCTCGGCGGCAAGCGATGTCGTGCGCGGCATCGGGGCCGAGGTGGTGGCGCAAAGCTGGCTGGAGGCCGGCGACGCCTTTGACATATTGGCCCGCGGCGACGGGCCGGCGGTGCGGGCCGCGCTGGAAGACGGGCTGCCGGCAGTGGATGTGGTGGTGCAGGCCGGCAGCAGCCCGCGGCGCAAGCGGCTGATCGTGGCCGACATGGATTCAACCATGATCGCCTGCGAATGCATCGATGAACTGGCCGATTATGCCGGGGTGAAGGCCGAGGTTGCCGCCGTGACCGAGGCGGCGATGCGCGGTGAGCTGGATTTTGCCGGCGCGTTGAAGGCGCGCGTGGCGTTGCTGAAGGGCTTGCCCGTGGCGACGCTCGCCGATTGCCTGCGCGATCGGGTGCGGCTCAATCCCGGCGCGCGCACCCTGGTGCAGACGATGGCCGCCAATGGCGCGCGTTCCCTGCTGGTGTCTGGCGGGTTCATGGATTTTGCCGTGCCGGTGGCCCGGCAGATCGGCTTTGCCCGCGCCATCGCCAACCGGCTGGACCGGGATGGTGACCGGCTGGCCGGCACCGTCGCTGATCCGATCGTGGATGCCGCCGCCAAGCAGGCGCTGCTGGAAGCCGATGGCACGCCGCTCAATGCCGTTGTGGCGGTGGGCGACGGCGCCAATGACATCCCGATGATCACGGCCGCTTGTGCTGGCGGCGGGCTGGGCATCGCCTATCACGCCAAGCCCAAGGCGGCGGCTGCGGCCCAGGCCCATGTCCGCCACGGCGATCTGACCGTGCTGCTGCGCGCCCAGGGCTATGTGCGGGCCGAGTGGCAGGCATGATGCAGCGGCGGCTGCCCAAAGGCTGACGGTGCGCTATGCTGCCCGCGAAGGGAGTGCCTGATGACCAGCTTCACCCTCACCCCCATCGGCCGCGTTGCGGGTGGCCGGGCCGAGGCCATCGATGATGACTGGGGCGCCAGCCGCGCCGCAATCCGGCTTGATCCGACACGCTTCAGCGCCGATGCCCTGCTCGGCCTCGACGCGTTCAGCCATGCCGAGGTGGTGTTCCTGTTCGATCAGGTGACCGATGATCAGATCACCACCGGCGCCCGCCATCCGCGCGGCAATCCCGATTGGCCGCGCGTGGGAATTTTCGCCCAGCGCGGCAAGAACCGGCCCAACCGGCTGGGTGTCACCATCTGCCGCATCGTCGCGGTGGACGGCCTGACATTGGAAGTGGAAGGGCTGGACGCCATCGACGGTACCCCGGTGCTCGACATCAAGCCGGTGATGGCCGGCTTCCTGCCGCGCGGCGATGTGCATGAGCCTGATTGGGCCCGCGCCATCATGGCCGATTATTGGTGAAACAGCTTGGCTGTGGCCCAGGTGCCCACCGCCGCCGTGCTGCCGGTCAGCACCGTGCCCCAGATCAGATCGAGCACGGTCACCTTCAGGCTCCACACCTTGAGCGTCGCATAATTGGTGAAATCATAGGTGGCATAGCAGAGGAAACCCAGGATGGCGCCCTGCAGCGCCGCCTTGGCGACCCCTTCCGTCAGGCCCGGCCACACCGCGAAATAGACGATGCCGCCGATGTAGAGGGTGTAGAAGATCATTGCCGGCACCAGGCGGAAGCCGTTTTCCATCATCACCGGGCCGATTTCCGGCTTGTACAGCCGCGGCGCCATGTTGATCAGCCACACCGCATCGATGGCGGCAAAGGCGGCAAGGGTCAGGCCATAGGCGGCGAACATCTTCATCATGGCGCCGCCATAGCCGGTGTCGCAGGGCCTGACACTCTATTTGACACCATAGCCCCGCATCCGCGATGCTGTGTCGCGTGATGAACCAAGGCAGCCGGGCCAGAGCTGCCGCGATGCGTTTGGGGATGGGAACCATGACGGCAATGCGGAAAAGCTGGCTTTCGGCCGTGCTGGAATGGCTGCTGGTGCAGTTTTTCCGGGTCATGGGCTGGAAGGCGGTGGCGGAACGGCCAATCCCGCGAAAGGCCGTGATCATCGCGGCGCCGCACACCAGCAACTGGGATTTCGTCTATTATATCGGCCTCACCCGCGAGCTGGGCATTGAAACCAGCTTCATGGCCAAGCGCCAGCTGTTCCGCTGGCCGCTGGGCAATTTCATGCGCCAGATGGGCGGCGTGGAGGTGAACCGCGAGGCCGGCGGCAATTATGTCCAGGCGATGATCGACGAGTTCAACCGCCGCGATGATTTCCTGCTCACCATCGCACCCGAAGGCACGCGCAAATCGGTCGGCCAGTGGAAAACCGGCTTCTACCACATCGCGCTGGGCGCCAAGGTGCCGCTGATCATCGGCATGATGGATTATGCCAAGAAAACCGGCGGCCTCGGCGTGGCCTTCATGCCCACCGGCGATTATGCCGCCGACATGGCGCGGGTGGAGGAATTTTATCGCTCCACCACGCCCCGCCATCCGGACAAGGCGATGAAATCCATCGTCGCCGCCAGCGTCAAAAGCTTCGACAAGGCCGCCTGAAGACCCAACCCCATGCTGATCGATCTTGCCATCACCCTTGCCGCCGTGGTCGCGCTGATGGGCGCCTGCTGGTGGGCCAGCCTTTCCATCCGCGATGTCTCGTTCATCGATGCCATCTGGGCCTATGGCATGGTCTATGCCGTGGCGATCGCCGCCGTGCTGAACGGCGGGCCGGCCGGCCAGGCCGGCGTGTGGCTGGTCGCGCTGGTGGCGCTGTGGGGCCTGCGGCTGGGCACCCATCTCATCGCCCGCTGGCGCCGGCTGGGCCGCGATCCGCGCTATGAGAAGATCCTGGGCCACGCCATGGACAAACAGGGCATGAGCTTTGCCAAGGCGGCCTGGTGGCGCGCCTTTGGCATGCAAGGCCCGCTATTGTGGGGCGTGTGCCTGCCGGCGCAGGCCGGGGTGCTGGCCGATGATGGCAGCCCGCTGCCCTTGTGGGGCCTTCTCGGGGTGGCCACCGCCCTCATCGGCATCGCCTTTGAAACCATCGGCGATGCGCAATTGGAAGCCTTCCGCGCCGATCCCGCCAACAAGGGCCGGGTGATGGACACCGGGCTTTGGCGCTACACCCGCCATCCCAATTATTTCGGCGATTTCACCGCCTGGTGGGGCATCTTCATCGTCGGCCTGGCCGCCGGCGCACCGTGGTGGACCGTCATCGGCCCGCTGTTCCTGTCCTTCACGCTCACCAAATGGTCTGGCGCGCCGATGCTGGAGAAGAGCCTGAAAAAGCACCGGCCGGGCTATGAGGATTATATCCGCCGCACCTCCGGCTTTTTCCCGCTGCCGCCGAAAAAGGGCTGAACCGGTCAGGCCGGGCGCTGCGGCAGGATATTCTGGTTGGACCGGAACAGATTGTCGGGATCAAAGCGGGCCTTGATCGCAGCCAGGCGCGGATAATTGACGCCATAAACCTCCCGGACGCGATCCGGCGAACTTGGCGGCAGATAATTCACATAGGCCCGCCGCGCCCATGGCCGCAGCGCCGCGCCATGTTCGGCCACCCAGTTCACCGCCCGGTCCCGATCCTCGGGCCGCTGCCATTCCGCCGAGATAAGGCTGCTCAACCCCGTGCCCCGCAGCGGATAGGCGGTCTCGGTCATACCGATGCGCGCCGCCTTGCCGTTGGAAAGCCCCATGAGGATCGCGCCAAAACCGCGACCGGCCAGCGCCGCCCGTTCCAGCACGGCGGCCAGCGCATCGTCCACCCCTTCCAGAAAGGCTGCATCAACGGCGAGATTGGTCGTTTCCCACACCTCGCCAACCGGATCGAGCCGCGTCGGGGATGCCTGGGTTTCCGCGCGCGGCAAAGCCTTGGTCAGCATGCGGAAATAATCGGCCGCCATGGCCTCGCTGCCATAGACCCGGCAGCCAAGCGCTGCACCGTCCATCGGGTCCACCTCAAAGCCGATGCGGGCAAAATCGGGCGCCGTGCGCATGACGTCGCCAAACGCCCGCATCGCCGCACCGATATCCGTCCAACCAAAGCGGAACGCCAGATTGTGCGACGGCACGATGGGATGGAGCTGCATGTCGAGCCGCGTGACGACGCCGAAATTGCCGCCACCGCCGCGGATGGCCCAGAACAGATCCTCGTTGCGGTCTGGCCCCAGTTCCAGCACATCACCATCAGCCGTCACCAACTGCGCGCCGATGATGTTGTCGCAAGCAGTGCCAAACAGCCCGCGCGCTGCCGTGTCGCCGCCGGCCAGCGCCAGGCCGGCCACGCCGACCTCCCCACAGGCGCCCATCGGCGTGATCAGCCCCTGCGCATAGGATGCCGCCAGCAACTGCTTGATGCGGGTGCCGCCACCCACCGAGGCAATGCGGCGCTGCGGATCGATGCTGACCCTGTCGAACGCACCCAGATCGACCTGCAACGCGCCATCGGCAACACCCCAGCCCGCATAGCTGTGGCCGCCGCCGCGAATGGCCACCGGCAAGGCATGGCGGCGGGCAAATTCGACACAGCGCCGCACATCATCAACATCAGCACAGCGTGCCATCGCCAGCGGGCGGCGATCATAGACCTTGTTCCACACGCGCCGCGCATCGTCATATCCGGCTGACCCGCTGGTCAGGAATCGGCCGTGCAGTTGGCGACCAAGGCTGCCGAGCTCATCCGTGGTTGAACCGCCAGCCAAGGCCGGCCCGCCACCAATGCTTGCCGCCGCTGCGAGCCCCGCCTGCAGCAAGGCGCGCCGGTTCCAGCCAGCAGCACCATGTCCACCCGCCGTCATCAGGCATCTCCCCCCGGGCCAGACCAGCTGTTGCGCTGCGCCCGCTCAAACAGCCACACGCGCACCGCGCTTGACAGGTTGGTGGTGCGGGCCTCGTCAATCTCGGCCACCAAAGCGGCCAGCGCCTTGCCCTCGGCTGCGGCCGCCTCGTTCAGAGCCTGCCAGAAGATCGGTTCCAGCGTCAGGCTGGTGGCGTGGCCCTGGATGGTGAGGCTGTATTTGCGGGGGCCGGCCGTCACGGCATCAATCGTTCCAGCCCCTGGCCGTCAACAATCGGCGCAACCAGATGCCACCGAAGCCCACCAAGAGGAAAGGCAGATTGGTGAAATACCGCCAGCCTGTTGCGTCAGCCAGCAGGCCCCCGATCCATCCCAGCAGAAAAACGAGCCCGATCAGGGCAGACGTCCAACCGATGAGGAATCGCCAATAGTCTGCACCACGCGCTCGATTCGATGGCTGTTGGTTCATGGCCGCGCTTCAATACATATGCTGCCCGCCATTCACCGACATCGTCGATCCCGTGATGAACCCGGCATCCTCGCTGGTCAGGAACGCCACCGCCCGGGCAATCTCGTTCGCCTGGCCCAGCCGGCCGACCGGGATCTTGGCGACGATCTTGGCCAGCACGTCGGCCGGCACGGCGGCGACCATGTCGGTATCGATATAGCCTGGCGCAATTGCGTTGGCGGTGATGCCAAAGCGCGCACCTTCCTGTGCCAGCGCCTTGGTGAAGCCGTGGATGCCGGATTTGGCGGCGGCATAATTGACCTGGCCATATTGGCCGGCCTGGCCGTTGATGCTGCCGATCTGCACATAACGGCCCCAGCCGCGTTCCTTCATGCCCGCGAACGTCGCCTTGGCCATGTTGAAACAGCCGCCGAGGTTGACCCGGATCACCTCGTCCCACGCCTCCCAGCTCATCTTCATCAGCGTGCCGTCGCGGGTGATGCCGGCGTTGTTGACGACAATATCGATGGGCCCCAGATCAGCCGCCACCTGCGCGCAGCCATCCAGGCAGGCCTGATGATCGGCGACATTCCACTTGTAGCTCTTGATTCCGGTCTTTTCGGTGAAGGCGCGCGCCTTGTCATCGCTGCCGCCATAATTGGCCGCCACCGTCACGCCCGCATCGCGCAGCGCCAGGCTGATCGCCTCACCGATGCCGCGCGTGCCACCCGTCACCACTGCCACTCGTGCCATAGCTCACCCAATGTCCGCAGCCGGGGTTGATCCCCGGACAGGCTGGCACTTTGAGCCGGAACCGCTATCGATTCAATGGGCCGAAGGGCCGAAAATCAGGCCCAGCCGGCCAGTTCGCGGCGCACGACGGCTTCCAGCATGGCCATGCCGGTCTCGCCGGCGTTCAGGCAGGGGATATAGGCAAAATCGCTGCCGCCGGCCTCCAGAAACTCGTCGCGACCTTCCATCGCCACCTCTTCCAGCGTTTCCAGGCAATCGGCGGCAAAGCCGGGGCACACCACGGCGATCTTCTTCACCCCCTCCTTGGGCAGATTCAGCAGCGTGTCGTCGGTATAGGGCTTCAGCCATTCCGCCCGGCCAAACCGCGACTGAAAGGTGACCTTCACCGGCAGCCCCAGTTCCGCCTGCAACAGCCGACCGGTTTTCAGGCACTGGCAGTGATAGGGATCGCCTGCCTCCAGCGTGCGCAGCGGCATGCCGTGGAAACTGGTGACGATCAGATCGGGCACGAAATCCAACCCGGCCAGCCCATCGCGGATCGATTGCGCCAGCGCACGCACATGATCGGGATTGTCGTAATAAGGCGCCAGCGTGCGCAGCGCCGGTTGCCAACGCATGCCCATCAGCACGCGCGCCGCCTCGTCCACCACCGTGGCATTGGTGGCAGCCGAATATTGCGGATAAAGCGGGGCCAGCAGGATGCGGTCGCAGCCGGCCTTCATCAACGCCTCCAGCCGCTCCCCGATCGACCGCGTGCCATAACGCATCGCCCAATCGACCTGCACCGCATCGCCCAGCCGGCCCTGCAGCGCCTCGGCCTGCTGGCGCGTGTAGACGGTGATGGGTGAGCCATCGGGCAGCCACACCTTGGCATAATTGGCCGCCGTGGTGCGCGGCCGGACGTTCAGGATCAACAGGTTGAGGATTGGCCGCCAGATCCACTGCGGAATCTCGATCACACGCGGGTCCGACAGGAATTCGCGCAGGAAGCGCCGCACCGAAGGCACATCCGGCGCATCGGGCGAGCCCAGATTGACCAGCAGCACACCCACGCGCCCAGCCTTCACCGGCACGTGATCGGCTGGCAGCGCCAGCGGCGGCAGGTTCATGGGGCCGCTCATGCCGGGAACAGCGGCAGCGACTGCCAGCGCTTGCCCGTGGCAGCGGCGAGCGCATTGGCCACGGCCGGCGCGATCGGCGGCGTGCCGGGTTCGCCGATGCCACCGGGATCGGCATCGGACGCAATGATTTCAACCTCGATCTCGGGACAGTCGGCCATGGTGATCAGTGGATAGGCGTGGAAATTGTCTTGCTCCACCACGCCTTGGGCAAAACTGATGCGGCCGAACAGCGCGGCCGACAGGCCATAGATGATGCCGCCTTCGATCTGGGCCGTCACCGTATCCGGGTTGATCACCCGGCCACAGTCCACCGCCGCCCACACCCGCGTCACCTGCGGGCGGCCCTGCGGCGGCACCACCACCTCGGCAATCTGGGCGACAATGCTGCCAAAGCTTTCGACCAGCGCGATCCCGCGCGCCGTCACCGGCTGGCCAGCTTCACCCTCATCACGGCCCAGCGGCCCGCCCATTTCCAGCACGGTGCGCAGCACGGCGGCATGGCGCGGCCTGTCCTTCAGCATCGCCAGCCGGAAGGCGCCGGGATCGGCCTTGGCCGCCCGCGCCAGTTCATCGACAAAGCGTTCGACGATGAAGCCGGTGAAACTATGCCCCACGCTGCGCCAGAAGCCCAACGGCGCGGTGCAATCGGCCAGCACATGGCTCACCCGGATATTGGGGATGGCATAGGGCAGTTCAACCGCGCCTTCGATGGCGCCGGCCCCCGCCGATGGCCGGCCCATCAGGCTGCCCACGTTGCGGCCGGCAAAGGCGGCGCCCACGTCCGGCACGGCGATGGCGCAATTCCAGGCGGTGATGCCGGCCGGCGTGGCGCTGCCGTGCAGGCGGGCGGCCACGGCGGGGCGAACCATGTCGTGGCCGAAATCCTCTTCGCGGCTCCAGATCAATTGCACCGGCCGGCCAACGCGCTGGGCGATGATCGCTGCCTGGGCGCAGGCATCGCCTTCCACCTTGCGGCCGAAACCACCGCCGATCAGCGTGGGGTGCACCACCACATCATCGGCATCGATATCCAGCGCCGCCGCCACTGCCCGCGCGGCCAGGCTGGCGCTCTGGGTCGGCGCCCAGATTTCGGCGCCGTCTTCGGTGATGCGCGCCGTGGCGGTCATCGGCTCCAGGCAGGCATGGGCCAGGAACGGCAGGCTATAGTCAGCGGTCACCACGCCCGGACCGGCCAGTTTCCCGGCCACATCACCATCCTCGCGCACCACCTTGCCGATCTGGCCGGTGGGGGCAAAACCCTTGCCGCCGCTCTGCAAACCGGCCTTCACGGCGGCCTCCAGCCAGGGGCCCGGGGCATTGTCCACCGCGGTCCAGCGCGGCTTGGCCGTCGCCAGATGGCGCTGCGCGGCAAACCAGCTGTCGCCCACGCAGGCGATGAAATCGGGGCCGTTCACCCATTTCAGGCCGCGCGGCGGCGGCGGGCAATCGCAACTGTCCAGCCGCGCGCCGGCCGGGGCCTGGCGGATGGCGGCATAGGCCAGGCCCGGCAGCCGCACATCAATGCCAAAGCGCGCCGAACCATCCACCTTGCCCGGCACATCCAGCCGCATCACCGGTTGCCCGGCCAACAGCCGGCGGGTGCGCAGCGGCGGATCATCAGGCGCATCTGCAGGGTCGACCGCGCCGATGATGGCATGAAACGGCAGGCGGTTGGCCTTGTAAGTGACAAAGCCGCCAGCCGTGTCACACTCCGTCCAGTCCACATCCCAGCGGCGGGCGGCGGCCTTCACCAGCATCACGCGGGCCGCGGCCCCGGCCACGCGCAGCGGCATTTCCCAGCCGCGCACGCTGTTGGATCCGCCGGTGATCTGGAATTCCAGCAGTCGGCCCAGTTGCCGCCCGGCGCCCAGCACCAGGCTGCGCATCGGTTCGGTCATGCCGGCGGCCGGCCCCAGCGCCAGGCCGGGATTGGCATAATCCGGGCCCAGCGGCGCCGGTTCCACTGCCACCGTCCGCCAATCCGCGCCCAGTTCATCGGCCACGATCTGGGCCAGTGCCGACCAGATGCCCTGGCCCATTTCGGCCTGGGCCACCGCCACCGTCACCCGGCCGTCGGCGGCAATCTTCACATAGGCGTTGAGCAGCGCCTCGCCCTCGCCGGCGGCCCAGTTGAAGCGGCGGGCGCGCGGCCACAGCCCCCAGCCAACGGCCAGCCCCGCCCCCGCCACCGCCGCGATCAGCAGGTTGCGGCGGGTCAGGCCGGCACGAAGCCGGCCAGACGGGCGGGAGGCAGGCGGCATGGCGGGCGGGGTTCGGTTCAGGCGAGCTGGCCCAGCAGATGCTCGGCCGACGACACGCCAAAGGCGCCCGGCGGCTCGATGTTCAGTTCGGTGACCGTGCCATCCTTGACGATCATCGAAAAGCGCTGGCCGCGCAGGCCCATGCCGAAATTGCTGCCATCAAAGGTAAGGCCCAGCGCCTTGGAGAAATCGCCATTGCCATCGGCGATCATCGTCACCTTGCCGTCAACACCGGCAGATTTGCCCCAGGCCGCCATCACGAAGGCATCGTTGACCGACACGCAGACGATCTCGTCCACACCCTTGGCGGCCAGCGCTTCGGCATTGTCGACATAGCCGGGCAGATGCCGGGCCGAACAGGTGGGGGTGAAGGCGCCGGGCACCGAAAACAGCGCCACGGTGCGGCCGCCAAACAGATCGGCGGTGCTGAGCGGCGCCGGTCCATCGGCCGTGGCCTTGATCAGGGTCATTGCCGGAACCTTGTCGCCAACATTGATGCTCATCGGGGCTCTCCTGCATGGGGCGCCGGGACCATGATTGCCGGGCGCGATTGCCGTACTTCCCTAGCCTTGCCCCCCTCATCCGTCCAGCGCGCCTTGCCCGGGCCGTGGGCATAATCAGGGGAGTGCGCGGGTGCCGCGTTGCCGCGCCAGCGGCCGCGCCTTATGCTGGCGATGTGGAAACGCCTCCCTTCCTGTCCGGCCAGCTGTTGCTGTCCATGCCCGGCATCGGCGATGACCGGTTTGACCGCACGGTGATCGCCATGTGCCTGCATGATGATCAGGGGGCGCTGGGGCTGGTGGTGAACAAGCCGATGCCCGATCTCACCCTGCACGGCCTGCTCGACCAGCTGGACATCGCGCCCGGTGCCGCGCCTGATGTGCCGGTGCTGGCCGGCGGCCCGGTCGAGCCGGGGCGCGGCTTCGTGCTGCACGAGGCGGACTATGCCGCCGCCGGCACCATCCAGGTCGGCAGCGCCTGGGCCTTCACCTCCACGCTCGACATCCTGCACGCCATCACCCGCGGCGACGGCCCGCGGCGCTGGCACATGGTGCTGGGCTATGCCGGCTGGGGCGCGGGGCAACTGGATGGCGAAATGCGCCAGCACGGCTGGCATCTCGCCCCCGGCGATGCCGCCACGGTGTGGGATGTGGCGCCCGACCGCCGCTGGGAACGCGCCTTCGCCCTGACCGGGGTGGCAGTGGCCAATCTGGTCGCCACACCCGGCCGGGCGTGAGAGTGCCTCACCCCATCACGAACGCATTCAGCTTGTTGCCATCCGGATCGCGGAAATAGCCGGCGTAAAAGCCCGAATCGCCGCGCGGGCCGGGCGGGCCTTCGCAGGTGCCGCCATTGGCCAGGGCCAGCGCGTGAATGCGGTCCACCTGGGCGTGGTCCTTCGCTTCAAGGGCGACCATCACGCCATTGCCGACACTGGCCGGGTTGCCATCAAAGGGTTTGGTGGCCGCAATGCCGGCCGGGCCGTTCATCGTGCCCCAGGCAATGAAATTGTCGAACTCCATCATGCGCCCCGTGCCAAGCTCGGCAGCGATCGGATCATAGAATCGCGCGGCCCGCGCAATGTCGTTGGTGCCCACGGTAACGTAACCGATCATCTCGTCCTCCTTGCTGAGAACGCGAACATATCAGGAACAATTGCGAGTCGCCACACGGAATCCACCATCCGGCTTGCACAGGCGCGGCCAAGCCGTTATGGGCCGCGCTCCGCATGAACCGGACCGCCTGGCCACAAGGGCTGCCATGGCGGTTCTTGATGCGTCTTTCGGCATGGTGCCGATGAAGGAGACCAAAATGCCCAAGATGAAGACCAAGAGCGGGGTCAAGAAGCGCTTCAAGATCACCGCCTCGGGCAAGATCAAGCATGGTGTGGCCGGCAAGCGCCACCGCCTGATCAGCCACAACGCCAAATATATCCGTCAGAATCGCGGCACCGAAGTGCTGGCGAAGGCCGATACCGCCCGGGTGCACGCCTGGGCGCCCTATGGCCTGAAGTAAGGAGGCACATCCATGCGTATCAAACGTGGTGTGACCACCCGCGCCAAGCACAAGCGCATTCTCGACGCCGCAAAGGGCTTTTACGGCCGCCGCAAGAACACCATCCGCATTGCCAAGCAGGCGGTGGAGAAGGCTGGCCAATACGCCTATCGCGACCGCAAGGTGAACAAGCGCAACTTCCGCGCCCTGTGGATCCAGCGCATCAACGCCGCCGTGCGCGAAGAAGGCCTGACCTATTCGCAGTTCATGAACGGCGTGAAGCTGGTTGGCCTGGAGCTGGACCGCAAGGTGATGGCCGATCTGGCCATGAACCAGCCGGAAAGCTTTACCGCCATCATCGGCCAGGTGAAGGCCGCTCTTGAGGCGAAGGCCGCGTAAACCACGCAGCCAAGACAGCTGAAAGGGGCGCGCGCCTTCACGGGCGCGCGCCCTTTTTGCGTTTCATGATCCCAGACAGGCCCCGATGATGACAGACACCAGCCAGTTGCAGGCCGACCTGCTCGCCCAGATCGCCGCCGCCGATACGCCCGATGCGCTGGAAGCCGTGCGCGTCGCCGCCATGGGCAAGCAGGGCCAGGTCACCCAGTTGCTGAAAACCCTGGGCGGCATGAGCCCCGAGGACCGCGCCGTTGCCGGCCCCGCCTTCAACGGCCTGCGCGAAGCCATCACCGCCGCGCTGGCCGCGAAGAAGGCCGCGCTGGACGAGGCGGCGCTGAATGCCAAGCTGGCCGCCGAGAAGCAGGACATGACCCTGCCGGTCAGCCTGCCGGCCACCGGCACCATCCACCCGATTTCCCAGGTGATGGACGAGCTGGCCGAAATCTTCGCCGATCTGGGCTTCGCCGTCGCCAGCGGGCCGGAGATCGAGGACGACTGGCACAATTTCACCGCGCTCAACATTCCGGAAAGCCATCCGGCGCGCGCGATGCACGACACGTTCTATATCGATGGCCAGCCCAACATGGTGCTGCGCACCCACACCAGCCCGGTGCAGATCCGCACCATGGTGGGGCAGAAGCCGCCCATTCGCATCATTGCGCCGGGCCGTGTGTATCGCAGCGATTCCGATGCCACCCATACGCCGATGTTCCACCAGATCGAAGGCTTGGTGATCGACAAGGGCATCACGCTGGCGCACCTCAGGTGGACGCTGGAAACCTTCATCAAGGCCTTTTTCGAGGTCGATGATGTCGTGCTGCGCTTCCGCCCCAGCTATTTCCCGTTCACCGAGCCGTCGGTGGAGGTCGATGTTGGCTACAACAGCAAGACCGGCAAGCCGGCCGGCCAGGGCCAGGCCGACAAATGGCTGGAGGTGCTGGGCAGCGGCATGGTCCACCCGCGCGTGATCGCCGCCTGCGGGCTGGACCCCAACGAGTGGCAGGGCTTTGCCTTTGGCACCGGGGTCGATCGCCTCGCCATGCTGAAATATGGCCTCACCGATCTGCGCGCCTTCTTCGATGGCGATATCAAGTGGCTGAAGCACAACGGCTTCTCCGCGTTTGACCTGCCCTCCATTTCTGCCGGAGCAACCCCGTGAAGTTCACCCTGTCCTGGCTGAAGGATCATCTCGAGACCACGGCCAGCGTCGCCGAGATCGCCGACGCGCTGACCCGCTGTGGCCTTGAGGTGGAAGGCATCGAGAACCCGGCCGAAGCGCTGGGGGCCTTCACCATCGCCCATGTGCTGACGGCGGAGCGCCACCCCCAGGCCGACAAGCTGCAGGTGTTGAGCGTCGACACCGGCGACGGCACCCCCGTGCAGGTGGTGTGCGGCGCGCCCAACGCCCGCGCCGGCATGAAGGGTGTGTTTGGCGCGCCCGGCACCTTTGTGCCCGGCAGCGGCATCACCCTGAAGGTGGCAGCCATCCGCGGCGTCGAATCGAAGGGCATGATGTGCTCCATGCGCGAGCTCGAGCTGTCCGAGGAACATGACGGCATCATCGCCCTGCCCGACGATGCACCGGTGGGCGCCCGCTATGTCGATTGGGCCGGCCTGAATGACCCGGTGTTCGATATCGCCATCACGCCCAACCGCCAGGAATGCCTCGGCGTGCTCGGCATTGCGCGCGACTTGGCCGCGGCGGGCGTTGGCACGCTGAAGGCTCGCACGATTGCGCCGGTCGCGGGCTCGTTCCCGATGCCGCGCCCGATCACGATCGAGGATGCAGAAGGCTGCCCCGCCTTTGCCGGCCGCGTGGTGCGCGGCGTGACCAACGGCCCGTCGCCCGATTGGCTGCAACGCCGGTTGCGCGCCGTGGGCCTGCGCCCGATCTCGGCGCTGGTCGACATCACCAACTTCCTGTCCATCGACAGTGGCCGGCCGCTGCACGTCTATGACGTGGCCAAGCTCAACGGCGGCCTCACCGCCCGCCGCGCCCGTGCCGGCGAAACCGTGCTGGCGCTGAACGGCAAGACCTATGCGCTCGACGAGACCATGACCGTCATCGCCGACGATGCAGAGGTGCACGACATTGGCGGCATCATGGGCGGCGAACACAGCGGCTGTTCGGAAGCCACCACCGAGGTGCTGATCGAGGCGGCCTATTTCACCCCCGAACGCATCGGCGCCACCGGCCGCAAGCTGGGCATCAACAGCGACGCCCGCGCCCGCTTCGAACGCGGGGTTGATCCCGAATTCGTCGTCCCCGGCCTCGAGCTGGCGACGCGGATGGTGCTTGATCTGTGCGGCGGCGAGCCGTCCGATATGGTGCTGGCCGGCCGCATCCCCGACACCGCGCGCAGCATCGCCTATCGCCCGTCGCGGGTTGCCGGCCTCGCCGGGCTGGACGTGGCCGAAGACGAGCAGGCTGCCATCCTCACCCGGCTGGGCTTTGGCGTCACGCCCAGGAACTCTGGCGGCGACACATGGCAGGTCTCCGTCCCGTCGTGGCGGCGCGATGTTGATGGCGAGGCGGATCTGGTCGAGGAGGTGGTGCGCATCCACGGCCTTGATCTGGTGCCCTCCACCCCGTTGCCGCGCGCCGCCGGCGTTGCCGCCCCCACCGCCACCCCGCTGCAGCGCGCGCAGCGCCGCCTGCGCCGGGCGCTGGCCGCGCGCGGCCTTGATGAAGCCATCACCTGGAGCTTCCTGCCCCCGGCCGAGGCCGAGGCCTTTGGCGGCGCCGCCCACAGCCTCGCCAATCCCATTTCGGCCGACATGGCCGCGATGCGCCCCAGCCTGCTGCCCGGCCTGCTGTCCGCCGCCGCCCGCAACATGGCGCGTGGGCTGGCATCGGTGCGGCTGTTCGAACTGGGCCAGCGTTACCTGGCCGATGCCGAACGCCCGACCGCCGCGATCCTGCTGGCCGGTGAAGCCCGTGGCCGTGACTGGCGCACTGGCCCGGCGACCAAGCCCGACGCCTATGACGCCAAGGCCGAAGCGCTGGCGGCGCTGGCGGCGCTGGGCGCCCCGGTGCAACGGCTGCAGGTGGCAGCGCCGGCAGACGGCTGGTGGCATCCCGGCCGCGCTGGCCGGCTGGTGCTGGGCAAGGTGGCCTTGGCCGATTTCGGCATCATCCACCCGCGCACCTCGGCCCAGTTTGATGTGAAGGGCCCGGTCGCCGCCGTCGAACTCTATCTCGATGCGCTGCCGCCGCGCAGCCGCAAGCGTGACCCGTGGGCGCCCAGCCCGCTGCTGCCGCTCACCCGCGATTTCGCCTTCGTGGTGGACGAAGGCCTGGCCGCCGACAGCCTGATCCGCGCCGTGGCCGGGGCCGACAAGGCGCTGATCAGCAATGTCAGCCTGTTTGACCGCTATGCCGGCCCCGGCGTGGCGGCGGGCAAGATCAGCCTGGCCGTGGAAATCACCCTGCAGCCGACCACCGCCACCCTGACCGATGCCGAGATCGAGGCGGTGTCGGCAAAGGTGGTGGCGGCCGCGGCCAAGCTGGGCGCGGTGCTGCGCGGATAACGCGCCCCCTTTCCCTCATGGGGCGCAATGCCCTATGGGGGAGGTGAGCGGGCACCCTGGCCCCGCATAGCCTGTCCCGGAGCCAATGGCCCCCTTTCCCTGGCTGGATGCCGGCATCATCGCCGGCCTGATCCTGCTCAACGGCTTTTTCGCCATGTCGGAACTGGCCATCGTGTCCGCACGCCGGCCACGCCTGCGCGGCCTCGCCGACCGGGGATCAAGCGGGGCGAAGGCGGCGCTGGCGCTGGCCGAGGATCCGGGCAAATTCCTGTCGGGCGTGCAGATCGGCATCACGCTGGTCGGCATCATCAACGGCGCCTATTCCGGCGCGACGCTGGCGCTGCCGGTGGGTGACCGGCTGGCGGCGCTGTTCGGCCTGCCCGCTGATGCCGCCGAGGAACTGGGCTTTGCCGTTGTCATCGTCATCGCCACCTATCTCTCGCTGATCGTCGGCGAGCTGGTGCCCAAACAGTTCGCGCTGCGCAGCCCGGAAGCCATCGCGGCGCGCGTCGCCCCGATCATGGCGCTGTTTGCGAGGGCCACGACACCCTTTGTCTGGCTGCTCGATCACAGCAGCCGGGCGGTGTTCCGCCTGCTGGGCCAGAGCCGCGATGCCGATCAATCGGTGACGGAGGAAGAACTGCGTTCCGTGGTGGCCGATGCCACCAGCGCCGGCGTGATCGAGGCCGAGGAAAGCCAGATGATATCGGGCATCATGCGCCTGGCCGATCGGCGGGTGCGCGGCGTGATGACCCCACGCGGCGAGATTGACTGGATCGATGCCGACGCGACCGATGCCGATGTGCGCGCCCAGCTGGCCACCACCCCGCACAGCCGGCTGCTGGTGGCGCGCGGCGGTGTGGACGAGATCATCGGCGTGCTGCAGGCCCGCGATGTGGTGCAGGCGCTGATCGAAGGCCGGCCGCTCGATCTGGCGGCGCTGGCCCGCCCCGCCCCGGTGCTGCCCGATGTGCTGGATGCCGTCGACGCCCTCACCGCGCTGCGCGATGCCGATATCCCGATGGCGCTGGTGCATGATGAATATGGCCATTTCGAAGGCATCGTCACGCCATCCGATCTGCTGGCCGCCATTGCCGGCGTGTTCCGCAGCGATGTCGATGATGCCAATGATCCGCCCGCCGTGGAGCGCGACGATGGCAGCTGGCTGATTTCGGGCAGCCTGCCGGCGGATGAACTGGCCGACCGGCTGGGCCTGACCCTGCCCGACACCGGCGATTATGACACGGTCGCTGGCCTGGCGCTGGAACAGCTGCAGCATCTGCCGGTGACGGGCGAGCGTTTCGCCCTGGGCGACTGGCAGTTCGAGATCATCGACATGGACGGCCGCAAGATCGACAAGCTGCTCGCCAGCCGCCGCAGCGACGGGCCGACGATCCTGCCTTAGGGCTGAGGTGGCGCGAGCTGCTTCGCGTCAGACCCGAGTTCATTCGCGCAACAGCCCAAATCCGCTCATGCCGAGCTTGTCGAGGCACGCACCGCGCTTGGTCGATGCCTCGACAAGCTCGGTATGAGCGGGGATGACAAGGCTGCGACGGTGATCAGCCGGCCGCGCCGGCGATCCACGGCCGCTCGGCTGCCAGCCGGGCTTCGTGGGCGGCAATCGCGTTGCCCATGCCCATCGTCAGGCCGATCTCGTCCAACCCGTTCACCAGGCAATGCTTGCGGAACGGGTCCATCGGGAATTCGAACCGGTCCTGAAACGGCGTCGTCACCACCTGGTTTTCCAGATCGATGGTGATCGGCTGGCCTTCGCGGGCCACCTCCAGCAGCCGGTCCACCGCCGCCTGCGGCAGCGTCACCAGCAACAGCCCGTTCTTGAAGGCGTTGCCAGCAAAGATATCGGCAAAGCCCGGCGAGATCACCACGCGGATGCCCAGATCGGCCAGCGCCCAGGGCGCATGCTCGCGGCTGGAACCGCAACCGAAATTGTGCCCGGCGATCAGGATCGGCGCGCCGGCGTTCTGGTCGAACACATTGTCCGGATGTTCACGCAGCGCCGCAAATGCGCCCTTGCCCAGCCCGGCGCGGGTGATGGTTTTCAGATAACGCGCCGGAATGATCACATCGGTGTCGATGTTGGCAGCGCCAAACGGAATCGCCTGGCCGGACAGGGTAGTGAAGGCTTGCATGACGAAACGCCTTTGCATGGCCAGCCCCGCCGAGGCAATTCTTAGTTGTTGCCGGCGTTCAAGTCCGCCGGCAATGCCCGCTTTCACGTCGCGACGGACAAGCCTAAAAGAACCCATGGCCCAGCATCTCTACCTCGTCGACGGCAGCAGCTTCATCTTCCGCGCCTATCACCGGCTGCCGCCCTTGACCGATCCCAACGGCACGCCGGTCGGTGCCGTCTATGGCTTCACCGCCATGCTGTGGAAGCTGATCGCCGAACTCAACAAGGCCGAAGCCCCGACCCATCTGGCCGTCGTGCTCGATGCCGGCAGCCACACCTTCCGCAATGATATGTATGATCAGTACAAGGCCAACCGCCCGCCGGCGCCGGAAGATCTGATCCCGCAATTCCCGCTGATCCGTGATGCGGTTCGCGCCTTTTCGGTGCCCTGTTTCGAGCAGAAGGGCGTGGAGGCGGACGATATCATCGCCAGCTATGCGCTGGCCGCCCGCGCCGCCGGCATGAATGTCACCATCGTTTCGTCCGACAAGGATCTGATGCAGCTGGTGGCCCCCGGCATCAATCTGCTCGACACGATGAAGAACCAGGTGATCGACCGGGCCGAGGTGATCGAGAAGTTCGGCGTGCCGCCCGAACAGGTGGGCGAGGTGCTGGCCCTGATGGGCGACACCGCCGACAATATCCCCGGCGTGAAGGGCGTGGGGCCGAAGACCGCCGCCGATCTGATCCGCGATTATGGCAGCGTCGAAGGCGTGATCGCCAATATCGAGGCAATCAAGAAGCCCAAGCTGAAGGAGACGCTCGCCGCATCGGTGGAGATGGCGCGCCTGAGCCGCGAGCTGGTGCGGTTGAAGGATGACCTGCCGCTGCCCGCCCCATTGGACGAACTGACCCTGAAGGAGCCGCCGCACGAACCGCTGGCCGCCTTCCTGAAAAAGCACGGCTTTCGCGCCATGCTGGCCAAGCTGGGCAGCACCGGGTCCAGCGGCCCGGCGCCCGACACGCACCGGCCGTCGACTGCCGCCGTGCCGGATGATGATGTGGCCTTCACCCACGCCGATTATGAATGCGTGACCAGCATGGACCGGCTGGACTGGTGGCTGGCGCAATGCGCGGGCACGGGTGCCTTTGCCATCGACACCGAAACCACCAGCACCGATCAGATGCGCGCCGATCTCGTCGGCATCAGCCTGGCCTTTGCCCCGGGCAAGGCCTGTTACATCCCGGTGGCCCACGGCACCGGCGACGGCATGTTTGCAGAGCGCCCGCCCCAGCTGGGAATCGCGGATGTGATCGCGCGGCTGAACCCGCTCCTTGCCGATCCGTCGCTGCTCAAGATCGGGCATAATCTCAAATATGATCTGATCGTGCTCAGGCGCCACGGTGTGCCGGTGTTGGCCCCCTATGACGACACGATGCTGTTGAGCTACGCGCTCGATGCCGGGCGCTGGAATCATGGCATGGATGATCTGTCGTCCCGCCACCTCGGCCACACGCCGATTGCCTACAAGGATGTCGCCAAGGGGCTGAAAAGCTTTGCCGAAGTCGATCTCAGGAAGGCGACCGACTATGCCGCCGAGGATGCCGATGTGACGCTGCGGCTGTGGCAGGGCTTCCGCCGCCGGCTGTGGAAGGAGCAGGTGACCCAAATCCACGAGACCGTGGACCGGCCGCTGCTGCCGGTGATCGCGCAGATGGAAATGGCCGGCATCAAGGTGGACCGCAGCGAACTTGCCCGCCTGTCTGCCCTCTATGAGGCCGAGATCAACCGACTGGAAGGCGAGATCCACGAACTGGCCGGCGGGCCGTTCACCATCGGCAGCCCCAAGCAGCTGGGCGAGATCCTGTTCGACAAGCTTGGCTACAAGGGCGGCAAGAAGGGCAAGACCGGGGCCTGGACGACCGACGCCAGCGAACTGGAACGGCTGGCGGAAGAGGGCGCGCCGATTGCCCAGCGCGTGCTCGACTGGCGACAGCATTCAAAGCTGAAATCCACCTACACCGATGCGCTGCAGGCGCAGATCAACCCGCAGACCGACCGGGTGCACACCAATTTCCACCTCGCCGCCACCTCCACCGGGCGGCTCTCGTCCAACGACCCCAATCTGCAGAATATCCCGATCCGAACCGAACTGGGCCGGCGTATCCGCCATGCCTTTGTGGCGGCGCCGGGCAACGTGATCATGGCGGCCGACTATAACCAGATCGAATTGCGGCTGGTCGCCCATATCGCCGATGTGCCGGAATTGAAGGCCGTCTACGCCGCTGGGGAAGATGTCCACGCGCTCACCGCCCGCGAGGTGTTCGGCCATGTCGACCGCGACACGCGGGCGCGGGCCAAGACGATCAACTTCTCCATCATCTACGGCATTTCTGCCTTTGGCTTGGCGCAGCGGCTGGGCATCGATCGCGGCGAGGCCGCCCGGTACATCGAGCTCTATTTCAGCCGCTTCCCCGGCATCCGCAACTACATGGCCGAAACCATCGCCTTCGCGAAGGACGCCGGCTTCGTGACCACCCTGTTCGGCCGCAAATGCCACGCGCCGCTGATCACGTCGAAAAACCAGGGCGAACGCGCCTTTGCCGAACGCGCCGTCGTCAACGCCCGCGTGCAGGGCACAGCGGCCGACATCATCAAGCGCGCCATGGTGCAGATGCCCGCCGCGCTCGCCGCCGCCGGCCTGTCGGGCACGAAGATGCTGCTGCAGGTGCACGACGAACTGGTGTTCGAAGTGCCGGAGGCCGAGGCGGAAGCGGCCAAGCCGGTGATCCGCACCGTGATGGAAAACGCCCACCGCCCGCTGGTGGACCTCTCCGTGCCGCTTGGCGTGGAGATTGGCCAAGGCGTGTCGTGGGGGGATGCGCACTGAGATCAAAGCGGCTGCGCCGCACCCTCCCCCGGCCCCTCCCTTTGCAAGGGAGGGGAGACATGTGGCGCTTCTTCTCCCCTCCCTGTTTGCAGGGAGAGGTTGGGGGAGGGTGCGTGGGACTCGCTCTCGCTACCCGGACACCAGTCCCTTGCCCCCCATCCACGCCAGCATTGCCGCATTCACCGGCCCTGGCGCTTCCTGCTGCACCCAGTGCGACACGCCCGGAAAGCGCACCAGCGTGAAGTCGCGCGCATGCGGGGCATAGCCCTCGGTCAGCTTCACATCGAGGGCCGTGTCCTCCTCTCCCCACAGCATGAGGGTCGGAACTTCAATGGGCGCACTCGTCTCGTCGAGAATGCCCAGATTGGCACGGTAGTAATTGATCATTGCCGTCAGCGCGCCGGGGATCAGGGCATTCTGGCGATAATGGTCCAGCACGTCGAGCGGGAAGGCGCTCTTGTCCACCGCCATGTTCCGGAAGGCGTTGGCGATGCCCTCCGCCCGGCGCTGCCGCAGCAGAAATTCCGGCAGCCAGGGGATCTGGAAGAAGGCGACATACCAGCTCTTCAGCCGCTGCGGCCAATGGTGGCGGATCAGGTCGCGAAACACCGTGGGGTGCGGCACGTTCATGATGATCAGGCCATCCAGCGGCACCGCCCGCCGCATCGCCACCACCCAGGCGATCACCGCGCCCCAGTCATGCGCCACCAGCAAACGCCGCCGGGCACCAGCCGCGTCAAACATCCCCACCACATCATCAACGAGATGATCGATGTGATAGGCGGTTTTCCCGACCGGCCGGCTCGACCCGCCATAGCCGCGCAAGTCCGGCGCCACCGCCCGCCAGCCGGCATCGGCCAGCACCGGCAACTGGTGCCGCCAGGAAAAGCGCGATTCCGGAAAGCCGTGCAGACACAGCGCCACGTCTGGCCCGTCACCGGCGACATCGCAGGCGAAGTCCAGCCCGTTGGCCTTCAGGATCATGCGTTGAAGTGGAGTTTGAGGCCCGGCCGCGGCCAGCGGCACTTGGCCAGCTTGCCGGTGGTGGACAGGCACACCCAGGCATCCATCATGTCATCGCCGCCAAAGCAGATGTTGGTGGTCAAGAGATCGGGGAAGGCAAAGAATTCCTGCGCGCCCGTCACCGGATCGATGCTGGTCACGCCCGCATTCTCGATCAGTGTCGCCTGCGCGATATTGCCATCCGCCTCGATGGCGAGCGAATCGAGATAGGTCTTGTTGGCCCAGGTGGTCACAAACCGCCCCGGCACCGCCGGCAGCGCTTCCGGCGCCAGCACGCCCGGCGCAACAATGTCAAACGCCAGCACCACGCGCCGGCTGGTGGAAGCGGCGTAAACCGTCTTGCCATCGGGGCTCAGCCCCACCCCGTTCAGATCGGGCCCATGGATCAACCGGGTGATCTTCGACCCATCGGGCAGGGCGTAAAACAGCCCGCCGGCATCGGTGTGATGATCGAAATGCTTGCCCAGATCGGTGAAATAGAAACCGCCATGGGCATCGAACACGATGTCGTTCGGGCCCGACAGCCTGTGGCCATCGCAACTGTCATACAGGCGGGTCACCGCGCCGGTGGCGATATCGATCCGCTCGATCCGGCCGGTGGTATAATCCTTTGCGGCATTCCCCGGCAGCAGGATGCCGTCCTGCTCATACCAGTCAAAACCGCCGTTGTTGCACACGTAAAGCGCGCCATCCGGCCCCACCGCCATGCCGTTGGGCCCGCCGCCCGGCTCGGCCACGGTCTCCTTGCGGCCATCGGGGTGGATGCGGGTGATGCGGCCCGGGCGGATTTCCACCACCAGCACGCTGCCATCGGCCATCGCCACCGGCCCTTCCGGAAAGCCGAGCCCGTCGGCCACGATCTCGTGCGGATAAAATCCCGTCATGCTGCATCCTCCCCTGATGTTTTGCCCATGGTGGCGCGTCGGGCAGCCTCACGCAATCACGGCAATTGAACAGGGCTGGCCGGCATGCCAAATCTGCGCCCCAGGGAGGCACGCGCATGTTTTCAGACCGGATCATCGGCCAGGTCGTTGCCGTCAGCGCCGGCCAGATGCAGCTGGCGATCGACACCGCTGCCGCCGCCCGCCTGAAATCCGATGCCGATGCCGTGCTCGCCTCCACCGGCATGCTGGGCAGCCTGATCAAGGTGGAAAGCCAGGGCCTTTATGTCATCGGCACGCTGCGCGCCATTGAACAGCAGGGCGGCATCAGCATCGGCATGGTCGATCTGGTGGGTGAAGCCGATATCGGCGCCGATGGCCGCATCGGCAGCTTCCGCCGCGGTGTCGGCACCTATCCGCGCGCCGGCGACCCGGCCCTGCCCACCGACAGCATCGAAACCGCCCGGGTGTTTTCCGGCGACGAACGCCCGCACATCCAGGTCGGCATCGTCTATCCCACCGGCCAGGTGCGCGCCGCGCTCTATTATGATCTGTTCCTGTCCAAGAATTTCGCCATCGTCGGCTCCACCGGCACCGGCAAATCCACCGCCACCGCGCTGATCCTGCACCGCATCATCGAACAGGCGCCGGAAGGCCATGTCGTGATGATCGATCCGCACGGCGAATATGCCCGCGCCTTCGCCGATACCGGCATGGTCTATAATGTCGACAATCTCGAGCTGCCCTATTGGCTGCTGAACTTCGAGGAACATTGCGAGGTGCTGCTCACCAGCGAGGGCGCCGCCTATGAAACCGATCGCGACATCCTCGCCCGCTGCCTCCAGGTGGCGCGGTCCAAATCCATCCACGCCGCGCCGCAGCTCACCATCACCACCGATACGCCGATCCCCTATCTGCTCGCCGTGCTGATGGACACGCTGAACAGCGAGATGGGCAAGATTTCCGAAGGCCAGAACGCCACCAACTATCTGCGCATCAAGGGCAAGCTGGAACAGATCATGCGCGATCCGCGCACCCAGTTCATGTTCGATCGCCGCTATTCCACCGACAATATGGCCGATTTCATCGGCCGCATCCTGCGCCTGCCGGTGGAAGGCCGCCCGATCTCGGTCATCGATCTGTCCGGTGTGCCCACCAGCGTCGTCAACGCCGTGGTGTCGGTCTTGAGCCGCATCGTCTTCGATTTCGCCGTCTGGTCGCGCACCGAACGCCGCCGCCCGGTGGTGCTGGTGTGCGAGGAAGCCCATCGCTACATCCCGTCGCGCACCATTTCCAAGCAGAGCCCGGTGCGCGACGTGCTGGAACGCATCGCCAAGGAAGGCCGCAAATATGGCGTCTCGCTGGGCCTCGTCACCCAGCGCCCATCCGATCTGGCCGAAGGCGCCCTGTCCCAATGCGGCACCATCGTCTCGCTGCGGCTGAACAACGAACGCGACCAGAATTTCGTCCGCAACGCCCTGCCCGAAGGCGGCCGCAGCCTGATCGAAGCCATCCCGGCCCTGCGCAACCGCGAATGCATCATCTCCGGCGAAGGCGTCGCCGCCCCGATCCGTGTCCGCCTCGACGAACTGGAAACCCACCGCCGCCCGGCCAGCGACGATCCGGTGTTCAGCCAGCTGTGGGTGAAGACCGGCGATGATGAGGAGATGCTGAAGCGGGTGATCACCCGCTGGCGGATGAATTCGCGCTGAGGCTGGACTGGTCCTCCCCAAACTCGTTTGGGGAGGTGGCGCGCGAAGCGCGACGGAGGGGCGGGAGGCTGGGCCCGCTCAAGATCCTCCCCCTCTGGGGGAGGTGCCCGAAGGGCGGAGGGGGCCGCGCCTGTGCCGCCGCGCTCTGGCCCTTGCGGCCGCAGCCGGCGGCAAAGCCGCCGAGTCTGCTGAAGGTGTAAAGGGAAATAAAAAAATAGGAGCGCGGCAGAGCCGCGCCGTCAGACGAGTCAAAAAGGGCGGCCTGAAGGCCGCCCTTTTCGCTCGCTGGCCGGGCTTGGTGCGAGTCCGAAAATAGCTCCGCTATTTTCTGGCCGCACTCAAGCCGCAAACTGGTTCATCGTGTTGTGCACGCCGCCAGCCTTCAGCGCCGCCTCGCCAGCGAAATATTCCTTGTGATCATCGCCAATGTCGGAACCCGACATGTTCTGATGCTTCACGCAGGCAATGCCCTGGCGGATTTCGGCGCGCTGCACATTCTTCACATAACCCAGCATGCCGGCATCGCCGAAATATTCCTTGGCCAGATTGTCGGTGGACAAGGCCGCGGTGTGATAGGTCGGCAGGGTGATCAGGTGGTGGAAGATGCCGGCGCGGGCGGCGGCATCGCGCTGGAAGGTGCGGATGCGCTCATCGGCTTCGGCGGCCAGTTCGCTGCCGTCATAATCCACGCTCATCAGCTTGGCGCGGTCATAGGCGCTCACGTCGCGGCCGTCCTTGGCCCAGGCATCATAAACCTGCTGGCGGAAGTTCAGCGTCCAGTTGAAGCTGGGCGAGTTGTTATAGACCAGCTTGGCGTGCGGCACGACCTCGCGGATGCGGTCCACCATGCCGGCGATCTGGCCGATGTGGGGCTTTTCCGTTTCGATCCACAACAGATCGGCGCCGTTCTGCAAGGAATTGATGCAATCCAGCACGCAGCGATCCTCACCGGAACCGGCGCGGAACTGGAACAGGTTCGACGGCAGCCGCTTCGGCCGCAGCAGCTTGCCGTTGCGCGAAATCACCACATCGCCATTGCCCACCTGGGACACGTCGATCTCGTCGCAATCCAGATAGGAGTTGTACTGGTCGCCAATGTCGCCCGGCTCGCGGCTATAGGCGATCTGCTTGGTCAGGCCGGCACCCAGGCTGTCGGTGCGGGCAACGATGATGCCGTCCTCCACGCCCAGCTCCAGGAAGGCGTAACGGATGGCGCGGATCTTCGCCAGGAAGTCCTCGTGCGGCACCGTCACCTTGCCGTCCTGGTGGCCGCACTGCTTCTCGTCCGACACCTGGTTCTCGATCTGCAGGGCGCAGGCGCCAGCCTCGATCATCTTCTTGGCGAGCAGATAGGTCGCCTCGGCATTGCCGAACCCGGCATCGATGTCGGCGATGATCGGCACGACATGGGTCTGGAAATTGTCGATCTGGTTCTGCACGGCCTGGGCCTTCACATTGTCGCCAGCGGCGCGGGCGGCATCCAGTTCGCGGAACAGGCCGCCCAGCTCGCGGGCATCGGCCTGGCGCAGGAAAGTGTACAGCTCCTCGATCAGGGCCGGCACGCTGGTCTTCTCGTGCATCGACTGGTCGGGCAGCGGGCCGAACTCGCTGCGCAGCGCCGCGACCATCCAGCCCGACAGATAGAGATAGCGACGCTCGGTCGAACCGAAATGCTTCTTGATCGAAATCAGCTTCTGCTGGCCGATGAAGCCGTGCCAGCAGCCCAGCGACTGCGTGTACTTGGCCGGATCGGCATCATAGGCGGCCATGTCGCGGCGCATGATCGCGGCGGTGTATTTGGCGATGTCCAGCCCGGTCTTGAAACGGTTCTGCAGGCGCATGCGCGCCACGCTTTCGGCGCTGATCGATTCCCAGCCGGCCTTGCCGGTGATGGCGGTGGCGGCGGCGTTGACTTCGCTCTGATAGCTCATGGCGGGGCTCCTCTCATTAATGTTGCAGCGCGAAGCTGCAGTAAATCTTGTCAACGCCCTGCGCCTGGGCTAGGGCCCGGTCAACAGATTCTGTCAAAGAATCGTGTGTAAATGTCCCGTTTTCGCCGCGAAGGCCTGTGAAGTTGTAAATCTTTTGACAGACCAAGCCGCCTCGTCCGCTGTGGCGCTGCCCGATAGCCTCGGCGGCGGGCGCAAGATCTTTGCCGGTGCGCGCATCCGTCGTCTGCGCAACCAACGCGGGCTCACCCAAACCCGCATGGCCGGCGATCTCGGCGTTTCTGTCAGCTATCTCAATCTGATCGAGCGGGATCAGCGGCCGCTGTCAGCCAGCTTCCTGCTCAAGCTGGCCGAACATTATGATCTCGATATCCGCAGCCTCACCGGCGGGGACGACGGCGGCCTTGTCGATGATTTGTCAAAACTCTTCACCGATCCGCGCCTGATCGGCATTGATGTGCCGAAATCCGAACTGCGCGATCTCGCTGCCCGTTCGCCGGCCATCGCCAACGCCCTGCTGCGCCTCGCCGCCGCCACGCCGGCCGTCGCGCCCGAACCGCCGCCGCCGGGGCCGCTCGCTGCTGTCGCCGCCATGCTGGATGCCGCCGGCAATTATTTCCACGGTCTCGATGAAGCCTGCGAGCGGCTGGCCGACGAGCTTCGGCTGTCCGGCGCCGATCTCAATGCCGCCGTCGTCGAACGGCTGCGCGCGCGCCATGCCATCACCGTGCGCGCCCTGCCGCTGGAGGTGCTGCCCAGCCATTTGCGCCGATTGGATCTCCACGCCCGCCAGCTGCAATTGTCGGAATCGCTGGATGCCGCCAGCCGCGGCTTTGCCGCCGCCGTGCAGCTGGTGCTGATCGAGCTGAAGGCCGAAATTGCCGCCGCCATCGCCGCCGCCGGCATCAGCGATCCACTGGCCAGCCGCGCCGCCACCGTGGCGCTGGGCAAATATGCCGCCGCCGCCACGCTGATGCCTTATGCCCGCTTCCTCAGCGCCTGCGAGGCGACGGGTTATGATGTGGAGCTGCTGCAGGCCCGCTTTGGCCGCGGCCTCGAACAAGTGGCGCACCGTCTCACCACGCTGCACCGCCCCGGCGCGCGCGGCGTGCCCTTCTTCTTCCTGCGGGTCGATCGCGCCGGCACCATCTCGAAACGCTTCGCGCCCGGCCCCTCACCCCTGCCGCTGGCGGGCGGCTGCGCGCTCTGGCATGTCTATCACGCCTTTGACCGGCCGGGCGAAATCCGCCGCCAGCTGGTTGAGCTGGAGGACGGCCAGCGCTTCCTCACGCTCGCCCGCACCGTGCGCACCGCCGCCATGCCCTGGGGCAGCGACCGGCCCAGCTTTGCCATCGGCATCGGCTGCGACATCGCCCATGCCCCTGCCCTGTCGTGGAGCGCCGGCATCGATCTGAACGGCCCGGCCGCCGCCATCGGCCCCGGCTGCCCCGCCTGCCACCGCGCCACCTGCCGCCAGCGCGGCCTGCCGCCCGCCAATGCCCACCTGGCTTTTGACGAACGCCAGCGCGGCCTCACACCGTTCCGTTTCACCGATGAATGAAAGGCCTGTCATGACCAGCAACCCCGCCCAGAGTCACCCGGAACTTGCCGGAGTCGAGATCAAGGGCGCCCTGCAGCCCGGTTACGACACGATCCTGACCAACGATGCGCTGGCCTTCGTCGCCCAGCTGCACCGCATGTACAATCCGACGCGCCTCGCCCTGCTGCGCGCCCGTGATCAGCGCCAGGCCTGGATCAACGCGGAAGGCTTCATCGGTTTTGCCCCCGAATATTCGTCCATCCGTGATGACCGCAGCTGGCAGGTGCGCCCCGCCCCGGCCGATCTGGCCGATCGCCGCGTCGAAATCACCGGGCCGTGCGACCGCAAGATGGTCATCAACGCGCTCAACAGCGGCGCCTTCTGCTTCATGGCCTGCCTCGAAGATGCCTCCGCCCCCACCTGGGACGTGATGGTGCAGGGCCAGATCAACCTGCGCGATGCGGTGGCCGGCACGATTTCCCTCGAAGACAAGGGCAAGAGCTACAAGCTCAACGACAAGACCGCCGTCCTCATCTGCCGCCCGCGCGGCTGGCATCTCGATGAAGCGCACATGGTCGTCGATGGCGAGCGTGTGGCTGGCGCCATCTTCGATTTCGGCCTCTATTTCTTCCACAATGCCAAGGCTTTGCTGGCCAGGGGCAGCGGCCCCTATTTCTATCTGCCCAAGCTGGAACATGCGCTGGAAGCCCGGCTGTGGAACAATATCTTCATCACCGCCCAGTCGATGCTGAATCTGCCGCTGGGCACCATCCGCGCCACCGTGCTGATCGAAACCTTGCCCGGCGCCTTCATGGCCGAAGAAATCCTCTATGAACTGCGCGACCACATCACCGCGCTGAACTGCGGCCGCTGGGATTATATCTTCAGCTATATCAAGACCTTCCAGAAGGATGGTTCCAAGCTGCTGCCCGACCGGGCGCAGGTGACCATGAAGGTCCCGTTCATGGCCGCCTATGCCGCCCATGTGGTGCGCGTCTGCCATCGCCGCGGGGCCCATGCCATGGGCGGCATGAGCGCCTTCATCCCGGTGAAGGACGATGAAGCCGCCAACCAGGCCGCCTTCGCCGCCGTGCGCGCCGACAAGGAGAGGGAAGCAACGCTGGGCCATGATGGCACCTGGGTCGCACACCCCGGCCTGGTCAGCGTGGCGCGCGAGGTGTTTGACCGGCTGATGCCCACCCCCAACCAGCTGCACGTCATCCCGCCCGGCGAAGCGACCTTTGACGATCTCGTCACCCCGCCCGAAGGCACCCGCACGCTGGCTGGCCTCACCAACAACATCAATGTCGGCATCGGCTATATCGCTGCGTGGCTGCGCGGCCAGGGCGCGGTGCCGCTGCACAATCTGATGGAAGATGCCGCCACCGCCGAAATCAGCCGCACCCAGCTGTGGCAATGGAAACAGGCCGGCGCCACGCTGGAGACGGGCGAAGTGGTCGATGCCGCCCTCATCACCCGCGTCACCGAAGAGCAGCTGGGCGTCTACAAGGCCCAGGTGGGGGACAATTTCTTCAGCGCCGGCAAATATACCGAAGCCGCCGAGCTGTTCCGCACCCTGGTGCTGGCCGACAAGCTGGAACCCTTCCTGACCAACCCGGCCTACGACTTCTACTTCGCGCGTTGACGACGGCCCACCCCTCTGGGCGTGGGCACTTTCGATCCTCCCCCTCTGGGGGAGGTGCCGAGCGCAGCGAGGCGGAGGGGGTGGCGCTGGGCCCGCGTTCCGGCGTGGAGTCACGCTGCCCAGCCCCCTCCGCCCTGCGGGCACCTCCCCCAGAGGGGGAGGATCTTTCCGCAGCCGTCCCCAGGCCGGCCCGCGGCCCCGCCTGTTCCAATCCCCAGCTGTCCCGCCCGGCGCCGCTGGGGCAGAGCAGGCGCACAAGGAGGCACCCACATGGTCAAGGCGGTGATTTTCGATTTCGGCGGGGTGATCACCTCCTCCCCGTTCGAGGCCTTTGCCCGTTATGAGGCGGCCAACGGCCTGCCGGCCGGCTTCATCCGCACCGTCAACGCCACCAATCCGGATCACAACGCCTGGGCCCTGCTGGAAAGGAACGAGATCGACACCGCAGCGTTCGACAGCCGCTTCCGTGCCGAGGCGCAGGCGCTGGGCCATGATGTGCCGGGCAGCCATGTGCTGCCGCTGCTGGCCGGCGATGTCCGCCCCGGCATGGTGGCTGCGCTCAAGGCCTGCAAGGCGGCGTTCAAGGTGGGCTGCATCACCAACAATGTCGCGAGCGAGCAGGATATCGGCTGGGGCCGCAGCGTGAAGGATATCCTGGCCCTGTTCGATTCCGTCATCGAAAGCAGCAAGGCCGGCGTGCGCAAGCCCGATCCGCGCATCTACCTGATGATGTGCGACGCGCTCGGCGTGTCACCGGCGGATTGCGTCTATCTCGATGATCTCGGCATCAACTGCAAGCCGGCTGCCGCACTGGGCATGCACGCCATCAAGGTGACCGGCGAAGCCCAGGCGCTGGTCGATCTCGCCGCCGCAACCGGGATCAGCCTTTCGGCTGGATGAGGGCAATGCGGTTGCCCTCGCTGTCCTCGAACTCGCCCACCCAGCCGGCCGGGCCAATATCCTTTTTCGGATACAGCACACGCCCGCCGGCCGCGACGGCGCGGGCCAGCACCGCATCCACATCCTCCACACGGAGATAGAGGATCGGGCCGGCCTTGCCCGGCACATAGACATCGCCCTTGACCAGCGCGCCTTCCGGCCCATCCGGGCCGTCAAACATGGCCATGGCATAGCCATCCACCGTGTCGTTGGTCAGCCGCCGGCCCAGCACCGCCGCATAGAAACGGCTGGCGCGGGCCAGATCGGTCACCGGAATTTCAAACCAGCCAATCATCGGTGGGGAAGCGGCCGCCACAGGTGCAGCCGCCAGCGCCAACGCAACCGCCAGCCACTTCACGCGCCAGCCGGCGCCTCACCCAGGCCGGTGCCACGCCGGCCGGCCTTCGGAATCGCCGCCCCCGAAGCCGACGGGCGCGCCACCGGCGTGGTGGTCGCACTGCCGCGATCGATGGTGCCGCCTTCCATCACCGTCTTGATCTCGTCGCCGGTCAGCGTCTCATATTCCAGCAGGGCGCCGGCAATGGCATGCAGCTGGTCGATATGGTCGTTGAGCACCTGCTTGGCGCGGTCATAACCGGCGTTGACGATGGTGCGCACCTCGCTGTCGATCAGCCGGGCGGTCTCCTCCGACATGTTCTGCGCCCGCGTCACGCTGTGGCCCAGGAACACCTCTTCCTGGTTCTCCACATATTTCAGCGGCCCCAGCTTGTCCGACATGCCCCACTGCGTCGCCATCGAACGGGCGAGATCGGTGGCATAGCTGATGTCCGACGAAGCGCCGGAGCTGACCTTGTCATAGCCGAAGATCAGCTCTTCGGCGACACGGCCGCCCATGGCCACCGCCAGGTTCGCATACATCTTGTCACGGTGATAGCTATACTGGTCACGCTCCGGCAGGCGCATCACCATGCCCAGCGCGCGGCCGCGCGGGATGATCGTGGCCTTGTGGATCGGGTCCGACGCCGGCTCGTGCAGCGAGACGAGCGCATGGCCGGCCTCGTGATAGGCGGTCATCTTCTTCTCGTCCTCGGTCATCGCCATCGTCTTGCGCTCAACGCCCATCAGCACCTTGTCCTTGGCGTCTTCAAATTCGCGCATCGACACCAGCCGCTTGCCGCGCCGCGCCGCCAGCAGCGCTGCCTCGTTCACCAGATTGGCCAGATCGGCCCCGGCAAAGCCCGGCGTGCCGCGCGCGATGGTGCGGGCGTTCACATCGGGGGCCAGCGGCACCTTCTTCATGTGCACCGAAAGGATCTTCTCGCGGCCTTCGATGTCCGGCCGGCCCACCACCACCTGCCGGTCAAACCGGCCGGGGCGCAGCAGGGCGGGATCGAGCACATCCGGGCGGTTGGTGGCGGCGATGATGATGATGCCCTCGTTGGCATCGAAACCGTCCATCTCCACCAGCAGCTGGTTCAGCGTCTGCTCGCGCTCGTCATTGCCGCCGCCCAGGCCGGCGCCACGGCTGCGGCCGACCGCGTCGATTTCATCGATGAAGATGATGCACGGCGCGCTCTTCTTGCCCTGTTCGAACATGTCGCGCACGCGGCTGGCACCCACGCCCACAAACATCTCGACGAAATCCGAACCGGAAATGGAGAAGAACGGCACATTGGCCTCGCCGGCAATGGCGCGGGCCAGCAGCGTCTTGCCGGTGCCCGGCGGGCCAACCAGCAGCGCGCCCTTCGGAATTTTGCCGCCCAGCCGGCTGAACCGGCTCGGGTCCTTCAGGAAATCGACAATCTCCTGCAGCTCCTCGCGCGCCTCGTCGATGCCGGCAACATCGTCAAACGTCACCCGGCCTTCCTTCTGCACCAGCATCTTGGCCCGGCTCTTGCCAAAGCCCATGGCGCCGCGGCCGGCGCCATTCTGCATCTGGCGCATCACGAAGATCCAGATGCCGATCATCAGGATGAACGGCAGCATGTTGAAGAACAATTGCGCCAGCAGCGAGCGGCTTTCCTCCGGCTTGGCGTCAAAGCGCACACCCTTCTGGCGCAGCCGCTCGATCAGCACATTGTCGCCGGGGTTGTAGGTCTTGAACTCCTCGTCGCTGCTGGTCTTGCCAACAATCTCGTCGCCCTTGATCTCCACCGATTTTACCGCGCCATCGTCAACGCGGGCGAGGAAATCCGAATAGGCGATCGTGCCCGCGCTGCTGCTGCTGCCCGAACCTTGCATCAGGTTCACCGCGACGGCGAGACCGATGAGGATGACCAGCCACAAGCCCAGATTGCGCATCCAGGGGCTGGGCGGTCGCTTGTTGGGGCCTTCAGACATGGGCAAGTTCCTGTGTTACGCGCGCCGGCCATGCACAAGAACGGCGCCTGTCACCAAAATAGGGCGGATTGGCCATGTTGCAATTGGCCTGTGCTGTTCTGCCCCGCCTCACATCGACATTATCGGCGTGTTCATGGCTTTTTTAGGGGCACCCGATGCGCCGGGGCCGCAATCACCTGCCAGCGCACGCCCTGGCCAGGCAACACGCGGCAGCGCACCCCCGCCAGCGTACCGGCCTGCCCGGCCCCGAGTCGCGCCGCCAGCCGCGCCACCGCGCCGCCCCGCGCCGGCGCCCCGCCAGATTGCGCCACCGCCCGCGCCAGCAGCCGCTGCACCAGGGCAGCCGGCAGGCCCGCCACATCAAGGATCAACGCCGGCCCCACCGCCTCCACCCGGCTGCGCCAGGCCAGATCGGCGGCCCAGGCCAGCGCCTCGGCCTCGGCCGCCAGATGCGCTGCTGCCGCCGCCAGCGCCGCCGCATCCAGCGCCGGCGTGGCGGCCAGCAGCGCCCGCACCGCCGTGCGATCATGGCGCGGATCATGGTTGGCCGGATCATCGACGCTCTGCCAGCCAGCCGCCGCCGTAATCGCACCCAGTTCGGCACGGCGCAGCGCCAACAGCGGCCGCACCAGCAGCACGCCGCCCAGATCGCGCCGCGCCCGGATGCCAGCGAGGCCATCGCCGCCGCTGGCGCGGTTCAGGCGCATCAACAGGGTTTCGGCCTGATCGTCGGCGTGATGCGCCGTCAGCAAAAGGCCATGGCCATGGGCGCGGCACCAATCGGCCATCAGGGCATAGCGGGCGGCGCGGGCAGCGGCCTGCACATTGGCGCGGATCGGCGGGCCGTCGCGGCGCAGGATCACATGGGGCAGGCCGCGCGCCGCGCATTGCGCCGCCACCCCGGCGGCTTCAGCGGCCGCAGCAGCGCGCAGGCCATGATCCACCGTCAACGCCGTGATGCGGCCGGGAAAGGCGGCGGCGGCCAGCGTGAGCAGCGCCAGGCTGTCGGGCCCGCCCGAAACCGCGATGGCCAGACGTTCATCGGGCCGCACCGGCCGGCCCAGTGCATGCGCGGTCAGCGCGGCGGCATCGGGCAGCGTCGAACCGGGTGCTGGCGTCAGGCCGGGCACTTGGCCTTGGTGCGTTGGCGGCCGGCATCGGCCTTCTGCGTGTCGGTCAGCTTGGCGCCATACACGCTGTCCAGCTCGCCCAGCACCTGGCAGGCATCCTTGGGCTTGGCCATGGCATTCAATGCGCCAGCCAGCCCGATCAGCGCGTCCGGCGCCGGCGCCGATCGCGGCGCCGTCTGATACACATCCAGGAACGCCTTTGCCGCCTGCGGCTGCTGATTGCGGGCGGCAAAGCTGCGGCCCAGCCAATATCTGGCCTGCGCGACACGCGGCGATTTCGGCCAATCGGCGATGAACTGGGTCATGGCGGCTTCAACGCCCGGCCAGTCCTTCGCCGTCACCTTGGGATAAGCACCAGCCCAGGCCGCATCGGCGGTCTTGGGCGCTGCGGCGGCTGCAGCCGGCTTGGCAGGCGTGGCCGTCGGCTTGCCCGGGGCGGGGCCGGCCGGGGCAGGCGCGGCAGCACCGACGGCGGGCGCGTCCGCAGCGGCATCGGCGGCCGGCTCGGGCGGCTTTTCCAGCGCGTTCAGGCGAAATTCGACATCGCCCTTCATGCGGCGCTGGGCGTCTTCCAGCGCCCGCAGCTTGTATTCGATGGCCTCGATCTGGCCGGTCAGGCCCTTCAGGCTGGCCTCCAGCCCTTCCACCCGTGCCGTCAGGTCAACGATCGGGCTTGTCGCCGGTGCGGCTTCGGGGGCCGGAGCCGGCGGCGGTGCTTCGGTGGGGGTTTCCGGCGCGAAAAAGCGATTGTCGCCGCCGGGAAACACCTTGCGCTGCACGGCGCGCATCTCGGCCTCCAGCTTGCCCACCCGCTTGTCCAGCTTGCCGACATCCACCGCCTGCGCCGCCAGCGGAACAGGCACGGCCAGGATCATCAGGGCAGGCAGGACGAAACGCACTTGGGTCAGGCTCCAGGATTGGCGGGTTGCGGCGGCGCAGCGGCCGGGCTGGCCGGCGCCGAGCCCTGATTTGCCGCCGCGGGCATTGCCGGCACCTGAACAAGCGCCCGGCGCGGGCGCAGCACGGGCGGAGCCGGCGGCGGCGCAGCCGGATCAAAGCGCGCCGCCAGCGCCGGCGCCGTCAGCACCACGCCATCAATCGTCTGGACCGGCCCGCCCAGCGGCGGCAGCTTCACGCCAGCAACGCTCACCTCGATCACCCCGGCCTTGCCGGCGCGCAGCACCAGGTCCGAACCGGCCGGGACCTCATAACGTTCCCCGGCGGCCAGCACGCCCATGAAGGCGCGGCGGCGGGTGGTGCGGTCATAAATCTTCAGCCACACATCCTCGCGCGCCAGCAACACCACCGGCCCGGCCGTGGGGATGGCCGGTGCTGCGGCAGGTGTGGCAGCCGGATCGGCCAGAGGTTCGGCCATATGCACCGCACCGCCATAGGACGGCGCAGCGGCAACCGGCGCAGGCGCAACTGGTGCAGGCGCCACATCTTCGGGGCTTGCCACCGGCGGCGGCGGTGGCGGCGCATCAAACACCCCGGCGCCATAGAGGCCCAGGCCAATCACCACAGCCGCCAGCAGGCCCAGGCTGCCCCAGGCCAGGCCGCGCGACGGCAACCGCGCCTCTTCAAGTGGCGGTGACACCGGCGCTGTCGGCACATGCGGCATCAGGCTGGTTTCGGCGCGGAACTGGGCCGCCACCGCTTCAGCATCCAGGCCGATGCTGCGGGCATAATTCTTCACAAAGCCCAGGGCGTAGGGCAGGGCCGGCAGGGCGCGATGATCATCGGCCTCGATCGCCATCAGATGGCGCAGCGGCACCCGGGTTTCGCGGGCAATATCGGCCAGTTCGCGGCCAGCGGCGGCGCGGGTTTCGGCCAGCAGGGCGCCCACGCTCATCGGTGGCCGTCGCAGCGGCGGCGTGTCTGGCACGGCAACACTGTCCTTGTCGTCCTCATCCATCGGCTGACCCTCACCGCCGGGCGTCAGCCTTGGCCCAGCAGCGCGGCCGGAGTCAACGTGTCATCAAGGATGTTGCAGGGTTTCATGCCGCATTGCAGCAGTGCATTCTTGCCCAATTCCCGGCCTTGCCCTATGGGCGCAGCCGATTCTGCCGGCGTGGTGCCGGTGACGCCCCCACCCGCTGTCCGGAACATTCCACATCATGACCACCCGCAACATCGCGATCATCGCGCACGTCGACCATGGCAAGACCACGCTGGTCGACCAGCTGTTCCGCCAGTCCGGCACCTTCCGCGACAACCAGCGCGTGGCCGAAAGGGCCATGGATTCCAACGATCTGGAAAAGGAACGCGGGATCACCATCCTGGCCAAGTGCACCAGCATCGAATGGAACGGCACCCGCATCAACATCGTCGACACGCCCGGCCACGCCGATTTCGGCGGTGAGGTGGAACGCATCCTGTCGATGGTCGATGGCGTGATTCTGCTGGTCGATGCCGCCGAAGGCCCGATGCCGCAAACCAAGTTCGTCTGCGGCAAGGCCCTGGCGCTCGGCCTGCGGCCGATTGTCGTCGTCAACAAGATCGACCGGCCCGATGCCCGCGCCTCCGAAGTGCTCGACGAAGTGTTCGATCTGTTCGTCACGCTCGACGCCAACGATGAACAGCTGGATTTCCCGGTGCTCTATGCCTCCGGCCGTGGCGGCTATGCCGGCCCCACCGATGATGTGCGCTCGGGCGATCTCACCCCGCTGTTCGAAAAGATCGTCGGCCATGTGCCGTCGCCGTCGGGCGATCCCGAAGCGCCGTTCCGCATGCTGGTGTCCCTGCTTGATCGCGACAATTTCCTTGGCCGCATCCTCACCGGCCGCGTGATGTCGGGCACGCTGAAGGTCAACAGCCAGATCCACGCGCTGAACCCCGACAACAATGTCGCCGAAGTCGGCCGCGCCTCGAAGATCTTCGCCTTCCGCGGCCTGGAACGCGTGCCGGTGGAGGAAGCCAAGGCGGGTGACATCATCGCGCTCGCCGGCCTGACCAAGGCCACGGTTGCGGACACCATCGCCGAGCAGAGCGTGACCGAAGCGCTGGCCGCCCAGCCGATCGATCCGCCCACCCTGTCGATGACCTTCAGCGTCAACGACAGCCCCTATGCCGGCAAGGATGGTAGCAAGGTCACCAGCCGCATGATTGCTGACCGGCTCGCCCGCGAAGCCGAAGGCAATGTCGCCATCCGCATCACCGAACTGCCTTCGAAGGATGCGTTCGAAGTCGCCGGCCGCGGCGAACTGCAGCTGGGCGTGCTCATCGAGACCATGCGCCGCGAAGGCTTTGAACTGTCGATCAGCCGCCCGCGCGTGATCTTCGACAAGGACGAAGCCGGCAACCGCACCGAGCCCTATGAAACCGTCGTCATCGACGTGGACGAGCAGTTCAGCGGAACGGTTGTCGAGAAGATGGCCCAGCGCAAGGCCGAGATGACCGACATGCGCCCGTCGGGCGGCGGCAAGACCCGCCTCACCTTCTCCGCCCCGTCGCGCGGCCTGATCGGCTATCATGGCGAATTCCTGTCCGACACGCGCGGCACCGGCATCATGAACCGGCTGTTCGAAAAATATGGCCCCTACAAGGGCCCGATTTCCGGCCGGTTGAACGGCGTCCTCATCTCCACCGACAATGGCGAGGCCGTGGCCTATGCGCTCGGCTATCTGCAGCCGCGCGGCACGCTGATGATCGCGCCGGGTGAGGCGGTGTATCAGGGCATGATCATCGGCGAGAATGCCCGCGAGGAAGACCTGGAGGTCAACCCGCTGAAATCGAAGCAGCTCACCAACTTCCGCGCCAGCGGCAAGGATGATGCCATCCAGCTGAGCCCGCCCAAGAAGCTCACCCTGGAACAGGCCATCGCCTATATCGACGAGGACGAGCTGGTGGAGGTGACGCCCAACCACATCCGCCTGCGCAAGATCCACCTCGATCCGCACGAGCGCAAGCGCGCCAGCCGCGCCCGCGCCGCCGGCTGATCAAAGCGCGGCCGGCTAACCGCTTCGTCACTTGGCATTTTCAGCTGCGGCGAGCAGGCGCGGCTGCGACAATGGCGCGATTGTCGGCACAGGCTTATCCGCCTAGGCCGCGCGCTCCCCTGTCTCATGTCCGGCCGCAGCGGGCCAGGCTGATGCCTCAAGCTGGAGTTTTCCCTCATGACCTCCGCCATTTATGACGATGATGCCCCGATGGACGCACCGGCGCCGGCCGATTTCGTCACCATCCCGCAGGCCGAAGCCGAAGAGGCGGTGCGCACGCTGATCCGCTGGACCGGCGATGATCCCACCCGCGAAGGCCTGCTCGACACGCCCAAGCGTGTCGCCAAGGCCTGGCGCGAATACACCAAGGGCTATGCCGAAGATCCCGGCCTGCACCTGTCGCGCACCTTCGCTGAGGTGGGCGGCTATGACGAGATCGTCATCCTGCGCGACATCCCGTTCCAGTCCCACTGCGAACATCACATGGCGCCCATCATCGGCAAGGGCCATATCGCCTATCTGCCGCGCGCCCGCGTGGTCGGCATTTCCAAGCTGGCGCGCGTGCTGCACGGCTATGCCCGCCGCCTGCAGGTGCAGGAACGGCTCACCGCCGAAGTCGCCGATTGCATCCAGACCCATCTCGATCCCGTTGGCGTCGCCGTGGTGATCGAGGCCACCCACGCCTGCATGTCGGCGCGCGGCGTGATGACTCCCGGCGTGGTGATGACCACCAGCCGCATGATGGGCGTGTTCCGCGACGAACCGAGCAGCCGTTCCGAAGTGCTGCGCCTGATGGGCAAATAAGGCCGCTCAGGCCGGCAGCGCCCGCCGCTGCCGGCGCAGCGCCGCACCCGCCAGGCCAAAGCCGGCCAGCATCATCGCCCAGCTGGCCGGTTCCGGCACAGCCCCGGCAAAACTGCCGGCATAATTGGCCCCGGTCGCCCCGGTCAGGCTGTAATTGGTCACCGGCGCGCCCATGCCGTCCAGCACCTGGCTCACCCCGCCCCACACCAGCGTGTGGGAATAATCGCAGGCGGCACTGGCGCTGTCGCCGGCCTGCAGCGTGGCGGTGTTGGTGCCGCAGAACAACTGCACCGTCACCTCCTGACCAACCAGCGAATCAAACGGGATGGAAAAATCAAAGGCGCCGATCAGCGGCCCGGAATAGCGCATGCCGTTCAGGCTGCCCGAGCCAGCAATGAAACCATTGTAATTGCTGCGGGTATAGGAAAAACTGAACACTGGATCGGGCAGGCTGGCCACGCGCACCAGGATTTCCACTGCAGCAAAGGAGAACACCCCGCTGCTGGGCAAGCCGGCGGAATCGGCCGTCAGCGTGCCATCGATCAACAGGCTGGCGGTGAAGCTGCCCGAACTGATGCCCGGCGTGTTCATCGTCAGCACATCGGTGAAGCTGGTGGTCACACCGATGCCTTCCGGCTGGTAGGTGCAGCATGCCCCCACCCCGGCTGGCGCGGTGGAGCCCGCCCCGGCCTTCAGCACGCCAGCCGCGGCCGATGCCGTATAACTGCTGGCCCCAAACACATCGGTGACCGTTTGCGGCCCGGCCAGCGTCTGGTCCACCGGCGTGCCGCCCTGGCCGGAGACATAGATTTTGGTGGTTACGGCCATCGCCGGCGTGGCGATCAGGCCCAGGGCGGCGGCCATGATGATGCTGCGCATGCTGTTTCCCCCCGAAACCGGCGCCCCTCCGGCGCCATGGTGCAGGCCTGCATCTTGCCGCCGCCGCTTCGCCGGTCAACGTCAATTGCCTTTGCCGGATTTGCCCCCCGCGGCCGGCCCCTGTATGAGCCGCCTGCAACCACAACGAGAACAAGACCATGGGGCAGGCCCCCGATCATGATCAGGCGGCCGGTTCCGGCCTGCGCGCGCTCGCCACGCTGGCGGCGCCGGTGGTCGCCTCGCGCCTGGGCATCATGGCGATGGGCCTTGTCGATACCATCGTCGTCGGCCGCCACAGCTCGGCTGATCTCGGCTATCACGCGCTGGCCTGGGCGGTCACCGGCGTGGTGCTCACCACCGCGCTGGGCCTGCTGCACGGCGTGCAGGTGATGACCAGCCAGGCCATCGGCGAAGGCCGCGCGGCCGACACCGGCGCCATCCTGCGCCGCGGTCTTGCCTATGCCGGCTGGATCGCGATCAGCTTTGCCGCCTTCCTCGCCCTGGCCGGCGGGCCGATCCTCACCGCCTTCCACATGGCGCCGGGGCTCGCCGAAGGCGCCACCCCGGTGCTGCAGGTGCAGGCGGTCTCGCTGATCCCGATCATCATCGCCGATGCCGGCCTGTTCTGGCTGGAAGCGCACGGCCGTGCCCTGCCCGGCACCATCGCCATGTGGCTCGCCAACATCATCAACCTCGCCGTCAATCTGTGGCTGGTGCCCGGCGGCAATCTGCTCGGCGTCGAAGGCGCCGTTGCCAGCGCCTGGGCCACCTTTGCCAGCCGCGGCTTCCTGCTCATTGCGCTCGCCATCATCATCATCCGGTGGGACAAGGCGCGGGATTATGGCGTGTTCGCCTCCGCCCCCGATGATCCCGCCGCCGCGCAGGCGATGCGGCGCGTCGGCTATGGCGCGGCTGGCAGCTATTTCATCGAATCCCTCGCCTTTTCGGCCATGGCGGTGTTCGCCGGCTGGATCAGCGCCACGGCGGTCGCGGTCTGGGCCGTCGTCATCAACGTGGCAGCGCTGATCTTCATGGTGCCGCTCGGCCTGTCGGTCGCCACCTCGGTGCTGGTCGGCCGCGCCTATGGCGCGCGTGATCGGGTGGCGATGCTGGCCTCGGCAGGGCAGGGTTTTGCCGTCACCACCGTGCTGCTGCTGCTGGTCTCGGCCGGCGTCTGGCTGGTGCCGGATCTGATCGCGTCGGCCTATTCGCGCGATCCCGCCGTCATCACCGGCATCGCCAGCGCGATGATCCTCTCCAGCCTGTTCTTCCTCGCCGATGGCCTGCAGGTGGTGGGCGCCCAATCGCTGCGCGCCCGCTCCGATATCGTGGTGCCCACCGCCACCCACATGTTTTCCTATGTGGTGGTGATGATGCCGCTGGCCTGGTGGCTGGGGGTGAAATCCGGCGGCGGCGTCGATGGCCTGATCTGGGCGATCATCGCCGCCAGCCTGCTGTCGGCCCTGTTGCTGTGGGGCCGCTTCATCCTGCTCGGGCGCCAACCGCTGCCGCCGCCGGCCGAACCCGCTTCGCCCCCCGCCTGATCTCGGCGGCGAGATCGGCCACATAAGGCTCGAAATTCACCTGCATGGTGTGGCGGCGGCTGGCATAATAATGGCCCTGATATTTCCGCTCCTCCGCCACGATCACCCGGGCCATTTCGTCGGGCGGCGGCAGCGCATAGCGGCCGGTCAGCCACGCCACCAGCAGCTTTGATTGCTGCTCCGCCAGGTTGACCAGCGTCGGCAACGTCTGCGCCAGGCCCATGAACCACAGGCCGTGCAAGGCCGGATCAGCCTGCACCATGCGCTTGAACAGCGGGATATGATTGTCCACCACCGGCGCGTCGTCGGGGTTCAGGAACGGAAAATCGATGTTGTAACCGGTGGCGGTGATGATCGCGTCCACCGCCTCGCGGCTGCCATCGCTGAACAATACGCCATCGCCGTCCAGCCGGGCAATCGCCGGGCGCACGACGATGTCGCCACTGCCCACCCGGGTCAGAAACTCGCCGCTCACCGTCGGGTGCGCGTCCAGCGGCTCGTGATCGGGCGCCGGCAGGCCATAATCTTCCATGTTGCCCACCAGGCTCTTCACCTTGCGCCGCCCGATCCAGCGCGCCAGCCCCAGCGGCAGCCAGGGCGGCGCCGCCTGCTTGTCGGCCGGCACGCCGTTGAAATATTTGGGCAGCACCCACACGCCGCGCCGGGTCGAAACAATGCAGCGCGCCGTGATGCTGCGCTGGCCCAGTTCCGATGCGATATCCACCGCGCTGTTGCCCATGCCCACCACCAGCACCCGCTTGCCGATCAGATCCAGCGGCGCGAACGGCGTGCGATAGTCATGGGCGTGGATGATGGGGCCATCAAACGCCCCGTCCCACACCGGCCGGTTCGGGCTCCAGTGATGGCCATTGGCCACCACCACGGCACGATAGGCGCGGGTGCCATGCCGGGTGGTCACATCCCAACCGCCATCCCCCCGCCGCGCCACCGCCAGCACCGGCGTTTCAAACTGGACCCGCCCCCGCAGGCCGAAATGATCGACATAGGCGTTGAAATATTGGTTGATCAGGCTGTGGTGCGGAAAATCCGGCCAGTCCGTCGGCACCGGATGACGTGCACCCCTGATTGGTACCGATCAGAAGTAGAGTCCTGTGCTTTGATGGCTGATGGTTGATGTGATGGCAACGGGGTTGGGGGCATGCCCCCAACCCCGTTGGCCGGCGATCTCGGCAGGGGTGCATCCGCCCAGTTTCGAGTGCGGCCTGACGGTGTTGTAGTCGTGCTTCCAGGCCGCGAGGATCGATCTGGCGTGCGCCAGCGATGTGAACAGGGTCTCGTTCAGGCATTCGTCGCGCAGCCGGCCATTGAAGCTCTCCACGAAGGCGTTCTGCGTCGGCTTGCCCGGCATGATGTAGTGCCATTCCACCTGCCGCTCCTGTGCCCAGCGCAGGATGGAGGTCGAGGTCAGTTCGGTGCCATTGTCGCTGACCACCGTCAGCGGCTTGCCGCGGACGGCCGCCAAGCTGTCCAACTCCCGCGCCACCCTTGCACCGGACAGCGACGTGTCGGCCACCAGCGCCAGGCACTCACGCGTGAAGTCGTCGACCACGCACAGGATGCGGAAGCGCCGGCCGCAGGCGAACGCATCACTGACGAAGTCGAGTGACCAGCGCTGGTTCGGCCCCTGCGGCATCGTCATAGGTGCCCTGGTGCCCAACGCCCGCTTGCGGCCGCCACGGCGGCGCACCTTCAACCCTTCTTCCCGGTAGATCCGCAGGAGCTTCTTGTGGTTCGGCGCATGCCCTTCGCGCGCCAGCAGATACCCCAGGCGCCGATAGCCGAACCGCCGCCGTTCGCCAGCCAGCTCACGCAACCTGGTGCGCAAGCCAGCATCATCGGGACGGGTCGGTTCATATCGAACCACCCGCCTCGCGACACCGATCAGACGACACGCCCGCCGCTCGCTCAGCCCGAACGTCTCCCGGGCATGGGCGACCGCATTCCGCTTCGCGTCGGGCGTCACCATTTTTTTGAGCTGATGTCTTTCAACACGGCGATATCCAGCATCGCCTCCGCCAGCAGCTTCTTCAGCTTGGCGTTCTCATCCTCCAGCGACCGAAGCCGCTTGGCCTCGGACACCTCCAGGCCACCGTACTTGGCCTTCCATTTGTAGAACGTCGCCGAACTGATCCCGTGCCGCCGGCAGACCTCGGCAGTCGCCATGCCCGCCTCCTGCTCCTTCACGATCCCAATGATCTGCTCGTCCGAAAACCTGCTCCGCTTCATGCGTCCGTCTCCTCGAGAAACGGACTCTACCCAAAAATGGGACCAATTCAGGGGTGCACGTCACGGAAACTCCTCGAACTGCAACCGCCATTTCGACGTGTCGATGTGCAGCGATTGATAGGCGCTGCTCATGCCGTTGGGATTGTCATAGGCCCAGTTGCCGCCAATCCGGTCCGACGTTTCGAACCAGTCAAAGGCAATGCCTTCATCCACCAGCCGCTTGGCCGTGGTGAAACCGGAACAGCCGGCACCGATCAGGGCAACAGGGCGCATGGGCACATCCTAGGCTGCGGTGGCGGTGCGCCAAGCCCACGATAACGGCAGCGCGCCGCGCTCATCCGAAGCGCGGGCCAGAGCCAAAAGAGGATGCGCCAACGGGCAGTTTCTTATAGTGTTCTCGGATTCCTCGGTTGTAGCAAGCGACCACAACAGCATTGAGAGGAGAGCGAGCTTGAAGAATATATTGGTCGTGGATGATGGAATTAATTGCACATATGATATTTTTGAGGCGTCAGACGATGATTTCTCGAAAATTTTCCCGGCCGAAGGGCAAGATATTGAATTTGTAGAAGATTTTTTTGATCGCGAGGTAGAAAAACAGGCAGGGAATATCATGGATAGAGTTTATTCGACCGTATTGGACAAGAAGACTGTGACAGGCATTCACGGAACGCTTTTTGTTGGACTGCTCATCAAAAAGCCCTTTTATCCTGAGAAAAAAGATCCGCCGATCACTGACAGGTTGGTAGAGCTCTAGGCCATGAAACCATAAACAAAATTACGGTGACAGCATCGAAATCTGCATGGATGCTGACCAATGAAATTCTCCGCAGATGGCATACTTGGCGCGACCTGCTGTGCCCGATGTGTCAATTGATGTGATGCCGCGCGGCAGCGGCCGCCCGCCTTCCCCTTGAGAACCACGTCATGCTGAACGGGTGGCAGCATCCATGGGACCATGCCGCAACGGGCGCGCGTTGCGAGACGCACTCCAATGGATGCCGAAACAGGTTCCGCATGACGAGCGGGATGGTGAGGGACTGCATACGAATACCCGTGCGCCCACCATTGCCGGCCCCGCCCGGCCATGGCACCCGTTGGGCAAAAGGGGATGGATCAACATGGGGCAGGATGTGTTCGCGCGCGGGTTGGCCGGGCTGGATTGGGCCGTGGTCGCCGCCTATGCGCTGGTGGTCATCGGGCTGGGCCTGTGGGCCGGGCGCAAACAGGCCAGCGGCACCGATTTCTTCCTCGCCAGCCGTGACAGCGCGTGGCCGGTGATCGGCCTGTCGCTGCTTGCCTCCAACATCTCGTCCGCCACGCTGATCGGGCTGGCCGGGGCGGCCTATGCCAACGGCATTGCCGTCTACAATTATGAATGGATGGCCAGCGTCATCCTGGTGTTCTTCTGCATCTTCTTCCTGCCGTTCATCATCCGCGCCCAGGTCTATACCATGCCGGAATTCCTTGAACGCCGCTTCAGCCGCGGCACCCGCGCCTATTTCTCCGGCCTCACCATCTTCCTCAGCGTCTTCGTGGACAAGGCCGCCACCCTCTATGGCGGCGCGCTGATGCTCTCCCTGATCTTCCCCGGCGTGCCGCTGTGGCAGATGATCATGGCCCTGGCCGTGCTGGCCGGCATCTACACCATCATCGGCGGCCTGAAGGCGGTGCTCTATACCGAGGTGTTGCAGGCGGTGATCCTGCTCGGCGCCGCCGTGGTGCTGTCGTTCGCGGCCTTTGATGCGGTCGGCGGCTGGGATCGCATCGTCGCCAGCGTGCCGGCGGCCAAGCTGTCGCTGATCCGCCCGATGGATGATCCGTCCGTGCCGTGGACCGGCCTCCTCACCGGCGTGCCGATCCTGGGCTTTTATTTCTGGTGCACCAACCAGTTCATGGTGCAGCGCGTGTTGAGCGCCCGCAATCTTGATCATGGCCGCTGGGGCAGCCTGTTCGCCGGGCTGCTCAAGCTGCCGGTGCTGTGGCTGATGGTGCTGCCCGGCACCTGCGCCATCCTGCTCTATCCGGCGCTGAAAACCCCCGATCTCGTCTATCCCACGCTGATGTTCGATCTGTTGCCCACCGGCCTGTTGGGCCTCGTCGTCGCCGGCTTCCTGGCTGCGATCATGTCGGCCACCGCCTCCACCTTCAATTCGGCGGCGACCCTGTTCACCATGGATTTCGCCCGCCACTGGAACCCCGATCTGGATGGCAAGCGGCTGGTGCTCACCGGCCGGCTCGCCACCTGCGTGTTCCTCGCCATCGCGGTGGTCGTCGCGCCGCAGATCGAACGCTTCGGCAGCGTGTGGCAATATCTGCAAGGCGCCCTCAGCTACACCGCGCCGCCCATCGTTGCGGTGTTCCTGATCGGCCTGTTCTGGCCGCGTGCCAACGCCCGCGGGGCCGCCGCCGCCATCATTGCCGGCCTCGTCATCGGCATCGGCCTGTTCTTCGCCATCAACGTCACCGGCAGCCTCAAGATCCACTTCCTGCACGTGGCGCCGATCCTGCTCGCCGCATCGGCGCTCGCCATGGTCGTCGGCTCGCTCTCCGCGCCGCCGCCGCCGCCGGAAAAAACCGAAGGCCTGTTGTGGAACCGCGGCTTCTTCGATGCCGAAACCGCCGCACTGGCCGGAACGCCGCTCTGGGCCAATTATCGCGTGCTGGCCATTGCCCTGCTGGCAGCCACCGCCGTGATCGTCTGGCGCTTTGCCTGATGGCCAAATGACGTTTATGCAATGCGGCCGATAGGGATGGGGCCAGCATCATGACCACCGGCGTGCACGCCAACGAAGATTTGTTGTTCAGCGTGCTGATCCAGTTGATCATCATGATCGGCGCGGCGCGGGCGCTGAACATTGTCGCCCGCCGCCTGGGCCAGCCCGGCGCGGTGGGCGAGATCATTGCCGGCCTGATGCTGGGGCCCTCGCTGCTCGGCGCGCTGGCGCCAGATCTGTCGATCAGCCTGTTTGGCGCCAGCCCGGCGCCGGCCATCACCATCATCAGCCAGATCGGCCTTACCCTGTTGATGTTCCAGATCGGCAGCGAATTCGAATTCGGCCATCTGGAAAGCCCCCAGCACCGCAAGGGCGCCGCGCTGATCGCCGCCGCATCGGTGCTGGTGCCGCTGGCCGGCGGGCTCGCGCTGGGCTGGATCACCGCGCCGATCCTGGCGCCCGGCATCGATCCCACCCTCTATGCGCTGTTCTTCGGCAATGCGCTGGCCATCACCGCGCTGCCCATCCTGGGCCGCATCCTCGCCCAGTTCGGCCTCACCGACAAACCGGTTGGCGTCGTTGCCATTTCGGCCGCCGCGGTGAACGATGTTGCCGGCTGGGTGATGCTCGCCTCCATCTCGGCGCTGGCGGCGGCACGCTTTTCCGGGCTGGGCCTGGCGCTGCAACTGGCCGGCATCGGCACGCTGCTGGTGATTGCGCGCTTCGTGCTCGCCCCGCTGGCCAGCCGGCTGGTGGCGGCCTTCCCCACCACCGGCGGGCGCATCGATCCCACGCTGATGGCCGCCATGCTGGCGCTGGTGTTCGGGCTGGCCATCTGCACCTACAAGCTGGGGATCTTCGCCATTTTCGGCGGTTTCCTTGGCGGCCTCATCATGCACCGCCACACCGGCTTCGTGGCGGCGTGGAAGGGCCAGGTTGGCGGCTTTGTCCTCGTCTTCTTCCTGCCGGTCTTCTTCACCTACACGGGCTTGCGCACCAACCTGCTCGGCCTTGGCCTTGAGGATCTGTCGTGGCTGGCGGTCGTGCTCGCCGTGGCCATCCTGGCCAAGATCGTCCCTGTCTATGGCGCCGCCCGCCTTGCCGGCTACACCCCGGCCGAATCCGCCGTGCTGGGCAGCCTGATGAACACCCGCGCCCTCATGGAGCTGATCGTGCTGAACATCGGCCGCGATCTTGGCGTCATCCCGCCCAATGTCTTCACCATGCTCGTCGTCATGGCGGTGGTCACCACCATCATGGCCGGGCCGCTGCTGAAATCCCTGCTGCCCCGCACCGGCCACATCATCCCCAGGGGGGTGGAGGCGTGAGGGACGACAATATCAGGTCCGTCTGCATCGTCGGCGGCGGGTCGGCCGGCTGGATGGCTGCCGCCGCACTAGCCCGCAACCTGCCCCACGGCGTTGCCATCCACCTGGTTGAATCCGAAGAGATCGGCACCGTCGGCGTCGGGGAAGCCACCATCCCGCCGATCAAGCTCTTCAACCAGATGCTCGGCCTCAATGAGGCCGATTTCGTCCGCGCCACGCAAGGGTCGTTCAAGCTCGGCATCGAATTTGTCGGCTGGGGCAAGGCCGACCACCGCTATTTCCACCCGTTCGGCACCTTTGGCGCCGATTTCGACAGCGTTGCCATGCACCATTGGTGGAACCGGCAGCGGCTGGCCGGCGATCCCACCCCGCTGGATGATTATTCCATGGCCTGGGTCGCCGCCAAATCCAACCGCTTCGTCCCGCCGGCACAGGATCGCCGGCTGGTGCAGTCCACCTTCGATTATGCCTATCATTTCGATGCCGGCCTCTATGCCCGGGCCCTGCGCGCGCTCGCCGAAAACCTGGGCGTCACCCGCCACGAAGGCCGCATCACCGGTGTCGCCCGCGACGGCGAAACCGGCCACATCACCGCCATCACGCTCGCCGATGGCCGCCAGATCGATGCCGAATTCTGGATCGACTGCTCCGGCTTCCGCGGGCTCCTCATTGCCGAAACGCTCGAAACGCCCTTCATCGACTGGACGCACTGGCTCCCCTGCGACCGGGCGCTTGCCGTGCCCTGCGCCCACGCCAATGGCACCGATGGCGCCGGCTTCACCCCCTACACCCGCTCCACCGCGCACGCGGCGGGCTGGCAATGGCGCATCCCGCTGCAACACCGCATCGGCAACGGCCACGTGTTTTCCAGCGCCTTCATGGGCGAGGATGAAGCCGCCGCCATATTGATGGCCAATCTCGACGGCCCGGCGCTGGCCGATCCCCGCCTGCTTCGCTTCACCACCGGCCGCCGCGCGCAAAGTTGGGCCCACAATGTCGTCGCCATCGGCCTTGCCGCCGGCTTCATGGAGCCGCTGGAATCCACCTCGCTCCACCTTGTCCAATCGGGCCTGATGCGCCTCCTCGCCCTGTGGCCCACGCGCGCCATGGATGCCCATGTCCGTGACGAGTTCAACCGCGCCTCCACCACCGAGTGGGAACGCATCCGCGATTTCCTCATCCTCCATTATCACCTGAACAGCCGCGACGAGCCGATGTGGCGCCACTGCGCCGCCATGCCCATCCCCGACACGCTGGCCAACAAGATCGCCCATTTCGCCAGCCACGGCCGGCTGGTTTCGGATGGGCCCGAACTCTTCCTCAACGCCAGCTGGCTGGCCGTGCATGTCGGCCAATTCAACCTGCCCCGGCGTTATGATCCGCTCGCCGATGCCCGCGCCGCCAATGTCGACGCGCCGCGCCTGTTGTCAGGCCTCGCCCGCGTCATGCGGGAAGCGGCGGCCGAAATGCCCACCCACGCCGCCTTCATCGCCCGCCACTGCGCAGCACCAAAAGCCGCCTAACTCGATCCCCGCACCACCAGCCGCGCCGGCAGCGCCTGCGGGCTGGGCACATCACCGCGCAGCCGTGCCAGCAGGGTTTCCACCAGCACCGTGCCGGCATGGCGGGCATCCTGCGCCACCGTGGTCAGGGGCGGGCTGGTCAGGCTCGCCGCCGGCTGATCGTCAAAGCCCACCACCGCCACATCATCGGGCACGCGCCGCCCGGCTTCGGCCAGCGCCCGCATGGCGCCAATCGCCACCAGATCGCTCACACAGAAGATCGCATCAAAATCCGCGGCGCTGGCCAGCAGGTCGCGCGCGGCCTCCAGCCCTTCCTCCTCGCTGCTGCTGGCGCTGCGCATCAGGGCCGGATCGGCCACCAGCCCGGCTTCGGCCTGCGCTGCCCGCCAGCCTTCGGCCCGGTCCAGAAACTCCGGCGCTCCTTCATTGGCGGTGCCGATGAAGGCGATGCGCCGCCGCCCGCGTTCGATCAGGTGGCGCGTCGCCGCCAGCCCGCCGCCCAGATTGTCGCTGCCGATGGTGGTGCCCAGCTGGCCTGGCCGCAAACTGCCCCAGCGCACGAAATGCGTGCCCTGCGCCACCAGCTGCTGCAGCCGCGGCAGATATTCCAGATAATTGCCATAACCCAGCAGGATCAGCCCATCGGCCTTGCGCGCATCCTCATAATCCACGTGCCAATTGCCCGACAATTCCTGGAAACTGATCAACAGGTCATAGCCATTGGCGGCGCAGGCCTTGGTGATCGATCCCAGCATCGACAGGAAAAACGGGTTGATCTGCGTCTCGCCCGGCGCCGGATCCTCGAAGAACAGCAGCGCCAGCGTGCGCGTCGCCTGCCGCCGCAGGTTCGATGCGTTCTTGTCCACCTTGTAATTCAGCGCGGCGGCAGCGGCGAACACCTTGGCGCGGGTTTCATCGGAAACCGCCGGGTTGCCCGACAGCGCGCGCGACACCGTGGGCTGCGAAACCCCGGCCAGTGCGGCGATATCGAAACTGGTCACCCGTGCCATCGGCCCGGTCACCCTCCCCCACCATCTCAATTGCATACGTATGCTTTTGTTGGGGAAAGACTAGCGTGACATAATTGCCACGTGAATACGTATGTCCGGACATGCGGCGATATTGCGCCGCATGTTGCAGTCACGTCACAAATGCCCTGCTGAAACACCGCATGTGTGAAAGGCCCCTGAAGGGCCGGTGCGGCGCTTTTGGGGGGATGAAACCAATGCGAACCGATTTTGTGCGCGCAACCCTGTTGGCCGGTGCGGCCAGCCCGTTGCTTCTGATTGCCGGGGCCGCCCAGGCCCAAACCGCCCAGCCGGCCCAGCCGCAGGCCGCCACCGCCGACACCGAAGCCGAGGAACTGGTCGTCACCGGTTACCGCCGCTCGCTGCAGGTGGCGCTGGAAAACAAGCTGAACTCTGATCGCATCATCGAATCGGTTAGCGCCGAAGACATCGGCCGCCTGCCCGACAACTCGATCGCCGATGCCATCGCCCGCCTGCCCGGCCTGACGACGCAGCGCCTCAACGGCCGCAGCCAGGTCATCTCGATCCGCGGCTTCGCGCCCGACTTCTCGTCCACCCTGCTCAACGGCCGCGAACAGGTCACCAACGGTGACAACCGCTCGGTCGAGTTCGATCAATATCCGGCCGAAGTCATCAACCAGGTGCTGGTCTACAAGACCCCGGACGCCAGCCTGGTGGCGCAGGGCCTGTCGGGCACCGTCGATCTGCAGACCATCCGCCCGCTGTCCTATGGCAAGCAGGTCATCTCGGTCGGCGCCCGCTATGAATATACCGACAACGGCCGCCTGAACGCCGGTTCCAAGCAGTTCGGCTGGCGCGGTTCGGCGCTCTATGTCGACCAGTTTGCCGATGGCAAGGTCGGCGTGCTGCTCGGCATCAGCCACATCGATTCGCCCACGCAAACCGAACGCTTCAACGCCTGGGGCTATCCCAACGCCAACGCGTCGAACACCGTGATCGGCGGCAGCAAATCCTATGTCGACAGCGTCCGCCTGCAGCGCACCGGCATCACCGGCGCCCTGGAATTCAAGCCGACCGAAGATCTGACCGTTGCCTTCGACGGCTATTACAGCAAGTTCAAGGAAGACCAGATCCTGCGCGGCATCGAACTGCCGCTGTTCTGGTCGGCCGCCCAGCTCGCCCCCGGCTTCCAGACCGCCAACGGCCTCGTCACCAACGGCACCTTCAACGGCGTCAAGGGCGTCGTGCGCAACGATGCCAACCGCAAGAGCGCCGATCTCTATTCGGGCGGCATCAACCTGAAGTGGGAAAATGACGATTGGCAGGTGATCGGCGATGCCAGCTATTCGGGCATCGACCGTTCGGAACTGGTGCTGGAAACCTATTCCGGCACCGGGCGCAACGCGCTGGGCGCCACCGACAGTCTGGGCTTCACCATGACCGATCGCGGCGCCACCTTCCGCCCGACGCTCAACTATGGCGACTATAACCTCATCCGCCTGACCAGCCCGCAGGGCTGGGGCGGTGATGTCGCCAACCCGGGCGGCCAGCCGATCCGCAACGGGCAGGATGGCTATTACAACGACCGCCAGATCAGCGACGAGCTCTATGCCTTCCGCGCCCAGGTGGAGCGCAAGCTCGATGGCCCGATCAGCGCCATCCAGGTCGGTGCCAACTACACCAACCGCGAAAAGAAGCTGACCCCGGATGAATATTTCCTGGGTCTGAAGGGCAACGCCGATGGTCTGACCAGCGTTGCCATTCCCACCGATCAGCGGCTTGGCACCACCAACCTCGGCTTCCTCGGCCTGGGTCCGATGGTCAGCTATGACCCGATCGCCCTCTTGAACAGCGGCATCTACAACCTGGTGCGCAACCCGAACGCGGATGTGAACACCAAGGGCTGGACGGTGCGTGAAAAGGTCTTCACCGGCTGGGTGATGGGCAAGATCAACGCCGACATCGGCGATGCCAAGCTGACCGGCAACGTCGGCGTCCAGGTGGTCAGTGTCGATCAGAGCTCGACCGCGCTGGTCTCCTCGGGCAGCGGCGCCGGCGTCATCTCGACGCTGCGCACCGATGGCGCCAAGTACACCGATGTGCTGCCGTCGGCCAACCTGTCGCTGCGCCTGCCGAGCGACGTGGTCGTCCGCCTCGGCGTTGCCCGCCAGCTCGCCCGCCCGCGCATGGACGACATGCGCGCCGCCATCAACTACAACTTCAACCCGGCCCTGGGTCAGACCCCCGGCGTCACCCCCTGGGGCGGCGGCGGCGGTAACCCGAAGCTGCGGCCGTGGCGCGCCAACGCCATCGACCTGTCGGTTGAAAAATATTTCAACGGCAAGGGCTATGTCGCACTGGCCGGCTTCTACAAGGATCTGAAGAGCTACATCTACGAAGTGGCGCAGCCGTTCAACTTCACCGGCTTCCCGCTGCCGTCGGGCGTGCCGGAACCGCTGACACGCCAGGGCTTCGTCACCCAGTGGGTGAACGGCAACGGTGGCCAGCTCTATGGCGCCGAACTGTCGGGCCAGCTGCCGTTCAGCACCTTCACCCAGGCGCTCGATGGCTTCGGCATCAACGGCTCGGTGGCCTGGACCAAGTCCAAGGTGGCGCCGTCGCCGGGTGCCAGCCCGGATGATCTGCCCGGCTATTCGCGTTGGGTCACCAACCTGACCGGCTATTACGAAAAGAACGGCTTCTCGGCCCGCGCCTCCATGCGCACCCGGTCGTCGTTCCTGGGCGAACTGCGCGGCTTCGGCGGTGGCAACCAGCGCCGCCGTGCCGATGGCGAGCTGATCCTCGACACGCAGATCAGCTATGAAATCCAGGGCGGCGCCTTGAAGGGCCTCACCCTGCTCGCCCAGGCCCAGAATCTGACGAACGAACCGTTCGTCACCTTCAACCCCGGCCGTCCTCAGGAAATCATCGACTACCAGGATTATGGTCGTCGCTTCCTGATCGGCTTCAACTGGCGCTATTGATCGCGCCATGATGGCGGCCGGCCACGGGCATATGTCCTTGGCCGGCCGCCTTTTTCATGCGCAAATGCGATGATGGGGGATCAACCGGTCAAGACGCTGGTCATCGCCGGCGGCGGCACCGCCGGCTGGATGACGGCGGCCGCGCTCGCCCGCTTCTGCGGGCCGGGCTGGCATGTCCATCTCGTCGAATCCGATGCCATCGGCACGGTGGGGGTGGGCGAAGCCACCATCCCGCAGATCCGCCTGTTCAACGCCGGGCTTGGCATTGATGAAGCCGATTTCCTGGGCGCAACCCAGGGCACGCTGAAACTCGGCATCGAATTTGTCGATTGGTGGCAGCCCGGCCACCGCTACATGCACAATTTCGGCGAGGTGGGCCGCGGCCTTGGCGTCGTGCCCTTCCAGCATTGGTGGGCCGCCGCCCGCGCCGCCGGGGTGGCCGCCGATTATGGCCACTACAGCCTCAACGAACGCGCCGCCCGCATGGGCCGCTTTGCCCCCTTTGGCGGCGACAACACGCTGCCGCCGCTGGTCTGGGCCTATCATTTCGATGCCGGCCTCTATGCCGCCTATCTGCGGCGCTATGCGCAGCAGCGCGGCGTCACCCGCCACGAAGGCCGCATCGCCCGCGTCGAAACCCAGGGCGAAACCATCCTCGCCCTCCACATGGACGATGGCCGCCGCATCGCCGGCGATGTCTTCATCGATTGCTCCGGCTTCCGCAGCCTGCTGCTGGGCGAAACCCTGGGCAGCGGCTGGCACGACTGGTCGCACTGGCTGCCGTGCGACCGCGCCGTGGCCGTGCCCTGCGCGCACGCACCAGCCGCGCCGCTCACCCCTTACACCCGCAGCACCGCCCGCGCCGCCGGCTGGCAATGGCGCATCCCCCTGCAGCACCGCATCGGCAACGGCCATGTGTTTTCATCCGCCCACCTCAGCGAGGATGAGGCGACCGCCGTGCTGCTGGCCAATCTTGACGGCCCGGCGCTGGCCGAACCACGCAGCCTTCGCTTCCAGGCCGGCCGGCGCGACCGCGCCTGGATTGGCAACTGCATGGCCATCGGCCTGTCGGCCGGCTTCCTTGAGCCGCTCGAATCCACCTCCATCCACCTCATCCAATCGGCCATCGCCCGGCTGCTGGCGCTGCTGCCCGGCGATGCCGCCGAACTGCCGGTGCTCGCCGCCGAAGCCAACCGCCAGGCCGCGCGCGAGGTGGAATGGATCCGCGATTTCATCATCCTCCACTACAAGGCGACCGCGCGCGCCGACACGCCGTTCTGGGCCCAGGTCCAGGCGATGGCGGTGCCGCCCGACCTGGCAGAGCGCATGGCGCTGTTCCAGGAAACGGGGCGCATCCGCCGCGATCACGACGAACTGTTCACCGAACTGGCCTGGGCACAGGTGCTGATCGGCCAGGGTCTGCCGCCCGCCCGGCCGCACCCGCTCACCGCCGGCATCGGCCGCGATGATCTGGCCGGCTTCATGACCAGCCTGGATCGCGCCATCGCCGCCGGCGCCGCCGCCCTGCCCGGCCATGCCGATTGGCTGGCCAAACATGCCCCCGCCCGCGAGGTCCGATCATGATGCGCTCGATTGTCACCGCCGCGCTGCTCGCGGTCACCGCCGCCACGCCTGCGGCCTCCAAAGCGCCGGTTGCGGTCACCGTGGCGCCGGATGCGGCCACGCTGGCCGCCGTTCGGGCCCGCCCGCCGCAGGATGAGCTGATCTATTTCCTGCTGGTCGATCGCTTCGCCAACGGCAATCCCGCCAATGATCGCGGCGGGCTTTCGGGTGGCCCGCTGCAGACCGGCTTTGACCCCACGTCAAAGGCCTTTTTCAACGGCGGCGATCTGGCCGGCGTGCTCCAGAAACTCGATTATATCCAGGGGCTTGGCGCCACCGCCATCTGGCTCGCCCCGGTGTTCAAGAACAAGCCGGTGCAAGGCGGGCCCGGCCAGGAATCGGCCGGCTACCATGGCTATTGGATCACCGATTTCACCCAGGTGGACCCCCATCTGGGCAGCAACGACGATCTGAAGCGCCTGGTCGACGCCGCCCATGCCCGTGGGCTCAAGGTCTATCTCGATATCGTTACCAACCACACCGCCGATGTCATCCAGTATCGGGAATGTGTTGGCAAACCATGCACTTACCGCAGTCGGGCCGATTATCCCTACAGCCGCCAGGGCGGCCCGTCGGGCGGGCAAATCAACCCCGGCTTCGCCGGCGACCACATCGCCACGCCGGAAAACTGGGCCAAACTCACCCGCCCCGATTTTGCCTACACGCCGTTCATCACGCCCGGCGAGGACCGTATCAAGGTGCCGGCCTGGCTCAATGATCCCATCTATTACCACAACCGTGGCGAGACCATTTATCGCAATGAATCCAGCCAGTTCGGCGATTTCGTCAGCCTCGATGACCTTGCCACCGAACATCCCCGCGTCATCGACGGGATGATCGAAATCTATGGCAACTGGATCGAACAGCTCGGCATCGATGGCTACCGCGTCGACACCGCCCAGCACGTGAATCCCGAATTCTGGCAACGCTTTGTGCCGGCCATGCAGGCCCGGGCCAAGGCGGCCGGCATCCCCAATTTCCACATCTTCGGCGAAGTCTCGGTGGACGAGGTCGACGTTGGCCGCCTCGCCCGCAACAGCCGCATCACCGGTATGGACAATGTGCTTGATTTTGCACTGAAAAACGCCGCGATGGAGGCGATTGCCGGCAACGCCCCCACCTCGGTTCTCGCCCGCCTGTTCGCCGATGATGTGCTCTACCCCCAGGGCGAAGCCACCGCCGCCACCAACGCCAGCTTCATCTCCAACCACGACGGCGGCCGCTTTGCCTGGTTCGTCCGCCGCGCCAATCCCAATATCGACACCGTCGAACTGGCGCAGCGCACCCTGCTCGCCCACGGCTTCCTGCTGTTTTCCCGCGGCGTTCCAACCATTTACGCCGGCGACGAGCAGGGCTTCATCGGCACCGGCAATGACCAGCTCGCCCGCCAGCCGCTGTTCGCCAGCCTGGTGCCCGAATATCGCGCCATGCAGAGGCTGGGCACCAGCGCCGGCCACACGGTTGCCAGCTATGATCCCGCCCACCCCTTCTACCGCGCGCTCAAGGCCATGGCCGCCGTGCGCGCCGCTGATCCCCGCCTGCGCCACGGCACCACTCGGGTGCGCGCGGCTGGCGATGCCCCCGGCCTGTTCGCCTTTTCCCGCCAACTGGCTGGAACATCAGGCGAAACGCTGGTGGTGATGAACACCGCCAACACCCCCCTCACCGCCAATGTGATGGTCGATCCCGCCCACCGGGACTGGACCAGCCGCTTTGGCACCTGCCCCGCCACGGCCGCTGCTCCCGGCACGCTGGCGATCAGCCTGCCGCCCCTCGGCATTGCCGTGTGCAGCAGCGATGCGAGTGACAAGTGATGCCTGATGCCGCGCAGCCCGCACCCGAAGCGCACGCCCCAGCCGCCGTCCCCTGGTGGCAGGGCGCCAGCATCTACCAGATCTATCCGCGCAGCTTCCTCGACAGCAACGGCGACGGCATCGGCGATCTGCCCGGCATCACCGCCCGGCTCGATCATGTCGCATCGCTCAATGTCGATGCCATCTGGCTGTCGCCCTTCTTCACCTCGCCGATGCGTGATTTCGGCTATGACGTCGCCGATTATCGCGGCGTCGATCCCATCTTCGGCACGCTGGCCGATTTCGATGCGCTGATCGCCCGCGCCCACCAGCTTGGCCTGAAAATCATCATCGATCAGGTGTGGAGCCACACATCAGACCAGCACGCCTGGTTCCAGGAAAGCCGCCAGAGCCGCACCAACCCGCGCGCCGATTGGTATGTCTGGGCCGATCCCAAGCCGGATGGCACCCCGCCGTCCAACTGGCAGTCGGTGTTCGGCGGCCCGGCCTGGACCTGGGATGCCCGCCGCCAGCAATATTATCTGCACAACTTCCTGAATTCGCAGCCCGATCTCAACATGCACAACCCGGCGGTGCAGGATGCCATCCTGGATGTTGCCCGCTTCTGGCTGGATCGCGGCGTTGATGGCTTCCGTATCGATGCCATCAATTTCGCCATGCATGACCCCCAGTTGCGCGACAATCCGCCGGCCAGCGGCAACCACAAGCGCACCCGGCCTTTCGATTTCCAGCGCCGCATCCACAACATGTCCCACCCGGATATCCCCGGCTTTCTGGAGCGGGTGGCCGGCGTGATCGCCGCCTATCCCGATCGCTTCACCGTCGCCGAGGTGGGCGGCGACGAGGCGATTGCCGAAATGCACGCCTTCACCGCCGGCACCCGGCGCCTGAATTCGGCCTATGGCTTCAACTTCCTCTATGGGGAACAACTCACCCCGCGCCTGGTTGCCGATGCGCTGGCCGAATGGCCGGAAACGCCCGGCACCGGCTGGCCCAGCTGGGCCTTTTCCAACCACGACGCCCCGCGCGCCGCCAGCCGCTGGCATGGGCCCTGCCCCCATGATGATTATGCCCGGCTGATCATGCTGTTGCTCGTCGCCCTGCGCGGCAACATCTTCCTCTATTATGGCGAGGAACTTGGCCTCACCCAGGCCGAAATCGGCTTTGCCGACCTGCAGGATCCCGAAGCCATCGCCAACTGGCCGCTCACCCTGGGCCGCGATGGCGCCCGCACGCCGATGCCCTGGCTTGCCGGCCAGCCCAACGCCGGCTTTTCCATGGCCCGACCCTGGCTGCCGCTGGGCGCCGATCATGCCGCCCGCGCCGTTGACCAGCAGCAGGGCGACCCGCAATCGATGCTGCACTGGACCGCGGCGCTGATGGCCCTGCGCCAGCAGCAGCCCGCCCTCAAGCGCGGCAGCACCCGGGTTCTCGTGGCCAGCGGCGATCTGCTCATCCTGCACCGCACGCTCGGCGATGCCACCCTGGTTTGCGCCTATAATCTGGGCGCCGAACCCATCGCCGTCGATCTCGCCATCGGCGCGCCCTTTGCCAGCCACGGCGGCGCCACCGCCCGGCTGCTGCCGCCCTTCTCGGGACTGATCGCACCATGCGCCTGATCCTTGCTCTCCTGGCGCTGCTGTGCGCGCTGCCGGCGCTGGCCGAACCGATGCTGCGCTCCCCCGATGGCCGCACCGAAGTGCGCATCACCGGCGACGGCGATGGCCGGCTCTATTGGCAGGCAACGCGTGACGGCAAAGCATTGCTTGCCGCCGCACCGCTGGGCTTCATCCTGGCCGACGCGCCCAAGCTTGACCGCAAGCTGGCCATCACCGGGGAAGAGGCCAGCCGCAGCGACACGACCTGGGATCAGCCTTGGGGCGAGCGCGCCCGTGTGCGCGACAGCCACAACCAACTCATCCTCCACATCGCCGAGACCAGCGTGCTGAAACGCCGCTTCGATCTCGTCATCCGCGCCTTCAACGATGGCATCGCCCTGCGCTATGCCTTCCCGGAACAGCCCAATCTCAAGCAGTTGCGCATCGTTGCCGAGCTGACCGAGTTCCGCATCGCCGATGCCGCCGCCGGCCAGGCCTGGTGGATTCCGGCGCTGGAATGGAACCGCGAGGAATATCTCTATCGCCAGACCGGCATCACCGAAGTCGGCCTCGCCCAGACGCCGCTCACGCTGAAAACCGCCAGCGGCACCTGGCTGTCCATCCACGAGGCCGCGCTGATCGATTATGCCGGCATGAACCTGCAGCCGGCCGGCAACGGCATTTTCCGCGCTGCCCTCACCCCGTCGGCCAGCGGGCCGGCCGTGGTGGTCGCCGCACCCTTTGCCACCCCGTGGCGGGTGGTGATGATCGGCGACGATGCCCCGGGGCTGGCCAATTCCAGCCTGATCCTCAACCTCAATGAGCCCAACAGGCTGGGCGATGTCTCCTGGGTCAAACCCTGCAAATATGCCGGCATCTGGTGGTCGATGCACCTCGACACCGAAACATGGGCGACAGGGCCCAGGCACGGCGCCACCACCGCCAACGCCATCCGCATGATCGATTGGGCCGCCGCCAACGGCCTGTGCGGCCTGCTGGTCGAAGGCTGGAACAAGGGCTGGGATGGGGACTGGTTCGCCAACGGCTGGGATTTCCGCTTTGCCGAACCGACCGCCGATTTCGACATGGCCACCATCGCCGCCCACGCCCGCAAGAAGGGCATCGGCCTGATCGGCCACCACGAAACCAGCGGCAATCTCGCCAATTACGAAGCGCAGCTGGATGCGGGCATGGCCTATTATGCCAAAAACGGCGTCACCATGGTGAAGACCGGCTATGTCGCCGATGCCGGTGGCCTGCAGGTGGCGGCCACAACGCCGGGCATCGACATGAACGGCCAGCCACGCGCCCTCACCTATGAATGGCACGAAGGCCAGGCCAGCGCCCGCCACCATGTCCGCGTGCTGGAAGCGGCTGCCAAACAGCATATCAGCGTCAACAGCCACGAACCGATCAAGGACACGGGCTTGCGGCGCACCTACCCCAACTGGGTCAGCCGCGAAGGCGCGCGGGGCATGGAGTTCAATGCCTGGGGCAACCCCAACAACGGGCCGGAGCATGAGGCGACCCTGGCCTTCACCCGCCTGCTCGCCGGGCCGATGGATTATACGCCCGGCATCGTCTCGCTGCAGGGCCGCGGCCAGAAAATCCCCTCGACGCTCGCCAAGCAGTTGGCCCTCTATGTCACCATCTATTCGCCGCTGCAGATGGTCGCCGATCTGCCGGAAAACTATGCCAAGGCGCCCAAGGCCGCGATGGACTTCATCCGCGCCGTGCCGGTGGACTGGCAGGAATCGGTGACGCTGGCCGGTGAGCCCGGCAGCCATGTCGTCACCGCCCGCCAGCGCCGCGGCGGCCAGGATTGGTGGCTGGGCGCCGCGGGCGGCAAGACGGCGGTTGCCGCCGACGTGCCGCTGAACTTCCTCGCCCCCGGCATCCGTTATCGCCTCACCCTTTGGCGCGATGGCCCCGCCGCCGCAGCCAACCCGCTCGATCTGGCCGTCGAAACCCGCATCGTCACCAGCACGGACAGGCTGGCCCTGCAGCTGGCTGCCGGCGGTGGCGGCGCCGCCGCCCGGTTCGAGCCGATCAAATGATCAGCCGGCGCACACTGCTGGCCGCCGCCCCGGCATTGCTCGCAAGCCGGGGGCGGGCGGGCGAATCCATCCAGTTCCGCCGCCACGCCAATCTTGCCGGCCCCGGCATCCTGCCCCGCCATGTCGATGTGTGGGTGCCGCCCGATGCCCCGGCCGGCCAGCCGCTGCCGCTGCTGCTGATGCACGATGGCCAAAATCTGTTCGAACCGGCCTCGGCCTATGGCGGTGTCACCTGGCGGGTGGCCGAAACCATCATGGCCGGCATGGCAGCCGGCACGCTGCCACCGATGATCGTCGCCGGGGTGTGGAACAGCGGCGTGCAGCGCTGGGGCGATTATGTGCCGGCCGATCTGATGGCGCGGCTGCCGGCACCGCTCGCTGTCCGCTTCAACCAGGTGGGCGGCGGGCCGTCACGCTCCCCGGCCTATCTGGCCTTCCTGGCCGAGGTTGTGCTGCCGCTGCTGCGCAGTTCCTATCCGGTCGCGCCGGGCAAGGCGTTCATCGCCGGCTCCTCGATGGGGGGCCTCGCCGCCCTCAACGCCCTGATGGAGCGGCCGGATCTGTTCCGCGCCGCTGGCTGTCTCTCGACGCACTGGCCGGTGCTGGCCCCGCAGCCCGAACCCCAGGCCGGCGAAGTGCCGGCGATCGAGGCCGCCATCGCCGGCTGGATCCACGATCGGCTCGGCCCACCCGCTGGCCGCCGCCTGTGGCTGGACCACGGCGATCAGGGGCTGGACCAATATTATGCCCCCTTCCAGGCGGTTGCCGACAAGGCATTGCTTGCCGCAAGATGGCGGCAAGGGCAGGATGTCGTATCGCGCGCCTTTCCCGGAACCGGCCATAACGAGGCCAGCTGGGCCGCAAGGCTTGCGTTAACGTTCACATTCCTGTTCAAGGGTCAGGCATGACCATCGCTACGTCTCTGTTGCTGTTCGGCGCCACCGGCGATCTGTCGCGCCGCATGCTGCTGCCATCGCTGTTTGGCCTGTCAGCCGATGGCCTGCTGCACCCTGATTTGAGGATCATCGGCACCGCCCGCAGCGCGCTTGATGCCGAAGCCTTCAAGGCCATGGCCGCCAAGGCACTGGAACAATTTGTCGAGGCCGAACGCCGCCCGGCCGGTGCGGTTGCCGCCTTCCTCGACCGGCTGGCCTATGTGCCGCTGGATGCCACCAGGCCGGAGGGTTTTTCGGCGCTGGCGGCCGAGGTCGGCGATCCCTGCCGGCTGGCGATCTTCCTGTCGACGGCGCCCAGCCTGTTCGGCCCCACCATCGCCGGGCTGGCCGGGGCGGGCCTAGCCTGTGCCGGGGCGCGCCTCGCGCTGGAAAAGCCGCTGGGCCATGATCTGGCCAGCAGCCGCGCCATCAACGATGCCGTTGCCACCGCGTATCCCGAAAGCCAGATTTTCCGCATCGATCATTATCTCGGCAAGGAAACCGTCCAGAATCTGCTGGCGCTGCGCTTTGGCAATATATTGTTCGAACCGCTGTGGAACGCGGGCGGCATCTCTTCGGTGCAGATCACTGTCGGTGAAACCGTCGGCCTCGAAGGCCGCGCCGATTATTACGACGGCATGGGCGCCCTGCGCGACATGGTGCAGAACCACATGCTGCAGCTGCTCGCCCTGGTTGCCATGGAGCCGCCGGCGCGGCTCGATCCGGCGGCGGTGCGCGATGAAAAGGTGAAGGTGCTGCGTTCGCTGCGCCCGATCACCGCCCGCGAGGTCGAAAGCCACAGCGTGCGCGGCCAATATGGCGCCGGCTCCAGCGGCGGCCAGCCGGTGAAGGCCTATGCCGAGGAGCTGGGCCGCGCGTCGGACACCGAAACCTTCGTGGCGCTGAAGGCCCATGTCGACAATTGGCGCTGGAAGGGCGTGCCCTTCTACCTGCGCACCGGCAAGCGCCTGCCCGAACGCATGAGCGAGATCATCGTGCAGTTCCGCCCCGTGCCGCATTCGATGTTCGGCGATGCCGCGATGAAGCCCAACAAGCTGATCATCTCCATCCAGCCCGACGAGAATATCGGCCTGCAGATGATGGCAAAGGTGCCGGGGCTCGATCGCGACGGGCTGAAACTGCGCGCCGTGCCGCTTGATATCGGCATGACGAACGCCTTTGCCGATGTGCGCCGCCGCATCGCCTATGAACGGCTGATGCTCGATCTGGTCGAAGGCCGGCAGACCCTGTTCGTCCGCCGCGACGAGGTGGAGGCACAATGGACCTGGATCGACGCCATCCGCGCCGGCTGGGCCGAAACCGGCATGGGCGTCAAACCCTATGCCGCCGGCACCTGGGGTCCATCGGCGGCGATCGCCCTGACCGAACGTGACGGAGTGAGCTGGCATGACTGAGCTGGTCGCAGCCGATATCGGCGGCACCCACGCCCGCTTTGCGCTGGCCCGGCTGGATGCCGCCGGCCGGGTGGTGCGGCTGGACGAACCGATGGTGTTGCGCTGCGCCGATCACGCCTCGCTGCAAATGGCGTGGGAAGCGTTTGGCGCCGCGCTCGGCCACCCGCTGCCGCGCGCGGCGGCCATCGCCGTTGCCGCCCCGGTGGTTGGCGAAGAGCTGAAGCTGACCAACAACCCCTGGGTGATCCGCCCGGCGCTGGTGAACGAGAAGCTCGGCCTTGATGCCCATGTGCTGGTCAATGATTTCGAGGCGGTGGCCTATGCCGTCGGCGCCTGCGGGGCCGACCAGTTCCGCCACCTGTGCGGGCCCGATCAACCGCTGCCCGACAGCGGCACCATCTCCGTGCTCGGCCCCGGCACCGGGCTGGGCGTCGGCCTGCTGGTGAAGAACGGCGGCGATGACTGGCAGGTGCTGCCCACCGAAGGCAGCCATGGCGATTTCTCGCCGGTGGACAGCCTGGAAGATGCCATCCTGGCGCATTTCCGCCGCCGCTTTGGCCGCGTGTCGGCCGAACGGGTGATCTCGGGCCCCGGTCTTGCCGATATCCACGCCGCGCTCGCCGCACTGGAAGACCGCGCCATCCAGCCGATGGACGACAAGGCTCTGTGGACCCTGGCGATGAGCGGCGAAGACAGCCTCGCCACCGCCGCGCTCGACCGTTTCTGCCTGGCGCTGGGCAGCTTTGCCGGCAACATCGCGCTTGCCCATGGTGCCGGCGGCGTGGTGATCGGCGGCGGGCTGGGCGCGCGCCTGGCCGATCTCCTGCCCAAGTCCGGCTTTGCTGGCCGTTTTGCCGCCAAGGGCCGCTTTGAAAATCTGATGCGCAGCCTGCCGGTCAAGCTGATCACCCACCCGCAGCCGGGCCTGTATGGCGCGGCCGCCGCCTTTGCCCGCAAGAGACCGCAATGACCGTCGATGAACTCATGGGCCTTGCCCCCGTCATTCCCGTGCTGGTGGTGGACGATGTCGCCCACGCCAAACCGCTGGCCGAAGCGCTGGTGGCCGGCGGCCTGCCGGTGCTGGAGGTGACGCTGCGCACCCCGGCCGCACTCGACGTGATCCGCGAGATGGCCAGCGTGCCGGGCGCCGTTGTTGGCGCCGGCACCGTGCTGTCGCCGCAGGATCTGGCCCTGGCCAAGGCGGCCGGCGCGCGCTTTATCGTCTCCCCCGGCCTGTCGGCAACCCTGGGCGCGGCTGCGCGCGGCAGCGGCCTGCCGTGCCTGCCCGGCGTCGCCACCGCCAGCGACATCATCCGCGCGCTCGAACAGGGCTTCACCCGGCTGAAATTCTTCCCAGCCACCGCCAACGGTGGCCTGCCGGCGCTGAAGGCCATGGCCGCCGTGTTCGGCGCCGTGCGCTTCTGCCCCACCGGCGGCATCACCGAAGCCACCGCGCCCGAATGGCTGGCCGAACCGTCGGTCGCCTGCGTCGGCGGCAGCTGGATCGCCAAGCGCGGCGAGACCGACTGGGCCGCCATCACCGCCCGCGCCCGGGCGGCCGCCGGGCTCAGCCGTCCGGCCTGACGCGAAACCACCACGCCCCAGCCAGCAACAGCGCCGGCACCGCGAACGCCGCCAGCACCCACAGGCTGCCGGCCAGCAACAGCTGCGTCGCCGCCGCCAGGCTGCCCAGCACGATGAATTCGCCGAGCGCCATCATCAGGGATGACCGATAGCGCTGGCGAAAGGCGCTGCGCTTCATCGGCTGGCGCGTCCAATATTGCAGCGCCGCCGTGCTCAGGCCCGACACCAGTGCCATCGGCAGCATCAGCGCCGCGGCCAGCGGCTGGCGCACCACCACCAGCGCCGCAACCCCCAGCACCAGCAGCAACGGCGGCACCAAGGCTGCGCCCAGCTTGGCGATCAGCACGTGCCCGGCCGGCACCGGGGCGGACGCGATCAGATCGGGCGCGTCTTCGGCTGCAATCACCAGCCAGGCCAGTGACGAGGCCAGCGCCCCGCCAACAAACACCCCGGCTGCCGCCATCCGCCCCGGCGTGACATGGCCGCCGCTGAAGATCAGCGCGATGATCGGCACCATGAACACCAGCTGTTGGCCAATCTGCGCCACCAGTTCGGGATCGCGCCTGAGCAGCCGCCATTCCTTGCCGAACAGCACCATCAACGGGCTGCCGCCAAAGCGCGCCGATTGCCCCCGGCGCGACACCGCTGCCGGGGCCGGGGCCGCCTCCAGCCGGCTGGCCGCCAGCTGCGCCGCTGCGCGCGCCGCCAGCACCGCCAGCGCCAGCATCGCCATCAACGCAGCGGGATCGCCCAGCAGCGCCCGCGCCGGCACATCCAGCGGAAACGGCGGCGGCCGATACAGCGCCCCCATGTGCGCCGCAAACCAGTGCGGCGCGAAATTCGGCGTCTGGCCGAGCACGAACATCGATGCGCCCAGCAGCACCCCGGTCAATTGCGCCGCCAGCCGCGCCCGCGCCGGGCCCAGCAGCCGGTCCAGCCCGGCCGCGATCATCAGCGCCGTTGCCGTGGCGGCCAATGCCACCGCCACCACCACCAAAGGCCCGGCCAGCCACGGCCAATGGCCAAACAGCGCCGACGCCACAAAGAAAGGCGTGGTCAGCAAGAGAAAGGGCAGCGCCACCATGGCGTTGATGCTTGCCGTGCGCATGATGATCGCCCGCGCCGCCGGGATCGGGGCCGACAGCAGCAGCTCCAGCTCCCCCCGGTCGCGCCCCATGCGCAGCACATGGGCATAGGCGGAACTGAGCATCACCAGCGCCATCGCAGCCATTGCCGCCGCCACCTGGCCCAAAATCTCGGCCGGCAACATCGCCAGCCCGCGCCAGCGCCACGCCAGCATGGTGCCCACCACCAGCGGCAGGATGGCCAGCGCCAGCACCAGCACCGCCTTGGCCAGCGCCCCCTGTTGGCCGCGCGCCCGCACCCGCACATCGTGCAGCACCAGCCAGGGCAGGCTGGCCGGTGGAAAGGCCGCCAGCAACCCGGCCATCACGCCGCCGCCAGCTCCAGAAACACGTCCTCCAGCGTGGTGCCGGCGCCGCGCCCGGCCGCCAGTTCGGCCATCGTGCCTTCCGCCACCAGCCGCCCGGCCCGGATGATGCCGATGCGCGCCGCCATGCGCTCGGCCACTTCCAATATGTGGGTGGTGATGATCACCGTCGCCCCGGCGCCGACAAATTCGATCAGCATGTCCTTCACCACGCGGGCGGCCGCCGCATCCAGCCCGGTCAACGGCTCGTCCAGGATCAACAAGCGCGGCTCGTGGATCAGGGCACCGGCCAGCGCCAGCTTCTGCTTCATGCCGCGCGAAAAGCCTTCGCAGCGGGCATCGCGCTTGTCCGCCAGGCCCAGTCGCGCCAGCAGCCGGTCGGCCCGCGCCGCCGCCACGTCGGCCGGCACCCGCCACAGCCCGGCGATGAAGGCCAGATATTCGGCCGCCGTCAGCTTGTCATACAACAAGGGCTCATCCGGCAGCCAGGCCAGCATCTGCTTGGCCGCGATCGGATCGGCCAGCGCATCCAGCCCGAACAGGCGGATCGATCCGGCATCGGGCCGCGCCAGCCCCGTCACCATGCGCAGCGTCGTCGTCTTGCCGGCGCCGTTGGGCCCCAGCAGCGCATAGATTTCACCGGCCGGCACCACCAGATCCAGCCCGTCCACCGCCCGCATCCCGGCAAAGCTCTTCACCAGGCCGGAAATCACCAGCGCCGCCGGATCGGCTGCAGGATTGGGGGGAAGAATCGCATGCATGGCAACACAGGCTAACAAAGCCCTGCCCCCATGGCGATGAACGCCCATTAACCCCTTGAATTGGGGCTTGAGCATTGACCCTGTTCGGTGGAAGCTGCGACGAAATAACCTTGGGGATCCGCACCATGCGCCGCCTGCTCACCACCGTCACCCTGGGCCTGCTGGCCAGCACCGCCGTGGCCAAGACTATCCATGTCGGCCCCGGCGGCAACGCCCAGGAAAAACTGCAGACCGCCTTCATCGAAGCCCAGCCGGGGGACATCATCCACATTGCCGCCGGCCGCTATGCACTCGCCGATGGCCTGTCGCTGGATGTGGACAATGTCACGGTGAAGGGCGACGGGCCGGGCGCCACCATCCTCGATTTCACCGCCCAGAAAGGTTCGGGCGAAGGCGTGCTCGTCACGTCTGATGCGGTGGTGATCCGCGATCTGGCGGTGGAAAACCCGGCCGGCAACGGCATCAAGTCCAAGGGCAGCGATGGCATCGCGCTCGTCAACCTGCGGGTGGAATGGACCGGCGGGCCCAAATCCACCAACGGCGCCTATGGCCTGTATCCGGTCTCCTCGAAAAATGTGCTGATCGACCGCAGCCAAGTGAAGGGCGCATCCGATGCCGGCATCTATGTCGGCCAGTCGCAGAACATCATCGTTCGGAACTCCCGCGCCGAAATGAACGTGGCCGGGATCGAGATCGAGAACAGCTATGACGCCGACGTGGTGGGCAACACCGCCACCAACAATGCCGGCGGCATCCTGGTGTTCGATCTGCCCGATCTGCCGCAACAGGGCGGCCGCAACGTGCGGCTGCGCGGCAACCAGGTGATCGCCAACAACCACCCCAATTTCGCAGCGCCCGGCAACATCGTCGCCGGGGTGCCATCGGGCACCGGCGTGATGGTGATGGCCAACAGCAATGTCGAAGTGAACGACAATGATATCAGCGGCAATGCCGGCAATGGCGTGATGATCGTCGCCTACACCCAGAAATTCACCGATGCCGCCTACAACCCGCTGCCGCGCAATGTCCACGTGGCCGGCAACCGCTTCAGCGGCAACGGCAGCAACCCGGCCTTTGCCGGCGGCAAGGAACTGGCCGCCGCGCTGGGCGGCACGGTGCCGCCCGTGATGTGGGATGGCATCACCCGCTATGTGGTTCCGGGTGGAGCCGAGCGCGCCGATGGCGGCAACATCAGCAGCGACGCCCCCGGCATCAGCCTCAACCTTGGCCTGCAGGGCACCCCGCCCACCAAGGCGCAGCCCGCGCCCCTGCCGCAACAACTGGTGATCAGCAACCGGCCCGCCATCACCCTGCCCGCCGAACTGGAAGCGCGCAGCCGATGAAGCGTCCGCTGGCCGCCCTGTTGCTTCTCGGCGCTGCCCCGGTGCCACACGTCAACGCCGATCTGCTGCGCACCACCGATGCGCCGCGGCTGGCCGATTATGGCCTGTTTGATGCCGCTGGCCGACCGGCGCCGGGCGTGCAGCGCTACACGCTCAACACGCCGCTGTTTTCCGATGGCGCGGAGAAATATCGCTATGTCTGGCTGCCGCCAGGCACCCGCGCCGACTATCGCGCCAGCGGCCCGCTGGCCTTCCCGGTCGGCACTGTGCTGGTCAAACGCTTCGCCTTCCCGGTCGACGCGCGGGCGCCTGGCACCAATCTCACCCCCATCGAAACCCGCCTGCTCATCCACCGCCCGGCCGGCTGGGTGGCGTTGAGCTATGTTGAGGAGGGCGGCGAGGCCGTGTTGAAGCGCGCCGGCAAGCGCGTCGCCGTCACGACCACCGATGCCGCCGGCCGGCCGCTGACCATCGATTATGCCGTGCCCAACCAGAACCAGTGCAAGACCTGCCACCAGTCTGGCGAGGCGATCACCCCGATCGGCCCCACGGCAGCCAATCTGAACGATGGCCGGCAGCTGCTGCAATGGCAGGCCAGCGGCCGGCTGGCCGGGCTGCCGGCGGCAAACATTCCCCGCCTGGCCCGCTGGGACGATGCGGCCGCCAGCCTGGATGCACGGGCCCGCGCCTATCTCGCAGTCAATTGCGGCCATTGCCACAACCGCGCCGGCTTTGCCTCCAACTCCGGCCTGTGGCTGGATCCCGATGAACGCGAACCAGCGCATATCGGCATCAACAAGCGGCCGGTGGCCGCCGGGCGCGGTTCAGGCGGGCTGGAATTCTCGATTGCGCCGGGCCAGCCCGACCGGTCGATCCTGCTGCACCGCATGCTCAGTTCCGAACCCGGCGTGATGATGCCGCAGTTCGGCCGCAGCCTGATCCATGCCGAAGGCGTCGCGCTGATCCGCAAATGGATTGCCGCTATGCCGGCCGATCCAGCCCCTGCAGCGCCGGCAACAGCAGCAGCACCGTCAGGCCGCTGAGCGCCAGCACCGGTACCACGCCCAGCCCGGCGCCCACCGCCGCGCCGGCCGCCAGCACTGCACTCACCTGAAACAGGCTGTTGATGATGTTGTTTGCGGCAATGGCGCTGGCGCGGTTCTGCGCCGGCCCGGCGGTTTGCAGCACGGCATAGAGGGGCACCGAAAACACCCCGCCGGCCAGCGCCAACAGCAACAGATCGGCCAGCACGCGCCAGCTGGCAGCCAGGCCAAAGAACAGCGCCAGATCCTTGGGCGTGCTGCCCACCGCCGGCACCGAAAACCAAAGATCGCCGCCGGCCAGCGCCATCACCAGCCCGGCCGCCGCACACAGCCGCGTGGTGATGCGGCCCTTCAGCCAGCGGCCCACCGCGACCGATCCCACTGCAATCCCGATCGAAAAGGCGGCCAGGAACAGCGTCGACACCGCTTCATCGCCGCCCATGACATTCTTGGCCATCGGCACGAACTGGCTGGTGTAGATGGCGCCCAGGGCCCAGAACCAGCTGATCGCCAGGGTGGCCACCAGCAGGCGCCGGTTGCCAAAGGCGGTGGCCAGCGCCGCCCTGCTGGTCGAAAGCGGGTTCCAGTCCAGCCGCTGGCCGGGCTGTTCCGGCGCTGCCGCCGGGATGGCGCGCGCCGCCAGCCAGCCAACAACGGCCAGCGCGCAGGTGATCGGCCCCACCGCCTGTGTCGCCAGCAGGCCGCCGGCGACCTGGCCCAGCAGGATCGAAACGAACGTCGCCGCCTCCACCAGGCCGGTGCCGGCGATCAGCTCCTCATCGCGCAGATGCTGGGGCAGGATGGCATATTTGACCGGCCCGAACAGGGTGGAATGGCACCCCATCAGAAACACCACCGCCAATGCCAATTCCAGTGATCCGATCGCCAGCGCCGCCCAGCCCAGCGCCATGAAGCCGATTTCCAGCAGCTTCACCGCCCGCGCAATCGCCGCCTTGTCGCGCCGGTCGGCGGCGCTGCCGGCCAGGCCGGAAAACAGCACGAACGGCAGGATGAACAGCCCGGCGGCGGTGGAGGCCAGCATCGCCGCCTTTTCGGGATCGGCCGCCGCCACATCATAGGCGACGATGAACACCAGCGCGGTGCGGAACAGATTGTCGTTGAAGGCCCCCAGGAACTGGGTGACGAACAGGGGGCCAAAGCGCCGCGTGGCAAGCAGGTTCCACATCTGGCATTGGGCATGCCCGTTTCTGTCATCGCCGTCCAGACTGGTTGCGACGCGCGAATCGGCTTATTGGAACGGTGAAGGAGCAGCAGCCACGTGCCACGGCAGAAGCGCAGCGATGATTGGGGCTTTCCGCGCTGGCGCGATTACGGCAGCGGCGCGGCGGCGGCGAACGTGCGCCTGTGCGATCGCGATGGCTGCACCAACGTGGGTGACCGGCCGGCGCCCAAGGCCCCGAACAGCCCGGAACGCTGGTGGTTCTGTCAGCAACATGCCGCCGAATACAACGCCGGCTGGGATTATTTCCGCGGCCTCACGCCCGAAGAGGCCGCCGCCCGCGAACAGGCCGAAGCCGGCCAGCGCAAATATCAGCGCTCCAAACATTGGCAGTGGGGCCATGAGGGCGATGGCAGCCGCAGCCGCGCCGAACTGGATGCACTGAAGGTCCTCGGCCTGGACACGGATGCGGACATGACAGCCATCCGCGCCGCCTGGCGCAGCGCCGCCAAGGCCAGCCACCCCGATGTCGCCGGCAACAGCCCCGAAGCGGCCGAGCGCTTCCGGGCCGTGCAGGCGGCCTGGGATGTGCTGTCCGCCGCCGATGCCGCCCGCAAGGCCGCACAGCAAAGCCAGACTTGACAATAGCAAAGAAAAGCCGGGTTGCCGGGGGATGGCAAAACCGGTTTGGGGGAATGATGATGAAGCACCTGACCACCCTGTTCGCCGCCAGCCTGCTGGCCACCACCGCTGCAGCTGCCGACTTGAATGGCCAATGGCGGGTCAGTTTTGATGGCCACCCCGGCGGCCCGCTGCCCTTCACCCTTGAGGTGAAGCCCGGCAAGACCGGCCCGCAGGCCTGGATCATCAACCAGCCCGAACGGCTGAAGGTGGAACAGGTGACGGTGACGGGCGACAGCATCACCCTCGTCTTCCCCAGCTACAACAGCCGGCTTGAGCTCACCACCGCCGCTGATGGCAGCCTGTCGGGCGCTGCCACCGTGCTGCGCTCCTCCGGCACCGTCACCCTGCCGGCCCGCGCGGTGCGCGGCGGCTGGCGCTTTACCCCCGGCGCGGTCAAGCCCGCCGGCAATGTCAGCGGCCGCTGGAACCTCAGCTATGGCGACAACAAGGTGAAGGGCCTGATCATCCTGAAGCAGACGGGGTCCCAGGTCTCCGGCACCGTCCAGCTGCCGTCGGGCGACATGCGTTATCTATCGGGCGAGCTGAACGGCACCGCCCTCAAGCTCTCCACCTTCGATGGCAGCTTCACGAACCTGTGGATGGGCACGCTGGCCGGCGACACGCTGAAGGGCGCCCAGTTCGCCGCCACCAGCCGCGCCACCGGCAACCCGTTCGAAGCGAAGAAGGAAAAGCAGGCCACGATGGAAGCCGTGGCGGTGGAAAAGCCCGGCGGTGACCGCTTGAGCTTCCGTCTGCCCACCCCCGATGGCCAGATGATCAGCCTCGCCGATGCCCGCTACAAGGGCAAGGTCGTCGTCATCTCCATCGGCGGCGCCTGGTGCCCCAACTGCCACGACGAGGCCCAGTATCTCGGCCCCTATGCCGCCCGCCGGCAGAAGGAAGGCCTGGAAATGATCGGCCTGCAGTTCGAATATGGCACCGATGAAGCCCGCGCCATGCGCCAGATCAGCAGCTTCAAGAGCCGCTACAAGCTGATCTACCCGATGGTCTATGCCGGCCAGCCCAACGCCGACGACACCAAGAAGGTGCTCGGCAGTCTTGCGCCAGTGAAGGTGTGGCCCACCACCATCTTCATCGGCCGCGACGGCCGGGTGAAGGAAGTCCATGTCGGCTGGGCCGGCCCGGCGACCGGTGCACTGAACGTCAAGGCCAAGAAGGAGTTTGACGAAACCGTCAGCCGGTTGCTGCGCGAACGCGCCTGATCGCCCGATTTCGTCCACAGGCGGATTGGCCCACCCACTACCGCCGCGCCGGTGGCCCTGCTAGAGAGTTGGCATGGCCAATGTCCGCATCGCACCGTCCATCCTGTCGGCGGATTTCGCCCGCCTGGGCGAAGAGGTGCGCGCGATCAGCGCCGCCGGGGCAGACTGGATCCATGTCGACGTGATGGATGGGCATTTCGTGCCCAATCTCACCATCGGCCCGATGGTGGTGAAGGCGCTGCGCCCGCATTCCAGCCTGCCGTTCGACGTGCATCTGATGATCAGCCCGGCCGATCCCTATCTGGAGGCCTTTGCCGAAGCCGGCGCCGATATCCTGACCGTCCACCCCGAAGCCGGCCCGCACCTGCACCGCACCGTCCAGCGCATCAAGGCGCTGGGCAAACAGGCCGGCGTCTCGCTGAACCCGGCCAGCCCGGTGGAGCTGGTCGAAACCGTGCTGGGCGACATTGATCTGATCCTCGTCATGAGCGTCAACCCAGGCTTTGGCGGCCAGAGCTTCATCACCAGCCAGCTGAAGAAGATCGAGCGCCTGCGCCGCCTGATCGACGACAGCGGCCGCACCATCCATCTGGAGGTTGATGGCGGGGTGGATGCCGGCAACGCCGCCACCGTTGTCGCCGCCGGCGCCGATGTGCTGGTCGCCGGCACCGCCAGCTTCAAGGGCGGGCCCAGCCAATATGCCGCCAACATCGCGGCCCTGAAGGGCCATTGATGGCCGACGCGCCGCCGCCCGATGCCGCCGAAGCCAGCCTGCGGCGCGATGGCGGGGAGCGCGGCCTGTCGCTGTCGGAACGCGCCGCCGCCGGGCTGGCCAGCCGGCTTTATGCCACCCCGCTGCACCGCTTCCGCCTGCGCGGCCGGTTCCCGCTGAAACTGCTGGGCGTGCCGGCCGATCCGGTGCCCGGCGATCCCCATCTGGCCGAACGCATCATCGCCGGACGCCTGATCCACGCCGGCCACACCGTGATGATCCGCGATCTGGATTTCCGCACCGTCACCGCGCCTGCGGAATGGCAGCAATGGGCACAGGGCTGGGGCTGGCTGCGCCACCTTGCCATCCTGCCCGATCGCAAGACCGCGATCGCCGCCGCCGAAGCGCTGGGCCAGCGCTGGCTCAATGCCTATGCCGATTATGATCCGCTGGCCTGGCGCGCCGATATCGCCGGCACCCGGATGTTGATGGTGCTGGGCCATGCCCCGGTGATCCTAGGCAGCGGCAACCAGATTTTCCGCTCCGCCGTGCTGTCTGCGCTCGCGACCTGGGCCCGCCACCTCGATCGCGCCGCCCCGCGCCTGCCTGATGGCCTGGCCCAGGCCCGCGCCTGGTGCGGGCTCTGTGCCGCCGGCACCCTGATCCCCGGCGGCGAGGTGCGCGCCGCCCGCGCGCTGGCCGGGCTGCAGGCGCTGCTGGGCCGGCTGGTGCTGCCTGATGGCGGCATCGCCAGCCGCGCGCCCGGCGACGCGCTGGCGCTGGCCGAACTGCTGCTGTTCACCGCCAATGCCCCCGAATGCATCGGCACCCGCGCCCCGCCGCTGTTTGCCGATACGCTGGCCCGGCTGGTCCCCACGCTGCGCGGCATGGCGCTGGGCGATGGCCGCATCGGCGCCTGGCACGGCAGCGCGGTGATCGGCGCCGACGCGCTGGATCGCCTCGCCCGCAAGGCCGCCACCGGCACGGAATTGCGCCGCGGTGGCCGCTGGAGCGGCTTTCACCGCCTGTCGGCCGGCCGCAGCATCGTCATCCTCGATGCCGGGCCGCCGCCGCCCGCGCGCCTGTGCGGGCATGGGCATGCCGGCACCCTGGCCTTTGAAATGAGCGACGGGGCCGAGCGCCTGATCACCAACTGCGGCGGCGCTGCCGGCCTGCCCCAGGCGCTGGCCCCAGCGCTGGCCGCCGGCCTTGCCACCACCGCCGCCCACAGCACGCTGGTGATTGCCGACACCAATTCCACCCGCATCCGCGATGATGGCACGCTGGCCGGCGGGGTGGAGGAGGTGGCGATGGCCTATCGTTCCACCGGCGAAGGCCAGCTGATCGAAACCAGCCACGATGGCTATGCCCGCCGCTTTGGCATGCTGGTGCGCCGCCGGCTGTTCCTCTCCCCCGACGGCAACGAACTGGCGGGTGAGGATGTGATCGAGGCCGCCCCCGTCAAGCTGCTGCGCCGCCGTGGTGACCGGCCGTTCGATCTGCGCTTTCACCTCGGCCCCGGCGTGTCGGCCACCCCCACCGCCGATGGCCTGGGCGCGCTGCTCAAAACCCCGGCGGGCCGCATCTGGGCCTTCAAATGCCATGCCGAGGGCGGCAGCGGCTGCCGGCTGGCCATCGACCAGTCATTGTGGGTCGATGAAGCCGGCACCATCCACCGCACCCAGCAGCTGGTCATTTCCGGCCAGACCGCCAAGGCCGCCGCCGATCTGGCCTGGAGCCTGCGCCGCGCCGGGAAATAGGGCTGACATTTGGCGCGCAAGCCGCTAGGGCGCCCGGCATCCCGTGCCGCAACGCCAGCCAGCGAAAGCCCCGCCATGACCGATCTCGTCCGCATCCGCCGCGCCCTGTTGTCCGTCTCCGACAAGGCCGGGCTGGAACCGCTGGCCGCCGCTCTTGTCGCCCATGGCGTCGAACTCGTCTCCACCGGCGGCACCGCCACCGCCCTGCGCGCGCTTGGCCATGCGGTGAAGGATGTCGCCGAACTCACCGGCAGCCCGGAAATGATGGACGGCCGGGTGAAGACCCTGCACCCGCGCGTCCACGGCGGCCTGCTCGCCCTGCGCGACAATGAAGAGCATCAGGCCGCCATGGCCGCCAACGGCATCGGCGCCATCGATCTGGCCGTGATCAATCTCTATCCCTTCGCCGCCACCGTTGCCCGCGGCGCGCCGCGCGAGGACATCATCGAGAATATCGACATTGGCGGCCCCGCCATGGTCCGCTCCTCGGCCAAGAATCACGAATTCGTCGCCATCCTCACCAGCCCCGATCAATATGATGGCTTCATCGCCGCCCTGGCGGAACATGATGGTGCCACCCCGCTCGCCCTGCGCCGCCAGCTCGCCGCCGCCGCCTTCGCCCACACCGCCGCCTATGATGCCGCGGTCGCCAGCTGGTTCGCCTTTGCCGATCAGGGCGAAATGTTCCCCGCCGTGCTGCCCATCGCCCTCACCCGCAAGGATGTGCTGCGCTATGGCGAGAACCCGCACCAGAGCGCGGCGCTCTATCTGCCGCAAACCGGCGCGCGCGGCCTTGCCGCCGCCACCCAGCTGCAGGGCAAGGAACTGAGCTACAACAATTTGAATGATGCCGATGGCGCGCTGGATCTGATCGCCGAATGGAAGGGGTTCGGCCCGGCCTGCGCCATCATCAAGCACGCCAACCCGTGCGGCGTTGCCACCGGCACCAGCCTTGCCGATGCCTATGAAAAGGCCTTCCGCTGCGATCCGGTGTCGGCCTTTGGCGGCATCATCGCCGTCAACCAGCCGCTGGATGGCCCCACCGCCGAAGCCATCACCCAGATTTTCACCGAAGTGGTGATTGCCCCGGGCGCCGATGATGCCGCCCGCGCCGTGTTTGCCGCCAAGAAGAATCTGCGCCTGCTCATCGCAGATCTGCCCGATCCGCGCCGCCCCGGCCTGATGCTCAAGCCCGTGTCGGGCGGCATGCTGGTGCAAAGCCGTGACAATGGCGCCGTCAGCCGCGACGCCTGCCAGGTGGTGACCCGGCGCGCGCCGACCGAGGCCGAATGGGCCGATCTGCTGTTCGCCTGGACGGTGGCGCGCCACGTCAAATCCAACGCCATCGTCTATGCCAACGGCGGTGCCACCGCCGGGGTGGGCGCCGGCCAGATGAGCCGGCTGGATTCCACCCGCATCGCCGCGCGCAAGGCCATCGATGCCCAGGAAGCCGCCGGCTGGCCGCAGCCCAAGACCATCGGCAGCTGCGTCGCCTCCGATGCCTTCTTCCCCTTCCCCGATGGCCTGATCGCCGCCGCCGATGCCGGCGCCACCGCCATCATCCAGCCCGGCGGTTCCATCCGCGACAAGGATGTGATTGCGGCGGCCGATGAACGCGGCCTCGCCATGGTCTTCACCGGCATGCGCCACTTCCGCCACTAAATCTCCCCTCCCCTTCAGGGGAGGGGCCGGGGGTGGGGAAGTGCGGTACGAATGGGCATGCCAGCAAAGGATCAGCCCATGCGCGACCGCATCATCCACGCCCTCGAAACCAGCCTCGCCGCCGGCAACATCCCCGGCGCCGTCGTCACCATCGGCAACAGCGCCGGCACGCTGGTCGAGGCCGCGGTGGGCAGCAAGGGCCCAGGCGGGCCGCCCCTCAATCAGGATGATCTGTTCCAGATCGCCTCGATGACCAAGGCCATCGCCAGCGTTGCCGCCATGCAGTTGGTGGAACAGGGCCGGCTTGCCCTTGATGATGATCTGGGGCCCCTGCTGCCGGCGCTTGCCAACCCGCAGGTGCTGGAAGGCTTTGATGAGGCGGGCAAGCCCGTCCTGCGTCCGGCCGCCGGCCCGATCACGCTCAGGCTGCTGCTCACCCACACCTCCGGCTTCGGCTATGAATTCATGTCGGCCGAACTCACCCAGTGGCGGCTGCACAACCCGGCCAACCCCGGCACGCTGGCCAGCCTGAACCAGCCGCTGCTCGCCGATCCCGGCACAGCATGGATCTATGGCATCTCGACCGATTGGGTCGGCCAGGCGGTGGAGGCGGTGTCGGGCATACGGCTGGGCGAATGGCTGGCCCGCCATGTCACCGGCCCGCTCGGCATGACGGAAACCACCTTCGCCTTTGATGATGGCATCAAGACCCGGCTCACCCCGCTGCATGCCCGCACGCCCGATGGCGGGCTGATGCCCTTCCCGGTGCATTTCGGCGGCGGCGAGAATGCCGAATATCACGGCGCCGGCGGCGGCCTGATTTCGACAGCGCGCGATTATCTCAAATTCTGCCGCATGATCCTGAACGGCGGCACGCTGAACGGCGCCCGCATCCTGAAAGCGGAGACCGTGGCCATGATGGCAACCAACCAGGTGCCGATGCCCGCCGGCCGCATGAGCACCAACATGCCGGGCCTTTCCACCGATTTCGATCTGTTCCCGATGATGGATTGCGGCTGGGGCCTGGGCTTCCTGATCAACCCCGAAACCGGGCCCGACGGCCGCGCGCCGGGCACCCTGGCCTGGGCCGGCATCGCCAACAGCTATTACTGGATCGACCGCGCCAGCGACATCGCCGGCGTCGTCTGCATGCAGCATCTGCCCTTCGGCGAAACCGCCGCGGTGGACGTGCTGCGCGCCGTGGAACGGGCGGTGTACGCCAACTGATCCTCCCCCTCTGGGGGAGGTGGCGCCCTTCCTCCCCAGCCGCAGGATGGGGAGGTGCCGAGCACAGCGCGGCGGAGGGGCCGCGGCGGAGGGGGCCTCAAGCGCCCAACCGCAGCCGGATCGACGCCGCGTGCGCGGCCAGCCCTTCCACATCGGCAATGGCGGCGCCCGCCGGGCCGATCGCCGCCAGCCCGGCCGGCCCGCAATCGAGGAAGGTCGTGCGCTTCATGAAGTCCACCACCGACAGGCCGGAGGCAAAGCGCGCGCGCCGGCCGGTGGGCAGCACATGGTTGGGCCCGGCGAGATAATCGCCCGCCGCCTCCGGCGTGTGCCGGCCCAGGAACACCGAACCGGCATGGCGCATCCGGGCGAGCAGCCAGTCCGGATCATCCACCATCAGCTCGGCATGTTCGGGCGCCAGCGCGTCGAGCAGCGGCAGCGCCTCGGCCAGATCGCCGATCACGATGATGGCGCCATGGTCACGCCAGCTGGCACTGGCAACGGCGGCCGTGGGCAGGGTTTCCAGCTGACGGGCGACGGCGGCTTCCACCGCATCGGCTTCGGCCGCACTGGTGGTGATCAGGATGGATTGCGCCACCGGATCATGCTCGGCCTGGGCCAGAAGATCAGCCGCGATCCAGTCGGGATTGGATTTCCCGTCGGACACGATCACCACTTCCGATGGGCCGGCCACCATGTCGATGCCGACCATGCCATACAGCTGGCGCTTGGCCTCGGCGACATAAGCGTTGCCGGGGCCGGTGATCACGTCCACCTTGGGAATGCGCGCCGTGCCAAAGGCCAGCGCCGCCACCGCCTGCGCCCCGCCGACGCGGAACACGCGGGAGACGCCGGCCACCCGGGCGGCGGCCAGCACCAGCGGGTTGGCCTCCCCACCCGGCGTCGGCGTCACCATGATCAGATCGCGCACGCCGGCGACCACCGCCGGAATGGCATTCATCAGAACCGATGATGGATAGGCCGCGCGCCCACCCGGCACATAAAGGCCTGCGGCATCCACCGGGCTCCAGCGCACGCCTGTGCGCACGCCGGCGGCATCCACAGCGTCATTGCCGGTGGGTTTTTGCCGCTCGTGAAAATCGCGGATGCGCGCGGCGGCCAGATCAAGCGCGGCCCGCAGATCAGGTGCCAGGCCGTTCAGCGCCGCGTCCAGGTCCGCCGGGCCGATTTCCCAGCCGGCCGCATCCAGATCAACGCCATCAAACCTCGCGGTCAGCTCGGCCAGCACCGCGTCACCGCGGGCGCGCACATCGGCAATGATGGCGGTCACCGCCGCCGCGACTGCGGTCACCGGTTCGCGCTCTGCGGCCACCAATGCCGCGAAATCGGCCACGAAACCGGGGTTTTTCGCCTCAAGCCGCAGCGGCATCGCCACGCTCCACCAGGCCGCGCATGGCATTCACCAGCTCAACCACCCGGCCGTCGGTCTTGAAGGCGGCGCGGTTGGCGATCAGGCGGCTGGTCACTTCAGCGATCACCTCCACCTCCTTCAGGCCGTTCTCCGCCAGCGTCTTGCCGGTCGAAACCAGGTCGACAATCCGGCTCGACAGGCCAACCAGCGGCGCCAACTCCATGGCACCATTCAATTTTATCACCTCCGCCTGCAGGCCCCGGGCGGCAAAATGCCGGCGGGTGAGCGCCGGATATTTCGTCGCCACCCGCACGTGCGACAGGCGGGTCAGGTCCGGGTCCAGCCCATCCGGCTGCGCCACGCTCAGCCGGCACTTGCCGATGCCCAGATCAACCGGGGCATAAATCTCTGAAAAATCAAACTCCATCAGCACATCATTGCCGGCAATGCCCAGCTGCGCCGCGCCAAAGGCCACGAAGGTCGCCACATCGAAACTGCGTACCCGGATCACCTGGCAATCGGGCCGCGACGTTTCGAACGTCAACTTCCGGCTGTTTTCATTGGAAAAATCCGGTTCCGGCACGATCCCGATGCGCGCCAGCAACGGCAGCGCCTCCTTCAGGATGCGGCCCTTGGGCAGGGCGATGATCAATGGCGCGGTCATGATGCGCTGCGGCATAGCGCGGACCGCGCCGAAACGCCACCGTCCGGCGCAGCGTCAATTTGGCGGATTATGCTTCTCCAGAAACGCGATCTGGGCTTCCAGCATGGCAATGCGCGTCGCCGGGCGGCTCAACCAATGGTCCTCGCCGGCCAGTTCCACCCAATCCACGGATTTTCCAGCATCTTTCATGGCATCCTGCATCAGTCGGCTCTGCTCGATCGGCACCACCGTGTCATCCTTGCCGTGGATCAGCTGCAGCGGCACCGTCACCTTGGCCGCCAGCCGGGCCGGGGATCGCGGATCGATGCTGGTATCGGCCGCGCCCTTGGCCCCCATGAAGCGCTGCCAATAGCGCAGGGTGGGGTTGTTGTTGCCGCCGGTGTCACGGGTTTCCCACACAAGCATGCGCCTGAGATCAGAGACGCCGGCCACGGCCGAAGCACAGCGATACACCCCGCTGTCCACCGTCACGCCCGCCATTGCGGCATAGCCGCCATAAGATGCCCCGGCGATGCAGACGCGGCCAGCATCCACCGTGCCCTTGGCCACAAGATCACGCACGCCATCGGAAAGATCGGTCTGCATCTTGCGTCCCCATTCGCCATGGCCAGCATCGCGGAACGGGGTGCCAAAGCCCGATGAACCGCGGAACTGCGGCTGCAGCACGGCATAACCGCGGCTGGCGAGCGCCTGGCTCCACCAGTCATAGGCCGCCGCATCCCGCGCCTCTGGCCCGCCGTGGGGCAGCACGATCAGGGGCAAGCCCTTGGCCGCACGGCCGCGCGGCAGGGTGAGATAGGCTGGAATCTCAAGGCCATCGGCAGCCTTGTAGCGATAGGCGGTCACGGGATGAAGCAATTCGGGCCCAAGGCCATTGTAGCGGTCGGCGACGAACTCAATCTCGCCCTTTGGCCGGTTGATGCGGAACAGCGAAACGCCATTCTTCTCGCCGCGCACCTCGACAATCAGTGTCTGCCGGTCATCGCTCCAGCTTTCCAGTTCAATCTGTTCGCCGGGGAAAGCGCGGGTGATGCCACGCCACATCGCCTGGTCCTTGGGATCGAAGAATTTATAAGCGTTGCCCTCAAGCCCAACGTCGATCAGGCCAATCGCCAACCCGCTGCGGCGATCGCGGAGCACGGCATCGGCCTCGAACCCCTCGACCTTGGTCATGCTGCCATCGGCCAGATTGATGGCATAATCCTCCCACTCACCCGATTTGTGGCTGTTCAGCAGCAAGGTGCTGCTGTCCTTGCCAAAGCCATAGACACCGGGCGGATCGAGTCGCGCCACCTCTTCATACACCTTGCGGAATCGGCCATTGTCGCGGAGCAGCAGGCGATAAGTGCCGGTCTTGCCGTCATAATCCTCGCGTGCCACCGCGCGGCCATCGGCATCCAGCACAAAGCGCGACGTTTCCGGTGCGCCCACCAGGCCAACCTTGGCGCCCGGCTTGGTCAGATTGATCTCGATCAGCGAGACCGCACCGAAGCCGTTATCAAAGCTGATCCCCGGCACGATCACAAATTGCTGGCCGTCGCGGACAACCGGCTGAGGACTTCCCACCGCCGCATTCAGCACATTGGGGATCCGATCGAGCAATGGGCGCCACGCCTTGCCCTTGCTCAGATCCAGCACCAGCAGCATATAGCGTTCGCGCTTGACCCCGCCGGTGCCGGTGTCAAAATTCTGGGTGGTCGATATGGTGGCAATGACATGATCATTGCCCGCCCAGGTCACATTGCGCACCTTGGATTTTTCCGCTGGCGTGACGGAAAGCAGTTTGTTGTCGACCAGGGTGCGCACCTGGATCTGGGCCGCCTTTTCATCCCCCATCACGGCCGCCCATTTCGTGCCATCGGGAGAGAGCACCATGCGCTGCACATTTGGCAGCTTGCCATACAAACTGATCGGCGGCGGCGCCGACGCGGCCGGGCCGGCCATCAGGGTTGAGAGCAGCACCGCTGCAATCAAGCGAAGCATCACGTTGTCAGTCTCCATCAATCCGGCGGGTTGTGCTTCAACAGGAACGCGACCTGCGCTTCCAGCATGGCGATGCGGGTTGCTGGCTTGCTGAGGAAATGGTCTTCCCCTTCGAGCTCAAGATAGTCCACGGGTTTGCCGGCCGCCTGCATCGCATCGCGCATCAGCCGGCTCTGTTCCAGCCGCACCACCGTGTCGTCCTTGCCGTGGATCAATTGCAGCGGCACCGTCACCTTCGGCGCGAGCCTCGCCGGCGACCACGTATCGATGCTGGTGTCATCCTTGCTCTCCGCGCCCATGAAGCGCTGCCAGTAACGCACCACCGCGTTGCGTGTGCCGCCCATGTCCTTCGCCTCGGTCAAAAGCATCCGCCTGAGGTCAGAGACACCGGCCACAGCCGAAGCGCAGCGATAGACTCCAGCTTCCACGGTCACGCCCGCCATCGCGACATAGCCGCCATAGGATGCACCAACGATGCACACCCGCTTGGCATCCACTGTGCCCTTTGCCACCAGATCGCGGACGCCATCCGACACATCGGTTTGCATCTTTCGACCCCACTGGCCGTAACCGGCATCGCGGAAATCATCGCCAAAGCCGTCGGAGCCACGGAACTGCGGTTGAAGCACGGCATAACCACGGCTGGCCAGCGCCTGCGCCCACCAGTCAAACCCGGGATAATCCCGCGCCTCGGGTCCGCCATGGGCCAGCACGATCAACGGCAGCCCCCTTGCGTCGCGCCCCCGGGGCAGGGTGAGATAGGCCGGAATGTCCAGCCCATCGGCTGCCTTGTAGGTGAATGTCGTGACCGGGCTGATCTGTTCTGGCCCGAGCCCGGCATAACGCAAAGCCAGCGGGCTGGCAGTGTGCTGGCGACGATTGATCAGAAAAACGCCAATGCCACTCTTTTCACCTTCCACGGAAACGATGATCGTCTGCCGATCATCGCTCCAGCTTTCCAGGTCAACGCGTTCTCCGGCAAAGCCCTTGCTCAACCCCCGCCACAGCGCTGCATCCTGCGGATTGAAGAAATTGTAGCGGACGGCGTCGAGGGAGATGTCTTTGGTGCCGATGACCGTGCGGGTGCTGCGGTCAATCACCAGGCTGTCAGCATCAAAATCAGCTGTCGGGCCACTGATCGAGCCATCGGCCAAGTTGACCAGAAAATCCTCCCGCTTGCCCGATTTCTGGCTGGAAAGGATCACTGTGCGATTGTCGCGGCCAAAGCCGCGCAGGTAGGGGCCGTCAAGCAGGGCGGCCTCACGATAGATGGGCCGGTAATCATTGCCATCTCGCAGGGACAGCGTCCATTCCCCGTCAGACGCCCGATACTCCGATCGGGCGAGCTGCCGGCCATCGGGTCCCACCGTCCAGCCGGCCGTGGTTTCGCTGCCAACTTCCTTGAGATAGCCCTTGCCACGCGTCAGGTCTATTTCGGCCAAGGCCAGCACAAAACTGTCGTGCCGCAGGTTGAATACCGGGACCACTAGGTAGGGCTTGCCATCCCGCAACACCGGGCGCACCGGCCCGGCTGCTTGGTCCCACGTGTTGGGAATATCACGCAGCTGCTGTTCCCATTTGCTACCCTTGCGGCCAAGGTCGAGCGTGAGCAGGAATTGGGATTCAACCGGGCGGCCAGTGGCACGCGACTTAACCGTATTGGCGATGGTGGCAATCACATGGCCGTTGCCGACCCAACTGACGTCGCGCACCTTGGTCTTCGGCGCCGGCGTGGCAGCCAGCAAAGCATTGTCGGCTGCGCTCCGCACCTGGATCTGCGCAGATGCGTCATCCCCAAGAACCGCCGCCCATTTGCTTCCGTCAGGTGACAGTTCGATCGATGCAATATTGGGCAACTGTCCATAAAGGCTAAGGGGGGGTGGCACAGCTGCGGCGGCAGAAGACAGAAAGGCAACAGCAATCGCGGCACGCAGCATGGCGGCTCCCTCGTTTGTTGTGACCCAACAGCCAATACAAACGCTTGGCACCAACCTGTCAACCGGCCGGGTCAGCCCTTGTTGCCGCACAGCAACTTGATGATGCCGGAAAAATCCTTGGGGCCGCCGCCGTTGTTCACAAACAACTGGTACAGGCTTTGGGCCTCCGCCCCCATCGGCACGGTTGCGCCCACGCCCTGGGCGGCTTCGCAGGCCAGTTTCAGATCCTTCAACATCAAGGCGGCGGCAAAGCCGCCCTGGTAATCCCGGTTGGAGGGCGCGGTGGGCACCGGGCCGGGGACGGGGCAATAGCTGGTCATGGACCAGCTCTGCCCGCTGGCCTTTGACGAGATGTCAAAGAAGGTCTGGGCATCGAGGCCCAGTTTTTCGGCCAGCACGAAGGCTTCGGCGGTGGCGATCATGGTGGCACCCAGGATCATGTTGTTGCAGATCTTGGCGGCCTGGCCGGTGCCTGCGCCGCCGGCGTGGATCACCGCCTTGCCCATCTGGGCCAGGATCGGCTGCGCCACCGCGAACGCCGCCGCCGGGCCGCCGACCATGAAGGTGAGGGTGCCGGCATCGGCCGCCGCGGTGCCGCCCGACACCGGCGCATCAACCATGGCCAGCCCCCGCGCCGCCGCCGCTTCGCCCAGCGCCCTGGCGGTGGCGACATCGATGGTGGAACAATCAATGAGGATGGCGTGCGGCGCGGCAGCGGCGAACAATTCGCCTTCATAGGCGGCGCGGACATGGGCGCCGGCCGGCAGCATGGAGATGATCGCATCGGCGCCAGTTGCCGCCGCCACCGCGCTCGCCGCGGCAACCGCGCCGCCGGCCACCACCCGTTCCAGCGCCGCGGCCGACAGATCAAAGGCCCGCACCTGGTGCCCGGCCTTGACCAGATTGAGCGCCATGCCGCCGCCCATGTTGCCGACACCGATGAATGCGATTGTTGCCATGGCCTTCCTCCTGCTTGCACCCTTGCCCGGAAGCCTTGCCATCCGGCGCCGCCCTTGCCAAACGCAGACAAGAGGGAGGCAGGCACCGTTGCGCAGTTTGATCAACCGGCTGGTGATGGGCGGCGATATCCGCGCCTGGCGGACCCGCCACAGCGAGGCTGCCACCCGCGCCTTTCACGATCTTGCCGCCCGGGCGGTTGCGGCGGCGGAGGCCGAGGCGGCGCGGCTGGACTGGGCCAATCTGGCGCTGAACCAGCGCGATTTTCTGTCTCACCGGGTCAAGACCCTGCTGCGCGACAATGCCGAGCCGCTGGCCGACACGCTGATCGAGGCGGCGAACCATGATCTCGCCCTGCTGGCCGATGCCGAGGTGATCCGCATCCGCGCCGATGATTATGCCGTGCCGTCCAAGGGCCTGATCCTTGATCTGTCCGAAGCCATGCTGGCCATGCTGCCGATGAACCGCACGGCGCTGCTGCACGAGAAATTGCGCGACTATGTCCACACCAGCCTGATCGCCGGGCCGAAGGGCAAGCCGGCGATCCTGGAACAACTGCAAAATGCCTATGCCGAGGCGGCAAAACGGGCGCTGAAGGGCTGAGAAAGAGCGGCCAGTTTTGACACTATTGACGGAATTGCCGGGATTCAGCGTTGTTTCGGCTGACTTTTTTGCATTTCCGCCATCATGCCACAGCCTGCCCGTGTAGGGCAGAAAATCCTCCCCCACTGGAGGAAGTGGCAGCAAGGACCCCGCCTGGTGGCCCCCTCCGCCCTGCGGGCACCTCCCCCAGAGGGGGAGGATGTTGGCCGCTTATTTCCCGGTCCAGTTGCCCGGGCGCTTTTCCACGAAGGCGGCCATGCCTTCCTTCTGGTCGGCGCTGCCGAACAGCGCATGGAACAGCCGCCGTTCAAAGCGCACCCCTTCCTTGAGGGTCATTTCAAAGGCCGCATCCACCTCTTCCTTCACGGCGATGGCGGCCAGGGGCGCCATGCCGGCGATGGTTTCGGCCAGTTTCAGCGCTTCGTCGAGCAGTTGATCGGTGGGCACGACGCGGGCGACGAGGCCAGAGCGTTCGGCCTCGGCGGCGTCCATCATCCGGCCGGTCAGGCACATTTCCATCGCCTTGGCCTTGCCAATGGCGCGCACCAGCCGCTGCGATCCGCCCATGCCGGGCGTGACGCCCAGCTTGATTTCCGGCTGGCCGAACTTGGCGTTCTCGGCGGCAATGATGATGTCGGCCATCATGGCGAGCTCGCAGCCGCCGCCGAGCGCAAAGCCGCTAACCGCCGCGATCCACGGCTTGCGGGTGGCCGTCACATGGTCATAGCCGGCGAAGAAATTGCCGCCATACATGTCGGCAAAGCTTTGGGTGGACATTTCCTTGATGTCGGCCCCGGCGGCAAAGGCCTTCCCGCTGCCGGTGATGACGAGGCAGCGCTGGCTGGCATCGGCGTCATAGGCGGCAAAGGTGGTGATCAGTTCGCCCAGCACCTGGGAGTTGAGCGCATTCAGCGCCTGCGGCCGGTTCAAACGCACCAGCGTGACCGCGCCACGGGTTTCCACAAGGATGGTTTCAAAGCTCATTTGTCGTCCTTTGCCGCCGCATAATCATCGGCACCCAAAAAATGGATCGAGACATAGGGCTCGTCGCCCACCACCCAGCTGTCGTGGCCGGGTGGCACATAGAAGATATCGCCCGCCTTCATCTCGATGATGCGGCCATCGTCCATGGCGGCAGTGGCACAGCCGGACACGACCATGCCAACATGTTCGACATGGCAGGACGTCGCCCCGGCCGCCGCGCCGACATCATCCTTCCAGCGCCAGCCCGGCTGGTAGGTGGCGCGGCCGATGGTCATGCCGCCCAGCCGGACGATCTCGAACCGGCCCTTGGCGAATTCCCGCACCTCGTCCGGCTTGTCGAAGCGCTTGAGGATGACATCGATGTCCATGCCTCACCCCATCGTCGGAATGACAAACGCACTGCCGCCGTCGCTGCCGCCATCGGGCCAGCGGCCGGTCACCGTCTTGCGCTTGGTCCAGAATTGCACGCCTTCCATGCCGTGCTGGCCGATGTCGCCAAAGGCCGAGCGCTTCCAGCCGCCAAAGCTGTGATAGGCGACCGGCACCGGGATCGGCACATTGACGCCCACCATCCCCACATTCACCCGGGCGGCGAATTCGCGTGCGGCGTGGCCGTTCCGCGTGAAGATGGCGACGCCATTGCCATATTGGTGCTGGCTGGGCAGGGCGAGCGCGGTTTCGAAATCGGGGGCGCGCACGATCTGGAGGACAGGCCCGAAGATCTCTTCCCTGTAGCTCTGCATGTGCGGCTGGACATGATCGAACAGGCTGGGCCCGATGAAGAAGCCACCTTCATGGCCCTGCAGGGTGAAGCCGCGGCCATCGACCACCAGCTCCGCGCCTTCATCGACGCCCATCTGGATATATTGCTCGATCCGCGCCTTGTGCGCCGCCGTCACCACCGGGCCATAATCCGCTTCCAGATCGGTGCTGGTGCCGATGCGCAGCCTGGCAATCGCCGGCAGCATCATCGCCCGCAGCCGCTCCGCCGTCTCATCCCCCACCGGCACCACCACCGGCAGCGCCATGCAGCGTTCGCCGGCACTGCCAAAGGCGGCCCCGGCCAGATCGCGCACCACCTGATCCAGATCCGCATCGGGCATCACGATGGCGTGATTCTTGGCCCCGCCCATCGCCTGCACCCGCTTGCCGCGCGCGCAGCCCTGTGTGTGGATATAGTGCGCGACGTCAGACGAGCCGACGAAGCTGATCGCGGCGATATCGGGATGCTGGATGATCGCATCCACCATCTCCTTGTCGCCATTCACCACGCTGAAAATGCCATCCGGCAGGCCGGCATCGCGGAAAATGTCGCCCAACAGATGCGGCAGGGTGGGATCGCGTTCCGACGGTTTCAGGATGAAGGCATTGCCGGTGACGATGGCGACGCCGGCCATCCACATCGGGATCATCGCCGGGAAATTGAACGGGGTGATGCCGGCCCCGATGCCAATCGGCTGCCGGAAGGCCCAGACATCGATACCCGGCCCGGCGCCATGGGAAAATTCGCCCTTCAGCACGTGCGGCGCGCCGCAGCAGAATTCGATCACCTCCAGCCCGCGCTGGATGTCGCCTTTCGCATCGGCCAGCACCTTGCCATGTTCGGAACTGAGCACGCGGGCCAGTTCATCGATGCGGGCCTCCACCAGTTCCTTGAACTTGAACATCACCCGGGCGCGGCGCTGCGGGTTGGTGGCGGCCCAGGCCGGCTGCGCGGCGCGGGCGGCGGCGACGGCCTGTTCCAAAAGGTCCATGCCGGCCAGGCGGACCTCGGCCTGAACCTGGCCCGAATTGGGATCATACACCGGGCTGGTGCGGCTGCCGGCAACCACGGGTTTTCCGGCGATATGGTGATCGATGATGCGCATGGCGGCTGTTTATCGGCTGGCGCTGCGGCTGGCCACAGTCGAATCCATCAGTGGTGGTGATGCTCGCTGCAGCCTTCCGCCACCGCCTGGCGGCAATGCGTGTCGCCGGTTTCCACCTGCAGCGTGGCATGGCCGATCTGGAAGCGGTGGTGCAGGGCATGGGCGATGTTGGCCAGCGCCTCGTCCCCCGGATGGCCGGCGGGCATCACCAGATGCGCCGTCAGGATCGCGCCGCTGGTGCCCTGCGGCCAGATGTGGAGATCATGCACGGCGGCCACGCCCTCCAGCCCGGTGAGCCAGCCGCGCACGGCGGCCGGATCGATGCCGGCGGGCACGGCATCCATCGCCAGCGCCAGCGATTCCTTCAACAGGCCCCAGGTGCCCTTCAGGATCACCGCCGCCACCGCCAGGCCCAGCAGCGGATCGATCCACACCCAGCCGGTCTGGCGGATCACCAGCCCACCCAGCACCACGGCGGCCGACACGCCGGCATCGGCCAGCATGTGCAGATAGGCACCGCGGATGTTCACATCGCCCTTGCGGCCGCTGAGGAACAGCAGCGCGGTGCCCAGGTTGATCAATATGCCCACCGCCGCCACCGCCATCACCATATCGCCCGACACGGCAAGCGGCTGGGTGAGGCGGTGCAGCGATTCAAAGATGATGCCGCCGCACGCCGCCACAAGGATCAGCGCATTGGCCAGCGCGGCCAATATGGGGGATCGTTGCAGGCCCCAGGTGAAGCGGTCGCTGGGCGCGCGCCGGGCCAGCGCGATGCCGCCCCAGGCAATCAGCAACCCGGCAACATCCGAGAGATTGTGGCCGGCATCGGCCAGCAGGGCCATGGACTCCACCCACAGGCCGGCCGCCGCCTCGATCCCGACATAGAGGAGGTTGAGCACCACGCCCACGGCAAAGGCACGGCCATAATCGGCCGGGGCATGCGCGTGGCCATGGCCACGATGATCATGGCCGCCCAGCGGGTGCGAATGGGCATGGCTGTGCATCCCCCTGTTATGCACAGGTGCACAGCGCCAAGTCGAGGGGCAGGCTGATGGGCATGACAGATCACCGCATCGCCCTGGAGGCCAGCCTGGCGCTGGCGGTTGACCGGATCGGCGATCCGCAGCCGGCGATCTATGCCCGGCTGTTTGCCCGGCATCCGGGGATGGAAGCGGAATTCTGGCGCGACACATCCGGCCGCATCCGGGGCGAGATGCTGGCGCGCAGCCTGGAGATGGCGCTGGATCTGGCGGCGCCGCACGCGCCCGACGGCGGTTGGGGGGCAGCGTTTCTGGGCACGGAGGCGGTGACCCACGATGCCTATGGCATCAACCGGGCCGTGTTCGCCGATTTCCTGCCGATCATCGCGGCGGTGATGGCCGAAGCCGGCGGCGATGGCTTCACGCCGGCGATGGCGGCGGCCTGGGATGTGGTGCTGGCCCGCGCGGCGGCGGTGCTGGCGGCCTGAAATCAGGCCGGCCGGTGCAGCCGGCGTTCGGCCAGCTGGCGGCGCAATTCGTCCATCGCCATCGGCTTGGCGAACAGATAGCCCTGGCCATATTGCACACCCTGCGCCGCGAGCGTGTCGCGCTGGGCGGCATGTTCGATGCCTTCGGCAACCATCTGCATGTGCAGCGATTTGGCCATGGCAATGATGTGCGGCACCACCAGGCTGGCTGCGGAATCGGTGCCCAGTGCATCGATGAAGCTCTTGTCGATCTTGAGGACATCGGGTTTCAGCGCGGCCAGCATCGACAGGCTGGAATAACCGGTGCCGAAATCATCCACAGCCAGCCGCACCCCGAGTGCGTGAAGTTCGCTGATCCCGGGCATCGCCACGACATGGTCAGTCAGGCTGCGTTCGGTGGCTTCCACCACGATGTTCGCCGGTTTGGCGCCGCTGCGCGAGAGGGTGGATTTCACGAGGCCCACCACAGCGCCGCGGTGGAAATCGTCGGCAGCGAAATTGATGGAGACGCGGAAATCCGGTTCTGCCCGGAACAAGCCGCGGCAGTCATCTGCCACCAGGGCACAGGCATGGCGGGTCAGCTCGCCGATCAGGCCGGCATTTTCGGCCGATGCAATGAACACATCGGGCGCCACCAGGCCAACCGCCGGCTGGTTCCAGCGCATCAACGCTTCGGCCCCCACCCAGCGACCCGATTCGAGATCGACGATCGGCTGATAGAGCATGAAGAATTCGCGCCGCCGGATGGCACGCCGGAAGATGATGTTGGGCGACGATTGCAGGACGATCAGCCGCTGCGTGCCATAGCCGAGCACCAGGGCCGCCAGCAGCGCCACCGGCACCAGCCACACCGCAGTGCGTGAAAAGGCGGTGATGATGCCAGTGCGCGGTACGGCCGCCATGGTCATCAACTCATAACGGCTGGAACGGGCGAGCGCGATGACGTGGCCATCTTTGTGCACCAGCTGGACGTGGCCGGGCGGCGTGCTGCGCAGCCACTCTGGCCGGACATGGCCCTTTGCCGACAACGTCAGCCGGGTATTGGCCGTGATAAGGGCCAACGACACATCTGACCCCACAACATTGGCACTGAACGGCAGGGCTTTGTGGACGATGGCACCCAGGCCCGCCTGTTCGACCACAATGAAGGCCTGGTTGGGCGCAAAGGCGAAACGCACATTCTTGCGCAACCGTGCGCCACCGGGCTGGACCTCGTCCACCGGGCCGATGGCGAGGTGGGTGCGCCCGGCAATCGACGAGCAGATGAACTCGTTGCCCTCCACACGGCCGATGGCCTGGATATAGCTGGATCCCAGATCAAGCCCGCGCATGCGCTGCAGCGCCGCCGGGCTGCACAGATCGGTGTGCAGCGCCTGAATGGCAGCAAAGGCCTGTTCGATCTGTTGCGTTGTTTCTTCGGTGCGATCCAGCGCCGTTCGGGCCAAGTCACGCGCGCGGGCTTCTTCGACGGATTTGGCCGAACGATAGGCCAGTGCCAGGGCCACCGCCAGAGGTGCCAGCAATGCCATCAACATCGCGGCAATCAGCAACAACGAATGCTTGCGGGTTGGCAATCTCGGCCCTTTCCGCGCCGGATAATTGGCAATTTACCAGAACGGCCGGCCAAGGTCCATTCGCTCAGGCGGGCGGCGCGGCGCGTTTTGCCCGTTCGGCCTGACTTGCAGCTTCGGTGTTGGCGAGTTTCTGCCAGGCGGCCTGTGCGCGCAGATACATGGCGCGCTGGTTGCTGAGCCCGGCGGCTTCGGCCTGGCGGCCGCACAGACCGATCTGCTGTTCATAGAAATCGGCGGTGGGACGCATGGCTCTGGCTTTCAAATGGGGGGATGCTTCGGGCGGCACCCGGCTGGGCGCCGCCCGCCAGCACAATCAGGCGGCCTGGAGATTGACAGCCGAGGTCTTGCCACGGCGATCGGTCTCGAGTTCGTAGCTGATGCGCTGTTCCTTGTTCAGGGTGCTCATGCCGGCGCGTTCGACGGCGCTGATGTGCACGAAATTGTCATCGCCGCCATTTTCGGGCGAGATGAAACCATAGCCTTTATCGGCGTTGAAAAACTTGACGGTTCCGGTGATCATAGGGACTTCCTTTCAGGAAAGCATGTGTATCCACCCGCAAAAGCACGGGCAGAGCTGGAGGCGATTGAAAGGAAGAGGAGCCGATCAGCCGAGCTGATGGAGAGCATCAATTTCCGTCGCAGTCGACGATAGCCTGGCTGCATTGGGCGCTTATTGTGGATAAGTCAAGATTGATTGCCAGCAATGTTGGCGGGGCGGGGCCGATTGACCGCGCCGCGCCGCTGTGCCCCAATGGCCGAAAAAAGGGGGGGATTTGATGCGCATCTTGTGGGCGGAAGCGGTGGGGACCTTCTTCCTGTTTGCAACCGTTGTGGGATCGGGCGTGCTGGCCCAGCAGCTGGGCGGCGGCAATATGCTGCTCGGCGTGCTGGCGGTGACGGTGGCGACCGTGTTCATGCTGCAATTGCTGGTGACGATGCTGGGCCCAGTCTCGGGCGCGCAGTTCAACCCGGTGGTCAGCCTGGTGCTGCGGCTGCGCGGGCAAAGCACATGGGGGGCGACACTGGTGATGGTGGCGGTGCAGGTCGCGGCCGGGGTGGCGGCGGTGCTGGCCGTGCACGCCATGTATGGCCTGCCCCTGTTGCAGGTGGCGACCAACGCGCGCGGCGGGGCCGGCCTGATGCTGGGCGAATTCATCGCCACCTTCGGCCTGATCCTCACCGTGCTGCTCACCGGCCGCCACGCGCCACAAGCCGGCGCCACCAGCGTGGCGCTCTATATTGGCGCCGCGATCCTGTTCACCTCATCAACCTGCTTTGCCAACCCGGCCATCACCATCGCCCGGGCGCTGACCGACAGCTTCACCGGCATCGCGCCGGCGCACGTGCCGGGCTTCATCGCGGCGCAGTTCGCCGGTGGGCTGGCGGCGCACTGGTTGGAGCGGCTGTTGTATCCGGAGGTCAAGTGATGGAAATAAAACTGAGCATAGATATTAACGATTATTTAAAAGCCACTGAAGAGACGTATAACGCATTCAAAGTTAGAGACGATCCAATCTTTTCTATTGTGTCCGATTTGCATAATTATATTACTCATATCTTAGAGCAGGGCTTTGTAAATCAAAGGCCAATTCCAGTAATGCTTTCTATGAATTCCTATATGAATTACATGGCATCCGTTAGAGTTGCAATGAGCGGTCATTCTTCAGCGGTTTTTCCTATACTGAGATCATCCCTTGAATCTGCGTGCTATTCTTACTTAATGACACAACATGACAATCTGGAACAGGTTTGGCTGGAGCGACACGCTGGACCACTGCAGATGAAAGCTTGTCGGGATGCCTTTTCGATTGCAGTGAAAGATGTTGCCAGAACCCTAAATGAGAAACACGGACAGGCAGAAAGCTGGATCAATGAAGCCTATCAGAGCACCATAGACTACGGCGCGCACCCAAATGTTAAATCGATTATGGATCATATTCAAGTTGATAACAAGAAATATGAGGATCTTGTCGAAATTCGATTAGCCGGGGTATATAGTGCAGATCACGTAATGGCCAGAAGATCGCTACTAGCATGCTGCGACATAGGAGTAATATTAGCACTTATAATCACAGCAACTGATTTTTCAGTAACTGAATTATTTGTGCCGCGTTTACAAGATATAAACCATCGAAAAAACCAACTTGCGCACCAAGAGTTTGACACTTGAAGAATTAAGCCCGGAGAACTCACACTGCCGCCAGCCCATCCTCCGAAATCGCGTAGAACAGGCTCGCCCCGCGCATGGCGCTGGCGGCCAGCGCCTGCACCTGCGGCAGCAATTGTTCGGCGAAGAAGCGGGCGGTGGCGCGTTTGGCGGCGGCGAACTGCGGATCGGGGTGGGCGCGGCTGGCGAGCGCCTGCTTGGCCAGCAGCCAGCCGCCGAGCGTGAGGCCCATCAGCTTGAGATAGGGCGTGGCGCCGGCGGCGACATCATCCGGGTTGTTGGCGGCGGCCAGCCACAGCGAGGTGGTGTGGGCCGAATCGAGCGCATCCTGCAGCCAGGGGGTGATCAGCTTCAGCTCCGCATCCTCGCCCAGATCGGACAGCGTGGCACGCACCTCGCCCAGCAGCGCCTTCCAGTGGGCGCCGCCGTCTTGATGCAGCTTGCGGCCGACCAGATCCATCGCCTGGATGCCGTTGGTGCCTTCGTAAATCGGGGCGATGCGGGCATCGCGCAGGAACTGGGCGGCGCCGGTTTCCTCGACATAGCCCATGCCGCCAAAAATCTGCACGCCAAGGCTGGCGACCTCGACCCCGATATCGGTGGCCCAGGCCTTGGAAATCGGGGTGAGCAGATCGGCCAGCCCTTGGCCCTCAGCGTCGCCGGCATGGGCGCGGTCCACCGCAGCAGCGTTGAGATAGACCAGCGCGCGGGCCGCTTCGGTGAGCGCCCTCATTGTCATGATCGTGCGGCGCACATCGGCATGTTCGATGATGCGCACCGGTTCGCGGCCACCGCCGAATTTGGCCGACTGCACACGGGTGCGCGCATAGTCGAGCGCGTGCTGGGTGGCAGCTTCGGCCACGGCAACGCCCTGCAGGCCCACCTGCACGCGGGCGTTGTTCATCATAGTGAACATGGCGCGCATGCCGCCGTTTTCGGGGCCGACCATCCAGCCGATGCAGGCATCATTGTCGCCAAAGCTCATCGTGCAGGTGGGGGAGGCGTGGATGCCCAGCTTGTGCTCCAGGCCCACGCACTTCAGATCGTTGCGGGTGCCATCGGGCAGAAACTTCGGCACCAGGAACAGGCTGATGCCCTTGGTGCCCGGCGGGCTGTCGGGCGTGCGGGCGAGGACAAGGTGGACGATATTCTCGGCCGCGTCATGTTCGCCCCAGGTGATGAAGATCTTGGTGCCCTTGATGCGCCAAGTGCCATCGGGATTGGGCTCGGCGCGGGACTTCAACGCACCGACATCGCTGCCGGCGGTCGGCTCGGTCAGGTTCATCGTGCCGGTCCATTCGCCGGTGACGAGCTTGGACAGGTAGCGCGCCTGCAGGTCCGGGCTGGCGTGGGCGGCCAGCGCCTCGATCGCGCCCTGAGACAGCATCATGCACAGCGCAAAGGCCATGTTGGCGCTGGTCAGCTGCTCCTGCACCGCGACCGCCACGGCAAAGGGCAGGCCCTGCCCGCCATGCGCTTCCGGCACGCCCAGCCCGGCCCAGCCGCCTTCGACATATTGCTTGTAGGCTTCGGCAAAGCCGGGCGGCAGGGTGACGACGCCATCATCCAGCCGGGCATGGGTGCGGTCACCCACCTTGTTCAGCGGCGCGAAGACATTGCTGGCCAGCTTGCCGGCTTCGGCCAGGATCGCGTCCACCATGTCCGGGCTGGCATTGGCATAGGCCGGCAGCGCGGCAAGGTCGGGCAGATCGGCAATCACATCCAGCGCAAAGCGTTGCTCGGTGGTGGGGGCGGTGTAGGGCATCGCAGGTTTCCGTTTTGGCGTTTGCCCCGGTATAGACGCGAGCCATGGAAGCCGGAAGCCGCCTGTTGCAGCCCGACGCCGCCGGCATTGCCGCAGCTGCCGAGCGGTTGCGCGCCGGCGAGCTGGTCGCGGTGCCGACCGAGACGGTCTATGGCCTGGCGGCGCGGGCCGATGATGGCGCGGCGGTGGCGGGGATTTATGCCGCCAAGGGCAGGCCGAGCTTCAACCCGTTGATCGTGCATGTGGCGGATGTGGGCCAGGCCCAGACGTTGGCGCATTTTTCGCCATTGGCGTTGCACTTGGCGGAAGCGTTCTGGCCGGGGCCGCTCACCCTGGTGCTGCCACGCCGGGCGGACGCGCCGGTGGCATCGCTGGTGACAGCCGGACTGGAGACGATCGCGCTGCGCTGCCCCGCGCATGTGGTGATGCAGCAACTGGTGCGCGCCGTCGGGCCATTGGCGGCGCCATCGGCCAATGCATCGGGGCGGATTTCGCCGACGCGTGCGGCCCATGTGCTGGCCAGTCTTGCCGATGTGCCGGTGATCGATGCCGGGCCCTGTGCCGCCGGGGTCGAATCGACCATTGTGGCGGTGGAGCAGGCCGGCTGGCGGCTGCTGCGGCCGGGCGCGGTGGCGGTGGAGGCGATCGCGGCCGTGGCGGGTGCGCCGCTGGCGACGGAGTTGGCCGCCAGGGTCCAGGCCCCCGGCATGCTGGCCTCCCATTATGCCCCCGCCCAGCCGGTGCGGCTGGACGCGGTGACGGCGGCTCCGGGCGAGTTTCACATCGGCTTTGGCCCGGTGGCCGGCGATGCCACGCTTTCAGCCAGCGGCGACCTGGTGGAGGCCGCCGCCCGCCTGTTCGATCTGCTGCACGCCGCCGAGGCCAGTGGTCGGCCCGCCATCGCGGTGGCGCCGGTGCCGCGCCATGGGCTGGGCCTCGCCATCAACGACCGCCTGCAGCGGGCAGCCGCGCCGAGAGGGTAGGGCGCGGCCCCGAGATCCTCACCCTCTGGGGGAGGTGCCCGCAGGGCGGAGGGGGCCGACAGGCATGGCCCTGGCCGCTCCCTTGCGTCGCGGCCCCTCCACCGCCTTCGGCGGTCCCCCTCCCCGCCTTTCGGGCAGGGAGGATTGGCGCCACCTCCCCCAAGGGGGAGGATGTGGGCATCACAGCTTGCCGATCTTCTCCGCCGCTTCGCGCAGGATGGCGGCGATGGCTTCGGCGCGCTCGGCGCGGGATTCGGCGTCGCGCACGGCATCGCGGGCGGCTTGCCGCACATCGTGCATGGCCTCGCGCAGCGGATCGCTGGTGCGGTCACCGTTGCAGCGCGCCATGTCAGCGAGGCGCTCCAGCGCCTCCTTCAACTGATCCTCGGCTTCATCCAACGCGGCGCGGCCGGCATCGGTGATGGCATAGCGGCGGCGGCCTTCCTCGCCGGCCACTTCGGCGATCAGCCCTTCATCGGCCAGCATGTTGAGCATCGGATAGATCATGCCCGGCGACGGCGAATAAAGCCCGGCGGACTTTTCCTCGATGGTCTTGATCAGGTCGTAACCGTGGCGCGGTTCGTCCTTCAACAGATGCAGCAACACCAGCCGCATGGCTTCGGCACCAAAGCGGCGGCGGCGGCGCGGGCCTTCGGGGCGCGGCGGGCCATCGAAACCATCACCGAACTCATCGGCAAAGGCCTTGGCAAAGGCGGCCCAGCGGCCGCTGCGACGGGACCAGCCGGTGCTGAATTCCTTGTGAAAACCATCGCGGTCAAAGCGGAAACGGAAATGCATGGCGGTGACTCCAGGGGGCAGTGGAAGTCTTAAGATATATCTTTGCCGACTGTATTGCAAGAGTGACACGGGTGATGGTCATTATCGCTATTGCAAATCATTCGCAACATGTCATGCTGCAGCCGACTTGGAGGACAAGCGATGTTCGTGCGGCATGCGGCAGAATTTCCCTGGGATGGCGGGCGCGGATCTGGCCCGCAGCAGCAGCCCGATCCGCTGCCGCCACACCTGCGCGATCTTCTGTGGTGCCTGCGCCGCATCGCGATGCTACGGCCGCTGGGCCAGGGGCGTGATGCCCATGTGCATCTGCTGCTGCAGCGCGGCTTTGGCGACGGCGGGCTTGGGCTGGAGCATCTGTTGCGTTGTCTTGTCGTGGGGCTGGCCCGGCGGGCGGCCCGGCCGATCCACCTGCACCAGCCCTGCCGGCCGCAGATCAGCGACGATGAATGGCGTCTGCTGACCGGGCTGGCCGAGGCGGCACGGCCGGAACGGGTGGCAGCGGTGCTGGCACCACTGGTGGGCAGCCGCGGGGCCGAACTGGCACCGGTGCTGGCCGGCATCGCCGCCTTGTTGCCGCGCTGAAGCCGGCCTAAGCTCCCCGCCAACAAGGGGGAGGATGACATGACCCGCATGATCGCACTGGCCGCAGTGCTGATGGCCGGTTCGGCGCTGGCAAGGCCGGTGGTGCTGACCGGTGGCCTGATCGTTGATGGCAGTGGGGCCGCGCCCTATGCCGGCTGGTTGGCCATGGAGGGGGACCGTATCACCGCCATCGGCCAGGGCGCGCCGCCGGCCGCTGTGGCCAAGGGCGCCACCGTCACCGATGTGCAGGGCCAGGCGATTTCGCCGGGTTTTGTGAACATGTTGAGCTGGGCCACCGAAAGCCTGTTGGTCGACGGTCGGGCGCAGAGCGACATCCGCCAGGGCGTGACGCTGGAGATCATGGGCGAAGGCAATTCGATGGGGCCGCTGAACCCCGAGATGAAGCGGCTGGCGTTGCTGCGGCAGGACGACATCAAATATCCCATCAGCTGGACGACGCTGGGCGAGTATCTGACCACGCTGGAGAAAAAGGGCATTGCGCCCAATGTCGCCAGTTTCGTCGGCCACACCACGGTGCGCGTGCACGAGGTGGGTGAAAGCGATGTCGATCCCACACCGGAGCAACTTGCCCGCATGCAGAAGCTGGTGCGCGCCGCCATGAACGAGGGCGCGCTGGGGCTGGGCACATCGATGATCTATGCGCCCGCCGCCTATGCCGAAACGCCGGAACTGATCGCCCTTGCCAAGGCCAGCGCTGCCTGTGGCGGCATGTATATCAGCCATATGCGATCGGAAGGGGACCGCATCGAACAGGCGGTGGACGAGCTGATCGAGATTGCCCGCCAATCGGGTGGGCCGGCCGAAATCTGGCACATGAAAATGTCGGGCCGGCGCAACTGGGGCAAGCTGGACACGATCATCGGCAAGATCGAAGCCGCCCGCAAGGACGGCATCCGCATCACCGCCAACATGTATAATTATACCGCCGGCGCCACCGGGCTGGATGCCGCCATGCCGCTGTGGGTGCAATCGGGCGGGCTGGAAGCCTGGATCGAGCGCATGAAGGACCCGGCCATCCGCGCCCGCGTGAAAGCCGAAATGATGGACGAGAATGCCAATTGGGAGAATCTCGCCCGCCGCGCCGGCGATCCCGACAAGGTGCTGCTGCTCGGTTTCAAGAACCCCAAGCTGAAGCCGCTGACCGGCAAGACGCTGGGCGAAGTGGCGCGGATGCGGGGGACCAGCCCGGAAGACACCGCCATCGATCTGGTGATCGAGGATGGCAGCCGGGTCGGCACCGCCTATTTCCTGATGAGCGAGGAGAATGTGAAGCGGCAGACCGCGCTGCCGTGGATGAGCTTTGGTTCGGATGCCGGGGCGCCGAGTGCCGAGGGCGTGTTCCTGCTCTCCCAGGATCATCCGCGCGCCTATGGCAATGTCGCCCGCCTGCTCGGCCATTATGTGCGGGAGGAGAAGACGACCACGCTGGCGGACGCCGTGCGGCGGCTGACCAGCCTGCCAGTGACCAACATGGGCATCAAGGAGCGCGGGCTGCTGAAGCCTGGCTATTTCGCCGATGTGGTGGTGTTTGACCCCAAGACCATCATCGATCACGCCACCTTCGAGAAGCCGGCGCAATATGCCACCGGGGTCGCCCATGTGTGGGTGAACGGTGTGCAGGTGCTGAAGGGCGGCGAGCCAACCGGGGCGGCGGCCGGGCGCTTTGTCAAGGGGCCGGGCGCGGGGAAATGCCCGGTGTAAGATCGGCGTTTCCCGTCATGCTGGCGCAGGCCAGCATCCATCGGGGGGCGTGGGCCGGCCGGGTGACAATTGGGCTCGATCGGCACAGTGGGCGCTGGCCTGCGCCAGCATGACTGGGGTTGTTTGGCCGGCGCGCCCCTCACTTGCTCCGCGCCAGCAGCGCCTTCAGTTCCCCCTCCCAGAAGACCGACCAGGTGTGGGTGCTGTGGCCGCGGGTTGCGGCGGTTTCGGGGATCAGCACGAAGCGGCCCTCCGGCATGGCCTTCACGTGGGCGGTGGCATCGCCGACACCAGGCGGGTTGATGAAATCATCGGCGCTGTTCACCCAGGTGATGGGCACGGTGATGCGGGCGAGATTGGGGGCCGGGTTGTAATTGCGGCTGGCCTCCAGCTGATAGATGCGGTCGTTGGCGTCGGCACTGCCGGCCAGGCCCTGCGCCATGGCGCGTTCGGCGGCAGCATCGGCGAGGTCACGCGTCGGCCAATCGGCCTGCATCCTCACCGGGGCCGAACTCGCCATCGCCTGCAACGCCACACCAACCCTGAGGCCGTTCAGCGGCTGTTTGCTGTAATTGCCGCCGTTCCACTCCGGATCAGCCTTGATGGCCTGGATCGCCATCGCCCGCCACATGCGGTTGCGCCCGGCCAGCGGGATGACATTGCAGGCCAGCGGCATGATCGCGGCGGCGCGGCCGGGCAGATCGGTGCCGAACTGGAAGCCCATCATGCAGCCCATCGATGTCCCCATCAGCAGCCGCAGCCGCTTCACCTTCAGATGATCGAGCAGCAGGCCCTGCGCGCGGACCATGTCGGCATAGTCATAGGCCGGGAAGGCCATCTTCAGCCCATCCGAAGGTTTGGACGAGCCGCCATGGCCGATGGCATCGGGCAGGATGATGAAGTGGGTGGCGAGATCCAGCGGCGCGCCGGGCGCGAACAGGCGGGTGAACTGGGGTGTGAGGAACTGGGCGCCGGTGCCGCCGGTGCCATGGCCGATCATCACCGCGTTGGTGATATCGCCTGCCGCATCGCGCTGCGGCGTGCCCAGGGTGCGATAATGCTGCTTCAGCTCGGGCAGCAGTTGGCCATCGCCGAAGCGGAAATCGCGGGTGACAAAATCCGCCTCGGCCACCGGCAGGGTTTGCGCGGCGGCGGGAGCGGCGATCAGGGCGGCGAGCAGGAAGGTGCGGATCATGGCGGCGATTTGGCCCGGACGATACCACCCACGCAACGAAAAAAGGCCGCCCCGAAGAGCGGCCTTTTCGAAAGATGGTGCCCAGAAGAGGACTCGAACCTCCACGCCCTTGCGAGCGCCAGCACCTGAAGCTGGTGCGTCTACCAATTCCGCCATCTGGGCACGGCGCCGCTTTCGCAGCGCGGTAGGTGGCGGCTGTTATGGGCTGGCGGCGGGCTTGTCAACCGCTGCCAACCGATTTTCTACCGATTTTTCCGGGGGCACCGCGCCGGGGGCAAGATGGCCCAAGACAGGGCGGGCAACTGCCGCTAAACCCTGCCGCCATGATGGCAAACAGCGTGAACGGGGTGCCCCCCCTGGCCCAGGGCGAACTGGTGACGGTGGTGGGTGGAGCCGGCTTCATCGGCCGCTATGTGGTGCAGGTGCTGGCACGGGCCGGTTGCCGAGTGCGCGCCGTGTCGCGCCATGCCGACAGCGCCTTGTTCCTGAAGCCGCTGGGCGATCTGGGCCAGATCCAGGTGGTTTCCGGCAACATTGCCAGCGATGCCGACATGGCGGCAGCCTTTGCCGGCGCGGCGGCCGGGGTGAACCTGGTCGGCATATTGGCCGAATCGGGCAATCAGCGCTTTGATTTGCTGCAAACCGAAGGCGCCGGCCGGGCCGCCCGGGCGGCAGCGGCGGCGGGCGCGCGCAGTTTCGTGCAGGTGTCCGCCATCGGGGCCGATGCCGGCAGCCCCATCGCCTATGCCCGCAGCAAGGGCGAAGGCGAGCAGGCGGTGCTGGCCGCCTTCCCCGGCGCCACCATCCTGCGCCCCAGCCTGGTGGCGGGGCCGGAAGACCAGTTCTTCAACCGTTTTGCCGGGATGGCGCGCATCGCGCCCTTCCTGCCGGCGATTTCGGGCAGCAGCCTGTTCCAGCCAGTCTATGTCCATGATGTCGCCGATGCGGTGCTGGCGGCGCTGAACACGCCGGCGGCGCGCGGCCAGACCTATGAACTGGGCGGGCCGGATGTGCTCAGCTTCACCGCCATCCTGCAGATGATTTCAGACCTGACCGGGCTTGACCGGCCGGTGGTGCCCTTGTCGGACTTCACGTCGGGCCTGCTGGCCAAGCTGGGTGACGTGCTGCCCTTCATGCCGATGAACAGCGATCAGCTCGCCATGCTGAAGAAGGGCAATATCGTCGGCCCCGGCATGCCGGGTCTGGCCGATCTGGGCGTCACCCCCACGCCGCTGGCCGCCTTCGTGCCGGCCATGCTGGAACGCTTCCGCCGCGGCGGTCGCTTTGCCAAGGCCGCCTGATGAACCAGCCCGATCTTCTCACCATCATCCTGCTCGGCATTGTCGAGGGGCTGACCGAATATCTGCCGGTGTCCTCCACCGGCCACCTGATCCTGGCTGGCGAGCTGCTGGGCTTTTCGGGGGAGGCCGGCGCCACCTTTGACATCGCCATCCAGTCCGGCGCCATCCTGGCCGTGCTGGTCGCCTATTGGGGCCGCTTCATGGGCGTGGCGCAGGGGCTGCTGCGGCGCGATGCCGGGGCCTTTGCCTTCCTGCGCAACGTGGTGCTGGGCTTCCTGCCGGCCGCGGTGATGGGCGTGTTGTTCATCAAGGCGGTGGAGGCGCTGCTGGAAAGCCCGACCACGGTGGCGGTGTCGCTGATCCTGGGCGGCATCGCGATCCTGTGGATCGAACGGCGCATGGTCGAGGCCCGGGTTTCGGGGGTGGAAGCGCTTTCCGCCGGCCAGTCGCTGAAGATCGGCCTCGGCCAATGTCTTGCCATGATCCCCGGCGTGTCGCGATCGGGCGCCACCATCATGGCCGCCCTGATGCTGGGGGTAGACCGCAAGACCGCGGCCGAATTCAGCTTCTTTCTCGCGGTGCCGACCATTTCGGGCGCCACCGTGCTGATGCTGTGGAAGAACCGGGACGCGCTCGATGCCTCCAACCTCAGCGCCATCGGCATCGGCTTTGCCGTCAGCTTCGTGGTGGCGCTGGTGGTGGTGAAGGGCTTTGTCGCGCTGGTCAGCCGTTATGGCTTTGCACCTTTTGCCTGGTATCGAATCATCGCCGGCGGCGCGGCGCTGGCCTGGCTCTGGGCGCGATAGGGCCGGATCGGCCATGAATTTTTGGGCATAATCGGCAGAAATCGCCGCTTTCGCTCCAAAAAGGGCAGTATTGTTGCCCAATCTCCCGCTTTTTGCGTGACAAGCGCGTCGCGATATGGTTTCGCGCATCCCATCGAAAGGGATGGCAGCCATGGGCGCAACAAAATTGCTGAAGTTCATCGAGCGGGACCAGGCCTATCCGGCCAAGCGCACTGCCGACGAACGTGCGCAGGATTTCCTGGAGATCAGCCGCCCCTATATCCTGGCCAAGGCCGAGGAGCAGGCCGGCCGCTGCAGCCAGTGCGGCGTGCCCTTCTGCCAGGTGCATTGCCCGCTGCAGAACAACATCCCCGATTGGCTGAAGCTGACAGCGGAAGGCCGGCTGGAAGAGGCCTATGAAGTCTCGTCCGCCACCAACGCCATGCCGGAAATCTGCGGCCGCATCTGCCCGCAGGACCGGCTGTGCGAAGGCAATTGCGTGATCGAGGAAGGCTTTGGCAGCGTCACCATCGGTTCGGTGGAAAAATTCATCACCGACACCGCCTGGGAAAATGGCTGGGTGAAGCCACTGAAGCCGGTGGCTGACCGCAGCGGCCAGAGCGTGGCGATCATCGGCGCCGGCCCGGCCGGGTTGACCGCAGCGGAAGCGCTGCGGGTGAAGGGCTATGACGTGCATGTCTATGACCGGCATGACCGGGCGGGCGGCCTGCTCACCTATGGCATCCCCGGCTTCAAGCTGGAAAAGCCGGTGGTGATGCGGCGCGTGGAGCGGCTGGCGGCCGGCGGCGTGCATTTCCATCTGAATTTTGCCGTGGGCCGTGATGCCAGCCTGGCTGAGCTGCGCGAACGCCATGATGCCGTGCTCATCGCCACCGGCGTGTACAAGGCGCGCCAGGTCGAGGTGCCGGGCGCCGAAGGCCCGACCACGATGGCCGCGCTGGATTATCTGATCGCCGCCAACAAGACCGGCTTTGGCGATGTGCTGGCCGATGCGGCGCAATTTGATGCCGCCGGCAAGCATGTGGTGGTGATCGGCGGTGGTGACACCGCGATGGACTGTGTGCGCACCGCCATCCGCCAGGGCGCGGCCAGCGTGAAATGCCTCTATCGCCGCGACCGGGAGAATATGCCGGGTTCCGCCCGCGAAGTCGCCAATGCCGAGGAAGAAGGCGTGGACTTCGTGTGGCTGGCCGCTCCTGCCGAAATCACGCCGGCCGGCGTGGTGGCGCAGGGCATGCGGCTGGGCCAGCCCGGCCCCGATGGCCGCCGCGCCCCCGAACCGGATGCCGACAACCGCTTCACCCTGCCCGCCGATCTGGTGATCAAGGCGCTGGGCTTTGATGCGGAGGATCTGCCCACGCTGTTCGGTGCGCCGGATCTGCCGGTGACGCGCTGGGGCACATGCCGCGTTGACCACAAGACGATGATGACCGGGCTGGATGGCGTGTTTGCCGCCGGTGACATCGTGCGCGGCGCCAGCCTGGTGGTGTGGGCGGTGCGGGATGGGCGTGACGTGGCGGCGCAGATGCACCAATATCTGCGCGCCCGGGCTGCCGCGGCCGCCACGGTGGCGGCCTGATCCGGCCCGCATCGGAGAATTGCCATGAGCATCAACGCCATCCTGATCGCCGCCGTTGCCACCATCGGCAGCACCGCCGCCGCGCCGCCGGCCCGCCCGGCCGGCCCGCCGGCACCGCCGCCGGTGAAGGCCGATGCCGCCACCATGCAGGCCGCCAACGCGCTGGTGGCGCAATTGGGCCTGAAGGCGCAGTTGCAGAAGCAGATGGCCGGCACGGTGGCGCAGATGAAGCGCGGCAATGTGATCGGCGCCATGCTGGCCCAGCAGCCGGGCTTCATCCCGGCCTATCAGGCCAACAAGGCGAAATTTGATCCGGTGCTGCAGAAGGCCGGCGCCATCCAGGCCGAAATCGCGCAAGGCGTGATCAACCAGAACATGAATGCGGTGGTGGCCGCTGCAGCCCAGGCCTATGCCCGGCAATATACGGCGGCCGAGCTCAACGCCCTGATCGCCTTTTACAAGAGCCCGCTGGGCATGAAGATGCAGGCCAAACAGGGCGCCGTCGCCCAGGAAATCGCCCTGCAGACCGCCCGGCTGGTGGGCGCCAAGATCGATGCTGCCATGGCCGCCAATGCGCCGCGCCTGCGCGCCGCGCTGGCCCCGCTGAACAGCGCGCCGCCCCCTGCCCAGAAATAAGCCCGTTTCGGGAGCCTGACCGATGACCACCCTGCCCACCTTCACCGCCAGCGCCGAAGAGCGCGCCCGCATCGCCGAGATCGGCATGTATCGCCCCGAGCTGGAGGGCGATGCCTGCGGCGTGGGCCTGGTGGCCGCCACCGATGGCCGGCCACAACGGCGGGTGGTGACGGCGGCGATCGATGCGCTGAAGGCGGTGTGGCACCGCGGCGCCGTCGATGCCGATGGCAAGACCGGGGATGGCGCCGGCATATTGGTCGAAATCCCGGTCGATTTCTTTCACGAGCATATCGAGCGCCACGGGCAGAAGCCGGTGGCCGGCCTGCTCGCGGTGGGTCAGGTCTTCTTGCCGCGCACCGATCTGGGCGCGCAGGAAGCCTGCCGCACCATCGTCGAATCGGAAATCATCGGCTTTGGTTACAAGGTCTATGGCTGGCGGCAGGTGCCGGTGGACATCAGCTGCATCGGCGACAAGGCGATGCAGAGCCGGCCGGAGATCGAGCAGATCATGATCGCCGGGCCCAGGCCGAACGGCGACGATGCCAAGGAGCAGTTCGAGAAGGATCTGTTCCTGATCCGCCGCCGCATCGAGAAGAAGGTGATCGAGGCGCAGATCCAGGGCTTCTACTTCTGCTCGCTGTCGTGCCGCACCCTCATCTACAAGGGGCTGTTCCTGGCTGAATCGCTGAGCGTCTTCTATCCGGACCTAAACGACGAGCGCTTCGTGTCGCGCTTTGCCATCTATCACCAGCGCTATTCCACCAACACCTTCCCGCAATGGTGGCTGGCGCAGCCGTTCCGCTGCCTTGCCCACAATGGCGAGATCAACACGATCCGCGGCAACACCAACTGGATGAAGAGCCACGAGATCAAGATGGCGGCTTCGGCCTTTGGCGAGCATTCGGAGGATATCAAGCCGCTGATCCCGGCCGGCGCGTCGGACACGGCGGCGCTGGATGCGGTGTTCGAAGCCTTTGTGCGCTCCGGCCGCGATGCGCCAACCGCCAAGCTGATGCTGATCCCGCAGGCCTGGCAGCAGGACCCGACGCTCGATCCCGCCACCCGCGCCATGTATGCCTTTTTCGCCAGCCTCATGGAACCGTGGGACGGGCCGGCGGCGCTGGCCATGACCGATGGCCGCTGGGTGGTGGCGGGGCTTGACCGCAACGCGCTGCGGCCCATGCGCTATTGCCTCACCCGCGATGGCCTGCTGATCACCGGGTCCGAAGCCGGCATGGTGGTGGTGCCGGAAGCCGATGTGGCCAAGAAGGGCGCGCTCGGCCCCGGCGAGATGATCGCGGTTGATCTCGATGCCGCGCCGTCGCGTTTTTACAGCGATGCCGAGATCAAGGCCAAGGTCGCCGGCGCGCAGGATTATGCCGCGCTGGTCGCCGGCTTCACCAATTTCGAGGATCTGCCCGGTAGGGCCAGCCCGGAACCAGGCCCGGCCTTTGCCCGCGATGAACTGCGCCGCCGCCAGATCGCCGCCGGCCAGACGCTGGAAGACATGGAGCTGATCCTGGCGCCGATGGTGGAAGACGCCAAGGAGGCCGTGGGCAGCATGGGCGATGATGCCCCGCTGGCGGTGATTTCCGAAAACGCCCGCAACCTCAGCCATTTCTTCCGGCAGAATTTCTCCCAGGTCACCAACCCGCCGATCGACTCCCTGCGCGAAACCCGGGTGATGAGCCTGAAGACGCGCTTTTCCAACCTGACCAACATCCTGGACGACGAAGCCACCCAGGCCGGCGTGATGGTGATGGATTCGCCGGTGCTGACCAACCGCGACTGGGATGTGCTGAAAGGCCATTTCGGCCGCCAGGTTGCCGAGATCGACTGCACGTTCGACATCAACGGCGGCCCCGCCGCGCTGCGCGCCGCCATCGCCCGCATCCGGGCCGAGGCGGAAACCGCCGTGCGCCAGGGCAAGACGCAATTGTTCCTGACCGACGAGCATCAATCGGCACAAAAGGCCGGCATCGCCATGATCCTGGCGACGGCGGGCGTGCACACCCACCTGGTGCGCAAGGGCCTGCGCACCTATGTCTCGATCAACGTCCGCTCGGCCGAAGCGCTCGACACCCATTATTTCGCCGTGCTGATCGGCGTGGGCGCCACCACGGTGAACGCCTATCTGGCGCAGGAGGCGATTGCCGATCGCCACGCCCGCGGCCTGTTCGGCAGCATGTCGCTCAGCGATTGCGTCGCCCGCTACAAGAAGGCGGTCGACGATGGCCTGTTGAAGATCATGGCCAAGATGGGGATCGCGGTGATCTCCTCCTATCGCGGCGGCTATAATTTCGAAGCCGTTGGCCTGTCCCGCGCGCTGGTGAATGATTTCTTCCCCGGCATGCCGGCCAAGATTTCCGGCGAAGGCTTTGAATCGCTTTTCATCAACGCCCAGCTGCGCCACGACAAGGCGTGGGACGAGGATGTGATCGCCCTGCCGGTGGGGGGCCTTTATCGCTGGCGCGCCGGTGGTGAGGCGCACGCCTGGAGCGCCCAGCTGATCCACCTGCTGCAAACCGCGGTCAGCCGCGACAGCTACAGCGATTATCAGAAGTTCAGCCGCGGGGTGCAGGCGCTGCCGCCGATTTCGCTCAGGGATCTCCTCGATTTCGTGCCGGGCACCAAGCCGGTGCCGATCGAATCGGTCGAATCGGTCACCGAAATCCGCAAGCGCTTCGTGACGCCGGGCATGAGCCTGGGCGCACTGTCCCCCGAAGCGCACGAGACGCTGGCGATTGCCATGAACCGCATCGGCGCCAAGGCGGTGTCGGGCGAAGGCGGCGAGGATCGCAGCCGCTTCACCCCCTATGCCAATGGCGACAACGCCAATTCCGTCATCAAGCAGATCGCCTCGGGCCGTTTTGGCGTGACGGCGGAATATTTGAACGCCTGTGAAGAGATCGAAATCAAGGTCGCGCAGGGGGCCAAGCCCGGCGAGGGCGGCCAGCTGCCCGGCTTCAAGGTGACCGAGCTGATCGCCAGGCTGCGCCACTCCACCCCCGGCGTCACCCTGATCAGCCCGCCGCCGCACCACGATATCTATTCGATCGAGGATCTGGCCCAGCTCATCTATGATCTGAAGCAGATCAACACCCGCGCCCGGGTGTGCGTGAAGCTGGTGAGCTCGGCCGGCATCGGCACGGTGGCGGCCGGTGTGGCCAAGGCCCATGCCGATACCATCCTCATCTCCGGCAATGTCGGCGGCACCGGCGCCTCCCCGCAGACCAGCATCAAATATGCCGGCACGCCTTGGGAAATGGGCCTGTCCGAAGTCAACCAGGTGCTCACGCTCAATGGCCTTCGCCACCGGGTGAAGCTGCGCGCCGATGGCGGCCTGAAAACCGGCCGCGACGTGGTGATCGCCGCCATCCTGGGCGCCGAGGAATATGGCATCGGCACCATGAGCCTGGTGGCCATGGGCTGCATCATGGTGCGCCAGTGCCATTCGAACACCTGCCCGGTGGGCGTCTGCACGCAGGACGATGCCCTGCGCCAGAAGTTCGACGGCTCGCCGGAAAAGGTCATCAACCTGATGAGCTTCATCGCCGAAGAGGTGCGCGAGATCCTCGCCCGCCTTGGCTGCCGCAGCCTGGATGATGTGATCGGCCGCACCGAACTGCTGCGCCAGATCAACCGCGGGGCCGAGCATCTCGACGATCTCGACCTGAACCCGATCCTCGCCAAGGTCGATGCGCCCGATGCCATGCGGCGCTGGGGTCTGGGCAATGGCCGCAACCCGGTGCCCGATAGTCTGGACGCCGAAATGATCCGCGACGCCGCCCATCTGTTCGAACGCGGCGAGAAGATGCAGCTGGCCTACACCGTGCGCAACACCCACCGCGCCGTCGGCACCCGCCTGTCGGGCGAGATCACCCGCCGGTTCGGCATGACGGCGCTCAGCCCCGGCCATGTCCATATCCGCCTGCGTGGCTCGGCCGGCCAGTCGCTCGGCGCCTTTGCCGTGCAGGGCGTCAAGCTGGAGGTGTTTGGCGAGGCCAATGACTATGTTGGCAAGGGCCTGTCGGGCGCCACCATCGTGGTGCGGCCGATGGTGTCGAGCACGTTGGCCAGCCAGGACAATGCGATTGTCGGCAATACCGTGCTCTATGGTGCCACCTCCGGCCAGCTGTTTGCCGCCGGTCGCGCGGGCGAGCGCTTTGCCGTGCGCAATTCCGGCGCGACCGTGGTGGTGGAAGGCTGCGGCGCCAACGGCTGTGAGTATATGACCGGCGGCACTGCCGTGATCCTGGGCACCACCGGGGACAATTTCGCCGCCGGCATGTCGGGCGGGATGGCCTTCGTGTTCGATGCTGATGGCGGCTTCAAACGCCGGGTCAACCGCGATTCGGTGGTGGTGCAACGGCTGGCCAGCGCCCATTGGGAAGGCGTGCTGCACGGTCTGATCGAAGCGCACGTGGCGGAAACCGGATCGAAATGGGCCGCCGGCCTGCTCGCCGAGTGGGACCGCACCCGCGGCCAGTTCTGGCAGGTGTGCCCGAAGGAGATGATCAGCCGCCTCGCCCACCCGCTCAGCGATGAGAGCAGCGCCATCGCGGCGGAGTGAGGCCGGCTCTTGAAATCGGGTCCTTCACTGCCATATATTTGTAAGACAGTTGAAGGACCCGACGATGGCCAAGAGCAATGATCCGCTGATCGAAAGCCTGATGCAGCTGGCGGTGACGGCCGCCCCGCTGATCCGCAAGGCGCGCGAAAGCGGCATTTTCCGCACCGAAACGGTGGTGGAAGCCGAGGTGGTGAAGCCCGAGGCCCCAAAGCCGCCGGAACCGCCGAAAGCCGAAGCCACGCCGGTGGCCCCGGAACCGCCGCCGGCCCCGGCCGCGCCCGATCCTTCGGTGGCGGCGATGCAGGACATCATCGTGCGTCAGGCCCTGCGCATCAACGAGCTGGAAGCCGAAGTGGCCGCGCTGAAGGCCAAGGCGGCCAAACCGGCAAAGCCCAAGGCCAAACCGCGCGCTGCCAAGGCCTGAACATCCTCCCCCTCCGGGGGAGGTGGCAGCCCCGGCGAAGGCCGGGGCTGACGGAGGGGGCCGCCAGGCGCGGTCCCTGATAACCTCTCCGCCCAGCGGCGGAGTATCTACGTCACCCCTTCTTGAACAAAACCTTCCCGCGCTGCTCGACATAGAGCTTCTCGAACGTCGCCGGATCGAAATAGGCCTCAACCCGGCCCGTCTCCGGCATCACGCCATAGACTTCATAGCAGCCGCCATCGACCTTGGCCTTCGCCACCGTCCAGCCCTGCCTGGTCAGCTCGGCCTTCAGCGCCTCGATCGGCTTCATGTCGGCCGGCTTGACGTTGCACTTCAGCTTGCCGGTGGCGAGCGCCGGGCCCGCCATCGCCGCCGCCACCACGGCCGCCATCATCATCACGCGCATGTTCATGCCTTTCTGCTTGCAGGAAAAAATCGCACCAGTTGCAGCCCGCCCACCACGCCGGCCACGGCCATGGCCAGGCTGAACGCATCGTGCACCACCGCCATATGGGCCAGCGCCAGCACGGCCGCCGGCAGGGCCAGGCGCTGCACCGGCTTCCACGCCCGTTTCAGCACCCGCATCGCCGCATCATTGCTGGCCAGCGCCGGCAACAGCATCAGCGCCAGCGCCGCCCAGCCGGTGAGGATACCGGGCGTGAAGGCTTCATCGGCAATCAATGCCCATTCGCCACCCGCTTCGGCAAAGCCGCGCATCGCCAGCACATAAAGCCACAGATGCACGCCGCTGGCGCCAAAGGCCGCCAGACCGATGCCGCGCCGCAGCCACAACAGCCGCGCCAAGGGCCGCCACATCCGGGCCAGCGGCGTGATCACCACGGCAATCGCCAGCCAGGCCATCGCCCAGTTGCCGCTGGCCGCCACCAGCGCATCCACATCGGCATCGGGCGCCGCCGCCTGCCACCACAGGCCGGACAGCGGCGCCATCAGCACCGCCCACAGGGCCAACAAGGCAAGCCGCCGGGTCATCGCCCAAGGCCTAGAGTTGTTGCGAACGATTTGCAACAGGGCCGTGGATGCACCCGCCTCTTTCCAAGCCGGCAAACATGATTAAGACAGATCACAAATGTGGCGTCTTTATCATTTCACCCTCTGTCCGTTCAGCCGCAAGGTGCGCTTTGCCCTGGCGGTGAAGGGCGTCACCCACGAGCTGGTGCAGGAACGTCCGTGGGAAAAACGCCCTGAATTCACCGCGATGAACCCGGCCGGGCAAACCCCGGTGATGCGGCGCAGCGATCTGGGCGGCACCGATCTGATCCTGTGCGATTCGGTCGCCATCACCGAACATTTCGAGGAAGCGCTGGAACGCACCCCGCTGCTGGGCACCACGCCCGAAGCCCGCGCCGAAACCCGCCGGCTGGTCGCCTGGTTCGATCAGAAATTCTATGCCGAAGTGAACGCGCCGCTGCTGGCCGAGCGCATGTACAAGCGCGCCGTGCTGAAGGGCGCGCCCGATGGCGGCATGATCCGGCAGGCTGGGCGGATGGCGGACATGCACCTGGATTACATCGATTTCCTGCTGGAACGCCGCGCCTGGATCAGCGGCGGCCAGTTCGGCCTCGCCGATATCGCCGCTGCCGCGCATCTGTCGGTCGCCGATTATCTCGCCGGCCTGGAATGGGATGGCCATGAACCGGCCAAGACCTGGTACAGCGCGATCAAATCCCGCCCCACCTTCCGCCCGCTGCTGGCCGAACGGCTGGAAGGCCTGCCGCCGCCGCCGCATTACGACAAGCTCGACTTCTGATCTTTTGATCACACGCTCATGCCGAGCCTGTCGAGGCACGATCCAGGCGCGGTGCGTGCCTCGACAGGCTCGGCATGGGCGGTTGGGGTTTGCCCGGCAAAAGCCGGTGATTGGTTGACGGCCGGGCCCACAACCGCCAAGTCTCAGAAAAACGCCTTTGGGGAGAGGCCCTTTGCCCGTCGATGCCGAAGCCCGCGCCCGCCGGCTGCTGATCGCGCTGCTGTTTGTCGGCACTGCGCTGAACTATGTCGACCGGCAGGTGCTGGCGCTGCTGAAGCCCACACTCGAAGCCGAATTCGGCTGGACCGATCAGGAATTCGCGCACCTGGGCAGCGTGTTCCAGCTCTCCGCTGCCTTCGCCCTGCTTGCCGTCGGCTGGTTTGTTGACCGTTTTGGCGTGCGCCTTGCCTATGGCATCGCCGTCGCGGTGTGGAGCGCGGCCGGCATGGCCCATGCCGCCGCCGCGAACGTGAGCCAGTTTGTCGTCGCCCGCTCCGTGCTGGCGGTGGCGGAAAGCGTCAACACCCCCGCCGCGGTCAAGGCCGCCGCCACCTATCTGCCGCTCACCCAGCGCAGCTTCGGCCTTGGCATGGTCAACACCGCGCCCAACATCGGCGCCATCCTCACCCCGCTGCTGATCCCGCCACTCGCCCTCGCCTTCGGCTGGAAGGCCGCCTTCCTCGTCACCGGCGCCCTCGGCTTCGTCTGGCTCGCGCTGTGGATCGGCGGCACCCGCCGCCTCGCCCCCGTCGGCGTCGCCAAAAAGGCCGCGCTCGACGGCAATTGGGCGCAGCTCCTGTCCGACCGGCGCACCTGGACCGTTGTCGGCGCCAAGGCGCTCACCGATTGCGTCTGGTGGTTCGTCCTCTTCTGGTCCACCGATTTCCTCGTGAAAACCTTCGGCCTCACCCAAGCCGAAGTCGGCCTGCCCAGCGCCGTCATCTTCGCCCTCGCCGCCGTCGGCGCCTTCAGCTGCGGGCTGCTGTTCCCCGCCCTCCTGAAACGCGGCATGAGCATCAACAAGGCCCGCAAGACCAGCATGGCCCTCTATGCCGTGCTCATCCTGCCCATCCCGCTCGCCCTCCAGGCCCCCAGCGCCATGGCCGCCGCCCTCATCATCGGCCTCGCCCTGCTCGCCCACCAGGGCTTTTCCACCAACATCTTCGGCCTCGCCGCCGACACCGTCCCCCCCGCCCGCGTCGCCGGCGTGATGGCCCTGGGCGGCGTCGCCGGCAACCTCACCGGCACCGGCATCATCGAACTCACCGGCTGGTGCCTGACGAACGGCGTGGGCTACTGGCCAATGTTCACCATCGCCGCCGGCGCCTATCTGACGGCGCTGGCGTTCATCCATGTGATGCAACCGGTCATCCGCGCGGCGGACGAGGGGTAAGGCAAGAGGGCCTCCGGCGGGCAGGGGCGAGGCCCCTGCACCCGTTCGTTTTGGGTGTGCTGGTGGGCACGGTGTACGCTTGCGATCCCGTTGCAGGGATCTATTCAGTTGTGATGGATTGTCTGGCTAGCCGCATAGGTCTTTAGCATGTCGGCCTCGCGACTCTCTAAAGCCACATGGATGATAACTGTCTGATTGAGTTCGACGTCTGGATGCGAGGCGCACTGCGCGATGAACCACATCGCCTCTGACAATGGCGTATCTGTATGCCATGTTGTCATCACAAACTTGTCGTCAGGGATGTCCCCGAAATTGAACATTTCGAGATTGGTCTCGTCGACAGTATTGTGCCACAGTTCGCAATCTACACCCCACGCGACCACATAAAGACACCCGCTCTCCAGCAGCCATTGGCAAATGAGATTGCGCCAGTCTTGAGCAACTTCGACTTCTGACACGATAATTGCCCGGAAAGCGCTGTTGGTTAGCACTGGCGGGTCTCTATTGGGAATAATATGCTGATAGAGCGGCCTCATGCGCTCAATCTACTGAAAGCGCGCAGTTCGGCAATCCGCATAGTAGCTACTGAAGTTTCCAACGCTTCAATAAAGCATTGGCCACAAACGAACGGGGGCAGGGGCCTCGCCCCTGCCCGCCGGAGGCCCTATTCTTTACCGCAACAATTCACCCACCAGCGACGGCCGTTTGGCAATCATGGCCAGCAGCACCTGGGCTGGGCCGGTGGGGCGGCGGCGGCCTTGTTCCCAGTTGAGGAGGGTGCCCTTGGCAACGCCGATGAGCCTTGCGAACTGGCTTTGCGACAGGCCGGTGCTGGCGCGGATGGCGGCGACGTCAACTTGTGTGATCGGCACCTGGCGCACCTGCGCGCCGGCGGTGTTGCCGGCGGCGAAGGCGAGGGCTTCGCCGAGGCCTTGGCGGATGCTGTCATGGGCGGAATCGGTGGTCATTGCGATGTGACGTGCACCCCTGATTGGTACCGATCAGAAGTAGAGTCCTGTGCTTTGATGGCTGATGGTTGATGTGATGGCAACGGGGTTGGGGGCATGCCCCCAACCCCGTTGGCCGGCGATCTCGGCAGGGGTGCATCCGCCCAGTTTCGAGTGCGGCCTGACGGTGTTGTAGTCGTGCTTCCAGGCCGCGAGGATCGATCTGGCGTGCGCCAGCGATGTGAACAGGGTCTCGTTCAGGCATTCGTCGCGCAGCCGGCCATTGAAGCTCTCCACGAAGGCGTTCTGCGTCGGCTTGCCCGGCATGATGTAGTGCCATTCCACCTGCCGCTCCTGTGCCCAGCGCAGGATGGAGGTCGAGGTCAGTTCGGTGCCATTGTCGCTGACCACCGTCAGCGGCTTGCCGCGGACGGCCGCCAAGCTGTCCAACTCCCGCGCCACCCTTGCACCGGACAGCGACGTGTCGGCCACCAGCGCCAGGCACTCACGCGTGAAGTCGTCGACCACGCACAGGATGCGGAAGCGCCGGCCGCAGGCGAACGCATCACTGACGAAGTCGAGTGACCAGCGCTGGTTCGGCCCCTGCGGCATCGTCATAGGTGCCCTGGTGCCCAACGCCCGCTTGCGGCCGCCACGGCGGCGCACCTTCAACCCTTCTTCCCGGTAGATCCGCAGGAGCTTCTTGTGGTTCGGCGCATGCCCTTCGCGCGCCAGCAGATACCCCAGGCGCCGATAGCCGAACCGCCGCCGTTCGCCAGCCAGCTCACGCAACCTGGTGCGCAAGCCAGCATCATCGGGACGGGTCGGTTCATATCGAACCACCCGCCTCGCGACACCGATCAGACGACACGCCCGCCGCTCGCTCAGCCCGAACGTCTCCCGGGCATGGGCGACCGCATTCCGCTTCGCGTCGGGCGTCACCATTTTTTTGAGCTGATGTCTTTCAACACGGCGATATCCAGCATCGCCTCCGCCAGCAGCTTCTTCAGCTTGGCGTTCTCATCCTCCAGCGACCGAAGCCGCTTGGCCTCGGACACCTCCAGGCCACCGTACTTGGCCTTCCATTTGTAGAACGTCGCCGAACTGATCCCGTGCCGCCGGCAGACCTCGGCAGTCGCCATGCCCGCCTCCTGCTCCTTCACGATCCCAATGATCTGCTCGTCCGAAAACCTGCTCCGCTTCATGCGTCCGTCTCCTCGAGAAACGGACTCTACCCAAAAATGGGACCAATTCAGGGGTGCACGTCAGATGTTGCATAGCATACGCGCTGCCTGAAATCCCCGTCGCCCCGTGCTTGACACGGGGCTTGGCTATTCTTGCTGCTCGCTGGGTGTGAACCACGTGTCCCACAAATCATCCCAATCGGGGTTGTCGGCCTCGATCAGGGCAAATTTCCATTCGCGTCGCCATTTCTTCACCAGCTTTTCGCGGGCTATGGCGCGCTCGATCTCATCATGGCGCTCGGCGTAGACCAGCCGCAGCTTGGCAAAATCGACGACATGGATTGAGCCTGCGCCTGCGCGATGCTGCTGCACCCGCCGCAGCACATCGGCCGTCACGCCAACATACATGCCGCCGCGATAGCGGTTTGCCATGATGTAGACCCAGCCGCCTTTTGCCATCGCTCGCCTATTTTTTCGACGCAGCGAAGGAAAGCCAAGCCCCGTGTCAAGCACGGGGCGACGATGTGGGGCGTATCGCTATTTCACCCCAAATTCGGCCGACGAGCACCGCCCGAAAACAAACGGGTGCAGGGTCTGTGACCCTTCCCGCCGGAGGCACTCTTCTCTTATCCTCCCAACACCTCCTCCACCCACGCCGGCACCAGCACGGTCGCCGGGCCGTGGCGGGCTTCGTCAAACAGGCGGGTGCCGGCCGACGGTTCGAGATTGAGTTCCAGCGTGCGCGCGCCCGCGGCCTTGGCCCATTGCACGAAGCCGGCGGCGGGGTAGACCGCGCCGGAGGTGCCGATGGAGACGAACAGGTCACAGGCGGCCAGCGCAGCTTCGATGCGGTCCATGTGGTAGGGCATTTCGCCGAACCAGACGATATCGGGGCGAAGGCCGCCCGGTTGGCGGCAGGCGGGGCAGGCTGGGTTGCCGAGCAGTGGCCCGCGCCAGGGGCGGGCGGCGCCGCAGCGGGTGCAGAGTGCGCTGTTCAGTTCGCCGTGCATGTGGACGAGATGGTTGTGGCCGGCGCGGTCGTGCAGATCATCGACATTCTGGGTGACGAGGAGGAAATCACCGCTCCATGCCGCCTCCAGCCGGGCCAGCGCCAGGTGGGCGGCGTTGGGCACGACCTGGCCCAGGTGGGCGCGGCGCTGATCGTAGAATTGCTGGACGAGGGTGGGGTTGCGCCGAAAGGCTTGCGGGGTGGCGACATCTTCGACGCGGTGGCCTTCCCACAGGCCATCGGCGGCGCGGAAGGTGGGCACGCCGCTTTCGGCCGAGATGCCGGCGCCGGTGAGGATGACGATGTTCATGGGGTGAGCGCCTTTGGGTCGGGCCACCAGATGCGCTGATAGGCCTGGGTGCTGCCATCGGGCGCGGCCTCTTTTTCGGCCAGGGATTCGAGCCCGCCCAGACGGCGGTAGAAGCCGCGCGCCGCCACGTTGGCGGCATAGACGTGGAGATCAAGTCCCAGCCCCGGCGCTTCGGCCAGCGCGATTCCGGCTGCGGCGGCGAGCAGCTGGCGGCCGAGGCCCTGGCCCTTCAGGCCGGGGCGGACGTGGAGATTGTCGACATGGCTGCCCCAGTGCGGGTCGGCCGCGAGGAACAGGCAGACAAAACCAGCGATGCCTTCGGCATCCTCGGCCAGCAGCACCCGCATGGCGGGATCGGGCGCGGCGAAGCGGGCGCTCCACACGCGCAGGCGATCGGCCGGCAGATCGTTCGCCAGCCAATCGGCGCTCAGGATATGGGCATAGGCGACGCGCCAGCTGGCGGTGTGCAGGGCGGCGATGGCCGGGGCATCGGCGGCGGTGGCGGGGCGCAAGTGCATGGGGTGAGCATAGGGGCGGCTGGCCAAGCGCGGCAAGCTGTGGCTGAATGCCGGCCATGCGGGGGCGGCGGATACAATGGCGGTTCGGGTGGCCGATGCTGGGCTGGGGTGCGGCGCTGGCGGCGGCTGCGCTGTTGCTGGCCTGGGCGGATTATCAGCGGCTGGCGCGCACGCACGCGGCCGATATCGCGCTGGTGCTGGTGGCCGGGCTGTTTCTGGCGCTGGGGCTGTGGCTGGGCCTGTCCAGCCGCCGCGCCGCGCCGCCGCCCGGCAACCCGGCGGCGGTGGCCAGCCTCGGCCTTACCCCGCGTGAGGTGGAGGTTCTGCAGCTGCTCGCCGCCGGCCAGGCCAACAAGGAGATGGCGCGCACGATGGGCGTCTCCCCCAACACGGTGAAGACGCATCTGGCCCGCCTGTTCGAGAAGCTGGGCGCCAGCAGCCGCACGGAGGCCATCGCCCGCGCCCGCGTGCTGGGCATTTTGGGGTGATTTGGCCAAAATCACCCATATGGGCGACTGACATGGCGGCTGCGGCCATGCTGAACCGATGGCTCCACATTGATCGGAGACTCACATGATCGCCATCCTCATCCGCTATGGCCTCGCCAGCGGCCTCATCATCGGCAGCATCTTGTTCGGCACCACGGTTGCCTTTCACGAGGCGATTCCCAGCCCGGCCGTGGGCATGGCCATCGGCTATTCGGGCATGCTGCTGGCGTTCAGCATGATCGTATTGGCCATAAGGCAGCACCGCGATGTGACATTGGGCGGGGTGATCGGCTTCTGGCCGGCGCTGGGCCTGGGGCTGGGCATCACGCTGATCGCCACGCTCTTCTATGTGCTGGCGTGGGAAGCGGCGCTCAGCGTCACCGGCATGGATTTCGGTGCCGAATATGCGGGGGCGATGGTGGCCGATGCAGTGCAGGGCGGCGATGCCGCCACCATCGCCCGGGTGAAGGCCGAGGCCGCGCAGTTTGCCGCCGATTATGCCCGGCCCCTCTGGCGCATGGGCGTGACGGCCACCGAAATCCTGCCCGTGGGGCTGCTCGTCTCGCTGGTCGCGGCGGGCTGGCTCAGCCGGCCGCGGGGTGGTTGAGCAATTGCATTGCCGCCCGCCATCCCCCACAAGGGATGCATGACAAACAAGCCGATCCGCATTGGCGTGCTGGGCGCCGGAGGGCGCATGGGCCAGGCCATCATCGCACAGATGGGGAACTGGCCGGGCCTGGTGCTGGCCGGCGCGGTGGAGCGGGCCGGCCATGCCAGCTGCGGCCGCCCGGCCGGGCCGGGGCATCCGGAAACCCTCACCGTCTGCTCCAACATCGGGGCGATTGCCCACAAATGCGATGTGCTGATCGATTTTTCCGCCCCCGCCGCGCTGGCCACCAGCCTGGAGGCGGCGGAAGACGCCCGCTGCGCGCTGGTGATCGGCACCACCGGGCTGGAGCCGGCGCACCACGCCCAGATTGACGCCGCCGCGCAGCGCATCGCCGTGCTGCAGGCCGCCAACACCAGCCTGGGCGTCACCCTGCTGGCGCGGCTGGTCGAGCAGGCCGCGCGGGCGCTCGGCCCCGATTGGGACATAGAGATCGCCGAGCTGCACCACCGCATGAAGGTGGACGCGCCATCGGGCACGGCGCTGGCGCTGGGCCAGGCGGCGGCGCGCGGGCGCGGCATTGATCTGGCCGGCAACATGGCCAGCGGGCGTGACGGCATCACCGGCGCGCGCGCGCAAGGCGAAATCGGCTTTGCGTCGTTGCGCGGTGGCAGCGCGGCCGGCGACCACATGGTGCTGCTGGCCAGCGAGGGCGAGCGCATCGAGCTGTGGCACCGCGCCGAAAACCGCAGCATCTTCGCCCGCGGCGCCTTGAAGGCGGCGCAGTGGCTGGCTGGCAAGCCCGCCGGCCGCTACGCCATGGGCGACGTGCTGGGGCTTTAACCCAGCACCTGCTCCACCGCCACGTGGGCATAGCCCAGATCGCGCGCCACGGCGGCGTGGGTCACCTGGCCATCGTGCACATTCAGCCCGGCGGCGAGGTGCGGATTGGCCCGCAGCGCAGCCTGCCAGCCCAGATCGGCAATGCGCAAGGCGTGCGGCAGGGTGACATTGTTCAGCGCATAGGTGCTGGTGCGCGCCACCGCGCCCGGCATGTTGGCCACACAATAATGCACGATGCCATCCACCACATAGGTGGGCTGGGCATGGGTGGTGGCGTGGCTGGTTTCAAAACAGCCGCCCTGATCGATGGCGACATCCACCAGCACGGCGCCGGGCTTCATCGTCGCCAGCATGGCGCGGGTCACCAGCTTGGGCGCGGCGGCGCCGGGGATCAGCACGGCGCCAATCACCAGATCGGCCGCCGCCACCTGTTCGGCAAGGCTCGCCCGGCCGGAATAGAGCGTGCGCGCCCGGCCTTCGAAATGATTGTCCAGCCGCTCCAGCACGGCCGGATCGCGATCGAGGATGGTGACATCGGCCCCCAGGCCCACCGCCATCTGCGCCGCGTTGAACCCCACCACGCCGCCGCCGATCACCACCACCTTGGCCGGCAGCACGCCGGGCACCCCGCCCAGCAGCACGCCGCGCCCGCCATGGGCCTTTTCCAGCGCGGTGGCGCCAGCCTGGATCGCCATGCGGCCCGCCACCTGGCTCATCGGCTTCAACAGCGGCAGGCTGCCATCGGCACCAGTCACGGTTTCATAGGCAATGGCGGTGACGCCGGACTTGACCAGATCAGCCGTCTGCTCCGGATCGGGCGCGAGGTGGAGATAGGTGTAGAGGATCTGCCCGCGGCGCAGCATGGCGCGCTCCCCCGCCTGCGGTTCCTTCACCTTCACCACCATGTCGCATTCGGCAAAGATGGTGGCGGCATCGGGCACGATCACCGCGCCGGCGGCCCCATAATCGGCATCCCCGGCGCCAATCCCGGCCCCGGCCCCGGCCTCCACCCACACATCATGGCCATGGGCGACCAGTTCGCGCGCGCTTTCGGGCGTCAGCCCCACGCGATATTCGTGATTCTTGATTTCCCGCACCGTGCCGACACGCATGATCATTCTCCTGCCCAGGATAGGGCAAGTATGCGCCGCTTTGGCCGGGAAGTGCTGCCAGACTTTGGGCCTTTGCCGCCCATTGCCGCAATGCTATCCCGGAATAGGCTCAACTGGCAGGATATTTTCCCATGGATCGGCATGATCAACTCCTCCTGCGCGCGCTGCAGCGCGACTCGACCGCGAGCCTGGCTGATCTCGCCGGCCAGCTCGGCCTGTCCACCTCGGCCTGCCACCGCCGCATCAAGCAGCTGGAAGCCGACGGGCTGATCAGCGGTTATCGCGCCCAGCTTGATCCGCAGGCGCTGGGCCTCAAGTTGCACGCCTTCGTGGAAATCACCCTCACCAGCCAGAGCCACGAGGCGATGGACCGGTTCGAGGCAGCAGTGGCCGGCTTTGACGACATCTTGGAATGCCATCTGATGTCGGGCAGCGCCGATTATCTGCTGCGGGTCGCCGCCCGCGATCTCGACCAGTTCGACAGCATCCACCGCAACTGCCTGGCCCGCCTGCCCGGCGTCTCGTCCATGCGCTCGGGCTTTGCCATCCGAAGCATCAAGCCCTGGTCAGGCTATCCGGTGTGATCGTGGCGGCTGGCCGGCCAGCAAAGCGCTCGTCATGCTGAACTTGTTTCAGCATCCATGGACCAAACGCCCCCTACAGCGCGCGCTGCGGCACGAAATCCCATGGATGCTGAAACAAGTTCAGCATGACGGATGCAAGGCTGGCAGCGACGCCCGCACCGTCACCGCCCCGCCTCGATGATCGCCTCCATCACCACGAAGGTGGAGGTGCTGGCGACATGTGGCAGGCTGGAGATCTTCTCGCCCAGCACCCGGCGATAGGCGTGGATATCGGCGGTGCGCACCTTCAGCAGATAATCAAAGCTGCTGGCCATCATGTGGCATTCCTCGATCTCGCGCACCTGCAGCACGGCGCGGGCGAACTCGGCCAGTGCCTTTTCCCGCGTGTCCGACAATTTCACCTCGGCAAAGGCGATATGGCCCAGCCCCAGCTTCACCGGATCGGTGACGGCGCGAAAGCCGCGGATGATGCCATCGTCCACCAGCCGCTTCAGCCGCACCTGGGTCGGCGATTTGGACAGGCCGATGCGCGCCGCCAGATCGGTGATGCTGATGCGGCCATCCTGGGCCAGCACATCGATGATCTTGCGGTCAATCTGGTCAATCGGGCTGGATTCGGGCGATAGGCTGGCCATATCGCCTGATGATGACGGCATTTTCGGGCAAAGTCACGGCCAAAGCACTGCTCTTCAGCCAGATTGCCGGCGGCAACCGGTTTATGCTGGCCGCCCCTGCTGCCAGAGGCTTGCCGCCATGTCTGCCCCCTTTGCCGATTTCGATCCCGCCGCGCGGCCCGCGACCCCGTTGCGGGCCGCCATCACCGCCGCCACCCGCCGCCCCGAACCCGAAGCGGTGGCCGGTCTGCTGGCGATGCTGCCACCCGATGCCGATCTGCAGGCCCGCATCAGCGCCACCGCGCTGCAGCTGGTGACGGCCCTGCGCGCCAAGGGCCCGCGCGGCGGCGTGGAAGGCCTGGTGCAGGAATATGCGCTGTCCAGCCAGGAGGGGGTGGCGCTGATGTGCCTGGCCGAAGCGCTGCTGCGCATTCCAGACACCGAAACCCGCGACGCGCTGATCCGCGACAAGATCGCCGGCGGCAACTGGCAGGCGCATCTGGAAGGCGGCAAGAGCCTGTTTGTCAACGCCGCCACCTGGGGCCTGATGGTCACCGGTAAGCTCACCGCCAGCTTTGCCGAGGCCGGGCTGGGCGCGGCGCTGACCCGGCTGATCGCCCGCGCCGGCGAGCCGGTGATCCGCCGCGGCATCGACATGGCGATGCGGCTGATGGGCGAACAATTCGTCACCGGCGAAACCATCGCGGAAGCGCTGGACCGTGCCCGCGCCCTTGAGGCACGCGGCTTTGCCTACAGCTATGACATGCTGGGCGAGGCGGCGACCACCATGGCCGATGCCGACCGTTATGCCCGCGATTATGAACAGGCCATCGCCGCCATCGGCGCGGCCGCCGCCGCCCGCGGGCCGGTGGCGGGGCCGGGCATTTCGGTGAAGCTGTCGGCGCTGCACCCGCGCTATGCCCGCGCGCAAGCCAGCCGCGTGATGGCCGAGCTGTTGCCGCGCCTCACCCACCTCGCCCGGCTGGCGCGCGCGCACGATATCGGCTTCAACATCGATGCCGAAGAGGCGGACCGGCTGGAATTGAGCCTCGATCTGCTCGAAGCGCTGGCCTTCGATCCCGATCTTGCAGGTTGGGACGGGCTGGGCTTTGTCGTCCAGGCCTATGGCAAGCGCTGCCCGTTCGTGATCGACTGGCTGATCGATCTCGCCCGCCGCTCCGGCCGCCGGCTGATGGTGCGGCTGGTCAAGGGCGCCTATTGGGACAGCGAGATCAAGCGCGCGCAAGTGGACGGCCACGCCGATTTCCCGGTCTACACCCAGAAGCTGCACACCGATGTGTCGTATCTGGCCTGCGCCGCGAAGCTGCTGGGCGCGCGCGACCATGTGTTCCCACAATTCGCCACCCACAATGCCCACACGCTGGCCAGCATCTACCACATGGCCGGCCCGGATTTTGCGCCCGGCGATTATGAATTCCAATGCCTGCACGGCATGGGCGAGGCGCTGTATGAAGAGGTGGTGGGGGCAAGCAAGCTGAACCGGCCATGCCGCATCTATGCGCCGGTGGGCGGACATGAAACGCTGCTGGCCTATCTGGTGCGCCGCCTGCTCGAAAACGGCGCCAACAGCAGCTTTGTGCAGCGCATCTGGGATGAAGATGTGCCGGCCGCCGTCCTTGCCGCCGATCCGGTGGCGCAGCTGCGCCGCGAGGCCCTGCCCGGTGCCCCGCACCCGCTGATCGCGCTGCCGCCAGCGCTGCTTGGGGCCCGCCGCAATTCGCGCGGCCTTGATCTCGCCAATGCAGACGTGCTGGCCGCTCTGGCCGCCACGCTGCGCGCCAGCACCGCGACGCCTTGGGCAGCCGGGCCCTTGCTGGCCGTGCCCGCCAGCGGCGGCGCGGTGCTGCCGGTGCCGAACCCGGCCGATGCGCGGGATATCGTGGGGCAGGTGACGCAGGCCAGCCCGGACGATGTTGCCCGCGCCGCCACCGCCGCAGCAGCCGCTGCCGCCGATTGGGCCGCCACCCCGGTCACCGCCCGCGCCGCCGTGCTGGACACCGCCGCCGACAGGCTGGAGCGGGAGATGGAGGCGCTGATCGGCCTCATCATCCGGGAGGCGGGCAAGAGCGCCGCCAACGCGGTCGCCGAAGTGCGCGAGGCGGTGGATTTCCTGCGTTATTATGCGCAAACTGCCCGCACCACGCTGGCGGGCGGCCAGCCGCCGCTGGGCGTCGTCGCCTGCATCAGCCCGTGGAACTTCCCGCTCGCCATCTTCATCGGCCAGATCGCCGCCGCGCTGGTGGCCGGCAATGCCGTGCTGGCCAAGCCGGCGGAGGAAACCCCGCTGATCGCCGCCGCTGCCGTGCGCCTGCTCCACGCCGCCGGCGTGCCGGCCGCCGCGCTGCAATTGCTGCCCGGCGATGGCGCCATCGGCGCGGCGCTGGTTGCCCAGCCGCAGCTGGCCGGCGTGGTGTTCACCGGATCAACCGAGGTTGCCCGCCTGATCCAGCAGCAGCTCGCCCCGCGCGCCCTGCCATCGGGCGCGCCGATCCCGCTGCTTGCCGAAACCGGCGGCCAGAATGCGATGATCGTCGATTCCTCGGCATTGGCCGAACAGGTGACCGCCGATGTGATCGCGTCGGCCTTTGACAGCGCCGGCCAGCGCTGCTCGGCGCTGCGCATCCTGTGCCTGCAGGATGACATTGCCGACCGGCAGCTTGCCATGCTGAAGGGCGCGCTGGCCGAGCTGAGCCTGGGCAACCCTGACCGGCTGGCGACCGATAACGGCCCGGTGATCAGCGCCGAGGCCAAGGCGCGGATCGAGGCGCATGTGGCGCGGCTGGCGGCGCTGGGCTGCAACGTGGAACGGCTGGCGCTGCCGGCCGATTGTGCCCACGGCCATTTCGTGGCGCCCACCATTATCGAGATTGACGACATTGCCCAGATTGGCGGCGAGGTGTTTGGCCCGGTGCTGCACGTGCTGCGCTGGCGGCGCGAGGCGCTGGCCGACGTGATCGCCGCCATCAACGCCACCGGCTATGGCCTCACCTTCGGCCTGCACACGCGGCTGGACGAGACGATCGCGCAGGTGTCCAGCGCGGTCGCGGCCGGCAATCTCTACATCAACCGCAACATCATCGGCGCGGTGGTGGGCGTGCAGCCCTTTGGCGGGCGTGGCCTGTCGGGCACCGGGCCCAAGGCGGGCGGGCCGCTCTATCTTGGCCGGCTGGTGCAGGCGCGCGCCGACGACGGCATCAGTGCCAGCGGCCCGGCCGATCCGGCGCTGACGGCGTTGGCCGACTGGCTGGCGGCCTCAGGCCAGGCCGCGCTGGCCGCGCGGCTCGCTGCCCTGCCCCGCCTCACCGGCCATGAAGCCGATCTGCCCGGCCCGGTGGGGGAACGCAATCATTACAGCCTGCACCCGCGCGGTTCCGTGCTGATCGTGCCGGCGACGCCCGATGGCCTGATCCTGGCCCTGGGCCATGCGCTGGCGCAGGGCAACCGGGCCGACATCGTCTGGCCACTGGGGGCACCGGCCGGCCTGCCCAGCGCCGTCGCCGAGCGCACACGCTGGCTGCCGGCCCTGCCCAGTGCCGGCGAATATGGTGCCACGTTGATTGAAACGGATGATGCGGCTCTGCGCGTCGCCATTGCGGCGATGGCCGGCCCCATCCCCATCACGCAACGCGCCGATGCCAACGGCAATTACCGGGCGGACTGGCTGGTGGAGGAAGTCACCATCTCCACCAACCTCACGGCAGCGGGCGGCAATGCCACGCTGATGGCGATGGTTTGAGAAGGGGGTCTAGCCCTGCTTCTTCTCCGTCCCGGCATAGGGCGGGATGGAGGCAGCGGGGGCATCGAGATTGACCCACAGCGCCACGCCCACCGCCAGCGCCACGGCCACCCCCGCCGCGATCAGGGCCGGGCGGCGCGGGCCGGTGGGAATGGCCGGCGCCACCAGCGCCAGCACCGGGATCAGCAGCGGCACCACGGCATAGGGCATCGGCGCACCCACGCCCAGGAAGGCGAAATGCGCCAGCTCCGCCGTCAGCGCCAGGCCGGGCAGGCCGATCAGCAGCGCCGGCACGGTCCACAACCCGTCGCGCAGCCGCGCCCCGATGGCCAGCCCGATGGCGGCCAGCAGCGCCGGCCAGGCAAACACCGGGCCAGCGCCGGGCAGCCAGATCTGCGCCGCCAGCGCCGCCACGAAACACAGCTTCACCAGCAGGATCCAGCGATCCCAGATGCTGCCGGCCGCCGCGCTGGCCATGAACAGCAGCGCTGCCAGGGCCGCCAGCCCCGCCACGATCTCCAACCGCGGCAGCGCCGCCAGCCGGTCATAATATTCGCCGCCGACACTGCCTGACAGCAGGTTCAACCCCCACATCAACAGCCCGGCGATGATGAGGGTGAGCAAAGTCTGGCCAAAGGCGAACAGGCTGCCGCCAAGGCTCCATTCCGCCCGCCGCCACCAGGCCGCCAGCCCCAGCAACACCGCCGTCACCCCCACCAGCACCCAGCCGAAGGCCGCCGGATAGATGATCAGGCCGAACAGCGGGGCGGTGGCGAACACCGCATTGGGCGCCGGCTTTGGCAGCACATCGGCACCCACCAGCGCCCGCGTCACGCCCAGCACACTGTCGCCCAGATGCTGCAAGGCCCCCTGCTCCAGCCGGTCCGGCGTCGCCAGCGGGCTGTGATAGGCCCAGGCCTCCCCGATGAAGGCAAAGTTCAGCCCGGCGATGCCGCGCTTCAGCACCGGGGTGAAATCCGTGTCGTTCGGCAGGCTCTCATAAACGGTCACCGCCACACTGCTGGCGGCAGCATCCGGCGAACTGGCGGCCAGCAGCCGCACCAGATTGGCGTTGTTCGGCCCGGTTTGGAACATCATCGCCCGGCCGCCGCCGCCGCGCGCTTCCAGATTGATCATCACGCCGGTGCGCAGCGCAATCGGATCGGCGGCGGCGCCGGGCGCATAGATCGCCCGCGCGCCGACCAGCCCCTGTTCCTCCGCGTCCGTCAACACCAGCACCAGGTCGCGCCGCTGCGACAGGCGCGGGATGGCGCGGGCGATTTCCAGCACCGCCGCCACACCGGCAATATCGTCGGCCGCGCCGGGGGAGGCGACCACCGAATCATGATGCGCCATCAGCACCACCGCCGGCAGGCTGGGATCGGCCCCCTTGCGCACCGCCACAAGGCTCACCGCCGGCTTCGTCGCATCGCCGCCCCGGCTGCGCAGCCGCTCGGCCGCCTTGTCGGGCAGGATTGTCTCCACCCGGCGCACATCAAAGCCCAGAAAGGTCAGCCGCTGTTCCAGCGTCGCCACCACGCGTGCGGCGGCCGGCGATCCGGTGGGATGCGGCTCGGCCGCCAGCACCCGCACATCGGCCATGGCGCGCCCGGCGCTGAAGCGGTCGGCCGGGGCATCATAGGGCAGCGGCGCCGGCACCTGCACGCGCAGGGCCGCCCAGGCGAACCCCACCAGCAGAGTGAACAGCATCAGGGCCCAGCGCATCTTCATGATGCGCAGCGTGGCGCGGCCGGGCCCGCCCGGCAAGCCCCTTTCAGGCCCCCAGCTTCTGCGCCTGGGCCAGCGCCAGATCGGCCAGCGTTTCGAAGCCTTCCGCCGATTTCTTGGCGTGCGCCGAGGTGGCGGTGCCGCGGATCACCCGGCCCTTGATGCCGTGGATGATGCCCGCCAGCCGGAACATGTTGTAGGCGACATAGAAATCAATGTCGGCAATCCCGTCCCGCCCGGTGCGCCGGCAATAGGCGTCGATATATTCGGCCTCCGTCGGCAGGCCCAGTGCGGCCAGATCATTGCCCACCAGCCCTGTCGTGGTGCTGGGCGGCATGCGATACATCATCAGATGATAGGAAAAATCGGCGAGCGGGTGGCCCAGCGTCGACAATTCCCAGTCCAGCACCGCCAGCACCTTCGGCTCGGTCGGGTGAAAGATCATGTTGTCACAGCGATAATCGCCGTGAACGATGCTCACCTCGTCGCCGGCCGGGATGTTGGCCGGCAGCCATTCCACCAGCCGGTCCATCGCCGCGTAACGCCCGGCGTCCACATCCTCCAGATATTGCTTGCTCCAGCGGCCGATCTGGCGGGCGAAATAATTGCCCGGCTTGCCGAAATCCCCAAGCCCGGCCTTGTCGGGATCGATCATGTGCAACTCGGCCATGGTGGCATTCATCGCATCGAAATAGGCGCGGCGCTCGTCCTTGGGCACGCTCGGGAAGGTCGTGTCCCAGATCACCCGGCCGTCCACACAGTCCATGATGTAGAACCAGGTGCCGATCACCTCATTGTCCTGACACAGGCCAAAGGTGCGGGCGACGGGGAAGCCCTGGGCGTGCAGCGCGGTGATCACCCGATATTCGCGGTCCACGGCGTGGGCGGAGGGCAGCAGCTGGCCCGGCGGCTTCCGGCGCAGCACATAATTCTGCCCCGGCGTGATCAGCTTGTAGGTCGGGTTGGATTGGCCACCCTTGAACTGCTCGATGGTCAGCGGCCCGGCATAGCCATCGACATTGGCCGCCATCCAGTCGTGCAGCCGGCCGGCATCAATCTCCTGCCCCGGGCGCACCGCACTGGTGCCCGAAAACTGCTCCTGCCGCTCGCTCATGCGCCTCTCCCCAAACCGGCGGGTGTCAGGCGGATTTCCCGATATCCCGCCGGAAATGGCCACCGTGCCACCTGATCTTGCGAATAGCGGCATAGGCCAATGCGCGCGCCTCGGAAATATCATGGCCCAGTGCCGTCACGTTCAGCACGCGGCCGCCCGCCGCCACCAGCCGGCCATCCTCGCTGATCCGCGTGCCGGCATGAAACACCGTGACGCCCAGCGCCTCGGCCGCGGCCAGCCCCTCGATCGCGGTGCCCATCACCGGCCGCCAGGGATAGCCATTGGCCGCCATCACCACCGTCACCGCGGCATCATCGCTGAACGCGGGCTCCACCTCGGCCAGATGGCCGGTCGCCGCCGCCCAGAACAATTCCACCGCATCGCTGGCCAGCCGCAGCATCAGCACCTGCGCCTCCGGATCACCCAGCCGCACATTATATTCGATCAGCATGGGGCCTGTCGCCGTCAGCATCAGCCCGGCATAGAGAAAGCCCTGGAACGGCGTGCCGCGCGCCTTCATCGCGGCCAGTGTCGGCTGCACGATTTCGGTCAGCGCCCGCTCGATCAGGTCCGGCGTCAGCCGCGGGCTGGGCGAGATCGCGCCCATGCCGCCGGTGTTGGGCCCCTGATCGCCATCGCGCAGCCGCTTGTGATCCTGCGCGGTGGGCAGCAGCCGCACCGTCTCGCCATCGGTCAGGATGAACAGGCTGGCTTCCGGCCCTTCCAGGCATTGTTCCACCACCACGGGGCCATGGATTTCGGCCAGCGCCGCCAGGCCTTCCTCATTGGTTTCGGCCACCGTCACGCCCTTGCCGCCGGCCAGGCCATCGGCCTTCACCACCACCGGCAGCGGGTGCACCGCCACATAATGATGCGCCTCGGCGGCATCGGCAAAGCGGCGGAACCGCGCCGTCGGGATGCCATGCTCGGCACACAGATCCTTGGTGAAGCCCTTGGATGCCTCCAGCTGGGCGGCGGCCGCCGATGGCCCCAGCACCGGCACCCCGGCGGCACGCAGCGCATCGGCCACGCCGGCGACCAGCGGCGCTTCCGGGCCGACCACCACCAGGCCAATCTGGCGTTCGCGCACCAGCGCCAGCACGGCGGCGCCATCGGTGATGCTGATGGCCACGCATTCGGCCACAGCCGCGATGCCGGCATTGCCCGGCGCACAGATCAGCACGGCGCAGCGCGGGGACTGGCGCAGCCGCCAGCACAGGGCGTGTTCACGGCCCCCGCCACCAAGCACCAATATGTTCAGGGAGTCGGGGCATGCGCTCATGGCCCAAGCCCATATCATGCCAAAATGTCGCGGCAAGCGGCTTTGCCGCCGGCGCGGCTGGGTTTATGGAACAGGCGTGAGCGAAAACACCCCCGAATACAGCGTTTCCGAAATCGCCGGCGCCGTGAAGCGCACGGTGGAGGCCGCCTTTGGCCAGGTGCGGGTGCGCGGCGAGCTCTCGCAATTCCGCCGCCAGACCAGCGGCCACTGGTATGGCCGGCTGAAGGATGAGCGCGCCGTGCTGGAACTCGCCATGTGGAAGGGCGTCGCCGCGTCCTTGAGCTTCCGCCCCGAAGACGGGATGGAGGTGATCGCCACCGGCCGGCTGACCACCTATCCCGGCGGCTCGCGCTATCAGCTCATCATCGATCGGCTGGAGCCGGCCGGCGTCGGCGCCCTGCTTGCCCAGATCGAGGCGCGGCGGCTGAAGCTGCAGGCCGAAGGCCTGTTCGATCCGGCGCGCAAGAAACCGCTGCCCTGGCTGCCCGGCGTCATCGGCGTCGTCACCAGCCCCACTGGCGCCGTCATCCGCGACATTCTCCACCGGCTGGGCGATCGCTTCCCCCGCCATGTGCTGGTGTGGCCGGTCGCGGTGCAGGGGGAGGCATCGGCCGGCCAGGTCGCCGCCGCCATCGCCGGGTTCAATGCGATGGCTCCGGGCGGCCCCATTCCGCGCCCCGATCTGATCATCGTGGCGCGCGGCGGCGGCAGCATCGAGGATCTGGCCGCCTTCAACGAGGAAATCGTCGTCCGCGCCGCCGCCGCCAGCCAGATCCCGCTGATCAGCGCGGTCGGGCATGAGACGGACACTACGCTGATCGACTATGCCGCCGATTGGCGCGCCCCCACCCCGACCGCCGCCGCTGAACGCGCGGTGCCGGTGCGGGCCGAGCTCGCCGCCAATCTTGCCATGCTGCACGGCCGGCTGGATGCCGCCATCGTGCGCGGCTGGAAATTGCGGCGCGAACGTGGGCAGGCGCTGGCCCGGCGGCTGCCGCAACCGCGCAACCTCATCGGCCTTGCCGGCCAGCGGGTGGATGATTTGAGCGAGCGCCTGCCCACCGCGCTGACCGCCCGGCTGGGCCGGGTTGATCTGCGCGTCACCAGCGCCGCCGGACGCCTGCGCCCGGCCCTGCTGCAGGCGCGGCTGGATCGCAGTGTCGAACGGCTGGCCGGCAGCGCCGCGCGGCTGGCCCCGGCGCTGGCCCGGCCGCTGAACAGCGATGCCCAGAAGCTCGCCCGCACCGGCGCGGCGCTGCGCCCTTTCCTGATCGAGCAGCGGCTGGCCAGCGCCGCCGGCCGGCTGGAACAGGCGGGCCGCATGCTCGACACACTGGGGCCCCGGCAGGTGCTGGCGCGCGGCTATGCCCTTGTCACCGGGCCGGATGGGCATGTGATCGCGTCGGCCACGGCCGCAGCGGCGCAAGCCCGCTTGACGATCCGCTTTGGCGATGGCGAAACGCCGGTTTATACCAGCCCGCCGGCCAAAGCCGCGCAAGGGAGTCTGTTCTGATGCTCGATCGTTTCGGCCGTGCCGCCAAGCTCCATTATGAAAGCGGCAGCTATCGCGTGCTGCAATCGGGCGACCATGTGCTGTGCGCCGTCACCCAGCAGCGCATCCCGTTGGCGGCCCTGCGCTATTGGAGCCACGAGCTGCAGGAAGCCTATTTCAGCGCCGACATCGCCAGCGCCCGCTATGCCGAAAAGCGCAAGGAAGGCCTGTTCCCCTGATCCGCTATCTGGCCATCCCGCTGCTTGTGGCCGGGGCCGCCATCGTGGCCGCCGCCAGCCCGCTGCCGCTGGTGGTGGCGCAGCCGCTGGTGGCGCGGCAGGGCGAATTGCTGCGCGGGGAATTGCCCGCCGGCAGCCGCAACCTTGCCATCGATGATGCGCCGCTCACGCTCACCGCCGATGGCCATTATATGCTCGGCATTGATCGCGATGCCACCGGCAGCCGCCGCCTGACCTGGGTGACGCCCGATGGACGCAGCGCCAGCCGCACGCTGACGATCAGCGAAGCCACGTGGGACATTGATCGCCTGCCGGCGCGGCTGGTCAACCAGAATCCCAACGCCGCGCCCAACCCGGCCTGGGAAGCGCTGCGCAAGGCAGAGACAGACGCGATTCGGGCGGCGCGCGCCGAAACCACGCCCTGGCCCTTCTGGCAGACGCCATTCCAGTGGCCGGCAACGGGCCGCATTTCGGGCGTGTTCGGATCGCAGCGCATCTATGGCAAGGTGGCCGCCGCCTTCCACGCCGGGCTCGACATCGCCGCGCCGCACGGCACGATCGTGAAGGCGCCCATCCCCGGCATCGTGCGGCTGGCCAGCGACGGGCCGTTCAGCCTGGAAGGCAATATCATCATCCTCGATCACGGCCAGGGCCTGCATTCGGCCTTCCTGCACCTGTCGCGCATTCTGGTGAAACAGGGCGAAATCGTCGCGCAGGGGCAGGAGATTGGCCGCATCGGCACCACTGGCCGCTCGACCGGGCCGCACCTGCACTGGGGCATGACCTGGCATGGCGTGAAGGTTGATCCGCAGCCGCTGTTGCCCCCAATGCCGCCGCGCACCGATCAGGCCGGGCGATGACCGCGGCGCCAAGCCTGTTCGCGCTCAACCCGGCGATTGATCGCGCGGCCGTGCGCGCCACACTTGCCCGCGACCGGTTCGTGCAGATCGACAATGTGCTGCTGCCGCAGGCGGCGGACACGCTGTGGCAGGTGCTGCGCGAGGCGACGCCCTTTGGCCTCGCCTGGGCCGGCGAAGGCGCGCCCCATGGCCAGATGCTGCGCCCCGAGCAGCTGCGCCAGTTGAGCCCGGCGCAGAAGGCGGCGATGGGCAATGGCGCTGCCGCGGCCGCACGCGGCGGCTATTTCGCCTTTCTCTATGGCCAATATCCGCTCGCCGAAGCGGCGCGCGAGCAATGGCACCCCGGCCACCCGCTCTACCGCCTGTTTGACGAGATCAACGGCCCTGAAGCGCTGGACTTCGCCCGCGAAGTGTCGGGCATCGCTGGCCTGACCTGCGCCGATGCCCAGGCGACGCTCTATGGCCCTGGCCATTTCCTCACCCAGCATGATGACTGGGTGGAAAAGGAAGGGCGCCGGCTGGCCTACGTGCTCAATCTCACCCGCGACTGGCGGCCGGATTGGGGCGGCTATCTCAACATTCTCGATGACCGGGGCGATATCGTCACCGGGCTGATGCCGCGCTTCAACTGCCTCAACCTGTTCACCGTGCCGCTGCAGCACAATGTCGGCGTGGTGGCCCAGTTCGCAGCCGTGGGCCGCTATGCCATCACCGGCTGGTTCCGCGACATCTGAAGGGCGCGGCTCAGTCCTGAATGCGCTTCACCCGCACTGCGGACTGGCCATCGATGTTGGCCAGGAAACTGCCGATGGCGCCGCGGCGGATGCGGATGGTCATGCCGGCCTTGGGGTCGAAGCGCAGTGGCACACCGTCCGTCTGCAACCAGCGGGTGTCGTCGTCCAACACCATCAGCCAGTTGCCGCTTTGCGCCGGCCGCGCCGACTTGATCGTGGCCTGGATCTCGGTCAGGGCGCCGCGCTCGTCGCTCTTCTCGCCTTCGCCATCCTTGGTCTGGCCGAACAGGTTGAAATTAGGCAGCGTCAGCCCGAACAGGCTGCGCTTGGCCTTTTTTACATCCTCCTTGTCGGCCACCAGCACGTCGCGACGCTCCACCGCGCCGGCAAGATCGGCAACCCCCTTGTCCAGGCAGGCCAGCCGCTGGGTGGGATCCGCCAGGCCACGGCAGGCGAGCAGGCCCTGCACCACCGCCGGCGGCGGTGGCGGGGGCGCGTCAGGCTTGGCGGCCAGCGCCGGGCCGGCCATCAGCATCACCACCATCGCGTTCACGATCCGCATATCCGCCTCCTGCTTGCCGCTGGTTATGCCATTGCCAAGCCGGGTGACAACAGGCCATGAACAGGTCGGGAGGCGTTGACATGAAGACGATGCGGATTTTGGCCACCGTTTGCCTGTGTGCGGTCACCAGCGCGCTGATGGCGGGCACCGCGGGGGCGCAAACGGCCACCATGGCACCCGATATCGCCACGCCATTCAACCCGGTGACCACGCAGGCCGATTATATCCGCCGCGAGGTGATGATCCCGATGCGCGACGGGGTGAAGCTCTACACCGTCATCGTGATGAAGAAGGGCACGCAGGGCGGGCCCATGCTGTTGACCCGCACCGTCTACAACGCCAGCCGCACCACATCGCGCAACCCCAGCCAGCAAATCACGGAAATCCTTCCCATTTCCGACCGGGAATTCGTGGAAGACGGCTATATCCGCGTCTATCAGGATGTGCGCGGCCGCAACAAATCCGAAGGCGATTATGTGATGACCCGGCCGCTCAGGGGGCCATTGAACCCCACGCCGGTCGATCACAGCACCGACGCTTGGGACACGATCGACTGGCTGGTGAAAAACGTCAAGGAATCCAATGGCAACGTCGCCGTCACCGGATCATCCTACCCCGGTTTCACCAGCCTGATGGCGCTGGTTGATCCCCACCCGGCGCTGAAGGCCGCGGTGCCGATGTCCCCCATGGTGGATGGCTGGATGGGCGATGACTGGTTCCACAACGGCGCCTTCCGCCAGACCATGCTGGATTATTTCACCGCCCAGACCGCCAGCAAGAACGATGGCGATCCGGTCGCCATGGGCCGGCGCGACTATTATGCCGAATATCTGGCCGCCGGATCGGCCGGGGCCTATGTCGAAAAATACGGCCTGAATCAATTGCCTGGCGTCAAAAAGCTGATGGAACACCCGGCCTATGACGCCTGGTGGCAGGGCCAGGCTCTGGACAAGATATTGGGCACGCGCCCGCTGACGGTGCCGACGATGCTGGTGGTCGGCCAGTGGGACCAGGAAGACAGTTATGGCGCCCCCGCCGTCTATCGCGCGCTGGAACCCAAGGACAAGGACAACAAGCTGCTGTCGCTTGTCATTGGGCCGTGGCGGCATTCGGGCGTGAATTACGACGGCTCATCGCTGGGCGTGCTGAAATTTGCCGGGGACACCGGCCTGCAGTTCCGCCGCGACGTGATGAAACCGTTTCTGGACAGCCACTTGCGCCCCAACGCCAAGCCATTTGATGCGCCACCCGTGCTCACCTATGCGGTGGGGGCAGACCGTTGGGAACGGCATGACCGCTTCCCGGCCGGGGAGGCCGTGAACCTCTATCTCGATGACCGGTTCAGCCTGTCGCTCAACCAGCCAGCCGCCAAGGCCGCGCACGACGATTATGTTTCTGATCCCGCCCACCCGGTGCCGTTCGTGCCGGTGCCGGTCAACATGCGCGACCGGTCGATGTGGAGCAGCTGGCTGGTCAGCGATCAGCGCCCGGCCAGCACCCGGCCCGACGTAGTGACCTATGTGTCGGCACCGCTCAAAGCGCCCCTGCAGATCCACGGCCAGCCAGAGGCCAATCTTTTCGCATCGACCAGCGGGACGGACAGCGACTGGGTGGTGAAGCTGATCGACGTGTTCCCGGAGGAAAACAGCGCCCAGCCGGAGCTGGCCGGCCTGCAGCTGGGCATTGGCATGGAAATCTTCCGCGGCCGCTATGTGAAGGGCTTCGACACGCCAGGGCCGCTGACGCCGGGCAAGGCCGAACGCTACCGCTTCCTGCTGCCGGGGGTGAACCATGTCATCCCCGCTGGCCACCGGCTGATGGTGCAGGTGCAGTCAAGCTGGTTCCCGCTGTATGACCGCAACCCGCAGACCTTTGTGCCCAACATTTTCCACGCCCAGTCAAAGGATTATGTGAAGGCCACCCAGGGCGTGTGGCGTGATGCGGTGCGGCCCAGCCACATTGCCATCCCCGTCGTGGGCGGGGCAGCAGCGGCGAATGCGGCACTGGGCAATTGACGACAGGGGAGACGACAATGCTTGCAGCCTATCCGATCACCACGCTGGCGCTGGTGCTGGCCCTGATGGTCTATTTCTGGATCACGCTGAATGTTGGCCGGGCTCGCGGCACCTATGGCGTGCCCGCCCCGCAATCGGGCGGCCATCCCGAGTTTGATAAGCGTTACCGCGTACAGATGAACACGGTGGAGCAGCTGGCGTGGTTCGTGCCAGCGCTGATCATCGGCGCCCCGGTGCTTGGTGACATGGTGGCCGGCGGCCTGGTTGTCCTGTGGAGCCTGGGCCGCATCATCTTTGCCATCACCTATTATCGCGATCCGGCCAAGCGCAGCCTGGGCTTTGCGCTGACCATGTTGCCCACCTTCATCCTGCTGATTGCCGGCGCCTGGGGCGGCATCAGCGCGCTGTAAGCCACTGCCGGCCCGGCCTTGCAGGGTGCAAGACCGGGCCGGTGGCGGTGATGCCGGCATGTCGGGAGAGGGCCGGCATCGGGGAGAGGCCTGAAGTCAGAAGCGCCAGCCGACACCCACGCCCACGATCAGCGGATTGATATCGGCCCTGAGGTTGTTGACCAGCGCGCCCGTGGTCAGCCGGGCATTGGTGCGCATGTCGACATATTTCACGTCGATATTGACGAACATGCGGTCGTTCAGATCAAAATCCGATCCGGCCTGCAGGGCAAAACCCCAACTGTTGGACAGGCTGACGCTGGTTGCACCGATCGCGGTGTTGAGCTGGCTCGACGCCTTTTCGTTGTAGAACATCGTCCAGTTCACGCCGGCGCCGACATAGGGGTGCACCTTCCCCTTGGGCGCGAAATGATATTGCAGCGTCAGCGTGGGGGGCAGCACCCAGGTGCAGGCCAGCCGGCCCACGGCGGCCAGCGATCCACCGCCTTCGACACAATGCTTGGTGGTGGCAGCGATCAGTTCCACCCCGACATGGTCGGTCAGCATGTAGGTGAAATCGACCTCGGGGGCATAGGCGTTGGTGATGCGGCCGCCGCTGGTCGGGAAGGTCGGCAGCACCGGGCCAACCTTTTCCTGCGGCTGCACGGTGATTGCCCGCAGCCGCACCAGCACGTCGCCCTTTTCGGCCAGCGCCGGGGTGGCGGCCAGGGCCATCGCCAGCGCAGCGACCGTGGCGTTCAGCATCTTCATTGTCATCATCCCTGTTGTTTTGCGATGACCGGTTTCTCCCCGATCCGGCGGTTCTGCTCTTTGATCTGCCTCAATTTTTTCCTCCGGGTGATTGCGGATCAGGGTCTTTGCGTAACCCCGGATTTGAGGGGTGGGCGAAGCCGCCGGCCTGGGCCATGCTGAAGCAAACAAACTGGGGAGATTGATCATGGGCAGCTTGACCGGCCGGGTGGCCTTTGTGACCGGCGCGGGCAGCGGCATCGGCCGCGCGTCCGCCATCGCGTTGGCCGCCGAAGGGGCCATCGTCTTCGCCACCGACATCGACGCGCCGGGCGGACGCGAAACTGTTGCCCTGATCGAGGCAGCCGGCGGCCAGGCGACCTTCCGCGGCCAGGATGTGGTGGAGGAAGACCGCTGGGCCGAGCTGATCAAGCGGGTGATGGATCTCCATGGCCGGCTCGACATATTGGTGAACAACGCCGGCATCGGCACATCGGGGCTGATCACCGATGTCAGCCTCGACACCTGGAACCGGCAGATGAACATCAATGTCACCAGCTGCTTCCTGGGCATCAAGCACGCGCTGCCGGCGATGCGCAGCCCGCGGCCCGATGGGCATGTCGGCGGTTCGATCATCAACATCTCGTCGGTCGCCGGTCTGGGCGGCTCGGCCGGCATGTCGGCCTATTGCGCCAGCAAGGGGGCGGTGCGGCTGCTCAGCAAGGCGGTGGCGATGGAATGTGCTGCCATGCGCGACGGCATCCGCTGCAACAGCGTCCACCCCGGCATCATCGACACGCCGATCTGGCAAAAGCTCGACACATCGGGCGCGCTGGCCTCATCCGTGCCCGATGCGGTGCCGCCTGGCGCCAATGCCCTGGATGTCAACCTTATCGGTGCCGGCGCACCCGTGGGCCATCCCGGCCAGCCCCAGGATATCGCCGCCGGCGTGGTGTTCCTGGCCAGCGATGCCAGCCGCTACATGACCGGTGCCGAACTGGTGATCGACGGCGGCTGGACCGCCCACTGAGCCCAACCGGTCACGGCGTCACCCGCAGCACCCGGCCCTTTTCCTCATCGGTCGTCAGCCACACCGCGCCATCGGGCGCCACCCGCACATCGCGGATGCGCGCCCGGATGGAGGGGAAGATCCGGCTTTGACCCACCACCCGGCCGGCGGCGTCCACATCGATGCGCCGCACCTCCTGCGCGGCCAGCGCGCCAACGATCAGATCGCCGGCCCAGGCTGTCCACAGCGGGCCGCGATAGACGGCAAGGCCCGATGGCGCGATGGACGGCACCCACACCACCTTGCCATCGATCATGCCCTTGTAGCGTTTGAATGGGCTGATCGTCGCGCCGCTGTAATCCACGCCAAAGGTCGCGACCGGCCAGCCATAATTGCCGCCGCGGGTGATCAGGTTCACCTCGTCACCGCCCTGCGGGCCATGTTCATGTTCCCACAGCCGCCCCGTCGCCGGGTCCACCGCCAGTCCCTGCGGGTTGCGATGGCCATAGCTCCAGGTGGCGGTCTGCGCGCCCGCCCGGCCTGCAAAGGGATTGTCTACCCGCGGCCGGCCTTCATGATCCAGCCGCACGATCTTGCCCAGGCCCATGCCCAACCGCTGCGCCTGCTCGCGATAATCAAAGCCGTCGCCCGTGGTCATCACCAGGCTGCCATCCGGCAGAAACGCCATACGCCCGCCGAAATGCACCGGCGTGTCCTTGGCGGGGGTTACCTGAAAGATGGTGCGCACATCCACCAGCCGGTTCCCGTCCAGCCGGGCGCGGGCAATCCTGGTCTGGTTTGCGCCCTTGGTGCCGCCAGCGAAAGACAGGTAGATCAGATGATTGCCGGCGAACCTTGGGTGCAGCACGACATCGAACAGGCCGCCCTGGCCGGCATGAAACACCGGCGGCACGCCGGCGATCGGCTGTGGTGGCCGGCCAGAGGAGAGGCGCAGCAACTGCCCTGGCCGTGTGGTGACCAGCACATCCTGTCCACCGGGCAGAAAGGCGATGCTCCAGGGATGATCAAGATTGCGAGCAATTTCAGTCACCTGCTCGGCCGTCGCCGCGCTGGCCAGGGAAAATGTTAATAATAGTTGAATAAACGTTGACAACTTCACGATTCATTCCCTACCAGTATCGCCCATAATGGCTTAAGATACGGCCTTGAACAGAGGTTTATGCCCATGCGCGGCAAAGAATTGGTCAAGGTGGCGCCAGCGTGGGCAACCGCGGTGATGGCAACCACCTTCCTGGCCTGCGTGATCCAGAGCTGGCAGGTGCAGGCCGGGCTGACCGATCTGGGGGTGGATATCCCGCCTGGTCTTGCTGTCGAAACCGCCATTGCCGATCTGCTGGGCATGGCCGTGCCGGTGCTGCTGGTGTTCGGTGTTGCGCTCGCCATCGGCTTTGCCACTGCTTCCTGGCTCAAGCCGCGTCTGCCGCTGTTGGCACCGATCGCCTGGCCGCTGGCCGGCGCCGGCGCCGTCGCCACCGCCCTCGGCCTGATGCATCTTGAGTTTCAGATGACGCCGCTGGCCGGCGCGCGGGGCCTGGACGGCTTTCTGCTGTTCTGCTTTGCCGGCGCCGTTGGCGGCATGATCTTTGATTGGCTGCGCCCGCGCTGAACTTTTCGCGCGGCGCACACTTGTGTTGCCATAAAGCCACACCATATCCTGTCTGAACAGGAGACGTGGCCCCATGAACCTCGAGAAATTCACCGATCGCGCCAAGGGCTTTCTGCAATCGGCGCAAACGGTCGCTATTCGCAACAGCCATCAGCGCGTGGCGCCCGAACATCTGCTGAAGGCGCTGCTGGAGGATGAGCAGGGCCTGTGTTCCGGCCTGATCAAGGCGGCCGGCGGCACCCCGGCGACCGCCCTGCAATTGACCGACCAGGCGCTGGCCAAGATCGCACAGGTTTCGGGCAGCGGCGCCCAGAGCCTGGCGTGGGACAATGACACGGTGCGCGTGCTCGACGCCGCCGAACAGATCGCCGCCAAGGCCAACGACAGTTTCGTCACCGTGGAACGGCTGCTGGTCGCGCTGGCGCTTTCCAACACCACCGAAGCCGGCAAGGCGCTGAAGGCCGCCGGGGTGACGCCACAGGCACTGAACGACGCCATCAGCAGCGTTCGCCGCGGTCGCACCGCCGACAGCGCCGGCGCCGAGGACAGTTTCGAGGCGCTGAAGAAATTCGCCCGCGACCTGACCGAGGCGGCCCGCGCTGGCAAGCTTGACCCGGTCATCGGCCGCGACGAGGAGATCCGCCGCACCATCCAGGTGCTGGCCCGCCGCACCAAGAACAACCCGGTGCTGATCGGCGAACCCGGCGTCGGCAAGACCGCCATCGCCGAAGGCCTGGCGCTGCGCATCGCCAATGGTGATGTGCCCGATGGCCTGAAGGACAAGCGGCTGATGGCGCTCGACATGGGCGCGCTGATCGCCGGGGCCAAATATCGCGGCGAGTTCGAGGAGCGGCTGAAGGGCGTGCTCGACGAGGTGCGCTCCGAAGGCAGCGATGTCGTGCTGTTCATCGATGAGATGCACACGCTGGTTGGCGCCGGCAAGGCCGATGGCGCCATGGATGCCTCCAACCTCTTGAAGCCGGCGCTGGCCCGCGGTGAGCTGCACTGCATCGGCGCCACCACGCTGGATGAATATCGCAAATATGTCGAGAAGGACCCGGCGCTGGAGCGTCGCTTCCAGCCGGTGGTGGTGGGCGAGCCGACGGTGGAGGACAGCATCTCCATCCTGCGCGGCCTGAAGGAGAAATATGAGCTGCACCACGGCGTGCGCATCACCGATGGCGCCATCGTGGCCGCCGCCACCCTTTCCAACCGCTACATCGCTGACCGTTTCCTGCCCGACAAGGCGATCGACCTGATGGACGAAGCCGCCAGCCGGCTGCGCATGGAGGTGGAGAGCAAGCCCGAAGAGATCGAGGCGCTCGACCGCCGCATCATCCAGTTGAAGATCGAGGCCGCCGCGCTTGAGCGCGAGACCGATGCCGCCTCGAAGGAGCGGCTGCATGCGCTGAACGAGGAGCTGGCCGGGCTCGAGGAAGAGTCCAACGCGCTCACCCTGCGCTGGCAGGCCGAGAAGGAAAAGCTGGCCGGCGCGACCCGGATCAAGGAGCAGCTGGACGCCGCCCGGCTGGAGGTGGAGCAGGCCCAGCGTGCCGGCGATTATGCCAAGGCCGGCGAGCTGACCTACAGCCGCATCCCGGAGCTGGAGCGCCAGCTGGCCGAGGCCGAGCAGGCCACCCAGGCCGCGATGGTGCGCGAGGAGGTGACCAGCGACGACATCGCCGCCGTCGTCAGCCGCTGGACCGGCATTCCCGTGGACCGGATGCTGGAAGGCGAGCGCGAGAAGTTGCTGAAGATGGAGAGCATTTTGGCCGCCCAGGTGATCGGCCAGGATGCGGCGGTGAAGGCCGTCTCAAGCGCGGTGCGCCGGGCGCGCGCCGGCCTGCAAGACCCCAATCGCCCGCTGGGCAGCTTCCTGTTCTTGGGCCCCACCGGCGTCGGCAAGACCGAGTTGACCAAGGCACTGGCCCAGTTCCTGTTCGATGATCCGCGCGCCATGGTGCGGCTCGACATGTCGGAGTTCATGGAAAAGCACAGCGTCGCCCGGCTGATCGGCGCGCCTCCCGGCTATGTCGGCTATGAGGAAGGCGGCGTGCTGACCGAATCGGTGCGGCGCCGGCCCTATCAGGTGGTGCTGTTTGACGAGGTTGAGAAGGCGCACGGCGATGTGTTCAACGTGCTGCTGCAGGTGCTCGACGATGGCCGGCTCACCGATGGCCAGGGCCGCACCGTGGATTTCACCAACACGCTGATCATTCTGACCAGCAACCTTGGCAGCCAGTATATCGCCGCCCTGCCCGATGGCGCGCCGGTGGCCGATGCCGAACCGCAGGTGATGGAGGTGGTGCGCGGGCATTTCCGCCCGGAATTCCTCAACCGGCTGGACGAGATCGTGCTGTTCCAGCGGCTGGGCCAATCGGCGATGGCGCCGATTGTGGACATCCAGGTCAAGCGCGTGGCCGAGCTGTTGAAGGACCGCAAGGTGGTGCTGGAACTGACCGATGCCGCCCGGCGCTGGCTGGCGCGGGTGGGTTATGATCCGGTCTATGGCGCGCGGCCGCTGAAGCGCACTGTGCAGAAGCATCTGCAGGATCCGCTGGCCGAGCTGATCCTGTCGGGCCAGGTGCCCGATGGCAGCACGGTGAAGGTGGACGAAGGCGACGGCCGGCTGGCGCTGACCCCGGCCTGAACCGCCGCGCGGGCTGCAAAAGGGGCTTGCCGGGCTGCGCCGTGCTGGCCACAAGGACCGGATGCAGCCCACGCCCGCCCAACTGGCCCGCGATCCCTACTGGTTCCCGTGGCGCTTTGACGAGGCGGTTGACGGCTTTCAATTCCGCAAGCTGGCCCGTTCGGACCACGCGCGCGCCACGTTCCTGACCGATGAGTATATGGGCCCCGGCCCGGTAGTGCAGTGCAGCCGCGCCGCCATCATGGCCCAGCGTCCGGCCGAGGCGCCGGTGCATTTCATCTTCCACTCCGCCTTCTGCCTTTCGACCTTGCTTGCCCGCGCGTTTGATCTGCCGGGCACCGCGATGGGGCTGAAGGAACCAATGGTCTTCAACGATCTGGCCGGCTGGCATCTGCGTGGCGCACGCCCTGCTGCGCTCGGCGCTGCCCTGGATGCCAGCCTGGCGCTGCTGGCCCGACCCTTCGGACCAAATGAGGCCGTAATCATCAAGCCAAGCAACGTGGCCAACGCGCTTATGGCCGCCAGCCTGCAATTGCGGCCACAGTCACGGGCGCTGCTCCTGCACGCGCCGCTGAAAGTGTATCTTGGTTCGATCGCGCGCAAGGGGCTGGATGGGCGACTGTGGGTGCGCGATCTGCTCAAGAAGCAGCTGCGGCAGGGCCTGCACCAGTTCGGTTTCGGGCCGGAGGACTATCTGGGACAGACCGACCTGCAGGTGGCCGCCATGGGCTGGCTGGCGCAACTGCGCCAGTTCGATACGCTCGCAAGGTTGATGCCAGGGCGTATCAGAACGCTTGATTCAGATCTGATCACCGCAAGGCCGCTTGCTGTCGTGTCAGCGCTGGGGGATCACTTCAGCCTGCGGCTTCAGGCTGATGCGATCGTGAAAGGCCCGGCCTTCACGCAGCACAGCAAGCACGGCAACCGTTTCGATGCGAACGCGCGTGCGGCCGAGCAAGCGACAGAGTCCCCGCACGCAGACGAGATTGAAAAAGTCTGCGTCTGGGCGGCGGCCGTAGCCGAGAGCCAAGGCCTTGATCTTGCGCTTTCGCAGCCGCTGCTGACGACCTGAACCGACTGCAACAGCTGCAACGGTCCACTCAGGCGGCGAAACCGAGCGGCAACTCCGCTCAGTTGCTGGTCGACTTGGTCCGGTTGTCGTCCATCAACCGCTGCGAGAAATCACGGTTGGTGTCGTCAATATAGGCCCATTGCGCCCGCGTGTGGCAGGTCTTGCGGACCTTGACCAGGCTCCCCGTCTCCACGTCCTTCCGGCAGACAGTCTGCTGCCAGTATGGATCGTCCGCCGGCGGCTTGCCGGTAACGGTGTTCGGCTTGGCAGCGGCAGGCGGCGGTGTCTGCGCCAAAACCGGGGTGGCCAGCATCAAAGTGATTGCAATGATCGTACGCATGACTGCCTCGCGTTGGTGTGCTGGTGTTATAGCCAAATCAACCAGCTGAGCAAGAGCATGCGGCGGGCCGACGCAGGCCCAATGAAAAAGGGCGGACCGATGGCCCGCCCTTTCCCAGCTTGGATGCCTGAGACGTCGCTTAGAAGCGCACGCCCAGCTGCACCGTGTAGCGACGGCCCAGCGCGTCATAGGTCGACGGATAGGTGTTGCCGCTGTTGAAGGCGGTGCTGCCGATCGTCGAGCCGACATAGGGCGGCTTCTGATTGAACAGGTTGGCCACGGTCGCCGTCAACGTGATGTTGTCGATGATGTGGAACCGCGTCGTGAAGTCGAAATACTCGTACGGACGGATGTGGCTGAAGGCCGGGAGAGCGCCAACGGCCGGATCAGCATCAAACGCCGACATGTGACGCCACAGCAGCGAGATGTCAGCCGGCTTGAAGCTCAGCGTGGTGCGCACCTGCGACTGGAAGCGCGGCTGCAGCGAACCGCAGGTCGGGCTGATCACGGTGACGCACTCGATGATCGACGACGCCGGGGTGGCCCGGAACTTGTTGTCGATCGTCCAGGTGCCGTTGGCGGTCACACCCAGCTTGGCGAAGCCGATGTCACGCGAGTAGGCCAGGGTCAGGTCGACGCCCGAGGTCTTCAGATAACCCAGGTTCGACAGCGGCAGGTTCAGACCGGGGGTCACCGCGGCTTCACCGTCCAGACCGCCGGTCAGCGCGTTGCGGCCAATCTGGCTGCGGGCGCAGGCCGGGTTGTTCACCGAGGCCAGCGAGTAGCCCGGGGCCGAACCGAAGCACAGATCGATCACGTTCTGGGCCGACGGGCTGGACACGGCGTCCCGCACCGAGATGCGGAAATAGTCGAGCGTCACGGCCAGACCCGGGATGAAGCTCGGCTGAGCCACGATGCCGACAGTCCAGGTGTCAGCCTTTTCAGGACGCAGCGCCGGGTTGCCGCCCTGCTGCGACTGGGCCTGGGCAGCGGTCGGGTTTTCGATCGAACCGATGCTCGAAGCCGGAGCGCCCTGCAGCAAGCAGACCGCGCGCAGCGTCGCGTTGTTCACCGGACCACTGCGGGCGCAGGGGTCGATGGACAGGCTGGTGAGGCCCGACTGCACCGGAGCGAACAGTTCGCCGATGTTCGGGGCGCGGACGGCGCGGCTATAGTTGCCACGCAGCTTGATACCCTGCACCGGGGTCCAGGAGCCGCCAACCTTCCAGGTGAACGCGTCAAACGAACGCTTCGGCGTGGCGTTGACCTTGTAGGAAGAATAGCGGGCGCCGCCTTCCAGGGTCAGGTTTTCGAACAGCGGCTTGTCCTGCACGACCGGAACGATGAGTTCGCCGTACACTTCCTTCACGTCGTAGGAACCGCTGATGTCCTGCGGGGCGCCACCGAAGCCGCCCAGGTCGCCCGACTTGGCGGTCTGGTCCGAACGCTGCTTGGCGACATAGTTGCGATATTCGGCACCCAGCGCGAAGCTGATCGGATCAGCACCCCACGGCGTGGCGAAGCCCAGATCGCCGGACAGCAGGCCGCGGACCTGGCCGAGGCTGGTGGTGTTCACGATGGTGGCCGAACCGGTCACGTAAGAGGCAGCAGCCGGATCGATGGTGCCGCCGGGACCGAACCAGTTGACCGGAACGCAGCCCGGATCGGTGCTGATGCAGGTGGTGCGGTTGTTGGCCAGCAGGGTGTTGCGCGCCTTCGAGATCAGCACATAGCCCTGGGTGGTCTGGATGTTTTCCGACTGGCCATAGGCAGCCGAGACATCCCAGTTGATGTGGCTGTTCACAGCACCACGCAGACCAGCCTGATAGTCGAAGAAGGTGGTCTGATAGTTGGAGATACGCGGACCGAATTCGGTCGTGCGACGGGCCAGCGCACCGGTGTAGGTGCGATAGTTCGGGTCGCTCGGGCCGGTGGCGGTGGCAGCAGCGGCGCACTCAGCGGCCGTGAAGCGCGGGATGTAGTTGGTCGTGGTGCCAACGTTGCCGGCGCAAATCTGGCTGCGGATGCCGGCCGGCAGGAACGGGTTGTTCAGGTTGATCGTCACCGACGAACCGAACAGGCCCGACGGGGCGATGATGGTCTGCACGGTGTTCTTCGAGAACATCGCGCGGCTGTAGAATTCCACCGCGTCCGACACTTCATAACGCGCCTGAGCGAAGATGTTGAAACGCTCGAACGGGGTCTGGAAGATGTTGTACGGGTTGAAGTTGAACGGCGCGTACAGGGCGCGGCCGAAACCGGTGGCCGGATCGAACTGGCCGTTGACGTTGGCAACGGACGGATCGGTGCTGGGCAGACCGGTGGCCGAGTTGATCGGACGGATACCCGACAGACGGAACGGCACGGCGGTGCCCGAACCGCCGGCGGCACCGGTGGTCGAGTCGATGTTGTCGCTCGAGAAGCCGCGGTCACCCTGGTAAACCGGATCGGCCTTCTGGTAGCCGACGCTGACAACGGCGTTGCCCTTGCCGCCGTCGAAATCGCCGCCGATGGTGAGATCGGTGCGGAAATAATTGCCATCGCCCAGTTCGGTGATGCCATAGGAGGTGTTCAGTTCGACACCAGTGAAGCTGCGCTTGGTGACGAAGTTCACAACGCCAGTGATGGCGTCGGCACCATAGGTCGTCACGGCAGCGCCGGTCAGCGCGTCAACGCGCTCAACGAGGGCCAGCGGGATGTTGTTGAGGTCGACGCGGCCAGCCAGTTCCGACGGGGCCAGGCGGTTGCCGTCGAGCAGGACCAGGTTGCGGTTGGAACCCAGGCCGCGCAGGTTGACGTACGAGGCACCGCCGTTGCCGTTGTTCACGGCCGAACCGATGCTCGGCACGATGCCCGGGATGTCGCGCAGCACTTCTTCGGCGACGTTCGAAGCGCGCAGCTGGATCACATCGGAGGTGGTGACGGTGACCGGCTGCGAAGAAACCAGGTTCGGGTTCTTGATCAGGGTACCGGTGACGACGATTTCTTCGTCCGCAGCCTTTTCGTCAGCAGCGGTCTTTTCCTGGGCGAAGGCCGGCTGGCTGGCCAGCAGCGCAACGGCCACGAGTGCAGAGCTGCCAAACAGCGCCTGACGCTTGAGAGAGTTGGTCCTCACGTGTGCATCCTTCTTCTGATCAAAGGTCCTGTGCGCAGATCACCGCCAGAAGGAAGATTTTTCAGGCTACCCCCCAACGGCGAAACCCGGCCGAAGCCGGACAACGCACGTTTAGCCCCGCAAAGGGCCTGTCAGCCTCATTGTTGGAAGGCCGGGTGCAAGTCAAACGCCGTGGCGGCGAACCGGCGCAATCCCGCCAACGGTGTTGCAGGCGCGCAACAATATTGACGCATTTGGCTGTCACAGACGCATTTTCATGCGGCGGAGAAGCCCGAAAGACCCTGTCCATGCGCGTCCATCTCGGCGATCCAGCGCCGGATCAGGTCGCGTTCGCCCTCGCTGATGAACGGGTTCCACGCATCGATGATGAGGACGGCGCGCAGCTGGTCCGTCGGGTTGTGTGCCTCATGCTCGATGGTGTCGTCGAAGGCAAAGGCCTCGCCCTCGATCCATGGCCGGGTTTCATTGCCGACCCGGAACGTGCAACCCTCTGGCACGATCAGGGGCAAATGGATGATGCTGCGCAGGTTGGTGGCGCCAGTGTGGGGTGGGATCAC
>NZ_CM185574.1:1630000-3190599 GCF_059745315.1 Sandarakinorhabdus sp. FBCC-B8862
AATCCAGCGCCACGGCCAGTTGGGCGGCGTTCCGGCGGCTGATGGCGTGGATCGGGCTGGCCACGCTGCTGGCGCTCGGCGCCGGCCTGTGGTGGCTGCAGGCCAGCGGGGCGCCGGCACGATGGGAGCTGTGGGTGGCAGCGGCCGGCGGCATTGCCGGCACCATGCTGCTGACCGGGGCGCTGATGGGGCTGGTGTTCCTGTCCAACCGCTCAGGCCATGATGATCGGGTGGGCCAGGCCGATCCGCAGATCGAAACCTGGCCCGAAGACTGAGAGACTTTATTCGGCAGCCGGCTCGGCCGCGGCCTTGCGCGGGCGGCCACGGCGCTTGGGGGCCGATTCGGTCTCGGCGGCAGGTGCGTCCGCAATCGGGGCGTCCACGACCGGCGCCGGCGTCTCGACAACCTCGGCGCGGTCGCGCTTCAGGCCGAGGCGGCGGCCGCCCTGTTCGGCAGCGGGCATGGTCGCCGGCGGCGGCAGCGCCTGCAGCAACGATTCGCGGTCATCGGCGCCATCCTGATCGGCGCGCTGCTCCTGGCGGTCGCTCCGCTCCGGCCGACGCTCGCGCCGGTCGCGCTGCCAGTCACGGCGGCGGTCCTGGCCACGATCATCACCGCCACGCTCATCGGCCTGGCGCTCATCACGGCTGCGCTCATCGCGCTGCCTGTCTTCGCGGGGCCGCTCATCGCGCTGGCGGTCATCCCGCTGGCGATTGTCGCGCTGGCGATTCTCACGCGGGCGGTCATCGCGGCGGTCATCGCGCGGCCGGTCATCCCGGCGCTCATCACGGCGGTCGCGCCGGTCGTTGGGGCGCTGGTCGCGGCCGTCGCTGGCTTCGGCCTCGTCGCCAGCGTCTTCGTCGCCATTGTCGGCGCTGTCGACATCGGCATCAAGGCCGTCATCATCATAGGCATCCCGGCCACGCCGGCCGTCGTTGCGGCCTTCGGGTTGGCGATCACGATAATCGCCGAGCACGCGATAATAATGCTCGGCATATTGCAGATAATATTCCGCCGTCACCCGATCGCCGGCCTGCTGGGCATCGCGGGCCAGGGCACGATATTTTTCCAGCAGCTGGGTGGCGTTGCCGCGCTGGCGGTTGTCCAGCCGCGGGCCATAATTGTTGCCACCGGCCATCTGTTGCGGGCGCGGCCCATTGTTGCCGCCACCCCGACGCCGCCGCTGGTTGTTCCTGATCAAGATCGCCGTCCCCGTTGCTGCCGGTTGCTGGCCGCCCTGCGGCCCCGGTGGGTGAAACTCTCTGGCTTGCCCTTGCGCCCTGCCGCTGCGACCGCGCATAGGCACCACAGATGCCCGATGCGGTCGCTGGCCCCTTTCAACCCGATTGGGATAAAACCCCGGTGGCCATCAATGCGCGAAGGCTGGCCTGCTGCAATCCACTGCGCGGGCCATCCAATCGCGCCCTAGCGGCAAAGTGGCCAGCCGCCAAGGGAAAAACGACGCAACCGTTCCGGCAGGCCGGTCAACGTGCCACCTTGGGGGCCATGCTGGCCATCAGCTGGAAACAGGCGTCGGGATCCTGGCGCTTCAGGCCGAGCAATTGCATCTCGGCCGCCCCGTCCCGGCCGACGGGGATTTCCGGCACATTGCCCACCACCCCGGCGATGATCTGCCCGGCCGCCTCGTGGATGGAAATGCCGCCATCCACGGGATCATCGCCAGCGCCCTTCTGGCTGCCATCGGCGGTCAGCGCATTGGCGCCGATGCCGGTCGCGACAAAGCCGGGGGTGAGCACGTGGACCTGCACGCCATATTGGGCGATCTCGGCCCGCAGCGCATCAGACCAGCCGACCAGCGCATGCTTGGCCGCGCAATAGCCGGTGCGCAGCGGGGAGCCGACCTTGCCGGCCACCGAGGCGTTGTTGATGATACGCCCCCGGCCGCGCTGCACCATGGCCGGCAGCACCAGTTGCGTCAGCCGCAGCGGCGCGAAGAAATCCACCTCCATCAGCGTGCGATAGACTTGGAAATCCGTGTCGAGCCCCAGGCTGCGCTGCGAGATGCCGGCGTTGTTGACCAGCCAGTCGATGCCGCCAGTGGCCGCCTCCACCCGGGCGACGATGGCCGGCAGGGCATCAAGATCGGTCACTTCAAAGGCTTCGACAATGCTGCCGGGGCATTCGGCCGCGACCGCATCCAGCGCGGCCTGGTTGCGGCCCGACAGCACCAGCCGGGCGCCCCGCTGCGCCAGCGCCAGCGCCAGCCCCTTGCCGATGCCCGACGAGGCGCCGGTGATCCAGACAGTGGTGCCGTTCAAATCGGTCATTGCAGATAGCTCCAGCCAGCAGCGGGGACCCCGATCAGCATCGGGTGCGCCCAGAGAATGAGGCCCCACAGCACAAATCCGCCCACAACGGGCACCAGGCCGGGCCACAGCGCCGACAGCGGTTGCCGGCCGGCGAGGATGGCCAGGAACGGCACATGGCTCGTGCGGGCCATGTGCACGGCATAGGACGGGTTCTGGCTGCGCTTCTTGCCATCCTGCAGGGCAGAGCCAACCAGCGCCAACGTACCGACCCCGCCGGCCAGCACGATGGTGCGCGGATCAGCCGTCATCAGGATGTGCACGCCGGCCCAGATGGCAAAGCTCCACATCATCGGATGGCGGGTGATGCGCTGCATGCCCTTGGGATCGCCCTTCACCCCCGGCATCATCGCCGGGTTTGGCGCACTGACCGAACCGACAAACAACATGCAGGCAAACAGCATGGCGATCAGCACCGGCAGATAGGCGCCGGCCGGCGTGTCCCACAGCCGCTCCTTGGGCATCTGCCGCCACAGCTGCACCGCGCTGCCGAAACTGGCGAGCGCGACCAGCGAATAGAGGATGGCAAAGCCCTTCTCGCCGATGCGTGCCACCAACGGCGCGCGCAGCGGGTGCGACAGCAGTTCATGGCTGACAACGAACAGGCCGACCAGCAGCCCCAACAGCAGCAGATCCGACACGATGACCCCTTCCCCAATGGCCGGAGTCCGTGCCCCGGCGATCAGCGTGGATACTGCAACGGCAAATCGGTGCGGCCAAGGGCCTTGTAACGATTGGCCAGCTCGGTCTGGCGGCTGGTCATCGGCTGGGCGACACCATCTATATAGACGGCGACTGGCGCGCTCTGCAGCTCCAGCGGGTCGCCATCCCAGATCACCACGTCGGCGCGCTTGCCCACCGCCAGCGTGCCCAAATCGGCCAAACCCATGATTCGGGCCGGATTGGCGGTGATGGCGGCCAGCGCCTGGCCCTTGGTCAGGCCCTTGCCGCCGGGCACAAGTCCCTGCGCCACGGCATTGCCGGCATAGGCTGGCAGGTTGAACGGCGCGGTGCCGCCAATGCCGCCCAGGGCACCCAGCGCCACCGTCACCCCGGCCGCCTGCAGATGGCCGATGTTGTTGCGGCTGGCGGCCAGCGATTCGAAATCGTCGGGCAGATCATAGAGGCTGTGGGTGATCACCGGCACGCCGGCCTTGGCGATCTCGCCCGCCACCAACCACGCCTCGCGCGCGCCCACCAGCACCGGGCGCATCGCCGGATATCGGCCCTTCAGCTTCAGCACCTCCGAAATGTCGCTGGCGCGTTCGACATGGATCAGCAGCGCCTGCCGGCCATCCAGCACCGGACCCAGCGCCTCGGCATCCAGCCGCTTGGCCAGCGATCCCGAATCCTGCCCACGATCAAACAGGGCCGGATTGGCGGCATAACGCTGGGCTTCGGCCAGCATGTTGGCCAGCTGCGCCCAGGCCGCCGGGCGGGACCCGCCGGCCAGCCGCGCGCCGTTTTCACCCATCTCCATATATTGAAACGCGCGCGCGCGCGTGAGCGTGGGGCCAGTGGCAGACAGGCTGATCACCGCACCCTGCCCGCCAAAGATGGTGCTGGCCGAATCGGGAACCACCACCGCGCGGGTGATGCCGCCAAGCCGATTGATCGGAATGTGCAAGGATCGCGGGTTGATCGCGGTGGACACATCCAGCGCCGCCGAAAAGGCCGATTGGCGCGCCGCCGAATCATTGGATTCGCGCACGCCATTCACTTCGGACAGGCCCACATCGCTGGCCGCGGCGATGATGCCGGGGGTGACGATGCGCCCTCTGGCCTCCACCACCGTTGCGCCGGCCGGCACGGGCAGGCCGGCGCCAACCGCCGTGATGCGGCCATTGTCAAAGATCAGGGTGGCGTTGGCGATCACCCCATCGCCCTGGCCCGTCATCACTGTGGCGCCGGTGATGGCGGTGGGGGCGGCCAGCGCCGGTGTGGCGGCCAGCGCCGCCGTCAGGAGCAGCCGCTTCATTTCACCTCTCCCACGCCGGGTTGGCCCAGTTCGAAATCCGATGTCGGCCGCCGCTTGGGATCACCCCAGTCATACATCAGGGCACCGTCGATCCACACGTTCATCGGCCGGGCATAGACGCTGAACGGCTCGGCCGACCACAACACCACATCGGCCGCTTTGCCCACCTCCAGGCTGCCGGTCTTGTCGGCGATGCCCAGGCCCTTCGCGGGGTTGAGGCTCAGCCAGGTCCAGGCGGTTTCCGGCGGCACATTGATGCCCAGCCGGCGGCCGGCCGCCAGCGCCTTGGCGGCTTCCTGGTTCAGCCGCTGGATGCCGTTTTCATCGTCGCTGTGCACGATGGCGCAGGCCCCGGCATTGTGTACCAGCGCGATATTCTCCTTGATGCCGTCGAAACTCTCCATCTTGAAGCCATACCAATCGGCCCACATCGCCGAGCAGATGCCCTCCGCCTTCAGCATGTCGGCGATCTTGTAGCTTTCGACCGCGTGGTGGAACGTCGTCACCTTGTAATTGAACTCGTGGCTCATGCTGATCACATTGGCCATCTCGTCGGCGCGATAGCAGTGGTTCTGCACCAATATCTCGCCGTTCAGCACGCCCATCATCGTGTCCAGCGCCAGCTCGCGCCGCGGCGCATCGGTTGGCTTGGCGGTGCCGGCCTGGGCTCTGCGGGTATAATCATCCCAGCGTCGCTTGTAGGCGGTCGCGTCTGACCACAGCTGGCGGGCATAGGCGATATTGCCCATCCGGGTGGAAGGCATCTGGTTGCGGTTGCCATAGACCCGCTTGGGGTTCTCCCCGCAAGCCATCTTCAGGCTGTAGGGCGCGCCGGGAAACTTCATCTCCTGCACGCTGCGGCCATAGACGGGCTTCAACGTGGTGCCACGCCCGCCAAACAGGTTGGCCGATCCGGGCAGCACGTGCAGCGCGGTGATGCCGCCGGCCAGCGCCCGGCTGAACCCAGGGTCCTGCGGCCACACGCTGTGTTCGGCCCACACCTCCGGCCGGGCCGGGCTGGTGCCTTCATTGCCGTCGCTGTGCGCCTCCACGCCGGGGCTGGGATAGACGCCCAGGTGGCTGTGGATGTCGATGATGCCGGCCGTCACATATTTGCCGGTGGCATCGATCACGGTGGCGCCGTCGGGAATGGCAACCGTGGCACCTATTTCGGCCACCTTGCCACCGTCAAGCCGGATCATGCCACCATCGATTCGGTTGCCGGCACCATCATAGATGGTGGCGCCACGGATCACCGTGGTCCGGGCCGGATATGGCCTATACTGGCTGGGCCAGGGGTCTTTCGGCGCGGCGATGATTTCGGGCGGCGGGGCCGACGGCGGCGGCGGGGCCGGCTTGTCCTTCGCGGCGGTTGCCGTAGCCAGCGCCACGGCCATCACAACATATGCACGCATCACCATCGTCCCCTGTTGGCCATCATGGTGGGCCAACAGGGGAGGCGTGGCAAATTACGCTGCGGCCATCATTTGACGCCGTGCATCAGCTTCTTGAGCAGCGGCGACAGCAGCAGCAGCACGCCGCCAATCGCCGCGGAGGCGAGGCCGATGGTCTGGAACACCTGGGTATAGGTGTCGAGGCTCACCTTCAGGTTGGTCACCTGACCGCCCACGGTTTCCACGCTGGCCACCTGCGCCACCAGCCCGCCGACATATTGGGCACAGGCGATGGAGACGAACCACAGGCCCATCATCAGACCGACGACACGGGCGATGGACAGCTTGGTCACCATCGACAGGCCGACGGGCGAGATCATCAGCTCCGCCATCGAATGGATCAGATAGAGGCCGGCCAGCCACCACAAGCCCACCTTGAAATCATCGCCGGCAAACTGGCTGCCCCACACCAGGAACAGGAAGCCGCCGCCCACGCCGGCGAGCGCCAGACCGAACTTCACCGGAATCCCCGGCTCCAGCCCGCGCCGGCCCAGCGCCTGCCACAGCATCGAAAACAGCGGCGCCAGCATCACGATGAAGATGGCGTTGAAAAACTGCGTCTGCCCCGGCGAGATTTCAAACAGCCCGAACACCGACAGATCGGTGTTGCGGGCCGCAAACAGGGTCAGGCTGGAACCGGCCTGTTCAAACAGCGTCCAGAACACCACGTTGAACACGATCAGCACGATGGCGGCCAGCATCATCTGCCACTCCTGCCGGTTGCCATAGATGACAGACCAGATCGGGATGAACACCACGCAGGCCAGGAACGTGCCGAACAGCACCTTGCCCAAAATGGGCAGGCCCATCAGATAGCCGACGAAGCCAGCGCCTTCGACCGGCGGGGGCGCGGCCATCAGATTGGTGAACAGGAACCACACCAGCGGCACAAAGGCGATCGCACCCAGATAGATCGGGATGTCGCGCCTGGGCGCATTGGCCGGCGGCTCGCCATAACCTTCCAGCTTGGGGCCTGAGAACTGGATCAGATACCAGCTCAAGGCCATCCCACAGGCCGCCAGCAGGAAGCCGGCCCACCAGCCCACCTTGTCAGCCAATACGGGACACAGCAGCTGGCTGCCCGTCGACCCCAGGTTGATGCCCATGTAGAAAATGGTGAAACCCGCATCCCGCCGGCTGTCGCCCTTGGCATAGAGACTGCCGACCATGGTGGAGATGTTGGGCTTGAAAAAGCCGTTGCCGATGGTGACGGCCGACAGGCCGAGCAGCATGATGGTGACGAACAGCGGATCGCGGTCACCGCCGGCTTCGAACCCGCCCTTGGCCACCCGGCGCGCCTCGCCGCCATCGGCGGCCAGCAGGCTCACGCTGCCATCCTCATTGCCCTTGATGGTCAGATCCTGGCCGGCGACGCTGATGTGCTGCACCTTGTCGTTGCCGCTGGTCACCAACGTCACGTCGTATCGCTGGCCATCGATCTTGGCCCAGGGCTTGGCCGCCTCCCCGCCAAAGCACAGGGTGAAATAGCCGATCGCCATCAGGACGGCGCCGAACTTCACCGCCTTCTTCGATCCCAGATAATTGTCCGCCAGCAGGCCGCCGACCAGCGGGGTGAGATAGACCAGCGCCGTGAAGCCGCCATAGAGGCTGGTCGTCGTGCTGTCGGAAAACAGGAAATGATTGGCGAGATAGAGCGTCAGCAGCGCCCGCATGCCATAATAGCCAAAGCGCTCCATGGCTTCGGTGGTGAACAGCCGCGCAAGCTGCGCCGGATGGCCAAACCATTGCGGGCGGGTATCAACCACGCCGCCTGTGTTGCTGTCGCTCAAACCCTGTCTCCCTCGCGCCGCGCCCTGCCCTGGCGGCTTCGTGCCATGGTGATAGCGGGGCTGCGCCCGCTCGCCAAGCGCTGCGGGCTTGACGGGCCGGCGGGGCCGGCGTCTGCTTGGGCCATGCGCACGCTCCTCACCGCCCTTATCGCCATCATCGCGTCACCGGCCGTCGCCGCCCCCGTGCTGCTGCAGCCTGATCGGGTGTGGGACGGGGAGGCGATGCACAGCGGCTGGCAGGTGCTGGTCGATGGCCAGCGGATCGTGGCCGCCGGGCCCAATCTGGCCGCGCCGGCGGACGCGCAGCGCATCGCCCTGCCTGGCCAGACGCTGCTGCCCGGCTTCATCGAAGGGCACAGCCATCTGCTGCTCCACCCCTATGACAAGACCCCGTGGGACGATCAGGTGCTGAAGGAAAGCGAGGCCTATCGCGTCGTCCGTGCCGTGACCCATGCGCGCGCGACCCTGATGGCCGGCTTCACCACGGTGCGCGATCTCGGCACCGAGGGTGCCGGCACTGCCGATGTTGGCCTCAAGCGCGCCATCAACGAAGGCCATGTGCCGGGCCCGCGCATGATCATCGCCACCCGCGCCATCGTCGCGCCGGGCAGCTATGCCCCCAAGAATGATGCCTGGCACGTGCCACAGGGTGCGGAGGAGGCCGACGGGCCGAATCTGGTCAGCGCGGTGCGCCGGCAGATCGGCGCCGGGGCCGATGTGGTGAAGCTCTATGGCGATTATCGCTGGCGCCCCGGTGAAGGCAGCCGGCCCACCTTCAGCCAGGCCGAGATGGCGGCTGCCGTTGCCGCCGCCCATGATGCCGGCCGGCCGGTGGCGGTGCACGCCAACACCGCCGAGGCCATGCGCCGCGCCAGCGCCGCCGGGGTGGACGTGATTGAACATGGCGGCGAAGGCGATGCTGCCACCTTTGCCCTGATGGCGAAGAACCGCACCGGCCTGTGCCCCACCCTGGCCGCCGGCGAGGCCATTGCCCGCTATCGCGGCTGGAACGGGCAGGAGCCTGCGCCCGCCGACATTCAGGAGGATCGCGCCGCCTTCCAGCTGGCGATGAAGGCCGGCGTGCCGATCTGCATGGGTGGCGATGTTGGCGTGTTTGCCCATGGCGAGAATGCGCGGGAGATGCTGGCGATGGCCAGGGCCGGCATGAGCCCGGCTGGCGTGTTGACCGCCGCCACCGCCGGCAATGCCCGGCTGTTCGGCCTGGCTGACCGCGGCCGCATCGCGCCCGGCCTGCTCGCCGATCTGGTCGCGGTGGCCGGCGATCCGCTCACCGATCTCACTTCAGTCACCCAGGTCCGGTTCGTGATGAAGGGTGGGGAGACGGTGCGCCACGATTGACTGGCCGGCCCAGCCAGCTATGCGCAGGCGCCATGGACAGCTTCAACGACCGCACCAGCACCGCCACCCTGCTCGCCAGCCGCCGTTCCGGCAAGGCGCGGGAAATGCTGGCGCCCGGCCCCGATGCCGGCCAGCTTGACGCCATGTTGGCGGCCGCCGCACGCGTGCCCGATCATGGCAAGCTGAACCCGTGGCGGTTCGTGGTGGTGGAAAACCGCGCCGCCTTTGCCGAGGGGCTGCTGGCCATCTATCGCCGCGCCAAGCCCGAGGCCGGTCGGCTGGAGCTGGAGGCGGTGACCCAGTTCGCCACGCAGGCCCCCTGCCTGGTGGTGGTGATCGCCAGCCCGAAGCCCAGCCATATCCCCCTGTGGGAACAGCAGCTTTCGGTGGGCGCCGCCTGCCAGAACCTGCTGCTGGCCGCCCATGCCCTGGGCTTTGTCGGCAACTGGCTCACCGGCTGGGCAGCGTTTGATGATGATGTGCTGGCGCTGCTCGGCGGCACCGCCCCGGAACGCATCGCCGGCTTCTTCTTCTTTGGCAGCCAGGCCAAGGGTCTGGAAGAGCGGCCGCGGCCCGATCTGGCCGCGGTGATCAGCCACTGGCGCGGTTGATCAGCTGCAATAGACGTCGCCGCTCCCGGCGACGCGCTTGCTGCACTTGGCGCCGCCAGTGATGCGGACATCGCCCGATCCGGCGATGCGCACATCGGCCTGGCCGCTGGCCCGCGCCATCACATCACCCGAACCGGCCACGCTGATCGACGCGTTGGTGCAGGCGAGACCCGACAGATCGGCATCGCCGCTGCCGGCCAGCCGCACGTTCAGCGCCCCGCAGCGGCCGGCGATCTTCACATTGCCGGAACCGGAAATGGCAACATTGGCCGTCCGGCTATCCAGGCTGGACAGCAGCAGATCACCCGACCCGGAGATGCGGGTGTCGAACACATCACCGCCGCCCTTGTCGGCCTGAACATCGGCGGAGCCGGCCAGCGCCAGCCCGTGCAGGGCCGGCAGGGTGACCGCGATGGCCACCGGCTTGCTGCTGCCCCAGCTCCAGTTGCCGCTCTTGCGGCCAATCTTCAGCTCACCCTTCTCGACCCGCACTTCCAGCTTGTCGAGATCATCCTGCGCGCCGCTGGCCACCACCGAAAAGCCGCTGCCCTGGCGGATCGTCACATTGTCGCTGCCGGCCACGGCCACCTTGTCAAAGCCACTGGCATCAAAACGGCGCTCGGCGGCCAGCGCCGGCACGGCGGCCAGGGTGGCGGCGATCATCAGGCAGGTGCGGATCATGGCAGGCTCCAGCGTGGACACTTGTGTATTGCTTAAATAATACACAATATGGTCACCGGCGCAAGCCCGGCAGGTTGAGGCCGAAGATGTTGATCTCGATGACGAAGAAGCAGACGATCCAGATGGCCGCATCGAAAAAGTCGAGCCAGGCGCCATCGCGCCACCAGAGCAGCGCGCAGACGAAGGTGACGAGATAAAGGCCCCAGCGCAGCGCGGAGCGGGCGAGGCCGCGGGCGCCATCGGGGCGGAACAGATCGACCCAGATCTGGATGGAGATGGCCAGCCAGGCGGTGGCGTTGGCAATCTCCACCGGATCACGGATGCTGACATAATGGTCGAGCGCAAGCAGCGCGCAGGCGTAGCCGGCCAATTCGGCCGCCAGGGCGCCGGGGCTGATGCGGGTGAGGGCGGCGCCTTCGGCCAGCCGGCCAGTTTCCCATTCGAACACGCCGAGGATGATCACCCAGCCGATCTGATCGATGGCCTTGGGCGCCAGCCAATCATCGGCGGCCCACATGAACACGCCGACATTGGCGAGCAACGCCGCATAGACCAAGGCCTTGAAGGCCTGGAACCAGTGCAGACTGCGGGCCAATGCCGGCGTTGGGTCAGGCGGCTGCCGGTCAGGCCGCCTTGAGAACCTGTTCGATCTTCTGCTGGGCGGCCGGCTCGTCGATATTCTCCATCGCGGCCAGCTCGCGGGCCAGGCGGCCGATGGCGGCTTCATAAATCTGCCGCTCGGAATAGCTTTGCTCCGGCTGGTCCTCGGCGCGGTGCAGGTCGCGCACCACTTCGGCGATGCTCACCAGGTCACCGGAATTGATCTTGGCTTCATATTCCTGGGCGCGGCGCGACCACATGGTGCGCTTGATCCGCGGCTTGCCCTTCAGGGTGGTCAGCGCCTCGTTCATGGTGGCCTGGCTGGACAGCTTGCGCATGCCCACGCTTTCCACCTTGTTCATCGGCACACGCAGGGTCATCCGCTCCTTCTCGAACCGCAGCACGAACAGATCGAGCGCGATGCCGGCGATTTCCTGGCTCTGGATCTCCACCACACGGCCAACGCCATGCTTGGGATAGACCACATAATCGCCGACTTCGAAACCGAGCGTCTTGGCCATTGCCATGTCTTGCTGTTCCTCGCTTGTACCCGGCCCGATGGTCCGAAGCGGGCACCGCGCCAAGGCTTCGGGCCCTGCCGGCGATGCACCTGATATGACCATCAGACCTGCCTGCTCATTCACCTGATCTGGCCCGTTGCCCGCCCGGCAGGTGGGCGATGCGGCAACGGAACCCGCGAAACGAACGACGGTGACCGCCATTCACATTTCGTGAATAGCACGGATTTGTCACAATTTCCACATGACTCGGCCACCGGGTGCCATTTTTGCGGCACCGCGGTGGCCGAAATCACCACCCTTGCAGCCAGTTCGGCCGCAAGATCGCCATTTCGGGGCTGGCGCTTAGGAGCCCTTGCCTGGATTGGCCGAGAAATATTTGTCGAACTTGCCGTCTTCGCCCTTGTGCGAATCGGCATCATCCGGGGTCTCGCCCTTGATGGTGATGTTGGGCCACTGCGCCGAATAGGTGGCGTTCAGCTCCATCCACTTTTCCAGGCCACCCTCGGTGTCGGGCAAAATGGCTTCGGCCGGGCATTCCGGTTCGCACACGCCGCAATCGATGCACTCGTTCGGGTTGATCACCACCATGGTCTCGCCTTCATAGAAGCAATCGACCGGGCAGACTTCAACGCAGTCCATATATTTGCACTTGATGCAGGCTTCGGTGACAACGTAGGCCATAAAACTCCCCTCACGAAGGCGCGAGGCGCCCCTTCAGACTGGTGGACAACCCCTGTTTTGCCTGCGCGCCTTAGGCGAGGGCCAAGCCTTCTGGCAAGGGGTCATGTTGCGCAGCCATCGTCACAGCCGGCTGGCCGGGGGTGAGATCGGTGTAGAAACCCCGCGCTTCGACATAAGGTCCGCGCCGTTCGGGCAGGCCTTCCACCCTGACCACGATGATCTCGTCACCGCGCGGCCAACTCAGTACGCTGCCAGCCCGCACCAGCGCCGAGGCGCGATCCACCACACGGCCATCGATGCGCAATCGTCGGCTTTCGCACAGGTCCTGAGCTTGGGATCGTGATGGCGCGAGCCGCGCGAACCACAGAAACTTGTCGAGCCTCAGGCCTGCACCGTAAACCAAATTCTACCTGCCTTTCATCGCTGCCAGGATCGCGAAGGGTGACGCGCCATTCCCCCCGGCATCGGGACTGGCGGCATCAGCGGATTGGCGTGTCGCGGCCGGCCGCGCACCCTGGGCACGGCCAGCCCAGGCAAACTGGGTGGCGCCATCGACCAAGCGCGGCCGATAACCCAGGGCGCGCAGCAACCGCGCGAGGCCATCGTGCGACAGGCCCAGGCTGGTGGCCCAGGCCGGATCCGGCATGAACGGGGTGCGGCCGTTGCGACGATCATGGATATGCCGGGCCAGCCGATCGACCATGTCGATGCGCACGGCCTGCGGCCCCACCCGCCAGAAGCCGGCCACGGCGAGAAATTCGGGCGAGAAACCATCGCTGGCGAAGCTGACCCGGCCGGGCGCCGGCGCCGCCGGCAGTTCCGCCAGGTCCTGCGCCACCGCCCACAAGGCCAGGCGCCAGCGGGTCGGCTCCGGCCGCAGCAGGGCAGGCACGAACACATGTTGCGGCCCCAGCCGCACGCCGAGCCGCGCCAGCGCCTGCCGGTCCGCCCGGGTCAGGCCGGCCAGCTGTTCGGCGAGGGGCGCGCGATCCAGCACGCCGAGCGCTGCCACCAGCTGCACGCCCAGCCCGCGCGCCGACGGCGACAACTCGCCGTGGAGCTGCGCCAGCTTGCACAAGGGCGCCAGCACCCGGCCGGTCGCCTCGGCCACAAAGGCCTCCAGCCGCTGCTGGACGCGGCGCCTATCATCGGGGCCAAGGCTGGTGACCGCACGGTCAAGCTCCACCCGTGGTGTCAGGGCATCGCGGCCCTTGCGCAGGGTAGCAACCCGGGCGCTTCGCCAGTGCAGATGCTGGCCACCCTTGCTGCCGGCAACCAGAGCGAAATCCCCAGCCGGGCTGTCGGCCAGCTGGCGGGCGCGGTGGGCCAGCTCGCGCACAAGATGGCGTTCCGCCGCTGCCAGCAGCAAGCGCTGTTCGCCCGCCCGCGCCGCAGCATCGGCGGTGAAGCGGAACCCGTCGAGGCGGCCGATCACTTCGCCATCCACAGCAACCGCGCCATCGGTTTCGATGGCCACCAGCGCATCCGTGCCGCGCGCCTTCAGATCCTTGAGCAACACTGCGGTGCGGCGATCGACAAAGCGCTGGGTCAGCGCCGCATGCAGCGCATCAGACAAGCGGTCTTCCAGCGCCCGGGTTCGTTCGGCCCAGGTCGCGGTGTTGTCCACCCAATCGGGCCGGTGGGCGATGTAGGTCCAGGTGCGCACCGCAGCGATGCGGTCGGCGATTGCCTCGACATCCCCGGTCACCCGGTCAAGATGCGCAATCTCGGCGGCGATCCAGGCCTCTGGCAGCCGGCCATTGCCTTCGGTGAGGTGGCGGAACACACGGGCGACCAGCCGCGTATGCGCTTCGACACCAGTCTTGCGGTAATCGGGCAGGCTGCAGGCCTGCCACAGGCGGAACAGACCCCGTTCGCCCAGCAGCCGGCTGCCAGCCCGTTCCATCACCCAAGGCTCGCCGGCCAGCCGCTTCAGCACCGCCAGATCGAGTGCATCATCGGCGCGCACCAGTTCCGGGCGGGGCGGGCGGGCATCCATGGTGGCCACCAGGCGCGGCAGGCTGGAAAAATCGAGCGCATGGTTGCGCCAGACCAGTTGGGTCAGCGGTTCAAAGCGATGTGCCTCCAGCCCTTCGATCTCTTCGGGAGCAAAGCTGCATTGTTCCTGCGCGCCAAGCTGCACGGTGCCGAAAGTGCCGTCGCGCTGGTGGCGGCCGGCGCGGCCGGCGATCTGGGCCATTTCGGCCAGCGTCAACCGCCGCTGGCGCTTGCCGTCAAACTTGCCCAGACCGGCAAAGGCGACATGGGCGATGTCCATGTTCAGACCCATGCCGATGGCATCGGTGGCAACGAGATAATCCACCTCGCCCGATTGATACATCGCGACCTGGGCGTTGCGGGTGCGCGGCGAAAGCGAGCCCATCACCACCGCCGCCCCGCCCTTTTGCCGGCGCAGCATCTCTGCGATGGCATAGACTTCGGCAGCGGTGAAGGCGACGATGGCCGTGCGGCGCGGCAGGCGCGACAGCTTCTTCGGGCCGGCGTAGGCCAGGGTGGAAAAGCGCGGCCGGGTGATGATCTCCGCCTCGGGCAGCAGCTTGCGGATCAGGGGCTTCAGCGTTTCCGAGCCCAGGATCATGGTTTCGGCATAGCCGCGCGCCCTGAGCAGCCGATCGGTGAAGACATGACCGCGCTCGGGATCGGCGCCAAGTTGGCCTTCATCGATGCCAACAAACGCCACCTCGCGGTCCAGCGGCATGGACTCCACCGTGCACAGGAACCAGCGCGCCTGGGGCGGCACGATCTTTTCCTCGCCGGTGATCAGCGCGACCTGGTGGGCACCCTTGGCGGCCACCACCCGGTCATAGATTTCGCGGGCCAGCAGGCGCAGCGGGAAGCCCATGATGCCGCTGGCGTGGCCGCACAGCCGCTCGACCGCGAGATGGGTCTTGCCGGTGTTGGTCGGGCCCAGCACGGCCGTCACCTTGGCGGCGGAAGAGGGCGAGGCCGGACGCTGGATCACGCCGGCAAGGTGGCCCGTCGCCGGCCGGCCAACAAGGGGCTGTGGCAATGGGAACGCATGGGGCAACCGATGGCAACGACGGCGGCGCTGACGGCAACCGGAACCGGCTTGCCCAAGAACGGCGCGAACCGCCGCTGTGTCACGAATGCCCGACGCACACGATCATGAAACGGAAGCTGACATAGGCCGATTCGCAACGCAAGGATCGTCGCCTCTGCCCGGAGCGGGCATGTAGACTTGTCCACAGCTTGTTGCGGAATTGACACGGCGACTCGGCGGCGGCAAACCACGCGTGGACCGTGCTGAACGGTCGACCACGGGGTGTTGGCAGGGGGTCGCACTTGTACCAACCCGAATATCAACCGGCCTTTGGCGGCAGCGTTGCGCTGCCGGCCCCTGGCCGTCCGTTGCGCCGGGTGGCCGATGGCGTGGCACGCGCCCTGGCCGATGAACGGCAACGTCTGGCTGATGATCTTGCGGCGCTCCACCGGGCGACCACGGTTGGCGACGTTGATCTGGATCTGGGCACAGCGATCTTCACCCGGCGCTGGTGGCTGAAGGCCGGCGCCTGTGCCGGGCTGGTGCTGGGGGCCGGCTGGGCGGCCTTGCAGGTGCAGCCGATCCTGCCGCTGCTGCCGCCCGGTTTCACGCCTGTGCAGCTGGAAGATGCCCGGCCCCACATCATCGCGCCATTGGCCCTGGGCGGCCCCACCGGCGCCGGCCCGCGGGTGGATGCACGGCTGCTGCGGCCGCTGGCCGAACCACCGGAACGGCCGCGCGTGGAGCGCAGCGTCACCATCGGATCGCGCGGACTGGCTGCGGCACTGCGCAATGCCGGCGTGAGCAGTGGCGATTTGGCGGAGGTCACACGTTTGCTGGGCAGTGCCCGGCCGGGCGGCGGCGTGCGGGCCGAACTGGTGCTGGGGCGGCGCGAGACCAAGACCGTGCCGCGCCCGCTTGAAAGCCTGAACCTGCGCGCGGCCTTTGATCTGCGGGTGGAGATCAGCCGCGTGGATGGCGCGCTGACCATCAAGCGCATTCCGATCAAGGTGGATTCCACGCCGCTGCGGTTGTCGGGGCCCGTGGGCAGCAGCCTCAACCGCGCCTTGCGCAGCGCCGGTATCCCGGCCGCACAGGCCGGCGAGTTCGTGCGGCAGATGCGGCATGTCGTCGATTTCCAGCGCGGCCTGGGCAAGGGCGACCGGTACGACATCATCATCGAGCAGGACCGCGCCGAGACCGGCGAGGTGCGCCATGGCAAGCTGTTGTTTGGCGCCATCATGCGCAAGGGCAAGACCCCGGTGGAAATCGGCCTGTTCAAGGGCGAGTATTATCTGGGCAGCGGCGAAGGCGTGAAGAAGGGGCTGATGAAGACGCCGGTGGATGGCGCCCGCATGTCCAGCGGTTTTGGCATGCGCTTTCACCCGGTGCTGGGCTTTTCCCGCATGCACAAGGGCGTTGATTTCGGGGCCGGCAGTGGCGAACCGATCATGGCAGCCGGCGGTGGCACGGTCAGCTTTGCCGGCTGGCACGGCGGCCATGGCCGCTATGTGATGATCCGCCACAACAAGGAGCTGGCCACTGCCTATGCCCATATGTCGCGCATCGCGGTGAAGCCGGGGCAGAGCGTGCGGCAAGGCCAGGTGATCGGCAATGTCGGATCCTCTGGCCTGTCGACCGGGCCGCACCTGCATTACGAGGTCTGGCTGCGCGGACAGGCAGTGAACCCGGTGTCGCTGCGCTTCATTGGCGGTGCGGAGCTGTCGGGCCGGGCCCTGAACGAGTTCCAGCGCCAGATGAACCGCTGGCGCGCCCTGCCCACGCTGGGCAGCGCGCCGAAATCGGCAAGCAGCACAGCGCGTTGACATTTTTTGGCCATGCTGGCCTGCCAGAAAACGACTGTGCGTCGGATCATGCCTGCCTTGATACTGCCCGTCCTGCTCGGCGGTGCCGGGCCGTTGCCGCGTCCGGCCCGGCCGGTGGCACCGATCATTTCACAGGCCTTTGGCAACGAGGCCGCACGCGACCGCCAGGGCGAGGCCAGCGATGTGCTGCGGATTGCAGGGATTCGGCCCGGCATGGCCGTGGCCGATATTGGCACGGGCGGCGGCTATTATGTGTTGAAGGCGGCGCCCATCGTCGGCCCGCAAGGCCGGGTTTATGCCCAGGACCTGTCGGCCATGGCGCTGGACCAGGTGCGTCAGCGGGTGCAGACAGCAGGTTACAGCAACGTCCGCTATGTCCAGGGCCGGCAGACCAGCACGCGGTTGCCGGCGGCCAGCGTGGATGTCGCGCTGATGGTGCACATGTATCACGAGATCGAGCAGCCCTATCTGCTGCTTGACCGGCTGCGCGCCAGCCTGAAGCCGGGCGGCAAGATCGTCATCGTCGATCTGGACCAGCCGTCCGAAGCCCATGGCATGCCCAAGGCGCTGCTGGTCTGCGAGGTGAAGGCGGTCGGCTATGAGCTGATGGGGGTGACTGACCTTGCCAGGGGCTATGTCGCGGTGTTCCGGCCGGGGGTGCGGCCGGATCCGGCGAGCGTGCGGGCCTGCCGGCCCTGACCAAATTGCCGCATTTGCCCTGCTGCCAGGGGCATGGCAGGGGGTGGGCATGACGATCCCCCGCGTTGTGCTGCTCTATGGCCTGGCCGGCCTGATCCCGTTTTTCGCGGCGCCGCTCGGCACGATGCTGGCGCCCGATTTCCGCTGGCAATTCAACGAGGCGCTGCTGTGGTGGAGCGCCATCATCCTCAGCTTTCTGGGCGGTGCCCGTTGGGGCGCGGCGGTACAGGCCGATGCCCCCTCCCCCCGGCTGATCGGCCTCGCCATGCTGCCCAGCATTGCCGGCTGGCTGATCCTGGTGCTGGTGCCAGCCAACATGCGGGTGATCCAGTTCAGTGCGCTGGCCACCGCCCTGCTGCTGCACCTGCTGTGGGATCTGGCAGCCCGCGCCATGCCGGGCTGGTATGGCCGGCTGCGCATGGTGCTCACGGCCGGGGCAATGACCGCCTTGGCTTGGCAGGCGCTGCTTCAGGGCTGACGGGTCAGGCGCTCCAACGGGCGAAGATGGCGGTGGGCAGCAGCAGGCCGCGGGCCTCCTCGCGGATGGCCATGTCGCCCACCTCGATCTGGCCGCCGCGGCTGACGGTGGCCTGGGCCAGGAGCGGGTGGAGGGCGAGGGCCGACATGCGGATGGCATAGACGGTGAGCACCAGGAAGCGCGCATCATCGGCGAGCAATTGCCTTGCGAGATCAACGAGTTCTGGCAGGTCGCGCTCCAGTTGCCAAACCTCTCCATCCGGGCCGCGGCCATATTTGGGCGGATCGAAGATCATGCCATGATATTTGCTGCCGCGTCGTACCTCGCGGCGGAGGAATTTCAGCGCATCATCGATGATCCAGCGCACCGGCGCGTCGGCCAGGCCCGAAAGGCCGGCGTTTTCACGGGCGGCCGCGACGCTTTTCTTGCTGGCATCGACATGGGTGACCTGGGCACCGGCCTGGGCCGCCATCAGGCTGCCGACGCCGGTATAACCGAACATGTTCAGCACCTTGTCACCAGGCCGGATGCGGCTGGCCAGCCAATCCCACTGACCGCCCATGTCGGGAAAGAAGCCGAGATGGCGGAACGGCGTGTTGCTGGCCCAGAAGCGCACCGGGCCGCGCGACAATTCCCAACGGTCGGGCACCTGCGGCTTCAGTTGCCAGCGGCCGCCACCATCCTCGTCACTGCCGCCAATGAACTCGCCATCCGCCTTCCAGTCCGGGGTGGCCGGCGCCCACATGGCCTGGGGTTCGGGGCGGATGAAGCGGAAGCGGCCATAGCGTTCCAGCTTGCGGCCACCACCGGAATCGATCAGGCCGAAATCCGGCCAAGCCTCTGTGATCAGGGTGGAAAGCGCAGTCATGCGGCGGGCTTGTGGCGGCCGATTTCGGCGCGGGCGGGGGCACCGGCGAGCATGGCGGCACCGGCGGCGCGGGCCTGGTCTACGGTCACCGCCTCGATCCGGGCGACGAGTTCGGCGGGGGGCAGGAAGCGGCCGTGAACCATCAGGCTGCGGCCGAGATAGTCGCTGGCCCCTTGTGCGCCTTCCAGCGCCATCAGCAGGCCGGCGACGGCCTGGGCGCGGGCACGGTCAAGTTCTGCCTTTTCAAGGCTTTGGGCCGTCTGATGCAACACCTGGGTGATGAGATCGCGGGCAGCTGCGGCCTGCTTGGGATCGGTGGCGGCGTGCACGCTCATCAGGCCGGCATCGGCATAGGGCTGCAGCGACGCGGAGACGGTGTAGGCCAGCCCGCGTTCCTCCCTGACCTGTTGAAACAGCCGGGAGGACATGCCGCCGCCGGCCGCCAGCGTGAACAGCAGGGCAGCATCCTGGGCCGGATCATGATGGCTGGGGGCGGCCCAGCCGGCAGTCAACTGCGCCTGTTCGATGCGGCGGCCGTCGTGGTGGGTGGTGGCGGCAAAAACCGCCGATTCCGTGGCCGCAACCGCCGCGCCGGTGGCCGCGGCCGGGAAGGCGGTGGCCGCCAACTGGCACAGGGTGGCATGATCCACCTTGCCGGTGGCGACCAGCGTCAACCGCTGCGGCGCATAATGGCTGGCCTGCCAATCCACGAGGTCATCGCGCCCGATGCGGGCGAGACTTTCCTCATCGCCCAGGATGGAGCGGCCGAGGCCCTGCCCCGGAAAGGCGGCAAGCTGGAGATGATCGAACACGATGTCATCCGGCGTGTCGCGGGCCTCGCCCAGTTCCTGCAGCACCACTTCCTTCTCGCGCGCCATGTCGTCGGCATCGAAGCGGGCGCCGGTGACGAGATCGGCGATCAGGTCCACCGCCAGCGGCAGGTCGCGGCCGAGGATGCGGGCGTGGAACATGGTCGAATCGCGGGACGTCCAGGCGTTCAATTGGCCGCCGACATCCTCCATCTCCTCCGCAATGGCGCGGGCGGAGCGGCGGTGGGTGCCCTTGAACACCATATGTTCGAACAGATGGGCAAGACCGTTGTGTTCGGCCCGTTCGTGGCGCGAGCCGGCGTCGGTGATCAGCGCCACCGCGGCGGTTTCAAGGCCGGGCATGGCCCAGCTGGCCACGCGCAGGCCATTGTCGAGGATGGTGATGGTGGGCGGGTTCACCGGGGCCGGGCCCGCTGTGCAATATTGGCCTCGATCGCCTGCAGCTGGGCCGGGGCGACATCATAGCGTTCGGGGCGGGTCATCAGATCGGCCAGACGCGCCGGCAGCGCCGGGGTGATGCCGGTGGCAGCGGCGACGGCGGCCGGGAATTTGGCCGGATGGGCGGTGGCCAGCGTCACCATCGGGGCGGTGCCCGGATCGCGCCGGGCGGCCGCGAGGCCGATGGCGGTGTGCGGATCGAGCAGTTCGCCCGTGTGCGCCAGCGCCCAGCGCATCGTGTCGGCCATCTCGGCAGCGTCGACCCGGGCGGAGGTGAACAGGCGGGCGGCGGCAGCGCGCTGGTCGTCGGGCAAGCGCATCTGCTTCGTCGCTTCAAACTCCGCCATGCGCGCCGCCAGTTGGGCGGCATCGCGGTCGGCAAGATCAAAGAGCAGCCGTTCGAAGTTGGAGGAAACCTGAATGTCCATCGACGGGGCATCGGTGGGGCGCACTACACCCTGGCTGTAATCGCCGGCCGACAGGGCGCGGTGGAGAATGTCATTCTCGTTGGTGGCCACCACCAGCCGTTCGATGGGCAGGCCCATCTGCGCGGCGACATAGCCGGCAAACACGTCGCCGAAATTGCCGGTGGGCACCGCATAGGAAATCGCGCGGTGCGGCGCGCCGAGCGACAAAGCGGTGGTGAAATAATAGACGACCTGGAACAGCAGACGCGCCCAATTGATGCTGTTGACGGCGGCGAGCGGGAAGCGGCCGGCAAAGGCGGCATCGTTGAACATCGCCTTCACCAGCGCCTGCGCATCATCGAAATTGCCGGTGATGGCGATGTTGTGGATGTTGCCATCCAGCACGGTCGTCATCTGGCGGCGCTGCACCTCGCTCACCCGGCCGTGCGGATGGAGCATATAGACCTCCACCCCGGCGCGGCCGGCCAACGCATCGATGGCAGCCGAGCCGGTGTCGCCCGAGGTCGCGCCGATCACGGTGACATGCGCGCCCGATTCGCCGAGGAAACGTTCGAATACGAGGCCCAGCGCCTGCAGTGCGATATCCTTGAAGGCCAGCGTGGGGCCGTGGAAGATTTCGGCGAGGAAATGGCGGTGATCGAGCTGCTTCAGCGGCACCACGGCGACGTGGGCGAAGCGGTCATAGGCGCGGGTGAAGATATCGCGCAGGGCGGCTTCATCAAGGCAGTCGCCGGTAAACGGCCGGCAGACGCGCACCGCCACCTCCACATAGGAGAGGCCGGCCATGGCGGCGATTTCGGCCGTGGTGAAGCGCGGCCAGGTTTCGGGCACATAAAGCCCGCCATCGCTGGCGAGGCCGGCGAGCGTTGCACCACGGAAATCGAGAATCGGGGCCTGCCCGCGGGTGGAGATATAGCGCATGACGCCTGCCTGTTATTCGGGCTTGGGCGTGGGCGCAACCAAGCCGCGCTTGCGCAGCCACAGGCCATAGATGGCGCTCAGCGCAATGGCGAGGCCGAACCACTGGCCGGCATAGGCCAGGTGATTGTCGGGCAGGTCGGCGGCGCTGGGCTGTTGCGGACGGTCCAGCGGCGGAATCGCGGCATCGGGGATCAGCATGAAGCGCGGGCGGCCAGGATCATTGCCATAGGGCCGTTCGATGATGATGCCCGACAATTCGTGATCGAGGTTGATCACCGCATCCTTGGCATCGATGCGACGCGTCCAGCCCGCGACGGCGACAATGTCGGGCGGGCGGTTGTTGGGCCGGCAGGAGACGACGACGAAATAGCCGGAGGTGCCACCAGCGGATGCGCCGGGGCGCAGATCATAGGGTTTTTTCGGCCCGGCATGGCAGCTGATCTCCGCCCGGCGATACTGCACCGAAACGTCGCCGGCCATGGCGCGTTCAAATTCACCGGGGGAAACCGGCGGCAGATTGGGGGCGGCGGCGAGCCGTTCGATCAGCCGGTGTTTCCATTCCCGCCGTTCCAGCTGCCAGCGGCCGAGGCCGCACAGGATCAGCACACCGATAATGGTGATCAGCGTGGGCAGCACCGGCAGTTTGCGGATGGTCATTGGTCGGCGCGTTGGCCTTCGCCAGCGTCGTTGCGATATTCCATCGCGACCAGCAGGCCCTTGGAGAGGCGAAGCAATGCCAGGGACAGGCCGACCACGGCCGGCACCCACAGCAGCATGTGCACCCACCAGGGCGGATTGAAGCGGAAATCCACCACCAGCGACAGCGGCATGATGATGGCACCGACCAGCAGGATCACGCCGGCGGCGGCGCCATCGCCGACATTGAAGCGGCCATAATCCAGCCCGCAGACGGTGCAGGCCGGGGCGAGTTTCAGCACGCCGGAAAACAGCGGGCCGCCGCCACAGCGTGGACAGCGGCCCTTGAGCGCGACCTGCGCGGGATGCGGCGCCTCAGCCAAGCGGGCTGTGGGCCACCGCCGCACCGAAGTGCGAACCCCACACATAGATGGCGATGAACAGGAACAGCCACACCACATCGACGAAGTGCCAATACCAGGCGGCGGCTTCGAAGCCGAAGTGGTGGCGCGGGGTGAAATCGCCCTTGTAGGTGCGGGCGAGACAGACCATCAGGAAGATGGTGCCGACAATGACGTGGAATCCGTGGAAGCCGGTCGCCATGTAGAAGGCGGCGCCATAGATGCTGTCGGCCAGGCCATATTCGGCGTGGTGATATTCATAGGCCTGCACGCAGGTGAAGATCAGGCCGAGGGCGATGGTGACCCACAGGCCCTGCTTCAGCCCCTTGCGGTCATCATGGATGAGCGCGTGGTGGGCCCAGGTGACGGTGGTGCCCGACAGCAGCAGGATCAGCGTGTTCAGCAGCGGGAAGACGAAGGGATCGAGCAGTTCGATGCCCTTGGGCGGCCAGGCGCCTTCGATGCCTTCGTGCATGGAGGGGTAGAGGGCGGCGTTGAAATAGGCCCAGAACCAGGCGACGAAGAACATCACTTCGGATGCGATGAACAGGATCATGCCATAGCGGTGATGCAGCTGGACCACCGGCGTGTGATCGCCGGTGTTGGCTTCGTGCACCACATCCTTCCACCACAGGAAGAACATGGCGGAGACGGCGGCGAGGCCGGCAAAGAAGGTGGCCATGCCCCAGCCCGTCTTGTGCATCCAGCCGATGGCGCCGCTGGCGAGCACGAGCACCGCCATCGACATCATCAGCGGCCGCGATGACGGATTGAGAATGTGGAAATCGTGGGTCTTGCCCGCAGCCATGATGGTGGCCCTATCCTGATGTGTTACGATTTGTCGCAGCACTTACCTTGACCTGCTCCGGTTTGTCCACTGGATAGAAGGTGTAGCTGAGCGTGATTTCGTCGATCTTGCGTGCAACCGGATCATCCATGATCGCCGGATCGACATACCAGACAACCGGCATCTCGACCGTTTCGCCGGCCTTCAGCGTCTGTTCGGTGAAGCAGAAGCAGGCAATCTTGATGAAATACTGGCCGGCAACGTCGGGGGAGACGTTGAAGACGGCGCGGCCGGTGATCGGCCGGTCGCCGGTGTTGGTGGCGGTGTAGAAGGCCATCCGCTTTTCGCCGATAGGGATGCTGACCTCGTTCTGTTTCTGGTGGAAGCGCCAGGGCAGACCGGGAGCGACATTGGAATCAAAGCGGACCTTGATGGTGCGGCCGGCGACCCCGACCAGCCGGTCGGCGGCGGGCGCGGCGGCGGCGACCTGGGTGGTGCCGCCAAAGCCGGTGACCTGGCAGAACAGGCGATAGAGCGGCACCGCGGCATAGGCGACGCCGACCATCGCCAGCGCGCCGGCAGCGGCGGCAAGGCCGATGCGGCGGTTGGCCTGATGCAGCGGGGTGCCGGCGTGGCTCATGCCGGCTTGGCCGCGGTGGCAGGCGTGTCGGGCGCGTTCTTCACCTGGCCGGTCATCCGCACCACGGTGATGCCGAAGAACAGGGCCACGAGGGTGAAGAGCAGGATGCCCAGCGCGCGGTTGCGCGAGGCGCGGCGGGCGTAGAAGGCTTCACGCTCGGCCGGGGTCCAGCTGGCAGGCTCGACACTCATGGCAGCAGCAGCCGGTCAGCCACCAGGGCGCCGAACAGGCAGGCCAGATAGAGAAGACTGAATTTGAACAGCTGTTTTTCGGGGCCCATCCCGGCCGGTGCCGTGGCGGTGTTGCGCCACACCTTTACCGCCATGACCATGAAGATGATCCCGAGCGTGATGGCGGTGCCGCCATAGGCCCAATCAGCCAGGCCCAGCAGCGTCGGCGCGATGGTGACGGGCACGAGGCAAGCGGAATAGGCGAGGATCTGGCGGCGGGTTTCGGCGAGGCCATGGGTGACCGGCAGCATCGGCACGCCGGCCTTGGAATAATCGGCCTCCATGAACAGGGCCAGCGCCCAGAAGTGCGGCGGCGTCCACAGGAAGATGATTGCGAACAGGATCCAGGCCAAGAGCGGCGTGTCGCCGGAGACGGCGGCCCAGCCGCAGATTACCGGGAAGGCCCCGGCGGCGCCGCCGATGACGATGTTCTGCGGCGTGCGGCGCTTGAGCCAGGCGGTGTAGACCACCACGTAGAAGAGGATGGAGACGGCGAGCCAGAAGGCCGCGACCCAGTTCAATGCCAGGCCCATCATGGCAACCGAGCCGGTGCCGAGGATGACGCCGAAGGCCAGCGCTTCCGGCTTTTCCAGCTTGCCGGCGGGCAGCGGGCGCTTGGCGGTGCGCTTCATCACCGCATCGATATCGGCTTCATACCATTGGTTGAGCGCGCCGGCAGCACCGGCGGCCACCGCGATGCACAGGATGCCGATGAAGGCGAGGAAGGGGTGCATCTGGCCCGGCGCCGCGACCATGGCGCAGGCGGCGGTGAAGATCACCAGAGTCATCACCCGCGGCTTCAGCAGGGCGAAATAATCCCGCCAGTCGGCCAGCAGGGTGCTGGGAAGGGCGCTGGAGGGGTTGGCCATTTCAGACATTGGGAACGCCTTCGGGGGCGGTGCAGAAGCACCGCCCCCGTGTTGCCGTCACTTGATGACCGGCAGGGTTTCGAACTGGTGGAAGGGCGGCGGGCTGGACAGGGTCCATTCCAGGGTGGTGGCGCCTTCGCCCCAATAATTGTCTTCCACCTTGCGGCGCGAGAAGGCCGACACCAGCATGTTGAGGAAGAAGATCAGCATGCCGACCGCCATGATGGCATAGCCATAGGAGGCGATCTGGTTCCAATAGGCATAGGCATCCGGATAATCGGGGATGCGACGCGGCATGCCATCCTGGCCCAGGAAGTGCATCGGGAAGAACAGCACGTTCACGCCGATGAAGAAGACCCAGAAGTGCAGCTTGCCCAGGAACTCGTTGTATTGTTTGCCGAACATCTTGCCGAACCAGTAATACCAGGCGGCGAAGATGGCGAACACGGCGCCCAGCGACAGCACATAGTGGAAGTGGGCGACCACATAATAGGTGTCGTGGAAATAGGTATCCACACCGGCGTTGGAGAGCAGCACGCCGGTGACGCCGCCAACGGTGAACATGAAGATGAAGCCGATGGCCCACAGCATGGGCGTGTCGAACTTGATCGAACCCTGCCACATGGTGGCGATCCAGCTGAAGATCTTGATGCCGGTGGGCACCGCGATGATCATGGTGGCGGCGGTGAAATACATCTTGGTGTTCACGTCGAGGCCGACGGTGAACATGTGGTGCGCCCACACAACGAAGCCGATGAAGCCGATGGCGACCATGGCATAGGCCATGCCGAGATAGCCGAACACGGGCTTGCGGCTGAAGGTGGAGACGATCTGGCTGATGATGCCGAAGCCCGGCAGGATCAGGATATAGACTTCTGGGTGACCGAAGAACCAGAACAGGTGCTGATAGAGGATCGGATCACCACCGCCATCAGCGGTGAAGAAGTGGGTGCCGAAGTTGCGATCGGTCAGCAGCATGGTGATGGCGCCGGCCAGCACGGGCAGCGACAGCAGCAGCAGGAAGGCGGTGACCAGCACCGACCACACGAACAGCGGCATCTTGTGCATGGTCATGCCCGGTGCGCGCATGTTGAGGATGGTGGTGATGAAGTTGATCGCGCCCAGGATCGAGCTGGCGCCGGCGATGTGCAGCGACAGGATCGCCATGTCGACGGCGGGGCCGGGGTGGCCGGCGGTGGAGAGCGGCGGATAGACCGTCCAGCCGGTGCCGACACCATTGGCGCCGGCCGGGCCTTCGACGAACATCGAGCCGCACAGCAGCAGGAAGGACGGCACCAGCAGCCAGAACGACACGTTGTTCATGCGCGGGAACGCCATGTCGGGCGCGCCGATCATGATCGGCACGAACCAGTTGCCAAAGCCGCCGATCATGGCGGGCATCACGGTGAAGAACACCATGATCAGGCCGTGGGCGGTGATGAACACGTTCCACAGATGGTTGGCCTGATCGACATTGCCCTGGGTCATGAAGGTCAGATACTGGATGCCCGGCTGCGCCAGTTCGAGGCGCATGATGCCCGAAATCGCGCCGCCGATGGTGCCGGCGATGATCGCGAAGATCAGGTAGAGCGTGCCGATATCCTTGTGGTTGGTCGAGAAGAGCCAGCGCTGGATGAAACCGGGCGTGTGGTCATGATCGTGATCATGCGCCCCGGCGGTTGCGGCGTGAGCCATGGGTGGGTTCCTCTTCTCAGATCTTATTCAGCGGCGGCCGGGGTGGCGGCGGGAGCGGCTTCGGCCACCTTCGGCTCGATGCCGTTTTCCTTCTGCTTGGCGGCGACCCAGGCATCGAACTGCGCCTTCGGCAGCACTTCGATGGCGATGGGCATATAGGCATGCTTGGTGCCGCACAGCTCACTGCACTGGCCGAAATAGACGCCCGGCTTGTCCACCTTGAACCAGGTTTCGTTGATGCGGCCCGGCACGGCGTCCATCTTCACATAGAAGGCCGGCATGGCGAAGCTGTGGATCACGTCGGCCGCGGTGGTGAGCACCTTCACGGTGGCGCCGGCCGGGACAACCAGGCGGTTGTCCACATCCAGCAGCTTGGGCGACCCGCGCTTGGCGGCTTCCTCGTTGGTGAGCATGATCGAATCATAGGTGAAGCCACCCTGATCCGGATATTCATATTCCCAATACCACTGGTGGCCGATGGCCTTGATGGTGAGATCGGCCTTGGGCGGATCATATTGATTGGCCAGCAGGCGGAAGCTGGGGAAGGCGATGACGATGAGGATCAGCGCCGGCACCACGGTCCACACCACCTCGATCACGGTGTTGTGGCTGTTCTTGGACGGCACCGGGTTGGCGCCGGCGCGGTAGCGCAGAATGGTCCAGGCCAGCAGGATCAGCACGAAGATGGCGACCGCAAACATCACCGGGTTCAGCACATTGTGCACCATGTGCTGGGCTTCGATGGCGATATCGGTGACCGGCGTTTGCAGATCGATGCCGCCGGTGGGCTGGCCGATGCCGGGCGTGGGGGCCAGCAGCGCCGGGGTGGCGGCTGGCACATCGGTGGTGGCAACGGGAGGCACCGGCGCGGCGGCAACTGCCTCCTGTGCAGCGGCGAGAGCCGGCGCGAGCATCGCTCCGGCGGAAACAATCGACTTGATGATGCGGCGCATACTGCCCCTGGCCTGAAACGGGCGGACTCATCCGCCAAATGACGGAGTAGCTATGCCGCGCTGCAGCGCAACAGGCAAGCCCGAAACATGCCAAAGCCTGCGGATTTGTCAGGCCTTCAGATTTTGGAAGGTGGCAGATTGCCGCGCCATCTGGGCTTGCACGGCGGCGGTCATGTCATCCCCCTGCAGCATCGCGGCGTTCCAGACGGCCACATAATCAAGGCCATCGGCGACGCTGTGATCGCGACCATAGTTGAGCACCTGCTTGATGCCGGTAATCGCCAGCGGCGACTTGGCGCAAATCTCGCGCGCGATTGCGTCTGCTGCGGCCAGCGCGGCCTCGTGACTGTCTTCCACCCGGTTGACGAAGCCATGGCGGGCGGCTTCGGCGGCCGGGAACTTGCGCCCGGTATAGGCCAACTCGCGCACCAGCCCCTGCGGCAACAGGAAGGGAATGCGCTGCAGCGTGCCGACATCGGCGACGATGGCGACATTGATTTCCTGGATGGTGAAATAGGCATCGGCGGTGGCGATGCGCATGTCGCAGGCCGTGACCAGATCGACGCCGCCGCCGATGCAGCCGCCCTGGCAGACGGCGATCACCGGCACGCGGCAATTGTCGATGACGTTGAAGCTTTCCTGCAGTTCCTTCACATGGCGGCGAAACGCCTCACGCTGGCGGCCCAGATCGGCGCTGCCGCGGCTGGCCAGCGCATTCTGCCCGGCCCATTTCAGATCGAGCCCGGCGGTGAAATGCTTGCCGGTGGAGGCGATGATGACACAGCGCACCGCCATGTCATGGGCGATTTCATCGAACACCCGGACCATTTCCGGCCAGAAATCGCCGTTCATGGTGTTGAGTTCGGCCGGGCGGTTGAGCGTGATGCGGGCGATGCCATCATCAACACGGTAATCAAGGGTCTTGAGTTCCATTGCAGGCTCCCACGGTCTATGGACAAGGCATGACCAAGTTCACCGTCAACGGCAATCCTGTCGAATTTCTGATGGACCCCGCGACGCCCCTGCTGTGGGCGCTGCGCGAGGCGGCGGGGTTGACCGGCACAAAGTTTGGCTGTGGCGCCGGGCTGTGCGGGGCCTGCACCGTGCATGTGGATGGCAAGGCGACGCGCAGCTGCCAGGTGACGATTGCCGATCTGGAAGGCACCTTCGTCACCACCATCGAAGGCCTGTCCGACAATCGCGACCACCCGCTGCAGCAGGCGTGGATCGCAGCCCAGGTGCCGCAATGCGGTTATTGCCAATCGGGCATGATCATGGCGGCCGCCGCCCTGTTGAAGGACAAGCCGAACCCCAGCGACGAGGACATCAACGCCGCCATCACCAACATCTGCCGCTGCGGCACCTATCCGCGCATCCGCCGCGCCATCCGCATGGCTGCGGCCGGGCGGGTGGATTCGGGCGTGCCGGGGCCGGAGATTGATCCGGGCGAGGCGGCGGCGCGGGTGCCGGCCCTGAAGGGTTGAGGCGCAGCCTGTCGAAAATGTAATTCAGCTTATGCTTACGCTTTTGCGCGATACTGCCGCCGTGCAGTGGGCGCCAAAGGGGGGTGCGATGGGCTGGAAATTCGTGAGCGTGGCAGCGGTGATGGCCCTGGCCACCCCGGCAGCGGCGGCGTTGACGCCAACCTGGAATGGCTATCGCTGGGCCCGCGAATCCACGCTGCAACTGAAGCTGGTCGACAATGTGTCGACCACCTGGGACGTGTATCTGCGCACCGCCGCATCGGACTGGACGGTGCTGAACAATATCGATCTGGTGGTGACGGCGGGCAGCGCCGATCCCAAGCTGTGCGGCGCGGTGACGGCCACCATCCAGGCCTGCAACGCCAATTATGGCGCCAACGGCTGGCTGGGGCTGGCCAGCATCTGGCTCACCAACGGTTACATCAGCAAGGCGACGGTGAAGCTGAACGATTATTATTATGCCAAGGCCCGGTACAACAATGCCGCCTTCCGCCAATCGGTGATGTGTCAGGAGGTGGGCCACACCATGGGCCTGGCCCATGCCGACGAGAATTTCACCAACCTGAACCTGGGCACCTGCATGGATTACACCAATGATCCAAGCGGCACGCTGGGCACCAACGGCACGCTGAACAACATGCACCCCTATGCCGGGGATTATGATGCGCTGAATGCGCTTTATGCCATCCCCGGCGGCACCCAGTTGTCGGGCACCAAGACGACCTATCTCGCCAAGTTCGGGGTTGGCGTGGATGGCGAGCATATCGAATCGTTCGCCGCCGTGCCGGAACCGGCCAGCTGGGCCATGATGCTGGCTGGCTTTGGCGCTGTGGGCAGCCTGATGCGGCGGCGACGGCCAGTGGCAGCCGCCTGAAGGATCAGAACGGGTTCAGCGTGTAGCCGCGCTGCTGGTAGAGGGCGTGGGCGGTGATGGCCGACAGCGCCAGCTTCACGCCGGGCAGCAGATCGGCCTTCTTGATGCCCAGGCTCGCCGCGCTCTGGCCGCAGACGACAAATTCCACCCCGGCGCCGATCAGCTTGGCCACCGCATCGGCGCTGGCATTGGCCTTGCCATCGTTGCGGGCGGCATAGGCGCTGGCGTTGAGCAGATCGTTCAGGGATGGGCCGTGGAAGATCAGCACGATGTGCACATCCTTTTGCGGCACACCGTTGGCGACATGCATGTTGAGCGTGCGCGCCGCGGTTTCGATCTGGCGGTTGAGCGTGCCCGGATCGGCCTTGGCGCGCAGATCAAAGGCGATCTTGAACACCGTTCCCTTGGGGATCGGTAGATCGCCTTCAACGGCGGCGTGGGGGCCGACATCCTTCAGCACAGGCCCCAGGCTGAAGCCGCTGCGATCCTGCGCCAGTGCCGGCGCCGCGATCAGGATGGTGGCAAGAAGCGCGGCACGCAGCATGGGGCAAGCCTTTCAGAACGGGTTCAGCGTGTAACCTTGCGCCTGCAGGACGGCGTGGGCGCTGCTGGCAGAGATGGCCAGTTCGACGCCGGGAAGCAAGTCAGCCTTTTTCACACCCATGGCGTTGGCGGCCTGGCCGCAGACGATGAAGCGCACGCCCTTTTCCAGCATCGCCTTCACCATCGCCTCGCTGGCGTTGGCGGCACCGGCGTTGCGGGCAGCATAAACCTCGGGCTTCGTCAGTTCGGCAATGGCCGGGCCGTGGACAACGACGGCAACCGCGACATCCCGCTCCGCCATGCCGTTGCCGACATGGGAGTTGATGAAGCGCGCCGCCGTTTCAAAGCCGGGGTTGCGCTTGCCCGGCGTGGCGGCGGTGACGTCATAGACATGGCGCAGCACCGTGCCCCGAGGGATCAGCACATCATGTTCGGTGGCGGTGTAGGTGCCGAACCCCTTGAACACCGGGCCGTCGATGGCGGCGGCCGGCGTGGCCAGCAGGGCGAGCGCGAGCAGGAGGCGGCGCATCAGCCGAAGCTCCGCAGGCTTTTCAGGGTGGATTCGGCCTCGGCCACGGTGCGGCGCACGATCTCACCGGCGGGCAGGATTTCGGTGATGCCGCCACCGCCCTGCCCGGCCGCCAGGCACTGGGTTTCGGGGATGACGTCGAGCACGCCGGCAATGGGGCCCAGCCGGTTCAGCTGCACCGATTCGGCGACCTGGGCGGCAAAGGGTTTGGCATCGCGATTGTCGAAGTTGCGGTTGGAATCATTCACGATGGCGCGCAGCGTCTTGCCGGTGAACACCTTGGAGATGACGGTGTCGCTTTCCGACATGCCGACGATCGCTTCCTTGTATTTCTGGCCGGCATGCGCCTCTTCGGATGCAATGAAGCGGGTGCCCATCCACACGCCGACACAGCCAAAGGCCAGCGCGGCGGCAAGGCCGCGGCCGTCGTAAAGGCCGCCGGCGGCCACCACCGGGATATCGACCGCGTCCACGCATTGCGGCCACAGCGCGACGGAGGCGACGCTGCCGGTGTGGCCGCCGCCTTCTGTCCCTTGCGCGATGATGACATCACAGCCGGCTTCGGCCGCCTTGACCGCATGCTTCACATTGCCGGCCATGCACATGACGACGATGCCGGCCGCCTTCAGCTCGTTGATGATGGCCACCGGCACGCCCAGGCCGGCGATGAAGGCCTTGGCGCCGCCCTTGATGATCACATCGACGCTCGCGGTGAGGGTTTCGGGCTGGGCGGTGAGCAGGTCGACGCCGAACGGCTTGTCGGTCAGATCCTTCACGCGCGCCATCTGATCGGCGATGAATTTGGGCGGCAGGCCGGCCATGCCGAGCGAGCCGAAGCCACCGGCGGCGGACACGGCGGCGCAAACCTCGGCATAGGAGACGCCGCCCATGCCGGCGAGCAGCACCGGGTGTTCGACGCCGAGAAGATCACAGATCGGGGTGTGGATGGTCATTCGTTCGTCTCCTCCCCTCCCGCTGGCGGGAGGGGTCGGGTGTGGGAATAAGGGGCCGACGAGGGTGGCGTGGATCGGACTTCCCCACCCCCGACCCCTCCCCTGACCCGCCAGGGCGGCGGAGCCAACGGGAGGGGAGGTTACTCCGCCGCCTGGGCTTCGCCGAAGCCGATGATGGCCTTGGTTTCGAGGAAATCGGCAAAGCCGTGATCGCCCCATTCGCGGCCGTTGCCGGATTGCTTGTAGCCGCCGAACGGCGCCATCAGATCGAACCCGGCCTGGTTGATGTTGACCTGGCCGGCGCGCAGTTCGCGGGCGACCTTGCGGGCGTGTTCCGGCTCACCCTGCACATAGGCGGCAAGGCCGTAGACGGTGTCGTTACCGATGGCGATGGCGTCCTCTTCGCTGTCATATGGCAGCATGGCCAGCACCGGGCCGAAGATTTCCTCGCGCGCGATGGTCATGTCGTTGGTCACATCGGCAAAGATGGTCGGCTTGACATAATAGCCCTTGTCGAGCCCCTCCGGCCGGCCGGGGCCGCCGGCAACCAGCGTGGCGCCTTCCTTGATGCCCTGTTCAATCAGGCCCTGGATCTTGTTCCACTGGGTTTCGCTGACCACCGGGCCCATGGCGCTGTTGCCGTTGGGATCACCCACGGTGGTGGCTTCGGCGACCTGCTTGGCGATGGCGGCGGCTTCGGCCATCTTCGCGCGCGGCACCAGCATGCGGGTGGGCGCGTTGCAGCTTTGGCCCGAGTTCATCATCACGCTCTGCACGCCGCCAGAGACGGCCTTCACCAGATCGGCATCGGGCAGCACGATGTTGGGCGACTTGCCGCCCAGTTCCTGCGCGACGCGCTTGACCGTGTCGGCCGCGTTCTTCGCCACCGCGATGCCGGCCCGGGTCGAGCCGGTGAAGCTGACCATGTCCACATCCTTGTGGCTCGACAGGGCGACGCCAACGCCGGGGCCATCGCCATTGACGAGGTTGAACACGCCCTTGGGCACGCCGGCGGCATGGAGGATTTCCGTCCAGATATAGGCGCTGAACGGCGCGATCTCAGACGGCTTCAGCACCATGGTGCACCCCACCGCCAGCGCCGGTGCGACCTTGCAGGCGATCTGGTTGATCGGCCAGTTCCACGGCGTGATGAAGGCGCAGACGCCGATCGGTTCCCTAGTGATCAGCGTGGTGCCCTTGAGCTCATCGAACTTGTAGCCTTTCAGCACCTCGATGGCGGTGGCGATATGGCCGATGCCGAGCGCGGCCTGGGCCTGGTTGGACAGCCAGGCCGGCGCGCCCATTTCCTCGGTGATGGCGGCGGCGATGTCGTTGTAGCGCTTCTGATATTCGCCGGCGATGGCGCCCAGCAGCTCGATGCGTTCCTTGACGCTGGTGCGGGCAAAGGCCGGGAAGGCGGCCTTGGCGGCGGCGACGGCGCGGTCGACATCGGCGGCGCTGCCCAGGTTGATCTTGCCGGCCACTTCTTCGGTGGCAGGGTTGATCACGTCCAGCGGATTGGCGACGGCCGGATCGACCCATTGGCCGTCGATGTAGAATTTCGTGTAGTCACGCATGGCACATCCTCCCCAGGAGCGTTGTGGGGAGGGTTGTAGCACGGCGATACGGCGATTCGGCGCTTGGGCTTTTTGAGGGGGGGCGTTATTTCGGCGGCAGCAGGGCGACGACGGCGGTGGTCATCGCCTCCACCCCGGCGGCGATGGTCGGGGCGGGATCGGGGGCCCAGGCGCTGTTGTGCAGGCTGGGCAGGCTGCCTTCCCCGCGCTTGGCCTTGTCCCACACATCCTGCGGCACGCCGCCCACCCAGAAGATCACCGACTGGATCGACGGATCGGCGAGATAATAGCGGTTGAAATCCTCTGATGCCATCGATGGCGGGATGCGCGGCACCCGGGCCTTGCCCATCCTGGCGATCATCGCGGCTTCCACCCGTGCCGCCAGTTCCGGCGTGTTGAGCGTGGGCGGGGTGCCGTTTTCGAGGCCGGTCACCACCGGCATCAGATGGGCCGGGAAGCCGGCGGCAGCTGCCTCGTTGCGGGCGACACGGGCGATGCCGTCGAGCAGGCGCTTCTGCACCGCCGCATCATAGCTGCGCACCGTCAGCTGCAGATGGGCGCTGTCGGGGATGATGTTGTGCTTGGTGCCGCTGTGGACGCTGCCCACCGTGACGACGGCCGGATCGAAGGGGTTGTTCTCGCGGCTGACCAGCGGCTGCAGGCCCATGATGATGCGCGCGGCGAGCACCACCGGATCATGGGTGGTGGCGGGATAGGCGCCGTGGCCGCCCTTGCCGGGGATTTCGATGTCGATGAAGCTGCCGGCGGCCAGCGCCTCCTTCTGCGGCACGCTCACGCTGCCGGCGGGGATTTCGGCGCTGTCATGCAAAGCCAGGGCATATTGCGGCTTGGGGAAGCGGGTGAACAGCCCATCCTTCAACATGCCTTCGGCGCCGCCATTGGCTTCCTCGGCCGGCTGGCCGATCATCACCACGGTGCCGCGCCAGGCCTTGCGGTTCTCGGCCAGCCAGCGGGCAGTGCCGGCCCACACCGTCATGTGGATATCATGGCCGCAGGCGTGCATCACCGGGGTCATCGGGGCATCGGCCGGTGCACCCAGCATCTTGCCGGTGGCGACGCTGGCATAGGGCACGCCGGTGGTTTCCTTCACCGGCAGCGCATCCATGTCGGCCCGCACCAGCACCACCGGGCCGGGGCCGTTCTTCATCACTGCCACCACGCCGGTGCCGCCCACCTTCTCGGTCACCTCGAACCCGGCGGCGCGGGCTTCAGCCGCCAGGATCGCCGCCGATCGCACTTCCTGCCCCGACAGTTCGGGGTGCATGTGCAGATCCTTGTAGAGGCTGACGAGATCAACCGGCGCGGCCAGGGCGGGCGCGGCTGTGGCGAGCAGCAGGCTGGCAAGCAGGCTTTTCATTGCTTTGGTTCCTCAACGCGATTTGGGCAGCAGCATCATCACCGCATCGGTCATGGTGGCGACTCCGGTGGCGATGGTGGGTTCGGGATCGGGGGCCCAGCGCGGGTTGTGCGGGCCGGGCAATTTCGTGCCGTCCTTCTGCGCCTTGGCCCACACATCGGCATTCACCGCGCCGAGCGAATACATCACCGTCTGGATGCGCGGATCGGCCAGGCCGTACTGGTTGTAATCCTCTGACGCCATCGACGGGTTGCCTTCCAGCACCTTGTCCGGCCCCAGCGTTTTCTGGAACAGCGCCTTGATGCGGGTGGCAAGCGGCGTGGTGTTGATGGTGGGCTGGGTGCCGTTGGGGTCCACCGTCACTTCGGGATACAGGCTTTCCGGCAGGCCGGCGGCGATGGCCTCGCCGCGGGCGATGCGGCGGATGCCTTCGAGCAGCCGGGCCTGCACGCCGGCATCAAAGCTGCGCACCGTCAATTGCAGATGCACGCTTTCGCCAATGATATTGTGCTTGGTGCCGCCGTGGATGCTGCCCACCGTCACCACGGCGGGCTGGAACGGGTCATTCTCGCGGGCGACCAGCGTTTGCAGGGCGATGACGATGCGGCTGGCCAGCACCACCGGGTCTTTCGTGTCGGCCGGATAGGCGCCGTGGCCGCCGATGCCCTTCACCTCGATGTCCACCGTGTCGGCGGCGGAGGCGTTGGCGGCAAGGTTCACCTGCACCGTGCCGGCCGGGCCGGTGCCATCGTGCAGGGCCAGGGCATAATCGGGGCGGGCAAAGCGGGCATAGAGACCATCGGCCAGCATGGCGCGGGCGCCCTGGATGATCTCCTCGGCCGGTTGGGCCACCATTATCACCGTGCCGCGCCAATTGGCCTTGTTGGCGGCGAGCGCGCGCACCACGCCCACCCACACGGCCATGTGGATATCATGGCCACAGGCGTGCATCACCGGCGTTTCCGGGCCACCCTTGTAATGGCCGGTGGCCTGGCTGGCATAAGCGAGGCCGGTGATTTCCTTGACCGGCAGCGCATCCATGTCGGCCCGCACCAGCACGGTGGGGCCCTTGCCGTTCTTCAGCAGGGCCACAACGCCGGTGCCGCCGACCTTTTCGGTCACCTCGAACCCGGCAGCGCGGGCTTCGGCGGCGAGGATGCCAGCCGACCGCACCTCCTGAAAGCCCAGTTCCGGATGGGCGTGGAGATCCTTGTAGAGCGCAACCAGATCGACTGGCGCTGCCGCTGCCGGGCTGGCCAGCATGGCCGCGATCAGAGCCCCGAAAGCCCGTCCCATAGCAATTTCCCCCCAACCAGGATCATCAACACATGCATGATGGCATAGAAACGCGGCCCATCAACCCGGCGAACCAGCAGGGTGCCGGCCCAGGTGGAGGCGAGCGCGGCCGGCAGCAGCGCCGCCGCCAGCGCCATGTTGGCCGGCGTGAAGGTGCCCAGCGCGGCATAGGCCGGCACCTTCAGCCAGTTGATCACCGCAAAGAACACGCTGCTGGTGCCAATGAATGTGTCACGCGGCAGCTTCATCGGCAGCACATGCATCTGGAACGGCGGCCCGCCGGCATGGGCGATCTGGCTGGTGAAGCCGGCAGCGGCGCCCATCACGACGCCCTGCCACGGCGGGCCGACCCGCGCGGCCAGCCCACGATGTTCGGCGCGGATGCGCTGGATGCCAAAACCAAAGGCAATCAGGCCCACCGCCGCCTCCACCGCCGCCACCGGCACGAAGCGGGCCAGCGCCCAGCCGGCGAGGATCCCCAGGCATGATCCGGGGATCATCAGGGCAAGCACGCGGTTGCTGCGATGGGCGCCAAAGGCCTTCACCGAAAACACATCCTGAACGAGGAGGATCGGCAGCAGGATGGCGGCGGCGAGCACCGGGCTCATGCCGAGCGCCATGATCGGCACGCCCAGCACGCCCAGCCCGGCAAAGCCGCCCTTGGCGAGGCCCAGGATGGTGACGCCGGCAATGGCCGCCGCCCAGAAGGCCCAGCTCTGGGCCGCCAGCACCGCGGTGAATTCGGCCACTAGCCGGCCTTGATCTCGATCAGCACCAGGCGGGCGCTCCAGCGCGGCCAGGGCAGCGCGAGCCGCCAATGGCCGGGGGCGAGGGTGGTGAGCACGCCGAGTTGGTCGCGGTCGCGATCCTCGCCATAGCGCAGGCGGCCGGGCTCGCCAGCCAGTTGCACGCTGCCCAGGAAGACCAGCCGGTCCACATCGGGATAAAGCGTGCCGGCAAAGCGCTGCACGCCGGGCGCGGTTTCGAGGCGCAGCAATATGCCATCGGCGGCCAGGGTGCAGGGTGCCCAGGCTTCGGCCTGCACCGGCGGGGCCAGCCGCACACTGCCCTGGCGCCAGCCCAGCCGGATGATGCGGCACTGGAACGCGCCGGCTGCCGGCAGCGGCGCCGGGCTGGCCAGCGCGGGATCGGCGACAGGGCCCAGCGCGGCGAGATCGGCGGTGGCGCCGGCGGCAGCGATATCGGCCTGCGCCTCCGTCCACGCGTCAGACAGGCGGGCGAGGCGGCCACGATCATTGTCGCGGATCACCGCCTGCCACACATCGGCGCGGCGGACGACGGCATAGGGCTGCAGATCATCGGCCGTGCTGCAGCCGGCCAGCAGCAGCAGAGCCGGCCAGTGTCTCATTCGCCCAGCATGCCGCGCACGAAGCCGGCGAGCCCGAGCTGGCGTTTTCGGCGCAGGCGTTCGGCCTTCAGGATGGCGCGGATCTCGTTCAGGCAGGTTTCGGCATCGTCGTTGACCAGGATATAATCATATTCGCCCCAATGGCTGATCTCGTCGCGGGCGCGGGCCATGCGGCCGGCGATCACATCGGGGTGATCGGTGTTGCGGCTGGTCAGCCGGCGTTCCAGCTCGGCCAATGTGGGCGGCAGGATGAACACGCGCACCAGGTCGGAGGCGGCATCGGTTTGCTGCAGCTGCTGCGTGCCCTGCCAATCAATGTCGAACAGCACATCGCGGCCGGCGGCCAGGGCGGCCTCCACGGGGGCACGCGGCGTGCCATAACGGTTGCCGAACACGGTGGCCCATTCCAGCAGGGCATTTTCCTGCACCATCGACTGGAACTGATCGGGGCTGACGAAATAATAATCGACACCATCCACCTCGCCCGGGCGGGGCCGGCGGGTGGTGGCGGAAACGCTCATGGTGATCTCATTGTCCTCGGCCATCAGCGCGCGCGACATGGTCGTCTTGCCGGCGCCCGAGGGGGAGGACAGCACGAACATCAAACCGCGCCGGGCGGGCGCATCGCGGCGGATGAACTGGGTCACTTGCGGCGGAACCGGTCGAGCGTGACGACATTGCTGCCATCGCTGCTGCCATCCGGCTCCGGCGCGGGTGGCGGCGTCTCCGGCTCCGGCGGTTCCGGTGCATGCTCGCCATCCTTGGGCGCAAACTGCAGGGCGAAGTTCACCGCCGGATCGACGAAGCCGACAATGGCATCATAGGGAATGACCAGCGTGGCCGGCATCTGGTTGAACGACAGGCCGATGGAGAAATGATCATCGGCCACCACCAGATCCCAATAACGGTGCTGGATGACAATGGTCATCTCGTCCGGATAGCGTTCCATGAGATGGCTGGGGATGGACACACCGGGGGCGCGGGTGCGGAAGGCGATGTAGAAATGATGGCTGCCGGGCAGGCTGCCTTCGGCCTGGATGCGCCGCAGCACGCGGCTGACCACGCCGCGCAGCGCATCCTGGACGATATCGTCATAGGGAATCAGGCTGTCAGGGGTGGTGTCGTTCACGGGGGCGCGCCTTGGCTGGTGTGCGCACCCGATTGGCGCGGGGCGCGGCCAAGGTCAAGTCTCAGCGGCCGGCCCAACCGGCGATGGCTGCGACGGCCGCCACGGCCAACGCAGTGACCAACCAGCCTTCCCAGGTGGCCGGTGTCCATCCGTAACCGAACGACTTGGGCCGGAACCACAGGGCGACGGGGTGGCGTTGCATGGTGAAATCGCTTTCTGCGGCCGATGGTCCGGTGGAGCTGTGCGGACGGATGGCTGCGGGCCAAGTCTATCATGGCCGGCGGCGGCGGTGCGAATGTTGAAGCGGTAATGTTGCCCGGCCCCCCAAGTTGTGGGTTTTCCGGTCGGGCCGTGTTCGGTGCTTGAAGTGAGGGAGGTTCTGTTGCCCGGCCCTCCCTCAGGCCGCTGGAATCCACTTCTGTTGCCCGGCGTGGCCCGTGCCGCGTTCTCTTGAGGTAATTTCGTCCGTGAGGACTCAATTACGCCGCGATCGCGAATGCCTCGTTGTCGTTGGCATTTGTGGGTTTTGAACGGTTTAACGGCTCATTCAGGCCGGGCAAAAACACCGTCTTTGAACACACGTCGATCCTGGTTCGGCCCCGCAATTCACCCCGACAACAGGCTGAACGAATGGTGGAGCCGCCGGGTACTGCCCCCGGGTCCGCTGCGTCTATTTCACGGCATCATTTATCGCCATAGCCGGCAAGCCGGCACCACCCATGTAGGCGCGATGGCGCGATTCCTCAAGGCCAAGGCGCAGATGGGCTCAGCTGCGAACAAAGCGGCGATAGAGGGCGGGCAGCAGCAGCAGGGTGAGCAGGGTGGACGACAGGATGCCGCCAATCACCACGGTGGCCAGCGGGCGCTGCACCTCGGCCCCGGCCCCGGTGGCGATCGCCATTGGCAGAAAGCCGATGCTGGCCACCAGCGCGGTGGAGATGACCGGCCGCAACCGGTCGAGCGCGCCGGCGCGCACGGCATCGTCCTTCGCCATCCCGCCATCGCGCAGATGGTTGACGTGATCGACCATCACCAGGCCATTCAGCATGGCGATGCCCGACAGCGCGATGAAGCCGATGGCCGCCGTGATGGAAAATGGCATGCCGCGCGAGGCCAGCGCGAACACCCCGCCGGTGACGGCGAGCGGGATGCCGGCGAACACGATCAGCGCCTGCGGCAGGGAGCGCAGCGCGCCATAGACGAGGCCGAGGATGAGCAGCAGGCAGGCCGGCACCAGCACGGCAAGCCGCGCCTTGGCTTCCTGCAACTGCTTGAACTGGCCGCCATATTCGATGCGATAGCCTTCGGGCAGCGGCACCGCCTTGGCGAGTTCGGCCTTGGCCCGCGCCACATAGCCCTCGACATCGCTGCCGCTGAGATTGACCAGCAGCGCGGCCCGCTTCTGGCCATTGTCCCGCCGCACCGGCTCCACGGCCATCACCTCTTCAAGGGTGGCGACCTTGCCCAGCGGCACCATGCCGGCCTGGCCCACGCGCAGCGGCAGCGCGCGGATGGTGTCGAGGCTGGCGCGCTGCGCATCGGGCAGGCGCACGACGATGCCGTGGCGGCGGATGCCTTCCAGGATGGCGCCCACCTCCTGGCCCGCCAGCGCGGTGCTGATGGCGCGGTTGACCTCGTCGGCGCCCAGGCCCAGCCGCACCAGCGCGTCATGATCCACCTTCACCACCAGGCTGGGGGTGCGGCCGTCCACTTCATATTCGGCCTGCGCCGTGCCCGGCAGCCGGCGCAGCACCTTCAGCACGGCGGCACCCAGCTGCTCCAGCCTGTCGTTGTCGTCGCCATAGATTTTCACCGACAGGTCGGCGCGGGTGCCCTCCAGCATCTCGTTGAAGCGCATCTCGATCGGCTGGGCGAACAGGAAGCGCTGGCCGGCATGCACGCTCTGGGCCGTCTTCTCGATGGCGCGCACCAGCTCGGCCTTGTCCTGCGGGCCATCGGCCGGCCACTCGGCCCTGGGCTTGTAGTGGATGTAGAGGTCATTCTCGTTAGGCGGCATCGGATCGGTCGCCACCGCCGCGGTGCCGATGCGCGAGAAGACATGGGTCAATTGCGGGAAGGTCTTCAGCAGCGCGCGTTCCACTGCCATTTCCTCGGCCACGGCTTCATCAAGGCTCATGTCCACCGGGCGATAGACCATGGTGGTGATCGAACCTTCATCAAGGCGCGGCGTGAACACCGTGCCCAGCCGGGTGAAGACCAGCCCGGCGGCCACAACGGCGAGCACGGCCGGCACGATGGCCAGCACCGGCCGCTGCAGCGTGGCGGCCAGCACCGGGCGATAAATGGCTTCCAGCGCGGCGACCAGCTTCGTCGGCCCGTGCGATTCGCCGGCCTTCAGCCCGTAGGACGCCAGCGCCGGCACCAGGGTGACGCTGACCAGAAGCGCGGCTGAAAGCGCCAGCATGACGGTGATCGCCATCGGCCGGAACAATTTGCCTTCCACTCCGCCCAACGCCAGCACCGGCACATAGACCAGCGTGATGATCGCCACGCCAAACGCCACCGGCCGCGCCACCTGCCCCATGGCCGACGCGATGATGGCGCGGCGCTGGTCATCGGCGAGCGGGCGGCCCTGGCGCTCGGTCTCGGCGCTCAGGCGGCGCAGGGCATTTTCCACGGCGACAATGGCGCCGTCCACCACCAAGCCGAAATCGAGCGCGCCGAGACTCATCAGATTGCCGCTGATGTCCAGCCGCACCATGCCAATGCTGGCGAGCAGGAAGGCAACCGGGATCACGGCCGCCACGATCAGCGCCGCGCGCCATTGGCCCAGCGCCAGGATCAGCACAAAGGCGACCAGCAGCGCCCCTTCCGACAGGTTGCTGCGCACGGTGGCGACGGTGCGCTCGACAATGTCGGCACGGTCATAACGGACCTTGATCACCATCCCCTTGGGCAGCACGGCCTGCACTTCGGTCAGGTGGGCATCGATGCGGCGGGCGACCTCGCGGCTGTTCTGGCCGCTGAGCATCATGATCGTGCCCAGCACCGTCTGCTTGCCGTCCACCGTGGCAGCGCCGGAACGCAGGGTGCTGCCCACGCGCACGGTGGCCAGATCGCCAACGGTCAAGGGCCGCACGCCGCCGGCGAATTTCACCGGCAGGGCGGCAATCGCTTCGGGGTGCATCACCTTGGCATCGGTGCGCACCACCAGCCGGCGCGGCCCCTGGGTGATCAGGCCGCCGCCGGCGTTGTCGGCATTGGCGGCCACGGCGGCGGCCAGTTCGGCCGGTGTGACGCCAGCGGCGCGCAGCTTGGCCAGATCAGGCTCGATCACATATTGGCGTTCCAGCCCGCCGATGCTGTTGACCTCGGCAACGCCCTGCACCTGCCGCAGCATCGGCACGACGACATATTCCTGGGTTTCGGCCAGCGCCATCAGATGCTCATCAGCCATGCTGGCCGGCATCAGGCCGGGATGATGCGCCTCGGCATGGGGCGGATGGTCCCATTCCAGCGTGTAGTAGAGAATCTCGCCCAGCCCGGTGGTGATCGGTGCCAACTGTGGCGCGGCGCCGGGTGGCAGCAGCGCCAGTGCCGTCGCCAGCCGTTCCGTCACCACCTGGCGGGCACGCATCACATCGATGCCGTCCTCATACAGCAGGGTGACCTGGGAGAGGCCTGAGCGGGTGAGCGAGCGGAAGCCGGTGAGGCCGGGCTGGCCGCCCATCAGCCTTTCCAGCGGCACGGTCACCCGCGTCTCGATCTCCTCGGCAGCAAGGCCGGGCACGGCGGTGTTGACCTGCACCTGCACGCCGGTGACATCGGGGATGGCATCGATCGGCAGGGTGACAAGATGATACAGGCCGATGGCGGCCGCAACCAGCGCCGCCAGCAGCACGCCGCCGCGGTGGCGGGCGCTGGCCGAGATCAGGGCGGCGATCACGGTTCGCTGCCGGCACCGGTGAGGATGCGGACCTGTTCACGCGCTTCCCACAGGCCGGCGCGGGTATCGAGCACGGCGGTGAGCGCATCGAGCCAACCAGTCTGCATCGCGACATAGGTGGCCAGCGGCACGGCGCCGAGGCGATAGGCGCGGTCTGCCTCTTCAGCGGCGGCGGCAAAGCGCTGCGGCGCATCACCGGGCCAGCGGGCCAGCGCCTCGCTGCGGGCGCGATACAGGGAAGCATCGCCATAGAGCTGCGCCAGCAGACGGCGGCGGGTGGCGATAAGCGTGGCCTGGCCTTGCGCCTCCCGGCTTTCGGCGGCCGCGACATCACCTTCCTGGCGGTTCCACAGCGGGAGGGTGGTTTGGGCGCGCACCCCGGCGATGGTGTCGCGCACGTCGCCGCGCTCGCGGGTGAGATAGGGGCCGATGCTGATGGCGCCGACGCGGCTCTTTTCGGCCAGCCGCACCGACAGGCCCTGCTGGCTGAGCTGGGTCTTCAGCGCCTGCAGCTCGAAATTGCCGCTTTCCAGCCGGTCAGCCAGCACGGTCACATCGGGCAGCGGCGGCGGCGCGACCGGCGGGCGCAGAACGCGCAGCCGCGCCGGGAAGGGCTGGCCGCGCAGGCCGTTCAGTTCATAGAGGATGCTGTTGTAGCTGGCCTGCGATTCGGCGGCGGCGCGTTCGGCATTGATGGCCGCGGCTTCCAGGACGGCGGCTTCCACCCGCGGGGTGGGCCCGGCGGGATCGCGGGCGAGCAGCACGGCGGCCAGGCTGCGCATGCGGGCAGCGACGGCGGCCGCGGCATCGGCGCGTTCGCCCGCTGCAAACAGGCGATAGCCCAGGCTGCGCGCCCGGCCGGCCAGCGCCGCATCAAATTGCGCCAGCCCGAGCCGGGCGAGGGTGACATTGCCTTCGGCAATCGCCTTGCGCAGCGGGACCCGGCCATTGAATTCAAACGGTTGCAGGATGGACACGGCAAAGGCCGGGCCATCGCCCAGGCGCTGGCCGGTCAACGGGCTGTCGGTGCGCTTTTCACCGAAATCGACGCTGACATCCGGATCGGCAAGGCGGCCGGCGGCGGCCACGCCGGTTTGCGCCAGGCTGATCTGGCGGGCGAGATACTGGCGTTCGGGGTTGCCGGCCACGACATCGGCGGCCAGCGCATCGATGGACATGGCCGCCGGCTGTGCCACGGCTGGCGCACTGGCGAGGACAAACAACAGAGCGAGGCGCAGCATCATGGCCGTGCCCTACACGATTGCAAAAAACTCGGAAACCCGTGATTTTACTTGTGGTTAGCTGCAATCAATTCGCGATAGCGAGAGAGTACGGCGCCGTTGATCACATCCCAGTCAAAGGCCTGGGCCGCCGCCAGCCCAGCCTTGCCATGGGCGGCGCGCAATTGCGGATCGGTGCAATAACGCGCCAGTGCATCGGCATAGGCGGTGATGTCCCCCGGTGTGATCAGGGCGCCGGTGCGGCCATCGCTGACCAGGCATTCGTTGCCGCTGGCGCGCGCCGCGACCACCGGGATGCCGCTGGCCATGGCTTCCAGGTTGATGTTGCCGAAGGTTTCGGTGGTGGAGGGGTTGAGCAGCAGATCGGCGCTGGCATAGGCGCGGGCAAGATTGGTGCCATCGAGGAAGCCGGTGAAGATGGCATCCGGCACCTGGGCCTGAAAGCGTTCGCGCGCCGGGCCATCGCCCACCACCAGCAACCGGTGCGGAATCCCACGCTGTTTCAGCTGGTTGACCGCCGCCGCCACGGTATCGAGGCCCTTTTCCAGCACGAGCCGGCCAACAAAGCCGATCACCGCTTCGGTGTCACCAATGCCGAGGCTCCAGCGCCATTCCGGGCTGCGCCGCGCGGGGGTGAAGCGGGTCTTGTCGACGCCGCGGCTCCACACGGCGGGTTCGGCGGCGATGATGCCGGCCGCGCGCATCATGGTGCCAAAGCCCGGCGTGGTGACAAAAATCTCGTCCAGCCCGGCATAGAAGCGGCGCAGCAGCGCCTCGATGCCGGGACGGACAAAGCCAAGGCCATAATATTCGAGATAGGTTTCAAAGCGGGTGTGGATGGAGGCGACCACCGGCACGCCAAGGCTGCGCGCCAGTTTCTTGGCGGCATGGGCGGCGGGATCGGGGGCAGACAAGTGGATGATATCGGGGGCGAAATCGCGGATCTCGCGCTTCAGCCGATCGGGCAGGCCCAGCGCCAGGCGATATTCGCCGCGTCCGGGAATGGCAAAGCTGGGCACCGAAACCAGCGTGCCGGCCGGTTCAAAGGCCGGCGTGTCGCTGGTGGGCGAATAGACGCGCACGGTGCAGCCTTCGCGTTCGAGGAAGGCGACCAGCCGGTTCAGCGCCTGGTTGGCGCCGTCACGCACATAATTATAGTTGCCGGAAAACAGCGCCACCCGCAGCGGGCGGGCAGGTTCAGAGCCAATCGCTTCCGGCATTTTGAACGCTGTGGCCAATTTTCGATCCCGAACGGTGGACGAATCCCACCCTTGCGCGGCCTCTTGCCAGCGCATTGTGGCCAAGACGCGGCAATATGGTGACCGAAAGCCCCAAGAAATACCCCGCCGGCAGCGCTGCCGGCGGGGTGTTTCGGGCCCGAACAGGCGAAGGGGTCAGCCTTCGGTCTGTTCCAGCGCCTGTTGGTTGGCCTTCTGCACGGCGCGCAGGGCGACGTCGCGGGCGTTGGCCGCCACGCGCAGCCGCTGCATGCCGGCGCCGGTGCCGGCCGGGATCAGCCGGCCGACGATGACGTTTTCCTTCAGGCCCGTCAGCGTGTCGACCTTGCCCTGCACGGCCGCTTCGGTGAGCACGCGGGTGGTTTCCTGGAAGGACGCCGCCGACACGAAGCTCTTGGTCTGCAGCGAGGCCTTGGTGATGCCGAGCAGCACCGGCTTGCCGGCGGCCGGGCGGCCATCGGGGCCAAGCTTGGCGTTTTCGGCGTCCATTTCCTCGCGGTCGACCTGTTCGCCCACCAGCAGCGTGGTGTCGCCGCTTTCGGTGATTTCCACCTTCTGCAGCATCTGGCGCACGATCACTTCGATGTGCTTGTCGTTGATGCGCACACCCTGCAGGCGATAGACTTCCTGGATTTCGGCGCAGAGATATTCGGCCAGCGGCTCCACACCCAGCACTTCCAGGATGTCGTGCGGGTTGGGGTTGCCATCGATCAGATAGTCACCCTTGCGCACGAAGTCGCCTTCCTGCACCGCCACGTTCTTGCCCTTGGGCACCAGATATTCGGCCGGATCGCCACCTTCCTCCGGACGGATGGTGATGCGACGCTTGGTCTTGTAATCCTTGCCAAATTCCACGCGGCCATCGATGCGGGCGATGATCGCATTGTCCTTGGGCACGCGGGCTTCGAACAATTCGGCCACGCGCGGCAGACCGCCGGTGATGTCGCGGGTCTTGGCGGCTTCACGCGGGATGCGCGCCAGCACGTCACCGGCCGAAACATCCTGGCCATCGGCCACCGAGAGAATGGCATCGGCCGCCAGCATATAGCGGGCCGATTCACCCGAGGCGTCATCAAGCAGGGTGATGCGCGGACGCAGATCTTCCTTCTTGTTGCTGGACTTCCATTCGGCGACCACCTTGTTGGTGATGCCGGTGGCTTCGTCCACCTCTTCGCGCAGGGTCAGGCCTTCGATCAGGTCCTGATACTTCACCTTGCCCGACTTTTCGGTGATCACCGGCAGGGTGTACGGGTCCCACTCGGCCAGGCGGTCGCCCTTCTTCACCGTGGCGCCATCGGCCACCGCGATGATCGCACCATAGGTGATGCGGTGGATCGAGCGTTCGCGGCCCTCGCCATCGCGCAGCACCAGTTCGCCGTTGCGGGCCATGGCAATGGCGCGGCCGCGGCTGTCGGTGATGGTGGTGAGGCCACGATACTCGACGAGGCCATCCACCGGCGCATCCAGCGTCGACTGTTCGGACACCTGGGCGGCGCCGCCGATGTGGAAGGTGCGCATGGTCAGCTGCGTGCCCGGTTCGCCGATCGACTGGGCGGCGATGACGCCCACGGCTTCACCCATGTTCACCGGCGTGCCGCGCGCCAGGTCGCGGCCATAGCAGGTGGCGCAGACGCCGCCCTTGGTTTCGCACAGCAGCGGCGAGCGGATCTTCACTTCCGCCACGGCGGCCGATTCGATGCGGCCAACGTCGGCTTCGGTGACGAGATGGCCGGCGGCCACCACGACTTCGCCGGTCTTGGCATCAACCACGTCCACCAGCACGGTGCGGCCGAGGATGCGTTCGCCCAGCGACACGATGGTGTTGCCGCCTTCGACGATGGCCTTCATCACCATGCCGCGTTCGGTGCCGCAATCCTGTTCGACGACGACGCAATCCTGCGAAACGTCGACCAGACGGCGGGTCAGGTAACCGGAGTTGGCGGTCTTCAGCGCGGTGTCGGCCAGACCCTTGCGGGCGCCGTGGGTGGAGTTGAAATACTCCAGCACGGTCAGGCCTTCCTTGAAGTTGGAGATGATCGGCGTTTCGATGATCTCGCCCGACGGCTTGGCCATCAGGCCGCGCATCCCGGCCAGCTGCTTCATCTGGGCCTGGGAGCCACGCGCACCGGAGTGGGCCATCATGTAGATGGAGTTGATCGGCGCCTCACGGCCATCGGGCCGCTTCTTCTTGGCGCTGATTTCCTTCATCATTTCGGTGGCAACCTGGTCACCGCAGCGCGCCCAGATGTCGACGACCTTGTTGTACTTCTCACCCTGGGTGATCAGGCCGTCCTGATACTGCTGCTCGAAATCCTTCACCAGCGCCTTGGTTTCATCAACCAGCTTGGCCTTGGCATCGGGGATCACCATGTCGTCCTTGCCGAAGCTGATGCCGGCCTGGAAGGCGTGGCGGAAGCCCAGCGCCATGATGGCGTCGGCAAACAGCACCGTCTCCTTCTGGCCGGTGTGGCGGTAAACGGTGTCGATGACGTCGCCGATTTCCTTCTTGGTGAGCTGACGGTTGACCGTTTCGAACGGCACCTTGTGGCTCTTCGGCAAGGTTTCGCCCAGCAGCAGGCGGCCCGGGGTGGTGTTGAAGCGCTTCATGCGCACCACGCCATCCTCATCCGTCTGCGGCACACGCGCGATGATCTTGGTGTGCAGCGTCACCGCCTTGGTGAACAGCGCCTGGTGCACTTCGGCCATGGTGCCAAAGGCCATGCCCTGGCCCGGCTCGTTCTCCAGCTCCATCGACAGATAATAGAGACCCAGCACCATGTCCTGCGAGGGCACGATGATCGGCTTGCCGTTGGCCGGCGACAGGATGTTGTTGGTGGACATCATCAGCACGCGGGCTTCGAGCTGGGCCTCCAGCGAAAGCGGCACGTGGACGGCCATCTGGTCACCGTCGAAGTCGGCGTTGAAGGCCGAGCAGACCAGCGGGTGGAGCTGGATGGCCTTGCCTTCGATCAGCACGGGTTCGAAGGCCTGGATGCCAAGGCGGTGCAGCGTCGGCGCGCGGTTCAGCAGCACCGGATGCTCGCGGATCACCTCGTCCAGGATGTCCCAGACTTCCTTGCGTTCCTTTTCCACCCACTTCTTGGCCTGCTTCAGGGTCATCGAAAGGCCCTTGGCGTCGAGGCGCGAGTAGATGAACGGCTTGAACAGCTCCAGGGCCATCTTCTTGGGCAGGCCGCACTGGTGCAGCTTGAGTTCGGGGCCGGTGACGATAACCGAACGGCCCGAATAGTCGACGCGCTTGCCGAGCAGGTTCTGGCGGAAGCGGCCCTGCTTGCCCTTCAGCATGTCGGACAGCGACTTCAGCGGACGCTTGTTGGCACCGGTGATGGTGCGGCCACGGCGGCCGTTGTCGAACAGCGCGTCCACGGCTTCCTGCAGCATGCGCTTTTCGTTGCGCACGATGATGTCGGGCGCGCGCAGCTCGATCAGGCGCTTCAGGCGGTTGTTGCGGTTGATGACGCGGCGGTAGAGATCGTTCAGATCGGACGTCGCGAAGCGGCCACCGTCCAGCGGGACCAGCGGGCGCAGATCGGGCGGGATGACCGGCACGACGGTCATGATCATCCACTCCGGCTTGTTGCCCGAGTTGATGAAGCTTTCGACCACCTTCATCCGCTTGATGATCTTCTTCGGCTTCAGTTCCGACTTGGTGGTGCGCAGCTCCTCACGCAGCTGCTCCATCTCGCCTTCAAGGTCGAGCTGTTCGAGCAGGGTGCGGATGGCTTCGGCGCCGATGCCGGCCTGGAAGGCATCTTCGCCATATTCTTCCTGGGCGGTCAGCAGTTCATCCTCGGTCAGGAGGTCGAACTTCTTGAACGGGGTCATGCCCGGATCGATGACGACATATTGTTCGAAGTAGAGCACACGCTCCAGCTGCTTCAGCTGCATGTCGAGCAGCATGCCGATGCGGCTGGGCAGCGACTTCAGGAACCAGATGTGGGCGACCGGCGCGGCCAGTTCGATATGGCCCATGCGTTCGCGGCGGACCTTGGAGACGGTCACTTCCACGCCGCACTTTTCGCAGACGATGCCCTTGTACTTCATGCGCTTGTACTTGCCGCACAGGCATTCGTAATCCTTGATCGGGCCAAAGATGCGGGCGCAGAACAGGCCGTCACGCTCCGGCTTGAACGTGCGGTAGTTGATGGTCTCGGGCTTCTTGATCTCGCCATAGGACCAGCTGCGGATCTGCTCCGGCGAAGCGATCGCGATCTGGATCTGGTCAAAGGTCTCGGGCTTGGCGGCCGGCGAGAAGAAATTGGTCACGTCGTTCATGGTCTTCTTCCCTTCCTTCCCCCGTGCTCCCCTCCCGCTTGCGGGAGGGGTTGGGGGTGGGCGTCGTTTGGCAAAAGCGAAGTCAGCAATTGGGGTGCTCCCACCCCCGTCCCCTCCCGCGAGCGGGAGGGGAGGCCGAAATCACTCGACATCCTCGATGCTCTGCAGCTGGACGTTGAGGCCCAGCGACCGCATTTCCTTGATGAGCACGTTGAAGCTTTCGGGGATGCCGGCTTCGAACGTGTCGTCACCCTTGACGATGGCTTCATACACCTTGGTGCGGCCCACCACGTCGTCGGACTTGACGGTCAGCATTTCCTGCAGGGTGTAGGCAGCGCCATAGGCCTGCAGGGCCCAGACTTCCATTTCCCCGAAGCGCTGGCCGCCGAACTGGGCCTTGCCGCCCAGCGGCTGCTGGGTGACGAGGCTGTAGGGGCCGATCGAGCGGGCGTGGATCTTGTCATCGACCAGGTGGTGCAGCTTGAGCATGTAGATATAGCCCACGGTCACCTTGCGATCGAACTGGTCGCCGGTGCGGCCGTCGAACAGCTCGACCTGGCCCGAGCTGTCGAGCCCGGCCAGTTCCAGCATGTGCGACACGTCGCTTTCCTTGGCGCCGTCGAACACCGGGGTGGCCATCGGCACGCCGCCAGCGAGGTTGCGGGCCAGTTCCACCACGGCGGCATCATCCAGGCCCTCGATGTCCGCACCATATTGCGGGCCATAGATGGCCTTGAACAGGTCGCGGATTTCGGCGGCGCTGCCATTCGCCATCGTATCGTTGATGCCTTCCAGCATGGCGGCGATCTTCTTGCCCAGGCCGCGCGCGGCCCAGCCCAGATGGGTTTCGAAGATCTGGCCGACGTTCATGCGGCTGGGCACGCCCAGCGGGTTGAGCACGATGTCGACCGGGGTGCCATCGGCGAGGAACGGCATGTCTTCCTGCGGCAGGATGCGGGAGATGACCCCCTTGTTGCCGTGACGGCCGGCCATCTTGTCACCCGGCTGCAGCTTGCGCTTCACAGCCACGAAGACCTTGACCATCTTCAGCACGCCCGGCGGCAGTTCGTCGCCAGCCTGCACCTTGGCCTTCTTGTCTTCCAGCTTGGCGTTGATGCTGGCGTGGGCTTCATCCCACTGCGCCTTCAGCGCCTCCAGGCCGGCCTGCACGCCGTCATCGGCGACGCCGAACTTCCACCATTCGCGGCGGGGATGTTCGTCGAGCAGGGCCTGATCGATGGTCACGCCCTTCTTCACGCCCTTGGGCGCGGCCACGGCTTCCTGGCCCAGCAGGGCATCGGCAAGACGGGCATAGGTGGCGCGATCGAGGATGCCGCGTTCGTCGGTGGCGTCCTTTTCCAGGCGCTCGATTTCCTCGCGCTCGATCTGCAGGGCGCGCTCGTCCTTGTCGATGCCGTGGCGGTTGAAGATGCGCACGTCAACGATGGTGCCCGACACGCCCGGCGGCAGCCGCAGCGAGGTGTCGCGCACGTCGCTGGCCTTTTCGCCGAAGATGGCGCGCAGCAGCTTTTCTTCCGGCGTCATCGGCGATTCGCCCTTGGGCGTGATCTTGCCGACGAGGATGTCGCCCGGCTCCACTTCGGCGCCGATATAGACGATGCCGGCCTCGTCGAGGCGGGCGAGCGCGTCTTCACCGACATTGGGGATGTCGCGGGTGATGTCTTCCGGGCCCAGCTTGGTGTCGCGGGCCATGACTTCGAATTCCTCGATGTGGATCGAGGTGAAGATGTCTTCCTTGACGATCTTCTCGTTGATCAGGATCGAGTCTTCGTAGTTGTAGCCGTTCCACGGCATGAAGGCGACGAGCACGTTGCGGCCCAGCGCCAGTTCGCCATCCTCGGTCGACGGGCCGTCGGCGATGATGTCGCCCTTCTGCACCAGGTCACCCACGGTCACCAGCGGGCGCTGGTTGATGCAGGTGGACTGGTTGGAACGCTGGAACTTCATCAGCGTATAGATGTCGACGCCCGACTTGCCGGGTTCCACGTCCTGGGTGGCGCGGATCACGATGCGGGTGGCGTCCACCTGGTCAACGATGCCGGTGCGCTTGGCGGCGATGGCGGCGCCGCTGTCGCGGGCCACCGTGCCTTCCATGCCGGTGCCGACGAACGGCGATTCCGCCTTCACCAGCGGCACCGCCTGGCGCTGCATGTTGGAGCCCATCAGCGCGCGGTTGGCGTCGTCGTTTTCCAGGAACGGGATCAGCGAGGCAGCGACCGAAACCAGCTGCTTCGGCGACACGTCGGCCAGCGTGATGGTGCTGGCCGGCGCCATCAGGAATTCACCGGCCTGGCGGGCGGAGATCAGCTCTTCCACGAACACGCCGTTGCCATCGATGCCGGCATTGGCCTGGGCGATGGTGTGGCGGGCCTCCTCCATGGCGGAGAGATACTGCACCTCGTCGGTCAGCTTGCCATCGACCACCTTGCGATAGGGGGTTTCGATGAAGCCGTACTTGTTGACGCGGCTGAAGGTGGCGAGGCTGTTGATCAGACCGATGTTCGGGCCTTCCGGCGTTTCGATCGGGCAGATGCGGCCATAGTGCGTCGGGTGCACGTCGCGCACTTCGAAGCCGGCGCGTTCGCGGGTGAGACCGCCCGGGCCCAGGGCCGAGACGCGGCGCTTGTGGGTGACTTCCGACAGCGGGTTGGTCTGGTCCATGAACTGCGACAGCTGGCTGCTGCCGAAGAATTCGCGCACCGCGGCCACCGCCGGCTTGGCGTTGATCAGGTCGTTGGGCATGACGGTGTCGATATCGACACTGCTCATGCGCTCCTTCACGGCGCGTTCCATGCGCAGCAGGCCGACGCGATACTGGTTTTCCAGCAGTTCGCCGACCGAGCGGACACGGCGGTTGCCGAGATTGTCGATATCGTCGATCTCGCCCTTGCCGTCCTTCAGGTCGACGAGGGTCTTGACCACCGAGGCGATGTCTTCGCGGCGCAGCACGGTCACATCATCCGGGCAGTCGAGGCCCAGGCGCATGTTCATCTTCACGCGGCCCACCGCCGACAGGTCATAGCGGTCGGGATCGAAGAACAGGCCATAGAACATGGCTTCGGCGGTTTCGCGCGTCGGCGGCTCGCCCGGGCGCATGACGCGATAGATTTCGGCCAGCGCATGGTCGCGGTCTTCCACCTTGTCGGCCATCAGCGTGTTGCGGATCCACGGCCCGGTGGAGACATGATCGATGTCGAGCAGCTCGATGCTGGCCTGGCCGGAGCGATCGATCTTTTCGAGATTCTCGGCGGTCAGCTCGTCACCGGCCTCGATGTAGATTTCGCCGGTGGCTTCGTTGATCAGATCAAAGGCGCTGTAACGGCCGAAGATTTCCTCGGTCGGGATCAGCAGGCTCTTGCAGCCGTCGGTGGTGGCCTTGCGCACCATGCGCGGCGTCACCTTGGTGCCCATCGGGAACACGACTTCGCCGGTTTCGGCGTTCACCACGTCAAAGGTCGGCTTGCTGTTGCGCCAGTTGGCTTCGACGAACGGCACCACCCAACCGGCATCGCCGTTGGGGCCATGGCCGCGCACCCAGGTGACGCGGTTGTAGAAGAGGTTGAGGATTTCTTCCGAGTGCCAGCCCAGCGCATAGAGCAGGCTGGTGACCGGCAGCTTGCGCTTGCGGTCGATGCGGACGTTGACGATGTCCTTGGCGTCGAATTCGAAATCCAGCCACGAGCCGCGATAGGGGATGACGCGGGCGGCGAACAGATATTTGCCCGAAGCATGGGTCTTGCCGCGGTCGTGATCGAAGAACACGCCCGGCGAACGGTGCATCTGGGAGACGATGACACGCTCGGTGCCGTTGATGATGAAGGTGCCGTTCTCGGTCATGAGCGGCATGTCGCCCATGTACACGTCCTGCTCCTTGATATCGAGCACGGAGCGGGTTTCGGTGTCGGCGTCCACTTCGAACACGATCAGGCGCAGCGTGACGCGCATCGGCGCGGCATAGGTCATGCCGCGCTGGCGGCATTCATCGGTGTCGTACTTCGGCTCTTCCAGCTCATAATGCACGAAGTCCAGCTCGGCCGTGCCGGCGAAATCGCGGATCGGGAACACCGAACGCAGGGTCTTTTCGAGGCCCGAGACATAGCCGATCGCCGGGTTGGAGCGCAGGAACTGCTCATAGCTTTCGCGCTGAACCTCGATCAGGTTCGGCATCTGCACCACTTCACCGCTGTTGCCGAAAATCTTGCGGATGCGGCGGCGGTTGTTGAACGGCTTGACGCCGTGCGGCGGCTTCATCTGGGTGGCCATGTCTTCGTGTCGCCTCTCTTGCCGGGCGGAAGCGCCCAGCGGGAAAACAGCAAAAACCGCACGTCATTCCCGCGGCTGCGGCAATGTCGCACGGTCACTGGCGATGGATCCCGCCACCCTTCCATCCGTTGCGGCCTGATCGCGCGACAGGCCGTATCCCGAAAGGTGGCGGGCTGACCGGGAATCGGGGGGCCCGGCCAGTGAATGGTGCGCAGATAGGCCGGATGTTGGATTCGGGCAAGGGGGGTGCGGCGTTGGGGAGCGCCGGACAGGAAAAAGGGCGGCTCCGGGTGGGGCCGCCCTTTTCCGTTCGCTTGTGCGGGCCGCGGCGGAGCCGCGGCCTGACGTCAGACGGGTTCCGGTTGGGCGCTGGTGCGTCCGCCCGGCCCCGCTGGCCGGCCTTGCGGGAGTCGGTGGATAACGCCGGGCGTTATCCACACGCCCCGCAGCGGCTTACTTGAGTTCCACAGTCGCGCCGGCTTCTTCCAGCTGCTTCTTGAACTTCTCGGCGTCAGCCTTCGACACGCCTTCCTTGACGGCCTTCGGAGCGCCTTCGACCAGCGCCTTGGCTTCGGTCAGGCCCAGGCCGGTGATGGCGCGGACTTCCTTGATGACGTTGATCTTCTTGCCACCGTCGCCGGTCAGGATCACGTCGAACTCGGTCTTTTCTTCGGCGGCCGGAGCGGCAGCGCCAGCAGCCGGAGCAGCGGCCACGGCCACGGCAGCAGCAGCGGACACGCCCCACTTTTCTTCCAGCATCTTGGCGAGTTCAGCGGCTTCCAGCACGGTCAGAGCGGACAGCTGGTCAACGATCGAATTCAGGTCAGCCATTTTGATTCTCCAGTCTTTCTATTCGGGTCTGTGAAATTGATGATCGAAGGCTTACGCGGCGTCCTTCTCGGCATAGGCCGAGAAGACACGGGCCAGCTTGGCCGCCGGAGCGGTCGACAGCTGGGCCAGCTTGGTGGCGGGCGCATTGATGAGGCCCACCAGACGGCCACGCAGTTCATCCAGCGACGGCAGTTCGGCCAGGGCCTTCACGCCGTTCACATCGAGGACAGTGCCGCCCATGGCGCCGCCGACGATTTCGAACTTGTCGGTCGTCTTGGCGAATTCCACCACGATCTTGGCAGCGGCCACCGGATCGGCGGACGTGGCCAGGCCGCAGGGGCCGGTGAGGAGATCACCGAGCGGCTGGTAGGGCGTGCCTTCGAGCGCGATGCGCGCGAGGCGATTCTTGGTCACCTTGAAGCTGGCCCCAGCGGCGCGCATCCGGTTCCTGAGATCGCTCGCTTGCGCGACGGTCAGGCCATGGTTGCGCGTGACCACGACGACCGAGGTTTCGGTCAGCGTCTTGGCCAGGCTGGAGATGGCTTCGGCTTTTTGGGCGCGATCCATGCTCACTCCTTGAACTGTGCCGGGTGCGGACGGAGCGCCCGTTCCCGGCGGGACAATGACGCAGGCAGATGCCTGCGCCGGCTCAATGAGCCTGTCGCCTGCCTGTCACCAGTGAAGGGGATGGGCGGGCGCCAGGCCCGTCCGAAGAGGATCGTCGCCCATGCAGGCACATGGCCCGCACAGACCCGCAGCGGCATGACCGGTGCGGAAAAACTTGCCTCGTCTCATGCAGGCCCAACCGGCTTAAGGAGCACGCTCCACCTGCAATCTCGGACGGTCGCCCGACCCCGAGGGGCCGTGCGAATGCGGCGCGATAGGGGGTTGGCCGCACAGAGTCAAGCACCCGCAATGCAAAGGGGCCGGAGCGATGCCTCGCCCCGGCCCCTTCACATGGCTTGATCAGACGATCAGTTGGTCACGCCGGTTGACGACGGATCAACCTTCACGCCCGGGCCCATCGAGGAGCTGACGGCAACCTTGAGCAGATACTTGCCCTTGGCGCCGGTCGGCTTGGCCTTGACGACGGCATCGAGCAGCGCGTCGAAGTTGGCGCGCAGGTCGTCCTGGCCAAAGCTGGCCTTGCCCAGGATGCCATGGATGATGCCCGCCTTTTCAACGCGATATTCGATCTGGCCACCCTTGGCGGCCTTCACGGCTTCGCCAACGTTCATGGTGACGGTGCCCAGCTTCGGGTTCGGCATCAGGCCCTTGGGGCCCAGCACCTTGCCGAGGCGGCCGACCAGACCCATCATGTCGGGCGTGGCGATGCAGCGATCGAAATCGATGGTGCCGCCCTGCACGATTTCCAGCAGGTCTTCGGCGCCGACCACATCAGCGCCAGCGGCCTTGGCTTCCTCGGCCTTGGCGCCGCGGGCGAACACGCCGACGCGCACGGTCTTGCCGGTGCCCTTGGGCAGGGTGACGACGCCGCGCACCATCTGATCGGCGTGACGCGGATCGACGCCGAGGTTGAACGACACTTCGATGGTTTCATCGAACTTGGCGGTGGCCAGGCTCTTCACCAGGGCGATGGCTTCATCGACGGGATAGAGATGGTCACGGTTGACGGCAGCGGCGAACGCCTTGGCCTTCTTGGTCATCGCCATTGGATCAGCCCTCCACCACTTCGAGGCCCATCGCGCGGGCCGAACCTTCGATCGTCTTCATCGCCATTTCGATGCTGTTGGCATTGAGATCCGGCATCTTCTTTTCCGCGATTTCGCGGATCTGCGACTGCTTGATCTTGGCAACGGCTGCGCCCTTGCCCGGCGTGGTGCCGCCCGACTTCAGGCCAGCGGCCTGCTTGAGCAGGTAGGAGGCCGGCGGCAGCTTGGTGATGAAGCTGAACGAACGGTCGGCATAGACGGTGATCACGGTCGGGATCGGGGTGCCCTTTTCCATGCTTTCCGTCTTGGCGTTGAACGCCTTGCAGAATTCCATGATGTTGACGCCGCGCTGACCGAGCGCGGGGCCGATCGGCGGGCTGGGGTTGGCCATGCCGGCCTTCACCTGCAGCTTGATATAACCAGTGATTTTCTTGGCCATCGGGCCACTCCTTGCTTTGTGGTGCTAGCGGCCGGGGCAACCGGCCTCCCACGCTGAACGTGAATCGGCTGAATTACTTCTGCTTTTCCACCTGTTCGAAGCCGAGTTCGACCGGCGTTGCGCGGCCGAAGATCGACACCGAAACCTTGACGCGGCCATGGTCGTAGTCGATTTCCTCGACCAGGCCGTTGAAACTGGCGAACGGGCCATCGAGCACGCGCACGCTGTCGCCGATCTCGAAATTGGCCTTCTTCTTGATCTTGGCGGCCGGGGTTTCCTCCGCCTTGGTGTTCAGCATGCGGGCGGCTTCGGCCTCGCTGATCGGCTGCGGCTTGTTCTGCTGGCCCAGGAAGCCGGTGACCTTGGGGGTGTTCTTCACGAGGTGGAACACGTCATCGGTCATCGCCAGCTTTGCCAGAACATAGCCCGGCATCTGCTTGCGTTCGACCTGGCGCTTCTTGCCCTTCACCACCTCGGTCACGGTTTCGGCCGGCACCTCGATGGCATCGATGAAGGCTTCAAGGCCCATGCGGCGAGCTTCGGCGAGGATGGCGTCCTTCACCTTGTTTTCAAAGCCGGAGTAGGCGTGAATGATGTACCAGCGCGACATGAAAATCCTCAGGCAGCCAGGCTGAGCAGGAACTTGACGGTGCGGCCCAGCAGCTGATCCACACCGAGGAAGAAGACGGCCAGGATCCCGGTCATCACCATCACCATGATCGTCATCCGCACCGTATCGGGCAGGGTGGGCCAGGCGATCTTGCGGGTTTCGGTCTGCACCTGGCGCACGAATTCCGCCGGGGAAACCCGGGGCTTCTTCGCCACTTCTGCCCCTACGCCTGCTTTGCCGTCGCTCACGCAGCTTCGCCTTTGCCAAGAACCAACAACCGAACGCGAATCAGCCTGATGCCGTGCAGCAGGCCGCCCATCAACACCAAGAACCGGCACGGGGCACTGCCCCGCCGCCGGCTGCCTTGGTATCGCCGCGCCCCAGAGATGGGATCAGCCGCCTTTCGGTTCAACCACTTGCGGTCGAATTTTCAGGCTGCTGGCAGGAGTGGAGGGGCTCGAACCCCCGGCCCTCGGTTTTGGAGACCGATGCTCTACCAACTGAGCTACACTCCTAGGCGCAGACCGGGCGCTATAGAGAGGCGGCGGGAGCGGCGCAAGTGCTTCGCGCCATTGAAACTGCCGCGCGGCTGCCGTAGAGGCGGATGCGACGCGGGTATAGCTTAGTGGTAAAGCTCCAGCCTTCCAAGCTGGCTATGCGGGTTCGATTCCCGCTACCCGCTCCATCGCAGCGCGGCCAGTTGGCAACGCGCAGCGTTGCCGACGGACTCGCGCAAGATCGGCCGGGCTGGCTGCCGGGCCTCAGCCCGGCAGAGCAGCTTCGACGTCAGCCGCGGCTTTGCCGCGGCCCCTCCCCCAACATTTGACCACCGCAAAATCCTACCCGCCGGCTTAAACCCCCGCCGGCACCGCCGTTCCCCAACCCACAGCATTCACGGGTCGCAGGAGGAACAGGGCAATGCAATATCAGCCGGGGCCATATCAGGCCGCCGCCGAAGTGCCGGCCCCGGCGGATGTGGCGCCCGATGCCGCCGCAGCGCCGGCCGCCAGCCTGCGCTGGTTCGACAAGGTGCGCGCCATGCTGGTGCGCACCGGCCTGCCGCCGGAACCGGCGGTGTATGACGTGCTGTGGCGCTATGTGCGCGATGATGATCATGATCTGTCGCTGGCGATCGACAAGGCCATGGCGGGCGATGGGCTGACGATCAGCACGCTGATGGCGTTGCGCGAGACACATCTGGGCCAGTTGAGCGAAGCGCAGGTGAACCAGCTGATCGCCGAGGCGCAGGGCCAGGCCGAGGCGCTGGGCCATCGCATCGCGGGCGGGCAGACCGATCTGGCCGATTATGGCCGGGCGATCGCGGTGGGCGGCGAGAAGCTGGCCGGGCCGATCGATGCTGCCGGGCTGGGGGCGCTGTTGGAGCAGTTGGGCGCGGCGACGGCCACCATGCAGGCCGCCAATGCCAAGCTGATGACCGAGCTGGAGCAGGCGGCGGCCGAGAGCCGCGCGCTGGCCGACCGGCTGACCCAGGCCGAGCGGGCGGCGGTGACCGATGCGCTGACCGGGGTGATGAACCGGCGCGGGCTGATGACCATGCTCGAAAAGGCCACGGCCGAAGCGGTCGCAGCCGGGGTGCCGCTGGCCCTGGCAGTGATCGATATCGATCATTTCAAGCGCTTCAACGACCGCTTTGGCCACGCCATGGGCGATGATGTCCTGTGTTTCGTGGCGCGGCACCTGGCCGACCGGCTGGGCCGCGATGGCGGCTTTGTCGGCCGGCTGGGCGGGGAGGAGTTCGTGGGCGTGATGCCGGGCGTGGGCGTGCAGGCCGCCGCCGGGCGCATCGACCGGGTGCGCGCCGAACTGGCCGGCCAGGTGCTGCGCAGCGCGGTGGACGGCAGCAGCATGGGCCGCATCAGCTTTTCCGCCGGCGTCGCCGAACATCGCAGCGATCACAGCGGCGACGAACTGATCGCCCGGGCCGACAGCGCGCTCTACACCGCCAAGCGTCTCGGCCGCGACCGGGTGGTGCCGGATCGCAGCTGAATTTTGCGGGCAACGGCGGGCAACAAGTGTGTTGACAGCCGCGCCCGCCTGCCGCATTTGGCCGCCTCCCGACAGGCTTGCCCAAGCGGACTGTGGAGGGGTGGCCGAGCGGTCAATGGCAGCAGACTGTAAATCTGCCGGGTTTCACCCTACGTTGGTTCAAATCCAACCCCCTCCACCACCGTGCCCGCACCAAGCACAGGATGGCACGTTGAGATGGGCCGCAGACCACACCCGAAAAACCAGCAGGGCCAGAAGAGCCCGTTTCCGCGCCTCTATGGCCGGCATGCGGTGTTTGCCGCGCTGGACAATCCCGAACGCAGTTTCCGCAAGCTGTGGCTGACCCCGCAGACAGCCAAGACGCTCGAGCTGCCGCCCGGCCTGCAGGTGCAATATGGCGATGACCATGATCTGGGCCGGCTGTGCCCGCCCGATGCGCCGCACCAGGGCTATGTGCTGGAGGTGGAGCCGCTGGAGAATGTGTGGCTGGGCGATATCCTGAAGGACGCCGATGATGGCGACAACCGGCCGATCATCGTGCTGGACCAGGTGACCGATCCGCACAATGTCGGCGCGCTGATGCGGTCGGCGCTGGCGTTCAATGCCCGCGCCATCGTGACCCAGGATCGCCACAGCCCGGCCGAATCGGGCGTGCTGGCGCGCAGTGCCAGCGGCGCGCTGGAGGCGCTGCCGTGGGTGCGTGTCGTCAATCTGGCGCGCGCCCTGGGCGAGATTGGCGAGGCCGGCTTCTGGCGCATCGCGCTGGATGGCGAGGCGCCCGATGATCTGGAAACCGCGCTGGGCACCTGCCAGCCGGCGCTGGTGCTGGGCAGCGAGGGCGAGGGCCTGCGCCATCTGACCATCGAGAATTGCGACCAGCTGGCGCGGCTGCCGATTTCGGGCGTCGAAAGCCTGAATGTGTCGAACGCGGGCGCCATCGCGCTTTATGCCTGCGCCCGGCGGGGGCTGTGATGGACGCCGCGGATTACGCCCGCCAGACGGCCTGAACAGCAACGCGGCGTGACCGGGATGGCCACGCCGCGCGCTTGATCGGTGCAACAGGTCTTAGAACTGGACGCGCACGCCGAAGCGGTAGACGCGGCCCAGCGGGTTGCCGATGAACGGATCGTAGGACAGTTCCAGCCGCGAGGCGGGCGGATCGGCGTTGGTGAAATTGTCGATGCCGAACTGCAGCTGGGTGGTCACGCCGCCCATCGGGATGTCGTACTGGACGTTGATGTCGTGCTGGGTGAAGCTCTTCACCACCGCGCCGAAGTTGGTCGGCCCGAAGTTGGTGACCGCGCAGTTGGTCAGCCCGACGCAGCGCTCGTCATCCACGCCGCCGACATAGCGGACCTGGTAACGGGCGTTGAAGCGCGGCAGGCCATAATTGATCCAGCCGGTGGCGCGCAGCGGCGAGACGGTGAGCGGATCGCGGAAATAGTTGGTGAAGCCCTTGGCCTGATAGCCGGGCAACACCTGCACGCCGCGCACGCTGAAGGCTGCGAAGGTGTAATCCAGCACGATGCTGGCCTGCGCGCCGACGTTCAGCTTGCCGGGGCCGAGATCGGTCTTGTAATCGAACGACAGATCGATCCCGCTGGTCTTCAGGTTGGGGCCGTTCACCCAATCGGTTCGGACGCGGCTGATGGCGTTGCCGTTGGTCACACCCTGCACGCAGCCGCCCTGGAAGGTGATCAGGCTGGCCAGCGGGCTGCTGCAGTTGGCAAGGCCGAGGCCGTTGGTGCCCGGCACCACAGCGGACGCGATGGCCTGGCCCGGCGTGGTGGTGATGCGGCCGTCGACATCAAAGCTCCAGTAATCGGCCGAGACCGTGAAGCCCGACGTGCTGATGACTGCGCCGATATTGTAGGTGAAGGCGGTTTCCGGACCCAGATCGGTCGGGTTGCCGAAGATATCCACCGAGCGGAAGGCGTTGGCGGCGGCCTGGATGCCGGCCAGCGAGGTGATCTGGTTGGCCACGACCTGGTTGGCGAGCGGGCCACGGAAGGTGGTGCCCACCGAACCGCGCAACACCAGCCAGTCGGTCGGGTTCCAGCGCACCGAGCCCTTCGGGTTGAAGGTGGACCCCACCGAGCCGCCATAATCCTCGTAACGGGCGGCGCCGGTCAGCTCCAGTTTGTCGGTGATCGGCACCTTCACTTCGGCGAACACCGCCTTCACGTTCTGGCGCACCGATTCCGGCCGGGTGACGCCCAGGAAGATGAAGGGACCAACGCCTTCCTGCGGCGTGCCGACGCAGCTGCGATCGCCTTCCCGGAAGCAGGGATTAAGGTTGACGTTGGAGATCGGCAGCAGCGGATCCGACGACCATTCGTTGCGACGATACTGGAAGCCGAAGGCATAAGCGATCGGGCCGCCGCCCAGATCGATGCCGGTTTCGCCGGAGAAGATCGCATCGACAACCAGCTGTTCCTCGATCTGACGGGTGCCGCTGTAAGGCTGGATGTAATTGATCAGCTCGGCCGAATTTTCCGCCCCGCGGACATAATTGGGATTGGTCAGGCCCTGGATCGACACCGGCTGCCCGGCGTTGATGAACGGGTTGAACCACATGCAGCCATTCTGCCCGGGCGTATTGGCGGCGACATTGCAGTTCGGGCCGCCAAGGCCGTTGAGGGCGTTTTGCAGGCGCGAGCCCACCATGTCACGCGAGGCCGCGTTGCGTTCGGACCGCCACCAGGTGCCGAACAGTTCGGCACGGAAATTGTCGGTGAACTCGTGATTGATTCCGGCCGACAGGCGATAGCTCTTGTTCTCGGCAAAGCCCAGGCCAGCACCGCGCACCGGTTCGGACGGATTGCCGAGCCAGCCGAACGGCCGCCACAGCACGGCGGTGATGGCCGCCAGCGGCCGGGTTGCCGTGGAGGCAGCAAGGCCGTTCTGGGCCAGGAATGCTGGCACACCGGGGTTGTTGGGGCTGACCGTGAAACGGCTGGTGCTGCCCGAACCGGTCGGGCCCTGAATCGGCGGGAACGACGGCGACTGGCCGACCGTGGTGTCGGTCTGGGCATAGGTGAATTCGGCATGGAACTTGGTGCGGTCCGACAGTTCCGCATCGATCTGGGCATAGGCCTGGTAGCGGTCTTCCTCTTCGATGATGTTGTTCCACGGCAGGAAGCTGAAGCGGCAGATCGGCAGGCCAGAGCCCAAGCCGCTGAGATCGTTGATGCCACCAACCGCCGGGCAGGCGGTGTTACCGCCATCGAGCACCGTGGTGGTGGAGGGCGCGCCATTGACCAGATAGGTCGCGGCGAACACGCCCGGTGTGCTCGACGCCGACCAGGCGGATGGGTTCACCGCATAGGGCGTGCGGCTGAAATCGCGGCTGTAACTGGGCAGGGTGGAGCGGTGCTGCCAGCCGCCGCCGATCATCACGTTGATCTTGCCGAACGTGTGACCAACCAGCGCCGACAGGGTCCAGTTGCCGCGCGAGCCCCGGATGGCGTCGAAGTCGCCCTGGACGACGGCGCCATTGAAATCCTTGCGGGTGACGAAGTTGGCGACGCCGGCAATGGCATCGGACCCATAGGTGGCGGCGGCGCCATCCTTCAGCACTTCGATATTCTGCAACGCGAAGATCGGAATGAGGTTGGTGTCGGCAAAGCCGTCACCGGGGGCCAGCACCGTGCGGCGGCCGTTGAACAGCACCAGCGTGCGGGTGGGGCCAAGGCCGCGCAGGTTCAGCGAGCCGTTGCCCTGGAAGCCTTGCGACTGCGTGGAGAATTGGTTGGTATCGCCCAGCGAGGCACCGACCGACGGCAGCTGCTTGATGAATTCCAGCGGCGAGGTGACACCCTGCTTGTTCAGGTCATCGGCGGTGAACACGTCGATCGGCACGGCGGCATCCTCGCGCGTGCCGCGGATGAAGCTGCCGGTGACGACGATTTCCACATCTTCCTGCGGCGCGTCGGCCTGCGCGGTTTTCGCAGGCGCTGCCTGCTGTGCTGTGGCGGCCGAACCCCACATCAAGGCCGAAGTCATGACGAACAGCGCGCTCCCCGCGCGCAATGCAGCAAGAGCCATAGTTCCTCCCCAATGGTCAACGTCTGGCGTCTTTCCGACATAGGCGCGCCCGATCGTGACCAGCGCAGTTTCTGGCCAAAATGAACTAATGGCAAGGGTGGATTTTCAGGCCAGGATCGGGCCGTTACAACCGGCCGCGCCACAGCAGAACGCCAGCCGCTGCGGCCCAGATTGCCTGGGCCAGGACCACTGCCCCAAAGCCGATCACATCCAGCGGCAACAGCCCCAGTCCGCCGGCCATCGGCACCAGCACCAGCGGCAATGCCAGCAGGGCAAGGGGGCGATGCCGAGGCCACACCGCCAGCGCCCAAAGCGCCAGCGCCACGGCCCACGCAGCCGTGCCGATCTGGGCCCAGGCCCGCGCTTGGGCAAACAGCGCCCACAGCAGCGGCCGGTATTGTTCGGGCGCGGTGTAACCGGCCGCCAGCATGGATTGTGCCATCGGCGACAATGTGAAGCCGTTGATCACAGCCGCACCTGCAAGGGCCAGCGCCCCGGCCAGTTGCGCGACAAACGCCCCCTGCACCACCAGTCGCTGCGGTCCCAACCGGCTGGCAAGCCCGGCCTGGCCGATCAACTGGGCCAGCATCACCGCCAGCAACGCAGCGTGGACCACCATGGCCAGCGGGGCGATATTGGCCAGGCTTTCCAGCAGGGTGCGGCCATGGCCGTGGCCGGTCGGGTGGTGCGCCATGCCGAACACCGACAGGGCGGCAGCACCGATCAGCAGCGCGGCAGTGGCACGGCGGCTGTAGGGGTTGGGGCTGGTCATCGGGTGGTCTCCACTGGCAATTGGTCGCCCTGCCTAGCCGGCGGGACTTGACCATTCAGCGAACACCAGGGCAAATTTGTCCGGTAATGGACAAATTGATGAAACTGTCTCGTAATATCGCGTCACCGGACCGGCGCCAGCAGCGCACGCGCGCAGCCCTGCTGGCAGCGTTCCGCGATCTGATGTTTGCCGAACGCTATGACCGGATCGATGTGGCTGCCGTGTGTGCGCGTGCCAATGTTGGCCGCTCCACCTTCTATGCGCATTTTGCCGGCAAGGATGCGCTGCTGGCGGCATCGATGCAGCCGCTGCTCGATGTGCTGGCCGGGGTCGCGGCATCCGGCGATGATGCCAATCTGTACTGGCTGCTGGCGCATTTCTGGGAGCAGCGGCGCCATGGCCGCCTGGTGTTTGCCCCACCGTTGCGCCGGGTGCTGGAACGCGCCCTGATCGAGGCCATCGCGGCCCGGCTGGGCCCTGAACGCCGGTTGGCGGCGCTGCAGATCGCCGCTGCACAGTTGGCCGCAGTCGATGCATGGCTGACAGGCGCGATCAGTGCCGCACCGGCCGACATGGCGGCGCAACTGGCCGCCACGCACCGCCTGGCTCAATAGGCCTCGGTTTCGTAGATGCGGCTGATGTCGCCACCCCAGGCGCCGTTGTAGAGGGCGAGCAGACGATCGGCATTGGTCTGGCCGCTGGCGACAATCTCGCGCAGCGGATTGAGGAAGCCCTGCTCGGTATCGCCGGCGCTGTTGAGCATGCGGCGCGCGGCAAGGCCGGCATCGGCGATCTTCAGCACCTCGCGGCCCAGATCCTGCAGCGTGCCGCCGTTGGGGCTGGCGGCGCCCAGCGCCAGCGCCGGCACTTCGCGGCGCAGCCGGTCGTGATCAGCGGGCGTCCAGTGCTTCACCAGATCCCAGGCGGAATCCAGCGCGGCCTGGTCATAGAGCAGGCCGACCCACAGCGCCGGCAGCGCACAGATGCGATCCCAGCGCCCGCCATCGGCGCCGCGCATCTCCAGATAGGATTTCATGCGCACTTCGGGGAAGGCGGTGGAGAGATGGTCCTTCCAGTCACCCACGCGCGGCTTTTCGCCGGGGAGGACCGACAATTTGCCGGCGAGGAAATCGCGGAAGCTGAGCCCGGCCGCATCGATATATTTGCCGTCGCGGTAGACAAAATACATCGGCACATCGAGGGCATAATCGGCATAGCGTTCAAAGCCGAAGCCATCTTCGAACACGAAGGGCAGCGTGCCGGTACGGGCCGGATCGGTGTCGGTCCAGATATGGCTGCGGAAGCTCTTGAAGCCGTTGGGCTTGCCTTCGGTGAAGGGCGAATTGGCGAACAGCGCCGTGGCCAGCGGCTGCAGCGCCATCGACACGCGGAATTTCTGCACCATGTCCGCCTCTGACGCATAGTCGAGGTTGGTCTGGATCGTGCAGGTGCGCAGCATCATGTCGAGCCCCAGGCTGCCGACACGCGGCATGTGGCGCAGCATGATGTCATAACGGCCCTTGGGCATGATCGGCAGCTCGGCCCGCGTCTTGTCGGGCCAGAAGCCCAGGCCCAGGAAGCCCAGGCCCAGCTCGGCGCCAATCTCGCGGCACTGTTTCAGGTGCCGGTTGGATTCGGCGCAGGTCTGGTGCAGATGTTCGAGCGGCGCGCCCGACAGTTCGAACTGGCCGGCCGGTTCCAGGCTGATGTTGCCGTCGGCACCCTTGAGCGCGATGACATTCCCGCCTTCGAGGATCGGTTCCCAGCCATAGCGGGTCATCGCCATCAACAGATCGCGGATGCCGCCCGGTTCGGCATAGGACGGGGCGCGATGATCCTCGGTGCGGAACACGATCTTCTCGTGCTCCGTGCCGATGCGCCAGGCATCACGCGGCTTCGCCCCGTCGGCAAAGACGGCGATCAGCTGATCCCGCGTTTCGATGATTTCGTCGTCGCCCGCGGCGGTGACCTTGTTGCTCATGCCCTGCGCCTTAAACCCGTTGCCGGTTACGTGCAATCAAGCCGCCGGGTTACAGGCCGATGACAGATGTATATGGCCGAACTTCAAGGTTTCCCTTGCCATTTTGTCATGCATCACCACATTGCGCCGCGATGCTACCCCGCCCGCCTGTTTCATTGCTGCTGATTCTGGCCGCGCTGGCGCTCGGCAGCTGCGGCGTGGAAAATGCGCAACCGGCCCCGGCGGTGGATCAGGACCAGTGGGGCCACCTGCCGCCCGATCCGGACCGGCCGCAACAGACCGAAGCACCGCCAACGGCCCCGCCGGGCTGACCCTCGCCAATAGGCCGGTTTGACCGGGCGCGCATAACTGGCATCCTCCCGGCCATCCTGGGGAGGAATTTCCGATGCATGATCTGGTCATCCGTGGCGGCACCATTGTTGATGGCAGCGGGCAGCCGCGCTTTGTGGGCGATATTGCCATTGATGGCGGGCGCATCACCGCCGTGGGCCGGGTGGCAGCGCCGGGGCGGGAGGAGATTGATGCCGCCGGCCTGATCGTGACCCCAGGGTTTGTTGACATCCACACCCATTATGACGGGCAGGCGACCTGGGATTCGGAAATGGCGCCGTCGAGCTGGCACGGTGTCACCACCGTGGTGATGGGCAATTGCGGTGTGGGCTTTGCGCCGGCCAAGCCGGAAAAGCACCAGTGGCTGATCGGCCTGATGGAGGGGGTGGAGGATATCCCCGGCACCGCACTGGCCGAAGGCATGACCTGGGATTGGGAGAGCTTCCCCGAATATCTGGATGCGCTGGAAAAGCGCCCGCGTACCATCGATGTCGCCACCCATGTGCCGCATGGCGCCGTGCGCGCCTATGTGATGGGCGAACGCGGCGCGCGCAACGAGAAGCCGACGGCGGATGACATCGCGCGCATGGCCGAGATTGTCGCCGAAGGCGTGAAGGCCGGGGCATTGGGCTTTTCGACCAGCCGCACCATCCTGCACAAGTCGATCGATGGCGAACTGGTGCCCGGCACCACGGCCGAGAAGGACGAGCTGATCGCCATCGGCCGCGCCATGGGCCAGGTGGGCCATGGCGTGTTCGAAATGGCGAGCGACCTGAAGCGCGAGTGGGACGAATTTGGCTGGATGGCCGAGATGAGCCGGGAAACCGGCCTGCCGGTCACCTTCGCCATGTTGCAATCCATCGCCAAGGAGCTGCCGTGGGACGAGCAGATGGCCGAGACCGCGCGCGCCAATGCGGAAGGCGCCAACATCGTCGCCCAGATCGCCATACGCGGCAACGGCATATTGATGGCCTGGCGCGGCACCGTGCACCCGTTCAAATTCCGGCCAAGCTGGCAGGCGATCGAGGCGCTGCCATGGGCCGAGCAATGGGCGCATCTGACCGATCCGGCCTTCAAGGCGAAGCTGCTGGCGGAGGAGAATGTCTGGCCCGAAACCGATGTACTGCCGCTGCTGATGGCGGTCGCGCTGGGCTGGCAGCTGCAATATGAAATGACCGACGCCTTCAATTATGAGCCGACGCAGGCCGAGACGATCTGGGCGATGGCCAAGGCAGCGGGCAAGGACCCGGCCGAATATGCCTATGACCTGCTGTGCCGGGGTGATGGCAGCGGCTTCATCTATTTCCCCGTCCTCAACTATGCCGATGGCAATCTCGATTTCGTCCATGGCCTGCTGCACCGGGATGACGTGGTCATCTCCCTGTCGGACGGTGGCGCCCATTGCGGCACCATCTGCGATGCCGCCAGCCCGACCTATCTGCTGCAGCATTGGGTGCGCGACCGGGCGCGCGGCACGGTGGCGCTGGAAAACGCCATCCGGCGCCAATGCCATGACACAGCGAAGCTCTATGGCCTCAACGATCGCGGGGTGATCGCGCCAGGCTATCTGGCCGATTTCAACATCATCGATCTGGATCGGTTGCAGCTGGGCAAGCCGTGGCTGGCCTTTGACCTGCCGGCCGGCGGCAAGCGGCTGCTGCAGCGGGCCGATGGTTATGTTGCCACCATCAAGAATGGTGTCGTCACTTTCCGCGACGGGCAGATGACCGGCGCCCTGCCAGGCGGCCTGATCCGCGGCCCACAGCCGGCGCCGGCCAGCGCGGCGATGGCGGCCGAATGATGCGCGCCATCGTTGCAGCCCTGCTGCTCGCCACCACGGCCAGCGCGCAGGAGCCACCGCCCGGGGCGTTCAGCGAGGCGCGGCAGCTGCCCGGCCTGTCGGCCCCCGGTGAGATCGTGATCGATCGCGCCGGCATCCCGCACATCTATGCCGCCAACGCCCGCGACGGGTTTTTCCTGCAGGGCTATGCCGTGGCGCGCGACCGGCTGTGGCAGATCGATCTGTGGCGCAAGCGCGGGCTGGGCCGGCTGTCGGCCAGCTTTGGCCCCGCCTATGTCGCGCAGGACCGGGCGGCGCGGCTGTTCCTCTATCGCGGCGACATGGCCGCCGAATGGGCGGCCTACCCGACTGGTGCGAAGGGTTGGACCGAGGGGTTCGTCGCCGGCATCAACGCCTTCATCGCCGAGGTGGAGGCCGGCCAGGCACCGCTGCCGCTGGAGTTCAAGGCCACCGGCACCAGGCCGGAGCGGTGGCAGGCCGATGATGTGGTGCGCATCCGGTCCAACGCGTTGACCAGCAACCTCGCCAGCGAGGTGGCCCGCGCCCGCGCCCTGTGTGGCGGCGACCTTCGCTATGAACCGCTGCGCCGCACCATCGAACCGGCCCGCCCGGTCACCATTCCCAAGGGCCTCGATCCGTGCAGCATTCCCGAAGCCGTGCTCGATGATTACACGCTGGGCACCGGCGATGTGCGCTTTGATGGCGGCAAGCTGGTGCTGGCCGGGCTTGATCCAGACAACCGCGAGGGATCGAACAATTGGGTGATCGGGCCGAGCAAATCCGCCACCGGCCGGCCGATCCTGGCCAATGATCCGCACCGCGCCCATAGCATCCCCAACCTGCGCTATCTCTCCCACATCGACACGCCGGAGCTGAAAATCGCCGGGGCGGGGGAGCCGGCGCTGCCGGGTGTGAGCTTTGGCCATAACGAGGATGCCGCCTGGGCGATCACCATCTTTGCCATCGACCAACAGGATCTGGTGGTGAACCCCAGGGGCTTGAAGCTCACCGAGCTGCACGAAACCATTGACGTGAAGGGCGAAGCCGCGCGCGACGTGGTGCTGAAGTTCAGCGCGGATGGCCCGATCATCCATGAAGACCCGGTGAGCGGCCGCAGCTTTGCCCTGCGCGCCACCTGGGACCGGCCCGGCGCTTCGGCCTATTTCAACGCCAGCTGGGCCTGGTCGGCCAAAAGCTGGGAGGATTTCCTGGTCGCCCGCAACCATTGGGGCGCGCCGCCGCTCAACCTGATGTTTGCCAATCGCGGGGGCGATATCGGCTGGGCGCCGGGCGGCTTCGTGCCGGTGCGCGCCGCTGGCGACGGCCTGCTGCCGGTGCCGTCCGGCAAGGCCCACCGCTGGACCGGCCTGCTCGACCCGGCACTGATGCCGGTGAAGTTCAACCCCGCCGAAGGCTGGATCGCCACCGCCAACGAGATGAACATGCCGGCCGGCTATCCGCATCTGCTCGGCCTCGATAGCTGGGCCGACCGCAGCCGCATCACCCGCATTTCCGAAGTGATTGCCGGCAAGGCCAAATTCGGCATCACCGATGCCATGGCGCTGCAGAATGATCCGACCTCGCCGATGGCGCGCCGGGCGGTGGCGCTGCTCGCCGGGCTGGTGGGCCGCAGCGACGATGAACGCGGCGCGCTGGCGCTGCTGGCCGGCTGGGACGGGCATGAAGGGCCGGACTCGGCCGCGGCGGCCCTGTATGAACTCTGGGCCGCCCGCCATTTGCCGGCCGCCGCCGTTGGCCAGATCGTGCCGGCAGCCATGCAGGCGCGTTTTGGCCGCACCGGCATCGCCTCTGTGCTGCCGGTGCTGGAAGAGGCCAGGCTGGTCACGCCCGATCAGCGCAGCGCCATCCTGCTCGATTCATTGGGCAAGGCCTTTGCCGACGCGCGCAGCCGCCTCGGCCCGGATCCAGCCGCCTGGCGCTGGGGCGCCCTGCACCGCGCCGATTTCGTGCCGGCGCTGGCCATAGCCGGCCGCGACGCCGAACGCCGCGTCGGCCCGCTGCCCATCGGCGGCAGCGGCTCCACCCCCATGGCGATGAGCCCGGCCAATGCCCCGGCTGGCGAATTCCGCGTCTCGGCCGGCGCTTCGGTGCGGTTGGTGATGGATGTCGGCCAATGGGACAATTCGATGGCGATCAACACGCCCGGCCAGTCCGGCGACCCGGCCAGCCCGCATTATCGCGACATGTTCCCGCGCTGGGCAACCGGGAATTACTTCCCCTTCGCCTGGAGCCGGGCCAAGGTGCTGAGCCAGGCGGAGCGGATCATTTCGGTGACGCCCTAGCGCCATCGGCTAGCCACGCCGCGACGGCGACCATCTGGTCCATGTCGAGCTGATCGGCCACGGCCTGCATCGGCTCCGCCCCGGCATCATTGCGGGCGCGGGATTTGAAGGCCAGCAGCTGGCGCAGGATATAGCTGGGCGAACGGCCGGGGCCCCAGCCGTTCATCTGTTCGGCATGGCATTCGATGCAACCCATTTCGGCCGCAACGGCACGGCCTCTGGCGATGCTGCCCGGCGGCACGAAGGCGGTGAACGTCGTGCGCGGATCGCGCTTTTCGAACGCTTCGATGTCGTCGGGCACTTCGATGATGCGGCCGGCGATGGCCTCCTCGGCCCCGGGCTGGCGGGCAAGGATGAAGCCCAGCGGCACCGTGGGCGGCACGGTGGCGCGTTCGATCACGGTCACGCGCGATGTGAAGGGCTGGCGGCTGAACCAGCGCGCCGCAAGGGCAATCTCGGCCTCGCTGGCGTGCTGGATGGTGGTGCGCATCGCGGTGCTGGGGAACCAGCCTTCGCGCGCTGCTGTTCGAGTGCCGGTGCGAAAGGCTTCGGTCTGCTCGATGATATAATCCTCCGCCAATCCGGCAAGCGAGGCGTTTTCCGGCCGGCCGTCGCCATGCGGCAAGTGACAGAAACCGCAGGCATATTCGCCGGGTTGGGCATTCTCGCGGACGAAGGCCGGCACCGGATTGGCGGCATCGGGGAACCAGTCCACCGCCCGTTCCGGCGTGCGCAAATCGCGTTCCTTGAGGGTGACGGCCGATCCCGGCACGGTCACCGGCGCATCCGGGTTGGCTGCGGCAGGGCGTGGGCCTGGGGGCGCCGGATAGAGCCAATCGGGGGTTGCCACGGCGGCCGCAGCAGCAGCGATGGCCAGACCCAGTAGCAGTTTCAACGGCTTGCCTCCCCTTCAATGCCCGTTCAACGCCTGCCACACCGCCACCGCGGCCAGCGCGGCGGTTTCGGCGCGCAGGATGTTGGCGCCAAGGCTGACCGGCACGGTGGCCGGATGGGCGCGGATGGCGTCGCGTTCCGGGGCGGTGAAGCCGCCTTCCGGGCCGATCAGGATGGCGGCCGGCGCCGGCGCGTTGGCCCGGGCCAAGGGCGTACCACCCTGTTCATCGGCAAAGATCAGGGCGCGGCCCGCCGGCCAATCGCGCAGCAGCCGGTCGAGCGTGACCGGTTCGGGCAGATCGGGCAGGGCGGTGCGGCCGGATTGTTCTGCCGCTTCAACCAGATGCGCCTGCAGCCGGTCGCGGTTCGGCTTGTCCACCACCGTGCGGGCGGTGGTGACGAGTTGCAGTCGGGCGACGCCCAGTTCGCAGGCCTTTTCCACCAGCCAGTCGATGCGGCCCTTTTTCAACGGCGCGGCGCAGAGCCAGAGATCGGACACCGACTGCTGCGGCGCGCTCTGCCATTCGGCGGCCAGCGTCACCGCCTTTTTCGCCACCGCCGTCACCCGCGCTGCCCATTCGCCGTCGCGGCCGTTGAACAGGCGGACCAGATCGCCGGGCTGGCGGCGCATCACATTGGCAAGATAGTGGGATTGTGGCTGGTCCAGCGTGATGGCGGTGCCGGCGGCCAGCGCATCGGTGACGAACAGCCGCGGCGTGGTTGACAAACGGGGCGCTTCTTCGCTCATGGGCCCCGTGGTTACGCCCCCTGCCCCGATAACACCAGATGCCGTGAAGGGCTGGATTGATTGGCTGCCGACGCGGGTGCAGGATTATGCCCGGCTGGCGCGGATGGACCGGCCGGCGGGGACCTGGCTGCTGTTCTGGCCGTGCGTCGCCGGGCTGGCGCTGGCCGGCGGGATTTCCCACAAGCCCTTGTTATTGCTGTGGTTCGGCCTTGGCAGCCTGGCCATGCGGGGTGCCGGCTGCGTGTGGAACGACATTGTGGACCGCGATCTCGATGCCCAGGTGGAGCGCACCCGCCTGCGGCCGGTGGCGGCGGGCCGGGTATCAGTGAAGGCGGCGCTGGCCTTTGCCGTGGCACTGTCGCTGATCGGCCTCATCGTGCTGCTGCAGCTGCGCACAACCGCACAACTGGTTGCACTGGCAAGCCTTTTTCCAGTTGCGGCCTATCCCTTCATGAAGCGCATCACCTGGTGGCCGCAGGCCTGGTTGGGCCTCACCTTCAATTGGGGGGCGCTGGTTGGCTGGGCGGCGGTGGCGCCGATCACCGATCCCGCCCAGTCACTGCCAGGCTGGCTGCTGTGGGCGGGCGGCATCGCCTGGACCCTGGGTTATGACACCATCTATGCCCTGCAGGATATCGAGGATGATGCGCTGGCCGGCATCAAGAGTTCGGCGCGGGCGCTGGGCGGCAGGGCGCGGGCCGGTGTGGCGCTGTTTTACGCCATCGCGTTGATCTTGTGGGCAATTTCGTTCTATCTGGTGGCCGCGCAACCGCTGGCGGTGGCCGCGTTGCTGCCGCTGGTGGCACATTTTGGCTGGCAGGTGGCAAGATTGGCGGATCCGGTGCCCGAAACCGCGCTCACCCTGTTCCGCGCCAACCGGTGGGCCGGTGCGTTGCTGGCGGCGGCTTGCGCGGCGGTGGGCCTGGCCTGAGGCCAGAGATGGCTGCGGGGCCGGACCGGATTGGTCACGACCCCGCGCTGCACCCTGTTGTGGCCCCGGCTGGCCCACCCGTCACCGGCGCCCGACCCTGGCATGCTTATGCCCGATCCAACGCCGGCTGAATTGCACGAAAGCGACAAAAGCGCGCGTGAATAGGCCGTGACACCGGCCCTGCCCGTCCCTACATCTTGGTCATGCTCTCCCCCGATGATGCCCTGAACCGGCTTGATGCCGCCCTTGCCGCCGCCAAGCGCGCCGGCGCCGATGCTGCCGATGCGCTCTACGTCGGCGATGGTTCCACCTCGGTCTCGGTCCGGCTGGGCCAGCTGGAGGATGTTGGCCGCTCCGAAGGCGAGGAGGTGGGCATCCGTGTGTTTGTCGGCAACCGGTCGGCCAGTGTTTCCTCCTCCGATCTGTCGGCCGCTGCCCTCACCGAAGCCGCGGAGCGGGCGGTGATGATGGCGCGGCTGGCGCCCGATGATCCCTTCGCCGGCCTGGCCCCGGCCGATCGTCTGGCCAGCGGGCCGTTTGCCGATCTCGACATTGATGATCCGGCCGAGCCCAGTTCGGCCGAGCTGAAGGCCCGCGCGCTGGCGGCCGAGGATGCGGCGCGCGCCGTGCCGGGCGTGACCAACAGCGAGGGCGGCGGCGCTTCGGCCGGCGTTGTGGTGATGGCGCTGGCCACCTCCACCGGCTTTCGCGGCGCCAAGCGTTCCACCAGCCACGGCACCTCCGCCTCGGTGGTGGCCGGCAGCGGCGGCGACATGCAGCGCGATTATGCCTGGCACAGCGCCCGCCACCTCGCCGATCTGGAATCGCCCGACATCATCGGCGCGCGGGCCGGCCAACGGGCTGTCAGCCGGCTGAACCCGATCAAGCTGAATTCGGGCGCCATGCCGGTGCTGTTTGATCCGCGCATCGCCACCTCGCTGCTGGGCCATCTCGCCGGCGCCATCACCGGCAGCGCGATTGCCCGCGGCACCAGTTTCCTGAAGGACAAGCTTGGCCAGCGCATCCTGCCGGCCGGCATCCACATCATCGATGATCCGTTGCGCCTGCGCGGCCTGCGCAGCCGCGCCTTTGATGGCGAAGGGCTGGCGACGCGCCGCACCGCCATCATCGAAGATGGCGTGCTGACCACCTGGCTGCTCGATTCGGCCAGCGCGCGCCAGCTGGGCCTGGAGCCCACCGGCCATGCCAGCCGCGGCACGTCGGGCCCGCCCGGTGCCGGCACCACCAATCTGCACCTGGAAGGCGGCACGCTGACCCCGGCCGAGCTGATGGCCGACATCAAACAGGGCGTGCTGGTCACCGAACTGATCGGCATGGGTGTCAACGGCCTGACCGGCGATTACAGCCGGGGCGCCAGCGGCTTCCTGATCGAAAATGGCGCGATCACCCGGCCGGTGGCGGAAATCACCATCGCCGGCAATCTGATCGACATGTTTGCCCGCCTGGTGGCGGCCAATGATCTGGCCTTCCGCCACGCCAGCAACGCGCCCACCCTGCGCATTGATGGCATGATGGTGGCAGGCAGTTGAGGGCTGGCAGTTGAGCGAACGCGCCGCTGACCTGGCCCTCGCCGCCGAGATTGCCGGCAATGCCGCCACCATCGCCATGGGCCATTTCGGCCGCACGGGAAAAAGCTGGGCCAAGGCCGACGGCAGCCCGGTGAGCGAGGCAGACATGGCGGTGAACGCCTATCTGAAGGGCGTGATCGCCGCCGCCCGGCCCGATGATGGCTGGCTGTCGGAAGAATGTGCCGACACCGCAACCCGGCTGGACAAGCGGCGGCTGTGGGTGGTCGATCCCATCGACGGCACCCGCGATTTCCTGCGCGGCCGCAGCGGCTGGGCGGTTTCGGTGGCGCTGGTGGAGGATGGCGCGGTGCGCGTTGCCGTGCTGGCCGCCCCGGCGCAGCAGCGGCTCTATGCCGCCAGTGCTGGCGAAGGCGCGACGCTGAACGGCCGGCGTTTGCAGGTGTCGGGCCTGGCCACGCTGGAGGGGGTGCGCCTGCCGATCGATCCGCCCAACCTCAATGCCAGTTTCTGGCCTTCGCCCTGGCCGGGCACCGCCGTGGCCAAACCCAACAGCCTGGCGCTGCGCATGGCGATGCTGGCCGCCGACGAGGCCGATGCCTGGATGGAGGGGCGCAGCGTGGCGGAATGGGATGTGGCCGCCGCCAGCCTGATCCTGACCGAAGCCGGCGGCAGCGTGACCGACCGCCACGGCAAGCCCTTGCGCTTCAACCAGCCGCAGCCACTGGTGCACGGGCTGGCGGCGGCCACCCCTGCCCTGCACCCGCACGTGCTGGGCCGGCTGGACCATGCCCTGAAGGCGCTGGCCGCCCGGCGGCGGGCGGTTGCCTGAAACGCCCGTTGGCGGGCAGCCTGATCAGGCCTGAACCACGCGGCGGCGGCGGGCCACCGCGCCGGTGAGGCCAAAGCCGGCGATCAGCATCGCCCAGCTTGCCGGTTCCGGAACGGCGTTCAGATTGGGGCTGGTGCTGACCTGGAAATTGGCCGCGTTGCCACCGCCGTTGATATAGGCCGAGGGCAGGCTGATCATCGGATCGATGAAGGCCAGCGCCTGGCCGCTGCCCAACTTGAAGATGCTCGCCTGCATGGCGACGGTGCCATAGAAGCTGAGGCTGGCGAGATCGGGCACCAGCGCGCCAGTGACGATATAGCCCTGCTGGTTGCCAAGGCCGGTGCAATCCGGGCCGGGCCCGGCATCGCCGGCACATTCGAAGCGCACCTCACCAAAGCCGGTGTTGATGGCCGCATAGGCAAAGGCGTCCACACCCTGGCCGGGGCCGCCCAGTTCAACGCTGTAGAAGCCGTTCAGTTCCGCGCCATTGTTGGGATCGAGCAGCAGATAATTGGCGAAATCATCAAACGCCTGCAGGCTGTTGGCGGTGATGGCATAGGTGTAGCGCAGGAAAATGTTGCCAACGCCGGGACCATCGATGCTGAGGCTGATGGCCGGGCTGGCACCATAGACGATGGACCAGCTGCCCGATGAGCCGGGGCCGGACCCCGGCACCGTGCCCGCGCCGGGGCCGGACCCATTGGCCGGCGTGCCGCCAAATGACTGGACATAATAGCTGCTGCCGGCCGGACCGAGCGTGACGCCGGACGGCGGCGCGGCCTGGGCGGCGGACGCGATGAACAGCGCGGCGCCCAGAGCGGCATGTTTGATCTGCATATGAACCCCCGTTGCAATGCCGGAAAATGGTTAACGGCGCGCCTATCATGGTCAAGCCGCTTTGGCGGCGCTGCCGGCGATCTTGCAAAACTTAACAAAACGCCGGCGGCGCGCCCCCGGGCGAAACTCTGCCGCATTCCACAGGCTTGCGTGCCGGGCGGTGGCACCGCACAGTGCGATCCGACCCTGGGGAGGGGCCACATGTGCATCTGAAACGCCGGACCTTGGCCGCCTTTGCCGCGCCCTGCCTGCCGCTGACCGGCGTGGGCCTGCCGCTGGTGGTGTATCTGCCGCCTTATTATGCCGGCACGCTGGGGCTGGATCTGGCGCTGACCGGCATCTTGTTTTCGGCCGTGCGCTGGGTGGACCTGCCGCTGGATGTGCTGTTCGGGCGCGGGATTGACCGGACGGCGACACGGCTGGGCCGGTTCCGGCCGTGGCTTCTGATCGGCGGGCTGGTGATGGCGCTGGGCCTGGCGCTGAGTTTCTTTGCACCGCCCGGCCTGTCGCCGCTGCGCGCCTTTCTGGGCCTGTTGGTGATGTATGCCGGCTATTCGGCGGCGCAGGTGGCGCACACCAGCTGGGCGCAATCGCTGTCCACCGATTATCACGAGCGCAGCCGCATCTTTGGCTGGTGGCAAACCGCCAACATGGTGGCGTTGATCGGCATGCTGGCGGTGCCGCCGCTGATGAACTGGCTGGGCCCGCGCTTTGGGCTGGAAGCGTCGGCAAGCCTGGGTGTGCACGCCATGGGCTGGGTGCTGATTGCGCTGCTGGCGCCGGCGCTGATCGCCGCCTGCCTGGGCGTGCCAGAAGGCCAGCCGGCCACGGGCGAACATCATGGCTGGCGGGCGATGTGGGGCGCGCTGAAACGGCCGCTGCTGGGCCGGCTGATGCTGATCGATCTGCTGGCCAGCCTGCCGCCGGGCTTTGGCGGCGCGCTGCTGGTGTTCTTCTTCGAGGCGGCGCGTGGTTTTTCGGTGAGCGAGGCGCGGCTGCTGCTGCTGTTCTATTTCGCGGCCGGGTTGATCGGCGCGCCGCTGTGGGCCTGGGTGGCGCGGCGCACATCGAAACATCAGGCGGTGGCGTGGTCCATCGGCAGCTATGCGGTGCTGCATGCGGCGCTGGTGCTGGCACCACGGGCGGATTTCTGGGTGGCCGCGGCCGGGATGCTGCTCGCCGGGCTGCCGGCGGTGGCGCCGCCCTTCCTGGTGCGCGCCATGCTGGCCGATGTGACCGATGCCGAAACGCTGGCCACCGGGCGCAACAACGCCGGGCTTTACTATGCCGTGCTGGTGGGGGTGCAGAAGCTGGGTTACGCCATTCCGGTTGGCCTCGCCTATATCGTGCTCGACATGGTGGGCTTTGATGCAAAACTGGGGGCCGGCAACACGGCGACGGCGATCGATGGCCTGATCGCGCTGTTCCTGCTGCCGCCGATCATCGCATCGGCCGGTGCCGCCTGGCTGGCCTGGGGCTGGACCATCGACAAGGCCGCCCAGGAACGCATCATCGCGGAATTGCAATCATGACGCTGCGCATCGGCATCATCGGTGCAGCACGGGTGGCGACCTATGCCTTGATCGCCCCGGCGCGGGCGCGTGATGATGTGGTGGTGGCGGCCGTGGCAGCGCGCGATGCGGGCCGGGCCGCCGATTATGCCGCCACCCACGGCATCGCGCGCAGCTTTGGCGACTATACCGCGATGGTGGCCGACGCGCACATCGATGCCATCTATGTGGCGACGCCGCCGGCCTTTCACCTGGAACAGGCGCGGCTGGCCATCGCTGCCGGCAAGCCTTGCCTGGTGGAAAAGCCCTTCACGCTGAACGCGGCCGAGGCCGAGACCCTGTTGGCGCAAGCGGCGGCGGCGGGTGTGGTGATGGTGGAGGCGCAGCATAGCCGTTGCCATGCCTTCTGGGCGATTGTGGCGCAGCATCTGCCGACGCTGGGCCGGCTGCGCCATGTGGAGGCCTGGTTCAACGCGCCCGTGAAGACCGATGCCGCCGAATTCCGCTGGCAGGCGGGGCTGGGCGGCGGCGCGCTGATGGATCTGGGCGTCTATCCGCTGACCTGGGTGCGCGCCGTGGCCGGCGAGCCGGTGCGGGCGCGCGACGTGGTGATGCGGCGCGAGCGGCAGGCCGATGGCGCCTTTGCCGCCACGCTGGACCTGGCGGGCGAGGTGACGGCGCGGGTCGCGGCCGACATGGCAGCGCCGTTCGGGGCGGAATTGCGGATCGAGGGCGAACTGGGCGTGCTGACCATCGCCAATCCGCTCGCCCCCCAGCGCGGCGGCCATGGCATAAGGCTGGAGACGGCCGGCGGCGTGGTGGATATTCCCAGCCCGGCCGAACCGGGCAGTTATGATGCCCAGCTGGCGGCCTTTGTCGCGCTGGTGGCCGGGCGCGGCGACTGGCCATTGCCGGCCGATGATCCGGTGCAATCCATGCGTGCCATCGATCTGGTGCGAACTGCAGGAGAATGACGATGCTGTTTTATGATTCGATCGGCCCCAACCCGCGCGTGGTGCGCATGGCGATGGCGGAAAAGGGCCTGACCATCCCGACCGAGACCATCGACATCCGCGCCGGCCACAACCGCCAGGGCGATTATATCAAGAAGGTGCCGGCCGGCGGCACCCCGGCGCTGGAGCTGGACAGCGGACAGGTGGTGTCGGAAATCACCGTGATCGCCGAATATCTGGAGGAGCTGCACCCTGCCCCGGCGATCATCGGCACCACGGCGGCGGAGCGGGCGCAGACGCGGCGTTGGGTGCGGATCATCGATCTGGGCTATTGCGAGCCGATGGCCAACGGCTTTCGCGCAACCGAAGGCCGGCCGATGTTCGAACCGCGCTTTCCGCTGGTGTCGGTCGATGCCGGGCAGGAATTGAAGGCAATTGCCGCAAAGAAGCTGCAGTGGCTGGATGGGCTGATGGCGGGCGATTGGGTGTGCGGCGACCGCTTCACCCTGGCCGATATCCTGCTGTTCTGCTTTGTCGAATTCGGCGCGCAGGTGGGCCAGCCGCTTCCCGATGGCCTGAAATGGCTGCCGGCCTGGCGCGACCGGGTGGCGGCGCGGGCGAGCGCAGCGGCCTGAAGGCAGCATGATCCTCCCCCTCTGGGGGAGGATCTCAAAGTTCGATCAGCGCGTCGGGCAGTTCGTTCACATCATCGTCGCGGCGCGGCAGGTGGCGGGCAAGGACGGCGCCAGCGCGGGCGATGGCGGTGACCAGGCCATCGGCGGCGCGGCCGGCCTTGATGCCGCCGGTGAGCGCCGCGATGGTTTCGGCCCAGTCTTCGGGCGCGACACAGGCGAACACGCCATCATCTGCGATCACCTCGGCCACCCGCTCCGCCTCGTCGAGATAGAGCAATACGCCGGTGCGGCCGGCGGTGCGGGTGAGGCCGCGGGCGCGGAACTGGGTCAGCGCGGCGGCGTGCACCCGGTCCCGCCGCAGGCCGCGCGGGGTGAGGGCGCGGTCCAGCCGGGCCAGCGCGACCAGCGCCAGCGTGGCGAGGAAGCACAGCGCCTGCACGGCGGCAAAGCCTTCGATGCCATGGGCTTCGCGGGTGGCGGCATCGAGTGAATCCCAATCCGGGAACAGCAGCGACGGCGTCCAGCCCAGCAGCACGGCGGCGAACGGCAGGGTGAAGGCGGCCAGCGCGGCCGCAGCCAGCATGGTGGCGGCATAGCGGCGCGGGCGGGTGTTGACGATCACCACGATCTCGCCGGCCGTGGCGGCTTCGGCCTCGGCAATGGCCGCAGCGATGCGGGCGCGATCAGTGTCGTTGAACAGCATCACCAGTCTCCAGACGCGCCGCCGCCGCCGAAGCTGCCGCCCCCGCCCGAAAAGCCGCCAAAGCCGCCGCCACCGCCGCCGCTGCCGCCACCCCAGCCCCCGCCCCAACCGCTGTCGCGGCGGTTGGACCAGCTGCCGCCCAGATCGGGGCCCCAGATGATCACCGGGCCACTGCGGCGTCCGCGCGCGCCGCGCCGGGTGGCGATGATGATCCAGATGATGATGATCACCAGCCACACCAGCGCGCCAATGCCGGGGCCATCGTCGGCGCTGTCGGCGCGCTGGCTCAGCTGCTTCACCGCCGCCTGCTGCTGATCGGGCGGCAGTTGGAGGAGGGCGATCAGCTCGTCGGTGCCAGCCTCCACCCCGCCCGCGAGATCGCCGGCCTTGAAGCGCGGCACGATGCTGCCACGGATGATCCGGCTGGAGACGGCGTCGGTCAGCGTGCCTTCCAGGCCATAGCCCACCTCGATGCGCAGCTTGCGCTGGGCCGGGGCGATGATCAGGATGGCGCCGTTGTTCTGGCCCTTCTGGCCGATGCCCCAGGCGCGGCCGAGCTGATAGCCATAGTCCTCGATCTCGTAGCCGCCGAGATCGGGCACGGTCGCCACCACCAGCTGGGCGCCGGTCGTGTCTTCCAGCGTCTTCAGCTTGCCATCCAGCCGGGCGACGACATCGGCCGGCAGCACGCCGGCGGCATCGGTCACCCGGCCGCTGAGCTTGGGAAACACCGGATCGGCGAACGCCGGCGCTGCCAGCTGCAGGATGAGCAGCAGCGCCGACAGCCAGAAGGCCAGACTGGCCAGCCGGCGAACATCAGGGGGCATGATCATGGCGCGCCCTTCGCGGCCAGAGGAAACAGACTAGAACTTCACCTCAGGCGCCTTGTCGGCATTCACCGTGGTGGCCTTGAACGGCGCGATCGGCTGGGCGCCATAGACCACCTTGGCGGTGATCAGTGTCGGGAAGGTGCGGATTTCGGTGTTATAATCCTGCACGGCCAGATTGTAATCGCGCCGGGCAACCGCGATGCGGTTCTCGGTGCCTTCCAGCTGGCTCTGCAGCGCCATGAACTGCTCGTTGGATTTCAGCTCGGGATATTTTTCCACCGTCATCAGCAGCCGGCCGAGCGATTGGCCGAGCGCGCCCTGCGCCTGTTCAAACTGCGCCAGCTGCGCCGGGTCCGACAGCTTGGTCGGGTCCACCGTCACCTGGGTGGCGCTGGCGCGGGCCTTGGTCACGCCTTCCAGCACATCCTTTTCCTGGGCGGCATAGCCCTTCACCGTGGCGACCAGATTGGGGATCAGATCGGCCCGGCGCTGATACTGGTTTTCGACATCGGCCCATTTGGCCTTCACCGCCTCTTCCTTGGCGGGAATGCTGTTGACGCCGCAGCCCGACAGCAGGGCGGCGCTGCCGGCGAGGGCAAGCAGGGTGGCGGAACGGCGGGTGGCGATAGCCATGAAACTCTCCGGTTGCAGCGGCTTGCGCGGGCCGCGAACTGTGGCACAGTGATAGCACAGCGCAATGTCCAACAAGATAGTGCGCCAACGGGGATTTCAAGAGGGGGCATGGGGATGCTGCAGGAATTCAAGGCGTTCATCGCACGCGGCAATGTGCTGGATCTGGCGGTGGGCGTGATCATCGGCGGCGCCTTTGGCACCATTGTGTCGGCCTTCACCGAGGATCTGGTGATGCCGATCGTCAGCCTGTTCACCGGCGGCATCGATTTCACCAGCCTGTTCGTCGTGCTGGGTGACGTTCCCGCGGACTACAAGGGCAGCCCCAGCGATTACGAGGCGCTGAAAAAGGCCGGCGTCGCTTTGTTCGGCTATGGCAAGTTCCTCACCGCGCTGATCAATTTCCTCATCGTCGCCTTTGTCATCTTCCTGATGGTCAAGGCCGCCAACAAGGCGATGGCGCCGGCACCGGCCGCGCCCGCCGAACCGCCCGGCCCGACGCCCAGCGAAGCGCTGCTGGCCGAAATCCGTGATGAACTGCGGAAGGGCCGCGGTTGATCAACGCGCTCGCTGCCCTGCTCGATCAGGTGCCGCTGCCCGCCATTCCGGCGGTGCTGCTGGCCATCTTCCTGCTGGCGGCCGAACTGGGCTTTGCCTGCCACCGCCGCTATGGCGGCACCGGTGGCGGCGAGGATGAAACCCAGGTCCTCTCCACCGCGCTGCTCGTGCTGGCGCTGCTGCTCGGCTTCACCTTTTCGATGGCGCTCGACCGCTATGACGAGCGGCGGCAGCTGGTGGTGCAGGAAGCCAATGACATCGGCACCGCCTGGCTGCGCGCCGGGCTGGTGCCGGCCCCGCACGGGCCGGCGCTGCAGAATGCCCTGCGCGATTATGCCGGGCTGCGCCAATCCAGCCCGCTGCCGCACGAGACGGACAAGCTCGCCCGCGCCGCTGCCCAGCGCAACACCGTGTGGCAGCTGACCACGGCCGCCCAGGCGACACTGGATGGCCCGCGCGCCGTCAGCCTGGTGGCGGCCGTCAACGCCGTGCTCGACACCGGCACCCAGCGCGAAAAGGCGGTGGCCGCCCGTGTGCCCGGCGAGGTGATGCTGCTGCTGGTGCTGTTCGCCGCGGTCACCTGCTTCCTGCTCGGCTATGTGCTCGATGCCCATGGCCAGCGGCACCGGCTGGCATCGGGCATATTGTTCCTGTTGATGGGGCTGACGATCATGCTGATCCTCGATCTCGACCGGCCAGTCGATGGCGCCATCCTGGTCGATCAATCGGCCATGCAGGCGCTGGTTGCCAGCCTGGCGGCGGTGCCATGAGGCGGGCACTGATCGCGCTGCTGGCGCTGGCCAGCCTGGCGGGCTGCCAGGCGGAGCGGCGGCAGCTGGGCCAGGCGCTGTCGGGCAAGCCGCCGGTGGCAACGGGCAGCCTGGTTGGCCGCTGGACCATGGCCGATCTGAACGGCGGCGGGCCGGTGGCGCGCGGCGAACTGGCCTTCACCGCCGACAACGTGGCCGGCACGGCGGGCTGCAACCGGCTGGCCGGCGGCTGGCAACAGGCTGGCGCCACGATCGGTATCGGGCCAGTGGCCGGCACCCGCATGGCCTGCCCGCCCGCCGTCATGGCGGTGGAGGCCCGGGTGATCGCACTGCTCAACGCCGCCAAGCGGGTGGAATTTGATGCACGCGGCGGCGCGACGCTGATCAGCGATGATGGCCAACGCCTGCGGTTGATCCCGGCGCTGCCCGACGTTCCGGTGCGTTAGAGCGGTTTCCGACCAATCTGGATCAGCAGCACGGAGCCGATTTTGGTTCGGTGCAAGAAGCAAGGAGGGCGCAATGCAGCGCATTGCAACTGACGCAGCGACGCCGCACCGGGCCAAAATCAGCCCGCCCCGAATGGGGTCGCCCGCAAGGGCGATGACGGTGGTTCAGATTGGTCGGAAACCGCTCTGGGATCAGGCCGCGAGGCGATCGAGCGACAGATCAGCGAGGCTGGTGGTATCGAGGATATTGGCCGTCTGTTCGCGCACGACCAGCATCACCTTGCGGATGACGCAGGTGGTTTCCTCGAAACAATCATGACAGCGCTGATAGGCGGTGATCGACACGCAGGGCACCAGCGCCAGCGGCCCTTCGATCAGGCGGATGATCTCGCCAAAGCTGATCTGGCTGGCCGGCCGCGCCAGGCGATAACCGCCCATCTTGCCGCGGAAGCTGTTGACCAGGCCGCCATTCTTGAGATCCAGCAATATGGCTTCAAGGAATTTGCGCGGCAGCTTCTGATCGGCGGCAATCGCCGAAATCGGCACCGGTTCCACGCTGCCCGAACGGGCAATGAAGATGAGCGCGCGCAGCGCATAGCGGGATCGCTGGGTGAGCATGGTGTGTGGCTTATCCTATGCACCAGCAAGGGATTGGTGCCAAGCGATATTGGGCGGCAGGTTCAATGCCGAAATATGGGAAAAATTCCCAATATTCCGGATTTCAAATATGGTTCCGTCATGCTGCTGTAACACGCCAGATCATCCAACTCATTGATATTTCAAGTGTCAGCAAAAATCAGGGCAGTTGGCACGGCCGTTGCAATGCTGTTGGCATCGGAGGCCGGATGGTCCGGCAGCCGAACCAAAGCGAAGAGGTCCCCCATGTTTGCTTCTGCCAAGAATTTCTCCCGCAACATTGTCGGCGCCGCCGGCACCCTGTTGTTCGCCGGCCTGTGCATCGCCGGTGCCACCACCCCCGCCAACGCCCAGATCGCCTACAGCGTGAGCGCCGATGGCCACCGGGTTGCCCATGTCTCCTATGCCGATCTCGATCTGGGCAGCAAGGCCGGCCGCGACCGCCTGGAAAACCGCCTGCGCACCGCTTCGAAGGAAGTGTGCCATGGCACCTCGAACGAGCGTTGGGCGGCCGCCCAGGAATACACCTGCTACATCGAAACGCTGCAGGCCACCCGTTCGGCCACCATGGCCGCGATCGAAGCCGAAAAGGTCGGCGGCTGATCGATTGACGCACCGGCAGGCAGTGGCAGGGGCCGTCCCTGCCTGCCGAAGCGGCCGGTGGTGATGCCAGACGCCCCCTCTGGCACCCCACCCGCCCGCCAAAACGCCCGGCACCGCCCGCCCCCGGTGGTGACTGTGGCCACAGGCCCCCGAAATCCATTTGGTGCGACTCCCTCCCGCCCCCTCGGGATCGCACCCATCCGGTGCCGCCCGGCGTTTTCACCCTCGAACGCCGGGCGGCACTTTTCTTTTGGGCTGGGCCCGGCATGATGGCGCCATGCGCACCATGTTCCTGGCCCTGCTGATGCTCACCGCTGCCCCTGTTGCTGCGATGCGTGCCCGAGATCTGGGCATCGCGCCCGGCCCACTGCCCACCGGGCCCTTGAACGCCATTACAGATGTGCCCGGCGTGCTGGTTGGCCAGGTGACCATTGATCGCGGCGACACGATCCGCACCGGCGTCACCGCCATCCTGCCGCACGGCGGCAATCTCTTTGCCGACAAGGTGCCGGCGGCCATCGTCGTCGCCAACGGCTTTGGCAAGCTGATGGGCCTGTCCCAGGTGCAGGAGCTGGGGGAGATCGAAACCCCGATCCTGCTCACCAACACGCTGAATGTCGCCGAAGCCGCCAGCGCCATCATCACCCACACACTGGCGCAGCCAGGCAACGAGGGCGTGCGATCGGTCAACGCCGTGGTGGGCGAAACCAATGATGGCGGGTTGAACGACATTCGCGCCCGCGCGGTCACCCCGGCTGATGCGCTGCGCGCGATCAGCAGCGCCAGCACCGGCCCGGTCGCCGAGGGCGCGGTGGGCGCCGGGCGCGGCACCATCGCGTTCGGGTGGAAGGGCGGCATCGGCACATCATCGCGGCGCACGCCCGATGGCTTCACCGTGGGTGTGCTGGTGCAGAGCAATTATGGCGGCCGGCTGATCCTGGCCGGCGCGGCCGTTCCGCCGCCCCTGGCCGAAGAGCCGGCCGGTGCCGATGGCTCCATCATGATCGTGGTGGCGACGGACGCGCCGTTGAGCGACCGCAACCTGAAACGGCTCGCGGCACGCGCCATGGTCGGCCTGTCGCGCACCGGATCGGCCTTTTCCAACGGCTCGGGCGATTATGCCATTGCGGTTTCCGTGCACCCCGATGTGCGCCGCACCCCGGCCCGCCGCGCCGCCATCACCGCCTATCCGGAACTGGGCAATGAGGCGATGTCGCCACTGTTCGTCGCCGTCGCCGACGCCACGGAGGAAGCGATCGCCAACAGCCTGTTGATGGCCACGGATGTTGAAAGCCGCGACCCCGCCACCGGCCAGACCCGCCGCGTGCCGGCGCTGCCGGCAGACCTGGTCAGGCAGCGGTTGCAGGCGCGCTGAGCCGAACGCGGGTCACAGCGCGCCCCAGCCGGCGAGCAGGGCGGCGGCGCCATCGGCGGCGAGGGTTTCGGCATCGGCCAGATAGGCATCATTGGCCAGGGTGGCGATGCCATGGACCAGCGCCCAGATGATGGCGCCGGCCTGTTCGGGCCCGATGCCGCGCAGGCGACCGGCGGCGGCGAGCTCGCCCAGCATGGCGGCCAGGCTCTGCCCCGGCCGGGCGGCCGCGGCGGCGAGGTCGGGGTGGGCGGCGCGGTTGGCCAGCGCCGGGCTTTTCATCAGGCGATAGAGCGCCGGATGTTCGGCAACAAAACGGACATAGGCGATGCTGCCGGCGACGATGCGCTGGGCCGGATCGCCGGGCGTCGTGGCCAGCGCCGCCATCTTTTCGGCGTAAAGCTGCTCGAAGCCCTGCGCCGCCACCGCGGCAACCAGCGCCGCCCGGTCACGGAAATGATGATAGGGTGCCATGGCCGAGACGCCTGTGGCGGCAGCGACAGCACGCAGGGTCAGCGCCTCCACCCCGTCCCGCTCCACGATGGTGCGGGCCGCGGCGGTGAGCGCGGCTTTCAGATCGCCGTCAAAATGCCAGGCCGATTCGGGTTTCACGCCGCATCCCTAACTTGACCGGCCGCCAGGCGCAATTTATACGGCGTAAAGTTTACAACGTAAGGATTGACCATGCAGATCGTGATGACCGGGGGCAGCCGGGGGATTGGCGCCGAAGCGCTGCGCCATCTGCTGCGCGCGCCGGGCGCACGCATCCTGATGGGTGTGCGCGACGTGGCACCGGCCGGGGTGGAGGGATTGCCCCTCGATCTGGCCGGCCTGGCCAGCGTCCACCGCTTTGCCGATGCGGTGATTGCGGCGCTTGCCGGTGCCCGCATCGATGCGCTCGTGCTCAACGCCGGCGGCCAGCGGCCGACTGTGGCGGAACGCTCCGCCGACGGCCATGAATTGACCTTTGCAGCCAATCATCTTGGCCATTTCCTGCTGCTGCAACGACTGCTGCCGCATCTGGCCGATGGCGCGCGCGTGGTGATCACCAGCAGCGGCACCCATGATCCCGCCGAAGCCACCGGCGTGCCGCCGCCCCGCCACGCAGCTGCCCGGCGGCTGGCCGATCCCACGCAGGATCCGGATCTGGACCGCAACCCCATCACCGCCGGCATGCGCGCCTATTCGGCATCGAAACTTTGCAATCTGATGGTGGCACGGGTGCTGGCGCGCGACGCAGCCCTGGCCAGCCGCGGCATCAGCATCGTCGCCTATGATCCCGGCCTCACCCCCGGCACCGGGCTGGTGCGCCAGCAGATGTGGGTGGTGCGCACCCTGGTGTGGCCGTTGCTGCCGCTGCTGCTGCCGTTCGGGAAGACGATGAACAGCCTGGCCGATGCCGGCCGCCATCTCGCGCTGCTGGCCACCAGCGTGCGGCCGCCGCCGGCCGGCGTCTATGCCTCGCTGCGCAAGGGCCGGCTCACCTGGCCGGCACCATCGGAGCTGGCGCGGGATGAGGCGGCCTGCACCGCCCTGTGGCACGACAGCCTGGCGCTGTGCGGGCTGCCGTCTGGCTGATTTTTGCGAAAGATTCGCAATTTCTGCTTGCTTGTCTGCGAATCAATCGCAATAAGGCTGCGTCTGATAATCATTCGCAGGTTGTTCCGATGCGTCGCGTGCTGCTCCTCTCCACTGCCCTGTTGCTCTCGGCCCCCGTCGCCGCGGCCGATGCGATGGAGGATGATGCCGGCACCATCGTGGTGACCGGCCAACGCGACCAGCCCTATCGCGCCGGCAACATCACCTCCGCCACCCGCACCGACACGCCGCTGCTGGATGTGCCGCAGGCGGTGACGGTGCTGACCAAGCAGCGGCTGGATGATCAGGCCATATTGTCGGTGCAGGAAGCGCTGCGCTTCGTGCCCGGCGCGGTGGGCGCGCAGGGCGAAGGCAATCGCGACCAGATCGTGCTGCGCGGCAACAACAGCACGGCGGATTTCTTCGTCGATGGCGTGCGCGACGATGTTCAATATTTCCGCGATTTCTACAATCTCGACCGGCTGGAAATCCTGAAAGGTTCCAACGCCATGATCTTTGGCCGCGGCGGCGGCGGCGGCGTGATCAACCGGGTGACCAAGACCCCGATCATCGGTGAACGGCTGCTCAGCGCCGATGCGGCGGCCGATACGTGGGGCAGCTGGCGGCTGGGCAGCGATGTCAATCTGCCGGTGGCCGATCATGTCGCGGCGCGGCTGAACGGCTTTGTCGAACAGGCCAGCAATCACCGCGATTTTTATGGCCTCACCCGCTGGGCGGTGAACCCCACGCTGGGCTTTGATCTTGGCGGGCGCGGCCGGCTGGTGCTGGGCTATGAACATGCCAGTGATGACCGGGTGGCCGATCGCGGCATCCCGTCGCAGAACGGCCGGCCGGCACCGGTGGCGCGAGGCCTGTTCGTGGGCGATGCCGCGCAGAACCGCAGCACGGTCAATGTCGATGCCCTCACGCTTGCCGCCAATTATGAGCTGGCCGATGGCCTCACCCTGCGCAACGCCACGCGCTGGGCCGATTATGACAAGGAATATGTGAACCTCTTTGCCGCAACGCCGCTGAGCACCGCCGGCACCCTGGGCATCGAGGCCTATCGCGACCCCACCCGCCGCCGCAACCTGTTCAGCCAGACCGACATCGCCTGGAAGACCGATCTGGCCGGCATGGAACACACGCTGCTGGCCGGGTTCGAACTGGGCCGCCAGGTCAGCCGCAACCGGCGCATCAACGGGTTTTTCGACGGCTTTGCCGGCGGGCCGACCCGGGTGACCGTGCCGCTCACCGATCCGTTCACGCCGCCGCCGGTCACGTTCCGCGCTGGCACCGGCAACCGCTCCATCCGCGCCGTGGCCGAAGTGGCCGCCCTGTTCGTGCAGGATCAGGTGAAGATCGGCGAGATGGTCGAGCTGGTCGGCGGCCTGCGCTATGACCGGTTCAGCCTTGGCGTCGACAATCTGCTCGCCGGCACCCGCTTTGCCCGCACCGATCATCTCTGGTCGCCGCGCGCCGGCCTGGTGGTGAAGCCAGCGAAGAACGCGTCCCTCTATGCCAGCTTCAGCCGCAGCTACCTGCCGCAATCGGGTGACCAATTCACCAGCCTGGATGCCAGCCTGGCCGCGCTGGAGCCGGAAGGCTTCCTCAACCGCGAGATCGGCGCCAAGTGGGACATCACGCCCGCGCTCAACCTCAACATCGCTGCCTATGTGCTGGACCGCACCAACACCCGCGCGCCCGGCGCCGTGGCCGGCACGGTGGAATTGACCGGCCGCCAGCGCAGCCGCGGCATCGAACTGGGCCTGGATGGCCAGATCCGGCCGTGGTGGCAGGTGCAGGCCGGCCTTGCCGTGCAGAGCGCCCGCATCGTTTCCACCACCAGCGCCGCGCCGGCCGGCCGCCATGTGCCGCTGGTGCCCGAATTCCAGGCCAGCCTGTGGCAACGCTTCCAGATTGCCGAGCCGGTGGGCGTCGGCCTTGGCATCCTGCACCAGGGCAAGAGCTTCACCGGCATCAGCAACACGGTCGAGCTGCCAGCCTACACGCGGGTGGATGGCGCGGTCTTCTTCAAGCTGGCCAAGGGCATTTCGGGCCAGCTGAACATCGAAAATCTGTTCAACACCGCCTATTTCCCGACCGCCCACACCGACAACAACATCAGCACCGGCACGCCCCGCACCGCGCGGCTGACGATCAGGACAAGCTTCTGATCACCAAATCACCGTCATGCTGAACTTGTTTCAGCATCCATGGGATTTTGCCCCAGAACGAGCGCTTGTGGAGTCGCGCGCCCATGGATGCTGAACGAGTTCAGCATGACGAGATCATGTTGCGCGGCTGCGTTTCAGGCCTCAGCTGGCGGTAGCCGCTCCCACAGGCCGACCGGTTCTTCGCGATAGGTCGCCTCGGCATAGATGCCGAAGCCGCAGCGGCGGGCCACCGCGATGCTGGCGGCGTTGCCGGGGTTGATCATCGCCACCGTGCGGTCAAAGCGCGTGTCGGCCCAGTTGAGCGCGCAGGCCACCGCTTCGCTGGCATAGCCCTGGCCCTGCGCTTCCGGATGAAAGGCCCAGGCCGCTTCCGGGCAGCCAAAGGGGTCCACCCCGGTGCGCTCCCCATGCAGGAAGCCGACATCGCCCAGATGCACATCCTCTTGGCGCAGGGTGACGGCCCACATGCCATAGCCCATCAACGGCCAGTGCCCGGCATAGCGCAGCAGGCGGTTCCAGCTGTCTTCCCGGTTGAACGGCTTGCCGCCAAAATGCGTCACCACCACCGGGTGCGACCACATTTCGGCCAGCCGATCAAAATCATCCAGCCGGTGTGGGCGCAGCACCAGCCGGTCGGAGGTGAGAACGGGAAACGCGGACATGGGGAAAGCATAGGCAGCCCCCGCGCCAATTTCCAGTGACGGGTTTCTGACAGGCTTGCCGCCCCGCGCCGCCGTGCTAGCCATGGCCGCATGACCGACCTTGATCGCCTTGCCGGCTGGCTGGCCGGCCAGCAGCTGGCCCTTGCCCCCGGCGCCGGGCTGCAGCGGCTGGGCGGCGGCATCGCCAACCGCAACGAACGTGTCGCACTTGCCAGCGGTTCGGCTGTGCTGCGGCGGCCGCCGCCGGGCCAGCTCGCCGCCGGCGCCAGCGACATGGCGCGCGAAGCCCGGGTGCTGGCCGCGCTCGCACCCGTTTTCCCGCTGGCGCCGCGCCTGATCGTCTTTTGCGATGACGAAGCGGTGCTGGGCACCAAATTCCAGCTGATCGAATGGCGCCCTGGCGTGGCGATTGCCGGCACGCTGCCCGCCACCGCCGGCGATGGCCTGGCACTGGTGGAAACCACGTTGCAGGCCATGGCAGCGTTGCACGCGCTGGACCCGGCGGCGGTGGGCCTTGGCGATCTTGGCAAGCCCGAAGGCTTCCACGCCCGCCAGTTGCGGGGCTGGACGGCGCGGGCCGAGGCGGTGTGGCCCGATGGCCTGCCTGCTGCCGTCGCGGCGCTGATCGCAGCGCTTGGCCTCGCCGTGCCAGCCGAAGCCGGCGCACCGGTGCTGCTGCACATGGATCTGAAGCCCGACAATCTGCTCGTCGACGCTGAAACCTGCGCCGCCGGCGCCATGATCGATTGGGACATGGCAACGCGCGGGCCCAGGGGCTTTGATCTGGCCATCCTCCTCTCCTACTGGATCGAGCCGGGCGATCCGGACGATGTGAAGCCCCTGCAGGCGGTGCCCTCGCTCACGCCGGGCTGGCCCGGCCGGGCGGCGGTGGCGGCGCGCTATCAGGCGATCAGCGGGCATGATCCCGGCGATCTCGTCTGGCCGGTGGCGCTGGCGCGGCTGCGGCTGGCGGTGGCCTGGATGCAGCTTTACCGAAAATGGCAGCGCGGCGAGATGGATGGCAGCCGCTATCAAGGCTTTGAACCCTTGGCGCAGGCGATCATCGCCCACGCGCTGGCGCAGTATCAGAAAGGTGCCCTGTGACCGACTTCACCCTGCCCGAAGACACCAAGGCGCTGGCCCGCCGCGTCCGCCAGTTCGTGATCGAGCGTGTCATCCCCTATGAGCGCGATCCGCGCCTCACCCAGCATGGCCCCAATGACGATCTGCGCGCCGAACTGGTGGCGCTGGCCAAGGCCGAAGGCCTGCTCACCCCGCAGGCGCCGAAGGAACTGGGCGGGATGGGCTTCGATCACGCCACCCAGGCCGCGGTGTTCGAAGCCGCGGGTTGGTCCACGCTCGGCCCCGTCGCCATGAACTGCGCCGCGCCGGATGAGGGCAATATGTATCTCCTCTCCCGCATCGCCCGGCCGGATCAGGTGAAGCAGTTCCTCCAGCCGATGATCGACGGGCACCGCCGCAGCGTGTTTGCCATGACCGAGCCGGATGGTGCCGGCAGCGACCCCGGGCAGCTGAAAACCCGCGCGGTCTTCAACGGCAATGATTACGAGATTTCCGGCCTGAAATGGCTGATCACCGGGGCCAATGGCGCCAAGACCTGGATCATCATGGCCAATGTCGAGCCGAACCCGCATGGCCCGCACGGGCCCACCCTGTTCCTGACCGAAGGCGACACGCCGGGCATTAGAATCGAGCGCGTGATGGATTCGATGGACCGCAACTATGTCGAAGGCCATTGCGTGGTGCGGTTCGAAGGGTTGCGGCTGGGGCCCAGCCATATCCTCGGCGAGATCGGCTCGGCCTTCCGCTATGCCCAGATGCGGCTGGCGCCGGCGCGGCTCACCCACTGCATGCGCTGGCTCGGCGCGGCGGCGCGCTGCCAGCATATCGCGCTGGAGCACGCCCGGGTGCGCACCGCCTTCGGCAAGCCCTTGCTCCACCACCAGGGCGTCAACTTCATGCTGGCCGACAATGAGATCGCCCTGCACCAGGCGCGCCTCGCCATCCGCCACGTCGCCTGGCTGCTCGACAACGGCGTGCGCGCCCGCCACGAGAGCAGCATCGTCAAGGCCAACGTGTCGGAAGAGCTGTTCAAGGTGGCGGACCGCTGCGTGCAGATCCTCGGCGGCATCGGCGTCACCTCCGAAACGGTGGTCGAGATGATCTTCCGCGATATGCGCCCCTTCCGCCTCTATGACGGGCCGACCGAGGTGCACAAATATGCCATCGCCACCCAGCTGGAGCGGCAGGGCAGCGCCTTCACCGATCCGGTCGGCTGGTGAAGCACATTGCGGCGGCCTACGTCATTTGACGTAGGCCGCTGATTGGCGCTAAACTGCGACAGGCTGCCGCACCCTTGCGGGCGGCCAGGCTGGAAATGGCCCGGTCAGAGGCCGCCCCGGCCGGGAGAGAGAGACATGCGCCATTTCCTGTTTGCCGCGCTGGTGCTGGCCGCACCGGCTGCCGCCACCCCCACAATCACCGTTGCCGCCGGGCCATCGGTGAAGGTGGCCACCCACGATCTTGATCTGGCCACCCCGGCCGGCCAGCAGCGGCTCGATGGCCGGTTGCGCCGCGCCGCCACCCAGGTCTGCACCTTCACCCATTTGCGCGATCTGGCCGAATCCCGCCTGGCCGATCGCTGCCGCGCCGAGACGCTGGCCCGCGCCCGCGAACAGCGCCCGGCCATCATCGCCGATTGAACTGCCCGAGGGGAGAGGGCATCCGGCCCGCGCGCCCCTGATGGTGAGCCGCGCGGGCCGGGTTTCCCCCGGCGCCGGCACGGCTGCGCGCTTTTACCAATGTTGGCAGGCGGGGTTTCAGCCGCTAAGTCGCAGGCATGACCAAGACCCTGCTCCTTCTCCCCGGTGATGGCATCGGCCCCGAAGTGTCTGCCGTGGCGCGCCGCGTCGCCGGCCGGCTGATCAGCCAGGGCCTCGCCCTCCAGGTGGAGGAGGCGCTGTTCGGCGGCGCCAGCATCGATGCTTGCCAGCTGCCCCTGACGCCAGAGGTGCTGGCCCAGGCCAAGGCGGCCGATGCCGTGCTGATGGGCGCGGTGGGCGGGCCGAAATGGGCCGGCCAGCCCTATGACAAGCGGCCCGAGGCCGGCCTGCTCGCCCTGCGCGCCGGCATGAATGTCTATGCCAATCTGCGCCCGGCGCGCTGCTTCTCGGCGTTGGCCGATGCTTCCAGTCTGAAGCGGGTGTTCGTCGACGGGCTCGACATATTGTTCGTGCGCGAATTGACCGGGGGTGTCTATTTCGGGGAGCCGCGCGGTGTGGAAACCCTCGCCGATGGCCAGCGCCGCGGCGTCAACACCCATGTCTATACCACCAGCGAGATCCACCGTGTCGCCCGCATCGCCTTTGAACTGGCGCGCGGCCGCAAAGGCGAGGTCTGCTCGGCGGAAAAGGGCAATGTGATGGAAGCCGGCCTGATGTGGCGCGAGGATGTGCAGGCGTTGCGCGACGCCGAATATCCCGACATCAAGCTGTCCCACATGCTGGCCGACAACATGGCCATGCAGCTGGTGAAGAATCCCAAGCAGTTCGATGTGATCCTCACCGACAATCTGTTCGGCGACATATTGTCGGATGAAGCCGGCATGCTCACCGGCTCGCTCGGCATGCTGCCCTCGGCCGCGATCGGCGATCCCGGCACGCCCGGCCTGTATGAGCCGATCCACGGCTCCGCCCCTGACATTGCCGGCCGCGGGGTCGCCAATCCCTGCGCCGCGGTGCTCAGCCTCGCCATGGCGCTGCGCTACAGCCTGGGCGCGCCGGCGCTGGCCGACACGGTGGAGGCCGCCGTGGAAGCCGCGCTCGACAAGGGCGCCCGCACCCCCGATCTGGGCGGCACCATGACGACGGCGGCCATGGGTGACGCCATCTTGGCGGGCCTTTGATCCGCAGGGTCCTCGCCCCCTTTGCCACCGGCCTGCTGTTCCTGGCGCCGGTGCTGGTCACCATCATCATCCTCAACTGGCTGTCCGGCTATCTGATCGCCGCGCTGGGGCCCGACACGCCGCTGGGCGGGCTGCTGGGCCAGGCCGGCATGTTCTTCACGCCCTCGCCGCTGGCCGCCTTCTGGGCCGGCCTTGGCATGGCGGCCGTGCTGGTCTGGGTGGTGGGCCTTGCGGTGCAGACGCGCTTTCGCCCGCAGCTTGAAGGCGGGCTCGATGGCCTGATCAGCCGGATTCCGGGCCTGGGCGCGCTCTATCGCCCGCTGGCGCAGTTCGTGCGGATGATGGGCCCGTCCGCCGGCGGGGAAATGAGCGGCATGTCGGTGGTGTCGGTCAGCTTTGGCGATCATGTCGAGGCGCTGGCGCTGCTGACCAGCCCCAAGCTGCATGATTTCGGCCAGGGTCCGCGCTATCTCATTCTCATCCCCACCGCGCCGGTGCCGGTGGGCGGCGGCATGTTGTTTGTGGAGGCCAGCCGGGTGAAACCGGTGCCGAACATGGGGGTTGACGATCTGGCCAAGCTCTATGTCACCATGGGCACGTTGACGGGCGGGGAGACGGGCCAGTGAACCTGACGATGCGGATCTTCCTGGCGCTGCTCGCCGGGCTGGTGGTGGGTGCCCTGCTGCCGGCCGATATCGGCAAACCGCTGCTGCCGGTCAGCGATGCCATCGGCAATCTCTGGCTGCAGGCCCTGCAGATGACGATCATTCCGCTGATCGCCGGCCTGTTGTTCAGCGGCATTGCCCAATCGGTCGGCCAGGCCGGCGGCGGCCGCACCGCCGGCCGGGCGCTGCTGGCCTTCTTCCTGCTGCTGGTGTTTTCAGCCGGCTGGTCGATGATCTTCGTGCCCCTGCTGCTCGATGCCTGGCCGGCCCCGCCGGCGGCGGCCGCCGCCATCGTCGCCACCAGCGCCGGCGCCCAGCCGGTGGGTGAGATCAAAGTGGACCTGGGCAAATGGCTGCTCTCCATGGTGCCGGCCAACATCTTCGATTCGCTCGCCAAGGGCGACATGCTGCCCGTCGTCACCTTCATCAGCCTGTTCGCGCTCGCCGCCAGCCGGCTGGACGATGGCCGCCGCAGCCAGCTGGTCAGCCTGTTCGATGCCGTGAAAGAGGCGATGCTGGTGCTGGTCGGCTGGATCTTCGTGATCGCGCCGCTCGGCGTGTTCGCGCTGGCCGTCAGTGTCGGCATCAAGGCTGGGCTCGGCGCCTTTGGCCTGCTCGGCCATTATATCGCTGTGCTCGTCGCGGTTCAGGTCGGCCTCATCATCCTCGTCTATCCGCTCGCCGTGCTGCTCGGCCGGGTTGGCCCGCTGGCCTTTGCCCGCGCCGTGCTGCCGGCGCAGACGGTTGCCGTCTCCACCCAGTCCAGCATCGCCTCGCTGCCGGCCATTTTCGACGGTGCCGAACGGCTCGGCCTGCCCCGCGCCACCGCGCAGGTGGTGCTGCCACTGGCGGTCAGCATCTTCCGCATCACCAGCCCCTGCGCCAATGTCGCCGTCGTCCTCTATTGCGGGCATCTTTATGGCATGGACCATTCGGCGCTGGCCTATCTGGGCGCGCTGCTGGCCGCGCTGGTGGCGGCCGTCTCCACCGGCGGCCTGCCGGGCTCGATCACCTTCCTCGCCGCCTGCGTGCCGATCGCCAATGCCATGGGCGTGCCAATTGCCGTGCTGCCGGTGCTGCTGGCGGTGGAGCTGGTGCCCGACGTGTTCCGCACCCTGGGCAATGTGACGGCCGACCTGGCGGTGACGGCCATCCTGTCGCGGGATCGCACGCCCTGATTGCTGCAATGCAATATTCACGGTCTGGACTCTGCGCACCAATGCGCTAACAGCCTCGGCCCAAGGAGTGGATCATGGGCTACAAGGTTGTTGTCGTCGGCGCCACCGGCAATGTCGGGCGCGAAATGCTGAACATCCTGGCGGAACGCCAGTTCCCGCTGGACGAGATCGCCGCGGTGGCATCCCCGCGCTCCACCGGCGACATCATCGATTTCGGTGAGGATGGCCGCACGCTCAAGGTCCACAATATCGAGCATTTCGATTTCACCGGCTGGGATATCGCCCTGTTCGCCGCCGGTTCCGGCCCGACCAAGATCTATGCCCCCAAGGCGGCAGCGCAGGGCTGCGTGGTGATCGACAATTCGTCGCTCTATCGCATGGAACCCGATGTGCCGCTGATCGTGCCGGAGGTGAACCCCGACGCCATTGACGGCTACAAGAAGCGCAACATCATCGCCAACCCCAATTGCTCCACTGCCCAGATGGTGGTGGCGCTGAAGCCGCTGCACGATGCCGCCATCATCAAGCGCGTGGTGGTGAGCACCTATCAATCCGTGTCCGGCGCCGGCAAGGCCGGCATGGACGAGCTGTTCAACCAGACCCGCGCCATCTTCGTGGGCGACGAGCCCGAACAGACCAAGTTCACCAAGCGCATCGCCTTCAACGTCATCCCGCACATCGACAGCTTCCTGGGCCCGGATTCCGGCATGGACGGGTACACCAAGGAAGAGTGGAAGATGACGGCGGAGACCCGCAAGATCCTCGATCCCGAGATCGAGGTGACGGCCACCTGCGTGCGCGTGCCGGTGTTTGTTGGCCATTCGGAGGCCATCAACGTCGAATTCGAAATGCCGATCAGCGTCGCCAAGGCGCAAGGCCTGCTGCGCGAGGCGCCCGGCGTCATGCTGATCGACAAGCGCGAGGACGGTGGCTACACGACGCCGGTCGAATGCGTTGGCGATTACGCCACCTTCGTCTCCCGGGTGCGCAAGGACCCGACGGTGGAGAACGGCCTGGCGCTGTGGTGCGTGTCCGACAATCTGCGGAAAGGTGCTGCGCTGAACGCCGTGCAGATCGCCGAACTCCTCGGCCGCCGCCACCTCAAGAAGGGCTGAAACCATCCTCCCCCTCTGGGGGAGGTGCCGCCGCAGGCGACGGAGGGGGCGCGCGCCCCCGCCCCAGTCCGCTAATCCGTCTCATCCGGCGCGCTGCCATCAAATTCCAGCAGATCGCCGGGCTGGCAATCGAGCACGCGGCACAATTTGGCCAGCGTATCGAAGCGCACGCCCTTCACCTTGCCGGATTTCAGCAGCGACAGGTTGGTTTCGGCAATGCCGATGGCCGCCGCCACATCGCGCGCCTTCAGCTTGCGGCGGGCCAGCATCACATCCAGGGTCACGACAATCGCCATGGCGGGTCAGACGATCTGATCAAGATCGGCCTGCACGGCCACGGCATGATCGATCACGCCCGCCAGGCTGCGCAGGGCCATCCCGATGGCCCCCAGGCCCGCCAGCAATGCCCAGCCCGGCCGCTGCCCGGCGATGATCTCACCCACGATCAGGCCGGCGATGGCCGCCGCGATGATCCATTCACCGGTGTGGCGCACGCCGGTCGCCGTGGCGGCCGACAGGAAATCGCCTTCCGCCAGATGCTGGAACAGCCCGCGGCCCTGCCACAGCGCGCCCAGCAGCAGCACCGCCGGCAGCAGCGGCACCAGCGTGTCGTGGAAGTTGTAAAAGGCGCTGGGATCATGGTTGTAGAGCCCGGCGCCCAGATGCTTCAGCGGGCGGTACAGGCCTTCGGCAAACAGCGACAGCGCGGCAAAGCCAAACAACAGGCCCAAGAGACGGGACAGGCTGGCAAAATCCTCGCGCAGCCGGCGGAGGTTGGGGGCAACCGGGTTCATATCATATCTCCCGTAATGAACGTTACGTATAACATAAAGATTTAGTCGACAAACGTCAAGTCCCGACAAATTCTGAAGCTCCAATGAATGGAAAATGGCAGCATTTCAGGCACTTGCCCCAATCCATTCATGCCGGGGCCAGCGAGGCCGCGGCAAAAGGGCCGCAGCCGGTCGCCCCCCATGGCCGGTCCAACAAGAAGGAAAAATTCCATGTCGCGTATCATCTTCGCCGCGCTCGCCGCCGCCACGCTCGCCACCCCGGCGTTGGCCGCCGACAGCGAAAAGCCGTTCCAGGGCCCGTTCATCGGTGCGCAGCTGGGCTGGCAGCAGGACCGCCAGTCGCTCACCACCAGCACCGTGCCGGCCACCACCACCCGCGCCAGCGGCGACGGCTTCGCCTATGGCGGCCAGCTGGGCTATGATTTCCAGATCGGCAAGGCCGTGCTCGGCCTTGAAACGTCGATCACCGGCCGCACCGGCCGCACCAGCTTTGGCACCTTTGATGTGGAGCAGGGCCGCACCATCAATGTCACTGGCCGCGCCGGCTGGGTGATCGTGCCCGATGGCCTGCTCTATGCCCGCGGTGGTTATTCCAACGCTCGCTACAGCATCAGCAACCCCACCGGCCCGTCGGAAAACCGCGACGGCTATCTGCTCGGCGTCGGCTATGAACATCGCCTCGGTAGCAATGTCTCGGCCCGCCTCGAGTATAATTACTCCGATTATGGCAACGATACGCTGCCCGGCACCGGCGGCCCGTCGACGCTGAACTATCACCGCCACGCGGTGATGACCGGCATCAACTTCCGCTTCTGATCCTCCGGTGGACCGGGGTGGCGGTTGCCGCCACCCCGGTCATCACCAGCATCAGCGCGGCGGCCAGGGCCAGAAGCGTGTAGGTCGCAACAGCGACGAGCAGCAGCGGCGGCAGCCTGGCGTTCCCGACGATCCATTGCAGCGTCAGGCTTGCCACCGGGCCGAGCGCCAGCACCACCGACGAGATCAACGGCGTCGACCGCGCAAGACCGGCCTGCGCCAGCAGGATCGGACAGACGAGCACCGCCAGCAGCACCAGCGCCTGGCCCGCCACGGCGGCCAGCGGCAGGCCGGCAAAGGCCTGCGCCTGCTGGAACAGCATGACATTGGCGAACAGCGCCACGCCGACGAAGCGCACACCCACCACGGCCACGGCCGTCAGCCCTGCCTCGCTCATGCGCTTGGCAACCACCGACTCGATCGTGATCACCACGCCGGCAAGGCCTGCCAGCGCCAGACCCGCCCCGGCATCGGCCCCCAATCCGCCAGCCCCTGCCGCGCCAACCCAGGCCGCGCCAGCCAAGGCCAGCGCCACGGCCAGCAGACCAATATGCACGGCGCGCTGGCCGGGCGTTGCCTGGGCATCCGCTGGCCGCGCCCAGCCGATTGTGGCCAGCAACCAGACCGAAGCCGGTGCCACAGCCGAAAACAGCAGATTGACTGCCGATGGTGGCGCCCGGTCAAGCGCAGCGAAATAGCTGAGCCAGGCGACACCGGTTGTCAGGTTGGCGAGCAACACCAGCCGCCAATGCCTGCCCAGCAACCGCAGCTGCGCCCGCCGGAACAACAGCAGCCCGCCGCCAAACACCAGCGCCGCTCCGCCAAAGGCGAGACTGGCGATTTCAAACAGGCCCAGGCTGCCGAAGGCCGCTCCAAGCCAGACATCACGCACCGCCACCGCAGCGACAAAGCCCAGCAACAGCAATATGGCGGACACGGAGCGGCTCACGCCCGCTCGAACCGGCACAGATAGCAGCCGGCCAGCGCCGTGTGGCAGTTGAGAAACGCCACCTCCGGCCGGGCGAACAGATCGCGGATCACCTCGGCATGGCCGCCATCCAGCACCAGGGTGTTGGCCGGATAGACCATCAGGCCGGCCTCATCATAGGCGCGCAGGGCCACCGGCCGGGCCGCCACCACTGGCGGCACCACGCCGGGCGAATCCCAGGCCGCACCGCCGTCTGCGCTCAGGAAAATCGGTGACCACAGGCCATAGACCCCGGCTGGCTGCGGCACGGCCCAACTCAACAGCCGCATGGCGCTGCCGGCGGGACGATCGGTCAGGGTGAACCGGCACGGACCGCCGCTGTCGCGCAGCGTGATGGCATTGCCGGCATCATCGCGGGCGGCGGCGCGCAGGCGGGCGGCGGTGGCGGCATCCATGCCGATGGCGCGAAACGGGGTCATGGCGGGGCTCCTGGTCAGGAACCCGGCTTAATCCCGCAGACGCCGCCCCGTCTGGCGGGTTTCAGACCGCGATTTCAGGCCTCGAAATGGCCTTCGGTGCGCATCCGCAGCGTGTCGAGATCAACGCCCGGCGCCAGTTCGATCAGCCTGAACGGTGCGCCCTTGGCCGGCCGCGCCAGCACGGCGAGATCGGAAATCACCATGTCCACCACGCCCTTGCCGGTCAGCGGCAGGGTGCAGGCGCGCTTGAACTTGGCACTGCCATCCTTGGCATTGTGCTCCATCAGCACGATGATCTTCTTCACGCCGGCGACCAGATCCATGGCGCCGCCCATGCCCTTCACCATCTTGCCGGGGATCATCCAGTTGGCGATGTCGCCATTGTCGGCCACTTCCATCGCGCCCAGGATCGACAGATCGACATGGCCGCCGCGGATCATGGCGAAACTGTCGGCACTGCTGAAATAGCTGGTGCGGTCCAGTTCGGTGATCGTCTGCTTGCCAGCGTTGATAAGATCGGGGTCTTCCTCGCCCGCGAACGGGAAGGGCCCCATGCCCAGCATGCCATTCTCGCTCTGCAGCGTCACATCCACCCCGGCCGGGATGAAATTGGCCACCAGCGTCGGCATGCCGATGCCGAGGTTCACATAAAAGCCGTCCTGCAATTCCTGCGCGGCGCGGGCGGCTTGCTGATCACGCGTCCACATCACGCCGTCTCCTTCTGCCGCACCGTGCGCTGCTCGATGCGCTTCTCGTAATTCGTGCCCACGAACAACCGCTGCACGAAGATGCCGGGCGTGTGGATCTGGTCCGGATCCAGGCTGCCGGCCGGCACGATCTCCTCAACCTCGGCCACCGTCACCTTGCCGGCAGTCGCCATCATCGGGTTGAAGTTGCGCGCCGTCTTGCGGAAGATCAAATTGCCATGAGCGTCGGCCTTCCAGGCTTTCACGATCGACACATCGGCGACCAGCCCGGTTTCGAGGATATAGGTTTCGCCGTTGAAATCCTTGTGTTCCTTGCCTTCCGCCACCAGCGTGCCCACGCCCGTCTTGGTGTAGAATCCCGGAATACCGGCCCCGCCGGCGCGGATGCGCTCGGCCAGCGTGCCCTGCGGGTTGAACTCCAGTTGCAGCTCGCCAGCCAGATATTGCCGCTCGAACTCCTTGTTCTCCCCCACATAGGAGGAGATCATCTTGGCGATCTGGCGGGTTTCCAGCAGCAGGCCGAGGCCAAAGCCATCCACACCGGCATTGTTGGAAATGGCGGTGATGCCCTTCACGCCCGACGCACGCAGGGCGGCGATCAGATTTTCCGGAATGCCGCACAGGCCGAAGCCGCCCGACATGATGGTCATGCCATCAAACAGCAGGCCATCCAGCGCGGCGGTGGCATCGGGGTAGAGCTTGTTGGCCAAGGCCGGCCTCCCTTTCATGTTGCAGATGCGAAATAGCCAGAATGTCGCAGCCGCGCCAGCCGGATTCTGGCGCTGGTCGCGTCTGATTTCGGCGAGACGATGGGCCAACGCTGCGCTATGCCCGGTGCATGACCACGCCCCTTGATCGCGCTCTCGCCCACGGCCGCCGCTTTGTGGCCGAACAATCAACCCGCAGCGTCGCCCCCACCGGCACCCGCGCCGACATATTGGCGCCGATGCCCACCGCCCTGCCCGCCACCGGCATGGACGCGGGCGCCGTCGTCGATCTGATCGCCCAGGCCGCCGAACCCGGCCTGATGGGCAATCTTTCGGGGCGCTTCTATGCCTGGGTGAAGGGCGGTGCGCTGCCGGCGGCGCAGGCCACCGATGTGATGGCCAGCCTGTGGGATCAGAATGCCGTGCTCGCCGCCACCAGCCCGGCCAGCGCCGTGCTGGAGGAAGTGGCCGGCCGGCTTCTGCTCGATGCGCTGCACCTGCCAGACAGCTGCGCCTACAGCTTCACCACCGGCTGCCAGATGAGCCACGCCACCGCGCTTGCCGCCGCCCGCAACCATGTGCTGGCCAAGGCTGGCTGGGATGTGGAGGTGGATGGTCTGATCGGCGCGCCGCCGGTGATGGTGCTGGCCAACGCCCACCGCCATTCGAGCGTGGACCGCGCCCTGCGCCTGCTCGGCCTCGGCACCGGCTGCATCGTGCCACTGGGCGGCGGCGGACCGGGGAAGGTCGGCGTTGATGAACTGGTCGCGGCCCTGGCCACGGCGCAGGGCGCGCCGACCATCGTCATCCTCAACGCCGGCGATCTGAACCTGGGTGCCAGCGATGATTTCACCCGACTGGTGCCGATTGCCCAGGCCGCCGGCGCCTGGGTGCATGTCGATGGCGCCTTCGGCCTGTGGCTGAACGCCTGCCCCAGCCTGCGCCACCAGGTGGCCGGCATCGAACTGTGCGATTCGTGGGCCACCGATGGCCACAAATGGCTGAACACGCCCTATGACGCCGGCATGGCCATCACCCGCCATGGCGCCGCCTTGAAGGCCAGCATGCGGATGACCGCGAGTTACCTGACCGAAGGCGGCGAAACGCGGGATCCCATGGACTATACGCCGGAATGGTCCCGCCGCGCCCGCGCCCTGCCCACGCTGGCCGCCCTGCTCGAACTCGGCCGCGATGGTCTTGCCGATCTGATCGAACGCTGCTGCGCCCACGCGCTGGCCATCCATGATGGCATTGTTGCGCTGGACGGCGCGACCAGCATTGCCCGGCCGATCATGAACCAGGGCATGATCCGCTTCCACGACCGCGCCGGCGCCAACATCAGCGATGCGGTGATCGCCGCCATCAACGCCAGCGGCGAAGCCTTTTTCAGCGGCACGACCTGGGCGGGTGAACGCACCATGCGGATCAGCGTGTGCAACTGGCAGACCAACGACGACGACGTGCGCCGCACCGTGGCCGCCGCGGAACGGGCCTTGGCGGCGTTGCGCTGAAGCCCTCGATTCGATTGCAATTTGATTGAACCGCTCATGCCGAGCGTGTCGAGGCACCGACCGCCCTCGGAGCGTGCCTCGACACGCTCGGCATGAGCGGGATTGCTCTTCAATCCCGGCGCAATCGACCCTAACCCCGCCGGCCGAACACCCCGCCGATCGCCCCGGTCACCAGGCTGCTGCCGGTGCCCAGCGCCAGCAGGCTGGCCGGCACATCGCCCAACACCACAGACACCGCAATGCCGATGGCGGCGCAGATGCCACCCGCCGCCGCGCCCTGCCCGGCCCCGGCGCCCAGGCCCAGCGCCTGCCCACGCGTCGCCAGCCAGCCGGCCAGCGCCGATAACCCCATGCCACCAATGGCGAAATTCTCGGCCACGGCTGGCACGCTGTGCCCGGCGACGACCATGGCGATCTGCGCGATGCTGCCAATGATGGTGGCGGTTGCCAGTTGCTTCATGAGACCCCCCGTCTGAAGAACCATTCAACGTCGGGGAAGTCTGCGCCACGCGGCGCGATCAGGCAACCTGCCCGCGGAAACTGTCGCGCAATTCACGTTTCAGCACTTTGCCGATGTGGCTGCGCGGCAGCTCGTCGACCAGCACCAGCGCGGCCAGCCGCTGCGTCTTGCCCAACTTCGCATTGGCCGCCGTGCGCAAGCCTTCCGCATCCCCACCCGGCGCGACCACAAAGGCGACCGGCGTTTCCCCCCAGGCCTCGCTGGCCACGCCCACCACGGCGGCTTCCACCACACCCGGCAGGGTGAGCAGCACCGCCTCGATATCAGAGGGGTAGATGTTGAACCCGCCCGAAATGATCATGTCCTTGGCGCGGTCCATGAGCGTCAGGAAGCCATCCTCGTCCAGCCGGCCGATGTCACCGGTGCGCAGCCACTCCTTGCCGGTTGGATCGATCCAATAGGCCTTGGCCGTGAGATCCGGCCGGTTCTTGTAGCCATTCATGGTCGCCGGCGAACGGCCAACAATCTCGCCCGGCGTGCCCGGCGGCACGTCGTTGCCATCCTCGTCGATGATCCGCACCTCGTGCCCCGGCTGCGGCTGGCCCACGGTGTGCAGCTTGTCCGGATGCTCATGCGCCACCAGCATGAAGCCCACGCCGCCTTCGGTCATGCCGAAAAACTCGATCAGGCCGCCCGGCATCCGGCGCAGCACCTCGGCCTTCAACTCGGCGGCAAAGGGGGCGGAGGTGCAGAATTTCATCTGCAGCGATGACAGATCGGTGCCGTCAAAGCCCGGATCGGCCAGCAGGCGGCGATATTGCACCGGCACAAGCATGGCATGGGTCACGCCGTGGGCCTCGGCAAGCCGCAGCCATTTGGCGGTGTCAAACTTCGGCATCAGCACCACCGTGCCGCCCCAGGCCAGGGTGGGAATGAAGCTGACCAGCGTGGTGTTGGAATAAAGCGGGGTCGAACACAGGGTCACGCAATCGGGCCCATAACCGATGCGCCGGCCGCCGGTGATGTGCAGCGATCGCATGGCGCAGCTTTGCACGATGCCCTTGGGCGTGCCGGTGGTGCCGCTGGAATAGATGATGTTGAAGCCGGCCGCCGGATCCAGCGGCGCCAGCGTCGGGGCCTGTGCGGTGGGATCGATGAAGCTGTCCAGCCGGTCCAGATCGACCAGCGTCTTGCCATCAAGCACGGCGCCGAATTCGGCCCGGTTGGGCGCATCGACAAACACGAAGCGCGCGCCGGAATCGGCAACCATCGCGGCAATCTGGTCGGGGGTGGACGAAGGGGCCAGCGGCGCCATCGTCGCGCGCAGCCGCAGCACGGCGGCCCACAACACGGCATAGTCCACCGACGACAAGGCGATGCTGGCCACCGAGTCGCCGGGCTTCACGCCATGATCGGCCAGCGTGCCGGCCAGTTTTTCGGCACGGGCCACAAATTGCCGCCAGCTCAGCTTGTCCTCCCCACAGATGACGGCGGGGTGATCGGGCCGGGCATCGGCATTGGCCGCCAGCACGGCGGGAAAATCAAAGGTCGCGTCGGTCATGGCCGGCAGGGTGCGCACACCCGGCCGGCCTGTCCACTGGTGAAATCAGGCAGCTTCGGCGAGCGGCGCGGTTTCCGCGGCCGGAGCCGGCGGCACGCCTGCGCCCAGCTGGGTCAGCGCGCGCACATGGGCGGCATATTGGGCCGAAAGGCGGGCCAGGTGCAGCGGATCATGGCCATTGCGGGCGATGGCGATGGCCAGCGCTTCAGTGCCGGCGGTCAACTGCGCGATCTGGCGCTGCTTGCGGCCATCCAGCTGGCGCGGCACCAGGATGCCGGCCCAGGCGAGCACGCCCATCAGGGTGATCCAGGAAAACACGATCATCAGGATCGTGACGACATTGTTGGCAAGCATGCGGGGGCTCCGGGGCAGCGCCGGCAACAGGCGGGCGCGCGTGGCGGCGACATGACAGGTTGGTAAGATTGGTAACAGCGGCGCCAGCGCCGCAGGCGCACATGCCGCAGTGCAGCATGCGCCAAAGCGCTGGACAGCAACGAAAAAGGGCGGCAGCCCTGCGGCCGCCGCCCCTCAATTCGTCAACCGGTCAGGCGATCAGATCGCCTGCAGGTTCACCGCAGCCTGCTTGCCGCGACGATCTTCTTCCAGCTCGAACGACACACGCTGGCCTTCGTTCAGGTTGGAGAAGCCGGCGCGTTCCACGGCCGAGATGTGGACAAAGGCATCCGGCGCGCCATCGTCGCGCTGGATGAAGCCAAAGCCCTTTTGGCCGTTGAAGAACTTCACCGTGCCATCCACGCGGGTGCCATCGGTCACCGGGGCGCGGTCACGGCCGGACGGGCGACGCTCAAAGCCGCCTTCGCGCGGGCCACGATCTTCGCGCGGGGCGCGTTCGGCGACCGGCAGCGGCTCGCCTTCGATCTTCAGCTCGGTCGCGGAAATGCGGCCGTTGCGCTCCACCAGGGTGAATTCCAGCGGCTGGCCATCGGCCAGGCCGGTCAGGCCAGCAGCTTCCACCGCCGAAATATGCACGAACACATCTTCGCCGCCGTCTTCACGCACAACGAAGCCGAAACCCTTCTGGGCGTTGAAGAACTTCACGGTGCCACGGCCGGTGCCAACGGTGATGCCGGGGGACATTTCACGGCGCGGGCCGCCGAAGCCGCCACCACCGCCGCCGCCAAAGCGACCACCGCCGCCACCGCCGCCGAACCGGTCACCGCCGCCGCCGAAGCCACCACGGCCGCCTCCGCCACCGCCGAAACGGTCGCCGCCGCCAAAGCCGCCGCCACCAAAGCGGTCACCACCGCCAAAGCTGCGACCACCACCAAAATCGTCGAAGCTGTCAAAGCCGCGCTCGCGCTTGTCATTCCCACCGCGCCCCGGACCACGTCCGCGTCGATCAAAGCTCATATCGTTCCAAATCTTCCTGTGTTTTCGTTCCTGGAGCTTGTTCGGGGATGCAGTTGAGGATGTTCAAGGCAGCCGGCCGACGATGCGCCGATGTTCACCATAGTCGAAAACGTCGCACCTTGCGAGTCGATTGTTGATAACTACCAGCGCCGCTGCGTGACGGCCGCCGCCAACACCCCGGCCAGCACCGCCGCCAGCACGGCGGCAAGGCCATAGGCCAGGCTGTGTTCGCGCGCCATCAGATAGACCCAGCGTTCAAACCCGGATTTGCCGATGCTGAACGGCGCCGACGTGCTGGCCACCACGCGGCCCCGGTCAACCAGATGAATTTCGGCGGTATATTCGCCCACCGGCACCGCCGCCGGCAGCGCGATGCGCGCCGAGTAGAGCACACCGCGGGTGATCTGCACCCCGCCCGGCCGCTCGGCAAACAGGCCGGCGCGGCTGCGCGCCGCGATCAGGCCGGCTTCAAAGGCGCGGGTGGTGGCATCATCGGCGTTGCTGGCCGGGGACAATTGCAGGTTGCGCGTGCCGATCTCGTAAATCGCCGTCATCCGCTCGTCGGCCAGCTGGTCGATCGGGCGCGTGGCAGCCACGGCATAAAATCCCGGCACCGATTCGAAGCGCACCGCCTGGCCATTCACCCAGATTCCGGCCAGCCGTTCCCGCCGCCTGACCGTTACCGGCGCAGCAGGCCCGCGCACCACCACGGCGATATCGGGCGTGCGGCCGGGGGCGGCGCCGCCGGGATATTGGATGGCACCAAACACCAGCAGCTCGGCGCCGCGAAAGCTGGTGTTGATGTCGATGCGTGCCGTGCTCAGCTGGGTGATCAGCCGCACCGGCGCGGCCCCGGCCAGCGCCAGCCACAGCAGCACGGGCAGGATCAACCGCGCCATCACGCGCCTTCAAACAGGGCAAAGGGTTCGGCCGGCGTCCAGGTCAGGCCGATGAACAGGCGCAGCGCCACGCCCAGCACGATCAGGGCCAGCGCCAGCCGCAGCCGGTCGGGGGACAATTTCTGCGCCGCCCGCACGCCCAGCTGCGCGCCCACCACCCCGCCCAGCAGCAGCAGCAGCGCCAGCACGATATCCACGGTTTTCGATGCGGTGGCGTGCAGCAGCGTGGTCGCCGCCGTGACAAAGATGATCTGGAACAGCGATGTGCCCACCACCGCCTGGGCGCGCATGCCCAGGATATAGACCATCGCCGGCACCATGATGAAGCCGCCGCCAATGCCCATGATCTGGGTGAGCATGCCCACCAGCGCCCCCAGCAGCATCGGCGCCAGCGGCGAGATATAGAGGCCGGAGCGGGCAAAGCGCATCTTGCCGGGCAGCGCCGCCACCCAGGGCAGATGCCGCGCCCGCCGCGCCGGCGCCGCCTGCCCGGCCCGCGCCGCCCGCAGCGCCCCCACTGCATCCTTCAGCATCAGGCCGCCGATGACCGACAGGAAAATCACATAAATGAGCGCGATGACGATATCGACCTGCCCCACCGTTTGCAGCGCCGAAAAGATGATCTGGCCGATGCCAGCGCCGATCACGCCGCCCGCCACCAGCACCAGCCCCATGCGGATATCCACCTGCCCGCGCTGCAGATAGGCAAGCGCGCCCGACACCGATGACCCGGTGATCTGCGTGGCCGACGATGCCACCGCCACCGCCGGCGGAATGCCATAGAAGATCAGCAGCGGCGTGGTGAGAAAGCCGCCACCCACACCGAACATGCCCGACAGAAAGCCAACCCCACCGCCCAGCAGGATGATGAGCAGGCTGTTCACCGACATTTCGGCAATGGGCAGATAGATGTCCATGCTGGCCGCAGGTTAGGGGCTGGGCGGGAAAAAGGGAATCGTCTTTCCCAACCCCAACCCCTCTTGGCTGCAGGAGCGGAGGCGCTTGCTCGAGGCGCACACCGCTCCCCTCCCGCCTGCGGGAGGGGCCGGGGGTGGGCTCACCCCAGCGCAATCACCGACAATTGCCGCCCATAATCCGGCTCCGCCCGGTGCGTCGTGCGGCGGAAGCTGAACCAGCGGTCCTCATCCGCGTATGTGTCCACCCCCATCGCCACCACCGTCTTCACCCCGGCCGCGGCCAGGCGCGCGGCGATGAAGCCTTCCAGATCGAACTGGGCATGCCCCGGCTTGCCGGCAGCAAAAAACGCCTCGTTTTCCGGCGCGGCGGTGCAAAACCGCTCCACAAAAGCCAGATCCACCTCATAACTCGCCCGTGCAATCGTCGGCCCAATCGCCGCCACGATGCGGCCCCGGCATGCCCCCAGCGCTTCCATCGCCGCCACCGTCGCCGGGCCGATATCGGCCAGCGCCCCCTTCCACCCCGAATGCGCCGCGCCGATCACCCCCGCCGCCACATCGGCCAGCAGGATCGGCGCGCAATCGGCGGTGAGGATGCCGAGCGCCAGGCCCGGCGTCGCCGTCACCATCGCATCGGCCGGCGGGCGCGCATCATCGGGAAAGGCGGCGGTGACGGGCACCACGGTCGCCGAATGGACCTGGTGCAACGTCACGAGGGCCGCACCGGGGGCCACCGCGTCCACCGCGCGACGGCGGTTTTCCAGCACGGCGGCCCGGTCATCGCTGCTGCCCAGGCCAACATTCAGGCTGGCAAACAGCCCGGCCGACACGCCGCCCCGCCGCGTCACAAAGCCATGGCGCGTGCCGGTCAGCGCCGGAACGGTCAGAAACTCTACAGCGTCACCCGGCACAGGATATCCTCGTCGGCTTGGGTCCCGACCATGAAGTGATAGGGCGCCACCTCCACAAAGCCGTGGCGGGCATAAAAGCGCCGGGCGCGCGGGTTTTCGGTGAACACACTGAGCCACATCTCCGGCGCGCCACGGATGCGCGCCTGATCCTTGGCCCAGTCGGTCAGCACATCGGCGATCTTCAGGCCGTGCCAGGGCTTGTAGATGTAGAGCTGCCGCAGCTCCATCGCGCCCGGTGCCGGATCAGGGGCCGGCAGCTTCAGGCTGCTGACCTTGCAGAAACCGATGGCGACATCGCCGATCATCGCCAGCCGCACCCTTATATCGGGATCGGCCAGCTCGGCGCCATAGGCCGCCGCCGTATAGCCGGCGATGAAATTGTTGAGATCCTCCAGCTTGTAGAGCGTGCCAAAGGTTTCGACGAAGGTCGCCGCCGCCAGCCCGGCCAGCATGGCGGCATCGGCGGGCGTGGCATCACGATAGGCAACGGCAAGGCTCATGGCCGTTCCATGGCAAATCCGGCTGGCACTGGCCAGCCCGGCGCGGTCAGCCCCAGCGCCTGAAAGATCGCGCCCATCTGTTGCGGCGCCGTCAGCCGCAACAGCGCGGCGGTGATGGCGGCAGCATCGGCCGGGCCCTTGCCCTGTTTCAGCGCATCGGCCCGCGCCCCGATGCCCAGCGCGCCCAGAAACGCCCCCTGCGCCACCGGGCCATGGGCGGCGAGCCCGCGCGCGCCCGCCACAGCGGCCAGCGCGGAAAAATCGACATGCGCGGTCAGATCATGCTCACCGGGGTTCAGCCATGGGCTGACATACTGGCCGCAATGCACCGCCTGCAGCGTGTCCGGCCCGTTCAGGCCAGCGTGCGCATAGCCATAATCAATGAACAGGGCGGCACCGCCCTGCCGCGCCAGCCGCCCGGCCAGGTGCCCGGCGATGGCCAGCGCATCGTCACACCATTCCGCATCGGCACCGTCGGCCGGCAGCCAGCACGGCCCGAACAGGCCATCGGCGAAATCGACATGCAGCTCGCAGCCCTGCCGGCGCTGGCGAATGGGCAGCGCATCGAAAAATTCGTTGGCGATGATGATCAGCGGCCGGTCGTCGGGCAGCTGGTCCACCCGTTCGTGCCAGTGCGCATCCCGCCCGGCGAGCCGGCTGCGCTGCACGGCGCGCAGGGCCAGGCTGGTTTCCACCAGATGCAATTGCAGCGCCGCCGCACAGCCCGGCAGGCGGTCCAGCAGGCGCAGCGCATCGGCCAGCAGCGTGCCATGGCCCGGCCCCAGCTCCACCAGATGGCAGGCCGGCTTGCCGCTGCGCAGCCACAGATCGCCGATCCAGCCGCCGATCACCTCGCCAAACATCTGGCTGATTTCCGGCGCGGTGGTGAAATCGCGGCCCAGCGGGTCTTCCCCGGCATAATAGGCGCTGTTGCAGGCCGCCATCCAGGCATCGAGGCGCAGCGGGCCATCGGCCGCGATGCGATCCCGCAGCTGCTCAGCCAGGCTCATGCCGCAACCGGCTTCCTCACCAGCGCCAGCACCAGCAGCAGCAGCGCCGCCAGGATCAACGGCAGGCTCAGCGTCTGCCCCATGGTCAGCCCGCTGTCCAAGATGCCGAGCTGGCGATCGGGTTCGCGATAATTTTCAACGATATAGCGCGAAAGCCCATAACCGATGCCGAACACGCCCGACAGCAGGCCCGGCCGCAGCCGCGCCGGCGTGAACCAGAACAAGAGGGTAAGGACAATCAGCAGCACGCCGCCCTCCAGCCCCGCCTCATACAATTGGCTCGGGTGGCGCGGCTCCGGTCCGGCATCGGGGAAGATGATGCCCCAATCCGTGCCCGTCGGCCGGCCCCACAACTCGCCATTGACGAAATTGGCGATGCGCCCCACCCCAAGCCCCAACGGCGTGACGGTGGCGACATAATCGAGCAGGCGCAGGCCCGAATAGCGCGCCGCCCAGCCGTGCAGGAAACAGGCAGCGATCACCCCGAAACAGCCGCCATGGAAACTCATGCCGCCATCCCACAGCCGCAAGATCTCCATCGGATCGGCCAGATATTTCGCCGGGTTGTAAAACAGCACATAGCCGATGCGCCCGCCGCCGATCACGCCCAGCGTCACCCAGGTGATGAAATCATCCAGCTGCCGTTCCGTCACCGGCGCGCCCGGCCGGCGGATCATCCGGGTGAGCAGCCACCAGCCGCCGGCTATGGCAACGATATAGGCCAGGCTGTACCATCGCAGCGCAAACGGCCCCCACTCGCTGCCGCCCAGGCTGAATGCCGGGATGGTGAAGGCTTCGGGCCGCACCGGCAGGGTGGAAAAATCCACGGCAGCGAGAAAATCGGGGAGCATCGTGCCTCTACATCATCTGCCAGCTTTGCTGGACGGGCGGGCCGCACCATAAAGCGGGGTGAAGATTTTTCCAGTGGGAGTGGCTGATGTCTGACCTTGACGCTTTCCGGGCCGAAACCCGGGCCTGGCTGGAGGCCAATTGCCCGGCCGACATGCGCGAGCCGATCCGCGGTGACGATGATGTGTGCTGGGGCGGCCGCAACTGCCAGTTCAAGAGCGAGGGCCAGCGCCTGTGGCTGGAGCGCATGGGCGCCAAGGGCTGGACGGTGCCGGAATGGCCGGCCGAATATGGCGGCGGCGGGCTGAGCCGGGCCGAAGCCAGGGTGCTGGCCGAAGAGATGAAGCGGATCAAGGCCCGCTCGCCATTGAGCAGCTTCGGCATCTGGATGCTGGGCCCGGCGCTGCTGAAATATGGCAACGAAGCCCAGAAGAAGGAGCATTTGCCCCGCATCGCCCGCGGCGAGATCCGCTGGTGCCAGGGCTACTCCGAACCCGGCGCCGGCTCCGACCTTGCCAGCTTGCGCACCTCGGCCGAGGATATGGGCGACCATTATCTCGTCAACGGCTCCAAGGTCTGGACCAGCTACGCCGACAAGGCGGACTGGATCTTCTGCCTCGTCCGCACCGATCCGGCCGCGCCCAAGCATCTCGGCATCAGCTTCCTGTTGTTCGACATGGCCTCGCCTGGCGTGTCGACCAGCCCGATCAAGCTGATTTCTGGCTCCTCGCCCTTCTGCCAGACCTTCTTCGACAATGTGAAGGTGCCCAAGGAAAACCTCATGGGCACCGCCGGCAAGGGCTGGGAGATCGCCAAATATCTCCTCACCCACGAGCGTGACATGATTGGCGGCAGCGATTCGACCGGCGGCGGCCAGCGCGACTCGGTGTCCAACATCGCCAAGCGGCTGATCGGCCTCGATGCCGCCATCCTCGCCGACACCGCGCTGCGCACCGACATCGCCCGCCACGAAATCAACGCATTGGCGTTCTCGCTGACCATGGAACGCGTGATGGCCGAAACCAAGTCCGGGCAAGGGACGGGCGCCCTGTCCTCCATGCTGAAATATTACGGCACGGAGCTGAACAAGGAGCGCATGCAGCTGTTGATGTCGATCCGCGGCAGCGATGGCCTGACCTGGGAAGGCGAAGAGAAAGGCGACGGCGACCTCGCCCGCTCCTGGCTGCGCAGCCGCGCCAACTCGATCGAAGGCGGCACGTCGGAAGTGCAGCTGAACATCATCGCCAAGCGCGTGCTGGATTTGCCGGGGGCGTAACGTCTCCCTTCCCGCCATTCCCACCCCCGACCCCTCCCGCAAGCGGGAGGGGAGGAGACAGACGAAATGCCGCTCATCCTCACCGACGACCAACTGATGATCCGCGATTCGGCGGACGGCTTTTTCAACAGCGAAGCCCCCGTCGCCCAACACCGCGCCCTGCGTGACGCCGCCGATCCGGTTGGCTTCAACCGCGATGTCTGGGCCAAAATGGCCGAAATGGGCTTCACCGGCGTGCTGGTGCCCGAAGCCCATGGCGGGGCCGACATGGGCCATGTCGCCGCCGGCATCATCATGGAGGCGATGGGCAAGAATCTCTCCGCCGCGCCCATGCTCTCCACCGCCGTGCTGGGGGCGACCGCGCTCAAACACGGCACGCCCGAACAACAGGCCAAATATCTGCCGCTGATCGCCCAGGGCGCGCACCTGTTGGCGCTCGCCGCCGATGAAGCCGCCCGCCACAAGCCGGCGCACGTCGCCACGACCGCCACCCCGTCCGGCAATGGCTTCAAATTGAACGGCACCAAGGGCTTCGTCCTTGATGGTGCCGCGGCCGACACGCTGATCGTCGCCGCCCGCACCAGCGGCGACACCAATGACAGCGCCGGCATCACCCTGTTCCTGGTCAACCCCAAGGCCGATGGGGTGAAGGTCGATCGCCGCTCGATGGTGGACAGCCGTGGCACCGCCCGCGTCACCCTCAATGATGTGCAGGTCGATGGCGCCGATGTGCTCGGCAATGTTGGTGAAGGCCATGCCATCCTGGAAAAGGTGCTGGACGCCGGCCGCGCCTGCCTTGCCGCCGAAATGCTTGGGCTTTCGGGCACCGCCTTCACCATGACGGTGGATTATCTCAAGCAGCGCGAACAGTTCGGCCAGAAGATCGGCAGCTTCCAGGCCCTGCAGCACCGCGCCGCCCACCTGTTCTGCGAAGTCGAACTCGCCCGCTCCGCCACGCTGAAGGCGCTGCAGGCATTGGACGAAGGCAGCGACCGCGCCCCCATGTATGTCAGCCTCGCCAAGGCCAAGGCCGGCGAGGTCGCCATCCTCGCCACCAACGAAGGCGTGCAGATGCACGGCGGCATCGGCATGACCGATGAATATGACATTGGCTTCTTCATGAAGCGCGCCCGCGCCGCCCAGGAAACCTTCGGCGACGCCGCCTTCCACAGCGACCGCATCGCGCGGACGCTGGGTTATTGAACCACGTCAGATCCTCCCCCTCTGGGGGAGGTGCCCGCAGGGCGGAGGGGGCGGGCAGGCGCGGTCCTTGCTGGCCCCCTCCGTCACGCTTGGCGTGCCACCTCCCCCAGTGGGGGAGGATCACCCCCCACAAATCCTTGCGCTTGCAAGCATCCACCAGCGTGGCATGAATGGCGTGTAACAGAGCTGCGGGCAGCGGCCGAATTCGCCCCTGGGAGGACAAATCGTGACGAAATCCGCGCTCGACGCTGCGCTTGATGATGTGATTGCCGGCATCACCGCCCCCGGTGGGCCGCTCGGCGTTGGCGAAGCCAATGTCCACGGCGTCACCATGCCGGTCTTTTCCGCCGCGCCGCCCACCATGCGCGAATATCTCGCCTTCTTCTTCGCCACCCAGGCCCAGAAGGAATTCCTGGTCTTCGGCGACGAGCGGATGACCTTTGGCGAGGTTTATCAGAAGAGCCTGCACTTCGCCGCCATGCTGCAGCACCGCCACGGCATCGCCAAGGGTGACCGGGTCGGCGTTGCCATGCGCAACTATCCCGAATGGATCATCGCCTATTGCGCCATCGTCCACATGGGCGCCGTCTGCATCCCGATGAACGCCTGGTGGACGGCCGAAGAGATGGACTACGGCATCCGCGATTCCGGCGCGCGCCTGGTCATCGCCGACGAGGAACGTGCCCGCCGCCTTTCGACCCTTTCCTGCACCGCCAATGTGCTCACCGTGCGCACATCGGCCGATGTCGCCGCCGGGCTCGGCTTTGCACGGGCCGAGGACGAATTGGCGCAAAGCCCCGAGACCATGTGGTATCTGCCGGAACTGCTGCCGGAAGATGATTGCACCATCATGTACACCTCGGGCTCCACCGGCGCGCCCAAGGGCGCGGTGTCCACCCACCGCGCCCAGGTTTCGGGCTCCATGAACTATCTGGTCATGGGCCTCGCCCTGCTCGATCTGTCGGCCAAGGCCGGCGTCGCCCCGGCCGAACAGCAGGTGATGCTCCTGAACGTGCCGCTGTTCCACATCACCGGGCTGGTGCCGGTGCTGCTCGTTTCCATCGCCATCGGCCGCAAGATGATCATCATGCACAAATGGGATGCGGGTGAGGCGCTGCGCCTGATCGAGAAGGAGCGCTGCACCTATTTCGTCGGCGTGCCGACGATGAGCCTGGAATTGATGCAGCATCCGGACCGGCACAAATATGATCTGTCCACCCTCGTCGACATCGCCTCGGGCGGCGCGCCGCGCCCGCCCGAGCATGTCGACCGGCTGGCCAATGAATTCCAGGGCAAGCACCCGGTGCAAGGCTATGGCCTCACCGAAACCAACGGTGTCGGCGCCGGCAACATCCGCGAGAATTACCGCAACAAGCCGGCCTCCACCGGCCGCGCCAGCCCGCCCCTGATGGAAATCCGCATTGCATCAGGCGACGGCCCGGTCGGTGCGGCGCTGCCCCCCGGCGAAGTTGGCGAGGTCTGCCTGCGCTCGGTCTGCAACTGCCGGGGATACTGGAACAAGCCCGAGGCAACGGCGGCGGCCTTCGTGGGCGATGGCTGGTTCCGCAGCGGCGACCTCGGCTATCTCGACGAAGAAGGCTATTTGTTCATCGTCGATCGCAAGAAGGACATCATCATCCGGGGCGGCGAGAATATCAGCTGCCAGGAGGTGGAATCCGCCATCTATGCCCACCCGGCGGTGGCCGAATGCAGCGTGTTCGGCCTGCCCGATGAGCGGCTGGGCGAGATCGTCGGGGCGGTCGTCTATGCCAAGCCCGGCGAAGTGGTGGAGCCTTCGGCCCTCACCGATTTCCTGAAGGCCAATCTCGCCGCCTACAAGATCCCCGCCAAGGTCTGGATCAGTAGCGATCAGCTGCCCAAGCTCGGCTCTGCCAAGATCGACAAGGTGACGCTGCGCAAGCATTATCGCAGCGTCTGGGCCGCGAAAGCCGCCTGAGTCGTTCGTTGTTGGGGGCCGTGCCGGCCCGCGCCCCCGCCCGACCGCCCCCATGATGCCCGGACTGGCCGGGCGGGGGCACGGACCGGCCCTAGTGATGACGGGGAGGGAAGCCAATGTTCACCACCATGCTGGAAGGCACCAAGGCCGACTGGATGCACATTGCCGCCGAGCATATGAAGCACCAGCAATCCACCGCAGCGACCCAGATCATCGATTCGCTGAAGCGGCTGGAGGCGATCGAGGTCGGCTTTGGCGCCAACCAGCTGGTCCACAGCCTGATGACCGCCACGCTGGCCCGCCGCGACGGCGCCAGCGACGAGGAAGTGGTCGCCGCGCTCTGCCACGATCTCGGCAAGCTGTTCAGCATCCCCAACCACGGCGCCATCGCCGGCGAAATGCTGAAACCCTATGTGTCGGACGAGATTTATCACGCCATCGTCCACCACCAGGATTTTCAGGGCCGCTATTATTACGAGCATCTGGGCAAGGACCCCAACGCCCGCGAGAAATTCCGCGGCCAGCCCTGGTTCGAAATGGCCGAAAAGATCGTCGACCGCTGGGACGCCCCGGCCTTTGATCCGGCCTTCGACATCGACCCCCTCGAAAGCTTCGAACCCGAAATCCGCCGGGTGTTCGCGGCGCCCAAGCGGGGAATCTGACCGAAACGATCCTCCCCCTCTGGGGGAGGTGGCAGCCGCAGGCTGACGGAAGGGGCCCGGCAAGCCCCCAACCCACCCGCCCGACAGCCCCGACGACGCAACAAATCTGTGCCCAACCGCGACGGACGCGCCCCCTCCGCCTCCCTACGGTCGGCACCTCCCCCAGAGGGGGAGGACCTCCAAATCCTCCCCCCTTGGGGGAGGTGGCGCCGAAGGCGACGGAGGGGGCCCGGCCAACGAGCCCCCCGACTCACCCCCGCACCGGCAACCCACCCGCCATCGCCAGCACCGCAGCGATCACCGGCTCCACGTCGGCCAGCACATCAACGGCCGCCACCCGTATCACCGTCACCCTCTGCCCGGCCAACCAGGCATCACGGGCCCGGTCACGCTCGGCCTGCCCGGCAAAATTGTGGAACCCGCCATCCACCTCCACAGCGAGCGCCCGGCTGCTGCAATGGAAATCCAGGATATAGGGCCCCAGCGGATGCTGCCGGCGAAAGCGCAAGCCGGCGGGCGAACGGCGCAGATGCTGCCACAACAGCACCTCCGGCAGGCTCATCGCGCGGCGCAAGGATCGGGCGCGGTCGCGGGTGGGGCGGGGGACATTGGGCACTCGGACAGCCTGCTTCCTGTTGACGGGCCGGCGCAAGCAGCAAAGCCGCGCCCCCTCCGCCTCGCTGCGCTCGGCACCTCCCCCAGAGGGGGAGGATCTAAGGTCCTCCCCCTCTGGGGGAGGTGGCGCCGAAGGCGACGGAGGGGGCCGGCAAGCCCCGCCAAAGGGGGCAAAACCCACAAATCCTCCCCCTCTGGGGGAGGTGGCAGCCGCAGGCTGACGGAGGGGGCCGGGCCCAACCCGACAAGCCCCCAACCCACCCTACAGCCCCGGCGGCGGCGCCCCGAACTGGTCGCCCGGCACCGCCGCGCCCGGCGTGCCGGCCACCACGGCGGCATAGATGCCCGCCCCCACCGGCGCCGCCGCGATCAGCCAGCCGGCCGCCAGGCCCACCAGCGGCAGAGTGAGCCCGATGGTCCAGGCCTTGTGCCAGCCTTCGCCGGCGCGCACCTCGCGGATGGCGAGATAGAGCGGGAACAACAGGCCAGGGATGGTGGTGATCTCCATCGCCCACGGGATCAGGAAGGGCGACGGCATCAGCCGGCCAAAGGCCGGTCCCATGATGCTGGCCAGCGCGCAGATGTGCAGGCGGCGGTGCCAGCCGGTGTCGCGGCGCAGGGCAATGGCACTCAATGCCAGGCCGGCAAACACCAGCAGGCCCAGCGGGTTCTGCATCATGAACCATTGCGGCCGGAAGAAGAACGGCGTGCGCCCGGCCTGCGCCACCGCCACCGTGATGGCAAGCCCGGCGCCGACCATGGCGATGATCCACACCAGCCCCAGCCAGCCCAGTTTCCGGTGCCAGTCCAGCCGGCCGCTCGCGGCAAGGCCAGCCTGCAACAGGCTCAACGCCACCCAGCCGAAGAAGATGATGCCATGGATGTGCCAGGTGATCGGCATGGCAAAGGTGGAGCGGCCCATGGCCAGGTGAAAGCTGAAGGCCGCGGCAAAAATCAGGGCCATCACGCCCGTCACCCGTGCCTGTGATGCCAGCCAGTCGTGCCCGGCCGCCGCCCGTGTCGCCATGTCCGTTCCCCCCCGAAAACTGGCGCGATGCTATGGCCAAAGCCGGCCCACGTCCATCTTTTCGTCAGCTAGGCGGCGCGGCGCGGCTGGGCCAGCCTGCCCCGGCAATCACGGGAGATGAACATGATCGGCGTTGTCGCAACCATCCGCATTCAGGACGGCAAGGCAGAGGAATTCGAAGCGGTGTTCCGCACCCTCACGGCCGCCGTACGCGCCAATGAGCCGGGCAACATCTGCTACCAACTGACCAAATCGAAGACCGAGGCCAACACCTACAAGGTGCTGGAGCTTTATGCCGACGCCGATGCGCTGAAGGCCCATGGCGGGTCGGATCATTTCAAGGCCGCCGGCCCCGGCATCGGCGCCTGCCTCGCCGGCCGGCCGGAGATCGAGTATCTCGACGGCGTGGCCTGACATCGGTCACCCGCTTCAGGGGCGCGGCCTCGGCCCGGGCCGTTTGCCCAAGCCCGCTCATGCCGAGCTTGTCGAGGCACGCACCCCGCGCTGCGTTTGGTGAAACGGACGCGGTCACCAGCTTCAGGGGTGCGGGGACTGGCGGCCGGGCTGCGGTCACCCGGCGCCCGAACGCGGTCACCGGGCGGACAATCGCGGCCACGCTTTTGGCCGCTTTTGCCACGCCATTCCGGCAGCGAATCCCACAAATCCCGGCCCATCACCGGCCGCAGCCGAAATTATGATTTCATTTTCAAGGGCTTGATTGCCACCCTGTCCTACAGGCCGGCAAATCGGCAAAATGGCGCCGTTCCTTGAGAATCTGCAGCCTCAGGCCAGCGCCGCCTTCAGCGCAGCGACCAGATCGGTGCGTTCCCAGCTGAAGCCGCCATCCGCATCCGGCGTGCGGCCGAAATGGCCATAGGCCGCCGAACGCTGATAGATCGGCCGGTTCAGGCCCAGATGGGTGCGGATGCCGCGCGGGGTGAGGGCAAAGCCCAGCCGCGCCGGATCGGCGAGCACGGCTTCCACCGCGCTTTCCACCACCGTGCCGGTGCCGTGCAGATCGACATGGATCGACAGCGGCGCCGCCACGCCAATCGCATAGGAAAGCTGGATGGTGCAGCGCCGGGCGAGGCCGGCCGCAACGATATTCTTGGCCAGATAGCGGCAGACATAGGCGGCCGAACGGTCAACCTTGGTCGGGTCCTTGCCGCTGAAGGCGCCGCCGCCGTGCGGGGCCGCGCCGCCATAGGTATCAACGATGATCTTGCGCCCGGTCACGCCGGCATCGCCATCGGGGCCGCCAATCTCGAACTTGCCGGTGGGATTGAGGTGGATGACCGTGTCAGCCGTGACAAAGCCGGCCGGCAGCACATCGTTCAGCACGCCGAGCACATAGGCGCGCAGCTGAGCATATTTGGCCGCATCGCCGCCCTTCTGCCCATCCTTCTCCCAGGGAAGGCAATAATCCGGCTTGTGCTGGGTCGAAACCACGATGGCGGTGGCCGCCACCGGCGCCTCGTTCTCATAGGCCAGGGTCACCTGGCTCTTGGCATCGGGTTCCAGAAACGGAGCCACGCCGCTGTGCCGGTCCGCCGCCATGCGGGCCAGGATGCGATGGGAATAATAGAGCGTGGCCGGCATGAAATCGGGCGTTTCATCGGTGGCATAGCCAAACATGATGCCCTGATCGCCGGCGCCTTCATCCTTGTTGCCGCTGGCGTCCACGCCCTGCGCAATGTCGGATGACTGCGGGTGGAGATAATTTTCGAACGTGAGGTTCTGCCAGTGGAAACCGGCCTGCTCATAACCGATGCGCTTCACCGTCTCGCGCACGGTGCGCTGAATTTCCTCCTGCGCGCCCGGTTCCCAGTTGCCGTTCAGATCGATCATGCCGCGGCCGCGCACCTCGCCAGCCAGCACGACCCGGTTGGTGGTGGTCAGGGTCTCGCAGGCCACCCGGGCTTCCGGGTCCTTGGCCAGGAACAGATCGACGATGGCATCGGAAATCTGGTCGGCAACCTTGTCGGGATGGCCTTCCGACACGCTTTCGGAGGTGAACAGATAATGGGAACGCATGGTCGTCTCTCAACAAGCGAATGCGTTCGCCATACCGACGACCAGGAGCCTGCGCAAGGGGCGTATAAGGAAAGCTTTATATCTACGCCTGAATGCCGATATGGCGGAACCGCTGCAGGAAGGCCGCCAGGGCTCCCAGGAACAAGGCGAACAACATGGTCAGCAGTGCGCCAGCGCGCGGGAAGGCCGGCTGCGGCAAGGGCGGCGGCAGGGTGGTGATCAGCGTTTCCTGGCCACGGCCCAGCGTGCGGGCCAGCAGACGGCCATAGCCATCGATCACCGCCGAAATGCCATTGGTGGTGGCACGCACCACCGGCAGCCCTTCCTCGATGGCGCGCAGGCGGGCCTGGGCCAGATGCTGCGGCGGGCCCCAGGCACCGAACCAGGCATCGTTGGAGACGTTGGCAATCCAGGCCGGGCGGTTGGCTTCGTCCACCACCGCGCTGGGGAAGGCGATTTCATAACAGATCACCGGCGACATACCGAGGAAGCGGCCGGGCAGCACGATGGTGCGCGCGCCGGGGCCAGCGCCAAAATCGCCGCCGCCCGGCACCAGCCGCGCCACGCCCAGCGGCTCCAGCAGGCCGCGCGCCGGCACATATTCGCCCAGCGGCACCAGGTGCGCCTTGTCATAACGGGCCAGGATTTTGCCTGTGTTATCAATGGTAAACAGGCTGTTGGAGTATGGCGTATCAGGCGTCTTCGGGTTGTAACCGGCGCCGCCTGTCACCAACAGATCGCCCTGCCGCAGCACTGATGCCAGCCGGGCGCGCAGCGCAGGGTCCCGCTCGATAAGTTCATCGATGGCGCCTTCCGGCCACAGCACCAGCGCCGGTGTGGTTTCCCCCGGCCGGCGCCCGGTGATCGGGTTTGGCTGCTGCGCCTGGATAGCATTGGGATCGCCCAGGCCGGCCGCCAGCTTGCTTTCGATCTGGCCCGTCACCTTGCTGGTGCTGGGCCGCAGCGGGGAATCGATCTCCGGCGCCCGCTCGATATTGGCTTCCTTGATGGTCACATCCGGCAGATCGGCGCGCTGCGTTTCATCCGCGCTTTTCAGCGCCTCGCGGGTCAAGTCCAGATAGGTGGCCAGATGCCGTTCGGCGGCTGCCGCGTCGTAACGTTCATCCTGGCTGATGCCGGGCTGGATGACGAGCACGGGCGGCCCCAGAAAGCCGCTCTGTTCCACCCGGCTGTCACCCACCCAGCCGGCAACGGCCACCAGCGCCACCATGATCCCGCCAAACAGGCGGTGGATATTGGCTGGGCCGATGACGATCCACACCAGGGATGCCGAGGCGATCAGCGCGATGGCCGACAGGCCGATGCCGCCGATTTCGGCCGCCAGCTGCTGCACGCCCGGCGCCGCCAGCCACACGATGCCCAGCGGGTTCCAGGCAAAACCGGTGAGCAGCACGCCGCGCAGCCATTCGGCCGGCAGCCACAGGGCGATGAAGAACAGCATCCGCGACGCCGGTCGGCTGGCCAGCGCCGACAGTCCGGCCGGGATCGCCACATACAGCGCCAGGAACAGCGACAGGCCCGCCACCGTCACCCAGCCCAACACTGCTGGCATCTTGGCCTGGTAGACAAAGCTTTGCGCAATCCAGTTCAGCGACACGAACGACATGGCGGTGCCAAAGGCGAGGCCGGCCAGCGCAGCTGTGCCCCAGCCCGCACAGGTCATCACGATCCAGATCAGGCCGGCCATGGCCACCAATGTGGCAGGCCACAGATCAAGCGGCGCAAAGCCCAGCGCGGCAAGAGCGCCCAGCCCCAGGGCAAGCAGCGGCATCAAACGGTTCGGCATGGCCATTGGGTTACCCTCTGGCACGGCCCAGCGCCAGTGGGGAATTGCGGGCTGGCAATCGGCCCGGCCTGTGCCACAAGGGCCATGTGGATGGGGCGGAATTTCTTGCCTGCCGCGGTGTGCGGCTGGCGCTGGGCGGCCAGCGCGTGCTGGATGGCATCGACGTGTCGGTGCCGGCCGGCGCGCTGGTGGCGCTGGTCGGGGCATCGGGCGCCGGCAAGACCAGCCTGCTGCGGCTGATCAACCGCCTGCTGGAACCGGATGCCGGGCAGGTCCTGATCGATGGGCGCGACATCGCTGGCCAGGACGTGGTGGCGGTGCGGCGCGGCATCGGCCACGCCGTGCAGGGTGGCGGCCTGTTCCCGCACTGGACCGTGGCCGACAATATCGGCGCCGTGCCCTGGCTGCTGGGCTGGGATCGCCAGCGCCGGCAGGCCAGGGCGCTGGAACTGATGGCCATGCTGGAGCTGCCGGCCCATCTGGCCAGCCGCTTTCCCGGCGAATTGTCGGGCGGCCAGGCCAGCCGCGTTGGCCTCGCCCGGGCGCTGGCGGCATCGCCCCGGCTGCTGCTGCTGGATGAACCCTTTGGCGCACTCGATCCCGAAACCCGTGACGCGTTGGCCGATCGGCTGCACGCCCTGCACCGGGCCCAGGGCCTGACCACCCTGATCGTCACCCATGATCTGGCCGATGCCCTGCTGCGCGCCGATCTGATGCTGGTGCTGGATCAGGGGCGCATCGTGGCCAGCGGCCCGCCGGCCGCCATCGCGGCCAATCCGCATCCGGCGGTGCAGGCGCTGCTGGCCGCACCGCTGGCCCAGGCGCGGGCGCTGGCGGGCCTGACGCCATGACAGCGGCGCAAGGCCTGCCCGGCGCGCTCGCCGCGCATCTGGCGATCAGCGCGGCGGCCCTGCTGCTGGCGGTGCTGGTGGCGGCGCCCCTGGTGCTGCTGATGCCCGGCCGGCCGTGGCTGCGGCGCAGTGTGATGGGCGTCGCCAGCGTGGTGCAAACCGTGCCGGCGCTGGCGCTGCTGGCGCTGTTCTTCCCGCTGCTGGTGCTGGTGCGCAACCTCACCGGCCTGCCGGTGCCGTCACTTGGCCTGTTGCCGTCATTGCTGGCGCTGGCACTTTATGCCCTGCTGCCCCTGCTGCGCGGCGGTGCCGGCGGGCTGGCCGCCATCCCCGACAGCGTGCGTGAGGCGGCCCGTGCCATCGGGATGACACCGTGGCAACGCCTGTTCCACGTGGAGCTGTCACTGGCCGCGCCCGTGGTGTTCGGGGGCCTGCGCACCGCGGCGGTGTGGACGATCGGGGCTGCCACGCTTGCCACCATGGTGGGCCAGGAAAGCCTGGGTGATCTGATCTTTGCCGGGCTGCAACTGCAGGATTGGCGGCAGGTGCTGCTGGGCTGCGCCGCGGCGGCCGGGCTGGCGATGATCGTCGATGCCGGGCTGGGGCTTGTGGAAAGCGGCATCGCCCGGCGGCGGCGCGGGCCCGCGCTCATGGGCCTCGCCGTGCTGGCACTGCTGGCGGCAGCCGTCAGCGGCTGGTGGTGGCACAGCCGGCCGGCAAGCCAGACGGCACCGGTGGTGATCGGCACCAAGACCTTTTCCGAACAATATATATTGGCCGAACTGATCGCTGCCGATCTGCGCCGCAGCGGCCAGCCGGTGGCGGTGCGATCCGGCCTCGGGTCGGGCATCGCCTTTCAAAGCGTGAAGGCCGGCGGCATTGATATCGCCATCGATTACAGCGGCACGCTGTGGACGCAGGCGCTGGGCCGCAACGATGTGGTGCCGCGCGACCGGATGCTGGCGATCCTGCAGCGTGACCTCAAGGCCCACCACGGCGTGACCATCGCCGCGCGGCTGGGATTTGAAAACGCCTATGCCCTGGCGATGAAACGAACCGTGGCGCAGCGGCTGGGGGTGAAGACGATTTCGGATCTGGCGCGGGCGGCCCCGCAATTGCGGCTGGCCACCGATCTGGAATTCCAGTCCCGCGCCGAATGGGCGGGGCTGCAAAAGGCCTATGGCCTGCGCTTTGCCGCCATCCGCGCCTATACCCCGGTGCTGATGATGGCGGCGCTGGGCGACGGCAGTGCCGATGTGATCACCGCCTACAGCAGCGATGGCGCGCTCAGCACCGCCGACGTCGTGCTGCTCGCCGATGATCGCAGCGCACTCCCCGCCTATGATGCGCTGCTGCTGGTGGCGCCAGGGCGGGAGGCGCTGGCCCGCCGCTTGGCCCGATACGAAGGGCGCATCCCGGTGGCGGCGATGCGAACGGCCAACTGGCAGGCGGACCGGCAGCGCGACAAGCGCAGCCCCGCCGAAGCCGCGCACTGGCTGGCAGGGGAAACGGGGCTGGGGGGGCAATGACCATGATGCGTTTTGGGCTGGCAATGCTTGCGGCCGTGATGATGGCCGGGCCCGTGCTGGCCTCGGCACCGGCCGATCTGCACGCGCTGTTCGCGCAATGGCGGCGATGGCACGATGCCCGGCCCGCCAGCGGCGTGCCGGACTATTCGGCGCCGGCCAACGCGGCCCGCGCCGAAGGCCTGAAGCACTTCGAGGCGCAGCTGGCCGCCATCGACACCAACGGCTGGTCGGCAGCGGACCAGGTCGATTGGCAGCTGGTGCAGGCCGAAATGAACGGCCTGAAATTCGATCTGGAGGTGGCCCGGCCCTGGGCCCGCGATCCGGCCTGGTATGTTTCGATATGGACAGCCCAGAGCGACACGCCCGCCCATGAAGGCCCGGTGCACATCGCGCCGGTGGAGCTGTGGCAATATCATTTTCCCCTGACCAACGCCGATGCAGCGAAGCTGGCCGGCGAGCTCGCGCATATCCTGCCGCTGCTGGCCCAGGCGCGCGGCAATCTCACCGGCAATGCCGCCGATTTGTGGAATGCCAGCCTGGTGCCGCTGGGCGAGCAGGCGGACGCGCTGCGCGACCTGCAGGCCAAGGTGAGGGGCCACAAGGCCGCCGAACAGGCCGCCGCCACCGCCCTGGCCGCTACCCTCGATTTCATCGCCTGGGTGAAGGCCGAGGCGCCGAAGAAAACCGGGCCGTCGGGCGTGGGGATCGAGGCGTACAACTGGTATCTGAAGCATGTGCAGCTGTCGCCATACACCTGGGCGGACGAGGTGGCGATCCTGAGTCGCGAACTGGCCCGCGCCCACGCCGGCCTGCGGCTTGAGGAGAATCACCACAAGGCGCTGCCGCCGCTGAACAGCCCGGCCAACCAGGCCGAATGGGACGCCAAGAGCCTGGCCGCCATCAACCATTTCATCGCCTTCATGGCCAAGACGGGAGTGGCGACCATCCAGCACTACATGCACCCCGAACTGGCAACACGGATGGGCAAATGGGTGCCGCCCGAACAGCAGAATTTCTTCGCCATCGCCCAGGGCCGTGCCCCCAACAGCCTGTTCGCCCATTTCTATCACTGGTGGGATCTGGCCGAGATGCACGACCGCCCGCACCCGTCGCCGATCCGCCGCGGCCCCTTGCTTTACAATATTTGGGTGAGCCGGGCGGAGGGCAATGCGACTGCCATGGAAGCGATGATGCTGGATGCCGGCCTGTTCGACCTAAACCCGCGCGAACGCGAAGTCGTTTGGATCATGCAGGCCCAGCGCGCCGCACGCGGGCTGGCAGCGCTCTATGCCCAGGCCAACCGGATTGATCTGAAGACGGCCATGGCCATGCAGGTCGCCCGCACGCCCAATGGCTGGATGAGCCCGGATCTGCCGCTGCTCGGCTTTGAGCAGTCGCTCTATCTGCGCCAGCCCGGCTACGGCGCCAGCTACATCACCGGCAAGGCGCAGATCGAACAATTGTTCGCCGAGCTGGCCGAGCAGGAGCGCGCCGGCCTGCCCGGTGACCGCTTCACCGTGAAGGGTTTTTACGACCGGCTGGGCAGTTTCGGCCTCATCCCAGTCAGCATGATCCGCCAGCAATGGCTGGGGCTGAAGCCGGGCGAGCCAATCATTTCGGCCCGCGTGGAATGAGCATCAGCTGGGTTTGCCGGCCATCGATCCAGCGGAAACTGCTGCCGTTCCAATAGCCGTCCACCTCCAGCGGAAAGCGGACTTCGGCGCCGCCCCATTCCGGCACCTTGGCCAGCGCCGCAAGCTCGATCGACCAGGCCGTGTCGGGATAGATGCGATACTCGCCGCGGCCGGCAATCGGGTTCTGATTCTCCCAGCTGCCGATCCACGGACCGGCGCCATGGCCATGCAGGCCGATCGAATGGGTATAAATGATCGGGGTCGTGCCGGCGGCAATTGCTTGTCTGCGGGCGGCCATCAGCACCTCGTTGCCGGTCAGCCCGGTCTTGAAGCTGGCGACCAGCGCATCCTGCACCTTGTTGGCTGCCGCCATCCCGGCCTTCAGGCCGGCCGGCGCGTCGGTCTCACCCGGCTTCAGCACATAGGCCAGCTGCTGCGTGTCGGTCTTCAGGCCCAGCATGCCGGCGCAGAAATCAACATGGAGCAAATCGCCCGGCATGATCACCACATTGTCGGGCAGGGTCTGGCGTCCCGGCACGATGCCGGGACCGGTGGCGCGCTGCACCGTCACTGATGGCTGGCACCAGGCATCCTGGCGCAGATCGGCCAGCCGCTCGCGATACCACCATACGACATCCTGCGTGGTGGTCACCCCAGGCGTGATCACCTTTTCCGACAGGCCTTCGGGGATCAGGCTGTGCGCCACCCGCATGATGCCCTGGTACACGTCCATATCCTCAGGCGTGCGGGTTTCCAGCACCCCCAGCGCCAGCCGGTCATGGCTTTCCAGCCGGCTCGCCATCGGCCCGAGTGCCGTCACCAACTGTCGATATTCACCCGTGGCCAGCCCATCGGCGAGGGCGAAATCCCGGCTGATGTTGACGGCAATGTGCTTGGGATTGCGCTCGGCGATCACCTGGGCAACCCGGGCCCATTGTTCGGGTTGCTGTTCCGGGTTCCATAGCGACGGGAACAGATCGCCCACCGGATAGCGGGCGATGGCCAACCGCTCCACACCCTGTTCCGGCCCACGATCAAAGAAGATCAGCACCATGCGCCGCCGTGCCGATGCCCAGGTGGCCGGCAGCATCGCCTTCACCACCGGATCCTCGTTATATTCGGATGCCACCAGCACCCACATGTCGACACCCACCTCGCGCATGATGCGGGGCACCACCTGGTCCAGCCGGGCCTTCACCAGCCGGTCGTGTGCGGCCACCCGGTCGCGCAGCGGGGGCACGGCCGGGCGCTGATAATCCTGGGCGACAGCCACGCTGGCGCCGGCCAGCAGCAGCGATGCGATGAGCGTCTTCATGTCCCTCTCCCCTTTGCGGGCAGGGTTTAGGCCATGCCGGCCCGCACGGTAAAGGGCAGCGCTGCCTTGTCGGGCGCAACCCAGCCGCGCCGGGCCGCCACCGAAAACAGCAGTTCGCGCGTCCAGAAACGCTCCGGCCAATATTTGTCGCCCAAAAGGCCGGCGAGCAGGTCGTTGACACGGCGGCCGATCGGCCCATCTGGCGCCAGCGCCAGGCCGGCGCGCACGGCCGCCAGCGAAGCGAGGGTGATGCTGTGGTGATAGCCGGCCGTGTCGCTGTTCACCCCACCGGTGGTCAGATTGTAGCGGCGGATAATCCCCGGCATGTCCGCCTCCGCGTCCAGATCGGTGCGGGCAAAAAGGATATAGGCCGCCGCCGCGACATGGGCCGCGTGGGTCCATTCCGGCTTGGGCAGGGTGCAGTTGATCAGCCCTTCGCCAATGCGGGCGATATCGGCATCGGTGAACATCAGGCGGCTCCGGTGGGCAGGATGGTGCTGTCCTTCGCGCTTTCCAGTGCGATCAGGGTTTCGGTGCGAATGACGCCGGGCAGCGGCTTCAGCGTCTCGGCCAGAAAGCGTTGCAGGGCGGCGGTGTCGGCGACACGCAGCTTGATCAGCCAATTGTGCGGCCCGGTGATGTGATGGGCTTCCAGCACATCGGGCGCTGCAGCCATGGCGGCAGCGAATCCGGCCTCATCACTGCGCGGTTCCAGATCGACGAACAGAAACGCCAACAGGTTGCGGCCCAACGCCGCCGGGGCGAGGATTGCACGGTTGGCAGCAATCACGCCACTGGCATTCAGCCGCCGCAGCCGATCATTGGCCGCCGACGTGGACAGGCCGACCGCTGCGCCAAGTTCGGCCGCGGTGATGCGGTTGTCTTGCTGAAGCAGCCGCAAAATTTCCGAATCAATTCCATTCATGCCGTAATATTACCGGCACAACCGATCCATCAAAGTGAAAAAAGCGAAACCCCCGGGGGTGAGCCGGGGGTTTCGCTGTTTCTGCGGGGCGGTGGTGCTGCCGGGGAGGATTGAACTCCCGACCTCAGCCTTACCAAGGATGCGCTCTACCACTGAGCTACGGCAGCACGCCCCGTATCAACCCGCACGCATGCGGGAAGCGGCCCTATGGCCAAGGCCCGATGGCCTGTCAAGCGCTGACGCGCCGGCCGTGATGCGCTATGGCAGGGCCATGACCGACAAATCAGCCAAGGATGCGCGGGCGGAGCGGTTGGCCGCGGCTCTGCGCGCGAACCTCAGGAAGCGCAAGGGCCTGGGCGATACCGGGGACCCGGCGCGCAGCCAGCACCCTGATCACGCCCAGAAGCCTGATTAGCCCTTCGCGGCCAGCGCCTTCTGCACCGCTGCCATCACTTCCGGCGAGGTCGGCGTGGTCTTTGTGCCGAAGGCGGCGATCAGCTTGCCATCCTTGCCGATGAGATATTTGTGGAAATTCCACTGCGGGGTGTTGGCTTCGCCCAGCGTGGCGGCCGCCCACTTGTAGACCGGAATGGCCTTGGGGCCCTTCACAACCGCCTTTTCGGCCATCGGGAACTTGATGCCGAACTTGCTCTCGCAGAACTGCTTCACTTCGCCGTTGCTGGCGAATTCCTGGTCTCCAAAATCGCCCGACGGCACACCAACGACGGTGAAGCCCTTGGCCTTGTAGCTGTCGTGCAGGGCCTGCAGGCCTTCATACTGCGGGGTGAAGCCGCACATCGACGCGGTGTTGACCAGCAGCACCACCTTGCCCTTGTACTGCGCCATCGGCATCGGCTTGCCATCGATGGTCTTCAGGTTGAATTGATAGAGATTGTCGGCGGCCGGCGCGGCGGCCACCAGGGCGCCCAACGCGGCGGCGGCAAGGGTCAGGTGCTTCAACATCATGCGTCTCCTATCAATATGCCAGCTTGCGATACCACGCCCGGGCGCGGCTGCGAAGGTGAAGGGTGACGCACCTCAAAGCGGTGCGCAGGCTTCGGCCAACCAGGCCTGATCGGCGGCATCGGTGATCAACGGACCAATCTCGGCCGCGACGCGGGCGTGATAGTCATTCCACCAGGCGCGTTCGTCAGGGGTCAGCAGCGCCACGTCCACGAGACGCTTGTCGATGGGCGCCAGCGTAAGCTCGCGGAAACCCAGCAGCTCGCGCTCTGCCCCTTCCGCCTGCCGCGGTTCGACCAGCACCAGATTCTCGATGCGGATCCCGTACGCACCGGTCTTGTAATAACCCGGCTCGTTCGACAGGATCATGCCCGGCTGCAGCGGTTCATCGCCACCAGGCTGGGCCGACCAGGCTGCCGCGATGCGCTGCGGCCCTTCGTGGACCGAAAGATAGCTGCCAACGCCATGCCCGGTGCCGTGGTTGTAATCCAGCCCGGCCGCCCACAGATGCTGGCGCGCCAGCGCATCGAGCTGCACGCCCTTGGTGCCCGCCGGGAAGATGGCGCGGGCCAGAGCGATATGGCCCTTGAGCACACGCGTGAAACGGTCCTTCATTTCGTCCGTTGGCGTGCCCACCACCATGGTGCGTGTCACATCGGTGGTGCCATCGCGATACTGGCCGCCCGAATCGACCAGATAAATGCTGTCCATGGTGATCGGCAGATTGGTTTCAGCGCTGACCCGGTAATGCGGCAGCGCCGCATTCGGCCCGGCAGCCGAAATCGTGTCGAACGACAGATCCTCCAGGCTGTTGGTTTCATTGCGGAACTGGCGCAGCCGCTCGGCCGCCGACAGTTCATCAAGCCCACCCTTGGGCGCCTCCCGGTCAAACCAGGCCAGGAAGCGGGTGAGGGCGGCACCATCACGCACATGCGCTGCCACCGTGCCGGCCATCTCCACCTTGTTCTTGATCGCGCGTGGCAGCACGCACGGGTCACGCGCTTCCACGATGGTGGCGCCGCCGGCATCCAGCGCATCAAAGATCGCCGCGGCGCAGCTTTGCGGATCAGCCGACACGCGCCGGCCGGCAAAGCCCTTGAGCGCAGCCTCGAACCCATCCCGGGGGTGGCAGCGCACCTCAGGCCCAAGATGGGCAGTGAGCGCTGGGGTGATCTTGGCCGGCGCGGTGAACAGATCAACGCTGGCATCGGCATGCACAATCGCAAAGGCCAGCGCCACCGGCGTGCGCGGCACATCGCGGCCGCGCACATTGAGCAGCCAGGCCACCGAATCCAGCGCAGCGATCACCACGGCATCGCAGCCACTTGTCCCCAGCCAGGCCGCCACCTGCGCGCGCTTCTCGGTGTGGGACCGGCCGGCAAATTCATCGCCATGCACCTCGATCGGCGCCAGCGAGGGCGCCGGGCGATCGGCCCACACCGCATCGATGGGATTGTTGGCCACCGCCACCAGTTCGGCGCCCTTGGCCTTCAGCAAGGCCGTCGTGCCAGCCGCCCAGGCGCGGGTGTGCAGCCAGGGATCATGGCCAAAGCGCTGGCCAGCCTGCGCCTGTTCCGCCAGCCACTGCGCGGCGCTGGTCTTGGGCACATCCTGATAGCTGAACAGATCGGCCGGCACCTGTTGCCGCACCTGCACCGTGTAGCGGCCATCGGTGAACATGGCGGCCTGCTCGGCCAGCACCACCGCACTGCCCGCTGAACCGCCAAAGCCGGTCAGCCAGGCCAGCCGCTGGGCATAATCGCCGACATATTCGCTCATATGCTCATCGGTGAGCGGGACGACAAAGCCATCAAGGCCTTCGGCAGCCAACTGCGTGCGCAACGCGCCGAGCCGGGCAGAGGTGGTGGACATGAAACGCTGATCCCTTATTGATGCCTCCCCCAGATAGGCGCGGGCCCGCCCCGCCTCAAGCGCAGGATTTCACCATGAAGGCGCTGATTGCCCTCATCACGCTTGCAACCGCCTCCGGAGCACTTGCCCAGATGCAGCCCCCGATTGCCGCCACCCGTCCGCACAGCTTCACCCACCACGGCATCACCGTCGAAGACCCGTATCACTGGCTGAAGGACCAGAGCTATCCCACCGTCGATGATCCCGACGTGCTGGCCTATCTGAAGGCCGAGAACGCCTATTTCGAAGCGCAGATGGCGCCCGCCGCCGCCCTGAAGGAGCGGATTTACGAGGAGCTGAAGGGCCGCGTGAAGCAGGATGACGCCTCGGTGCCGGTGGCCGACGGCGCGTTTGAATATTGGTGGCAGTTCAAGCCGGGCGACCAGTATCGCACCTGGATGCGGCGGCCGAAGGGGGGCGGGCCGGAGCAACTGGTGCTGTCGGAACCCGAACTGGCCAAGGGGCTGAATTATTTCCGGCTCGGCGCCCAGGCGGTCAGCCCCGATGGCAAGCTTATCGCCTATGCGACCGACAGCGATGGCAGTGAGCGCTTCACCATCCGCATCCGCGACATCGCCACCGGCAAGGACATCGAGACCGTCACCAAGGTGAGTGTGGGCGCGGTGGCCTGGAGCGCCGATTCGCGCGCGCTGATGTGGACCGAGGTCAACGAGAATTGGCGGCGTATCAAGGCGCGGATTCACCTGCTGGGCCAGACGGGCGAGGACCGGGTGGTCTATGAGGAGACTGAGGACAAGGGCTTTGGCGTGTCGGTCGGCCGCAGCCAGGATGGCCGCTGGTTCATCATCACCACATCCGATCATGCCACCAGCGAGGTGCGGCTGCTGCCCACGGCCGATCCGGCGGCCGAACCGATTCTCGTCAAGCGGCGGCAGGCCGGCGTCACCTATGATGTCGACGTGCGCGGGCAAAGCCTGTTCATCCGCAGCAACGATACCCACGTGAACTTCCGGGTTGCCACCGCCAGCCTGGCCAAGCCAGGCGAATGGACCACCCTGATCGCCGGGTCGGATCGCGATTATATCACTGGAATTGCGGCCTTTTCCTCCTATCTCGCCGTACAGGGCCGCAGAGACGGTCTGGATCGGATCGTGCTGCGCCGCGATGATGGCCGCGAAACCGAAATCCCTTTCAGCGAAGCCGCCTACACCGCCAGCATCGGCAGCAATCTGGAACCCGATGCCCCGCTGCTGCGGCTGAACTATGCCTCCATGGTCACCCCGGCCACGGTCTATGATTATGAGGTGAAAACCGGCCAGCTGATCACCCGCAAGGTGCAGCAGGTGCCGTCGGGCTATGATGCCGGCCAGTATGAAAGCCGGCGGTTGTGGATCACCGCGCGGGATGGCGTGAAGGTGCCGGTGGCCATTGTGTACAGGAAGGGTTTCAAGCCTGATGGCAGCGGCCGGCTGCATCTATATGCTTATGGCGCCTATGGCATCCCGACCATGCCGAGTTTTTCGGCCAACCGATTGAGTTTGCTGGATCGCGGCGTCGCTTTTGCCATTGCCCAGATCCGTGGCGGAGATGATCTGGGCTATCAATGGTATCTGGATGGCAAGCTCAAGAAGCGGACCAACACGTTCAACGATTTCGTCGATGCTGCCCGCGGGCTGGTGCAGGCGGGCTGGGCGGCACCGGGGCAGATTTCGGCCAGTGGCGGGTCGGCCGGTGGCGAATTGATGGGCGCGGTGGTCAACCAGGCGCCCGAATTGTTCCGCGCCGTGGTCGCGCACGTGCCGTTCGTGGACGTTTTGAACACCATGCTCGATGAAAGCCTGCCACTGACGCCGGGCGAATGGCCGGAATGGGGCAACCCCATCACCTCCAGGGCGGATTTCGAATATATCCGTTCCTATTCGCCCTATGATCAGGTGCGCCCCCAGGCCTATCCGCCATTGATGGTGACGGCCGGGCTCAATGATCCGCGCGTCACCTATTGGGAGCCGGCGAAGTGGGTTGCCAAGCTCAGGGCCACCAAGACCGACAGCAACCCCCTGATCTTCAAGACCAACATGGGGGCTGGCCATGGCGGCAAATCCGGGCGCTTTGCGGCGCTGGAGGAGCTGGCAGAGGAATATGCCTTCATCCTGAACCAGTTCGGCATCGTCAACTGATGCCGGCGCCGGCTGATCGCCGCAGCTTTTCGATGCCGGTCAGCGTGCAGCCGGCCGACATTGATGAGCTGGGGCATGTCAACAATATCAGTTACTTGAAGTGGGTGCAGGATGTCGCCACCGCGCATTGGCGGGCCGTGGCACCGCCCGCGCATATCGCGGCCTATATGTGGGTCGTGACCCGGCACGAGATTGATTATGTGAAGCAGACCCTGCTGGGCGAGACGCTGACCGTCACCACCTGGGTTGGCACCCCCAAAGGTGCCCGCTTTGACCGGTTTGTCGAAATCTGTGGCAGCAATGGCGATGTGCGTGCCCGCGCGGTGACCACCTGGGCGCTGCTGGAGGCCGCAACCGGGCGGCTGGTGCGCGTTCGGGCCGATATCGCGGCGCCCTTCATTGCGGCCGAACCAGATTGAACAGATGCACCGCGGCAAACAGCGCCGTGGTCATGCCGGCAAAGGCGATCCCGTTCCACGGCAGATGCGCGTGCCAGGCCAGCGGCGCGCGCCGCCGCGCCCAATCGCCGGCCGCGCCAAGCGCCGCCAGCACCAGGCCGATCACAAGGCCGATCAGGGTGGTGTCTGCATCCATGGCCGGCCCTTGGCAGCCGGTTCAGCCTGAGGCAATGTCCTGCCTTGCACTGGGCCGCTTTGCGCAATAGCCATCTGCAACACCCCCAACGGAGATTGACCCGATGATCCGCACCCTTGCTGTTGTTTCGGCGCTGGCCGTGGCCACCATTGCCGCTCCCGCCATCGCCGCCGGCCCGTTCGATGCCGCCCTCGCCGGCCCTTGGCGCAGCGACGCCAACAAGGCCCGCGACCAGTATCGCCACCCGGCCGAAACGCTGAAATTCTTTGGCATCAAGCCCACGGACACGGTGGTGGAAATCTGGCCGTCAGGCGGCTGGTACACCGAAGTCATCGCCCCGGCGCTGAAGGGCAAGGGCCAATATATCGCCGCCCACAACAACCCGCTTGCCTCCATGGGCGCCGCCAAGAGCGTGGAGACGTTCAAGACCAAGTTTGCCGACAAAGCCGTGTTTGGCGACATCAAGGTGACGCCATTCGGCAAGGATGCCTATGACATTGCCGCCCCGGGCAGTACCGATGTCGTGGTGAGCTTCCGCAATGTCCACAACTGGCACATGGGCGGCTTTGACCAGGCCGCCTTCGATGCCTTCTTCAAGGCGCTGAAGCCGGGCGGCACGCTGGGCATCGTTGAACACCGCCTGCCGGAAGACCGGCCGGATGCCGCGATGAAGACGAGCGGTTACATGAAGGTGTCTTACGTGAAGATGCTGGCGGAAAAGGCCGGCTTCAAGTTTGTCGGCGCGTCCGAAGTGAATGCCAATGCCAAGGACAGCAAGGATTACCCCAAGGGCGTCTGGACCCTGCCGCCCAACTATGCGGAAGGGGACACCGACCGGGCGAAATATGCCGCCATTGGCGAGAGCGACCGCATGACGCTGAAGTTCGTGAAGCCGAAGCAGTGAGCCGCCCTGGCACAGCAGGTTGATTGATCCTCCCCCTCTTGGGGAGGTGCCGACCGAAGGGCGGCGGAGGGGGCGCGACGAAGCAAATGGTGCACGTCGGCCCCCTCCGTCACGCCTGCCGCGTGCCACCTCCCCCAAAGGGGGAGGATCTGTTCAGCGATAGCGCCGCACCACGGGTTCATCGGCGCCGGCCCGTTCCATCACGTCGGCCAGCGGTTCGGCCACCACCGCCATCCAGTGGGCATTGGCGTGGCACAGCCGGTCGCCATCCAACAGCAGGCCGACATGGCCGGGCCAGAAGATCAGATCGCCCGCCTCGCGCGCGGCGAACTTGACCGCTTCGCCCTGTTCGCGCTGCAGATCGGTGTCGCGGCGCAGGGCGATGCCTTCAACGCTCAAGGCCTGCTGCACCAGGCCGGAGCAATCGACACCATCCGGGCTGCGCCCGCCCCAGAGATAGGGCGCGCCGGCGAAGAGCGCGGCGGCGGCGAAGCGGTCAACCGGCATGGCTTCGACATGGCGGCGATGGACGAAACCGCCGCCGGCGAGGGCGAGGAAATTGCCGTCCAACTCTCCCGCCACGCGGGCGCCGAATGGCAGTTCCTGTTGCACCGCCGCCTTGATGCTGGCGGCGGAAAAGACGGGCGCGCGGCGGGCGGTGATGCGATGGCTGGGTTCAGCCGCCGGCAGCGCCAGCGCAGCGAAATCCACCCAGCCGATGTAGCGATCGTGGCAAGACCGGCCGAGCGCGAAACCGGCCTTCACCTCGGCAATCTCGAACCGTTCGCCAAACAGCAGCTCGCTCACCGCTTCGGCTGCCGCATCGGGGGCAGAGCGCACGGTCAAGCGCGGCGCGGTGCAGGTGAGCGGCCTCGGATCAACATAGCGCACGGCGCCGACATCGCCGGCCAGCGCCAGTTCCACCACCTCTGGCCCGGCGAACCATTCGCGCGGTTCAAAGCGTTGCGCGGGGCCCTTCAAAACCCAGCTCATCCGAAACGGCTCCGCAGCATGGCCCAGGTGGCGCGCAGGCCCAGCGCCTCGCCGCCCTTGGGGCGGCCGGGGCGCGGCGCGGCGTTCCAGGCGAAGGTGTCGAAATGGAGCCAGGGCGTGCCCTGCGCCACGAATTTTTCCAGATAGAGCGCCGCCGTGATTGCCCCGGCAAACGCCCCTTCGGCACTGTTGACCATATCGGCAACGCTGGATTTCAGCATGTCGTGATAAGGTGCCCACAGCGGTAGCCGCCAGGCCGGATCGCCCACGGCCATGCCGGCGGCCAGCACTTCGCTGGCCAGCGCATCGTCATTGGCAAACAGCGCCGGCAATTGCGGGCCCAGCGCCACCCGCGCCGCCCCGGTGAGGGTGGCGAAATCGATCATCAGCACCGGGTTGTGCTCGGCGGCGAGCGTGATGGCATCGCACAGAACCAGCCGGCCTTCGGCATCGGTGTTGGTGATTTCCACCGTTTTGCCGGCGCGCGTGGCGATCACGTCGCCGGGGCGCAGCGCGTTGCCGGAAATGGCGTTTTCGGCTGCCGGGATGATCAGGTGCAGCCGCACCGGCAGATTGGCCGCCATCACCAGCCGGGCCAGCGCCAGCGCATGGGCCGCGCCGCCCATATCCTTCTTCATCAGGGCCATGCCGCTGCCCGGCTTGATGTTGAGGCCGCCCGAATCAAAGGTGATGCCCTTGCCGATGATGGCAAGGCGCGGGTGGGCGGCATCGCCCCATTCCGCCTCGATCAGGCGCGGCTGCGCCGCCGCCGCGCGACCGACGGCGTGGATGGCCGGGAAATTCTGCGCCAGCAGCGCCTCACCAGCGACCACGCGCACATCGGCGCCAAAGGGGCGAACCACATCGATCACCGCCTGCGCCAGCTCGGCCGGGCCGAGATCGCTGGCCGGCGTGTCGACGAGATCGCGCACCAGCGCCACCGCCTGGGCTTCGGCCACCGCGCCGGACATGGCGCTGAGGCTGGTGGTGGCCAGCACGCGCGGGCCCTCGGGCTTGGCGCGGCGATAGCGGGTGAAGCGATGCTGGGCGAGGCACCAGCCCAGCCCGGCCTGGCCAAGTTCACCCTGCAGCAGATAGCGGCCGGCCGGCAGTTTGGCCGCCGCCGCCGCCAGCGCCCAGGGTCCGAGCGGGCCGGGGGCGACGCCCACCGCGGCAAACCAGTCGGCCGGGCCATCGCCGGGGATGATGGCGATGCTGTCGGCCTCGGCATTGAAGCCCTGCGCGGCAACCGCCGTGCGGGTGCGCTCACCTTGTGCTTTCAACCATTCGTCCTGCCCGGCCGCCGTGACCGGCACCAGCGGCACCGCCGCTTGCCCATCGGCGGGCACCAGCAGGCTGGCCAGATCCATCAGCGACGCTCCATCAGACGGGAACCCCGAACAGATCGGCTTCGTCCGAGTCCTCGATCAGCACCGGCACGATATCGCCCGGCTTCACGCCGCCGGCATCGCGCAGATGCACCATGCCGTCGATTTCGGGGGCATCATATTTGCTGCGCCCCGACGCGCCGCCCTCGTCATCCGCCTCGTCGATCAGCACATCCAGCGTGCGGCCCACCTTGGCGGCCAGCCGCTGTTCGGAAATGCGAGACTGCAGCGCCATGAAGCGGTGCCAGCGGTCCTCCTTCACCTCTTCCGGCACCGCGCCGGGCAGCGCATTGGCCTGCGCGCCATCGACCGCTTCATATTTGAAGCAGCCGGCGCGATCGATCTGCGCCTGTTCCAGCCAATCGAGCAGATATTGGAAATCGGCTTCCGTCTCGCCGGGGAAGCCGACGATGAAGGTGGAGCGGATCGCCATGTCGGGCACGATACTGCGCCATTTCTGGATGCGTTCCAGCACCTTGGCCTCGTTGGCCGGGCGCTTCATCGCCTTCAACACGGCTGGGGAGGCATGCTGGAACGGAATGTCGAGATAGGGCAGCAGCAGGCCATCGGCCATCAGCGGGATCAGGTCATCCACATGCGGGTAGGGATAGACATAGTGGAGCCGCACCCAGGCCCCCAACCCGCCCAGTTCGCGCGCCAGATCCTGGATATGGGCGCGGCGCTCCACCCCGCCCAGCGTCGAGCGTTCGTGGCGCAGATCAACGCCATAGGCCGATGTGTCCTGGCTGATGACCAGCAATTCCTTCGCACCGGCCTTCACCAGCGCTTCGGCCTCGCGGATGATCGCGGCGGGCGGGCGGCTGGCGAGACGGCCGCGCAAGGACGGGATGATGCAGAAGGCGCATGTGTGGTTGCAGCCTTCGGAAATCTTCAGATAGGCATAATGGCGCGGCGTGAGTTTCAGGCCGGCATCGGGCACCAGATCGATGAAGGCGGAGCGGACGGGCGGCGCCGCTTCATGCACCGCGCTCACCACCGCTTCATATTGCTGCGGCCCGGTGACGGCGAGCACATCCGGGAAGCGGGCGCGGATGGCGTCGGCTTCGTGCCCCATGCAGCCGGTGACAATCACCTTGCCATTTTCGGCCATCGCCTCGCCGATGGCCTCCAGGCTTTCGGCCTTGGCCGAATCGAGGAAACCGCAGGTGTTGACGATCACCACATCGGCGCCGTCATAATCGCCGGACAGCGCATAGCCATCGGCGCGCAGCTGGGTGAGAATGCGTTCGGAATCGACCAGCGCCTTGGGGCAACCCAGCGACACCATGCCGACCCGCGGGGCCGAAGCGGGAGAGACGGTCATCGGCGCGGCAGTGCGCTGTTCGGGCCAAAAGTGCAAGGGGGAAGCATGCGGCACGGTCGCTGCCCCTCCGTCAGCCTGCGGCTGCCACCTCTCCAAACTTGTTTGGGGAGGTGGCGCGCGAAGCGAGCCTGCCCCGGCGAAGGCCGGGGGAGGGGCAAAAGTGGCCCCTAGCGACCGCCGATCACCTGGGCCGGATCCTGCGGGGCGCGGCCCTTGCGCAGTTCGAAATGCAGCTGGGGTTCGGCGACCGCCCCGGTCTGCCCGGCGCGGGCGATGACTTCGCCGGCCTTCACGCGGGCGCCGCGCGCCACCAGCAGCGCCTCGTTGTGGGCATAGGCCGAAACCCAGCCACCGGCGTGTTTCACCAGCACGAGATTGCCGAAGCCCGGAATGGCATCGCCGGCATAGGCGACAACGCCATCACCGGCGGCGCGCACCGGCTCGCCCGGATTGGCCTTGAGGTTGACGCCATCGTTGAAGCGGCCGCCGGGCTTGGCACCAAAGCCGGAGATGATGCGGCCGGGCAGCGGCCAGCGGAAGCGCGGGGCATTGCCGGTGACGGCGGGCAGCGGGGCCGGCGGCTCGGCGGCGGGTTCGGCGGCCGCCGGCTGGGCCAGCGGCGGGGCGGGTGCAGCGGCGGACGGAGCGCTGGACACTGGGCGCGTGGCCGGCCGGGCGACATTTGGCGTGACCGGGGCTGCCGGCTGGCCGCCGGTGACGACATCATCGATGGACAGGCTGAAGGCGCGGGCGCGCTCCTCCAGGCTCATGGCGGCGACCTTGGCGGCGGCGATCTGGGCATCGGGCAGGCGCAGCCGCTGGCCGACGGCGAGGACATAGGGTTCCTTGAGGCCATTCAGCGCAATGAGATCGCGCCACGGCACGCCATAGGCACGCGCGATGGCGATGCCGGTCTCGCCGGAGCGCACCAGGTGGAAACGGCCCTGCGGGGTGGCGACCGCGTTGGGGGTGACCGGGCGGGCGACCCAATCGGTGCGGGGCGGGGCAGTGCGAACAGGGGCGGGGCGGGCGGGCGCTGGCCGTGGCGCAGGCGGCGTCTGGCGGGTGGGGGCCGGCTTGGGCGGCGGCACCCGGGTGGGCGCCGGGCGCGGGGTTGGCCGGCGCGCCGGTTCCGGGCGGCCGATCATGTTGGCACAGCCCGTCAGCGCCAGCAGCAGCATGAAGGCACCAAGGGCTGATGCCGCGCGCCGCATCAGCCCTCCGCCAGATCGGACAGCGCCGCCTTCAGCATGGCGATGGACTGATAATGCGTCATGTCGAGGTGCAGCGGCGTCACCGAAATGCAGGCTTCGTGCATCGCCTTCAGATCGGTTTCATGGCCGGGCGCCGGCTTTTCCTTGCCGAAGCCGTGCCAATAATAGGGAAAGCCGCGCGGATCGATGCGCTTCACCAGGTGGATATTGCCATAATCGCGGAAGCCCTGTTCCGTGACGCGCACGCCCTTCACGTCGCCGGCCAGCACCGGCGGGAAGTTGATGTTGATCAGCACGCCTTCGGGCCAATCCTGGGCGATAATGCGGCGGATGATGGCGGCGCCGCGGGTTTGCGCGCAGGAAAAATCCTCGTTGCCGGCGGTATAGTCCATCATCACCTGCGACAGCGCGATGGAGCGGATGCCGGCCAAGCAGCCTTCCATGGCGGCCGAAACCGTGCCGCTGTAGGTCACATCCTCAGCGAGGTTGCCGCCACGGTTGACGCCGGACAGGATCAGATCGGGCTTCTTGTCCTCCAGCACCGCGCCCAGCGCCAGCATCACGCAATCGGTGGGCGTGCCCTTCACGGCAAAGCGGCGCGGGCTGATTTCGCGCAGCCGCACCGGCTGGCTGAGCGTGAGGCTGTGGCCGGCGCCCGATTGCTCCTCGGCCGGGGCGACGACCCAGACATCATCCGACAGTTCGGCGGCAATCGCCTCCAGCGCGACCAGGCCGGGGGCGTTGATGCCATCGTCATTGGTGACAAGAATGCGCATGAGTTCAGGGCTCCAGCCGGTCAATGCCGGCCATGTAGGGCCTGAGCACATCGGGAATGATGACACTGCCATCGGCCTGTTGGTAATTTTCGATCACCGCCACCAGGGTGCGGCCAACGGCGAGGCCGGAGCCGTTGAGCGTGTTGACCGCGCCGCGGCTGCCCTTTTCGCCGGCCACCTTCCAGCGGGCGTTCATGCGGCGGCCCTGGAAATCGCCGCAGTCGGAAACCGAGCTGATCTCGCGATAGGCGTTCTGGCCGGGCAGCCAGACCTCGAGGTCCCAGGTTTTCCGGGCCGAAAAGCCCATGTCGCCGGCGCAGAGCAGCATCCGGCGATAGGGCAGGTTCAGCGCCTGCAGGATGGCTTCGGCGCTGGCCAGCATGTGCGTATGCTCGGCCTCGGCCTGCTCGGGGGTGCAGATCGTCACCAGCTCGCACTTCTCGAACTGGTGCTGGCGGATCAGGCCGCGCGTGTCGCGCCCGGCGCTGCCGGCCTCACTGCGGAAACAGGGGGTGAGCGCGGTCATGCGGATCGGCAGGGCGGCGGCGTCGATGATCTGATCCGCGACCAGGTTGGTCAGGCTCATTTCAGCGGTTGGGATCAGATAGCGGCCGTCGGTCGTCTTGAAGACATCGTCCTCGAACTTCGGCAGCTGGCCGGTGCCGAAGGCGGCAGTGCGATTGACCAGCAGCGGCGCGTAGGTTTCAGCAAAGCCGTGACGCCCCGTGTGCGTGTCGATCATATATTGGCCCAACGCACGCTGCAGCCGGGCGAGCGGGCCCTTCAGCACGGCAAAGCGCGCGCCGGCCACGCGGGCGGCGGCTTCGGGATCATAGCCGAGTTTGGCGGCGATGATGTCATGCTCTTGCGCGGGGAAGTCAAAGGCACGCGGGGTGCCCCAGCGCATGTCCTCGACATTGCCATGCTCGTCCACGCCATCCGGCACGTCGGCGGCGGGCAGGTTGGGCAGGCTGACCAAAAGCGCTTCGGCAGCCTCCCCGGCCTCACGCGCGGCGGCTTCCAGCGCGGCAATCTCGTCCTTCAGGCCGGCAACTTCGGCCTTCAGTGCCTCGGCCTTGGCATGATCCTTGGCGGCCATGGCGGCGCCAATCTCCTTGGAAGCGGCGTTGCGGCGGGCAAGGGCTTCCTGCGCCCGTGTTTCGGCGGCGCGGCGGGCGGCATCGGCGCTGAGCAGTGACGCAGCGGCATCGGTCACGCCGCGCCGGGCAAGGGCAGCAGCAAAGGCATCCGGATCGGCGCGAAGGGCTTTCAGATCATGCATGGTCCAGCCTTTGCCTTGCAGCGAAGGGCCATGCAAGCGCCCCCTTTCGCACAGGCGCCGGCCTGCTTATGGTGGCCCGGTGATCGTCACCTGCCCCAATTGCAGCGCCGCCTATCGGCTGGATGTCAGCACCGTGCTGCGCCGGCCCAAGCTGAAATGCGCACGCTGCCAGCACCGCTGGGTGCCGGCCGAAGAGGTGGACGAGGATGAGGCCGTGGCCGCCGTGCAGGAGGAGCTGCGCGCCGCCCGCATGCCGCCGCCCCCGCCGCCTGAGCCGGAACCCGAACCGGAGCCCGAACCCGAAGCCCCGGCCGAACCGGAAGAGCCGCGCGTGCCGGTGCTGAAATGGCTGCTGGCGGTCGCGCTGGGCGCCGCCTTCACCACCGCATCACTTGGCCTGTGGATTGGCCGCATCGATCCCGCTGCCATCCCCGGCGTGGCCGATGCGCTGGCCCAGGTGGCGCCGCCGCCGCCCCGGCTGGACGTGGCGATGCAGGGCAGTGTCAACCGGCTTGGGGGCGCCAGCCTGCTGGAGGTGACCGGCGTGATCAGCAACCCCGGCAAGGCCAGCGTGGTGGTGCCGCCGCTCAACGCCCGGCTGATGGTCGGCGGCGAGCGGGTGCGCGACTGGACGATCCCGCCGCCGGCCGCAATGATCAAGCCCGGCCAGCGCCTGGCCTTTGCCTCCACCATCACCGATGTGCCGGCCGGGCCGGTTTCGGTGCAGATCCGCTTCGGGCGTTAGAGGGGCGTCTTCTACCTCCCCCTTGCGGGGAGGGCGACTCGGCGCCAGCCGAGCGGGGTGGGGGTTCCCACCATTGCCGCTGCCAACACCCCCACCCCGGGCCTCGCCTGCGGCTCGTCTCTCGCCCTCCCCGCAAGGGGGGGGATTCCGGCATTATAGCATCGACGCATCGGCGGGCAGGCCGAGCAGCACGCGGCCGGCCAGTTCGAGCGTGGGGGGGGCGACCATCACGTGCTGGGTCGCGACATGGGCATCGCGGAAGCGGCGGTTCAGCGGGTGGCTGGCATAGACGGAGGTGCCGCCGGCCAGTTCGTGCATCTTGGCCGCCACCCGGGCCGCAACCTGGGTGAGCCGGGTTGCTGCCAGCCGCAGCCGGGCGCGGGCGGGCAGATCCAGGGCATCGCCGGCCACCACCCTCCCCCACGCTGTGGCGATTTCGGCATGGACCAGCGCGCGGGCGGCATCGAGATCGGCCTGGGCCACGGCGAATTCCGCCTGCACCACGCCGCGTTCAGCGAGGCTGCGGCTTGACCCTTGGCCTTTCTTGGCCACGGCCAGCGCCTTCAGATCATCAAGCGCGCCCAGCGCATTGCCACTGGCCACGGCGGCAATGCCGAGTGCCAGCAGGCCGAACGGGGCGAAGCGATAGAGCGGGCCATCCTCCCGCGGGGTGTCGGTGATGAACGACACGCTGCGACCCTGCGGCACCCGCACATCCTTGGCGGCCAGATCGCCCGACCCGGTGCCGCGCATGCCCAGGGCGTCCCAGGTGTCGATCAACTCCACCTCTGCTGCGCGCATCACCATCATGCGGTGATCGGGCGCGCCCGATGGCAGCCGGCGCAGCTCGCCGCCGTCCATGATCAGCGCGCCGCCCAGCAGCCAGGAGCAATTGGCGCTGCCCGATCCCCAGGCCCAGCGGCCGCTGACCAGATAATCATCGCCGTCCACCACGGCCCGGCCCATCGGCGCGAACACCCCGCCGGTGATGACATTGGGATCAGCCCAGATTTCGCGGGCATGGTCCATCGGCAGCCAGGCCGAGATCAGCGCCGTGGTGCCGCCGATCATCACGCACCAGCCGGTGGCGGCATCGGCGCGGCCCAGTTGTTCCAGGCTGTCGAACAGGCTGCCGACATCGGTTTCGGCGCCGCCCAGCGATCTGGGCACCAGCATCCGGAAGGCGCCGGCTGCGGCCAGTTCGGCGGCGAGATCGGCCGGCAGGCGGCGGGCCTGTTCGGTGTCGGCCGCGCGGGCGGCGATGGTGGTGAGGAGGGGTTGGGGGATCATCGGGCAAGTTTTCGATTGAGGTTCACAATCCTCCCCCTCTGGGGGAGGTGCCCGCAGGGCGGAGGGGGCTTTGGAGGCGGCGCTCGCCCGCCCCCTCCGCCTCCCTGCGGTCGGCACCTCCCCCAGAGGGGGAGGATCTGGAAACATGGCCCATCACAGCTTCCACAGGCTGGCCAGATTGTTCTTCTGCATGTCGCTCGATCCGCCAACGATCGGCATGCCGAGCAGATCGCGCACATGCCGTTCCATGTCGAACGCGTCGGACAGGGCATAGGAGCCGATCACCTGCTGGCAGGCGAGCGCGATCTCCACGCCGACATCGGCGACAAACAGCTTGGCCATGCTGGTTTCGGTGCTGCACGGCCGGCCTTCATTGGCGAGCCAGGCCGCGTGATAGAGCATGTGGCGGGCGGCCTGCAGCTTGGTGCGCGCCACCACCAGCTTGTGGCGGATGGCCTGGTGCTGGCTGATCGGCTTGCCGAACTGCACGCGGGCTTGCGCATAGTCCCATGCTTCATCCAGCGCAGCGCGGGCGATGCCGAAGGCCACCGCTGTGATCTCCAGTTTCTCCACGTCGAGCGCGCGGCCGGCGAGCAGTTTCCAGCCCTGGTTCCACATCTGCGGGCCGCCGACGATGTGGCTCGCCGGCACGCGCACCCCGTCAAAATACACGTCCTGGCTGGCGGTGTAGCGCAGGTTGGCGTGATGGATGTCCTGCATGCGCACGCCGGGGGCGTTGGTGGGGATGAGGACGAACGACAGGTTGCGATAGCGGTCCTCCGCAGGGCCGGAGCGCACCAGCGTGTAGATATAATCGCTCCAGTCCGCCCCTGTGCACCAGCGCTTGGCGCCGTCGATCACCACCTCGTCGCCGTCGAGCCGGGCGCGGGTGGTGACGCTGGCCAGATCGCCGCCGACATCGGGTTCGGACAGGCCATAGGCAAAGAACAATTCGCCCCTGGCCAGCCGGGGCAGAAATTCGGCCTTCTGTTCCGGGCTGCCGTTCTCGCTGAGGTTCATGCCGCCATAAAAGGCGGTGTGGATATAGGGGCCAGCGAGGCAGGGGCCGGCCTGGGCCAGTTCCTCGATCACCGCGATGGCGGCGACCAGATCCTGCCCGGCCCCGCCATAGGCCTCTGGCACAGTGAGCGCGGTGAGGCCAAGCTTGTTCAGCTCGGCATAGACATCACGCGGCCAGCGATGGTCGCGATCCCACTGGATGCGGGCCTCGCGCGGGGCATGTTGCGCAACAAAGCGGCGCAGCATGTCGCGCAGCTGGCCGATGTGGGCGGGTTCGTCGGTGAAGGTCACGGGGGGCAGCGGGGGCGCCATGCTCATTCGCCCGTCAGCTTTGGCGCGCGGCGTTCGCGGAACGCGCGGACGGCTTCGGCCCGGTCTGCCGCCAGGTTGGACAGGGTTTCATAGGGGATGGAGGCGTCCATCAGCTGCTGCGCCAGTACCCTCAATGGCTGGTTGGCCACCACCTTGGACCAGCGCACCGCATATTTGGGATTGCCCATCAATTTTCCGACCAGTTCGGCGATCTTGGCATCAAGCTGGTCTGTCGGCACGGCATAGTTGATCAGGCCCATCGCCTCGGCGCGCGGGGCCTTGATCAGATCGCCGGTCATCAGGAATTCCTTGGCGCGGGCATAGCCGATCAGCTGCGGCCAGATCACCGCGCCGCCATCGCCGGCCACCAGCCCCACCTTCACATGCGGATCGCCGATCACGGCATTCTCATCGGCCACGATCATGTCGCACAGCAGGGCGATGGTGGCACCCAGACCGGCGGCAGCGCCGTTCATGCGGCAGATCACCGGCTTTTCGATCTCCAGCAGGCTGGTGACGATGCGCTTCGCATCCCAGCCGATATCCCGGAACTGGGCGGGATTGGCGATCTGTTCCTCGAACCAGTCGAAATCGCCGCCGGCACAAAAGGCGCGGCCGGCGCCGGTGAGGACGATGATGTCACTCTCCCGATCCTGCTGCAGATCGGTGAACACGCGCGCCAGTTCGTGGTGCATCTGTTCGTCCACCCCGTTCACCGGATTGTTGCCGTTGATGGTGGCGGTGAGCACGCGGTCGTGCCCGAACTGGCCGCGGGTGAAGGTGAAGCGTTGATAGCCTTGCAGCAGCGCCATGCGCCTGTCTCCCCAATATCTTGGCGCCAAGGTGGCGCAGTGGGGAGGGGCGGTCAATCTGGCGCTTCAGGGGAGGCGAAGCGCCGCCTTCACCCTGGCCCAGCTGACCAGCTTGAAATTCTGCGCCGGCTGGTTGTCGCCATCCTGCACCACGAGCAGGCCGGCGGGATAGGCCGGGCCGAAATCGCCGGTGGCGAGCGCGATGCCGTCGGTTTCCTGCGTGCTGCCCACGCGGCCGGCGGCGACGCGGAAGCGGCCCATGTAACGGTCATCGGCCAGCCGCCACACGGCATAGGCGCTGTCGCCCTGGCTCGACGCCACCAGCCAGCCGCCATTGCCGGCACCTTCGGCCGCGATGGCCAGCCCTTCGGCATCGGCGACCAGCCGGTTGTTGTCGGTGCCGGCGATCTTCACCGGCGTGGGGCTGCCACCGGGCCGTGCATCAAAGCGCCAGAGGCCAACATCCTCTTCCGCCACATAGAGCCGGGCGGTGCGGGCATCGACCACACAGCCTTCGGACTGGCTGGCCAGCTTCATGCTGCGCACGATGCGGCCCGTTGCCTTTGCGGCATCGATCTCGACCTGGCGGATGGTGCCATCCTTGATGACGATGAAGGCGGTCAGGGCGCCGGGTGTTGCCCACAGGCACAGGCCATAGGCTTCGCCCGCCCCGGCCGGCACCTTGCCCAGCGGGACAAGGCGCGCGCTGGCGGTGTCGAGCCGGAACAGTGCGATCTGCGCCCTGGCCTCATCATTGCGGTCGCTCGCCGCCACGATCACCCCGGCCGGGGTTTCGGCCAGATCGACATTGTTGACCCGGCCGGCATCGACGAAATCGCGCACCCGGCCATCGAGGCCATAGACATAGAGGCCGGCCTGCTTGTCGGTCCCGACGATCAGGCTGGCGGCCTGGTTGGCGGCGTTGCGCCAGATGGCCGGATCATCGGCAGCATCATCGGCGGAGCGCACGGCCACGGTTTCGGCCGTGGCGGTCACGCTGGCCGTTTCGGCGGTGGGCTTTGCCGCCGGCGGCGCGCAGGCCGCCAGCAGCAAGGCCGGAAGCAAGGCTGGTGCGCGCATCAGTAGGTGACGCGCAGGCCGGCGGTGTAGCGGCGGCCGAAGACCTCCCGCTCGATGGTGCGGGCGTTGTTGCCGACAAAGCGGCGGCCCGGGCCGTTGAGCAGGTTGGACAGGTCTGCATAGACCTCGATATTCTTGGTGACCGCATAGCGGGCCGAGACATCGAGCTCGCCATCGGGCGCCCAGAAGAAATTGCCGCCCACGCCGGGTTCGCCCAGGCTGTCGATCCAGCTGGAGCGATATTGGTAGGAGACGCGGGCCGAGAAGCCATATTTCTCGTAATAGGGCCCGATGTTCATCACGAAATCGGAGGTGCCGGGGAAGCGCACCTTTTCGCCCGACGGGGTGGTGGCTTCGCTGCGGTTGATCGAGGCGTTGGCCTGGATGCCGAACCCACCCCACCAGTGATCCTCGCTCAACAGGTTGTCGAGCTGCATCTGGAAGGCGGCTTCGGCGCCATAGACCTTGCCCTTGCCGCCGTTCAGCGTGGTGGAGAAGACATAATCGGCCCGGTTGACGCCGCCGAAGTTGAGCACATCCAGCCCGAACTGGCGGGTGGCGCCGAACAGCACGTCGCGCACATCCTTGTAGAAGACGCCGACCGACATGAAACCACCGCGGCTGGGATAATATTCCCAGTAAAGATCAACGCCGCGGGTCTTTTCCGGCCGCGCATCGGGGTTGCCGCCCGACACGGTCTGGGTGACATCATTGAAGGTGAAGTTGGGGCGCAGCACCGGATAATCCGGACGGGCCGCGCCGGTGTTGAACGACAGGCGGACCTTCATCTCGTCGGTCGGGTTCCAGTTGAAATGGACGCTGGGATAGACCTGGGTGAAGCTGCGGTTGATGGTGTTCAACGTGTTGGGCGTGCCGCCCGGCGTGGTGGCGCGGAAGGCGGTGGCTTCATTGTTCACCTGCTCGAAGCGGGCGCCATAGACGATGCTGCCCCAATCCAGCTTGGTGACCGCCATGGCATAGCCGGAGATGACCTCTTCACGCACCTTGTAGTAGTTGGCGTTGTTGAAGGCATAGGTGGCATAGGGTTCGACCTGGCGGACGATGTCGATGATCTGCTGCTTGCCGAAATAAGGGAAGCTGTAGCCCAGCGGCAGCTTGCCGAGATAATCGCCGGGGATGCTCACCGCCTGCGGCGTGGTCGGCACCCCGGCCAGGGTGAAGATATTCAGGCCGTTGAAGGTGGCGCTGCTGTTCACGTCAAGCAGCCGCTCGTCCACTTCCTTGGTGCGGTTGTCGTATTGGCCGCCAAAGCTGATCTTCGTGTTGCCGAACAGACCAGTGTCAACCGACAGGTCGAGCTTGGCGGTATAGGCCTCGGTGGTGTCCACCGCCTTCAGGCCACGGATGCGCGACAGCGGCAGGGCGAAATCGGTGATGTTCTGCACCCGGTCCCCGCGCGACAGCGTGCCATCGGCGGCACGCAGCGTGCGATACAGCTCGACGAAGGACTGCTGCGGGTTGGTCAGATCATAGGCCACGGTCGGGCGGCCGGTGGCGGTGGCGCCGTTGGTGCCAAAGCCGGGGCTGTCATAATTCAGCTGCGACGGGGCGGAGCGGTCATCCTTGGAACGGGTGTAGTTGCCGCGCCAGCTGATCGTCCAGTTGCCGGTCTTGTGGTCGCCGCCCACGGTGTTGATGAACACCGATTGCAGATATTCGCGGCTCAAGAGGTTGGAGTTGATGTCGATGCCATAGACCGTGCCCTTGAACGGGGTGTTCACGCAGGCATCGGCATAGCCGGTGGTGTTGGGGGCCAGCACAGCGTTGACACAGGGCGTCGCCAGGTTGGGAGCCCGGCTTTCCTGATCGTCGAAATCGAAGATATAGTTCGACCGCAGCTCGTTGTCGGTGAAGGCCGAATAGATCGAGGTGACAAAGATCTTGCTGTCATTGTCGGGCGCCCATTCCAGCCGGCCCGAGACGCTGTAGTTGCGGCGGGTGAGGCGATAGAGCTTGTTTTCGGTTTCGCGGGCCCACACGCGGCGGCTGCCGCCATTGTCGATCAGGCTGTCGGGATTGTCACCGCTGCCCACCGGGCGCAGATCACGGCTGACGGTTTCCCAATCGGTCTCGAAATTGTCGGTGGCCATGGTGCGCTGGTAATAGCTGCCCGACAGCACGGCGCCGATTTCACCGATGCCGGTTTCCCAGCGGTTGGTGATCACGCCGGTGCCTTCATATTCCTTGCCGTCACCCAGATCGACAAGGCCGATGCCGCCGCGCGCCTGGATGTGCAGGCCCTTGTAATCAAAGGCCGATCGCGTGATGACATTGATGTTGCCGGCGATGGTTTCGCCGGTCATGTCGGGCGTCACCGCCTTGCGCACCACGACTTGGGTGGCAATGGCCGATGGGATCGAATCAAAGCGGGCATCGCGGCCTTCCGGCGATACCACGTTGATCCCGTCGAACGACAGCGTCGTCCAGTTCAGCGGCGAGCCGCGCAGGTTGACATAGCGGGCCTGGCCCTGGTCGCGCTGAACGGCGACGCCGGGCAGGCGGCTGACGGCCTGGGCGATGTTCTGGTCGGGCAGGCGGCCGACCGAATCGGCCGACAGCACGCTGACCAGGCTGTCGCTGTTCTTCTGCACCAGCAACGCGGCGCGTTCCGATTCGCGGATCGGGCGCTGGCCCGACACCACAATCTCGCTTTCGTCGCTGGCGGCAGCGTCAGCTCTGGCGTCAGCGGCGGCGATGGCCTGGCCCAGGGCGGGTGAACCCGCAAGGCAGCTGAGGAGGAGAAGACGGATTGCGGCCGTGCCGCGCGTGCTGCGGATCATGTGGAATGCGCCCCTTGGTCGCCGGGGTGGACAGGCCGGCGTCAGTGGCGCGCATTACGGGTGCGTAATGACTGGAGGGTGACAGGCAGGTAACACCGCCATGACAATCAAATGATGATTTGGTGACGGTCAGAGCGGCGGCAGGTGACGCCAGGTCCACAGCGCCATGCCGCCAGCGATGGCCACGGCATAGGGCAGATCGGCCCCCACCCGGATCAGCCGGGGCGCGTCATCGCCAGCAACGCCGGCCAGCGCCAGCCCACGGCGCAGCAGCATCAGCGCCAGCGCGAGGATGCCACCGGCCAGCGCGATCAGCACCACCTGTTCGGCCAGAGTCGCCAGATTGGCCCACAGCGCGCAGCCGGTCATCAGCTTGACATCGCCGCCGCCCAGCCAGCCGCGCGCAAAGGCCAGCAGGCCAAAGCCGAAGAACAGCCCGCCTGCCGCCGCATGGCTGGCCCAGGTGAACCCCGGCGTACCGGCGCCGAACAGCACGGCGGCAATAATGATCAGGATGGTGAGCGTATCCGGGATTTCAAAGCGCCACAGATCAAAGCCGGCGGCCAGCACCAGTGCAAACGCCAGCAATGCCAGACCGAACAGCGCCAGGGTCAAGGCTGGGGCCCCATCGGGGTGCGGCTGCGGTTCTTGAGTTCGGTGAGATATTGGAGGTTGGCCCAGGCCTGGCGATCAAACTGCGGGTTCAGGTTCATGGCCCGGTTGAAATAGGCTTCGGCCACGGCCAGATCGCCGCGTGCCATGGCGGCATAGCCAACCGTGTTGAGATCACCGGCCAGGCTGGCGCGATTGCTGTGCTGGAACGCTTCCTGATAGCGGCCCTGCATGGCACGGGCGAGCGCCAGGTTGGTCTGCACCACGCGGTCGCCCGGAGCCAATGCCAGCGCGCGTTCCAGATCGCGTTCGGCGGCAACATGATGGCCGCGCAGCAGCATCGACCAGCCGCGATTGGCCAGCGTGGCAGCATCGCCGGGTGCGGCGGCAATTGCCTTGGCATAGGCGGCATCGGCGGTGGCCCAATCCTTTTGCCGGTCAGCCACCACGGCGCGGGCATTCCAGGCGCGGGCAAGACCGGGATCAAGCGCCACTGCCTTGTCGAGCGCGGTGATGGCTTCGCCCAGCCGCGCCTGTTTCAGCCGGGTGATGCCCAGCCCCTGCCAGGCGCGCGCCGACACCGGCCCTTCGGCCAGCGCGGTGAAGCCATCGGCCGCTTCGGGCAGGGAACCACTGGCCAGCGCCAGTTCGGCACCGCGCAGCGCGACCTCCGCACTGTCGGCTGCCCACATGGGTGCAATCAGCGCGCGGGCATCGGCCAGCCGGCCTTCGGCAATCGCAGCATCCAGCAGGGCCAGCGCTGCCGCGGTGGGTGGCTGCACCGGCAGTGCCGCTATCGCGGCTTCCGGGCTTTGCGGCTTGCGCTTCTTTTCACCGGCAAAGGCCGGAACGACGCAGACGATCAGCATGGCCAGCAGCAGGATCATCACTGCAATCCGGTGCAGGCGGGGGATGCGGCCGCTGGCCGGCAGGGCATCCGTGGATTGCATGTCCGCCAGGGCCGACTGCGGCCTGCGATCGCGATCGAGGCGGAAACGGTCAGGCATGGCGCTGTTCGATCAGCGTGATCAGCCGTTCCAGCCGGGCGATGGCCATGCGGATATCAGCGGCAGGGTCGGCCGGTTCCGGTGGCAGCGCGGGCTGCACCGGCGGCAACGGCGGCGGCGCCGCGGCAATAACCCGGCGCGACGCCGGCGCCAGCATCGGCACGTGGCGGACGAGCGCTGGCAGATCGGCCCGCACAGCGCGGACTGCAAGCGCCGGCAACGGCGCAGCCGGCGTGGCCGGCGCAGTAGGCGTGGCCGGCGCAGCAGGCGTGTCCTGCTTTTGCGGAGCCGGGGCTTGCACCGGCGCGGCTGCCGCGGGGGCGGCAGACGTGCGCAGAGTGGCCGTCGGCGCAGTCTCAACGGCGGCAACCACCAGCGGCTCGGCCGGGCGGGTAAGATCGGCGGCCTCGCCTAGGCGGGCGGCCAGTTCGGCCTCCAGTGGCCGGTGCGACGGCGCGACTGTAGCCAGGCGCGGCTGGCCAACCATGGCGGGCGCAATCGGTGCAGCAGGCGCAGCGGCAGCCATGCGCACCGGGGCTGCCGGCGCGGGCGGGGTGGCAGCAGGTGCGGCAGGGGGTTCGACCAGCACCAGCACGGCCTCGCCACTGGCAACCATATCGATGCGGGCGCTGGCAAGGCGCACTGGCGCCGGTGCGGCGGCGGGCGGCGCAGCTTCCAGCCGGGCAGCGATCAGGGCCAACGCACGCCGGGCCGCCGCCGTCACCCGCGGATCATTGCCCGACGCAGCGCGCTGCAACGGCGCGATGGCAGCGCGATCCTGCCCGGCGCGGGCCAGCGACCAGCCCAGATTATAGGCGATGTCGGCGGCATCGGGCGCGATGGCCAGCGCCATCTGGAACTGCTGGCAGGCCAGATCGGTGCGGCCCAACCGGTCATAGGCGACACCCAGGCCGTTCAGCGCTGCAAGATTGCTGCCATCCAGCGCCAGCGCGGTGCGGAAGGCGGCAATGGCCTGCACGGGATTGGCCGCGGCCAGAAGCGCACGGCCATCATCCAGCGCCGCCTCCAGCGTTTCCGCGCCGCTGCCCGGCATGGGCGTGGCGCGGCTGCGCAGATCGGCCGGCAGGTCGCGGGCGGAGACCGCCGATGCCGAGCACAGGGCGAGAAGGAGGGCGAGACGGGCGCTCATCGGCGGGTGCTGCTCGCATCGCTGGCGGCCTTCAGGGCATCGCGCATGCCGATGGCCGCCGGCAGCATCAGCACCGCGACCATGGTGGGCAGCATGAAGCACACCAGCGGCACAGACAGCAGCACGGGGATGCGGTGGGCCTTTTCCTCGGCCCGTAGCCGCCGGGCCTCGCGCATTTCGGCGCTGTACACCCTGAGCGCGCTGGCCACCGATGCCCCGAGCCGGTCAGATTGGATGATGAGGGTGGTGAAAGCGGTGATTTCGGCGACGCCGCTCTTGCGGGCAAGCTGGCGCAGCGCCACTTCGCGGCTGCGCCCGGCGCGCAGTTCCAGGCTGACCTGGCCGAACAATTTGGCCAGCAATGGGTGCGATCCGGTGATTTCGGCGCCCACCCGGCTGAAGGCGGCATCGATGCCCAGGCCCGCCTCCAGACAGACCAGCATCAGATCAAGCGTGTCGGGAAAGCCGTTCAATATTTCCTTGGCGCGTTCGCTGGCGCGCGACGAGACAATGAAGCCGGGCAGATAGAGGCCCGCCACGGCTGAACCGATCATCAGCATGTAAAGCTTGGTGGAACTGGGCCAGTTGCCGCCCAGAACAATCACCAGCAGCACGAACGAGGGCACCGCCAGCGTGCCGACAGCGCGGGCCAGGGTGAAGGCGCGCGGGGCATAGATCTGGTCAAAGCCGGCCAGCGCCAGTTTTTCGGCCAGCTTGTCGGAGGTGGAATCGGTGAGCCCGATGCCGCGCCGTTCGATTTCCTGCAGCAGGCGGGACCAGGCGCTGTTGGTGACATCGTTGCGGATGCTGCCCGGCCCGGTGTCCACCGCGCTGCCACCGCCCTGCGCGGCCAGGCGCGCCTTGATGTCGGTGCGGCCCAGCACCATCGGCGCCAGCGCCAGCACGACCAGCACCACGGCCACGAACACCAGGCCGAGCACGATCCAGTTGGCAAGGGAATCGGTCAGCGCCATCTCACACCTTGATCGCAATCAGGCGGCGCATGATCACCACGCCGAGGACATACATGAACAACACGCCCAGCACGCCCGGCATGAACCAGGGATCATCCGCCACATCGAGATAGAAATTGGGATCGCTGGTGAAGACGCTGACGAAGGTGAGCACTGGCAGCGCGGTGAGCAGCGAGCCGGTCATCTTGCCTTCCGACGCGAGCGCGCGCACCTTCAGCACCATCGCGGCGCGGTCGCGGATCACCTGCGACAGGCCATCGAGAATGTCGGCGAGGCTGCCGCCGGTTTCGGTCTGGATCGAGACCGAGACGACGAACATCGCAAGATCAGGCGTCTGCACCCGGTCGGCCAGGTTGGCGAGGGCATCGCGCAGGGCATAGCCATAGTTCATTTCGGCCAGCACCAGGCCAAGTTCGGACGACAGCGGATCGGGCAGCTCCTCCACCACCAGTTCCAGCGCCGAATTGATCGGATAACCGGCGCGCAGGCCGCGCACCAGCACGTCGAGCGCGGTGGGAAACTGCGCCTCGATCTTCTTCAGGCGGCGGGCAGCGACATAGTTGATCCACAGCACCGGCAGCACCAGGCCGACGCCGGCCGCAAACAACAGGATCAGCAGCACCGCGCTGGGGGAGCGGATCTGGCCGGTGATGCCGCCCAGCACCGGGAACAGGAAGCCGAGCAGCACGGTCACCACCGCCATGATCGTCAGCATGCGCTGGGCGCTCATGCGGATGCCGGCCTGGCTCATCCGGCTGTCGAGATAGGTGATGACCGACGGCAGCAGCGACTTCGATACATCGGTGGTCTGGCGACGCAGCGCGGTGATGATCTCGGCACTGCTGGCGCCCTGTTCGATCAGGGCCATGCGTTTGGACACCCGGCGCTTGGCGCCATAGGTGTCGCGCCACCACAGGAACACGCCTTCGAACAACAGCACCGCGGCCAGGAAGATGATGCCATAGAGCACCAGTTCCGGATTGATGAAGGACGGCAGCGTCATGGCTCAGCCATCCTTGCGCCGGAACGGATCGAACATGGTCGCCGGCAGATCATAGCCGCGCGATTTCAGCACCTCCATGAACTTGGGCCGCACGCCCATCGGACGCATCTCGCCGATCACCCGGCCTTCGGCATCCACCCCTTCGCGCACGAACTTGAAGATTTCCTGCATCAGGATGATGTCGCCTTCCATCCCGGTGATCTCCGCCACCGAAGTGACGCGGCGGGTGCCATCCTGCAGACGTTCCAGCTGCAGCACCACCTGGATGGCGGAAGCGATCTGGGCGCGGGCGGATTTCGGGCTGATATCGATGCCCGACATGCCGATCATCTGTTCCAGGCGCGACAGCGCATCGCGCGGCGTATTGGCGTGCAGGGTCGTCATCGAGCCATCGTGTCCGGTGTTCATCGCCTGCAGCATGTCAAAGGCTTCGCCGGAGCGGATTTCGCCCAGGATCACCCGGTCTGGCCGCATGCGCAGCGCGTTCTTGACCAGATCACGCTGGGTCACCTCACCGCGGCCCTCGATGTTGGACGGCCGGGTTTCAAGGCGCACGACATGGCTCTGCTGCAGCTGCAGTTCAGCCGAATCCTCGATCGTCACCACGCGCTCATGGCTGCCGATGGAAGCGGACAGCGCATTGAGCATGGTGGTCTTGCCCGAACCGGTGCCACCGGAAACGATCACGTTGCGGCGGCTGGCCACCACCGCCTTCAGCATGGTGGCGCAATCCACCGTCATCGATCCATATTCGACCAGCTTGTCGATGCTGGTTCGGCTGGGCGGGAATTTGCGGATCGACAGGCAGGGCCCATCCAGTGCCAGCGGCGGGATGATGGCGTTGATGCGGCTGCCATCGGGCAGGCGGGCATCGACCATCGGCGAGCTTTCGTCCACACGCCGGCCCACGGCCGAAACGATCTTGCCGATGATGCGCAGCAGATGCTGGTCGCTGGCAAAGCGCGTTCCGACCTCCTCGATGCGGCCGCGCCGTTCGACAAACACCTTGGTCGCGCTGTTGACCATGATGTCGGAAATCGTCGGGTCTTTGAGCAGCGGCTCCAGCGGCCCCAGGCCCAGCAGCTCGTCCAGGATATCCTCAACCAGCTGGCGCCGTTCGGCAGCGTTCAGGGCCTGGTTGTTCTCCTTCAACATTTCCTGAACGATGTCACCAATGTCGCGCTGCATCTGATCGCGCGTCATGGTTTCCAGCGCGGCCAGGTTGATGCGGTCGATGAGGTTCTGGTGCAGCGTGACCTTCAGCTCGGTGTAATCATCGCGCCGCCGGTCCTTGATGCTGACCACCGGAGCCGGTGCGGGTGCCGGTGCCGGGGCCGCAGCAGCGCCTTCAGCCGGGGCCGCCGCGGGGGTTGCAGGCTTGCGGCGGGTGGGGAAGATCATGCGCTGGCCTCCACCGCCGCCAGTTCATCGGCGATCGTGGCGGCCATGGTTCGCAATTCCTTGTCGATGCGGGCCTTCAGCTTCATCTGGCCCACCGGCTTGCCTTCATCCAGCGCCGCCGACACTGTGGGATAATCGTTGCACAGGGCGAAATGCACCTTGGTGCGCAACACCGATTCCGCTTCCGACAGATCATATTTGCCGAACAGGCCAGGCGTCATGCGGTTCATCACGACCCGCACGCGCTCGCCCAGATTATTGGCTTCCAGCACATCCAGCTGGCGGCGGCACTGCTGCACGCCCGACACGGTGAGCTGGGCGATCAGCAGCACCAGATCGGCCTTCTGCATGGCCGCAGCCGACCAATCGATCCAGATGCCCGGCATGTCGAGCACGACGAGATCATAATTCTGCGCCGCCACGTCCAGCAGCCGCTCGATGAACTCCGGCGTCAACGCATCGAGCGGGTTCATGTCGGCCGGGGCGGCCACCACACCCAGGCCAGACTGGTGGCGCTCCACGATCATGCGCAGGAATTCGGCGTCCAGCCGGTCCTCGGCTTCGATCAGATCGGAGATCGACAGGCGCGGCTTCAGGTTGAGATAGAGCGCAGCATTGCCGCGCTGAACATCCAGATCAATCAGCAGCACCTGTTTCTCGCCGGCCCACATCTGCGCCAGCTGGGCGGCGACCATGCTGGCCCCCATGCCGCCGAGCACGCTTTGCACGGCGATGATGCTGGCCTGGTGGGCGGGCCCCTGACCGGTGGCGCGGGCCACCCGTTCACGCCCGGCATCGATCGCCTGGCCCAGTTCTTCCAGGCTGAACGGGATCGGCAGCACATCGGCAATGCTGGACCGCAGCAGCCGGCGCGTGGTGGCGATGGTCAGATCCTCCACCGCTGCCACCACCGGAATGCGCAGGCCGGGCCCGGCGGCAAAGCTTTCCAGCGCAGCCAGATCTGCCGCGTTGTCGGGATCGATCTGCACCACCAGAAGATCGGTGCGGCGGATCAGCGGCGCGTTGGCGGCAAAACTCGCGAAGCTGCCATCGTGCAGGCGGATCTCGGCGTTGAGCGCGTTGAGGCGGCCAACGTCCAGCCGGGCCGACGTCTGGGGATTGAGCAGCATGGTGACGCGCAGCTCGCTGCCATCGCGCTGCGGCGCTTCGGCATCGGGCTTGCCGGCAAAGGCACCAAGACGGGCCAGCAGCGCCATCAGCGCGGCCCCGACGTGGCCGGCGCGGCGCCGCCGGCACCACGCTGGATCGGGTTGGCACCAACCGTGGCTTCCCCGCTGACGGAACGCAGCGGCGTCACCCGCCCGTCGAGATAGCGGTTCATGGCCGCTTCGGAACGCACGCCATTGCCACCCTCGATCTTCACACCGGCATAGCTGGGATGCAGATCAACCACGTGCGCCACCATGTTTTTTTGCACCGATGATCCCAGTGCAGGATCGCCGGCCGCCGCCGGGGCGGCCAGCGCGGCGATCATGGCGGCAACGGCCAGGATGCGACCCTCAACCATGCGTCACCTCACGATATGGCCGTGGTCGGCCGCAACGCCGCCCGGCTTGTTGATGCTGTTGGCCGGGCCTGGCAGCGGCAGCACCGGCAGGCCCGGGCCGCGGCGCTCGGCCGTGCCAAGCAGGAAGAATTCCGCGTCCGTGGGCTCGTCGACCCGGTCGGTCGGCATGGCCAGCGCGCCGCTGTCGGCCTGCACCGGGCGCACGATGCGCGGCGTCACCAGGATCACCAGTTCGGTTTCCTGGCGGGCAAAGCTGCTCGATCGGAAAAGGGCGCCCAGGATCGGGAGTTTGCCCAGCAGCGGCACCGCGTTGACCGTGTCGCGGAAATCATTCTGGATCAGCCCGGCCAGCGCAAAGGTCTGTCCGTCGCGCAGTTCCAGCGTGGTGCGCGCGCGCCGCACCTTCAGGCCGGGGATGCGCAGGCCATTGAGATCAATGCCGGCAGCGGGATCAAGGCTGGACACTTCCGGCGCCACCAGCAGGTTGATCATGCCGTCTTCCAGCAGCGTCGGCGTGAAGGAAAGCGCCACGCCAAACTGCTTGAACTCGATCGAAACCTGGCCATTGATCGCAACGCCGGTGGGCACGGGGAATTCGCCGCCGGCCAGGAAATTGGCGGTTTCGCCCGACAGCGCGATGATGTTCGGCTGCGCCAGCGTGCGGATCAGGCCCTTGTTCTCCAGCGCCTGGAACGCCACGTTCAAGCCCGGAAAGCGCAGGGCCGCGCCAAAGGTGCCGCTCACGCCAACGCCGGGGCTGGTGGCAGTGCCGCCGGGCGTCAGCACGCCTTCGGCGGTCAGCGTGTTGCGCGCCGGGCCGCCAAAGGCGACACTGTTGATGCCCAGTGCCTTCACCGTGCCGCGCTGCATTTCGGCAAAGCGCACCTCCAGCAGGATCTGCTGGGCGGTGCCAACGCTGGCCATGTTCATCACACGTTTGGGCGCATAGGCTTCGGCAATGGCCGCCGCCCGCTGCAGGGCGGCGGCGCTGGAGGCCGTGCCTGACAGGATCAGCGTGTCGTTGGCCACCTGCACGCCCAGGCTTTCGGTGGGCAGGATCTCCGCCAGTTTCTGCTTCAGGCCCATCGCATCGGGCCCCACGGTCACATCCACCACCGCGATCACGCCGCCGGCCTTGTCGTACAGCGTCAGGTTGGTGGTGCCGATCTGTTTGCCCAGCAGATAGGCCACGCTGGTGGTGACCGGGGAGACGTCGGCGATCTCAGGGTTGCCGATGGCGACCCGGGCGAAGGGCCGCGGCACGCGCAGCGTCTGGGACTTGTTGATCGGCAGGCTCAGCGCCAGCCCGGTCTGGGCTTCCAGGCTGGCTTGCGCCAGCGCGGCGGCGGGCGGCAGCGGCAGGACGGCCAGCGCCGCGATCATCATGGCTCGCATCATCATTTGCCCATCACCGGCTGGATGGTTGCAGTTGTGCCGCGGATCACCACCACGCCAGGCGGGGTCACATTGGCTGGGGCCGGGCCGCCAGGGCCAGGGCCAGGCCCGCCACCGCCCTGGTTGGGCTTGCGCACCAGGCGGGTGATGGTGCCATCGTTCAGATCCATCACCTGGGCGGTTTCCAGCCGCACGCGGGCTTCATCGGTGAAGTGGCGCAGCACCAGATTCAGCGTGCCCACGGTCTGCGCCAGCGAGATTTTCTGGGCCTGCAGCGGTGTCACCTCGATGGTGGCGGTTTTCACCACCTCAGGCTTTTCCTTGCCCAGGTTGGTGTCGGTGCCCACGGCAAGCACGCGCACACCCTGCGCCAGCAGTTCGGAATAGGGCATCGCCTCTTCCGGCTGGCGGGTGAAGAACACATCGACCCGGTCACCGGGGTAAATCAGGCCCGACACGCCGGCGACGTCATTCACCGGTACGGCGATGGCGCGCATCTGCGGGTTGAGGAGCGGCGCGGTCGACAGGCGGTTGGCGCCGACGGCCAGGGATTTTTCGGTGAGGATTTCGTTGGCAACGATCGGGCGCATCGCGGTGCGGCCATCGCCGCTGGTCAGATCCTCGATGCGCTGGAAACTGCCAACCGGCACATTGTCGGCCGGCCATTCGACCATCTTGAGCTTGGCCGGGGTCAGTTTCTCGCCAAAATTGATATCGGCCGATGCCACAACCGTGGGCACGGTGCGCAGCCGGGGGCCGCCGGGCGCCGCACCACCGCCGCCACCCATGAAGGTGCGGGCGAACAGCACGGCGACAAGGCCCAACGCCACCGCCGCAATCAGCATGATTATGGAAGAACGGCGCATCAGGGCGCGTTCCGGGCGATGGCGATCGGCAGCCGCGCGGACGGCGAAACGGCCGTTCTGCTGGCGCCGGATGCTGGATTGGCCACGAAACTACCCCCTGGAATGTCACGCCGCCCTGGCGGCTGTCGCCCGGCCCGCTGCCGGCGCACTCCAAGGAAAACGCGCCCCTTGCCCTTCACGCCGGTTGGGGCCCTTGCCTGTGCCTGGTGGCGGCGGCGCCGCTGCCAGCTGCTGTGCCGGCGGTTTCGCCGGATGTTGATCTTGCCCCTTGCGGGGTTTCTGGTCTGGCCATTGCGCCTGCCAGAAAGGCAGAAACGCTGGCCGGGGGCACACCCCGGCCAGCGGTTCAAACCAGCTTACTTGAAGCTGCCGGTCGATTCGCCTTCCAGGGCGGTGCCAGCATCGCTCATGGCAGTGTTCAGCGAACCACCGAAAGCGTTGGCGCCGGCAACGACCAGGCCGCCCAGCACGGCGACGATCAGGGCGTATTCGGCAGCCGAAGCGCCAGACTTGTTCAGCTTCAGATTGGTCAGGATCTTCATCATTTCAACTGTTCCCGCTGTTATGGCCGAGGCCATTATTGATACCAGACAGAAAAATACTTCTGCCTGGGGGATCACCGTTGATGCCGGTCGGATGAAACCACTGCTCCCTCCAGCCGGTAACCCAGAACCGTGCATATTGGCGGTTGTTTTTCAGCACAATATCCAAAATGGTTACATCAATATTCATTAATACTAACAATTACGTCCACGTTTACTTGATTGAAGCAAAGTTTTACAAAATTTGATTAATTGTAAAAATGCAATAATATCAGTTAGTTGTGCAGGCATTCCCATGTTTGCGTAATTTCCGTTAGCAAAATCTTTCGGGGCGTGAAAATGGCGTGAAATCATGCTGATAAATCACGCAGCCCAGCGCGGTCGGCCCGACCCGAAATTTACCATTGTCTGCACACGGGGCGTGGCCGCGGCGGCCATCAAGTGGCACAGGCTACGTCATTTTCCATATCAAAAAAGAATGAGTGTTAACTACAATTCTAACCAAAAATTGCGTGTTTCGGCAGGGAAAATGCCAGAATCGTGCGAATCACCGCCGAATCGCCATCCCGCTCCCCGATTCGGACGGCGGTTCAGCGGCGCCGCAGCTGCCATTCGATGGCGCCGCGATAGGTCCATGGCATCGGGCTGCCATCCACATCCTGCGCCGGCACAAAGCGGGCGCGCGCCATCAACAGCGCACAGGTGCCGCGATCCAGGCTGGCATGCCCGCTGGAATCATCGATGCGGCAGGATTCGACCCGGCCATCGCGGCCCACCTCCAGCGCATAACGCACGGTGCCGCTGTGGCCCGCCAATCGCGCTGCCTGCGGATAACTGCCGTCGTAAAACCAGCGGTCAGCCATGCAGGGTTCCGCCACCATCGGGCCGGTCACCCGGCTATCGGGGCAACGGATCGGCGGCGGTGGTGCCGGCGATGCCAGCGGCGCAGGGGCGGGCGCAATGCGGCGCAACCGGCCAGACAGAAACTCCACCGTCGGCATCGGCTGGCCATCATCATTCAGGCCGGGCTTGAAGCGCGCCTTGGCCTTCAACTGTGGGCAGATCGCTGCATCCAGCGTGGCCAGCCCGGTCGAACTGGAAACGCTGCACAACAACACGCGGCCCTGCGGGCTCACCGCCAGTCGCACCTCATAGCGATAATCACCCACCGGCGGTGGCGGCTGCACCGCGCCCAGATCAACCCAGCCGGATGTGTCGCCATCCGGGCGCGCCGGTTGCCATTTGCCGCCGTGCTTCGCCGGGGGCGGCGGCTGGCGGTCTGCCTCCGGCCGATCCCAGATGCTGACCAGAAAGGCCACACCCACCGCCAGCACGACAAAGCGGATCAGCCAATCGCCACCGCCGCCGGCCTGTCCACGCAGGCCGCGCCACAGCGACGTGGCGCCAAACACCAGGAAGAAGATCAGCCCGGCGCGCGGCAGGCCGGTGCGCGGATCGATCAGCCACGATGTGTCCCGCAGCGCCCCAACAATGCCGGTGGCGCCCTTGATGCCGGGATCAATCAGGCTGAGCAGTTCGAAGGTGAGCAGCACCAGCCCGGCGAGCACCGCCAGCGGTGCCAGCTGCACCCAGCCGGCCGCCATGCGCAGCGCCAGCAGGCTGGCCAGCACGGGCAACACCAGCAGGCCCAGCCCCCGGCCCACCAGCCCCTGATCCACCAGGGCGAGGCCGGCGGCCAGACCGGCGGTCACCACGGCCACACCCAGCATCACCCACGGCGCCAGCGCGCCGCCCAGCCGATCGCTGCGGCGGGCGAGCAGGTTGCGCAGCGTCCACATCATCTGGTCGCCGCCCTGCCACCATCCAAACGCCACACCAAAGATCGCCAAGCTGCGGATCGGCCCCAGCCCGTCGGCCGCCGGCGCGCCGCCAACCATCAGCAACAGGAACAGAAAGGCCGGCATCGCCCGGATCAGGCCGGGGGCAAAATCGCGCCAGCCATCGGGCTGCAAGCGGTCCACTGCCAGCATCGTCCAGCCAGCCGCCGCCACCAGGGGCACCAGATAAAGCGGCGCCAGTGCCGGAACCGTGGGCCACAGCGCCGCCAGCAGCGGCAGCGCCACCACGGCAATCGGCCAGCCATGATAATGGAAATCCGGCCGGTCCCATTCCGCCTGCCAGGCCGCCCGCCGCCGCAACAGCCACAACAGGCCCCAGGGCGAGGCAAAGGCCAGCAGGCTCAACACCGCCTGGGCGGCATCGGGCCAACCCGATTGCTCGCTCACCGGCACCCACAGCACCGATGCCAGCGGGATCATGGTGAAGATCATCCACAGCCGCAGCCGCGGCACCGCATGCCAGGCCCGCCAGGCGGCAATGGCATCGGCGTTCAGCCAATCGGCGATCCCGGGCAAGGGCCCGTCGATCAGGCCAAGGATCTGGCGCGTCTGCGCCGGCTCCGCCGACAGCAGCGCCTTCAGATGCCGCCACCAGCGCGGCCCCGGTGGCGTGCTGAGGGCGACATAGCCCTGGTGGAGTGGCGTGTGGCGGCGCGCCATCTCCACCACGAATTCGCCTTCCTCGCGGCGGCGGAGCAGCTGGTCGATATCGGCGCTGCGCTGGCCCGGCGGCAGATCGGACCAGCCAAAGCGTTCGATCGCATGCACCACCAGCGGGTCGCTGTCGGGCAGATGATGGGCCAGCACGGCGGCGACCCAGGGTTCGATGCGGTCGCGCGCCGCAATGTCGATCAGGGCCGGTGCCGCCAGCAGATCATCAAGTGCGCGGTGCTGGCGCGGCTGATCGGGCCCGGCGGTGATGGCATCGATCAGCGCCTGTTGCCGGGCGATCAGATCGGCACGGTCTGCCGCCAGTTCGGCCTGCAGGGCCGCCGCAGCCGGATCGGCCGCAACCGGTACCGGGGCTGGCGCCGCCGGTTCGGGCGGCGGCACAATGGCAGGGCCATCATCGGCGTCGTCCTCATCCGGCCATTGCTGCCGCCATTTCAGCTGGTTCAGCGCCGCATCATGGGCGGCGCGCAGCTGCATGAAACCTTCCGGGTCATCCTCCGGGTTCACGCCCTTCAGAGCCCGCGCATAGGCGCGGCGGATGGCGTCGCGGTCTGCGCCCGGCGGCAGGCCCAGAATTTCCCATGGATTCACAGCCAGCGCGGCCCGTCAATCTGATCGAGCGCGGCCATCAATTCGTCGCGGGCGGTGTCGGCCACCCGCACATCCTGCGTGGCCAGCGCGCCCTGGAACTGCTGGATCAGGCGGCCGATCCAGTCCCGCTCGTCGCCCAGTGCGTCTTCCCACAGCCGTTCGGCCCGGGCCAGCGCGGCGCGGTTGGCCTCGCTGTCGCGCGGGTGCTGCTTCAGCAGCGCCAGCGCCGCCCGTCGCCGCTCCATCTCGGCCGGGCTCACCTGATCCTCCGGATCGGCGATCACCAGATTGTGCCGCTCCCCGGTGGGAATCACGTGGACATCCACCTCCAGAAGCCCGTTGATGTCATAACTGAAGCGCACCTCGATGGGCTGGCCTTCCGGCCCGCGCGGCATCGGCACCTTCAGCTCGCCGATGCGCACATTGTCGGCCACGCGCCGCGCCTCGCCCTGGTAAATGCCCAGCACGATCTGCTTCTGGTTGGCCGACATCGTCTCATAGATGTTCACCCGGCTCACCGGCACCGTGGTGTTGCGCTCGATGATTGGCGAGAAAATCCCCTCCTCGATGGCGCCGCCGGGCAGCCGCTCGGCAATATTCACCCCCAGCGAATAGGGGCAGACATCGGTGACCACCACTTCCTTCAGGGCGGCGTCACGCGCCTTCAGCCCGGCCTGCACCGCCGCGCCCAGCGCCACCGCCTCATCCGGGTTGATGCTGGCGTTGGGAAAACGGCCAAACATCTTGGCCACGGTGCGGCGCACGATCGGCATGCGGGTGGCACCGCCGATCAGGATGATTTCCGACAGGCTGTCGGGCGCGATCTCGGCATCGCGCAGTGCGCGCAGCACGGGATTGCGCATGCGGTCGAGCAGCGGCTGGGCGGCGGCCTCAAAGCCTTCCGCCGTCACATCATGGGCAAATTGCTCGCCCTGCCAGCTCAGCGTCATGGTCGTGCTGCTGCTGCTGGTCAGCGCTCGGCGGGCCCGCTCGGCCGCCTCCATCAGCTTGGCCGACAATTGGCGGTCCCCCTGCAGGCCGGCCGCCAGCCGCTTGTCGGCCGCCGCCATCAGGCTGGCCAGCGCCTGGTTGAAATCCTCGCCGCCCAGCCGGTTGTCACCGGTGGAGGCGCGCACCTCGATCACCCCTTCGAAAATCTCCAGCACCGACACGTCAAAGGTGCCGCCGCCCAGATCGAACACCAGGAACCGGGTCTCGCCCTCCAGCTGGTGGATGCCATAGGCCAGCGCCGCCGCGGTCGGCTCGTTGATCAGCCGCTCCACCTTCAGCCCGGCCAGCTCGCCGGCGCGGCGGGTGGCCTTGCGCTGCTTGTCGTTGAAATAGGCCGGCACGGTGATCACCGCTTCCGTCACGGCCTGGCCCAGATGCGCCTCGGCATCCTCCTTCAGGCTGCGCAGCACCATCGCCGACAATTCCTCGGCGCCATAATCTTTTCTGCCCAGCGTCACCCGGTGCTGGGTGCCCATATAGCGTTTGAAGGCGGTGGCGGTCAGGCCGGCGTGGCTGGCCATGCGCTCCCGCGCCGGGCGGCCGACCAGCAGGCCGCCATCATCATCCAGCCCCACCGCCGACGGCGTCAGCAACTCCCCCAGCCGGTTGGGGATGAGAACAGGCGCGCCATCCGCCCAATAGGCGGCGGCGCTGTTGGTGGTGCCAAGATCGATGCCGATGATCATGGCGCTGCCATAGCCGGTCTGGTGCGGCCTGCCAAACGCGCGGGCTATTGGCTCAGCGTCTTCACCGCCGCCGCCGCCGCCGAGGCGCGATTCTCGATGCCCATCTTCTCGAAAATCTGTTCCAGATGCTTGTTCACCGTGCGCGGCGAAATGCCCAGGATTTCCGAAATCTCGCGGTTGGCCTTGCCGCGGCTGATCCACAGCAACACCTCGGCCTCACGCTCGGTCAGGCCGTGGCGCTGGGCCAGCAATTTCTCTTCCGCCCCTTCCAGCGTTTCGGTCAGCCGGTAATGGCGTTCGTCGCCCTGGGTGGCGACCACGGTGAACTCCACCTGGCCGCCGGGGAAATCCTGCTTCACCCGGCCTTCGCCCAGCCGCTGCAGCTGGCCCACCAGCGGGCCGGGCAGACGGTCGCCCACGCCGGCGCCAAAGCGCTGGGACAATATTTCGGCGCTGCGCGGCGTCGTCCAGGCGATGCGGCCTTCGCCGTCCAGCGCCATCAGCGGCCGGTTGCTGGCATCCAGCGCGCCCTGCGCCCCGGCGGTGATGCGGGCATTGCCCAGGTGCACCTTCAACCGCGCCAGCAATTCGGGCAGCACGATCGGCTTCTTCACATAATCGACGCCGCCAGCGGCCAGACCGTCCACGACATTCTGGGTCTCGGTCAGCCCGGTCATGAAGATCACCGGCACCAACGCCAGCGCCGGATCGGCCTTGATGCGGCGGGTGGTTTCAAACCCGTCCATGCCCGGCATCATCGCATCCATCAGCACCAGATCCGGCAGTTCCTCGGCCAAGCTGGCCAGCGCGGTCTCGCCATTCAGCGCGATGCGCACGGCATAACCTTCGGCCTCCAGCGTGTCGGTGAGGAAACGCAGGCTGTCGGGCGCATCATCCACCACCAGGATCGTGGCCTGAACATTGGCGCGCGGGCTTTCGCTCATCGGCCGGTCTCCCCCCTGTCGTCGCGACTGTCTGTCGCCTGTTCGTTCAGCAGCTTCTGGAATTGCACTAGATCAAACGCATCCAACGCCGCCGTCAAGCGGCCGACCAGCGGCTTGGCATCAGGCACCGCGGCATCCAGCGCCGCCAGCGCCGCTGCCAGCCCGCGCACATGCCCGGTCCGCGCCAGCCGCGCCAGCTCTGAAAGATGGGCGCGTGCCGCATCGGGCAGGGCGCTGGCCCGCCACGGCGCCCGGTCGGTGCCTTCATACAGCCAGGTCAGGTTCAACTGCCGGCCCAGCTGCTCGAAAAACAGCGCCTGGTCCACCGGCTTCAACACGAAACCATCGTGCAATCCCTTGCCTTCGGCCCCCACCAGCTCGCTGGCATTGCCCGATGCCATCAGGATGATGATGCTGCGGCCAAAGCGGATGCGCAGCCGTTCGGCGACCTCCCAGCCATTGAGGCCAGGCATCGAGACATCCAACAACACCAGATCGGGCCGGCCCAGATCGGCCAGCGACAGCGCCGCGCCGCCCGATCCGGCCACAAACAGGTTGAACCCCAGCGGCCGCAACAATTCCTGCCACAGCGCCAGCTGGCCGGGATCATCATCCACCGCCAATATCGTGCGGCGCTGGCCTTCATAGCCGATGGGCAGGCCGCGCGCCTCTTCATTGGGCGGCTGGTTCGGCTGCGGCAGCAACAGCTTGAGCACAAAGCGGCTGCCCTGGCCGGGCACGCTCTTCACCGAAATATCGCCGCCCATCACCTGGGACAGCATGCGCGACAGGGCGAGACCCAGGCCGATGCCCGGCGCCACGCCCGCAGCCCGGCCACCGCCGCGATCAAAGGGCAGGAAAATCCGGTCCATATCCTCGGGCGCGATGCCGATGCCGGTATCGGCCACCTCGATCTCCGCCACCATCGACCGATACCGCACGGTCAGCACCACGCTGCCGCTCTGCGTGTACTTGATCGCGTTCGACAGCAGGTTGATCAGCACCTGGCGCAACCGGCGTTCATCGGCCAGCACCCAGGCCGGCAGGTTGGGCGCGGCGTTGTAGGCGAAATCCAGCCCCTTGTTGCCGGCCTCGATGCGGAACATCGCCGCCACCTGTTCCAGCAGCGCGCGCAGGCCCACGGTTTCGCGGTTGAGTTTCAGCACGCCCGATTCAATCCGGCTGATGTCCAGCAGGCCTTCGACCAGATCGGCGAGATGTTCGGAGGATCGGCGGATGATGCGCCCGGCCTCGCTGGGCGAAATTGCCGCGCCGCGCTCCAGCAGCTGGGCATAGCCGTGGATGGCATTCAGCGGCGTGCGGATTTCGTGGCTCAGGCCCATCAGGAACCGGGTCTTGGCCAGATTGGCCGCTTCGGCCACATCGCGCGCCTGGGCCAGCGCTGCCAGCTGCTGCGCCGTGCTGTCCTCCCCTGGCGGCCGTGATGGCACGCTGCATCCCCCGTCTGTGCTGCACTGCGGCAAACATTAGGGTGACATTGCGTCCGTTGCAAATGTCAGCGGGGCTGGCATGAGCAGGCCATCTGCATTTGCGAGGGGGATCATCGATGCGCACCACCCTGTTTGCCCTGCTGCTGGCCAGCACCACCCCGGCGCTGGCTGCGCCGACTGTCGGTGCTTCTGCCCCGGCGGTGGGCGTTGCCGAAGCCAACACCGCCGCCGCCATCACCCGCATCAAGGCGCTGAACCCGCGCCTCAACGCGGTGATCGCCATCGATCCCACCGCGCTGGATCAGGCAAAAGCGCTGGATGCCGCCAGGACGCGCGGGCCCCTGTTTGGCCTGCCGATCCTGGTGAAGGACAATGTCGACATGGCCGGCCCGCTGCCCACCACCGCCGGCAGCCTGGCCCTGAAGGACAATGTCACCGGCCGCGATGCGCCGTTCCTCGCCCGGCTGCGCGCTGCCGGCGCCGTGCTGCTGGGCAAGACCAACCTGTCGGAATGGGCCAATATCCGCGCCGATGCCTCGATCTCGGGCTGGAGCGCGGTGGGCGGGCAGACCCGCAACCCGCATGCCCTGTCGCGCAACACCTGCGGCTCCTCCTCCGGCAGTGGCGCGGCGGTCGCAGCCCAGATGGTCGATGCCGCGATCGGCACCGAAACCGATGGCAGCATCACCTGCCCGGCGGCGATGAACGGCATTGTCGGCATCAAGCCGACCGTTGGCCTCGTCAGCCGCACCCATGTCGTGCCGATCAGCCACAGCCAGGACACGGCGGGCCCGATGACGCGCGACGTGCGCACCGCCGCCCGGCTGCTCACCGCCATGGCCGGCAGCGACCCGGCCGATCCGGCGACGAAAGAGGCGGACGCGCGCAAGACCGATTACACCGCTGCGCTGAAGCCCGATGCCCTGAAGGGCGCGCGCATCGGCGTGCTGCGTTGGGCCACCGGCTGGCACGCCGGCGTCGATGCCCGCTTCGAAGCCGCGCTGGCCGTGCTGAAGGCGCAAGGCGCAACGCTGGTGGACATCACCACCGGCCCCAACCGGCGCGAGATCGGCCCCAACGAATTCCAGGTGCTGCTGACCGAACTGAAGGCCGATCTGGCGGCCTATCTCGCCAGCACGCCAGCCACGGTCAAAACCCGCACGCTGGCCGACGTGATTGCCTTCAACAAGGCCAATGCAGCCACCGAAATGGGTCTGTTCGGGCAGGACACGTTCGAAAAGGCCGAAGCCACCAAGGGCCTGACCGATCCCGCCTATCTGACGGCGCGCGAAACCTCGCTGAAGTTTGCCGGCAGGGAGGGGATCGACAAGATGCTGGCCGAGGCCAAGGTGGAGGTTCTGGTCGCCCCCACTGCCGCGCCGGCCTGGTTCATCGATCCGGTCAATGCCGATCAGGCGCCGGGCGGCAGTGCCGGCGGGCTGGCGGCGGTGGCAGGCTACCCGCACCTCACCGTGCCGATGGGCGGCGTGCGCGGGCTGCCGGTTGGCCTGTCGTTCATCGGCCCGGCGTGGAGCGAGGCACGGCTGCTCGCCCTGGGTTATGCCTTTGAACAGGCCGCCCCGGCCATGAAGCTGATCCCGGCCATGGTGCAGACGGTGGAAGAAAACGCCGAGGTGCAGGCGCTGTTTGCGCCGGCCAAACGCTGATCCTGACCCTAGCGGGCCTGGTTGCGCCAGCGCGCCAGCCCCTCGCGGATCAGCGCGCCCACCTCGCGCCGTTCGGGGGCCGACAGGAACTGGCCAACCCGCAGCCGCCTGCCCTGGCTGGCCAGGAACAGATGCGCATCGCCCAGCGGCGTCTCCTCGATCTGGACACGGGTGAAATAGGGCTCCAGCTCGGCCACCCTGGCCTCTCCCCACGGCGAGATGCGGGTGAAGGTGAACTGGCCATCATCGGCCAGCACCAGCCGTTCCCGCGCACCGCCCGACCGGTAACTGGCCCGCAAGGCCCAGGCCAGCAACGCCACATCGGCCACCATGAACGGGATCACCGGCCACAGGCCCAGGATCAGGAAGCGGATGGACCCGATCAGGAAAAACCCGCCCACCAGCACCAGCAACCACCGCGCCTGATCCCTGCGCAGCGAACGGTTGGGGGTGAGGGTGAGATCGAGAATCACGACGCCCGTTCTTTATGTCACAGCCACTTTACCCGCCACCGGCTTTGGTGGAAGCAAGGTCGCACCATGACCAAGCTTGCTCGCCGGCAGATGACGCCGCCCGAAATCCACGAGTTTTTCGCCCGGCTGTCGGCCGCCAACCCGGCGCCGGTGACGGAATTGGCCTATGGCAATGGCTACCAGCTGCTGGTGGCCGTCGTGCTGTCGGCCCAGGCCACCGATGTGGGGGTGAACAAGGCGACGCGACGCCTGTTCGAACTGGTCCACACCCCGGCCCAGATGCTGGAACTGGGCGAAGATGGGCTAAAGGCCCATATCCGCACCATCGGCCTGTTCAACAGCAAGGCCAAGAATGTCATCGCCCTGTCGCACCGGCTGGTGGCGGAATTTGGCGGCCAGGTGCCCGACAGCCGCGACGTGCTGGAAACCCTGCCCGGCGTTGGCCGCAAGACCGCCAATGTGGTGGTGAACGTGTTGTTTGGCCAGGAAACCTGTGCGGTCGATACCCATGTGTTCCGGCTGGCCAACCGCACCGGCCTCGCACCCGGCAAAACCCCGCTGGCGGTGGAAAACGGCATCATGAAACGGGTGAAGGCGCCGTGGCGGCGCGATGCCCATCATTGGCTGATCCTGCACGGCCGCTATGTCTGCACCGCCCGCAGCCCGAAATGCGGGGAGTGCGCGGTGGCCGATCTGTGCCAGTTCCGCGGCAAGGCGCTGGCGGCGGGCTGAATTCAGCACGGGTTCAGCCGCCGATCCGCAGCCTGCGCGGCGAAGGGAGTGACTGATGCGCCATCTGATCCTCACCCTGGCCCTGCTGGCCGTTCCCGCCAGCGCGGCGCCGCCGGAACCCGGCACCACCCGCTCCTGCCTGGCACTCGCGATGATCCGCAACAGCAAGGTGGTTGATGGCAAGACCATCGATTTCACCCTGCGCGATGGCAGCGTGTGGCGCAGCACCCTGCCCGGCGGCGAATGCCCGCAACTGGGCTTTGAACGTGCCTTTTCCTATGAAACCTCGATAAGCCAGCTGTGCAAGCAGGACATCATCACCGTGCTGCAGAACATGGGCGGCCTGATGCGCGGCGCCCGCTGCGGCCTGGGCGAATTCGTGGCGCAACCGCCGCCACCTGCCAAGGCCAAACGCTGATTCCCGCTGGCGCCCGCCCGCCACCCCTGCTAACAGCCCTGCCCACGCACCCGTAGCTCAGCTGGATAGAGCGCTGCCCTCCGAAGGCAGAGGTCACAGGTTCGAATCCTGTCGGGTGCGCCATCTTCCAAAAAATGCCGGATTCGCAGCCATCCTGCCATGTCAGGAGCTGGCCAGCGAAACGCGCGTGGCATCGGTGTCCGCGCGCAACGCGGGCGAACGCGCGGAGCATTTCCAGAAACGCGTCTCGCGGGCTGCAACGCGGCGGCAGGCTGGGCTGCTGCGATTGGAAAAACATATTCCGCAACATGATGGGATTTCGTGGCGGGGAACGCCCTTCCGCACGAAGGAGACGCCCTAACAATAACAAAAACATTTTTGCTTTACAGAATGAAATTCCCGGCTATCGTCCCATGTCGTGGCGATGGCCGACGTGCCTGCCGATCCGGCCGGCCCGCAGCATTGCCGTGGGGGATCGCGCATGGGCAGCAGCCAGTCGTCAGGCAATGTGCCGACCAGCCAAAGCGACAGTGGCGGCTTCGCCTTTGCCGCGGTCACCACCCTGTTTTTCGCCTGGGGCTTCATCACCTCGCTGATCGACCCGCTCGTTGCGGCCGTGAAGGGCATCTTCACCCTGTCCGACTTCGAGGCGCAGCTGAGCGCTTCGGCTTTCTTCATCGCCTATGGCGTGATGAGCCTGCCGGCTGCCGCCCTGCTGGCGCGCTGCCAGCCGGTTGCCACCGTGCTGATTGCCCTGGTCACGATGATCACCGGCTGCCTGATCATGCTGCTGGCGGCCAATGTCGCAGTTTATGGCCTGGTCCTGCTCGGCCTGTTCATCCTAGCCAGCGGGATCACCATCCTGCAGGTGGCGGCCAACCCGCTGGCCGCGGCGCTGGGCCGGCCCGAACGCAGCCACCTGCGCCTCACACTCAGCCAGGCGTTCAACAGCCTGGGCACCTTCATCGGGCCGTTCATCGGTGCATCGCTGTTTCTGGCCGGTGTCGAAATCGTCGAAGGCGAAGCGCTGAACCCGGCGGTGCGGGCAGCGGCGCTGGTGGGCATCGATGCCGCCTTCCTGTGGATCGCCGTGCTGATTGGCCTGTTGGCGCTGTTCATCTGGTTCGCCCGCGGCCTCATCGCTGCTGCCGCCGCCCGCAGTGCTGCTGCTCCGGCAGCGGTCTCCATTGGCGCGATGCTGGCCGACGTGGCCCGATCGCGCTGGGCATTGCTCGGGGGCGCGGCCATCTTCCTTTATGTGGGCGCCGAGGTTGCCATCGGCACGCAGATGGCGCTGTTCCTCAGCAGCCGCGACGTGCTGGACATCGGCCTTGAACAGGCCGGCAAGCTGGTCAGCCTCTACTGGGGCGGTGCCATGGTCGGGCGGCTGATCGGCTCCGTGCTGCTGGCCCGGCTGCCGGCGGCATGGCTGCTCGCCGGTTTTGCCGCTGCGGCCTGCGGGTTGTGCCTGTTCGTCGCCAGCGTTGGCGGGGCGGCTGCCGGTTATGCTGCGCTGGCCATCGGCCTGTTCAATTCGATCATGTTCCCGGTGATCTTCACCCTCACGCTGGAACGCTCGACGGCCAGCAAGGAGGCGACATCGGGCTTCCTGTGCTTTGCCATTGTCGGCGGGGCGGCGGTGCCGTTGCTGGCCGGCCTGGTGTCGGGCGCCACCAGCTATGCCACCGCCTTCCTGGTGCCGGCGCTCTGCTATGCCATGCTGCTGGCCTTTGGCGCCGCCGCCGCCCGCGCGCCGGTGCTGCGCAGCGGGCCGGTTGCCGTTGCGGCTGGCCATTGAGCGGGGAGGGCGCCGTGGCCATCCGCCAACTTGCCGGACACGTGGTCGAGAAGCTCTGGGGCCGGCGTGACGTGCCGCTGCAGCTGGCCGATGCCCGCCACACGGCCGAGCCGGTGGGTGAGGTGTGGTTTGCCGATGCGGCTGCGCCCGATCTGATGGTGAAATGGCTGTTCACCTCCGAAAAACTGTCGATCCAGGTGCATCCCGATGATGCGCTGGCACAGGCCAGTGGCCACAAACGCGGCAAGGAAGAGGCCTGGTATGTGATCTCGGCCGAGCCGGGGGCGGTGATCGGCGCCGGCTTTGCCGAAGCGCTGACCACGGACGAGCTGCACGCGGCCTCGCTGGATGGCCGGGTCGAGGCGCTGATGACCTGGCACCCGGCCGGGCCGGGCGATTTCTTTCATGTGCCGGCCGGCACCGTGCATGCCATCGGCGCCGGCCTGTCGCTGATCGAGATTCAGCAGAATGTCGATCTCACCTATCGCCTGTTCGATTATGGCCGGCCGCGGCCGCTGCAGCTTGATGAAGGGCTGGCGGCCGCCGTGGCAGCGCCCTTCGTGCCCGCCGCGCCCTTGCCGTCGGGCCCGGCCCGCACGCAACTGGTTGCCAGCCCGCGCTTTGCCATCGAACGGCTGGTGGGTGTGGCCGACCATCACGTGACCGCCAGCGCCGGGCACCCCGCCTGGCTGATCCCGGTGGCCGGCGATTGCCGGGCCGGTGACACGACGCTGCCGGCGTTCACGGTGTGGTTGGCTGATGCGGCGACCACCATCAACCTGGGGCCAGGGGGCTGCCTGCTGGTTGCACGGGCAGGGCCGCCGGCGCCATGATCAACCGCCCGCACGGCGGCAGCCGGACAGACATGAAGGTGAGGATGCCATGATCAAGACAGGCTTTCTGCGCGGCTCTGCCCTGGTGCTGGCGATGCTGGTTGCGGCTGCTGGCCCAATCGGCGCCGTCGCGGCCCAACAAGCGGCCAAGGCTGCACCGGCCAAGCCGGCCGAAGCGCCGCGCCGCCCGCCCAACTTCATCTTCATCCTGAATGATGACCAGCGCTATGATGCGATGGGCTTTCTCGACCCCGCGCTCCGCACGCCCAACATGGATCGCATGGCGCGCGAAGGCGTGCATTTCCCCAACGCCTTTGTCACCACGGCGCTGTGCAGCCCCAGCCGGGCGTCCATCCTGACCGGGCAATATATGCACAACCACGGCATCGCCGATAACAACATCAAGTTCCGGCCGGGCACCTTCTTCTTCCCGATGGCGCTGCAGGCGGCCGGCTATCGCACCGCCTTCATGGGCAAGTGGCACATGGGCGGGCACAGCGATGATCCCCAGCCCGGCTTTGATCGCTGGATCAGCTTCCGTGGCCAGGGCGAATATCTGCCCGATGATGGCAAGGGCGGCCCGCGCCACACGCTCAACATCGATGGCCAGCGGGTCGAACGGCAGGGCTATATCACGGATGAGCTCAACAACCATGCGCTGGCCTGGCTCAACAGCCAGACCGGCGACAAGCCCTTCTTCCTCTATCTCAGCCACAAGGCCGTGCACGCCGATTTCATTCCGGCCGAACGCCACCGCAACAGCCTGAGCCGTGATGACGTCAAGCTGCCGGCCAGCATGGCCAACACGCCGGAGAATTATGACGGCAAGCCGCGCTGGACGAAGGATCAGCGCAACAGCTGGCACGGGGTCGAATTTCCCTATCACTCCACCCTCGACGTCACCGATTACAAGCTGCGCTACAACCGCACCCTGATGGCGGTTGACGATGGCATCGGCGCCATCCTCGCCGCGCTGAAGAAGAAGAACATGCTGGACAACACCATCGTCGTGATGATGGGCGACAATGGCTTCCTGTTTGGCGAACATGGCATGATCGACAAGCGCAGCGCCTATGAGGAATCGATGCGCGTGCCGCTGATCGCCTTTGGTGGCGGCATCCCCAAGGGGCGGGTGGTGAACGAAATTGTCGCCAACATCGATCTGGCGCCGACCTTCCTGGCCCTGGCTGGCGCCCAGCCCCCTGCCGGCGTGCACTTTGACGGCATGAGCTATGCCGATCTCCTTATGGGCCGCAGCCCGGCCGCGCCCTGGCGCACCGCGCTCAATTACGAATATTATTGGGAATATAATTACCCGCAGACGCCCACCACCTTCGCGCTGCGCGGCGATCGTTACAAATATATCCAGTATCACGGCGTGTGGGACACCGAGGAGCTTTATGACCTCAAGGCCGATCCCAAGGAGATGCACAACCTGATCGCTGATCCGGCGCTGCGCCCGGTGATCCGCAAGATGCGCGCCGATCTGTTCGCGGGCCTTGATCCCGATCAGGGCCGCTCCAGCGTCACCTTCACCCAGCGGATGGACGAAGGCTCGGTGCTGCGCAACCGCAACGGTTCGAAACCGGGCGACTTCCCCACGCGCTGGCTGCGCGATGGCACGGAAACCGATCTGGGCAATGGCAACAAGGACAATGGCGCCAGGGGCACCGGTGCCAACACCAGCCCGCCGCACGGCCAGTAATCTGGCCCGGCCAGCCAGTTGCCGGGCGCAAATTGCGCTGGCGCGGCGGAGCGCCTAAGCTGAACGGCAGACGGCGGCTGCCAGATGGAGATGATCGCGCAATGACGACAACCGAACGCCAGCCGTCAACTGTTGGCATTTCGGCGCGCGACCGGGTCAATCTGCTCAGCAACGGCCTGTCGGGCACCAACCTGGAACGCGGCAGCTCGCACAATCTGCGCGTCACCTTGCAGGCGATCCGCCTCAACGCGCCGGTGACCAAGGTGGAACTGGCCGAAATCACCGGCCTGACCCCGCCATCGATCACCAACATCGCGCGCAAGCTGTTTGCCGATGGCCTGATCGTCGAAGCCGGCCGCCGCCGGGGGGAGCGCGGGCAGCCGGCGCTGAAGCTGGCCATCAACCCGGATGGCGCCTTTTCGATCGGCGTGAATGTCGACCGCGATCACATGACCATGGTGGCGCTGGATTTCCTCGGCGATCTGCGGCTGCGCATTGTCGAACCCGTGCAATTTCCCATGCCCGATCAGGTGCGCGATTTCGTCGGCCGCAATTTCGATGCGATGCGCGCTGGCGGCGAGATCGACATGAACCGCATCGCCGGCATCGGCCTTGCCATTCCCGATGATTTCGGCGGAGTTGACTTGCCCAACCGGCCGGCCGCCTTCGGCATTTGGGAAAGCACCGATCCCCGCCAGCTGCTGGGCAGCCATGGCCTTGATGTCATCACCGAAAATGATGCGACCGCGGCCGCCATCGGCGAATTGCAGTTCGGCCATGGCCGGGTGGCCCAGACCTTCTTCTATCTGCTGGTCAATGCTGGCCTCGGCGGCGGCCTCGTCATCGATGGCCATTCGGTCACCGGCGCATCGGGGCGCAGCGGCGAGGTGGGCTTCCTGCCGATTGCCCGCACCCGCCGCAATCCGGTGGTGCTGCAGGATATTGTCTCGCTGTCAGGCCTGGCCAGCCATCTTGCCGAAGCCGGCATCGCCGATCCCGGGCCGCTGGACCAGTTGAGCGGCGCTGCAGCCGTCGCAGCGGCCGACTGGATCGAAAAGGCTGCCGATCTGCTGACGGATCCGCTGATGGTGATCAATGCTGTCATCGATCCCGACGCCATCTTCATCGGCGGGCGGCTGCCGGCGGCGCTGGTTGATCAGCTGTGCGACCGGCTGGCGCTCAACATGCGCCATCGCGGGACCACATTGCCCGCCCGGGCGCCGATCCGCCGCGCGCAGCTGGCCGAAGATGCGGCGGCCATCGGTGCCGCCATCCTGCCCTTTGCCACGCGGTTCCTGCCCAACCGCACCGCGCTGATGAAGATCGAGGGCTGATCAGCCCTTACCCAAGCGCGGTGACCAGACTGGGGTGCGGCCGCGCAATCGGCACGGCCAGCGCGATCGGCCCCAGCGGCCCGGCCAGCGTGCCCAGGCCCGGCGGCACCACATAGAGCTCCAGCCGCTCCAGCTCGCGTGCGGTCAGATAGCCATTCAGGCTGGCGTGCAGGCCGCGCCGGATGATCGGAAACAGCTGCGGCTGGGCCGTGATGACGCCGCCGCCCAGGAAGATCTGGCGCGGCGTCGCGGTCAGCACGATGTTGTGCAGCATCTGCGCGATGGCATGGCCCACCAGCGACCAGATCGGATCATCGGTCGCAATCAGGCTGGCGCGCATGCCAGACCGCTGGATGATCGCCGGGCCGGCGGCAAGCCCTTCGACACAATCGCCATGATAGGGGCATGAGCCCGGCCAATTATCGCCTGCCACGCGCGGCACCCGCATATGGCCCAGTTCGGCGTGGCCAAAGCCGCTGATCGGTGCGCCGCCAACGATCAGACCCACACCAACGCCGGTGCCGATGGTGACATAGGCAAAATTGTCCAGCCCGGCAGCGGCACCCCACCGCATCTCGGCCAGGGCAGCGCCATTGACATCGGTGTCCAGCGCCACCGGCACATCCAGCCCGGCGCTCAATTCCTGGGCAACGGCAACGCCGCTCCAGCCCGGCTTGGGGGTCTGGCCGATATGCCCCCAGTGCGGCGAGGCGCGGTCGACATGGACCGGACCAAAGGCGGCAATGCCAAGCCCGCGAATGTCATGCCCATCATCGAACCAGCGGTGCAGCACCGCCCGGATGCGGGGCAGAGTGATGTCGGGCGCTTCAGTGTCAACACGCTCCTGGGCCAGGATGGCCCCATCGGCGGTGGCCAGCACGCACACGCACTTGGTGCCCCCCAGTTCCACGCCTGCCAGCAATGCGTCGGCCATCTTGTCCCCCTTTGGTGCGTGCGCCGTCATGGCATCACCGTCGATGCCGTTGCCCCGACATTCCAACCCTGCACCGCGATGCTCTGCGCCGCCGGGCCACCCATTGGCGACCGGATGGTGATCGTGCGCGTTTCGCCTGGCAGCAACGCAACATAATTGTCGCTGGCATAGGCCGGCAGCACGCGTTTGCCCGCAGCATCACGCGGAGACAGCCTGACCATCAGCGCCGGCTGGCGGCCGGGATTGTGCAACTGCACCTCGATCACCTGTTCATTGGCATCGGCCACACGCCGCGCCGTCACCGCGATCGTGGCCGGCGCCATTGCCGCCAGGGCGCGATAGGCGGCGGGATCCTGCGCCAGCCAATAGACATTCTCGCTGATCAGCCGGCCGTCGCTGGCCAGCAATGACAGGCGGGTGAGGACCACAGGCGCCGCGGCAAACAGCGCATCCGGCACAGCGGCACCAAGGCTGGCAACGGCATGGCCGGCAACGTTCACGGCAACGGTGCGATCCTCCAGGCTGGTGCCGTCCAGCGCCAGGGTTTGCACGCGCAGCGTTGCACCCGAAATCGGCTGGGCCAGGCTGTTGACCACGGCAAGGGCGCGATCCGGCAGGTTGATCTGCACATGCACCGGCTCCGAACCCTTTTTCGCACCGAAGAAGGCGGCGTGGGTGTCATAATCATGGCTGTAGATCTGCCAGGCCGTGCTGGGCCAGGCCGGCTGGGTCATCCACAGCAGCCGGCCGCTGTTGCGGGTGAACAGGCCGGCGTTCATGCCTTCGAAGATGGCGCGGTGCGATTCATAGTTCAGCAGCTGTGCCTTGGCCTCGAAATCGGCGAGATCGCGCGGTGGGCCCAGCCGGTTGGCCATCGCCTTGTTGAAGCTGGCGACATCGCCGGCCTTGCCCTGGTGCCAGTCGTGATAGGCCCAGCTGTCGCTCACCGGCCACTGGTCGGCCGCCGGCATCATCGCCTGGAACGCCTCCAGCGTGGGGAAGGACGGCGTGCCGACCTCGGTGGAAAAGCCGCGCCCGATGCGGGTGAAATAGGCTTCGGGCGGCTGATAATTCCACGGGCCGCTGCCAGCCATGTTGATCTCGCGCGAGTTGGGCAGATAGGCGCGCGTGCCATCCAGGTTGCGCACCAGCCGGTCGAGGCCGAGGTTCAGTACCGGCGGCGGCACGCCTTCGTTGCGGCCGATCCACAGCGCGATCGAAGGATGGTGCTGAAACCGGCTGATGCTGTCGGCGGCATTGGCCAGGAACAAGGCGCTGTCGCCGGGTTCGGCGTTGTGATCCTGGGTCGACAGCCAGAAATCGTTCAGCACCAGCAGGCCATATTCATCGGCCAGATCGAAGAAAAGCGGCGCGCTGCTCTGCCCCATCCAGTTGCGGATGGTGTTCACATTGGCTTCCCGGTGCAGCCGGAAATAAGGCTCCATGCGCTCGCGCGAGACGCGCTTCAGCCAATCATCCATCCCCCAGTTGCCGCCGCGCACGGCGATGGGCACGCCGTTCACCTTGATCAGCAGGTGCGGGGCCAGTGTCGTGTCGGCCACGCTGGTCAGCGCCGGCGACCCGGCCGGCGCCCGCGCCAGTGACACGGCCCAGCCGCCGGTCACCTTGCGGATGCCCTCGTGCGCGACATCGATCAGCGCCTCACCGGGGCTGCGCGCCGGGGCCAGCGCAACCCGCTGCATCTCTTCGTTCGCATCGACCGCCGACAGTTCATAGCTGATCTCCCGGATGCCGAAGCGGATCGACCGGCTGTCGCTGACCAGATCACCCACCTTGGCAACCAGCGTCAGGTCCTGCAGCGCCGCTGCGCCATAGCCGTTGGGCCACCACAGCTGCGGATTGCGCACGCGCAGCGCTGCATGCCGGGCCGGCGTGAAGCGGACGCTGCTGGTCGCCCCCGGCGCGACGCGGGCCGTTTCCCGCAAGATGGCGCCGGCCACGCGGGCCTCCACCACGACATCCTGTTCGGTCACGCCGTCATTGCTGACGGGCACCGAAATGGTCAATTCGGCCACGCTGTTGTCCGGCAGGGGCAGCACCGTGGTCACATGGGGATCGCCCAGCCGGGCATCGCCGGTCGCCTGCAACAGCACGTCCTGCCAGATGCCGGTATTGCGATCCCTGACGCTGGGGATCCAGTCCCAGCCCTGAGCCGCGCCAAAGGTCGGGCCGTCGATCATCATCGCCCCGCCATTCTGGCCGGGCCCGGCGGCAAGCGATTCCTCGTGGGGGCGATCAGGATGCGGCGGCGGCGAGACCCGTACAGCCACCGCCAGGCGGCTGGCAGACTGGAACCGCGCCGGCAGCTCAAAGCGCCCACGGATGAAGGCGCCTTCGCTGCGGCCCAGCCGTTCGCCATTCACCCAGATTTCGCCAGCATAGTTGATGCCCTGGAATTCCAGCGCAAGCCGGGCGCGGCCCGGGCTGGCGGGGCGGTCAAACTCGGTCCGATACCAGTAATCCTGCTTGTTAAGTTTCTCAGGAATCAGCAGATTGTTGAGGCCGTGGGCCGGATCGGGATAGACTCCATTGGCAACATAGCTGGTGAGCACCGTGCCCGGCACGACGGCCGGCAGCCAGCCTGCGGGATTGAAACCGGGCTGCGCCAGGGCGGCCGGGGCGGCCTTCATGTCGGGGGCCGCCACGAATTGCCAGCCGCCCACGCGCCAGCGGCCGTCGCCGGCTGCCACCAGCGGCGCGGTGTTCGCGGGTGTCATCGGGCGGGGCGGCGGTGCGGCGGCAGCGCGGCTGACCGGCAAGGTCGCCGGGTCCTGCGGGGCCGTCAGCCCCACCGTCTGCTTTGTCTGCAATGGCCAGCTCGGGCTGCCGCTGTCAAAATCAATCAGCTGCTCGTCCGGTTTGCTGCTTGCGAGGTGCAGCGCAGCCGCCGATTCGCCTTGCCACATCAGTAGATTGGCAACCGCGCCGCGAAACACGGGCTTGCCGGGCAGGCGCGGGGCCAGCACCAGCGCCATCGGTGTGGCGGTGGCGGCCAGGCCGAGGGGCCTCGCCGGCTTGTCGCCTGCACGGAGGGACAATTGACCCTGGGTAAGCGACAGGCTGATCAGCTGCCAGTCCCCCGGATTGCCGGTCAGCGGCACGGCGGTGCGAGCCGGGCCCGACACGGCGTACAGGGCGCCGCCCTCCAGCCCGAGTTCGACCAGGCTGTTGCCCTTGTCGTCCACCAGGGCCGCCACCGGACGGGCGGCCTGCATCGCTGACGGTGCGTCGAGCTTGATCCAGCCCATGAGAGTCCAGCCCGGCGACGGGGTGAGCGGTGAGGTCAGATCCCGCCGGATGGCGGTGCCTGCGGCCGGGAAGACGGCGTTGACCGGGCCGACGAGAATCGGACTGGCCGGGCGGGACGCGCTCGCGGCTGGCTGGGCTGAGGCCATGCCGGCCGGCAGGGCAAGGCCCAGGAGCACAATCATGCAGGGCAGCGCCGGATACGGCCGGGCCATAGATTGTCACTCCCCCCTTGGCGCGTGGAGTCGCGCCTAATTACAAAAGCCATTTTATTTATATGCGGAGGTGCTGGTCAAGCGCTTATCCATCCAAACCTGCGGTTGCGGGGCGATGGCGCCTTGGGAGGCGGCATTTCCGCGCAATTTCAGGCGGTTCGTGCGGTCGCAAAGGGCAGCGAGCGGGCGCAAATTTAAATGAAACAATTTTCTTTACTAAAGCGATTGTCTGGGTGTAGCCTTTGCAATGAGGGGCAAAGACCGTGGGAGACGCAAGCGCCAGAAGTCCGGCGCGCGACAACCGGGGCGGCTCGGCGGCCTTCACACAGAACAAGAATGTCGAGACGGCCAGAAAATTGGGGGGAGAAACACATGATGCAGCGTCTGTTCGCTTCGGGTTCCAGGCTCGCCCTTGTCGCAGGCGCCCTTGGCGTCGGCAGCACGGCAGCCCTGGCACAGGATGCGCCGCCGAAGCCGGCAACCCCGCCCCAATCCGTAACGGCGCCAGCTGCCGCCACGCCAGCTGCTGCCCCGGCGCAAACGACTGATGCCGAAAACACCATCGTCGTGGTTGGTGTGCGCCAGTCGATCGTCAGCTCGATCACCGACAAGCAGAACGCCACCGAGATCAAGGATGTCATCACGGCTGAGGACATCGGCCAGCTCGCCAACGACAACGTGGCCGAAGCGCTGCAGCGTATCCCGGGCGTCGAGATCAACCGCAGCAACGACGGCGCCGGCAAGCAGGTGCAAATTCGCGGCCTGTCGGAAAACAATGTGACCATCAACGGCGCGACGGCGACCGGCACCGGCGACGTCGATCTGTCAAACGGCAATGACCGCAGCGTCAATTTCCAGGACATTCCTGCCGAGCTGTTCTCGGGCGTCGAAATCCTCAAGGCCTCCACCGCCGACAAGATCGAAGGTTCGCTGGGCGGCACCATCAACCTGCAGACCCGCGCGCCCCTGAAGGGCAAGAAGAATTTCACCGTCAACGTGTCGGCGTCTGATATCTACCGCCCCTATGGCGACAAGTGGAGCCCGTCCGGCAACCTGTTCGTCCAGAAGAAGTTCCGCGACACGCCGCTGGGCGATTTCGGGGTCATCCTGAACTTCGGCTACAAGCGGATTTCATCGGTCACGGCGGTTTATGGCGGGGGCGAGTTTTTCGGCGCCCCTGGCATCTGGTTGCGCATGTCTGGCGCATCGCCGCTGCCGACCAGTACCGGCACTGATCAGAACAACAACAATTACAACTTCTTCTCGCTTGCAACGGTGCCCAACGCCACCGGCGGCGGCTCGTTGCCAAACCCTTATCGTTATGCCCCACTCGATGCCAATGGGGATGGCCTGGCCAATGGCAGCGACACGCTGTACATTCCCAATTCCTTCGGCCTGTCACGCCGCACCCGCGACGACACGCGCAAGACCTTCAACGGCACCCTGCAATGGAAGCCGGCCAGCAACCTGGACATCCGCTTTGATACCGTGCTGTCCAGCCTCAACCAGAACCTGACCGGGGCAAACTTCAACCTCGTGTCGAGCGTCCCCCGCGCTGGGATTCTCAGCGGCGGCCCCGCCAACGTGTTCCAGCAACTGGGCACCACGGCTGGTCTTGGCCCGGTCTATGTCATGACCGGTGGCCGGCTCGCGTCGTTCGTCCTGCGTGGCGGCGCCCAGCCGTCGATCAACGAGACACGGCGAGATTCCCAACAATTCGCGTTGCAGACGACCTGGGATATCACGTCCAACTTCAGCCTGTTCGCGGAAGGGTCGGTTTCACGCGGCAAGGCCACGACGCTCAATTTCGGGCAGCTCAACACCTCGATCGAGCAGCAGGGCGGTGTGGCGGCCCGTCTCAACAACCAGGATTTCTACAACGTCGTCGATTTCAGCCTGGGGGACAATCTGATCCCCAACGTCACCTTGTATGAAGACCCGTTCCCATCGTCCTTCTTCGGGGTCAATTCGGTCGTTCCCAATTCCGGCTTGAAGCGACTGACCATCGGCGACCTGAACTATGAACGGCTGCGCTATTTCACCTATCAACGCAATGCGGCCGACACCAACAACAAGGATGACTCTGTCCGACTTGATGCCACCTGGAAGTTCGACGGCGGCCTTGTTTCGGTGTTGAAAGGCGGCTTCCGCTGGGCAAAGCGCGAATTCGAGCGCCAGAGCTTCGTCAACCAGAACCAGGGTGGCACCAACATCCCCTACAGCATCTGGGATGGCGTGCGCCCCCCTGCCCAGTCGGTGCTGATCCAGCAGATCCCGGTCAATCCGGCCAGAACCACCGACACGGCGGCTGCCGCGACGGCACAATTCCTGACCGCGTGCCAGACAACGACCGATCTCGGCAACGCGCTGACCAAGTTCGGCGGCACCCTTCCCTTCAGCTTCGGCACGACGGGCGGTTGCGACATCACCGCGGTGCAGAATTATTTCAACATGATCGATATCCGCGCGGTCAACCCAGCCACCGGCGCCGGCTATTACGAGAATATCCCCGAACGCTTCAACGTGGGAGACGAAACGGCCGCCGCCTATCTGCAGGCCGATTTCAAGTTCCCGATTGGCCAGGTGGACGTGTTCGGCAACGTTGGTGTGCGCTATGTGCGGACCAATACCAGATCGTCAGGCTATGCCCTGCAGGCCGACAAGACTTATGCCATCACCACATTCCGGAACCAGTATGACGATTTCCTGCCGTCGGGGAACATCAACTTCTCGCTGAAGCGCAATCTGTTGCTGCGCATGGCTTACTCGCGCACGCTGGGCCGGCCGCAGCTGACCCAGATTGCACCCAGCCTGATCCTCGTTCGGCCGACCTCACCTGATCCGGGCTATGCCGGTTCCGGCACCGCGGGGAACCCCTATCTGCAGGCAATCCATTCCGACAATTTCGACACATCGCTGGAATGGTATTATGACAAGGCCAGCTATGTGTCGGTGGCGGTCTTTGCCAAGAATATCGACTCAACCATCTTTCTCGATCCGACCCCGGTCGATTTCCAGATCGGTGATGAGCTCTTCAAGGTTCAGACCTACAGGAATTTCGGTGGCACCAAGATCAAGGGCCTCGAAGTCGGCATGTCGCACGCCTTCAACTATCTGCCCGGCGTCCTCAAGCACCTGGGCGTGACCGGCAACCTGACCTTGCTCGACGAAAGCAGCAGCTTGCGTGACCAGGAAGGCGATCCGATCCGCCGCCGCGGCCTGTCCAAGGCCACTTACAACGTGAGCGGCTATTATGACGACGGCCGGCTCAGCCTGCGCCTTGCATACAACTGGCGGTCGGCCTTCACCCGGGTCGAAACCGTGCCGCTTGGCTTTGGCAGCGCCAACTCGTTGCCGGAAATCGAAGGAGCGCGCGGCCAACTTGATTTCTCGACACGCTTCGCAATCACCAAGCAGGTGAAATTCACGCTTGATGCGATCAACATCACCGATACGGGCACCTTCCGTTACATGAAATACCCGGTGCTGGTGAACTATGTCGCGCGTGCTGGCCGGGCCTTCAGCCTGGGCGTCAACGTTAACTTCTGATTGCGACCATCCGGTCGGGCAGCGCCCGGCCGGACATAAGGATGGGCATGATCGCGTTTCCCCGCACCGCGCCAGTGCTGCTGGCAACGGCCCTGCTGACCATCGCGCTGGCGGCCCAACCGGCCGATGCCCAACCAGCCGCCAAGAGCTGCGCCGCCGATCCCGACGCTGCCGCCAGCAGCTTCAACTATGTGCTGGGCACCCAGGCAATTGGCGGCAACTATCAGTTCGGCGCCGGCAGCCGCCTGCTGGAACAGGCACAGCAGATCCGCGGGATGGGATCCAATCTTCTGAAAATCTCGTTCGGCAGGGGCTCAGCAAAGCGCTACGGCACCGAAGCGGCGGCGGCCAAGGCCCGGACAACGCTTGAATATCTGCAATCCTCGCCCGAGATGCAGCAAGCGCTGGACATGGATTTCCGCTACTATCAGGCGTGGGTGCACAGCTACACTGGTGCCGAATGGCACGATGGCATCACGCTTGCCGAAGCGCGGCAGCTGTATGACGAGATGTATGCCCTGACCGCCTGGTTGCTGAAGCGCTATTCCGGCACAGGCAAGATGTTCATGCTGGGCAACTGGGAAGGGGACTGGCAGCTGCTCGGCCGTCAGAAGCGCGAAGCGGAACCGACACCCAAGGCCATCACCGGCATGATCGCCCTGTTGAAGATCAGGCAGCTTGCGATCGACACGGCAAAGGCACAGATACCCCACCAGAATGTCGAGGTTTATCATTATCTTGAGGTCAATCTGGTCCGCAAGGCCATGGCAGGCAAGCCCAGCGTGGCGCTCAGTGTGCTGCCCGCTGTCGACGTCGATCTGGTGTCCTATTCCAGTTACGAGGCCATCAAGCAGTCGCCAACGCCGGATCCGGATGCGATCCGCCAGCCCTTGACCGAGACGCTTGCCTATCTGGAGGCGCAGATGCGGCCCAAGGCTGGTCTGCCGTTCGCCCGGCGGGTGTTCATTGGCGAATATGGCTATCATGCCGATCGAAGCAAGCCGCTCACCGTCAAGCAGCAATTTATGAAAAGCCGCTTTGTCATGCAGAGCGCCATCGGGCTGGATCTGCCCTTTGCCCTGATCTGGCAGATGTACAACAATGAATATGCCGAAGATGGCACATCGAAGGAAATGTCCCTGATCGACGAGAGCGGCCGCAAGCGGGCGCTCTACATGCTGCACCAGCAGTATCTGGCGCAGATGCAGCAATTCGTGGCCCAATCCTGCCGCGACACCGGCGCCGTGCCCAGCCGCGCGGCGTTCAAGGCGCGGGCGCTGCAACTGCTCAACCAGTCCGGCTTCGAGAAACTCGACGCAGTGGCAGCCGCGCCCTGACAGCGCCCGTTAAGGGCCGAAATCAGCAATGGAAGGCGCCAGTTGGCCTGGCCAGCACTGGTTTTGCGACATTCCGACAGTGGCCGCCGCATACCCGGCGATAACCATCAGATCGCCCTGCTCGAGCACAGTCTAGACGTTCCGCGCGACTGCTGCGCCGCCCGAGTGTCGCATTGACGCTGGCCCCGATTGGAACATAATAGGAACAAATGAGTGAGTCGCTTCGCCTTGCCCAGCAGAGGCTCGCATCGATCGAGCATCGTCGGCCCTTGATGACGAGCCAGCCGGCATCGCTGCTGACGACAGGCCATGATGCGATCGACGAGGCCCTGGGCGGCGGATTGATGTGTGGGCGCATGCACGAAGTGCTGGCCGATCGCGACGATGCGGGCAGCGGATCGGGCTTCGCCGGTCTCATCACCCGCCTGATTGGCGGCGAGGCGCTGTGGCTGGTTGAGGAGACGGCGTGGCGGCAGGCCGGGGCGCTTTGCCCGACCGGGCTGGCGGCCATCGGGCTGAATCCGGCGCTGCTGATCCTCGCCGTCTTGCCCGATGCAACGGCGGTGCTGCGGGCGGCGGTGGACGGGCTGCGCTGTCCGGCGCTGGGCGCGGTGGTGATCATGCTGGCGGGCAATCCGCGCGTGCTTGATCTGACGGCCAGCCGCCGTCTGGCGCTGGCAGCCGAGGCAGATGGTGTCACCGCGATCCTGCTGCGCCTCGGCGGGCAGGCGGCGCCCAATGCGGCGCAGACGCGGTGGCGGGTGGCGGCGGCGCCATCGGTGCCGCTGGCGGCCAACGCCCCCGGTTATCCGGCGTGGGATCTGGAATTGCTGCGTCAGCGCGGCCGCCCCGATGGTGGCCAGTGGCGGGTGGAATGGAATCGTGAGCAGGGACGATTGTGTGAATGGCGAGAAGAGGATGGAGCGACGCTTCCTGGCGCTTTGGCTGCCGTTCCTGGAAACCGATCGCCTGGGATGGGAACGGCCCTTCGCCGCGTCCGCTGATGCGCCGCTCGCGCTGATCGAGCCGCATCGCGGTGCGTTGCGGCTGGCGGCGTGCGATGCGGCGGCGCTTTCGCTGGGCCTCAGCCGCGGGATGACGCTGGCCGATGCCCGGGCGCGGGTACCGGAACTGGTGGTGACACAGGCCGATCTGGCCGCCAGCCGATACTGGTTGGAGCGGATTGCCGATGCCTGTGACCGCTTCACCCCGCTGGTTGAAGTGGAGCCGCCTGATGGCCTGATCCTGGATGTGACCGGATGCCTGCATCTGTTCAACGGTGAGGCCGGGCTGATCGCGGCGGTGGAGGCAGCCATGCGCCGCTGGGCCAGCCAGTTGCGGCTGGCGATGGCGGCAACACCGGAAGGCGCGCGGGCACTGGCGCGGTTTCAATCGGCGCCGGCGCGGGATGAGGCAGCAGCGCTGCGCCGCCTGCCGGTTGCGGCGCTGGAACTGGATGGAGAGGCGGAGCGCGGCCTGCGCCGGGCGGGCCTCAAGACGCTGGGTGACCTCGCTGACAGGCCATCGGCACCGCTGGCCGCGCGCTTTGGGCGGGAGCTGATCGACCGGCTCGACCGGGTGCTGGGGCGCAGCGACAGCCGCATCACCCCGCGCCGCCCGCGCCCCGCCCTGCTGCTGGAGCGGCGCTTTGCCGAACCGATCACCACCGCCGATGCCGCCATGGCGGTGATCGGCGATCTGGCCGAGGATGCGGCACGTGCCCTGGAAGAGCGCCACCGGGGCGGTCGCCGCTTCGTGGCGCGCCTTTATCGCAGCGACGGCCATGTGATCGATCTTGCCGTCGAAAGCGGGCTGCCCCTGCGTGACCGGCCGCGCATCCAGCGCCTGTTCGAGGAGCGGGTGGGGGCGCTGGCCGATCCGATCGATCCCGGCTTTGGCTTTGACATGATCCGCCTGGCCGTGCCGCACGACGAACCGCTGGCAGCAGCACAGCTGGGGCTGGAGGGCGGCGCGGCCAAGGAGGAGGCGGTGGCGGCGCTGATCGATCGGCTGAGCGCGCGGGTGGGCCGGCGGCGCGTGCGCCGATTTGTGCCGCGCAACAGCCATCTGCCCGAACAGGCATCGCTGGCCCTGCCGGCGATCACGTTGAGCAACCCGGCCGCCTGGCCCAAGCCCGATACCGGCGAGCCGCCGCTGCGGCCCATTCACCTGTTCGATCCGCCCCAACCGGTTGAGGTGATCGCTGGCCTGCCCGATGGCCCGCCCCAACGCTTCCGCTGGCAGCGCATGTTGCACGAGGTTGCCCGGGCGGAGGGGCCAGAACGCATCGGGGCCGAATGGTGGCGGCGCGCGCCCGGTGATCCGGGGCTGACCCGCGATTACTACCGGGTGGAGGATGTGCGCGGCCGCCGCTTCTGGCTGTTCCGCCACGGCCTTTATGGTGACGAGCGCGCCGAACCGCGCTGGTATGTCCATGGGCTGTTTTCGTGAACGAACGGCCGGCCTATGCCGAACTGGTCACGGCCACGCATTTTTCGTTCCTGCGCGGGGCATCGCAACCGGCCGACCTGATCGCGCGCGCCATCGATCTGGACCTGGCCGGAATCGGCATTGCCGACCGCAACAGCGTCGCCGGTGTGGTGCGCGCCTGGACGGCCATGCGGATCGCCCGTGAAGCTGAGCCCGGCGCAACCCGGCCGCTGCCACGCTTCGTCGTCGGCGCACGGCTCGTGTTCGCCGATGGCACGCCAGACATCGTCGCCTATCCGGTTGATCGCGCGGCATGGGGCCGGCTGACCCGGCTGCTGACCGTGGGCAATCTGCGCGCCGAAAAGGGTGACTGCATATTGAAGCTGACAGACCTGCTGGCCTTTCAGGAGGGGTTGCAGCTTATCGTCCTGCCCGAAAGCACCGCCACGCCGCAGCGCCTGCACCGCAACCCGGTGGCGCACGACAGCGCCGCGCCGGTGCCGCCGCTGTCGCTGGTGCATCCGGAAGGGCTGGCGGCGCTGCTCGGCCGGCTGGCCCGCATCGCGCCAAACCGGGTGTGGCTGGGGGTGACGATGCCACGGCGCGGGCGCGATGCGCGGCGCCTGGCCATGCTGAATGCGCTTGCCGCCAGCGCCGGCGTGCCGGTGATTGCCACCAACGACGTGCTCTATGCCGCCCCGCAGGAGCGCCCGCTGCATGACGTGCTGACCTGTATCCGCGAAGGCGTGACAATCGCCGATGTCGGAACGCGGCTGGAGGTCAACGCCGAACGCCATCTGAAACCGCCGCACGAGATGGCCCGCCTGTACCGTGACTGCCCCCAGGCCCTGGCCGAGACAATCCGCTTTCTGGACGGGATCAGCTTCGATCTTGAACAGCTGCGCTATCAATATCCGGACGAGCCTGTCCCCGCCGACTGGGAACCGCAGGCCTGGCTGGAGCATATCGTCATGGCGGCGGCAAAGGCACGCTATGGCCCTGATCTGACACCCGATGTCCGCAAGCGGCTGGACGATGAGTTCGGCCTGATCCGCCAGCGCAATTATGCCCCCTATTTCCTCACCGTGCATGATCTGGTGCGGTTCGCACGCGCCCAGCAACCGCCGATCCTGTGCCAGGGGCGGGGCAGCGCTGCCAACTCCATCGTGTGCTTCCTGCTGGGCGTCACCTCGGTCGATCCCAGCGCGCATGATCTGCTGTTTTCGCGCTTCGTGTCCGAAGAGCGCAACGAGCCGCCCGATATCGACGTCGATTTCGAGCATGAACGCCGGGAAGAGGTGATCCAGTATATCTATCGCCGTTATGGCCGCCACCGCGCCGCCATAGCCGCAACCGTCATTCATTACCGCCCGCGCAGCGCGGTCCGCGAAATCGGCAAGGCCCTGGGCATGAGCGAGGATGTGACCGCGCGCATCGTTTCGACCGTGTGGGGCAGCTTCACCCGCGACCTGCCCGAACAGCGGATCAGCGAAGCCGGCTTTGATCCGCAGGCCCCCGAGGTGCGCCGCCTGATCGACCTGACCCAGCAGCTGCTGGCCGCCCCCTTTCCGCGGCATCTGTCACAGCATGTCGGCGGCTTCATCCTCACGCAGGACCGGCTGGATGAAACCGTGCCGCTGCACAATGCCGCGATGGCCGATCGCACCTTTGCCGAGTGGGACAAGGACGACATCGACGCCCTGGGCATCATGAAGGTCGATGTGCTGGCGCTGGGCATGCTCAGCTGCATCCGCCGGGCCTTTGCCTTGATGGCCCGGCACGGGCTGGGCGAGCACACGCTGGAACTGGATATCAAGGCGGATGATCCCGCCGTTTATGCCATGCTGGAACGCGGCGACAGCATCGGCGTGTTCCAGGTGGAAAGCCGGGCCCAGATGAACATGCTGCCCCGGCTGAAACCGCGCAGCCTCTATGATCTCACCGTTCAGGTGGCGATCGTGCGGCCGGGCCCAATCGAGGGCGACATGGTCCACCCCTATCTGCGCCGCCGTGCCGGCCTGGAGGCGGCGGAATATCCCTCCCCTGGCCCTGGGCATAACCCCAACGAGCTGAAGGAGCTGCTCGGGCGCACCTATGGCGTGCCGATTTTCCAGGAACAGGCGATGAAGCTGGCCATCGTGGCCGCAGGGTTCACGCCATCAGAGGCCGACCAGCTGCGGCGGGCGATGGCGACATTCCGCAACCGCGGCGGCATCGACAAGTTCGGGGAAAAGATGATCGGCGGCATGGTCGCCCGCGGCTATGACCGCGCCTTTGCCGAGCGCTGCTACAAGCAGATCGAAGGCTTTGGCAGCTATGGTTTCCCCGAAAGCCACGCCTTGTCCTTTGCCCGGCTCGTCTATGTGTCGAGCTGGATCAAATGCCATCACCCCGGCATCTTCGCCTGCGCGCTGCTGAATTCGCAGCCCATGGGCTTTTATGCGCCCGCCCAGATCGTCCGCGATGCGCGCGAGCATGGCGTTGAAGTGCGGCCGATCGACATCAATCACAGCGGGTGGGATTCAAGTATGGAGCCCGTTGGCGAAACCGGTCTGGCCCTCCGGCTTGGCCTGCGCCTGATTGACGGGTTCCATCAGCAATGGGCCGATTGGATGGCAGCGGCACGCATCGACGGCCGCTTTGCCTCGACCGAGGATCTGGCCCGTCGCGCCGATCTGCCGGCCCGGGCGCTGCGCCTGCTCGCCGATGCCGATGCGCTCGGCTCGCTTGGCCTGTCGCGGCGTGAGGCGCTTTGGGAAGCGCGGCGAACCCCATCGGGGGAGCTGCCGCTGTTTGCTGCGGCCCGGGCGCGCGAGCTGGGCGACGAACCTGCCGCACGCCTGCCGGCCATGCCGATGCCCGAGGAGGTGGCAAATGATTACCAGAGCTTCCGCCTGTCGCTGAAGGATCATCCGATGAGCTTCATCCGCCCGGTGCTGGCGGCTGAGGGCGTATTGTCCTGTGCGCAAACCAGTGCCGCAAAGGCGGGCAGCATCGTCAGCACCGCCGGTGTCGTGCTCGTTCGCCAACGGCCCGGCAAGGGCAATGCCATCTTCATCACCATCGAGGATGAAACCGGCATCACCAATGTGCTGTTGTGGGCGCGCCTGTTCGAACATTTCCGCCGCGCGGTGATGGCATCACGGCTGATGCTGGTGTCGGGCGAGGTGCAGCGCAGCCGCGAGGGCGTGGTCCACCTGATGGCCAACCGGATCGAGGATCGCACCGATCTGCTGGGCCTGCTGGGCGACGAGCCGCCGCGCCCGCCCTTGAGCCCGGTGGACGAGGTCGCGCGGCCGGTGAACCAGCACCGCCACCCCCGCGATGTCCGCATCTTGCCGGGATCACGGGATTTTCATTGATCCCGGCCCGGCCTCAGCCCGCATTGCGTTCCCCCGGCTCCCGGCCCAGTTCCGGCTTGGTGAAGGCATAGACCGACAGGGCCAGCAGCGCCGCCGCGCCGAGCCAATAGGTGAGGGTGTGGCCGAACTGGTAGAGGCCGATGCCAACAGCCGGCGCGAAGATGAAGCAGCTGCCGTTGACCGAGGTGACGGCACCGGCCACCCCGCCCTGTTCCGCCCGCGACACCGCCAGGCTGGCGCCCGCCGTGAAGCCGGGGCGGGCAAGGCCATAGCCCAGGCTGACCAGCGCGAAGGCAATCACCAGCCCATGCAGATCATGGGCCAGCGCAATGCCGGCCGTGCCGGCCGCTGCGATCAACGTGCCCCAGCGCATCAGCGAGGGCGGGGTGAGGCGCAGCTGCGGGATCAGGCCCCATTGTGCCAGCAAGGTGGAAAAGGCGCCGGCCATGAAGATGACGGCGATTTCCTGCTGGGATTCCAGCGCATTGCCGCCCAGCGTGTCGATCACCAGGAAGCCCAGCGCCTGGCCGGTCGCGGCCTGGATCGATCCTGAGACAAAGCCGAAGATCATGAAGGGCAGGATGCGACCGTCCTTGATGCTGAGTCGCTTTGGCCGACCGGCGGCGGCGGCGCTCACACTCGCACCGGTGGTGCTGCCAGCGACGCTGGGTTCCGAGGATGGCGCCCCGCTGCCGCCCTGTGCGGCAAAATGGGTGGGATCATCATCGGGCAGCACCCGCGCCACGGCCAGCGTGACCAGCGCCGCAATGGCGGCAAAAGCAAACATCGGCCCAGCCAGGCCAAAGGGTGCCAGGATGAACAGCGGCGCCACGGCCGGCCCGATGATGGTGCCAAGGCCAAAGGCGGAGGCCAGGCTGGACAGCGCGGCGGTGCGATCCTGCTCTCCAGTACGGGCCGCGACATAGGCCTGGGCCGCCGGATTGGAGGCCGAGCCGAAAATGCCGAACAGGCTGCGCAGCGTGGCGAACAGCGCGAAGGTGGCGATCGGCACCAGCCAGCCCTGCAGCCCGGCATAGATGGCGATGCCGCAGCCGGCCATGGAGACCATGAAGCCCAGCGTGCCGACCAGCATCAGCCGCCGCCGCCCCCGCATGTCAGACTGGCGGGCCCAATAGGGGGCACTGAATGTCCACAGCAGCGCGGAGAAGGAGAAGATGATCGCCACCAGCATGTCGGGGATGTGGATCACCCGGGCGATGGCGGGCAGCACGGTCTGCAAGGCGGTGTTGCCAGCGGCCACGGTGAGCAGCGCCACGAACAGCACGGCAAATTCGCCGCGCGGCAGCGACGAAGCCTTCAGGCCGGCAAAAGGATTGGGCGTCTGCACCTGGCCCTTTTGGGCCGGCGGCGCGGCAATGCCAACCCGTTACTTTTCCCCCACCAGCGCCGCGAGGCGGTGGACATCGGCGACATAGTCCGCCTCCGACAGGCCGGCATGTTTCAGGCCCGTGGCGGCGTTGGTGATCATGCGGGCCAGGCCGGCATCGCCCAGCCGCCGGGTGAGCAGCGCGATGAAGCGGGCGGCGCTGGCCTCGTGCAGATCCGCGGTCAGGCTGGCGGCGACCGCCAATATCTCATCGGCATGCGGGCTGGCGGCGCACAGGCGATGGATCGGCAGATCCTTGGCCAGGATGGCGGCGGCCAGGCCGGTGGCGGGCGCAATCCCTTCGGGCCAGGCCAGTTCGGCCGCGATGGCGGCATCGGCCAGCAGGGTTTCGGCAACGGCGCGGAACAGCTCCTCCTTGCCGCAGAACATCAGATAGAGCGCCGGCCGCGACATGCCGGCGGCCGCCGCCACATCGCCCATCGTGCAGCGGCGATAACCGTGGCGCGAAAAGGCCTGGATGGCCGCCTGCACCACACGGGCGCGCCGGTCTTCGCTGGCAGGATTTGACAAAACAGACGGCATTTGTCAGTTTGTATCACGCTTCAGGACAGGGAGACAAGTGTGATGGGCAGCGAATCGCAGAAGGGCAAGGTGCTGGTCACCGGCGCGTCGGGCTATATTGCCGGCTTCGTGATCAAGGCGCTGGTCGCCGATGGCTGGCAGGTGCGCGGCACCATTCGCAATCTCGCGCGGGCCGCCGAAGTGCGCGCCACCCTGGGCCTGCCCGACCTGGAGCTGGTCGCCTGTGACTTGATGAGCGATACCGGCTGGGCCGAGGCGATGGCCGGGGTGGACTATGTCCAGCACATCGCCTCCCCGATCCCGGCCGGCGAGCCCAAGGACCCGAACGAGCTGATCGTGCCGGCCCGCGAAGGCGCCCTGCGAGCCCTGCGCTTTGCCCAGGCCGCCGGGGTGAAGCGCGTGGTGATGACCAGCAGTATGGCCGCCATCGCCTATGGCCACCCCGATGGCAGCCCGCCGTTCACCGAGTCCACCTGGTCCAACATCGATTCGATGGATGCCTATGCCTATATCAAGTCCAAGACTTTGGCCGAGCGTGCCGCGCGGGACTGGATGGCGGCCCATGGCGGGGCGATGGAATATGTCTCGATCAATCCGGCCGCTGTTCTGGGCCCGGTGCTGGGCGCCGATTTCTCGACCAGCCTCGAAGTGGTGAAGAAGCTGCTCGATGGTGCGCTGCCCGGCCTGCCCAACCTGGGCTTTGGCGTGGTTGATGTCCGCGATGTCGCCGCCCTGCATGTGCAGGCGATGACAACACCGGGGCTGAACGGCGAACGCTTCATTGCCCAGGGCCGCTTCATCTGGATGCGCGAGGTGGCCGAAGTGCTGAAGGCCGGCCTCGGCGCGAAGGCGAAGAGCGTGCCGACGCGCGGCCTGCCCAACTGGTTGTTGAAACTGCTCGCCAATTTCGATGCCACGGTGAAGATGGTGGTGCCCGAACTCGGCCGCCGCCGCGACGCCAGCGCCGCCCATGCGCTGCAGCTTCTGGGCTGGAAAACGCGGGACGAGGCGACGACGATCCTCGATTGCGCCAACAGCCTGATCGAGAAGGGGCTGGTGAAGGGGTAAACAGGTCCTCCCCATGCAAGCATGGGGAGGTGGCAGCCGCAGTCTGACGGAGGGGTGGTGCGGGACCAATGCCCCTCCACCGTCCTGCGGACGGTCCCCCTCCCCAAACAAGTTTGGGGAGGAGCTTACTTGCCGCCGTTCGCCACCCAACGATCGATCTTGGCCTCCAGCACCGCCATCGGCAGCGCGCCGGTCATCAGCACCTGGGCGTGGAAGCCCTTGATGTTGAACTTCGGTCCCAGCGCGGCCTCCGCCTTGGCCCGCAGCCGGCTGATGGTGAGCTGGCCGATCTTGTAGGCCAGCGCTTGGCTCGGGATGGCGATATAGCGTTCCACCTCGGCCACGGCATCGGTGCGGCTCATGCTGCTGTTGGCCAGCATGTAATCAATGGCCTGATCGCGGCCCCAGCCCTTGGCATGGATGCCAGTATCCACCACCAGCCGCATGGCGCGCAGCATGTCGTCCTCATAACGGCCCTGCAGCTGATACGGGTCCTTGAAGAAGCCCAGCTCCGGCCCCAGGCTCTCGGCATAGAGCGCCCAGCCTTCGGCAAAGGCGGTGTTGCCGCCAAAGCGCTGGAAGGCCGGCAGCTTGTCATTCTCCTGCGCCAGGCTGATCTGGAAATGATGGCCCGGCACGGCTTCGTGGAGATAAAGCGTCTCCACGCCATAATTGCTGCGCGACGGCAGATCATAGGCGTTGAAATAGAAAATGCCCGGCCGGCTGCCATCCGGCGTGCCGCCCTGGTAGCTGCCGGCAGCATCGGTCTTTTCCCGGTGCGGCGGCACGGCACGGATTTCCAGCGGCGATTTGGGGATGGTGTCAAACAGATTGCCCACCACCGCATCGACCCGCTTGCCGGTGGCGCGGAAGGCATCGCCCATGGCCTGGGCGCTGGCAAACTTGAACTGCTTGTCAGTGCGCAGAAATTCGAAAAAGGCCTTGCGGTCACCCTGGAACCCCACCCGGGCCTTCACCTCGTCCATCCCCTTCAGGATGCGGGCCACCTCATTGAGGCCGATGTTGTGGATCTCGTCCGGGGTCAGCGCCGTGGTCGTGCTGCTGGCGACCAGATAGCGATACAACTCCGGCCCGCCGGGCATCGCGCCCAGGCCGGGCTGTTCACGGGCAACGGGCAGATATTCGGTTTTCAGGAAATCACGCAGCCGGATCAGCGCCGGGTTGACCCGTTCACCCACCATCTTGGCATAAGCCGCCTTCAGCCGGGCCTGATCCGCCGCGCCGATCCCTTCCGGGAATTTCTGCACCGGCTTCATCATGATGGAGCCATCGGTGCCGCCCGCCGTGAGGTTGTTCAGCTGATCGATGATGTTGTTCACCACCAGCTTGGGCTGCACCACGCCGGTTGCCATGCCCTGGCGGAAGCGCAGGATGGCGAGATCGAGCAGCAGCACGAACTGCTCATGCCGCTTCAGCGCGTCCTCATAATCCTTCACCGTCTTGAACGGCGCTGCGCTTTCGCCAGACTGCAACTCGGCAATGAAATTGTGGAACCCGAAGAAATGATCGATCGGCCGCGGCGCCGTGGCGGCAATCACCGCCGGGGTGAGCCCGGCCAGATCTGTCTCCCGCTGCCACTTGAACGTATCATAACTCACCTGTTCGTCGGGCGTCAGCGCCGCGCGGTCGATGGCGGTCAGCGCCTTCAGCTCATTCTCCGCCGCCCGCTTCTCTGCCGCATAGGCCGCATCGGTGATCAGTTCGCCCATCTGATCCGCCGCCGACGTGTCGCCCCGGAACAGGCGATACAGCGGGTTGCGCTTCAGATTGTCGGCATCACTCTGCGCAAACAACGCTGCCAAGCGGGCCGAGGGACTCTCCGCCGCCGCCGGGGCCACCGGGGCCGTGGTCTGGGCCAACGCCGGGGTGATGGCCAACAGGCTGGCCGCAATCAGCAGGGCAGAAACGCGCATCAGGATACTCCATCAGGACGAGAGGCGTATTGCTCCCATAAGACGCTGGGCGGTGCAGTCAATCAGGTTTGAGGCAGGAAGAAGGGGCCTCCGCCCCGGATCAAGTCCGGGGTGACGTGGGCAGGGTCGCAGACCCTGCACCCGTTTGTTTGCGGGCGGCGCTTTATGGCGGATTTGGGGTGGTTAGCAGCCCCTCCCCCGCATCGTCGCCCCGTGCTTGACACGGGGCTTGGCTTTGCTTCCAGGCATCGTCAACAATAGGCGAGCGATGGCAAAAGGCGGCTGGGTTTACATCATGGCAAACCGCTATCGCGGCGGCATGTACGTCGGCGTGACGGCCGATGTGCTGCGGCGGGTGCAGCAGCATCGCAGGCTCAAGCCGTGTCGTCGATTTTGCCAAGCACCGGCTGGTCTACGCCGAGCGCCATGATGAGATCGAGCGCGCCATAGCCCGCGAAAAGCTGTTGAAGAAATGGCGACGCGAATGGAAATTCGCCCTGATCGAGGCCGAAAACCCCGATTGGGATGATTTGTGGGACAGGTGGTTCACGCCCAGCGAGCAGCAAGAATAGCCAAGCCCCGTGTCAAGCACGGGGCGACGGGGATGTGGAACGAACGCAAAGGGAAGCAAGCGGACGCGCTTCCCACGTAGCACCCACGAAATCGAACGGGTGCAGGGTCTGCGACCCTGCCCGCCGGAGGCTCTTCTCCTCCTGCCCCTTCACTCCACCACCTTCCCCCGCGCCATCACCCAGCGTACCTGCGCCAGCTGCTTGGCGTCCACCAATGGATCGCCATCCGTGGCGATGATGTCGGCGGCTTTGCCCACCTCCAGCGTGCCGGTTTCGGCGGACAGGCCCAGCAATTCCGCCGCGTCGCTGGTGGCGCTGATCAGCACCTCGCGCGGGGTCATGCCGCCAAATTCGACCATGTCGGCGGCTTCCTGGCCGTTGCGGCCATGTTCGAACACGCCGGCATCGGTGCCGAAGGCGATGCGGGCGCCGGCGGCGCGGGCGATAATGATCTGTTTGCCGCGGCGTTCGAGAATGGCGCGCACCTTGGCTTCGACCACGGGCGTGTAGGCGCCGGTGCCGAGCCGTTCGGCGGTGGCGCGGAACGGCAGCAGGGTGGGGACCAGCCAACCGCGGTTGGCGGCGAGCGCCTTGGCGCCGGCTTCGTCGGCGAAGCTGCCATGTTCGATGGAATCGACCCCGGCGCGGGCGGCGGCTTCGATGCCGCGCGGGCCGTGGGCGTGGGCTGCGACCTTGAGGCCTAGGCTGTGGGCGGTGGTGACGATGGCGCGCATTTCATCGTCGGTGAAATGCTGATCGAGACCGCGGCCCTGCTGGCTGAGCACGCCGCCGGTGGCAGTGAACTTGATCACATCGGCACCGCGCTGGCTGGCCTCGCGCACGCGGGCGGCGCATTCGGTGGCCCCGGTGCAGGTGTTGCCCTGGTCCAGCGCATCGTTGACGGCGGGCAGGAAGCCCGAGGTGTCACCATGGCCGCCGACGATGGAGAGGGCCGGCCCGGCGGCGAGGATGCGCGGGCCGGGGAAGAGCCCGGCGTTGATGGCATCGCGCACGGCAAAGCCGGCAAGGCGGGCGCTGCCGAGGTCGCGCACGGTGGTGAAGCCGGCCTTTGCGGTGATGCGGGCGTTTTTCAGGCCATAGGCGACGGAGAGTTCCGGGCTGTCCACCGCCTCGCGCCAGAAGGGCGTGCCGGGATCGCCGGTGAGGTGGACGTGGCAATCGATGAGGCCGGGGGCGAGGGTGCGGGTGGATTGATCGATGACGGTTGCGCCGGCCGGGATGGCGGCGCTGGCCGGCTGGATGGCGGTGATGCGGCCATCGGTGACGATGATCGTGCTGGGGCCAAGGGCGGGTTTGGCAGCATCGGTGATGACGCGGGCGGCCTTTATGGCGATGGTTTCGGCGGCGGCCGGTGATGCCAGCAGCAAGGCGGCGATGAGGGTGGTGCGCATGGATGGTCCCCTATGGTTGGGGACATGGTGCGCCGGGGCCGGGGTGGCGGCCAGTTGCAATGCGGTCATCTTGGGCAGCAGAGGTGGGCCCCTCCGTCAGCCCCGGCCTTCGCCGGGGCTGCCACCTCCCCAAACGAGTTTGGGGAGGATCCGTGGCGGTGCGGGTGCGCGTGAAGACGGACGGGTCCAGGGTCCGCGACCCTGGCCGCCGGAGGCATTTCTACGTTCTCGAAATACCCAGCCGGCGCAGTTCGATTTTCGGGCAGCGGTCCATCACCACGGTCAGGCCGGCGGCTTCGGCGCGGGCGGCGGCGGCGGGATCGACCACGCCCAGTTGCGTCCAGATGGCCTTGGCGCCGGCAGCGATGGCCTCGTTCACCACATCGGCCACGAATTCGCTGCGGCGGAACACGTCGACCAGGTCGATGGGTTCGGCGATGTCGGCGAGGGTGGCGACGACGGTCTGGCCCAGGATGGTCTGGCCGGCGAGCAGCGGGTTGACCGGGATGACGTGGTAGCCATGCGCGAGGAGGACGCCCATCACCTCGTGGGCGGCGCGTTCGGGGCGGTCGCTGGCGCCGACGAGGGCGATGGTGCGGGTCTGCCGGAGCAGGGCAGCGATATCGGCATCGGCGGTGAGCGGCATGTCAGAGCCCGACGGTGATCATGACGCTGCGGGCGATCTCGTCAAACTGGGTGCCGGTCTCGCCGCTGACCGGCTGGGCGGTTTCGGACGCGCTGCGCACCGCCATCTGGAGCGGGATGCGGCCAAGGAAGGGCACGCCCATGGCCTGGGCTTCGGCTTCGGCGCCGCCGTGGCCGAACGGGTCGGAGACATGGCCGCACTGGGGGCAGCAATAGCCGGCCATGTTTTCAACGACGCCGAGCACGCGGACATTGACTTCGCCGAACATGGCGACGGCGCGGCGGGCATCGATGAGGGCGAGATCCTGCGGGGTGGAGACGATGACGGCGCCATCGGGCTTGAGCTTCTGCGCCAGGGTGAGCTGCACGTCGCCGGTGCCGGGCGGCAGATCGATGACCAGCACGTCCAATGCGCCCCAATCGCATTGTTCGACCATCTGGACGAGAGCGGAGGATGCCATCGGCCCGCGCCAGACGATGGCCTTGTTGGGATCGGTCATCATCCCCATCGACAGCGCCTTGATGCCGTGGCGGGTTTCGGGCTGCAGCCGGTCATTTTCAACGCGGGCGCGGCCGGTGATGCCAAGCAGGGTGGGCACGGAGGGGCCATAGATATCGGCGTCGAGCAGGCCCACCGCCTGGCCGGCGCGGGCCAGCGCAAAGGCGAGATTGGCGGCGACGGTGGATTTGCCCACCCCGCCCTTGCCGCTGGCCACCGCGACCAGTTTGCGGATGCCGGGCACCGTCGTTTCCTTGGGGCGGACGGCGCCATTGGGGGCAGAGGCGCGGTCGGCGGTGAGGATGATGCGGGCGGCCGATACGCCGGGCACGCGGCGGATGGCGGCTTCAACGGTGGCCTGCAGGCGTTCGGCGGCGGTCTTGTCCAGCCCATCAACGGCGAGGACCAGGCCGACCTGGCCATCATCCTTGACGACGATGCCGGCGGCGCGGCCAGTGGCGATCAGGCTGCCGCCGCCCGCCGGATCGGGCAGGCCGGCAAGCGCGGCCGAAACATCATCCTTGATCGCCATGGGGTGAATTTCCGTTCCTTATCCGCCAACAAACGCCGCATGCGCGCCGCTTGCCCTCGCAATCCCTGTTCGGGGTCGTATATAGTGGTTTCGATTGCAGTGATAAGGTCTGGAAGACGACGCCCATGCCCTGGCAGAACAACAGCGACCCATGGGGTGAAGACGGCAAGCCCGATGATGGCGAGCCGCAGCGCCCGCAGGCGAACAAGCCGGTGAACCCCTGGGGCGACGGCCCGGCGCGCAAGCCGACGCCGATCCGCGGCAGCAAGGGCAATGATTTTGACGATCTGATCCGCCGCAGCCAGGAACGGCTGCGCAGCCAGTTCGGTGGCGGCGGCGGTGGCGGCGGCCTTGATATGGGCGATGGCCGCTGGCTGATGTGGGCGGGCGGGGCGATCCTGCTGGCCTGGGTGGGCCTGACCAGCTTCTATCGGGTGGATGCGCAGGAACGCGCGGTGGTGCAGCGCTTTGGCCGCTATGTCACCTCCAACGGGCCGGGCCTGCATTTCAAGCTGCCGTGGCCGATCGACGCCGTGGAACGCCGCAAGGTGGAGCAGATCAACATCATCGACATCAGCTCCAGCGAAGGCGCCAGCGAAAATCTGATGCTGACCGGGGACCAGAATCTGATCAACCTCGCCTATGCGGTGCGCTGGAAGATCCGGAACCCGGAAAATTTCCTCTATGAACTGGCCGATCCGGAAAAGACCGTGCGCGAAGTGGCGGAAAGCGCCATGCGCGCCGAGATTGCCCGCGCTTCGCTGAACGCCGCGCTGGGGCCGCAGCGCGCCCAGATCGCCGATCAGGTGCGCGACCGCATGCAGGAGCTGCTCGACAGCTACAAGAGCGGGATCGACGTGCGCGGGGTGGACATCAAGCAGGCCGATCCGCCCGCCGCGGTGGACACCGCCTTCAAGGATGTTTCGGCCGCCCAGCAGGACGAGCAGCAATATCTCAACCGCGCCCGCACCTATGCCCAGACGGTGGTGGCCCGTGCCCAGGGCGATGCGGCGGCCTTTGATGCGGTTTATGCCCAGTATCGCCTCGCCCCCGAGGTGACGCGCAAACGCATGTATCTGGAAACCATGGAACGCGTGCTGGCCAAGGTGGACAAGACCATCGTGGATGCCCCCGGTGTCGCGCCCTATCTGCCGTTGCCCGAGGTGCGCCGCCGCGCCGTGCCTGCGCCGGCCGAAGCGCCGGCCCCGGCCCGCTGAGCCCCAGGAGAGAGATGATGGACAGCCTGATGCGCAATCCCATGCTGCTCGCCGGTGTCGGCTTTGCCGCCGTCGTGCTGGGCATGGCAAGTTTCTACACCGTGCCGGAAACCAAGCAGGCCGTGGTGCTGCGGCTGGGCAAGCCGGAGCGGATCGTGAACGAATATGATCCCAAGGCGCCCTTTGGCGAAAGCGGCGCCGGCCTCGCCATCAAGGTGCCCTTCATCGAGGATGTGCGCTTTGTCGACAAGCGCATCATGGACCTCGACATGGATGCGCAGACCGTGCTCTCCACCGATCAGCTGCGGCTGGTGGTGGACGCCTTTGCCCGGTTCCGCATCGTTGATCCACAGCGGATGGTGCAGACGGTGGGCACCGAGGACAATGCTGCCGATGCACTGAAGCGTATTCTGGCGTCGAAACTGCGCAACGAGCTGGGCAAGCAGCCCTTTGCCGCGCTGTTGTCTCCGGAACGCAGCGAGGTGATGGACGAGATCCAGGCCAGCGTGAACACCCAGGCCAAGCAATATGGCGCCGAGATCATCGATGTGCGCATCAAGCGCGCCGATCTGCCGTCGGGCGCCACGCTGGACGCGGCCTATGCCCGCATGGCCTCGGCCCGCGCGCAGGAAGCCGCCAACATCCGCGCGCAGGGACAGAAGCAGGCGCAGGTTGTGCAAGCCGAAGCCGATGCCCAGGCCGCCCGCATCTATGCCGACAGTTTCGGCAAGGATCCGGAATTCTATGCCTTTTATCGCGCCATGCAGGCCTATCGCACCACGTTCGAGGATGGCAGCGCCACGGTGGTGCTGGGCCCCAACAACGAGTTCCTGCGCGAATTCGAAGGCCGCAAGACCAATCGCTGAACGTTCAGCGCCGTTCATGAACGGTTAGGCGTGTTGTTCGCATAAGCCGGTCAACCGCCTGCCAATCAGAAAGAGACTCATGCCGAACAAGATCATGCGCAATCTGATCCCCGCCGCCCTGCTGGCCACCGGTGTGGCCGCCATCGCCGTGGCCCAGGCCCCGTCGCAACCGGTGGCCCAGAATGCGCAGGCCCCCGCCGCGGCGATCATGCCGCCCGGTGGTGCGCCGCGCAGCTTTGCCGATCTCACGGCCCGGCTGGCCCCGGCCGTCGTCAACGTCTCCACCACCCAGAAGGTTGAAATCGGCCGCAGCCGCCGCTTCCCCGGCCAGCCGTCCAACCCGCTGGAGGAATTCTTCCGCCGCTTCCAGGAACAGCAGGATGGCGGCGAGCCGGTCACGCGCGAAGCGACCAGCCTGGGATCGGGCTTCATCATCGCGCCCGATGGCTATATCGTCACCAACAACCATGTGATTTCGGCCGGTGAAGGCCGCACCCAGCCGGTGGAATCGATCACCGTCACCCTGGCAGACCGGCGCGAATACAAGGCGCGCGTGGTCGGCCGCGATCCGCTCACCGATCTGGCCGTGCTGAAGATCGAGGCAACCGGCCTGCCGTTCGTGCAGTTCGGCAACAGCCAGGCGGTGCGCGTCGGCGATTGGTCCATCGCCATCGGCAACCCGTTTGGCCTGGGCGGCACCGTGACGGCCGGCATCATCTCGGCCCTGCACCGCGACATCGGATCGGGCCAGTATGATCGCTATATCCAGACCGATGCCTCCATCAACCAGGGCAATTCGGGCGGGCCGCTGTTTGATCTCAACGGCAATGTGATCGGCATCAACACGGCGATCTTCTCGCCCACCGGCGGCAATGTCGGCCTCGGCTTTGCCATTCCCGCCGAACTGGCCAAGCCGGTGGTGGACCAGCTGAAGGCCACCGGGGCCGTCAAGCGCGGCTATCTGGGTGTGGCCATCCAGCGGCTGACCGCCGATATCGCCGATGGCCTGGGCCTGCCCAAGGACAAGGGCGAGATTGTCGCCAATGTTGAATCGAACGGCCCGGCCGGCCGCGCCGGCGTCCGCCAGGGCGACGTGATCCTGAAGGTGGCGGGCCGCGAGGTCGATTACGACAACAGCCTGTCCTACATCGTCGCCACCACCCCGATCGGCGCGACCGTGCCGATCGAGCTGCTGCGCGACGGCAAGCGCATGACGCTGAACGCCACCATCGTGCAGCGCCCGTCGGAAAGCGTGGTGGCACAGCGCGCCGGCCTGCCCGCCGATGGCGATGATGATCAACCGGCGGATGACGCCGGCAAGGCCCCAGGCATCGAAGCCGCCAAGGCCAGCCTGGGCATCACCCTGCAGCCGATCACCGCCCAACTGCGCCAGCAGCTGCGCATCGACGACAAGGTGCAGGGCGTGGTGATCGCCGGCATCAGCCCGTCGTCAGACGCAGCGGTGAAGGGCCTGCAGCGCGGCGACATCATCCTGAAGATCGGCCAGAAGCCGGTGACCAGCCCGGCGGAAGCCGCCGCCGCCGTGGACGCGGAGCGCAAGGCCGGCAAGGACACGGTGCTGATGCTGGTGCAGCGCGGCAACACCCCGCCCACCTACCGCGGCATCAAGCTGCAGCCGGTGAAGTAAGCCGGCCACACCGCCGGAAACGAGGGGGAGCGGGCGACCGCTCCCCCTTTTTCGTCAGAGCGCGTGTTCGTAGATGCGGTAGGTGCGCGTCACATGGCTGTCGATGGCGTCGGCGATGGAGCGCATCGGGCCGTTGTCGTCGAGGATCCAGCCAATCTCGCCTTCGCTGGCGCCGAATTCGGCGACGGAAGCGCGGCGGATATATTCGATCATCTGGAACGCCATCAGGCTGGCGACGCGGTGGCCCTGCAGCGATTTCCTGATGCCCATCAGCGGCACGCGCATGCGCTTCACCTTGGGCGCGCGCAGCCGCCAAAGCAACTTGGCCCAGCCGAACGGGAACAGGCTGCCGTTGAGATCGCGGGTCAGCTCGTTGATGTCGGGCAGGGTGATCATGAAGCCGACGGGCACGCCTTCATATTCGGCGATGCGCACCAGATTTTCAAAGATGATCGGTTTCAGCTTCTTGCCGACATAGGCGATCTCGTCAGGCGTCAGCGGCACGAAGCCCCAATTGTCCGACCAGGCGTCGTTCAGGATATCAAGGATCAGCGCGGCTTCCTGGTCAAATTTCGCCTTGTTCACCGGCCGCGTCACCAGCTTGGCGTTGCGTTCGGAGAAGGCGACGATGCGCTGCACCATTTCCGGAAACGGCTGGGCGATCGGCAGTGACCAGGCGTGCAGATCCTTCACGCCCTGATAGCCGCGCGCCGTCACCAGCCGCTCATAATGCGGCAGATGGTGACCCATCATCACGGTAGGCGGCCCATCAAAGCCCTGGACCAAAAGGCCCGGCTCGTCCCACACCGACAGGCTGAACGGCCCCAGCGCCCGGGTCATGCCACGGCTGCGCAGCCAATCCTCGGCCGCGCCAAACAGCGCATCGGCCACGGCCGCATCATCGATGCATTCGAACATGCCCCAATGCCCGGTGCCGGGGCCACCCCCGGGGGCTTCGGGCGCAATCACCAGCTGATCCACCTGCGCCGAAATGCGGCCGACGACCTGGCCATCCTTCAGCGCCAGCCAGAAGGCGGCTTCGGCATGGCCGAACCAGGGGTTGGTCTTGATGCCGCCAATCAGGCCGAGCATCTCGCTTTTCAGCGGCGGCACCCAATGGGGATCGTTGGCATAGAGCGTCCACGGCAGGTCAACAAAGGCCTTGCGGTCGGCCGCGCTCTCGACGCGCTTCAGGGTGATCGTGCTCATCGGGCCCTTGGTAAGCGGCAATCAAGGCAGTTTGGGGGCAATCATTCTTCGGTGCGGATCAGCACGGCTTCGCCGATCAACAGGAACAGGATGAACGGCGACCAGGCAGCCATCAGCGGCGGCACCGTGCCGAAATTGCCCATCGCCAGCATGAAATTGTCGGCCACGAAAAAGGCGAAGCCCAGCGCCATGCCGATGACTGCGCGCACGAACAATTTGCCCGACCGGGCCAGGCCAAAGGCCGCCACCGCGCCAAGGAGCGGCATCAACACGGCCGACAGCGGCCCCGAAATCTTGTGCCAGGCCGCTGCTTCCAGAACGTCGGTGGATTTGCCGGCGGCGCGTTGTTCGGCGATCTGCGGCCACAAGTCCCATAGCGGCACGAAATTGGGGTTGATGCTGGCGGTGGTGAACTGGCGCGGCACCACATCGGTGGTGAACAGCAACTGGTCACGCCGTTCCAGCCCACCGCTCGCCACATCGAACAGCCGCACCTTGTTCAGCTGCCAGCCGCCCGCCACCGGTGTCGCGCTGGCGGCCATCACCACCTGCACCAGCCGGTTGCCGCGCCGGTCATAGATGGTGACATCATCAAGCCGGGTGGCAGCACCGCGGCCGCTGACCGCTTCGGCGTGAAACAGATCATCGCCGCCGCGCACCCAGCTTTGCGTCTTGGCCGCCACCGCCGGGGGCAGCTTGCGATATTCCACCTCCTGCCAGGCCTTCAGCGTGGCGCTGGCCCGTGTGGCGATGCGTTCGTTCCAGGCGAAATTGGCCACGGCAACGCCGAGCGCCGCCAGCATCAGCGGCGCCAGGATATGGTGGGCTGACAAGCCCGCCGCCTTGAAGATCACCACCTCGCTGTTCTGGTTCAGTGTGGCCAGCGTCACCAGTGTGGCCAGCAGCACCGAAAAGGGCAGGAACAGCTGCACGATCTGCGGCGCGCGCAGGGAGACATAGACCCACAGATCGGATTCAGTGTTGCCGGCCGCTGCCAGCACCTTGCCGCTTTCCGACAACAGATCCAGCGACTGCAGGATGACGGTGAGGCCGATGATGAAGGCCGCCACCCGGATCAGGAACATCCGTGCCGTGTACCAGGCGATGGTGCGGGAGGGGAACAAGGCCATGGCGATCACCCTGCCGACAGCACATCATCGGCCCAGTTCTGGCGGCGCACCAGGCGCGCTGCCAGGCCAGTGACCAGGCCGCTGATCTTGCCGAACCAGCGATCGAGCGCGCCGATCGGCTGACCGCCCGGCCGGCACAGCACGCGGAACATCCACAGCGCCAGGCCGAGGAACAGGGCATAGGGCACCCATTGCGCCAGCACCGGATCAACCCGGCCCAGCGCGCCCATGCGCTCGCCATATTCGGTGAGCTTGTGGAAGGTGACGAGCGCGATGATCGACAGAAACACCCCCAGCGCCGAGGTGGAGCGCTTGGGCGGCACCGCCATGGCGACGGCGAGGAAGGGCAGCACGAACATGATCACGCACTGCACGACACGGCGGTGAAAGGTGGCCGCCGCGCTGCGACGCAGGTCTTGTGTGTCGCCATTCCACATGCTGCGCCACAGTTCGGGCAGGGTCGCTTCCAGATTGCCTTCGCCGCGTTTGCGGAAGGCGACCATTTCCGGCAGCGGGATCGGCACATCATGCTGGGAAAAGCTGAGCACGCGCGGGGTGGCGCCCGGCGACGGGCTGTGCACCAGCGTGCCATCGCGCAGGCGCAGCAGGATGGTTTCGGGATCATCGGTGGCGAGGAAGCTGCCGCGCGCCGCAGTGGCGGCAATCGTCTGGCCATTCTTGCTGCCGCGCACGAACAGGCCGCGCAAATCGGCGCCGCCTTCGCGCGATTCTTCCACCCGCAAGGTCATGCCGCCGCCCAGATTGGCGAATTCCCCCACCTTGATCGACGCGCCCAGCGCGCCCGAACGCAGTTCAAAGCGCAGATTTTCATAGGCATAGCGGGTGACCGGCTGCAGCCAGCCGACAATGCCGAAATTCACCACGGCAAACACGCCGGCAAAGATGAACGGCACGCGCAGCAGCCGGCCATAGGAAATGCCGACGGCCAGCAGCGAATCCAGTTCGGACGACAGCGCCAGGCGGCGAAAGGCCAGCAGCGTGCCCAGCATCACGCCAATGGGGATGCCGAGCGACAGATATTCGGGCAGCAGATTGCCCAGCATGCGCCATACCACGCTGACCGGCCCGCCTTCGTTGATGACGAAATCGAACAGGCGCAGCATGCGATCCAGCACCAGCAGCATGGCCGCCACCACCAGCGTGCCGATCAGCGGCACCAGGATCAGGCCGAACAGGTAACGATCGATGCGTTTGGTCACGCAGCTGCCCCAGGTGGTGTCTTGGTCACCGGGCGCGCGAACGACCGGGCGGCCATGCTATAGCCGCCCAGCCTTTCTGCGTCATGAAGAAATCAGGCGGGCTCGTGCAAGGCCAGATTGGCCATCTGCGCGGCCTGTTCGAACTTGCCCAGCACCGTGTCGATCTGCGCATCCGAATGCAGGGCGCAGATGGAACAGCGCAGCAGGAACACGCCGGCGGGCGTGGCGGGCGGGCGGCTCATGTTCACATAGACGCCCAGTTCGATGAGGGTGGACCACATCAGTGCCGTGGTTTCCTGATCCGGCATCAGCACCGAAACAATGGCGCTTTCCGGCGTTTCGGTGGCGAGCTTGAAGCCGCGTGCCTTCAGCCCACCGTGCAGGCGGCGGGTGGCTTCCCACAGCCGGGCGCGCTTGTCGTGCGCGGTCATCAGCTTGCGGATGGAGGTGGCGGCGCTGGCCACCACCGCGGGCGGCAGCGAGGCGGTGAAGGTGTAGGGCCGGCAGACGAGGCGCAGTATCTCGAACTTCGGGTGGTTGGAGACGCAGAAGCCGCCGACCGTGCCCACCGATTTCGAGAAGGTGCCAACGACGAAATCGACATCATCGGCGACGCCCTGTTCCTCGTACACGCCGCGGCCGTTGGGCCCGAAAAAGCCCATGCCATGCGCTTCATCGACCAGAACCATGGCGCCATGCGCCTTGGCGATGGCCACCAGCTCGGGCAGCGGCGCGATGTCGCCCAGCATCGAATAGACGCCTTCCAGCACAACCAGCTTGCCGGCTTCGGGCGGCAGGCGCTTCAGCCGCTTTTCCAGATCGGCGGCGTCGTTGTGGCGGAAGCGCACGATGTCGGCGTTGGACATCTTGCAGCCATCATAGATGGAGGCGTGGCTGTCGGCATCGAGGATGATGAAATCGCCCTTGCCGGCCAGCGTGGAGACCATGCCGAGATTGGCCTGGTAGCCGGTGGAGAACACCATGGCGTGGGACATGCCATAGAAGTCCTTAAGCGCTTCCTCGCACTCTTTGTGGGTCTGGTAGGTGCCGTTGAGCACGCGGCTGCCGGTGGTGCCGGCGCCATAATCGCGGATGGCGGCCTGGCCGGCGGCCACCACATCGGGATCGAACGTCATCCCCATATAGTTATAGGTGCCGAGCAGGATGGTGTGCTGGCCCTTGATGATGGCTTCGGTGGGCGACAGCACCTTGTCCATCACGATGCCGAACGGATCGCGGATGCCGGCCGACAGCAGCCCGGCATGTTCGGCGATCAGCGGATCAAACTTCGACAGAAGATCGGTCATGGCCTCAGCCCTTCTTCGTCACCAGGCCGTGCACGGCATCGGCCACCTGGCCGATGGTTTCCAGATCGGGCAGCATGTTCAGGGGGATGAGGATATCCCATTCGTCTTCCATGCTGGCCACCAGATCCATCACGGTCAGGCTGTCCATTTCCATGTCGCCGGCAAAGGTCGTGGTTTCGGTGAGGGCCACCTTCTTGGCATTCAGCGGCTCGATCAGTTCGATGATGCGGGCATAAACCCCGGCGCGGTCAGTCATGAAGGCTCCATCCTTGTGCGTTGCTGGCCCTTTGCCTTCACATCATGGCCAAATTGCGGAACCTTAGGCTCAGGACCTGTCAAATCCATGTCCCGGCACAGCCCGCAGCACCCCGGCACGAGTGAGGGACCGCAGCGGCGGTGGCAGCGCCACCGCCCAAGCGAAGCGAGCGCGGTGCCGGGGCGCTGCCCCGCCTGCGGCCACCCTCCTCGCCATTTGGCCGCTTCGTTCAATGACGGGACATGGATTTGACAGGTCCTTGGCCTAGAGCCAGCCGCGTGCGCGATAATCGCGCACCGTGTCGGCGAGACCGGCCGCGAGATCGATCTGCGGCTGCCAGAGGCCGGCCAGACGATCATTGCCGCCGCGCGCCACCCAATCGGGATGGGCAAGATAGCGGGCGCGATCCGGCGTCAGCTTGGGGATCAGCCGCGATGCCGCCAGCGTCATGAGCAGGCCGGCGGGGATCGGCAGTACCAGCGGCCGGCGACCGAGCGCGCCACCGATGGCGCGGGCAAAATCGGCGTGGCTGTGGCCGCCGTGGGCGCCGGCGCCATCATCGATTTCCAGGATGGTGCGGCTGGGCCCTGCATCGGCCAGCGCCAGCAAGGCACGGGCCAGATCATCGACATGGATGAGGCTGATGCGCGCCGCCGGCCCGCCGGGGGCGACGCCCAGGCCGAACCGCGCCAGCGCGAACAGATCACGCATTTCGGCATCGCCGGGGCCATAGACGCCGGGCGGGCGCACGATCACCCAGTCCCCCGCCCGCGCCTGAACCAACGCATCGCCTGCCGCCTTGGAAGCGCCATAGAGCGACAGGGCCGGTTCCCGCGCGGCGAGGCTGGAAACATGGACAAAGCGCGGCACCGCAGCGGCTGCGGCCAGCACATTGGCGTTGCCGGTGACATTGCCGGCGTGGAAACCGGCGGCATCGGGCGCGTTCACCACGCCGGCAATGTGCAGCACGGCGGCGGCACCATCGCACAGCCGGGCGAGGGCGTGCGCGTCATCCAGATCGCCCAGCACCCATTCGACACCGGGCTGCGGCGGCTGCGGCCGGCGGGCGAGGGCGCGGATAGGCCGGTTCGCCAGCGCCAGCACACGGCGGCCGACGAAGCCGGTGGCGCCGGTCAGGGCGATCAAACTCCCCTCCCGCGTGCGGGAGGGGTTGGGGGTGGGAATTGCGGTCATGTCATAGGTGGGGTGGTTGGCGATGCTGACACTGCCCACCCCCAGCCCCTCCCGCAAGCGGGAGGGGAGTCGTCAGGCCGCAACTTCAAACGGCTGAATCTCGCCCGACAGATATTGCAGCCGCGCCTTGGAGCGCGACAGCTTGCCCGACGAGGTGCGCGGCAGGGTGCGCGGCGGCACCAGTTCGACCACGCAGCTCATGCCGGTGATCGCCTTCACCTTGGTTCGGATGGCATCGCGCAGCTTGATGCGCTCGTCATTGTCGCTGGTGCGGCACTGCACCAGCACCGCCGGCGCTTCCTCGCCCGAGGGGGTGGTGATCGAAAAGGCGGCAATGTCGCCGGCCTTGAAGCCGGGCAGCTGCTCGATCGCCCATTCGATATCCTGCGGCCAGTGATTCTTGCCGTTGATGATGATCATGTCCTTGGCGCGGCCAACGATATAGATCGAACCATCCTTCATATAGGCCATGTCGCCGGTGTCGAGCCAGCCGTCGGGCGACAGCGCCGCCTCGGTGGCTTCGGGATCGCGGAAGTATCCGGCCATCACGCCCAGCCCGCGCACAAACACGCGGCCGATCTTGCGGTCCGGCAGCACACGGCCCTTCTCGTCGCGGACCTCGATCGTCATGCCCGGCACGGCCTTGCCGCAATTGACAATGGCGCGATAGCGGGTGGGCAGGCGCTGATCGGCACGGGCATCGCCGGCGGTGCCGGACAGGGTGCGCTCGTCGATCAGGTCGCACTGGATGCCGTCACCCGGCGGCATGATGGTGACGGCCAGCGTGGCTTCAGCCAGACCATAGCTGGGCAGGAAGGCACTGGCCTTGAAGCCGGCCGGCGCAAAGGCATCGACAAAGGCCTGCATCACTTCCGGGCGGATCATGTCGGCGCCGTTGCCGGCCACGCGCCAGCGCGACAGGTCATACCGCTCGGCCACCGGGATCGAATGGGAAATGCGGCGGGCGCAGATATCATAGCCAAAGGTCGGCGAATAGCTGAGCGTCGCATCCTTGTTGCGGCTGATCAGCGTGAGCCACGACAGCGGCCGGCGGGCGAAATCCTCGGTGGCGATATAATCGACCGAGAGCTGGTTCGCCATCGGCGACAGCATGCAGCCCACCAGGCCCATGTCGTGATACCAGGGCAGCCAGCTCACCACGCGGTCGCCTTCGCCCACCTTCATCATGAAGGCATGGCCGGCGAGATTGGCCAGCAGCGCCTCGTGGGTGACGGCCACGCCGTGCGGGAAGCGGGTGGAGCCCGAGGAATATTGCAGATAGGCGATGTCGGTCGGCTTGGCCTGCGGCAGCGTCACCACCGGCGCATCCGCGGCAAACCACAGCGACCAGTCGTGCGCCGCGCACTTGCCGGCGGCGGCTTCGGCCACCATCGGATAGAGACCGGTGGGGGAGAGCACCATCACCGGGTCACAGCTGTTCAGCTGCACACGGATCTGATCGACATAGGCATCGCGGCCGCCAAAGCTGGTCGGCAGCGGCAGCGGCACCGGCAGCGCGCCGGCATAGATCGCGCCGAAAAAGGCGGCGGCAAAGCCGGCCCCGGTTTCGGCGATCAGCGCAATGCGGTCACCCGGCTGCACGCCTTCAGCAATGAAGTGCATGGCGTGGCGGCGGGCATCGGCGGCCAGTTCGGCATAGGGATACACACGGACGAGATCGGCACGGGCATCGTGGAAGTTGAAGCCCTTTGCCCCAAGCGCAGCATAATCCAGCGCCTCCACCACGGTGCCGAAATCCGATTGGCGCATCGGCCGGCCATCATCGGTCGGGGTGGGGCGCAGCGTTTCAGCCGTGTCAGCCATGGTCTTCTCCCTTGCCCCCCGCCGGAATTTCGACCCAAATGGCGGGGGAAATATTCTTGTCCACGCTCCCTCTGGCACGCTGGGGCGTTCAAAATCCGGCCCGATCATGGCAGGAAAGTGGCATGACTGATGAAAGGCGCCCGCAGCCCAAGGCCCCACGCCGGGCCCCGCCGCCGCTGAACGAGGCGCAATTGCGCGAGCTGGCGCTGCATTATGCCGCCCGCTTTGCCACCACCAGAGCCCGGCTGCAGCGCTATCTGGCGCGCAAACTAAAGGAGCGCGGCTGGGCCGGCGATGCCCCGCCCGATGTGCCGGCGCTGATCAACCGGCTGGCCGCGCTGCGCTATGTCGACGATGCCGCCTATGCCGGCATGAAATCGCGCGCCATGGCGGCCCGCGGGCTGGGCCCGCGCCGGGTGGCGGCACAGCTGGCTGCCGACGGCGTGGACGTGGATGACCGTGGCGACGCGCCCGACGAGGCTGAGGCGCTGGCGGTGGCCATCGCCTTTGCCCGGCGCAAGCGGCTGGGGCCGTTCGGGCCGGCGGATGCCGACCGGGCGCAGCAGCAGAAGCAGCTGGCCGCGATGCTGCGCGCCGGCCATGGCATGGCGGTGGCGCGCCGCGTGCTGGCGGCCGGCTCAATCGATGATCTGGAGGCGGATCAGTTCAGCAGCTGACGGGCGCCGCCGGACCAGCTGATCACCAGGCCCAGCGCCTTGCCCATGATCTCGCCGGTCAGCGCAAAGCGCTGCGGGCGCGGATCGCCGGCATCTTCAAAGGCGAGGGTCAGGCGCGGTTCGGCGGCGACAATGGCGGCCGCCACCAGCATCAGCATCCCCAGCCGTTCCACCACCAGCCGCGTCATGGCCTGTCCCCGATTCGTGCTTCCGTCAGTGTCCGCTGCCGCCCATGCCGCGCGGGGCCTGAGCGGCAGATGAACGGTCAGGCCTCTTCCGTTGGCGCCGGCAGCGCCTTGGGCGCTTTCCTAGCCTTCAGCTTCTTGATCGCCGGCACGATCTCGAACGACAGATCATCGTCCTTCACGTGCACGCGCACCTCGCCGCCGTTGACCAGCTTGCCGAACAGCAATTCCTCGGCCAGCGGCTGCTTGATCTTCTCCTGGATCAGGCGGCCCATCGGCCGGGCACCATAGAGCCGGTCATAACCGCGCTGGATCAACCAGGCCTTGGCCTCTTCGGTCAGGCTGATGTGCACTTCACGGTCGGCCAGCTGCAGCTCCAGGCCCAGCACGAACTTGTCGATCACCATGGCAACCACGGCCGGAGGGAGATAGCCGAACGGCACGGTGGCATCGAGGCGGTTGCGGAATTCCGGGCTGAACAGCTTCTTGATCGCTTCCTCGTCCTCACCCACGCGGGTGGTGGCGCCAAAGCCGATGCCTTCGCGCGCCATGTCGGCGGCCCCGGCATTGGTGGTCATGATCAGGATGATGTTGCGGAAATCCACCGTCTTGCCGTGGTGATCGGTCAGCTTGCCGTTGTCCATCACCTGCAGCAGGATGTTGAACAGATCGGGGTGGGCCTTCTCGATCTCGTCCAGCAGCAGCACCGAATGCGGCTGCTGATCGACCGCATCGGTCAAGAGGCCGCCCTGATCAAAGCCGACATAGCCCGGAGGCGCCCCGATCAGCCGGCTGACCGAATGGCGCTCCATATATTCCGACATGTCGAAGCGGGTGAGCGGAATGCCCAGGATGGTCGCCAGCTGCTTGGCCACCTCGGTCTTGCCGACGCCGGTCGGGCCGGAGAAGAGATAGCAGCCGATCGGCTTGTTGGGTTCGCGAAGCCCGGCGCGGGCCAGCTTGATGGCGCTGGCCAGCTTCTCGATGGCGGCATCCTGGCCGAACACCACGCGCTTCAGATCGGCTTCCAGCGTGGCGAGCTGGGCCTTGTCGTCGGTCGAAACGCTCTTCGGCGGGATGCGGGCCATGGTGGCGATCACCGCCTCCACCTCCTTCACGCCGATGGTCTTCTTGCGCTTGTGTTCGGGCAGCAGCATCTGGCTGGCACCGGTCTCGTCGATCACGTCGATGGCCTTGTCGGGCAGCTTGCGATCGTTGATGTAGCGCGCCGAAAGCTCCACCGCCGCCTTGATGGCATCGGGGGTGTATTTCAGCTTGTGATGCTCTTCATAGGACGGGCGCAGACCCATCAGGATCTTCACCGTGTCCTCGATGGTCGGCTCGTTCACGTCGATCTTCTGGAACCGGCGCAGCAGGGCACGGTCCTTCTCGAAATGATTGCGGAATTCCTTGTAGGTGGTCGAACCGATGCAGCGGATCGCGCCGGATGACAGCGCCGGCTTCAACAGGTTCGATGCATCCATGGCGCCGCCGCTGGTGGCGCCGGCACCGATCACCGTGTGGATTTCATCGATGAACAGCACCGCATCGGGCAGCTTTTCCAGTTCGGACACGACATTCTTCAGCCGCTCCTCGAAATCGCCGCGATAGCGGGTGCCCGCCAGCAGCGCGCCCATGTCGAGGCTGTAGATTACCGCGGGCTTCAGCACATCGGGCACCTGGCCCTCGATGATCTTGCGGGCCAGGCCTTCGGCAATCGCGGTCTTGCCCACGCCCGGATCCCCCACATAGAGCGGGTTGTTCTTGGTGCGCCGGCACAGGATCTGGATGGTGCGGTCCACCTCGGCGCTGCGACCGATCAGCGGATCGACCTTGCCGTTCTTCGCCTTCTCGTTGAGGTTGACGGTGAACTGCTTGAGGGCGCTTTCGCTGCCCTTCTTCTCGGTCTTCTCTGCCTTGGCCGGCTTTTCCTCCGGCTCGTCCTTCTCGGCACCGCCGCCAGCCGCGCCCTTGGGCGGCTTGGCTTCGGACTGGCCGGACTTGGCGATGCCATGGCTGATGAAGCTGACGGCATCGAGGCGCGTCATGTCCTGCTGCTGCAGGAAGAAGACGGCATGGCTCTCGCGTTCGGAAAACAGCGCGACCAGCACATTGGCGCCGGTCACTTCCTCGCGGCCAGACGATTGCACGTGCAGGATCGCCCGCTGCACCACGCGCTGAAATCCGGCGGTGGGCGACGGATCGATGCTGGCATCGGCCTTCAGCGCGGTCAGCTCGGTGTCGAGATAGCGGATCAGCTGGCTCTGCAGCTCTTCCAGATCAACATTGCAGGCCTTCATCACCTGGGCGGCGTGCGTGTCGGTGGTGAGCGCCAGCAACAGATGTTCCAGCGTGGCATATTCGTGCGTCCGGCGGGCAGCTTCGGCCAGAGCGTTGTGGAGGGTCTTCTCCAATTCCCGTGTGAACGAGGGCATCAAATTCTCCGGGGCGCTGTTTCGGGGGGAAAGCAGCGCCGTTGCCGGCCCGGCCAGATGTCGGGCCTTGATCCCAATGTCTGCCCGGGGCGGCCAAACATCAAGGGGCAAACGGCCCAGCTGGCCGCTTTTATAGCTGTGGCATGGCGGCACAGGCGACGGCGCGGGCCGGATGGCGGTTTTTTCTGGCCAGACAGCCGCCAGCGCAGGCAAGATGCCGGCATGGGGACAAGAATGATCGCGCGATCCGTCATGCTGGCCGCGGCGCTGCTGGCCATGCCGGCCGTTGGCCAGGGCCTGGTGCAAAAGGGGGCGGCCCCCTATCTGGCGCCGCCGGCCAGCAACGCCGTCCTGAAGGCCGTGCCGCCGCCGCCGGCACCGGGCAGCGCCGCCGACCGGGAGGATCGCGCCGCCTATGCCGCCGCCGCCAGCGGCATCGGCAGCCGCGACTGGCAGCGCGCCAAGGCGCAACGCTCCTTGAACCTGCCCGGTTACCGCCAGCAGCTGAGCTGCGCCTTTGGCCGCCAGATCGATCCCAAGCTGACGCCGCACCTGTTCGCGCTGCTCACCCGCAGCGCCCAGGATGCCCGCCGCGCCGTCAACGCCGCCAAGGACAAGTTCAGCCGCCCGCGCCCCTTCACCACCGATGGTGGGGAGGCCTGCGACCTGGCCGGCAACCCGGATTTTGCCTATCCATCGGGCCATGCCACCACATCGGCGCTATGGGCGCTGGTGCTGGCCGATGTCGCCCCCGCCCGGGCATCCGAACTCGATGGTTTTGCCCGCGAAACCGGCCAGCTGCGCGTGGCCTGCCGGGTGCACTGGCCGTCTGACGTGGCGGCGGGCCGCAGCCTGGCCCAGCTGCTCCATCGCCAGATTGCCAGCACCCCGGCCTATCGCGCCGATCTGGCCCGGGCCCGCACCGAACTGGCCAGCGCGCCACCGGCCTTTTACTGCTGATGAAAGGGATATCATGCGCCTGATCCTGCCCCTGCTGCTCACCGCCAGCGCCGCTGCCGCCCAGCCCGCGCCGCCGTTGCCGCCACCAATCAGCGTCAGTGTCGGGCCGGCCGGCTATGTCGAACGCATGCAGCCGCTCAGCATGCTGCGCCTGTTGCCGCCACCGCCCGTCGCCGGCAGCAGCGAGGCCAAGGCGGATCAATTCGTCTATCGCCAGAGCCGCAAGGGCATCGGCGGCCCCGATTGGCAGCGCGCCATCGGCCAGCTGAGCGTGACGAGCCCGAGTTTCGTCAAGGAAATCAGCTGCGCGCTGGGGGCGCAATTGTCGGCCGAAACCACGCCGGCCACCATGGCCCTGCTGCGCCGCGCCGGCACCGATCTGGGCCGCGCCGTGTTCGCCGCCAAGGATTATTACAAGCGCCCGCGCCCGTTCACCACCGATGGCGGCAAGGCCTGTGACCCTGATCATGCCAAGGATGGCGGCAAGCCCCTCGGCTTTGCCTATCCGTCCGGCCATGCCGCGGTGGGCTGGCTGTGGGGCCTGATCCTGTCGGACGCGCGGCCATCACGCAGCGCCGAGATCCTGAAATTCGGCAAGGCGACCGGCGATCTGCGCATCGCCTGCCGGGTGCACTGGGCGTCGGACGTGGTGGGCGGGCGGCTGATGGCCACCGCGCTCTACCAGCGCATCGAGGACACGCCGGCCTACAAGGCCGATCTGGAAAAGGCCCGCGCCGAATTGAGCCTGGCCCCGGTGCCGGAAGGCTGCCCGGCGACCTGACAGCAAAAGGGGCGCCGTCCGGCTGGCCAGCGCCCCAATTTGTCCCGCCTGTGGCGGTTATGCCGTCACCGCCTGGTTGAACGGCGTGTCCTTATCCGGCCGCATGTCGCCGGGCAGGCCCAGCACGCGTTCCGCGATGATGTTCCTCAGGATTTCGTCCGTCCCGCCGGCAATGCGCAGACCGGCCGAACCGAGATAGCTGCCCTGCAGCTTGGCCAGTTCCGGATCGGCGTCCGCCCCGGCAACGAAGCCATCGCCGCCCGACAGATCGAGGGCGAAGCTGGCCAGATCCTGCATGGTCTTGGCCACCACTACCTTGGAGATGGACTGTTCCGGCCCCGGCACCTGGCCCTTGGACAGCGCCGAAAGCGCGCGCATCTGGGTCAGCTTGATGCCCTGGTCGTTGATATAGGTCTGGGCGATCTTCTGGCGCACATCGCTGGCGGCAATCGCCGGGTTGCCATCGGGGGCATCCACACCGCGCGCCAGCTTCATCAGCGTTTCATAGCCGGGCGCATAGCGCGGCTTGCCGCCAACGGCGAGACGCTCGTGCATCAGCGTGGTCAGCGCCACCTTCCAGCCATCGCCGACAGCGCCGAGCCGGTGCGAATCATGGACCCGCACGCCGTCGAAGAACACCTCGTTGAAATCGCTGCCGCCCGACATCTGCTTGATGCCCTTCACCGTCACCCCCGGCGCCTTCATGTTCACGATGAACATGGTCAGGCCCTTGTGCTTGGGCATGCTGGGATCGGTGCGGGTCACAACGATGCCGAAATCGCTGGCGTGGGCAAAGCTGGTCCACACCTTCTGGCCATCGATCACCCATTCATCGCCATCGCGCACCGCCTTGGTGCGGATGCCGGCAAGGTCAGACCCGGCGGCCGGTTCGGAAAACAGCTGGCACCACACCTCCTCGCCCAGCAGCGCTTTCGGCACATAACGCTGGATCACCTCGGGCTGGCCGTGGGTGAAGACGGTGGGGATGCACATGCCAAGGCCAATGGAATAGAGGCCCTGCGGCACGTGCCAGCGGCTTTCCTCCTGGCCATAGATGATGCTGTGCATGGGCGTCAGGCCCTGGCCGCCGAACATCTTGGGCCAGGTGATGCCGGTATATCCGGCGGCGTGCTTCTTGGCCTGCCAGGCCTTCGAACGCGCGATGAATTCGGGCAGTTTCCAGCTTTCGGCCGGCGGCTCCCGATACTCGGCGGCGTTCGCTTCCAGCCAGGCGCGCACCGTGGCGCGATATTCGGCTTCCTGTGGGGTGTCGTTGAAATCCATCTTGCCTCTCCCCTGTTCCAATCACGCGGCCGCGCGGTTGCGCTGTTCCAGCGCGCGCACCAACCGTTCCGCCCACCAGCCGCGCGGGCCCAGCGCGGCCACCAGCGCCCGGTTGCGGCGGTAATAAAACTGGCAATCGCTTTCCCAGGTGAACCCGATGCCGCCGTGCAGCTGCACATTCTCCTCGGCACAATAGGCCAGCGCATCGAGGCTGGCGACGCGCGCCGCTGCCGCAGCCTGGCGCAATTCGGCGCCGTTGGTGCCGATCATGGCCAGGCCATGCAGGGCATGGGCGCGGGCCAGTTCCAGTTTGATATACATGTCGGCGCACTTGTGCTTCACCGCCTGATAGCGGCCGATCTTCTGGCCAAAGGCAACGCGGGTCTTGGCATAATCCACCGTCATTGCCATCGCCGCGCCGGCGGTGCCGATGGCTTCATAGGCCAGGATCACCGCCGCGCGGTCGAGCCAGTCCTGATAATCGCCGGCCGTGCCCAGCGCCTCGGCCGGGGTGGCGTTCAGCGTCAGCCGGCCATGGCGGCGGACGAGATCAACCGTTTCCACCGCCGCGGTGTCGGCGCCCTTCAGATCGACAATGTAGAGCTGCGGGCCATCCGCGCCAGCTGCCACCACGATGGCGACATGGGCAACGGCCAGATCGGCGACCGGCTGCTTCACGCCGGACAGCTTGCCGCCCCCCCCTGAACCCTTGAGTGCCTCGGTCCGCACATTGGCCGGGTTCACCGCGCCGGGCTCGCTCCACGCCACGCAGGCGATGGTCTCGCCGCTGGCGATGCCAGGCAGCCATTTGGCCTGCTGTGCCTCGGTGCCGGCCAGCACCAGCGCTTCGGTGGCGAGCAGGGTGGACACGAGCGGCACATGCGCCAGGCTGCCGCCGGCGGCTTCGGCCAGCTGGGCGACTTCCTCGACGGACAGGCCGAGGCCACCATGGGCTTCCGGCACGCGCGCCGCCGTCCAGCCCAGCTCGCTGATCTCCTTCCACAGCGCAGCGTCCATGGCCGGCGCATCGGCCGCCATCGCCTTGCGCGCCGGGCCGGTGCCGGCCTTTTCGGCGAGCAGCTTCTTCGCCTGTTCGCCCAGTTCCTTGGCTTCGTCGGAAAAATCGAAGTTCACGGGTCCACTCCCCAGGTCATGACGCGGCGCAGATTACGCGCGCGTCAGCCCCCGGCAACCTGTCGCTTTTGATTTGGGCTAGGCCGTGAACGCATAAATATCACCCCCCGTGATGGCCCGGAGAAGCCAAATCGGCATTGGCGGGCGGCGCGGGCGGGGCAGCGCCCCCCGGCAAGCCGACTGACGACGTTGATTTGGCTTCTCCGGGCCACCGCAGGCGGGCTTTTCAGCCCCGATGCAGCGCTCGCTGCGCTTGTGCGGTAGCTTTGGCTACCGCCGCTGCGCTTGCTCACTCGCCTCGGGGCTGAAAAGCCCGTCCCGGGGGATGATATTAATGCGTTCACGGCCTACAGCCGGTGCGCCGCCATCGCCTCATAATGCGGCCGGCATTCATCGCGTACCCGCGCTGCCTCGCCGTCCAGCACCGGAGGCGGACCTTCCGCTGCGTCAAAGCCGGTGGAGGCCAGCACCCGGCCATACCAGTGCGGTGCCCACACCCCATCGGTGGCGCGCGGCCCCGGCGGCCAGCGCAGCATCGCGGGATCCCAGGCGATTCCCAGCGCCGCGCACAGCCGGGCCAGCGTGCCGGCCGGATCGCGCAGCACATCGGCCGAATCAACCACCGGCGGCGCCTGGCCCGCCTGGTCGGCCAGCCGCTCGAACCAGTCGCGCTGCCTGGCAAAGCCCAGCCCCTGCGCCGTCACCACCTCCCGCTTGGCGGCATAGCTGGCGATCACCCGTTCCGGCGCGCGGATCAGGAAGGAATGACGAAAGCCCGCAAGGCGGAACAGATCGACCGGCCCGACCATGTGGTGAACCATGTGCTTCTGATACCAGACCGGCCGTTCGCACGCGCCCGACAGCGCGGCGGTCACGCTGTGCCAGTCGCAGTCCATGGCGGCGATGACCTCGGCCGCCATCGGGTGATCATCGCCGGTCTGCTTCAGATACGCCCCATAATAAGGCTCGTCGCTGACATGGCAGTCGCTGCGGGCGCCAAAACTGCGCATCATCGCGGTCGACAGGTTGCGCGGGCCCGACCACATGGCGATCCGGATGGTCACGGCCGCCCCCGCGCCGCCACATCGGCTTCGATCAGGGCGCGATACAGGCCCTGCAGCCGCTCCACCATCGGCCCGCGCGCCGGGGTCAGCGGCCGGCCGTCGATGCTGGTCACCGGCACCACGCCGGCAAAGGTGCCGGTCACAAAGGCCTCATCCGCCGAATAGACATCGGTCAGGCTGAAATTCCTTTCAAACACCGGGATGCCATGATCCTCACACACGCGGATGACGTTGCCGCGCGTGATGCCGGCCAGGCAATAATCGCCGCTCGATGTCCACACCTCCTGCACCCCGCGGCGGTTGCGCTTCACGATGAAGAAATGGGTGGAATTGCATGTCGCCACAAAGCCGTGTGGATCCAGCATCAACGCCTCGTCCGCCCCGGCTTGCGTCGCCTGGATGCAGGCGGTGATGCAGTTCAGCTTCGAATGGCTGTTCAGCTTGGGGTCCTGCACGTCCGGATAACCGCGCCGCACATGCACGGTGGCAAGGCGGATGCCCTTCTCGATGGTGCTCGGCAGCGGATCCTTGTGCTCGGCGATGATGACGATGGTGGCAGGCGACACCACCACACGGGGATCCTGATAGGGGGTGGAGCGCAGGCCGCGCGTCACCATCAGCCTGATATGGCAGGCGGTCATCGCGTTCGCGTCGATGGTGGCGTAGATCCGCCGTTCCAGCTCGTCGCGGCTGATGCCGATGTCCATGAAAATGGCCTTGGCACCTTCCCACAGCCGGTCGAGATGCTGGTCGAGAAAGGCCACACGCCCGGCATGGACACGCAGGCCCTCCCACACGCCGTCGCCCAGCATGAAGCCCGAATCAAACACGCTCACCATCGCTTCGGCGCGCGGGCGCAGCACGCCGTTGACGTTGATCAGGATGCGCTCGTTGCGGGCATCGGGCGCATAATCATGCGTGCCCAATGAGGTCTGATGGCCGGTCATGACTTGAACAGACTGTCGGCCGCGGCGCGGAACCTGGCGGCGCCGTCGCGCTTGGCCCTGGCGCGCGCCAGTTCGGCCTCCAGCGCGGCGATGCGCTCATCCAGATCGGCGATGGACAGACGGTCCAGATCCTCCCGCGCCAGATCGGCGAGGAGGTCATGTTTCTTCCTGGGCAGATCATCATCGAACATGCCCGCCACGCTGGCGCGCGGCGGGCATGTCGTCAAGCCGGGGGGGACGGCGTGATCAGGCCATGGCGAGCCTGGAACGGGCGGCCGGCAGCGCCGCGCGGCTTTCCAGCGCTGACCACAGGGCAATGGCCAGGAGGCCGATATCCTTCAGGATGAAGCCCTGCAGGTCGCCGCCGGCATTGGGCGTGGTGAACAGGAAGCTGAGGGTGCCAAACAGCGCCACGGCAATCATCAGGCTGCCGATCAGCCCGGCCCGCGCCGACCAGGGCCGCGCCAGCAGCAACAACGCCGCAGCCACCTCATAGACGCCGATCAGATTGGAAGCGCCCTGCACGCTGAACAGCGCATAGAGCCAGCTGAAGAACGGGCTGTTGGCCATCAGCGGCTGGATGGCGGCGGCTTCGACCGCGGTGAACTTGTAGAGGCCAAAGCCCAGGAAAAACAGGATCAGGGCGCCGCGCAGCAGATGTTCACCGGCGGCAACATTGCGGGTGGTGGTCATAGCACATCTCCCAAAAAGGATGCGCCAAGCATATATCTCCCCAGTCGGCTCACCAAATTAAATATGCGTCACGCATATACTAGTCGGACAGCACCCGCTCCGCCGGGCAGGTGTCACAGCGATCATGGTCACACAGGCGGCACAGGCGCAGCGCGTCGGCCTCGCTCTCCACTCGCGCTGCCAGCAGGCGCGCCACCGCCCCGGCCAGCATATCGGCTTCGCCGGGATCGAGCATCGCCACCAGCTGGCGCAGCGGCGCGGTGCGGGCCGCCTGCACCGCCATCGCCCGGTCGCGGCCGGCCGGGGTGAGCTGCAGCTGCACGGCGCGGCGATCCTGCGGCGATTGCTGCCGCTGCATCAGCCCATCGGCGACCAGCCGGTCCACCAGCCGCACCGCACCGGGGTGGGACAGGCCCACCGCCGGCGCCAGCGCCGAGATGCTGAGATCGGGCACATGGCCGGCAAGCACCAGCGCGGCAGCCGCCGGGCCAGGCTCTCCGGCCGCGGTTTCCGCTGCGGCCCGCATGTCGTCGGCAAGGGCAAGCGCCAGTGCGCCCAGCTGGTTGGCCAGATCATCATTGCTCATGCCCGCGACATATGTGCGCTGCGCATATTCTGCAAGCATTGACCGTCGCTGCCGGGCTGGCATGGTGCAGCCATGACCATTCCCAACCACATGACCGCCATCGATCCCGCAGCACCTGGAGGGCCGGAGGTGCTGGTGCCGGTTTCGCGCCCCGTGCCCCAGCCCGGCCCGGGCGATGTGCTGGTGAAGGTGGCAGCCGCCGGGGTGAACCGGCCCGATGTGCTGCAGCGGCTGGGCCTGTATCCGATGCCGCCCGGCACGCCGACGATCATGGGGCTGGAAATCGCCGGCACCGTGGTGGCGGTGGGGGAGAATGTCACGCGCTGGCGCCCCGGTGATGCGGTGTGCGCGCTGGTGGCGGGCGGCGGCTATGCCGAATATTGCGTCGCGCCGGCCGGGCAATGTCTGCCGGTGCCGGCCGGCATGGCGATGACCGATGCCGCCGGACTGCCGGAGACCTGGTTCACCGTCTGGTCAAACGTGATGGACCGTGGCCATGCCCGGCCCGGTGAGACGATCCTGATCCACGGCGGCACCAGCGGCATCGGCATCACCGCCCTGCAGCTGGCGCAGGAAATCGGCCTGACCGCCATTGCCACCTGCGGCAGCGACGAGAAATGTGCCGCCGCCCGCGCCCACGGCGCTGCCCACGCCATCAATTACCGCAGCCAGGATTTCGCTGCCGAGGCGCTCGCGCTGACCGGCGGCAAGGGCGTGGACATCGTGCTCGACATGGTGGGCGGCGATTATGTGCCGAAGAACATCGCCTGCCTGGCCGATGATGGCCGGCACGTGAGTATCGCCTTCCAGCGCGGGCCAACGGCGGAGGTCAACCTGGCGCTCGTGATGCGCAAGCGGCTCGTGCTGACGGGTTCGATGCTGCGGCCACGCCCAATCGCGTTCAAGCAGGCGATTGCCGAAACGCTGGAAGGCGTGATCTGGCCGGCCTTCGCCGCCGGTCGCATCACGCCGGTGACCGACATGGTCTTCCCACTGGCCGACGCCGCCGAAGCGCACCGCCGCATGGAAGCCGGCGCGCATGTGGGGAAGATCGTGCTGCAGATTGATGGCTGATCCGCGCCGCTGGTTGCCGCGGCTGGCGGGGGCAACGCTGGCCGACCGGTTGCGCGCCGGTCTGGCCGCTGTGGCCGGCATCGCACTGGTGGCGCTGGCGTCGGGGCTGGTGCCGATGGCCACTTCCCCCGGCCTTGTCCTGGTGGCGCCCATCGGCGCATCGGCGGTGCTGGTGTTTGCCGTGCCGGCCAGCCCATTGGCCCAACCCTGGGCGGTGATCGGGGGCAATATGGTCTCGGCCCTCGTCGGCCTGATTGCCGTGTCTCTGGTTCCAGTGCCGGCGCTGGCGGCTGGCATCGCCGTGGGCGTTGCCATCATCGCCATGAGCCTGCTGCGCTGCCTGCATCCGCCGGGCGGTGCGGTGGCCCTCACCACGGTGCTGGGATCACCGCTGCTTGCCGCAGCTGGGCCATGGTTTCCACTGTTGCCGGTGGGTCTGAACTCGGTCGCGTTGGTCCTGGCGGGGTGGGGCTGGCACCGCCTCTCGGGCCACAGCTATCCCCACCGGCCACCACCGGCAGTGGCGCCGCAATTCCACCGCGATGACATTGATGCGGCCCTAGCCGAAATGGGCGACAGTTTCGATGTCGCCCCCGATGATCTTGATGTGCTGCTCAACCGGGCAGAAGCCCATGCCCGGGCCCGCCAACGCTGATCAGCTCACCATCCCGCGCGGCGCAAAGCGCTCCTCTTGCCATTCCCCGCTGGCCAGCACCGCCTGCAACGCGGCCAGCGCCAGCCCAACATCGGCATAACGGGTGGTGAGCGCCGGGAAACCGAAGCGCATGGCATCGGGCGGCCGCATGTCGCCCACCACGCCGCGGGCGATCAGGGCGGCCATCACGCGGCGGGCCTGGGGATGGCGGATGATGACATGGGCGGCGTGGCGGCCAGCCGGCGGCGCATCCACCGTCACGCCGGGCAGGGCGGCAGCGCCATCGGCAAACAGATGCACCAGCGCGCGCGACTTGGCCTCGGCCTGCGCCAGATCGATGCCGGCAAAGCTTGCCACCCCGGCATCCAGCGCGCGCATGGCGAGGATCGGCGGCGTGCCGGTGAGCAGGCGGCGGGCACCGGCCGCCGGCACATAATCCCCGGCAAAATCAAAGGGCGCCGCGTGCCCCATCCAGCCGGTGAGCGCCGGCAGCGCCGCATCCCAATGCCGGCGCGCCAGATAGGCAAAGGCCGGGGCGCCGGGGCCGCCATTCAGATATTTGTAGCCGCAACCGACGGCAAAATCGGCACCATCCGCATCCAGCCGCACCACCAGCGCCCCGGCCGAATGCGACAAATCCCACAGGGTCAGCGCCCCTGCGGCATGGGCCGCCGCGCTCATCGCCGCCATGTCATGCACATGGCCGGTCACATAATGGGCGTGGGCCAGCAGCAGCAGCGCCACATCATCGTTCAGGGCGGCCAACAGATCGGCGCGCGCCACCCGTTTCAGCGTCACGCCGGCCAGCGTGCCGAGCCCCTGCATCACATAGGCATCGGTGGGGAAATCATCCGCCTCCATCAGGATGGTGCGCCGGCCCGGCCGCAGGCCAAGCGCCGCGCTGGCCAGCTTGAACAGGTTGAGGCTGACCGAATCGCAGGCCACCACGCTGTCCGGCTCTGCGCCGACGATCGGCGCGATGGCCGCGCCCAGCTGCACCGGCAGATCGATCCAGCCGGCATCATTCCAGCTGCGGATCAGCCCATCGCCCCATTCCCCCGCCACGGTTGCCGCCAGCACATCGGGCAGGGCGGCCGGCAATGGCCCCAGCGAATTGCCATCAAGATAGACGAGGCCATCGGGAAGCCGGAACCGGCCACGGGCGTGGGCCAGGGGATCAGCCGCATCAAGGGCGGCAAGCTGTGCGGGCGTGGGCTGCATATCGGCCGCCCTTGCGCCACAGCCCGCCCTCCATTACAAGTCCCCCTGTCCAGCCGTCCCCCCCGGGGCGGCTGTTTCCATTTCCGGGCCCGCGCCCGCCGAACCAGGAGCCACGATCATGGCCGCTGCCAACCTGCCGCTGATGCCCCACGCCACCGCCGCCTGGCTGGTCGACGAAACCGGCCTGACCTTCTCGCAGATCGCCGAATTCTGCGGCCTGCACATCCTGGAAATCCAGGCCATCGCCGACGACACCGCCGCCACCAAGCTGAAGGGCCGCGATCCCATCCGCGCCGGCGAGCTGACCAAGGAAGAGCTGGCCAAGGGCGAAGCCAATCCGGATCATGTGCTGCGCATCTCGCGCCTACCGGAACAGGCCCGCCGCACTTCGGGCCCGCGCTACACCCCGGTGTCGAAGCGGCAGGACAAGCCGGACGGCATCCTGTGGATCATCAAGAATCACCCGGAAATCACCGATGCGCAGATTTCCAAGCTGATCGGCACCACCAAGACGACGATTGCCGCCATCCGCGACAAGAGCCACTGGAACTATGCCAATCTGCAGGCGCGCGATCCGGTGACTCTGGGCCTGGCCAGCCAGCGCGAGCTGGACGCCATGGTCGCCACCGCCGCCAAGAAGGCCGGCATCGATACCAGCGTGGACCCGGAAAAGGCCGAAGCCCAGCGCGCCGCCCTGATCAACCAGCTGCAGGCCGAACGCCACGCCGTTGGCACCATCCCGACCGAAGCGCTGACGGCGGAAACGCTCTTCAAGAAGTAAGGCTGCGATCCTCCCCCCACTGGGGGAAGTGGCACGCGAAGCGTGACGGAGGGGGCCGGCAAGCACGACCCTCTCCGGCGGCGCATTAGCTTCCTATTCCTCGCGCCCGCCCAGCGGCAGCGGCAGCTCGCGCGGCGGCTCACGATCCAGCAGGCCGGCTGCCTTCAGATCAGCCAGGCCGGGCAGATCGCGCCGGGTGGCGAGGTTGAAATGCGCCAGAAATTCCGGCGTGGTGGCATATTGCAGCGGCCGCCCCGGCGTTTCGCGGCGGCCGGCCGGGCGCACCCAGCCCGCCTCCATCAGCACATCGATGGTGCCACCTGAGACCGCAACGCCGCGAATCTCCTCGATTTCCGGGCGCGTCACCGGCTCGTGATAGGCAATCACCGCCAGCGTCTCGACCGCGGCGCGGGAAAGCTTTTTCACGGTTTCGCGGGACGTGCGCAGATAATGGCCCAGATCAGGCGCGGTCTGGAACTGCCAGCGCCCGCCGCGCTCCACCAGGTTGATCCCGCGCGGGGCATAGGATTCGGCCAGCGCCCGCAAGCTGGGCAGCAGATCGCCGCGCTCACCGACATGCCGTGTCAATTCGGCCAGCGTCATCGGCGCTTCGGCGGCAAACAATATCGCCTCCAGCGCGCGGGTCAGCGCCAGATCGCCAGTTTCATCCATCAGTCCGGGCCTTCAGCAGGATGGGGGCAAAGGCAGCGCCCTGGCTCAGGGTCGCCTTGCCTTGCCGCGTCAGTTCCAGCGCGGCGACAAAGCTGGATGCCAGCACCGACCGGGCATAGGATTCGTCCACCAGGTCGCTGGGCAGGAAGCGGGACAGCTCGGTCCAATCGAGGCTGCGGCCCAAGAGATGCTCCAGCCGCTCCATCGCCTCATCCAGCGCCATCACCGGCCGCCGCCGCACCACATGCACCGATTTCGTCCGCCGCGCGGTGATGGCGCCATAGGCGGTGATCAGCTCGTAATAGCTGCAGTCATACACCGCGCGCCGTTCCTCGGCCAAACCTTCCGGGTTGGGCCGGCGGAACATGTCCCAGCCCAGCTGCGGGCGGGCCAGCAGCTTTTGCCCGGCCTCGCGCATCGCCTCCAGCCGCTGCAGCTGGAACTGCAGCTTCAGCGCCATCTCGGCCGGATCGGGCTCGGCCTCCGGGTCCTTGGGCAGCAGCAGCAGGCTTTTGAGGTACGCCAGCCAGGCCGCCATGACGAGGTAATCGGCGGCCAGCTCCAGGCTCAGCGCCTTGGCCTCGCGGATGAAATCCAGATATTGATCGACCAGCGCCAGGATCGAAATCTGCGCCAGATCAACCTTTTGCGCCCGCGCAAGGGTGAGCAGCAGGTCAAGCGGGCCTTCCCAGCTGCCCAATTGCAGGATCAGCGTGCCCGGCGCCACGGCGGCGCGCACCGGCTCGCTGAAATCCTCCGCCTCGCTCATGCAAGCGCCAGCAGCGCATCGCGCGCGGCGGCCCATTCGGCCACCGGCGTGTCATCCCCGCTGCCGATCCAGGCCATGGCGGCGGCCAGCCGCGCGGCGGCCGCCTCCCCCATCACCGGCGCGGCTTCGACAATCGAGCGCATTTCGGCGAAATCGCCCGAACAATGCAGGGCGATGTCACAACCGGCATCGATGCTGGCCAGCGCCCGGGCGCCAAAATCGGCCAGCGCGTTGCTGCCCGGCGGATGCCCACCCGATTGCGGATTGCCCAGCGCGTGCATGCCCAGATCGTCCGACATCAACAGCCCACCAAAGCCGATATCCTGCCGGATGAAATCGATCACCGCCGGTGACAGCGTTGCGCAGCGCTCCGCATCCAGCGCGGTGTAGGTGATGTGCGCCGTCATCGCCATCGGGGCGTTCGCCAGCCGGCGGAAGGGGATGAAATCCCGCTCCAGCTCTTCGCGGCTGGTCGTCACAACCGGCAGTTCCAGATGGCTGTCCGCCCGGGCGCGGCCATGGCCGGGGATATGCTTCACCACTCCGCAGATGCCGCCGGCCTGAAAGCCATCCAGCACCGCCTTGCCCAGCGCGGCGACCACCAGCGGCTCGGTGCCAAAGCTGCGGTCGCCGATGATGTCGTGGCCGCCGGGGTCGCGCACGTCGAGCAGCGGCAGGCAATCGACATTGATGCCCAGATCCCGGAGCAGCGCCGCCAGCGCCAGCGCGTTCAGCCGGCACGCCTCGATCGCGGTGATCGGCGCCTTGTCATACAGGCGGCCAAACACCTCGCCGGGCGGAAATTCCGGCCAGTGCGGCGGCCGCAGCCGCGCCACCCGGCCGCCTTCCTGATCGATCAGGATCGGCACATCGCGCCCGGCCAGATCGCGCAGCGACGCGGTGAGCGCCCGCACCTGGTCGGGCGTGTCGATGTTGCGCTTGAACAATATATAGCCGGCCGGGTCCGCCGCCTTGAACAGTGCCACCTCATCGGCCGACAGCGTCAGGCCAGTCAGGCCGAAAAACACCGGCTGCATCATTTCTTCACCACTTCACACGCGCCCTTGGCGGCAAGGATCGCCTTGCACGCCTTGTCGGCATCGGCCGCCTGGCCGCGCACGCGCCACAGCGTCTTGCCGGCGCTGTTGGTCAATTTCTGCACCTGTTTGCCGGTCAGCCCGGCCTTGCCGGCCACCCGCGCCCATTCCTCGTCGGCCTTGGCCTCGCTGGAAAAGGCCCCGATCTGCACGGTCACCGCACCCGTGGCCGGCTTGGCGACGGCAGGCGGCGGCACGGCCGGCTTGGGCGGCGCGGCCGCCGGTTTGGTCGGCACCGGCACCACCGGCTTCACCACAACCGGCGCGGGCTTTGCCGCCGGCGGGGCAGCCGGTTTCGCCACCGGCGCGGCTGGCCGGGCCCCGGCGGGCGGCAGCATCTGCACCTGCACCGGCTGCCCGGCGGGCGCCGCAGCCGGCGAAGCAGCAGGCGGCTGGGCCAGCGGCGGGGCCGATGGCGGCGGGGCGGGGCCGGTTTCGGGCGGCAACAGATCACGCGGGCGGCCGATCGGTTCTTCCGGCACGGCGCTCATATCGATCACGCTGCCCAGATCCTGGCCGCGCACCGCCTCGTGAATCACCTCGCCGTCGCCTTCCACCTCCATGCCGGCACGGTCGGCCGGCGGCACCTTCCACGGGCCGGGATCGGCTTCGATCAACGGGGCCTGGTCAGGCTCCATATAGCCTTCGCTGCTGCCATTGTCCTTGCGGCCCAGCAGCATCAGCAGCGCCACCGCCGCCACCGCGCCCAGCGCCAGCACGGCAATCGCGATGTTCAGCCAGCCGCGTTTCGGCGCCGGCCCGGCGTTCAGCGGGGCGGCCTCCGCCAGCCAGGGGGCATCCTCATCGCGATTCGCCATCTCAGTGCAGCTCCTCGGCAGCGGCAACACCAATCACGCCAAGGCCGGTGCGGATCACCTGGCCCACCGCCCGCGCCATCGCCAGCCGCGCCGCCGTCAGGTCCGGCCGCTCGGCCAGCACGAAGCGTTTGGCGGGATCATCATTGCCGGCATTCCACTGGCTGTGGAAGGCGGCGGCCAGATCGCCCAGCCAGAAGGCGATGCGGTGCGGTTCGCGCGCCTCGGCCGCCTGCTCGACCAGCCGCGGGAAGGTCGCCGCCAGCTTCACCACCGCCAGTTCGTCGCCGTCCAGCAGCGCCAGGTCCGGTGCCGGCAGGGCGATGCCCGCTTCGGCCACCTTGCGGCCCAGGCTGGCGATGCGGGCATGGGCATATTGGACATAGAAGACCGGGTTGTCGCGGCTCTGCTCCACCACCTTGGCGAAATCGAAATCCATCAGCGATTCGGGCCGCTTGGTCAGCATGACAAAGCGCACCACATCCTTGCCGACTTCCTCCACCACCTCGCCCAGCGTCACGAAGGTGCCGGCCCGCTTGGACATTTTCACCGGCTCCCCGGCGCGCAGCAGCTTCACCAGATTGACGATCTTGATGTCGAGCGGAACCTTGCCGTCCGACAGCGCCTTCACCGCCGCCGTCATCCGCTTCACATAGCCGGCGTGATCGGCGCCAAAGATGTTGACCAGCGCATCGAAACCCCGGGTCAGCTTGTCCCAGTGATAGGCGACATCGCCGGCAAAATAGGTCCAGCTGCCGTTCGATTTCATCATCGCCCGGTCCTGGTCGTCGCCGAAATCGGTCGAGCGGAACAGGGTCTGCGGGCGCGGCTCCCAATCGTCGGCGGCCTCGCCCTTCGGCTTTTCCAGCACGCCTTCGTAAATCAGACCCTTGCCCTTCAGCGAGCCCAGCGCTTCGCCCACCTTGGCGCCCAGCGACGCTTCGGAGAAGAACATATCCTGTTCGATTCCCAGCAACGCCAGATCGGCGCGGATGCGCTCCATCATCAGGGCGACAGTGCGGGTGCGGAACAGCGCCAGCCATTCGGATTCGGGCGCGGTCACATAGGCATTTCCGAATTCGGCGGCAAAGGCTTGGCCGACGGGGACGAGATAATCGCCCGGATAAAGACCTTCAGGAATTTCAATGGTTTCGCCCAGCGCCTCGCGATAGCGCAGATGGGCAGAGCGGGCGAGCGTATCGACCTGGCCGCCGGCATCGTTGATATAATATTCGCGTGTCACATCCCAGCCGGCAAAGGCCAGCAGCCCGGCCAGCGCATCGCCCACCACCGCGCCGCGGCAATGGCCCATGTGCATCGGCCCGGTTGGATTGGCCGAGACATATTCGACATTGATGCGCTTGCCGGCACCCGCCGTGCTGCGGCCATAATCGGCCCCGGCGCCCAGCATCGCGTTGATCTGATCATGCCACACGCTGTCAGCCAGCTTCAGGTTGATGAAGCCCGGCCCGGCGACCTCGGCGGCCAGGATCCCCGGCGCGCTGCGCAGCTCCGCCGCCAGCGCTTCGGCCAGGGCGCGCGGGTTGGTGCCTGCCGGCTTGGCCAGCACCATGGCGGCATTGGTGGCCAGATCGCCATGCGACGCATCACGCGGCGGCTCCACCGCGACATTGGCAAACGACAGGCCATCGGGCAGCGTTCCAGCCGCCACCAGACGGCCGAGCGCGGCGTGGACGATGGTGGTGAAATGGGCAAACAGGTTCACGGGCAGGGGCGCAATCTTCGCTGGATACAGGTTTGCCGTTCCCTAACGCGGGCGGGGGGCGGCGTCCATGGGGGTGACGATCCTCCCCCTCTGGGGGAGGTGGCGCGACAAGCGACGGAGGAGGCCGTGCGTGGGCTTCACAGCACGAGCCAAGCCGCCGAGTCCGTTTCAGGGGGACACGAAAAGGAAGGAAGGGCGCGGCAAAGCCGCGCCGTCAGACGAGTCAAAAAAAGCGGCCCGAAGGCCGCTTTTTTCGCTCGCTGTCCGAGCTTGATCGATTCTGGCTGCGGCACGCAGCCAGCCGATCTGCGCAGCGACTGGAGCGGGTGAAGAGATTCGAACTCTCGACTTCAACCTTGGCAAGGTTGCGCTCTACCCCTGAGCTACACCCGCTCACCCGTCGCCGGGAAGCGCGCCTCTAGCACCGGCCTTCGCGGACTTGCAAGCCCCTTTTTTCCAGATATCTGCGCCCAAGCGCCGTCTTGGCAAACCACCCCTGCCGCCCCCATATGGCAATCACGTCATCCAACCGGAGCATCCTCTTGGCCAGCATTCCCAATCCGGCCGCCGAAAAGGCCAGCATCGAAGCCTTCCGCCGCGACGTGATCGAGGCGTCGAAGGGCGCGCTGGTGCTGGTGGATTTCTGGGCCGAATGGTGCGGCCCCTGCAAGACGCTGGGCCCCCTCATCGAAAAGGTCGTCGCCGCCCGCGCCCCCAAGGTGAAGCTCGTCAAGATCGATGTCGACAAGAACCAGATGCTGGCCGCGCAGTTCCGCATCCAGTCCATCCCCACCGTCTATGCCTTCTTGGACGGCCGCCCCGTCGATGGCTTCCAGGGCGCGCTGGGCGAACGCGAGCTGACCGCCTTTGTCGATCGCCTGCTGGCCGGCGTGCCCGCCAGCGAAGACGAAGCCGCGCTGGAAGAACAGATCGCCGCCCTGATCGCCGCTGCGGCCGAAGCCACCGCGGCCGGTGCCCATGATGATGCCGCCGCCATGCTGGGCGCCCTGGTGCAGGAACTGCCGGAGCGGGAAGATCTGGCTGGCCACTATGCCCTGGCGTTGATCGCCGCCGGCAAGCTGGATGGCGCCACCGCCGCGCTCGCCGCCGTGCCCGAAACCTCGAAGGACGAGGTGGTGGCCCGCGCCCGCGCCGCCCTTGCCCTCGCCGCCGATGCGCCGGCCGATGACGAACTCGCCCCGCTGATGCAGGCGGTGGAGGCTGATCCGGCCAATCACGAGGCCCGCTTCGAGCTGGCCAGCGCGCTGGCCGCCCGCGGCGACCGCGATGCGGCGGCCGATCACTTGCTGGTCATCATCAAGGCCGATCGCACCTGGAACGAGGGCGCGGCGCGCGAGAAGCTGCTGAAGATGTTCGAGGCGGTGGGCCTGGCCGATCCGTGGAGCGTCAAGACCCGCGCCGCCCTGCGCGCCATCTGGTTTGCATGACCGAGAGCGAAGCCTTTGAGCCGTTGCCGGCCGCGGTACCGGTCTTCCCCTTGACCGGCGCTGTGCTGTTCCCGCGCGGCGTGCTCCCGCTCAACATTTTCGAACCGCGCTATCTCGCCATGGTCAAGGATGCCATGGCCGCCACCGGCGCCGCGCACCGCATCATCGGCATGATCCAGCCGAAAGGCGGCGGCAAGAATGGTGCGCCGCCGGCGCTCTACAAGGTGGGGTGCCTGGGGCGCATCACCGAATATCGCGAAACCGATGATGGCCGCATCCTGATCGCGCTGGTCGGCGTCAGCCGCTTCCGGGTGGGGGCCGAGCTGGAGCGGGACACGCTCTACCGCCAGGTGATGACCGATTATCACGGCTTTGCCGATGATCGCCACGAACCTGCTGCGCTCGATCCCGCCACCCGCGCTGGCCTTGAAGAGGCGTTGCGCCCCTATCTCGATGCACGCGGCCTGTCCGCCGATTGGGACGCGGTGCAAAGCGCCGATGACGAGGCGCTGGTGACGACGCTGGCCAGCGTGCTGCCGTTCGAACCGGCGGAAAAACAGGCGCTGCTGGAAACCATCACGCTGGCCGAACGCGCCCAGACGCTGGCCACGCTGATGAGCTTTGCTGCCTCCAGCGGCCCGACCGGATTGCAATGATGAGCAGCACCGCGCTTGATCCCCGGCTGCTGGCCATCCTGGTCTGCCCCGTCACCCGTCAGCCGCTGCGTTACGACGCATCCGCCCAGGAACTGGTCAACGACACCGCCGGCCTCGCCTACCCCATCCGCGACGGGGTGCCGATTCTGCTGGCCGACGAAGCGCGGGAATTCCTGCCGCCCACCGGGTGATCATGCCTGATCCTCCCCCTCTGGGGGAGGTGCCGACCGCAGGGAGGCGGAGGGGGCGCGCACGCCGACACATTTGAGCCCCCTCCGCCCTGCGGGCACCTCCCCCAGAGGGGGAGGATCCGAAGGTTGCGGGGTCAGCCGAACCGCAGCCCCTTGAACTGGCCGCCGCTGCGCCAGCCCTTCATGTAACTGAAAAATGCATTCGGCCCGGCCGGATAGCCCACGGCATATTTCGCCCGCTCGTCCACGGGCAAGCCTTCGTTGTTGTAATATCCGGGCGTGCAATCCGGATTGTTGATCATCATGCCGGGCCCCTGCAACAGCAGCTGCACCCAGGCGGCCTGGGCGTCTGCCTCGGCCTCGACGGTGGCAAGGCCGGCGTCGGTCATGTGGCGCACGATGCTGGCCACCGTGGTGCCGGTTTCCATCCAGTTGTGCGGCACATTCACGATGAAATTGGCGGCCTGTGCAAACTGGATCAGGAACAGGTTGGGAAAGCCCGCCGTGTTCAGCCCGTGCAGCGTGCGCATGCCGTCGGCCCAGGCCTGCGACAGCGTCTGCCCGCCAATGCCCACCGGATCAAAGCCGGCGCGCTCCTCGGTGGGGGTGCCGACTTCAAACCCGGTCGAATGGATGATGCAGTCCACCGCATAATGCTGGCCGCCGGCCCAGATGCCGGTTTCATCGATGCGTTCCACCCCCTGGCCATCGGTGTGGACCAGCGTCACCGTCGGCCGGTTGAACGCCTGCAGATATTGATCGTGGAAGCACGGCCGCTTGCACAGCTGGCGGTACCAGGCCTGCAGCGCCTCGCCGGTGGCACGGTCCTCCACCACCGTCACCGCCCGCTCGCGGATCTCGCTCATCTTCTCATGATCGGCCATTTCCCAGACCTTCATGATGTTATCCGGCGTCCATTCGGTGGGCGGCAACTGCATCACCCGGGCGCGGATGCGGCGCGACAGGTCGGTCCAGCCATCCTGCACCCAGTCCTCGGCCGCGCCGCCCATGCCGACATTGGCAGCGAAATTCTCCAGCCAGCGGGTCTGCCAGCCCGGCGTGGCGATGGACTGGAACCAGTCGGGGTCAATCGGCGCGTTGGCGCGCACGTCCACCGATGAGGGCGTGCGCTGGAACACGAACAACCGGCCGGCATCGCGCGCCAGGTGCGGCACGCACTGCACCGCGGTCGCCCCGGTGCCGATGATGGCGACCCGCTTGGCCGCCAATTTGTCCATCGGCGCGCCCTCGGCACTGCCGCCGGTATAGCCATAATCCCAGCGGCTGGTGTGGAACTGGTGGCCCTTGAACGTTTCGATGCCGGGGATGCCCGGCAGCTTGGGCACGTTCAGCGGCCCGGTGCCGACGCCGACAAAATCGGCGGTGAACTTGTCCCCCCGATCCGTCTCGATCAGCCAGACCTTGCGCGCCGCATCCCAACTCAGCCGCTCCACCTCGGTGTGGAACAGCGCCTTGTCATACAGGTTGAAGGTCCGTGCGATCTTCTTCGCCTGCGCCAGGATCTCGGGGGCATGGGCATATTTCTCGGTCGGCACATGCCCGGTTTCCTCGAGCAGCGGCATGTAGATGATCGAGGCCGTGTCACACTGCGCGCCCGGATAGCGGTTCCAATACCAGGTGCCGCCGACATCGCCGCCGGCCTCGATGATGCGCACATCGGTGATGCCGGCCTGGGCCAGCCGCGCCCCGGTGCACAGCCCGGCAAAGCCGCCGCCCACCATGGCAAAGCGCACATGGTCGGTCACCGGCGCCCGCTCAGCGCGCGGCGTGTAGGGATCGTCCAGCATGTGCGGAAAATGCGTCGCCACCCGCACATATTGCGCGTTGCCGTCGGGCCGCAGCCGCTTGTCCCGCTCAAGCCGATATTTCGCAAGGAGTGCGTCGCGGTCGATCATGGCCGCACCCTGCGAGCACCAGCACCTGCCGACAACGCTGCAATCTGTTAGACCAGTTCGCCCTTCAACAGCGCCGGCAGCTTGCCGGTCTCGCCGCGCGCCTGGTTCATGAAGAATCGCTTCAATGGCGGCAGCCGTTCCACCGCCGACAGGCCGATACGCCGCACCCGGCTGGGCACCCGGCCGGGAATGGCAAACAGGCGGTTCAGATTGTCGGTCACCGCGCACACCAGGCTGTTGTCAAACATCCGCCACGCCGAAACCTGGGCCAGCACATCCGGGCTGCCCAGATCAAGGCCGGAGCGGGCAGCGTTGGTGATCACCTCGGCCGCCGCCGCCACGTCGCGGAAGCCCATGTTGAGGCCCTGGCCGGCAATCGGGTGGATGCCGTGCGCCGCATCGCCGAGCAGCAGCAAGCGGTCATCGGTGTAGCGCGCGGCGTGGTGGAAACCCAAAGGCCACACCGTCTGCGGCGCGATCACCTCGATCTCGCCCATGGTGCCGTCGCAGCGGGCGGCAATCTCGGCGGCGAGCGCCTTCGGCCCCAGCTTCTTCGCGGCGGCCATATGCTTGCCGTCCACCGTCCACACGATGGCGGTGCGCGGCCGGCCATCATCGGTGTCGGTCATCGGCAGCAGCGCCAGCGGCCCTTCCGGGTAAAACAGCTCACACGCCACATTGCCGTGCGGCACCGTGTGGGCGACCATGGTGATCAGCGCGGCATGCGGATATTGCCACTGGGCAATCGGAATGCCCGCCGCATCGCGCGTTGCCGAACGCCGGCCATCACAGGCCACCACCAGCGCGCTGCGGAACACCCGGCCATCAGCCAGCGTCAGCGTCGCGGCATGCTCGCCGCGTTCCAGCCCTGCCACCGTCACCGGCGCCAGCAACTGCACGTTGGGCTCGGCCCGCACCGCGCGCAGCAGGCCGATGCGCAGCATGCGGTTTTCCAGCATGGTGCCCAGCGGATCATTGCCCTCGCCGGCATCGAAATGCAGGAACTGCGGGTGGGTGCCGTCGGTCACGCGAATCTCGCGGATCGAGCAGCCATGGGCATCCAATATGTCGCCCAGCCCCAGTGCCCGCAGCATGCGGCCAGAGGCGCTGGCAATGGCGCTCGCCCGCCCGTCAAAGGCCGGCAGCGTGGTTGAATCCAGATCCTGCGCATCAACCACGATGCTCGTCACATCGCCCTTGGCCAGGGCCAGCGCCAGCGTGGCGCCCACGAGGCCGCCACCAATGATGATCACATCGGCATCATGAGTCTGCATAAGCACGGCTTTAGACCACAGCAGCCCTTCCCCCAAGCGGGACATGATGTCATCCGCATTGAACCGGGTGCCACCTTGACCAAAAGCCCGGCTTGATTCACACTTTGTTCGCTTTGTCCGCTCCGATTCAACCGGCCAAACCCCAGCGAAAGGCACCGCACGCATGGCTTCCAGGGCGACTGCCGCCGCCGCTCCCCGCCGCAGCCCCGCCCCCGCCGGCCGGCTGGCGGCCGGATCGGCGCTGCTCACCCGGGCCCGGGTCGCCGCGGCGCTGGCGCTGCGCACCGCCGTCCGGCTGTGTGGCGGCGGCCTGATTGCCGCGGCCGGCGTCACGCTCGCCATCGCCATCGTCAGCTACTCGCCGCGCGATCCGTCGTTCAACACCGCCACCGCCCGCGTGGCCGGCAATGCGCTGGGCGATGTCGGCGCGCATCTGGCCGATCTGCTGCTGCAACTGGCCGGCTGGCCGATGCTGCTGCTGGTGCCGGCCATCGTCATCGCCGGCTGGCGTGTCGCCACTGAATCGGCCGTGCCGGTGCTGCGCATGATGGGCGGCACACTGGTCGGCGCGCTGTGCCTGGCGGGGGCGGCCGGCGGCTTTGATCTGCCGGCGCTGGGTGCCCCGGCCGGGCCCGGCGGCCTGATCGGCCATGGCCTCGCCGGTGCGGCCAGCGCGCTGGAAACCCTGCCGGGTTTTGACAGCGTGCCCGCCGGCGCGGTGCTGGCGCTGCTGCTGTTGCCGCTGGGGCTGGCGCTGATCGCCTGGGGCACCGGGATCAGCCGCGATGGCTTTGCCGATGGCATGGCCACCCTGCGCGGCCTGTGGCCCGGCCAGGCGGACGACAATGATGATGGCAGCCTGCCCCTGCCGCAGGCGCCCGCCGCCGGCCTTGGCCGCCGCCGCCGCACCGCCGAGACAGAGGACGACAGCGCCGAAGAGATTGTCCTGCCCGGCCCCACCGTGGTGGAACCGGTGGCTGCGCCCGTCGCCAGCAAGCGCGTGCAGAAGGCGAAACAGCAATCGCTCGATCTGGGTGATGCCGCCATCCTGCCCGGCCTTGATCTGCTGCGCCCGCCGCCATCGGCGCCGCGCGCCCGCATCGATGCCGCCGCCCTGGAACAAAATGCCCGGCTGCTCGAAGGTGTGCTCGAAGATTTCGGCGTGCGCGGCCGCATCGGCGAAGTGCGCCCCGGCCCGGTTGTCACCATGTATGAACTGGAACCGGCGCCGGGCATCAAGGCCAGCCGCGTGATCGGCCTGGCCGACGACATTGCCCGCTCCATGTCCGCCCTGTCCGCCCGTGTCGCGGTGGTGCCGGGCCGCAACGTCATCGGCATCGAACTGCCGAACCAGACGCGCGAAACCGTGTCGCTTTCGGAACTTCTGGCCAGCGCCAGTTTCGACAGCCGCAATGTCACCCTGCCGCTGGTGCTGGGCAAGGATATCGCTGGCGAGCCGGTGGTGGCCGATCTCGCGCCGATGCCGCACCTGTTGATCGCCGGCACCACCGGTTCGGGCAAGTCCGTCGGCCTCAACGCCATGATCCTGTCGCTCCTGTATCGCATGACGCCGGCCGAATGCCGGCTGATCATGATCGATCCCAAGATGCTGGAGCTGAAGATGTATGACGGGATCCCGCATCTGCTGGCCCCCGTCGTCGTTGATCCGCCCAAGGCCATCCGCGCGCTGAAATGGGCGGTGGAGCAGATGGAGGACCGCTATCGCAAGATGAGCGAGCTGAACGTCCGCTCCCTCGCCAGCTTCAACCAGAAGGTGCGCGATGCCAAGGCGGCGGGCAAGCCGTTCATCCGCCGCGTGCAGACCGGCTGGGATCCGGAAACCGAACTGCCGATCATCGAGGAGGAGTTGCTCGATTTCGAACCGCTGCCGCTGGTGGTGGTGGTGGTGGACGAGCTGGCCGATCTGATGATGACGGCCGGCAAGGAAGTGGAATTCCTGATCCAGCGGCTGGCGCAAAAGGCCCGCGCCGCCGGCATCCACCTGATCATGGCGACGCAGCGCCCGTCGGTGGACGTGATCACCGGCGTCATCAAGGCCAACCTGCCCACCCGCATCAGCTTCCAGGTCACCAGCAAGATCGATTCGCGCACCATCCTCGGCGAACCCGGCGCCGAACAGCTGCTGGGCAAAGGCGACATGCTGTGGATGGCCGGCGGCAAGCTGGTGCGCGTGCACGGCCCCTTCGTGTCGGACGACGAGGTGGAGGCCGTGGCCGATTTCTGGCGCGCCCAGGGCGAGCCCGACTATGTCGAAGCCGTCACCGAGGAACCGCCCGATCTCGACGGGCAGCTGGATCTGGCCAACGCCGGCCTGTCGGGCGGCGGCGGCCGCGGCGATGACGAAGCCGACAGCTATGCCCAGGCCATCGACGTGATCGCCCGGCATCAAAAGGCCAGCACCAGCTTCCTGCAGCGCCACCTGCGCATCGGCTACAACAACGCCGCCCGCCTGATCGAGCGCATGGAGCAGGACGGTTTCGTCTCCCGCCCCGACCATGTCGGCCGCCGCGAGGTGCTGATCGACGAGAATGGCCAGCGGCGGTGAGCCCCGCGTCTTAGTGTCAGTGGTGGGCCATTGCCGCGACCGCTACAGCTGAACCGCCGGTGGGGGAGCGCCGGCGCGTGGCGGGAGCAGCGGGGATGAGCATCACCCCAGACCATCAGGCCATCTGGGCGGCCGTGCGGGCGCAGCGCGAAGCGGTGCCGGCGCTGTGGGGCGATTTCGATTTCGACGCCCCGGCAGAGCGTTTCACCACCGATCCCGACGCGCCCTCCACCATCCCGCCGGCCCATGCCCACAAGCGGGCGCGAATCCTTGCCAATGATGATCTCGTCGAACGCTTGCGCGCCTATGCGATGATGGGCGATCCGCCGGCCGATGCCTATGCCGCGCTGATGGCCACCACCAAGTTCCGCACCCTGATCGACCTGCTGGAAGCCGCCTGTGACCGGGGAATTGACGCGGTGCCGGATGCACCGCCGGAGCTGGCCGCCTTCATCGCCGATATGGAACAGACGCCCGACTGGCTGGACATGGCGCTGGTGGAACGCGGCGCCAGGCTGGAGCGCAACGGCACCGCGCACATCGCGCCCTTTGCCGTGCGCGGCGCCTTCATCGCCACCTTCATGAACGAATATGCCGCGCTGCCGATGGCACTTACCGGCACGCTTTCCGATCATGCCGCTGCCCGCCGCGTGAAGGAAACCGCCAATTTCTTCGCCGTCACCACCCTGCCCGGCGCGCTGGAACGCTTTGGCCCTGGCTTCAAGGCGGCAGCGCTGGTGCGGCTGATGCACTCGATGGTGCGCTACAACATTGCCCGCCGCCCGCAGCTGTGGGACCGGGCCAAATATGGCTTCCCCATCCCGCAGGTGGATCAGATGCCGGCCGGCCTCATCAACATCTTCCTGCTCTCCTATCGCCTCATCGCCGAAGGCCGCACCCAGTTCACGCCCGACGAACGTGCCATTGTCGAATTCGCCCGCTATCGCTGCCGCCTGCTCGGCCTGCCCGAAGCGCTGCTGCCAACGACACCGCAGGGCATTGTGGACATCATGAACGTGCGGGCCGCCACGCTGCGCGCCGGCTTTGACGATCGCACCTGCGGCAGCCTGGTGCGCGCCACCATGGCGGCCAAGCTTTGGGAAGGCGATGGCCTTGCCATCCGGCTGTTCCGCCGGGTGGAAATCAGCTTCAGCCGGGTGTTCTTCCTCAAGAATTTCATGAACAATGATCGTGCAGCCGCCGCAGCCGTGGGGGTGCGGATCAGCGCGGGCGATCTGGCGCTGGCCGGCCTGGCCGGGCTGTGGATCGCTGCCACCATGACCGCCTATCGCCTCGCGGCCCGCATCCCCGGCCTGTCAGCGCTGGCGGACCAGCGGCTGATCCGCAAGATCGGCGGCCTGCTCAAGCATTATGGCCACGCCGAGTTCGTGGTTTATGAACATCGGCCGGCCAACGCACAGCCGGCGACGGCCTAACCGCGCAGGAACAGGCCAAGGCTGAGCGCCAGGCCAATGAAGATCACCGCGATCTTCAGCGCCTTTTCCGGCACCACGGTCAGCGCGCGGGCGCCCAGCCAGCCTCCAACGATGGCCCCGATGCCGACCACCAGCGCATGCCCCCAGGCCACTGTGCCGGTGAAGGCGAACAGCAGCGCCGCCGTGGTGTTGGAGAGCGCCAGCAGCACATTCTTGGTGCCGGCGGCGTTGCGCACCGGCATGCGGGCGATGGTCAGGCTCGCCATGGTCAGGATGCCGGCACCGCCACCGAAAAAGCCGGCATAAAGCGCAATCAGCGACTGGCTGGTCACCGTCATCCAGCGCGCCGGCGGCGGCCGGTCAGCCGATCGCTTGGGCCCGAACACCCCCCAGGCAAAGGCCAGCGTGGCCAGCAGCACCAGCCAGGGCACCAGCGCCGCAAAGACCCGGGTTGGCGTGGCATTCAACAGCGCCGCGCCGGCCACCCCGCCGACCAGCGCAATCCCCGCCAGCCAGCGGAAGCTCAGCCGCTCCGCCCCGGCCACCAGCTTGCGCCCGGCAATGCCGGTTGTGATCTGGCCCGGAAACAACGCCATGGTGGAGGTGATGTTGGCCAGCTTGGGATCCAACCCGGCGGCAATCAGCGCCGGCAACGTGATGAAACTGCCGCCGCCGGCCAGGGCATTCTGGGCGCCCGCCCACAGCCCGGCCCCGGCCAGAAGCGCCATCATCGCGGGTTCGGGAAACATCATCACAATCGGCCACCAATTCCCAGGGCGCGGTCACCGGCGGCCTTTGTGCGGTCACCGCGCGGACGCGTGCGGGCACCGGACTGCGCCGAATTGGCACGATTTTCCATCTTTTTTCACATGGCTCAGCCTTGGCGCTGTCACCATTTGCGGGTAGCGTGGCCATGCATGCAATTATCGCGCCAGTTGCCGGAGTGTTGAATCCCATCATGAGCAGCACCGAAACCCTGCCCCGCACCGACACCGCCGCCCCGCTGCGCGGCCTGTCGGTGGACGGCATTGGCAAGCGTTACGACAAACGGGTTGTCCTGCGCGATGTCTCCCTGTCGGTCAGGCGCGGCGAAGTCGTTGGTTTGCTTGGACCAAATGGCGCCGGCAAGACGACCTGCTTCTATTCGATCATGGGCCTCGCCATGCCGGATTCGGGCCGCATCCTGCTCGATGGCCACGATATCACCGGCCTGCCCATGTATCGCCGGGCTGCACTGGGTCTGGGCTATCTCCCTCAGGAAACAAGCATTTTCCGCGGGATGACGGTGGAACAGAACATCATGGCCGTGCTGGAAGTGGCCGAACCCGATGCCGCCGCCCGCGCCGCCCGGCTGGAAGAATTGTTGAGCGAATTCAACATCGCCCGCCTGCGCGCCGCCCCGGCCATGGCGCTTTCCGGCGGCGAACGGCGCCGCGCCGAAATCGCCCGGGCGCTGGCCGCCAACCCCTCCATCATGCTGCTGGACGAGCCGTTCGCCGGCATCGATCCCATCTCCATCGCCGATATCCGCGCCCTGGTCGTGCAGCTGCGCGCCCGCGACATCGGGGTGCTGATCACCGATCACAACGTCCGCGAAACCCTTGAAATCGTTAACCGCGCCTGCATCATCTATGATGGCCGCGTGCTGTTTGAAGGCACGCCGGAAGCGCTGGTGGCGGATGAAACCGTGCGCCGCGTCTATCTGGGCGAGGATTTCAGCCTGTGATGCAGGGCGGCTGACATGGGTTTGGGGCCCCGCCTCGAAATCAGGCAGTCCCAACAGCTGGTGATGACGCCCCAGCTGCAGCTGGCGATCAAGCTTCTCACCCTCACCAATGTCGAGCTAGAAGGCTGGATCGGCGAGGAACTTGAACGAAATCCGTTGCTTGCCAGCGGCGGTGACGCCGAGCCGGCTGAACCCGTGGCCCAGTCCAGCATCGATGACAGCCGCGAGCCGCTGCCAGCACCGGTGGAGGCCAGCAGCGCCGGGCTTGAACAATTGCTGCGCGATGGCGTCCCGTCGGGCGACGGCACGCCGCTGGAAGCCGATTACACCGGCGAACGCTTCCACCACGACTGCGCCAGCGACCAGCCCGCCGACTGGAGCGAGCGACCCGGCATCGGCAGCGACGAGGAAGGCTTTGATTTCGATCGGGTTTCCGGCAGCGGACCGACATTGGCTGAGGTGCTGGAACAACAGGCCGCCAGCCGGTTTGACGGCCTGGATCTCGCCATCGCCCGCTTCATTATCGATGGGCTGGACGAGTGTGGTTACCTGGTGGAACCAGTGGACGAGATCGCCGACCGGCTCGACATCAGCCCCGCCGCCGTGGAGGTTGTTCTGGCTGAGGTGCAGATGTTTGACCCGGTTGGAGTCGCGGCGCGCACCTTGTCGGAATGCCTGATCGCCCAGGCCCGCGCCGCTGACCGCTGCGACCCGGCCATGCACAAGCTGTTGATGAATCTTGATCTTGTCGCTCGCGGCGACATGAACGGCCTGATGCGGCTGATCCGGCTGGATCGGGAGGATATCGTGGACATGATCCGCGAGCTGAAATCCTATGACCCCAAGCCGGGCCTGCGCTACAGCGGTGAGCCGGCAACACCGGTGGTGCCCGACGTGTTCGTGACACGCGGTGCCGACGGCGCCTGGCAGATCAGCCTGAACCAGGCCACCCTGCCCCGCCTGATCGTTGATCGCGACTATCATGCCGAGCTGGCCAGCGGCGCCGACAAGGCGACCAACAGCTTCCTCAACGAATGCGTGTCCAGCGCCAACTGGCTGCTCAAGGCATTGGATCAACGTGCAAAAACCATCGTGAAGGTGGCCACCGAAATCGTGAAGCTGCAGCAGGGCTTCTTTGAGAACGGGGTCAGCCATCTGAAACCGCTGACTCTGAAGACCGTCGCGGATCTGGTCGAAATGCATGAATCGACCGTGAGCCGGGTGACCAGCAACAAGTATCTGCTGTGCGAACGCGGCCAGTTCGAGCTGAAATATTTCTTCACCTCAGGCGTTGCCAGCGGCGACGGCGAGGCCGCTTCGGCGCTGGCCGTGAAGGACCGCATCGCCAGGCTGATCGCGGCTGAAGGCGATGATGTCCTGTCTGACGACAAGCTGGTCGAGCTGCTGCAGGATGAGGGTTTTGACATCGCCCGCCGCACCGTCGCCAAATATCGCGAGGCGCTGGGCCTTGGGTCATCGGTGCAGCGGCGGCGGGCCAAGGCGATGCGGGCGGCGTGATGCCCGCTTCACCCAGGGTTAAACCATGATGGGACAGGGCTGGCGCATGCCCCGGTTCATTCTTGCCTTGCTGGCACTGGTGCTGCTGGCCCTCCCCCGGCCGGCGGCGGCACAATCCATCCTGCGCGATGCCGAGACCGAGGCATTCCTGCGCGATATCAGCCGCGACATGGTGGTGGCCGCCGGGCTCGACCCCCGCAATGTGCAGTTCGTGCTGGTGGGCGATCCCAGCATCAACGCCTTTGTGACGGGTGGGCAGAATGTGTTCATCCATTCCGGCCTGTTCATCGCGGCCGACAATGTGAACGAGCTGCAGGGCGTGATCGCCCACGAACTGGGCCATATCACCGGCGGCCATGCCGTGCGCTTTGGGGAGGGCGCCACCCCGGCCAGCCGCATTTCGCTGCTCAGCCTGCTCGGCGCGGCGGCCGCGGTGGCAGCCGGCGCGGGTGAGGCGGGCATGGCCATTCTGGGCCTCGGCCAAACCGCAGCACTCGCCAAGTTCTTAAGCTTCACCCGCGATCAGGAAAGCCGGGCCGACCAGGCCGGTGCCAGCTTCCTGGCCAAGGCTGGCTTGTCGGGGCGCGGCTCCATCGCCTTTTTCCGCAAGCTGCAGGGGGAAGAATATCGCCTCGCGATCCCGCAGAATAACGAATATGCTCGTACCCACCCGCTTTCCAGCACCCGCATCAACAATCTTCAGGCCGTCTATGAGAAGGACAAGGCCTGGGATGCGCCGTTGAACCCGGCGCTGCAGGCGCGCTTTGAACGCATCAAGGGCAAGCTGACCGGCTATGTCGAAGAGCCACGCATTGTCATGCAGCGGTATCCGGAAGGCACCAACACCGCCGGGGCACTCTATGCCCGGGCCTATGCCTGGCACCGGTCTGGGTATCCGGACCAGGCCATGGCCGAGGCCGCCAAGCTGGTGGCGCTGGCGCCGAATGACCCCTATTTCCTTGAGCTGGAAGGGCAGATCCTGCTCGAATCAGGCAAGGTCGAGGATTCGTTGCCCGTACTACGCCGCGCGGTGAGTGCTGCGCCAAACGAACCAATGATCCTGACGCTGTTGGGCCATGCCCTGGTGACCAGCGAGGACAAGATCCTGCAGGCTGAAGCCGAACCGCTGTTGCGCCGGGCGGTTGCGCTGGACCGGGAAAACCCGTTCACCTGGTATCAGCTTGGCGTGATCTATGACCGGCGCGGCGACAAGCCCCGTGCCGCGCTGGCCGCCGCCGAACGCTTCAGCCTGGAAGGCAACGCCATGGGCGCCATGATGAATGCCCAAGTGGCGCACGCCGGCTTGCGGCCGGGCACCCCCGACTATATCCGGGCTGACGACATCATGCTGATCGCCGGCGACGCGGTGGAACAGCAGCGCAAGAAGAAGAGGTGACCATGGCCAGTTTCTGGAGCCGCCGGTTGAGCATGGGTGCGGCCCTGCTGCTGGGCCTTGCCGGGGCCGGGGTTGGCGCGGGCACCGCCATGGCGGCGGGCCAATCCGGACAGCCAGCCAACCGCGCCGAGATCGAGGCGATTGTTCGCGACTATATCCTGAACCATCCCGAGATCATCCCCGAAGCCGTGGCCCGGCTGGAGCAAGCCGAAGCCCGCAAGGCGCTGGCGGCCAACCGCACCGCTGTCGAAACCCCCTTCCCCGGCGCCATCGCCGGAAATCCCAAGGGCGACGTGAAGCTGGTGGTGTTCTTTGATTACGCTTGCCCCTATTGCCGGCAGGGCCATGCCGATGTGCAGAAGCTGATCGCCAGCGATCCCAAGCTTATGGTGGTGTATCGCGATTTCCCCGTGCTCTCCCCGGCCAGCACCGAGGCGGCAATGGCCAGCCTGTCGGCTGCGAGCCAAGGTGGTTATGGCAAGTTCCACAACGCCATGTTCGAAAGCCCCGGCCGGGTGAGCCTGGCGCGCACCATGGGCATCGTGAAAGGCGTTGGCCTTTCGGAAGACAAGGTGACCGCCGATCTGACCAATGCCACGCTGCGCGCCGAGCTGGACCGCAACCTGGCCCTGGGCCGGGCGCTGGGCCTGACCGGCACCCCCAGCTACATCATTGGCGACAAAATCCTGTCGGGCGCGGTGGGCTTTGATCAGCTGAAGGCCGCTGTCTCCGCCGCCCGCGCCGAAGCCGGGCGCTGATCCATGCAACGCTTCGCCGGGTTTGACGGGGCCGAACTGGCGGTGACCGAGATCGGCACCGGCCGGCCGATCATCCTGCTGCACGGACTGTTTTCTTCGGGAGAGATGAACTGGCGCCGTTATGGTGCCGCCGCCGAGATTGCGGGCGCCGGATACCGTGTGATCATGCCGGATTTTCGGGCCCATGGCCTCAGCGCGGCGCCGCATGATGCCGCGGCTTATCCCGCGGATGTGCTGGCCATGGATATCGAGACGCTGATCGGCCAGCTGGGCCTGACCGATTTCGACATTGGCGGCTATTCGATGGGTGCCCGCACGCTGGTGCGACTTCTGGCGCGCGGCCTGAAACCGGGCAAGGCCATAATTTCCGGCATGGGGCTGGAAGGGTTGATCGGCGGCACGGCACGGGCAGATTTCTTCAAGCGGGTGGTCGCCCGGCCCGATGGCTGGCCCGCCGGCAGCCCGGAAGCCTTTGCTTCCGCCTTCATGAAACAGAACAAGGTGGATGGCATCGCCGTGGGCCATCTGCTTGACAGCTTTGTGTCAACGCCGCTGGAGGTGCTGCGCAGGCTGGACACGCGCTGTCTGGTGCTGTGCGGCCGCAGCGACCAGGACAATGGATCGGCCCCGGCGCTGGCGCTGGAACTGCCGAATGCGGCGCTGGTGGAGATTGACGGCAACCACATGAGCGCGGTGACCAAGCCGGATTTCGGCACCGCCATTACGGCCTGGCTGGGCCACCCGTTGTAACGAAAAAATTGGGGGACGATCGATGAAGAGTTCGCATCTGGCACTGGCCTTGGCCCTGTTGTTGCCCACGGCGGCGCAGGCCGCCGAACCCGATGTGGCGGAGGCCAAGGCCCTTGTTGCCAGTGCCGAGGCGCAGCTTTCGGCCTATGCCGACCGGGCGCAGCGGGTGGCCTGGGTGAACGCCACCTTCATCACCGACGATACCGATGCCATGGCGGCCGAAGCCGGCGCCGAAGGCACGTTGCTGCAGGTGAAGCTGGCCAAGGAGGCGGCGCGGTTCAACAGCGTGACCGGGCTGGATGCCGACACGGCGCGCAAGCTGTTCCTGCTGCGCCAGGCCATCGTGCTGCCCGCGCCTGACACGCCGGGTGCCGCCAAGGAACTGGCCGAAATCGCCACCCGCCTGCAGAGCACTTACGGCAAGGGCAAGGGCACAGCGCGCGGCAAGGATACCGTGGGCAATGATCTGGAAGCGCTGATGGGCACGGAGCGTGACCCCAAGGTGCTGCAGGAAATGTGGGAAAGCTGGCACAAGGTGGGAACGCCGATGGCGGCCGATTATGCCCGGCTGGTCGAGATCGCCAATGCCGGCGCCAAGGAACTGGGCTTTGCCGACACCGGCGCCATGTGGCGGGCCGGATACGACATGCCGGCCGCCGACTTCGAAAAGCTGATCGACCGGCTGCTGGCCGAGGTGATGCCGCTCTATGTCGATCTTCACTGCTACACCCGCGCCAAGCTGAACCAGAAATATGGCGATGCGGTGCAGCCGAAGACCGGGCCGATCCGCGCCGATCTACTGGGCAATATGTGGGCGCAGGAATGGGCCAGCATCTATGATGTGGTGGCGCCGCCCGGAGCCGGCGAGGTGGGCTATGACATTGGCGATCTGCTCACCGCCAAGAAGGCCGGCCCGCTCGACATGGTGAAATATGGCGAGAATTTCTATTCCTCGCTGGGCTTTGCACCGTTGCCGGGCACGTTCTGGACGCGCAGCCAGTTCACCAAGCCGGCGGACCGCGAGGTGGTGTGCCACGCATCGGCCTGGGACATCGACAACAAGGATGACCTGCGCATCAAGATGTGCATCAAGGTGAATGCCACGGATTTCGTGACCATCCACCACGAGCTGGGGCACAATTACTACCAGCGCGCCTACAAGGCGCAGCCGTTCCTGTATCTGAACAGCGCCAACGATGGTTTCCACGAGGCGATTGGCGATTGGGCGGCCCTGAACGTCACGCCGGAATATCTGGTGAAGGTGGGCCTGCTGGATACGGCCAAGGTGCCTGATGCCAGCCGCGACGTAGGCCTGCTGCTGCGCCAGGCAATGGAAAAGGTGCCCGGCATGCCGTGGACCGCACTGGTCGACAAATGGCGCTGGGGTGTGTTTGCCGGCACCACCAAGCCGGCCGATTACAACAAGGCTTGGACCGATCTGCGGCTGAAGTATCAAGGCATCATTCCGCCGGGCGAGCGGCCGGCCGATGCCTTTGATCCTGGTGCCAAGTTCCACATCCCTGGCAACACGCCCTATGCCCGTTATTTCCTGGCCCGCATCCTGCAGTTCCAGTTTTATGAGGCCGCCTGTGCCCAAGCCGGCTGGACCGGGCCGCTGCACCGCTGTTCGGTGTTTGGCGACAAGGCGGTGGGCACCAGGCTGAACGCCATGCTGGAAATGGGCATGTCAAAGCCGTGGCCGGACGCGCTGGCCGCCTTCACTGGCACCAGGGAGATGAGCGGCAAGGCCATGCTGGCCTATTTCGCGCCGCTGCACGCCTGGTTGAAGCAGCAGAACAAGGGCCAGAAGTGCGGCTGGGGCGCCGCCAAATCCTGATCCGGTGATGAGAAGGAGCACCCCGCCGGTTTTGACACAATTGACGATTCTTGCGGGATTCAGCGTTGTTTTTGCTCGGTTCGCCGCGCCGGATGCGACACAAATGACACATCTCGCGGGTGTGAGACGGCTGGCGTTGCCGCGCGCCTGAGCCGTCGACTGCAGCATGATGACAGGCTTTGCCCGTGTAGGACAGGATTAGAGCGGACGGCCGACCCAGTGGAGGGCGGCGCCGTGGCGGGCCAGCCAGCGGCGGGCATCCTGGGCGCGCGGATCGAGCGCGCGGTTGAGGGCGTGGAAGGCCGGCGAGTGATTGGGGTGGACAAGGTGCGCCGCCTCGTGCGCGGCGATGGCGTGGCGCACGAAGGCCGGCGCCAGGATCAGCCGCCAGCTATAGGCGATGCGCGCGCCTTCCGGCCGGTTCCAGCCGGCGCAACTGCCCCAGCGGGTGGCGGGATCGCCGACAGAGACACGGGCCACCGTGCGGTCCAATTGATCAGCAAAGCGCTGCGTCGCGGCCTCCAGATCGGCTTTGGCCCGCGCCTTCAGCCAGCGTTCCAGCCTGGGGCCAAGCGATTCCGCCGGCCCGCCCAGCCGCAGCCGGTCGGCCAGGAGCACGGGCGGGCGCGGGTGGCCGGCCTGCCAATCGATCAGCACCGGGGCGCCATCGATGGGGATGATGAAGCCCGGCGCGAACGGGATCGGGCGCGGCCAGGTCGCCACCCTGGCGGCAATCCAGTCGTGGTGGGATTTCAGCAGCGCCAGCGCCGCCGCCTCCCCACCGCGCGGCGGCAGGCTGATTTCGATCGCGCCCGAGACACTGTTGGCCTTCAGTCGCACCATGCGGGCGGTGGTGCGGCGGGTGGCGACCAGTGGCACACGGCGGCCGGCGATGTCCAGCACGTCGGGCAGGGTGGGGCGCAGGCGCAGCATGGAGTGCGAACTAGCTTCGATTGCGTTCTCGTGGAATCCCAAACCCGCTCATCCTGAGCCCGCCGAAGGGCGAGCTTGTCGAGGCAGGTTCCCAGGGCAGTGCGTGCCTCGACAAGCCCGGCATGAGCGGTTCAGTCCAGGGGCGATGGAACCCAGGGCGGCCCTTCAGAGCGGCTTGTCGATGATATGGTCTTCCAGATCGCCGACCTGATCCTCGCGCACCACCCGGCCGGCAACCGATTGGCCGGCGCGGTGGATGGCGTCGCGATCGCCGCTGATCAGATGGTGCCACGGCGCCAGCCCCTGGCCGCGATGGACGCGCAGATAGGAACAACTGTCGGGCAGCCAGTCGATCTCGTCCAGCCGGTGCGGGGTGAGGCGCACGCATTCCGGCACCAGCGCTTTCCTGTTGCGATAATCCGAACAGCGGGCGGTGGCGGTGTCGAGCAGGCGGCAGCAGACATTGGTGGGGAAAATCTCCCCCGTCTCCTCGTCCTCCAGCTTGTGCACGCAGCATTTGCCGCAACCGTCACAGATGCTTTCCCACTGTTCGCGGCTCATCCGCTGCAGCGGGATCACCTCCCAGAAGGGTTTAGCGGACATGGGTGGCCAGCATTTGCGTGATGGCTTCGGCGGTCAGGCCCTGGTGGGCGAGAAAGGCGATGGGTTTGCCATCCGGACCATAGAGATAGACCATGGCGCTGTGGTCCATCAGATAATTTTCCGGATCGCCGGTCTCCATGCGCTTGGCATACACGCCATAGGCTCTGGCAACCGCAGCAATCTGGTCTGGCGTGCCGGTGAGGCCAACAAGGCGGCGGTGGAAGGCGGCGACAAAGGGCTTCAATGCGGCCGGCGTGTCCCGCTGGGGATCGATGGTGATGAAGATCGGTGCCACCCTGGCGCTCCGGGCGGCATCGCTGGCTTCAAAGGCCTTCAGGCCGCGGCCCAGCAGCGCCAGATCAGTGGGGCAGACATCGGGACAGAAGCCATAGCCGAAATAGATCAGGCGATAGCGGCCAGCGAAATCAGCCTCGCGCACGCTTTGGCCGTTCTGATCAGTGAGGGTGAAGGGCCCGCCCAGGCTGGCACCCGCCAGATTGCCCTGGGGTGCGGGCGGGGTGGCAAAGCGCATCCAGCCGAGCAGGCCGGCCAACGCCACTGCGATGGCCAGCACCAGCCACAGGCGGATATTCTTGCCTCTGTTCATTGGCGGCTCAACTGGTTATTCGCTATCATCCAGTCACGCATAGGGCGAAAGGTGGGCGCTTGTCGATGAAAAGCCAGATGATGGCCGTGATGGTGATGCTGGCCCTGGCCAGCCCGGCCGCGGCACAATTTTCCGACAGCTACAACTTCATCAAGGCGGTGAAGGAGCGCGACGTCAACAAGGCGATCGAGCTGGCCGACAAGCCGGGCACCACGATCGTCAATGTGCGCGATGGCGACACCGGCGAGGCGCCAATCCACATTGTCACCAAGCGCGCCGATCTGGGCTGGCTGGGCCTGCTCTATCAAAAGGGTGCCAACCTCAACGCCAAGGATCGCGATGGCAACACGCCGTTGATCCTGGCCAGCATCAGCCGCTGGTCGGAAGGTGTGGCGACGCTGGTGCGGTTGAAGGCGCAGGTGAATCTGCAGAACCGGCTGGGCGAAACCGCGCTGTTGAAGGCGGTGCAGGCGCGCGATACTGATACCGCCAAGCTGCTGATCGATGCAGGCGCCAATCCCGACCTGGCAGACAACAGCGGGATTTCCGCCCGCGTCGCCGCCGAAGCGGATCCGCGCGCCGGGGCGATTGCCAAGTTGATGAAGGATGTGGCGGTGAAGGCGCCGGCCAAGATGCAGGGGCCGATGTAAGGGCCAAGTGGCTGGAACCATGCGCCGCATGGGCATGGGTGGGGCAAAGGACTAGGCGATGGCGATGGAACGGCCATCGATTGCGGCAGCGGCGTTTGATCGCCCCAGTGTGCGGGTGCGCACGCTGGCCAATATCCGCTGGATTGCGATTTTCGGGCAGTTCATCACCTTGCTGGTGGTGGGGCTGTGGTTTGAATTCCCGCTGCCGTGGGGATCGCTGCTGGCCGCGGTTGGCGCGTCGATGATCCTCAACATCGGGCTTTCAACCCTGTATGAACGCACCGACCGGATGACCGGCCGGGAATTGAGCCTGCATCTGGCCTTTGACCTGATCCAGGCCGGGGTGCTGTTGTTCCTCACCGGCGGGTTGGCCAATCCCTTTGCGCTGCTTCTGATCGTGCCGGTGACCATTGCGGCCACCTTGCTGCGCGCGCGCGACATGGGGCCGCTGGTGGCGCTGGCCTGCGGGGTGCTGATGGTGGTGTGGCTGTGGGCGCAGCCGCTGCCCTGGGCGGGGCCGCCGCCGGACTTTCCGCTGGTGTACCGGGTGGGCATGCTGATCGCCTATGCGCTGGCGATCGGCTTTCTGGCGACCTATCTGTGGATGGTGTCGGCCGAGGCGCGCGACCGGGCGCGGGCGCTGGTGGCCACCGAAGCGGCGTTGACCCGCGAAGCCCGCATGAACGCGCTGGGCAGCCTGGCGGCGGCGGCCGCGCACGAGCTGGGCGGGCCGCTGGGCTCGATCAGCCTGATTGCCCACAGCCTGGAAGAACAGTTGGGCGATGATCCGGATTTTGGCGACGATATCCGCCTTCTGGGCGAAGAGGCCAAGCGCAGTCGCCGCATCATGAAGGAGCTTTCGACCCGGGCCGAGGCGGAGGACCCGTTTGCAGTGCTGACGCTGGACCTGCTGTTGCACGAGGTGTCGCAGAGCGTGAAGCCGACGCGGGTGCCGGTGAAGGTGGTGGCCGGGCCGCCACAGCCGCTGGTGCAGCGGTCCCCGGAATTGCTGCACGCGCTGAACAACCTGGTGTCGAACGCGGTGCGCCATGCCGGCACCGAAGTGCGGATGGAAAGCATCGTGACGCCATCGGAAATCCGCATCGCCGTGCTGGATGACGGCTTTGGCTTTCCGCCCGATCTGCTGCCACGGCTGGGCGAGCCGATGCTGGGGCCGTCGCGATCGAAATCGGATTCGACTGGGCTGGGTGTGTTCATCGCGACGACGCTGATCGAACGCACCGGCGGCCGGCTGGCCTTTTCCAACCGGCCCGAGGGCGGGGCCCGCGTGGACGTGCGCTGGCCAAGGGAAGTATTTGAGGTTAATGAACCTGTTCAGGGGCAAGAGGAGTATTGACGATGGCAACCGAGCCTGAAGCCGAAGGCCGCCCGCTGCTGCTGGTGGATGATGATGCTCCGTTCCGTCAACGCCTGTCGGTGCTGCTGGCGCGTAAGGGCTTTGCTGTCACCTCCGTCGGCAGCATTTCCGAAGCCCGGGTGGAAGCCGCGCGGCTGAAGCCAAGCCACGCCGTGGTGGACATGCGGCTGGAGGATGGCAACGGCCTCGACCTCGTCGCCGAGATGCGCGCGATGAGCCCGGATGTGCGCATCGTGATGCTGACCGGCTATGGCAATCTGGCCACGGCAGTGGCGGCAGTGAAGGCTGGCGCCATCGATTATCTGGCCAAGCCGGCCGACCCGGAAGACATTGTGCGGGCGCTGTCAGCCGATGGCGGCACCCGCCCGGAAGCGCCGCCGGAGCCGATGTCGGCCGACCGGGTGCGCTGGGAGCATATCCAGCGCGTGTATGAACTGTGTGACCGCAACGTGTCGGAAACCGCGCGCCGGTTGAAGATGCACCGCCGCACGCTGCAGCGCATCCTGGCCAAGCGGTCCCCGAAATAGTCGGGCTCAATCGATCCCGAAGGCCAGGCTTTCGGGATCGGTGAGCGCCAGCCAGCGCTGCGCCCCGCGCCGGGCGAGATTGAGGGTGATGGCCTTGCGTCGGCTGGCGTTGAGCGGGCGCCAGGGGGCATCCCGCACGCCTTCCGCATCGAAGCGATCCGCGATGATCAGGCCGGTCTCCTCTGGGCGGAAGGATGGCGTGTGCAGATCATCCAGCGGCAGGCCGGCGGGGACGGCCCAGAAATAGCGGTCACAATGATCGAGATAGTCGGTCCATTTCCGGTCGCCGCGCAGATCAGCAAGGCTGACCTTGATTTCAACCAGCGTCAGCCGGCCGGCGGCATCGACGCCCAATAGGTCGGCGCGGCGGCCGCCGGACAGCGGCACTTCGGCCAGCGGCGCAACCCCGGCGCGCAGCAGCCAGCGGCAGGTGCCGCGCAGCACGTCAGCAGCGGTGAGATGATGGGCCATGCCGCCATCTTGGCGGAACGCATGGGGAACAGCAAGCCCTGGCGGGCCAGTGCTTCAGCGATAGAAGACGTGGTTGCCGATGCGGGCGACGCGGGTCAGGCGCCAGCGCGGGTTGAGGCGGGCGGCGTGGAAGCTGTGGGCGCCTTCGGCCATGTCGTGCCACAGGCCCTGCATGGCGATGCGGGCCACGGCGAGCGCGGTGGTGAAGGTGGCGGTGCCACGCTGCACCTTGGCGGCGATGAAGTTGAACTGGCGCGGGGCCTTGATGACGCCGCACACACCCTTGCCCCAACGGCCGGACTGGGCGCGGTTGACGACGGCCTGGGCGACGGCGAGCTGGCCTTCCAGCGCCTCACCCCGGCTTTCGAACCAGACGGCGGTGGCGAGGCAATCCAGTTCGGCATCCGTGGCAGCCGGCGCCGTGGAGACCATCTGCACCAGATTGGCGAGGCCGGAGGTGCCGGCAGCCGGCTGGCCAGCGGCAGCGGCGACCACGCGGTCATCCTCACCGGGCAGGATCGGCAGGCTGGTTTCGGCCAGCGCCGGGGCGGCAACGGCCATCAGCATGGCCGCCGCGATCAACCGCGCCGCCTGGCTTTTGATGTTCCGGATCGCCCCTGCAACCATGGCAAGGGTTACAGCGTAGCTAGGGGTTGGCAATCAACCGGGCGACAGTATTTGCGCGACGAGTTGAGCCGCCTGCGGGATATCCAGTTCGATCACCCACAAATCCGGGTCGCGCCGACGCGCCCGTTCGATCCAGCCGGGCACGGCATCGCCGCTGGCCATCACCGCCATTTCATAGCCGGCGGCGCCGAGCACCGGGGCCAGCAGCTCTTCGTTGCCGCCACTGCGGGCGACCACGGCAATGGCGCCGGCTTCGGCATCGCCGCGCGCCAGCACGGCGCCAAAGCCGCCCCGGGCCGCGACCTGGCGCAACAGCCAATCAACCCGCAGCCGGCTGACCAGCCGCGGCAGCTCAGCCTCGCTCATGCTGAAACGCGGGTGTCGCCGGTGATGATGGCGCGGATGGCGGCGGCATCGGCAGCGGCGCGGATGGCCGGCAGCGTGGCCGGATCGCGCAGGGTGCGGCTGATCCGGGCCAGCGCCTTCAGATGATCGCTGCCCGCCGTTTCGGGGGAGAGCAGCAGCACCACGACATCAACCTGTTCGCCATCGCTGGATTGCCAGTCGATCGGCTGCGGCAGGCGGGCCAGCGCCGCCTGGCATTGGTCCAGCCCGGCCAGCCGGGCGTGCGGAATCGCGACGCCGCCGCCAAAGCTGGTCGAACCCAGCGCCTCGCGGGTGCGCAATGCCTCGTTAACGATGATCGCCGGGATGCCAAGTTCAGCCTCGGCATGGCGGGCCAGCGCCATCAGCACGGCATCACGGGAAAACGCCGCCAGGCCGGGGATGATCCCGTTGGCGAGCAGCAGGCCGGCAAAACCGGCAGACTGGGCGGCGCTTCCCACGATGGTTCCGGTCAGCCGGCCATCACCGCGCGGCGTGGCGCTCCGGCCGACTGGGCCCGGGGCTCGACCCAGCCGATGGTGCCATCCTCGCGGCGATAGACCATGTTGTGATCGCCGGTCGCGCTGTTGACGAACAACAGGGCGGTGGTGTTCCTGAGATCGAGCATCATCACCGCATCGCCAACGCTGGCGGTGGGAATGTCCACCCGGGTTTCGGCGATGATCAGCGGGGCGTCACCGGCCGGCTCCACATCATCGGGCGCGGCAGCGAAAATCTTGTATTCGGCATTGTCGAGTGGCGGCAGCTCTGCCACTTCCGGCGCGGTGCGGCCGGCGGCGGGGGAATGGCGATCCTTCAGGCGGCGCATGTAGCGCCGCAGCTGTTTGTCGATGCGATCGGCGGCGCCATCGAAGGCGACATGCGCATCGGCGGCGCGCGCCGAGCCCTTCAGGATCAGATCGGCCATCACATGCATGACGATGTCGCATGCGAAATGCCCATAAGGCGCCGGCCCGAGCGTGACATGGGCGGACAGGGCGCGGGGGAAATATTTCGCCACCATCGCACCAAGCCGTTCGTGCACATGTTCGCCAAAGGCGGCCCCGGTATCGACCTGGTGCCCTGAAATGCGGATATCCATGCCTTGATTCTCCTTGTGCGCTGCTGACCAGCGACTACTGCCGGTCACGACAGCCAGAGCGGGTCTTTCAGGCCGGCCACAAAGGTGGCGTGGGCTGCCAGCTCCTCCGCGCTGGCATGGTGAACACGTGGCGCCAGACTCACCCGCTCGTATTCAGTCTCTTCCTGTGCGGCCCCGGTGGCAAGGTCGAATCCGATCTGCCGGCCTCCGGTCAACTCGATATAGACACGGGCCAGCAGCTCGGCATCGAGCAGCGCGCCGTGCTTGGTGCGAGCCGAAAGATCAATGCCATAGCGGGTGCACAGCGCATCCAGCGTGTGCTTGGCACCGGGGTTGGCCTTGCGGCTGATCTCCAGCGTGTCGATGGCGCGGCTGATCGGGATGATCGGCATTCCGGCGCGCTTCAGTTCCCAGTTCAGGAACTCCATGTCGAAGGCGGCATTGTGCGCCACCAGCGGTGCATCGGCGATGAAGGCGAGGAAATCATCGATCACCTGTTCGAAGATCGGCTGGCCGGTGAGAAAGTCGCTCGACAGGCCATGCACCCGCTCGGCATCCTTGGGCATCGGGCGCTGCGGATCGAGATAGGTGTGGAAGGTCCGCCCCGTGATGGTGCGGTTGATCATTTCCACTGCGCCGATTTCGACGATGCGGTGGCCATCACCGGGCATGATGCCGGTGGTTTCAGTGTCCCAGACAATTTCGCGCATGGACCCCATGTAATGCAAAGGGGCCGAAGGGCAAGCGCTACAGTCCGTCCACCAATGATTTCACCGCGGTCCATGTTTCGTGGCGGCCGCGGCCGGTTTCGATCACCACATCGGCCAGCGCGCGTTTCTCGCGGTCGGGCATCTGGCCCTTCAATATGCCGGCGAATTTTTCGCGCGTCATGCCCGGCCGGGCCAGCACGCGGGCGCGCTGCACGCGATAGGGGGCGGAGACAACGACCGTCAGGTGGCAGCGCCGCCAGCCGCCCTTTTCGAACAGCAGCGGCACGTCGAGCACGATGGCGGGCGTGAGCCGATGGGCGCTTAGGAAGCTGCTCTGTGCTTCGGCGACCAGCGGGTGCAAGATCTGTTCGAGCTGGCGCAATTTGGCATGGTCGCCAAACACCGCCGCGCCGAGCTTTTCGCGGTGCAGGCCGCCTGCATGGGTGGTGCCGGGGAACAGCGCCTCGATGGCCGACAGCGCACGGCCGCCGGGCCCCTGCACGCGCCGCACCTCGGCATCGGCATCGAACACCGGCACGCCCAGTTTGCGGAACATGGCCGCCACGGTGGACTTGCCCATGCCGATCGAGCCGGTGAGGCCGATGATGGTGGTGCGGCTCATCGCGTCAGCAGGCTCCTCAATTCATCATCATATTGGCGCGGGGCTTCGGCGCCAAAGAACAGCCCGAAGGCTTCCGCCGCCTGGCCGATCAGCATGGCCAACCCATCGATGGTGGCAAGGCCACGGGCGCGGGCGGCGGCGAGCAGCGGGGTTTCGAGCGGGGCATAGACGGCATCAAACACGGTGGCATCGGCCGGCAGCGGCGCCAGATCGAGATCGAGCGGCGGGTGGCCCGCCATGCCGAGGCTGGTGGCATTGAACAACAGCCCGATATCGCCGGGCAGCACCGCATCCATCGCCAGCACGCCGCCGGGCAGGCCGCTGGCGGCCAGCAGGTCAGCGGCGGCCTCTGCATTGCGCGCCATGATCCACAGCGCGGAGGCGCCTCCCATGCGCGCGGCCGCCGCCCCGGCTCGGGCCGCACCGCCACTGCCGATCAACAGCATCGGCCGGCCGGCGATGGCGCTGCCGGCCGGGCCGGTGATGCCGGCAACGTCGCTGTTGTGGCCGGTCAACCGGCCATCGGGGCCAATGGTGATCGTGTTGACCGCACCCACGGCGGCAGCGGCCGGCGCGATGGCATCGAGATGGGGCATCACCGCCAGCTTGTGCGGGATGGTGACGTTGATGCCGCGCAAACCCATTGCCGGCAGCGCCTTCAGGAATTCGCCCAGCCGCTCCGGCGCGACGGGAAAGCGGCTGTAATCGCCATCAAGGCCGAGCTTGCCGAGCCAGAAGCGGTGGATCAGCGGCGATTTCGAATGTTTGATCGGCCAGCCGATGACGCCAGCGACGGCGGGTTCGATCATGATGGCATCACCCCCCGCACGCGCAGATAATCCAGCACGGCGAGCAGCGGCAGGCCGCGGATGACGAACTGATCGCCTTCGATCCGGTTGAACAGCTGCGCGCCCAGGCCCTCGATGCGGTAGCAGCCGACGCAGCCCAGCACGGCATCGCCTTCGGCATCAAGATAACGGGCGATGAAGGCGTCAGACAGGGTGCGCATCGTCAGCCGCGCCGCGCCGCCCTGCCGCCACACCGGCTTGCCGGCTTCACAGATGACCGCGGCCGAAATCAGCCGGTGGGTGGTGCCGGCCAGCTGCCGCAGTTGGGCTTCGGCGCGCGGCCGGGTTTCGGGCTTGTTGACCAGGCTGCCGTCGGCGGTGACGACCACGCTGTCTGCGCCCAGCACCAGGGCGCCGGGATGCTGGCGGCTGATCTTCAGCGCCTTCACTTCGGCCAGCGCATCGGCGATGCGTTCGGGGCTGGCCTGCTCGGCAATCAGGCCGGCGGTGATGCCCTCTTCATCAACATGCGCCGGCAGCGCTTCGTGGGGCACCCCGGCAGCGCTGAGCATGGCGCGGCGCGCGGCCGACTGGCTGGCGAGGACGAGCATCATGAGGCGCGCTCGATCCGGGCCTGGTGCAGGTTGATGATGGCGGCGGCCGTTTCCTCGATGCTGCGGCGCGAGACATCGATGACCGGAATGTCGTGATCGGCAAACAGCCGGCGGGCAAAGGCCACTTCGGCATCGATGCGTTCGGCGTCGACATAGTCGGTGTCGGGAGTCTGCCCCAGGGTGAGCAGGCGGTTGCGGCGGATCTGCACCAGCCGGTCGGTGGCGGTGGTGAGGCCGACGAGCAGCGGGCCCCTGACCTGCCAGACATGCGGCGGCGGCGGCGATTGTGGCACCAGCGGGATATTGGCGGTCTTGTAGCCGCGGTTGGCGAGATAGATGGAGGTGGGGGTTTTCGACGTGCGCGACACACCGAGCAGGACGATGTCCGCCTCTTCCAGATCCTCAGATCCAGCCTGGGCACCATCATCATGCACCATCGTGTAGTTGATGGCATCGACCCGGCGGAAATAGGCCTCGTCCATCACATGCTGGCGGCCCGGGCGGCGGGTGGCGGCCTGGCCCAGAAGTTCGGACAGGGCCGAGATGGTGGGATCGAGTGGGGAGACCATCGGCAGGCCCAGCGTGGCGCAGCGCTGTTCCAGCCGGTCACGCACAGCGCCATCGACCAGTGTGTAGATGACGAGGCCGGGCTTTTTCGCCACTTCGGTGATGATCCGGTCAAGATGGCCTTCGCTGCGCACCATCGGCCAGAAATGCTTCACGGCTTCTGCGCCTTCGAATCGCGCCAGGCTGGCCTTGGCCACCGATTCCAGCGTTTCACCGGTGGAATCGCTGATCAGATGCAGGTGCAGGGTCTCGCCACTGGTCATGCGGCAGCCCCAGACCGGCAGGGTCGCACAAAAACCGGTGGCATGACTCTGTGGATAAGCATCAGGGCAAAGCGTTAATGCCGGTGTGGACATGGGAGCAAGCGGCTTTTCGCCGGTATCGCCCACGGCCCGCACCCGGAGTCACACCCAGAGGCAAGAATCCACAGACGGGGGTGTGGATAATGGGGACAACGGCCACGACTCGCCGGATTCCGGCAGAATCTTGCCGCCGCAGGCTGTGGATGGATGCGGGCACGAACTTTGATCCCCAGGATTCACGCCGCCACTATCATCTGCAACCTTTCATATAGTTTTTTCGATATTGGCTGTGTGTCTCCACTCTTGACCGGCGATGCGCCTTGCCGCCAAGGGGAGCGATGGCCGAAGAGACCCACATTGACCCGCCGCTGCTCGCCGTTCTGAAGGGTGAGCGCCGTGATCCGCCGCCCGTCTGGCTGATGCGCCAGGCTGGCCGCTACCTGCCGGAATATCGTGCCCTGCGCGCCGAAAAGGGCGGGTTTCTGGAGCTGGTCTATGACAGCGATGCGGCTGCCGAGATCACCATCCAGCCGCTGCGCCGCTTTGGCATGGATGGCGCCATCCTGTTTTCCGACATCCTGATCGTGCCGCACGCCATGGGCCAGGGCCTGACCTTTGGCCCCGGCGAAGGCCCGCAGCTGACCCCGGCGCTCAGCGATGGCGACTTCTCGATGCTGGAGCCCAACCCGCTCCACTTCGCGAAAATCTATGAAACCGTGGCCAAGGTGCGCAAGGCCATCGATCCCAAGGTGACGATGCTGGGCTTTGCCGGCAGCCCCTGGACGATCGCCACCTATATGGTGGCCGGCCATGGCAGCAAGGACCAGGCCGAAACCCGCCGCCTCGCCTACAAGGACCCCGCTCGCTTCCAGGCGCTGATCGACAAGATCGTGGCGGTGACGGTGGATTATCTGTCGGGCCAGATCGAGGCGGGCGCGCAGGCCATCCAGCTGTTTGACAGCTGGGCCGGCACGTTGAGCCCGGCGCAGTTCGAACGCTGGGTGATCGCGCCCAATGCCGATATTGTTGGCCGGCTGATGGTGCGTCACCCGGATGTGCCGATCATCGGTTTCCCCAAGGGTGCCGGCGCCAAGCTGGCGGCCTATGCCGCCGAAACCGGTGTCGATGCCGTGGGCCTGGATGAAACGGTGGATCCGGCCTGGGCCGATGCCATGCTGCCGCCGGGCATGCCAGTGCAGGGCAATCTTGATCCGCTGGCGTTGATCGCCGGCGGCGAGGCGCTGGAGCAGGCGGTGACGCGCATCCGCCACGCGCTGTCGGGCCGCCCGCACATCTTCAACCTGGGCCATGGCATTTTGCAGGACACGCCGATCGCCCATGTCGAGCATCTGTTCGATCTGCTGCGCAGGCCGCTGTAAGTGATCGATTTCGGCGTCGGCTGGCTGGGGGAGGCCTATCTCTGGGTCAAGGCCCTCCATGTCGCCTTCGTGATCTTCTGGATGGCCGGGCTGTTCATGATCCCGCGCTTCCTCGTCTATTGGCATCCGGTCGCGCCGGGTGCACCCGAAGCGCTGTTGTGGGATGAGCGCTGCCGCCGCTTGCGCCGCATCATCCTGTCACCCGCGATGGTGGTGAGCTGGGCGGCCGGGTTGAGTCTGGCCTTCCATCTCGGCTGGCCGCTGTGGCTGGTCACCAAGTTCGTGTTTGTGCTGGGTCTCACCTGGTTCCACCACTGGATGGTGGCCATGGTGAAGCGCTTTGCCGCCGGCGAGCGGCCGGTGAGCGAGAAGGGCCTGCGGATGGCCAATGAAATCCCCTCGCTGGTGACGCTGGCGGTGGCGGTGCTGGTGATCGTCAAGCCGTTCTGATGCTGCCGGTTCTGGCCGTGTTGGCCGAGGTGCAGGCCGCCCTGGCCGCCAACCGGCCATTGGCCCTGATTGCCCCGCCCGGTGCGGGCAAGACGACGGCGCTGCCGCCCGCCCTGTTGGGGGAAGATTGGGCGCAGGCAGGCAAGATCATCCTGCTCTCCCCACGCCGGCTGGCCGCCCGCGCCGCCGCCGAACGCATGGCCGAGCAGCTGGGCGAGCCGGTGGGCCGCAGCATCGGCTATCGCACCCGGCTGGACAGCAAGACGTCGGCCGCGACCCGGATCGAAGTGGTGACGGAGGGCATTTTCACGCGGATGCTGGTGGCCGATCCCGAACTGCCCGGTGTGGCCGGCGTGTTGTTCGACGAAGTGCACGAGCGCAGCCTGGAAAGCGATTTCGCCCTGGCGCTGACACTGGAGGCACGCGACGCATTGCGGCCCGATCTGCGGCTGGCGCTGATGTCGGCCACGCTGGATGGCGGGGGCTTTGCCGGCATCATCCCCGATCTGGCCGTGGTGGAATCGGCCGGGCGCATGTTTCCAGTCGAGCACCGGCACGTCGGTCGTGATCCGGCGCTGCGGCTGGAGGATGCGATGGCCAGTGCCATCCGCAAGGCCGTGGCGGAGGAAGCGGGATCGATCCTGGCCTTTCTGCCCGGCGTTGCCGAGATCGAGCGGACCGCCGAGCGGCTGGAGGGGCGGCTGCCGCCGGATGTGACGCTGTTCAGCCTGCACGGTGCGCGCGAGGGCGCGGACCAGCGCGCCGCCATCGCCCCGGCGCCGGCCGGCACCCGCAAGATCGTGCTGGCGACCAGCATCGCCGAAACCAGCATCACCATCGATGGCGTGCGGGTGGTGGTGGATTCCGGCCTCGCCCGGCGGCCGCAGCTCGATCGCGCCGTGGGGTTGCAGCGGCTGGTGACGGTGCGGGCCAGCCAGGCGGCGGTGACCCAGCGCGCCGGCCGTGCCGGCCGCACGGCGCCGGGTGTGGCCATCCGCCTGTGGGAGGCCGCCGAAACCGCCGGGCGTGCGCCCTTCGATCCGCCAGAGATTGTGGAGGCGGATCTTGCCGGGCTGGTGCTGGAATGCGCGCGCTGGGGGGTGGCCGATCCGGCCCAGCTGAAGTGGCGCGATCCGCCACCTGCGGCCGGCGTTGCTGATGCCCGCGCCCGGCTGCTCGCATTGGGTGCGATCAGCGCGGATGGCCGGGTGACAGCGCATGGCGAGGCGATGGCGGCGCTGCCCCTGCCGCCGGCGCAGGCCCATATGCTGATTGCGGCGGCCGGGCAGGGGCTGGGCCTGTTGGCCGCGCGCATCGCCGTGCTGATGGGCGAGCGCGGGCTGGGCGGGCGCAGCGATGATGTGGAACAGCGGCTGCGCGGCTGGGCGCGTGAGGGCGGCCAGCGCGCGGAAGCGGCGCGCAAATTGGCTGCACGCTGGGCGAAGGCCGTGGGCGCGCATGAGACGGAGGCGCCGCAGGAGCGGGCCGGCGAGGTGCTGGCCTTGGGCTATCCCGATCGGGTGGCGAAGCGGCGCGGCGAGGCCTTTCTGATGGCCAATGGCCGGGCAGTTGCGGTGCCCCAGGAATCGCCACTGGCGCGGGAGAGCTGGATTGTGGTCGCCGATGCCAGTGGCAGTGCGGCGGGTGCGCGGCTGCTGCTGGGCGCCAGCCTGCACGGCGATGTCGAGCGGCAGCTGGTGGACCGCATCGAGAGCCGGCCGGTGTTTGGTTTTGATCCGGCCACCACCGGGGTGACGGCCGAGACCCAGCGCCGCTTGGGTGCCATCGTGCTGGCCCGCCAGCCGGTGGAACGGCCGGACGCGGCGCGGGTGAAGCAGGTGTTGCTGGCCGCCGTGGCGGAGCGCGGGCTGAGCCTGCTGCCCTGGGGTGATGCGGCCCGCATGCTGCGCGCCCGGTTGGCCTTTGCTGCGCAGCAAGGGCTGGCTCTGCCGGCCAGTGATGATGCCGCACTGCTCGCCAGTCTGGACGATTGGCTGGCCCCGATCATGGGCCGGCGCCTGTCGGACATTGGTGACGCACAGCTGGTGGACGCACTGCTGAACCGGTTGGACTGGCCGCAGCGTCAGGCGCTGGACCGGTTCGCGCCGCAGCGCCTGGAAACCCCGGCGGGCAGCAGCCATGCCATTGATTACACGGCCGATGGCGGCCCGGCGGTGGACGTGCGCTGTCAGGCGCTGTTTGGCCTGGCGCGCCACCCAATGGTGGCGGATGGCCGCGTGCCCATCACCTTGCGCCTCACCTCCCCGGCCGGGCGGCCGATCCAGGTGACCAAGGATCTGCCCGGATTCTGGGCCGGCAGCTGGGCCGAGGTGCGCAAGGAGCTGAAGGGCCGATACCCGAAGCATCCCTGGCCGGACAATCCGCTGGAGGCGCCGCCAACCTTGCGCGCCAAGCGGCCGGGGCAGGCAGGATAGCGGGGTGGCAGCCACGGCAAGGGGTTGGAGATCGGCCGCGCGCTGGCGACCACAAGAACGTGCACCCGGCAGGATTCGAACCTGCGACCTGCGGTTTAGGAAACCGTCGCTCTATCCTGCTGAGCTACGGGTGCGCGGGGATTTCACAGCCATGGCCGGCGGCGAGATTCAAGCGGAAACTTGCACCCGTCGGCGGCGGCTGATGGCACCGGTCAGGCCAAAGCCGGCGAGCAGCATGGCCCAGCTGGCCGGTTCGGGCACGCCGGATACGGTTGACGGCAGATCGAGCACGCTGGTGGCCCGATCGAACGACACGCCGCTGATGATCATGCTCCCCGTGCCACTGGGGCTGGAGCCACTGCTGTCCCCCACCAGCAGGAAGGTCGTACCACCGGCTGCCAGCGCCGTGCCGGAATAGCGCTGGCCGTCGATCCGGTAGATCACATCGCTGTTGCGCACGAGGATTTCATAGGTGCGGAACAGGGTGGTATCGAGCGGGATGAAGGTGGAGCTGCCATTGAAAAAGATGGTGGCCCCTGGCGTGCCGTTGAAATTGTAGCAGTTGGTCGTGCCGGGATTGCAGGGCGTCGCGTTGAAATAGATCGCGCCGCCGGCAGTGCCATCGTAAAAATAGGCCTGCCAGTCATCAGCGCCCGAGGAGAAGGCTGCTGTGAGGCTGAGCAGATTGCCCTGGCTGTTCGGCGCAATCGACCATGACGGTGTGTTGGACGATGGTGACCAGCCGAACCACACCCCGCGGATCGGGGCGGTTGTCAGGGTCGCTACTCCGCTGTTGACCGTCATTGAGGTGCCGGAGAACACCACATCAGACCAATCTGGGGTGTTCTGATAGGGGAGGCTGGACGCGACAACGGCTGCACAAGCCGGCGATGTGAGCAGCGCAGCCGTAACTGCAGCGGAAAGCAAGCGCATCGATGGTCCCCCGATATCGACAGACACGGCAAGACTAACCGGCAGTGGCAGACCGCGTATTGTATAAATCGGACAGTCAGGCGTCAGATCGGGCGCGCGGGCGGAACGGCAGGGGCAGCAGCGGCACCCCCTCCTCGCGCAGGGCCTTCACCTCGTCAGCAGTGGCTTCGCCATGGACGCTGCGGGTTTCGCCATTCTGGTGGATGGCGCGGGCCTCTTCGGCAAAGCGGTCGCCGACATAGTCGCTCTGCGCCTCGAACTGGCGTTGGAGCTGCAGAAGCCGGGCCATGGGATCATCATTGGCGAGGCTTTGGCTGCCGGCCTTGTGGTTGGATTTGGCCGGCACGGCGGGCGCCATCACCGCTTTGCCCACCGATTTTGATGCGCACAACGGGCATTCGAGCAGGCCGCGCGCCTGCTGATCATCGAAATCGGCGCTGGAGCCGAACCAGGCTTCGAAGCGGTGGGCCCGGTCGCAGACCAGATCATAGACGATCATGGCGCCACCAGCCGGAACGGGCGGGCGTGATCGAGCGCCGGCACCTTGCCGCGCGCCACCGCGACCTGATCGAGATCCAGCGTGGCAAGGCCGATGCCCGGTGCTTCGCCCATGTCGAGCAGCACTTCCCCCCACGGCGCCACCACCAGGCTGTGGCCATAGGTGGCGCGGCCATCCTGATGCTCACCGGTCTGGGCGGCAGCGACGACGAAGCAGCCGGTTTCGATGGCGCGGGCGCGCAGCAGCACATGCCAGTGGGCCTGGCCGGTGGGCCGGGTGAAGGCTGCCGGCACCGACAGGATCGACGCGCCGGCGGTGGCCAGCGCCCGGTGCAGCGCCGGGAAGCGCAGATCATAACAGATGGTCAGGCCCAGCCCGCCCCACGGCGTGGCGGCGACAACAGCCTCCTCCCCGGCCTCGTAAGCCGCGGATTCCCGCCAGCTTTCGCTGCCGAGCGCCACATCGAACAGGTGGATCTTGGCATAGCGGGCGGCAATGCCGCCATCGGGCGCGATCAGGAAGCCGCGGTTGACGAACTTGTCCCCTGTGCCCTTGAGCGCGAGGCTGCCGAGATGCACCCACACGCCGGCCTTTGCTGCCGCGTCGCGCACGGCGGCGAGCACGGGATCATCGGCTTCGTGGCGGATGGCAGAGGCGGCGCGGGCCCGGTCGCGATCGAGCAGGCCGCTCATTTCGGGCGTGAAGATCAATTGTGCGCCCAGTGCGGCGGCTTCGGCGATGCTGGCCGACAGCGTTCTGGCCTCGACCGCCGGGTCGATGCCGGTTGTGGTCTGGATGAGGCCGATGGGCAGGCTCATGCGGCGAGCAGCGGGTCCAGCTTGCCGGCGCGATCGAGGGCGTGGATATCGTCACAGCCGCCGACATGGGTGCCGTTGATGAAGATCTGCGGCACCGTCTGGCGGCCGCCGGAGCGTTCCAGCATTTCCGTGCGGCGCGGGCCGCCGGTGGAAATGTCAATCTCTTCAAAGGCAACGCCCTTGCCCGTGAGCAGCGCCTTGGCGCGCGTGCAATAGGGGCAGAGGAATTTGGTGTAGATTTCGACCCTGGCCATATGCCCACCACCCTTCATGAAAACGCAAAATTCCCCTGCCCCTCGCGCAAGGTGCGGGCATAGGTCAAGACCTCGACATGTCGCGCCCCGGCTTTTGCCAGTTTCGCGGCACAGGCTGACACGGTTGCGCCGGTTGTCATCACATCATCGATCAGGATCACGGCCCGGCCGGCAATGGCGTGCGTGCGGGCGACGCGGAAGGCGCCGCTGACATTGCGGAGCCTGGCCTGGCGGGTGAGACCCTTGGTGCTGGGGGTTGGCTTGATACGATCAAGCGCGTCCACCACCAGCGGGCGGCCGGATTGGCGCGAAATTTGGCGAGCGATTTCAGCGGCCTGGTTGAAGCTGCGCTGCCACAGGCGCCATCGGTGCGACGGCACCGGCACGATCACCGCATCATCGGGCAGCGGGCCATTGCTGCGCAGCATGGCGCGCGCCATCAGCCGGGCCAGGTGCAGACGGCGGCCATGTTTGAGCGCCAGCACCACGCTGCGCGCCGGGCCGCCATAGGCCAGCGGCGCGCGGGCGCGGGCAAAGGCCGGCGGATCGGCCAGGCAGGCGCCGCACCGGGCCGCCGCATCGCCTTCGTGGGGCAGCGGCACGCCGCAGCAGGCGCATTGGGGCGGGCCGATAAAGGCCAATTGGTTGAAGCAGTTGGCGCAGAAGCGATCATCGCCGTCAACGATTTCACCACAGCCGGGGCAGCGCGGTGGCAGCACCAGATCGACCAGACCGGCAAGCGGCGCAAGGAGCAGGGTGGCCATGCCCAAGCTTGCGCCCATGGGCGGCTGCCGTAAAGGGTGCGCATGGCCAATCCCCAGCCTCCTGCTGCATTGCCCTTTGATGCCGCGCTGCGCCGCCGCCGCCACGCCCGCGCCGCGCCGGGCTTTGCCGCGGTGAATTTCCTGCACCAGTTCATGGTGGAGGAGCTGCGCGAGCGCGTGGCATTGGTGGCAAGAAACTTCACATCCGTGCTTGATCTGGGCGGCCCGGTGCCCGCCTGGCCGGACGCGGTGGCCGCCAGCCTGTCGCCGGTGACGGGAACCGCCGTGGTGGCCGACGAGGCCGCCCTGCCCTTTGCCGATGCCAGTTTTGACCTGGTGGTGTCGGCCTGCGCGCTGACGACGGTCAATGATCTGCCCGGCGCGCTGGCTGGCATCCGCCGGGTGCTGCAGCCCGATGGCCTGTTCCTCGCCAGCTTTGTGGGCGGCATGAGCCTGGTGGAATTGCGCGCCTGTTTGCTGGAGGCCGAAGCCGCGATCAGCGGCGGGGCGGGCAGCCACACCGCGCCGATGGTGGAGGCGAGTGCTGCGGCCGGCCTGTTGGGCCGCGCCGGCTTTGCCATGCCGGTGGCCGATGTGGAGCGCCTGCAGCTGCGCTATGCCACCCTGTTCGGCCTGATCGATGATCTGACCGCGATGGGCGCGCGGTCGGTGCTGGCGGAGCGGCGGCCGCTGCGCCGCGATGTGCTGATGGAGGCGGCCCGCCGCTTTGCCGCGATGGCCGACGGCGGCAAGACGGCGGTGACGGTGGAGATCATCCATGTCGCCGGCTGGGCGCCGGGGCCGGGCCAGCCTACGCCCAAGGCACCGGGCAGCGCGACGACCAGCCTGGCGGCGGCCTTGACGCGCCGCGTCTGAGGCCTAGGCTTCCCGCATGCATGAGGCTGCCACCTATCTGGTCGTCATCGACGACAGCCCGGAAAGCCGGGTGGCGCTGCGCTTTGCCGTGCTGCGCGCCGCGCACGTGGGCGCCGATGTGCGGCTGGTGAGCGTGGTTCGCCCCACCGAGTTCATGCATTTCGGCAGCCTGCAGAGCGTGATGGCCGCCGAGGCGCGGGACGAGGCGCTGGCGCTGCTGGAGCAATTGGCCGGCGAAGCGGAGGCCGAGGCCGGCGCCCGCCCGGCCATCACCGTGCTGGAGGGCGAGCCGGCCAGCGTGATCCTGGGGCATGTAAAGGAAAATCCCGGCATCCGCGCGCTGGTGCTTGGCACGGCCAGCCGGGGCACGCCGGGGCCGCTGGTGAGTTTCTTCACCGGGGAGCGCGCCGGCAGCCTGCCGTGCGTGCTGATGCTGGTGCCCGGCGGGCTGGAGCCGGAGCGGCTGGCGACAATTGCCTGAGCGGACTGCTTCAAGACCACTCGTCATGCTGAGCTGTTTCAGCATGACGAGGTCGGGCTTGGGGGCGTGCACCGATATAGGACGGTTCCCGTCTGAATTGACTTGAAGCCATGGCGGCGCTGGGCCATATCGGCGGCGCAACCAGCAGGATACCAGCCGATGTTCATCGAAACCGAACATACCCCCAATCCGCTCACCCTGATGTTCCGGCCCGGCCAGAAGGTGACCGGCGGCGATGGGGTTGATCTGCCGACGGCCGAGGTGGCGGACGCCTCGCCGCTGGGCAAGGCGCTCTATGCGCTGGGCGATGTGACGCGGGTGTTCTTCGGTTATGATTTTGTCTCGGTCACCCGCGATCCGGCCGGTGCCGACTGGCCGGAACTGAAGCCGCAGATCCTGGGGGTGCTGGTGGATCATTTCACCAGCGGCGCGCCGCTGTTCACCGATACGGTGAAGGAAGTGGCCACCGATGATGATCCCGCCGATGCCGAGATCGTGCTGCAGATCCGCGAGCTGATCGAAACCCGCGTGCGCCCGCAGGTGGCGGAGGATGGTGGCGACATCGTGTATCGCGGTTTCCGCCAGGGCACGGTGTTTCTGGAAATGCAGGGCGCCTGTTCCGGCTGCCCGTCGAGCACGATGACCCTGAAGATGGGCATTGAATCGCTGCTGAAATATTATGTGCCCGAAGTCACCGACGTGCGGGCGGTCTGATCATGGCCGGCCCTGCCCTTGATGGCGCCGCGCTGGCGCAATTGTTCACCGAAGCCCGCACCCATTACACGTGGGATGACACGCCGGTTTCGGAAGCGGATCTGCGCCAGCTTTATGATCTGGTGAAGCTGGGGCCGACATCGGCCAATGGCTCGCCGGCGCGCTTCATCTTCTGCCATTCGGCCGATGCGCGCGAGAAGCTCGCCGGGCTGGTGAGCGCCAACAACGCCGCCAAGGTGCGTGCCGCGCCGGTGACGGTGATCATCGGCTTTGATCCCAAATTCTATGACCGGCTGCCCGAGCTGTTCCCGCATGTCGATGCGCGGCCGTGGTTCAGCTGGAGCGCGGAGTTTGCCCGCGAAACCGCCTTCCGCAATTCGTCGCTGCAGGGCGGCTGGCTGATCATGGCGGCGCGGGCGCTGGGGTGGGACACCGGGCCGATGTCAGGCTTTGACAAGGCGGGCGTGGATGCCGCCTTCTGGGGCGATACCGGGATCGAGACCAACTTCATCTGCTCCATCGGCAAGGGCACGGCCGAGGGCCTGTTCCCGCGCCTGCCGCGCCTGTCGTTCGAGGACGCTGCCCGCATCCTGTGACCACGCTTTCAATCTCCACATCATCGCCCGCCCTGTCCATCGCGCTGGTGGATGGGGCGGCGGTGCTGGCGCGCCGCCACGAACTGATCGGGCGCGGCCATGCCGAGGCGCTGGTGCCGGCGGTGCAGGCGCTGCTGGCAGGCCGTGTGCCGGGCCGCATTCTGGTGGATGTGGGCCCCGGCAGCTACACCGGCATCCGCATCGGCATTGCCGGCGCCCGCGCGCTGGGCCTGGCCTGGGGCGTGCCGGTGCATGGGATTTCGGCGCTGTCGCTGGTGGCGGCGCAGGGCTTTGCCGCCGATGCCGGGCTGGGCCAGATGTGGGCGCTGATCGATGCCGGGCGCGGCCAGGTGGCGGGCGCGCGGCTGGGCCGCGATCTGATGGCCGGTGGCCATGGCTTATTGGCTGGGCCGGCCGATGATGGGGTGGCGCTGGCTGGGGCCGGGGCGCTGTTGTGGGGCCGGCCGGCCGTGCATGGTGATCATCCCGATGCCGGCTTTGCCGGACTGGTGCCTGATGCGGCGCTGCTCAGCACCCAGGCGCTTTACGCCGGCGATTGAGCGGCATAATCCTGGCCCGTGCAGCCCATTCCGGCCTTTTCCATCGTTCCGGCTGATCTGCGCCATCTGGATGCGATGATGGCGGTGATGCACGCCGCTTTTGATCCGGCCTATGGCGAGGCCTGGTCGGCCCCGCAGCTGGCCGGCACCTTGACCATGCCCGGCTGCTGGGCGCGGCTGGCCATGGCCGGGGCGGTGGCGACGGGGTTCAGCCTGTGCCGGTCGCTGGGGCCGGAGGTGGAATTGCTGCTGATCGCGGTGGACCCGGCGCAGCGCCGGCAAGGCATCGCAGCGCGGTTGTTGGCCCGCGTGCAAGAAGATGCGTCGGCGCGCGGCGCCAGCGCGCTGTTCCTGGAAGTGCGCGAAGACAATGCGGCGGCGCTCAACCTGTATGCCAGAGTCGGATTCAGCGAGGTTGGTCGCCGACGGGATTATTATACTGGCAAAGATGGCAGCAAACGCGCTGCAGTAACCATGAAAGCAGCATTGCACGAATAAAGTGCAGAAATTTTTTATTGCAAAAATATGTTGAGGCGTTCAGACCCGCACAACACGGTGAAGGGATCCGTGTGAGTGTTCAAGGGTCAAGGAATTCAACATGACAGAAAATTCAGGAAACCACACAGAATTGCTGGCATTGACCGCCGATATCGTCGCTTCGCATTTTGCCAACAACACGGTTGCACCGGCCGATGTCGCGGGCGTGATTGAAAATGTCTATGCCACGCTGTCGCGCCTGGGCACCCCGGCCGCACCGCCGGCGCCGAAGCAGGAACCGGCCGTTTCCATCCGTTCGTCGATCAAGCCCGATTACATCGTGTGCCTGGAAGACGGGAAGAAGCTGAAGATGCTGAAGCGTCACCTGATGACGCATTATGGCATGACGCCGGATGATTATCGCGCCAAGTGGGGCCTGCCGGCCGATTATCCGATGGTGGCGCCCAACTATGCCGAACAGCGTCGCACGCTGGCCAAGTCGATTGGCCTGGGCACCAAGAAGACCTCCAAGCCGCGCGGCCGCCCGCGCAAGAACCCGGCCTGATCGGCCTGGTTCGGGCCTGCCGGCACGGGAACACCCGGCCAGTGGCTTGATGATTGAAATGCCGCCCCCGGGTTGGTCGCCTGGGGGCGGCATTTGCATTTCGGGCCATTCGCCCCAGCCGTTGCCGGCGGCGCTTGCCCCGCTGGTGCATCCGCCGTATTTGATGGTGTGGGCAGATGGCGATTTCGGCTTTGGGCGCGTTGGCGCTGGAAGCCTGTGGGGCAAGAGAGGCAAGGATGGGCGTTGCCATCGATATCGAGGCGCTGTGCCTGAAAAAGGGCCTGCGCATCACCGAGCAGCGGCGGGTGATTGCCCAGGTGCTGGGCGAGGTGACCGATCACCCCGATGTGGAATCCCTGCACCGCCGCGTGGCGGAGGTGGATCCGCGCATTTCGATTGCCACCGTTTATCGCACCGTGAAGCTGTTTGAAGAGGCCGGCATCCTGGAGCGGCACGAGTTTCAGGGCGGCCGTTCCCGCTATGAAACGGTGAGCGAGGAGCATCACGACCATCTGATCGATATCGACACTGGCGACGTGATCGAATTCCACGATCCCGAAATCGAGGAGCTGCAGCGCCGCATTGCCGAGCGTTTGGGCTATCGCCTGGTGGATCACCGCATGGAGCTTTATGCCCAGGCCATCAAGAAGCCGGCCTGACATCGGGTGGTGAGCCCCCGCCCGATCCAGACCCGCACCCCGGTGCCGCAGCGGCGGCTGGGCCCGCTGCGTTCGGCGGTGGGCGCGGTGGCAACCGTGGCGGCGACCGTGCCGCTGGAGGTGCTGCTGCGCGCCGTCACCCTGCGCAACCGGCCCTATATCCCGTGGATCTTTCACCGTGGCCTGTCGCGGTCGCTGGGCATGGTGATCCACACCCACGGCAAGCCACCGCCAGACGGCCCGGTGCTGTATGTGGCCAACCATCTGAGCTGGGTGGATATTCCGGTTCTGGGCGCCCATATCAAGGCCAGTTTCGTCGCCAAATCGGAAGTGCGCGGCTGGGGCCCGGTGGGCTGGTTGGCCAGTTTTGCCCACACCGTCTATGTGGCGCGCGAGCGGCGGCAGACGGCGGCGGCGCAGAAGAACGAGCTGGCCGAGCGGCTGCGGGCCGGCGGCAGCATCATCTTGTTTCCCGAAGGCACCAACAGCGACGGGCAGAGCGTGTGGCCGTTCAAATCATCGCTGTTTGCCGTGGTGGCCGATGTGCCGGGCATCCGCGTGCAGCCGGTGACGCTGGCCTATACGCGGGTGAACGGCCTGCCGGTGACGCGGCGGCAGCTGCCCGATCTGGCCTGGGTGGGCGATACCGAGCTTGCCCCGCACGCGCTGGCCTTCATGAAGCTGGGCAAGGTGCGCGCCGACATCTGGTTCCATGATCCGGTGGACCCGGCCGATTTTCCCGACCGCAAGGCGCTGGCCCGGCATTGCCACCAGGTGATCAGCCAGCGTTATCGCCGGCTGATGCGCGGCGAAGCCTGATGACCGGTGCGGCCAAACCCGCTATGGCCGGCGCCGTGAGCACGAACGACCCGACCCAGACTCCAAAGCGTTTCCATGTGAAGAGCTTTGGCTGCCAGATGAATGTCTATGACAGCGAGCGCATGGGCGACTTGCTGAGCGCTGAAGGCATGACCGCGGCCGACAGCCCGGATGATGCCGATGTGGTGGTGCTGAACACCTGCCACATCCGCGAAAAGGCGGCGGAGAAGCTCTATTCCGACATCGGCCGCCTGCGCCAGCCGCGCGCCGATGGCAGCCGGCCGACGATTGTTGCCGCCGGCTGCGTGGCACAGGCCGAAGGCGCCGAAATCGCGGTGCGGGCGCCGGCAGTGGACGTGATTGTTGGCCCGCTCGCCTATCACCGGTTGCCGCAGTTGCTGGAACAGGCGCGCCAGCAGCGGGCGATCGATATCGACATGCCGCCGGTGCCCAAGTTTGATGCGCTGCCGGCCCGCAAGGTGACCCAGGCCAGCGCCTTTCTGACCGTGCAGGAAGGCTGTGACAAATTCTGCACCTTCTGCGTGGTGCCCTATACCCGTGGGCCGGAAACCAGCCGGCCGGCGGCCGATCTGCTGCGCGAGGCCGAAGCGCTGGTGGCGCGCGGGGTGAAGGAAATCACCCTGTTGGGGCAGAATGTGAATGCCTATCACGGCGGCATGAACCTGGCGGGGTTGATCCGCGAACTGGCCGCCATCGATGGCCTGGCCCGCATCCGGTACACCACCAGCCATCCGCGCGACATGGACGATGAACTGATCCGCGCCCATGCCGAGGTGGACAAGCTGATGCCCTATCTGCATCTGCCGGTGCAGGCGGGATCAAGCCGCATCCTGAAGGCGATGAACCGGGCGCACACCCGCGAATCCTATCTGGCCAGCCTGGCGCAGCTGCGCGCCGCGCGGCCGGACATTGCATTGTCGGGCGATTTCATCGTGGGCTTCCCCGGCGAGACGGAAGCCGATTTCGAGGAGACGCTGAGCATCGTGCGCGAGGTGCGCTATGCCGCCGCCTTCAGCTTCAAATACAGCATCCGCCCCGGCACGCCGGCCGCCACCATGGCCGATCAGGTGCCCGAAGATGTGAAGGATGAGCGGCTGCAGCGGTTGCAGGCGATGATTGCCGAGGAAAGCCTGGCCTTCAACCGCTCCACCATCGGCCGGCGCTGCACCGTGCTGCTGGAACGGCCTGGCCGCAAGCCGGGGCAGCTGATCGGCAAGACGCCGTGGCTGCAATCGGCCATCGTCTCCCTGCCCGGCGCCAGGATTGGCGATCTGGTGGAGGTGGACATTGTCGGCGCGATGCCCAACAGTGTGGAAACGGTTCCGGTTTCAACCAGGGAAGGCACAGCGGCCTGATGTCGAAGAAGCACCAGCGGGGAACGGTTACGGCAACAGACCGGGTGAAGCTGGAGATCTTGTTCGACAAGGTGCAGTTGCTGGGGCCGCTGTTCGGCCAATATGACCAGAATCTGATCGAGCTGGAGCGGCAGCTGGGCGTGTATATCAGCGCGCGCGGTAACCGCGTGGTGGTGGAGGGCGAGGCCGAAGCCGCCGCCCGCGCCCGCGATGTGCTCACCAGCCTGTATCAGCGCCTGCTGGGCGGCGGCGATATAGAGCCGGGCGATGTGTTGGGCGCGGTTGCCATCATGTCCGAACCGATGCTGGATGGGCTGGTGCACGCCGAATCCGGCCCGGCCCCCACCGCCGCCATCCGCACCCGCCGCAAGACCATCGTGGCGCGCAGCCCGACGCAGGTGCGCTATATCGAGGCGCTGGGCCGGTCTGATGTGATCTTTGCGCTCGGCCCGGCCGGCACCGGCAAGACCTATCTGGCGGTGGCGCAGGCGGTGAGCCAGCTGATTTCCGGCAGTGTGGACCGGCTGATCCTGTCCCGCCCGGCCGTGGAGGCCGGCGAGCGGCTGGGTTTCCTGCCCGGCGACATGAAGGAGAAGGTCGATCCCTATCTGCGTCCGCTCTATGACGCGCTGTATGACATGCTGCCCGCCGAACAGGTGGAGCGGCGGCTGGCATCGGGCGAGATCGAGATTGCGCCGCTGGCCTTCATGCGCGGCCGCACGCTGGCCAATGCCTTCATCATCCTGGACGAGGCGCAGAACACCACGCCGCTGCAGATGAAGATGTTCCTCACCCGCTTTGGCGAGCGCAGCCGCATGGTGATTTGCGGCGATCCCAACCAGGTCGATCTGCCCACGCCCGGCGCTTCGGGCCTGGCCGATGCGGTGCGCCGGCTGGAGGGGGTGGAGGGCATTTCCTGCCTGCGCTTCTCGGCCAAGGAGGTGGTGCGCCACCCGATCGTGGGCCGCATTGTCGAGGCCTATGAAGGCCCGGCGCAGGATGCCTGAGGGCACGGCCAATGCTGCAGGTTGAAACCGATATCATCGCCGGTGACTGGCCGGCGCTGGACTGGCCGGCGCTGGCCCAGGCCGCCGTGGCCGCGGCGCTGGCGCAGACGCCCAATGGCGATCTGGCCGAAGCGCCGATGGCCGTGGAAGTGGCGGTGCGGCTGACCGATGATGCGGAGGTGCACGCCCTCAACCGCCAGTATCGCCAGAAGGACAAGCCGACCAACATCCTGAGCTTTCCGATGCTGGCGCCCGACATGCTGGTGACACTGGCCAACAGCGATGATGGCGAGGTGCTGTTGGGCGATCTGGTGCTGGGGTGCGAGACCGTGCTGCGCGAGGCGGTGGAGAAGGCCTGGCCGATCGAGGCCTATTGTCAGCATCTGATTGTCCACGGCACCCTGCACCTGCTAGGCTATGACCATGAGGATGACGAGGCCGAGGCCGAGCATATGGAGGCGCTGGAACGCGCCGCCTGTGCTGGCCTGGGCCTGGCCGATCCCTATGAAGGATGAGTGACACCAATGCCCGAGGGCGACAGTAGCGGCGAAGGCCGATTGCGAACCAGCCGCTGGTGGCGGCAATTGAAATCGCTGGTGGGCCGCGATCATGAGCCCACCCTGCGCGAAAGCCTGGAAGAGGCCATCGACGAGGCCGAGGACGCCGGGCCATCGGGCAGCCTGGTTGATGACCTGGGCCCCGATGAGCGCGACATGCTGCGCAACATGCTGCACATGGGCGAACGCCGCGCCGGCGATATCGCGGTGCCGCGCAGCGACATGGTGATGTTCGATATCGATGAAGGCTTTGCCGCCCTTGTCGCCCGCTTTGCCGAAGCCCGGCACAGCCGCATGCCGCTGTGGCGCGGCAGCCGCGACGACATCATCGGCATGGTGCATGTGAAGGATGTCTATGCCCGCATTGCCGACACGTTCAGCGATGCCGTCTCCTCCGCCCCGCTGCACGATCTGCCCATCGAACCGTTGATGCGCCCGGTGCTGTTCGTGCCGGCCTCCATGCGGCTGATGGGCCTGCTCACCAAGATGCGCGCCGACCGCACCCACATGGCGATCATCATCGATGAACATGGCGGCGTCGATGGCCTCGTCACCATCGAGGATCTGATGGAAGAAATCGTGGGCGACATCGCCGACGAGCATGACGAGGAGGAAACCGCCCTCATCACCTCCACCGGCCCCGACCGCTGGGACGCCGACGCCCGCCTGCCCATCGACGATCTGGAAACCACGCTGGGCGAGCCCCTCGCCGACGCCGAAACGCTGGAAGAGGTCGACACGCTCGGCGGCCTCGTCTTCATGCTCGCCGGCCGCGTGCCGGCACCGGGCGAAACCGTGGTCCACCCGGCAGGCTGGACCTTCACCGTGACCGAAGGCGACCCGCGCATGGTGAAGCGGCTGGCGATTGGGCGCGGGGCGGGGGTGGAAGGGTAAAGGGGGGCCTCCGGCGGGCAGGGTCGCAGACCCTGCACCCGTTTGTTTTTTTGGCGGTGCTTTACCGCCGATTTGGGGTGGTTAGCCGCCTTTTCCCCACATCGTCGCCCCGTGCTTGACACGGGGCTTGGCTTGTCGTTCGCGGCGTCTTCAACAAGGCTCAGCGAATGCTTTTGCCCCTGATCCAAGCTGATGATCCCAATTGGGATGATTTGTGGGACAAATGGTTCGGGTGGGACGGGGAAGGAGGCGAGCCAAGCCCCGTGTCAAGCACGGGGCGACGGGGATGTGGGACGACCGCAATAGGGCCGCAAGCGGACGCGCTTCCCGCGCTGCACAAGCGAAAACCAACGGGTGCAGGGGCCTCGCCCCTGCCCGCCGGAGGCCTTTTTACCTGTTCCCGAACAATGCGCTGCCCACCCGCACCACGTTGGAACCGAGCAGCGTGGCGGTCTCGTAGTCGCTCGACATGCCCATGGAGAGGCCGGGCAACCCCAAGCGGCGGGCGTGTTCGGCAAGCAGGGCGAAATAGGGGGCGGGTTCGACTGACGCCGGCGGCACGCACATCAGGCCGATGATGTTGAGGCCGGCGCTGCGGGCCTGATCGAGCAGGGCGGGCAGATCGGCGAGGGCGCAGCCGCCTTTTTGGGCTTCGTCGCCGATGTTGACCTGCAGGTAGCAGCTGGGGCGCTTGCCGGCGGCGGTTTGGGCCTTGGCCAGCGCGGTGACCAGCGACGGGCGGTCGACGCTGTGGATGACGTCGAATAGCGCTACGGCGTCGGCGGCCTTGTTGGATTGCAGCTGGCCGACCAGGTGCAGCGTGATGCCGGGTGTTTCGGCCAGCAGGGCCGGCCATTTGCCCTGGGCTTCCTGCACGCGGTTTTCGCCGAAGTGGCGTTGGCCGGCGGCGATCAGCGGGCGGATGGCATCGGCATCGAAGGTTTTGGAGATGGCGACCAGCAGCGGCGTGTCGCGGCGGCCGGCATCGCGGGCGGCGCGGGCCATGCCGGCCTGCACGGCGGCGAGGCGTTCGGCGGCGCCCGAGATTCCAGCGCTGCTCACGCGATCAGAAGGCGATGCTGGTGCCGAAATAGACGGCCTGATCATCCCGGTTGGGGAAGAGCAGGCTGGGCGGTTCCGGCGCGATGCGATAGCGCAGGCCGCCGTTCAGCGAGAAGCGCGGCGCCAGGCGATACTGGCCGCCCAGTTCCAGCGAATAGCGGCGCGAGAGCGGCGACAGCGCCAGGGTTTGCGTTTGTTCCGCGGTGCCTTCCAGCGACGTGCGCCAGCGCGCGCCGCCATAGGAGAAGCCAAGATTGACCTGATCGGAGGCGCGGCTGGTGAGCGGATTGGGCACCACCGGTTCGGCATGGCTGTAGCCGCCGTTGAGGGCAAAGCCCTTCCAGCCGAGCGAGAGGTTGACGCCATAGGCGGACGGGATGACGAATTGATCCACCGGCGTTGCCGCGCGCGAGCGATCGACGGCGGCTGTGGTCACGCGGGTGGCGACGCCCAGCGACAGGGCGCGGCGGTTTTCGGCCTGGCCCGACGGGGTGAAGCGGAAGCCGCTGCTGAGCGATTGCGCGGTGCCGAACTGGCCCAGCGCGGTGCCCGGCGCGGTGAAGGTGAAGCGGCTGGAATCAGGCGCCTGCGGGGCAAAGGCCGACAGGCCAAGCGGTTGTTCCACCACCAGCCGCTGCTTGGCGGCGCGGGCTGGCTTGGCGGCCTGGGCGGCGTGCGGCAGGCAGGCAAGGGCCGCCACCACGGCCAGCATGGCCGGGCGGGCAGGCACGCGGAACCGCGCGCGCGAATCGGCCCCTTCGTTCATCTTCTGACTCGTAACAACAGCATGCGGCCAAGCCCATACGACTTTGGACATAACTACGCTGTGAACGGCCGGATTCCCCGTTTTTGCAGCCGGTGTGGCGACAAGCCCACACCTGGACGGCGCCCGGGGTGTCGCCAAGCCGGCCCGGGCACTGTGCGCGGGCTTGGCGCGGCGGGTGCAACATGCCAAAAGGCAGGCCGTGGCCGGCCCCGATCAAGGGGGTGGCAGCAGGGAATTTGCTGATGCGGCGTGTTGCAACTCTGGTCTTCCTGTCCACACTGGCGGTGATGGCGCCGGCCTGTGCCCGCAAGAAGCCCAAATTGTCGGCCGAGGCGCCGGCGCGGATCACCACGCTGGGCATCAATGCCTATCTGTGGCGGGCCGCGCTTGACACGATCGGGTTCATGCCGATCGCCCAGGTGGACAGCAACGGCGGCGTGATCATCACCGATTGGTATGTCTCCCCCCAGACCCCGAATGAGCGGGTGAAGGTGACGGTGACCGTGCTGGACACCAATCTGGCCGCCGACGCCGTGCGCGTGAATGTGCAGCGCCAGACGCTGGGCGCCACCGGCTGGGCCGAAGCCAGCGTGCGCGCCGGCACCGTGCAGCGGCTGGAGGAAACCATCCTATCCAAGGCGCGCGACCTGCGCCGCGCCGCCGTGTTGCCGGACCGTTGATCCGACCCCTTTTTGCGACTTGAGAGACCATGGCCCGTTTTGACCATAGTGCCGCCGATGCGCGGTGGCAGGCCGTTTGGGACGAGCGGCAAAGCTTTGCCGCGCGCGATGACAGCGCCAAACCCCGCGCCTATGTGCTTGAAATGTTTCCCTATCCATCGGGGCGCATCCATGTTGGCCATGTGCGCAACTATACGATGGGCGATGTGGTGGCGCGCTCCAAGCGGATGCGCGGTTTCGAGGTGCTGCACCCGATGGGCTGGGATGCCTTTGGCATGCCGGCCGAAAATGCCGCGATGGAAAAGAAGGTCCATCCCGGCCAGTGGACGCGCGCCAATATCGTGGCGATGCGCGCCCAGCTGAAGCGGCTGGGCTTTGCGCTCGACTGGAGCCGCGAGCTGGCGACCTGCGAGCCGGATTATTATGGCCAGGAGCAGGCACTGTTCCTCGATCTGCTTGCCGCCGGTCTCGTCTATCGCAAGGAAAGCGCGGTCAACTGGGATCCGGTTGACATGACCGTGCTGGCCAACGAGCAGGTGATCGACGGCCGTGGCTGGCGTTCGGGCGCGCTGGTGGAGCGGCGCAAGCTGAACCAGTGGTTCCTGAAGATCACCGATTTTGCCGACGATCTGGTGGAGGGGCTGAACGGCCTGGACCAGTGGCCCGAGAAGGTGCGCCTGATGCAGGAGAACTGGATCGGGCGGTCCACCGGCCTGCGCTTCACCTTCCAGGTGGAGGGCGGCGGGGACTTCGACGTGTTCACCACCCGGCCCGACACGCTGTTCGGTGCCAGCTTTGCTGCCATCGCCGCCGATCATCCGCTGGCGGCGCGCTGTGCCGAGGGCAATCCGGCGCTGGCGGCGTTCATCGCCGAATGCCGGGCGGGCGGCACCGCGGCGGCCGACATCGAAACCCAGGAGAAGAAGGGGTTCGACACCGGCCTGAGCGTGATCCACCCGCTCGATCCCGCCATCCGGCTGCCGGTGTTTGTCGCCAATTTCGTGTTGATGGACTATGGCACCGGCGCGCTGTTCGGCTGCCCTGGCCATGACCAGCGCGACCTGGATTTCGCCCGCAAATATCAGCTGCCGGTGATCCGTGTCGTCGCCGCCGAGGGCGAGGAACAGGCGCCGATCCACGACGAGGCTTATACGGGCCCCGGCCGCATGGTGAATTCGCGCTGGCTGGATGGCATGACGGCTGACGAAGCGCGTGCCGCCGTGATCGCCCGGGCGGAAGCCGAGGGCTGGGGCCAGGGCGTGACGCAATATCGCCTGCGCGATTGGGGTGTGAGCCGCCAGCGTTACTGGGGCACGCCGATCCCGATCATCCATTGTGATGATTGCGGCGCCGTGCCTGTGCCGCGCGACCAGTTGCCGGTGACCCTGCCCGAGGATGTGAGCTTCGACATTCCCGGCAACCCGCTGGAGCGCCACCCGAGCTGGAAGCATGTGGCCTGCCCCAGCTGTGGCAAGCCGGCGCGGCGGGAGACCGACACGCTCGACACGTTCGTTGATTCCAGCTGGTATTTCATCCGCTTTGCCAGCGCGCCCAAGGACCGGCCGTTTGATCCGGCGGTGGCGGCGAAATGGCTGCCGGTGGGCCAGTATATCGGCGGGGTGGAGCATGCCATTTTGCACCTGCTGTATGCCCGCTTCTGGACGCGGGCGCTGGGCCGCATTGGCCAGCTGGCGGTGGCGGAGCCCTTTGCCGGCCTGTTCACGCAAGGCATGGTGACGCACGAAACCTACAGCCGTGCGCAGGGTGAAGGCCTGCCGCCGGTTTGGTTTGGCCCCGACGAGGTGGAACGTGGGGCCGAGGGCGCCGTGCTGAAGGCCGATGGCCAGCCCGTGGATGTGGGCCGGGTCATCAAGATGTCCAAATCCAAGAAGAATGTCGTCGATCCCGATGCCATCCTGGGCCGTTATGGCGCCGATGCGGTGCGCTGGTTTGTGCTGTCGGACAGTCCGCCCGAGCGTGACCTCGTGTGGTCCGAAGCCGGCATCGATGGCGCCTGGCGCTTCGTGCAGCGCGTGTGGCGGCTGGCCGAGGACAATGCGGCGGCAGCCGGCGGCGAGGAGGATCGCAAGGTCACCCGCCTGGTCCACCGCACCATCGCGGCGGTGACCGACGATATTGACCGGCTGCAGTTCAACAAGGCGGTGGCGCGCCTGTATGAGCTGGTGAACGTGCTGGAACGCGCGCCGGCCGGGGCGGCGCGCCGGGCTGCGGTGGTGACGCTGGTGCAGCTGGTGGCGCCGATGGTGCCGCACCTGGCTGAGGAGGCCTGGGCGCTGCTCGGCCAGAGCGGGCTGGTGTGCGATGCGGCCTGGCCGGTCGCTGATCCGGCGCTGCTGGTGGATGATGAAGTGACCATCGCGGTGCAGGTGAACGGCAAGCTGAAGGGTGATTTCACCGCCGCCAAGGGGAGTGACAAGGCCGCGCTGGAAGCCGCCGCACTGGCGCTGCCCGGCGTGGTGCGCACGCTGGATGGCGCCACGCCAAAGAAGGTGATCGTGGTGCCCGACCGCCTGGTGAACATCGTTGCGTGAGGCTGGCCGCCTTGGCGCTCTGGCAGCGCTGCTGCTGGCGCTGGCGGGCTGCCAGCTGCAGCCGGTCTATGGCGGCGGCGCGGCATCGGCGCCAGCCTCGCTGATGGCCGATATCGGCATCGCGCCGATCCCGGAACGCGCCGGCTTCATGGTGCGCCAGGCGTTGGTGGAACAATTCGGCCGCACCAGCGAGGCCCCGCGTTACCGGCTGGAGGTCGTGCTCGACGATCAGATCATCGCCTTTGGTGTGCGTGGCGACTCGTCCGCCGCGCGTGAACGGCGCACGCTGCGCGCCCGGTTCCGGCTGGTGGATGTGGCCAGCGGCGTGGTGCTGGTGGATGATACCGCCAGCGCCGATGCCGGCATTGACCGTGTCAGCTCAAACTATGCCGTGGTTGCGGCCGAAACCACCGCGCTGGAGCGGTTGAGCGTGGACATCGCCCGCCAGATCAGCGCGCGCCTGGCCCGCTATGCCCGGCGCTGAGGCCGGCCGGTGAAGATTGACGCGGCCCGCGCCGCCGGCTTTGGCCGCGCCTGGCCCGATGATTGCCGCCTGCTGCTGCTGCACGGGGCTGATGGCTCCGCCAACCGCGATCTGGCCGGCCAGATTGCCGCCGGGCAGGCCGCAGCCGGCACCGGCGTGATCGAGTTGATCGGCGCATCCTTGAAGGACGATCCGCAGGCCCTGCTGGCCGCCGCCACCAGCCTGTCGATGTTTGGCGACAAGGAATTGCTGCGCATCGATGGCCTGGATGATGATGGCCTGGCCGCGGTGGAGGCGTTGCTGGCCGGGCCGCCGGGCTATCCGGTGCTAGCGGTGGCGGGCCTGCTGAAGAAGGGCAGCAAGCTGCTGGCGCTGGCGGAGAAACACCCGGCGATTGCGGCCTGCGTGCAATATGAGGCGAGCCTGCGCGATGCCGGCCGTCTTTTGGCCGACATGGCGACGCCGCTGGGCCTGCGGCTGGATCGTGAGGTGGCGGAAGCCTTGTTTGGCCTCGCCGATGGCGATCGGATGATCATGCGGCGCGAGCTGGAGAAGTTCGCGCTCTACAAGGATGCTGCGCCGGATGCGCCGCAGCGGCTGACGCTGGAGGATTTGGCCGCGCTGGGCATCACATCGGGCGATGCCGAGCTGTTTGCGCCGATTGCGGCCATCACCACCGGCGACGCGGCCGAAGCCACCGATCTGCTGGCCCGGCTGCCCGATGGCACCGCCATCCCGCTGTTGCGGGCACTGGAGCGGCGGCTGGCCCAGCTGGCGATGCTGCGCACCGAGGTGGACGCCGGCCGCAGCCCGGCCGATGTGATCGAGGGGCAGGGCAAGGCGATTTTCTGGAAGGAAAAGCCGGTGCTGACCAAGGCGCTGGCCTTGTGGGACCAGCCGCGCCTGGCTGCTGCGCAGGCCGATGTGCTGGCCGCCGAGCGCGCGGTGAAGGCCAGCGGCGGCCTCGCCGATCTGGGCGCGCATGCCCGGTTGCTGGCCATCACCCGACGGGCAATGGCGGCGCGGCGGCGCTAGACATGGTTGTGTTCGGGTTGATCCCGAGCCCGCTCATGCCGAGCCTGTCGAGGCACCGACCGCACTTGGAGCGTGCCTCGACAAGCTCGGCATGAGCGATTCAATCACAAGGGTGAATGGCGTTAGAGCGCGGCCCCCAACCGGGCGCACAGCATGTCGAGCTGGTCCAGATCGGCAAAGCGGATGGTGAGGCTGCCGCTGGTGGCGCCGGGCGCGACCTGAAGCGCAACCGGCATGCCCAGCGTATCAGCCAGTTGTTCTTCCAGTGCTTCGCTGTTGGGATCGTTGGCGGCAGCCGGCGGCGCAGCGCCGGTGCGGGGCTTTCCGGGCCGGCTGCCGGCCAGCAGCGCCTCCAGCGCGCGCACCGACAGGCCGTTCTTCACCACCTTGTGCGCCAGGCCTTCGGGATCGCTGCTGCCGGCGAGGGCGCGGGCGTGGCCCATGCTCAACTGGCCCTGCTCCACCATGGCCTGCACGGCCGGCGGCAGATCGAGCAGGCGCAGCAGATTGGTGACATGGGCGCGCGACTTGCCAACAATTTCGGCCAGCGCCGCCTGGGTGTGGCCATAATCGGCGATGAGTTTCTGATAACCGCGCGCTTCCTCGATCGCGTTCAGGTCGCTGCGCTGGATATTCTCGATGATGGCGATTTCCGCCACCTGCCGGTCATCCAGCGGGCGGATGATCACCGGCATGTCGTGCAGGCCGGCGGCCTGGGCGGCGCGCCAGCGGCGTTCGCCGGCGATGATCTGGTGGCCGCCCTGATGGGCGCGCACCAGGATGGGCTGCAATATGCCGTGGGCCTTCACCGATGCCACCAGCTCGGCCATGGCGTCGGTATCGAAATGGCGGCGCGGCTGGTCCGGGTTGGGCTGAATGGCGCTCACCGCCAGGCGGGCAACGCCGGGGGCATCGGCGGCCGGCGGCGTGGCGATATCCTCCAGCAGCGCCGAAAGCCCACGGCCAAGGCCAGATTTCTTTTTGTTTTCAGCCATTTGGATGTTCCCAAGCAATCAGACAGCGACCGCCAGCCGGGCGTTGATGCGGCCCAGCAGCTCCCGCGCCAGCGCCACATAGGCTTCAGACCCGGCGCAGCGGCTGTCATAGATCAGCGCCGGCAGGCCGTGGCTGGGCGCTTCGGAGAGGCGGACGTTGCGCGGCACCAGGGTGTTGAACACCTTGGCCCCCATCACCGCCCGCACATCCTCACACACCTGGTCTGACAGGCGGTTCCGGCGATCGACCATGGTCAACACGATGCCCAGCAGTTCCAGCCGGCGGTTGAGGCCAGACTTCACGCGTTCGATGGTGCCGAGCAGTTGCGACAGGCCTTCCAGTGCGAAAAACTCGCTTTGCAGCGGCACCAACACGGCATCAGCGGCGACCAGCGCGTTGACGGTCAGCAGCCCCAGCGAGGGCGGGCAATCGATCAGGGTGAAATCATGCACGGGCAGCGTGGCCAGTGCGTCGGCCAGGCGATGGGTGCGCCGATCGGTGTCGACCAGCTCCACCTCCGCGCCTGACAGGCTGGCGCTGGCCGGGATGATCGACAGGCCGGGGATGGCGGTGGTGCGCACCACATCGCTGGCTTCGGCATCGCCGATAAGCATTTGATAAAGCGAGGGTTCCCGGCTCTTCCGGTCCAATCCAAGCCCGGTCGAGGCATTGCCCTGCGGATCGGAATCCACCACCAGCACCGATTTGCCGATGGCAGCCAGCGCTGTGGCGAGATTGACCGCTGTCGTCGTCTTGCCGACGCCGCCTTTCTGGTTGGCAATGGCAATGATCATCGGCGTTTTACCCCAAAAGGCCTGAGATTTGTTGCCAAGACGATGCGGGCATCAGAATCGGTACAGCTGGGAATCAGCTGATGATCAAAGTGGAATCGCTTGGCGGCGGTGGCAAGCTCTTCCTGCACATTCCGGCCCTTTGGCAGCACCCAGCGCGTGCCCGGCCGGCCAAAGCGCACGCTCCAATCGAACAGCACATCGAGCGCGGCAGCGGCGCGGGCGGTGACGATGTCATAGGGCGCCGGCTTCAGCGTTTCGACACGCTGGTTGGCGATGGTCACGCGGTCGATGGTGCCGGTCTCGGTCGCCACTTCGGTGAGGAAGCGGCATTTCTTGGTGATCGATTCGACCAGGGTGAAGCGCGCCGTTGGGTCGAGGATGGCCAGCACCAGACCGGGAAAACCGCCGCCGGCGCCGATGTCGAGCCAGCGTTGGCCAGTTCCGGCGATGGCGAGCAACTGCGCCGAATCGCGGAAGTGGCGATCCCAGATGTGGGGCAGGGTGGAGGGCGCGACGAGGTTCATCCGCAGCTGCCATTCGGCGAGCAGTTCGGCATAACGGTCAAGCCGGGCCAATGTTTCACGTGAAACATCAAACTCGGCCGCGAAGGCGCTGCGGGCGTCGTCGCTCATGTCAGGCCGCCAGCGTTGGCTTGTTGCGACTGGTGTGGGGCAGCAAGGCGATCAAGGCAGCGGGCGTGATGCCGGCGACGCGGCTGGCAGCGCCCAGCGTCAAGGGCCGCGCCCGTGACAACCGCTCGATCATTTCCTTGGACAGGCCAGCGACCTGCGCAAAATCCAGATCGGCTGGCAGCGCCAGTGCCTCGTCACGGCGCAGGGCGGCCACCTCGGCCTCCTGCCGGGCAATGTAAGACGCATAACTGGCGTCCACCGCAAGGCTGGCGAGCAGATCATCGCTGATGCTGGCAAGCTCGGGCCAGACGCGCCGCGCGGCCGCGTGCGTCACCGCCGGGAAGCGCAGCCAATCAAAGATGCTGCGGCTCTGCCCGTCCTGACGCACCTCGATGCGATGGCTGGCGAGCTGGTGCGGCGTCGCCGTCAGCGTGTCGAGCAGCGCCCGCGCCGCGTCGCGCTCGGCCTGTTCGGCGGCAAATGCAGCAGCCTGAACCGGCGGCACCAGCCCGAGCGCCTCCCCCAGCGGCGTGAGGCGCTGATCAGCATTGTCGGCGCGCAGCCGCAGGCGATACTCCGCGCGGCTGGTGAACATGCGATAGGGTTCGGCAACGCCATGCAGCGTCAGGTCGTCGATCATCACGCCGATATAGGCCTGGGTGCGATCGATGGTCAGCTCCGGCAGGTTCAGCGCCAGCGCCGCCGCATTGGCGCCCGCCACCAGCCCCTGCGCCGCGGCCTCCTCATAGCCGGTGGTGCCGTTGATCTGGCCAGCCAGAAACAGGCCAGGCACCGCGCGGGCGGCGAGGCCAAGCGTCAGCGCGCGCGGATCAACATGGTCATACTCGATCGCATAGCCCGGCCGCAGGATGGCCACCTGCTCCAGGCCCTTGATCGATCGAATGAATTTTTCCTGCACATGCAGCGGCAGCGAGGTCGACAGGCCGTTGGGATAGATGGTGATGTCATCATAACCCTCCGGCTCCAGGAAGATCTGGTGGCCATCGCGGTCGCCAAAGCGCACCACCTTGTCTTCAATCGACGGGCAATAACGCGGGCCCACCGAATCGATATGGCCGCCATACAGCGCTGATTCGCCGAGATGATCCCGGATGATGCGATGCGTTTCCGCATTGGTGCGCGTGATCGCACAGGGAATTGGCGGCCGGCCATTGCCCGCTGCTGAACCGATTCCGAAGCGGCTGAAGCGCGGATCATCGCCATCGCCATATTGCCATTCCAGCACCGACCAATCGATGCTGCGACCGTCCAGTCGGGCCGGCGTGCCCGTCTTCAAGCGGCTGACCGGCAAGCCCATCGCCCGCAACGCCGCGCCCAGATCAGACGCTTGCGCACCGACCCGACCACCCGCCTCGCGCTGGCTGCCGATGTGCATCACGCCGCCCAGGAAGGTGCCGGTGGTCAACACCACAGCTGGCGCCGACAGCCGGCCAACGCTGGTCTCCACGCCGACCACCCGGCCCTGCTCCACCACCAGGCCCTCAACGGCCGCGGTGACAATCGCCAACGTCGGCAGTTCGCCCAACACCTCGGCCATTGCTGCCCGATACAAGGCGCGATCCACCTGCGCCCGCGGGCCATGCACGGCCGGGCCCTTGGAGCGGTTCAATAGCCGAGATTGCAACCGCGCCGCATCGGTCACCCGGCCCATGATGCCGCCCAGCGCATCAATCTCGGTGACCAGATGGCCCTTGCCAATGCCGCCCACCGCCGGGTTGCAGCTCAACGTGCCCGGATCATCCGCCCGCAACGTGACCAGCGCCACGCGCGCACCGCGCCGGGCGGCGGCAGCAGCAGCCTCACACCCGGCGTGACCGGCGCCGACAATGATGACGTCATGGGTTTGCATGCGCCAAATCCATAGCGATTCACGGGCGATGTTTCACGTGAAACATTGAGGGAAGGGAAGGGGTGCCTCCGGCGAGCAGGGGCGAGGCCCCTGCACCCGTTCGATTTGGTGCGCTCATTGACGGCGAGGTCGGCGCCGCAGGCTTTTGTCGTTTGCCTGCGGCGCCAAAGAGCGCTTGTCGTTCCTGGCACTCCTGAAACGGCACGGGTGCAGGGGCCTCGCCCCTGCCCGCCGGAGGCATTGCTTCCCCTACTTCCCGATACAGAACCGGCTGAAGATCCGATCCAGCACATCATCCACGCCGACCCGACCGGCGATTCGGCCAAAGGCGTGCGCTGCCGCACGCAGGGCTTCGGCGCGCAAGACCGGCTCCGGGGCCATCGCTGCATCGCGCAGGGCGGATTCGGCGTCGGCGAAGGCGGCGCGGTGGCGGGCGTGGGCGAGGAGGGCGGGTTCGCCGGGGCGGGTGAGATTGTGGGCCCAGTGGCTGAGCCAGTCGCGCAGGGCGGGCAGACCGGCGCCTGTCGTGGCGGAGACCGCAAGCACGTCGGGTGGCACATCCGGCGCGGCCAGATCGCATTTGTTGAGCAGGTGCAGGGCTCCATCGCCCATCCATTCCGGGGCTTCGGCGCTGGCGACGCTGATCACCAGATCGGCGCTGGCGGCACGGGCGCGGGCGCGGGCGATGCCGATGGCTTCCACCGGATCGTCAGTGTCGCGCAGGCCGGCGGTGTCGATGAGCACGGCGGCGACACCGTTCAGATCGATCGGCACTTCGATGGCGTCGCGGGTGGTGCCGGGAATGGCGGTGACGATGGCAACCTCGCGCATGGCCAAGGCATTGACAAGACTGGACTTTCCGACGTTTGGTGGCCCGGTGACGGCGATGGTCAGCCCGTCGCGGATACGCATGGCGCGGGCGGAATCGGCGATCAGGGCCGCGAGTTCATCTGCCATGGCGGCGAGCTGGTCGCGGGCGGCTTCGTCGAGCCGTTCGGCAACATCGGCTTCGTCTTCGGCGAAATCAAGGCCGGCTTCGGCTTCGGCCAGCACGTTCAGGCAGCGCTCGCGCCACTGGTCAGCCAAGCGGCCGAGGGCGCCACCGGCCAGCGCCAGGGCCTGGTCGCGCTGGCTGGCGCTTTCCGCGCTGACGAGGTCGGCAAGGCCTTCAACCTGGGCCAGGTCCATGCGGCCATTGGCAAAGGCACGGCGGGTATATTCGCCGGGTTCGGCGAGGCGCACACCGGGGTGGGCGGTGACGGCATCGAGCACGCCGGCAACGACCGCGGGGCCGCCGTGCAGGTGGAGTTCGGCCAGATCCTCGCCGCTGGCGCTGGCCGGGCCGGGGAAGACGGCGACGAGGGCCTCGTCGAGCAGCTGGCCCGCATGCTGGAGCCGACACAGGCTGAGCCGGCGCGGCGGTGGCACGCGGCCGGCGAGGTGTTGCACCACGGCGAGCGCGGCCGGGCCGGAGATACGGATGATGGCCAGCGCGGCCGGCGGGCGCCCGCTGGCCAGCGCCGCGATCGTGTCGGTCATGGCCTGCTGGTCAGCCCTTGCTGGCCTTGCCGCCGGTGGCGGCGTTCATGCCGGCGGCGAACAATTTCTGCCATTGTTCGAAGCCACCAGCAATGCCGGGCGCCCAGGTGCGCATCATGCGTTCCCAATCGGCGGGGGTGATGCCTTCGGTCATCGCGGACTTCATGCGATCAAGATAGACGTCGTGCAGCGGCTGCAGATCGGGCAGGCCGAAGAAGGCGCGCGCTTCCTGCGGCGTGCAATCAATGTCGAAGCTGATCTTCATGCGCGCTTTGCCTCTTTTCCTTGAGCCAGAAGCGCTTAGTGTAGCGGGCGAGGGGCTTGCAGGGCAAGGGAAAGGCCTATGCCAGCAAAAACAGAGACTTACCGCGCAGCAAAAGGGGCAGGCAGCATGAAGGCGATCCGGATCGAGGCAGCTGGCGGGCCCGAGGTGATGCAGTTGGTGGACATTGCCTTGCCCGATCCCGGCCCCGGCGAGGTGCGCATCCGACACACCGCCATCGGCCTCAACTTCATCGATACCTATCACCGGTCTGGCCTCTATCCGTTGCCGATGCCGTCGGGCCTGGGGCTGGAGGCGGCTGGCGTCGTGGAGGCCGTGGGCGCGGGTGTGAGCCTGAACCCCGGCACACGGGTTGGCTATTGCTGGGGGCCGATTGGCGCCTATGCCACGCACCGCAACATTGCCGCGGCGCAGCTGGTCGTGCTGCCCGATGGTGTAAGCGACGAAATGGCGGCCGCCGGCCTGTTGAAGGGCTGCACCACCGAGTTTCTGGTTGATCGCTGCGCCCGGGTGCAGGCGGGTGATTGGGCGCTGGTGCCGGCGGCGGCGGGCGGTGTTGGCCTGTTGCTGGTGCAGTGGCTGAAGGCGCGCGGTGCCACCGTGATCGCGGTGGCCGGCACGGCGGAGAAGCTGGCGCTGGCGGCGGCCAATGGCGCCGATCATGGCCTGCTCGACAGCAGCGATGTGGCCGCGGGGGTGCGGGCGCTCACCGGCGGTCGCGGCGTGGATGTGGTGTTTGACGGGGTGGGCAAGGCCAGCTGGGAATCGAGCCTGGACAGCTTGAAGCGGCGCGGACTGCTGATCAGCTTTGGCAATGCCTCCGGCCCGGTGTCGGGCGTCGACCTGGGCATATTGGCGCGCAAGGGGTCGCTGTTCACCACGCGGCCGACGCTGTTTGACTATTATGCCACCCCGGCGGAACGGCAGGAATTTGGCGGCCGCGTGCTCGATATGATGGCCAGCGGCGCGCTGAAACTGGCGGTGAACCAGCGTTATGCGCTGGCGGATGTGGCCCGGGCCCACGCCGATCTGGCGGCGCGCAAGACGACGGGATCGACCGTGCTGATCCCCTGATCAGCCGGCGACCATCGGGGCCACCATCGGCATCACCTCGTGCGCGCCCTCCCAGATCATCTTGAGGGCGACATAGACGATGACGGCGAGGCCGACATAGGCGATCCAGCGATAACGCTCGATATATTGGGCGATGATGTTGGCGGCGATGCCCATCAGCGCGACCGAGAGCACCAGGCCGATCACCAGGATATCGGGATGCTCACGCGCCGCGCCGGCGACGGCCAGCACATTGTCGAGGCTCATCGACACGTCGGCCAGCGCCACGCTCCAGGCGGCGGCGGCAAAGCTCTTGGCCGGCGGCGGCGTGTTGGTGGCGACGAAATCGTCGCTCTCGCCGGGCGCATCGATATAGGTGGCGCGCGGGTGCAGCTCGCGCCACATGCGCCAGGCCACCCACATCAAAAGCAGGCCGCCGGCGAGGATCAGGCCGACAATCTGCAGCAATTGCGACACGGCGAGCGCAAAGCCGATGCGCAGCACCAGCGCGGCGAGGATGCCGATCAGGATGACCTTCTTGCGCTGATCGGCCGGCAGGCCGGCGGCCAACGCGCCAACCACGATGGCATTGTCTCCGGCCAGCACGACATCGATCAGCACCACCTGGCCAAAGGCCGACAGTGCTTCCGGGGTGAGGAAATGGGCGAAATCCATGGCCTGCATGTAGGGGCAGGGCCGGGATTATGCCAGCGCCCTATTTGGGATTTGCCAGCACCGCGACCAGATCCGACAGATAGTCGCGGCCCTTCATCAGGCTTTCCACCTTGATGCGTTCGTTGAGGCCGTGGATGCCGTTGCCATCGGGATCGATCAGCGTGCCGGGCGCACCATAGACCGGGATGCCGATCGGCGCGATGTAGATGGCATCGGTGGCGCCCGTGCTCATCATCGCCAGCATCGGCACGCCGGGGAAGTGGGTGGCGGCCACCTGCTGCATCGGGCCGATCACCGCCGGGTTCATCGGCACCGGCTTGCCCACCGGGCGCACCGGCGGTTTCAGCGACACGGTCACCTTGGGATTGGCGATGATGCGATCAAATTCGCCTTTCAGCACATTGGGATCGGTGCCGGGGAACATGCGGCAGTTCACATTGGCGCGTGCGCGCTGGGCCAGGGCGTTTTCGGCGTGGCCGGCCTCCAGCAGGGTGGCAACACAGGTGGTGCGCAGCACGCTGTGGTTGGTGGGATCGAGGCTGACGATGCGATCCGCCTCGGCATCGGCCGGATTGGCCAAAAGGCGCGCCATCGCCGGGCCAACCGGATCGGGCAACACCTTGGAAAGCCCGGTGAAATAGGCGCGGGTGGTGTCGTTGAACTGCACGGGGAATTCGTGGGTGTTGATCGCCACCACGGCGCGGGCCAGATCGGTGATGGCGTTGTCGGACCGGGGCACGGAGGAATGGCCGCCGGGGTTGGTCGCCTCCAGCCAGTAATTCTGCACCGTCTTTTCGCCCACCTGCACGGCCAGGCCCTGCGGCTTGCCATCCGGGCCATAACGGCCGCCGCCGCCTTCGTTGAGGGCGAATTCCGCCATGATCAGATCGGGGCGGTTCTTGGCCAGCCAATCGGCGCCGTTGAAGGCATAGGTGGTTTCCTCGCCACAGGTCAGCGCCAGCTTGATGGTGCGCTTGGGCGCCTTGGCTGCCTTCATGCGGATCAACAGATCGGCCCAGATCGCAGCCTGCGCCTTGTCGTCAAAGGTGCCGCGGCCATAGAAATAGCCGCCCTCCTCGATCAGCTTGAACGGGCTGCGCGTCCAGTCTTCCGGCTTGGCGGCAACCACATCGAGGTGGCCGAGCAGCAGCATCGGCTGTGCCTTCTTGTCGCTGCCCTTCAGGTGGACGACGATCCCGCCCTCCTTGGGGAATTCCGGCACCGAAAACAGTGTGATGTCGGAATCGGCATAGCCGGCCGCCTTGAAGCGCACCGCCAGCTTCTCCGCCAGCGCGGTGCAACTGCCGGTGGTGACACTGGTGTCGGTCTCCACCATCTCCTTGTAGAGGTCACGGAACTGCGCCTCGCCCGGCTGTTTGGGCACATACTGCGCGCTGGCCGACGTGCCGGCGAGCAGGGCGGCGGCGATAAGAATGGAGCGCATGGGGTGATCCTTACTTGCTGGCGTAGGCGACGATCAGATCGAACAGATAATCGCGGGTGGTGTAAAGATTGCTGACGCTGATGCGCTCGTTGAGGCCGTGGACGTTGTTCAGCGTCTTGTCGGCCACCATGCCCGGCACGCCATAGGTGGGGATGCCCCCGGCACTGAGGAAGCGGCCATCGGTGGCGCCGGTCACCAGCGTCGGCAGCAGCGGCACGCCGGGATAATGTTTCTTCGCCAGTGCCACCGCCGGTTCATAGATGGCGGGTGTGAGCGGCGGTGGCGGCGGGGTGGGGCTCACCTCCGCATCGGTGATCAGGGTCAGGCCGGCATCGGCGACGGCTGCGATGATCTGGCCGCGCACCTTGTCCAGGCTGTCACCGGGGAACATGCGGCAGTTGATGTTGGCGCTGGCGCGCTGGGCCAGCGCGTTGTTGGCGTGGCCGGCATCCAGCCGGGTCGCCACACAGGTGGTGCGCAGCATCGAATGCCAGTTGGGATCGCGCGACACGATGGCATTGGCCGCCGCGTCGTTTGGATTGGCCAGCAGCGCCCGCATCGCCGCCCCCACTTCACCCCCCACCATGCCGGCCATGGTGGTGAAATAGGCGCGGCTGGCATCGGTGAACTGCACCGGGAATTCATAGGCAGCCAGCCGGTTCAACCCGGCGGTCAGCTGATAGATGGCGTTGTCGGGCCGCGGCTGGCTCGAATGGCCACCGGGGTTGCGCGCCTCCAGCCGGAAATCCTGATAGACCTTCTCGCCGGCCTGGAACGACAGTTTCAGCGGGTTGCCCTTGTCGTCCGATTGGCCGATGCCGCCTTCGTTCAGGGCGAATTCGGCGTCGATCCAGTCCTTGTGCTCGGCCATCAGCCATTCGGCGCCGTTGAACACGCCGGGGCTTTCCTCGCCACAGGTCAGCGCCAGTTTCAGCGTGCGCCTTGGCGGCTTGCCGGCCTGTTTCAGGCGGATCATCGCATCGGTGAAGATCGCGGCCTGGGCCTTGTCATCGCTGGTGCCGCGGCCATAGAACCAGCCGCCATCCTCGATCAGGGTGAAGGGATCACGCTCCCAATCGGCGCGGCGGGCCTCCACAACATCGATATGGGCGAGCAGCAGGATCGCCTTGGCTTTCGGGTCCTTGCCGGCCAGCGTCGCCACCAGCCCGCCATCCTGCGGGCGTTCCTTTGGGCCGGGGAACAGCCTGATATCGGCATCGGCATAACCCGCCGCCTTCAACCGCGCCGCCATCCGCTCCGCCGCCAGCGTGCAGCTGCCGGCGGACACGGTGGTGTTGGTTTCGATCAGTTCCTTGTAGAGGACGCGAAACGCCAGCTGGTCCGGGCGTTGCTGGGCCTGGGCAAGGGTGGCTGACAGCAGGGCCGTGGCAAGCAGCAGGGCGCGCATCGTCTGGTCCTTATTTCGCCGCATAGGCGCTGATGAGATCGAACAGATAATCCCGTTCCTTCATCACGCCCGCCACCGAAATCCGTTCGTTGAGGCCGTGGACGCCATTGCCATCGGGCATGCCAAAGCGGCCGGGCATGCCATAGGTGGCGATGCCGGCAGCGTTCAGATAGCGGCCGTCGGTGGCCCCGGTGCTCATGGTGGGGATCAGCGGGATGCCGGGGAAATGCTTCGTCGCCAGCGTGACGGCGGTGCCATAGACCAGCGGCGACAGCGGCGGCGGTGGCGCGGCTTCCTTCGGATTTTCCGATGCGCGCGGCGTCACCGTGATGGTGGGATCGCCCAGCCGCTCGGCAATCTGGCCGAGCACCTTTTCAACGCTTTCGCCGGGGAACATGCGGCAGTTCACATTGGCCTGCGCGCGTTGGGGCAGGGCGTTGCGGGCGTGCCCGGCGTCCAGCATCGTCGCCACGCAGGTGGTGCGCAGCGTGCTGTGCCAGCCCGGATCGCGCGACACGATGGCATTGGCCGCCGCATCGGCCGGGTTGGCCAGCAGGGCACGGATGGCGCCGGCGGTTTCCGCATCGGCGATCTTGGCCATTTCGGTGAAATAGGCGCGGGTCGTGTCTGACAGGATCACCGGGAAATCATTGCGCGACAGGTTCACCAGCCCCGCCGCGAGCTCATAAATGGCATTGTCGGGCCGCGGCCGGCTGCTGTGGCCGCCGGGGTTGCGGGTTTCCAGGATGAAATCCTGATACACTTTCTCGCCGGCCTGAAACGCCAGGCTGATCGGCTTGCCGCTGGCATCGGCCTTGCCGCCGCCACCTTCGTTCAGGGCAAATTCCGCCTCGATCCAGTCGCGGTGATTGTCCACCAGCCATTTGGCGCCGTTGAACGGCCCGCCTTCCTCTCCGCAGGTCAGCGCCAGCTTCAGCGTGCGCTTCAGCGGCTTGCCGGCCTGCTTCAGGCGGATCATCGTATCGGTGAAGATGGCACCATGCGCCTTGTCGTCACTCACCCCGCGCCCGTAAAACCAGCCGCCCTCCTCGATGAAGGCGAAGGGGTCGCGCTCCCAATCGGCGCGCTTGGCTTCCACCACGTCCAGGTGCGACAGCAACAGGATGGCGCCGGCCTTGGCATCCTTGCCGGGCAGGGTTGCCACCAGGCCGCCATCCAGCGGGCGCTCCGGCGGGCCGGGGAACAGCCTGATATCGGCATCGGCATAACCCGCCGCCTTCAACCGCGCCGCCATCCGCTCGGCCGCCAGGTTGCAGCTGCCGGTGGACACGGTGGTGTTGGTCTCCACCAGCTCCTTGTAGAGCGCGCGAAACGCCTGCTGGTCGGGCCGCAGTGGTGCCGGCTGGGCGGCGGCCGGAACGGCGATGGCGGCAGCCATCAGAGCGGCAAGAGCACGAGCCATGATATCTCCCCTGTTGATGGGGGACATAAAGCCCTGCCCGTGCCAATTGGCAATGGCAAACCCGCCGCCATCATCGCCGCGGCCGGCGATCCGGGGCGAAGGCGCCCTCAGCTCTTTTTCTTCACCGCCTTCTTCGTCGCCGGCTTCCTGGCAGCGGCCTTCTTTGCCGGGGCCTTCTTGCCCTTCTTGGCCGGGGCCGCCGCTGCACGGGCGGCGAGCAGGGCCACCGCCTCCTCCAGCGTCACCGCCGTCGGTTCGGCGCCCTTGGGCAGGGTGGCGTTGGTGGTGCCGTCGCTCACATAGGGCCCATAACGGCCGGCCAGCACCTTCACCGCCGCGCCGCTCTCGGGATGCGCGCCGAGTTCGGCCAGCGCCGTCGCCGCGCCGCGCACCGGCCGGCCGCCATTGGCCTTGGCAGCGGCGGCTTCGGCCAGCTTCACCACGGCGGCGTTCATGCCGGTTTCAAACACCTCGGCCGTGTTGGCCAGCCGGGCATATTTGCCGGCGTGCGCCAGATAGGGGCCATAACGGCCGATGCTGGCGGTGATCGGCTCGCCGGTTTCCGGGTGCAGGCCGATCTGGCGCGGCAGGTTCAGCAGTTTGAGCGCTTGAGGCAGATCCTCCGGCCCCGCAATCTCCACATCCTTGGGGATGGAGGCGCGGGCCGGCTTCTCGCCCTCCCCGCGCTGCACGAAGCGGCCAAAGCGCCCCGAACGCAGCGTCACCATCTCGCCCGTGTCGGGATCGGCGCCCAGCTCCACCGGGCCATCATTGGCCTGTGCCCCGCCCTCGCTGGCAAAGGGCCGCGTGTATTTGCACTCCGGATAATTGGAGCAGGCAACAAACGCCCCGAACCGCCCGGTCTTCAGGCTCAACCGCCCGGCGGCGCAGCGCGGGCACAGGCGCGGGTCCACCCCGTCACCCTTGTCCGGGAACAGGAAGGGCGCCAGATATTCGTCCAGCGCCGCCGTGATGTCCGACGGGCGCTGCTCCATCACCTCGGCGGTCTTCGGCTTGAAATCGGCCCAGAAGGCGCGCAGCAATTCCAGATAACTGGCATCGCCGGCCGACACATCATCGAGCTGGGTTTCCAGCCCGGCGGTGAAATCATATTCGACATAGCGGGCAAAGAACCGCTCCAGAAAGGCGGTGACGAGCCGGCCCTTCTCCTCGGCGAAAAACCGGTTCTTCTCCACCCGCACATAGGCGCGGTCGCGCAACGTCTGCAGGATGCTCGCATAGGTCGATGGCCGGCCGATGCCCAATTCCTCCAGCCGCTTGACCAGCGTCGCTTCCGAAAAGCGCGCCGGCGGCTCGGTGAAGCTCTGGATCGCCTGAACGCTCTTCGACGCACAGCGATCCCCGCCGGCCAGGCGCGGCAGGCGGGCGCCGTCTTCGTCATCGTCCGCAGGTTCATCCCGCCCTTCGGTATAGAGCGCCAGAAAGCCCGGCGTGATCACCACCTGCCCGGTCGCCTTCAGCCCATGGCGGCCATCATCATCAAACAGGTCAACCGTGGTGCGCTCCAGCCGGGCGCTGGCCATCTGGCTCGCCACCGTGCGGTTCCAGATCAGGGCATAAAGCCGCTCGGCATCCGTATCGCCGCGCCCCGGCCGGCGCGAGAAATCGGTCGGCCGGATCGCCTCATGCGCTTCCTGGGCGTTCTTGGCCTTGGTGGCATAGAAACGCGGCTTTTCCGGCAGCACCTCGGGCTTGCTGCCATAATCCCGCGCGATCAGATCGCGCACGGCGTTCAACGCCTCGGCCGCGATCTGCACGCCGTCGGTGCGCATATAGGTGATGTGGCCATCCTCATAGAGGTTCTGCGCCACGCGCATCGTGTGGCTGGCGGTGAAGCCCAGCCGCCGCGCCGCCTCCTGCTGCAGGGTGGAGGTGGTGAACGGCGGTGCCGGGTTGCGGCTCACCGGCTTGGTCTCAACGTTTCGCACGGTAAAGCCATTCTTCTCAATGGCTTCCCGCGCAGCATAGGCCGCAGCATCGTTCAGGTCAAACTGGCCCAGCTTCTTGCCGTCGAGCACCGCGAGGCGCGCCTTGAAGGTGGCGCCATTGGGCGCAATCATCTCGGCCTCCACCCGCCAATATTCGCGGGCGACATGTGCTTCGATCTCGCGCTCGCGCTCCACCACCAGGCGCAGCGCCACCGATTGCACCCGGCCCGCGCTCTTGGCGCCGGGCAGCTTGCGCCACAACACGGGCGAAAGCGTGAAGCCCACCAGATAATCCAGCGCGCGCCGCGCCAGATAGGCATCGATCAACGGCTGATCGAGATCGCGCGGCGCGGCCATCGCCCTGGTCACCGCCGCCTTGGTGATCTCGTTGAACGTCACCCGCCGCGCGCCGCCCTTCGGCAACGCCTTCTTCGCCTTCAACACCTCCAGCAGATGCCAGCTGATCGCCTCCCCCTCGCGGTCAGGGTCGGTCGCCAGGATCACCTGATCGGCGCGCTTGGCGGCATCGCGGATGGCGGTCAACTGCCGGGTGCGGTCGGCCGAAACCTCCCACTCCATGGCAAAATCCGCCTCCGGATCCACCGATCCATCACGCGGCGGCAGATCGCGCACATGCCCGAAACTGGCCAGCACCTCATAGCCGCTGCCCAGATATTTGTTGATGGTCTTCGCCTTGGCCGGCGATTCAACGATAACGAGTTGCATATATCCTCACGTGTACGCGCGAGGGTGGGGCGGGGTTGCGATGGGCGTCAAGGGGGGTGTGGTCGCAGGGGTGCGATGGACGTAGACTTTTTGGCCGACTGGAATTGGGGGTCTGTCGGTCGGATAGGCGCAACAAACGGACACGCGATTCTAAAGATTTGATGTTGCCTTGCCCCGCTTAGGTGTTCACTCAGGAGAGATGTGTTAGATAAGCAGCCTAGCTTGCGCCGGCTCGGTTATGAACAGCTTGCTTACCCGTCCTGGCTGCGCCCAATTCAATGTCCCGCCCATGGCGCTGGCGCGCAAGAAGGCTTCGACGCCGGGCGCTAAGAGTGCTTCTCGTAATTGGTGCGCTTCAGATTCTGTCTCGCAAGGGCAATAAGCATGCATAGCTTGGTTACCCTGCCATCGGCCTGAAAAAACCTGAGGCCTGAACACGCTCTTGCCGAGTGCCTCCCAGGCTACTTTCCATGGTGCAAACGAGTAGGGGCCGACTCCCAAGAGTGCCCACCACATACCGCGCTTGATATGACCGTTGAGCATTGTGCCTTTGCGGTGCTCCAGAACGTTCCGCTTCGACTTCAAGTATGCCGTAGCCCTAGGGTAGCGGGATAGCTGTGCAGCTGTAAGTGGCCGACCGGAAGACTGTTCATGAGGCACCAAGACCACCCTGCGACATTCTTTCTCGCCAGCAAAATTCGCCTTGCCAATTAGAGGGTAGAGCAAATCGTCCTCAATATCCACGATCTCGCCTAAGCCATTTATATAATGACTTCCACAACGCTCCATGATGAGAATGTCGTTGGCTCCACAAGTGTTAATCCCTTGTCGAGGCTGTCGACCCTCAGCAATAGAGATTTGCGGATTAGCCGGGACAACTGCGCTGTTGTCCTCATGTCGCTGCCAAAAACCTTGAACTCCGTCAGAACTTGATGTCGAGGTCTCAACCCATCTGTCTTCCAAGCGAACGAAAGTTTTTACGGGCCATTGCTGGCGAGCTGATCGGACAAACTCAACGGCGCCGTATCGAGTAGAAACATCGAAAATTTTTTCCTCAGCGAAATCCCACATTCGGGTAACTGAGTAAGCATGCTTTCCTCCTGGGTATGGACGAAATAGATCGTTAGCACCGCTGTTGAAAAAAATTGACAACGGTACAAAAAACGCAGCCAAACCTTTGTTCTCAAGATTATCTTCAAGAACCTTTTTTAGAATAAGGGTGGCAATGTCAGCTCGGCTAGCTCCGAGCAGAACATCCTTTCGACTTCCGACAAGCCCGCGCGTAATGAACAAGTCCGCCCAGAGCGCGCGGAAATTTGGGGGCAATGCAGAGAAATTTGACCACGGCGGATTTCCAACGAGAACATCGAAGCGGCGGCTAAAGGACAAAGCGAGTATATCGTCTGACACAAAGTTTTCGGCAACTAGAGTGACGCCATAAGTGTCAGCAATACGCTGCAAGAGACGCGGTTTATCTCCTGGCTCAATCTCGCAGCCGTTGAGCGCGCTAATACGTGCTTTCGTCAACTCAATCCCATTGCGTCGTGCAAGTTCACAAAACGCAACAATAAAAGCGCCACCACCAAAGGTCGGGTCGCAGACTGTCGCGCCATCAAGCCATGCTTGATAGGCTCCCGTTTGCTCAAGCAGCCACATTGCCCATTCGAGAGGGGTGAAAACTCGTCCAATAGGTTGGCCAGTCGCCATTTAGAATGCGAACCGTACATAACCGGAAGCCCGGAACCGACGCATCGAGTCTGCTCGTTTGATTGCATCCCGACCGACCCGCTCATAGTGACTGATCGCCAAGTCGGTGAAAATGTCAAAAAAATTGGATATGGACCTTTCCCAATCAAGTTCCTCCATCAACTGATTTATACTATAATTTAAACGCACCTGACCTGTTCCGAGATTCTCAATTCGGTAAGCATCTGACGGAAGGAGATGAAACGGAGCGAACTTTATGTATTCAAGATCGCGCAAGTCCGTTCCTTCTCTAGCAGCATTATGTCCGAACTCAATAACTGTAAATACTCCAGCATCGTTGGCAAGAAACTTTAGCAAATTACCAACTGCACAAACGCCGCCATCCGAGTAGCGTGAATTGTCTAAATCTTTCGTTTTGACGTCAAATCCGTAGAATCGACCTTCGAATCGGCAAGCAAAATCGTAGATTGTCCTTCGACCGGCTGCTACAACGGCTTCAGCTCCTAGTTTACCGCATACAGATACCCAGTTATCTGCAATCCGGCGTTCGATCATTGCGCCGAAAGCGCGAGAATCCTCTCGCGCGGAAATACCAGAGCTAAGGTCAGCAAACAGCGACTCAAGCTCCGTGTCGACTGCAATGCAGAAATCTCTGATGTGGGTCACTGTCCAATAAGCTCCTCAAGCTGCCCTAATATCAGCCGACAAGGCACTGGTTGCAAGGTGTTGAGATGAGAGGTGGAGGACCGCTGACGGCTTCCGTGAATCCACCAACGAATTGCGTTACTCCGCGTACACAGCTCCAAAGTTCCTTCCCCCTCACCCCAACGCCACCCGCGCCCCCGCGTGGCGCACCACCACCCCCTCCAGCTCCAGATCGAGCAGCACGCTTGCCACCTGGGCGGCGGGGAGGGTGGAGAGGCGGATGAGGTCGTCGATGGGGGCGGGGGTGGGGGAGAGCAGGGGCAGCAGGCGGGCGCGGGCGGCCTGGGTGTCGGCTTCGCTGTGGCCGTGCGGGCTGGGCAGCGGCTCGGCCACCTGCAGATGGGTGCGCGGCTGGCCGGAGAGGGTGGAGAGCGCCTCCAGCACGTCCGCCGCGCTCTGGATCAGGGTGGCGCCTTCGCGGATCAGCAGGTTGCAGCCCTGCGCGCGCGGATCGAGCGGGCTGCCGGGCACGGCCATCACCTCCCGCCCCAGATCGGCCGCGATGCGCGCCGTGATCAGGCTGCCCGATTTGGGCGCGCCTTCCACCACCAGCGTGCCGGCGGCCAGCCCGGCAATGATGCGGTTGCGGCGCGGGAAGTGGCGGGCCTGCGGCTCCACCCCCGGCGGCTGTTCGGCCACCACCAGGCCCTGATCCGCAATCCGCGCCATCAGGTCGGCGTGATCGGGCGGATATGGCACGTCCACCCCGCCGGCCACCACCGCGATGGTGCCGCGATCCAGGCTGCCGGCGTGCGCCGCCGCATCGATGCCGCGCGCCAGGCCGGAAACGATGACATGATCCGCCTCTGCCAGATCGATCGCCAGTTGCCGGGCAAAGCGGCTGCCGGCCGCGCTGGCGTTGCGGGCGCCGACAATGGCCACCGCGGGCCGATCCAACAGGGTGAGGTCGCCCCGGGCATAGAGCACCGGCGGCGCGGTTTCGGTGCCGGCCAGCAAGGCGGGATAATCGGGCGTGCCGATGAACAGCAGATGCGCGCCCAGCCGCGCCGCCGTTTCCAGCTCCGCCACGGCCGCGGCTTCGGGGCAGATCGCCAGGCGGCGGTTGCCGCGCCGGGCCAGATCGGGCAGCGCATCAAGCGCGGTTTGCGCATCGCCAAAGCGGGCGATCAATTGCCGATAGGTGACAGGGCCAATCGAATCGGTGCGGATCAGGCGCAGGCGCGAAACCGCATCCGCCGGTAGGCTCATTTGGCCTTTTGCCCGATCTTCGATTCGGTGCCGCTGGCCAGCCGCTTGAGATTGTCCCGATGCTGGAAGATCAGCAGCGCCGCCAGCATGGCCAGATGCGCGGACCAGCCGGGCGCCCATTCGCCGGTGAGGAACCAGGCCGCCACCGGGCAGGCAATGGCCGCCAGCATGCCGCCCACGCTGCTATACCGCGTCACCAGCGCGCCGCCGAGCCAGACGGCCAGCGCAATCGCCCCGGCCAGCGGTGCCGCCGCCAGCGTGATGCCCAGGATCGTCGCCACGCCCTTGCCGCCGCGAAACTTCAGCCACAGCGGGAAGCAATGGCCGATGAAGGCCGCCACCCCGGCCATGATCGCCGCCATCTCGCCGGCCAGTTCGCGCCCGATCATCACGGCGGCCGCGCCCTTGCCGGCATCGAGCAGCAGCGTGGCGGCGGCCAGACCCTTGTTGCCAGTGCGCAGCACGTTGGTGGTGCCGATATTGCCGCTGCCGACCTGGCGGATATCAATCCCGATCATCCGGGTGAGCAGCAGGCCAAAGGGGATGGACCCCAGCACATAGCCGATGGCGGCGGCGATCCAATCCAGTGTCATGCCATCCAGCCTAGCGGGGCGCGGGCGGCCCGTCTATGCTGGGCCGATACTGGGGGAATGCGATGAAGCGGTTGTTGGCGATTGCGGTGGCGCTTTGGGCCGGGGCGTGGGCAGATACGGCTGGGGCGCAGATGGCCGGGCAGATGAAGACGAGCGCGGCCCGCGATCCGGCGCTGGCCGCCGGGCCTTATGAAACGCTGGTTATCCGCGGCGCCACCATCATCACCGGCAACGGCGGCCCGCCCTATGGCCCGGCCGATATCATCATCAGCGGCGGGCGCGTCACCGATATCCGGTCTGCGGGCACGCCGGGCCTGAAAATGGCCACCAACCGGCCGCCAGCGGGCGCCACGCGCGAGATTGATGCCACCGGAATGTATGTTCTGCCCGGCTTTGTGGACATGCACGGCCACCAGGGCGACCCGGAAAAGATGAACGATCCCGATTATGCGTGGAAGCTGTGGCTGGCGCACGGGGTGACGACGCTGCGCGGCATCCCGCTCTATGGCGGCGATGCGGCCAAGGCGCTTTCCGACAAGAAGCGCGCCGCCGCGGGCGAGATCATGAGCCCGAGACTCTATGTTTATCAAACACTTGGCAGCGGTTCCAACGCGGGGTGGAAGGGTGGCCGGGTGCTCAGCCCAGAAAAGGCGCGCGAATGGGTGCGCTGGGCGGCAAGTGTCGGGATTGATGGGATAAAATTCTTCAACCGGGGCGATGAAACTCCGGAAATCGACCGCGCCGCCATCGATGAGGCGAAGAAGCTGGGCCTGGGCACCGTCGCCCACCTCTCCCAACCCAACATCGCCGAATTCAACGCCCGCGATGCCGCCGCCGCCGGCCTGGGCACCATCACCCATTTTTACGGGCATTTTGAAAGCCTTCTGGACGGCAGGCGGGTGCAGGACACACCGGCGGATTACAACTTCAACGATGAACAGATGCGCTTTGGCGGCATTGCCGAAATCTGGGACCAGATCCACCCGCCCGGCAGCCCGGAATGGGTGGACTATCTGCAAACGCAGAAGAAAACCGGGGTAAACTTCGATCCCACCTTCAACATCTACAGCGCCAGCCGCGATCTGATGCGGGCGCAGCGGGCGGAATGGCACGAGCGTTACACCCTGCCCAGCCTGACCAAATTCTTCGAGTCCAACCGCGACAACCACGGCAGCTATTTCTTCGATTGGACCAGCGAGCGCGAGTATGAATGGCGGCGATTCTACACGCGATACATGCAATTGGTGAATGATTACAAGAATATGGGCGGCCGGGTGACAACGGGCAGTGATCCGGGCTTCATCTGGCAGACTTGGGGCTTTGGCTATATCCTCGAGCTGGAACTGCTGCGCGAGGCCGGCTTTGCCCCGCTGGAAGTGATCCAGTCTGCCACCATCAACGGCGCCCGCACCCTGGAAGAGCCCAAGGGCCGCGAGCCGGATTTCGGCCTGGTGCGCGTGGGCATGCGCGCCGATCTGATCGTGGTGCCGGAAAACCCGCTGGCCAACCTCAAGACCCTCTATGGCACTGGATTCGCTCGACTTGATGAGGCGACGCAGACCACGGTGGTCAAGGGCGGCATCCGCTGGACCATCCGCGACGGCATCGTGCACGACGTGCCGGCCATCCTGAAAAACGTCGCCGATCAGGTGGCGGCGGCGAAGGCTGATCCGCCGAAATGAGGCCGGCCAGCGTCGCCGACTATCGTGCGCTGAGCCGCCGGCGGGTGCCGCGGTTCCTGTTCGATTACACCGATGGCGGCAGCTATGCCGAGGCGACATTGGCCAGGAACGTGGCCGATCTGGCCAATATTGCGCTCGATCAGCGGGTGTTGGTGGACGTTTCCCGGGTTTCGGCGGCCGTTTCCGTATTGGGGCAGAAATTGGCGATGCCGGTGGTCCTGGCGCCGGTGGGGCTGGGCGGGTTGCATGCCCGGCGCGGCGAGGTGCAGGCCTGGCGCGCGGCGCGGGCCGCTGGGGTGGGCATGGCGCTCTCCACCGTTTCGGTGTGCAGCCTTGCCGAGGTGGCGGCGGGCGGCGGCGCGCCGCCGTGGTTCCAGCTTTATCTGGTGAAGGATCGGGCCGCGAACGAGGCGATGATTGCCGAGGCCAGGGCACAGGGCGCGCCGGCGCTGGTGCTCACCGTGGATTTGCCGACGCCCGGCGCGCGTTATCGCGATGTCCGCTCCAGCCTCACCGGTGCGCCGGGCCTTGCCGGCATGCTGCACCGGGCGGCGCAGGTGGCGGCGCGGCCGGGCTGGGCGGTGGATGTCGGCCTGTTGGGCGGGCCGGTGGCGATGGGCAATCTCACCCAGCTGGTCGGGGCCCGGGCGCCCTTGAGCGACTATCTCGGCTGGATCGCGCGCAATTTCGATGCCAGCGCCGATTGGGACCGGCTGGCCTGGGTGCGGTCGCTGTGGCCGGGGCCGCTGATCGTCAAGGGCATCCTCCACCCGGACGATGCCGCGCTGGCGGTGAGCCATGGCGCCGATGCCATCGTGGTTTCGAACCATGGCGGGCGGCAGCTGGATGGCGCCATCTCGGCGGTGCGGGCGTTGCCGGCGATCATGGACCGGTTGGGCGGCTGCATCCCCGTGCTGGCCGATGGCGGCGTGCGATCGGGCCTGGATGTGCTGCGCTATCACAGCCTGGGGGCCAGTGCCGTGATGATCGGCCGGCCCTGGGTGTGGGCGCTGGGCGCCGCCGGGCAGGCGGGCGTGGCACATGTGCTGGCCCTGCTCAAGGCTGAGCTGGAGACGGCGATGGCGCTGACCGGTCGCACCCGGCTGGCCTGACCGGCAAAAGCGCTGTATCGCGCCCACATGACCAACCGGCTGACCATCGCCCTTGCCCAGCTGAACGCCCGCGTGGGCGGGCTTGTCGCCAATGCCGATGCGATCCTGCGGGCGCGGGAAGCCGCAGCCGGGGCCGATCTGCTGGTGACGCCCGAATTGTCGATCGTCGGCTATCCGCCAGAAGACCTGGTGTTGAAACCGGCGCTTGTTGCCGCCGCACGTGCGCAGGTGGAGCGGCTGGCGGCGGCCACGGCGGATGGCGGCCCGGCCCTGCTGGTCGGCGCGCCGTGGGCGGAGGCAGACGCGCTCTACAACGCCATGCTGCTGCTGGACGGCGGGCGCATCGCCGGCATCACCCGCAAGCATGATCTGCCCAATTATGGCACCTTCGATGAAAAGCGGCTGTTCACCGCCGGGCCGTTGCCGGGGCCGCTGAACTTGCGCGGCGTGCGCATCGGCGTGCCGGTGTGCGAGGACATGTGGTGGCCCGATGTTTGTGAGTGTCTGGCCGAAACCGGCGCCGAGCTGCTGATCGTGCCGAACGGCAGCCCCTATGAAGTGGGCAAGGATGATCGCCGCCTGAGCCTCGCCGTCACCCGTGTCACCGAAACCGGGCTGCCGCTTGTCTATCTCAACCGCGTCGGCGGGCAGGACGAGCTGGTGTTCGATGGCGCGTCGTTCGTGCTGAATGCCGACCGGCGGCTGGCGCACCAGCTGCCCGATTGGGACGAGACCATCCGCCTGACGCACTGGAGCCGCACCGATGCCGGCTGGGTGTGCGAACCCGGTGAGATCAGCGCCCAGGATGAAGACCCGGCCGATGTCTATCACGCCATGCTGGTGGGCCTGCGCGATTATGTGAACCGCAATGGCTTTCCGGGCGTGGTGCTGGGGCTTTCGGGCGGCATTGATTCGGCGCTTTCTGCCGCTGTCGCTGTCGATGCGCTGGGGGCAGACCGGGTGTGGTGCGTGATGCTGCCCAGCCCGTTCACCAGCCAGGACAGTCTGGACGATGCCGCCGCATGTGCCCGCCTGCTCGGCTGCCGGCTCGACACGGTGCGCATCGAGCCGGCGATGACGGCGTTTGATGCGATGCTGCAGCCGCTGTTCGCCGGCCGCCCGCGCGACATTGCCGAGGAGAATATCCAGTCCCGCATTCGCGGCCTCGCGCTGATGGGGATTTCGAACAAGTTCGGCCCGATGCTGCTGACCACCGGCAACAAGAGTGAGATGAGCGTGGGCTATGCCACCATCTATGGCGACATGGCCGGCGGCTACTCGGTGCTGAAGGATCTGTACAAGACGACCGTGTTCCGGGTGAGCGAATGGCGCAACGGGCACAAGCCCCGGCTGGGCCTGGGCCCCGATGGCCCGGTGATGCCGGTGCGGGTGATCACCAAGCCGCCCACTGCCGAGCTGCGCGAGAACCAGAAGGACGAGGACAGCCTGCCGCCCTATCCGCTGCTCGATGCCATCCTGCACGGCCTGGTGGAGCAGGAAAAATCGGCGGCTGAGCTGGTGGCCGAAGGGCTGGAGGCCACCACCGTCGCCCGTATCGAGCGACTTCTCTACATCGCCGAATACAAGCGCCGGCAGGCCCCGCCGGGCGTGAAGATCGGCAAGCGCAATTTCGGCCGCGACCGCCGCTACCCGATCAGCAATGATTTCCGCACGGCCTGAGGCGCTGCTGCTGGCGGCGCTGTTGGCTGGGCCGGCGCAGGCCGCCCGCCCCAAGCCGCCGCCACCGTTGCCGCCACTGGAACTGCCGGGCAACGCCCCGATCCTGCCGGTGGAAATCGCCGGGCAGCTGGTGCGGCTGACCGTCGATCTGGGGGGCGATCCCTTCGTGATGCTCGCGCCGGCGGCGGCGGCGCGCCTGAACCTGGCGGCGGCCCAGCGGCCCGATGGCGCCAAGGTGGACCGGCGGGTGCTGCGTGTGGCGGTGGGCCAGGCCAGCATCACGGTGCCCTACACCCGCGAAACGCTGCGCATCGATGGCCGCAGCCTGATCGGCCCGGTGTTGACGCCGGCCACTGCGCCCGGCGGGGCCGCGGCCGGCAGCGACGGCACAATCGGCCTGCCGCTGCTGCCGCATGATCGCGTCACCCTGGTGTTCCGGCCTGCCACCCCGGCAGACCGGCCGCTGCGGCTGGCGGCGCGTGCCAGCGGCGGCAGCGGCAGCCTGGCCTTTGCCTGGGCTGTGCCCGGCCAACCGGGCATCGAGGTGGAGTTGCACCATCTGCGACCCGACAGCGTCGCCAGCGTGGCCGCCGCCAGCAGCCTGGCCAGTGCCGGCGCCGGCCAGCTGCGGGGCCCGGTGCGCCGAGTGGAAATCGGCTTTGGCGTTGCCCGGCCGGTGCGGGTGCTGCGGCTGGAACGGCCGGTGGCGGTGGCCGGCCTGCCCATGACCCAGGTGGAGGTGCGGCTGTTCGATTGGGCCGGGCGCAGCCAGTTGCCGCCCGATGCCGATGGCGATGATGGCCTGACCGTCACCGGCAGCCGCGGCCGCCAGCGCGGCTGGCCGATCCTGAAACTGGGCCGCGATGTGCTCGCCGGCTGCGCCAGCATCGGATGGCAGCGTGACCGCAGTGGTGACGGCGGCGATTTCGAACTGCGCTGCCCGGCGGGCTGAACCGGCCACCCTGATCATCTGGACAGGCGCAGGTCGCCGCAAACATCTTGCCGCATCGCATTGGCGGCGCGATGATGGCAGGCACAGGCGCGCCGCCGGGAACAGGTGGCCCTTGGGGGAGGACAGACTATGGACATGACCCGTCGTGACACGATCACGTTGGCAGGTGGGGCGCTGGCCGGTGGCATGGCGGCCGCTGGCGCCCTTGCCGCCGCACCGGCTGCAGCCCAGATGGGCGGCGCCCGCCGGCTGGGATCGAAGGAAAAGGTCGCCTATTGGGTGGCCACCATCACGCCGTGCGATGCCAAGGGCATGTTTGATCCCGGCGCCATGAAGGCGGTGATGGAATGGCACCAGAAATGCGGTGCCGATGGCGTGGTCGTGCTGGGCACGTCGGGCGAATTTCCCAGCTTCTCGGTGGCCGAACGCAAGCGCATCACCGAGGTGGCGATGCAGCACAAGGGCAACATGAACATCATGGTGGGCCCAGGCACGCCCAACATCGTCGAGACCATCGATCTGGCCAAGCATGCCCAGAGCGTGGGCGCCGATGGCCTGCTGGTGATCCCGCCCTTCTATTTCGATCAGCCGCCCAACGAAGGCCTGATCCATTATTACACCCAGCTGTTCGAAGCGGTGTCGATCCCGATCAACCTCTATCACATCCCCGGCACGTCGGAGGTGAAGATCACCCACGAGCTGCTGACCGCGATGATGAAATATCCGCATCTGGCCGGCATCAAGGATTCGTCGGGCAGCGCCGAGGGCTTTGCCGAATTCCTGAAGGGCTTCCCGGAACTCAACATGCGGTGCGGAACGTCGAACAATCTGATCCCGGCGGTGGAGGCCGGCATGGGCGCCATCCTGGCCGATGGCAACCAGTTCAGCGACAAATGCGCCGATATCTTCAAGACCTATCGCGCCAAGGGCGACTGGAAAGCCAAGCTGGCGCATCTGCGCGCCGCGCAAGGGATCATGCGCGATCACAACATGGGCGCCAACACCTATGCCTCGATGAAATATGTGCTGTCGCTCAGGATGGGTGGCCCGATGATGTATGCCCGCACGCCGATGCCGCAGCTGACCGATGCGCAAAAGGCCAGCCTGAAGGCCGGGCTTGAAAAGGCCATGGCCCTGCCGACGGCTTGACCCGTCGGCAGCAGCAAAGAATTTTGGCCTGAACAGCCAAGCAAGGGGCAACCACATGAAGATCATCACCACCCTGCCGCTCAGCGTTGCGGCGGCCCTGCTGCTGACCACGGCCGCGGGCGCACAGACGCCGGCCAAGGAAGGCACAGTTGCGGCGCGCACCACCAACGGCGTCGCCAACTGGACCACCTACAACGCCGATCTGAAGGGCAGCCGCTATTCGCCGCTCGATCAGATCAACGCCGGCAATTTCGGCAATCTGGAAATCGCCTGGCGGTTCAAGACCGACATTCTGGGCAGCCGCCCGGAATACAAGCTGGAATCGACCCCGCTGGCGGTGGATGGCATCATCTACACCACCGGCGGCACCCGCCGCGCCGTGGTGGCGCTGAACGGGGCCACCGGGGAATTGCTGTGGCAGTTCGCCCTGCACGAAGGCAAGCGATCGGCCGAGTCCCCGCGCGCCCTGTCGGGCCGGGGCCTGTCCTACTGGACCGACGGCACCAAGCGCCGCATCCTCTATGTCACCATCGGCTATCGCCTCGTCTCCCTGGATGCCGACACCGGCCGGCCCGATCCGGAGTTTGGCGAGAATGGCGTTGTCGATCTGAAAAAGGATTTCGATCAGGATCTGGGCGATCTTGATACCGGCGAAGTCGGTGTCCACTCCGCCCCGGCGGTTGCGGGCAACACCATCATCATCGGCGCCGCCTTCCGCGAAGGCTTCACGCCGAAAACCCACAACAACACCAAGGGCTATGCCCGCGCCTTTGATGTGCGCACCGGCAAGCGGCTGTGGACCTTCCACACCGTGCCCAAGCCGGGCGAATTCGGCTATGACAGCTGGCTGAACAAGTCGGCCGACATCAACGGCAACACCGGCGTGTGGACGCAGGTTTCGGTCGATGAGGATCTGGGCCTGGCCTATCTCGCTGTCGAATCCGCCACGTCCGACTTTTTCGGCGGCAAGCGGCCGGGCAATAACCTGTTCGCCAACAGCCTGGTGGCCGTCGACCTGAAGACCGGCGAGCGCAAATGGCATTACCAGCTGATCCATCACGAGATCTGGGATCTCGACAACAGCAGCGCCCCGCTGCTGATGGACGTGACGGTGGACGGCAAGCCGCGCAAGGTGGTGGGCCTGCCATCCAAGCAGGGCTTCTTCTATGTGTTTGACCGCGCCACCGGTGTGCCGGTCTGGCCGATCAAGGAAACCAAGGTGCCCAAGGGCAATGTGCCCGGCGAATGGTACAGCCCGACCCAGCCGATCCCGTCCAAGCCGCCGGCCTATGGCCGCAACGGCTATCTGGAAAATGACCTCATCGATTTCACGCCGGAACTGAAGAAGAAGGCGCTGGAATTGACCAGCAAATATCAGCTGGGCCCGGTCTATACCCCGCCGATCGTGTCGACGCCGGAAAAATTCGGCGTGATCAACAACTGGGCGCAGGGCGGCACCAACTGGCCGGGCGGCTCGTTCGATCCCGAAACCGGCATCGCCTATGTCTATGCCTGCGGCACCTGCATCAGCTCCACCGGGCTGTTGCCGCCGCCCCCCGGCCTGTCTGACATCCCGCTGGTGGTCGGCGTGGCCGGGCAACCCGTTACGATGATCAAGGGCCCGGGCGAGGGCGCCGGTGCAGACAGCCCTGCCCCGGCCGCCGCCCCCGGCAGCGGCAATGCCGGCCCGCCGCGGCTGGCGGTCGACGGCCTGCCGCTGATGAAGCCGCCCTATGGCACGATCAGCGCGATCGACGTGAATTCGGGCACGATCAAATGGCAGATCGCCCATGGCGAAACGCCGGATTTCGTGCGCAACCATCCGGCGATCAAGGCGATGGGCGGCATCCCGCGCACCGGCCAGGCCACCTATCAGATCGGCACGCTGGTGACGAAGACGCTGGTGATCGCCGGCGAAAACCAGTTCACCACCACGCCGGATCACCCGCGCGGTGCCATGCTGCGCGCCTATGACAAGCAGACCGGCAAGGAAGTGGGCGCGGTGTTCATGCCCTCCACCCAGTCGGGCTCGCCGATGACCTATATGGTCGGCGGCAAGCAATATATCATCGTGCCGACCAGCGGTGGCAACGCCTCGGGCGAGTTCATCGCCTATGCCCTGCCGGGCAAGAAGTAAGGAGTGATGTGATGCGTGCCCTGTTGCTGACGATTCCCCTGGCCCTGGCCGGCGCTGCCCTGGCCCAGGAGGCGGGCAAATCGGTGTGGCAGGGCATCTACACCACCGAGCAGGCGGACCGTGGCGCCGCAGTCTATGCCCAGCGCTGCAGCGCCTGCCATGGGGCGGCCTTGAACGGCACCGGCGAAGCGCCGCCGCTGATCGGTGGCGAGTTCGTCAGCCATTGGGACACGATGACCGTGGGCGACCTGTATGACCGGGTGCGCACCACCATGCCGCAGAACGACCCGCAATCGCTGAGCCGCGAGGATTATGCCGATGTGCTGGCCTTCCTGTTGAAGACCAACGGCTTCCCGGCCGGCAGCCAGCCGCTCGACAAGCGGTCGGAGGTGCTGGCCACTATCGGGATCACCGCGGAAAAACCGGCCGGGATGTGACCGGCCAAGAGGGGGGACGATGAAGGCGATCATCACGGCGGGCCTGTTGCTGGCCGCCAGCAGCGCCTTGGCGCAACAGGCCACCAGCCCGCCGCGCCCGGTGTGGACGGTGGAAACCCTGCCGCAACCGGCCCCGCTCACCGCCGAAACCAACAAGCAGCCCAATCCCTATCGCAGCGAGTTTGGCTTTCTGAAGCTGCCGCCCGGCCGGGTGATGGGATCGACCAGCGCGGTGGGCGTGGACAGCTGCGGCCATATCTGGGTGGCCGAACGCTGCGGCGCCAACAGTTGCGGCAACAGCCCGATCGATCCGATCATGGAATTTGATGAAAAGGGGAATTTCATCAAGGCGTTCGGCGGCGGGCTGACGGTGTTTCCGCACGGATTTTACATCGACGCCCAGGACAATATCTGGCTGACCGATGCGCGTGCCATGCCGGGGAAGGGCGCCACGGTGCTGAAGTTCAGCCCCGACGGCAAATTGCTGATGACGCTGGGCAAACCCGGTGTGCAGGGCAAGGGCACCGACCTGTTCACCGAACCCAATGCGGTGATCGTGGCGAAGAATGGCGATATCTTCGTCGCCGATGGGCACGAGGCCGATCGCGGCGTTGCCCGCATCCTGAAATATGACAAGACGGGCAAGTTCCTCATGCAATGGGGCCAGCCCGGCAAGGGCCAGGGCGACCTGGAGGTGCCGCACGCGCTGGCGATGGATTCAAAGGGCCGGCTCTATGTCGGCGATCGCTGGAACAACCGCGTGCAGGTCTACACCCAGAAGGGCAAGCTGCTGAACAGCTGGACCCAGTTTGGCCGGCCATCGGGCCTGTTCATCGACAAGAACGACATCATGTACAGCGGCGATTCCGAAAGCCGGCGCCCCGTGGGCTATGGCTATAACCCCGGCTGGCAGCGCGGCATCCGCATCGGCAGCGTGAAGGATGGCAAGGTGACGGCCTTCATCCCCGATCCCGATCCCAACCCCGATGGCGGCGCCACCAGCGGCGCCGAAGGCCTGTGGGTGGACAAGGATGGCATCATCTATGGCGCGCAGGTGAAGGAACGCACCGTGGCGCGGCATTTGCCGCAAAAGTGAAATTGTCCTCCCCCTCTGGGGGAGGTGGCAGCCGCAGGCTGACGGAGGGGGCGCGCACTTCGGCCCTGGCCAGCCCCCTCCGCCCTGCGCGCACCTCCCCCAGAGGGGGAGGATCATTGCTCATTTCACCGGCGTCCCCGCCGAACCGCTGCCGCCATCGACATAGCGGGTCGCCCACACCCCGCTGGCAACGCCGAGGATGATCGTCTCCTCGTCCGCACCATCGAAATGCACCGCGCCGGCTGGCACCACCACGAAGCTGCCGGCCGGAAAGGCCCGCGCCCTGGCCTTGTCCATCGCCGGCCCCCAGCCCAGCTTGAGCACGCCCTTCAGCACGAAGATGCGCGCCGTGCTGCTGTGGCTGTGCGGCGCGTCCCACCCGCCGGGCGGCAGCGCGAAGGCATAGGAGAAGGCCTGCCCCGCCACATCGCGCCGGCCATCCAGCAGGGCAAAGCGGCTGCCATCGGCGGCCGGCGGGCCCCAGGGGATGGTGTCGGGCGTGATGGCGACAGCATCAGCCGGGGCGGCGGCAAGGGCGAGCAGGATCATCAGCATGGCTCCACGCTACCGCCGGCCCGCATCCCGGTCTGGCGAGAATCGGACGGTGATTTCCGCGCCCAAAGCCTCTATGGCCAGCGCCATGATCGTCACCCGCTTCGCCCCGTCGCCCACCGGCCGCCTCCACGCCGGCAATATCCGCACCGCGCTGGTCAACTGGCTGCTGGCAAAGCAGGCCGGCGGTCGCTTCCTGCTGCGGCTGGACGACACCGATCTTGCCCGCTCCACCGCGGAATCGGCCCACTCCATCCGCGCCGATCTGGCCTGGCTTGGCCTGTCGCCGGATGCCGAGGTCAAACAGTCCGACCGCTTCGCCCTTTATGAGGACGCGCTCAGCCGCCTCGCCGCGCAGGGCCGCGCCTATGCCTGTTATGAAACGCCGGAAGAGCTGGAGCTGAAGCGCCGCGTCGCCCTGTCGCGCGGGCTGCCGCCGATCTATGACCGCGCCGCGCTGGCGCTCAGCGAGGCTGACAAGGCGAAGCTGGAGGCCGAGGGCCGCCGCCCGCACTGGCGCTTCAAGCTGGACGAAACCGCCGATCTGGACTGGACCGACGGCGTGCGCGGCCCCTGCCACTTCCCCGCCGCCTCCCTGTCTGATCCCGTGGTCCGCCGCGCCGATGGCTCGTGGCTCTACATGCTGCCGTCGGTGGTCGACGATATCGAAATGGGCATCACCGACATCGTGCGCGGCGAGGATCATGTCACCAACAGCGCGGTGCAGCTGCAGATGTTCGCAGCGCTGGGCGCCCAGCCGCCGCGGCTGGCCCATCTGGCGTTGCTGACCGGGGCCGATGCCGCGCTGTCGAAGCGGCTGGGATCGGAAGGGGTGGAGGCCTGGGCCGCCGTCGGCATCGAACCGGTGGCGGTCGCCGCCCTGCTCGCCCGGCTCGGCACCTCGCAGCCGGTGGAGCCGCTGGGGACGCTGGCGGATCTGCTGCGCGGTTTCGCGCTCAGCCACTTCGGCCGCGCCCCGGCCCGTTTCGATCCGGCCGATCTGGCCAGCCTGTCCGCCCGCTGCCTGCACCACATGGATCATGCCGATGTGGCGGCCCGGCTTCCGGCCGGCATTGGCGCCGCCGAATGGCAGGCGATCCGCCCCAATCTCACCCGGCTCGACGAAGTGGCGGCCTGGCACGCCATTATCGCCGGCCCGATCACGCCGGTGGTGGAGGAGGCGGATTATGTCGCCACCGCCCGCACCACGCTGGCCGGACTGCCGTGGGCCGACGACATCTGGGGCCGCCTGGTGGAGGCGCTGAAGGCCGCCACCGGCCGCAAGGGCAAGGCGCTGTTCCTGCCGCTGCGCCTGGCGTTGACCGGCCAGGCCCAGGGCCCGGAAATGGCGGCGCTGCTGCCGCTGATCGGCCGCGACGAGGCGCTGCGCCGGCTGGCGGGCTGAGGCGAACGGGCGCAATAGCCCCCCTGTCATTTTCACCAGTCCATGTTATACTATCACGGCACCGCTGACACGGCGGAACGCCGGCGCTGTGCGATTCACCTTGTTTGGGGAGTATCGCTGATGACCCGTATCTCCACCCGCGTCTCCGGAACCGCGGCCACCGCCGCCGTGCATCTTGCCCTTGGCGCCCTGCTGCTCGCCGGCTGGCAGGTCAGCCGCATCGTCACACCGCCAAAGCCGATCATCCTGGTCAACCGGCCCGCCCCGGTGACGCCGCCCGCGGACCTCATCGTCACCACCACCGATCTGCCGGTCAACCCGGTGATCGATCAGCCGGTGTGGGACAATGAGGTTAATCCGGTCGTGCGCAGCGACTCCCGCCCCGCTGATCCGGGCCCGCAGACCGTGGCCGGCGGCGGTGATGAGCCGGTGGTGACCAGCCCGCCGCCGGTGCAGCCCGGCCCCAGCCGCATCGCCCGCCTGCGCGGTGGTGACGCGATGCAGCCGCCCTATCCGTCCGCGTCGCGTGCGCTGAACGAGGAAGGCAGCGTGACCCTGACGGTGAGCATCGCCGCCGATGGCCGGGTGAGCGCGGTCAGCCTGCTGCGCTCGTCCGGCTTTGCCCGGCTCGACAAGGCGGCGCTCGACTTCGCGCTGCGGCGCTGGCGATTTGAACCGGCGCTGGACAATGGCAAGCCGGTGGCCAGCACGCGCAACTTCACCATCCGCTTCAAACTGGCCGACGCCGCCTGACCGGCCATCCGGGGGGCGGCCACCCCGCCCCCCGGATTGACAGGCGCCGCCACCGCGCCATCCATGGCGGCCATGCAGTTGCTCTTCCTCCACGGCCCGCCCGCCGCCGGCAAATACAGCATCGCCCGCCGCGTTGCCGATGCAACCGGCCTGCCGCTGTTCCACAACCATCTGGTGGTGGATGCGGTGCACGCCATCTTCCCCTTCGGCTCCCCGTCGTTCGTGCGCTTGCGCGAAGCCTTCTGGCTGGAAAGCTTCACCGCCGCCGCTGCCGAGGGCCGTTCGCTGATCTTCACCTTCCAGCCGGAAGCGAGCGTTTCCCCCGGCTTTCCCCAGGCGGCCGCCGACATTTTCACCGGTGCCGGCGGGCGCTGCCGCTTCGTGGCGCTGCAGCTGGGCCTGGCCGAACAGCTGGCGCGCGTGGCCAATGATGATCGCGCCCGCTTCGGCAAGCTGCGCGATCCGGACCTGCTGGCCCGGCTGCACGGCGAATTCGCCGCCGCCGAAGCCGCCATGCCGGCATCGGAACTTACCATCGACACCGCCACCACCAGCATCGCTGATGCCGCCGCGCGCATCATCGCCCTGCTCGGCCGCTGATTGCCGCACCTCTGGCCAATCCGGCCCGGCCAGCCTATCCTTGCGCCATGGCCTTTCTTGACCCGCTCGACGCCGCGCAGAAGCGCAAGCGCTACTGGATCGGCGCCGGCTCCGTGCTGGCGACGACGATCATCATGACGATGTTCCTGATCGAATCGCAATGGGGCTATGCCAAGCCCGATCCGGTGATCATCTATGCCCAAAGCTGGAAGGCGGACCGCAGCCGCGAAGACGCCATCGCCGATGCCAAGGCGACCAAGGCAGCGCGAGAGGCAAAGCTGGCGCAGGCGCGCGCCTATATTGCCACGCTGCAGGGCAAGGCGCGGGACGACGCGCAGAAACAATATGATGATTATGTCGCTGGCGGCGGCTTCAAGAAGGATATTCCCTATGTCGCCGCCCAGCCGAGCGTGGACGCCATCGTGCGCGTGCCGGCCCCGGCCGAGCCGCCGATAGAGTGAGCGCCACCGACGACTGGCGCTGCATGGGCGCTGCGCTGGCGCTCGCCAGCCGCGGTGTTGGCCTGGCCACCCCCAACCCATCGGTCGGCTGCGTGATCTGGCGCGATGGCCGGGTGATCGGCCGTGGCCACACCCAGCCCGGCGGCCGCCCGCATGCAGAAGCGATGGCGCTGGCACAGGCCGGCACGGCCGCGCCCGGCGCCACCGCCTATGTCACGCTGGAGCCTTGCGCCCACCAGTCCCCGCGCGGGCCAAGCTGCGCCGACTCGCTGGTGGCCGCCGGCATCGCCCGCGTGGTGGTGGCCGCCCCCGATCCTGATCCGCGCACCAACGGCGCGGGCCTTGCCCGGCTGGCGGCGGCTGGCATCGCGGTGACCAGCGGCGTGCGCCAGGCGGAGGCTGAAGGCCAGCTTGCCGGCTTCCTCACCCGGCTGCGGCTGGGCCGGCCGCACATCACGCTGAAACTGGCGACCAGCCTTGATGGTGCCATCGCCATGGCCGATGGCCGCAGCCAGTGGCTGACCGGCCCACGCGCCCGCGCCGCTACCCATCTGGAACGGGCGCGCGCCGATCTGATCATCGTTGGCCGCGGCACCTGGGATGCCGATGCGCCCCGACTGGATGTGCGCCTGGCCGGGCTGGAGGCGCGGTCGCCGCGTATCGGCGTGGTCGGCCGGGGCCACAGCCTGCCGATCCGTGTCCAGCATCTGCCCGATCTCGAGGCGCTGTGCGCCGATCCCGCCCTCCATGTGCTGGCCGAAGGCGGCATGGGCCTGGCCGCCAGCCTGCTCGCCGCCGATCTGGTGGACCGGCTGCTGCTGCACCGCGCCCCGGTGATCGTCGGCGGCGGCCGCACGCTGGGCGACATCGGTCTGGCCGATCTGGCCGACGCGCACGGGCGCTGGACGGCGCAGCCGGCGCTGGCGCTCGGCGTTGACCGCATTGAAGCCTTCACGCGGAACAGGTAACGCATCCCCATGTTCACCGGCATCATCACCGACATCGGCACCATCACGGCGGCAGAGGAGCGCGGCGACCTGCGCGTCACGGTCGCCTGCGGCTATGACACCAGCGGCATCGCCATCGGCGCTTCCATCGCCAATTCGGGCGTGTGCCTGACGGTGGTGGCCAAGACGGCGGACAGCCTGACGTTTGACGTGTCGGCCGAAACCCGGCGGCGCACGGCGGCGCAGATGTGGCACGAGGGCGCCCGGCTCAACCTGGAACGCGCGCTGAAGGTGGGCGATGAGCTGGGCGGCCATATCGTCACCGGCCATGTCGATGCCGTCGGCCGCATCGCCAGCATCGAGGCGGAGGGCGATTCGAAGCGCTTCACCTTCCAGATGCCGGCCAGCGTCGCCCCCTATGTCGCGCCCAAGGGCAGCATCTGCCTGAACGGCGTGTCGCTCACGGTCAACGAGGTGAGCGACGATGATCTGGGCCACTGGTTCACCGTCAACATCATCCCGCACACCGCCGAATGGACGACCTTTGGCACCGCGGCGGCGGGCGACGAGGTGAACATCGAGATTGATGTGCTGGCCCGCTATCTGTTCCGGATGAACCAGCTCAAGTCTTGACATCCCAATGTGACAGGCGCATGCCTCCCTCACATTCCGATGTGAGGCCCTGTGATGAGCGAGTCCCTGATTGCCCGGTTGCGTGACCTGGTTGCCAGCGGTGAGGAGACCAAGGCCGGCATGGCCCGCGCCGCCGGCCTGCATGCCAACAGCCTGCGCGCCCTGGACGAGGCGGACTGGAACCCCACCGCCGAGACCCTGCGCAAGCTGGAGGCCTGGCTGGCCGACCGCAGCGCCGGCCCCGCCCTGTCGCCGATCGAGGAGATCATCGACGAGGCCCGCAACGGCCGCATGTATATCCTGGTCGATGACGAGGATCGCGAGAATGAGGGCGATCTGATCATCCCCGGCCAGATGGCGACGCCCGATGCCATCAACTTCATGGCCAAGTTCGGCCGCGGCCTGATCTGCCTCGCCATGGCGGCCGACCGCGTGAAGGCGCTGGGCCTGCCGCTGATGGCGCAGCACAATGGCACCCGCCATTCCACCGCCTTCACCGTTTCGATCGAGGCCAAGGAGGGCGTCACCACCGGCATTTCGGCGGCTGACCGGGCGCGGACGGTTGCCGTGGCCATCGATGCCGCCAAGGGGCCGGAACATATCGTTTCCCCCGGCCATGTGTTTCCGCTCGTCGCCCGCGATGGCGGCGTGCTGGTGCGCGCTGGCCATACCGAAGCCAGCGTGGACATCAGCCGGCTGGCCGGGCTGAACCCCAGCGGCGTGATCTGCGAGATCATGAACGATGATGGCACCATGGCGCGGCTGCCCGATCTGATCCCGTTCGCCCGCCGCCACGGCCTGAAGATCGGCACCATCCGCGATCTCATCGCCTATCGCCACGCCCACGACCGGCTGGTGAAATGCGTGGCCGAAACCAAGCTGGAAAGCTGGCACGGCGGCGAGTGGACGGCGAAAACCTATGCCAACACCGCCGAATATGGCGAGCATATGGTGCTGCAGAAGGGCCGCATCGAGCCAGGCAAACCCACGCTGGTGCGCATGCACACCCAATCGATGTTCACCGACATGTTCGCCGAAAAGGGTGACCGCGCCGGCCAGCTGCAGCGCGCCATGGACGTGATCGGCAGCGAGGGCGCCGGCATCATCGTCATCATCCGTGATGGCAGCCCCACCGCCATTTCCGAACAGATGCGCGCGAAGGGCAAGGGCGAACCGATCACCCTGCGCGATTATGGCATCGGCGCGCAGATCCTGGTGGATCTGGGTGTCACCGATATGATCCTGCTCACCAACCAGCACCGCAACATCGTCGGCATCGAAGGCTATGGCCTGAAGGTGGTTGGCGAACGCGCCATCCCGCTGCGCGCCTGACCTGCGGCCGGTGCTGCCGAAATACAGCCTTGTCGAGCGGGAGCGCCGCTGGATGGTGGCGCAATTGCCGCCCCTGCCGGCCGCGCATCGCCGCATCGAGGATCGCTATATCATCGGCACCCGCCTGCGCCTGCGCCGCATCACCGACAGCGAAACTGGCGCGGTGCAGCACAAGCTGACCCGCAAATATGACAGCGCCGATCCCGCCGCCCGCCCCATCGTCACCGCCTATCTGGACGCGGCGGAGCATGCGGTCGTTGCGGCGCTGTCCGCCCATGTCATCACCAAGCGCCGCCACCAGCTGGACGGGTTCAGCATCGACCTGTTCGACGGCCCGCTCGCTGGCCTGGTGCTGGCCGAACGCGAAGCGGCCGATGCTGCCAGCCTGGCGGCGCTGCCCCAGCCCGCCTGGCTGGGCGCGGACGTGACCCGAAATCCCTGCTATCAGGGCGGCCATCTTGCCGCCCACGGCCTGCCGGAGACCTGAGCCATGCACATCCTGATCGTCGAAGCCCCGTTCTACACCCACATCGCCGCCATGCAGCGCGACGGCGTGACCGAAGCGCTGGCCGCCGCCGGTGCCACCTGGGACGTGATTTCGGTGCCCGGCGCGCTGGAAATCCCGGCCGCCATCGCCTTTGCCGATGCCAGCGGCCAATATGATGGCTATGTTGCGCTGGGCTGCGTGATCCGCGGCGAAACCTATCATTTCGAGGTTGTGGCCGGCGAAAGCGCCCGCGCCATCATGGCCCTCACGTTGGATGGCCTCGCCATCGGCAACGGCATCCTGACGGTCGAAAACGAAGCCCAGGCCATCGCCCGGGCCGACAAGACCCAGAAGAACAAGGGCGGCGAGGCGGCCGCTGCTGCGCTCGCCATGGTGGGGCTGAAACAGCGCTTTGCCTGATGCCCCGGTTCATGCCACGCTGCTGGCATGACGCTGCACCCCATGCTCGCCCAGATGCTCAGCCTGATGCCGGCGGAGCCGGATTATGGGCGACACACCGCCACCGCCGCGCGCGCCGCGATGCAGGCGCGGGTCGCCATGCTGCTGGCGATGGCGCCCAAGCCGGCGGGGCGGGAGGATATCATCGAGGGCGACCTCGCCCTGCGCATCATCCGGCCGTCCACGCCCGGCCCGCACCCAGTCGTGCTGTTCCTGCACGGTGGCGGCTGGGTGGTGTGCAGCAACGACACGCACCAGCCGCTGGCGGTCGCGATCGCCAATGCCACCGGCGCGGCGGTGGTGATGGTCGATTATCGGCTGGCGCCCGAACATCCCTTCCCGGTGTCGCTCGATGATTGCCTGGCCGGGCTGGCGTGGGTGCGCGACCAGGGCGCGGCGCACGGGCTGGATGCCAGCCGCATCGTCGTGGCCGGCGATTCGGCCGGCGGCAATCTGGCGGCGGTGGTCGCCGCACACGCGCGCGATCTCGCCGGCCAATGGCTGATCTATCCGGTCACCGATTGGCCGGATGCGGCGGCCTATCCCAGCTATGCCGAAAATGATGTCGGCTTCGGCCTCTCGACCGCGGCGATGCGCTGGTATTGGCAGCAATATGGCGGTGATGGGCCGGATGCCCGGCCGATGCAGCGCGCCGATCTGGCCGGGCTGCCGCCGGCGCTGGTGCAAACCGCCCAATATGACGTGCTGCGCGACGAGGGCGAGGCCTATGCGCGGCGGCTCGAAACCAGCGGCGTGCCGGTGCAGCTGACCCGCCATGCCGGCATGATCCACGGCTTCCTGTCGATGACCGGCTTGTTGCCCGGCGCTGATGCTGCGCTGGCGGAGGGCGCGGCCTGGGTGAAATCCCGGCTTCAGAGCAAGTAAACCACCACATAGCGCGCCACCAGCGCCGCCATGGTGAGTTCGCACCAGCGCTTGCCGCGTGCCAGCATCGCCGCCAGCATCAGGATCACCAGCACCACCGTCAGCCCCAGTGACAGCGGCCGGGTCAGCAGTTTCGCCAGCGCCGGCTGGCTGGCGTAAAAGCCGAGCTGGCAGGCCAGCAGCACCAGCATCACGCCGATGACGATGCGGCGCACGCGGAAGAAATGCGCATCATGATCGCCGGCTTCGTCACTGTCGCGCGGGAACACCAGGCTGGCGGCGAGAAAATAGGCGCCGGTGAACAGCATGATTGCCATCAGCGCATGGCCCGACACCGCCAGCACATCGCGCGTCACCCAGGCCGCCTGCCAGAAGCTGATCAGATCCAGCAGCACGAAGGTGCCGAGCAGCGGGGTCAACCAACCAATGCGCACCACCGATCCGGGCCGCAGCTGCGCCTGGATGGCGCGGGCCAGCCCGGCCAAGATCTCGGTCAGCGACAGGCCGAGCAGCAGGCCGAAGAAGGAGAAGATGAATTCGAATTGCGACATCGGCACACCTCATCACCGGCCGCCGCTTTGTGCAAGCGCCCGGCCGGGCCGCGACATTGCGAAGCGCGGCGCCCATGCCGCAGTGCACAATATGGCTGGCTGGCGCATGAGGGTCTGGCCTGATTCCTCCGCTTCAGGTGGTGCGGGGTGGCCTGGCCGGCGATCCGACCCGCCGGCCGGCCACCCGCCCAACCCATCCCGCCCCCATTCCAGACAGCAAAAGGCCGGCCCATCGGAGACGGGCCGGCCCTTTGCTGTCGGCTGCCAGCGGCAGGCCGGGCGCACCCGGCGTGCCGCCTGATGCATCAGAAGCGGATATTGGCTTCCACGCCAAAGGTGCGCGGCATGTTGAAGTTGCCATAATCACCCAGCACGCTGGAATTGTTGCCAACCAGCAGGATGTTCGGCACGCCGCTGGCCGCCGTCGTCTGCACCGCCGGCAGGCTGTTCGACGGATCGCGGCGATAGACATACTGGTTGTTGAACAGGTTGCGGCTCCACAGGCTGACGGTCAGCTTGGAATCGCCGGCACCCAGATCGATATCGGTCAGCGAGACGCGGCCGTTCACGATGAACGAGGCATCGGCCTTGGTGGCGAACTGGTCAAAGGTCTGGGTGGCCTGGGCATAGTTGGCGTCCAGGTGGAACTTCAGCTTCATGTCGCTGTTGCCGCTGATCTGCGTCACATAATCGATCGTGCCGCTGGCCGCATTGCGCGGGGTGAACACGATGTAGAATTTCTGCGGCACGGTGGTGACATTGCCGGTCGGCGCGCCGGTTGCGGTGCGCTCGGTGTAGGTCACCGGCACCAGCGGAATGTCGGTATAGGTATAGGCATAGGAGGCGCCCAGCGTCAGGCCTTCCACCGGGTTCAGCGTCAGGTCGGCTTCGATCCCGCGGATCTTGGTGGTGCCCGGCGCGTTGATGGTGACGAGGTTGTTGAAATTGCCGGTCGCGGTGGGCTGGATGGTCGACAGGTCAACCTGGCTGTTGGTGCGGTCCATCATGTAGGCCGCGATGTTGAAGCGGCCACGCCGGCCAAAGAATTCGGTCTTCAGGCCGACTTCATAGGACTTCACGTCTTCCGGATCGAAGGCCTGATAGTTCGACGTGCGGCTGGACGCGCCACCGGCGCGATAGCCGGTGGCATATTTGGCATAGGCGTGGACATCGTCGCTGACATCATAGGCCAGGGTGACGATCGGGTTGAACCGGCGCCAGGTGCGGTCGAGCGGAGTGTAGCCGTTGGCCGCCGCAGCCGCCGGATTGGTGACATAGTTGATGTTGCGCGAGAACAGCAGCGCGCCCTGCTTCTTGTCGATGTTGTAGCGGCCACCCACGGTCAGGTGCAGGTCGCTCTGGATGTTCCAGGTGACATTGCCATAGGCGGCATAGCTGCGCGAGCGCACGGCGCTGGCGCGGTCGATCGAGCGGCAGCCCGGATCCCAGCCAAAGCCGGCCGAACCGGTGCAGCTGTTCAGCACGACATAGGTGAAGCCGCTGGTCTGGCCGGCGGTGGTATAACCCTGGATCGCCATCGAGTTGGGGGTGAAGGCATCATCGCTCACCCGCTCGTTGAAATAATAGAGGCCGGCGACATAATCGACCTGGCCGATGGTGCCGACCGCCTGCAGTTCCTGGCTGAACTGGCGCTGGCGCAGGGTGGCGTTGGAATAGCGGCTGAAGTTGCAGGCGTTGCCGGTGCAGCCCGGCGCCACCACGGGCACGCGGTGATAGCCGCCCGAATTGTCCCACTGGTCGACATCGACGCCGCGCCAGGCGGTGATGGCGCGCAGTTCCAGTTCCGGCACCACCTTCCACTTGAACAGGTTGGTGAAGCCGAAGGTTTCATCGACGCTGGGCGCCTGCGGCACGCCGATATCGGCGGTGCGCATCAGCGTGTTGCCGTTCACCACCACGCCGGGCAGCAGCGGCTGCACGGTGCCGCGCGTGCCGGTGAAGGCGGTGCCCGGGGTCACGCACGTGCTGCCGGCCGGGATGGCCAGCGGCGCGGTGTTGCTGCCGCCCGACAGGCAGTTGTTGGGGTTGTAGTTGAGCAGCTGGCTGTAGAAAGGCGAGTTTTTGTCGCGCGCCACATCGAACGAGAAGGTGTTGCTGATGCCGTCAACCGGGCTCCACTTGGCGGCAACGCGGATGCCCTGGCGGTCAAAAAAGCCCCAGCCGGTCTGGCCGGCGAGTGGGTTTTTGGTGACCGGATCCTGATACTGCTTCACCGCATCAACCTTGATGGCGATGTTGGCGATGCTTGGCAGATCGACATGGGCCTGCACCGTATAGGCGCCCAGATTGCCATAGCCGGCCGAGATGTTGCCGCCGAACTCGCCGGTCGGCTCGCGGGTGACGATGGACAGCGCGCCGCCTTCGGTGTTGCGGCCGAACAGCGTGCCCTGCGGGCCCTTCAGCACCTCGATGCGCTCCACATCGAACAGCGCGGCGTTCAGGCCGTGCTGGCGGCCGAGATAGACCCCATCGATATAGACGCCCACGCCCTGCTCGCGTGCCGGCTGGTTGGCGTCCAATGGCACGATGCCGCGAATGCCGATGGTGAGTGCGGACTGGCGGGCTTCGAAGGTGGCAACGCGCAAGGACGGCACGCCGCCGTCGGCCAGATCGAGCAGGCTCTGCACCCGCCGTTCCTTCAGCGCCGCGCCGCCCAGCACCGAAATGGAGATCGGCGTCTGCTGCAGGTTGGTGGCGCGCTTGGTGGCGGTCACCACGATTTCCTCGACGCCGCTGTCATCAGCCTGCTGCACCACGTCGGTGGCGGTGGGCGCGGCCGGCGCGGCGGTCTGGGCCTGCACGGCGAAGTTAAGCGAGAGACTGGCGACGGCGATGGCCATCGCGCTGGTGGTCATGGTCATGAAGGGGGGCCTGTGGCTGTGTCTGTTGAACTGAGCCGGGCCGCTACTCCCTGTCGATGACAGATGCGCGACACTCATGTTTCACTGTCGTGACAGCTTCATGACATTTTGGTTAGATCGCTGTGACAACAGCCATGAGGTGACGTGCCGCCCGTCGCCCGCTATGGCAGCGCCATGGCCGGCCCGCTTTCCCATATCGATGCGTGGATCTTCGATCTCGACAACACGCTCTATCCCGCGCACTCGTCGCTGTTCCCGCAGATCGATGCGCGCATGGGCCTCTATATCCAGCGGTTGCTGGGCGTTGATCCCCAGGAGGCCCATCGCATCCAGAAGGGTCTGTTCCACTCCCACGGCATGACGCTGCCGGGCCTGATGGCGCTCCACAATGTCGATCCGCATGAATTCCTCGCCCAAGTCCATGATGTCGATCTGGATGTGATCCGCCCGCATCCCGAGCTCGGCAATCTGATCAGCCGGCTGCCGGGCCGCAAGTTCGTCTTCACCAACGCCGATGCGCCCTATGCCGAACGGGTGCTGGCGCGGCTGGGCCTCACCCACGCCTTTGACGCCCTGCACGACATCCACGCGCTGGATTATGTGCCGAAACCGCAGCCGCCGGCCTATGCCCACATGTGCGCCACCCACGGCATCGATCCGGCCCGTGCCCTGTTCGTGGAGGACATGGCGCGCAACCTGGTGCCGGCCAAGGCGATCGGCATGGTCACGGTGTGGATCGACAATGGTTCGGAACAGGGGCCGATTGACGGACTTGACCATATTGATTTTCGCGTCACTGATCTGGCCGCTTTTCTGGCCGACGTGCTGGCAGGATTGGAACAACAGGCATGAGCATCGAACAGATCATCGAAGCGGGCTGGGAAAAGCGCGCCGACATCAGCCACCGCACCGAAGGCGAGCTGCGCCTGGCCGTGGAACGCGCCATCGCCATGCTGGATGCCGGCGAGGTGCGGGTGGCCGAACCCGATGGCAACGGTGGCTGGCGCACCAACCAGTGGCTGAAAAAGGCTGTGCTCCTGAGCTTCCGCCTGCACGACAACCAGGTGATGCCCGGCTTTGGCAACGCCAGCTTCTATGACAAGGTGCCCCTGAAGTTTGACGCTTGGGGCGACAACCGCTTCCGAGAGGCCGGTTTCCGCGCCGTGCCCGGAGCCATCGTCCGCCGCGGCGCCTATATCGCACCGGGCGCCGTCCTGATGCCCAGCTTTGTCAACATCGGCGCGCGGGTGGGCAAGGGCACGATGGTCGATACCTGGGCCACCGTCGGCAGCTGCGCCCAGATTGGCGAGAATGTCCATATCTCGGGCGGGGCCGGCATCGGCGGCGTGCTCGAACCGCTGCAGGCCAATCCGGTCATCATCGGGGACAATTGCTTCATCGGCGCCCGCGCCGAAGTGGCCGAAGGCGTGATCGTTGGCGAAGGCGCCGTGCTGTCGATGGGCGTCTATCTGGGCGCCAGCACCAAGATCGTCGATCGCGCCACCGGCGAAATCCACATCGGCAAGGTGCCGCCCTATGCCGTGGTCGTGTCGGGCACCATGCCCGGCAAGCCGCTGCCCGACGGCACGCCGGGCCCCAACCTCTACTGCGCCGTGATCGTGAAGACGGTGGACGCTCAGACCCGCAGCAAGACCGGCATCAACGAGCTGCTGCGCGATTAGAGCTTCAGCGCCGCCAGGATCGGACCGCCACCGGGGCGCTGCACCAGCACCGCTTCGGCCAGGCCCGGCACCGGCGCCGGCCGGGCAAAGCCGGTGGCAGCGCCGTTCCAGCCGCCCAGCCGCACCAGCGCCCGCACGACATTGCGGTGCGGCAGGGTGCGGCCGCCATTCTCCCCGGCCCTGATCGGCACCTGCACGATGCGCGGGTCATAACGCACCAGCCACACATCGCCCGCACCATTGCCGGCCCCGATGCTGATCCGCCCGGCCGCCGCCGCCACCGCCGGGCCGCCCGTGCCGCGATCCCCCGCCGCCACCGCCTGCGCGAGCTCGCCAGCACGCACGCCGGTCACATCCACCCGGCCGTTGATCACCGTCTGCGGCGTCCACACATTGGCGTGGCGCAGGCCGCCGCGATAATCATATTGCCGCTGCGTGAACTCGGCCCTGGCAAAATTGTCCTTCCAGCCCAGCTGGTCCCAATAGGTCACGCCAAAGCTCAGCACCAGCAGGTCCGGCCGGTCGGCCAGCGCCATCACATTGGCATTGGCCGGCGGGCAGGATGAACACCCCTGGCTCTGGAACAGCTCGATCACCGTCGGGTGGGCGGCATCGGCGGCCAGCACGGGCGCGGCCGACAGCAGGGCAACAAGGGCGGGCAACAGGCGGAACTTCACGGGCAGGCTCCTTCGCCCGGTCTTTCGCACCAGCCACCCGGAATGTTTCAGCCCTCAGATCTCCACACAAATCTTGCCGAAATGCTTGGCCGACTCCTGGTGGCGGAAGGCGGCGCCCAGCTCGGCCAGCGGGAAATGCGAATCGATCACCGGCCGCAGCCCGTTCTGGTTGATCGCCCGGATCATGTCCTGCTGCTGGCGGCGGGTGCCTACGGTGATGCCGATCAGGCGGATCTGCTTGGCCATCAGCTGCACGGTGGGCACCGGCCCGGCATAGCCCGCCAGCACACCGATCAGGCTGATATGGCCGCCCACCGCGCAGGCGGTGATCGATTCGGGCATGGTGCCGGCGCCGCCAATCTCGACAATATGGTCCACCCCGCGCCCGTGGGTCAGCTTCAGCGCCTCCGCCCCCCAATTGGGCGTCGCCTTGTAGTTGATCAGATGGTCCGCCCCCATGGCCGCAAGGCGGGCCAGCTTTTCGTCACTCGAACTGGTGGCGATCACCGTCGCCCCCATCATCTTGGCGAACTGCAGCGCAAAGATCGAAACCCCGCCGGTGCCCTGCACCAGCACGACATCGCCGGCCTTCACCTGGCCCTCCGGCACCAGCGCCCGCCAGGCGGTCAGCCCGGCGCAGGTGAGGGTGGCGGCCTCGGCATGGCTGTAGCCGAACGGCGCGTGAGTGAAGCTGGTCGCCGGCGCCACCACCTCTTCCACCGCATAGCCATCGGCGCCATCGCCCGGCACCCCGGCAAAACCCGCCATGTTCGGTTTGCCGTCAAGCCAGGTCGGGAAGAAGGTGGACACCACCAGGTCGCCGGGCCGGAACTCGCTCACGCCCTCGCCCACGGCCAGCACCTCGCCGGCACCGTCGCTCATCGGAATGCGGCCATCGGGCGTGGGGATGCCGCCGACGACCACGATATAATCATGATAATTCAGGCTGCTGGCCCGGATGCGCACCTTGATCTGGCCCGGCCCCGGCGCGCCCGGCTCGGCCATGTCCTCATACTTCAGATTGTCGATGCCGGCGGGGTGGCGAAGGCGGATGGCTTTCATTGGTGGCGGCTCCCTTGGTTGTGGGCAGCCTAGGCCGTTTTGCCCGCGCCACTCCCCTCCCGCTTGCGGGAGGGGCAGGGGGTGGGGCGTGGAATATGGACCAGACCCGCTCATGCCGAGCTTGTCGAGGCACAGGGCCACGGCCGGCGGCAAAGCCGCCGAGTCCGTGTTTGGAAGAAGGGAAAGGAGAGGGAAGGGCGTGGCGGAGCCACGCCGTCAGACGAGTCAAAACGCGCGGGGAAGGCCCGCCCGTTTCGCTCGCTGGCCGGCATGCGGCGAGTCTGTGGTTATCGCTGCGCGATCGCCACAGCCGCCTTATGCCCACCCCTCCAGCACAATATCCGGCGGCCGATGCCCATCCACCCAAACGCGGATATTGGCGATCACCTTCTCGCCCATCGCCTGGCGGCCTTCAAAGGTCGCGCTGCCCATGTGCGGCAGCAGCACCACGCCGGGCAGGTCCAAAAGGCGCGGGTCCACTGCCGGTTCATGTTCGAACACGTCCAGCCCCGCACCGGCGATCTGACCCTTTGCCAGCGCCTCGCACAGGGCATTCTCGTCCACGATCTCACCGCGCGCGGCGTTGATGATATAGGCGCTCTTCTGCATCAGCGCGAAGCGGCGCGCGTCGATCAGATGGTGGGTGTCCGGCGTGTGCGGGCAGTTGATGCTGATGATGTCCACCCGCGCCAGCATGGCGTCCAGATCGGCCCACCAGGTCGCTTCCATCTCCGCCTCGATGCTGGGCGGCAGGCGGGTGCGGTTGTGATAATGCACCGTCAGGCCAAATGCGCGGGCGCGGCGGGCGACTGCGCTGCCGATGCGGCCCATGCCGATGATGCCCAGCCGCTTGCCGGTGATGCGGTGGCCCAGCATGCCGGTGGGGGACCAGCCGGCCCAATTGCCCTGGCGCACCAGCTTCTCGCCCTCGCCCAGCCGGCGCGGGACCGACAGGATCAGCGCCATCACCATGTCGGCGGTGTCATCGGTCAGCACGCCGGGCGTGTTGGTCACCGTCACCTTGGCGACGCGGGCGGCGGAGAGATCGATATGGTCCACCCCCACGCCGAAATTGGCGCACAGCTTCAGCCGGCCAGCCTCGGCGGCGGCGGCAAACACGGCGGCATCGACATGATCGGTCACCGTCGGCACCAGCACGTCGCAGCGGCGCGCGGCATCGGCCAACTGCTCCTGGCTGAACGGCGTGTCGGTCAGGTTCAGTTCGACATCGAACAGTTCGGCCATGCGGGTTTCCACCGCCTGCGGCAGGCGGCGGGTGACGATGACCTTGGGGCGCGGGGTGTTGGGCATGGGCGTTCCACTGCGGCGATGATGTTTGCGGCAAGGCTTGCGCGGCAACGGCCAACCGGTCAAGAGGAAGGGCCATGAAGCGCCTTCTGTCTCGCCTGTTCCTGCTGCCGTTGGGCCTGATCGCGGCCACGGCGCCCACCGCCTTGGCCGCCACCGAATTTGCCGATGGCACCACCGATCTGCCCAAGCCCCGCTTCGTCTCGATCAAGAGCAACAGCGCCATGATGCGCACCGGCCCCGGCGAACGCTTCCCGATCAAGTGGGAATACAAGCGCGCCGGCCTGCCGGTGGAGGTGCTGCAGGAATATGAAATCTGGCGCAAGGTGCGCGACCCGGCCGGCGAAATCGGCTGGATGAACAAGGCGCTGCTCACCAGCCAGCGCACCGCCATCATCACCGGGCAGACCCGCCTCCTCTATGTCTCGCCCGATGTGAAAAGCCGCATCGCCTGGCGCATCGCGCCGGGTGCCGTGGTGCTGGTGACCTTGTGTGAGGATCTGTGGTGCCGGGTCAGCAAGGATGGCAAGTCCGGCTATATCCTGCGCTCTGAAATGTGGGGCACCTACAAGCGCGAGAAGATCGAGGGCTAGAGCATTTCCCGACCAATCTGAATCGGTGTCATCGCCGTTCCGGCGACCCTTGCGGCGCGGGGTGATTTTGCTCCAGGGCAGCGTCACTCGTCGGTTGCGATGCACATGGCATCGCGCCCTCCTCGCTTCTTGCCCTGAACCAAAATCACCGCCGTGCCACCGATCCACATTGATCGGAAAACGCTCCAATCAGCCCTTCAGCCGCCCGCCGCCCTTCACGAACGCCATCAGCAGCAGGCCCAGCGCCAGCATCGCGACAATCGGCCAGAAGCCCGCCTGCTGCGTGCCAAAGCTGCGGGTGGCGATTTCCACCAGCAGCGGCCCCAGCCACATGGTTGCCGATCCCGACAGGGCATAAAGCCCAAAAAATGTCCCCAGCTGTTCCGGCGGCGCCAGCCGGGTGAGCAAGGTGCGCGATGAGGCATAGGCGGCGGTCACGGTGATGGCGAGGCCGCAGCCCAGCGCCAGAAAGCCCAATTCCGGCAACGAGGCATAGACCGGGCTGTTCCACACCGGCGCGCTGCCCACGGCGATATGCGCGACATGGCTGCGATCCGTGCCGATCACCGCCAGTTCGATGATGATCATCCCGGCCAGTTCCAGCATCAGCGCCGGGCGCGGGCCGATGCTGCCATCCAGCCGCCCGGCCAGCAACCCGCCGGCCACCGCCGCCGCGCTGAGCACCAGGCCATAGCCCAGCATTTCCAGCGTGCCCCAGCCCATCACCCCGCTGGCAAACACCCCGCCAAACAGCAGGATGGCGGTGAGCGCATCGGTGTAGATCATCCGCGCCACCAGATAGAGCAGCACATTGGCATGGCCACGCGCATTGCGGAACAGCGCCACCAGATCGCCAATGCCACCGGCAAAGGCGTCGCCCCAGCTGGCGCGGGTGCGCGGCCGGTCCGGCACCCAGAGGAACAGCGGCCAGCTGCCCAGCAGCATGCAGGTCGCCGCCAGCGGCCCGGTGAGGCGCGCCGGTTCGCCCAGGGCAGGATCAATGCCGAACAACGGCGGGCCGGGCAGCCAGGCCACGGTGCCGGGCAGCACGAAGGCCAGCAGCACGAACAACAGCAACGACACGCCAACCGCATTGCCGGCCGCCAGCCCGGCCCCGCTGGCCCGTGCCGCGCCGCCGATCCCGGCGGCCGGCACCAACAGGGCGTTGTGCAGCATGTCGTGCGCCGCCAGCGCCCAGGTCATGGTGGCGCCGACCAGGATCACCCAGTTGACCCCCAGCATCGGATCCGGGTGCCCCTTGGGCGTCACAAACCACAGGCTGGCCGCCGCGCAAATCATCAACAGGGTGACCAGCGCCAGCAGCGGCTTGCGCGGCCCGATGCGGTCGATCGCTGCCCCCAGCACCGGCATGCTGGCCATCACCGCCCAGCCGCCCCATTTGCCGGCCGCCGCCACCAGCGCCTGGCCCTCCACCGGATTGCCGACCACGGCGGTCACGAACCAGGGCGCGAACACATAGATGGACACCAGCACGATATAGGGATCGCGCCCGCCCTGCGCCGCCACCCAGGCGAGGGCAGTGCGGTTCACCGGGCGGTGCCGGCGGGCAGCAGTGCCGGCGCGGCCAGCGGGGTGGTGGCAGCCGCCTCCAGCCGGGCCAGCGCGGCTTCGGCGGCCAGCAGCCGTTCGGCATTGGCCAGCCAGGCCCGCACCGTGGCGTTGCCGCCCAGCGCCGGCGCCGCCCGCAGCCGCGCCACGGCGGTGGCGACATCGCCGCGCACCATGGCGGCGCGCGCCGCCGTCACCGGGCCCTGTGCGGCGGCGCCCGACATGGCATCATCCAGCCGCGCCATCAGCGCCTGCCACCAATTGGGCCGCACATCGCTGGTATCGGCCATCACGCCCAGATCGCGGGCCAGGCCGGCGCGGGTCACCGGCTTGGCTGCGAGGGCCGCCAGCGCTGCCACCGCATCGGCATCGCTGGCTTCGAACAGGCGGCCGGCGGCCGGTAACAGCGCATCGATCGGCCGGCCATCGGCCAGCGCCCGGCGCAGCAGCAGCACGGTCAACATCGCTTCGGCCCGGTTGGCCGCCCCTTGCGCGGTGGCGACCACATTGCTGTCCCGCGCCTCCTGCGCCGCCAGCCGCGCCGTCAGCCGCGCCACCTCGCCGGCCAGCGTGTCGATGCGCTGGGCGTCGCGCTGCAACTGGTCGGTGCTGCTTTCCACCTTGGCCTCGGCCCGGGCCAGCCGCTCGGCCGCCACCGCCGGGCCGGTGGGCGCGCGCTTTTCCAGCGCCGCCAGCCGCGCCTCCAGCGTGCCGGTGTCGGCCGTGGCCGCCGCCACAAAGGGCAGCCGCCCGCGCACCGCCTGTTCAAACCAGGGATTGGCGATCAACCCGGCGGCAAAGGCGAACAGCGCCGCCGTCACCGCCCAGGGCAGCACGTTGCGCCGCGAGGCCGGCTGCACCGGGGCGGCCCGCTCGCTCATCAGCCGGGCGCGCAGCCGTTCGGCGGCAGCCAGGCTGGCCTCGTTGATCTCGCCGCGGTCAAAAGGTTCGTTCATTGCGGCAAGACCTTATCCGGCTTTGCCGAGCATCGCCAGCAGCGCCGCATCATCGGGTGTCGCCGCCGCCTGGCCGCTGCGCCAGCCCGGCCCGGCCGCCGCCAGCGCCAGCGGGCTGATGGCAAACAGGCTTACCATGTCGCGCCGGCCGCCCAACCGGTCCCATTCGGCGGCAAGACGGCGGGCGGTGCGCGGCGAATGCAGCAAGATGCCATCCACCGGCACCAGCATCGGCAGCGGCAACAGCCTGGCGCGATAGAGGATGCGGGTCTCGATGGTGAGCGTCGCTGGCACGGTCACGGCGGTGCGGTCTTCGCCGGCCAGATGCAGCAATTGGCGCGGTGTGGCGGCCAGTTCGTCCAACAGGCCCTGCAGCGTGCCCGGCCCTTGCCCCACATCGCGCCAGCCGGCCGCGCGCGCCGCCGCGGCGGTGGCCCCGCCGACGCAGAACAAGGGCAGATGCTGCAGGCCGGCCGCCGCCGGCCCGGCGTGGCGCACGGCTGCCGCGCTGGTGATGATCACGCCGTCGGGCAGGGTGGCCGGCGCCTGCCAGTCCAGCGCTTCGGTCGCCAGCAGAGGCAGCACGATGGGCTCGTGCCCGAGCGCCCGCAGTTTCGCGGCCGTCGCCGCTGCACCCGGTTCGGGGCGGACGACGAGCAGGCGCATTATGCCGTGAACAGGCCGCGCAACGCTGGGCCAGCCTGGCCCAGCAGCCGGGCGGCCAGCGCGGCAATCGCGGCCGGCGCCTCGGCCAGCGGGCCGGTGAAATCGCCTTGCTGCACTTCGCTGCCATCCTCGGCAAAGATCTGGCCACGGAAATGCACGTTTTCGCCCACCAACTGGGCCAATGCGGCCACCGGCGAATGGCAGGTGCCACCCAATGCGGCCAGGAATCCACGCTCCAGCATCACGCAATCCAGCGTCGGCTGGTGGTTGATCGCCGCCAGCCGGGCCAGCGTTTCGGCGTCCCCAGCCCGCGCCGTGATGCCCACCGCGCCCTGGGCACTGGCCGGCAGCATCTGCTCCACCGGCACGATGCTGCCCACGCTCATGCCCAGCCGCGACAGGCCGGCGGCGGCCAGCAGCGTGGCATCGATGGCACCAGATTCCACCTTGGCCAGCCGCGTCGCCACATTGCCGCGCAGGATTTCGGTTGTGATATCAGGCCGCTGCGCCTTCAACTGCGCCGCCCGCCGGGGGGATGAGGTGCCGACCAGCGCGCCCTGCTTCAGCCCGGCAATGCTGTCCGCCCCGATCAGTGTCTCGCGCACATCGGCGCGCGGCAGCATCGCCGGCAGCACGATGCCATCCTTCAGGATGGTCTCCACATCCTTCATCGAATGCACGCCGATATCGATGCGGCCATCCAGCAGCGCGGCGTCCAGCTCCTTGGTCCACAGCGCCTTGCCGCCGATCTCGGCCAGCGCCCGGTCCTGCACCTTGTCGCCGGTGGTGTGGATGATGATGATCTCCACATCGCCGTCGCCCCAACCGTGCGCCGCCTTCAGCGCATCAGCCGTCATGTGCGCCTGGGCCAGCGCAAGGGGGGAACCGCGGGTGCCGATCTTGAAGCTCATGCCCTGCCCATGGCGCGATGGTTGCGGATTGGCAAGACCGGCCCTAGGTGAACGCCATGGCAAACCCGCTGATCCTCGGCATCGAATCCAGCTGCGATGAAACCGCGGTCGCCCTGGTGCGCGCCGATCGCACCATCCTGGCGCAGCGCATCGCCAGCCAGAACGAGGCGCACGAACGCTTTGGCGGTGTCGTGCCCGAACTGGCCGCGCGCGCCCATGCCGATCGCCTGGCCCCCATGCTGGCCGAGGTTCTGGACGAAGCCGGCGTGGGCCTGGCCGATGTCGACGCCATCGCCGGCACGGCCGGGCCGGGCCTCATCGGCGGGGTGATGGTCGGCCTCGTCACCGCCAAGGCCTTGGCCATGGCGGCGGCCAAGCCCCTGATCGCGGTCAACCATCTCGAAGGCCATGCGCTGTCACCGCGGCTGGCCGATGCCGCCCTGCGCTTTCCCTATCTGCTCCTGCTCGTCTCGGGCGGCCATTGCCAGCTGCTCTGTGTCGAAGGCGTCGGCCGCTATCGCCGGCTGGCCACCACCATCGATGATGCGGTGGGCGAAGCTTTTGACAAGTCCGCCAAGGTGCTGGGCCTGGGCTTTCCCGGCGGCCCGGCGCTGGAACGCGCGGCCAGGGCAGGCGCCCCGCGCTTTGCCCTGCCGCGCCCGCTGGTGGGGAGCGACGAGCCCCACTTCTCCTTTGCCGGCCTGAAAAGCGCCGTGCTGCGTGCCCGTGCCGCCATGGCCGAGCCGACAGCACAAGACATTGCCGATCTCGCCGCCAGCTTCCAGCAGGCTGCCTGCGATTGCCTGGTGGACCGCACCGCCCGTGCGTTGGCCCAGCTGCCAGAGGTGACGGCGCTGGTCGTGGCCGGCGGCGTGGCGGCCAATCAAAGCATCCGGGGCGCCTTGGCCGATCTGGCCGCCGCCCACGGCCTGCCCTTCGTTGCCCCGCCGATGTGGCTGTGCACCGACAATGGCGCCATGATCGCCTGGGCCGGGGTGGAGCGCTTCCTGGCCGGTGACATTGACGATCTCAACGCCCCCGCCCGCCCGCGATGGCCGCTCGATCCTGCAGCCGAGGCCGTGCGCGGCGCCGGGGTGAAGGCGTGACACGCTTCGGCATCATCGGGGCCGGCGCCTGGGGGACGGCCCTGGCCGCCACACTGGCTGGCAATGGCCCGGTCACGCTCTGGGCCCGCGAAACTGATGTGGTCGCCGCCATCAACAGCGCCCGCGAAAACCCGCAGTTCCTGCCCGGCGTGCCCCTGCCCGCTGGCATCACCGCCACCGCCGATCTGGGCGATATCGCTGCGTGTGACATCATGCTGGTGGTCGTGCCGGCCCAGCATCTGCGCGCCACGCTGGCCCTCGCGGTGCTGCCCGCCACCACCCCCATCATCCTGTGCGCCAAGGGGATCGAGGCCGGCAGCCACAAATTGATGCTGGAGGTTGCGCGCGACCTTGTGCCCAATTCGATCGCCGTCCTCTCTGGCCCCAGCTTCGCGCACGAGGTGGCGGCCGGCAAACCCTGCGCCATCACGCTCGCCTGTGAAAACAAGGACCTGGGCGAACGTCTGGTCACCGCCATGGCCCGGCCGACCTTCCGGCTCTACCAGTCTGATGATGTGCTGGGCGCGGAAATCGGCGGCGCGGTCAAGAATGTGCTCGCCATCGCCTGCGGGGTGGTGGAGGGCGCCGGCCTTGGCCTCAACGCCCGCGCCGCGCTGATCGCCCGCGGCTTTGCCGAAATGACCCGCTTTGGCGTCGCCCGCGGGGCGCGGGCCGAAACGCTGGCCGGCCTGTCCGGCCTCGGCGATCTCGTCCTCACCTGCTCCTCCGAAAACAGCCGCAACTTCCGCCTGGGTGTCGGCCTGGGCCAGGGCCGCCCGCTGGCCGATCTCCTCGCCGGCCCTGCGGTGGCCGAAGGCGCCGCCACTGCCCCCGTGCTGGTGGAGGCCGCCCGCGCGGCGGGTGTGGACATGCCGATCTGCGCGGCGGTGGCCGCCCTGCTCGCCGGCGCCCCGGTGCAAGACACGATCTCCGCCCTGCTTGCCCGGCCGCTCAGGCCGGAATAGCCATTAATCCATATTCTGCGGCAGGCCATCGGCGATGCTGTAATAATCGCCCTTGCTGCCCACGAAGATATGTTTTTCCAGAAGGGTGCCGGTCGGCCCGTCAAACGCACCCAGCGCAATCGCCAGGCGGCTGCGGCCGGGCACATCCCACAGCAGAAAACTGCCGCAGGTGCCGCAGAACCCGCGCCGCACCTTTTCCGATGATTGATACCAGGTCAGCGCTTCGGCCCCGCTGATCGTCACCGCGTCGCGCGGCACGTCGGTGGAGGCCCAGTAATGGCCGCTCTGGCGCCGGCACTGGCTGCAGTGGCAGGCATCCCCCGGCGGCAATGGGCCGTCCACCCGGATGGCAACCGCGCCGCACAGGCAGCGGGCATGATGCACCTCTGCCATCAGAAATCCACCGCGATGCCGCCCTTTTCCCAGTCGCCATAGCGCACTGGATCAGGGCCGCCGCGCCCACCCACTTCCTTGTCGGTGGGCGGGGGTGGCGGCGCTTGCGGGGCCTTGTCGCGCGGGTCGACCTTGGGGTCGGGGGTGAGGGCCTTATCCTTGTCCATATCGCAGTGTTGCCACCGTGCCGCCCCTGTTAGCAATGGGGTGAAGGGAAGCAGCGATGTTCGACAACAAGGTGATCGCCATCACGGGCGCCGGCAGCGGCATCGGCCGGGCGCTGGCATTGGATCTCGCCGCCCGTGGTGCCGTGCTGGCCCTGGCGGACAAGGACGAGGCGGGCCTGGCCGAGACAAAACGCCTGCTCGGCAACCGCCCGGCCAGCATCACCGCCCTGGATGTCACCGACACACCGGCACTCCATGCCTGGATTTCAGCCGCCGTTAGCGATTTCGGCCGGCTGGACGGCATTATCAACAACGCCGGCCTGTCGGTGGTCGCCCCCTTTGCCGATTGCCCGCGGGAGGATTTCGATCGGGTGATGGCGGTGAACTTCACCGGCGTGGTGGAAGGCTGCCGCGCCGCCCTGCCGCATGTGCGGGCTGCTGCATCCCGGGATGGCGTGGGCTGGATCGTCAATATTTCCAGCGTGTTCGGCATGATGGGCTACCCCACCCAAAGCGCCTACAACGCCAGCAAATATGCCGTGCGCGGGCTCACCGAGGCGATGGCGATGGAGCTGGCGCTCACCGATCCCAATATCTGCGTGATCCGCGTCCACCCCGGCGGCATCAAGACCAATGTGGCGAAGAATTCCAAGCGCATCGCCCTGTTGCCGGGGCAGGACCCGACCACCGATTTCGCCGCCGAGTTCGAGAAGAATGCCCCCACCACGCCCGAACAGGCCGCGGCCACCATCATCAAGGGCATGGAACGGCGGCAGCACCGCGTGCTGATCGGGCCGGATGCACGGTTCATCGATTGGATGGTGCGGCTGTTCCCGGTCAATTATTTCAAGGTGATCGGCAATTTCCTCGGCCGCCGCAAATAGGGTGCGCCTAACCTTCTCCCCCAGAGGGGAAGGATCTGGCGGGCGCTGTTCGGCAAAGGGTGGGCTTTCCCGCCGCTTTCAGGCAAGGGTGCCGCGATGACCACCCCCCGCCACCCCCAGCGCAAGCCCGTCCGCAGCGGCCGCCCCACCACCAACCGTGATGATAGTGGCGTCGCCGCCCGCCGTGCTGCGCTGAAAACCGCCATGGCCGTGCTCGATCGCGGCGTGCCGTTCGACGTCGCCGCCACCGCTGCCGATGGCTTGCCGCTGCCGCAGGATCGCGCGCTGGCCCGGCTGCTGGCCTTGACCGTGTTACGCTGGCTGCCGGAGCTTGATGCACTGATCGACAGTGCCACGCCGCGTCCGCTGCCCATCGATGCCCGGGCCCGCCATGTCCTGCGGCTGGCGCTGGCCGGCTGGCTGCGGCTGAACACGCCGCCGCATGCCGTCGTCGCCACCGCGCTGCCGCTGGTCGAAAGCGGCCCGCGCCGGCTGGTCCACGGCGTGCTCGGCAATCTCATCCGCCGCCCGGCGACGCTGCCGGCCACGCCCCGTCTACCGGCGCCGTTCGATGTGCAATGGGCGACCGATTGGGGCGCCGCGATGGCCGAAGCCGCCGGCGCGGCGCTGGCCGACGAGCCTGCCACCGATCTCAGCCTCAGGAACCCGGCCGAAACCGAGCATTGGGCTCAGGCGCTTGACGGCATCAGCCTGGCACCCGGCCATGTCCGCACCGCGAAAAAGGGCAGCATCACCGAATGGCCCGGCTTTGCCGAAGGGGCCTGGTGGGTGCAGGATTTTGCCGCCAGCCTGCCCGCCCGGCTGCTGCCGGCCAAGGCCGGGGACAAGGTGCTCGATCTGTGCGCAGCGCCGGGTGGCAAGACGCTGCAACTGGCGGCGCGCGGCTGTGATGTGACCGCGCTCGACGTCTCGGAAGACCGGCTGGCGCGGGTGCGCCAGAATCTAGATCGCACCGGCCTTGCGGCCACGCTGATCGCCGCTGATGCGCTGCGCTGGCAGCCTGACGGCCTCTATGACCATATCCTGCTCGATGCGCCCTGTTCGGCCACCGGCATTTTCCGCCGCCACCCCGATGTGCTGCATCTGAAGGGCTGGGCTGATCTTGCCCCGGTCACGCTGCTGCAGGCGGCGCTGCTGCGCCGCGCGGCGGCCTGGCTGAAGCCCGGCGGCCGCATTGTCTATGCCACCTGCAGTCTGGACCCGCGTGAAGGGGAGCGTATCGCCGAACGCGTCATCGCCGGCGCGCCGCGCGATCTGATCAGCCCCGATGAACTGCCGGCCGGCCTGACGCCCACAGCCGAAGGCTTTGTGCGCACCCTGCCCGGCCAGGTCGAAGGCGGGCTGGATGGCTTCTTCATCGCCCGGCTGCGCAAATTGGCGGATTGAGAAGAGCCTGTCCTACAGCAGCAGAATCGGTCATCTTGCTGGCCGTGACGAAATTCCGGGCAAACCCGCCTTTTGAAACCGCCCAGATGCGGAAAAAGTGGAAAAAGTCAGGCGCAAACGCCCGATTCTTGCCCGCTTTCGGCGTCTGAGATCAGAATTTGGGCTCGATTTTCCAGCCTGGCCGCTGCCAACGGTTGGCCACCGACAGGCCAACCCGCCACGCCGCCTCTGCCTCCTGCGCAGCGGCTTCAAAGGTGAAGCCGGGGCCGATCTGATCGCACGGCTGGTGATAGCAATCGCGGTTGTAACGGTCGATCAACGCCTGGCCGGCCGCGGTGCCGCCCGCCAATATGTCCCGCCCGGCGCGGAAGGCCAGCGCCGGCACGCCGCGCTGCACGAAAGGAAAATGGTCTGACCGGAAATACCAGCCGGCCTCCGGATTGGGTTCCGGCACCGTCACCAGCCCCATGGCGCCGGCGGCGGCGGCGAGATCATCTTCAAGGCTGGTGCGGCCCACGCCGATCACCTCGAGGCTGCGGGTTTTCGGCAGCTGCACATGCGGGTCCAGGTTGATGACGGCGACCGTCTTGTCCAGCGGCACCAGCGGATAAGCCGCATAATGGTCTGCGCCCAGCAGGCCCTTTTCCTCGGCGGTCCACGCCGCAAAGATCAGGCTGCGTTCCGGGCGCGGTCCGGCGGCAAAGGCGCGCGCCACCTCGATCAGCTCGGCGGTGCCGGTGGCATTGTCGATGGCGCCGTTGCGGATGGCATCGCCAGCGGCATCGGCCACTCCCTGGCCGTTGGCATCCCAGTGCGCGCCGAACAGCACCGCCTCATCCGGGCGGCTGGCGCCGGCCAGCTTGCCCACCACATTGTGGCTGATGAACGGCGTTGCCGTCAGCCGGCCCGATGCGCTGGCACGCGCCGGCAGGGGCAGGGCGCGGAAATCGGCCTTGCGGGCGGCCGCCTTGGCGCTGGCCAGATCCAGGCCGATGGCCGCCAGCAGTCGCGCCGCCACCGCGCCTTCCACCCAGCTGGCAAAGCGCAGCGGCCCGCCAAAGCTGGTGCCCCCCGGCACCATCTGCGGCACCATCTCGGTGCCGACCAGTTGGGCGAGCGGGTAGGAGGCCGGGAAATCCTCGTGCAGCACGATCACGCCGACCGCGCCGGCCTTGGCGGCGGCGGCAATCTTCACGCCGACCCGGCCCTTGTAGGCCAGCCTGCGGCCACCAAAGCCGAGATCGGCGCCAGCCTCCCCATCCGGATCGCCGGCCAGGATCAGCACCGCCTTTCCCGCAACATCCACCCCGGCATAGGGATCAAACCCCTGATCCACCACGCCAAAACCGCCGAAGACCATCGGCGCATTGGCAACCATGGTCTCCCCTGGCTGGCGCAGCGCCAGCGTGGCGTTGCGGCCGAGCTGGATGGGCAGCGGGCCATCGGGGCCGGTGATGGCCAGGGTCGCCCCCGGCTGCCGCTCCAGCCGGATCAGCGGCACCTCCTGCAGCCAGCTGCCGCCCGGCCCGGCCGGCTCCAGCCCGGCGGCGCGGAACTGGCGGGCGAGATAGGCCAGCGTATAGGCCTCTCCCGCTTCGCCCGGCCCGCGCCCGGCAAAATCATCAGAGGCGAGTGCCCCGGCATCGGCGGCGATGCGGGCCGGCGAAAAGGCGAACGGCGCGGCGGTGGCCGATGTGGCGAGGAGCAGGGCAAGAGCGGGCAGGATGCGCATGGGCCAGAGCATGGCGGCGTTGCGTTCGCTTGCCAAGCGGCTATGTTCTGCACCCGTTCCCCCGCCAGCGCTGGATGCCGCCCGTGACCGAAGCCGTGATCGCCATTGTTGCCCTGCTTGCGGGGCTTGCCGCGGGCTGGTGGCTGGCCAACCGCCCGGTCGCGGCGCTGAAGGCCGAACGCGATGCCGCCCGGCAGGAGGCGGACGAACGGCGCACCAAGCTTGCCGAAACGGCGGTGGAGATTGCCGCCTTGCAGGCCCAGCGCGATGAGCGGGAGGCAGCCCACGCCCGGCAACTGACCGAGCTGAACACCCGCTTCGAAGCGTTGGCTGCCCGCGTGCTCGAACGGGCGCAGGGCCAGTTCCTCAACCGTGCCGAGCAGCGCTTTGCCGAAGCCGAGCAGAAGCAGCAGGCCAGTCTGCAGGCGATGTTGGGCCCGGTGGCGGAATCGCTCACCCGCTATGAGGGCGAGATCAAGAAGATCGAGACGGCACGCAGCGAGGCCTATGGCAGCATCAAGGAAGCGGTGGAGCAGGTCCGCGCCGGCCAGGAACAGGTGCGCACCGAAGCGGCGCGGCTGGTCGGCGCGCTGCGCGCCAGCCCCAAGGCGCGGGGCCGCTGGGGCGAACAGCAACTGCGCAACGTGCTGGAAATGGCTGGCCTTGCCGAACATGTCGATTTCGCCACCGAGGTTTCGACCAGCACCGATGATGGCCGCTTGCGCCCCGATGTGATCGTGCGCCTGCCCGGCGGGCGCCAGCTGGTGATCGATGCCAAATGTTCGATGAACGCCTATCTGGATGCCTGCGAGGCAACGGACGACACGGTTCGGCTGGCCTTTCTGGAGGCCCATGCCAAGGCACTGCGCACCCATGCTGACCAGCTGGGCCGCAAGGCCTATTGGGACCAGTTTGCCGGCACCGCCGATTATGTGATGATGTTCATCCCTGGCGAACAATTCCTGTCCGGCGCGCTGGAAGCCGATGCCGGCCTTTGGGAATATGCGTTTGAACGCAAAGTGTTGCTGGCGACGCCCACCAATCTTGTCGCCATCGCCCGCACGGTCGCGGTGGCCTGGCGCCAGGAAAAAATGGCCGAGGATGCCACCCGCGTCGCGGAGCTGGCCAAGGAGCTTTACGGCAGGCTTGCCACCATGGGCGGCTTTGTCGAGCAGCTGGGTGACCGGCTCGGCAAGGCGGTCGCCAGTTACAACAGCTTTGTCGGCAGCCTTGAATCCAAGGTGCTGCCGCAGGGCCGAAAGTTCCTGGAGCTTTCGGTCGATCCCGGCGCCAAGAGCCTGCCGGCGCTGGAGCCGATCGAAACGGCCATTCGCGAAGCCCGCCGCGACCGCGATCTCAGCTTTGACGAGCCGGCGGCCTGATCAATCGAGCACACCGGCGACAACGAGGATCACCAGATAGAGCGACAGCGTGATCAGTGCGGCGAAGCTGAGATAAAGCGTGCGCCAGCCGGCACCCCACCAGCCCAGGGCATAGGCGCCCCGCAACTGGGCGAACATATGCACTGCCGGCGCAAGCAGTAACGGCGTCCAGAACCATTGGGCAGATACGCCAGCCGTGAGCGCCATGCTGCCAACGATGAACAACAGGCTCATGAAGCTGATCGAATAGAGCGCGAAAATGGCGTGATCATACATGCCGACCCCGCGCCGCCAGAACAGGGCGAGCCACAGCCAGGGCAGCGACAATGGCACCAGCAGGAAGCTCAACTTGTAGGCCTTGGTTTGCAGTTTGTAGAGGACAAGGCTCGGATTTTTCAGGGCCTCCTTCGCCTTGGCATCGAGCGTGGGAAAGCCGCTGATGATGGTGAGGTCATCCTTCTTGCTGGCCGAAACAATGCCTTCGCCGATGTCACTGATCACATCGGCTGCACTCACCTCTGCCGATCCGGCGCGTTTTGTCACGGCGGCCAGGCCGGCACGGGCCGTGCGCAGTTCGGCGAGCTTGGCCTTGTCTCCAGTGGCTTCAGCCTTGGTGATCTCGGCGTCGATGTCGGCGAGGGCCTTGCGTGACTGGGTGACCCGTTCGGCCGGTGTGGTGTCGCCGCCAACCTGCACCGCATCATCGGGCAAATGCGCAAAGGACAGGACAAAAAACATCAGGAAAACAACAAGAAGGAACAAGGGCACCGGCGCGATGTAGCGGGCGCGTTGCCCTTCGATATAGGATCGGGTCAGCTTGCCGGGGCGAAAGATCAGCATGGGCAGGGTGGTCCAGGCCTTGCCGTCGAAATGGGTGATGCCGTGCAGGAATTCGTGGAACACCTCGCCCACGCTGCGGTGCAGATGGGCGCGCTGGCCGCACTGGCCGCAGAACGGGCCGGAAAGGGCGGCGCCGCAATTGGCGCAAGTGCCTGAATGGGCGGCCGTTCCGGGCCCTGGCGCATCAAGCGCATGCGCGGCGAGGCTGGCCGTGGCCAATCCGGCGGCAGCTTCGATCTGGTCTGACATCAGGGCCCCCACTGGCAGAGCATCGCGCGCCAGCAATCGCGAAATCCACAGCAAAGGCAAGGGGCAGACGGCGCATCCAATTGCCTCTGGGGCCGGCGGCGGTTAGGGTTGCGGCCAAGACAAAGGAGATCAAGATGGCGGGTGTGAACAAGGTGATTCTGGTCGGTCGGCTGGGAAAAGACCCTGAATCCAAAAGCTTCGCCAATGGCGGCAGCGTGGTGCAGTTCACCATGGCGACATCGGAAACCTGGCGCGACAAGGCCACCGGCGAGCGCAAGGAAAAGACCGAGTGGCACAATATCGTCATCCGCAACGAGAATATCGGCCGGATCGCCACCCAGTATCTGCGCAAGGGCAGCGAGGTCTATATCGAGGGCAGCCTTTCGACCCGCAAGTGGCAGGATCAGAACGGCCAGGACCGTTACACGACGGAGATCGTGATTGGCCCATTCCGTGGCGAAATGGCGTTGATCGGTGGCCGCGATGGTGGCGGCGGTGACCGCATGGGTGGCGGCATGGGCGGCGGTAGTGGCCGCAGCGATGATTTCGGTGGCGGTTATGGCGCCCCGTCGGGCGGCGGCGGCTTTGGTGGCGCGGCCCCGGCCAAGCGCCCCGGCGCGTTCGACGACGATCTGGACGACGATGTGCCGTTCTAGATGAGGGTTTTATTGAAGGGGTAACTAATAGAGAAGCCTTCGAAGGAGAAATTGCCTCATAGGGCTTCCATCGTGGTAACTAAAGTCCGCCGTTTGACCCATTCTTGTATGGGGTAACTAATCCAGTAACTATCCCCTCGTGCATTTTGCTGGGCGTGGAGCATGGCTGCATTTTTCACGGCCTGAATGAACTGGTGTGCCTCTTGAACAGGGACGGTGAATCGTCCTATGATGGAACAAAAGGACATCAAATGGCATACAGAACGGAAATCGTCAGGCTGCAATCGGGAGAGCGCCTGCCGTTCCTGTTCGACGTTGATACGCGCATGCCTGTCGGTCGAGTTGTGGATTACAGCCTGGTCCGGTGCCGATATGAGTCTGCAAGCGCTGGCAAGCATCGGCTCGACGCCATCGGGCTCTTCCACGCTTGGGCGGACGAGAACCTGGTAAATCTCGACGAACGCTTCGCGACCGGCGACCTGTTCAACTCCGCCGAGATGGAGATCGTAGCTGCCGTCCTTCGGCAGAACCGCAGTAAAAAGATTTCTGTCAAAGGGCACGAGCTGCCCGCCAGTGTGCTGGGCGACACCCAAGGCAGCCGCGTCGACGCCGTTTCCGCTTACATCAAGTGGCGTGCAGACCACGTGGTCCGCTCTATGAAAGTGGAGGACCCCCGGATCCCGGTTATTACCCACCGCATCGAAGCTATCGTGGAACAGCTCTCATCGCTGCGGCTGAGTGGTGGAGGTAGAAAGCGGCTTGGCCTAACCGAACAGCAGCAGATCGGTCTGTTTCAAATCGTGGATCCAAGGCCCCATAATGGTCTGAACCCATTCAATGAACGCACCCGCTATCGCAACTACACCCTACTGCATACCTATTACGAGCTGGGGACGCGCAAGGCCGAGCCCCTGATGTTGAAGGGCGCCAAGCATATCAGCCTGCACGGTTCGGCCGGTGCAAGCATCGAGATCATTCCCTGTCCCCACGATCCCGAGGACTTTCGGCGTGACAAGCCCGAAGTCAAGACGGCCGGGCGACTGCTCCCAATGAGCGCATCGCTCGCGAATGCCTACCACACCTACGCCATTGACCATCGAGGGAGTGTTGCTGGCGCCAAACGGCAGCCCTTTTTTTTCATCAGCAGCAGGAATGCGGCCGGTAAAGAGCCAGCCGCTGCACTGTCTCTGGCCGCTGTCGACGACATCTTCGTGCTGCTGCGTGAAACTCATCCCGACGTCCTGCCGCAGGATTTCTCGTCTCACGTCATGCGCCATACTGCAAACGACAATCTGCGGCTCGCGGCCAATGCTCGCGGGCTGAACACAGCAGAATTCAAGCTCCTACAGAACTACATCATGGGCTGGAGCAAGGACTCTGAGCAGTCCGCCGACTACATGCGCTTGACCACCCAGCGGGAAGCCCAAGCGCTGATGCTCGAGATGCAAAAGCGAATCCTTGGAATGGTATCGTGAGCCAGGCGCAGCCGTCTTACCAGTCGCCCACCCTAGGGGCCATGTGGCCGCCGCCTGATACGCACGTTCTGGATAACTCAGGCCGACCTGTCGACATAACGGGTCGCAAGTGGCCACTTCACGATCCTCTGAATCCCGCAGAGTTGGATTGGGATCAAGTAGCTCTAACAGAAGGTAGCATTCTCAACACGGCAAGACGCTACTTCATATGGCAGATCGCACGGAACCAGCCAATCAGTGTACGAAACACGTTTTCTGCGCTTTTAAGTTTCTGGACTTGCCCGGCCGTTCAGCACGCGTCGGCAACCAATAGCGTCATCCCCTACGCTGCTTTTAGCGAACACAGGCAGGCGTTGGGCAGAAAGAACCAATATCGGCTGCACTACACTCGAGATTTTTATCGCTGGGCATGCGCACAGGGTCATCCGAACTTTTCTCGTGAAGTGTTGGTCCTCTTAAATGAGGTGACGATAGGCGGCAATGAGAAAGGGCAGGCGGTTCGCTCGGCATCTCCTAAGAAGGGCCCTCTCAACGAAATGGAGCAGGCGGCGCTCAAAATGGCGCTGCGTACTGCTCGTGACCTCGACAGCATTCCAATTGCTCTTCAGGCCATGGTCTGGATCTCTTATCTGCTGGGGCCGAATGCCGGACAGATAGCAGCTCTTCGTGAGGAAGACCTGATCTGTGAGAAGATCGATGACGACGTCGTCGCCTACATTCTCCGAGTACCTCGCCATAAGAAGGGCCAAGCAGGCTACCGCGTAGATTTCCGTGAACGGCGTATTCATCGTTTTGTCGGAAAGCTTATTGAAGATCTTATTGCCCTCAATCAGCAGTACTTACAGCCTAATGAGCCAGAGAGCATAGGACGACCTCTCTTCCGACGTGATAGGCCTGCTTACGATATCGACCACCCACTTGCACAATGGCGATGGCATCTAACCAGCTTCGAGTTGTCAGATTTGGTGCAAAGCGCAGCAGACGCGCTCGATCTTCGCGCTCGCGATGGGCAACGGTTGCGCCTCACCCCGCGCCGTTGCCGCTATACCATGGGAAATCGACTGATCTTGAACGGTGCCTCTGCCCACACAATGATGGATGCGTTCGACCACTCGGACTTACAGCAGATCCCGGTCTACTTCGATGTCAGCTCAGGCATTATCGACGCTCTGGGCACCAGGCTGGCAGAGGCCATCGCACCTTACGCCCTCGCGCTAACCACCATCGTGGCAACGGAGCAGGAGGCTGAGCGCGGCGATCACCTGGGCAGCCGTTGCTTCTTCGGCGATCCTGATAAGGGCATCTTCGAGCCAGTCGGTACGTGCGGCAGCCACCGAGAGTGTCACATTCACGGCCCACTCTCCTGTTATGTTTGTCATCGATTTCAGGCTTGGCTCGACGGACCCCATGAGCAGGTGCTCGAGTTCCTGCTTCGTCAGCGCGACCAACGCATCGAGAATGGGCTACCCGCTAAGCTGGTTGAAAGCCAAAACGACCTCATCGCTGCCGTGGCCAGCGTCGTCGCGCGCATCCGCAAAATGGAGAACGATGCTTGACCCGGCGTCTGGTCACGGTTCCTGAACGCAACGCCCGCGAGCGAATGAATGCGTATGTCGCCCGCGCCCGCGACGAATTGAAGGCGTTTGGCAAGGACCTGCCGTTCGATGCCGCAGTTTGGGATGTGTCCCAACACTGCCCTAGGCCCGCAGGCCAAGCAGGCACGGCCTCAAACATCTATTTCACTACCCACGAGAACGGGAATGCAAAGTCGGTCGAAGGCCGAACGCCAATGAGCGAGCCGTTTGCCTCTTTCATCAAGGCGCTGATTCGCCACAAGCAGGAGGCGAATACGCAGACGCACAGCCCCCTTGACCGCATCGTGAACGCGTCACGGGACCTTCACGACATACTTGGGGATCGAGGGCACGATCCGATTCTGCTCACTCACGAGGACTTCGACGAGGCATCTCGGCGTGCGGTGCAACGCTCCTCGGTTGTGACCGCCTACCGCCTGGGCTGCGCTCTCAAAACCATCGCCGATGCCATGGATGCCCGACACCTATCAGTCGCGCAATTGCACTGGCGAAACCCGATCAAGAAGACGAGTAACGCAAAAAGTCGCACCTCTCCCCATGCCGCACGGGCGCGGGATAGCAAGTTGCCCTCAAACGAGATGCTCAACGAGCTCGCCCGCATCTCGCACCTTCTCACCGAAGGGAGTGACATTGTGCTTATGGCCGGGATTAAGCTGGCTCAGTGTGCCCCGTGGCGCATCGGTGAAATCGCAACGATGCCGGAGGACTGCGAGGTCACAGAACCGGTGTTGCTCCAAGACGGCTCTCGGAAGCTCGACCCAAATGGCGAGCCTATCGAGCGCTACGGTCTGCGGTATTTCAAATTGAAGTCATCTGACGCCGACATTAAGTGGATCATCGACCCAATGGTGCCCGTCGCCAAGAAGGCAATCGCTGACATCAGGAAGTTTACGGAATCTGCAAGGCAGGTGGCCCGCTGGCTGGAGCAGCATGCGGGCAGAGCGTGGATCCCTGGACCGGACCTCGGCCCCAACCAGCGCTACACAACGGCAGAAGTCGCCGCGATCTGCGGCATGGCGGGCGACCGAGCTGGCCGGCAATGGCTAAAAGGTCGCAGTGTGTCGCTTTCTAACGGTAGTGATCAGACCGTCAGCCGCAACGACCTTGAAGCGGCCCTGCTAATGAACCAGCAGATGGTGGCCAAAGACAGACGCGGCCTGAAGACCTCGCAACACTTGTTTCTGGTCCATCTCAATTTTTACCATTCGGCTAAAGCAACCAATCCGTGCGTAATCACATTGACTTCGACACAGAATTTCAGCGACTTCATTACAGGCAGGAAAAGCTCTCGCGGAGAGGCGCTCTCGATTTTCGAGGAATTCAAGAGAAAGGATGACACACGCCCGACCTTCCGAATAACAACCCACATGTTCCGCCACTGGCTGAACACCATGGCTCAGCAGAACGGCGTAGATCAGGTCACCATCGCCCGCTGGTCGGGTCGCGATGATTCATCGCAAAACTCCGAATACGACCACATGACCGGCGTTGAGGCAGGGGAACGTGTCCGGGACATCATCGCCGTTGGTGGCGCGCACGGCGCGCTGGCTCAGATCCACGACCGCAAGTCGCCAGCCGACCGTGAAAAGTTCCGGGAGACCCTAGTGGCTACAGCCCACATTACCGACATCGGTCTGTGCGATTTGGACTGGACTCAAAGCGACTGCCCAGAATTCCTGGCCTGCGAGCACTGCGAGTTCGGTCTGATCATAAAAGGCAATCAGCAGCACCGGAGTCGGGCTTTGAAGAGGAAGGCCGATGCCGAATGGCTCCTTCAGCGCGCTATCGCCGAGGTCGACGATGGCACGATCGGCGCATCAAACCACGTGCGCTCGCTCTCGGCCACGGTGAATCGGCTGGTCAACATTATCGCTATCCATGACGACCTCTCCATCCCCGACGGAACGTTGGTTCAGCCGGTCAGTCAGTCAGGCGACCATTTTGGTGGGGATCCGCTAGGGCAGGTAGAATGAGCAACGCAACCAAGCCGAAGCAGCGTGGTCGGATCCGCATTACCGATGCGCTCCGCATCCATGTTGTTCAGTCAATCGAGAACTGGCCTCTGGACGGCAGTCTCACGGGTAACGCCTTGTCCCGTAAGATCAGCTGCTACCTGCGCAGCAACATTGGTCCAGAGGCAAAGATCACGCGTCAGGGACTGTTCGGGAACGACCTGATCCTAGCAGCATTCAAGAAGCGCTTGTCAGAACAGGAGAGCGGAAAGCCGCCCAAGGCCGACGCACCGGAAAAAGTATTTCGCGACCAGCGCATCGAGCGCCTCGAGAAGACAATAAAGGAGCAGAAGACCGAAATCGATAACTACAAGGAGATGTTCGCCCGTTATCGCTACAATGCAAAGCGGCTGAACATTGACCCCGCCCAACTCGAGGTCGCTCTTCCGCCCATCTTGAGTGGTGATGGTGAGCGTCCAAAGCAGGGCAGGAAGCGCATGGGCGGGGGCTCCTAATGACGCGCCCCAGCAATCAGGTAGTTGGCAACCAGAACCACGCCAACCTGGCAGCTTACCTTGACCGCGTTGGCTCCGAGGTCGCGCGCCGCCCCAATGGTGATCTGGATGTCGCGAGGATTGTGCGCGAGGCTTCGCTCACTCACCGTCGCGTCCTCTACGACAAGGGCCGCAACGAGGAGCTACTCAAGGCGCACCTCGCCGGGCATGGCCAAAGCTGGAAGGAAGAAGCATCTGCTAACGCAGAGGCCGGTTTCGATCGTCCCGGCGCAAGAACCGCCACAGATATCGAAGCGCGCCTGAAACGCCAGATTGGCGACCTTGAGCGCCGCATGGTCGCCGCACAGGGCGAGGTGCGCGAGGTACGCCAGAAACTGCGGCGCTACGAGGCCGTAGAAATGCACCTTGCTTCTACCGGGCGTCTGCCGCGGTGATTCGGTTCTCGGGCTTGGTTACAGTTGACCACGTCCTGGTCAGAAACGCCACGCTCGCTGTGTTCCGCGGTAAGGGGCCAGACCAAGTTCGTCGCCGTTACGCGTGCCGCCGGCCGGCGCGCACACCTTGCGTGGGCGAGACTTGGCAAGTCGAGGGGACAGTGGAGCACCACCCACTGCATGGAACACAGGTTCAGATCGATTCGATGATACCAGCACGTCCCCGCGGCCGTCTCATTCGCCATCTGCTTGCCGGCGAACGCTTCCCGGGTGTCGGCGAGGTTACTGCGAACAGGCTGTGCGACGCACTGCTGGCCGACGACCTCATCGCAATCCTTGACGCTGGTGACGCCGAGGCACTCCGGAACGTACTCGGCGAAGGACCGCGCGCCGAGGCGCAGATCGAGACGATCCTGACCGAGTGGCCGCTCGTCGAGCACGAGCCCCAGCTGCTCGCCTGGTTCGACCGAAACGGCGTCCCAATTGACGTCGCTGCCAAGGCGCTCGCCTGCTACGGGGCCGAAGCGCTTCGGTTGATCTCCGATGACCCCTATCGCCTGCTAGCGTTTGCAAGCTGGAAGACAGTCGATGGGGTGGCCCTTGCTGCCGGCGTAGACGCGAACGATCCCCGTCGACATGTCGCCGCCGTCGAGGCTGCGCTTCACGAACACCTAGGTACCGGTGCCACTGTCATGTCCGAAGGCGCGCTTGGCAGAGCCGTGGACGCCCTCCTAGGAGCGGGGAAGGGTCGAGCGGCATTGGAGGTCGCTCGACTTCACAAGGCTGTGGTGGATCGCTCTGCGGGCTGGCAGGCAGCTGGCCCGGCGCTCATGGAGGAGGCGGTCGCCGCCAGAATCGCTCGCGAGTTAACGGCCTATACCCCACGTCCGAGTCTCCTTGCCCTGCCGGTTCCAAACATGAACAGTGAGGCAAGCCTGAATGATGGCCAGAAGAACGCCGTCAGGATGGCGTTGGCCGAACGATTCTCACTTGTGACGGGTGGCGCCGGCACGGGCAAAACGACGATGCTTGGCGCTCTTCATCGGGCCGCTGCCGAAGCGGGCGTACCGGTCGAGATGATGGCACTCTCGGGGCGGGCGGCGCTGCGGATGTGCGAAGCAACGGGCGGGACTGCCCGCACCATCGCAGGATGGCTGGCGCTCCTCGAACGCGGGAAGCTTCAGCTGAACGGCGCACCGCTTATCATTGTCGACGAGGCCAGCATGCTCGACCTGGGCTCACTCTATCGGATCATGTCGGGCGCCCCGGAGGGCTCGCGCTTCCTCCTAATCGGCGATGACGGCCAGCTGCCGCCGGTAGGCTTCGGCCTTACCCTTCACGCCCTTATCGGGGTTCCCGACATCCCCCGCATCCATCTCACCGAAGTGGTCCGCCAAGCTGCCGAAACCGGCATTCCTGTATTCGCGGCCGCGCTCAGAGAGGGCACGCTACCCGATCTTGAAGCCTATGAGACGGGCACTGCGACCGGTGTGTCGATCGCCGCTTGCGCGGAAGGCGAGGTTGCCTCCACCGCCGTGACGATCAGGCGTGCTATGGGTGATGCGCGCATTGTCGGCTCGGTGAAGGGCACCTCGGAACCGGCGTCTGGGGGCACAGTCGCGATGAACTGCCTGCTCCATGGCGCCTGGATAGAAGCGAAAAGCCTTGCCCCCGCGACGTTCGCCCGCGGCGAACCAGTGATTTGGACGGTCAACGATTACGACTTGGAACTCTGGAATGGCAGCCTCGGCCGCGTAGTCGGCGAGGTCGAAAACGGGCTAGCGGTTCGCTTCGACGAGGGCAACCGCGTCATCCCGCACGAGTTGCTGAACAACCTGGAGCTCGCTTGGGCTATCACGACCCACAAGGCTCAAGGCTCATCCTTCGACACAGTTGTGGTGCCCGTAACGCAGAGCCGCCTCCTTGACCGCACACTCCTTTACACCGCTGTGACCCGGGCGCGACGACGCGTGGTCCTTGTTGGAGATCCGTCCGTGATCAGACAGGCTGTGCGACGGCCGGCGTCTGCTGCGCAACGGACGACTTGGCTGTCACAAGCAGTTGCAAGGGCGTGCGCTCGCGCAAGCTGCGGCCGCGCCATCTAGGTCGGACACGCCCTCGACGCAAAAGCCTCGGTCAGGATCTGCAGACGCTGTTCGTCACTCCAACGCTGCCGGCGCTCAGGCCCCGAAAACATCGTGATCTGGCCTGTCAACCGCTCCTAAGCGCGGCCTTACGAGTGCCCTTAAGAGCTGGCCGACACGCTAAAGAGCAAGGCGGCCTTCACCAAAGGGATATATTGCGGCTGGCGCGGTGCGATATCCACAAACTGACGCCAGCACCCGCACCTACGCCTTGAAGATGTCTGCGACCCTGTGGACGGTCCGCAACGGATTGCGCTGATCGATAACAAACGCTGCCAATGCGTCGCATATGCCCAAGGCTTTTTCGGTCATAGACAGCAGCAACGCACCGCCGTCCGAGTTCCTATGGCACCCATCAAGTGCCGCTGTTATTTTTTCGCCCAGCACCGCTGGAAACGAAAGCGGCAGCGCGCTATCACTCTCGTTAGCAGGAGTGGCATGTGGCATTTTCATCTCGGCGGAATTGACTTTGGCGAGACAAGTACTAAACTAGGCCAACGATTTCTGACACTTCTGCTACGCCAAAGTCATTTCGCCGGTGAAAATGTGGGCTATTGGAATCATGTTAGAATGACATTTCAGATCTAAGGTCGCTCTGACATCTCCTCTTCTTGACAAGCCGGCATTAACCCAGCGCACATAGAGGGCCTTGTGAGTGAATTAAGCGCAGCTTCACCCGAGGAATCCACCCCGTTCGCTACTGCTGTTGAATGGAACGCCTTCCTGAAGCGCGAACTTGAGGGGAGCGTCGCGGCCTACGTCGCAAAGCCCGCTCTGCTCGTTCGCGATTTCAATGACGAACGTCAGGTGCGCGGCGATTACGCGGGTCGCGAACTTCTCGAGCTTGTGCAAAATGCAGCAGATGCTGCCGTCGAGACAGGGGGCAACGGACGTGTCCTAATCGACGTAAAGCGAAGTGGGCTTTTCGTCGCCAACACTGGCCAGCCCTTCCGCCCATCCGGGATCTCGTCCCTGATGACAGCACATCTAAGCGACAAGCCACAGCGCAAGCGAGGGCTTATTGGCGCGAAGGGACTTGGTTTCCGAGCTATTCTCAACTGGTCGCGTGAGCCCTTTATCTCCAGTGGCGCTCTCGAGCTTGCGTTCTCTCAAACACACAGCGAGCAGGCTGTTCGCGAACTCGGCGCCCAGCACGACAGCATTGCAAGATTTCTAGCTGGTGGCCGACCGCTTCCGGCGCCGATCTTGCCCTTTCCCCTATTCGGCCCAGCCATCGGAACCATAGAAGCAGCGGATTCGCGCAGGGAGTTGGTCGCATATGTGCGGCAGCTGCGGGAAGCAGGCTACGATACTGTGATTGCGTCGCCATTCTTCGACGACCAAGCCTTCAGCATGGCGAAGGAACAGACGGCCGAGTTCGCGCCCAGGTTTCTTTTGTTTGTCCGAGCATTGACGGAAATCGAGATTCGAGTGGAGGGATCGGAACCTCGTATCTGGAGGACGAGCCCTACCAGCGGCGATCAAGTTGAGCTGGAGATCACGGAAGGCGAGGCGTTCACGACCGAGTCTTGGATTTGTCGCTATGCCGAAGGTGAGCTGGCAGAAAATCCAGAGCGGACCGCAGATCAACCAGGCCGTTACGAACTCGCGGTCGCCCTACGGACAGATGCGGTGAATACACGCCACAAACTGCATTGCTTTTTTCCAACCAGTGTTTCCCTGCCATTTCCTGCCCTTTTTCACGCTACCTTGGAGATAACATCCAATCGGAAGGCCTTGAAAGATAAATCTAATCTGAATGATGAAGTGTTGACCAAGTTCGCGGATTTTTACGCGATGATACTGTCAGATCTGCGCCAAAAGGGCGCCGTCCGAAACGCACTGGAATTTCTTTATGCGGACGAGACATTCCCGGAGCCACTGAAGCCATTCCAAAAAGCGGTTTATGACTATGCGGCGCGGTGGCCGATTATCGCGACGATCAATAGCGAGCACGTGTGCGCAGATAGGACCCGTCTTGCTCCTAAGGGTTATGAAGAGTTCCTCCCGAAACGTTTGTTCCCTGGGCTAGCGCGCTGCAATTCGGACAGGGATCATGCTGTTCTAAGCGCGCTGGGCGTAAAGCGCATGGCGCCAGATGAAGCCATCGATGTACTTCGAACAGCAGACCTGGACCTTGATGAACGCGCCAGCGTGATAGCCGGCATCGCTCAGAACCTTCCAGACCAGTTTCACTTGAGATCATTTCTGATCGACCAACGTGGTCGCCCGCTGAAGGCCAGTAACAGCTGCTTTCCGCTACCGACGAGCGGAAGCCCGCCAGTACTTCCTCGCTGGGCAAGAGCAAAGTTCCTTAACGGCCCACTTTGGGACCGACTGAGCGCCGCTCTGCCAGGGACGCCTCGCGAGAAGATCTTACGGCTGAGGTCCTTCGGTGTTGAGGAATACAACCTCGATGGCGTTGTGCGCTCTCTAGTCCGGCAAGCCGAACGGCTGATCGAACGCAGCCGGGCTGGGGTCGACACGCACATACGCCGCGAGTTGCTGTCAACGCTCGCCGGGATTTATAACCGAGAGGGAGCGGCCGTCCCGAGATTTCCTCAATTATCGGTCATGGCCTGTGCGAAAGACGGAATATGGAGGCCAACAAGGGACCTGCACCATTCCGAAGGCTACGGCCTATCAGGGCGAATCAACGAAGCTCTCTATGTTGCTCGTCCCGATTTGTTGTTGGCGCCTCTCAGCGATCAAGGCCTGACGGACGGTCTACGCGACCCAGGTGGATTCTTCGACTGGATAGGCGCCAACCAATGGCCAAAGCTCGATGAAGTCAGTGGAGGCTCGAACCATTGGCAAGCGCTCCTTGAGAACTTACCGGATAAGTTCGAAGTTGTTGACGACAAAGGGGCTCGTCAAGATATCGGACGAAGCGATCTATCTTTAGGCCACTCTGCTCGCTTTAGAGCAGCAACCATCGTTGGCCTCAATGACATCTTAGGCTCGGCAAACAGCGATGCCATCGTCGCGTGGCTCGCTCGAGATTCTCGGTTCGACGCTGCTACTGGCTACCAATTCTCCTGCTCGCTCGAAGCGCGCAAGAATGGCAATGCGAAATTCCGAACTTATCGAGGGAGTTTGCCGGATCTAGTACGTCTGCAGATTCGGGCCGCACCCTGGCTCGAATGCATCGATGGCCAGAGGCGGGCGCCTGCCCAAGCCATGAGGGACCCAGGCCGCTTAGTTGGACTGTTTGTTAGACCCAGGCCGCCTTCAGACGGTATCGCGGCGACTCTTTCGCTCGATCACACACTTTGGGCGAAAGGTTTGGCCAACGCCTCAATACCGGCAACCCTTCAGGATCTGTCAGAGTCAGAGATATATCGGTTGCTTCATGGCCTTCAGGACAGGGGTTTTGAACCAGATCTGGTTCGGCGTTTCTATCTCCATATACTCGAGCTGGATGACTTCACGGCTGAGCGCGGGGGCGCTGCCTTAGAGAAGTTCAGGCAAACAGGTACGATTCAAGCTCGCCGCGGCCGTGTTGTTGAATGGCTCTCTCCCGGCGCCACATTTTACGTCGACCGCGATGGCATCCCCTCATCTGTGCGGGAGCATCTTCCGCTCATCGATCTGCCAACCCGTCGAGGCGCCAAACAAGTGTCTGAACGATTCGGTGTTCAGTCGCTGGGCCGCCAGGATTTCTCGATCGAGATTACAACATGCTGCGCCGCGCCCGAGCCAGACCGAACTTTGCTCGCCCATCGGTTCGCTGAATGCAAAAAATTTATCAGGGCGCTGCGGTCAGCAGTGTCGTCCGACACGTCGTCGCTGCGTCAACTTGAGCGACTTCAACTGGTCCCGGTTACAGAGATGTCGCTGAAGGTGAGCTTACGAGAGAAGGCATTTGCCGGCCCTCTGGAGTCGTGGTCGCACCTACTTGATGATAACAAACTTTATGTAAGAATCGAACCGGCGATAGAAATTGGAAAACTCTTCCATTTGTCAGCAAGCGCCGTCGGCGACGGCCTCGCGGAACTGTTCGAGATTCAGAACGGGGCCGACCTCGCCACCATGTTCGCCATGACAGATGATGCATCGCGGCGAATTATGTTTCGAAAGTTCCTGCCAAATTTTTCGGACGATGAACTCGACGCCCTTTTTGGAGAAATCGACGATCCAGGGACGCCTGCACCGCCACGGTTCGATCCTTCTCGACTTGTAGTCCCGCCGACCACTGCAAAACAGGGCGCAACCGACCCTCCTATACTGGACCAACCGCCACCGCTCGCGCCAACCGAGAACACAAATCCTGATGCCGTGAACGCGCGCGCCATTGAACCCGACAATTCCGCAGCACGCGCATCCCGCAAGTCAGCCTTAAGGGTCAGCCGTGGGTCAGGCAATTTGGGACGTGCGCCGCGGGACCCTTCGAAGTCAGGCGACGCGGAAACTTGGGCGGCGCTATTTGAAAAGCAGCAAAATCGGCATCCGCTCGAGGTGGCCCACCTTCAAGGCGAGGATGCATTTGGCTGCGATTTACTTTCATTCCTCACGACCGACGATAAGGAAGCCTTCGAGGATACGCTGGACGAGCATCTGGTGGCCAGATTCATCGAAGTGAAGTCGGGCGGAGTGCGTTTAACGTCCAATGAGGTTAAAGCAGCCAATCGCTATGCTGATAGATATTGGGTCTATCGAGTCATGTTTGACAACGAGGGCCGTGAGGCGGCGACGCTCACTGCTGTGTCTAACCCCCTAAGTCGACAAGCGGCGCTTTCCACCGAGCTGACCATAGATCTGAACGCCGTCTCCGATCGACAGGTCTTCCTTGTGACGCCAGGGGAACTAAACGAGGAGGAGAAGGAACCTTTTGCCGTTCCGTCGGCAGACGCCATCCCAAGATAGGAATTGTAGCTGCTGTGACCTGACCGTTTGAAATAATCCAGGAGGGGTTTGACCTGACCCCCTGATTTCATCCAGCGGGGATTAGAGCCGGTCGATTGTTGTTGCGCATGGGCGCGGTGGAAGCAATGGCCTGTGGAGCGGAGCCCGAAGGGCGCAGCGGAGCAGGCCATTGCTTGTTCAGTTGAGCGGCGAACGCCGCTGGGGTCTCGTAGCCAAGGGCCGAGTGTGGCCGCTCCTGGTTGTAGTCCTCGACCCAGGCAGCGATTGCGATGCGGGCATGGTCGAGGCTGAGGAACAGCGTCTCGTTGAGCAGTTCGTCACGCATCCGGCCGTTGAACGATTCCGCATAGCCGTTGACGTGCACCCCTGAATTGGTCCCATTTTTGGGTAGAGTCCGTTTCTCGAGGAGACGGACGAATGAAGCGGAGCAGGTTTTCGGACGAGCAGATCATTGGGATCGTGAAGGAGCAGGAGGCGGGCATGGCGACTGCCGAGGTCTGCCGGCGGCACGGGATCAGTTCGGCGACGTTCTACAAATGGAAGGCCAAGTACGGTGGCCTGGAGGTGTCCGAGGCCAAGCGGCTTCGGTCGCTGGAGGATGAGAACGCCAAGCTGAAGAAGCTGCTGGCGGAGGCGATGCTGGATATCGCCGTGTTGAAAGACATCAGCTCAAAAAAATGGTGACGCCCGACGCGAAGCGGAATGCGGTCGCCCATGCCCGGGAGACGTTCGGGCTGAGCGAGCGGCGGGCGTGTCGTCTGATCGGTGTCGCGAGGCGGGTGGTTCGATATGAACCGACCCGTCCCGATGATGCTGGCTTGCGCACCAGGTTGCGTGAGCTGGCTGGCGAACGGCGGCGGTTCGGCTATCGGCGCCTGGGGTATCTGCTGGCGCGCGAAGGGCATGCGCCGAACCACAAGAAGCTCCTGCGGATCTACCGGGAAGAAGGGTTGAAGGTGCGCCGCCGTGGCGGCCGCAAGCGGGCGTTGGGCACCAGGGCACCTATGACAATGCCGCAGGGGCCGAACCAGCGCTGGTCACTCGACTTCGTCAGTGATGCGTTCGCCTGCGGCCGGCGCTTCCGCATCCTGTGCGTGGTCGACGACTTCACGCGTGAGTGCCTGGCGCTGGTGGCCGACACGTCGCTGTCCGGTGCAAGGGTGGCGCGGGAGTTGGACAGCTTGGCGGCCGTCCGCGGCAAGCCGCTGACGGTGGTCAGCGACAATGGCACCGAACTGACCTCGACCTCCATCCTGCGCTGGTCACAGGAGCGGCAGGTGGAATGGCACTACATCATGCCGGGCAAGCCGACGCAGAACGCCTTCGTGGAGAGCTTCAATGGCCGGCTGCGCGACGAATGCCTGAACGAGACCCTGTTCACATCGCTGGCGCACGCCAGATCGATCCTCGCGGCCTGGAAGCACGACTACAACACCGTCAGGCCGCACTCGAAACTGGGCGGATGCGCCCCTGCCGAGATCGCCGGCCAACGGGGTTGGGGGCATGCCCCCAACCCCGTTGCCATCACATCAACCATCAGCCATCAAAGCACAGGACTCTACTTCTGATCGGTACCAATCAGGGGTGCACGTCACCATTGAAGGACTCGATGAAGGCATTATCCGTCGGTTTGCCGGGCCGGCTGAAGTCGAGCGTTACCCCTTTCATGTAGGCCCACAGGTCGAGCTCACGGGAGATGAACTCGCTGCCTTGGTCAACGCGGATCGACCCAGGATAGCCCACCTGGGCACAGACCCGTTCCAGCACCTCGACCACGTCGGATGCCCGGAACCGGAACCGCGGCACGACCGCCGGTGCATAACGGCTGAACGTGTCGACGATCGTCAGGATGCGCAGCTTCGGGCCTGTCGCCAGTTGGTCATGAACAAAGTCCATTGACCAGGTCTCGTTCGGCCCAGTTGCCGCGCAGCGGCCTTCACGCAGCTTTGCCTTCACCCGGCGCTTGTGTGGCTTGCGGCGCAGCTGCAAGCCCATCTCCTTGTAAAGGCGATAGATCCGCTTCCCGTTCACGTCCCAGCCCTCCCGGCGCAACAGCACATGGATCCGGCGATAGCCGTATCGAACCCGCGTCTCCGCAATCTCCTTGATCCGTTGCTTCAGGTCGGCCTGCTCAGTCCGACAGCCTTTGTAGTGGTAACTGGATCGCTCTGCTCGAAGCACGCCGCAGGCCCGCCTGATGCTCACCTGCCACGCGTTGCGAACCTCATCCAACAGCTGCCGCCGCCGAGCAGGCCTCAGAGCGTTGGCTGCGCCGCCCTTCGGGTCGTGACACGACATCCTGCAGCATCGCCTTGTCCAGGCTCAGATCCGCGACAAGCCGTTTGAGCTTGGCGTTCTCCTCTTCCAGCTGGCGAAGCCTCTTCATCTCGGACGGCATCAATCCGGCGTACTTCTTCCGCCAGTTGTAGAACGTCGCCTCGCTGATCCCCGCCTTCCGGCAGACCTCCCCGATGCTCGTTCCATCCTCCGCCTGCTTCAGCACGAAGGCAATCTGCGCCTCCGAGAACTTCGATCGCTTCATCGCTTCCTCCGTCTCCCGGCCATCTTCCTAAACTGGAATCTTCCAGCTCAGAACGGTCCAGGAAACAGGAAGCAGGTCAACGGGTATCCTACGCTGGTCACCGCCATGACAGGTTCAGTGAGTACAAATGCGGGCGCAACTGCCTCCCGGTCGCGTCGCCGAAAAAAGCCAACCTTCTTCTCGGGCGTGACCTGCCCATAATAGACCCAGCCACCATCGCCAGCGAGGGCGTATAGCGTTCCGGCCGTCATGTCGGCACGGGCGGTAGGCTTCGGCTCGAACACGTCCTTATCGTGAGCAACTACGACGGCCGCCTCAACGTCCGCTTCCCACCAGATATCCCCGTTCCGCGGCCTTCGCCGGATGGCTACGGCTCCCTTCCGGAAACCTTGAATCAGAACCTCACCGCCTTGGGAATCCCGTTTATGGGTACACGGCCTAGTTCAATCGGCGCCTCGTGCTCGAACCTATCGGTAAAGCCCAATCTGCAAAAGCAGAGGACAGCTACTATGCCGTCAAAAATGACGAATTGCCGATTATCACAAGGATAAATATTAATTAAATTTGTAACATGGCATAAGGCAATCCAATATCAATACACAGCATTGCTAGGCAGATGGCTAACCAGATCAGCAAATGCTGGCGTGCGATGCGATCGAATTCAGTGAAGATCTCCGGATCTGGGTATACATTCGCAGCTATCGGCGGCGCGGCTGGCTCGGCGCTGCTCTTTTCGTCTCGGCTATCCCCGGACTTGTGGCCGCCGGTACCGGGAGTGCGTGAACTCCCTGCCGTGCCCGGCCACCCTTTTGCTCTGCTTTGGGCACCATTTTCGATACTGGTCTCACTGCCGCGGCGAGCCGGTGACTTGCGGATGTCATGGTCGGAAAGTCGCCTCTTAGCTGCCAGTGCCTCCAGTTCGGAGGTTAACGTCTCAACGTGATTGTTAAGCACCGTAAGACGCTGTTGGGCGATTTGTGGGCCAGTATTCATCAATTGAGTGGGACCATCGTAAAGCGGAGGTCTACGCGACGGTTCTCAGCGGCAGCCGGATTGTCTGTGACGACCAGGCGGCTGTCCGCATAGCCACTGATCCCGAGCAAAGGCACCCTGACCTTCTCATCTGCATTCAAGAGTTCGCCAAGCCGAGGTGCCGTTTGGACCAAGGTTTCACGAACCCGCGTCGCGCGTGCAGCTGAGAGCTCCCAATTGTCTTTCCAAGGAGCCTTGGCTCGCAGGCTGTTTGTGTGTCCCTCGATATAGATGGCATCGAGCACGGGCGCACTATCTTTGGGACATGTGTCGGTGCGGTTCCGAGTGTAACAGGGTACCTTGCCCTGTAACGCAGTTGCTAGTCGCCTAAGGGTGGGCTCGGCACCCTGCCGCAAGGTCGCGCTATTGTCGGCGAACAACGTGTCCTGCGGAAGTCGGATGATTCCCTCGTTCAGCGCGGTCTGTTCTCGTGGATCCAGGCCCGCTGCATTGACCACAGCCAGCAGCAGCTGTTCGCGGGCTTTTTGCTGGAGTTCCGCTGCTCGCTGGAGCTTGTTCCGTTCGATCCGGAACCCTATAGCGAATGACACGAGCAGGATAATGAAGATAAACAGGAAGCCGATCACCAGATCAGTAACTGACGCATAGAAGTTGTCGGCTGGAACGGTGCGGCGAGCCCGGCTCATTGGCGAGCCTCGGGGTCTGCAGCTGGCAGCTCAGGCGATGCTGGCCGTGGTGCGAATGTCCTGACCTCTGGGTTGCCCGGGCTTGGCGGCGGGACCACTTTATCCGCGGTTTCAGGCGCCCGGCTGGCGTTGAATGATTCATTGGGAGGAAAGGGTGGGATTGAGGTTCCGCCTTCTGGGTTAACCTTGTCCAGAAGGGAATCGATCCGATCGATAACGTTGGCTAGTCCTTGATCCAAGCCAACTAGGCCTTGTTGCCAGGCCAACAATGCGGGAGCCACCTCGACACCGGCACGTTCGAATAGCTTTGCGGCCTCATTCAGCGCCGCGCCAGCAGGTGCTGCGTGGCGCACGGCGTCCACAACCGGTAAAGCATCTACGAGTGCTTGTCGGGCTGTACGCAAACCTTCAGCACCGTCTTCCAATTCGCCTCGAAAGCCCTGGACCGATTTCATAAGCCTTTGGTCTGCGGCAGTCACAGCAGCCGTTAGATCGCGCAACAGTTTTTCGATGCCACTGTAAACTTCAGCCGCGTTGTCTGCACCGTTCCGCATGCGTAACACGCTGTCATCAACCGCTTCCGCATAGGCCGTGGCAGCCGCTTTAATGGCTGGCGGCACCTCGGCAAATCGGGTCACCGCAGTCTCAAGCTGTTCCGCAAGTGTTCGACTGTACTTCTCAATGGCGATACCCAGATCGCGCGCGAAAGCGGCTGCCATCATTTCGATCTGCTTGGCATTCACCTCCGCGACCTGCTGTGACAGGTCGGTCATCCGATCCGCAATGGGAGTCAGCGCAGCTACCAGGCCGTTTTCCAGCTCTTGTCGTACAGACGCCGCCACTGCCGCCGCCAAGTCCCTGTTACGCGCCCTGGTTAGGCGATTCTGTTCAGCCGACCGAATCACCAGATCAGCCAGCAGGGCTTGCTGGCTCACCTGAGGCAGCGCGCTCGCAATCGTATCAGCCAGTTCTGTGAGTGCAGTTTCAGCACGAAGCACGCCCTGATTGCGAGCTCCTATGAACCAGATTGAACAGCCGATCCCGAAGATGGAGGTCAGGAACTTGAGAGCGCTCGCCTCCAGAAGTGGCACAATCGCTGTAATTGATTGGGTATCCGTCGCGTTCAGGGTGGTCACGCCCACGCCGATCGTCAATGCCAGCAGGATAAAAGTCGTGGCCAAGCCGGCACCAACTAGGATGTTTGGGTAAGCCTCAAAACGGCGGAGATCGACGTCCTTTTGGTACAACAGTTCCGGCGAAAAGAGGTCTTGCGGACTCCGGCTCAGCGCCTGCCCTCGGCTGGTGAGCAACAGGCTTTGCTCGAGTTCCCGCCAGGCCAACCCGAGCGGGCCACCTCCACGACGTCCAGCCAGGAAATCGTTTGAGATCAATATGGAGAGGTGCTGCGGAGCGTTACCTGATTCGTCATCGTTCTGGGCATATGTTTCGTCGTTGGCAGGCAACGCCGACATGCACCTCGAGAGTTCGCGCCGATCGCTTTCGGTCGCTGTTACGAACGCATTTATCCGGGTTCGAAATTGCCTCCATGTAGAAGCGGTGCCGAGGACCAGCACAAAGATCCCAATGATCGTTGCAACGAGAAGAACCGTGTACAAATCCATGTGGAACAACTGCCCTCGCTGGTCTTGCTGTGATTTGGGGGTTGCCATAAAGCGCCATAACGGTCCAGTCATGTATCAGGATGGGGGTGAGTGCATGGGCTACGTGGCAAGCAAGAGGCTGTGGGTGTCGTTGGCTATGCCGCTTCTCATAGCGGCAGCGCCTTTGGCCGCTATCGCTCCACCTTCTGTGCCAACTTTGAACGTCTACCTTGATGCTTCGGGAACGATGGCTGGTTTTGTTCGGCCGCATTTCAACGAGAAGCCCATAGGTGACCTCCTGACCCTCTTGACAAATGGCGTTGGTACGCCGCCGAAATCGGCGCTTAAATGGCGCTGTTTTGGCAACACGATCGCTCTGATCACCGGTGATGTAGACGCCTTCAGCAAGCCCGAGGTCTATTCCAAGCCAACGGCTTCGCCGTGCGGCAATCAGGACAGCCGTGTCGACAAGGTCTTGGCAGAAGTTCGAAGGCAACCAATCGGAAGCTTGAGCTTGATTGTTAGCGATCTGTGGCTTGATGGCAATGAGATGGATGCCGATCCGGCGGTGGCGTTGGGGGTGCCACTTAAGGGAATGCTGGAGGAGGGGCGGGCCGTGGCCATTCTTGGCATTGAGGCGTCATTCCAGGGCAGAATAACGAACGTTCCTGGGCTAGCCGGTGGCAGTTTTGCTAGCGCTACCAAGCGGCCTCTGTTCATCCTCGCTGTTGGCCCGGAAGCCGATCTGGTTCGATTGGTCCAAGGCTTGCGCGGTAGTGGGGCGCCGTCGTTCGCAGGCAAGCGGCTAAATGTTGCGCTGTTCCGGGGGCGGGGGCGCCCTCGGACCGTGGCGCCTCCTATAACGTTGGGCGGGGGTATCTCAGGTAATCTAGGGGCCTACCAGATCGACAAGCAGCTCTTCGCTCAACAGCAGGGGCGGCTTGAGCGGATGGTAGCCGGTAGGGAGAAGCTGCTGCCCGGTACCGTCTGGCAAGGCCCCCTGATCGGGACCGCGCTAGTCGAACTCCAGAACAGCCAACGAGGCTGGCAGCTTCTGCCGAAACCTTTGCCTGTTTGGTGGGGGGCGAACGATAAGCGCAGTCTGCAGTTTCGGTTAGATGCTGCTTCGTTGAAGGGTCTACCGGCCGGTAGCTATCGGGTGACGGCGCTTATGGGCAACAAGGGGCTTGTTCGTCCCAATCCAGACACCAAGTGGCTGCGGGACTGGAGCATGTCGTCATCGGAGAAGCCTCAGCCAGGTTTCGTGAAGGCGCTCCAGTTGGCAGTATTGGCGGACATACTTGAAGCGGGCGACGATCAATTGGCGCGCCAAGTGCCATTTGGGAGGAAAGGTAGTGTTGAGCTGCCATTCCGCCCGAACCAAATGTTTCAGTTTAACCTGAAGGTGAAAGAATGACCGGAAAGCACTGGGTTGTCTCCCTTCTTTCGGTTCTGCTGCTGCCGCTGTTGGCTGGCGCTGTACTGTGGTGGGGCATGAATGCGCAGTTGACTGACACTCGCTGGCTGGACCCGTCAGTCTTGAATGACGCATCCAGCACTCAGCAGACCAGGCTCGCTGAAACGTCCGAAGTTGGTGCTGCGGATGAGAATGAGTTTGGTGAGTCTGCCTTGCCAGAGGTTCACGGTGACGCAGGCCAAACCCAGAGCAGTCAGGGAAACGTGCTTGTCGACACAGTCCGTGAGCAGGTTACAGGCCGGCTAGTGGAGGCCATTTGGTATGGCGTCCTAGCTACAATCGTTCTGGGCACCATATGGACGTTCATTGTGGCAGCGAAACTGCCAACCGTGGTTGGTCCTCAGTCAGCTCGCAATTTGTCTGTGCCTTGGTGGGGCTTGACCCTTGCGCAGATCGTGCTTGTTGCTGTTCTGGCTTATTCTGCCACGGCCAGTGACGAAGTGGCGACTTACATCGTCGAGGTCGGCAAGCTGGGCTATTGCGCCACCATCGTATTGATATTGCTGATCACGTGGTGGCTGGCCAGCCTTCTGGCAACACCGCACCGTTTGCGCCCATCGGTGCTTGGCGGCAACAGCGTGCCGTTCGGGATGGAGTGAGCGCCATGACCAAAGCCATTGTCATCACTATGGGGGGGACCGGTGCAAAACTCGGCGAAGCCCTTACTCATCTCGTCGCTTCCGGGATCGGTCCGAATGACGTCCACTTGTTCCCCGTCGATCAGGACAGTGGCAACGGCAACACGGCCCGGCTAGAGCGCGTTGCCAAAGCTTATGAGAATTGCCGCAAGCTTTGGCGGACACCAGGCCAACCACATGTCGTTACCGATGATCTCTTCGCTCATAGTTTGACGTTGGCGTCCCGTTGGACGCCGCACGACGGCGGTAGCACTTTGTCCAAACTCCTGGGGCCGATGGACGCGGAGGACAAGGCCCTATTCGATCTCCTCTATTGCCCTCGGACTGAGCAGGACATGGGCCTTGGCGGTGGCTATCGCGCCAGGCCCAATGTTGGGGCTACCGCTTTGACCACTGCCATCCGCGATACGCCTCAGCCTGACTTTTGGACTGAACTAACCCAGGCAATGGCGCCGGCACTGAACGGCAATCCCGTTCGGGTGCTGTTGATGGGCAGCTTGTTTGGTGGGACCGGAGCGGCTGGCTTTCCGACTTTGGCGCGCTTGATCCGTAACCACGCTGCCAAGATGCGTATGGGCAGCAACCTCAGCATCGGCGGTGTGTTGATGCTGCCCTATTTTGATTTTCGAGATCCTGATCAGGATGCACATGGCGATGCGGCCAACGTGGCACGACAGGAAGAGCTGTTGCTGCAGACCCGCAGTGCTCTTGAGCACTATGCCGAACTGACCTCGCCACATGGCGCGCTGTTCAGCGACCTCTACCTTGTCGGCTCGCAACCGTACACGCGGCTTGGCTATCATGCCCCGCAAGGCGACTCGCAGAGCAATCCGGCACTTGCAGTGGAACTGGTCGCAGCCTTGGGCGGCTGTCGCTTCCTCAAAGATGGTTCGAGCGCTGACGGCCCGAAAGTGTTCGCCACAGCACTGCAACAGGCCGGTGGCTGGAACTGGTCAGATCTTCCGGAAGTCGAAGCCTATGAGAAGCTTGGGCGCTTGCTGAGGCTTGCAACGGCGTGGCGATATTGGGAACCTCTGGCGCTCAATCCCAAGAAGCGATTGGGTTTTTTGAGAGATGCATGGGCCAAGGCACAGAACCTTGGCAAATTGTCCGACAATACAGGCATGCACGTCGAAGCGTTGGATCGTTATCTAGTTCATTTGATTGAATGGGCGGCTATGGTGGAGGCTTATGCTCGGGGATCGGGGCAGTCGTTCAACCTTTGGAGAACGGACAAGCAATTGGCTGCGCCGATCAATACCAGTGAACCGCCTATGCCTGTTCAGTTGAAGAATCTGGCTGATGAGAAGGCGTACGAAGCTGCATTTAATGATTTGATCGTTCCCGCTGAAGGCAAGCTCGACCCAGGAAATGCAGCCAGTCTTCTCACGGAGATTGGCCGGGAGGGCAATGAGGATGCGCCAGGCTTGGGTATGTTCATGACGGCGCTCCACCGCGGCTGTGCAGTTAAGGGGAGCATCTGATGCCTCATTTTCTTTTGCCCGGCCTGACACATCAAAAGCTGGGGCGGCCTGCTGTCTCTGGGCAGTGGCTGGAACTGCCAGACCTGAAGGAGTTGGCCGCTGATCTGAATATCAGCCAACAGGCTGACGACGCGGTCATCAAGAGTGTTCCGGATGCCTGGGCACCGGTCCGCGCATGGCGTCAGGCGTTGTTCAACAACCGACACCAACTGCATGCCCGCACACGGCGCCAATGGCGCGCGTTGCTTGCACTGCTGGCCTTGCAACCGCGCTTTTCCGGTGAATACATGCTCAGCCTGCGAGAGGTGCCGCTCAATGCCGGTAACCCCCGCTGGCGCGGTGTACTTTCCGAGCTGTCGCCAGCTGAGGGCATTCATGCCGCTTCTGCACAGGAAACTTGGCTGAAGCCGGTCCTGCTCAGGATCACCCCTAAGGGCGGTCAGAGCGTTGATGTGGCTATGCTGACGCCCGACACCTTGGTGGCTGCGGGCCACAGCGCCACAGCTTTGCGTATCCCTGGTGTTGTTTTTGCGGATAAAGGCCTCGCCGATCCGCTTGCCTCCGACCTTTCGGCTACAGACCTCGGCATCATTGCTGACTATGCCAACGGCATTGTGGATGCTTTGACGGGGCAGGGGGTGGATGGAAGGCTCTGGGGTAGTCTTGCCCGCGAGCTGCAAGCTTTCGCCGGCGATATCGAGGCGCAGATTGGCAGCGGCCAGTGTGGCCGGCGTCTGGCTGTTCGCGCTCGTCGATTGAACTTGCCGTTTACAGGGCTGCACAGTGTCCTCGATAGAAGCTTCGAGATTGACCCAGCTCAGTTTAGTATTGGCTTCTCCCATACGCAGTTGGCGCTGCGCCCCGTGAATGATCAGGCACCATTCGGCGGCGTCGTGTTGATCGATGAAGATCTGCCGCGGACGTTAGGAGGGTCGGCTGCATCTATTCATGTCTACCGTGAGCTCACACTCAAGGACGCGCTGAATGATCCGGCGCGCGTAAAGGCGAAAGCCGCGCAGGATGGCTGGTTGGCCATCACGGCAGACGAACTTTGGACGCCGTGTGTTGTGGATTCTGACGGCACACCGCCTGCTGCCCATGGACCCGATTGCCCAGTTCCGCTGCCAGTAACGCCGTTGGCGCTCTTGCTGGCTGATGGCGATCGACTTCGGAGCGCTGTCCGCCTCACGGCTAATGGCAAAGATCGTGAAGCCACCTTTGAGGTCCGTCTTGAGGATGGACGGCTGCATACGCTTCGGCGACGTTGGCAGCCCAACCAGATCCAGCGTGCGGATATCGACAGCTCCATGGCTGTCTGGCCTAATTTTGCGACAGGAGATTGGCCCTTTGATTTCGTGCAGAGCGCAGCCAACCCATTTGCCGAGGTTCTGCCTCAGGCCGCTGTCTCGCTGCGGTTGATCCTGGCAGACTTGCATGCCGCTGGGTCTGGTCGGAACGAACGTGCTGCCGGCTGGGGCTCAGGAGCAGTGCTACGAAAGCTCTGTGCTCAGGAGACGGGCCAGCTACCCGACCAAGGTGAAGCTTGGTTGCAGCGGATGCGTTTTGCCGACTCGTCGCAGATACGCGGCGAATGGCAAATCACGAAGATGGGCGTCGAAGCGATAGCCGTTGCTGTGCAGCATGAGGGCCTAGAGCGCGCTTGCGGGCTGGTTCTGGTCAATCGTCCGCCACCGGAGCTTACAACCAATCAGCATGCAAAGGTCGCGATCGACTTTGGTACCACGAGCAGCATTGCGTACGTGGATGTGAACGGTACGTCTCAGCCAGCTACGCTAAAGGCGCGCACATCACCGGTCATTGCGGTCGACCCGTCCCAAGTGAAGAATTGGGCTCAGCAGCAATATGTGACGCTCGTGGATTTCTTCGCTGGCATCGACTTGGCCATGCCTTTCCCGACGATGCTGAAACTGCGAGACAGCACACCTGCCAGAGCCGCTGAGTGGCCCCGCGCTGCCCAGGCATTATTCGTTCCGCCGGCACAAGGCATGGCAGTTGGCGACATTGCGCGGTGGGTCGGCAATCAGCAGTTGAAAGCCGGTCTCAAGTGGCAGGCGGGCCCCACAGGTGATGGTGGCAACAACGTCGCTGCTCTCAGGTTCCTTGAGGATCTGGTGCTCCGAGTTGCCGCCGAGCTGCGTGACAAGGGTGTCACACCTGACCACATCAATTGGCGGTTCTCCTACCCTCAGGCCTTCACTGACCGTGAAACCGCTTACTTCAAGTTGATGACTGAACAGGTCGTGCAAACGCTCTCGACCAAGGCGCGGGTTGAGCATCGTACCGAAGCTGAAGCTGCCATGACCTACTTCTGCGATGACACAGAGCAAGCCTTTAATGCACCGGCCCAGTTGGCTGTGATGCTCGATATCGGAGGCGGTACCACCGATATCGCGATCTATCTGCATAAGGAAGCGTTATGGCGCGGCTCAGTGCGGCTTGCGGCAGGGAGCTTCTTCTCCAACTGGCTGGAACGCAACAGCGGCCTGTTGCAGAAAGCACAGATGGGTGGGGCTGACCCTACCTCCGATCTTCCTAGCGATGATGCCCACCGTAAGCAGCGCCGCCTGCTGATCGAGTTGGCGGCCAGCAAGGCCACCTTCAGCGATCAGCTGAAGAAATTCATGCACAACACGGCTGGCGCCGATCCTGATCTCCAGCGCTTGCAGGTCACAGCCTCTACCGCCCTTGGCGGGTTACTATGGTATACAGGTCGAGTGCTGCATCATTTGGTTGCCAGTGGCCGTATTGATACAAAGCTGTTGGCCGATCCAACCATTCTGATGGCAGGTCGTGGTTCCAGCTATTTCCGGCTGTTAACAAAGCCTGATCAGCAACATTTGACTAAGCTTTTGCTTTCCGGTGCCGGTGTCGACGGCGAAGCGCCAGAAATGATCTTTTCCGTTAATCCGAAGCAGGAAGTTGCGCGCGGCCTTCTGCATGATGCATCGCCGTCCGCCAACAAAGCCGACGGGTTCTTGCCGTTGGGTATCGGGGTGGAGTTGCAAACCGGCGGCGACCTCGGGCCAGATGCGGATTTGCTTCAGATTGCTGGTAAGCGGCCGAGTGCGGTCAAGATGGGCGATTTCGACACGTTCCTCGGAGCACTTAGGACTGCCACGGGGATCAATCTCACGATAAGTCAGGGTGGCACTCTTCGCGCAAAAGATACGATGGCGCGGGGGGCCATTAAAGAGATGGTAAACGAAGCCCAGTTGACGCGGCCGGTAACACCACCGTTTATTGAGGCTCTACACCTGCTGGTCGATATGCTTGCGCATCCACAGGACCAGCGGGACCAGTTCCTGCGTGTTGAGGTCGGTAACCCGTGACACTGGATAACCCCTCAATCATTGCCATTGGCATCGCTTTAATTGCCCTCAGCCTGTCTGGTGTGGCGCTCTTTGTAATTGGCAAAGCGCGACGCGAGATCAAAGCTATCCGCAACTGGCTTACAGAAGCTGAAGCTGCCGGTGCCCAGGCCGAGTCTCAACTGAGGAAGCTCGAATCGGAATCCAACAGCTTGGGCAGGTTGGTTCTAACGGTTCAGGAGCTTCAGAGCCGCTTGAGCGCGCTGGAGAGTAGGAGCCCAGTAGTTAGGCCTGTACCAACGCCCGCAGTAGCGCCGCGACCTGAAATGCCGACCGGCTATTTCCCGTTGTGGGAGCGATCCTCAGAGCCTGCTCCCTCGGTGCCCACTAACGCGCCACCTCCGCCGCTGCCACCACGAGATCTCTATGCCCATCTGCTTCAAAACTTGCGGCTGGATTTCAACGCTGCGGCGCAGGAACCCTCGCATGACCGACTAGACAAGTTTGCCATTAAGCATCGGCTTGAGGAAGAGCAAGGCAATCTTTGGCGCATGAATTTGCCAGATGGTCGGGTCGCGATCCTACCTGGGCGGGCTATGCTTGTTGGTTGGGCAAGGCAGTATCGTGGTGAGACCGGCAAGTCTCTTCGCGATGACCAGCTGGCGAAATGGTATGACATGACCAATGATGAGGTCCTGTCCTTAGAGCGCGTTGCGGTCCAGCAGCCTAGCGGTGCGATCGAACCTGGAGCCTTACGCGGCGTGTGACCAACTGACTCCATTTTGGCAAACGGCATTTCAAGATACATCCATCATCGAATTTTTGCAGGAAGTTGTTAAGCGCTTTGCCGCAAGAGGGCAGGCGGCCGGGTGTGCCGGTTGTTCAATCCGAGATATGCCATGGATCAGAGCTTCGGTTCTCACGCAAGTGCGCGCGCGCCAGTCGCAGATGCACCAACTGTATCGATCAGTTTGAGAGGCCCGAACCACGGTAGACGGGCGGCCGTTGAGCTCGGTGTGTTTCTTCCGACGGCTGATGGCGGCTTATTTCTGGGTCCGGGGGCTGATTTTCTCAGTTCATGGACTGAAATGGTGTGCTTTATTCTAGAGACCATGCGTCAATTTCGTGACGGTGGGCAGGCAAGAATGACGTTCTACATCGACGGCTGGCGAGGGGCCTCTTTTGGATTTGAGGCGCCATCCTCAAACAATAGCGACAGCTTCATTGTGGCATTCTTTGATCCGCCAGCCTATCCCTCGTAGAGCTATACATCAGCGGCAAAGCTTTTTGCAGGGTACGCCATCGCCGTCACCATGTTTGTGCCATCCACGGTCAGCACCGCCACAGCCTGGCCGTATTGGTCAATGTCGGTGACCCGGGCCCTGATCGTTCGTCCAAATACGACATCTGACAACATGCGCTTGGCGGCGCGACCGAAGGGTTGCCCACCCTCAGGGGCATCGATCTCGCCGAGACGAATTGTCCTGTCTCCTGCCGTCGACGAGGAGGGTGATCGTATCGCCGTCGGTGACCTGCACAGCTTTCCCGGTGAGCGTTTCAGCCCATGCCTGTGGAGCCCAGACCAACATGGTGATCATCATCAGCGAGAATGCCAGACGCATGAGAGCCAGCCTCATCTGGGATGGGAGATCAGTGCCGGGTTTCACATGGCCGAGGCCCCTGCAACTCCGAGATGCGCCTCAGCCCGCATGGTGGCCATTTCCGGTGCAGCCTCTGCATGCTTCAGCACGAAGGCAATCTGCGCCTCCGAAAACTTCGATCGCTTCATCGCTTCCTCCGTCTCACGGCCATCACCCTAAACTGGAAACTTCCAGCCCAGAACGGTCCAGGAAACGGGAAGCAGGTCAATCGGTAGCCGGAAACTGCATACAAATGGCTAACCAATTCAAGAGCCTGGCGTGCGCGCCCTTGCTGCTCCACTGGCTCCAGACACTGTCCTACCAGTAACGCCTGACCCGGTGCCTTGCGATTGCACAACGCCTGCGGCGTTGAGTTGGCGCGCAGCGTCCCGTGCTGCCTGTTGCTCGGCAACCCGTCGAAGCTCTGCTGCGCGCTGCTGGGCTTGCCTCTGTGCCTCTTGACGTTGGGCTACATCGCGGGCCGCATCATTGGCGCGACGGGTTGCCTCAACTCGGGCACGCTCGCCTTGCTCGGCGGACCGACGGCGTTCCTGTTCAGCGCGCTCGCGGCCCGCACGCCCGTACTCTTGGGCTGAAACCTGCATGCTGATCAGGATCAGCAACGGCATCCACATTGTCGAGATCCGCATCGGCCCAAAACTCCCTATGGGGTGTTGATAGAAATTGAATACCGTGCATTTATACTCGATTATAGATCAAGGGGCACTGGAATGTTTTCGTCACCACGAACCTTCAGTCATGCTAAGGCCGTCTCTTTAATAATTGTATGTTGCATTGTTACGGCGGGCTGCAGAAACGAGCAGCCTTCGTCCGAAGTGACGGGCAGAACTGAGGCGACTGTTGTCCGCGCGATTGATCACATTGCTGATTGTGACCGCTTGGCGAGTGACCCCTTTGATCCACAACGCAACGCACCTGGGGTGCCTGAGGCCGAGATGATTCCAATGAGGGCCCTAGAAGCATGCCAAGCTGCGCTGGGTTCGGGAAGGATGCAAGATAGCGCTGTAGAGAGTCGCATGAACTTCCAGTTAGCGCGGGCTCTAGGGGCTATGGGGCGGCCAAACGACGCCTTCCTGCCTTTGACGCGAGCTGCTGAACTCGGGTCACCGGCGGCAATGAAGGCACTTGGAGACGCATTCTACTACGGCAAGGGCCTACCAGACGGAATGGCGGACGACCTTGAACAGGCTGTCTCCTGGTACCGTCAGGCGTATAATGGAGGATATAACGGAGCCGGCGATTTGCTTGGACAGGCTGAGGCCGAATTGGCCAAAAGTGTACTTGACCCTAACAAATTTTCTCGACCTGATTTTATTAAGGCTTTGTATAATAGGGATATTTCTAATATTGGCGCTCCTTTGTCATTGGCGTATTATACACAGGGATTGGTAGCTAGCTTGGACAGCAATGAGGCTTTATTCATAGACCCGTCCTGCAAAATTTTGATTGGTCGCCTGGGTTCTCAAGTGCTAAGTCTTTCTACTATCGCGGCGGCTTTTGCTCAGTTTCAACAGAAATCAGTTAACGGCTCCCCAGAGGAAGATTTTATGGGGAATATGCTAAAATTATTTATTCAAGAAGGGTTGAAGCAATATTGGATGGATCAGGGCGCAAGGGATGCAACTGTACTATTCAACAAGGATGTATATGGATGCGACAGCAGAGTAGCTAAGACAATAATCAATAATGTGATGGTTACTAATACTGGAAACGCTGCTCTATAAGAGAGGGTATGCCCCGTGCATACGTAGAACGGACATTGTATATGATGAGGCATGATGAAATCTCTCATTTCTAGCGAGTTCTTCAAGCAGTTGCCGGAAGACGAATCCCGCCTGAACCACCTGTTCAATGTCCGCTTTGGTCAACGCCACACCTGTTCAAAGTGCGGGCGCACTTCCAACCGGAATCGCATAAAGGCCGAACGTGCTTATTGCTGCCAGCGGTGCAGCCATCACCTGCACCCCACCGTGGGCACCCCGTTCGAGCAGACGCGCACCCCGCTGCAACTGTGGTTCTATGCCATCCACCTGTTCACCACCACACGCCGAGGCGTGAGCGCCAAGAAACTTCAGTGCCAGCTTGGGGTGACCTACAAGACGGGATGGCGCATGGGCCACGAAATCCGCCAGCACATGGCTGTCGTTGACGGCGAAGGCCCGGTCGGCGGCCCTGGCACCGCCGTTGAGTTTGATAAAACGCTAATCAGAGCGGCGCGACGTTCCAGCCCTTCCTTGTCGAACCGGCCGGCGAACTGCACGCCAATGAACTTAACAGCTTTGCTGCCCGGCATACGCAGGGGTATTGCTTCCATCACCCCCATCCGCAACAGCAATCGCCTGATTCTAATCCCCGCCGGATGAAGTTAGGAGGTCAGTTCTCGGGGCATCAAGAAGTACCGAAGGTGCCCGACTAACGGCAAAGCTTCTCGCAGGGTACCCCATCGCCGTCACCATCAAGGCTCCTGACCTGGCAGCTGTTGAGGAAATGCAGCGCTTCTTCGCATGAGCCCATCTGGCGGCAGACCCGCTTGGTTCCGCATTGACGGCCTTGTTGGCCTATCGACTGCACTGCGACCGACTGCGGAGCGGTTGTCAGCGGTGCGGGCCCGCCCCGACGTTTCGCTGCCCGCCAGTCCCATGGCGCCATGACTTGATCGGGCTGGAGCCTCCAAAGTCCGCGGCGTGCCTGCCGGGCCTCTTCCTCCCAACGGAGATATCGTTGATCCGACAGATATCGTCTGTAGGCCCAGGCACCGCCACCCTTCACCATCTGGGCATTGATGTTTGTGCCATCCACGGTCAGCACCGCCACAGCCCTGCCGTAGCGGTCAATGTCGGTGACACGGGCCCTGATCGTCCGTCCAAAGACAAGATCCGACAACATGCGCTTGGCGGCGCGGCCGAACGGTTGCCCACCCTCGGGGGCATCGATCTCGCCGAGACGAATTTTGTACTGTCTCCGGCCGTCGACAAGGAGCGTGATGGTGTCGCCGTCGGTCACACGCACCACTTTCCCGGTGAGCGTTTCGGCCCAGGCCTGTGGTGCCCAGACCAACATGGTCATCATCATGAGCGTCATGGCCCGCCGCAGGAGAGACACCCTCATTGCGGAGGAAAGGTCAGTGCCGGGTTTCATCTGGACGCGGACCTTGCATCTCACGGATGCGCGACAGGATTAGCAACCACGTCCGATGACCTGCCATGTCCCCCGAAACGAGTAACGCGTCTGCACGCATGGCGGCCATTTCCGGCGCCGCCGCGCCATGCTGATCAATCTGCTGCTTGGCGCAGGCCCAGAGTTCCCAGTCGGACAGGCTTGGTTCTGGTGGGTTTAGCGACATTTGGCGGTCGGCATCATCAGGCTGCGGTAATGGATTCGACGTCGATCAGGTCGAAATCAGAGCGGATACCAACCACACGAACCCTCTCACCGATCAGGCTTTTGTCGCGCAGCGAGCCATCCAGTCGCCATACGCCGCCATCGTCGCGCTCGAGGAAGAGATAGTGCGACCCGGCTTTGCGGAACAGTCGGCCAAGTTCTTCATATCGATGACCCTTGGGCATGGCTCATGCTCCCGCTTTGGCACCTGCAATGCAAGAGTGGACCAAACTGCGTCGACCCATCGGACGGGAAGGAGACGGCCCTATGGCCATCTCCTTGCAGCGGTCGCCGGAATGGCAATCAGGGCTTTGCGCTTGCCACATCAAAGGCGAGATCCTCATCCAGGAACGCCTTCACGGCGCCGCCCATCGGAATCACGGCGCTGGTACCGGTCGTGAAGAACCCCGCAATCGGGATGAGTGCCACTGCAGCGACCACGCCCCCTGTGCCGGTGACGCCCTTGTCGTCAAATGAACCGGTCAAGCGGACCGTGCGATCGCCCAATCGCATCGAGATCACCCGTGCGCCGATGTACCCCGACTTGCCCCACATTCCCTTGTTGCGCACCTCGGTGATCTCGCCGATCGCTGGGGTGCCCCCCGGGATCACAATAACGCCATTGGCGCTGACGCTTGACGAAACCTCCATCTGGAAGCGCTGGCCAACGCGCAGCTTCTTCTTCTTGGTGGTTAGCTCCTCCCGCATGATCAGTGGCACCTCCGCTCCCGCGCGCAGGATGTTTTCGGACTTCGGGCTTTGAATGACTGCAACCGCCTGCGGGGTCGCGGTAACAGCAGGAGTAGGTGATGCCGCCGTTGCTTCGGCGGGCTTGTCGGCAGGCTGGGCGGCTTGCGCCATGGCAGCACTTGAAGCCACTGACAGCAACACAGTGCAAGCGACCTTATCTAACATTCTTGTTCCTTTGATTGTTCAAAATTGAACGAAAGCTACGCTATCGAAGCACGAGCAACTTAACAACGCGCTGACAGAAAATCGTCTCGAATGCGGTTGATCTCCGGATTTTGACGGCCCCGCCCGGTACAGGAGTGGGTGCTCGGCCTTCAATCACTCGTCTGAAGCGTCTGGGTAAAGGCCGTCCTGCCTACTTCCGCCGCTGGCACCTCGCTTGACCCCTGCATTATTGCAGGTCGCTTGCCATAGCTTGACGATCTGAACGGCCATCATGATAGTACATCCAGGGTCAAAGACGGCCGGCATTGGCGACAAGGCGCCAGTGCCGGCCTATTTTCACTCGATCAGGAAATTGACCCGAACGCCGCACACGCACGGTCAAATGCTGCTTCGAGGCCGGCGTTAATCCCGCGCACGCCTGCCACAACCGTCTTGGCCCATTCCACATACTCCCGCCGTCGATCGTCAGACCAGTCTGCGGGTGGGGTTTGGGCGAGGTCGCAGAGATTGCAGGTCTTGTCAGCCAGCTTAACCAACTTGGCCTCAAGGGACGCATGGGCCGCGTGCAGAACCTGCAGTTGCTTGCGCTCGGCCTTGGGCAGCGACTTGTCGTCGGTCACCTCTGCGACCACGTCGGCGATTTCCCGACCGAAAGCCTCCACCAACTCGGCGTAACTGGTCTCGGTATCCTCGATGGTGTCGTGGAGGATGGCCGCGCACAGCACGACGTGGTCGGTGATGCCACCCTCGCTCACCAGCAGATTCGCGAGGGCGATCGGATGGTTGATGTAGGGGGATGCCCCGGCATCCTTGCGGCGCTGGTCGCGGTGCTTGTGGGCAGCAAAGGCCAGCGCGGCAAAGACCTTGCGCGTGGCGCTGTAGGACAGGCTGATCGATGGGATCGTGTCGGGCAACTGTGTCTCCTGTGGATGTCCATATCAGCCCTATCGCAACACCATGCCAAAGCGGGTCATGGTTGAACGGATCAGGGCAGGGCAGGCCAGTCCGGCATGGTTTCCGGGAGTAGATCCCGCAGGGCCTGCGGTTCCAACACCTCGACGTGTCGCCCCCACGTCATCAGATGCCAGGCCATTTCGAGCAGGCCGCCGGCGTGAAAGCGCACGATAAGGCAGCCATCTTCGCTGGTCTCTATCGTTTGGCTTGGGTGGAACTGGAATTGTCGGGCTATCGGTGCTGCCTCGGCGCTGAACCGCCACACCACATCTACCGGAGGCTCCTCGAATACGCCGAACGAGGGGGCCACAAAGTCGGCCAGATTGAAGTCCGGATCGCGTTCGAAGCTCTCCGTCAGCAGCTTCAATCTGGAGATCTGTGGCAAGGCAAAGAAGCGCACGCCCTGGTCCGGGTTCTCATCCTTCAAGGCCACCAGGTAGTGGCGATGGCCATAGAGAAAGCCGAGAGGCCGAACAGTTCGGACTTCGTCCTTGCCGTTCATGCGCCCGGCATAGGCAAAGGAAACCTTCCGGCAGGACTTGATCGCGGTGCGCAAGGTGGCGAACAGCGATGCGGCAATGGCCGGTCGCGGGCCAGGTCGCATCGCGATGCCCTCAGCTTCCGCCAGCGCGCCAAGGTCGGGATCGAGCCGCCGCAGGAGGTCGGCGGCAAGGCTTGCACGGATCTTGGACGCCACGCCGCGAAGCTCCTCCGCCTGATCCAGCAGGTTCTCGCGGACGAGGATGGCAGCGGCATTTTCCAGCGATGCCAGGTCATCGGCGGTGATGCTGCCCAGCGGCTGCGCGGCGCCGCCCGAAAGCCGCCAACGCTTCGCCCGATCATTCGAAGGCACCTCATCGGCCTGTGGGAAGGCCGCAATCACGGCATCTCTCATCCGGATCGCGGTGCGCCGGCTCACCTGGAAGCGTGTCTCGATGTCAGACAGGGTCATCCCGCCACGAGCTGCCTGCATTTCAAGTGCAAGCTGGATCAACCGGTCGGCACGACCATAACGCAGTGACATGCACGCCCTCACAACTGAAGCGGTGCTGTGAAACAAGGCATGGAAGCTCGCAAGCAGTTGCTTGCCTCTGTCACGGCTTGTTCACGCTTTGAGCATGCCAAACGGGGACACGGTCAAGTCATGCCAAAGCAGATGTCCTTGATGTTCAATGGATGTTCCAATCCAGCATGTCCCGGACTGGTACAGCGGTTCTCTAATTGCTGCGCATTCGGCGGCGAATCGTTCCGTCGGACTCACGCAACTGGAGACCAAACAAATGCACAAGTTCATGATCGCAGCCGCGTCTCTGCTCGCCGGGGCCTCGGCCTCTGCCGGCGAGTTCACTGGCCCGTGGGTGGAAGCGCGTGGCGGCTTTGATAGTGTCCAACTCGTCGTTTCGGGCAATGGCGCCAATGCATCTGCAAGCCGCAGCGGGTTCGCCTATGGGCTGGCAGCCGGTCATGATTTTGCCATCGGTGGCAAGGCGATTGCCGGTCTGCAGATCGGTGCCCATGGCTCCACTGCCAAGGTGTGCGACGCTGTCTTCGGCAATGACGAAGCCTGCCTGAAGGCTGGTCGTGACTTCGAACTTCTGGCGCGAGTTGGCGTAAAGGCTTCGTCCAGCCTGCTCATCTATGGCGTCGCCGGCTATGCCAACGGCCGCATCTCAGCGACCTATGTCGACTTCACCAACGCCGCCAACAATGACCGCGTCAGCGACAATGGCGGCGGCATCCGCATCGGGGCTGGCGTTGAACAGTCGTTCGGCAAGATGTTCGCCAAGGCCGAGTATCGCTACACGTCTTATGACAAGACCGACCTCGGCTTTGGTGTGGATGCCGGTTTCAACCGGCACCAGATGTTGGGCAGCATCGGGTTCCGATTTTGAGAGAAAGGTGTAGCCAGGTGTGAGGGGAGGTGCCTCAGCTTATGCTGCGGCACCTCCCTGTCTATGTAGTGTTGGCCATGCGATCGAGAGACGGTCAGTCCAAGCAATCAATGCTGGGTACCTTGCTCTCACACCCGGCGAGCTTTGTGCTGCTGCCTGCTCCAGGTCTGCAAGCGGAGCAGCCTGACCGAGGCGTTATCAGGATCCAAGACAATTGGACAAGCATGGCGAGTGGTTGATCAGCGCGACAACCACAGTGTGGCCTCTATCTCCGTTCGAGCCGACGAAGTTGGCAATGTGAACGTATTTGTTGATTGTAACTTGACGTGCATCCATCCCATGTTGAAAACTGATGGACGGCGGGAAATTAGGGTCGTTTGGCTTGTGGGGTGGCTTACGACCTATGCCTGAAACCGTTCTGAAAAGCAATTTGCTATCTGCGGATCAAAATAATTCCTTTGCAGCAAGGTTACGAAATGGACCGATGCGGTCCATAATTGATCGAATACTCCGTAACGCGGCTGACGATGCGAACGTTTCGTGCATGGTTTTGGGCATATGCCACCCAGAATGCTATGAACTCTTATCCACCCACGGCGTGCCCATTACTCACTATCGGGACCGATTTCCAATTAGCAAAGTTTCCTACGATCTGTTTGATCAGGAACTTGAGATCGACGACCTGCAAAATGACGCTCGCCTTTCTGAGGTAACTATAGCTCCATTCGCAAGATCTTGGTGCTACGGCGCCAGTGTACCAATTCGTATGCGAACACCTTTGCCAGATGGAGGGCGTCTTGTACTTTCATGTGCCGACACGGTATCTCACATAAGCCGCGGCAAAGTTCTCGGAATAATTCGGAACTGCGCAGAACTCATAAGTGACCTCGTCTGGTTGAGCGCTCAACTGGAGCGCGCTGTGGGCGCTATAGACCCTAACGCAATTGTCGAGGCTGTGCTTCAGGCTGGAATAAGCAATTTGAATCTGGCTGTATGCATAGTCAATGAAGATCTGAGATTAATCGCAAAATCACAAAATTTTGTCAAATCAGGAAAATTATCGATTCTGTCTGAGAGCGGTATACATACAAATTCAGGAATTGTAAATCTTATGCCTAATATAGTGAATTATCTAGAGGAAAGTTGGAGGACAAATATTCCGTCTCGATTGATAGAAATTGCTCAAAATGAGAGCAAGTTTTCCTATCTAGACATATTTCCTTTGCAATTCTCAAGCGCTGGAAAATTTGCTATACTGTCCGTTCATAATGGTGATCACGCTTTTGGTTTGATGGAAAGCCTTGGCGTCAATGAGGTTAGAGAGACCTCTCCTGACAGCACAGGATGGAGTGATGAGGGTCCTGGCCCGGTTAGCCGCTTTCTTCTGGAAACACTCGTCGCAGGTCAGAGGCTCAATCGAAGGGGCGACGTCAGTTACATAAGCCTGCGAAAATGGCGTGCTCCGATTAAGGCGTACCAAATCAGCGCGCTGAAGGCTCTCAAGGCAGACATTCCAGACTCGTTTGTAACGGCGGTCGCAGAGGAAATGGTTGACGCAGTTCGGACCGTCTACGGCGATACGAGAAATTGTGTCATCGTGCCCGTACCATGTGGCAGCTCAGGGGCAGGTTGTCTTGCGTCCCGACTTGCCACCCGTATGGCCCGCATACTCGACATTCCAGTCATAAATGCATTTGCGCCGATCGAGGTGGCAAGGTGCTCCTCTCATCCTCGTCGAAATATTAAAAGACCTAAGATGAACTTGATGGAGAAGATCAGTCAACCGGTTATCCTGGTTGATGACGTTACAACGTCGGGGTCTCATTTGTGCGAAGCTGCGAGTCTCCTGCGCATAAACTCAACACACGTTTGGCCAATAACATGGATTGGATCATGATGCTGGCAATTTAGTTATCAACTGCGATTGAAATACGTGACCTCCGTATTGGAGGAAAGGCGGAGATGACTCTTAAACATCTTCGACCCGGGTTCGTTATGGCTGAAGCCACATACGGCATTGGAGTCGAAGACAGTGTCAGCTCGAACCATTCAGATCGTCCTTACGCTGGGCCAATCACTGTCCGTTGGCTCGACATCCAATGCATCCAGACGTGTCGTTTCAACCAAGCCCTTCGACTCCGAAGGCATTCTGGCCCTCGACTTCGGCGCTGGACACAACCCCGCTACAGGCTGGGGCACGGCACCTGTGAATCTGACGCAATTTGAAGGGTTCACCGCGCTCCAGGAGAGCGGTAGCGAAACGCATGTCACCGGTATGATGTCTGCCCTTCGGGTAGCCTATCAGGAAGCGGGCCTGGTTGCACCAACGCTGCTGCACATCAATGCCGGCGCAGGCGGTCGATCCATTCTTGAACTCATGACGCTGCGGTCCTCGATATTCCAGGACCTTCCCTCCGCTTTGTCATCGACCACTGCCGGCGACATATTTGCCATTCCTGTGGATCAGGAGAGCTTCAATTTCTACCAGAGGACCCAAGACGGGTTCACGTTCGAATCCATGCGGACAGGGCCGTTGGTGTACATGGACAACCTGCGCGCGCAGTTGCAGCTCGCCGTGGAACATGCCCGCGATGAGGGGTACGAAATTTCTCCGACCATCGTCTTTAACTGGGTGCAAGGGCAGTCGGATAACTCATTGAAATATGACCAATATCTCACAGAACTGATCGACAACGTCAATTCAATGGCCGATGCCGTCTTTGGCCGCGACGTCAAGGTAGCAACCCTTGTCAGCCAGACCCGCGGATATGGAGGGAAGAGTGTTTCGCTCGATCAGCTGCAGGTTATCCTCGAGCGGGAAGACGTCGCTTTCGGCGCATCGGAATTCGAGTTTCAGGCGCGCTATCCATCTCGCGTCAATGGCGACTACACGCACCTGAACCCGGAAGGGTATTTCCTGATGGGTCAGCGGATCGGCAGAAATATCTTTTCCATGCTGAATGGGCAGGAGAATGCGCCAATTCTGTTCGACACCATCGAACAGCTTGATACACGAACCCTGCTTGTCACCTTCTCCGGTGTCGATACCCAGCTGGTGAACGATACGTCCAGATATGTAGCGGCTAACCTCATGCTCCCGCCTTCGAACATGGGCTTTTTCGCCTATGGTGCAAACGGCTCAAAGCCTGCCACCTTTGCTATCGCATCAGCCGAGATCGTCGCGCGCAATGCTGTCCGCCTCAACTTTGACCAGGACATCGTTGGCGATTTCACGCTCTTTCTGGGGCGAACGCCGGAAGACCTCCTGAAGGACGGGCCAGGCGGACTGAGCCTGACAGGCTTTGGCGGCAGCACCTTGCGGGATGCCGGGCGCTTGGAGGCTTTGCAGCCCACTGGAGGCGCCGCTCTCGCCGATCCCTTCTTGTATGAGTTCGCTCCGATCCAATCCCGGGTTGTCACTGCAAACAGGGCACCGCAGATCGCTGCCACTCATACGGTGACAGTGAACGAGAACAATCTCGACGTCATCGACCTCAACGCCAGCGACGACAAGAGCGGCGAGGGGAGTGGCCTGACCTATACCATTACGGGTGGCCCGGATGCAGGCCATTTTGCTGTCAATGCTGCTACCGGGCAGGTACGCTTCCTTTCCGCTCCCAACTTCGAAGCGCCGGCCGACAGCGATCAGGACAACGTCTACGTGCTGAATGTTGGGGTGAGGGACGCACTTGGTGCGACCACAACCTCAACCGTCTCTGTGACAGTCTTGAACGTGAACGAGGCTCCCCACAGCCTGGTTGCTTCGTCACTGCTTGTGGATCGCAACGCCGCGCCGGGGACAACGATCGGATGGCTGACTGGCGCTGACCAGGATGCCGGTAGCGTGCTGACGTATAGTGCTGTGGCGCCAGCCAACAGCTTTTTCGCCGTCGACCGTTCGACGGGACGCGTGTTTGTCTCGGACAGTGCGCGTCTCCAGTCGTTCGACGCGCCAATCGTCGTGTTTGGCGCCAGGGTCGAAGATGCCGGCGGTCTTGCTCTGGACCGGTCATTTGAGATTTCCGTCAGCGGCGCAACACCAACGACTGTCTACTATTTTGGCACCGCTGGCGCTGACACTGCCAGCTATTCTGGCCCGCTTCGGTGGGTTGCAGACGGTGGCAATGGGGATGATCGACTGACCGGCGGCAATGGAAACGACGAGATCAATGGCGGACATGGCAATGACCGCCTGTCTGGCGGCAACGGCAATGACCAGCTCCTTGGCGGCGATGGCGATGACATCTTGGCCGGAGGCAGCGGCAGTGACACGCTGGTTGGCGGCAATGGTGATGATCGTCTTGACGGGAATTCCGGCGCAGACGTCATGCGCGGTGGCGCAGGCAACGACATGTATTATGTTGACGATGTTGATGATCTCGTCATCGAGTTTGAAGCCGATGGTCAGGACATTGGTGGAGACGACCGTATCATTGGCTGTGTGTCATTCACCATGCCTGCGTTCGTCGAGCAGGGCACTCTGACCGGCACCGCAGATCTGTTCGTCTACGGTAATGACCTCAGAAATGTCATTACCGGCAATGCTGGTAACAACCTTCTTCACGGAGGAGGAGGTGATGACCGCATAACCGGGGGCGACGGCGATGACATTCTGATTGGAGGCACCGGACGCGACACGTTGATCGGCGGCAATGGCCGGGACTCGTTCATGTATGCGTCCGTCGCCGATGGAGGCGATCAGATTTCTGGCTTTGTAAGTGGCACGGACAGGATCGTGCTCAGTGCTTCGATGTTTCCAGACGCAAATGTGCGTCCTGGGCTGTTGGATCCATCGATCTTCACAGTTGGAGCAAGGGCTACCAATGACAGCCACCGGGTGATCTATGATCAAAACACACGGACGTTGTTGTTTGATCCTGATGGAACCGGTGCGTTAAGCCCAGTTGTGCTTGCGTCGTTCTCTTTATCGACGCAAATATCGCAGAGTGATATTTTCATAGGATAAATCTGTCTGGCGGCGTACATGAGAAAATTGCCAGATTTGAAGACGATTGCTTATTTTCTGGTCTTTGCCTATATGCTGAAGAGCGTTTTGATTGGGCGATTAATTCTAAAATCCTTCATGGCTTCGCCTCACGCAGTAATCTTTCCAGTGTATCGGCATCAGACGACTCATTTGGACGTCGCAGCGCCCGCAAAACGTCCCACAGCTCTCGCGGAAGCCAAACCGAACGCTGAACAAAGCCTTCCTGCTGCATTGCGTGACGTTGACGGGCATTGGCTGCACGCTTCGCCTCTCCAGGCAAGAAATGGGTGCGAGGTCTCCCTCTTCTAGGGACGCTAGTGCTTTGATCAGCCATCCAACACACGATAACTGACCATTGCCCTGTAGGAAAACGCACGGGTCAGGGATGAGTACGGAAGCCACCGCGAACCATTGGTGACGATCAATCTTGTCACGAGTCTGAAGCGTGGCCCTGAACCGCGCAGTGTTCGGCGGTCAATCCGAAACCGCGATTTGCAAAAGGCCAAATGGTCGTTTCTGACACCCTGATACGTCTAAATTGGCGTTAACTTGGGCTTGTATAAGGACTCAGGTCAGATGCAATGCCAGCTTTGAAGCGCCAGATTGTTACCGCTTGGTCGATTTAGCAACCAGACACACGACGAGGTCGATTGCAACGCATGCTCGAGAGAGAGAATGAAAGCGTCTTTGGCAGTTGCAGTTGCAGTTTCGTTGCCGGGTAGCACTGGGAGTTATTTGGCAGAGTTGCAGCCAGACGATATCGCATGGCTGTCCAGGGTAAATGAGAGGCCAGTGTTGGATTTCCCGGCCCAGTTGCGGGCAGCCGCGGATGCATTGCCGTTTGTGAATGAAGGGCGGGAAGGTCTGGCAGCAGCTGATGCGCAAACCCGTCAGACGCGCAGTCGATTGTTTCCACTGCTGAGCGTGGATGTGAACAGCGCCGATACATTGGCCCGAAACTTCCAGCGCCAATCCACCAGGTTTGAAAGTCTGGTGCCGCGTCAGCGCACCGATGCCATCGGATCCGTGACCCAGCTTCTGCTTGATTGGGGGGCGACGTCGGCGCGGATCCGTTCGTACCAAGCGGCGGCTGACAGTGCCCGCGCCCGTTATGAGCTTGCCCGCATCGATGGCATGGTTGCCCTGATCGCCGCATGGCACGAAACCATTGCCGCGAAACATGCGCTGGATCTTACCAGGAACCATGCCGCCAGGCTGAACCAACTGGCCCGATTGGTGGCCAGTCGTACGGATGCTGGCGTGGAGAGTCAGGCCGATCGTGCGCGGGCTGAAGTCAGCGCGGCCCATGCCGAGGCCCAGCTGGCCGAGGCGGTGCGGCGGACAGAGGTGGCGGCTGCGCGCCTGGTAGAGTTGTGGGGAGCATCGCCGCCAACACCAGCGCGCGCCTTGCCCCCGCCCGATGATGGCAGCGTGGTCGTGCGGCCAGATGTGCGCGCAGCGCAAGCCGAAGCCAAGGCAAGGTTCGCTTCGGCACGCGCAGCCAGATCCGATCGGTTGCCGCGCATGGAACTCCGTGTTGCCGGCTCCGCCTTCGACCTCACGGGTACCGGTCGCCCCGACTATGATGTGCGGGCGACCTTGTCGCTCTCCACCCGATTCTCGCTGGGAGGCGGAGACGGGGCACGAATTTCTGAACTGTCGGCCCAAGCGCGGCAGGCGGACTTTGCAGCCAAGCGACTGGTTGCCGAGAATGCTCGTGAACTGGTCGAGGCCGAAGCCGATCTGGCGGCGCGTGAGGCCAGTCTGCCTGCACAGCGCCGCGCTGCCCTGGCCGCCTTTCAGGCACGTCATCTGTTTGGAGTTCGTTTTGCTGCAGCGCGGGGCACTCTGTTCGATTTATTGGCGGCTGAGCGCGACGCATTGGAGTCGGGCCTGGCCTTGGCCGATGCCGAAATCCGCCTTGATGTCGCGCGCTGGCTGATCCTGGCGCGGCGGGGCAGCCTGCTTGTTGTGGTGGACGGCCCTGGCGCAGGGCGGCCAAATTGAAGGACCTGTTGTCCAGATACCTGCCGGTTTGGCTGGCTGAGGCGCTAATTGATCATCGCGGCACCTACGGCCGGGCGGCGCTGGCAGCACTGTTCACCAATGTTTTTGCGCTGGCGTCCTCGCTTTTTTCAATGGTGGTATACAATCGCATCGTTCCGTCAGGAGCATCTGCATCCCTAATCGCACTTTCAGTCGGCATGGGTGTCGTGCTTCTGTTTGATTTCGTGTTGCGGGTGTTGCGTGGTTGGTTTGTGGATGTGGCCGGGCGCGACGTGGATGCCAGCCTCGGCAACCGCATGTTCGAACGGCTGATCGGTTTGCGCATGGCCGACCGTCGGGAATCGGCCGGCGGCTTTGCCAGCCTGCTCCGCGAACTGGAGACCATCCGCGATACCCTGGCGTCTTCGACCCTGATCGCACTTGTAGACCTGCCTTTCACCCTTTTGTTCCTGGCAGTCATTGTCGCTATCGGTGGACCATTGGTGCTGGTGCCGCTTCTTATGATCCCGCTCGTGGTGATGACCAGCCTCTCTGTGCAACCGGCTTTGGATCGCCTGGCGCGCGATAATCTGAGCCAGAGCTTTTCCAAGCAGGGCGTAGTTGTTGAAACCGTGTCGGGGCTGGAGACCGTAAAGGTCGGTAGGGCCGCTCCCATGCTGACCACGCGCTGGCATCGGGCGATGACGGACAATGCCGCCAGCGCGCTGTCAAGCCGACTGTTGTCGGCCGTGGCAATCAATGTCGCGGCGTCCGCGCAGACGATCGCCTATGTCGGCACGGTGATCCACGGCGTGTTTCTGATCACAGGGGGTGAATTGACCTCTGGCGCACTGATTGCCGCGTCGATCCTGTCTGGCCGGGCGGTAGCCCCACTTGGCCAGGTTGCGGGCCTCCTGACACGCCTGTCGGCGACGCGCGCGGCTATCGGACGATTGGATAAATTCATGGCCACTGAGCCGGAGTTCGGCACCGATACCAGCGTGAGGCGTCAACGTTTGGAGGGCGCGATCGCGTTCAGGGACGTAACCTTCCGCTATCCGGGCAAAGGCCAATGCGCCCTGCGTAACGTGAACCTTGTGATGAAGCCGGGAGAACGGGTGGGCATTGTTGGACCGGTGGGATCGGGCAAATCCTCGATCGCACGGCTCGTGCTCGGACTATATCAACCAGATGAAGGCCAAGTGTTGATCGATGGCGCCGATGTGCGCCAGCTCCATCCTGATGACATCAGAGGCAACATTGGCACTGTCTTGCAGGACGTGACGCTGTTTTCCGGGTCCGTCCGCGAAAACATCACGCTCGATGACCCGGCCATCGATGATGAGGAGCTGATCCGTGTCGCCAAGCTGTCCGGTACGCATAATGTCGTGGGCGCCATCGAGAACGGCTTTGACCTGAAGCTGGCGGATCGGGGCGAGGGGCTTTCTGGTGGGCAGAAGCAGGGCATCGCCATCGCGCGCGCCCTTGCCGGCCGGCCATCAATCCTTGTGCTGGATGAGCCGACGAGCGCGATGGATCCGCAATCGGAACAGCAGTTGCTTGGCCGCTTGGCCGGCGAGATCCAGGGACGGACATTGCTGTTGATCACCCATCGCCCGGCTCTGCTGGCCTTGGTGGACCGGGTTGCGGTGATGGCCGGCGGACGCATCATGCTCGATGGCCCGCGGGATCAGGTGTTGAAGCAGCTGAAGGGAGGAGGGTCGTGATCAGCCTGCCTGATCGAATGTCGGCTCTCCGCTTGAAGGAGGCCGACTTCCCAAGCCTCCTGCTGTTTGGAATCGTTGGTTTCACCAGCATTATGCTGGTCTGGGCGGCGCTGGCGCAGATGGACGTGGTGGTGAACGGCAGCGGTCGGATCATCCCAACGTCACAACTGCAGGTCCTGTCCAATCTGGAAGGCGGCACACTGAACCGCATTGCAGTGAAGCCAGGTCAGCGTGTTGCCACCGGCGAACTACTCTTGCAACTCGACCCGGTTCTGCGCGCTTCTGATGCTGCGGCAGGTCAGGCCAGTGTGGATGCGTTGGCTGCCCGCGCCGCGCGCCTGGCAGCAGAGGCCCGAGGCGATACTGCGTGGCAGGACGACGTCAGTGGCAATCCGCAATTGCTGGCCAATGAACATGCGCTAGCACAGAGCACCGCCCGGGCGCTTGCTGCCGAGCGCGGCTTGGCCTTTGCCCGGAAAGAACAGGCCCAACGCGGAGTGACCGAGGGCCAAGCCCAGTTGCAGCAGCGTCAAGAGGCCTTGCACCTTGCACTTCGCGAAGAAGCAGTGATGCGCCCACTGGTGGAGCAGGGTGCCGAACCGCGGCTGACGCTTGATCGGTTGGCTAGTCAGCGTCTCCAGGCTGAAGCAGGCGTCCGTGCCGCACAAGCTGCCCTAGACCGGGCCCGAGCTGCGCTTATCGAGGCGGACCGTGGTGTAGTTGCAGTTGATCTGCGATTTCGCAACCGTGCGGCCGAGGCGCTTGCAACAACCAGGGCTGAGTTGGTCAGCCGCAATGGACAGCAGCCCGCGTTATCAGACCGGCTGGTGCGGACCCAAGTGCGTGCACCGGTGGCTGGCGTTGTGTCGCGCCTTCTGGTGTCAACCGTGGGGTCGGCGGTGTCTCCTGGTGCGCCGCTCGTAGAACTGGTGCCGGCGAGTGACCAGCTTCTGTTGGAGGCGCGAATTTCGCCCGCTGATGTTGCGTTCGTGCGTCAAGGTCAGACCGCTCGTGTGCAGGTGACGGCCTACGATTACAGTCTCTATGGCGCACTCAAGGGCAAGGTGGAGAATGTGGCGCCTGATGCAGTGGCCGATCAGCGCACGGGAGAGGCCTACTTTCTGGTGCGCATCACATTGCCTAACCAGTGCTTTGCCACGAAGGACTTTGGTTGCTTGCCGCTGGTCCCGGGCATGACAGCCAATGTCAGTGTCCTGGGGCCCAAACGTTCGGTGCTATCCTATCTTGTCAGCCCATTAACCCGGATCGGGAACGCTGCGTTCAGGGAGAAATAGCATACCTGTGTCAATGCTGTTTGGTTGGATTTGAGTGTCATCATGATGTCGCCCCAAGCAGGCCTACTCGCGCATCAAAACGGCTATGATCGCTGCCACACGGGAAACGTCTTCTGCGTTTTCCGATCGATCGCATCGCCTAATTCGGATCGCGTTGGGATTCGGCCCAAGCAGCATCGAGCAATAGGCTTAGCCGTCGCACCGCATCAGAGCGCCAGTAGCTGGTGATTTCCCCTTTCTTAGGCGAGGATGAACCCGACCAAAGTTGCCAATCAACGAATTGGCCGATGACTCTGAGACTGTACGCATGAGCGTGGTCAAACGGACGCTTGGGATGGCAGGGATGGTGGGATGCACAAGGCTTCGTGTGACGGGCAAACACCCTCATAGGGCCACGAGCGCCCGATGCAGCACGTCGACGACCCTATGATCGTTGATGTAGCCACTGATCCCGTGCGCGTTTGACGTCCTGTTCCAGACGCCGTCGTAGTTCGCCACCGCCGGCTGAATTGGGAAGTGACTGGCGTCCAGCGGGTATAGCGCCACGACGTCGCGCCTGTCCCGCGCGTTGTACCAGCTGCCGATCACCTTAGGGTGGACGATAGGGGCAAGCGCCTCGCGGCAGATCTTCAGTCCGAGTGGCGAACCGAGCGTCGTTAGGTGCTCGACGGCGCCATATCCGCGATCCCGGAGTATGTGGTATGCGATCACGCTACCCAGCGAATGGGCAACGCAGACCACGGGCAGCTCGGTGTCGAACGCTGGTGCCACGATAGCGTCGATTTCCTTCCGGACGGTGTGACGCTCCAGGTATATCCAGACGTCGCGCAGCACCCGCTCGATCATGTCGCCATCAATGCCCGGGATCTTGTCCAGGGTCCTGATGATGGCAAGTACCCATGGCCAGTTCTGCGGGCCGCGCTCAAAGGCGGCGACCCCCGCCTCGGCGACGACCTGCTCCTCGCTCACCCCTTCCTGGGCGCGAACCTCATCGAGATAAGCACCGAGGAAGGCGCGGTAGTCGGCCTCGGCGTCGTAGAGCTGCGGACCCCGCACGATGATGTCGTCAGGATCCGGTTCACCCAGCTGCGCAAGCAGCTCAATGAGCTTGTCGCCGTAGAAGGGCGCCCGTACCTCGACGCCGTCGAGACACGTGGCCCGCGCACCCAGGGCGTCACGGAGCGGCGTCATCCACTCCTCGATTAGCGCCTGCTCCGACTTGCCCTGCTGAGCACGCCCATGAACCAGAATCAGCCTTGCCTTCGCCACCGCCTATCCCCTCAACTCGCGCGGACCAGTTGCGCAACCCCCTCCATCGCCGACCGTTCAAAGACGGTCCAGAAGCCGGGCACACGCTCGAGCCGCCGTAATTCCTCCGGAACCTGCGCTCCAAAAATGTCCAGCAACGACCAGCTTTGCGACAGAAGCGGCAGCGTAGGGAGCAGCGGTACCGGACCGTCACCGCCCCCCCCAAGTAGCCACGCGTCAAACAGATCGATCCCGAGATCGCGCCGCATATGTTCGCGGACAGACGCTGCTCCGACCAAATCACCTGCGAGCACGTAGGCCAGCGCGGACACCAGGCCGAGCATCGGGTCAAAGCGCTTCAGGTGACGCAGACGACGCGCCAACTCGCTTGCCGCTTCCCGCGTCGGATCGAGTAACCCCAGCGTCGCTGCTGCGAGGACCTCCGCGCGCAGTTCCTTTACGCCGTTCTCGAGATGTGGGAGCCAACTGTAGGTGACGGCAAGCGTGCGTCCCTCGTGACGCACCACCTCGCACGCGAAATCGCTCAACACGGGCAGGAGCATACCGCACCCGTCGGCGAAGCACACTGCCACCTGCGACGCCCGGCCCTTAAAATCGAAGAGAACGACGTCGCCGTCTGGTTCAACCCAGCCCGTGAAATTCAGCCCGGTTGAGGAAATGATGTCTTTGAAGGTATCGCCCACGCACTTCAGGCTCGAATCATATTCAGTTCTGAGAACTTTCCCGCCTTGCCGGCTTGTCGCGCCGATCATGCGCCGGCGCTCTTCAAACCGCTCGGCGTCTTTGGCCGCATCTCTGACGATCCAACGCTTCGGCGGCGTGCCTCCTCGTACCCGACCAGTGGACGTCCCCGTACGCCCATCAGAAGTCCGCGTGGAACTGGCGGCGGCCCGTTTCCTCCCACCGTCGCGCGAGACATCTCTGATTGGTTCGTGCCCTGTCCGGTGCAGTTTTAACAACTTTATCGGCTCGGTAGCCGGCGACTCTTCGGTGGCCTCGTGCGTGCCTCCCAAGCCCCGGCCCGACGCTTCGTTAAGCGCGATGTACCCTTGCCGGATCTGGACCTGCACGTCTGGCGACTGCGTCAGCGTTAAGGAGATGGCCTCGGCACGTGCGTTCACACGGTCGGCCAGCACGCCGCGCAGCCAATCGTTCCGCACGTAATCCCTGTTGCCGATCCTCAGCAACGCATCCTCAGGGGCGTCAATGTGCGCCTCCAGCAATTCCTGGGTGAAAAGGCCGTGAGCCGCCTGAGCTTCCGTGCCCTGGCGTTCAAACGCGGGATCTCCCGGGCGGGTGGCGTAAAAGTAGTCGATCTCGGCTGTCCGAGAACTGGGTGCCAGGTTCGGGAATATCGAAGCGCCCGCGATACCGCTGTGGACGCCGCTAATCGGCGCGACCCTGCAGGCGTCGCTTATAAACACGATCTCCGGGATGCCGCGATAGCGGGCCATGTTTCCAGATGCGACCACGTTGACCGCCTCCGATGCGTCCGAGGGAGCGCCGCTTAATAGCCAGAACTCCTCGACCGGCCCTTTCAAGAAGCCGTGGCCAGCGAAGTAGACGACCAGCCGTTCCACCGTACCCGCATCGACCAGACCAGCAACCGCGCGAAAAATCTGACTCCGTTCGACCGGCGCCTCTCGGTCAGTGAACAGCGCTACCTGATAATCGCTCCGCTTGAGCCACTCCGCAACCTCCTCCGCTCCACTGGCGGCCGCCTGCAACCGAGGAAGCCCGCCCCCAACCGAATCCACGCCAATTACGACGGCTGCACGCATCTTCCGCTCGTCTCCAACTGTATTGATCCTGCAAGCAGTGACGCTACACGTACCCACGGTCAACTTGAACCCGTACCTGCCCCCGGCCAATAACACCCGTACGGTTTGTAAACGCCGTCAGTTTCCGCCTATTTATGCCCACCAACCTTAGGTAAGCGATGACGAAGTCGACAAGGCCAAACAATTCAAGGGAAGCATTCGCTCGCATACCGTGGGCATACCGGGGCCGCCAGACCCCGCTAGCGCGGCTCGCGCAGTCGATAGTGCCCGTCGGCAACAAGGAGGGCGTCCCGATCGGCAACCTATCGCTCTCCATGCCGATCCAGGATCCGAACCACGAGGACTGGATCATGGACATCCAGGGCACGGCCTTCCAGGTTGGCGAGGGTAAGCTCCTGACTTGCTGGCACGTCTGCAAGACGCTGCGGGTACCGGAGCGCCAAGCATATTACTACGCGAGCACGCGTGTCGGCGATCACCCGGCGCAGCGACCGTATCCCGTGGCGGCGCAACTCAATTTCATAGATCCGCGGACAAATGCCGGAAACCCACTGATCGATATCGCAATGTTAATCTCACCGGCGACTGACTCGGAGGAAGCCCCATACCTCGTGCCGAAAGTGACGTGGGGCGACTCTACTCGGCTCGGTGTCGGTGACAGAGTCGTGATCGGGGGATTCCCGCTCGGTAAGGACCTATTCTTCGCCTCGGCGACCAACCGCGGGCTCGTGCAGCCGTCGTTCTTCGAGGGAATCATCAGCGCGATTATCCCGGCGATCCAGCGTGGAGAGAGTCGGCTGCTGCAGATCAGCACCGTTAGCCTCGGTGGGATAAGCGGCGGCGTGGTGGCGGACCCGTCGACGGGCAAGGTCCTTGGCATGGTGACCAGTGGTCTGGACAGCGAAGGCGTTTCGCTCCCAGTCACTTTCGCGGTCCCCTCGGAGGTGTTGCAGCCGTGGTCTGATTCGATCAGCTACAAGACGCAGAGCGACGAAATCTGCAGGTGAGCACATCCGGCGTTTAACTTTTCGGATGCCTGTGAACCAAATCAGCAACAAACGAGCCGCTCGCTAATAATTGAGCCTGCTGAATTTGTTAATACGCACCACTTCTCTCTCCAGCGCGTCGTTTCGTCGCCGGGTTACCATCGATGGATAGACATCTTTCGGCGGGGCGCTCAATTAGTTCACTAAAGCACCGAACTTGGAGTGCGAATGAGCACGTGCAATGAGTCCGCAAGCCAGTGGTTGAGCTGACACTAAGCCATGTCTGCGAGCGGGCCGAATTCAGACTGGCCGATTTTAAGTCATTGACACGTCAAACCCGCCACTGCCTACCGGTCATGGAGCCGACTGGTTCCGCCAGATGCACCCAAGAAGAGGCGCGAATTGCCGGCCTGCCGCCCTTTCTCGGTACCTCATTGTCAGTTTTCGCGCCGCAGACATCAAAGACCGTCGGGGCGCTGTACGGACTCGACGGCGCTGATATAGAAAGAAGATGTTCGGGGAGCATTACGATCTCAGTCGCCGGTTTCGTCCGGCTACCAATGATGGGGACGAGGACAGGCCGTTTCGGGGGTTGTTCGGCGACGATCTTACATGCACGCCTGCGTGGACCGAACTTCTGGAGAAGCGTCGCACCATCGTCCTTGCCGAGGCGGGGAGCGGCAAGTCCAGCGAGTTCGACCATCAATGTTCCGTTCTGCGTCGGGCGAACAAATTTGCCTTTAAGGCGACTGTGCGTGACGTCGCGGACGCCGGCCTCGAGGCGTCGCTCGTTCCGACCGACCGCAAGCGATTTGCACAGTGGCGGGCGGACCCCGCCGCGGCGTGCTGGCTATTCGTGGACTCGGTCGACGAAGCCAAAGACCAAGGACATCATTTCGACACCGCCTGTCGGAAGCTGGCCGATGCGATCGCCGGGCTGGAGGAGCGCGTTCATCTCTACATCTCGAGCCGCTACACCGATTGGGATAAGACGGCCGATCGCACCTCGGTCGAGAAATGGCTCTCGCTTTCCGAGCCGCCCCCTCCCCCAACGGATGTCGCTGACGAAGTTCGCGCGACTCTGCAGAACCGGGACAAGAGTCCGCCGAAAGCGCGCGAAGAGATCGCTGTCCTGATCATGGAGCCGCTCAGCCGTTGGCAGGTCGAGCGCTTCGCGCGTGCCTCAGGCATCCAGACGATCGATGCCTTCTTGGCTGCGGTCGATCATGGCAGCCTCTGGGAATTCGCAGCGCGGCCGCTAGATCTCGGTTGGATGGTCGAGTTCTGGCGCGATCATAAGCGGCTCGGCTCGCTCCGAGAGATGATCGAAGCCAGCCTGAAGGCGAGACTGCTCGATCCCGACCCATTTCGCCGCAAGCGCGATCCACTTGATCTCGCGAAGGTCGCTCTCGCCCTCGACCGGATTGGAGCAGCCTTTTTGCTGTGCGGGCGAGATTCCGTGCGTGTCCCTGCCGTGGGCCTTCAACTGTCGCCTGCCGAACGCTCGATGCCGATCGAAGAGATCCTGCCTGACTGGCCGGACGGCGAGCGGCTCCTGCTGCTGGGGCGCCCGGTCTTCGACCCGGCGACGTTAGGCCGGGCGCGGCTGCACAACGACAATGAGGCAACGCTGCGATGCTATTTGATGGCGCGCTGGCTGGAACGGCTTCTCGCTGATGGCTGTCCCGTCGCGGTAGTGAGCGATCTCCTGTTTGCCGACACCTATGGCTATCGGCTGGTTCGGCCGGAGATGGTCGAGGTGTCGGCATGGCTGGCCGGGGCAAATGATGTGATCGCCGACTTACTGATCGCTCGGTCGCCCTATAATCTTCTGCGCTACGGGGATCCGGGGTCGTTGCCGATACCGGTGCGGGTCAAGGCATTTGCAGCGGCGCTCGCGCAGGTTGAGTCGATTGATCCGCAGAGGCTCTGGTTCGGCGAGCAGGGCCTTCGCCGGTTCGCCAATCCCGGTCTCGACGATCATATCGCGGCTTGGTGGGAGATCGCCAAAGGCAATGAGGACGCGCGGCACCTGCTGTTGCGGCTGGTCGATTTCGGGGGTCAGATAGGCGGTCTCCCCGTTGTACGTCATGTCGCCTATGACCCCAGCACTGACGAAATCACGCAGCTGCTCGCAGGCCGTGCTCTTCTTAAACTCGGCGACAAGGCAGATCGCAAAGCCTATGCACGGCATGTTGCGGAGCATGGGTCCAACCTCTCACGCTCGATCATTCTCCAAGCCCTGAACGAGCTGTTCCCGGAAGAGATCGATGTTGAGACATTCTTCGCGTTGATCGATAAAGCCGGGGTAACGGCCGAGGACGACATTGCGTCTATACTGCCGCTGGGCAGTGAGCTGCCTGCGGGCTTGACGCGCCGGGAAGACCTGCACCGGTTCCTGACGGAGGTCGTCGCTCGCTCCGGCGATCTTAGCGGCGACACGGTCGACGACGGCAAGTCGTTTCGCGAGGCCTTCTCGGAGATGGCCGCCAGTGCGGCGCTTCGTCTTCTCGACTATCATCCGACGGACATCCCCGATGTCGTTACTGATCTCTTCCTATTGCTTCACGAAACGCACCGTCGGACCGGGTCCGAGGCAAGCTTCAAGACGCTGGGCGAAGCATTTAGCGCATCGCCGGGGCGACGGCGCACCTCGCTTTGGCGGTCTATCGAGCGGCTACGCACGCACCCCTATGCGCGTAACAATGGCGAGCTCGACATCTGGTTCGTCCAGCATCTCGGATGGCCGGTGCTGCTGAGCCTCGCTGACATCGACTGGCTCCTCCTCGATGTGCGGGAGCGAACCGACCGGCAGGAACGGCTGACGGCGCTCCGCGCGGCGCATACGCTCTGGCGGCAGTTAAGGGGCGCAGGCGCGGACCTGCAGCGCATTGTCGATGCCGTCGCCGACGATGCGGAGTTCTCGGCCCAGCTTGCCGCCTGGCGGTCGCCGCCGCCCGAGACGCCCGAGATGGTCGAGCGGACGGCTCGGTTCGAGACGGCGCGGAAGCGCAATGAGGATCTAGCGGAAGCGCGCGACCAGAGCTGGGTCGACCTCATCAACACGCTCCGTGGCGATCCGGGCTTCTTCGACAGCTTGTCGCCTCAGACCGACGAGACAGTAGACTCGCGCCTCTATCATCTATGGCAGTTCCTCTCCTGGCGAACCCAGTCCCGCTCGCGCTACTCGATCGACAGCCTTGATGTGGTTGAGCCAGTGTTCGGGCCGGAGATGACAAGCCGCTTCGGCGAGGCTTTGATGGCGTTCGCCTATAATCGCACTCCGGTCGGAACCGTCGAAGAGGCCGCCCAGCGCCGCACGGTCACGAGCTTCGACATCATGGCATTAACCGGCATGTCGCTGGCGGCAGCCACGGTCCCGAAATGGGCGGAGCAGCTCGATCCGGCCCGCGCCGCGCAGGCGGCGCGGCTGGCCGTGATCGAGCTCAACGGATTCCCCGCCTATCTCCTACCGCTCAGCCAAGCCCATCCCGAGGCCGTGCGCTCGGTGTTGTGGCGGGCGTCCCACGCCCAGCTCGATCGGCTCGATAAGGTGGACCACGGGATGCTGGACCGGCTGGAATATGCCGATGGCGTGTTTGCCCGGCTGCTGGTTCCGGACCTGATTGGTTATCTGCGCGACCATGACGATCTCGCGGCCGTTGCGCTCGAGAAGATCGTCTCGGTGCTGATCCAGGCGCACCCTTTCCCAGCCGAGGGGTTGGCGGAGCTGGCCGAAGCGCGCGCGGCGGCGGCGACCGACCCAGTGATCGCAGCCTACTATCTGCTGATTCTCTTCGCGCTGAAGGGTGATCGTGCCGTCGACCGGCTGCGCGAGAAAATGAGTACGTTCGACGGCCATGACCAGGCCGCCTTGTGCTGCACCTTGTTACCGCGGCTGTTCGGTAGCCGGTTCAATCGCACCGTGGGACCGCCACTGCCTCTTTCCGCTGAGCGGCTCGAGCAACTGCTCGTCATTGCATTCGAGGGTATCCGGCCCGCGGACGACATCGTGCGCGCAAACGGCAAAGTCTATTCGCCGGGAGTGCGCGATGAGGCGCAGGACGCGCGGAATATGATCTTCGACAGGCTGCTGAAGACGCCTGGCGAAGCGACGCAGGCCGCGATCCGCCGCTTGGCGGAGATTCCTGATTTCCCCATCGGAAGAAAGCATTTGCGCATCCATGCCGAGCGGCATGCCGAGACGAATTCGGAGCTGGTCGCCTGGCTGCCGTCCGACGTGGTGGCGCTCGAGAAGAGTTTCGATCGCGCGCCGCGCACGACGGAAGATTTGCAGCAGATAGTGCGGCGCAGGCTTGAGGCGATTGAGCATGATCTTCTTCACGGCAAGTTCGCGCAAGGCGATACGCTGCAGGGACTGGCCGACGAGAATGCCGTCCAACGATGGGTCGCGACCCAGCTCGAGGCGCGGCGCAACGAAGCCTATACTGTACAGCGCGAGACCCATCTCGCAGACGAAAAGGAACCTGACATCACGCTGACGAGCCGGCATGGCGGCGTCGACCTGCCGGTCGAGATCAAGGTGGCGGATAGCCTTTCGGTCAAGCAGTTGGAGGCGGCTCTCGAAGTTCAACTTTGCGGTCAGTATCTGCGCCACGAGAAGGCGCGTCACGGCATCCTGCTCCTTGTCCACCAGCAGCCGCGCCCGGGCGGCTGGGAGATCGCACCGGGCGCCCCACTTGTCCCCTTCTCCGCCGTAATGGATCACCTTCATGCGCGCGCACGGGCGATGCGCGAAAGCGCGGCGACCGGTCCGCAACCGATTGTATGCGCGATCGACGTCTCCGGAGTAATCCCGCTGAAGTACAAGCGCGCGGTCGCGCGCGCTCAACGCAACTCAAGCGCAGCGAAGCCCAAAAGATAGATCACGGCGTCGTCGAAGCAACCTACCTGACGCCTTGGCATTGGCATGCACCGAATAACCGGGACTGGGGCGCATGCCCTCGCTATCGAAAGATCGGGATGAGGGAGTGAAGCTGCCTGACCCGCTCTGTCCGTAAACCGATCCTCAATCGGACATTCGGATGGCAGCCTGATCGGCGGCCCGCGGGGCAGGGGGTGCCCTCGGTAAGCTCGCAAACTGTCAAGTCTCATATAGGTGGTACTTTGATATTTGCATTGAAGGTGACTTAAACGTACACTGACCCCTATGACCGGGATCGCCATTGGCTATGCGCGCTGCTCAACTGACCGGCAGGACCTGACCGCCCAACGGGAAGCTTTGATCAGGTTGGGCGTGGAGGAGGCGCGGATCTACACCGACCACGGCCTGACCGGCACGAACAGGGCGCGGCCTGGCTTGGATCAGGCGCTGGCCGCAGCCCGGGCGGGCGACACGTTCGTCGTGCCGAAACTGGATCGCTTGGCGCGCTCAGTCCCGGATGCGCGAGCCATCGCCGATGAGCTGAAGGGCAGGGGGGTCAAACTGCAGATTGCCAGCACGGTTCATGACCCACTCGATCCCATGGGCAAGATGTTCTTCAACATCCTGGCCACCTTCGCCGAGTTCGAGAGCGACCTCATTCGCATGCGCACGCGCGAAGGGATGGCTGTCGCCCGGGCCAAGGGGAAGCTGAAGGGCAAGCAGCCCAAACTGTCGGAGAAGCAGCAGAAGGAGTTGCGCCGGATGTACGACACTGGCGATTATTCCATCAGCGACCTGTCGGAATTATTCCAGGTGTCGCGCCCCACTGTGTATCGCACGCTGGCGCGGAACCGGAAGGCTGGCTGACAATGCCTTAAGTCTTATACGGTGCCAGACGGCGGAAGCAGGTCTGCATAAGAGTTGGCACCAAAAGGGCTCCGGTGCGGGAGATCAGTCAGCGGCGGGCAGATTGTAGCGGTCCATGATGAACTGATCCCCCTCGATGCTGATCTCAACGGCTTCGTTGATCAGCTGCTCGGCTTCGTCGATATGGTCGAGCAGAAAATTGAACAGCTTCCGCTGTAGAGCTGGCGGTACCTGAGGTACGAATATTACAACGCCAGCATGGATCGGCTCTTGGTAAGCGCTGTTTTGACCCCATCTTGCTGACGGCGGTTTGAGCCGCGAGTCCTGCTGGCCCGGTTTGCTGGCGGTGCTGATGCTATGAGGATGTCATGTGACGATGCTAGCGCGATCCATGATGTGGATGCGCGGATCGAGGTGTTCACGGCGAAGGCGCGGCGGCGTGTCTGGTCGGATGAGGACAAGGCGCGGATCGTTGCCGAGAGTTATGCCGATGGTGGCGGCACGGTCTGCGATGTGGCGCGCCGGAACGGCATTTGTCCGAGCCAGCTGTTCACCTGGCGGCGCCAGTTGCGCACGCCGGTGGCGCTGGTCGACCCGCCACTGTTCGTGCCGGCCGTGGTCGAGGCACCGGCCGCCGTCGCGGCGCCGTCTGACCGTTCGCACCAGTCTGGCCGTCGTGCACGCCGGTCACGACGGACGGCATCTGCCGCGCCGATCGAGGTCAGCATGGACGGCATCTCAGTGCGCATCGGCCGTGGCGCCGATGCCGCGCTGATCACGGCGGTTCTGGACGCGCTGAAGGGCCGCCGATGACGAGCCTGGGCCCGACCGGCGCCACGCGGGTGCTGGTGGCAACGCGGCCAGTGGATTTCCGCAAGGGGATGGACGGGCTGGCGGCGCTGGTCACCGCCGAGCTTGGCGGCCAACCCTACTCCGGCGTCGTGTATGTGTTCCGCGCGAAGAAGGCTGATCGGATCAAGCTGGTCTGGTGGGACGGCACCGGCCTGTGCCTGATGGCCAAGCGCCTGGAGAACGGCCGGTTCAGTTGGCCCGGCGTGCACGACGGGGTAATGCGGCTGACCGCTGCCCAGCTTGGCGCCCTGCTGGAGGGACTCGATTGGCGGCGTGTGCACCAGGCGCGTCGCACCAAGGTGCCGCACTCTGCGGGATAACCCGTTGATCCTGCGTTACATTGACTCAGTCGATCAGGTCCCACTCGACGCGCGTGTGCGCGCGTGATTCCTTCTGCTCATCGTGCTGACCGTGACGTGCACCCCTGATTGGTACCGATCAGAAGTAGAGTCCTGTGCTTTGATGGCTGATGGTTGATGTGATGGCAACGGGGTTGGGGGCATGCCCCCAACCCCGTTGGCCGGCGATCTCGGCAGGGGTGCATCCGCCCAGTTTCGAGTGCGGCCTGACGGTGTTGTAGTCGTGCTTCCAGGCCGCGAGGATCGATCTGGCGTGCGCCAGCGATGTGAACAGGGTCTCGTTCAGGCATTCGTCGCGCAGCCGGCCATTGAAGCTCTCCACGAAGGCGTTCTGCGTCGGCTTGCCCGGCATGATGTAGTGCCATTCCACCTGCCGCTCCTGTGCCCAGCGCAGGATGGAGGTCGAGGTCAGTTCGGTGCCATTGTCGCTGACCACCGTCAGCGGCTTGCCGCGGACGGCCGCCAAGCTGTCCAACTCCCGCGCCACCCTTGCACCGGACAGCGACGTGTCGGCCACCAGCGCCAGGCACTCACGCGTGAAGTCGTCGACCACGCACAGGATGCGGAAGCGCCGGCCGCAGGCGAACGCATCACTGACGAAGTCGAGTGACCAGCGCTGGTTCGGCCCCTGCGGCATCGTCATAGGTGCCCTGGTGCCCAACGCCCGCTTGCGGCCGCCACGGCGGCGCACCTTCAACCCTTCTTCCCGGTAGATCCGCAGGAGCTTCTTGTGGTTCGGCGCATGCCCTTCGCGCGCCAGCAGATACCCCAGGCGCCGATAGCCGAACCGCCGCCGTTCGCCAGCCAGCTCACGCAACCTGGTGCGCAAGCCAGCATCATCGGGACGGGTCGGTTCATATCGAACCACCCGCCTCGCGACACCGATCAGACGACACGCCCGCCGCTCGCTCAGCCCGAACGTCTCCCGGGCATGGGCGACCGCATTCCGCTTCGCGTCGGGCGTCACCATTTTTTTGAGCTGATGTCTTTCAACACGGCGATATCCAGCATCGCCTCCGCCAGCAGCTTCTTCAGCTTGGCGTTCTCATCCTCCAGCGACCGAAGCCGCTTGGCCTCGGACACCTCCAGGCCACCGTACTTGGCCTTCCATTTGTAGAACGTCGCCGAACTGATCCCGTGCCGCCGGCAGACCTCGGCAGTCGCCATGCCCGCCTCCTGCTCCTTCACGATCCCAATGATCTGCTCGTCCGAAAACCTGCTCCGCTTCATGCGTCCGTCTCCTCGAGAAACGGACTCTACCCAAAAATGGGACCAATTCAGGGGTGCACGTCAATTGCGGCGCACCGTTCTTAAGCTTGAGTAACAGGCCCGGCCAGCCCGTTCCAAGCCAAATCTTCGGCCGGCAATTGAAGCAACCATTCTAGCCAATCCGATACAAGGGTCGTGTTTCCCGGTAGGAACGGAAGCGCGCCAATCCCAAGAGTTGAAAGGGACGTACGTAGCTTGCTCGTAGCCCCATATTGCTCAGTTTCTTCTCTTGTCAGAGGGAATAGCGCGACCCCACGAACGACGGGTCTATACTTCTCGTTTTGGCTGATGACGATTGCATCGCGATAGCGGTGCAAAGCGTTAATGGCCTCAATTGGGGGGCCAGGCGCACCAAATTTTTCGCGGTACTGATAAGACGCGTCTACTCGGTACTTAGCATCCAAAACGATGATTATGTCTGGCCTATCACGCTCCTCTACGCGGATCACAATGTCTGGCTTCTGTTCTCCGGTTTCGCCTCCAAAACCTCGGTTGTAGGCTATATAGAACGTTCGCTCGTTTCCACGAAGCGGGATTTCACTTTCTCTCCCAGCTTGTAGATCGACGCGCAGTGCCCCATTGTAGGGCTTAACCAATTCCGTCAAATCGCGTTCGGTATTGGTGTAAGTAGACACCAGATCGACAACTGTCAGATAACACCATAACTCGTAGAGGTCGTGGATGTCTTTTGTTTGGAGTTGCAACGCATTTCCACTGACAGCTAGGCCAAGTCGCAAGCCCGAGAGAATTCGGTACGCGTCTCGATAACCGGGGGCGCCGAGCATGGTCAGCGAAGGCGAAGTTTGGCGGGCCGGTGAAGTTGCCTGACGCAGAAAATCCATCTGCAGCAACGATCCCACGCTGTCGGCGAGGTCACTTACCTCAGCCTGCTCTGCTACGCGACGCTCACCGACTGCGCGCTGCGTCTTGCGCGCTTCGTTCGCCAGCGCCACTTGCAGAGATCTTAGCTGCTGGAGAACAAGCCCTGTTTGAAGTCGAAGCCAGCAATGCTCTGGGGTGTTGAGAGCGCTCACTGCTGTTACGCTGTCGACAACTCGCCGTACTGGACCGAGTCCAGGCACTTGATCGACTGTGCCGCTACCCTTGCCTCGCATAATGGCGCGTCTTGCAACGCTATCGAGCCTACGAATCCTGTGGTTAGCAGTGGGTCGCACCTCACGAATCAAATGACGGAAAGGCCTTTGATTGATGTGTGCGAATGCCCTCTGTAACTCAGCGACCTGCTGCCGAAGGCTGGACAGCCACTCAATCTCCGTGGTTTGGCGTTGAGTGCGATCTCCAAGTCGATGGGTAGACCGCATGTATTCCAAGGCGAGTCCGCGAACGCTGGCTGCCACTTCGGAAATTAGATGTTCATAGTCAGTAGCGTAGTCGATTTTTGTCGGCACCACCTCGAGCGCGATGTCCAGATGGCGGTCAGCGAATGCCACCGTAAATGGCAAAACGCCGATTTGCCGCCCTAAGTTGAATGTTCCGCTAACGATCTTCCGTTCTGGGCGGCTAGTCAGGTCCCGCGTAAAAAGTGGATCCCTATGGCGTATTACCGGCGCCGAAACGTTGCCTTCGATCCATACGTGGTAGGTGACATCCTCGAAGAGAACTGGGCCTCCTGTCCGCGACGGGTCCCACTCCTGTTCGATTCCTGCGAAGTTGAGATAGGTGGCTCGAATTATGTCGACGCTTCCGGAGAGGACCAATCGCCCTAACCCGCTAACGTCGATGCCTGCCAAGAGACCAGCACGAGGCTCATGGCTGCCACGTACCTCAATCAGACCCTCGCTTGTCTCGATCGTAAGCAGAGCCGTATGTTTGGTCATAACCAAAACGACGTAAATCCAGTTTCATCGAGCCTCTGGAGCATCATCCGCAGCCTGTCAGCACAAAATGGAAACGACTCCGTCTCGATTCCAGTTGTCGATGCCGTGGCGCCCTGTGGGTCGGCCCAGATTATGAGTTGTTCTAAACTCGTCCGTAGCGCTGGACCTGTACCCTGAATTCGCGGCAAGACCTTCATCGCGATAGCCACGTCAAGCGCGTTGATGACTGATGCATCGCTACCGACAAAGCTCTCCGGGCAGTCCTGTGCGCTGAGTACAAACATGGCAATCTCGTCCCGAACCCGGTATCCAATCTGCATCTGCAACGGGCGCAGGGCTTGATTGATCGTCTCAAGTGCGGTGATCACACGACCGATATCATCATGATTGTGATTTGGGTGGGCAGCTAATGACAGCGCCCGCTGTTCCCAGTCTTTTACCGACCAGCTGGCTGATGGCGTGACAGCAGTTGGAGGGTTCACAGACGATAACGACACGGTCGAGAATTCGATCACAAAGCTACGATCAAGAACCTTGCGCGAGAATCCAAACGTTGTCTCGTCCATATTCACTGAGCCAATAATTGTGAGGTTCCCTGGCAAACAAACCCTCTGCCACTCGTCATCAGAGGCATTTGGAACTAATGGATCGGAAGCTATAGAACCATCAGGTCTGACTTCGCGCTCTTCAATGTGACTTAGCACTTCAGCAAGGTAGTACTCAACACGCGCAACATTCATCTCATCAAGCAACACGAAGAATTGCTGATCCGGGTTGTGCTGCGCTTCACGAGCCACGCGAAGTAAATGCCCAGGAACAAAGGTGGCCCCGGCGCCAAGTCTTTCGTAACCTAAAAGTTCGCTGCTGTCAGTCCAATCGGGTCGAACAGGTATGCGACGGAACTGAGCGCCTGTGGCTTCTGCGACAAGCTTTGGTAACTTGGTCTTGCCTGTGCCTGAGATGCCGGCGAGGATAACAAATGGCTTAGTACGAACTGCAGTGATAAACGCCGCTATCTGCCAAGGATCAAACACAAATCCCTTGGCGGATACAAAATTAACCACGTCGTCTATAGCGTTTGTTCCACCTTTTGAACCAAGTGTAGCGGTGTTTGAAGATGCAGGTTTCTGGCTCTGTACAGGGGGCACGGGTAGGTAATCCCCAGGGCTAGCGACAGTCGGAGCTGTGACAATTTGAGCGTCGAACGTCGGTTCGTTTAGGAAGAGGCCCGCAATCTCTTCATCGGTAATCCCGCACCGAGCGCGCATCTCCTCGATGAGGGAATGTGCTAGCTGATCATTGTCCAAGTTTGGCAATGTATCTATATCAAATCCTCTAAAATACCAAATCGCTAGATCAATCAGGCGTGGTTTTTCGGGGAATGTCTGGGTCTCTGCATTGAGAAAGAAAGAAGATAATTCAGAGGCGTTTCGAACAACAGGACGGAACTGTTTCGGAGATGTCCCATCCAAGAGTTCGATTGGCCTGTCATTTTTGGACTGCCAACGGCTAGCTGTGTCGCTTGGCCCGTTGGAAGGATATTTTTTAGTGCGATACCCGCGCCCACTGTCTCGGCGCGCACCTGGAGGCAGGAAATAGGGACGTTCTGACTGCGTCGGGTCTGCAACCTTTGTTAGTTCTTCGATGGCTTGATTATAAGGTCCGGCCTTTATTCCAGTAACAACGGTGCCAGCAACCGGATCTATCACCAAGGCTCGCTTGAACACCAAATAATCAAGAAGAATGCTCTGCCCTCGGGACTCCCCGAGACGATCGACAGCTCCCCTAATCGTCGCCGGGCTCAGATAACTCGTCATACCCCTCCTTGGACCCCACCGTCAAAGCTGCATTAAGGTGCCTCAGCGCTGCAGCCGCCTGTTCGCAATAATCTGGGCTGATATCAATTCCGATTGAACGAAAACCATGGGATCGAGCAAACACCGTAGTTGTGCCAGACCCATTAAATGGATCAAGAACGATACCATTCGGCGGAGTGGAGGCCAGTATCGGTATTCGGATCAAGTCTTCGGAAAACGATGCCTTGTGAGCCCCATTGCCGTTCGATGGCCTGACCTCCCACGTATCGAGCGGAGGTAAAACGCTACCAGACGGCATCTCCCTTCCAACGGGAAGGCGGTTGAAATAGTACCATCGGCTTGCTGTTAGGTGAAAAACGTACTCATGCGACATTGAGCAACGATCACGAACTTGGTCGGGCACAGGATTGGGCTTCTTCCACACATTGTCGTTGCGCACCAGCCAACCCTCATCTTGGAGAGCGATCGCTAGGCGGTGAGGAATTAGCAAGAGTTGCTTGGGACGAGCCCATTTTCCGTCACCGGGCTTGTCTTGTGGCCGAACGCCGAACCTGCGCGCCTCCTGCTTGGCCTCCTTACTTTTGTGCGCCCCCTTCCCGCTCCAGTATGTGTCGCCAATGTTGATCCAAAGAGAACCTGTGTCACTCAGAACGCTTCGACAAAGCCTAAACACTTCAACGAGCTCTTCAATGAATTTTGAAGGATGATCCTCATGACCTATTTGCCCATCAACACCGTAGTCACGCTGCCCATAGTAGGGCGGCGAAGTCACAATACAATCAACTTTTAGACCGGAATCGATTAGCTTTTTCAGTTCCTCCTTAACTCCCCCACAGAGGAGTATGGATTGATCATCAGCATAGAATGCACCATCAGTTATTTTTCGGTTTTTAAAGGCCTTTTGCGAGGCCACCAACGGGTGAAGCGCACGGTTTGCGGGCGTGTCCTTTAGTTCACCGCTATCATCAACAGACGCGCTCGATGGCGGAACAGGTCGAAGGTGATTCAAGGCGCGCTTGCTCCTCGGCTGTGGCGCGACGGTGGGCACTCGTTCAACTCCTTTGTGTCGGTTCTCGACCGCAGAAAACCGCTGAAGAAGGAACCGAAAGGCATCGTGATAGGTATTAGGCGGCAAGCTAGCGATGTTGCAAGCGCTGAACCGCGCCGGGTTTGCCGGAGGCTATATGGTTTGTTTCTCGCGGCGATGGCTGTTCAATGGATCATGGCACAATGGCGTTCCTCTGTCTCTGCAGGCGGGATGTTGCCGATGGGCTCGAGCAGTCGGCGGTGATTGAACCAGTCGGCACATTCTAGCGTCGCGTATTCAACGGCTTCAAGCCATCGCCAAGGGCCGCGTCGATGAGCGACCTCGGCCTTGTAAAGGCCATCCACCGTCTCGGCCAAAGCGTTGTCATCGCTGTCCCTAACCCTGCCGTTTGACAGTTGGAATCCAGCTTCGGCGAGCCGTTCATTGTAGCAGATCGAGAAAGTTTGGCTGCCACTGTCAGAGTGGTGGATGAGGTCACCACTGCGTGCCGGCCGGCCTACATACAGCGCCTACTCTAATGCATCCAGAGCGAAACCTGCATGCGCTGTGCGTGTTGCTCGCCAGCGCACGATATGGCGGGTGAACTTGTCGATGACGAAGGCCACATATCGAAACCACCGCCGCCCAGAGAGGCGCGTGATCCCGCTCGTGGTCCAGCACCATCCGTACCCCCGTTCCCCCACCTCGGGCGTATACTTGTTCGTTGTCTTGCTCATGGGGACTCCACGTTCTCAGAAGTTGGAGCCTCCGGCAAACCCGGCGTGGTTCATTGCTGGCCCGACGACGGCCCTTGAGCCATCCCGCTAACATCTCTTGGACGATTCCGGACGCGCGTTAGGCCGGGCCTGACGCGTCCTCCGAAGGATGCAGAATTCACTCCTCAGCACTTTATCGCTGTCGAGCCAGTTCCCTAGCGAGCGCTAGTGCCACGATCTTGAAAGCGTCACGTTCTCGCCTAATCAGCTCAGTTGGGTCGAAGCTCTGCTGCAAGGCTCGAGCTGGTCCGAGTTGGTTGGAGGTGCGCTTTGATGCAGCTGTCCAGCGATATAGAGTCGACTGACCAATGCCATAGATATCGGCCAGCATTGGGATGCTGAACTGTCCGGACAGTGCGTGCGTCACCGCCAGCTCGCGAAACTCGTCCGTCGCCCTATAGCCCATCCGGGCTGAGCGTCTTTTAACCGCAGCCACCACCGACCTCCTCTGTCCTTCCGAATGTATCTTAAAACCGGTCGTCACGGAACCTGCAAGACGAAAGAGTCGGGGGGTGAAGAGAACACCCCGTAGCGAACTTCGAGACGTCCTCGCCAGGAACATCAGGCTGGCGCGGGCTGATCGGAACTGGTCGCAGGAGAAACTCGCATTCGAAGCGGGCCTGAACCGCACTTATGTGAGTGCCGTCGAGCGGTCTGAACAAAACATGTCTGTCGACAATATGGCACGCATCGCAATCGCGTTGGGCGTGGAACCGTTCAGGCTTTTGTTGCCTTCCTCGCCGAAGCCGCGAGACGGCTGCTTCGAATCAGATGGAGCGGGCAACGAGCAAGCTAAGCCGAGTCCGAACGGTTGAATAGTTACACACTGATGGAAGATAGACCAAAAATGTGTTGATTAATCAGCAAGAAAGAGGTATTCCGAACAGACAGTTACAGAGTTTCCCCGTAGTTACCATTTTGAGGCCTATTTGCCCTTCAGCACCGCAAACGGGCTGCGCGCCTCGGCGGCTTCTTCCTCGCTGAGCAGGCCGGGCACGCTGCCCGGGCGGCGCGGATAGGGATCGAGGCCGAGCGCCAGCGCCTGGGCGGCGATTTCGCCCAGATCAACGATGTCGCCAGCCAGCGGCTCCACATCCAGATCATCGGCGGCCAGTTCGATCTCGCCGCCATCGGGCGCATCGCTGAGCAGCAGGGCCACGGCCTCCTTCAGGCGGAAGGGCACCGGCTCCCCGCTGGCCACGCAGGCCTGATCGCCGGTGGCGGTCACCGTGCCGGTGACACGGATGCCGGCCGCCTCGCGCTTCACCTCGAAACTGGCCGAAAGGTTGGTCAGGGCCAACAGGTCAAAGCGGGCCGCCAGCGCCGCCCGCTCCGCATCATTGGCGCTGATGGCCACGCGCCGCACCGTGCCGCCGATCTCGTGGGCGCGCAACGGATGGCTGAATTCCGGCACCGGCGCGGTCAATTCGCCGGCTCCATGATGCCGGCGTTCAACCGGGCAAAGCTGGTGGCAGCAAGGCGGCCCGACAGGCGGCGGGTTTCGCCCACCACATGCCGCACGGCCGCATCGGGCACATCGGCGCCGCGATAGAGATTGCGCTGCAGCGCCTCGGCCATGGCATCGGCGTCGCCGCGGGCGGCGCGATAGGCGCCCAGCCGGCCGCCCAGCGCCGCCATCATCTGGCCCAGATGGCGCGGCACCGCCTGATCGGAAATGCCGTCCTCGCGCAGATTGGCTTCCATGTCGGCGATGAAGCGATCAGCCAGATCGGCCGACAATTGCGCCGCCGGGTGGCGGACATTGCCGCCCGTCACCTGTTCCAGCCGCAGCAGCAGCAGCGACAGCACCAGCGCCACCATGTCGAAGCGGCCATCCAGCGTGTCGGGCACGGCGCCATCCAGATACCAGTCTGGCCGGCGCGCTTCGGCCACCACGGCGGCATAAAGCTGCTCCACCGGGCTCGGCGGTGCCCCGGCAACCAGGCGTTTCAGGCTCGCAAGGATCGACATGCGGCAAGCGCTAGCATAATCGCCGCGACTGACATAATGACAACGCGAACGGGATTGTCGCACGGGTTGCCGCCTTTGGGCAGCCGGCGGCGGCCCGCAGCCGGGGGCGGGGGCGTCGACCGGTCTGGAGCCAGAATGATGAAACGCAGTGTGACCCTGATGATGTTGACGGCGGCGGCGCTGGCCAGTGCCGGCTGCTCGCGCATCAAGGCCAACCAGGGCTATCTGATCGATGAAACCCTGTTCACTTCGATCCTGCCGGGGGTGGACAACCGCGAATCGGTGTCGCGCACCCTGGGCCGGCCCACCTTTGCCGCGCAGTTCGACACCGGCAGCTGGTATTATGTCAGCCGCCTGACCGGCCAATATGCCTTTGTCGCGCCCAAGACGCTGGCGCAGCAGGTGCTGGTCGTCAGCTTTGATGCCGAAGGCAATGTGGCCAAGGTGGAACGCCGCGGCATGGAGAAGATCGCCCGCATCAACCCGGTGGACGACAAGACGCCGACGCTGGGCAAATCCGAAGGCTTTTTCGAAACCCTGTTCGGCAATGTCGGTGCGGTGGGCGCCGCCGGCGGCCCGCTGGGCGGGCAGCCCACCGGTCGCGACGGCCCGCGCTGAAGCGCCCCGTGATGCGGCCGCCCGCATTGCTGGCATCGGCCCTGCTGGTGCTGGCACCAATCCCTGTGGCACCGCTGCTGGCGGCCGAGGCTGCGCCACTGGCCCAGCCCCGGCTGCAGGGCTGGCAGGCCGACCGGGCCGCACAGGATGTCATCAAATCCCTGTGGTGGCTTGATCCCGATGCCCGCGATGCCCGCGCGCCCGCTACGCTGGCCGATGGCCTGCGCGCCGCGCCGGGCTGGCTGGCGCTGCCCGGCCCCGGCAATGGCACGGCGGCATTGATCACCCAACATGGCCGCGCCCGGCCCGATATCGCCATCAACGGCATCAGCCTGCCCGGCCAGGCACCGTTGCTGCCGGCGCTGGGCGATGCCGATCTGCTGCTGGCCAGCGGGCCGGATGCCGGCGATGCGGCGGGCAGGCTTGCCCATGATCTGCGCCGGGCCGGCACCCAACTGGCCGGCGCCGGCGAATTTGCTGCGGGCGGTTTTGGCAGCCGGCGCGTGCTGGGCCGGCTGGACCTGCCGCTGGGCACCGGCGTGCGACTGGGCCTGGGCGGCCAGTTGCAGCATGATCTGGGCTGGCTGAACAATGTCGCCACCGGACAACGGCTGAACCGCGGCCAGCGCGCCGGCCTTTCGGCGCTGGTGGATCTGGATCTGGCACCGGGTCTGCGCTGGGCCGTATCGGCGAGTTATCACCGGTCGCAGGCGGGCAATCTGCCGGCAAGCCGCTGCAATCCGCTGGCGGCGACAATGTGCGACGGCCGTTACATCGCCAGCACGGCCACCACCAACCTCGCCTTTGATGCCCCCGGCCTGTGGGGGCCGATCAGCGCCGATCTGGCCCGGCAGCCATTGGGCCAGCGCGCCGATCTGCAGCTTTATGCATCTGATTTCAGCTGGGAATCCGGCCGCTTCACACTGGCGTTGCACAATGGCTTTGCCCGCCAGACCGGGCGGCTGGGGCTGGATCTGGCGGGCAACGGCCAGGTGGCGCGGCTGGTCACCAACGGCCAGCAGCACCGGCTGACGCTGACGGCGGATTTCAATGTGCTGCGCCTTGGGCTGGAAGCCGGCGTGACCGACAGCAGCGAGACCCGGCTGGCGGCCGACACAAGCGGCGTGGGCAGTGGCAGCCAGCTGATTGTCGACCGGCGCATCAGCCAGACGCAGACCGGACGCTACATCATGGGCCGGGCAAGCTGGCAGGCCAGCGGCCGGCTGGAACTGGCCGGCAGCCTGCGCCTGACCGACAGCGACGTGACCCTGGCGCTGACCGACCGGCGCGCCGCCTGCCTGCCAGGCGAGTGCCTGGTGCTGCCGGCCGCGCCGCGCCAGCAGGCGCAATTGGTTACCGGCGATATCGGCGCCGGGCTGGCGCTGGGTGAGGCGCTGATCTTTGTGCGCAGTGCCCGCACGGCGCGGCTGGTGGGCTGGAATCTGCTGGCGCGCAGCACTGCCGGTCTGGCGGCGCTGCCGCGCGAAACCGGCTGGCATCACGAAGCCGGGGTGAAGGGCGATCTTTGGGCCGGCCGGCTGCGCCTGAACGCCGCCGGCTTTGTGGACCGCACCCGCGCGCCTGTGTCGCCGCTGCTGGGCCTGGATCCGCTGGCGGCGGTGAACCCCGGCAATGCGCTGATGCGCAACCATGGCCTTGATCTGTGGGCCAGTGCCCGGCCGCTGCCGGCGCTGGAACTGGCCGGCAGCCTGGCGGTGCAGCAGGCGCGCTGGCAGGGCGCGGCGCCGGCTGGCGGGCCGCCGCGGCCGCTTTATGCCCCCGATGTCAATGCCAGCCTGTCGGCCGCCTGGCACCAGCGGCTGGCCGGTGCCGGTGCCGATCTGGTGCCGCGCGTGACGGCGCGGTGGCGCAGCGCCATGCAGGTGGCGGCGGCCGGGCTGCCCGGCGCCCCCGGCGGTCTGGCCCCGGCGGGTTGGCAGGTGGATGCAGCGGTGCAGTTGGACATCAGCGAGGGCGGCTGGCTGGTCAGTCTGGAGTGTGACAACTGCCTTGATCAGGTGATGGTGGATGGCGCGGTGGCCGGTGCCGCCACGCTGAACCGGCCGCGCTGGTGGCAGATCCGCTTCCTGCGGCGGTTTTGACCGGCAAACTGGTGGCAGTTTTGTCACGTTCAACCGGCTTTGGCCGTCACCAGCCTGGCATTCACGCATTTTGCGCTTGCGCTTCGCTGGGGAAGCCCGCTTTAAGCCATTCATCAGGGTCAATCTGATGTGACCGGCCTCAAAAGGGCCAGCAACAACGAAGGGGATTGAGATGGCCAAGGACGCCAAGCCCGCGGGCAAGAAGATGGACGCGTTGATGAAGCCGCTGACGCCGCAGGGCCCGCTGGCGGCCGTGGTGGGCAATGACCCGCTGCCGCGTGGCCAGGTGGTTGCCAAGGTGTGGGATTATATCCGCGCCCACAACCTGCAGAAGCCGACCGACAAGCGCATGATCGTGGCCGATGCCAAGCTGAAGGCGCTGTTCGGCAAGGACGAGTGCTCGATGTTCGAAATGAACAAGTTCATCTCGGCCTATCTGAAGTAAGCCGCCCGGCTGAACTGGATGCAAAAAGGGCGCTGCACCAAAGGGGTGCAGCGCCCTTTTTCATGGCAGGCGTTCAGGCCGGCTTGCCGACCGGCAGGCGCGCCACCACGAGGGCGGCGACCACCAGCCCGGCACCAAGCAGCTCGGGCGGCCCCGGCACCTCGCCAAAGCGCACCGCGCCGATGAAGGCGCTGATCGCCGGCTGGACCAGCAGGGTGAGGCCGACGACCAGCGGCGACAGGTGGCGCACCGCATAGACGATCAGGCCCTGGCCGATGACCTGGCTGCCGATGGCAAGCGCGATGATCGGGGTCCAATCCTGTGGCCAGAACCGGCCAGCGGCTGCGAGTGGGGCGAGGGCAACGGCAGACGCCAGCGTGGCCAGCGCCAGGGCGGGCATCGCATCCAACCGGCCGCGCAGCTTTTCGATGGCGATCAGATAGACGGTGTAGAAGACGGCGGCGCCAAGGCAGAGAAGGTCGCCAGCCAGATGGGTGGCCGACAGTTCGGCGCTGCGGCCGAGCAGCAGCGCCATGCCGGCCGCAGCCGTGGCCAGCGCCCACCATTGCGGCCGGCTGAGCCGCTGGCGCAGCGCAACCAGGCCATAGAGCGGCAGCAGGAAGGTGGCGGCATTGGCCAGCAGCGTGGCGTTGGCCAGCGTGGTGCGCATGATGCCGAGGTGCCAGACCGACAGATCGGCGGCAAACGCGACGCCCGCCAGCCCGGCCAGCGCCAGCCCGCTGCGGCCGGCGGCGGGCAGGCCGCGCCCGCCCGGCGCTCGCAAGGCAAACAGCAGCAGGAACGGCACCGCCAGCGCCTGGCGCCAGAAGGCGGAGGCAAGCGGCGCCACATCGGCCAGCCGCACCAGCCACGGCCCGAAGGCGAGACAGGCGGAACCGGTGACCATCGCCGGAAAGGCCAGCCGCCCTGCGGTTCTTGGGGTGGAAATGCTGCCCATCGGCCCGGCATAGGCGGTTGCTGCAGGCATTGCAGCGCAAAAAACCGCAATTTTGTCGGAAATCTACAATAGCGCCGCCCGCTGCTGCCGTATCACCATCATGCGACCCGTGAAGTCCTGCCTTGGCAGGGCTTTTCGAAACTCAGAGGCCCTGGCACCCGCCGGGGCCCCTTTTTTTGCCACTTTTCCCTGCCAGCATGCATATCGTGCAACGGTTGGCGGCCGTGCACGCCAGCCATGTCAGGAGGGGGCATGATCAGCATCCGCTATTTCGCCCCGCATCCGGCGCTGCGGCAGCATGTGTCATCCTATTACTGGTTTGAATCGGAACTGCCGGCCTTTGCCGATCTGATGCGGGCGGAACTGGGCCAGATCCGGCTGGTGGTGGCTGGCGAGGCCAACAATGATTATGGCGGCGGCCGGGTGCGGCCTGGGCGCGGCGCGGTGTTGCAGGGGCCAACCAGTGTGCCGGTGCATTATCGGGCCAATGGCCGGCTGGCGCTGTTCGGGATCGGGCTGTTGCCGCGCGGCTGGGCCGAGCTGGTGGGCGTGCCGGCCGCCGATCTGGCCGATGATGCGGTGGATCTGGCCGGCGTGTTGCCAGCGCCGGCGGTGGCGGCCCTGTTGGACGGCGTGGCCAATGCCGGCAGCGATGGCCGGCGCTGCGCCGTGGTCGATGCATTCTTGCACCGCCGGCTGGAGGGCGCGCGCGATGCCCATGCATGGTTTACCGGGTTGGCTGATGGCTGGTTGACCGGCAGCGGCAATCCCGACGTGGATGCGCTGGTGGCGGCCAGCGGCATGTCGGCCCGATCGGTGGAACGGCTGTGCCAGCGCATCTATGGCGCTTCGCCCAAGCTGCTTGCGCGCAAATATCGGGCGCTGGGTGCGGCGGTGCGGCTGGCCAGCGGCGAGGCGCTGGATTGGGCCGAAGCGGCGGGCGATGCCTTTTATGATCAGGCGCATTTCATTCGTGAATTCCGGGCCTTCACCGGGTTGACCCCGGCGCGGTTCCTGGCCGAGGCGGCCCCGGTGACGCGGTTGACCATTGCCCACAAGCGGCAGCTGCCGGGGCTGCCCCGCCTGGCCCTGATGTCGTGATCGGCGCGGCTGCGGCATGACCGCCGCACCAGGCTGCAAAACTTGACTATTCGGGGCAGGCGGACCATAACCCGACCAGATTTGTCCACTTTGCCCGAGCGTGGCGGGGAAGCCTTGATTCGACTGACCAATCTTGCCGATTATGCCGTGGTGGTGATGGCTGCCGCCGCGCGCGAACCGTCGGCGAAACTGTCGGCGGCGCGGGTGGCGGAATTGACGATGATCCCGCCGCCCACGGTGGCCAAGCTGATGGGCACGCTGGCGCGCGGCGGGCTGCTGATGGCGTCGCGCGGGGCGGCGGGCGGCTTCACCCTGTCCCGCGAGCCGGGGGCGATCAGCGTGGCGGAAATCGTCGAGGCGGTGGATGGGCCGATCGCGCTGACCAGCTGTGTGTCGGGCGATGTGCAGGATTGCGCCATGGAAGGCCATTGCGCCATCCGGGGCCATTGGCCGCCAATCAACCAGGCCGTGCGCGGGGCGCTTGCCGCCGTGTCGCTGGCCGATCTGGTGCAGCCGGCGGCAGCGGCGGCATCCGGGCCAGCCGTGGCAACCGCCACCGCGCTGGCCGATTGAACGAACCGGAAAAGAGTTTGACCATGTCTGATGAAGTGTCTGCCGACACGGTGAACGATGCTGCAGCGCCGGTGCAGGATGCCGAGGCCCGCGCCGCGGTTGAGGATCTGGCCACCTACAAGTGGGGCTTCACCTCGGATGTTGAATCCGAACTGGCACCCAAGGGCCTGAATGCCGACACGGTGCGCTATATCTCGGCCAAGAAGGGCGAGCCGCAGTGGCTGCTGGACTGGCGGTTGAAGGCTTTTGCCAAGTGGGAGGCGATGGAGAGCCCGGATTGGGCCAAGCTGAACATCGCGCCGATCGATTATCAGGATGCCTATTACTACGCCGCGCCCAAGGCCAAGCCGAGCCTGAAATCGCTGGACGAATTGGATCCCGAAATCCGCCGCACCTATGAGAAGCTGGGCATCCCGATCGAGGAGCAGAAGGTGCTGGCCGGGGTGGAAGGCGCCCGCAAGATTGCTGTCGACGCGGTGTTCGACAGCGTGTCGGTGGCCACCACCTTCCGCGAGGAGCTGCGCAAGGCCGGGGTGATCTTCCTGTCCATTTCGGAGGCGGTGAAGGAGTTTCCCGATCTGGTGAAGAAGTGGCTGGGCAGCGTGGTGCCCGTCACCGACAATTATTTTGCCTGCCTGAACAGCGCGGTCTTTTCCGATGGCACCTTCGTCTACATCCCTGAAGGCGTGCGCTGCCCGATGGAGCTTTCCACCTATTTCCGCATCAACGCCGCCAACACCGGCCAGTTCGAACGCACGCTGATCATTGCCGACAAGGGCGCCTATGTCTCCTATCTGGAAGGCTGCACCGCCCCGATGCGCGACGAGAATCAGCTGCACGCCGCGGTGGTGGAGCTGGTGGCGCTGGACGATGCCGAGATCAAATATTCCACCGTGCAGAACTGGTATCCCGGCGATGCCGACGGCAAGGGCGGCATCTACAATTTCGTCACCAAGCGCGCCAACTGCCTGGGGAAGAACAGCAAGGTCAGCTGGACCCAGGTCGAAACCGGCAGCGCCATCACCTGGAAATATCCCAGCTGCGTGCTGTCGGGCGAAAACAGCGTGGGCGAATTCTATTCGGTGGCGGTCACCAACAATTGCCAGCAGGCTGATACCGGCACCAAGATGATCCACATCGGCAAGGGCAGCAGCTCCACCATCGTGTCGAAAGGGATTTCGGCCGGCCGGTCGAACGGCACCTATCGCGGGCTGGTGCGCGTGGCCGCCACGGCGGAGGGTGCGCGCAACTTCACCCAGTGCGACAGCCTGCTGCTGGGCAGCCAGTGCGGCGCCCACACCGTGCCCTATATCGAGTGCCGCAACCCCAGCGCCACAATCGAGCATGAGGCCACAACCTCGAAGATCAGCGACGATCAGCTCTTCTATGCCCAGTCGCGCGGGCTGGATGCGGAGGCTGCGGTTGGCCTGATCGTCAACGGCTTCTGCCGCGAGGTGCTGCAACAACTGCCGATGGAATTTGCCGTCGAGGCGCAAAAGCTGCTCGGCCTCAGCCTGGAAGGCTCGGTCGGGTGATGCAGGCCGATGTTCAGGCCTTTTTCGCGGCCTATGCCGCTGCATTTGCCCGGCAGGACAGTGCGGCGCTGGTCGCGGCCTGGTCGTTCCCGGCGCTGATTTCGGGCCCCGGCGCTGCCCTTGCCTGTGACGAGGCGCTGTTCCGCCGCAATGTCGAGGCGCTGTTCGGCTTTTATGACCGGCAGGGCGTTGCCGATGCCCGTGCCACCGTGACAGTCGTGGTGCCGCTCGCACCGGGCGTCGTGCTGTCCCACACGCACTATGCAATGCTGGCCGGCGATGGCGGCGTCATCACCGCGTGGGACACGCAATATCTGCTGCGTGACCGCGGGCAGGGCTTCCGGGCCTTTGCCGCCGTCAGCGATGGCGAAGTGGCGGCCTGGGCCGCGCGCGGCACGCCCCTGGGGTCGCGGGCATGACGCGCGCCCCCGCCCTGCTGGTGCCGCTGCTGCTGCTCGCCGCCTGTGATGCCGCACCGCCGCGCGTCGATCCCAAGGGCCAGCAGCTGCGCGCCGAACTTGACCAGCTGACTGCCGATTTCGGCAAATGCGTCGACGACAAGATCGCCGCCGCCGATGTGTCCAAGGATCCCGCCGGCAGCATCGCCATCGCGGCGGTGAAGGCCTGCCGGCCGATCCGCAATGCCCTCACCCTGAAAGTGGCGTCCTTCGACCGCTTTGGCCATCCCAATCACACGCCCAATCAGGCCGAGGCCGTGGCCCAGGCCAGCGTGGGCGTGATCGAAAAAGAAGTGCGCGAGAATGCGGTGGTCACCATCGTCAAGCGCCAGAACCAGATGAAGTGAGCCCCCACATGCTGATCATCGACAATCTTCATGCCGAAGTGGACGGCAAGCCCATCCTGAAGGGCCTGTCACTCACCGTGAACGCCGGCGAGGTGCACGCCATCATGGGGCCGAACGGCGCCGGCAAATCCACCCTGTCCTATGTGCTGGCCGGGCGTGACGGCTATGACGTGACCGGCGGTTCGGTGACGTTCCGGGGTGAGGATCTGCTGGCCAAGGAACCGCATGAGCGCGCGGCGGCCGGCCTGTTCCTGGGCCTGCAATATCCGGTGGAAATCCCCGGCGTCTCCAACCTCCTCTTCCTGCGCACCGCATTGAACGCCCAGCGCACCCTGCGCGGCGAGCCCGAAGTGTCGGGCGCCGAGTTCATGAAGCTGGCCAAGGCCGCCGCCGAAAAGCTGGGCCTGCCGTTCGACATGATGAAGCGCGCGGTGAACCAGGGCTTTTCCGGCGGCGAGAAGAAGCGCAACGAAATGGTGCAGATGCACGTGCTGAAGCCGTGGCTGGCCGTGCTGGACGAGACGGATTCGGGCCTCGACATCGATGCGCTGCGTGTCGTGTCCGAAGGCATCAACGCCATGCGCTCGCCCGATCACGCCACGCTGCTGATCACCCATTATCAGCGGCTGCTCGATTATGTCGTGCCCGATCATATCCATGTCCTGATGGATGGCCGCATCGTCCATTCGGGCGGTGCCGATCTCGCCCACAAGCTGGAGGCGGAAGGCTATTCCGCGCTCGCCGCGTGACGGCGACACCGGAAATCGGCATGAGCGCGCTTCCGACCCGCAGGGATGAGGCCTTTCGCTACAGCGATCTGGCCGCTGTCGCCCGGCATTGGCCGGTCGCCGTTGAACCCGTGGTGGTGCCGGCTGGCGAAACCCATGCCGATCTGATCGTCACCACCGCCGACAGCCCGGTGATCCGCCATCTCGCCATCAATGTCGGCGCCGGTGCCGCCTGCCGCTACACGATCATCGATGGCGGCCGCGATTATGGCCGCATCGCGCTGGATGTGACGCTTCATGATGGTGCCGATTTCCAGCTCGGCTGCGTGCTGATCGGTTCGGCCACACAGACGATCGAGCTGGTAACCACCGTGCGCCATGTCGGCGCGGGCGCCACCAGCCGCCAGATCGTGCGCGCCGTGGCGGGTGGCGCGGCCACCACAACCTATCTGGGCCAGGTCGCCGTGGCGCGCGAAGGCCAAAAGACCGACAGCAGCCAGTCGTTCAAGGCCATCCTGCTCAATCGCGGCGCCACCGCCAACGCCAAGCCGGAGCTGGAAATCTTTGCCGACGATGTGAAATGCGCCCACGGCGCCGCCATCGGCGAGCTCGACAGACAAGCGCTCTTCTACATGACCAGCCGCGGTGTGCCGAAGCCGCAGGCCCGCGCCCTCCTGACCCGCGCCTTCCTGTCAGACGCGCTCGACGGGCTGGACGAAGCGGCGGTTGAAACGCTGGACGCCGCCATAACCGCGCGGCTGGAGGCGGCGGCGTGAGCCGTTCAGTCGGCCATGCGCTTGAAGATGTAACCGCCACCGGCGGGGCCCCACATGCGCGTGCCATCGGCGGCAAAGCCGCGATCCCAGTTCACATAGGCGTCGCGCGTCGTCACGCTGCGGCTTTCCATCATCACCGCGCCACGAAAATTGTTGGTGCAGCTTTCGGTGCCGCCCACGAACACGCCGGTGGCGATGCGCTCCAGCCGGTTGTGGCAGCTGGCCGGTGCGAGATCATCGGGGCTCAACGTGGCGAGGCGGGCGTCACCGGGCGTCAGGTTGAGCCATTTGGCGCCATCCCTGACGCGGAAATTGTCCCGCCGCAGCACGCCCGGCGCGATTTCGACAACGCGGGCGACAAACTGGAAATAGGGTTTCAGCCGCGCCGCGGCCGGCGTGGTGCCCGGCGCGCTGGTGATCGCCTGTTCCTGGTACAGCCACACGCCATCGGTGCGGCCCGGCCAGATGCGGGTGATCGCCACCTCCACAACGTCATACCGGCTATCGGCGGCATGTTGTTCGGCGCTGGAAAAGCGGCCCGTCGTGGTGCGGGCATAATCCTCGGCCAACGTCACCGGCTGGGTGGCGGCCATCTGCAGGGCGATCAGGGCGGCAAGCATCTTGTCCTCCGGGGGCTGTGCGCATGAGCATAACTGACGCCACCGCCCCGGCAATGCTGGACCTGAAGGGAGATTTCCCCGGTCTCGCCGGTGATTGGGCCTATCTCGATACGGCGGCGACCGCGCAGAAACCGCAAGCGGTGATCGATGCCATCGCGCGCTGTTATGGCCCGGATTATGCGACGGTGCATCGCGGCGTCTATGAACGCTCCGCCACGATGACTCTGCGCTTTGAGGAGGCGCGCGCCCGTGTCGCCCGTTTCATCGGTGCGGCCGACCCGAACGAAGTCGTGTTCGTGCGCGGCGCCACCGAAGGCATCAACCTGGTGGCACAAAGCTGGGGGCAGCGGCTCAAGCCCGGTGACCGCATCCTGATTTCCGCGCTGGAGCATCACAGCAACATCGTGCCCTGGCAGATGTTGTGCGAACGCGCCGGCGCCGTGCTCGACGTGGCACCGATCACCGGCGGTGGCCGCATCGACGAGGCGGCGCTGATCGCCATGATCCGGCCGGAAACCCGGCTGGTCAGCATTGCCCATGTGTCGAACGTGCTGGGCGGCACCGCCGATGTGCGCCGCCTTGCCGATGCCGCCCATGCGGCGGGCGCGCTGCTGCTGGTTGATGGCTGCCAGGCCGCACCGCGCCTGTCGCTCGACATGGCTGCGCTGGGCTGCGATTTCTATGTCTTCTCCGGCCACAAGCTTTATGGCCCCACCGGCATCGGCGTGCTGTGGGCGCGGGCGGACCTGCTCGATTCGATGCCACCCTGGCAGGGTGGCGGCGCGATGATCGAAACGGTGACGTTCGAACGCACCAGCTATGCCCCGCCCCCCGGCCGCTTCGAAGCCGGCACCCCGCATATCGAAGGCGTGATCGGGCTGGCTGCCGCGATCGATTATGTCGAGGCCATCGGGCTTGACCGCATCCATGCCCACGAGGCGGCGCTGGTGCGGCAGGCGCGCAGCGCGCTGCAGGGCATCAACAGCCTGACCCTGCATGGCCCTGACGACAGCGCCGGCATCCTCAGCTTTTCGATGCAGGGGGTGCACCCGCACGATATCGGCACCATATTGGATGAAGCGGGCGTGGCGATCCGCGCCGGCCATCATTGCGCGCAACCGCTGATGCACATCCTGGGCGTGCCCGCCACCGCCCGCGCCAGTTTCGGCCTCTATTCCAGCCCGCGCGATGTCCAGCGGCTGGTTGAGGGGCTTGCCCGTGTCTCCCGCATTTTTGGGGTGAAGTGATGACTGAACGCAGCTTCGAGGTTGAGGAAGTGAGCGAGGCCAAGCCGGTGGCGAAGGCCCCGCCGCTGCGGGCCGCTGCCGAGGCGGCGGCTGCCGAGGCAGGGCCGCGCCAGCCGGATTATCTGGATGGTTTCCTGAAGCAGAAGCCGGAACCGGTGGCGCCGGAAGCCCCCGGCGGCGACCTGTATGACGAGGTGATCGCCGCGCTGCGCCAGATCCACGATCCCGAAATCCCGGTGAACATCTATGATCTGGGCCTGATCTATGGCGTCGAAATCAGCAATGGCCACGCCATCGTGACGATGACGCTGACCACGCCGCATTGCCCTGTGGCCGAATCCATGCCGGGCGAAGTGGAAATCCGCGTCTGCGCCGTGCCGGGCATCCAGAGCTGCGATGTCTCCCTGGTGTGGGATCCGCCCTGGGATCCGGGCAAGATGAGCGACGAGGCCCGGCTGGAAATGGGAATGCTGTGATGGAACAGACCACACTCACCCGCCGCCCGCGCCCCGCCCCGGTGATCGTCACCGAAGGCGCGGCCAATCGCATCGCCACCATCCTGAAAGACGCGCCGGCCGATGCCGTGGGCGTGCGCCTCTCCACCCCGCGCCGCGGCTGTTCGGGCCTCGCCTATGATCTGGCCTATGTGACGGCGGCCAAGCTGGGCGACGAGCGCATCGACACGCCGGGCGGCACGCTGTTCATCGACGGCGGCAGCCTGATGTATCTGATCGGCAGCACCATGGACTGGCGCGAGGATGATTTCACCGCCGGCTTCGTGTTCAACAACCCCAATGCCAAGGGATCGTGCGGCTGCGGGGAAAGCTTCACGGTGTGAATATATATTGCCTCTGAAATTCATCTCTTGCCAATCGATGAGCGTCCGTTGAAGTATTGTTGCAGTTTATGGAGACGCTCATGAAGGTAAAGATTGTCATTTTGGCCTGCTTGGCTGTCGGCGGCTGCGCATCAACCCAAAAGGTGCTGCAGAAGCCGCCCACCGAAGTTTTTCATTCGACCGACTCCGCTACCAAAGTGGCGTTCTGCCTCGCCAACAAGAACAATACGGCGGCTCTTGAGCAGGAAAATGGCTCTCGGGTGGTGTTGATCAAGAATGGCTATGGTGGCGTATCTCTGGCTTTCACGATATTCCCCGAAGGCACGGGAAGCCGGATCGAGTATCGCAAGGAGTTTGGGACAATTGGCGGCATCTGGAAACAGTGTGTCGGCCTGGAACCCGCGAAGCCCTGACGCTGCCGCGCGCGCAAGGCGGCAAGCGACAAGCCGCCACAAGGCGCAACCTTAGCTTGAGCCCTAGGGGGAGGCCATGCGCTTCCCCCTCACCCGCACCGAGGCCCTTGCCCGGCTGACCGAATTCCTGCCGCTGGCCGGCCGCGCCTATGCCGCGCGGCGCAACCATGATGGCGGGCCCGATGGCCGGGCCACCACCTCGCTGCTCTCTCCCGCCATCCGCCGCCGGCTGGTGAGCGAGGCGGAGGTGGCCGTGGCCGCCGTGGCCGCCCATGGCTTTGGCGGGGCGGAGAAGTTCGTCCAGGAAGTGTGCTGGCGCAGCTATTGGGTGGGCTGGTTGCAGCAGCGGCCGGAGATCTGGGCGCGCTGGCAGGCCGATGTGGTGCGCATGGAGGCGATGCTGGCCGAGGATGGCAAGTGGCAGCGTCGATACCACCAGGCCATGGCCGGCCAAACCGGGATCGACTGTTTCGATGCCTGGGTGGCCGAACTGCAGGAAACCGGTTGGCTGCACAACCATGTGCGGATGAGCTTTGCCAGCATCTGGTGCTTCACCCTGCGCCTGCCGTGGCAGCTGGGCGCGGCTTTCTTCTACCGCCATCTGCTCGATGCCTGCCCGGCCAGCAACACGTTGGGCTGGCGCTGGGTGGTGGGGCTGCAGACGGCGGGCAAGACCTATCTGGCGCGTGCCGATCTGATCCGCGACCTGTCGGGCGGGCGATTCAAGGTGGACGCGCCGCTGGCGCGCGAGGCAGCGCCCTGGCCTGCCGACATGATTCCCCCGCCAATCCCGCCGGCGCCGGTGCAGCATGCCGATCCGGCCCTGCGCACCGGCCTGTTCATCACGTCGGAGGATGTGAGCCTGGAAACCTTGCCGCTGCCCGCCAGCCCGGTGGCGCTGGCGGCGACCAGTGGCATCGGCGGCGCGCCGGCACCGCTGAAACGGCGGGTGGCCGATGCCATGCTGGCCGATGGCGTGGATCGGGCCGCCAATCGATTGGGGCTGGCGCCCGAACGGCTGGATGAAGCCGATGCGGTGAATGCGATGCGCGCCTGGGCCGCCCGCCACCGCCTCGCCCAGATCATCACCGCCGATGCACCGGTGGGCCCGGTGAAGGACCGGCTGGATATGCTGGCGCCCGTGCTGGCCAGCGATGGTGTGCGGCTGGTCCGCCTGCGCCGGGCTTGGGACGATGTGGCCTGGCCCCAGGCGAAGAAGGGTTTCTTCCCCTTCAAGGCCGCCATCCCGAAACTGCTGGCGCTGCCGCCCGCTGCTCTGGCATGAGGTGGGGATGCGCATCCTTCTCCTGCTGCTGCCCCTGTTGCTGACCGGCTGCAGCGTGGCGCGGGCGGTGATCACCGCACCGATCAAGGCGGGAGAGGCGATTTACGACGCCGCCACCGAAAGCCAGGAGGAGGCCGACATCAAGCGCGGCCGCGCCGCCCGCAAGGCGGAGGAAAAGGCCGCCCGCGATGCCCGCAAGGCCGAAAAGGCCCGCGATGCCGAAGGGCGCCACGTGCAGGTGGGTGGGCCGAAATAACGCACGAAAAATGGCGCGCCGCGCCTTGCACAGGTGGCAACGCGCGTTCACCGTGTGGCCATGGGGGAACAGCGCGAGATTGGCGGCCATCCGGCAGGGTTGGCCATTGTCACGGTGGCAGAAGCGGTGCAGGCGGCTGGCATCTATGGCGTGCAGGCGCTGCTGATCCTCTACATGGCCAATGCGCTGTTCACGCCGGCGATGCTGGACAGTGTGGGCGGCTTCACCGCCTGGCGCGCCCTGCTGGAAAGCCTGTTCGGGCCGATGAGCTTGCAGGCGCTCGCCACCCAGACGATGGGGCTGTATCTCGGGCTGTTCTTCCTCACCCCACTGCTGGGCGGCTGGCTTGGCGATCGGGTGTGGGGCCCGCGTCTCACCTGCATCATCGGCTCCGCCCTGGCGACGGGCGGCATGGTGATGGTGATCCTGCCCGCCACCTTCCTGCCCGGCCTGCTGGTCAGCGCGCTGGGCGCCGGCGCGCTGCGCTGCAATCTGAATGCCCAGACCGGCCATCTTTATGCCCGCGATGATGGCCGGCGCGATGCTGCCTTCTCGATCCTGGCGGCGGGGCTCAACACCGGGGCGTTCCTGGGGCCGCTGCTGATCGGTGCGCTGGGGGAACGGGTGGATTGGCAATGGGGCTTTGCCGTTGCCAGCGGCTGCATGGCGCTGGCGGCGATCACGCTGATGGCCGGCAATGGCCTGATGCCGCCCGACACGCCGCACGCGGCCCGGCGCAGCGCCCGGCTGCAGCCCGGCGATGGCCGCACCATCGCGGCGCTGGTGGTGGTGATGCTGTTCACCAGCCTGTTCTGGCTGGCGCAAAGCCAGGTGTGGAATGTCTATGCGCTGTGGGGGCGCGATCATCTCGATCGGCTGGTGTTGGGCTTTGAGGTGCCGGTCACCTGGCTGCAGGCGTTTGACAGTCTGGCACCGATCATGGCGGTGCCGCCGGTGCTGGCGCTGTGGCGCGCCCAGGCGGCGGCCGGCCGGGTGCCCGGCGAGCTGGGCAAGATCGGCATCGGCATGGCGCTGATGGGCGGCGCCTTCATCTGGCTGGCGCTGGGCAGCGGCATCTTGCTGGGGAAGGGGCAAACGCCGATCCTGTGGGTGGTGATGTTCCACCTGATCCTGAATGTCGGCTGGCTTTATCTGGTGCCCACGGTGAACGCCTTGTTTTCGCGCACCGCACCGCCGGCGGTGACCGGCGTGATGCTGGGCGCGGTGCAGTTCGGCGTGTTCATGGGCAGCACCATGTCGGGCTGGCTGGGCCGGTTTTATGAACGCATGGCGGCGGCGGATTTCTGGCTGCTGCATGCCGCCTTTCCGCTGGCCGGGGCGGCGCTGCTGTGGCTGGTGCGCGGTCGGCTGGCCAACGTGCTCCGGCTCTGAACGGCAAAATGGGAGCTGATGTCGCCATCAGCCCCCACTGTGTCGTGCCATTCGCTTCGGTCGGCGCCTGCGCTCACGGCTTCGTCAGCTGGAGCTGCGGCGGCTGGCCTTCCGCGAGGTCGCGGCACTTTCGCATCCGGAGGAGGGATGGCGGTTGCCCGCCACCTCGCCACCGTTGCCGGACCGTTCGTCCCTGCACGCTTTCGTCCTGATCCCCGCTGCGGTCCCGGCTTGCGCCGTTCCTGCTGGCTGTGGCCTTGCCCTCGTCCGGTGTTACCCGTTTCCGGCTGCGTCACGGTCCTTCGGGGTTCACCGCTGCGGCTGGCGCCGTCGCGGCTGACCTTGCGTGCGGGCCTGGCGGCCCCCGGCTGCTGCTCTCACCCGCTTCGCGTTTCGCCCGCTGGCTTGCGCCGTTGGATTGTTCGCGCGTGGGCTGGCGTTGCCACCGGTTCCGGCCCTGCCCGGCTGGCGCTGGTCTGGCCCCAGGTTGCCCCGGATCCGGGTTGCCCCGTCTGTGGGTTGCCCCACTGCCTCGCCTTGCCTGCCGGCTTCCGGCCGGTTGGGCTGGCGCTCCGTCCCGGTGGTGGGAGAGAGGCTTGCGCCTGTCTTCCGCCATGCTCCGGGCTGGCCTTCCTGCCCTGCCTCTTCCTGGTTTCAATTCCCCGCGGTTAAACGGGATCGTCTCCAGAAACTGGCTGTAACCTTTTCATTTCCTTTGGCATTTCTGCCGCCGTCAATTCCCGGCTACAGGTGAATGCTCTCACCGATCGGGTGAGTCGTCAAAATGAAATATTGGCCATCAGGCCTGTGGATAACGGGGATAACGGGGATGGAATCGCCAATTGGCCGATTCCGCCCCGGATCAGGCCGCCGTCCAGCCGCCATCCATGCTGATGTTGGCGCCGGTGATCTGGCTGGCGGCATCGCTGCACAGGAACAGCGCGGTTTGCGCCACCTGGTCCACCGTCACGAACTGGCGGGTGGGCTGCGCCTTCAACAGCACATCCTCGATCACCTGGTCCCGGGTCAGGCCGCGCGCCGCCATCGTGTCGGGGATCTGCTTTTCCACCAGCGGCGTCCACACATAGCCGGGGCTGATGCAGTTCACCGTCACGCCGTGGGTTGCCACCTCCAGCGCCACCGCCTTGGTGAAGCCGGCGATGCCATGCTTGGCCGCGACATAGGCCGATTTGAACGGCGAGGCGACCAGGCTGTGGGCCGAGGCGGTGTTGATGATCCGGCCCCAGCCGGCCGCCTTCATGCCCGGCACCGCCAGCCGGGTCGTGTGGAACGCGCTCGACAGGTTGATGGCCAGGATCGCATCCCACTTTTCGGGCGGAAAGTCCTCCACCGGGGAGACGAACTGGATGCCGGCGTTGTTGACCAGGATGTCCACCCCGCCCAGCTGGTCCTCGGCCGCCGCCATCATGGCTTCAATCTCGGCGGGCTTCGACATGTCCGCCCCGTGATAGGCTGCCGGACCTTGGGCACCCCCGGCCTCGGCGCGCGCCGCCGCGATCTGCGCCGCATCGCCAAAGCCGTTGATCATCACCCTGGCGCCCGCCGCGCTGAGTGCCTTGGCGATGGCAAGGCCAATGCCGCTGGTCGCACCGGTGACGAGGGCGCGTTTGCCGGCCAGTGTCATCAGATGCGCTCCACCGCGATGGCGGTCGCTTCGCCGCCGCCGATGCACAGCGCGGCGACCCCACGCTTGCCGCCGGTCCGCTCCAGCGCGGCCAGCAGCGTCGCAACAATGCGCGCGCCCGATGCGCCGATGGGATGGCCCAGCGCACAGGCGCCGCCGTGGATGTTGAGCTTTTCGTGCGGAATGTCGAGATCGTGCATGGCGATCATGGCGACGGCGGCAAAGGCCTCGTTCACCTCGAACAGGTCCACATCGGCCACGCGCCACCCGGCCTTGGCCAGCACCTTGCGGATCGCCGGCACCGGCGCGGTGGTGAACTTCGCCGGTTCATGGGCGTGCGCGGCGTGCGCCACGATGCGCGCCTGCACGGCGAGCCCACCGCGCGCCGCCACGCTGGCCCGGGTCAGCACCAGCGCCGCCGCACCATCGCTGATGGAGGAGGCGTTGGCCGCTGTGATGGTGCCATCCTTCGCAAAGGCGGGTTTGAGCGTCGGGATCTTGTCCGGCCGGGCCTTGCCGGGCTGTTCATCGGTGTCGATCACCACATCACCGCCGCGGCCGCTGATGGTGACGGGCACGATCTCCGCGGCAAAGGCACCACCCGCAATCGCCGCCTGGGCGCGGGCAAGGCTGGCGATGGCAAATTCGTCCTGCGCTTCCCGCGTGAACTGATAATCCCGCGCCGCTTCCTCGGCAAAGCTGCCCATCAGGCGGCCGGGATCATAGGCATCCTCCAGCCCATCCAGATACATGCTGTCCTTTATGGCATCATGGCCGATCCGCGCGCCGCCGCGATGCTTGGTCAGGAGATAGGGCGCATTGGTCATGCTCTCCATGCCGCCGGCCACAATCACCTCCGCACTGCCGGCGGCCAGCGCATCATGCGCCATGATCATGGCCTGCATGCCGCTGCCACACATCTTGTTGACCGTCGTCGCCTCGACACCGAGCGGCAACCCGGCCCCCAACGCCGCCTGCCGCGCCGGCGCCTGGCCCAGCCCAGCCGGCAGCACACAGCCCATCACGATCTGCTCCACCCTGTCCGCCGCCACCCCGGCCCGCGCAACCGCCGCCTTCACCGCCGCCGCGCCCAGCTCCGTGGCCTTCACGCCGCTCAAGGCGCCCTGGAAGCCACCCATCGGCGTGCGGGCATAGCTGGCAATGACAACGGGATCGGACATGGCAAGGACTCCGGTTGGTTTGTCGGCCTTTTACGAGGGTGCGGTTGCAGGCGGAAGGGAGAAACAGGCCTCCGGCGGGCAGGGTCGCAGATCCTGCACCCGGTTGTTTTCAGGTGCTCGGGTTGGGAGGGTGTTCCCAGGCAATCCCATGGCGGGCGGATCAGATGCTATGGTAGAGAGAGTTTATGGCTAAGCTTGAGTTCGAGATTTGGCAGAACGATGCTGAGGGCGATCAGTTCTTTGCTCCAATAAGTGAGCAGAATGACAGAGTGCGGTTGGCCACAATGCCAAACGCAAGGCTTGTTCATCGCTTCAGTGCTGTCTCAGATTTCGATGCCTTCCAACAGAACTACGATTGGAACGGCTGGGGCGACTGGCGACCGGAGCCCAATTGCATTGAGCGGTCTTTCACCTACGAAGAAGCTGCCGCGCAGGCCCATTTCATTGCAAAACGGAAGACCAGCTAGACTCCCGAACTCACCACCAAGCGCCGGCCAAAAACAAGCGGGTGCAGGGTCTGCGACCCTGCCCGCCGGAGGCTCTACTTTCTTCTTTTCGCCAAGGGCAGCCAAGTCCCGTGTCAAGCACGGGGCGACGGGGGGATGTGTCGGTTGGTGGCCTCTTACGCCGCCCGCACACCTTGCACACCGCTGCCGACGTGCAGCATCGTCTCCACGCCGTCCTTGATGTGGAACACGGTGCCTTGTGGGGCATCGGCGGCGACGGGGACGCCTTGCCAATCCTGGCCGCCGACGAGGATGCCGCGCAGGACGCGGGCGGTGATGCCGTGGCTGATGACGAGGAGGGGGCGGTTGTGGTCCAGTTCGGCCAGCCAGTCGGTGAGGCGGGCGGCGATATCGGGGAACCATTCGCCGCCGGGTGGGGGCACGCGGAACAGGCGGCGATCGGGGCAGACGATATGTTCGCCGAGGTCGGCGACGATGTCGGCGTAGTAGCGGCCTTCCCATTGGCCAACGTCGATTTCGAGCAGGCGGCGGTCTTGTCGCCAATCGAAGAAGGGGAGGCCGAGATGTTCGCCGACGATGGCGGCGGTTTGCTGGGTGCGGCCGGAGGGGGAGACCCAGAGATCGCGGTCGGGCGCTTCGCCGACCTGTTCGCGCAGGGCGGCGCCCATGGCTTCGGCCTGGGCGATGCCGGCGCGGGTGAGCGGCGTGTGGGCCATGTGGCCCTGCATGCGCGCGGCGGCGTTGAAGACGGTTTCGGCGTGGCGGGCGAGAATCAGGTCCATGGCCGCTGTTATCCGCGCTTTGGCTGCACTTCGCCACTACCACCACGCGTGTGAATGGCTATAGTGGCCTTCGTGTAACAAAATTAGCAGGGACCGGAATGAAGGCCACCGTTGAACGCGCCACGCTGCTGAAGTGCCTGGGCCATATCCAGTCGGTGGTTGAGCGTCGCAACACCATCCCCATCCTGTCGAACGTGCTGATCGAGGCGCGGGGCGATGGTTTGCGGTTGATGGCGACCGATCTTGATCTGCAGGTGGTGGAAACCATCCCGGCCGGGATCGATGTGCAGGGGGCGACGACGGTTTCGGCCCACACGCTGTTCGACATCGTGCGCAAGATTCCGGATGGCGCGCAGGTGGAGCTGGCGGTGTCGGGTGAGCGGATGAGCGTGGTGGCCGGCCGCAGCCGGTTCAGCCTGTCGACGTTGAAGCGCGATGATTTCCCGGTGATTGCGGAAACCGACCTGCCGGTGCGCTTCACCCTGTCGGCGGCGGACCTGAAGGAACTGATCGACGCGACGCGCTTTGCGATTTCCACTGAGGAAACGCGCTATTATCTGAACGGCATCTACATGCATGCCACCAGCGGCCCGGCGCCCAAGCTGCGCGGCGTGGCGACCGATGGCCACCGGCTGGCCCGGATCGAGCTGGAGTTGCCGGACGGCGCCGCCGACATGCCGGGCGTGATCGTGCCAAGGAAGTGCGTGGCCGAAGTGCGCAAGCTGCTGGACGAGATGGCCGCCGATGCGCCGGTGGAGATCAGCCTGTCCGCCGCCAAGATCCGCTTCCGCTTCTCGGCCGACAGCACGCTCACCAGCAAGCTGATCGATGGCACCTTCCCGGATTACAGCCGGGTGATCCCGACGGCGAACGACAAGCTGCTGAAGATCGATGCCAAGACGCTGGCCGAAGGTGTGGACCGGGTGGCAGCGATTGCCACCACCGAAAAGACCCGCGCCGTGAAGCTGGCGCTGGGCCGGGACAAGGTGACCCTGTCGGTCACCAGCCCGGAAAACGGCACCGCTTCGGAAGATCTGCCGGCCGATTATGCCGCCAGCGAGCTGGAGGTGGGCTTCAACTATCGCTACCTGCTCGACATCCTCGGCCAGGTGCGCAGCGACAGCGTGGATGTGCATCTTTCGGATGCGTCCGCTCCGACTCTGATCCGCGAAGGGGATGAGGCGCGGGCGCTCTATGTGCTGATGCCGATGCGTGTGTGACGCGAGGCGGCTGCAAACAGCCGTGCTGTTTGCAGACTCGCCGAGCGCGCGGCCAGCGGGTGAAACGGCGGGCGTCGGTCCCCGCCGGCTTCAACCCGTCTGACGGCGCGGCTTCGCCGCGACGCCATATCTTCCGGCCAGTACTGGCCGCTCGCACTTAGCTCCAGCTTGCAACTGCAAAACCGGCATGCAACCCTTGGACATCCTGCGTCGTGGGGGCGCGGGATCACAACAGGGGATGATTGATGAAACTGCGTCACATGATGATGGCGGCCGCCATGGTGCTGGCCGCGCCCGTGTTGGCACAGGCACCGCCTGCCGCACCGCGCTGCGATGGAGAGGTGCAGGTCATGCGGGTCAGCACGCTGAAGGGCGGGGCGACGGTGGCTGATTTCGAAAAGGTCGTGGCCGAGCATATGGCCTGGTATCGCGCCCATGGCTACACCGACAATGTGCAGCGCGTGGGCCTGGTGATGACGCCGCAAGGCATGGCCGCCGACAAGGTGGTGACCGTGCACGTGAACGCACCGGGCGTGCCGCGTGACAAGCGCGATGCGGCGTGGGACAAGTTTGTCGCCAGCTATCGTGCGATCTCCGACATCAGCAGCGAACAGCTGGTGTGTTTCCCGAAGAAGTGATCGCCTGGGGCGGGTGGGTTCAATGCCCGCCCGTCCGTTCCGCCACGATGTGCTGCACGGTCGCTTGCATGCGGCTGTTGTACCGGGCCAGCACCGGGTGGTCACCGCCGCTGCCATAATGGGTGATCAGATCCTGCCCGGTCCACCAATGAACGGCAAAGCCGGGGGTTTCGGCAACGATCATGTCCCGCCCGTCCGGGTCTTCGGGATCGATGCTGCGGAAATCGATGGCGACCTGCGGCGCCGATGATGGGCACACCGCCAGCGTGGTGCCGTGCCAACCGGTAACGATGGCGCGGTGCAGGTGGCCGGTGATCATGCGGATCACCTGGGGGTGGCGGCGCACCACGGCCGACAGGCGCTGCACCCAGGGGGCATCGAGATCCTCGGTCATCCAGCCGTTGCCGGTTTCGATCGGCGGGTGGTGCAGCACCAGCACGGTGGGGCGCTGATCGCGCGCCAGCGTTTCGTCGAGCCACTGCGCCTGTTCGGCCGAAAGCGCGCCGCCATGCTGCCCTTCCAGCAGCGTGTCGAGCACGACGAAGCGCAAGGGGCCGTGGACGAAATCATATTGGACATGGCCGGTGGCGGTGACCGGCACATCGGGGAAGACGGCGCGGAAATTGGCGCGCACATCATGGTTGCCGAGCGCGAAATGGACCGGGAACGGCAGCCGGTCGGTGATGGATTTCAGCGTTTGGTAGGAGGCAATGGCGCCATGTTCCGTCAGGTCGCCGGTGGCGAGCAGCAGCGCCGGTTGCGGGTTCATCGCCAGCAGCGTGGCGATCACCTCGTCGAACCGCTTGCGGTTCATTTCGGCCGGATCATCCGGCTGGAAGCCGAGATGAATATCGGTCACCTGGGCAACCAGCATGTCAGCGCCCCCGCCTGCCGGGCCACCATGGCGCCGGCCTGTCCCCAACCATATACGCGGCTGGTCTGCATGCTGACGCAAGCCGGCGCGGTGCACAAGATGGCGGACGGATCAGGAGCCGAATCCGGCGGCGCGGGGCCGGGCGGCCGCCACGCGCGGCGCATTGCCATGGCCGGCCGGCAACGGCCCCGACGGCAGCACGCCATCGTGATAGCCATGGCAGGTGTCGCAACTGTCGCCGGCCTTTGCGGTGTTGGCCAGCAGGGTCTTGGCCGGCGCGCCATGGCATTGGCGGCAATTGGCCACGCCGGGGATGTTCACATCGGTGGCGGCCTTTGATCGGGTGATGCCAGTGTGGCAGGCGACACAGGCAGCATCGCCGGTCTTGCCGTCATAGCTCTTGTGCTTGCCGTGCGGGAAACGGCCCTGCGGCAGATAATGATCGTTGATCGTCACCGGGGCGATGGCAAAGCGGCGGGTGATGTCCGCCGCGCCGGTATCGCTCACCACATGGCAATCGGTGCACAATCCCTTGCCCGTGAAGATGCCGGCCACCGCGGCGCGGGCGCGGGCCTGGGCATCGCCGATGGAGGCCAGGCGCAGCTGCGCGGCTTCCGCCTCGGCCATGCGGCCGGGCGGGCGGCGATCAAAGGCGATGCGCTGCACGCCAGCGCGCGGAGCGACCGCCTGTGACAGGTAGAAATCGCGGATGATGCCGGCCACCTGCGCCGGCTTGCCGTGCGGCAGGGTGCGCAGCGTGCCGCCATCGCGGGCGAAGGCCAGATCATGGCAGGCGCCGCAATTGGCCTCCATGTCGATTGGCTTGAAGCGGACCTGATCACCATCGGGCACGTGGCAGGTGGCACAGGGCAGGCTGCCGTCGCTGGCCAGCCTGAACCCTTGCTTGCGCGCCATGTTGGCCACCGCGTTGGTAGCAGACTGGTGAATGTCGTGCGGGTAGATCAGGCCGGAACGCTCGCGTGCGCCATTGAGCGGCGTGCGGGCAAACACCGGCTGGGTGAGCGACGGGCTGGCCACCAGCGTGGCACGGAAATCCGGGTGCTTTGCCCAGCCCGGCACATCCGCCACCGCCGTATCGGGCAGCCGGCCCTTCAACCCGGCGTGGCAATCGGTGCAGAACTGCTCGGCCACCGTCATCACCGTGGCTTCGCCCTCATGCTCCTTGTGGCAGCTGGTGCAGCGGCCCTGCGGGAGGTTGAAGGCCGCATGCGCCGCCGCCATCACGCCGGATTCGGGCATCCGCCCCTTGGCCAGCCGCGCCGGCGCGGCATGATCGGGCAGCGCCGCCTTGGTGTGGCAGGCCTGGCAGGCGCTGTCCGTCACGCTCACAAACGCCTGCGTGTGGCAGGCCCCGCAATTGTTGGACAGGCTGGCGTGGGCGTTCGACAGCGGGCCCGATGACCAGACTTCGTCGGGGGCAAAGCCACCGGCCGCCGCCGGCCGCGCGGTGGGTACGCGCAGTTTGCCATCGCCAAACGCCGCACCGGGGGTGACCGGGCGTGCCGCTTCGGCAAGCATGTCCTTGGGCAAGGTGGCGCGGCCTTCGCCCAGGAAATGCACCAGCGGGATCAGCAGCAGGCCAACCAGAATGACCAGCGCACCCACCCAGGCCAGCCGCCGCCGCGTGGGCATGGCGCCCTGCAGCGAGAAGATCGAAACCTCCTGGGTGGCATCGGCGGCGTCGATGGGCGGGATCACCCGCTCGGCGGTGATGGCCACCGCGCCATCCTCACCTTCGCTCAACGACAGGCGGAACGGCCCAATCTCCACCGCCGGGGCATCGGCAAGATCAACATCGGCGCGGGTGACGAACTTGCCGGCAACCGTGACCGGCACGCCGCCGGTGGTCTCGATGCTCACCCGGGTGGCTGCGATGCGCACCAGCCGGGCATGACGCAGCATCACGGCCAGATCGGGCAGCTGGATATCGCAATCGGTGCCGCGCCCGATGCTGATTTCGGCCTGCACCAGCTGCCTCGTGCGGATGATGTCGCCGCCGTCGGCCCGCTTGGTCAATTGGCGGATGATGAAGCTCATGCCCGCCTCACCAATAGAGGAACACGGAGAGGATGTGGGCGAACAGCGCCGCCAGCAGCGCGATGGTCACCGGCACATGGATATAGAGCCACAGCTCCAGCCTTGCCTTCATGGCGATGTGGCGACGGGCCTGGGCCAGCGCTGCTTCTTTCCGTTCCAGCAGGAACTGGATCTGCTGCAAGCGCTCATCAGCCTGGCCGCTGCGCAGCCCGGCCATCACCTTGTCGCCCACCGCGGCCAGCGCACGGGCGTTGCCGTCGCTGGCGTAATTGCCCGACAGGCGCTGGCCCAGCGATCCGGCGATGCGGCATTCCTCCAGGCTCATCCGCACCAGCGCGGCATCATCGGCGCCCAGAGGCTGGGCGGCCAGATCCAGCTGCCGGTCAAGCGTGCGGATCGCTTCCAGCATCTGCTGCTGCGTCACCTCTCCGCGGTTGGCCGAGAGTTTTTCCGGCAGCGTGGCATAAAGGCTGATGCCCCACAGGCCCGACAGGATGACGATCATCATCAGCGCCCAGGCGAGGGTGTGGACATTCCAGCCGAGCTGGAATCCGGTGTGCAGCGTGCCGATGACGATCAGCGACAGGCCCAGATAGACATGGGCGCTGGTCCAGCCCTTCAGGCTGAACGGCTTTGATCCGATCACCCGCTTGCGCACGCCCAGCAGCGACAGCCAGACGATCAGGCCGGCGCCGATGCTGCCCAGCGTATAGCCCAGCCAGGTGCCGCCATTGTGGCGCGGGGTTGGATCGGTGAGCATGTAGGTGAGCAGCGCGACGAGGCTCAATGTGCCCGCCACCTTGGCCCAGCGCGCCCGCCGGTGATTCAGAAAGCCTTCGTGCGCCGTGTCCCGCGGGGCGCGGGCAACGGCCTTGCCGGTCATTGCCTTGCGGGTGGGCGCGGTGCTCGCCATCACTTGCCCTCCCGGCCCATCAGGGCGACCGACAGGAATTGTTCCGGCGACACCCGGATGGCGGCCCCTGTGGGGCAGGCGCGCACGCAGGCCGGACCGCCTTCCTGGCCCGAACACATGTCGCACTTGATCGCCTTCTTGGCCTTTTCGGCATAGGCGGGATCGGCCTTCTTCGCCCATTTGTGGCTGGGTTCGCCCGGTCCGGGGCCGCTGCCGAACAGGAACCAGCTGAGCAGCCAGGGCTTCTTCGGCGGCACCTTGTCCATGCGGATCACGCCATAGGGGCAGTTGCGCTGGCAATTGCCGCAGCCGATGCACGTATCGTCGATATAGACTTCGCCCGTCGGCCCGCGGTGGATGGCGTTGGGCGGGCAATCGGCCATGCAATGGGGATGCTCGCAGTGGCGGCAGCTGGTCGGCACGTGCAGATGGGCATAGGTGCGCCCGGCCTCCCGGTCCAGCCGCGACAGGCCGTCGTGGGTATCGGCGCAGGCCTTCTCGCAATTGTCGCAACCAACGCAGAGCTTCTCGTCGATCAGCAGCACATCGGTGGCTTCACCGACGCCCTGTTCCACCAGGAAATTCGCCACCCCGGTGTAGAGGTCGACGATGCCGGAAAAACTGTCCTTCTTAGATTCGATATAATTGTTGAGCCGGGTGCGGTTGGCCATCTCGCCACGCAACTTGTCGAGCAGCTGTGGCTTGGCGGCCAAGAGGGCGCGGAAGGGTTCGCCAGCCAGGCGGATCACGTCGCTCTTCACCGCGGCGCGCACGGTGGCGCTGCGCGCGGAGCCATCGATCACCGCCATTTCGCCGACAAAGCTGCCCGCCGGCACATAGGACAAGAACACCGGTTTGCCGCCGATGCTCTTTTCCACCACCATCGATCCCGACCGGATGATGAAGATATCGTCGCCCGCCTCGCCTTCCTTGATGATGGCCTGGCCGGCGCGGATGCTTTCCACCTTGGCGCCGGCGATCACGTCCACCAGATCGGCGGCCGCCAGGCCGGATTTGAAGATCTGCAGCAGGCTGCGCTCGGTGGTGATGCGGGTGATCTCGCGCGCGGCCGATGGCACCTGGCTCATCAGCTTCAGGGCGGCGTTGCGGCTGATCTCCACCAGGATGCAATCGCTGCCGGCGCGGATGGTCGCCCCGCGCCGCCGCCCGGAAATCAGGCCAACCTCGCCAAATATGGTGCCGGCATTGATCGGCACGGTGATGCTGGGATCGCTGGGGTTCACCTCCACCAGCACCTGGCCATCGGCGACGCCGAACAGCGAGGAGCCGGGGGCGTTGCGTTCGAACACGACGTCGCCGGCTCGATAGAGCTTCACGCTCGAATCCAGCATGAATTCGCGCATCTGCAAGCTGGACATGCCCGACAGGATGGACACGCGGCTGCGCAGATATTCCAGCCATTCGGCCACGCTGCGGCCGCCGGGAAGGCCGGTGAACTTGGCTTCCAGGATCGGCTCGTCCGCCGGTTTGAGATCAAGGTTGCCGTTGATGAACTCCACCACATCATGGCCCTGGTTCATGCAATGCTTGATCAGCGGATAGCCGGCGAGTGCGCCCACCACATAGATGCCGGGCGCTGTCGATTCGAAGGTGGCCGACAATTTCGGGAAGGCCAGCCGGTCGTTGGAGGCAAATTCCACCCCGCAGCCTTCGACAAAGCCGCGCGGCGGCGCCGAACCCATGCGGGCGATGATCCGGTCACACCGGGCGCGTACCTCGCCGTCGCGGGTGTCGAGGGTGATATGGCCGGTCTCGATCGCCTTGGTGGTGGTTTCCGTCATGATGCTGATGCGCCCGGCGTCGCGGGCGGCAAACAGCGCCTTCACATTGGCATCCTTGGCATTGGCGAAATCGGCCGAGCGGTTGACCAGTGTCACCATATTGTTCTGCGCCGGATCGGCACACAGGCCGAGCGCATTCTCGATCCCGGCATCGCCGCCGCCGATCACGAAGATATGCTCGTCGGTATATTCGGTCGGGTCATCCAGCTGATATTGCACATGGGGCAGGTTGCCGCCGGGGCAGGCCATCAGATTGGGGTTGCCCTGGGTGCCGATGGCCAGGATCACCGTGTCGGCAATGATCTCCTCGCCATTGGTCAGGGTCAGGCGATAGGGCGGGGCATGGCGCTGGATTTCCCTGGTGTCGCTGCTGCCGTCCCGCTTGCGCGTGACGATCTTCATCACCGAACCCTCGATGGCCGGGCCGGTGCCGTCGATGGCCTTCACCTCGGCCATATATTTCACGTTTACGCCGGCAGCGCCGGTCTGATCATTCCAGGTGCCCAGCACCACCTCGCGCTTGCCGGCCTCGAAATCGAGCGGCGAGCGCAGGATCAGCTGCGATGGCGTCGCCATCACATGCTTGCCCTTCTGATATTTGTAAATCGTGTCCGACAGATGGTCGGTCTTTTCCAGCAGGATGTGCGACAGGCCCAGCCTGGCCGCATGCGCCGCCGCCGACAGGCCGGCCGGGCCTGATCCCACGATGGCGATGCGATAGGCGGTCACGCTGGCTGTTTCCCCCCTGGTCAGGGCCCCCCGGCCCGCGCCCGTGCAGCAGGCGCACGACGTCGCATCCATGCCGATGCGCGCCAGCCCCCATTGCGATAAATCCTAGCATCCTGATACGCATCGGCTAGAGCAAGAATGTTGACCTTGCGCATTTTTGCGCACGGTCGCGCCGGAGCCCCATCAGTCATGCTTGCCGAAATCGGCCATTTCGCCCTGATCCTCGCCCTGCTGGTCGCGGCCACCCAGGCGGTGCTGCCGATGCTGGGGGCAATGCGCGGCGATGCGGCGCTGATGGCGTTCGGGCGCAGCGCGGCGGCGTGCCAGGCGGTGCTGATCGCCATCGCCTTTGCCTGTTTGATGACCCTGTTTGGCCAGGCGGATTTTTCCGTCGCGCTGGTCGCCAACCACAGCGCCCTGTCGCAGCCGCTGCCCTATCGGCTGGCCGCCACCTGGGGCAATCACGAGGGCTCGATGCTGCTGTGGGTGCTGGTGCTCAGCCTTTATGGCGCCGGCATCGCCCGCTTTGGCGACAATCTCAGAACCACGCTGCAGGCCCGGGTGCTTGCCGTGCAGGCGATGATCTCGGTCGCCTTCCTGGCCTTTGCGCTGTTCACGTCGAACCCGTTCGAGCGGCTGTCGCCGGCCCCTCTCGACGGAGCGGAGCTGAACCCGCTGCTGCAGGATCCCGGCCTCGTCTTCCACCCGCCGCTGCTTTACCTTGGCTATGTCGGCTTTTCCGTCACCTTCAGCTTCGCGGTCGCCGCCCTGCTGGAGGGTCGCGCCGATCCGGCCTGGGCGCGCTGGATGCGGCCCTGGGTGCTCGCCGCCTGGGTGCCGCTCACCTGCGGGATCACGCTGGGCAGCTTCTGGGCCTATTACGAACTGGGCTGGGGCGGCTGGTGGTTCTGGGATCCGGTGGAAAACGCCAGCTTCATGCCGTGGCTGCTCGGCACGGCGCTGCTGCATTCGGCCATCGTCACCGAAAAGCGTGGGTCTCTCGCCGGCTGGACCATCCTCCTCGCCATCCTCGCCTTTTCGCTGAGCCTGATCGGCACCTTCCTCGTCCGCTCCGGGATTCTCACCTCGGTCCATGCCTTTGCGGTTGATCCCCGGCGCGGCGTGTTCATCCTCGCCATGATTATCGGCGCCACCGGCACGGCGCTGGGCCTGTTTGCCCTGCGGGCGCCGCAGATGAAATCGGGCGCGCTGTTCGGCAGTGTCAGCCGCGAAGCCGGCCTCACGCTCAACAATCTGCTGCTGATGGCGCTCACCGCCGTTGTCTTTCTCGGCACCTTCTATCCGGTGATCATGGAGGCGGTGGCCCCGGCCAACAAGATTTCGGTCGGCCCGCCTTACTATAATCTGGTGTTCGTGCCGTTGTCTGTCCCGCTGCTGCTGCTGGTCACCGCCGGGCCGATGCTGGCGTGGAAGCGCGATGATCTGGCGGTGGTGGGCCGGAAGCTGCTGGTGCCGGCCGTGCTCACCGCGGCGCTTTTGGCCGGCCTGTCGTTGTGGACCGGGCTGGCCCAGGCGTCTGCCGCGCTTGGCCTGGCGCTCGGCGCCTGGCTGGTGCTGGGCGCTGGCCTGGTGCTGGCGCGGCGCTGGTGGGGGGCGGGCGGCTTTTCGCTGCGGCTGGTGCGCACCACGCCGGCCGCCACCATCGGCCTGGCCCTCGCCCATGCCGGCATCGGCTTCACCACCGCCGGCATCGCCGCGATGAGCACATTCGCGGCCGAGCATATCCTGGTCATGCGCCCCGGCGAGACCACCACGGCCGGGCCGCTGAGCCTGACCATGCTGGGCGCCGAAGAGGTGGACGGCGCCAACTACCGCGCGCTGCGCGCCCGCTTTGCCGTGCGCCAGAACGGCAGCGAGCGCGTCCTCGTCTCCGAACGCCGCTTCTACGACAACAGCCGCAACCAGACGACCGAAGCCGGCATCGGCGTTTCCGTGCTGGGCAACCAATATGTCGCCATCGGCGACGTGCAGACCGACACCAAGGGCCAGGGCCTTGTCGTGCGGCTCTATTGGCACCCGCTGGTGGGCTGGATCTGGTTTGGCGGCCTGTTGATGGCCATGGGCGGCGCCGCCAGCCTGTCGGATCGCCGCTTCCGCATCGGCGCACCGCAGAGCCGTGCCCCTCTTGCGCCCAATCTGGTTCCGGCCGAATAAGCCGCCATGAAGCGCCTGCTCTTCATCCTGCCGATCATCGCCTTTGTCGGCCTCGCCGGCTTCCTGGGCTATGGCCTGACGCAAGACCCCAAGGAACTGCCCAGCCAGCTGATCGACCGGCCGCTGCCCGAATTCGCCCTGCCCGGCATCGATGGCCCCGCGCTGGCCAGCGCCAGCTTCAAGGATGAGCCACGCCTGTTGAATGTCTGGGCCAGCTGGTGCGCCGCCTGTCCGCAGGAGCACCCGGTGCTGGAACGCATCGCAGCTGAAGGCTTCCCGGTCTATGGCATTGCCTGGAAGGACAAGCCGGACGACAGCCGCGCCTTCCTCGCCCGCTTCGGCAATCCCTATGCCGGGCTGGGCGCCGATGAATCGGGGCGCACCGCCATTGATCTGGGCGTCACCGGCGCGCCGGAAACCTTTGTCGTCGACAAGAAGGGTCGGGTGCGTTTCAAGATCGTCGGCCCGATCAGCCCGGAACAATGGGAAGGCGAGATCAAGCCGCTGATGCAGCAGCTGAGGGCCGAGGCATGAAGCGGCTGCTCCTTGCCCTCGCGCTGGCCATCGCGTCCCCGGCGGCGGCGGTGATGCCCGATGAAATGCTGCCTGATGCGGCGCAGGAACAGCGCGCGCGCAGCATCAGCAAGGATCTGCGCTGCGTTGTCTGCCAGAACCAGTCCATCGACGACAGCGACGCCCCGCTGGCCCGCGATCTGCGCCTGTTGGTGCGCGAACAGATCGCCAAGGGCAAATCCGATGCCGAGGTGCGGGATTATGTGGTGGCGCGCTATGGGAATTTCGTGCTGCTGAAACCGCCCGTTGAAGGCGACACGCTGCTGCTGTGGGCCGGCCCGTTCGCGGTGCTGATCCTGGGCGGACTTGGTGTTGCCCTGTGGCAGCGCCGCAAGCCTGCGACTGCCGCTGACGCCCCCCTTTCCGATGCCGAACGCGCCGAGCTGGATCGGCTGAGCTGAAACCGGACCCATCATGACCCTGTGGATCATCCTCACCGCGATGGCGGCCCTTGCTGCCGCCTGGCTCACCATCCCGCTGGTGCGCCGGCACGAAGCCCGGGTGGACGCCCGCGCTGCCACCATCGCCGTGTTGAAGGACCAGCTGGCCGATGTCGATGTGCAGCTGGCGGCCGGCAGCATCCAGCCCGGTGAAGCCGAAGGCCTGCGCAACGAAATCCGCCGCCGCCTGCTCGCTGCCGGCCATATCCCGGCCGAACTGGACCGCACCATGGGTCAGAAGGCGCTGTCGGGCCTGGCGCTGGGCATGGCCGCTATGGTCGCGCTGGCTGCAGCTGCGCTCTACACCAACATGGGCCAGCCGGAACTGGCCGGCAGCCCGGGTGCCCCCGCTGCTGCGCCGCCGGCCGCCGCGCCGGCCGCCGCGCCGCCGCAGGGCGAGGTGGCACAGCTGATCACCGGCCTTGAACAGAAGATGCAGGCCAACCCGCAGGATCCCGAAGGCTGGCGCATGCTGGGCTGGAGCTATTTCCAGACCGGCCGCTATGGCGATGCCGCCAAGGCCTATGCCCGTGCCATCGCGCTGAAACCCGATGGTGTGGGCTATCAATCCGCCTATGGCGAAGCGCTGGTGCAGGATGCCGGCGGCCAGGTGACGCCAGCCGCCGTGGCCGCGTTTGAAAAGGCTGCCGCCCAGGATGGCGCCGATGCCCGCGCCCGTTATTTCCTGGCCGTGCGCAAGGCCGAAACCGGGGACCGCAAGGGCGCCATCGAGGATTGGCTGAAGCTGCTGGCCGATTCCCCGGCCGATGCGCCGTGGCTGCCGCAACTGCGCAGCGTGATCGAACAGACCGCGCAGCAGGCGAAGATCGACATTGCCGCCCGCCTGGCCGCCACCCGCCCGGTTGGCAACGCCAGCGTGCCCGGCCAGCCTGATCCGGCGGCGGCCGCCGCTGCCACGGCCGCGTCTGCGGCGCCGGCCGGCGTGATGCCCGGCCCCAGCCGCGACCAGGTGCAGGCCGCGCAGGCGATGAGCCCGGCTGACCGGCAGGCGATGATCCGCGGGATGGTTGATGGCCTCGCCGCCAAGCTGAAGGCAAACCCGAAGGACGAGGCCGGCTGGCTGCGCCTGATGCGCGCCCGCCAGGTGCTGGGCGACACCGCCGCCGCCCGCACTGCCCGGGATCAGGCGCTGGCCGCCTTCATCGGCGACGCCGCCGCGCAGGGCCGCATCAGGGCGGCGGCAGCGGAGATGGGGCTTTAATCGTCCGGCCCGAGGCTGGGGTCGAGATCGCGGGGGCGGACGAAGCGGGTCAGTTCGGCGCGGCCGCCGTCGATCTGGGACCAGCGGTCGATGGCGATGTCCAGCCGGGCGAGGGTGGCGGTGGGATATTTCAGCTCGGCCTCGGCCCGCAGCGCCCCGCCGGGCGGCACCAGTTCCAGCAGCAGATCCTCCAGCCCCGGATTGTGGCCAACCAGCATGGCGCTGGCATGATCATCGGAGAAACCGGCGCACAATTCCACCAATGTGGCCGATGAGCTGAGATAGATGCGTTGTTCATAGACCGGCGCGAGCGGGCGGTTCATGCCGGCCTCCAGCCCCTCGATCGTCTGGCGCACGCGCACCGCCGGGCTGGCAAACACCAGCGCCGGATCGGGCATGTCACCCTTGCGGATGGCGGCGCCCAGCCATTGGCCCACCTTCATCGCGGCGCGGCGGCCGCGGTCATTCAGCGGCCGGTCGAAATCGCGCAGCAACGGATCGTCATAGCCCGACTTGGCGTGCCGCAAGAGGATGAGCGTCTTCATGGCGGCCCAAGGCTTGGCACATCAGCCGGGGCTTTGCCAGCCTGCACACCGGCCTTCACCCGGGCCACCGCCTGCTCCAGCGTCACCCGTTCGATGCTCACGCCGGGTGGGAACGCCCCCAACAGGCGGCTGGGCACGGCGGGCCCAAGCAGCACGAAATGGCCGCGATCATCGGCACGGCGGATCAGCCGGCCAAAGGCCTGCGCCAGCCGGCCCATGGTGACGCGATCATCAAAGGCGTTGCCGCCGCCGGCCAGCCGGCGCGCCGCGTGCAGCACGGTGCGGCGCGGCCAGGGCACGCCTTCCATGATGACCTGGCGCAAGCTGTCGCCCGGCACATCCACCCCGTCGCGCAGGGCATCGGTGCCCAACAGGCTGGCCCCCGGTTCGGCCCGGAAAATGTCGACCAGCGTGGCGGTGTCGATGGGATCGACATGCTGGGCATAGAGCGGCAGGCCGGCGCGGGCGAGCGGATCGGCCAGCCGCGCGTGCACGGCGCGCAGCCGGGCGATGGCGGTGAACAGGCCCAGCGTGCCGCCGCCCGCCGCCTCGATCAGGGCGCGATAGGCATGGGCCAGCGCCGCCACATCGCGCGGGCGCACATCGGTGACGATCAGCACCTGGGCCTGGGCGGCATAGTCAAACGGGCTGGCGGCGGCGAAATGCAGGGCGGGCCCCGGCAGATGCACCGCCCCGGTGCGGGCATCGGCATCGCGCCAATCATCGGCAAGCGCGTCTGGGCGGGAGCGCAGGGTGGCGGAAGTGACGAGCACGCCATGCGCGGCTTCCAGCACGGCGCCGGCAAAGGGCCGCATCGGATCAAGCCAACGGCGCTGGATGCCAACATCGAGCAATCGGCCATCGGCGCGGACGATTTCGAGCCAATCGATGAAATCGGCATCGGCCGGGCCACCCAGGCGGGCGAGCAGCGCCGTCCATGCCGTGATCAGGCCCGCCCGCAGCTGCAGGCCGGCGCGCGCCCCTTCCACCCGGGCGCGGGCGCCGCCATCCAGCCAATCGGGCGGATCATCGAGCAGCAGCGCCAGCCGCCCATCCAGCTGCGCCATCGGCCGCGCCAGTTTCTGGAGCGCCGCCGCCGCATCGGCCGCCGCCTCCACCAGCCGGGGGGACACTTCGGCCACTTCGGTTTCCAGGCCATAGCCGCTGTCCGCCTCGTCTGCCGGGGCGCGGGCGAGCACCTGGGCGCGCACGGCGGCCAGCAGGCGTTCAATGGCCGTGTCCCCGCCATCGCCGGCCACCCGCGCCAACCACGCATCGTTGGGCAGGGCGCGGGCGGCTTCGGCCACGGCCTCCACGGCCAGCGCCGCCTCGTCATCATAGCTGATGCAATCCGCCAGACGGGCGGCCAGCCCGCGCCGGCGACCGCGCCCAGCGGCACGTTCAGGGCCGAGCAGCCAATTCTTCAGCTCCACCGCCTCGCGGCCCGTCAAGGCGACCGCAAAGGTCGCATCGGCGGCATCGAACAGATGATGGCCTTCGTCGAACACCAGCCGGCTGAGGCCCGCCCCTTCCGCCCGGCCGCGCGCGGCGTTGATCATCACCAGCGCATGGTTGGCGATCACCAGATCGGCCCCGGCGCTGGCCCGCGTCGCGCGTTCGATGAAGCAGCTGCGATAATGCGGGCAGGCGGCATAGATGCACTCGCCGCGCCGGTCGGTGAGGCCGGCAAAGCTGGTGCGGCCAAACAGCGGCGGCAGCCAGCCGGGCAGATCGCCGCCCACCATGTCGCCATCGCGCGTAAACTGCGCCCAGCGTTCGGCCAGCCGGGCAAACACCGCCGCCCGCCCGCCAAAGCCGCCTTGCACCGCATCTTCCAGATTGAGCAGGCAGAGATAATTCTCGCGGCCCTTGCGCACCACCACCTTGGCGCGCCGCGTCGCGGGATCGGGCCAGATGCGCTGGGTTTCGGCATCCAGCTGGCGCTGCAGCGCCTTGGTATAGGTCGCCACCCACACGGCGCCATCGGCCTCGGCCGCCCAGCGCGACGCCGGCGCGAGATAGCCCAGGGTCTTGCCGATGCCGGTGCCGGCTTCGGCCAGCACCATGTGCGGCCGGCCAGCCTCCTGCCTTGGTGCAAAGGCCTTGGCCGCGGCGCGGGCATAGGCGCGCTGGCCCTCGCGGCTCTCGGCCGCCGGCCCGACCAGCCGGGCGAGTTCGCCCTCCACCTCGGCCTCATCCAGCAGCACGACGCGCGGGGCCGGCCGGCTGGGGGCCTCCTCCCACTTGGGCAGCAATTGGAAGACATGGCGCTCGGGCGCCCTGGGCTTGTCGATCAGCCGGGCCAGATGCGGGGCCCAGGCCCAGCGCTGGCGGATCAGGCTTTGCAGGCTCGTCCACGCGCCATGACGCTGGGCCCAATCGGGCTGGCCCGGCACGGCAAGCAGGGCGGCGGCGGCGCGCTGCAGGAAAGCGGCATCGCCCTCATGCCCCGGCGGCGCGATGCCCAGCGCGGCGGCCAGCCCGCGCGGCGTCGGCACGGCAAAGCGCGCCGGAAACAGGAAGGCGAACAGTTCGAGGAGATCGAGGCCCGACAATTCGCCCAGCCCCAGCCGGCTGGCGGTGACCGGCGCGTTCAGCAACAGGTGGGGCGAATCGCCGGCCCGGGCAATTGCCTCCCCACGGCTCAGCCCGCGCACCTGGCCTTCGGCATCGGCAATCCACACGCCGGCATGGCTGGCCACCAGCGCCGGGATGGCCCTGCCGCGTTCGCTGGATTTTGTTGCACTCATGGCCATCAGTCGTCACAGGGGGGCAAAGCCAAGCGATAGCCAAAAGCCATGACCATCACCACCGAAACCCTGCAAGCCGCCGCCCTGGAAAACAAGGCCTGGCCCTATGAGGAAGCCCGCAAGATCCTCGCCCGTTACCCGAACGGCGTGCCCGCCGGGCAGGCGGTGATCTTTGAAACCGGCTATGGCCCGTCGGGCCTGCCGCACATCGGCACCTTTGGCGAAGTGGTGCGCACCACCATGGTGCGCCGCGCCTTTGAAGCCATGGCACCGTGGGTGAAGACCCGCCTGATCGCCTTTTCGGATGATATGGACGGGCTGCGCAAGGTGCCCGATGGCATCCCCAACCCGGAGATGCTGCGCGAAGACCTGGGCAAGCCGCTGACGAAGGTGCGCGACCCGTTCGGCACCCACCCCAGCTTTGGCCAGCACAACAATGCCCGGCTGCGCGCCTTCCTCGACAGCTTCGGCTTTGATTACGAGTTCATGAGCTCGACCGAATGCTACGCCAGCGGCATGTTCGATGCGACGCTGCTGAAGATTTTGGCCAATTACGACATCGTCATGGGCATCATCCTGCCAACCTTAGGCCCCGAACGCCAAGCCAGCTATTCGCCGTTCCTGCCGGTCGATCCGGTGCTGGGCACGGTGCTGCAGGTGCCGATCATCGCCCGCGATGTGGCGGCCGGCACCGTCACCTACATCCGCCCCGGCACCGACGAGACGGTGACCGTTCCCGTCACCGGCGGGCACTGCAAGCTGCAGTGGAAGGTGGATTGGGCGATGCGCTGGCTGGCGCTGGGCGTCGATTATGAAATGGCCGGCAAGGACCTGATCGACAGTGTGATCCTGTCCGGCAAGATCGTGCGCGCGCTGGGCGGCAATCCGCCCGCCGGCTTCAATTACGAACTGTTCCTCGATGCCGAAGGGCAGAAGATTTCCAAGTCCAAGGGCAACGGTCTCACCATTGAACAATGGCTGGATTACGGCCCGCCGCAGAGCCTGGCGCTCTACATGTACCAGAACCCGCGCAAGGCGAAGCGGCTGCATTATGACGTGATCCCGCGCGCCATTGAGGATTATGCCGATTTCCTCGGCCGCTATCCCGAACAGCCGCTGGAACAGCAGCTCGGCAACCCGGTGCACCATATCCACGAAGGCGCCCCGCCCGCCGCCGCCCTGCCGGTCAGCTTCTCGCTGCTCCTGAACCTCGCATCCGTCGCTGCCACCGATGATCCGGTGCGGCTGTGGGGCTTCGTGAAGAAATATGCACCGGGTTCATCGCCCGAAACCCACCCGATGCTGGACCGGCTGGTCCACCACGCGGCCGCCTACGCGCGCGATTTCGTCGTCCCCGGCCTCAAGCGCCGCCCGCCGACGCCGGAGGAAGCCGCCGCCTTGCGTGATCTCGACGCGCGCCTCGCCGCCGTGGGCGAGAATGCCGATGCGGAAGCCTATCAGTTCGAAGTCTACGAAGCCGGCAAGGCCGCCGGCTATTCGAACCTACGCGACTGGTTCAAATCGCTCTACGAAATCCTCATCGGCAGCGAAAATGGCCCCCGCATGGGCGGCTTTATCGCGCTCTACGGTCTCGCCCAAAGCCGGGCGCTGATTGCGGACGCGCTGAAGGGCTGAGGTTCAAAGGAAGGCTGGCCTCCGGCGGGCAGGGACGCAGTCCCTGCACCCGAACAGCATTTGGGCATCGTTGCGGGCCAGAGGCCCGCACAACTTCTTTGCTGTAGAACTAAAACTTCTCAAATAGTCCGAATAAAACAATTTCAATTATCAATGTTGCGTTAGCGCACTTTGTCGTTCAGTTTGTCGGATTATGGCACAGTCTGCGTTGGCATTGGGACTCAAGATTCGCTTTTCAAAGCCGGATGCTCACGCGGAACCGGAAGCCTATCGCGCGTTCACCACAGTCTTTGATAGGATCGTGGATGCAGAAGACCTTGATTCGGTGCTCGGCCCGCTCAAGGCAAAGGAGTTGCGCAGCTATCAGGAAGCCGTCGCTGCGTTTAGAAGCCTCTTTAATGGTGAGCGGGTCGAAATTGCCGCCTTTGGATCAGCGCTCGTTCGTAACATCAAGCAAGAACTGCCAGCAGCAGACCGCGCGCGAACAATCGTATCATTGCTGATTGACCATTCGGGCTCGATGCGAGGCATCCGCATGATGTCGGCGCTGCTCGCTGTCGAAGGCGCGATCGATGCTCTGAAGCACGCCGGAATCGCATTCGAGATCCTCGGCTTCACTACAAGCAGTTGGAAAGGAGGCAACTCCCGCAAGGCATGGAAGTGGGCAGGACGCCCCGCCAATCCGGGCCGCCTTTGTGATCTGCTCCACATTGTCTACCATTCCGCCGCCCGTGGATCGGTCTCGCCTCCCAAACTCGCTCCGGCGCTCCGCCCCGACTTACTTCACGAGAACATCGACGGCGAAGCACTTGCTTGGGCCGCCTCGCGGCTTGATGCCTCCCAATGGTCTCGCCGGATTATCTGTCTCATTTCAGATGGTGCACCGGTCGATGACTCGACACTGTTATCCAACCAAGATCGCGAACTGCTGGTACGCCACTTGGAGTCGACGGAACGTCAACTCCGTGCCGAAGACATTGTTGTCGGGAAGCTATTGATCGGCGAAGACTATTCACACGACACGGTATTGTTTGAACGTGCCGACGAGCCGCAGGAAGCTGGTACAGCCTTGATGCGCTTGCTGCGCCGTGCCTTGCTCGGCGGATAAGCCGCCTACGCCGAAATCTGATGAGGGCGCTCTAAAACAAACGGGTGCAGGGACTGAGTCCCTGCCCGCCGGAGGCCCCCTTTTCTTGAAACCCCCTAAATCCCCACCCCGCCATCAATCGTCCGCGTCGTCCCTGTGATCATCGCAGCGGTCGGCCTGGCGAGAAGCCGGGCGCCGATCGCGGATACTTTGGAGGGCTGAGGCGGTTCGGGAAGCCGGTGCGCCATGGCCCCTGGACCCGGGTCGTAACTTGCCAACGTAAATTCTTGCAAGGTTTGGCAGGATAATTAACCCTTCGGACGCGGCGCGATTGGCCGAAGCGAGAGCGATTCGGGGGACTTGGATGAAGACTTATCTGTTGATGGCTGCGGGCTTGGCTCTGCTCGCAAATCCAGCGGCGTCGCGTGCGGCCAACCTGGTGGTGAACGGCAGTTTTGAAGCACCTCCGGTCACATCGCCCTCACGCTACACCGATCATGCCCCCGGCAGCACGGCGCTGACCGGATGGACGATTGCCAACGCAACGGTCAGCCAGGTGCGGTCGGACTATGCCGGCAACCCAGGCTATGTCTTCACCGCGCAGGATGGCAATGTCGCGCTTGATCTCACCGGGTTCAGCATCAACCAACCCACACTGGTCAGCCAGTCCATCGCCACCAGCATCGGCGCGGCTTATGCGCTGTCCTTCTGGGTCGGCAACGTGTCGGGCGGGCCGTTTGGCACCCAGACGTCCATCGGCGTGGAGTTCAGCAGCGGCGGCAGCAATTTCACCTGCACCAACACGCAGGGCACATTCCAGATCGTGTGGCAGCAGTGCGGCGTGCAGTTCGTCGCCACCAGCACCAGCACGGTCATCGGTTTCCGCAACCTGGACCCGAACAGCGATTTCAATGCGATGATTGACAATGTCTCGGTTGAGCGTGTCGGCGCGGTGCCGGAACCCGCCAGCTGGGCGATGCTGATCGCCGGCTTTGGCCTGGTTGGTGCTGCCGCCCGCCGCCGCCGTGCCAAGCTGGCCTGATCACACCGGGCCGGGCATCAAATCCCCACCCCGCCATCAATCGTCTGCGTCGTGCCCGTGATCATCGCGGCGGCCGGGCTGGCCAGATAGAGCACCAGCCCCGCCACCTCATCGGCCGTTGCGTGGCGTTTGATGGCCATGGCGGCGTGCATCATCTTGGCGAATGGGCCGGTGGCTGGGTTCATGTCGGTGTCCACCGGGCCGGGTTGCACCACGTTCACGGTGATGCCGCGCGGGCCGAAATCGCGGGCGAGGCCGCGGGCGATGCCCTGCACGGCGGATTTGGAGAGGGCATAGGCCGTCTGCCCCGGCCACGGCACGCGATCGCCGTTGACCGAGCCGATGATGATGATGCGGCCATTGTCGCGCATCTGGCGGCCGGCTTCGACCCCGGCGAAATAAACGGCGCGCACGTTGATGTCGATCAGCCGGTCCACCGCATCGGGGTCCATCGTCAACGGATCGCCCATCATGGCCACGCCGGCGTTGATCACCAGCACGTCCAGCGCGCCGGCATCGGCCACGGCGGCGATCACCGCGTCGCGATTGGCGCTGTCGGCCTGGACGGCGGTGGCCCCGGTTTCGGCGGCCACGGCGGCAGCGGCCTCGGGAGAGCCCGAGAAGGTGAAGCGCACCGATGCGCCGGCCGCCACGAATTGCCGCACGATGGCCGCGCCGATGCCCCGGCTGCCGCCCATCACCATCACCTGCTTGCCGGCAAAATCCGTCATCATCCCACTCCCCATGGCCTGAGCGCCGCCGCCACTATTGCCCGGCCGGGCTGCGCCGCCAAGGGGGCTGGACTTTCGCGGCCTGTCGCCCGCAATGTGCCGCCACAACAATGTCACGTGTGGTCGCCCCTCATCCCGTTGTGCCGCGCTTTGGTGTTGCCGTGGCCTGGGCTGATGATGCCGGCGTGCTGGCGGCCAATCCGCTGTGGCAGGCGCTGGGGCCGCTGGTGGATCCGCTGCCGCCGCCGGCGCCGCGGGGCCTTGGCGGTGTGCGCTTCTGGCCGCTGCGCTTTGCCCATCACCGCCTGCCGGTGTGGACGGCGCTGGCCGGCACGGCGGCGAGCCGGCACTGGCCGCGGCCCGAATTGCCGGATCATGCCGCTGCCACCCGCTGCCTGCTGGCCTATGTGCCCAGCCGCACGCCGGATTTCCCGGCACTGGCGGCGCGCGTGTTCAGCCTGGCCGATGCCGAGCGGCAGACGCTGCAGCTGGTGCTGGCATCGCACGACATTGCCGAACTGGCAGCCCGGCTGGGCCTGAGCCCGGCGGGGGCGCGCAAGCGGGTGGCGGCGCTCTATCGTGCCATCGGGGTTTCGGGCCTCGCTGGCCTGCAGGCGCAGACGACCCGGTTGTTGACCGATGAATTCGTGTCGGATCAGCAGTTTGATGCGGGGCTGCAGGCGGTGCTGGCCTTGACGCCAGCGCAGGCGGCGGTGGCGCGGCTCGTGGGCGATGGCCATGATTTGCCCGGCATCGCGGCGCGGCTGCAGCTGTCACCGCACACGGTGCGCGATCATGCCCGCGCCGCGCTGGAAAGCGCCGCCGCCCCGCGCCTCAAGGATCTGGCGCAACTGGCCAACGAGGCGGCCGCCACACATGCCATCGCGCTGGGCAGCGACGGGTTGCAGCATGATCGCGGCGGCCTGCTGGAGGCCACGCGCATCATCCGGCGCGGCTCGCGCCAGATCGGCATCGCCGATTTCGGGCCGGCCGGGGCGCAGCCGATCATCATCTGCCACGGCGGCATGGGCACGCGGCGGGCGGCATCGGAACTGGTGGCGGCGTTGCAGGCGCAGGGGCTGCGGCCCATCGGCATCGACCGGCCGGGCTTTGGCCTGTCTGATCCGGCCGAGGCGGACCAGTTCGGCACCGCCGCCGACGATATGGCGCACGCGCTGGATGTGCTGGGGCTGGATCAGGCGATCATCGCCGCGCTGGATGGCGGCGCGCCGGCGGCGGTCAGCTTCTGGCACCGGCATGGCGACCGGCTGCTGGCCGGGGTGCTGATCAAGCCGCGGCCGCCGTCCACCGGGCGCAGCGGCAACCGCATGATCGATCGCTTTGCCCGCGCCACCATGGGCGGCTCCGATCTGGCCGGCGGCCTGTGGCGGCTGGTGCGCGAGCGCGCCGGCCTGGCCATGACCGGGCGCATCGTTGATCTGCTGTTTTCCGGCCACCCGGCCGATGCGGCGTTGCTGGCCCAGCCGGATTTCCGCGCCCGCCTGATTGCCGAGCTGCTCACCTTCAGCAACCGGTCGGGCCTGGGCATCATTGCCGAGCAGCAGGAGTATCGCGACTGGCAGGTGCAGCCGGGCGGGCCGGCGCGGCCCTGGCTGATCATCGTCGCCGATGGCGATCCCTTGTGGACACCGGCCTTGGCCGATGCCGGCGGCGCCAGCGCCTGGGCCGCGCTGGGCGACACGCGCTGGCAGCGCATTGCCGGTGCCGGCCGCTTTGCCCACACCACCCACGCGGCCGACATTGCCGCCGCCATCGCCGTCCATTGGCATGACGCCATCCATCCCGTTGGGCAGGTGGCCTGAACATGCCCCCCAAGATGGCCATTGCCGCCGTGCCAAATCTGGCCGACAACCCTGTGATGCGCCGTTTCACCGCCCCCCTTGTCGCCGCCATGCTCTGCTTGGGCGGCACCGCCCAGACCGTTCACGCCACCGCCAGCGAGGAGTTTCGCGCTGGCAACTGGGCCGCGGTGGTGCGCGACGGCCATGCCGAAAACAGCACCGAGAGCCTGATCCTGGCCGGCCGTGCCCAGCTGTCGATCGCCGGCTATCAAACCGCCGACAAGGCCCGCGCCATGGCCATCATCGCGGCCGCCGAAGCCGATTTCGACAAGGCGCTGGCCCGTGCCCCCGGCAATGTCGAGGCGCAGCTGCAAAAGGCCGTCGCCATCGCCTATCGCGCGCAGCTGACCAAGGGCATCGGCCTGGCCAAGGATGTGCGCCGCCGCTTTGAAGCCATCCGCGCCGCCAACCCGAACAACAGCCTGGTGTGGGGCGCGCTCGGCGGCTGGCACGGCGGCGCGGTTGCGACCGTGGGCAGCTTCCTGGCCGGCACCGTGCTGGGCGCGAAGAAATCCGAAATGGAGCGCTGCTATGCGCAGGCGCTGAAGCTCAGCCCCAGCCTGCCGTCCACCCGCACCTTCTTCGCCATCACGCTGCTTGATCTCGATCCCGCCAACGCGTCGCGTGCCGCCGGCCTGTTGAAGGGCATCGAAACCCTGCCCGCCGAAGACGGGTTTGAAGCCATGATGAAGCAGCAGGGCATCGAACTGGCCGCCGCGCTGGCCCGGGGCAATGCCGCCGCCGCCCAGGCCACCGCCCGCCGCCTGAAGGCGTTCAGCCGGCTGGGCTGAGGCAACACGCCCGCGCCAAACTGGCTTGACCGCGCCGGCGCTTTTCTGCTGCTTGCCACGCGCCATCACCATCTGGGGGATCATCATGAAGTTCGCCGCTGCCCTGCTGCTCACAGCGCTTGCCGCGCCCGCCCTGGCGCAATCCGCGCCGAAAACCCCCAAAGACGCGATGATCGCCGAAGCCGATGCCGCCACCGCCCGCGCACCGGTGGACGAACAGGCGTGGCCGTCGAAGGGCAGCGTGACCGTGAAGGGCAAGCCGATTGCCTACACCGCCACCGCCGGCACGCTGACCATCCGTGATGACAATGGCCGGCCCACCGGCAGCATCTTCTACACCGCCTACACCGCCGATGGCGGCGGCAACCGGCCGGTCACCTTCTTCTACAACGGTGGGCCCGGTTCGGCGACCGTGTGGCTGCACATGGGCAGCTTTGGCCCGGTGCGGGTGAAGACCGACAAGCCGGTCTATGTCACCCCCGACCAATATGCGGTGACGCCAAACCCGTGGAGCCTGCTCGACAAGACCGACATCGTGTTCATCGATGCGCCCGGCGCCGGCTGGTCCCGCCCGCTGGGAGACAAGACGGGCAAGGATTTCAACGGGGTGGACCAGGATGCCGATGCCTTTGCCCGCGCCATCCAGCGTTATGTCACCAAGACCGGCCGCTGGAAGAGCCCGAAATTCCTGTTTGGCGAATCCTATGGCACGCTGCGCTCCCCGGCGGTCGCCGCCCGGCTGGAAGAGCGTGGCCTGTCGCTGAACGGCATCGTGCTGCTGTCGACCATCCTCAATTATGGCGTGCGCCAGCCGGGTTACGACCAGAATTCGATGGTGCTGTTCCCCGGCTATGCCGCCACGGCCTGGTATCATGGCACGCTGCCGGGGCCCAAGCCGGCGAACCTCGATGCCTTCGTGAACGAGGTGCGGGCCTGGGTGAGCGGGCCCTATGCCGCCGCGCTGGCCAAGGGCAGCGCCATCGGCGCCGCCGAACTGGATGCGGTGGCGAAGCAGATGAACGCCTACACCGGCCTTGATGTCGATTTCATCAAGCGCGCCAACCTCCGCATCAGCCTGCCCCATTTCCAGACCGAGCTGCTGCGCGAGAAGGGCATTTCCATCGGCCGGCTGGACGCGCGCTACACGCTGCCGCCGACCGATCTGAACGCCGACAGCCCGGATGAGGATCCGGCCTCCACCGCCATCACCGGCGCCTATGTCAGCGCCTTTCACGATTATGCCTTCAAGACATTGGGCGTGAAGACCGACCTGCCCTACAAGCTGTCGGCCCGTGAACCGGGCTGGAGCTGGGACTGGAGCCACCGCCCGCCCACCGGCGGCCCGCAGACCACCCCGAACACGGCGGTGGACCTCGCCTATGTCATGCGCGCCAACCCCAAGCTGAAGCTGTTGTTCCTAAACGGCTATTACGACATGGCGACGCCGTTCTACGGGGCGGAGTTCGATGCCGCCCACATGCTGCTGCCGGCCGAGCTCAACCGGAACATCAAGTTCACCTATTACCAGTCGGGCCACATGATCTACCTCGCCGAAAGCGAGCTGGCGAAGATGAAGGACGATGTCGCCGCCTGGTATGACGAGGTGGCGAAGTAAGCGGACAAGGGCCACCGTCCCGGATCAGGTCCGGGGCGGTGGTGATCTCTTACTCCGCCGATATCGCCAGCACATCCCCCGGCGCCATCGCCTCTATCCAGCGGAACAACACGGCCCGCTCCATGGCAACACAGCCTTCGGTGGGGCGGCCATCGGGCTGGCGCACGTGCCAGAAGATGGCGCTGCCAAGGCCTGGAACCCGCGGCGCATCGTTGTGGGCCAGCACCAGGATGATGTCGTAGGCGTGATCATCGCGCCACAGGGCTTCGTGGCTGTGCGGGTGCGGGATGGCGACCGGGCGGTTGTAGGCCGGATCGGCCGCGCCGTCGGACCAGCCGTCCCACGGGCGCAGCCAGCGCCAGGGCAGGCGGGTGGCGGGGGCGGGCAGCCGATCGGGCCGGATCAGCGCGGCGCGGATCGGCCAGCGGCCCAGCGGGGTCTTGCCGTCGCCTTCGCGCTTGTCGGCAGCCGGGCACCAGCCGCCCTTGCCGAAGCTGGCGTTGTGGGTTTCACCAAAGGCGCTGACCGTGCCTGCGGCAGGGTTGGCGCAGAAGATCGTCACAACATATGCCCCTGCCGGTCGCGCTTGGTGGCGAGATAGGCGGCATTGTGCGGGTTGGGCGGCATGTCGTGGGCGACGCGGCTGACGCGGAAGCCATGGGCGGCCAGGCCATCGACCTTCAGGGGATTGTTGGTCATCAGCGCGACGCTGCCCACACCCAGCGCGCGCAGCATGGCGGCGGCGAGGCTGAAATCCCGCTCGTCCGGCTCGAAGCCGAGGCGAGTGTTGGCATCGACCGTGTCCCAGCCCTGATCCTGCAGGGCATAGGCGCGCAATTTGTTGAGCAGGCCGATGCCACGGCCTTCCTGCTGCAGATAGAGCAGGATGCCGCCTTGCGGGTTGCGCGCGATGGCGGCGATGGCGGCGTGCAGTTGCGGCCCGCAATCGCATTTCAGGCTGCCCAGCACATCGCCGGTCAGGCAGCTGCTGTGGATGCGGGCCAGCACAGGCTGCGCCACATCGGGATCACCGATCATCAGCGCCAGATGTTCGGGCCCGCCATCGGCCGGGCGGAAGGCGACCACCTGGCAATCCTTGCCATGGGCTTCGGCGCTGGCCAGCGGCAGCCGCGCGCGGGAGGAGACATGCACGCGCGCCTGCGCCGGCGGCAGCGCCAGCGCGGCTTCGGCCGGGCAGGTGATGGCGGCGGCCGCATCGGCCAATGGCACGGCATAAACGGCGGGGATCAGTCCGGCGTGCTTGGCCAGCGCGATGGCAGCGCGGGCGGATGCGGCATCACTTGCGAGCGCGCGGGTGCGGAACGGGCCCTTGAACGGGGTGGCAAGATCAAGCACCGGATCGGCCACGGCGCGGCTGCCGGGCAGATCAAGCCAATCGGGCCGGTCCACCCACACCGGTTCGGGATCGGGCGCGGCGGCCGCGATCTGGTTGGCCAGGTTGAGCACGGCGGCACGGCGGGCGGTGATGATCAGGCCGGCCCGCGCCTTGGCTTCCAGTGCGGCCAACGTATCGCCATCGGCCAGTTCGGCTGACAGCACGGCCAGGCCACCCACCCCCACGATCCGGCCGCGGCGCAGCGCATCGCTTGCTGCTTCGGCCAGGAAATCGGGGGCGATGCTCACAGGTCCAGCGTCACGATCTGGGGGATATGGTCGGATGGCTTGCCCCAGTCGCGCGCGTCCTTCACCGCTTCGAACGCGGTGGCGGTGGTGGCGACCTGCGGCGAACACCACATATGATCCAGCCGCCGCCCCCGGTCAGAGGCGCGCCAGTCGTTGTTGCGATAGCTCCACCAGGTGAAGAATTTCTCCGGCGCCGGGTTGAAGCGGCGGCCAAGATCAACCCAGTCGTGGCTGGCCTGCAACCGGTTCAACAGATCGACTTCCACCGGCGTGTGCGACACGACATCCAGCAGCGCCTTGTGGTTCCACACATCGCATTCCAGCGGCGCGATGTTGAAATCGCCGACGATCACCGCCGGTTCCTTCAGCGCTTCCGACCAGCGGGTCATGCGCTCGACGAAATCCAGCTTCTGGCCGAACTTGGGGTTGGCCGAACGGTCGGGCACGTCGCCGCCGGCCGGCACATAGACATTTTCCAGCAACACGCCACCGGGCAAGCGCACGCCGATGTGGCGGGCCTCACCATTGTCCTGCCAGTCGTATCGCCAGGCACCATCGATGGGGATCCGCGCGATGGTGGCGACGCCATGGTGCATGCGCTGGCCGTTCAGCACGCGGTGGTTGTACCCCAGCGCCTCGAACAGGCCGTGCGGGAAGATATCGTTGGCGACCTTGGTTTCCTGCAGGCACAGCACATCGGGCTGATGATCGCGCAGGAATTGCTCCACGATATCGGCGCGGGCGCGGACGCTGTTGATGTTCCAGGTGGCGATGGTGATGGCCATGGCCGTGGTTATTGGGCGGATTCGCCGCGCTTTGCAACGCCATCGGCCAGCGGATGCCGGCTGTTGACCAGCTCCACCAGCGCGGCGGCGGCGACATGGGTATAGATTTGCGTGGTGGCGATATCGGCATGGCCCAGCAGCATCTGCACGGCGCGCAGATCAGCGCCGCCGTCCAGCAGATGGGTGGCAAAGGCGTGGCGCAGCACATGGGGCGAAATGCGCGCCGGCGGGATGCCGGCATCGGCGGCCAGCGCCTTCACCAGCTGCCACAGCCGCAGCCGGGTCAGATGCCCGGTGGCGCCCCGGCCGGCGGGAAACAGATATTTGCTGCTTTCGGGCACATGTGCGGCCCAGGCCAGCACGGCGGCTTCGGCGCGGCGGCTCACCGGCACCAGCCGTTCCTTGTTGCCCTTGCCCAGGATCACCATGTGGCCGCGCCCGGCCCGCACCGCGCCGCGCGGCAGGCTGACCAGCTCGCTGGCACGCAGGCCCGAGCCATAAAGCAGCTCGAACAGGGCGGAGAGGCGCAGCACCGCCGGGTCATCGGGCCGGGCGGCCTGGCGTTCTGCCAGCGCCGCAAACAGCCGCTCGACATCGCCGCTGCCCAGGCTTTTCGGCAGCGGCCGGGCGCTTTGCGGCAAGGCAAGGTCGCGGCCGGGATCATCGCCGCGCAGGCCATCGGCCATCAGAAAGGCAAGGAACTGGCGCACGGCCGAGGCCTTGCGCGCCGCACTGGCCCGCGCCAGCGGTGCCCAGTGGCGCGCCAATTGCGCCAGCGCCGCCGCATCGGCCGCCGCCAGCCGGCCGCCCAGCCAGTCGCTGGCCTGCGCCAGATCGCGGCCATAGGCGAGCAGGGTGTTTTTGGCGGCGCCACGCTCACTGGCGAGATGATCGAGGAACAGCGCGATGGCCTGCCGGTCACTCAACGTCTCTGGGATCACGGCATCGCCGTCCGCATCACCGCTTCGGCGGCGAGCAGCCGCGCCTCCTGAACACGGCCAACGGCGACCAGCGCGGCCAGGATCGCCTCCACATGCGCGGGCGGCACATCGGCCCACCCGCCGCTGCCGGCCGATTGCAGGCCGGTGGCGGCCAGCAGCATCACCTCGCCCGCGGCACCGCGCCGGGCGGCGGCGGCCAGGGCGGCGGTCCAGCGGTTGCTGATGACGCGCACCCGATCCTGCTTTGCAGCGGCCCAATCGCTGCGGGGATTGAGCCCGGCCAGCGCTGCCGCCAGCATCGCCTCTCCATGGGCAGAGGCGCCGGCCAGTTTCATGAAATCCCGATAGCCCGAAAGGCTGGCCGGCTGCGCCCCGGCGACGGCGAGCAGCGCCCAGGCCCGCGCCTTCACCGCCCTATCGGCATCGGCCGCCACCGGCCACCAGGCGCGGGCGCGCGCCACGTCTCCGGCGGCGAGCAGCGCGGCAATCAGCCAATCGGCCTGATCGGCGAGCGCGGCATCCGGCTTCAACGCGGCGGCGGCCCCGGCGGTTTCCAGCAGCGCGCCAAAATCCCGGCCATCGCCGCGCAGGGCCGCAATGGCAGCACCGCGCGCTGATGCGCTGCCGCCGGTGAAGGCATCGCGCAGATTGGCGGCGCGGCTGCCGGCGGGAAAGCCGCCGCTGGCATCGGCCGGTGACAGGGCGGCGATGCCGCTGGCCAGTTCCTGCGTTGAAAGCGCGCCCATGGCCGCGGCCGGGCGCAACAGGGCGAGGCGGGTGGCTTCGGGCAGGCCGGGGTTGCGCACCGCCCAGCCGGCATGGGCCGGGCCCAGCGCCGCCAGCCGGTCTGCCGGCACGGTCACCCCGGCCGCCGTCGCGACGCCATAGCGATAGAGGGTGAGGCCGGGGGCCTCTTCCCAATTGATGCCGTCCGCCCGCCCGGCGCCACCGGCCAGCACCACCACGCGGGCGGCAAGGCGCACATCGAAACTGGCGACCCGGCCACGCTGGCTGCGCAGCGCGTCCATCAGATTGGCGGCGGTGATATCATCCCCATCCATCGCCGCGCACATGCCCCAGGCCAGATCCCACAAGGGCGATGGCGACAGGGCGCGGCCGGTGGCGGCAATGGGGCACAGGCCGGCCAGATCGCCGGCGGCCAGGCTCACCTGCGCGGCGGCCTGATAGGTGGCGGGGGTGTAACGGTCCACGGGCAGCGCATCGATCAGCCGGCGCGCGCCATCAACAATGCCCAGACGGAGCAACAGGCCGGCACGCGCCGCCACCCAATCGCCGTCGTTGATGCCGGCCGGCGTGGGCGCACGGGTGAGGAGGGCGCGGCTGACCATGATCGTCGCCCATCGCGACGCTAGCGGGCGTGCGATGCGATCGGCCAGCGTGCCGACAAAGCGGCCATTGCTGCCCGAAAAGGCGGTAATGGCCAGGCCGCCGGTGCCGGGGCCGAGCGTCCCGATCGGCGCGCCCGGCGGCAGCACCACGCCGCCGGCAAAGGGATCGGCCACCGCCGGCGCGGGGGCCAGCGCGTCGGCCGGCAGCAGCGGGGTTTCGCCGGGGGCGGGTTCGGCTGGCGGCGGCGCCAGGCCGGGCAAGGGCGCCGCCGGGGTGGCGGTGGGGGCCGGGGCCGGCGTGTCAAAACCTGGTGGCAGCAAGGATTTGGGCGAATCCTGTTTCTGGCTGTTCACCGGCGCGGCCAGGCCAAGGGCACTGGCCAACAGCATGGCGCGAACAGGCATGGGGATGCGCTTGCTTGCAGGGTTCATGCCCCGGTGTATAGCGTTGCAGGCAATGGACGGCGACCCGAAAATCCCCGAACCGGGCGTGAGCCCGGCCGACCGGCTGGCGCTGGCGGCACGCCGGCCGATCACGCTGATCGGGCTGATGGGCGCCGGCAAATCCAGCATCGGCAAGCGGCTGGCCGACCGGCTGGCGCTGCCCTTCGTGGATGCCGATGACGAGATCGTGCTGGCGGCCGGACTGTCCATCCCCGAGATTTTCGAGCGCTTTGGCGAGGCGCATTTCCGCGACGGCGAACGCCGGGTGATCGCCCGGCTGATCGATGGCACGCCCAAGGTGATCGCCACCGGCGGCGGCGCCTTCATGAATGAGGAGACCCGTGCGCTGATCCTGGCCCGCACCCAGGCGGTGTGGCTGGATGCCGATATCGCCACGCTGGTGGAACGGGTGCGGCGGCGTGGCGGCCGGCCGCTGCTGGCCGGGCGCGATCCGGGGCAGGTGCTGCGCGATCTCGCCGAGGTGCGCAATCCCGTCTATGCGCTGGCGCCAATCCGGGTGGCCAGCAAGGCCGGCCCGCATGGCGACACGGTGGATGCGATCATCACCGCGCTGGCCGGTGCCAATCAGGAGCAGCCATGATCGTTGATGTCGCGCTGGGCGACCGGTCCTATCCCATCCATATCCGCCCCGGCCTGTTGGGCGATGCCGCCGCCGTGCTGGCGCCGTTGGCGCGCGGCCATCGCCTGGTGGTGGTGACCGACGAAACCGTGGCCACGCACCATTTCGCCACGCTGGCCGCTGGCCTGCCCGGCATCAGGCTGGAGCCGATCGTGCTGCCGCCGGGCGAAGCCACCAAGGATTGGGCGCATCTGCAGCTGGTGGTGGAGCGGCTGCTGGCGCTGGGGGTGGAGCGCAGCGATGCCGTGGTGGCGCTGGGCGGCGGCGTGATCGGCGATCTCGTCGGCTTTGCCTGTTCGATGCTGAAGCGCGGCTGCCGCTTCGTGCAGGTGCCGACCACCCTGTTGTCGCAGGTCGACAGCTCGGTGGGCGGCAAGACGGCGATCAACGCGGCGGCCGGCAAGAATCTGGTCGGCGCCTTTTACCAGCCGGTCGCCGTGCTGATCGATCCGGCCGTGCTCGCCACCCTGCCGCGCCGCGAACTGATGGCCGGTTATGCCGAGGTGGTGAAATATGGCCTGATCAACGATGCCGGCTTCTTCGCCTGGTGCGAAGGCCATGGCGCGGCCGTTCTGGCCGGCGACAGCGACGCGCAGATCCACGCCATCGCCCACAGCTGCCGCGCCAAGGCCGCCGTGGTGGCGGCCGATGAGCGCGAGACCGATGATGTGCGCGCCCTCTTGAACCTTGGCCACACCTTTGGCCATGCGTTCGAGGCCGAAACCGGCTTTTCCAGCCGGCTGCTGCACGGCGAGGCGGTGGCGCTGGGCATGGTGCTGGCGCACCGGCTGTCGGCCCGGCTGGGCCTGTGCCCGGCAAGCGACGCGGCGCGGGTGACGGCGCATCTGGCCGGGCTCGGCTTCGTGACCGAAGCGCGCGACCTTGGCCTTGATTGCAGCGCGGCCCGGCTGGTCGATCACATGAAGCACGACAAGAAGATGAGCGCCGGCCGGCTGGCCTTCATCCTGACCCGCGGCATCGGCCGCAGCTTTGTCTCGCGCGATGTTGAACTGGCCGAGGTCGAGGCGTTTCTGGCGGGCGAGCAGGCGTGATCGGCCGCCGCGCCCTGCTCGCCGGTCTGGCAGCAGCGGGGGCGGGGCATGCCTTGGCGGCGCCAATGCTGCGCGCCGACAATTTCGGGCTGACCCCGGCCAGCGCCGCACGGCGCAACGGCTGGATCGAGGTGGATGCCGCGGCCTTCACCGCCAACATCGCCCGGGTTCGCCGCCTGATTGGCGGCAGCCGGCTGTGCGCGGTGATGAAGGCCGATGCCTATGGCAATGGCATCGCGCTGCTGATCCCGGCGGTGATCGCGGCCGGCGTCGATATGGTGGCGATCACCGGCAATGACGAGGCGCAGGTGGCGCGTGACCTCGGCTATCGCGGCCGGCTGCTGCGCATCCGCACCGCGACGCCGGACGAGATGGAAGACGGCCTGGCGCTGGGCATCGAGGAGCTGGTGGGCAATCGGGAGGCAGCGACGCGGCTCGATGCGCTGTGGCGGCAGCGCGGGGCGGCGGCGCCCCTGCCGGTGCACCTGGCGCTGAACAGCGGTGGCATGTCGCGCAACGGGGTGGAGCTGGCCCATGCCGCCGGCCAGGCCGATGCCCGCGCCCTGCTGGCGCTGCCCGGCCTGCGGATCACCGGGGTGATGACCCATTATCCCGGCGAGGCGGCCGACGACATCATGGGCCAGCTGGCGCGTTTCCGGGCGGATCTCGCCTGGCTGCAGGCGCACGGCCTCGCCACCGACCGGCTGCTGCGCCACACGGCCAACAGCTTTGCGAGCCTGATGCACCCCGAAACCCGGCTCGACATGGTGCGGGTGGGTGGGCTGCTCTATGGCGATCCCGGTTCGGTGAAGACCGATGACTTCCTGCCGACGATGACCATCAAGTCACGCGTTGCCGCCCTCAATCCCTATCCGGCCGGGCAAACGGTGAACTATGACCGCATCTGGCGGCTGGAGCGGGACAGTCTGCTGGCCAACATCCCCTTGGGCTATTCCGACGGCGTGCGCCGCAGCCTGAGCCGCGGCAACCGGCTGGAATTTCCGGCCGAGCAACGGCCGGCGACACAGGTGCTGATCGGCGGCCGGCGCTTTCCGGTGGTCGGGCGGGTGACGATGAACACGCTTATGGTGGACGTGACCGACGCGCCGGGCGCGGTGCGGCTGGGGGACGAGGTGGTGCTGTTCGGCGCGCAAGGGGCAGAACGCATCACCCAGGCTGAACTGGAAGCCAACAGCCAGGCTTATGGCCCGGAACTGCTGGCCGTGCTGGGCGCCAGTCTGCCCCGGGTTTTGAAGGGTTGAGGCCTATTTGTGTTCCCAGCGGTCGGCCGGGGGCAGGCCGGGGTTGGCCAGCACGGCATCGGCCGCCGCATCATCCAGCAGCCAGCGCCGCCAGAAGGCGGTCGAAAGCCGGATCACCTCCGCCTCCACCCGCTGGCCCAGCGCCGTCGTGGCCGGTCGGTTGCCGGCAAACATCATGTGGGTCGCATCGCCGAAAAGCGCCATATATTTGCGCCCATCGGCCGGCAGCCCGCGCCACACCGTGGTGCGGCGGGCCACCGCATCATCATCGCCGCCATCGCGGGTGCCGGTGACGACCAGATAGGGCCGGCCGATGCCGCCAAAGATGGCAGCGGGATCGCCGGGTTCCAGCTGGCTGCCGCTCAGGCCGATGAAGGCACGCGGCCGCCGGTCAATCTGGCCGCGTTCGCCGCCAAAGCGCTGCCCGGCCAGCGCCTGCACCGTCCACGCCCCCAGGCTGTGACCGGCGACGCCGATCCGATCCTGATCGATGCGGGCGAGGTCGCAGGCCCCTTCCCGCGGGCGGCGCGCCAGCTCGTCCAGCACAAAGCCGATGTCGCCGGCCCGTTGCATCATGTGCAGGCCGCTGGTGGCATAAAGCCGGCGTTCGGCCTGATCGGGCCCGGGGGCATAGGCGACATCGTCGCTGCCGGGGTGCTGCACCGCGATCACCGCCAGCCCGGCGGCGGACCAGGCCCGCGCCCACACGCCGCCGCCGCTGGTGGTGGCCCCCATGCCAGGCGTCCAGATCACCAGCGGCACGCGTGCGGGCACCGATGGCAGATAAATGCGCACCGGCACCACGCGATCGCGCACGGCATCGCGCCACGCGGCCACGCAAATGGTGGTTGCGGTCACGCTTCGCGCCCAGAATAGCGCCCACAGCAACAGGCCGGCCCGGATCAACACGGCCGCGCCATAGCGCAGGATCAGGCCAGCGTCATCTTGCGTTTGTCAAACTTGACGACGGCCGCCTGCGGTGCGCTGGTGGCGGTTGATGCCGCCTTGATGGTTTCCATGAACACCCAGTCGCAGCGGGTTTCCCCTGCACTGAAGCTAAGCGTGAGATAGCCGCGCCGGCTGGTGTCACACCACTGCAGACCCGGCGAGCTTTGCAGCAGACCAGCGCGGATCACCGCCGGATCGGCCGCCAGCGACGACTCATAGCCCGGCGATGTCACGGATTGCACACCGAATTCGGCTGCGACCGGCTTGCCATCCAGGCTGTGGTTGAAGGCCCAGGCATTGTGGCTGTCGCCAGCGATCACGATGGGATTGGCGCCAGCATCGCGCATGGCGGCGAGCAGCCGGCGCCGCGCCTGCGGATAACCGGACCACATGTCCTGCGCGCCGGGGATGCCGGCCTGGGCGGCGGCAATGCCGCCCTTCACATAGGCCTGGGCGCGGGCATCGGCATTGGGGCCCAGCCATTCAACGGCCTGTTTTGGCGTGAAGATATCGCCCATCACCACCTGCTGGGTGATCAGTTGCCAACGCTGGCCGGATTTCACGCTGGCGGCGATTTCGCTCGCAAACCAGGCCTCCTGCTCGGCCCCCAGGATGGTCCGCGCCGGGTTCTGCCATTCGCCGGACTGGAAGGCCTTGATGCCATCCGGCCCGGCGCGCAGGGCGGCGTTGAGGTTCAACTGCTGGTCGCGGCCGGTCATGCGGGTGTCGAGCGTGATCACCGACAGAAGATTGCCGAAATCCAGCCGCTGCCACGGCCGTTCCGGGCTCATCAGCCATTCGCGGTGGGCCTTCACGGCCGCATCACGGCGCAGGCTCCACACGCCTTCGGCCGGCTGGTGATTTTCCGCCCCACCCTTCCAAGTGTCGTTGGCGAATTCATGATCGTCCCAGATGGCGATCATCGGATAGCGGGCGTGCAGCGCCTGCAAGGCCGGATCGGCGCGATAGCTGGCATAACGCTGGCGATAATCATCGATGATGATCAGCTCGTCGGCCGGCAGGATTTCGCGGCCCGGCATCACCACCGGCGGATACACGCCGACCATATATTCATAGATATAGTCGCCGAGGTGGATCACCGCATCCAGATCATCGCGCGCCGCTGCATGGGCATAGGCGTTGAAATGGCCGAACGGCCGGTTGGAACAGGAGAAGACCCCGAGCTTCAGCTGATCGATACGGCCGGCCGGCAACGTCTTGGTGCGGCCCAGGGTGGATTGGCTGCCATCGGGTGCCGTGAAGCGATACCAGAGCCACTTGCCATCGGGCAGGCCGGTCAGTTCGGCCTGGGCGGTGCCCCAGGTCTCGGGGCCGGCCACCGCTTCGGCGCGGGCGATGATGCGGGCCATGGCATCATCCTCGGCCACCTCCAGCTTCAGCGTGGTGGCAGCGCCGGTCACGCTGGCATAGCGCGTCCACAGCTTTACCGTGCCGGCGCCGGTGGGGGTGGAGGCCACGCCATGGGTGAAGCCGCTGGCCGGCCACAGCCGCGCAAGCGCCGGGCGCACCGGCAGGATCAGGCCGGCCGCCGTGGCCGACAGGAAGGCGCGACGATCAAGTGCAGGACGCATGGCCGATTCCCCTTTAGATGTTGCCGCCATTAAACCCGATATTGTGACATTTTCGAGGGGCCAGCACGCAATGCCCAAAATGCGGTCCAAGGCCGATCTGCCCAGCAAGGATTGCGCTGCCTGCGGCCGGCCGTTCAGCTGGCGGAAGAAATGGGCGCGCGATTGGGAGAATGTGCGCTATTGTTCCGATGCCTGCCGCAGCGGCGCCTATGGACGGGCGCGCGCCGGCACGACAAAATGACTGCCAGTCCCTGGGGAGGAATCACATGGCCACGCAACTGAAAACGCCATCGGTGAAGGATCAGGTTTCGGCCGAGGAATGGGCGCTGCGCGTCGATCTGGCCGCCGCCTATCGCCTGGTTGCCCATTATGGCTGGGATGATCTGATCTTCACCCATCTCAGCGTGCGCGTGCCGGGGCCGGAGCATCATTTCCTCATCAACCCCTATAATCTGATGTTCGAGGAGATCACCGCATCGAGCCTGGTGAAGATCGATGTGAACGGCCACCCCGTGATGGAAACGCCCTATCTCACCAACCCGGCCGGCTTCACCATCCATTCGGCCATTCACATGGCCCGCGAAGACGCCCATGCCGTCATTCACCTGCACACACCGCACGGCCAGGCGGTTTCTGCCCATGCCGAAGGCCTGATGCCGCTGACCCAGACCGCCATGCTGATCCGCGACGAGCTGACCTATCACCATTATGAAGGCGTCGCGACCGACCTCGACGAACGGGAACGGCTGGTCGAGGATCTGGGGCCGACCAAGACGGCGATGATCCTGCGGAACCATGGCACCCTCACCGTTGGGTCCACCGTGGCCGAGGCCTTCATCAAGATGTATTTCCTGGAACGGGCCTGCGAGGCGCAGATCCATGCGCTGGCCGGCGGCCAGGATCTCATCAATCACCCGCCGCAGGGCACGCCGGAAAAGGCCGCCGAACAGGGCCGCGACGGGCTGAAGATCGTGGGCAACATGCTGGCCTGGCCGGCGCTGCTGCGCAAGCTCGACCGGATCGATCCCAGCTTCCGCGACTGATCGCCCCTCAGCGGGCGATCTTCGGCACCAGATCCTTCAAGGCCGCGACCAGCTTCGCGCAATCATCCGGCGTGGTGAACAGCGCCGGCGTCACCCGCACGCAGGCCCCATCGGCCAGGCCGGTGCGGTGCACGGTGTTGACGCCATATTCGGCCAGCAGCCGATCGGTGATGGCGATATTGTCGGCCGTGCTGGTGTGACCGGCAATGCGGAAGCTGGTGATGGCGCCAAAGGTGGCCGGATCATCGCCGACCATGATCTCCAGCCCCGAAAGCCCCCTGAGCGGCTTGACCCACAGGTTCCTGAGATATTGCAGCCGGGCCAGCTTCATCGGCACCGGCAGCACCCGATCCTGAAAATCCAGCGCGGCCGGCAGGGTGAGCTGCGGGGCATAATCCAGCGTGCCCTGGTGCAGCTTGGCCTGCACATCATCGGGTTTGGCATCCGGTTCGGCGGCGGCCGGCGCGATCATCGGGCCAGCACCGGGGCGGATCCAGAAACCGGCCACGCCCACCGGGGCGCCGGTCCATTTGTGGAAGTTGAGCACCACGGCATCGGCACCGAAATCCGGAATGGTGAAGGGGCGCATGCGGAAGCTCTGCGCGCAATCGACCAGCACCATGGCCCCGGCCGCCCTGGCCAGCGCCGCAATCTCCGCCACCGGCACAACCATCCCCGATTTGTGGGTGCCGTGGGTGAGGAGGACGAACTTCAGCTTCGGCGTCGCCTTGATGGCGGCGGCATAGGCGGCGATCACATTGTCCCGCGTCGGCGCCCGCGGCAGGTTGATCATCACCGGCCGGGCGCGCCGGCTTTTCGCCAGCGAACGCATGGCGTTGTGGCTGGTGTCATAATCGGAGTCCGACCAGAGGATGGCATCCCCCTCGCCCACGACCTGGACCTGGGTGATCAGCGCCTGCAACGCTTCGGCGGCGTTGCGGCAAAATCCGATCTCTTCGGGCTGCACCCCCATGGCCTGCGCGGCGCGGGCCTTCACCACCTCCTGATCCTTGCGCATGGCGCGGCGGGCATAAAGGCTGGTGTCGCGGTTCAGCCGGGCCAGGATGGCACGATGCGCTTCGGCCACAGGCAGCGCCATGTTGCCCCAATAGCCATGCTCCAGCTGGGTCACCGGACCCATCTGCGGATAGAGCGCGGCGATGCGGGCCCAGCCGGCCTCGTCATCGGGAGCGATCATCCCGGCGGGCAGCGCGGCCCCCACCGGCACCGCGGCCGCCCCTGCCAGCATAAGCGCACCGCGCCGTGTCACGTCCATCATCTCTGCCCCCTCATCCTTTGGCCAACAGCCTCACCTCTTTGCTTGCGTTCGGCAAAACCCATGTCATGCTGCGACAAAATGACCGACCCGTGCAAACACGGGCGGACCACATCAGGGGAAGGGGAACCATGGATAGCGTTGTTCTGGCCATCATATGCGGATTGGCCGCGGTCGTTTACGGGTTGCTGACATCACGGCAGGTGCTGGGGGCATCGGCCGGCAATGAGCGCATGCAGGAAATCGCCAAGGCGATCCAGATTGGCGCCGGCGCCTATCTCACCAAGCAATATACCGCCATCGCGGTGGTGGGCGTGATCGTCGCCGGCCTGGTGGCAATGTTCCTGGGGGTGATTCCGGCCATCGCCTTCGTGCTGGGCGCGGTGCTGTCGGGCGCCACCGGCTTCATCGGTATGAACATCTCGGTCCGCGCCAATGTCCGCACCGCCGAAGCGGCGCGGCAATCGCTGCAGGCCGGCCTCACCATGGCGTTCCGGTCCGGCGCGGTCACCGGCATGCTGGTCGCCGGCCTCGCGCTGCTGGCCATCGCCGGCTATTTCTATGCGCTGATCTCGTCAGGCCTGGAGCCGACCAGCCGCGCCGTCGTCAACGCGCTCGTTGCGCTGTCGTTCGGCGCCTCGCTCATCTCCATCTTCGCCCGGCTGGGCGGCGGCATCTTCACCAAGGCGGCCGACGTGGGCGCCGACATGGTGGGCAAGAACGAGCTCGGCTTTGACGAGGATGATGATCGCAACCCCGGCGTGATCGCCGACAACGTGGGCGACAATGTCGGCGATTGCGCCGGCATGGCGGCCGACCTGTTTGAAACCTATGTCGTCACCATCGGCGCCACCATGGTGCTGTGCGCCCTGCTCGTCGGCGGGCCGGATGCCGCCAAGCTGATGGGCCTGCCGCTGCTGGCCTGCGGCGTGTGCATCATCACCTCCATCATCGGCACCTTCTTCGTGCGGCTGGGCGGCGGGTCCATCATGGGCGCGCTTTACAAGGGCCTGATCGTCACCGGCGTGCTGTCGGTGCCGGCGCTGTGGTTCGCCACCGAGGCCGTGTTCCCCGACATGAACGCGGTGATCGGCGGCGAAGGCGTTGGCGATGGCTTCACCGGCCAGTCGCTGTTCCTGTGCATGCTGATCGGCCTTGTTGTCACCGCGCTGATCGTTTGGATCACCGAATATTATACCGGCACCGAATATCGGCCGGTGAAATCCATCGCCAAGGCGTCTGACTCCGGGCACGGCACCAACGTGATCCAGGGCCTGGCCGTGTCGATGGAATCAACCGCGCTGCCCACTCTGGTGATCGTCGCCGGCATCATCGCCACCTACAAGCTGGGCGGCCTGATCGGCATCGCCTTTGCCGCGACCTCGATGCTGGCCCTGGCCGGCATGATCGTGGCGCTCGATGCCTATGGCCCCGTCACCGACAATGCCGGCGGCATCGCCGAAATGGCCGGCCTGGAAGGCGAAGTGCGCAACCGCACCGATGCCCTCGACGCGGTGGGCAACACCACCAAGGCCGTCACCAAGGGCTATGCCATCGGATCGGCCGGCCTTGCCGCGCTGGTGCTGTTTGCCACCTACACCAACGATCTGAAGGAGTTCTTCGGCACCGTCGCCGTCGATTTCTCCCTCGCCAACCCCTATGTCGTCGTCGGGCTGCTGCTCGGCGCGCTGCTGCCCTATCTGTTCGGCGGCATGGCGATGACGGCGGTGGGCCGCACCGCCCAGGCGGTGGCGCAGGATATCCGCGCCCAGTTCCGCGAAAACCCCGGCATCGCCACCCGCGCCGTGAAGCCGGACTATGCCCGCACCGTCGGCCTGGTCACGGCGGGCGCCATCAAGGAAATGGTGGTCCCCTCGCTGCTGCCGGTGCTCGCCCCGGTCGCGGTCTATTTCGCCATCACTGCCGTCGCCGGCCAGGGCAACGGCTTTGCCGCCCTGGGCGCCCTCCTCATGGGCGTCATCATCTCCGGGCTCTTCGTCGCCATCTCCATGACCAGCGGCGGCGGCGCGTGGGACAACGCCAAGAAGGTGATCGAACAAGGCGCCTACGGCGGCAAAGGCTCCCCCGCCCACCAGGCGGCAGTGACCGGCGACACCGTGGGTGACCCCTACAAGGACACCGCCGGCCCGGCCGTGAACCCGATGATCAAGATCACCAACATCGTGGCGCTGCTGCTGCTCGCCGCGCTGGCCGGGGGTTGATCCCTCCTCCCCTCCCGCCTGCGGGAGGGGCCGGGGGGTGGGAACACCACGAACCTCACACCACCAACTTCACAAGGGGCGGCCCATCGGCCGCCCCTTCTTCATTGCTTCGCCAAAAGGCCCAATTCCACGCATCCAACGCCCGCCAACGTCGGCCCGTTTCCCCCCTTTTTTCGCATCTCACCGGATTTTGACGCCACCCGGCTTCATTTGACACAATTGACGAAAATTCCGGGATTCCGGATTTTTTCGCTTGGTTATCAAGGCCTAAATCCAACAGCCACGCCGCGATGATACCCGGTTGGGCCCGTGTAGGACAGAGAGCCAAGCAAGCGGCCTCCGGCGGGCAGGGGCGAGGCCCCTGCACCTGCTTTTGACAGGCCTGAAGTTACTGAGGCGGATTGGGTTGGCGCGCTTGTGGTTCCGACGGACAGCCGCCAGCAAACGGGTGTGCCGGCCTGCGACCCTGCCCGCTGGAGGCTTCTTCTGCCTTACCCCGCCGGCATCGCCTTCACCGCACGCCACACGCCGATCACGGCGAGGGCGAAGCAGATGTGGACGGCGACGAGGGGGGGCCAGCCGAAGAGGAAGATGATGTTGTTGGCGGTGATGTTGCCGGGGAAGGGTCCGTTGTTCCAGGCGAGGCCGCGGGTGCCGGCGAGGGCGTTGGCGGCGGCGGGGACGGTGAAGAGCCAGGCGGTGGTGAGGGCGCTGGCGACGAAGATGCGTTGTTGGCGGGGGGAGAGGAGGAGCCAGCGGCCGCCGGCGCTCCAGCCCATGAGGAGGAGGCCGTGGGTGATGGCTTCCATATGGGCCATGCGCCAGGCGCGGCTGTCGCCCGGCACGTGCAGTTCGATGGGGGGGATGAGCGGCCAGGCGACGAGCTGGCCGAGCAGGGCGATGAACCAGTGCCAGCCGACGATGAGCGAGAAGGCGAGCAGCAGGGTGCCGTTGAGGAAGAGCAGGGCGCGGCTGCGTTCGGGGAGCGGGGCGGGTGTGCTGTTCATGGCTCAGGCCGCCGCGATGCAGACGGGTTCGGCGTGGGCGAGGCGGTGGGTGTCGAGCGTGGCAAGGCCGGGATCGCCCTGGTGGTGCTGACGCCACCAGGCCTGGGCCCAGGCCGGATCGGGCACCTGGCGCGGATCATAGCCGGGGCGCAGCACGGCGAGGAAGCGCGGGGTGAGGCGGCGGAAGATGCGGGCGAGCAGGCGCCAGGTGGCGAGGCGGGAGCGCCAGTGCCACCACAGGCCTTCCTGGTGGAGCAGGGCGGCATAGCCCTGGCGGGTGCGGGCCATGATGTGGACGGTGGCAAGGATCAGGCCCCAGATGCGCCAGAAGTAGCGCCCGTCGAGGGCCTTGAACACATCGTAGGTGGCCGATTTGTGTTCGATCTCTTCCACGAAGTGCCAGAGGATGAGCGAGGCGACGGCGGGATCGGCGCGGCCGAACAGATGTTCCCGATCTTCGATCAGCATGTGGCCGATGGCCAGCGCCATGGCTTCGAAGCCTTCGGCATAGGCGAGGTTGAAGGTGAAGCTGCGGCGTTTGGCGAAGCCGGCATAATCGGCCTTCAGCCTTGCTTCCATGGCGGGGACGGCGGTGTAGCCCATGTCGGCGAGGCGGCGGTTGAACTGCTGGTGCTGGCGATAATGGGCGGCCTCTTGCCCGATGTAGAGATCGATATCGGCGAGCAGGCGCGGATCGCTGATGCGGGCTCGGGCCTGGCGCATCGTGTCGATCAGATAGGGTTCCAGATAGGGCATGGCCAGCGAGGCGGCGTTGACGATGTGGCTGAATTGCGGGCGCAGCGGGTTCCAGTGGCCGCCCAGGGTGGCGGCGAAGCGGAAGGCCATGCGACGCACGATCATGCGTGGGCTGGTGGTGGCCATGGTGCGAATCCCCCCTTATTGATAAGATACACAATAAGCTTGTTGTGGCTTTTGTCAATAAGCCCCGGTAGAACGGTGGCATGAGCGCCAAGCCCGCCCGCACCCGGTTGTTGCCGGCCGATCGCCGTGCCCAGTTGATGGGGCATGCCATCGCCTGTTTTGCCGATCATGGCATTGCGCGCGCCACCCACACACAGGTGGCGGCGCGGGCGGGGGTTTCGGTGTCGGCGGTCTATTCCTATTTCCGGACGCGCGGCGATCTGGTGGCGGCGGTGCTGGCGGCGGTGGCCGATGCGATCCGGGCGATGCTGGCCCAGGCGGCGCGGCCCGGCGTTGGCGTGCGCGAGGCGTTGACCGTGCTGGCCCGGCACACGGCCGACATGGCGGTGGAGCAGCCGGACGCGGTGCGGGCGTGGCTGGATTGGAGCACGGGCGTGCGCGCCGACGTGTGGCCGCGGTATCTGGTGCTGCAGGCGGAATTGCAGGCGCATGTGCGGGCGATCCTGGCCCCGGCGGCGGCCGATACGGCGCGGGCGGCGATGGCGGCGCGGCTGTTTGTGGGCGGGGCGCACACGCTGGCGCTGTTGCGGTTCGAACAGGTGGAGGATGCGGCGCTGGCGCTGTTCATCGATCAGATGGTTGGCGGCACGCTGGCGGCGATTGCCGGTTGAGCGCGATCAATCGTCATCCTCGACCGCGCCGCCCTGTTTGAGCAACTGGCGGGTGAGCAGGCCGGTGTAGCGGCGTTGGCGGCGGCGGGCCTTGGTGGGGTTGGCGCGCCAGCCTTCGCGCTTGTCGATGACGGCATGTTGCAGGTCGTCGGCCTGGGTGATGTCGTCGGCGTCGTGGGGGGAGGTGCGTTTGGGCATTCTGGTCCTCTGTGGGTGGGGGTTGGCCCCCTCCGCCTCCCTGTGGTCGGCACCTCCCCCAGAGGGGGAGGATCTATCGGCGCGCCCAGACGGGGAGGATCTGTGGGCTCAGGCCAGGGTGGCGAGGAAGTGGGCGGCCTGGGTGCGGATGCGCTGCTGTTCGTCGGGGGCGAAACGGCGCCAGCCATCATACATGCGCCAGAGGCGCTGGTTGCTGGACAGGCGCTCCTCGTGGCGGGCGAGGAAATCCCAATAGAGGCTGTTCAGCGGGCAGGCTTTGGGGCCGGTGCGCTGCTTCACGTCGTACCGGCAGGCTTTGCAGTGGTCGCTCATGCGGTTCACATAGGCGCCGCCGGCAGCATAGGGCTTGGTGGCCATCAGGCCGCCATCGGCAAACTGGCTCATGCCGATGACGTTGGGTGCCTCCACCCATTCGATGGCATCGGCATAGACGGCGAGATACCAGCGGTGGACTTGCGATGGATCGGTGCCGGTGAGCATGGCGAAATTGCCGAGGATCATCAGGCGCTGGATATGGTGGGCCATGGCGTTGCGGCCGGTGGCGCTGACGGCCTCAGCCAGGCATTTCAGGTCGGTGGGCGCGCCCCAGAACAGGGCGGGCAGCGGGCGCGTGGCGGCGAGATGGTTGCGCGCGGTATAGTCTGGCCCGGCGAACCAATAGAGACCGCGGACATATTCGCGCCAGCCGATGATCTGGCGGATGAAACCTTCGACGGCGTTCAGCGGGGCGTGACCGGCGTGGTAGGCGGCTTCGGCGGCGCGGGCGACCTCGAGCGGGCCGAGCAGGCCGAGGTTGATGGCGGGCGAGAGCAGGCTGTGGTTGAGCACATCCTCGCCGGTGACCATGGCATCCTGATAATCGCCGAAGCCGGCCAAGCGGTGGGTGATGAAATCATCGAGCGCGGCAAGGGCTTGGGCGCGCGTGACCGGCCAGGCGAAGCTGGCGGTGGTGCCGAAATGATTGTGGAAGCGGGCGCTGACGAGGGCGAGCACGTCAGCCGTGATGGCATCGGGGGCGAAGCGGACGGGGGCCGTGAAGCGCTGGCCCCTGGGCACGGATTTGCGGTTTTCGGTGTCGAAGTTCCATTGGCCGCCGATGGGCTGGTCCCCGTCCATGAGGAGGCCGGTCTGGCGGCGCATGATGCGATAGAAATCCTCCATGATCAGGCGTTTGCGCGGGGCGGCCCAGGCGGCGAACTGGTCGATGCTGCAGAGGAAGCGGTCATCATCGAGCAGGGTGACGTTCGGCCAATGCTGCTGTGCTGTGAGCACACGCCATTCGCCGGCCTTCACCGCCAGGGTGCGCGCCGTGCCATGCCGGGCGGCGGCGCGGGTGACTTCGCCGGACAGGCTGCCGGTGTTGGCGGGATCGTCGAGCGGGACATAATCGACCCGCCAGCCGGCCTGCCGAAGTTCTTCGGCGAAATGGCGCATCGCGCTGAAGAACAGGGCAATCTTCTGCGGGTGATGGGGGACATAGGTGGCCTCCTCGGCCACCTCCATCATCAGGATGACGGCATCGGATTTCGCTATGGCTTTGAGGCTGGCGAGGTTGTGGCTGAGCTGATCGCCAAGGATGGGGACAAGCGTGGGGACAGGGGTGGGCATGGGCCTGCTCTCGGGCTGACGGTGCAGCGCGGCAACCGGGCGTGGTGTCGCGTGGCATGCCCACCCCCTCCCGCAAGCGGGAGGGGAACTGGCGGCGCATTGGCGTAAGCTTGGGCCTTGTTGAGGGGGGAGATCAGGCCATGTCGATCGATTTCGAAATTCCAGCCGAAGCCAAGGCCATTCGCGCGCGGGTGCGGCAGTGGGTGGAGGATGAATGCCGGCCGGCCGAGCAGAAGCTGAAGGACGGCGCCGATTACAAGACGGTCTTGGCCGAGCTGCGGGCCAAGGCGCGCAGCCAAGGCCTGTGGCTACCGTTCATTCCCAAGGAGCATGGCGGCATGGGGCTGGGCCCGCTGGCCAATGCGCTGGTGCAGATGGAATTGGGGCAGAGCCACCTGGGCGCGCTGTCGATGAACAGCCAGGGGCCGGATGATGCCACCATGCTCACCCTGCTGGCGCATGGGACGGAGTTTCAGAAGGAGAAGTTCCTGAAACCCCTGCTCAACGGCGAGAAGCGGGTGTGCTATTCGATGACCGAGAAGGCCGCCGGCGCCGACGCGACGGGGATGCGCACCACAGCGGTGAAGGACGGCAACGAAAATTATGTGCTGAACGGCGAGAAATGGTTCTCGTCCGCCGCCAGCGCCGCCGATATCGCCGTGGTGATGGCACGCACCGATCCGGATGCGCCGCGCCACCGGCAATTCTCCACCTTCATCGTGGAGCTGCCCAACCCCGGCTACATCATCAAGCGCGACATCAAGACGATGGCGATCGAGGGCCCGCTGTCCCAGGTGATGGGCGGCGGCCACAGCGAGATCGAGATCAGGGACCTGGTGGTCCCGGCCGAAAATCTGCTGGGCGGTGAGGGCAATGGCTTTGCCATGGGGCAGCACCGCCTCGCCTATGGCCGGCTGCGGCACGGCATGCACAATGTGGCCATGGCGCAGCGCGCGCTTGATCTGGCCACCGCGCATGTGACGAGCCGCGAGACGTTCGGCAAGCCGCTCTATCAGCGCCAGGCGGTGCAGTTCATGCTCGCCGAATGCGCCAGCGAGCTTTACATGGCGCGGCTGATGCTGCTGCACATCGCCTACAAGGCGGAAAAGGGCCTGGATCTCCGGCAGGAAAACAGCATCGCCAAGGTGTTCCTGGCCCATATGGTGCACAAGGTGGTGGACACGGCGATCCAGCTGCACGGCGCGCTGGGCTATAGCCAGGACACGCCGCTGGCCAGTTGGTACACCCATATCCGGTCGCAGCGGCTGGTCGATGGGCCGGACGAGGTGCACCGCTGGACGGTGGGGCGCAATGTGATCAAGGCCTTCCAGGCAACGGGGACGACGGCCTCGGCGGCAGGGGGTGATTTGATTTAGAAAGGTCGGGATGCCTCCGGCAGGCAGGGGCTGAGCCCCTGCACCCACTTTTGCTTGGCTTCGGTCCCAGCCTTCGACGATTGGCGCAAAACCAGTGAACGGGTGCAGGGGTCACCCCTGCCCGCCGGAGGCATTTTCCTTCGTCTCAACGAAAAGGGCCGGGCTTGTGGCCCGGCCCCCTTGCGTCGCTGCGCGACACCTCCCCCAGAAAGGGAGGATTTTTACGCCGCCAGCGTGAGGTTTTCGTAGCGCGACAGGTGGAAATCCACGCTGCCGAACTGGTTTTCGATCAGGGTCGCGCGCTTGAAATAATGGCCGACGGCCAGTTCCTGGGTGATGCCGATGCCGCCGTGGATCTGCACGGCGTTCTGGCCGACGAACTTGGCGGCCTTGCCCACCTTGGCCTTGGCCATCGAAACCGCGGCGGCGCGTTCCGGCGTGTCGAGCTTGAGCGTCGCCATCATGGTCATCGAAACGGCCTGTTCGACTTCCATGAACATGTCGACCAGCCGGTGCTGGATCACCTGGAAATCGCCGATGGCCTTGCCGAACTGCTTGCGCTGCTTGGCATAATCCAGCGTCTGCGCATGCAGCACCTTGAGCACGCCGCAGGCTTCGGCGCACAGGGCAACCGTGGCTTCATCAACGATGCGCTCCACCAGCGGCAGAGCATCGGCGGCCAGCACATGGGCGTCACCCACGGCGACATTCTCGAAATAGACTTCGCTGGCCGAGGTGCCATGCACGGTGAGATAATCGCGGCGGGTGATGCCGGCGGCATCGGCCGGGATCAGCAGCAGCGCGATGCCGCCAGCGTCGCGCTGGGCGCCGCCGGTGCGGGCGGTCACCAGCAGATGGGTGGCATTGCTGGCATGTTCCACCACGGCCTTGTGGCCGTTCAGCTGGCCGCCCTTCAGCGTGGTGGTGACATCGTTCAGGTGGAAACGGCCCTGCGGTTCATAGGCGGCAAAGGCGATGCGAACACTGCCGCCGATGATGCCGGGGATCAGCTCGTCAGCGATGGCACCGCCCACCGCCTTCAGCGCGCCGCCGCCGATGACGACGGTGGACAGATAGGGTTCCAGCACGATGGCGCGGCCCAGTTCTTCCATCACCACCATGTTTTCGACCGGGCCGCCGCCCAGGCCGCCATGGGCTTCGGAGAAGGGGGCGCAGAGGATGCCGAGCTCTTCGGCAAAGGCGGTCCACACCGCCGGGTTCCAGCCCTTGCCTTCGCGAACGGTCTTCTGCCGCGTGTCGAAATCATAGGTGTTGGCCAGATAGCGCGACAGCGAATCGCGCAGCATGGTCTGTTCTTCGGTGAAATTGAAATCCATGTGTCTTCCCCAAGGAAAAACGCCCCGGCGCAGGCCGGGGCGTTCCAGATCGTGTCAGAGGCCCAGAACCATCTTGGCGATGATGTTGCGCTGGATCTCGTTGGATCCGCCATAGATGCTGGTCTTGCGCATGTTGAAATAGACCGGCGCGACGCGGCGGGCGCTGTCCGGGCCGACGGCGAAGCTGTTGTCGCCTTCGCCCATCGAGCGGAAATAGGGCGCGCCATAAACACCGGCAGCTTCCAGCGCCAGTTCGGTCAGCCGCTGCTGGATCTCGGTGCCCTTGATCTTCAGCAGCGAGGATTCCGGCCCCGGGCCCTTGCCGGCGCTTTCACCGGCGAGCGTGCGCAGCTCGGTATATTCCAGCGCGGCGAGATCGACTTCCAGCTCGGCCACCTTGCGCTTGAAGAAGGGGTTGGCCAGCAGGCTTTCGCCGCCATCGGCAGTGTTGCGGGCCACATCCTTGATCCGCTCGACATTGCGCTTGGAGGCGGCGACACCGGCGATGCCGGTGCGTTCGTGCGCCAGCAGGAACTTGGCGCAGGTCCAGCCCTTGTTCTCGTGGAACACGCGGTTTTCCACCGGCACGATCACGTCTTCCAGCCAGACTTCGTTCACCTCATGCTCGCCGCCCAGGGTGATGATCGGGCGCACGGTGATGCCGGGCGTCTTCATGTCGATGAGAAGGAAGCTGATGCCTTCCTGCATCTTTGCGGTGGGATCGGTGCGGACGAGGAAGAAACCCCAATCGGCATGCTGCGCCATCGTCGTCCAGGTCTTCTGGCCGTTGACGCGATAATATTCCTTGCCGTCGTCGCCGGTGAACCGCTCGGCGCGGGTGCGCAAGGACGCGAGGTCAGAGCCCGAACCAGGCTCCGAATAACCCTGGCACCACCAATCCTCGCCGGACAGGATGCGGGGCAGGAACTTGGCCTTCTGCTCCGGCGTGCCGAAGGTGTAGATCACCGGGCCGACCATCGACAGGCCGAACGGCATCAGCCGCACACAATCGGCGCGGGCGGTCTCCTCCGACCAGATATAACGCTGCGTCGCGGTCCAGCCGGTGCCGCCATATTCCACCGGCCAGGCAGGCGCAATCCAGCCCTTCTGGTGCAGCACCTTGTGCCAGGCGAGGAAATCCTGCTTCTCCATCTCCTCGCCCTCGTCGATCTTGTCGTGCAGATAGGCGGGATAATGGTCGCGGATGAAGGCACGCACTTCCTCGCGGAAGGCGACATCGGCGGCGCTGAAATTCAGATCCATGGCTTTTCTCCCCAGCACATAGGTTGACGTTTACGTAAACCCGATTCGGAGGCGCGGCAAGCCTGTGAATTTTGCCGCTGCGGCGGCTTGTAGCGGGGCCCGGCATCCCCACATCGGGGGCATGATGAACGCCCTTTCCATGATCGTCGGCTTCGCCTCGCTGGGCCTGGCCTTCTTCGCCTTCCTGCCGCTGCTCGGCTGGGCCAACTGGGCGATCATCCCGCTCGCCATGGTCGGCGTCGGCCTCGGCTTCCTGTCCGGCAAACGTTCTGGCGTGATGCTGAACCTGGTGGTGATCGCCATCGGCGCGTTCCGCCTGTTCATGGGCGGCGGGGTGTTGTGAGGGTGGTTTGAAGAAAAAAGGGCCTCCGGCGGGCAGGGGCAAGGCCCCTGCACCCATTTTCGTTTTCGGGTGTGCTGGTGGGAGGTGCGAGCGATACGTGGACGCGGTGGAGACTGCACTGCGTCCTAGCTGCGGTAGTCCGAGTTGTTGACTGACGTATGGTCTCGACCGCAATGACCACAGAACTGCCGTGGCCAAGGCGTATATATGCCACCAAAGCCTTTCTTGCTCTTGAAAGGAGAAAGGCCGCAATCTGGGCAACGGAAGAAATATGCCACCAAAGTTCCGAAAAAAACCACAACCATAAGAGCAATGATAATTTCTGAATTTCCAAACAATCGGAATATATTATCTTGAAAATTCATTGCAATCAACGAAGAGATCACAATAAATATTTGTAGGAGCCAGCTTTTCCAGTAGAGTGACATAAATTGAAAATATCATGCCTCAACTGATCGCACAATGGCGGCATGCCAACTCAACCTTCGTAAAGCATGGCCTGAAAACAAACGGGTGCGCCGGTCCGCGACCCTGCCCGCCGGAGGCTCATTTTTTACCCCAACTGCTCCCCCAACAACTCCAGCGCCGCCAAGGCAAAGGCCAGCATGTTGGCCTGGCGGTCGGTTGATCCGGTTGCGATGGTGCGGGCCATTTGCACCGGGCCGCTCACCGCCACCACGTCGTGGCCGGCGGCGTGGCCATAGGGGTTGCCGTTTGGCCCGGCCGCGCCGGTTTCGCCGATGCCCCAGGTGACGCTGTGTTGCTTGCGGATGGTTTCGGCCATCAGCAGGGCAAAGGGTTCGGTGGCCGACATATACCCGCGCACATCCTCGCGGCGCAGGCCGAGCAGGCGGTGGCGCGCGCGCGGGGTGTAGACGACGGCGCCGCCCAGGTAGAAGGCCGAGGCACCGGGCACGCCGAGCAGGGCGGCGGAGATCAGCCCGCCGGCGGCGGATTCGGCCACGGCCACGGTTTCGCGGCGGGCGACAAGCCGGGCGCCGATGCGCGCGGCGGTGGCGAAAAGCGGTTCCATCGTCATGCCGGCAGCTTGGCCGCTTGGCGCCGTGGTTGCAATGCACGGGCAATGCACGGGCACGGCAAGGGCCAAGGCGCTGGCCATGGCGCGGCTTTGCTGCCATTTCATCGCCTTGACCGCGCAACCCGCCCGCAACAGCCGTTTTTTCCTGATTTCGGGCTGGGCGATGGTGGCCCTGGCGCTGGTGAGCTTTCCCTTCACCTATTTCGGGCCGATGGCCGAGGGCTCCCGGCGCTTTTATGGCCTGCTGCATGTGCATGGCGCGCTGTGTTTTGTCTGGCTGCTGCTTTACGCCTGGCAGGTGCAGCTGGCGGCCCAGCGCAAGCTGGCGCGACACCGGGAATGGGGCATTGCCGGGGCGTGGCTGACGGGGGCGGTGCTGTTCACCGGCGTGCCAATGATCGCCGCGGCCGCCATGCGGCGCATCGCGGCGGGCGATCCAGCGCCCTATTTCTATTCGGCCTATAATCTGGTCGATCTGGGCCTGTTCACCCTGATGAGCAGCCTGGCGCTGCTCACCGCCAGCCGCCGGCCCGATTGGCACCGGCGCTTCATGCTGGGGGCCGGGGTGGCGCTGTTCGTGGCGGCCGGCAGCCGTTTGATGCTGGTGTTGCCGCCAGCGCCGCCGTGGACCGATCTGGGCAGCGCGGCGCTGGGCGATCTGCTGCTGGTGGCGCTGGCCCTGTCGGATCGCCGGGCCGGCCCCGTGCATCCGGCCAGCTGGCTGCTGCTGCTGGTGATGGTTCCGGCGCATCTGTCGGCCCCGCTGCTGGGCAACAGCGCGCTGGTGCGCGATCACATCGCCCCGGCGTTGGTGGACATGATGGCGGTGGCGCCGCCGGATCAGCGCTGAACCCGCGCCATCGCCTCGCGCACCAGCAGAATCCGGTCCTGCCCGAAATACATGTCGGTGCCGCCCGCATAGAAGGTGGGGGTGCCAAAGCCACCGCGCGCGATCAGTTCATCGGTGTTGGCGCGCAATTGCGCCTTGCGTTCCGGGCTGTCGGCTTCGGCCAGCGTGGCGGCGGGATCGAGCCCGGCGGCGCTGCAGGCCTCTGCCAGCACATCGGGCTGGCTGATGTCGCGATCCTCCCCCCAATAAAGCTGGAAGACGCGGCGGGCGAAGGCTTCGCAGGCGCTGGCATCGGCAGCCACCAGGCAGGCGCGCATGGCCCGCGCGCTGTTCACCGGAAAGATGCTGGGGGTCCATTTGATCGCCAGGCCCGACCGGTTGATCCAGTCGTGCAGATCCTTGGTGAAATAACGCGCCTTGGGCACCACCGGCTTTGAGCGCATTTCATACACGCTGGGGTTCACCGTGTTGAACACGCCGCCCACCAGGAACGGCCGGAAACACACGCCAAACCCGTCTTCGCGCGCCGCCGCACACAGGGCTTCAAATCCCAGATAGGTCCAGGGGCTGGAACAATCGAAGAAAAATTCCACCTGTGCCGTCATGCCCCTCTCCCCAAATGCAGGATGATAGTTACTGTGGTCGCATGATGCGATGTTTCAAACCGGCCTTTTTGTTGGCTCCATTGGCGGCGCTGTTGATTGCCGCGGCCCCGGCGCCCCCGGCGTCCGCCCCGCCGCGGGAGGCGCAACTGGCCCGCGCCGCCGAGCTGCTGGATGCCGGCAAGGCCGATGAGGCGCTCACCATCCTGAACGGCCTGCTCGCCGCATCCGATCTTCCGGCCGACAAGGGGCAGGTGGAAGGGCTGCGCAGCTTTGCCCTGGCCCGCGCCGGCAAATTTCCCGAGGCGCGCACCGCCATCGAATTCGCGGTGGATGCGGCGATGACGCCCACCGCCCTGTTGATGCGGCAGTTGTTCGTGCTGCGCGCCTTGACCGATGATGTGCCCGCCGCCGGCCAGGCGCTGCAGCTGATCGCCGCCACCGATCCCAAGTGGCTGGCCGAACTGCCGACCGAGCTGGTGAGCGCCGTGCTGGCCGACACGAAGGAGGATGACCGCAAGTTTGACCTGGCGCTCACGCTGGTCACTGCCGGCTATGCCCCGGCGGATCAGACGGTGGCCGATGGCGACGCGCTGCGGCTGATGGTGATTGCCGGCCTCGCCCGCCGCGACCGGCTAGACGAGGCGCAGCCGGTGATTGCCGCGCTGGTCAACACCGTGTCGGTGGTGCGTCTGGCGATTGACCGCCGCTTCCAGGCGCTGTGGCCAGGGCTGGAAGCCCGGCTTGGCCCCGGTGCCGACACGGCGGATGCCGCCTTCATCAAGGCGGCCGAAGCCGCGCTGGCCAAGGCGCCGCAATCGATCGTGGCGCGCGCCGGCGTGGCGGAGGCGCTGAACATCGCCAGCAAGGAACCCGAAGCGCTGGCCCGCATTGCCGATATCGGCGCCACACCGGAAGCGCTGGCCGCCATGAACGACCGCGAATTGTGGGCGGTCAGCCTGAAGGCCAATCTTCTGGCCGATGCCGGCCGCACCGATGAGGCGCTGGCGGCGCTGGATGCCGTGGCGGCGCTGCCGGTTGAAAGCCACCCCAACGCCGCCGCCTTCCGCATCATCGCCGCCGACATGGCCGAAGAGGCCGGCCGCCACGCCGATGCCATCAAGCGGGTGGAGGCCATTGATGCCAAGGGGCTGAACCCGTTCGGCACCCAGGCGCTGGCCAGCATCCGCGCCTGTGCGCTGGCGCGGCTGGGCCGCACCGCCGATGCGACGGCCGCCGCCGCCGGCCTGCCGCCGGGCTGGATCGCCGATGGCAACAACCGCGCCGTGCAGGCCGCCCTGGCCTGCCTGGGCCGCATGGATGCCGCCGCCGCGCTGCTGATCAAGCGGCTGGAGGCTGACGACAGCCGCGACGATGTGCTGTTCGAACTGCAGCCCTTCCTGATCGCCGACCGGCCGACCGCGCCCGACCGCGCCACCAAGGCGGCGCTGCGCATGCTGAAGGCCCGGCCGGATGTGAAGGCCGCCTTTGCCAGATATGGCCGCGATCTGCCGGCCGTCGTGGCCCCGCCGCGATGACGGCGGCACCAACAACGCCGCGCTGAACCAGGAGGGTTACCGCCGGAACCGGTCGCGCAGCTCGAACTTCAGCACCTTGCCGGCCGGGTTGCGCGGCAGCGCATCCACGATTTCCAGCCGGGTCGGCAGCTTGTACCGGGCCAGCCGTTCGGTGGCCCAGGCGCGCAGGGTTTCGAGATCAAGGCTGGCGCCGGGCTTCAGCGCGGCCACCGCCGTGACGCTTTCGCCCCATTTTTCCGATGGTTCGCCAAAGATGGCCACTTCGGCAATGGCGGGATGGTCATAGAGGACGGCCTCCACCTCGGCCGGGTAGATATTCTCGCCGCCGCTGATGATCATGTCCTTCAGCCGGTCGCAGATATAGAGGAAGCCGTCGTCGTCGAGATAGCCGATATCGCCCGAATGGAACCAGCCTTCGGCATCGATGGCCGCCGCCGTCGCCTCGGGCTTGTTCCAATATCCGCGCATGATGTTGGGCCCGCGCATCAGCACCTCGCCGCGCTGGTTGGGCCCCAGCGGGGTGCGGCCATCCTCGTCCACGATCTTCAGATCGACGAACAGCATGGGCTTGCCGGCAGATCCCAGCTTGGCCAGCGCGAATTCCGGCCCCAGATAGGTGCCCGATGGCGCGGTTTCGGTGAGGCCATAGCCCTGGTTCATCGGGATGCCGCGCGCGCCATAAAGGCGCAGCAGCGGCTCCGGCACCGGCGCGCCGCCGCAGATGATCATGCGGATGCTCGACAGATCGGCGGTGGCGAAATCGGGCTGTTGGCTGACAAACAGCAGCATCGCCGGCACGGCAAAGGCGGTGGTGACGCGATAGGCCTGGACATCGGCAATGAAGCGCGCCGGATCAAAGGCGCGGTGCAGCACGACATGGCCGCCCTTCTGCCAGCAGGTGAGCGGCGACACGTTGAGCCCGCCGATGTGAAACAGTGGCGCCATCACCAGCGTCACATCGGTTTCCAGCACATCGGAGCCCAGGTGCGAATTGATGTTGGCCCACCAGAAATTGCCGTGGGTGAGCATGGCGCCCTTGGGCCGGCCGGTGGTGCCCGATGTGTACATGATAACGGCCACATCATCCTCAGCCGTCGCCTCGCCCTGCGCCAGCGGCGCGGCGCTGCCGACGAAATCGCTGACCGTCTGCCAGCCATCGGCGGCCGTATCGGCGCTGAGGAAGCGGCGGCAGCACAGCGTGGCGCGCACGCTGTCGATCACCGGGCGGTGCATCGCATCCACCACCAGCGTGTGCACGCCGGCGTCGTTGATGATATAGTCCAGTTCCGGCCCGGTCAGGCGGAAGTTCAGCGGCACGAAGATCGCGCCGATCCGCGCCGCGGCAAACAACAGATCGAAATAGACCGGGTTGTTGAGGCCGAGATAGCCCACCCGGTCGCCCCGGCAGACGCCGCCGGCCCGGAGCGCGGTCGCCAGTCGGCCGATGGCATCGCCCATCTCGGCATAGCTGCGCGTGGTGCCGTCAAAGCTCAACGCCGGCCGCCCCGGCGTTTGTGCCACGCGCCGCATGAACCAGTTTGCCAGCCCGATATCCGCCTTTGCCATGCTGCACCCTCCCCAGAGCGAGGCGCCTGTGTGGCGGGCTCAGGCGGCGGCGTCAACCAAGCGCGGCAATCGCCGCCAGATGCGGGGCCTGGTCTTCGGTGGAAAGGAAGCTGCCGGTGAAACTGTTGCGCGCCAGGGTGATGATCTCGTCGCGCGTCAGGTCAAGCGCATCGGCCACCGCGATGAAATTGGCGTTCACATAGCCGCCGAAATAAGCCGGATCATCGCTGTTCACCGTCGCCTTCAGCCCGGCCTCAAGCATGCGGCGCAGCGGGTGGGCGGCAAGTTGCTTCACCACGCAAAGTTTCAGGTTGGAGAGCGGGCAGACGGTGAGCGTCAGGCCATCGGCGACGATGCGCTGCACCAGGCGCCCATCCTCCAGCGCGCGGTTGCCATGATCGATGCGGTCCACGCCCAGCACGTCCAGCGCCTGCCAGACATAGTCGGGCGGCCCTTCCTCGCCGGCATGGGCGACGATCTTGAGGCCAAGGCCCCGCGCACGCGCAAAGACCCGGGCGAACTTGTCGGGCGGATGGCCGACCTCACTCGAATCAAGGCCAACGCCGTGAATGAGATGCAGATGCGGCAGCGCCTCGGTCAGCGTCGCGTGCGCCTCCGCTTCCGAAAGATGGCGCAGGAAACACATGATGAGCCGGCTGCTGATACCCTTGTCGCTGGCATCATTCAGCGCGCGGGCAATGCCGCCCACTACATCAGCAAAGGCCAGCCCACGCGCGGTGTGGCCCTGGGGATCAAAGAAAATCTCGACATGGCGCACATTGTCGGCAGCGGCGCGGGCCAGATAGGCGGCGGTCAGGTCGTAAAAATCCTGCTCGGTCAGGAGGACCGCCATGCCCTGATAATAAATGTCGAGGAAATCCTGCAGGTTGGAAAACTCATAGGCGGCGCGGATGGCCTCGACACTGTCAAACGCCAGGCGAACGCCGTTGCGCTGGGCCAGCGCGAACATCATCTCCGGCTCCAGGCTGCCTTCGATGTGCAGGTGCAGCTCGGCCTTGGGCAGGGCGGCGATGAAGGCGGCGCGGTCGGCCGCCGAGGCAAATCCGGTCATGCGGTCAATCCCTTGATCGGGGCCAGGATCACGTCGGCCGCCGGCTTGTGGGCGCGGATCTCGTCGGGGGTCAGCCCGTCAATCTCGTGCGGGAACACCAGCCAGTCGTTGCTTTCGTGGATGAAATAATCCGGCGTCAGCGCCGTCTGGTTGCGCGCCGGCTTGTACCACACGGTGGCGATGCGGATATCGGCCGGCAGATTGGCGCGGCAACGGGCCTTCAGCTCGGTCAGCACCGCCTCGATGCTGCGGCCGCTGTCGAACACATCATCGATGATCAGCAGCCGGTCATCGGCGTTCAGCGTGTCGATCAAATAGCCCAGCGCATAGACCTTCACGTTTTTGGCCTGCCGGTCGATCCCGCTGTAGCTGGCGGTGCGGATGGCGATATGATCGCATTCCACGCCGTGCACGTCGAAAAATTCCTGCACGGCAATGCCGATGGGCGCACCGCCGCGCCAGATGCCGACCAGGTGGGTGGGCCGGAAGCCCGATTCCAGCACGGCGCGCGCCAGCCGGAAACTGTCGGCCAGCAGGGCGTCGGCGGTCAGCCAGGTTTTTGGCGGGCTTTGGGGAATGTCGCTCATGCCCGGCACGGTGCCACCATCGGCACCGGCCGGGCAAGAGGCGGGATCACTTGCCGGCGGTGGCGAGATCCGCGGCGACGCCTTCCAGCATGGCATCGGTCAGCTGCCCGCCCGACATCGGCGCCAACTGCTTCAGGCTCATCGCCTTGAACTGGTCCAGCATGGGGTGGCTGGTCAGGCCGGGGATGCGGGCATCCAGCACGGCCTTGGTCTTTTCATTGGCGATCAGCACCTCGATCGGCGTGTCGAGATTGACCGCGGCCGGGGCGGCGGGCGCAGCTGGGGCGGCGGGCGCAGCTTGAGCGAAGGCGGCGGCCGGCAGGGCGGCGAGGGCAAACGCGGCAATCAATCGGATCATCTCATTCTCCCGGGTGTGGTGCGCCACCCGAACACCGCCGCCGCCGCAATGTCAACGCCAACCCTTGGCCTTTGCCGCCTGTTCCTGGGCGGCATCAAACGGCTCGCCGGCGATCATCCCATCCACCAGCGCAGCCACGCGGGGGCCGCCGGCCATGCGATAATGGCCGCCATCCTCGCTGGCGCGGGCGATCACGGCAGTGACAGCCCAACCGTCCCCCGCCCGGCAGGCGATGCCTTCCTGTGCCGCGGCCTGCCAGCTGCGGCACACCCGGCCTTCACGGTCGCGAAAGCTCAATGCCACGCGCACCGGGCCATTGCCGGGGCTGGCGGCAAGCTGATCGTTCAACGCCACTGCCAGCACACCGCCGGCGGCGATCCCGCCGGCCCCGCTCACCACCGGACTCGCAGTCGACCCGTCCAGCGTGCCGCGCCCGATGAACAGGCCCAATGCCAGGCTGGCAGCCAGCGCGGCGAACTGCGGCAGCCAGCGGCGCTGTGGCGGTGCAGCCAGTGCGCGCGCCGCCCGCACGGCGGCCAGATCGGTCACGCTGGCCACCGGAGGTGTCGCAGCCTGTGCCAGGGCTGCCGGCACCGGTTCGGCCAACAGCGGCGCAAAACTGTTGCGCAGCCGTTCGGCCAGCGCACGATGGGCATCGGCAAAGGCTTGTAAATCCGCATCGGCGGCGACGGCGGCAGCAACGCGCGCGGCTTCATCTGCCGGCAGCTCCCCATCGATCCACGCCATCACCAGCGCTTCGTCTGGCAGGTCAACGCGCGCCATGGTCAGTCTCCTTTCCGGCCAGCAGCTGCAGCAGGGCGGTGCGCCCGCGCAGCAGCCGGCTTGAAACCGTGCCGATCGGCAGATCCAGCACGGCAGCAGCCTCGGCATAGCCCAGGCCCTCGATGGTGATCAGCGCCACCACTTCGCGTTGCTCCTCGGGCAGTTGCGCCAGCGCGCGGCGCACGGCCGCCAGTTCCGAGCGCGCTTCCAGCCCGGCGCGCGGGTCCTCGCCCACCTGCAGACCATCCTCCTCCGGCGCATGGCGGGCGGCCTGGCGCTTGTGGCTGCGCACCGTGTCGATCCAAAGATTGCGCATGATGCGGAATGCCCAGGCATCGAATCGGGTGCCGGGCTGCCACTGGTCGCGGGCGCGCAGCATGCGTTCCACCGATGATTGCGCCAGATCGTCCGGATCGGCCGGTGGCCGCGCCAGCGCATGCGCCAGCCGCCGCAAGCGCGGCAACAGGGCGGTCAGCTCGGCACCAAAGGGGTCGGCAGGCATGTTTTTCCTTCATGCGGGAAGAAACGACGCAGGCGCATCGTTTATTTCGCACAATCGTAAGAAAGGGAACCTGTGATGCGCGTTTCGATCCCCGCCCTGCTCCTGTCGCTGCTGGCGGCCCCGGCGGTCGCCCAGCTGCTGCCGCCGGCCGTCAGCCAGTTGCCCAGCCAGATCACGGCGCCGCTGGGCGGGGCCCCGCTGCCGGGCACTGCCGCGCTGCCCGGCACTGCAGGCGCGCCTCCACTGCCAATGCTGGCCGGGCCCATCGGTATTCCCGATCTGGCCGGTGGCCCTTTGATCAGCGATGCGCGAACCCTTTTGGAACAACGCCGCGCCCGCCTGCGCCAGCTGGTGCGCGACAACCGTGAAACGCTGGAGCTTGATCCGCTCGGCAACCCGGTGCGCCGGGGCGAACTTCTGGCCGTGGGTCTGGATGATGATGCGCTCGCCCGCCTCACCCAGCTGGGCTTTGGCCTGGTTCGCCGTGAGACCGCGGGTGATGCCGGCACTGTCGTCAACCTGCGCCCGCCGGCCAGGACGCGACTCGACAAGGCACTGGCCACGCTGCGTGCAACCGCGCCCGAGGCATCAGCGGATTACAACCATGTCTATGAACCCGCCGGGGCCGCGCTGCAGGCCGGCGGCGCGGCGCCCGCGCCCGGCCCGTCGGCCAGCGGTGCCAGCATCGGCATGATCGATGGCGGTGTGGCGGCCCACCCGGCACTGGCCAGCGCCCGCATCGAACAGCGCGGTTTTGCCGGCCCGGTCAAGCCCACTGGCCATGGCACCGCCGTGGCCTCGCTGCTGGTGGGCCAGGCCGCCAATTTCACCGGGGCGGCGCGCGGCGCCCAGTTGCTGGTTGCCGATGTCTATGGCGGGGCGAGCGGCAATGGTTCGGCCGCCGCCATCGCGCAGGCGCTCGATTGGCTGGCCAGCCGCGGCGCGCGGGTGATCAACATCAGCCTCGTTGGCCCACCCAACCTGCTGATCGCCCGCGCCGTCGCGGCCGCGCAGGCGCGTGGGCTCTTCGTGGTGGCGGCCGTGGGCAATGATGGCCCGGCCGCGCCGCCAATGTATCCCGCCTCCTATCCAAAGGTGGTGGCGGTCACGGCGGTGGATGCCCGGGCCCGTCTGCTGCCCGAAGCCGGACGGGCGGCGCATGTCGATTTCGCCGCGCCCGGGGCGGACATGGCCGCCGCCCTGATGGATGGCCGCTATGCCGCCGTGCGCGGCACGTCGTTTGCAGCGCCGCTGGTCACGGCCCGGCTGGCGGCGCATCCAGCCAATCCCCTGGCTGGCGTGACGGCCGAGGCCCGCGCCACCGGCAATGTCCGCCTGGGCCAGGGCATCCTGTGTGAAACCTGCCGCAACCCGCTGCGTCCGCTGATCGAAAAAAAATAATCGCAGGCCTGGAAGAAGCCCCGCCGCCAGATCGTTTGCTGAATGTGGACCGGATGCGGTCCCACCGGTTCTAGCAAGGGAGACTGACAATGAAGCGCATGATGATCACGACGGCGATGCTGGCGGCCCTGGTGGCGGCCACCCCGGGTTCGGCCCAGCTGCTGAATGGCGCCGGTGCCCTGAATGGCGCGTTGGGCGGCGCCGGCCAGATCGGCGGCACGCTGGGCGGCATTGGCAACACCACCCGTTCGGCCACCGGATCGATCACCGGCTCTGCCGCCGGCACCGGCAGCGCCGCTGCCACCCGCAGCATCGACACCCGCAGCGGCAATGCCAGCGCATCGGGCGCGTTGGCCGGCACCGTGAGCGGCGCGGTTGATGGCGCCGTGGCTGCGGCGGGTCCGAATGGCACCACGGGTGCGAACGGTGGTCTTGCCGCCTCGCGCAGCATCGAACGCAGCGCTGCCCTGTCGGTCGATGCCGTGGGCACCGATGCCGCCCGCGCCGCCGGTCGTGGCGCCGCCCAGGCGGGCAGCACGGCCGCGGCCACCAGCCAGGATCGCCTGGCGGGCGCAGTTGGCACGGTGCGGGATCGCGCCACCACCGCCGCCGGCACCGCACGTGACCGTGGCACCGGCGCTGCCGGGATGCTGGCGGCGCGTGGTCAGGCGGCGGCCGGCCAGATCAGCGGCGCGGCCAATGGCGCTGCGTCGGCCGGCGCCAGCACCGCCGGTGCGGCCCAGGGCCAGTTGGCCAACCGTGCCATGGCCGCCGGCACCATGGCCAGCGAAGCCAATGGCGCCGCCCAGGGCATGGCAGCCAGCCAGGCCAGCCTGCTGGGCAATGCCACCGGCGGCGGGATGGGCAGCGCCAATCTGCTGCGCAATGCCACCGCCAACGGCAACGCGGCCGGGCAGGCCAACGGCAGCGCCAGCGGCCAGGCGCAGCGGCCGGGTCTGCTGGCGGCGGCCAACCGCCCGCTGCCGGCCATGACCGCGCCCACCGGCACCGCCAGCGGCACTGCGAACGGCACCGGCAGTGGCAACGCCATGGGCCGGGGTGTCGGCAATCTCATGGGTGATGCGGCCGGCTCGGCTGCGGGTTCGGGCACTGCGGCCGCGACCCCGGCCACCACGCCGGCACCGCGCCCGCGCCTGCCGCGTGCCGATGTCGCGGTTTCCGGTTCGGGTTCGGCCCAGGGTGAAGCCCGCGCCAGCACCGCGCGGCAGCCGGCTGCTTCGGCGCAGTAATCCGGCCCGCCCGGCTCCAACTCTGGCCCCGTCGCAGCTGCGGCGGGGCCCTTATTCATTCAGCCGAACACGCGGGCAAAGATCGTGTCGACATGTTTCAGGTGGTAGCCAAGATCGAACAGGCTTTCCAGCTGTGCCGGCGGCAGGTGCGCGGTCACCTCGTCATCGGCCTTCAGCAGATCGAGCAGGTTCAAGGCGCCATCGGCCTCCCACACCTTCATGGCGTTCCTCTGCACCAGCCGATAGGCGCCATCGCGGGTGACACCGGCCTGGGTGAGGGCGAGCAGCACGCGCTGCGAATGGATGAGGCCGCCCATCTTGTTGAGATTCCGGTCCATCCGGTCGGGATAGATCAGCAGCTTGTCCACCACCTGTGTCAGGCGGACGAGGGCGAAATCCAGCGTGACGGTGGCATCCGGGCCGATCATCCGCTCCACCGAGGAGTGGGAAATGTCCCGCTCGTGCCACAGCGCGACATTTTCCAGCGCCGGGGTGACATAGCCGCGCACCAGACGGGCAAGGCCGGTGAGATTCTCGGTCAGCACCGGGTTGCGCTTGTGCGGCATCGCGCTCGAACCCTTCTGGCCCGGGCTGAAATACTCCTCCGCCTCCAGCACCTCGGTGCGCTGCAGGTGGCGGATTTCGGTGGCCAGCCGCTCGATGCTGCTGGCGATCACGCCCAGCGTCGCAAAGAACATGGCGTGGCGGTCGCGCGGGATGACCTGGGTGGACACCGGCTCGACCGCGAGGCCGAGCTGCTCGGCGACATGCTCCTCCACGCGCGGATCGACATTGGCAAAGGTGCCGACCGCGCCCGAAATTGCGCAGGTGGCGATATCCTTGCGCGCCGCCACCAGCCGTTCGCGGTTGCGGGCAAACTCGGCATAAGCCTGGGCCAGCTTGACGCCAAAGCTGGTCGGCTCGGCATGGATACCGTGGCTGCGGCCCATGGTGGGCGTGTATTTGTGCTCATGGGCGCGGCGCCTGATGGCGTCGAGCAGGGCATCCATGTCGGCCAGCAGCAGATCGGCGGCGCGGGCGAGCTGCACGGCCAGGCAGGTGTCGAGCACATCCGAACTGGTCATGCCCTGGTGCATGAAGCGGGCTTCGGGGCCAACTTGGCTCGCCACCCAATCGAGGAAGGCGATCACGTCATGCTTGGTCACCGCCTCGATCGCGTCGATGGCGGCGACATCGATGGCCGGCCTGGTTGCCCACCAGTCCCACAGCGCTTTCGCGGCGCTTTGCGGCACGACGCCAAGGTCAGCGAGCTTCTGGGTTGCGTGCGCCTCGATCTCGAACCAGATGCGGAAGCGGGTTTCCGGTTCCCAGATGGCAACCATGGCGGGGCGGGAATAGCGCGGGATCATGGCCGCGCCGCCTAGCACGCGGCGGCCGACTTGCCTATCTGTGGCGTGGTGACCGGCAACCCCCTTCAACGCGTGCGCATCATCCCCTTCCAGCATGGGCTGGGGGCGCTGGATTATGCCGTGCCGGCCGGCATGGTGCTGGCGCCCGGCGACGCGGTGGAGGTGCCGCTGGGTCCGCGCCGCATCATCGGGGTGGTGTGGGATGCACAGCGGCTGGCCGCCCCCGATGTGCCGGCGGCAAGGCTGCGCCCCGTCATCGCCCGGCTTGATCTGCCGCCGCTGGCCGAGCCCCTGCGCCGGCTGATCGACTGGACGGCGGATTATTATGTCGCGCCGCTGCAATCGGTGGTGCGCATGGCCTGGCCGTCGGTGGCGTTCCTCAACCCGCGCGAATTCACCGAATATCGCCTGGGCGGCCCGCTGCCCAAACGCCTGACGCCGGAACGCGCCCAGGCGCTGGAGAAGCTGGAGGGCCGGCAGGGAACGGCCCGCGATTTGGCCCGCATGGCCGGCGTGTCAGACGCGGTGATTCGCGGGCTGGTCGGCGCCGGCACGCTGATTGCGGAAAAAGTCTCGGGCGATGCCAGCCCGCCGGTGCCCGATCCTGATTTCGCGCCGCCGGCGCTGTCGGCGGAGCAACGCCATGTGGCCGACAAACTGGTCAGCGCCGTCAGCGCCGGCCAGTTCGCGCCGATGCTGCTGGAAGGTGTGACAGGTTCGGGCAAGACCGAAGTCTATTTCGAAGCGGTGGCTGAGGCCATCCGGGTGCAAGGCCAGGCGCTGGTGATGGTGCCGGAAATCGCGCTCACCGCGCCGTGGCTGGCGCGCTTTGCCGCGCGGTTTGGCTGCCAACCGCTGGCCTGGCACAGCGACCTGAAGACCAGCGAGCGCCGCGCCGCCTGGGCCGCCATCGCCGATGGCCGCGCCCGCGTGGTGGTGGGCGCGCGATCGGCGCTGTTCCTGCCCTATGCCAACCTGAAAACCATCATCGTCGATGAAGCGCACGAGGCCAGCTTCAAGCAGGAAGAGGGCGTGCATTATCACGCCCGCGACGTGGCGGTGATGCGGGGCCGCATGGAAGCGCTGCCGGTGGTGCTGGCCACCGCCACCCCGGCCATTGAAACCCAGGTGCTGGCCAGCCGCGGCACCTATCGCCACCTCCACCTGCCCGGCCGCTTCGGCGGGGCGGAATTGCCCGATGTGCAACTGGTGGACATGACGCGGCACCCCCCGGCGCGTGGCCAGTTCCTCAGCCCGCCGGTGGTGGCGGCGCTGGACCAGACGCTGGCCAAGGGCGAACAGTCGCTCTTGTTCCTCAACCGGCGCGGCTATGCCCCGCTCACCCTTTGCCGCACCTGCGGCCACCGCATCCAGTGCCCCAATTGCACCGCCTGGATGGTGGAGCATCGCCTGTCGCGCCGGCTGGCCTGCCACCATTGCGGCCATCAGATGCCGGTGCCCGATGCCTGCCCCGAATGCGGCGCGGCCGACAGCCTGGCCGCCTGTGGGCCGGGCGTGGAGCGCATCGGCGAGGAGGTGCGCCGGCTGTTTCCAGCGGCGCGCACCGCCATCGTGACCAGCGACACCATCACCAGCCCGGCCCGCGCCGCCGCCCTGGTGCAGGCGGTGGCGGCGGGCGGGGTGGACATCATCATCGGCACCCAGATGGTGACCAAGGGCTATCATTTCCCCGATCTGACGTTGGTGGGCATTGTCGACGCCGATCTCGGCCTGTCGGGCGGCGATCTGCGCGCCGGGGAGCGTTGCTGGCAGCAGATCGTGCAGGCATCGGGCCGGGCCGGGCGCGGCGAAAAGCCGGGGCGCGTGCTGATCCAGACGCACCAGCCGGGCGCCGCGCTGATGCAGGCGCTGGCCAAGGGTGATGCCGATGGGTTTTTCGCCGCCGAAATCGCCGCCCGCCGCGATCTGGGCCTGCCGCCGTTCGGCCGGCTGGCGGCGCTGGTGATCAGTTCCGAAGATGCCGCCGCCGCCAAGGCCGCCGCCGACACGCTGGGCGACGCCGCGCCGCGTGCCGATGGCCTCATGGTGCTCGGCCCGGCGCCGGCCCCGCTCGCCATGCTGCGCGGCCGCCATCGCCACCGCCTGCTGGTGCAGGCGCGACGCGACCTGCCGCTGCCCGCGATCCTGCGCGACTGGCTGGCCGCCGTGCCGCTGCCATCATCGGTGCGGGTGGTCGTCGATGTCGATCCCTACAGCTTTGTGTAGAGGCTGAGCCAGGGCCGCCCGCTCTCGGCAAAGCCCAGCCGCTGATAGAGCGCGACGGCGTGGGCATTGTCGGGCCAGACATGCAGGAACGGCCGCTGCCCGCGCGCGATGATGCGCGCGGCGATCTGCCAGCTCAGCGCCGCCGCCAGCCCGCGCCCCTGCGCTTGCGGATGTGTGCACACGCCGCTCACCTCGGCATGGCCGGGCGGCTGCATGCGCTCACCCGCCATCGCCAGCAGCCGGCAGCCATCGCCGACGCCCAGGAAATCACTCAGCCGGTGGGTGTGGGCATGGAACGGGCCGGGACGGGTCAAGGCCGCCAGCGCCTGCATGGCCAACGCATCGGCATCGCCCAGCACGCGCGCCGAAACACTGCCGGGGCAGGGGGCGAGGCCGGCACAGGCCATCTGCAGCAACTGCCCCTGCCGGGTGAGCGCAAAGCCGGGGGGTGGCGGCAGCGGGTCCGGCTCCACCAGCCACAACTCTTCGCCAGCATCGGCCAGCGCCGCCAGGTCTGCCGGGTCACCGCCGGGATCGACCGCGGCAAAGGGCCCGAAATCGCGCTGCAACCGCACGGCGCTGCCATGGCGCACCGCCCGCTCCGCCCAGCCGGCGTGCAGCGATTGCCACACCGGGCGGTCCAGCACGCCGCCTTCACCCACGTCGCAGCCAGCCGGCGGCGCGCACTGCCGGCAGATGGGTCTCGCTCACCGCCTGTTCGCTGCCATCGGCCAGCTGCAACAGCCAGCGCCGGCCATCACGGCGCGCGCCCACGACATGGGCCGCCGCCACCCAGGCGCCGCGGTGCACTTGGCAGCCATCCAGCACCGCCAGTTCCGGCAAGGCATCCCCCAGCCGGAACAGCACCAGCGGCCGGCGACCATCGGCCAGCACCAGCCGCAGATAATGATCCTCGGCCACGACATGGCGCACATCGGCCAGATCCGGCAGACCGGCGCGCTGGGCCAGCAGTGATGCGGTGATTTGCGGTGCAGCCGGCGGCGTGGCGGGCAGCAGCGGCCCGCCACCGCGCACGATGGCGATGAAGGCCGAAATCGACCCCGCGATGACCAGCGCCGATAGATAGAGGCCCAGCCAGCCGAGCGCCACCGGCTGGCCGATGGCGCGGAACATCAGGTCAATCTCCAGCGGCAGCGTGGCGTTGAGCAGCAGCGTGCCGGCCAGCGCCAGCAGCAGCGCGCCGCGCCGGCCCACCGCGCGCGGGCCCACCCACGCATACCACATCCACCATTTGGCGCTGTTCCAGCCGATCAGCACCAGCCAGAACACCAGCCGGCTGGGCAGTGGCAGCCGCCCGGTGTCGAAGGGCGCGGCCAGCACGCACACGGCCACGGCAAACAGCGTGCCGGCCAGCTGCGGGCGCAGCGGCGGCGCCGTATCGGCCGAGAGGCGAAGCGTTGATTCCACGAAGCGTGAATCCGGCGGCGGCAGGGTTGACGAAGCGGCCGGCATGATAGGCGAAAGCGGCGTTGCGGCAAGCGGCGGCGGCTTGCCACAGCGGGGCCGTCACCCACAACGGAGCCATTTTCCCATGCTCGACAATCTCTCGCCGCTGCTGCTCGCTCATCTTGCTGCCGCCTGCCTGGCCATGCCGCTGGGCCTGTATCAGCTGCTCGCCCGCCAGGGCACGCCGGGCCATGCCCTGGCCGGCCGGCTTTATGTGCCGGCGATGCTGGTGTGCAACATCGGCGCGCTGGCCAGCTTTCGGCCGGGCACGCCCTTCCTGCCGTTTCACATCTTGGCATTTGTCAGTCTCTGGTCGCTGGGCAGCGGCATGTGGGCCCTGCGCAAATGGCTGCGCCGCCGCGATGCCGGTGCGCTGAAAACCCACAAGATCCAGATGGCCTATAGCTGGCTGGGCCTGATGATGGCCGGCATCAGCCAGGTGCTGACCAACCACCGCTTCGGCATTGTCGACGGGTTTGATCCCGTCAGCTTCTGGACGATGGTGGTGGCGGTGAACGCGGTGCTTTATGCCGTGGGCAGCTGGTGGCTGTTCAAGGTGCTGCTGCGCCGTCAGCTCGCCTGATCGGGCAGGGTGGGGGCCAGCGGAATAGCGGCGGCCTCGGCCTCGATCTTCTTGAGGCCGCGGCTGAACAGCAGCCGGTCGGCACCCTTGAAGCCGAAGCGCCAGATGATGAAGCCGAAGGTGCCGAGGATGGCGATCAGCCCGATCGACAGCTGGATGGGTTCGGGCGTGCGCAGCACCAGGAGGCCGGTGCCAAAGGCCGGCACGCCGGCCAGGATCAGGCTGAACCGCCATCCGGCCACCGGATTCTGCAACCGTGATGCCAGCAGGCGCGATTTGGCCACCGATTGCAGCAGCGCCGCCACCGCCAGCGCCACCGCCGCGCCGACACCGCCGCCAAACGGCCCATCGAGCGGCACCAGCCACAAGCTCAAGCCCAGCTGCACCGCCAGCCCGGTCAATGACCAGATCAGGTTGGGCCCGCGCGCCACATAGATCAGCGCGCCTTCCGCCACCGCGGCCTGGGCGGCGAACAATTCCACCGTCAACACCACCGCCAGCACGGTGACGCCGGTGGCAAAGGCCGGGCCGAACAGGCCCATCAGCGCCTGGCCCGTCATCCCCAGCCCCAGCACGGCGCCCAGCTGCACCGCCGCCACCCAGAAGCTGATCTGGCGCACATGCGATGCCGCCTTGGCCAGATTGCCGGCCGCCAGATTGCGGGTCAGCACCGGGCCCAGGATGGGATCGAAACTGGATTTCAGCCGCTGCGGCAGCGAGGCGATCTGTTGGGCGACATAATAGATGCCCACCACCTCGGCCGAGGCGAAGCGGCCGAGGATGAAGATATCCAGCCGGCGCGCGCCCCATTCCGCCACGTCGGCGCCGGCCAGCGGCCCGTTGGCCCGGGCGATGGCCCACAGCCGCGCCGGGCTGGGCCGCCAGCCCCGCGGCTGGCCATAGCGGCGCAGCGCCGGGCTGATTGCGGCGAAGAACGCCGCCACCATCGACAAGAGATAGGCGATCAGCATGCCATCGGGCTTCAGCAAGGTGAAAGCCAGCGCCAGCGCGCTGATCGACAGCACCCAGGGTTCGATGATCGAGCGGGCGCGCACCTGCGCCCCGACATCATGGTGATAGGCAAGGCCGGCCAGCGCCACATCGGCAACGGCAATGAACGGGATGATCAGGGCAAACCAGCGGTCCACCGGCTGCACCACGCCGGCCGGGAACACCAGCTGCGGCAGCGCCACCAGCAGCGCCGATCCGGCCAGCGAGACGATCAGCGCCAGCAGCAGCGCATCGAACAGGGCGCCAGCCTCGTCATCCGGCCGGCGCGCCATGTCCTCGGCCAGCCCGCGCTTCAGGCCCAGCGTGGCCAGCATCGCCGCCAGTTCCACCACCATGGTGGCATAGGCAAAGCGGCCCAGCGCCTCGGCGCCATAGAGCCGGCCGGCGATGAACAGGAAGGGAAAGCGCGCGGCGAGCCGCAGCACATAGCCGAAGAAGCTGGTGCGCCCGCCCTTGGCCAATGCGGCGGTTTCCGCCGCGTCACCGCGGCTGGGGTCCGCGGTTTCGGCCGCATCGGGCCCGGCTGTGGCCGGATCAGCCAACATGCACCCGGCGATAGCGGCCGTGCAGATACAGCAGCGGCTCACGCGACTGGTCGAGCGCCAGCCGGGTCACGCGGCCCACGATGATACGATGATCGCCGCCATCATGATCGGCGTGGAGTTCGCAGGCAAAGGCCGCCTTGGCCGCCGCCAGCACCGGCACGCCATCCCAATCCTGCCAGTCATGATCGGCAAAGCGGTCGATATCCTTGCGGGTGAAGCGATCGGCGACGGCCTGGCCATCCAGATCAAGGATGTTGATGGCAAAGCGCCCGGTTTCCCTGAGCGCCGGCAGGGCGGAGGCACCATTGGCCGGGCAGAACAGCAGCAACGGCGGATCAAGGCTGACCGAGGTGAAGCTGTTGGCGGTCAGGCCCACGCGCTGGCCGCCGGCGGTCTGCCCGGTCACCACCGTCACCCCCGTCGCAAAGCAGCCAAAGGCATCGCGCAACAGGCGTGGTTCAAACGGGGCCGTGGCCAGGCGATGGGAATCCGCAGTCATGCTGCGTCCCCTATCGCGTTTCGCCGGCCCGTCAATGTTGCGCTTGGCCACGGGCTGGTGAATTGTTGGCTGCCCCAACCCCAAGGATATTGCCCATGCCCGCCGCTCTCTTCGCACTTGCCCTGGCTGCTTTGCCCGCCACCTTGCCGCTTGATGCGGCAGCGCTGGCACCCTTGCCGCGTGCCACGGCAACGCTGACGGCGCATGGCCAGACCAGCCGCTGCGAGGGCGTGTGGCTCACCGATCTGGCCGCCGCTGCCGGTCTGCCCAGCGGCCCGGCGCTGTCCGGCCCGGCGCTCACCATCGCCATCCGGGCCGAAGCCGCCGATGGCTATCGCGTGCTGTTCACCCTTGCCGAACTTGATCGCAAGCTGGGCAACCGGCCGGTGCTGATCGCCGACCGCTGCGATGGCAAGCCGCTGGCGGCCGGCGACGGCCCGCTGCGTCTGGTGGTGCCCGGCGAGGCGCGCGCTGCCCGTTCCGTGCGGCAGTTGCGGGCGCTCAGCGTGCATCAATTGCCCTGAGCGGCAGGCTCTCAAAACCCGAACTGAGTCGTGCGCAACTATCGGCACGGGGCGTGCCGTCTGTTGTGCTTGCTACAAATTTCGATTCCGTAAATTATGGCCGATATGACTGGGTCGCACCATCAATGAAGATCGGCATTTTTCATCACCAGGCCCAAGACGCCGGCCGGCTTTCGGTGGCCTTTGCGCGCCTTGGCCACAAGCCAATGGCCATGGTGACTGGCGCGGCCGTGCTGGAAGCCATGCAGCATGAACGTTTTGACGCGCTGGTGATGCGCTGGGATGGCCCAGACCTGTGCGGCGTCGCCGTGCTGCACCGCCTGCGCCAGCAGCATGACCGGCTGCCGGTCACGGTGATCCTGCTGACGCCCGATGCACCGGGCGCGATTGCCGAACATGCCGATGTGCAGATCATGGATCAGCCTGGCGACGAAGCCGCCGCGGCCATCATCGCTGCCGTCAGTGATGCGCGCCCGCGCCGGCTGGATCCGAGCGAGCGCATCGATGGGCTGCAGTTCAACCGGGTCAACAACCAGGTGGTGGTGCGCGGCCACCCGGTGCAGTTGACCGCCAAGGAATTCGCGCTGGCCCGGCTGCTGGTGGACAATGTGGGCGTGGCCCTATCGCGGGATGCCATCATGGGCGCGGTTTGGGGGCGTTCCGATCTGCCCGGCAGCCGCACGCTGGATGCGCATATTGCCCAGGTGCGCAAGCGCCTGTCGCTGCGGCCGGAGGATGGCTGGCGGCTTAGCTCGGTCTATGGCTTTGGCTACCGGCTCGACCGGATCGAGAGCTGACCCTCAGAACGACTGCGCCCGCAGCCAGTCGCGCACCGCCGGGCCGATATCATCCCGTTCCAGCGCCAGCGCGACATTGGCCATGATATGGCCGGCCTTGTCACCGCAATCAAAGCGGGTGCCGGTGAAGGTGACGGCGTGGAACGGCTGCACGCCGATCATCTCGGCCATGGCATCGGTCAGCTGGATTTCGCCGCCGGCGCCGCGCTTGCCGGCGGCCAGCACGTCCATCACCTCGGGCTGCAGGATATACCGGCCGATGGCAGCAAGACGCGACGGGGCGCTGCCCTGCGGCGGCTTTTCCACCAGGCCCTTCACCTCGGTCACCAGGCCATCGGCCGCACCGGGGGAGACGATGCCATAGCGGTGGGTGTGCTCGGCCGGCACCTCCAGCACCGAGATCACGTTGCCGCCCAGCGTCTGATAGGCGTCGTGCATTTCCTTCAGCGCCGGATAGGCCGGGTTCCACAACAGCTCGTCGGGCAGCAGCACGGCAAAGGCATCCTGGCCCACCATATGGCGAGCGCACCAAACGGCATGGCCAAGGCCGGCCGGTTCCTGCTGGCGCACATAGGTGATGCGGCCGGGCTCCAGCTGGGTGTTCTCCAGCGTCGCCAGTTCGGCCTGCTTGCCCTTGGCCTTCAGGCTTGTCGTCAATTCCCAGGCAATATCGAAATAATCCTCCAGCGCGCCCTTGCCGCGCGCCGTCACGAACACCAGCCGCTCGATCCCGGCCGACAGGGCCTCATCGACGGCATATTGCAGCAGCGGCTTGTCCACCACCGGCAGCATTTCCTTGGGCACCGCCTTGGTGGCCGGCAGGAAGCGGGTGCCCTGGCCGCCCACGGGAAATACCGCAGTTTTCACTGGCTTGATCGTCATTCAGACCCCCGTCCTATTGGGGTGCATCCATTGCGATTGCAAACGGCCGGTCAAGTCAAAGTTTGATGAACCGCCCCCCACATGCGTTCAACTGCGCAGCAGCCGGCCCGGCAGCGCCCCGGTAGCGACCCCACCGCGATAGCTGACCTGCCCGGCCACCAGGGTGGCGACATAGCCGCTGGCGCGCTGCATCAGGCGGCGGCCGCCGGCCGGCAGATCATGCACCACCTGCGGGGCGTGCAGGCGCAGGGCGGCGGTGTCGATCAGGTTGATGTCGGCGCGCAGGCCCGGCGCCAGCAGACCGCGATCATGGAGGCCCACCGCCCGCGCCGTGTCATGCGCCTGCGCCTTCACCAGCCGTTCCAGCGGCAGCTTCGCGCCCACCCGGTCCCGCGCCCAATGCGTCATCAGCGTGGTCGGGAAGCTGCCGTCACAGATCATGCCAACGTGGGCGCCGCCATCGGACAGGCCGGGAATGGCATCGGGGTGGGACAGCATGGCGTGCACCGCATCCAGATCGCCATCGGCAAAGTTGAGGAAGGGCACATAGATCATCCCGTTCCCACCGTCGCCGCACAGCCATTCGGCCGCCACCTGTTCATACGCCACGCCGCGCCGCATAGCCTCGGCCGCGAGGCTGGTTTCGGGCAGCGGTTCGTAACAGGGCGGATCGCCCAGCCGGTACATGTCGCCCCAGCGGTGCAACAGGGCGGTGCCCAGCGCGTTGCCGGGTTCGGGCGGGTTGGCGATCAGCCGCGCGACAAAGGCCGGATCGGCCAGCGCCCGGGCCTGATCGGCCGGGCTTGCGCCTTTGAGCGGTTGCCAGTCGGGATGCAGGCTGAACGGGTTCAGTGTCAGATCCAGCCCCAACAGCACGCCGACCGGCCGCGCGCCCACCTGCGCCTTCATCGGCAGGCCGGCGGCGGTGGCCTCGCCAAGCAGATCGAGCAGCAGGCGCCAGCCGTCGGGCGCGCGCGGCGATTGCGCCAGGCTGAAACTCAACGGCCGGCCGGAGCGCTCGCACAGCCGGCGCAGCATGGCGAATTCGGCCACCGGATCGCCAAAATCGGACACGAACTGCAACACCCCGGCCCCGGCGCGGCCCAGCGCCGCCGCAATACCGGCCAGTTCATCCTCGGCCGCGGTCAGGGTTGGCGTCGGTTGCCCATCGCTGGTGCGGTGGTTGAGCGTGCGCGACGTGGAAAAGCCCATTGCCCCGGCGCGGACGGCGGCTTCGGCAATCGCCGCCATGGCCGCGATATCCTCGGCCGTCGCCGGCTCGCGATTGGCCCCGCGTTCGCCCATCACGAACACCCGCAAGGCGGCGTGCGGCAGCATCAGGCCGATATCGGCATCAAAGGCCCGGCCAGAAAGACTGTCCAGATACTCGGGGAAACTCTGCCAGTTCCACGGCAGCCCGGCCTTCAAGACCGGGAAGGGCAGATCCTCCACCCCCTCCATCAGGCGGATCAGCCGGTCCCGATCCTGGGGCCGGCACGGCGCAAAGCCAACGCCGCAATTGCCGGAAATCACCGTGGTGACGCCATGCAGGGTCGATGGCTGCAGCCGGCTCTCCCAGGTTGCCTGGCCATCATAATGGGTGTGGATGTCGACAAAGCCGGGGGTGACGGCCAGGCCGCCCGCATCCAGCTCCTCCGCGCCGCGTCCCTCCACCCGGCCCACGGCGGTGATGCGGCCGGCAGCAACGGCCACATCGCCCCGGAATGGCGCGCCGCCGCTGCCATCGATGATGGTGCCGCCGCGGATGACAAGATCATGCTCCATGGCGCGAAGCGTCTCGCGCTCCGCCCGCGCCGTCAAACTACCGGAAAGCGCAGCAAGCGCCCGCCATCGAGCACCAGCGCCTCGGCCGGGCCGCCGAGCGCCGACTTGAGCGCCGGATCGGCGACATCCAGCCCGCCGGTGAAGGCGCCAAAGGCCGGCAGGATGAGCTTCGTCGCGCTCAATGCAAAGCAACGGCGGGCGATGTGGCGGGATCGCACACGGATCACCAGCTTGGGATGGAAATGGCCCGACAATTCCGGCGCACGGTCGGCGGCATCGGCCTCATGCCGCAGCACGAACGGGCCCAGCCGCGTTTCCGTCATCACCCGCCCGCCCAATTCCGCCGCCGCGTCCTCGTCATGGTTGCCGGTGATCCACCACCAGTCGAGATTGCGGGTCATCAGCTGCAGGGCGCTGCGCGCTTCGGGCAGCAGCCGGTCAGGCCCGCCCTGGTCATGAAAACTGTCGCCCAGACAGATCAGGCGCGTGGCGCCGCTGGCCTCCACCGCGTCGATCAGCGCGGCCAGCGTGTCGGCAGTGGCGTGCGGCGGCAGCAGCCAGCCCTTCTTCGCGAAATGGCTGGCCTTCTCCAGATGCAGATCGGCCACCAGCAGCGTCGCCTCGGCCGGCCAGAACAGCGCGCCGCTGGCCAGTGGCACCAGTGTTTCGCCGGCGAACGAAAAGGCAACATCCATGGCCGGCTGATGCCCGGTCACTTGGCTGTGGTCAATCCACACGCAGCGCTTCGGCAATCAGCGCCTCGGCTTCGGCCAGCAGCGCCGAATCCGCCTCCGCCCCCACCCGTTCCCGGCCGATGGTCAGCATCGATGGCACAGCCAGGGGCGTCACATGCGCGGTGCGCACATGGGTCAGGCGGCCGTGCGCCTGCTCCAACAGATCGGCCAGGCGCGCCACATCGGTCAGCTTGCCGCGCGCATCCGTCCAGGCGGCGGTCAGCAGCAGATGGTCGGGCTGGTGCTTCCTGAGCACATCATAGATGAGATCGGCCGAAACGCTCATCGCCTTGCCCGATTTCTGCACGCCGGGCTGCACCCGCTCGATCAGGCCGCCGATGATGGCGACCTCGCGGAACGCCCGGCGCAGGAAGGGGGATGCGGCCAGCCAATCGGCCAGTTCATCCTCCAGCACGGTGGGATCGAACAGCGGCCGCGGATCTTCGACCGGTTCCAGGCTCCAGCACACCATGGCATAATCCGACGCGACAAAGCCCAACGGCAGCAGCCCGGCGCGCTCCATCCGCTGTGTCACCAGCATGCCCAGCGTCTGGTGCGCCGGGTGGCCGGCAAAGCCATAGACCGCCATGTACCAGCGGCCATCGCGCGCGAACGTCTCCACCAGCACATCGTCCAGCCCAGGCAGGCGGGAAACGCGCGCCTGCAATTCCAGCCATTCGCGCACATCATCGGGCATCGCGGCCCAGCGATCGCGGGCGTTCATCAGGCCGCGCACCCGGGCGGCCAGCCGCGTCGTCACCGGCATGCGCCCGCCGGCATAGACCGGCACCTTGGGGCTGCCGCGTCCCAGCCGCACATGGATGTCGGCGCCGTCAAAGCCGGTCACCTCCAGCGTCTGGCCGGCGAACATGAAACTGTCCCCCACCCTGAGTTGTCCGGCGAAATATTCCTCCACCTGGCCCAGCTTGCGGCCGTGGCGGCCGGGCTTGCCGGTGCCGAACACCACGTTCATCGCCACGGCCTCCACGATGGTGCCGCTGTTCATCCGCCATTGCCGGGCCAGCGCGGCGCTGCGCAGCCTGAGCAGGCCATCGCGCCCGCCCACGATGCGCTGATACCGCTCATAGGCTTTCAGGGCGTATCCGCCTGTGGCGGCATAATCGAGCACCCGGTCAAAGGCGTCGCGGGTCAGCCCGGCAAAGGGCGCGGCGCTGCGCACTTCGGCATATAGTTCGTCGGGATGAATGGGCGCCGCCGCCACCAGCCCGACGACATGCTGGGCCAGCACATCCAGCCCGCCGGGGCGAAAGCCGTCGGGATCAAGTTCGCCGGCCGCCACCGCATCGCGGGCGGCCAGCGCCTCCAGATATTCAAAGCGGTTGCCCGGCACGATCAGGCAGCGGCTCGCCTCATCCATGCGGTGGTTGGCGCGGCCGGTGCGCTGCAACAGGCGCGATGCCCCCTTGGGCGCTCCCATCTGGATGACCAGATCGACATCGCCCCAATCCAGACCGAGATCGAGGCTGGCCGTGGCCACGATCGCCCGCAGCCGGCCGGCGGCCATGGCCGCCTCCACCTTGCGCCGCGCTTCGGGGGCCAGGCTGCCGTGGTGGATGCCGATGGGCAGGGCCTCGTCATTTTCGGCCCACAGATCGCGGAACACCAGCTCGGCCACCGCGCGGGTGTTGACGAACACGATGGCCAGCCGGCTGCGCGCGATCTGCTGCATCACGGCGCGCGCGGCATAGCGGCCGTTGTGGCCGCCCCAGGGGATGCGGTCGTCGATGGCGAGGATGTCGATCTCCGGGTCCACCCCAGCTTTGGCGCGCACGATCTCCACCGCCGCCGCATCGGCATCGGGCGCCAGCCAGCCGGCCCAACTTTCCGGATCGGCGATGGTGGCCGACAGGCCCACCCGCTGCAGGGCCGGCGCCAGTTTCTGCAGCCGTGCCAGACACAGGCTCAGCTGGTCGCCACGCTTGGTGGTGCCAAAGGCGTGGATTTCATCGATGATCACCCGCCGCACGCCCGCCATCATGGAGAGGGATTCAGGCGCAGACAGTAGGATGGCCAGGCTTTCCGGCGTGGTCAGCAAAATCTGTGGCGGCCGCGCCTTCTGCCGCGCCTTGCGATCCGACGGCGTGTCGCCGGTGCGGGTTTCCACCGTGATGTCCAGCCCCATCTCGGCAATCGGGGTGAGGAGATTGCGCTGCACATCCACCGCCAGCGCCTTCAGCGGCGAGATATAGAGCGTGTGCAGCCCGTCGTGCGGCATGGTCGCCAGATCGGCGAGGCTGGGCAGGAATCCGGCCAGCGTCTTGCCGGCGCCGGTGGGCGCTGTCAGCAAGGCATGGCGGCCCTTCGTGGCCACATCCAGCATGGCCAGCTGGTGCGCGCGCGGCCGCCAGCCGCGGGCGGCGAACCAGTTGGCGATGTCAGGCGGTAGGCTCACCGGCCCAGCCTATAGCCCAGCGGCGCGCGGCGGCCAGCCTTGCTGCAGCGGTGCTATCATGATATCATAACTCCATGGCGCAAATTTTGGTCCGCAATCTGGATGAGCATGTGAAGGCCGGCCTCGCCCGCCGCGCCGCCCGCCATGGCCGCAGCCTGGAAGCGGAAGCCCGCGCCATCCTGGCCGAGGCGGTGGCGCCGCCCGAGCAGGGGTTGGGCACCCGGATCGCGCAGCGCTTTGCCGCTATTGGCCTTGATGAACCGCTGGAACCAATGCCGGCCATCACCATCCGGCCGGTGACCTTTGATTGAGCCTGCCAGCCGGGTGGACTGGCTGATCGACACCAATATCGTGTCGGAATTGATGCGCGACCGCCCCAAGGCGGCGGTGTTGACCTGGCTTGATGCCGGCCAGCGCAATCGCCTGTTCCTCAGCAGCATATCGGTCATGGAGCTGCGCTATGGCCTGGCGCGCTTGGCTGACGGCCGGCGTCGGCAGCAGCTGGAGGCGGCGCTGGCGGCAGTGATCAGCGAGGATTTTGCCGGCCGCATACTGGGATTCGACACGGCTGCGGCCGAACAGGCTGGCCGGTTGCAGGCGCAGCGCGAAGCAATCGGCCGTCCAGTCGAGGTGCGCGATACCATGATCGCCGGCATCGCGCTGGCCAACGGCATGGGCATCGTCACCCGCAATGTCGGCGATTTCCACGGGTTGGATGTGCTGCTGGTGAACCCGTTTGATGTCCAATCCTGACTGGATCATCCCGCACGGCCACGGCCTTTATCTGCCCGGCATCGACACCTGGATCGATCCCGGCCGCGCCGTGGATCGCGCCATCATCACCCACGGCCATGCCGATCATGCCCGAGCGGGCCATGGGGCTGTGCTGGCCACCGCCGAGACCCTGGCCATCATGGCGCAGCGCTTTGGCCCGCAGGCCGGCGGGCATGCGCTGGCCTATGGGCAGCGCATGGCGCTGGGCGATGGCATCACCGTGCATCTGCTGCCGGCCGGCCATGTGCTGGGATCGGCACAGATCGTGCTGGAAAAGGCCGGCACCCGCCTGATCGTCTCGGGTGATTACAAGCGCCGGGCCGATCCCACCTGCCCCCCGTTCGAGCCCTTGCCGTGCGATATCTTCATCACCGAAGCCACCTTCGGCCTGCCGGTGTTCCGCCATCCCGACACGGCCAGCGAAATAGCCAAGCTGCTCGGCGTGCTCGCCGCCAATCCCGATCGCTGTGTTGCGGTGGGTGCCTATGCCCTCGGAAAGGCCCAGCGGGTGATAGCCGAGCTGCGCCGCGCCGGCCATGATGCGCCCATCTATCTGCACGGCGCGATGACGGCGCTGTGCGCGCTCTACCAGGCCCATGGCGTGGCACTGGGCGATCTGCGCCCCGTCGGCACGTTGAGGGGCGATGCTTTAAAAGGCAGCATCATCATCGCCCCGCCATCGGCACTGCGTGACGTGTGGAGCCGCCGCCTGCCCGATCCCGTCACCGCCATGGCCTCCGGCTGGATGCGGGTGCGCCAGCGCGCGGTGCAGAGCGGCATCGAGCTGCCACTGATCATTTCCGACCATGCCGATTGGGACGAGTTGACCACCACCATCGCCGATCTCAACCCCGGCGAAGTCTGGGTCACCCACGGCCGCGAGGAGGCGCTGGTGCACTGGTGCGCGCTGAGCCAGCGGCGCGCCCGTGCGCTCGCCCTCGTCGGCCGCGAAGACGAGGGGGATTGAACCGGCCGCCCGTGCCTGCCATGGCCGATGGCCATGTTTGCCCTCATCAAGCCCTGGCTGTTCGCGCTCGATCCCGAGGTGGCGCACAATCTCACGCTGGCGGCGCTGAAGACCGGGCTCGTCCCCCGTGCGCCGGCCGATGATCCCATCCTTGCGACCAGCCTCGCCGGCCTTGCCCTGCCCAACCCGATTGGCCTCGCTGCCGGGTTCGACAAGGATGCCGAGGTGCCCGATGCCATGCTGCGCCTGGGCTTCGGCTTTGTCGAATGCGGCAGCGTCTGCCCGCGGCCGCAACCGGGCAATCCGCAGCCGCGGCTGTTCCGCCTGGTGGAGGACAAGGCGGTCATCAACCGCTTCGGCTTCAATTCGAAGGGGGTGGAATTCGCCCACGCCCGGCTCACCGCCCGCGCCGGCCGGCCGGGTGTGGTTGGCATCAACCTGGGCGCCAACAAGGACAGTGAAGACCGCACCGCCGATTATGTCATCGGCCTGCGGGCGCTTGGCCCCCATGCGTCCTATGTCACGGTCAACATTTCCTCCCCCAACACGCCGGGCCTGCGCGCGCTGCAGGATGGTGCGGCGCTGGCCGATCTGATCGCCCGGGTGATGGCGGCGCGCGGCCGGCTTGAGGTGCCGCTGTTCGTCAAGGTCGCCCCCGATCAGGGAGAGGATGACTGGGCCACCATCGCGCGGGCTTGCATCGATGGCGGGGTGGATGGCCTGATCGTTTCCAACACCACGGTTTCGCGGCCGGCGCTGGCCAGCCGCCATGCCGGCGAGACCGGCGGCCTGTCGGGCGCGCCCTTGAAACCGCTGGCGCTGGCCGCGCTCAAGCGCTTCCGTTCCGAAACCGGCGGCCAGTTGCCACTGATCGCCGTGGGCGGCATCGCCAGTGGCGAGGATGCCTATGATCGCATCCGCGCCGGGGCATCGGCCGTGCAGCTTTATTCGGCGCTGGTCTATGAAGGGCCCGGCCTCGTCACCCGCATCAAGGCCGAACTGGCTGCATGTCTGCGCCGCGACGGCTTTGCCAGCGTGGCAGAGGCCGCCCGCGCCGTTTAGACACTTTTCTTGGCCTCAAATCGGCCTAAGGTGCATGCCCCATGAAGACCATTCTCACCCTTGCCGCCGCACTTCTTGCCACCACGGCCGTGGCCCAGCCCATCCCCAAGGACGCGGACAGCGGACCGGTGCAGGCCGCGGCCAGCGCCGGGGCGGGGCCGTTCAAGGCCGTGGTCTCCGCCGCCAATCCGCTGGCGAGCGAGGCGGGGCTGAGCATCCTGAAGCAGGGCGGCACCGCGGCTGATGCGGCCATTGCCACCATGCTGGCGCTGACGGTGGTGGAGCCGCAAAGCTCCGGCATCGGCGGCGGCGGCTTCATCGTCTATCAGCCGGCCAAGGGCGCACTGGGCACCATCGATGGCCGCGAAAAGGCGCCGGGCGTTGCCAGCCCCGGCCAGTTCCTGGGGCCCGATGGCCGGCCGATGCCGTTCATGGCCGCCGCCACCGGTGGGCGCAGCGTCGGCGTGCCGGGCGCCGTCGCGCTGGCTGCCGAAGCCCACAAGAAATGGGGCAAGCTGCCCTGGGCCAAGCTGTTCGAACCGGCGATCAAGCTGGCCGAGGGCTTCCCGATTTCGCCGACCATGGCACGCTTCATCGCCTTCGGGCAGGACAGTCTGAAACAGGCCGGCCCGGAAGGCCGCGCGCTCTATTTCGACAAGGACGGCGCGCCGCTGCCGGCCGGCATGATCTTCCGCAACGAAAAGCTCGCCGCCACGCTGCGCACCATTGCCGCCGGCGGGCCGGATGCCTTCTACAAGGGCGAGATTGCCGCCGGCATCGTCAAAACCGTGTCCACTGCCGATGCCAACCCGACCGCGATGACCATGGCCGATCTCGCCGCCTACAAGGCGGAGGTGCGGGCGCCGGTGTGCGGCACCTATCGCACCTACAAGATCTGCGGCATGGGCCCGCCGTCGTCGGGTGGCGTCGGCGTGCTCGCCATGCTGAAGCAGCTGGAACGCTTCGACATGAAGGGGCTCGGCAAGGACAATGTCGTGTCCTGGCACCTGTTCGGTGAAAGCCAGCGCCTCGCCTATGCCGACCGGGAAAAATGGATTGGTGACCCCGGCTTTGTTGACGTGCCCACCAAGGGCCTGGCCGATCCCGCCTATATCGCCGCCCGTTCGGCCCTGATCGCCGCCGATGCGCGGATGCCCAAGGCCGAAGCCGGCATGCCGGCGGGCGCCCCGGTGGCGCGGGTGAATGCGGCCGACAATGAAGTGGCCGGCACCACCAATTTTGCGGTTGCCGATGCATGGGGCAACATCACAACCTGGACCAACACGATCGAAAAGACCTTCGGGTCGGGTCTGGTGTCGAACGGCTTCGCGCTCAACAACGAGCTGACCGATTTCAACTTCGCGCCGCACGATCAAGGCAAGCTGACCGCCAATGCCGTCGCGCCCGGCAAGCGCCCGCGCTCCGCCATGTCGCCCACCATCGTCTATGATGCCAACGGCCAGGCCATCCTGGCGATTGGCGCCGCCGGTGGCCCGACCATCATCGCTCAGGTGGCCAAGGCGATCATCGGTGTGCTGGATTGGGGCCTGCCGGTGGAGGAAGCCATCGCCCTGCCGCAACTGATCGCCATCGGCGACCGGTTTGCGGTGGAAAAGGGCACGTTCCTCGAACAGATGATCCCGGCCTTCACCGCCATGGGTCACAAGCCGGTAGCAACGGCGCTGCCGCTGAAATTGAATGGGGTGCAACGGGTGGCAGGTGGCTGGCGCGGCGGGGCAGACGCGCGCGGCGAAGGCCGGCCAGCCGGATATTGATGGGAACGCGACAGGGGTGATCAACACCCCGTCACCGATGGTTCTGGGGAGAGGATGATGCTGCCGAAACTGCCGCCGATGCGGCCAGCCGAACTGGCTGCGCATGTTGACCGGTCGCCCAACCTGGTCAGCCTGTTTCTGGACCGGGCGGAGGACCAGCCCACCGCCCCGATGCTCACCGCCAAGGTGGGCGGGCAGTGGCGCACGATCAGCTGGGGCGAGGCGCGTGACATCGTGGCGGCGCTGTCGGCCGCGCTGATCGGCATCGGCATCAACAAGGGCGACCGGGTGGTGCTGGTCTCCGAAAACCGGCCGGAATGGTGCCTGGCTGATCTGGCCATCATGGCCGCCGGTGGCATCACCGTGCCGGCCTACACCACCAACACCGAAGCCGATCACACCCATATCCTCACCAACAGCGGAGCCCGCGCCGTCATCGTCTCTGGCCCGAAACTGGCCAAGGCGGTGTTGCCGGCGGCGCTTGCCACCGAACATTGCCGCATCGTGGTGGGCATGGAGCCGATGGCCGATGTGCAGGGCCTGGTCATCCACGACTGGAGCCGCATCGTCGGCAGCCGCGCCCCGATGCTGGACGAGGACCGCGCCGCCGTGCGCACCCGCGCCACGATGAAGCGCGAGGATCTGGCCTGCCTCATCTACACCAGCGGCACCGGCGGTGCGCCGCGTGGCGTGCGCCAGCACCATGGCGCCATCCTGCGCAACATTGCCGGCGCCATCACCGTGATTGAACAGGATTTTCCCGATCCCCCGCCGGAGGCGAAGGGCGAGATTTTCCTGTCCTTCCTGCCGCTCTCTCACGCCTATGAGCACACCGCCGGCCAATATATGCCGATCGGGATGGGCGGGCAGATCTGGTATGCCGAAGGCCTGGAAAAGCTCGCCGCCAACATCGAGGAGGCGCGGCCGACCTTGATGGTGGTGGTGCCGCGCCTGTTCGAGGTGCTGCGCATGCGCATCGCCAAGCAGATCGAGAAGCAGGGCGGGCTGGCCATCACGCTCTTGAACCAGGCGCTGGGCATCGCCCGCAAGGAGGCCAAGGGCGAGAAGCTCAGCCTCGCCGAAAAGCTCGTCGATCAGGCGCTGGAACGCACCATCCGCAAATCCATCCGTGCCAAGTTCGGCGGCCGGCTGCGCGCCATGGTCGCCGGCGGCGCCCCGCTGAACCCGGAAGTCGGCATTTTCTTCACCGCCATCGGCATCCCGATCCTGCAGGGCTATGGCCAGACCGAGGCCGGCCCGGTGATCAGCTGCAACCGCCCGCGGGCGCGGCTGAAGATGCACACGGTCGGCCCGCCGCTCGACGGTGTCGAGGTCAAGATCGCGCCCGATGGCGAGATATTGGTGCGCGGCGAGCTGGTGATGGACGGCTACTGGATGAACGATGCCGAGAGCCACAAGGCCCTCAAGGACGGATGGCTCTACACCGGTGACATCGGCCATCTCGACAAGGATGGCCATCTGGTCATCACCGACCGCAAGAAGGACATCCTCGTCAACGACAAGGGCGACAATGTCGCGCCGCAGCGGGTGGAAGGCATGCTCACCCTGCAGGACGAGATTGCCCAGGCCATGGTCTATGGCGACCGCCGGCCCTATCTGGTTGGCGTTGTCGTGCCCGAAGCCGAATGGGCGCTGAGCTTCGCCCGCGACAAGGGCCTGCCGGCCGACATGGACAAGCTGGCCCGCGAGCCCGAGTTCGTCCGCGCCATGCAGGCGGCGGTTGACCGGGTGAACCAGCGGCTGAGCGTGATCGAGAAGGTGCGCCGGGTGATCATCGCCGACGCGCCGTTCAGCACCGACAACCAGCAATTGACCCCCAGCCTGAAGATCCGCCGCCATGTGCTGAAACAGGTCTATGGCGAGCGGCTGGACAAGCTCTACAAAGATTGATGCGATACTGGCGCTTTCGGCACCAGCCCGACATTCCGGGCCATGATGTGCGGCTGCAGATCGATGCGCATCTGAACGGCTGGCACAGCCAGCTGGCGGTTGATGGCGTGCCGGTCGCCCGGCAATGGACCGGTCTGGATGCGGCCGATCCGCTCGCCAACCATGGTCTGGCCGCCACCCTGCGCGATGGCCGCGAGCTGGTGGTGGAATGCGGCTTCAACTCCCTGTTCACCACAGGTGCGGCCGCCTGGCTGGATGGCCGGCGGGTGTGGGAAAGCCACCCTGGCCGCCCGATTGCGTTGCCGGCCCGCATGCAGGCGCTGGCCAATCCGGAACGCCGCGCGCAAAGCCAGGCCCAGATGGCGCATCTGAAGCGCAACTGGCCGGCGATGGCCTGCGATATCGGCGTCGGTCTGCTCTTCTATGGCGTCGCCAAGCTCAGCGGTCTGCCCACGGCCGCCATCAGCTCCGCCGTTGCCGGCATCGCATTGGCCGTGGTGCAGCGCTTCGTGAAGGTTGATCTGCTCGGCGGCCTCGCCCGCTTTGGGATCATCATGGGCCTGGTGTCGGCCGGGCTTGCCATCGCCTTTCAGGATGATCGGGCGGTGATGCTGCGCTCCACCATCATGGGCACGCTCACCGCGCTGCTGTTCCTCGGCGATGCCGCGCTCGGCGGCCGCTGGCTGGGCAAGGGGCTGGCCAATTACATGCCGATGGCGATGAACCGGCGCCGGCTGGCGCTGGGCCTCGGCCTCGTCGGCCTGGCCTCGGCCGCCGCCGAACAGGGCGTGATCTGGTGGGGCGGCAAGGATGCCTGGCTCAACTGGACGACCTTCATCGAAATGCCGGTCAGCCTCGTGCTCATCATGCTGATAATGCGCTGGGCCCGGGCGTGAAACACTGTCCGCTTAACGCGGCTCGGCCGGCACCGGCGGTTCGCTCACGCTCTCATCGGGCACGTCGGCCACCGGCGGCGGGTTGTTGGGCTCGCCATTGAGATCGATGGTCATCCCCTCCATGTCGGTGGCCAGCGCATCCATGTCCACCTCGACCGGGGCGATTTCCGGCACCGCCTGCATCTTGCCTTCCATCTGCAGCGCCTGGGCCATGAAGCCCTTCCACAACCGCGCCGGCAGGCCGCCGCCAACGATGCTGGCCGCCATCGGGCTGTTGTCGTCATTGCCCACCCACACGCCCACCACCAGATCGCCGGCAAAGCCGATGAACAGCGCATCGCGGTGGTTCTGGGTGGTGCCGGTCTTGCCCCAGGCCGGGATCGGCAGCCGCGCCGCGTTGCCGGTGCCGTTGCGCACCACCGATTGCAGCAATTGCATCATATCGGCGCGGACCGGCCAGCTTTTGGCGGTGGCGTCCGGCGGTGTCACTTCGGGCGGCGGATCATCGCGCCACAGGCCGGTGGCCTTCACCGGATAGCGGCCGCTGGCGACGGCGGCAAAGGCCCGCGTCATGTCGATCAGCGGGATCGGCGTGGTGCCCAGCGCCATCGCCGGATAGATGCTCACCCCGCCCTCGATGCCCAGCTTCTTCACCTGGCGCGCCACCGCCGAAATGCCCACTTCCTGCGCCAGCTTCACCGCCGCGATGTTGGAACTGGCGGCAAAGGCGGTGGCCAGGCTGATGGTGCCGCGGAACCTGAGATCATCATTCTTGGGCGCATAGCATTCGCCCGGCTGTTGCCCCGGCTCGCACAGCTCGATGGGTTCATCCACGATGGTGTCGCTGGGCTTCTTGCCGGCCTCCAGCGCCGCCAGATAGACGAACAGCTTGAACGAGGAGCCCGGCTGCCGCTGCGCCTGGGTGGCGCGGTTGAAACTGCTGGCCTTGTAATCGGTGCCCCCCACCATGGCGACCACCCGGCCATCCAGCCGCATCGCCACCAGCGCCGCTTGGGTAACGTTCAGCCCGCGCGCCCGTGCCAGCCCATCCAGGATCATCTGTTCGGCCAGCTTCTGCAGGCGTGGGTCGAGCGTCGTCTTCACGACAATCTCGCCATAGTCCGCCTCGGTCGCCTCGCGCGCCTGCGGCAGCACCCAATCGGCAAAATAGCTGCCGGTCGGCAGATTCTTGCGCCCCGGGCGATAGTCGGCCGGGCGGGCGGCGGCAGCCTGGGCCTTGGTGATGGCGCCGGTGTCGACCATGGCGGCAATCACCTGGCGCGCCCGTTCCCGCGCGTCTTCCAGATGGCGCGATGGCGCCAGGCGGGACGGTGCCTGCACCAGCCCGGCCAGCATGGCGGCCTCACCCAGATCAAGCTCTTCGGGTGCCTTGTCGAAATAGGTGCGCGCCGCGGCGCGGATGCCATAGGCGCCATCGCCGAAATAGACCGACGACAGATAATTCTGCAGGATCTCGTCCTTGCTCAGCCGCGCCTCCAGATAAAGGGCGATGATCACCTCCTGCAGCTTGCGCTTGATCGAGCGCTCGGAAGACAGGAAGCTCGTCTTGGCCAATTGCTGGGTCAGCGTCGAACCGCCCTGGCGCACGCCGCCGGCCTGCGCATTGGTCACCAGCGCGCGCAGGATGCCGATCGGATCAACGCCCCAGTGCTCGCGGAAGCGGCGGTCCTCGATGGCGATGAACGCGGCCGGCACATGGGCTGGCAGTTGCGCGATCGTCACCGGCTCTTCCTTGTAATCGCCGCGCCGGGCGATGGCCTTGCCGTTCATGTCGGTGATGATCAGGCTGGGCTGCTTGGCCGGCTCCAGGGCCCGGTCCAGCGGCGCGGTCGCCACCAGCCAGGCCAGCAGCGCCAAAAACAGCCCCACCACCGCCGCCACCGCCCACCAGCGATACGGGCGCACCACGGCCCACACACTGCCAATCCGGGCGGCAAAGCCGGCCATCAGGCCCGCTCCCGCGTGGCGGAAAACTTGATGTCGGGGAAGCGGCCGGTGTTGAAGTTCAATTCCCAGCTGTCACGCGCCATGAACACCGGGGCTCCGTCGCGGTCTTCGGCCATGGCGCTGCGATGCTCGTCCATGAACGCCTTCATGGCCGCTGGCTCGCCAGAAATCCAGCGCGCCGTTTCATAGGGGCTGGGCTCGAAACTGGCGGCGACGCGATACTCCGCCTCCAGCCGGCTGATCAGCACCTCCAGCTGCAGCTGGCCAACCACGCCGACAATCCACTGGCTGCCCAGCGCCGGCTTGAACAATTGCGTCACGCCCTCTTCGGCCATGTCGGTCAGCGCGGTTTTCAGCTGCTTGGATTTGGTCGGATCGTCCAGCTTCACGCGCCGCAGGATTTCCGGCGCGAAATTGGGGATGCCGGTGAAGGTCAGATCATCCTTTTCCACTAGCGTGTCGCCCACGCGCAGCACGCCGTGGTTGGGAATGCCGATGATGTCGCCCGGAAACGCCTCGTCGGCGATCTCGCGGTCCTGCGCGAAGAAGAAGATCGGCGAGTTGATGGCGATCTGCTTGCCGGTGGACATCTGCTTCAGCTTCATGCCGCGCCGGAACCGCCCGCTGGCCAGGCGCAGGAAGGCGATGCGGTCGCGGTGCTGCGGGTTCATGTTGGCCTGCACCTTGAACACAAAGCCCGAAACCTGCGTCGCATTGGGGTCCACCGCCGCCGGCAACGCCGGTTGCGCGCGCGGGGAGGGCGCCATCGCCGCCAGCGCATCGATCAGGTCAACAACGCCAAAATCCTTCAGCGCCGAACCGAAGATCACCGGCGTCAGCGACCCGGCGCGATATTGCGCCACGTCGAGTTCGGCATAACCGCCCTCGGCCAGCTCCGCCTGCTCGCGCAGGCGCTCCGCCATCGGCCCGGCCAGCGCATCGATGCGCGGATCATCCAGCCCAGTCACCTGCTCCACATCGCCGGCCAGCCGGCTGTCGCTGCCATCGGGCTTGTGGAAACGCCGGCGCTTCAGATCATAAAGCCCGGTGAATTCGCCGCCCAGGCCGGCCGGCCAGTTCAGCGGCGCCACATCGAGCGCCAGCGTGTCGGACACCTCGTCCAACAGTTCGAACGGGTCCTTGCCTTCACGGTCCACCTTGTTGATGAAGGTGATGATCGGCACATCGCGCAGGCGGCAGACCTCAAACAATTTCTTGGTCTGCGCCTCGATGCCCTTGGCGGCATCGATCACCATCACCGCGCTGTCGACCGCGGTCAGCGTGCGATATGTGTCTTCGGAAAAATCCTCGTGGCCCGGCGTGTCGAGCAGGTTGAAGGTGATGCCGTCGCGCTCGAAGGTCATCACGCTCGACGTCACCGAAATGCCGCGCGCCTGCTCGATCTTCATCCAGTCCGACCGGGCGCGCCGGTTGGCGCCGCGGGCGCGCACCTCGCCGGCGGCATGGATGGCACCGCCAAACAGCAGCAATTTCTCGGTCAGCGTGGTCTTGCCGGCGTCCGGGTGGGAAATGATGGCGAAGGTGCGCCGGTTTTCCACCGGATTGGCCGAACGGGCAGGGGTGACGGTCATCGATCTCGGCAGTCAGCAAAGGGTCGGCGGCGCTTGGCAGGTTCCGGGCAAAAGCGCAATGACCCGCCATGATCAGCCCCCGCTCGATCCTCCCCCTCTGGGGGAGGTGCCCGCAGGGCGGAAGGGGCAGCCCGGCACGCTCACGCCGCACCCACGCAACGCCCCGTCGCACACCAGGCTGCGGCAGGCTGCTGCACCGTCATTCACCCCTTTCCAGCGACGTGCCAATATGGTTAAACTGTCACAAACGCTGGCAATGAGGGGAAAAGCGTTTGTTGATGAAGGCTCTGGCGCGGTTTCTTGTGGTGGTGATGGCACTGATGGCGCCATCGGCCTTTGCCGCCAGCCTTTATTCCGCGCCGCGCTATGCCGCCATCCTGATCGATCACGACACCGGCGAGGTGCTCTATGCCCGCCGCGCCGATGAAATCCGCTATCCCGCCTCCATCACCAAGGTGATGACGCTCTATGTCGCGTTCGAGGAGCTGGCCGCCGGCCGCCTGTCGCTGGACGATGAGATCCGCATTTCCCGCCGGGCCTTCAACCAGGCGCCCTCCAAGCTCGGCCTGCGCGTTGGCGCCACGATCAGCGTGCGCGATGCCTTCGGCGTGATCGCCACCAAGAGTGCCAACGACATTTCCGTCGCGCTGGCCGAACATATCAGCGGCAGCGAAGCCGCCTTTGCCGAACGCATGACCGAAACGGCCCGCCGGCTGGGCATGATGAACACCAGTTTCCACAACGCCTCCGGCCTGCCGCACCCGGATCACACCACCACGGCGCGTGACATCGCCATCCTCTCCCGCGCCATGCTGCGCGATTTCCCGGCGCAATATCCGGTGTTTTCGCAAACCCATTATCGCTATCGCGGCATGGCGGTGGCCAACCACAACCATCTGCTCAGCACCATGCCCGGCGTTGATGGCATCAAGACCGGCTTCACCAACGCCGCCGGCTTCACCCTGGCCGCCTCGGCCGTGCGCGACAATCGCCGCCTTGTCGCCGTGGTGCTCGGCGGCCCCAGCCGCATGGGCCGCGACGGCAATGTCCAGGATCTGCTCAACATCGGCTTCGATGTGCTCGGCGCCCGCCAGCGCGGCGAATATCTCACTGTCGCCGCCCGCTTCGCCGAACCCGATGATCTGCCCGACGCCGTGATGGAAACCCTGGGCGGCGAGGATGTCGCCCTCGATGGCACTGCCGATCGCCCCGCCCGCGCTGTGCAAACCGTGGACGTGAACAGCGCCATCAGCGCGCTCGGCGATCAGGGCCTTTCCGCCCCCACCCTCGCCGGGGTTGGCGGCGGCGGCCGCTCCACCCCCCGCCGCTGATCCGTGACCATCACCCGCATCAAGAGCGGCGCGCCGTGGGAAGCCCTCGTCGGCTATTGCCGCGCCGTCGTCGCCCCGCCCTTTGTCTTCGTCTCCGGCACCGTCGGCCGCAACCCGGACACCGGCGAAATGCCCGCCGACGTGGAAGGCCAATGCGCCAACGCGTTGACCATCATCGGCCGCGCACTCGAAGCCGCCGGCACTGATTTCGCCCATGTCGTGCGCGTGACCTATTATCTGCCCAACCGCGCCGATTTCGAACCCTGCTGGCCCCAACTGCGCGCCGCCTTCGGCGACCATCCGCCGGCCAGCACAGTGATCTTCGCCGACCTGCTCGATCCGGCGATGAAGATCGAAATCGAAGTGACGGCGGCGTTGAAGAGCTGAAAATTGCCTCTGGCGGGCAGGGGCGCGGCCCCTGCACCCGTTCATTTTCAGGTACGCGGATTGGGGCAGTGTCCAATTGCCCCCCAATTAACTGCGGATCAATCGTCGCCATTCAGCATGTCATTGCAGACCCTGATTTTGACGCCAACGACAGTTTGTGCAATCCTGGCGGCTCACGTAAGTCGAATTCGCAATCAGCTTCGGATATTTTAAGCCGATGAAGATAATAGAGCTGGATGCAAGTAGATGGCCGACGGCGCTGGAATTCTATGATGCTCTTCTTACCGGTTTGGGGCTCCAGATTGGCATGGTGTAAGCATCGACGCATTTATTGACTCTATTATCTACGGCAACATCAACTCAATTGGGCCTCCCTACAAGATCGCGGTTACGGGACTTGATAAAGCCAGCAATGAGGTCTTTGATGCACTGGCAGTTGTATTCGCTTGCCTGGCGAGAGCGGGGGCTGAGGCCTATTTCCAAGGAAATCACGCTTGGCTTGAAGTCAGGCATATCCGTGAAGCGGATCTGTGTATCTTATGAAAAGCCTGTTTTGCCAGAATAGAGCCAAATGGCAGACGAACCCCAAGACGCCCCAAATCAGCGGCTGAGCGCTGCAGGAAAACAAACGGGTGCAGGGTCTGCGACCCTGCCCGCCGGAGGCCCCCTTTTTTCCTCTGCTTACGGCTTCACGAACCGATAGTAGAACCGGTTCGTCTTCCCCCTGAGCGACGGGTCGAACACCAGCTTGGTCGGATCATCGCCGGTCATTTCCAGGATCGGCACGCTGCCGGCGAAGCGGAAGCCGGCGCGGGCCATGTCGGCCTTGACCACCTCGGCGTCGATGCGGTGGGTCTTGTCGGCCTGGGCGCGGCTGTCCATGCCGGGCACGCCATAATGATCGATGATGATGACGACCCCGCCGGGTTTCAGTGCGGCGAACAGCCGGGCGTTGTAGGCATCGACATCGGTGCGGGGATATTTGAACTTTTCGCTCTGCCAATAAAGATCGTGGTAGGTGAGGTGATAGAAGGCGGCGTCCAGCTTGTCGGGCATGGCGGCCTCGCCCGGCGCGCCGACGATCAGTTCGACATTGGCGTTGCGTTTCTTCAGCGCGTCCCACGCGGCGGCGGTCTTGGGATCGTCCATATAGCTGACGGGTTCGACGGCGAAGACCTTGCCCTTGGGCCCCACCCAGCGCGCGAGGAGTTCGCTGTAATAGCCCTGGCCGGCCATCACATCCATCACCCGGGCGCCGGGGCGGATCAGGCTTTGGGCCAGCACGGCGGCCGGCTTGCGGCCTTCGTCCAGCTTCATCATGGCTTCGGGCCGTCCGGGCGCGGTCACCACATCGGGCGCCGCCGCCACCAGCAGCGTGGCCAGCCCGGCCAGCATCACGGCACGCATCATCATCGTATGTCCTCCCCTGTTTTGTCGCATGCTGCCACAGCCCCCCGCGCTTGACCATCACCCCCGCCGTCGCCACTGTCGGGCCATGACGCCCGACAGCCTGTTCAGCCTGGCCAGTGCCGCCGTGTTGCCCGGTTGGCTGGCGCTGGCCTGTGCGCCGCTCGCCAGGGCCCGGATGGTGCTGGTGGCGCGGGTGATCGCGGTGCTGCTCGCCGGCCTCTATGTCACCCTGCTCGTCACCGGCCTTGCCGGCGACGGCCCACCCAAGGGGGCCAGTTTCAACAGTCTGGAGGGCGTCCGGCTGCTGCTGTCCTCCCCGCAGGCACTGTTGGCCGGCTGGGTGCATTATCTGGTGTTCGATCTGTGGGTCGGCAGCTGGGAAGCCGAAGACAACAGCCTGCCGCACTGGCTGCTGCTGCCGTGCCTGGCCCTCACCTTTCTGGCCGGGCCCACCGGCCTGTTGCTCTATCATCTGTTGAAGGCCGGGCGGATGCGCCGATCATGAGCCAAGCCAGCGACGTGCCCAGCCCGTGCATCAACGTGTGCCGGATCAACCAGCAGACCGGCTGGTGCGAAGGCTGTTTCCGCACCGTGCGGGAAATCACCCAGTGGCCGATCGCCAGCGATGCGGAGCGCCGCCGCATCCTTGCGGCCCTGCCCGGCCGGCGCGCGCCGAAGAAATGGTGGAAACCCTGGTGATCCCGCTCTCCGTGCTTGACCAGACGCCGATTCCCGAAGGCCTCACCCCAGCCCAGGCGCTGGCCAACAGCATCGATCTGGCCCGCCATGCCGAGGCTTTGGGGTATCGGCGCTTCTGGCTCGCCGAACATCACGCCAGCGCCGCACTGGCCGGATCGGCGCCGGAAATCCTGATCGGCGCGGTGGCCAACGCCACATCGCGCATCCGCGTCGGGTCGGGCGGAGTGATGCTGCCGCATTATTCGCCGCTGAAGGTGGCCGAACAGTTCAGCCTGCTGGCCGGCCTCCATCCGGGGCGCATCGATCTGGGGCTGGGCCGCGCGCCGGGCAGTGATCAGCGCACGGCCGTGGCGCTGCAGCAGGATCGCCGCCAATATGCGCCCAACCAGTTCCCGCAACAGCTGGCCGAGCTGATCGGCTATCTGGAGAACAGCCTGCCCAGCGATCATCCCTTTGCTGCCTATGCCGCCACCCTGCCCGGCCTGCCGCACGCGCCGGAGCCCTGGGTGCTGGGCTCCTCGCCCGACAGCGTGGCCTTTGCCGCCGATCTGGGCTTGCCCTATTGCCTGGCGGATTTCATCGCGCCGCGGCTCGGCGATCTGGCCGCCGCCTATCGTGACCAGTTCCAGCCCCGCCGGGCCGGCGACCGGCCGCACCTGATGGTGGCGGTGTGGACGGTGTGTGCGCAAAGCGATGCGGAGGCGCTGGCGCTGGCTGCGCCGGCCCGCATGATGTTCGCGCATCTGTTGATGGGCAAATCCATTGCCGTGCCGCCGCCCCAGGTGGCGCAGGCCTGGCTGGCCGACCGGCCCGATGTGGCGAGGGCCTTTGCCAGCCGGCGCGTGGTGGCCGGCAGCCCGGCCACGGTGCGCGCCGGGCTCGAACAGGTGATCGCCGAATATCGGCCGGATGAACTGATGCTGGTCAACATCCTGCACGGCCATGAGGACCGCAAGCGCAGTTACACGCTTGCCATGGAGGCCATGGCGACGGTGGACGCTTGACGGGCGGATTTCTTCCCCTAAGGCCATGGCCAGCAACGGGGAATCAACATGGGCAAGCGCGTGCTGGCCATCGCTTCGGGTGGCGGCCATTTCATCCAGCTGATGCGGTTGCAGCCCGCCTGGGCCGGCCATCAGGTGAGCGTGGCGACGGTGGATCCCAGCACCCGCACATTGGCCGGCGACGTGCCCTTCTACACCTTCCGTGATGTCTCCCGCGCCGATTGGTGGCGCATCCCGGCCGCCGCCCTGGATATCGCCCGCATCCTGCTGGCGGTGCGCCCGCAGGTGATCATCACCACCGGCGCCCTGCCCGGCCTGATCGCCGCCGCGCTGGCCCGGCCGTTTGGCACCAAAAGTCTGTGGGTGGACAGCATCGCCAATTCGGAAGTCCTCTCCGGCTCCGGCGCGCAGGCTGGGCTTGTGTGCAACCAGGTGGTGACGCAATGGCCGCATCTGGCCAGCGACCGGGTGGACCATTGGGGCAGCGTGCTGTGAGCGGGGTGTTCGTTTCGGTCGGATCGATGATGCCGTTTGACCGGCTGACCCGCGCCATGGACGAATGGGCCGCGGCCAACCCGGACATTCCGGTCGAAATCCAGATCGGCCGTGGTGATTATGAACCGCGCCACGCCCGCTGGGTGCGCAAGCTGCCGCTGTCGGACTATCAGGCCCGGGTCGAAGCCTGCGGGCTGTTTGTTGCCCATTGCGGTATGGGATCGATCATCAGCGCCATCGAAGCCGGCAAGCCGATCCTGATGCTGCCGCGCCTCGCCACGCAGGGGGAGCACAACACCGATCATCAGCTCGCCACGGCCAGGCATGTCGGCACCCGCCCCGGCCTGCATGTCGCGGCCGATGCCGATGATCTGAAAGCCCGCGCCAGCGCGCTGTTGGCCGATGCCGCCCATGATGCGGCAGGGGCGCCGGCGCCGATTTCGCGCTTTGCCGATCCGGCCTTCACGGCCCGCATCCGCGCCTTCATCGAAAGCTGAGCCGTGCACCCCTTCATCCCCGTCGAACCGACCGACCGGCCCGGCCATTACCGCATGGTGGTGCCCAAGAATCTCTGCGTCGGCCCGCCCGATCGGCTGTTCATGTTTGGCGGCGTGGGCCTGGCCAGTGCGCTGGCTGCGGTGGAGGCGCACACCGGCCGGCCAACCGTGTGGGCGGCGGCGCAATATCTGTCCTACGCCCGGCCGGGGACGTTGCTCGATCTGGAAGTGATCGTGCCGGTGGCCGGCAAATACAACAGCCAGGCGCGGGTGATCACGCGCGCCAGGAATCCTGATGGTTCCGATCAGGAAATCATCACCGTCAATGCCGCGCTGGGCAGCCGGCCCGACAGCCCGCACCACCAATGGGCCGAGATGCCCGACGTGCCGCCGCCAGAAGCCTGCCCGGAGATGACCATCCGCTGGCAACGCGACCCCGACGACATGAACAGCCAGTGGGATCGCCGGGTGGCGAGCGGCAGTTTCGGCCGGGATCGCGGCAAGGCGCCGCCGTCGCCCGATGGCATCGGCCGGCTGTGGGTGCGGCCGAACAACCCCGATCTGCCGATTGACCGGCTGGTGCTGGCAGTGATGGCGGATTTCCTGCCATCGGGCGTTGGCAATGCCATGGGCGCCAATGCCGGCGGCAACAGCCTGGACAACACCATCCGCTACATGAACTTCGTGCCCACCGATTGGGTGCTGGCCGATATCCGCATCCATGCCGTGCACGCCGGCTTTGCCCATGGCCGTGTGCATCTCTTTGCCCGCGACGGCACCCTGCTTGCCACCGCCAGCCAGAGCCTGATTGTGCGAATTCACAGTTGAGCCGCGCCGTCGCTGGGCCTAGCCTTGCGACATGACACCGCACCTCATCGCCCTGCTGCTCGCCTCTGCCGCCAGCGCCGCGCCGCCACCGCCCACGGCCAGCCCGCAAACCCAGGCCGACAACGCCGCGCTGGCCGCCACGCTGAACTGGGCCGATACTCAGGATTTCGATTTCGCCGGCCGCGGCTTTCTGGGCAGCATTCCCGACGGCAAGATCCGCGATGCCAAGGGCGCGGTGCTGCGCGATCTGAATGACGAGGCGCAGTTCAGCGGCCCGGCGCCGGCGACGGTGAACCCCAGCCTGTGGCGCAACGCCAGCCTGCTGGCCATGCACGGCCTGTTCCAGGTCGCCGACGGCATCTGGCAGGTGCGTGGGCTCGATCTGGCCAACATGACGATCATTCGCGGGGCAACCGGCTGGATCATCATCGATCCCTTGACCGGGGCGGAGGCGGCGACGGCAGCGATGACCCTGGTCAGTGAAAAGCTGGGCAAGCGGCCGGTGGTGGCGGTGATCTACACCCACAGCCATGTCGATCATTTCGGCGGCGTGCTGGGTGTGGTGAACCCCGCTGATGTGGCGGCCGGCAAGGTGGCGATCATCGCGCCCGAAGGCTTCTTCGAACATGCCGTCTCGGAAAATGTCATCGCCGGGCCGGCCATGCTGCGCCGCGCCAGCTACATGTTCGGCGCGCTGCTGCCGCGTGGGGCCACCGGCCATGTCTCCTCCGGCCTGGGGCCGATGGGCACGCCGGGCAGCTATGGCCTGATCCCGCCGACCGACAGCATCAAGACGACCGGCGAGACGCGCACCATCGACGGGGTGGAGATCGTCTTCCAGGTGACGCCCAATACCGAAGCGCCGGCCGAAATGAATTTCTACCTGCCGGCGTGGAACGCGCTGTGCCTGGCGGAGAACGCCAATGGCGCCATGCACAATCTGCTCACCCCGCGCGGCGCGCTGGTGCGCGATGCCAAGGGCTGGGCCGATTATCTGATCGAGGCGCGGCGGCGCTGGGGCGGCAGCGCCAATGTGCTGTTCACCAGCCATTTCTGGCCGCGCTGGGGCAAGGACCAGATCAGCGATTATCTGCTGCGCCACGCCCAGGCCTATGCCTTTGTGCACAACGAAAGCGTGCGGCTGATGAACCAGGGGCTGAACGCGGTGGAGATTGGCGAGGCGATCAAGCTGCCCGAGCCGCTGGGCAAGGCCTGGTTCAACCGGCCCAATTACGGCAGCCTGAAATTCAACGCCCGGGCCGTCTATCAACGCTATCTGGGCACCTTTGATGGCGATCCGGCCAATCTTGATCCGCTGCCGCGCAGTGATCTTTCATTGCGCCTGGTGGCGCAGATGGGCGGCGCGAAGAAGGTGCTGGCCGCCGGCAAGGCCGCGGCGGCCAAGGGCGATGACCGCTGGGCGGCGACCCTGCTTTCCACCCTGGTGCGCGCCGCGCCCGACACGCCGGGAGCCAAGGCGGCGCTGGCCGGCGTTTATCGCCAGCTGGCCTTCCGTGCCGAAGCCTCACCCTGGCGGGATTTCTATCTGACCGGCGCGCAGGAACTGGAACAAGGCATCAAGCCCAGCACCCAGGCTGCCGCCGCCGGCATCGCCGCCAACCTGTCGGTGACCAACCTGCTTGATTCGATGGCGGTGCGGCTGGTGCCCGAACGCGCCATCACCCCGATGACCATCGCGTTCGAAATCCCGGATGCCAGGGAACGACACCTCGTCACCATCGGCAATGGCGTCATGCTGCACGAAAAGGGCGTGGACGATGCTGCGCAGGCCACCCTGGTGGTGCCACGCCGGGCGTTGATCGGCCTGATCGGCGGCGCGGTGAAGGCGCCGGAGCTGATGGCCGCCGGCCAGTTGCAGATCAAGGGCGATCTGGCCGTGCTGCAGCGCTTCATGACGCTGTTCCAGCCGCCGAAGCCGGATTTCCCGCTGGTCGCGCCGTAAGGGCCGCCCTCCGCACCTTCACCCTGTCATGCTGGCGCAAGTAGGCAGCCTCACCCTATTTCCGGAGCGGTGACCAGGCCCCCATATCCACCCGGTCTGTCACGCGATAGGGCTGGCCATTCTCGCCGATGAAGAAGCGTTCCGTCTCCTTGCGGTTGAACGGCCGGGAACCAAGGCGACCCAAGATGGCGATCTGGCCGCCGGTTTCGTCCACCGCCCGGTCACGGTCCAGCCCCTTGGCGACCGACAGAGCCGGCTTGGGCGTCCGGGCAAAGGCGATCATCTCCGGCATCGGCTTGGGCGAGAAGCCATAGAAATTGGGCTGGCTGTCGGGACTGGTCAGCTGCAGCACCTTCACGCCGTTGCGGCCATCGGCAACATAGGCGAACAAAGTGGCGTTGGTGCTGGCCACCACCACATCCTCGGCATCATTCAACGTGCCGTTCGCGGTGAAGCGCTGGTGGAGTTTGGGCGCCAGCGGCTTCTTCACGTCCACGATCACCAGGCCATCCGATTTTGCGGCGACATAGGCATAGGTGCGGGCCAGATAGAATTTGCGCGCGTCCGCAATCGCCAGCGTGGCTTCGGGATGATGGACCGGCCGCTTCAGGTCGGCGATATCGAAGACTTCAAGGCCATTCGCTGTCGTCACCCACAGATAGCGGAACTGCACGGCGCTGGCCCGCGCGTCATTGAGCGGCAGACTGGCCGCCAGCTTCGGCGCCCGGGGATTGTCCAGATCGACCACCACCAGGCCGCGCGGCGTCGTCACATAGGCGATGTGGCCGGCCAGCGTGATGTGGCGGGCATCGTTCAGCACGCCATCGGGGTTCCACGCCGTGCGGCCACCTTCCAGCACCGTCCGCTTCAGGAAATTGTTGCGCGGCTCGCCATCGGTCAGCGTGTCGAAATTCACCAGCACCAGCCCCTCGATGCTGTCGGTCACCACCGCATAGCGGTAGATCTCGTGCATCTTCTGCTCCTGGTTATAGCCGGCCAAAGGATCGGCCAGCAGCTTGCCGGCGGCGCGGGCCTCCTGCTCGCCGACGATCCTGTCGTTGCGCGGCACGCTGATCGGCTGGTTGGTGGCAATCGCCATGCAGGTGGCGTTCGCCGTCTTCACCTGGGCATCATGGCCCAGCGCCGAGTAGGGCGACTTGACGATGCGTTCCGAAACGCCCTTGTTCGACAGATTGGCGATATCATAGGCGACAAAGCCGCCCCGGCCTTCGGCAACATAAAGATATTCGCCGCGGTTCTGGATGCAGCGCACCTCGCCGCTGGTGCCCTGGGTGATGTTGCGGATGTCCTCGGTCGGGTTGGTCTCGCCCGACAGGCGCTTGTCGAACACCCGCCCGCGGGTCCAGTTGATCAGCTCGCGCTTGTTCTTCTCCACATGCAGCTTCCAGAAATCCGGATAGGCATAGCGATGGAGATAGGAGCCGAACACCGCCTGCGGTTCGCCAAACTCCGTCACCCGCACCGCTTCGACAGCGCGGTCGAGGCCAAAGAAGGCGTGCATGCCAACGAAATTGACGAAGTTGGTGCCCTGAAGCGTCAGCTGGGCGAGGATGGCATTGTTGTCGTCATCCTCGCTCACGTGGCAATCGGTGCAGGTCTTGGTTTCCTGGGTGCGCACCGTGTGCGGGAAGTGCGGCGCAAAGGCCTGCGACGAGAAGCCCGACGCCGCGATCGGCGGCTGCTGCACATAAATGCGCTCGCGGTTGATGTTGGTGGAGGTGAGGATCAGCGCCGAGCTGGAACGGATCGGCGCGATGATGCCGCCCTTGCTCGTCTGGTGGCGGCCGAGCTGGAACATCTCGTCCCGCGCCACCTGCGGGTTGTAGGTGGCGAAGTTGCGGGTCTCCTGCTCCTCATATTTGTGCGTCGTCGATTTCCAGTTGGCCTCGATCGGCAGGTGGCAGCCGCCGCAGCTGGTGGTCCAGCTGGTGTGGCAGGCAAAGCAGGCCATATTGTCGTCCTTGTGGGCACGATCGCCCACGCCGGGGCCGAATGACATTTTTCCGCCAGTGGCAACCAGCGTGCCCATCAACTTGGCCCGCGCCGCCTTGGCATTGAAATCCGGGTGGTCGCGGGTAACGCTGTCCTTCACCAGCTTGACGCGCCAGACCAACGCCGGATCGCTGGCCGAACGCTGCCACAACACCCGGCGGCCATCTTGCAGCCCCCATTCAAAGCGCAGCCGGCCATCCGGGTTGCGGATGTTCGACAGATCGGTGCCCGGCGGCGGTGCGGCCAGGTTGGAGGTGCGCAAGCTGGGATAGGCATCGGCGGTGCCGTGGCAATCCTTGCAGCCAATCTCCACGCTGTTGGCCACTTCGCCGTGGATGAAGCCATTGCCATGGGCATCCTGGGCGAAATGGCAATCGGCGCACTGCATGCCCACTTCGGTGTGGATGTCCATCAAGTGCACCGCCTTGCCGGGCTGGCCGGGGCCGGGCACGGCAGCGGGCTTGGTGAACTGCGGCCCACCTGCCTTGCGGAACTTTTCCGGATCATCATTGGCGACGATATGGGCCGTGTCGGTGCCCCAGCTTGCCATGTTGCCGCCGGCATCGAGCAGATTTCCCTCGCGGTCACGCTTGTAAACGGCGCGGAAGTTCCAGCCATGGCCGTGATAATCGGCGAACTGGGTGTCCTTCATCTTGTCGTTGCGGTCGTTCACCGTGCGCAGGAAATCCAGATCGCTCCACGCACCATGGGCGGCGGCGCCTTCGGGGTTGCGCTCGTTGGTTGTCCGCACTTCGGCGGCGGTGGGATAACGCTGGCGCTTGAACAGCCGGTCATATTCGGCGTCGGACATGCCCGCCGGCTTGGGATAGGGATTGTCCGTGCCCGGCCACATGCGCGGCGCATCGCTTTCATAATCCCACATCGTGTAGCCATAGTAGGTGTTCACGAACATGTTGGGCTGGTGCATGTGGCAATTCATGCACAGGCTGGACGGCATGGCGCGTGTGAAACTGTGCCTGATCGGGTGGCCCGGCTCGTCCTTCCGGATCGTCGGATCGGCACTTTGGCTCTGCCCGTCACGGCCGGCGGAGGCATAGACCGACGAGTGCCGCACCTCGCGGTCGTTGGCATAGACGATGTGGCACGAACCACAGCCCGACGTGCGATAATCGCCCGGCTGGTCATTGGTGCCCATGAACCAGGTGAAGGGGTCGTTCAGCCGCGTCTTGTGGATGTTGATCACTGGCACCGCGATCCTGAGGCCGGTGCCGGGCCCACGGTTGGACTGGCGGATATCCGGCCGGCCCGGCTCTTCCAGCCGCTGGATGCTGCCCAGGCTGTTCGGCAGGCCGATTTCCGGGAAGGTCGGGTTGATGTTGCGGCCGCCACGTTCGAACACGCGGAAGATATCGGCCGGCGGGATCACCTGCCAGGCCGGCAGCGGGGCAAGGAAGGGCAGGGCGCCGCGCGCCTTTTCGGCATCCGAAAGCGCGCCAATGCCCTTGGCGCCGGGGCTGAACATCAGGCCGGGCAAGCTGGTGTCATGATGGCCGCCGCCCGCGGCATGATGATCATCGCCATGCTTCAGGCCCAGCTCGCCATGGCCCGACGCATCGCCGTTCCACGCCCCCAGCATGCCGGCCGTCTGGCCCGGCCGGTAATAGGCCTCGCCCAGGACGTAGTTCTTGTAGGGCAGAATGCCGTTGTTGTAGGCCGCGCCGCCGAACAGCATGGCGCCGGTGGCCATCAGGCTGCGCTCGGCCCGTTCGATGATCTCCATGTGGCAGGCGCCGCAGGCATCGCGGGCGGCGCGATAGTCAGACGGGTTGACGAAGCGGACGAACTCCGGGCTCTCGCGGTTGAGCAAGGTGTAGCTGCGCTTGGGGTTGGCCGACGACGGGAAGTGCCAGCTTTCCGGGAACATCGGCAGCACATGGGCATCGTCGCGCAGCTTCCTGTAATTGGGATCGCCCATCGCCAGCGCCGGCGGCGCGATGATCTTCGCATCGCCGCCGTGGCAATCGGTGCACCCCAGCACGACCGATTTGGGCGCGTGCATCGTCGCCTCGTCGCTCGCCGTGTGGCAGCTGATGCAGCCGGCCGATTTGGCATCCGCTTGCGCCTGCGTCTGCCATTTCGGCGCGGCGGGGGCGCGGACATGGGCATAATCGCGCGGCACCGGCTTTTCGCCTTCCGACGCGATCGCCATCCCCATCAGGGGCAGGATCAGCAACAGGGCGAGCCGTTTCAGCATGATCAATAAGCCAGCACAGCGTTGAACAGCACCGAATAATAATGGCCGGTGCGGGGTGAATTGGTGAACAGGTCGCGGAAACCGGCGCCGGGCTTCAGCACCGCGCCTGACAGGCGGAACACCAGATTCTGGTTGAAGTGCGGGCGGTATGTCGCCGCCGTCGACAGATCCCAGCCGATATCCTTGGGGATCGTCCCTTCCACGCGCAGCGCCCGCAACACGGCGGTGGTGGCAAACCACAGATGGTTGGCGCTGCCGCTGATCCTGAGTTCGGGCAAGATGTCGAAATCGGCGCCCACGCCCAGCAACATGGTGCCGGGGTTGGTGAAATTGGCCTGGCCCTGTTCCTTGGACGATTTGAGATCATTCAATATGCCGTTGCGGCTGTTCACCGAAATGGCGCGGCCGCCACCGGCAAAGGGGGTGGTCTGGCGCACCCAGTAACTCGTGTCGGCGCCGGCAAACTGCGGATTCTCGAAAATCGCCGCATAGCCGCTGTCAACATCGTCATACGGGTTGGAATCGCCGGAGGCATAGAGCGCCGAGGCGCGGAAGCGCGCCCAGCCGCGGTCATAGCTCGGCTCGACCGCCACGAACCAACTGTTGATCTTCGCCCGCCGGTCCGTGAAGATGTTGTTGCGGTTGGTGCCTGTCGCATGCGTGGCCGACAGTGACAGGTTGATCCGGCCGATATGGCCATCGGCGTTGTAGCTCAGATACACCACATCATAGCTGCGGCCGCGCAGGGTGCCGAGCAGCGCCGGCCGCACCGGGAAGCCGTTGGTATCCACCTGCGCATCATTGCGCTCGCGGTTGATGTTCCAGATGGCGCTCACCTGGCTGGTCATCCCCGGCAGCGGCAGATCCTGGCGATAGAGATTGGCGACGAACAGCGCATCACGGCGGGGGCTGCGCAGCACGGCGTTCAGGCCCGAATTCGTATCCTTCTCCAGCCGCCAGAAGGCCGCCAGATTATATTGGAAGCGATTGTTGTCGCGGTTGCCGAACAGGCGCACGCCCAGCTGGTTGTCCTGGAACAGGAAGCCGCGAAAATCGCTGGAAAAGGGCTGGATGCCGATACGCAGCGAATCGAAATCATAGCGGTCCGACGTGTTCCGAAGGTGATAATCCAGAAACAATTCCTGCACGCCCACGAACGCATCGGTGCGCAGGGACCGTTTCGACGGCAGCACCGACAGCACCCGCTGTTCCGGCACATCGACATGGTTCACGTTGAAGGCAATCGCCGCGCGCAGTTCATATTCGGGCGGCTTGAAGGCGGTCGAGCCCTTGGTCAGCGCCGCGCCCAGGATGAAGGTCTGCGCGAACACCTCGCTATATTGCCGGCCGAACACATCATTGTTGCCCGGCCGCTCCGTCGTCTGCACGCCCACCGGGATGGGGAAGCTGCGCGGTTCGGCCAGCGTGTCGGAAATCGCGGTCAACTGCAGGAACAGGTCGTGCGTGCCGCAGATCGGCCGATCGCCCTTCAACGTGTTCTGGTTATAGGGGTCTTTCCAGTTGGATTTGACCAGGCCCAGCGTTTCGATCAGCCGCCAGCGATCCGGCACCGGCAGATGATCGGCGGGAAAATCGCCCTGCTTCGGCCAGGCCACCGCGCCCTGGTTGGCCTGCACCACCGGGTCCCATGTCTGCGGCCCGCCCATCCCCGGCACCCACCGGCCGGGCAGATTGCCGGCGTCCGGATCGGCCGGCGGTGCGGCCTCTTCGCCCGGCAGCCGGTCCTTGGGCGGTTCCACCTTGGCATAGCAATCAAACCATTTGCCGAACGGCTTGGCCACGGCCGGCCCCGCGCTGCCCAGCAGCGCCAGCAGCACGAGGCTGCGCCACTCAGCGCGCCTGGCAGACATTGTTCTCGCTCGTGTCGAGGAAGGGCGCAAACGGGCAGCCAACAAAGCGCAGCCGCACCGGCGAAGCGCCCGCCACCGGCACCTGCACCTGATCCGACCGGATGCTGGCTGGCGGCAGGCCGATGCCGCCCACACGCAGCCCGGCATTGCTGGTGCCCAGGAAGCTGATCATGTCATCCTGATCGATGCCGTCGCCCGACACGCCGATCGCCCCCACCAGCGTGGCGCCGCGATAGATGGGCACGGCGCCGGGGAAGATCTGGATGCCATTGGCCAACCGGTTCTGCCCGCCCGGCGTGTTGGGCAGGAAGCTGCATTGCCTGGGATCGCCGCCGCCCAGCACCTGCACCAGATTTTGCACGATCAGCGCCGATTGCAGGCCGGTGGAAAAGGGCGACCAGCCCCTGATATCGCGGCTCAGCGCGCCTGGCGGCCGGCCGGCTTCGCCATCGGGGAAATAGGGGCGGGCAATGTTGCCGATGGCCCGGTTTGACACCGCCACCTGCCCGGTGAGGAAGCCGGTGTTGCCAAAGAAGGCATTGGTCTTGCTGACGAAATCGCGCACATTGGCATCGGGTGCACCGGCCGCCGTCACCACCGCGCCCAGTTCGGCAGCCGCACGCGGGTTGGAGAAAAAGGCCGCTGTGCGCGCCTTTTGCAGCGAGACATCGATGCCGAACACCGGCGCATCCGGCGAACGCACCAGCCCCAGCACGGCGCCGCGCGTGTCCACCACCGAAATCGACACCTGCGCCCGGCTGTCGAGCGGCTGGCGGATCTGGGCGCGGGCGCGCGCCATGATGGCAAAGGCCTCTTCCAGGATGGCGCGGGCCTCGGCAGCGGTCAGCGGCTGCGCCACGTCGCCGGCATCGCTGCCGGCCCGCACCGGGTAGCGGTTGGCACCGGCCCCGTCGCTCAGCACATAGGCATCGGGATGGTTGAACTCCGCCGCTGTCGCCGGCCGCACGCCGCTGGCCTCGCTGCCATAGGGGGTGCCGGCCACGATGCTGGCGGCGTTGAAGCCGGCCACCGCCACCAGGCTGCCGGTCAGGCTGGCAAAGCCGGGCGCGCTGGCCGGAGTGGCGCGCAGTCCCGCCGCCGCCGCATCGCTATAGCGCAGCAATGTGCCATCCACCGAAATCCGCTCCGCCCGGATCGTCGCAGGCGCCTCGAACCCGGTGGTGGCGGCGAGCGCAATATGCTCCTCGTCGTCGACGTCGGTGTCGGTCACGTCGGTGTCAAAACCATAATCGCCATCGGCCATGATGCCGACACCGCCCACCACCACGCCGTTCTTGTAGAGCGGGAAGCCGCCGGGATCGGCGGCGAGGCCCAGCGGCGAGCGCTTGGGGCCGATCATCGGGCTGCCCACGCCAAAACGGGTGACCAGATCGGAACAGGGCAATTGGCTGAACTGCACGCCATAAAGCGGGCCGGATTCCAGCCCCACCGTGCGGGCCGAGGGCGGGAAATGCGGCTGCACGATCATCGACGCGGTGCGGGTGGAAAAGGCATTGCCGCCTGACGACAGATAGGCGCCGGTGATGGCCTTGGCGATGGCGGCAAGCTCGGCCGGCACCGTCACACCCTGGGCATCGATATTGGCGCCATTGGCGTTGGGCCGCGTGGTGGCGGTGGCGCGCGCGCCAGCCATGCGATAGACGGCCAGCACATTGCCCACCCGATCGACCACGGCAATCACCGCCGGCAGATTGCGCGCCGTTGCTTCGGCGGCGGCGCGGGCAATGATCGCCTGCACATCGGCGGTGGTCAGCGCTTCGGCAGCCGGGCGGGTGAACACGCTGGCCGGGCTGACCCCGGGCGACGGCGTCGGGCTGACCGCCACCGGGGTGGACGGCGCACCGCCACCGCCGCAACCGGCCAGCAGCAGTGCCGCCGCTGCAACGCCCGCCGTGATGCGCACAGCCGGCGTCATTTCAGTGCCCGCGCCCGGCCGGCAATCTGGCCCAGCGCGGCGCGGAAGGCTGGCGCATCCCAGCGGTTGGCATCGCGGGCCAGCGCATAAGCGCGGTCAAGATCGGGCCGCAGTGCCAGCGCCGCCGCCCGGTCCACCTGGCCGGCCGCCACCAGCGCATTCAGCAGCGTGTCCGCCGCCATCACCGCCTGCGCACCGCCCTGATAATCGGTGTAGGCCGGCGCATTGCCCACCAGCACCGCCTCGATCAGCGCAAAGCTCTGCGCCCGGTCAAAGCTGGCCCCGGCAAAGCGCCGGGCCAGAGTGCCCGCCGTGGCCTTCAACGCCGCCGCCGCCTTCAACGCGCCCACCCGGTCACCGCCCAGCGCGGCGTGGAAGGCGCGGCTCTGGCCTTCCAGGCTGCGCGCCAGATCGGGCGCCGCCACGCGGGCAGCGGCCATCAGCATGATCATCTGCTCGTCATTCCACACCGGTTGGCCGGGTGGGATCGGCCGCCAGCCGTTGCTGCGCGCCACCAGCTGGGCGGCCGGATCATCGCTGAACGTGCGATGGCAGCTGCGGCAATCATAGAAATAATAATCCGGCCCGGTCAGCCCTGCCGACGTGGCGGGCAGCAGGCTGAGCGCCCGTTCCACCGCCATGGCCTGGCCCACCGCCCAGGTCTTCACGCCGCCGGAAATCCCTTTTCGTGCCCGATAATCAGCGTCTTCATCATGGTGCGATTGCAGGCTGGTGAACAGGTCCAACTCGAACGCCACGCGCGGGTGGCCGGCGGCCATGATGCGGTGAAACACGAACTGGCCCGGCTTGTCCGATCCGAAATGGCAATCCAGGCAAACGCCGGCGCGCACGGCGGGGTTGTGCATCGCCCACATGCCGCGCGCCACGTTGTCGGCGGTGCTGGCCTTCACACTGGCATGGCTGGCCAGCCAGTTCACCGATCCGCCATGGCAGGCCTCGCAACCAACGCCATCCGATTGCTGGAACTTCGGCCCGCGAACCGGGGCGGGATCGCCGTGGCAATTGATGCATTCGGGGCTGGCGGCAACATTGGCGATGCCCAGCCGGCGGCCGATGGCCTGGGCGCGCGGCTCCATCAGCACCTTCCAGGCGCGGCTGTGCACGCCGGTCAGGCTGGCCGGGTCGCTCCAGGTCATCACCTCGTTCTGGCGCACGCGCGGGCCGGTGGCCTCCTGCCGGCCATGGCAGGTGGAGCCGGCGCAGGTCGCCACGCCCTGGTGCAGCGCCCGGTCGTGCCCGGCGGCCCAAACGGCCGATTCGCTGCCCAGCACGGCCAGCACCAGCCAGGCCAGCATCGCCAACCCCCTGCTGCGGCGCAGTGCGTGCCATGGAACGTTCACAGCAAAATCCCCCCAGTGCGACACAGGGTAGCAAAGGCAAAAGCCGATGCAAGACATTGAACGGCCAATATCAGGCAAGCCGGCACGCCGCACCGAAAGGCCATTGCCGTCAGGTCAAGGCTGTGATTACTTCCCGCCCGAAATCGATAGGGACAGGGGCAACCACACGGCCCGTCAGAGGCCAGGCCCTTCTCCGAAACGCGCTGGGGAGTGACGTCATGGATCTGCGTGCCAATCTTGCTGCTGTCTCCGTCCGGTCGATGGCCGATGTGCGCCGGGCGGCCGAAGCGTTGCGCGACATCGCGCTCGGCTGCGGCGGGCTGCATGTCATCGCGTCGGACAATATCGCCTCCAAACACCCGATGGAGGATGCCGAAGGCAATATCCTGGCCGCTGATGTGTTCGGCTGGACCGGCGAGAACGAGCATTGGTGGAAGGATTCAAAGCTCGCCCTGTCCTCGCCGCTGCCGCGCGCCTGCCGCTATGAAAGCGAGGTGTTCTGGGCCAATGCCAGCGGCTTCTACACCCGCCAGCCCAACCCTTATCTCGACGAGATGAACCTCGAGAATTTCGAGAAGCGCGCGCTCACCAAGGCCGCGATCGTGGTGCCGGTGCACCTGCCCTTTGGCCAGATCGGCGCGGTCTGCTTTGTCAGCCGCGATCCGGGCCGCTCCGACCTGTCGGCCGAATATGATGCCTGGGGCGATCCGCTCGCCCTGATGTCCCACCGTTTCCTGGCCGGTTATGTGAAGGCGCACCGCACCCGCCGCTGGCTGCCGTGCGATTGCCAACTCACCAAACGCGAGGTGGAATGCCTGCGCTGGGCCAGCATCGGCAAGACCGACAAGGAAATCAGCCTGATCCTGTCGCGCAGCCACGCCACCGTGCGTTTCCACATCCAGAATGCCGGCGAAAAGCTGAACGCCGTCAACCGCAGCCAGACGATCTTCAAGGCGGCGCAGTTGGGGTATCTTGGCGCGGCAGCCTGATCCGTTCATGGCGCATGAAGCCGCGGCCGTGTAAGGCGCGCGGCCATGCGCATGCTTGTTCCCCTTGCCCTGTTGCTGGCCGCCCCGGCCGGCGCCACCACGCTGTCTGATGTCGCCACATCGCTGAAGGGCACGACCAGCCTGTCGGCCGATTTCGTGCAGCAGGGGGCCGATGGCCGCACATTGCCGGGCAAATTGTGGCTGGCGCGCCCCGGCAAGGTGCGGTTCCAGTATGACAATGCGCCGATGCTGCTGGTCGCCGATGGCCGCACGCTGGCCTTTGTTGATTATGAGGTGAAGCAGGTCAGCCGCTGGCCGGTCCGCAAGACGCCGCTGCAGATCCTGCTGGCCGCCGAACCCGATCTGGCGCCGCTCGCCCGCATCACGCTCGATTCGCCCGGCCTAGTCGAAGTGCTCGCCCGCGATCCCAAGCGGCCGGAGTTTGGCACCCTGCACATCCGCTTCACCCGCTCCGCCGCGGCGCCCGGCGGCCTGGCGCTGGCTGGCTGGACTGCGCTGGATGCGCAAGGCGGCCGCAGCGAGGTGCGATTGGCCAATGTCCGCTATGGCGCCAGCATGGCCGGCGTGAACTGGGGCTTTGCCGATCCGCGCAAGGCGGCGCGCTGAAATCTGAACGGAAACAAACACCCCGTTCATGGGCGGGCAAGGTCGAATCAGTCATAACCCACGTGTAGCCGCTGTTCGGCGATCCGGGTTTTGCCCCCTGTTGACCGGATTGCACGCGTAACCACCAGTGGCTGCATGCGTGACGAGCGCAGACACGACCCCCGGCACCCGCCCCCGGTGCCGGGGGTCAACTTTTGAGAGGCGTGCATTTCCGGCCCGATCCGCTAGGGAAGCGGCCATGAGCACGCAAACCCTCTTCCGCCCCTTCACCCTCAACGGCCTGGCGCTGCCCAACCGCATCGCCATGGCCCCGATGACGCGCAGCTTCTCGCCGGCGGGCCAGCCCGGCGAAAATGTCGCCGAATATTATCGCAAGCGCGCGGCCGGCGGCGTCGGCCTGATCATCACCGAAGGCACCGCGGTGGAGCGCATCGGCGCGGCCAATGATCCCGATGTGCCGCATTTCTTCGGTTCGGCCCTTGATGGCTGGGGCCAGGTGGTCAAGGCCGTGCACGGCGAAGGCGGCAAGATCGCACCGCAGCTGTGGCATGTCGGCGCCCTGCCCAACCGCCGCAACCCCAAGGCCGAAGAAGCCGAAAGCCCGTCGGGCCTCTACATGCCCGAAAAGACCAACGGCCGCGTGATGTCGGATGAAGACGTGGCCGATGCCATTGCCGCCTTCGCCCGCGCCGCCGGTGATGCCAGGCGGCTGGGCTTTGATGCCGTCGAACTGCACGGCGCCCATGGTTATCTGATCGATCAATTCTTCTGGGGCGAAACCAACCGCCGCGATGGGCGCTGGGGCGGTGCGACCTTGCCGGAACGCGCCCGCTTTGCCGCCGAACTGCTGAAGGCCGTGCGCGCCGCTGTTGGCCCTGATTTCCCGGTGATCATCCGCCTGTCGCAATGGAAGCAGCAGGATTTCGGCTTCCGCCTCGCCCCCAGCCCGGATGAGCTGCTGGCCTGGCTTGCTCCGCTGGCCGAAGCTGGCGCCGACGCCTTCCACTGCTCGCAGCGCCGCTTCTGGGAACCGGAATTCCCCGAGATTGACGGGCCGGAGGGCCTCAACTTCGCCGGCTGGGCGAAAAAGCTCACCGGCACGCCCACCATCACGGTGGGCAGCATCGGCCTGTCGGGCGAATTCGTCGCTGGCATGCGCGGCGAAGCATCAAAGCCGGCCAGCATCGACAATCTGCTCGCCCGGCTGGAGCGCGACGAATTTGATCTGGTGGCGGTGGGCCGCGCCCTGATCGTCGATCCGGATTGGCCGCACAAGGTGCGGGACGGCCGCTTTGGCGAATTGACCGATTATACCGCACAGGCACTGATGACCTTGGTGTGACGGCCTTGGATGCGCTAGGGAAACACCATGCGCGTCGATGAAGACAATGTGCCGATCCTGCCGGGCCGTTCGCTGCGGCCCAAGGATGCCGCCACCCTGCTGCTGATCCGCCGCGATGGTGGCACACCGCGCGTGCTGATGGGCCGGCGGGCGCGCGGCCATGTCTTCATGGCGCAGAAATGGGTGTTCCCCGGCGGGCGCATCCACCCCAGCGATTTTCGCGTGCCCGTTGCCAGCGAACTGGCCGATCATGTCGCCACGTCCTTGTGCCGCACCGCGCCGCCGCCGCGCGCGCGCGCCCTGGCGGCGGCGGCCGTGCGCGAGCTGTTCGAGGAAACCGGCCTGGTGCTGGGCCAGCCCGGCAAGGGCAGCACACGCTCGCCGGAATGGCGGGACTTCCTCGGCCTCGGCTATCTCCCGCATCTGGCGCCGCTGCAGTTCGTGGGCCGCGCCATCACGCCGCCGGTGCGGCCGCGCCGCTTTGATGCGCGCTTCTTCATGGCCGATGCGGAAGCATTGGTCAGCCTTGATCCCACCAGCGGCTCGGGCGAGCTCGACGAGATTGCCTGGTTCAGCTGGGACGAGGCGGAAAGGCTGGACCTGCCCAGCATCACCCGCGCTATCCTCGCCGATGTGGCGGCGCGGCTCAGCGACCCGACGCGGCCCATTCCCTACCACCGTTTCGACGCCGGCAAGCACCGTCTGCTTGATCTGTGACGGCGATTACCCGCCTTGCCCTCACCGATGTTCGTAACCACGCCGCAGCCAGCCTGGCCGCAGCGCCTGGCCTGGTGGTGATCACCGGGGAGAATGGCGCCGGCAAGACCAACATATTGGAAGCCATCTCGCTGCTGGTGCCCGGCCGTGGCCTGCGCGGGGCGGCCTTGTCGGCTGTGGCGCGCCATGGCGGCCCCGGCGGCTGGAGCGTGGCCGCGAGCCTGACAAGCCCGGACGGCCCGGTGCAACTGGGCACCGGCACGGCGGCCGATGCACCCGATCGCCGGCTGGTGCGGATCAACGGTGCGGCGGCAACCGCGGCGGCGCTGGGCGAATGGCTGGCGCTGGTCTGGCTCACCCCGGCGATGGACCGGTTGTTCAGCGACAGCGCCTCGGCCCGGCGGCGGTTTTTCGACCGGCTGGTGCTGGCGCTCCACCCCGGTCACGGCCAGCGCGTCAGCCGTTATGAGGCTGCGATGCGCGAGCGCAGCCGCCTGCTCGCTGCCGATGCGCCGGCCGATCCCGTCTGGCTGGCCGGCCTGGAGGCGGATATGGCCAGCCATGGCGCCGCCATCGCCGTCGCCCGAGCCGATGTGCTGACTGCATTGGCGGATGCATTGGCGGCTGCGCCCGATGGCCCGTTTGCGCGCCCGTTGATCGCGCTTGCCGGCAATGATGCCGATGATCTGGCCGGCCGGCTGGCGCGGGGTCGGGCGCGCGATGCCGCTGCGGGGCGCGCCATCGAAGGGCCGCACCGCGCCGATCTGATCGTCACCCACCAGACCAAGGCAATGCCGGCCGCTGCCTGCTCCACCGGGGAGCAGAAGGCGCTGCTGATCGCCATCGTGCTGGCCCATGCCGGGCTGGTGGCGGATCGCCAGGGCCGCCCTCCGATCCTGCTGCTCGATGAAATTGCTGCGCATCTGGATGCCGGCCGTCGAGCGGCGCTGTTCAGCCAATTGGCCGGCATGGGCGTGCAGGCGTGGATGACCGGCACCGATCCGGCACTGTTTGATGCTGTTGCCGGCTGCTGGTTGCATGTCGACCAGGGTGTTGTGCTGCCATCCGCCCCGCCGGGCTGATCGCCAAAAGGCAAGAATGGAAAGCTTTTGGCAGCCTTGGTCAAAATTTTACGATTTGGGCGCATAGCCTGAAATAAAGCAAAGTCGCGAATCGCCGTTGCCCTTCGACATGATCCTGGGAGAGTGAACCCGATGTCGGACGTGAGTTGGTTGCTGGACGAGCAACTGGCGCCGCGCAGCCCCCTGGCCGGCCGGCCGCTGGATGCCCGTGCGTTGGCGGCAGCCGAACCGATCCTGGAAGTGGCCGGCATCGGCGCCTGGCAATACACGCCCGGCGGCACCCTGTGGTGGAGCAACCAGACGCGGCGGATCCACGGCGTGTCGGCGGGGTTTGTTCCCACACTCGATCTCGCGGTGAATTTCTATGTGCCCGAACATCGGCAGATCGTGTCTGATGCGGTGGCGCGGGCCAGCACGGATGGCAAGCCCTGGGATCTGGAACTGGCCATCCGCCGCAGCGACGGCGAACGCCGCCAGGTGCGGGCGCGTGGCCGCGCGGTGCGGCGCAAGCGCAGCGAGGCGCTCTATCTGTTGGGCACGTTTGAAGACATCACCGATCGCCACGTAGCCGCCACCCGGGCGGCGCGCGAACTGGAATTGCGCAGCCGCACCGAAACCCTGTTGCGCGATGTGATCAGCGGGATTCCGGCGGCGCTGTCGGTCTATGATGCCGAAGAACGGTTGATCCTCGTGAACGAGGTGTATCGGGATATCCTGCCGGGCAACCGCCAGTTCATGGTGCCGGGCGAAACCCTGGCCAACATCATCACCCGCAAGGTGATGGCCAATCATTATGTGCCGGAAATCAGCGGCGATGATCCCCCGGAAGCCCGCGCCGCCTGGGTGGCCGATTATCTGCGCCAGCATCGCGCCGCCGGCTACAAGCGGGTGTTTCACCTGGCGGACGACAAGTTCATGCAGGCCAGCACCGCCATTTCGGAAAGCGGCAACATCGTTTCGATCCGCACGGATGTCAGCGAGCTGAAGCGGGCGGAGCGCGAACTGCGCCGCCGGGCTGAGGAAGATACGCTCACCGGGCTGGCCAACCGCGAGGTGCTGCTGAACCGGCTTGAACAGGCGGCACAGGGCAATGCACCGGGCTTCCTGATCCTGCTCGATGTCGATTTCTTCAAGGCGGTGAATGACAGCCTGGGCCATGCCGCCGGCGATTTGCTGCTGCGCATCGTCGGCCGGCGGCTGCGCATGCTGGTCGGCAAGATCGGCGGGCCCGGCAGCATTGCCGCCCGGCTGGCTGGCGATGAATTCGCCCTGATCATCAACCGCGCCGTCGATCCCGATCAGCTCGCCGAACTGGCCACCGGGCTGATGACCCGCATGCGCCGCCCGATGCAGCTCGGCGCCAGCCGCTATGCCCCGTCCGTCTCCGTTGGGATCGCGCCCTTTCCGGATCAGCCCTGCGATCCCAAACTGCTGCTGGCCAATGCCGATGCGGCGCTGCTCGATGCCAAGCGCCAGGGCCGCGGCCGCCACGTGATCTTCAGCGCCGCGCTGGCCGAGCGCGTGGTGCGGCGGACGCAGTTGGCGGAAGCGTTGCGGCAGGCCCTGGCTGTCGGCAAGTTCCAGGCCGCCTTGCAACCCCAACAGCGCCTGCGCGATGGCAAGGTGCTCGGCTTCGAGGCGTTGGCCCGCTGGCAGCATGGCAACCAATGGGTGCCGCCGTCAGAGTTCATTGCCCTGGCCGAGGATGTTGGCCTGGCCCAAAGCCTTGGCAACGCGGTGATGGATGTGGCCATGGCCAGCTTCGCCGCCATGCTGGCTGTCGGGCTGGAACCTGGCCATCTCGCCATCAACGTCTCAACCGCGCAATTGTTGGCGGATGATTTTGTCGATCTCGTGGCTGCTGCGCTGGCGCGCCATGGCATCCCGGCCGGGCGGCTGGAAATTGAAGTCACGGAAACCGTGCTGCTTGATCGGTCCACCGCCCGCATCGGCCAGACCCTGGAAGCCCTGCGCGCCATGGGATGCACGCTCGCCATGGATGATTTCGGCACCGGCTATGCCTCGCTCTCCCATCTCACGCGATTCCCCGTCGATCGCATCAAGATTGATCGCAGCTTCACCCACGCCATCGACAGCGAGGATGGCTCTGGCCTCATTGCCCGCTCGCTGATCCAGCTGGGCGGCGCGTTGGGGCTGGAGGTGATTGCCGAAGGGGTGGAAACCGACAGCCAGCGCAACTTCCTGTTCACCCACGGCTGCTCGGCCATCCAAGGCTATTGGTTTGCCCGGCCGATGCTGCCCGATGCCGCCATGGCCTGGCTGCGCGCCCAGGCAGGCTGAGTCGACAAAATCAACCCTCGCGCGCGCGGGCGGGAGTCTCTATAGCCGCTGGACGACCATCCCAAGCCGCAGGCCCCCGCTTTGACCGAGAACAACCCAAACCCCGCCCAGATCAATGATTATGGCGCCGACAGCATCAAGGTGCTGCGCGGGCTCGATGCCGTGCGCAAGCGCCCCGGCATGTATATCGGTGACACGGATGACGGGTCGGGCCTGCACCACATGGTGTTCGAAGTCAGCGACAACGCCATCGACGAGGCGCTGGCCGGCTATTGCGACCGCATCGACATCACGCTGAATGCCGATGGCTCGGTGAGCGTCACCGACAATGGCCGTGGCATCCCCACCGGCATCCATGCGGAAGAAGGCGTGTCGGCCGCCGAAGTGATCATGACCCAGCTGCACGCCGGGGGGAAGTTCAACAACAGCGACGACAATGCCTACAAGGTCTCGGGCGGTCTGCACGGCGTCGGCGTCTCGGTGGTCAACGCCCTGTCGGAATGGCTGGAGCTGACCATCTGGCGCGACGGCGAAGAGCATTGGATGCGCTTCCACCACGGCGATGCGCAGGCACCGCTGAAGGTGGTGGGCCCATCGAACGGCAAGCGCGGCACCCGTGTCACCTTCTTCCCGTCGGCCGAAACCTTCAAGTTCATCGATTTTGATTATGCCCGGCTGGAACACCGCTTCCGCGAGCTGGCCTTCCTCAATTCGGGCGTGCGCCTGGTGCTCACCGATGCCCGCCATGCCGAAGGCAAATCGGTCGATCTCTATTATGAAGGCGGCATCGCGGCCTTCGTGAAGTTCCTCGACAAGTCGAAGCAGGCACTGATCCCCAACCCGATCGCCATCACCGGCCAGGCCAATGACATCGGCATCGATGTCGCGCTGGAATGGAACGACAGCTATTACGAACAGGTCCTCTGCTTCACCAACAACATCCCGCAGCGCGATGGCGGCACCCACCTCGCCGCCTTCCGCGCCGCGCTCACCCGCACGCTCAACGCCTATGCCGAACAGTCCGGCCTGCTGAAAAAGGAAAAGGTCAGCCTGACCGGCGATGACATGCGCGAAGGCCTGACCGCCATCGTCTCGGTGAAGCTGCCCGATCCGAAATTCTCGAGCCAGACCAAGGACAAGCTGGTCAGCTCCGAAGTGCGCCAGCCGCTGGAAAGCCTGATGGCCGACCGGCTGGACGTGTGGCTGCAGGAAAACCCGGCCCACGCCCGCACCATCGTAGCCAAGATCATCGACGCCGCCGCCGCCCGCGAAGCCGCCCGCAAGGCGCGCGACCTTACCCGCCGCAAGGGCGCGCTCGACATCGCCTCTTTGCCCGGCAAGCTGGCCGACTGTCAGGAGCGTGACCCGGCCAAATCCGAACTCTTCCTGGTCGAGGGCGACAGCGCCGGCGGCAGCGCCAAGCAGGGCCGCAATCGCCAGTATCAGGCGATCCTGCCCCTGCGCGGCAAGATCCTCAACGTCGAACGCGCCCGGCTGGACCGCATGCTCGGCTCCCGAGAAATCGGCACGCTGATCCAGGCGCTGGGCACCGGCATCGCCCAGGATTTCACCATCGACAAGCTGCGCTACCACAAGATCGTCATCATGACCGACGCCGATGTAGACGGCGCCCATATCCGCACCCTGCTGCTCACCTTCTTCTTCCGCCACATGCCGCAGCTCATCGAGCAGGGCCATCTCTTCATCGCCCAGCCGCCGCTCTACAAGGTCAGCCGCGGCCGATCAGAAGTGTATCTGAAGGACAACGCCGCGCTGGAGGATTATCTGGTCGAAGCCGGCACCGGCAGCCTCGTGCTCAACACCGCCGCCGGCCCGCGCTCCGGCGCCGATCTCGCTGCGCTGGTTGATCACGCCCGCCGCGCCCATGCCCTGATGGATTATGTGCCGCGCCGCTATCCGGCCGCCATTGTGGAGGCGTTGGCCTTGAACGGCGCGCTGGCCGGAGCCTCGGCCGAGGCTGCCGCGCGCACCGCCGCCTGGCTCAACGCCGCCGAAACCGATGGCGGCCAATGGACCGCCAGCCTGGCGGCCGACGGTGGTTACCAGGTGGAACGCGCCTGGCGCGGCGTCACCGATTACCATGTCATCGATGGCGCCTTCCTGGTCGCTCCCGAAGCCCCGCGCCTGCACGCCCTGATGGCGCCCGAAGCCGCCACCTATGCCGCCCCCGCCATGCTCGGCACCATGCGCGTCACCCGCCCGTCCGACCTCTTGTCGGGCGTGCTTGATGCCGGCCGCAAGGGCCTGTCGATCCAGCGCTACAAGGGCCTCGGCGAAATGAACGCCGAGCAGCTGTGGGAAACCACGCTGGACCCGGCCGCCCGCACCCTGCTGCGGGTGGATATTGGCGAGGCGGCGGATGCGGATGACATTTTCGCCAAGCTGATGGGCGACGTGGTCGAGGAACGCCGCGCCTTCATCCAGGAAAACGCCCTGAACGTCGCCAACCTGGACGTGTGAGGCTCAGCGGTTCAACCGCCCCTCGATCAGCGCGTCTACCACCGTCGGGTCTGCCAGCGTGCTGGTGTCACCCAGCGCGCCAAACTCATTCTCGGCGATCTTGCGCAGGATGCGGCGCATGATCTTGCCGCTTCGGGTCTTGGGCAGGGCCGGCGTGAGGTGGATATGGTCAGGCACGGCGATGCCGCCGATTTCGGCGCGCACCGTCGCCTTCAGCGCCGCGACCAGCGCGTCTGTTGCCTCCACCCCGGCGTTCAGCGTGACATAGGCATAAATGCCCTGACCCTTGATGTCGTGCGGGAAGCCAACCACGGCGGCTTCGGCCACATCGGCGTGGGCGACCAGCGCCGATTCGACCTCGGCCGTGCCCATGCGGTGGCCCGACACGTTGATGACATCATCGACGCGCCCGGTGATCCACCAGTAACCATCGGCATCGCGCCGCGCGCCGTCGCCGGTGAAATAGCGGCCGCGATAGGCGGTGAAATAGGTCTGGGTGAAGCGATCATGATCGCCGAACACCGTGCGCGCCTGCCCGGGCCACGAACGCAGCAGCACCAGATTGCCGCTGATCTCGGTGCCCGGCGTCCAGGTGATGAGGCTGCCATCGGCCTCCACTAGCGCCGGCTCGATGCCAAAGAACGGCCAGCTGGCGCTGCCGGCCTTCAGCGGCGTGGCACCGGGCAGGGGGGTGATCAGCGTGCCGCCGGTCTCGGTCTGCCACCAGGTGTCAACGATGGGCAGCTGCCCCTTGCCCACCACACGGTGATACCAGTTCCAGGCTTCGGGATTGATCGGTTCGCCCACCGTGCCGAGCAGGCGCAGACTGGACAGATCATGCCGGTTCACCGGTTCATCGCCTTCGCGCATGATGGCCCTGAGCGCGGTCGGCGCGGTGTAAAAGATGTTGACCTTGTGCTTGTCGATCACCTGCCAGAAGCGGTCATTGGCCGGCCAGCTCGGCACGCCTTCAAACATCAGCACCGTCGCCCCGGCCGACAGCGGACCATAGACGATATAGCTGTGCCCGGTGACCCAGCCGACATCGGCGGTGCACCAGAAAATCTCGCCGGCCCGGTAATCGAACACGGTTTCAAAGGTCAGATTGGCCCACAGCAGATAGCCGGCGGTCGAATGCAGCACGCCCTTGGGCTTGCCGGTCGAACCGCTGGTGTAGAGGATGAACAGTGGGTCCTCGGCGTTCATCGGCTCGGGCGTGCAGGCCGCCGGCACCTCGGCGCGCAGCTCGTGCCACCAATGGTCGCGATCCTCCACCATGCTGATCGCGCCGCCGGTGTGGCGCACCACCAGCATCGCCTCCACATTCACGCCGGCCGCTTCCGCCTTGTCGCAGGCCTCGTCGGCAATCGCCTTCAGCGGGATCGGCTTGCCGCCGCGCCGGCCTTCATCGGCGGTGATGATGAATTTGCTCTGCGCGTCCTCGATGCGGCCGGCCAGGCTTTCGGCCGAAAAGCCGCCAAACACCACCGAATGCACCGCGCCGATGCGGGCGCAGGCCAGCATGGCCATCGCCGCTTCCGGGATCATCGGCATGTAGATGGTGACCCGGTCGCCCTTGTCGACGCCCAGCGCCACCAGTGCATTGGCCATGCGCGCCACCTCGTCGCGCAGCTCGGCATAGCTCAGCCGCCGGGTCTTGGCCTTGGGATCATCGGCTTCCCAGATGATCGCGGTGCGGGTGGGATCAGCCTCGGCCCAGCGGTCAAGGCAGTTCCAGCTGGCGTTGATCACGCCATCTTCAAACCATTTGATGTCCACCGGGTCCCACGACCAGTTGCCCATCACGGTCGGCGCCCGATACCAGTCCAGCCGGCCGATCTGGTCCCGCCAGAAGCCATCGGGATCGGCAAGGCTGCGGGCATGGGCTGCCTGATATTGCTCGGCCGTGGTGCGGGTGATGGCCAGCGCGGCCTGGGTGACGGGGTGGATGGTCTCGCTCATGCCGGACAGACTAGGCCGTGCGCGCCGGCTGGGCTAGAGTTTTGCCATGGTCTTCCCCCCCTCCAAAGCAATGGCCCAGGCGCTGGACGAGGCCCGCGCCGCCGCCGCGCGCGGGGAGGTGCCGGTGGGCGCGGTGATCAGCGACGCCGCCGGCGCCATCATCGCCAGCGCCGGCAACCGCACGCGCGAACGCAGCGATCCCACCGCCCATGCCGAGCTGCTGGCCATCCGCGCCGCCTGTGCCGCGCTGGGCAGCGAGCGGCTGACGGGCTGCACCCTCACCGTCACGCTGGAACCCTGCGCCATGTGCGCGGCGGCGATATCGGCGGCGCGGGTGGAGCGGCTGGTCTATGGCGCCTCCGATCCCAAATCGGGCGGGGTCGAACAAGGCGCCCGCGTGTTCAGCCACCCGCAGGCCCATCACCGGCCCGAGGTGATCGCCGGGGTGGCCGAAGCCGAATGTGCTGCCCTGCTGAAAGATTTCTTCGCGGCCAGACGTGTCTGAAAGCCGCCCACTGACGCCCGGCGAGATCGCGCTGGTGGCCAGCGTCTTCGGGCCCGCGCTCGATCCCGCACCGGTGCGCATCCACCGCGCCAAATATTGGTCGCTGCAGCCCTGGTGGGTAACGATGGCGCCTGATGGGGCGATCTGGTGCCACCCCAATGGCCCCAACTGGTCACCCGATTATGCCGCCGAGCTGCCGGGCTTCCAGGCGCATTTCGTCCATGAAATGGTGCATGTCTGGCAGTATCAGCAGGGCGGCCATCTGGCGCTGCGGCGGCCGCCGTTTGCCCGCTATGGCTATGCGCTCGTGCCTGGCAAGCCCTTTGCCCGCTATGGCATCGAACAACAGGCGATGATCGTCGAACACGCCTTTCGCGCCCGGCGGCGCGGCCGGCCCGATGCGGCGCTGGAAGCGCTGCTGCCGTTCGGTCAATCCTGACGGGTGCCGGGCCGGCCCTTCCACATGCCCATCAGCACATTGTCGCGACGCCGGTCGTGATGCCAGAAGGCGGCGATGATGTGCACGCTCACCAGCGCCAGCAGCGCCCAGGCCAGGCCGAAATGCGCCCAATAGGTGGGCGCCACCAGCGGCCTTGATTTGGGGATGATGCCGGGCACGGTGAACAGACCGAACACCTTGGTGCCGCTGCCGAACGCCGATGACGCCAGCCAGCCGGTGATCGGCACTGCCAGCATGAGGGCATAGAGCGCGATATGGGCGCGATGCGACCAGATTTGCTCGAAGATGGTCAGCGGTGCCGTCTGCGGCACAACATTGCTGCGCCGCCAGACCAGCCGCACCAGCACCAGCACCAGCGCCAGCAGCCCGAACGCCTTGTGCCAGTGGATATAGGTGATGAAGACCAGCGGCGATGATTTGAACCACGGCATGCTGTCGTTTACGTGCAGCACGAACAGCGAGGTGCCGATGATCAGCAGCGCCATCAGCCAGTGCAGGGCGCGGGCCACCCCGCCCCACTGCACCGGTGTGTTGCGCAGCGGCATCAGAACTGCGTGCCCAGGATGATGCCGAACTGCCGCCGCCGCGGTGCCGAAACGGCGAAATCGCGGAAGAATGTGGTCTGGTTGAGCCCGGTCAGCGGGTTCACCCGGGTCAGCAGGCGATTGAAGTCAAGCAGGCGGGTCACCACCACCGGCGTCTGGTCATCCAGAAGATTGCGGGCAAACAGGGTCAGATTCCAGTGCTTGCCCTCGATGCCGATGTTGACGTTGAGGTTGTAGCTGTCGCCGGCCCAGTTGAGATTGTCGACCTGGGAATAGCGGCGGCTTTCATAGGCAAGATCCGCCCGGGCAAAGGCCGAAATGTCCTTGGCCACCGGCTGGGTCACCTGCCCCGTCAGGATGAACTGGTGCTGGGGGGTTTGCGGCAGCCGTTTGCCGCGCAGGTCGCCACCCGAAAGACCATCGACATCCAGCGGGTTGATGGCGCCGCCACGCAACCGGGCCGGCCGGCCATCGGTGTCGAAAATCTCCTCGGTGGTATCGTCATAGAATTGCTTGAAGCGGGCATCGACGAACGTATAGGCCGCGCGCAGGAACAGCCAGCTGGTGGCGTTTGCGCTCACGTCAAATTCAAAGCCCTTGATCTGCGAGCGCCCGGCATTCTGGATGAACACCACCGAATTGGGCGTGTTGTTGGTGCGGGTATAGGCCTCGCCGCGGCTCAACTGCTGGTTGGACCAGTTGATCAGGAAGGCCGCCGCCGAAAAATTGAACACGCCAAGACGGCCCTTGGCGCCCAGTTCATAACTCCAGGCGCTTTCTTCGCGGAACACGTCAAAGCCCTGCGCGCGGAAGAAATCGACGTCGGCCTGGATGGCATCGTTGGGCAGGGCGTTGAATCCGCCCGGCTTGTTGCCCTTGGCAGCCGTGGCAAACAGGTTGAAATCGGGATTGACTTGGTAGCCGATGGTGAAGCGTGGCAGGAAGGCCTTGTATTCCACCTGGCGCAAGCCCGTCGGTGCCGGCGGTGCCTGGCCTTCGGTGCCCAGCGTGCGGCTGGAATCAAAGATGGTTTCCCACTGATAGCGCGCTTCAGCGCTCACCGTCAGGGCATCGGTGATGTCGGCTTCCACCATACCGAAGATCGAATAATTGCTCACCGCTTCGGCACTGTCGAACGGGCGCAGTGTGCGGTTGGTGTTGGTGAACTGGAAGCCGCCATCATTGTCTTGCCGGAAATGATAGCCACCGAACAGGCCGCGCACCTTCCAGTCCTGCGGGGTGCTGATGCGCACTTCCTGGCTCCAGTCGCTGTTGCGGGCCTGGTCCACGGCAAAGGCCGGATTGCTGCTGGGCAGCAACGTGTTGTCCTGGCCGGTGATCGAAGCATTTCGGTTGGATGATGTGAGCGACGTGATGCGCCAGCCGCCAAACAGCGTCCAGTTCAGTTCCAGCGAGCCACGCCAGAATTCGCGATCCAGGCCGTCAAAGCCTGCGGCCCGGATTTCATCGATGTTGTAGGCATAAGAAGTGGGCACCTGCACTTCGCCGCAGTAAAACCCGCGCCGTGCCGTATTGGTGCGCGGGAACGGCACCGTCGCGACAATCGGCGGAGCGAAACAATTGTTCTTGGCTGAACCCTGGAAGCCATAGACATAGCCGCCATCATTGTCCTGGCTGTAACCCACACGCAGCACAGCTTCAAAGTTGGATGCCGGCTCGAACACGATCGTGGTGCCGATGTTCACGCTGCGCTGCTGGCCCAGTTCGCGCTTGCCATTGTCCGCATTCACCCAGTCGCCGCCGAATTCATAATAGCGACCGTTCAATTCCATCTTCAGCACATCCGGCACGATCGCACCCGAGACATAGCCCGACAGCTCGAAATTGCCATATTCGCCGGCCGTCATCCGTATCCGGCCGGCCAGTTCGTTGCGCGGCTTGCGAGTGACGAAATTGATCGCGCCGGCAAAGGTCTGGCGGCCGAACAACGCGCTTTGCGGCCCTTTGATCACTTCCACCCGCTCAAGATTGTCGAGCTGGTAGCTGTTGATGTTGTCCGACACGAAGATGCCATCAACGAAGAAGGCCGCATTGGGCGCGCCGACCACGCTGGACATGCCGCGCACCGAAGGCCGCACCCCGGCACCGCCGCCACCGCCGATGCGGCCAAAGCCTTGGCGGAACGAGAAACCCGGGGTCTGGAAGGCCAGATCGGAAATATTGTCGAGATTGGCCTTGGCGATCTGTTCCTGGCTCACCACGGCGATGGTCAGCGGCACATCCTGCAGCTTTTCCTCACGCTTGCGGGCGGTGACGATGATCTCCCCGTCCTCGGTCGCGGCGGCTTCGGCGGTGGCAGGCTGTGCCGATGCCTGTGCCAACGCCGGGGCAGACACGCCGGCAAGCAGAGCAAATGGCAGGGCAATTCGGACAGTGTGGCTGGCGAGCATCATGGTCCCCATTGATTGGCGTGCGCTTGCCGTTCTGGTGCGGCAATACACCCACCATATGCAACTTGTCCGGACAAATCAACAGTTGTCCGGACAAGTTGCTTGGGCCGTTTGCGCCTCCGCTTGGCAGTGGCACTAGGCTCTGCCACGCTGCAGGCAAAAGGGGGGCTGATATGCTGAAGACAATCCTGGCTGCGTCGGTGCTGGCCATGCCCGTATGGGCGGCTGACACGGTGATCCTCAACGCCCGCATCCACACCATGGATGCGAAAGACCGCCTCGCCCAGGGCCTGTGCATCGAAAACGGCCGCATCACCCGCGTGGGCAGCACGGCGCAGGCGCGGGCCTGCATCACCCCCGGCACCCGGGTGATCGATGCACAGGGCCGGCTGGTGCTGCCCGGCCTGATCGACAGCCACATGCACGCGCTGTCGGGCAGCCTTGCTGATACCGGCATCGATTTCGCCGCGGCCGACACGCCGGAAAAGCTCGCCGCCGCCCTGCAGGCGCTGAAGGCCGCCAGCCCCGGCACCGGCCCCATCCAGGCGCGCGGCTGGCAGAACCATCTCTTTGGCCCGAAAGGTCCCACCACGGCCGAACTGGATGCAGTGTTCGGGGATCGCATCGTGCTGATTGATTCGGTTGACGGCCATTCCACCTGGTATTCCACCGCCGCACTGAAGGCCGGCGGGGTCAGCGCCGCCACGCCCGATCCGGTGCCGGGCAGCAGCTTCTGGGAACGCGATGCCGCCGGCAACCCCACCGGCACCGCGCGCGAAGGCGCCGATGCCGAGGTGGCGCGCCGCCTGTTGCGCCCCACCCTGGCCAGCTATGCCGCCGCCTTCCGCCGCTGGCTGCCGCGCGCGCTCGAATCCGGCCTCACCGGCCTGTTCGATGCCGGCATGGGCGCGCCAGACGAGGCATCGGCCTATCAGTTGCTCGCCGGCATGGAGGCAGCCGGCCAGCTGCCGCTGCGCTATTTCGCCTCCACCGCCAACCGGGGCGAAGCCGATGATCCGGTGGCCCGGCTGCTCCAACTCAAGGCGCGCTATGGCGGCCGCCTGCTGCGCCCCACCGCCATCAAGCTGTTTGCCGATGGCGTGCCCGAAGGCCACACCGCCTATCTGCTCGCCAACTACAAGGACAAATCTGACTTCAAGGGCGTCCCGATGATGACGGACGCGCATCTGGATGCCCGCATCACCGCCGCCGAAAGGGCCGGCGTGCCGGTCCATGTCCACGCCATCGGCGGGGCGGCGGTGCGCCAGGTGCTCGATGCCGTCGCCCGCGCCCGCTTTGCCGGCCTCACCGGCCAGCGCCATGCCATCGCGCACATGGATCTGGTCGATGCCGCCGACGTGCCGCGCTTCGCCAAGCTGAACGTGGTGGCGCAAACCAGCATCCAATGGGCCACCCGCGATCCCAGCTATGACAATATCGGCCGCTTTGTCGGCACCGACGTGATGGAGGCGGCCTATCCGGTCAAAAGCCTGCTCGCCAGCGGCGCCGTGCAAAGCTTTGGCACCGATTGGCCGGCCGCCGCCTATCTTTCGACCTGGAAACCGCTGACCCAGATCGAGGTCGCCGTCACCCGCCGCCCGCCTGGCCGGCGCGACCTGCCGGCCCGCAATCCGCATCAGGCGCTGACCGTGGCCCAGGCCGTGCGCGCCCTCACCTTCGGCAGCGCGTATCAGCTGGGGGTGGAACGCGAGCTGGGCAGCCTTGAAGTCGGCAAGCGCGCCGACCTCGTAATGCTGGATCGCGATATCTTCACCGTCGATCCCTTCACCATCGCCGCCGGCCGCAGCCTGCTGACGATGGTGGATGGCCGGGTGGTGTGGCAGGCGCGTTAAGGCGCGCTCACCTCGATCAGCAGCTTGCCGAAATTGCCGCCGCTATACAGCTCCTTCACCGTCTCCACGGCATTCTCCAGGCCCGGCCTGATGTCCTGCCGCGTCTTCAGCTGGCCGCTCATCATCCAGCCGGCCAGCGCCGCGCCGCTTTCGCCAAAGCGCGGGGCGAAATCGGTCACGATGAAGCCGCGCACCGTCAGCCGGCGCATCAGCATCATCGTCCAGAAGCCCGGCGGTTCGGTGGGCGTCACGTCGTTGTAACTGGAGATCAACCCGCACAGCGGCACCCGGCCAAAGATGCGCATCCGCTTCAGCACCTCCACCATGATGCTGCCGCCCACCTGTTCGAAATTGATGTCCACACCCTCGGGCGCCAGCCGGTCGAGCGCCGCGCCCACATCCTCGGCCTTGTAGTCAATGGCGGCATCGAACCCCAGTTCGTTCACCACATAATCGCATTTGGCGCGGCCCCCGGCGATGCCGATCACCTTGCAGCCCTTGATCTTGCCGATCTGGCCAACAATCTGCCCCACCCCGCCGGCCGCGGCACTCACCACCAAAGTCTCGCCGGCCTTGGGCTGGCCAATGTCGATCAGGCCGAAATAGGCGGTGGGCCCTACCAGCGCTAACGTGCCATAGGTGGCCGCCAGAGGCACGCCCGGCAGCTGCGGCAGCGGGCTCATGAAGCTGCCGTCCGACACGATATGATCGGCCCATTCGCCGAGGCCCGCCATGATCTGGCCTTCAGACACACCGGCCTTGCGGCTGGCAATCACCCGCCCGCACACCCCGGCCCGCATCGGCGCCCCCAGCGCCACGGGCGGCATATATTGCTCCATGTCGCTCATCCAGATCCGGTTGGTCGGATCGAGGCTCAGGTAGATCACCTGCAGCAGGAACTGCCCCTCGGCCAGTTCGGGCAGCGCTTCGGTCACCAACTCCAGATCGCCCGGCGCGATATCGCCCACCGGCCGGCGCACCAGCTTCCAATATGTGCGGTTCATCATCCCTCTCCCCGTTCCACTTCAAGCAGAAATTCCGCCAGCGCCGCCGCCGCGACCGGCTCGGCCAGGGTCGGCGCATGGCCCACGCCCGGCACCGTCACCATCTGCAGCCCCGGCAGCCGCCGGCCCATCTGGGCCTGCGTGGCGGCCGACAGCACATCCGACAGGGCGGCGCGCACGCTCAGCACCGGCAGCCCGCGCAGCTGGTCAAAGGCGGCCCAGTCATCCGCCCCGGCATCGCCGTGCGGCAGGCGGAACGGCTCGGCAATGCGCGGATCATAATCAAACACGATGCGCCCCTGCGGGCTGATCCGGCACAGCCGCTTGGCAAAGGCCAGCCAGTCGTGCAGCCCCCAATCGGGATAGATGCCGGCATTGCGCACCGCCAGATCGCGCGCCGCATGCACCCAGGTCAGCCAGTTGCCGCCCCGGCCAACATTGGCGCGCAGCCGATTGAGGCCCGCCCCCTCCAGTTCGGGGCCGATATCGTTCAGCACCACCCCGGCCATCCGCGCCCGGTGCGCTGTCGTCATCCGCAACGCCAACAGCCCGCCCAGCGATGATCCGATCACCACAAACCGCCCCACCCCCGCCGCTTCCAGCACCAGCGACAGATCGCGCAGATAGGTGAGCGGCACATAAGACAGCGAATCGCGCGCAAAGCCCGATTCGCCCCGCCCGCGCAGATCGGGCGCAATGATCCGCCAATCTCGGCCCAGGCTGTCGCCCAGATGGGCAAAATCGCTTCCGTTGCGGGTCAGGCCAGCCAGGCACAACAGGGTGGGCCGGCGATCATCCAGGCCTGGCGCATGATGCTCCCGCCAGCACAGGCGCACATTGTCAGCCGAAAACACATAGCCGCGCTGCCAGCCGGGGGCCGGCGCGAGGCGGGTGGAGGCGGCGGCAAGCGGCATGTTTTGACTCTGACTCAGGTTGCTTGCTATAGGAAGCCCATCCCGGGGGGGATAGGGAAGAACAAGCACCGTGGCAACGCGCGCCGTCGATTCACGTTCCGTCTCAACAACACAGGGTCGCAGCAGCCCGCGTGGCCGGCCGGCCGCCGATGTGCGCGCCCGCCGCTATGATCCGGCCGAAACCAAGGCGCGCGTGCTCGCCGCTGCCCATATGCTGTTTTCGCGCAACGGTTTTGCCGCCACCGGCACCGCCGATATCGCCCGCGAAGCCGATGTCTCCGAAGGCTCGATCTTCTATCATTTCGGCTCGAAAAAGGCCCTGCTCGAGGAATTGGGCCGCCGCCACGGCGAAGCGATGATCGCCGCCATGGAAGAGGGCTATGCCCTCGAGGATCTGGAACCCGGCATCACTGTCCCGCGCGTGCTGCGCTTCGTGCGCGAAAACATGATCTGGGAAGGGCCGGAACCCGATTGCAACGAATGCGGGCCCAAGGCCGCCATGGCCGCCAGCGCTGATGCCGAGCCTTTCTATCACGCCGCCAAGGAAGTGACGACCGACTGGATCAAGCGGCACATGCAGGCGGCCTTTGCCAAGCGCGGCGTCACCGGTGTGGAAATCGACATCGCCGCCAGCTTCACCCACCATATCGTCGGCGATGCCATTGATCGCTGGCTGTGCGCCGCCACCCCGGAAGAGGCGGACCGCATCGAGCGCGAAACCGTGCGCTTCATCCGCGCCGCCTCGGGATATGTGGTGGAATAATCCGCCCGCCCCGGCCATGATGGGGCCATGAACTTCGCCCCCGAAACCGCCATCCTCAGCCTTGGCCCGGATTTCTTCGATCCCGTTGCCGCCGCCGATTTCCCGCAGACCATCCTCCGCTTCCGCAACGATCGCGCCGCCGCGCAAATCGGCCTTGCCGGCCTGACCGACGATCAGTGGCTGCAGCATTTCGGCCGCTTTGCGCCGCTGCCCGGCAGCCTGCCGCAACCGCTCGCCCTGCGCTATCACGGCCACCAGTTCCGCACCTACAACCCCGATCTCGGCGATGGCCGCGGCTTCCTGTTCGCGCAATGTCGGGATGATCGCGGCCGCCTGATGGACCTCGGCACCAAGGGCAGCGGCACCACCCCGTACAGCCGCGCCGGCGATGGCCGCCTCACCCTGAAGGGCGCGGTGCGCGAAATCCTCGCCACCGAAATGCTGGAGGCGCTCGGCGTCGCCACCTCCCGCACCTTCAGCGTCATCGAAACCGGCGAAAACCTCATCCGCAGCGACGAGCCGTCGCCCACCCGCTCGGCCGTACTGGTCCGCCTCAATCACAGCCATGTCCGCTATGGCAGTTTCCAGCGTCAGGCCTTCCACCAGAACCGCGATGGGCTCACCCGGCTGGTCGATTATTGCCTCACCCACCTCGCGCCCGGTGCCAGCGGCCCCACCCCGGTCGCCGCCCTGGTCGATCACGCCGTCAAGGGCGCCGCGCGCATGGCGGCCCAGTTCATGGCCGCCGGCTTCGTCCACGGTGTGCTCAACACCGACAATATCAACATCACCGGCGAAAGCTTCGACTATGGCCCCTGGCGCTTCGCCCCCGCCTGGGATGCCGGCTTCACCGCCGCCTATTTCGATCATTATGGCCTCTACGCCTTCGGCCGCCAGGCCGAAGCGCTGCAATGGAACCTGTTCCAGCTGGGCAGCGCCTTGCGACCGATTGCCGAGGTGGACGAGCTGAAAGGCCCGCTCGAAACCTACCCGCTGCGCTACCGCGCCGCCCTGTCCGATGCCATGCTCGGCCGGCTCGGCGTCAAGCGGCTGGGCCCGGCCGAGGACGAGGCGCTGGTCGAAGCCATCCAGAAGGCGCTGGTTGGCGCGCAAATGGACCCGGACCGCTTCTTCTTCGATTGGCGCTGTGGCGTGCGGCGCGGTGCATCCCCGGCCGACCATCATTACAGCCACGATGCCTTCACCGATTTCCTGGCGCTGATCCCCGATTTCGCCGCAGACGCGCCCAGCCACCCCTATTGGTCCGACGATGCGCCCTGCACCATGCTGATCGACGAAGTGGAGGCACTGTGGGCCCCCATCGCCACCCACGACGACTGGACCCCGCTCCACACCAAGCTCGCCGCCATCCGCCGCATGGGGGAGGCGCACGCCTCGACCTGAACCTCTTCCCGCAAACACAAACCCGCTCATGCCGAGCTTGTCGAGGCACGGACAGCACGGTGCCTCGACAAGCTCGGCATGAGCGGGTTCGGTCTTGTCGGATTGACCAACTAGCGCGCCAGCATCGGCCCCAACGCCTTGCCGCCAAACACATGCACATGCAGGTGCGGCACCTCCTGATGGGCATTCACCCCGGCATTGGCGAGCAGGCGATAACCCGGTTCCTCCAGCCCCAGCAGCTTCGCCGTTTCCCCCACCGCCCGCACAAACCCGGCAATCTCCGCCTCGCTCGCCCGCACCGAAAAATCCGCCCAGCTGCGATACGGCCCCTTGGGGATCACCAGCACATGCACCGGCGCCTGCGGGTTGATGTCGTGAAAGGCCAACGCATGATCCGTCTCATGCACCTTGCGGCACGGAATCTCGCCGCGCAGGATGCGGGCAAAGATATTGTTCGGATCATATTCGCCCAATGCGTCCACCGGCATGATCTGTCTCCTTTGGCTGGCGCTGTGAGAAAGCAGAAAAGCGCCTCCGGCGGCAAGGGTCGCAGACCCTTGACCCATTTGTTTCACGCGTACCCAGCACAACACCGGTCCTCCCCAGACTTGTTTGGGGAGGTGCAGAGCGCAGCGAGGCGGAGGAGCGCGGTGGAGCAGCGCAGTGGAGCAGCGCAGTGGAGGGGCCGCTCGACGGTCTGCCAACTTTGTCGCCGGAGGCTATTCCAGCCTTTCCCCTGTCCTACAGCCCTTGACCTGGCGTATAGATCATTCAGTGACCAGCCGTCTTCACCCCTTGTTTTACAAGGAAACTTTTCCTGAATCCCGGGAATTTCGTCAATTGTGTCAAATGGGCGGGCGAGCGGACCGGCCTTGACGGGCGTGGCCCCGCTCATTAGTCACGACACCAAATCCGGCGCCCGTCCTGGTGTGCCTGCGCTCGTCTGAGCCCTTTTTTGTCATTCCCCACCGCGCGCCTGTCGCCATAGGAACCTCATGCACCTGCAACAACTCAAGAAAACCGCTCCGGCCGATCTGGTCGCCATGGCCGAGGAAATGGGCGTCGAAAACGCCTCCACCCTGCGCAAGCAGGACATCATCTTCGGCATCCTCAAGGCCGCCGCCGAGGAAGGCACCGAGGTGATGGGGTCCGGCACCATCGAGGTGATGCCTGATGGCTTCGGCTTCATGCGCTCGGCCGATGCCAGCTATCTGGCCGGGCCTGACGATATCTATGTCAACCCGCAGATCGTCCGCCGCTATGGCCTGCGCACCGGTGACACGGTGGAAGGCGAGATCAGCGCGCCCAAGAATGGCGAACGCTATTTCGGCCTCAACAAGGTGACGGCGATCAACTTCGATGATCCCGAAGCCGTGCGCCACCGGGTGAATTTCGACAATCTCACCCCGCTCTATCCCAACGAGAAGCTGAACCTGGAAAGCGGCGACCCGACGTCGAAGGACAAGACCGGCCGGGTGATCGACATCGTCTCGCCATTGGGCAAGGGCCAGCGCTGCCTGATCGTCGCCCCACCGCGCGTCGGCAAGACGATCATGATGCAGAATATCGCCAAAGCGATCAGCGCCAACCACCCGGAATGTTTCCTGATGGTGCTGCTGATCGACGAGCGGCCAGAAGAAGTCACCGACATGCAGCGCACGGTGAAGGGCGAGGTGATTTCCTCGACCTTCGACGAGCCGGCCACCCGCCACGTCCAGGTCGCCGAAATGGTGATCGAAAAGGCCAAGCGCCTGGTTGAGCACAAGCGCGACGTGATCATCCTGCTGGACAACATCACCCGCCTGGGCCGCGCCTACAACACGGTCGTTCCCTCGTCCGGCAAGGTGCTGACCGGCGGTGTCGACGCCAACGCCCTGCAGCGCCCCAAGCGCTTCTTCGGCGCGGCGCGCAACATTGAGGAGGGTGGCAGCCTGACCATCATTTCGACGGCGCTGATCGACACCGGCAGCCGCATGGACGAAGTGATCTTCGAAGAGTTCAAGGGCACCGGCAATGCCGAAATCGTGCTTGACCGCAAGATCGCCGACAAGCGCGTCTTCCCGGCCATCGACATCGGCAAGAGCGGCACCCGCAAGGAAGAGCTGCTGGTGGACAAGGAAACCCTGTCCAAGATGTGGGTGCTGCGCCGCATCCTGATGCAGATGGGCTCGACGGATGCGATCGAGTTCCTGATGGACAAGATGAAGGATTCGGTGACGAACGCCGACTTTTTCAACGCCATGAACAAGTAAGGCGCGATCCTCCCCCTCTGGGGGAGGTGCCGACCAACGGGAGGCGGAGGGGGCCCGCAGCGGGCAGGCGAGCCCAAGCACGCCCGGCTTGCCCCCTCCGTCACGCGTGCCGCGTGCCACCTCCCCCAGAGGGGGAGGATCGTTAGGCCCCGCCCCCAACGGGCTCGGCGGCTCCGCCGCCGGCCGTGCGGGTCAATTCCGCCTCTAATCTCGGCCAAAACGCTTTGCCGCACGTTTGAACAATTCAGCGATTACCCACATCAATACCAAGCATATGATCCCCCATCCTCGCCAAGCATTAAAGCCATGTGGATCGAAAAAACCTAGATATTCTTTAAAGAACGATATTGATAATAAGAATATTGTAAAAATCGTAATTATATAAGAAATAAACCATGTGGACGACCTGTATTCACGGTATGCACAAATTAATACGGAAACATCAGTGAAAAATATTGCGCATACAAAACCGAGCGAGGGCTGCCCCGCCTTATCCAACAATAAATAAATGGACCATCCAACCGCCCCGATGCCAAAGACAAAGCCGACATTGGCCCCGCCCCAGGAAGGACCAGGATCGTCCCTCACCCCACAATCGCCTTCCTGACCTCAGCGGACCCCCAATCCAGCGTGCCCGACACCCGCCAGATCTCCTTGCCATTCTCGTCATAAAGGATCGTCACCGGCAGCCCGCGCGCCTTCACCGCCTCAGCAAAGCTGCCCGGCTGGTCCAGCCCGGTCTCGATGTTCTGGAACTTGTTCTTGCCCCAGAACTTGTCCACCGCCTGCCAGCCTTCCATGTCCTGCGAAATCGGCAGCACCATCACCGGCACCTCGCCGGCCAGCTTGTCGAGCGCCGGCATTTCCGCAATGCACGGCGCGCACCAGGTCGCCCACAGGTTGACCAGCATCTTCATGCCCTGGTGATCGCTGAGCTTCTGCTTGGTGCCGCCCTTCATTTCCCAGGTCACGGCGGCCGGGCCGGGTTCGCCGGCGTGGCTGCGATCGATGGTGTTGATCGGCACCTCCTTGGGCTTGGCCGGCGCGGCGGCCTGGGCCGGCGCCTCAGGCGCGGCGGGCTGGGCCTGGTTGCAGGCGGCGAGCATGACGGCGGCAGCAAGCGGCAGAATATGGCGCATCGGTTCAATCCTCGATTGGTCACCGCCCCGATAAACAGCCCAGTGGCGGGCGGCAAGCGGCTGTGGCACTGCTTCCCAAGGCAGAAGAAGGGGCAGGGGCATGACAGTCTCGCGGCGGGATGCGTTGAAACTGGCGGCGATGGGCGGCGCGGTTGGTTGCGGGCTGGGCGGCAATGCCCTATCGGCGACCACCATGACCAATGTGGATGAAACCATGGCTGCCACCCCGGCCGGTGCACCGGCGGCCAACAGCCTGTGGGGCGGCCGCTTCGGCGGCGGCCCATCGGCGATCATGCAACAGATCAACGCGTCCATCGGCGTGGACAAGCGGCTGTGGCGCCAGGATATCCAGGGCAGCCGCGCCCACGTCGCCATGTTGGGCAAGCAGGGCATCATTTCGGCAGACGATGTCGTCGCCATTGACCGGGGCCTGCAGCAGATCGCCCAGGAATATGCCGACGGCAAGCTGGTCGAGAATCTCAACCTCGAGGATATCCATCTCCATGTCGAAACACGGCTGAAGGAAATCATCGGCCCCGCCGCCGGCCGCCTCCACACCGCGCGCAGCCGCAACGACCAGGTGGCGGTGGATTTCCGCCTGTGGGTGAAGGCCGCCTGCGATGAAGCCGATGCCGCGCTGAAGGCCCTGATCGGCGCCTTGTTGAAGCGCGCCGAGGAGCATGCCGACACGATCATGCCCGGCTTCACCCATCTGCAGGTGGCGCAGCCGGTCACGCTGGGCCATCATCTGATGGCCTATGTCGAAATGCTCGGCCGCGACCGCAGCCGCTTTGCCGACGCCAGGGCCCGCATGGACGAATGCCCGCTGGGCGCCGCCGCACTGGCCGGCACCAGCTTCCCGATCGACCGGCAGATGACGGCAGCCGCGCTGGGCTTTGCCAAAGGCCCCACGCGCAACAGCCTGGACTCAGTGTCGGATCGCGATTTCGCGCTGGAATATCTCAGCGCCACCCACATGACCGGCCTGCACCTGTCGCGCCTGGCCGAGGAAATCATCATCTGGGCCAGCCAGCCCTATGGCTTCATCACCCTGCCCGATGCCTGGTCCACCGGCAGCAGCATCATGCCGCAGAAGCGCAACCCTGATGCCGCCGAACTGGTGCGCGCCAAGTCGGGCGAATTCCTCGCCGCCTTCACCCGCCTGTCGGTGGTGATGAAGGGCCTGCCGCTCGCCTATTCCAAGGACATGCAGGACGACAAATCCACCGTGTTCGCCGCCTTTGACGATCTGGGCCTGTGCCTGGCCAGCATGACCGGCATGGTGGAGACCATCACGTTCAACAAGGCGAAGATGCGCGCCGCCGCCAACAGCGGCTTTTCCACCGCCACCGATCTCGCCGATTGGCTGGTGCGCGTGGCGAACGTGCCGTTCCGCGAAGCGCACGAGATCACCGGCCATTGCGTCAAGGCGGCCGAAGCCAAGGGCACCGACCTGAACGGCCTCACCGATGCCGAGCTCAGCGCCATCGACAAGCGCATCACCAAGGCGGTGCGCGATGTGCTGTCGGTGGAAGCCAGCGTTGCCAGCCGCACCAGCTTTGGCGGCACGGCGCCGGCCAATGTCCGCGCCGCGATTGCGGCGGCCCGGGCCCGCCTGTGAAGCGCGCGCTCCTCCTTGCGGCGCTGCTGCTGGCCGGTTGCGGCAAGCAGGGCGCCTTGGAGCCCAAGGCCGGCCGGCCGGCGCCGCAGCGCGGCGAGACCCAGGTGCGCGCCTCCACGCCGCAGGAAATGCTGAAATTGAACCCGCAAGCTGTGCCGCAGCGTGTGGACGACAACCAGGGCCCGCTGCCCGAACGCGGCAACGATCCGTTCAACCTGCCGCCACCCAAATAAGGCCAAGCCATGGACCATTTCCAGATCCGTGACGGCGTGATGCACGCCGAGGATGTGAACCTGGCGGCGCTGGCCAAACAGGTGGGCACGCCGTTTTACTGCTACAGCAGCGCCACGATGGAACGGCATTTCACCGTGTTCCGCGATGCCGTGGCAGGCCTGGGGGACGGCAATCCGCTGGTCGCCTTTGCCGTGAAGGCCAATCCCAACCTCGCGGTGCTGGCCACGCTGGCCCGGCTGGGGGCTGGCGCCGATGTCGTCTCGGGCGGCGAACTCGCCCGGGCACTGGCCGCCGGTGTGCCCGCCAGCCGCATCGTGTTTTCGGGCGTGGGCAAGACCCGCGCCGAACTCGCCGCCGGGGTTGAGGCCGGCATCTTGCAGTTCAATGTCGAATCCGAAGCCGAGATCGACATGCTGGCCGAAGTGGCCGCCGACAGGCAAGCAACTGTCGAAATCGCCATCCGCATCAACCCGGCGGTGGACCCCAAGACGCACGGCAAGATCAGCACCGGTGGCGCCGATGCCAAGTTCGGCATCCCGTGGGAACGGCTGCCGGCCGCCTTTGCGCAGGCTGCGGCCCACCCCAACCTGCGCCCCGTCGGCCTCGCCGCCCACATCGGCAGCCAGCTCACCAAGCTGGAGCCGGTGGAAGATGCCATCCGCAAGCTCGGCGATCTTGCCCGCCAGCTCGAAGCGGCCGGCCACCAGATCAAGCGCATCGATGTTGGCGGCGGGCTGGGTGTGCCCTATCGCCGCGATCAGGCGCCGCCGCCCAGCCCGGCCGAATATGCCGCCATGGTGGCGCGCGCCACCGACGGCTGGCCGTGGCGGCTGATGTTCGAACCCGGCCGCATGATCGTTGGCAACGCCGGCGTTCTGGTGTCGGAAGTCATCCTCACCAAGGAAGGCGCGTCCAGGCATTTCATTGTGGTCGATGCCGCGATGAACGATCTCCTGCGCCCCTCCCTCTACAACGCCTGGCACGATATTCTTGCCGTCCATCCCAAGGCGGAGCGCACCACGGCGACCGTGGTGGGCCCGATCTGCGAAACCGGCGACACCTTCGCCGAAGACCGCGAGATGGAGGATGTGGCCGCCGGCGATCTCGTCGCCTTCATGACGGCGGGTGCCTATGGCGCCACCATGGCCAGCACCTACAACTCGCGTCCGCTGGTGCCGGAAGTGATGGTGAAGGGCGCCGATTGGGCCATCGTGTCGCAGCGCAACCAGCCGGCGGCCATGTTGGCGCTGGATGCCAAGGCACCGTGGCTCTGAACGCCCCTCCGCCTCGCGTTGCTCGGCACCTCCCCAAACAAGTTTGGGGAGGATCATGCTACCCAGTTCCTCCCCAAACTTGTTTGGGGAGGTGGCGCCGCAGGCGACGGAGGGGCTCGGCATGACCGCCCCCACCAGCCGCATCCTCGCCGCCAGCCTCGTCGGCACGGCGGTCGAATTCTATGATTTCTACATCTATGCCACCGCCGCCGCGCTGGTGTTCGGGCCGCTGTTCTTCCCGTCCGAAAACGCCCAGGCGCAATTGCTCTTGAGCTTCGCCAGCTTTGCCGTTGCCTTCATCGCCCGGCCGATCGGTGCGCTGGTGTTCGGCCATTATGGTGACCGGCTGGGCCGCAAATCCACGCTGGTGGCCTCGCTGCTGCTGATGGGCGGCTCCACCTTCGCCATCACCTTTCTGCCGGCCTATGCCGCCATCGGTGTCGCCGCCCCGGCGATCTTGTGCCTGCTGCGTTTTGGTCAGGGCTTTGGCCTGGGCGGTGAATGGGGCGGCGCGGCGCTGCTGGCGGTGGAAAACGCCCCGCCGGGCTGGCGCGCGCGCTATGGCATGTTCCCGCAACTGGGCGCGCCGGTGGGCTTCATCGCCGCCAATGGCCTGTTCCTCATCCTGGGCCTGTGGCTCGATGATGGCCAGTTCCTGGAATGGGGCTGGCGGCTGCCCTTTGCCGGCTCGATCCTGCTGGTCGGCATCGGCCTGTGGGTGCGGCTGACCATCCTGGAAACCCCGGCCTTTGCCGCCATGCTCGCCCATGAAAAGCCACCGGCCGTGCCGCTGGCCGAGCTGGTGCGCCACCACGGCCGCGAAACCATCTGCGGCGTGGCGGCGGCCGTGACCTGCTTTGCCATCTTCTATATCGCCACCGCCTTTGCCCTGGGCTTTGGCACCACGCAGCTGGGCTATGCCCGCGGTGATTTCCTGCAGCTGCAGCTGGGCGCCATATTGTTCCTCGCCGCCGGCATCATCGCCGCCGGCTGGCTCAGCGATCGCACCAGTCCGGCCAGGGTGCTCATCTTGGGCAGTCTCGCCACCATTGCGGTCGGCGCCGCCATGGGTCCGTTGATGCAGGGCGGCACCGCCGGCGTCTTTGCCTTCCTGTCGCTCAGCCTGTTTGTCATGGGCTTTGTTTATGGCCCCCTGGGCGCATTTCTGCCCGGTCTGTTCCCGGCGCGGGTGCGCTACACCGGGGCCAGCGTCGCCTTCAACCTGGGCGGCATCATCGGCGGCGGCCTTACGCCGGTGATCGGCCAGGCGCTCACCGCCCAATATGGCATTGCCGCGGTCGGTTGGTATCTCGGCGGCGCCGCGCTGGTGTCAGTGATAGGCTTGGCGCTCTTGCCCAAGGGGGCAACGCACGAGTAGCCTTGGCGGATGATGATCCGCACCCTGCTCCTCGCGTCCGCCCTCGCCGTTCCGGCGCTGGCCTCCCCCGAAACCGATCGCTGGGCCGCGCGCAGCGCCGCTGTCACCATCACCCGGGACGATTGGGGCGTGCCCCATATCAAGGGCAAGACCGACGCCGATGCCGTGTTCGGCATGATCCACGCCCAGGCCGAGGACGACTTCAACCGGGTGGAAACCAACTTCATCAACGCACAAGGCCGCCTGGCCGAAGCCGAGGGCGAAAGCGCCATCTGGCGTGACCTTCGGATGAAGCTGTTCATCGATCCGGCCGAACTGCAGGCGCAATACAAGAGTGCGCCCGGCTGGCTGAAGACGTTGTGCACCGCCTGGGCTGATGCGCTCAATCATTATCTGGCAACGCATCCCAACGTAAAACCGCGCGTCATCACCCATTTCGAACCCTGGATGGCCTTGTCCTTCTCCGAAGGCAGCATTGGCGGTGACATCGAAAGCATCAACCTGGGCCGGCTGGAGGCCTTCTACACCGGCCAGGCGCCCAAGCTCTCCGCCCTCGAACTTGGCACCGAACTGGCCGAGCCGGCCGGCTCCAACGGCATGGCGCTGGCCCCCACCCGCACCACCAGCGGCGATGCGCTGCTGCTGATCAACCCGCACACCAGCTTCTACTTCCGCTCCGAAGCCAAGGTGGAAAGCGGCGAGGGCCTTGATGCCTATGGCGCCAGCACCTGGGGCCAGTTCTTCGTCTATCAGGGCTTCAACCGCCATGTCGGCTGGATGCACACCAGCTCCGGCGTCGACAATATCGACGAGTATGCCCTGACCGTCGAAAAGAAGAATGGTCGTTGGCATTATCTGCACGGCACCAGCTGGAGACCGCTGGCCGAAAAGACCATCAGCGTCCCCTACAAGGCCGCCGATGGCAGCATGAAGACGCGGGTGTTCACCACCTGGCGCTCCCACCACGGCCCGGTGATCCGCAGCGAAAATGGCAAGTGGATCGCGATCGCCCTGATGCACCGGCCGGTGGCGGCGCTGGAACAAAGCTTCCTGCGCACCAAGACGACCGATCTGGCGTCCTATCTCAAGGTCGCCTCGCGCCGGGCCAACTCGTCCAACGCCACGCTGTTTGCCAGCGACAAGGGCGAGATCGCCTATTTGCACCCGCAGTTCGTGCCGATCCGCGACAATCGCTTCGATTGGAAAAAGCCGGTTGATGGCAGCGACCCGGCCACCGACTGGCAGGGGGAGCACAGCCTTGATCAGCTGCCTTCCGTCGCCAATCCGAAATCCGGCTTTGTCTTCAACGTCAACAACTGGCCGTGGACGGCGGCCGGGCCAGACAGCCCGAAACAGGCGGCCTTCCCGACCTATATGGATTCGGCCGGTGAAAATCCGCGCGGTCCCAACGCGCTGCGGCTGTTGAGCGGGGACCGCAAGTTCGATCTCGATGGCCTGATCGCCACCGCCTATGATCCCTTCCTGCAGGGCTTTGCCGACACCATCCCTGGCCTGGTGAGGGCCTGGGATGCGCTGCCTGCCGGTGCGCAAAAGGATCGGCTGGCCGCCCCCATCGCCACGCTGAAGGCCTGGGATTATCGCACCGGCGCGGCTTCCACTGCCACCAGCCTGGCCGTGTTCTGGGGCGACGAGATGGTGAAGCGCTTCGGCAAGTTCGCCCGCGATGATGAAGAGGCGGTGGTGCCCTATATCGCCAGCGACAAGGTGGCGAACAGCGATCGGCTGGCGGCGCTGGATGCCGCGGTGGCGCGGCTGGCCGGTGATTTCGGCGGCTGGGATGTGCCCTGGGGCCATATCAACCGCTTCCAGCGCCTCACCGCCAATATCGCCCAAAGCTATGACGACAAGTTGCCGTCGGTCGCCGTGCCGTTCGCCAGCGGCAACTGGGGCAGCCTCGCCAGCTTTGGCGCGCGCCAGCGTGAGGGCACGAAGCGCTGGTATGGCGATTATGGCAACAGTTTCGTTGCCGTGGTGCGTTTTGGCAAGGATGGGCCCGAAGCCCGCGCCGTCCACGCCGGCGGCCAGCGCGGCGATGCCGCCAGCCCGCATTTCCGCGACCAGGCCGAACGCTATGCGGCCCATGCCCTGCGCCCGGTCTATTTCACCGATGCCCAGTTGCAGGGCCATGTCGAACGCAGCTACCGCCCAGGGCAATAAGGTCGGGGCCTACTCCCCCATCAGCCCATGCCGTTTCAGGGCATGGCGCAACTGGTCGTAACTCAGGCCCAGGGCCGCCGCGGTGCGGCGCTGGTTGTGGCGGTTGCGCTCCAGCGCCGCCTCCAGCAGTTGCTTTTCATACGCCAGCACGGCCCCGCGCAGATCGCTCACCGGCTCCGCCGCCACGGGCGCTGGTGCTGCCGCGACGGGGGCCGCCACCGGCGTTGGCGCCACCGCCGCGCTGCCTGGCATCGGCTGCGGCCGCCACGGCGATTCGAACGGATCCACCACCAGCTGCCCCACCGGTCGCTCGGCGTCGCCCCAGCGGTACAGCGCCCGCTCCACCACATTCTTCAGCTCGCGCACATTGCCCGGCCAGTGCCAGCTCTGCAGTTGCTCCAGCACGCGCGGCGAAAAGCCGGGAAAGCGCGGCCAGCCCAGTTCGGCGGCCATGCGCCGGGCAAAATGGGTGGCCAGCAGCTCGATATCCTCCGCCCGCTCGCGCAACGGGGGCAGGGTGATCACCTCGAAACTCAGCCGGTCCAGCAGATCGGCCCGGAACCGCCCGCGCATCACCAGTGCCGGCAGATCCTCGTTGGTGGCGCCCACCAGCCGCACATCCACCTTCACCGTCTTGTTCGATCCCAGCCGCGACAGCTCGCCATATTCGACCACGCGCAGCAGCCGCTCCTGTGCCTGGGATGACAAGGTGCCGATCTCGTCCAGGAACAACGTGCCGCCATCGGCATCCTCGAACCGCCCGGCCCGCGCCCGCTGCGCCCCGGTGAAGGCGCCAGGCTCATAACCGAACAATTCGGCATCGATCAGATTTTCCGGCAACGCCGCGCAGTTCAGCGACACCAGCGGCTGCGACCAGCGTGGGCTGAGGCGGTGCAGACGGTCGGCGATCAACTCCTTGCCGGTGCCGCGCTCGCCAATCACCAGCACCGGCCGGTTCAGCGCAGCCGCTGCCGAAGCCTGCTCGACCGCGTCGAGGAAGCTGAAACTGGAACCGATCATCTGGGCGGGAGCAGCCATGCGATGAGTTGGGCATTTTTCCCAAGTTTTGGCAAGTCTTTCGCTTTGCCTTGCAAAAGCAAAAATCAAAACCAGCCTATTTCAATGGCTTAAGTCGCATCATGCACTTGGCACGCCCCATGCAATACATCTGGCATGAGCGGCACCCCCCGCCGCCCAGCAGATCGAAGGAGACCAAAGATGACCACCAACTTCACCCAGATCGGCCGCACTGTCACGGCCCTGTTTGCCGCCCTGCTGATCGGCACCACCTTCATCGCCGCCGCCACTGGCCCGGCCATGGTGACGCCGACCGCGAACAGCGATATCGTGGCGTGAGCCTCGATACGGTGGCTGGGAGCCTGGTTCCGATGATTCGCCCCCTCAACCCGGAACCAGCCCCAGCCACCCTTACCGCTGCCAAGTTCGAATTTCTGGAGATCAAGCCGATGGGCATTTTTTCGCGAACCCGCGACATCATCGCCGCCAACGTGACCGACCTTCTCGACCGGGCCGAAGACCCGGCCAAGATGATCCGCATGATCATCATGGAGATGGAAGAAACGCTGGTTGAGGTGCGCGCGTCCGCGGCCCGGACCATCGCTGATCAGAAGGAGATGAAGCGCGCCATCATCAAGGCCGAACAGGCCGTGCAGGATTGGCAGGACAAGGCCGAGCTCGCCCTGTCGAAGGGCCGCGAGGATCTCGCCAAGGCCGCGCTCGTCGAAAAGAACAAGGCCAAGTCCTTCATCGACACCACCCAGGCCGAGGTTGATCTGCTCAACGAAACGCTCGCCCTGAACGAGGCCGACATCGCCAAGCTGGAGAGCAAGCTGCGCGAAGCCCGCAGCCGCCAGAACGCGCTCCTGAACCGCATCGAAAGCGCCACCCAGCGCTCCAAGCTGCGCGACATGATCCGCGGCCCCCGCGTGGAGGAAGCCTTCAGCCGCTTCGAGGTGCTGGAACGCCGTGCCGACATGGCCGAAGGCCGCGCCGATGCGCTGGGCCTCGCCGGCCCCGGCGGCACCCGCAGCCTGGCCGATGAATTCGCCGCCCTCCAGGGCAATGATGAAGTGGATGCCGAGCTGGAAGCCATGAAGGCCCGCCTCGGCAAGTCGGAAGGTTGAGACGATGGAAGATGTGTTCGTTCCCGTTGCCATCGTCGGCATGCTGTTCATCGGCCTGCCCGGCCTGATCCTCCATTATGTCACCAAGTGGAAAAGCCAGACCGGCATCAGCCGCCAGGATGAAGCCCTGCTCGACGAACTCCACGAACTCGCCCGCCGGCTCGACCAGCGCATCGAAACCGTTGAACGCATTGTCGCCGCCGAAAACCCCAACTGGAAAGACAGCCGCATCGCTGATCTGTCCGAACAGCGCCGCCAGCTGCGCTGAACCCGGCCCAAAGGAGGCCAAGAGATGAGCCGCCAGTTTCTCGTCAACAAGTCCGAAGGCAAGGTGATGGGCGTCTGCGCCGGCATCGCCAACTACATGGGCTGGGATGTCAGCCTGGTGCGCATCGCCTTCGTCGCCGCCGCCGTGTTTGGCGTGGGTTCGCCGGTCATCCTCTATCTGCTGATCGGCCTGATCGCGCCCTCCACCTATTGAATCCAACCGCCGGCCTCGTCTCCGGCCAACAGGGATCACCACCATGTCTGAAAGCCGCACCCGCTTCTATCTCGACAAGCGTAACGGCAAGTTTCTGGGCGTCTGCGCTGGCATCGCCGATTTCTTCGGCTGGGATGTCACGCTGGTCCGCGCCGCGCTCGCCGTCGGCATTGTCATGGGTGGCGGCGCCCTCATCCCCGCCTATTTCGTGGTGGCCTGGATCGCCAACGCCAAGCCCAGCGCGCTGTATGACGAAGCCCCCGAACGGGTGGAATTCTGGCGCGATGTGCGCGTGGCCCCCAAGCGCACGCTGCGCGATGTGAACGCCCAGTTCCGTGATGCCGATCGCCGCCTGCGCGATCTGGAATATCACCTGACCAGCGAGAGCCGCCAGCTCGCCGACGAAATCGAAAAGCTGCGCTGAGGACAGCATGAGCGACACCCAGATCTTCATTTCCGTCCTGGTGGCGATCAGCACGGTCGGCTGGGTGGTCACCAGCTGGATCCGCGCCCGCCACGGCTATCCCCTCACCGATGACCTGGGCAAAACGGTCAACCGTCTGCCCGACGCGACGGCTGAAATGACAGCGTTGGTCAGTGAAAACGCCGCCTTGCAGGATCGCGTGATCCGCCTGGAACAACGGCTGCAGGTCCTGGAACGCATCGCCACCGACGCGCCGGTCCGCCTGACCGCCGAAATCGAACAGTTGCGCTGAGGGAGTCGACATCATGTGGAGTTACATGGTTCCGATCCTGGTCTTCATGATCCCGATCGCGGGCATCTTCGCCGGCGTTGCCAAGCGGTGGATCAAGCTGAAGGAGAAGCAGTTGGAGATCACCGCCCGCTTCACCGCCGAAAACGCCGCCCAATATGCCAACCGCATCGCACTGCTGGAAGAACGGGTGGCCGTGCTGAACCGCATTGTCACTGATCGCAACGAAGGCCTCGCCGTCCAGATCGAAGCGTTGCGCGATGAACCCAAGCAATTGAACTGAAAGCACGACCAATGGCTGTAAACCCGGAAAATCTGGCGATTATCGCCAATCAGATCGGGCCGCTGATCGCCACCGTCACCGTTGCTGGTGTCGTTGGCTGGGTGGTCACCACCTGGATGAAGATCAAGAACGGCTATCCGCTGGAAAACAGCTGGGGCAAACCGCTCTATCCCAACGGTGGCGGCGAAGCGATGGAACGCATCAAGCTCTTGTCCCAGGAAAACGCCCAGCTGCGGGCCGAACTGGGCAGCCTGAAAGACCGCATGGCCGTGCTGGAACGCATCGCCACCGATCAACCCAGCCGGCTGGCCGCCGAAATCGACGCGCTCGCTACCAAACAGCTCAACTGATGACCACCGGCCAGCCCCCGGCCGGTGATGGGAGGGACCGACGATGAATCCGTTCGAGATGGTGGTGATGATCGTGTTGATCGTCACCATTGGCCGGGTGCTGTCCGGCCGCATGGGCAACCGCCGGATCCGCCTGCGCGGTCTGGAAGAGGTGGCGCCGCCGGCCGATAGCCAGGAAAACCAGCGCCTGCAGGCCGAGGTTGCCCGCCTGAACGACCGCATCCGCGTGCTGGAACGCCTGGCCACCGATCCGGCCAAGCGCCTGGCCGACGAAATCGAATCCCTCAAAGACAAGTAAGCCAAGACAAGGAGACTGAAGATGCCCCCGTCAGTGCCTCCCGCTGAAAGCCTGATGATCCTGTCGACCGCATCCCTCATCGGGCTGGCCATGATCGGCAGCCTGGCCGCCTGGGCCTGGTCCGGCTGGCTGAAGCTGAAAACCCGCGAGATCGAAGCCCGCCCGGCCGCCAGCAACCCCGATCTGCCGGCCATCGGCCAGCGCATCGACCTGGCCGACCTGAAGGAACGCATCCGCAAGCTGGAAGCCATCGCCGCGGGTGTTGATATCTGACTTGACCGCAGCCCTTCCCAGCCCCCAAGGGCTGCGGTCATGGCCATCACCACTTTCGATGACGTCGAAGCCGAATTCGAAGCCTTCGACGATTGGGACGACAAATATCGCCTGATCATCGCGCTGGGCGCCGCCCTGCCGCCGATGGATCCGGCCCTGAAAACCGACGCCAACAAGGTGCGCGGCTGCGCATCCCAGGTCTGGCTGCACCCCACCCGCGCTGGCGATGTGCTGCATTTCGCGGCCGACAGTGATGCCGCGATCGTCAAGGGCCTCGTCGCCCTCGTGCTCATGCTCGCCGATGGCCAGCCGGCCAGCGCGATCGATGGCGCCAGCATCAAGGCCCGGCTTGATGGCCTCGGCCTGTCGAAACATCTGTCCTCCAACCGCACGCAGGGGCTGGCGTCGATGATCGCCCGCATCGATGCGCTGGCACGGGAAGGCGCATGACCAGCTTTGCCGATCAGGTGGGGGCGTTCATGGGGCCCTTCGTGGGCCGCGTGCCGCACAACAAGCAACTGGGCTTGCGCTTCATCCAGGCCGGCGACCGCTGGGTGGAGCTGCAGCTGCCGTTCAAGCCCGAATTCCTGGTTGATCCCGATCATGGCATCTGGGCATCCGGCCCGATCATCACCCTGATGGATACCTGTGTCGGCATGGCCTCCATGCTGGCCCGCGGCGCCTTCGAACCCCATGCCACGCTTGATCTCAGAACCGATTATGTCCGCAGCCCCAAGCCGCAGGCCACGGTGACGGCGCGCGGCGAATGTTATCGGATGACGCGCCAGATCGCCTTCGTGCGCGGCCTCGCCCATGATGGCGATCCGGCCGATCCCATCGCCCATGTCGCCGGCACCTTCATGTTTGCCGCGTCCAAACTGGCGGGAGGCTGGCAATGACCAACCCTGCGCTCGCTACCCTGCTGCGCCAGCCGTCGGGCCGGCTCGATCTCCTGCCCTATGCGGCCCTGCTTGATCTTTCGTTCGAACGGGTTGGCGGCGAACTTCAGCTGATCATGCCCTTTGCCGACACGCTGATCGGCTCGCCCGGCCGGCTGCACGGCGGCTCCATCTCCGGCCTGCTCGAACTCGCCGGCCTGCTCACCGTCATCGCCGCCCAGCCGGAAGGGGAGGCGCTGCCGCGCGTCCGCCCCGTCACCGTCACGGTGGATTTCATGCGCGAAGGTGCCCCGGTGGAAACCCGCGCCGCCGCCAGCATCGCCAAGCTCGGCCGCCGCGTCGTCAACGTCCATGCCAGCGCCTGGCAGGGTGACCGCGCCAAACCGATCACCGCAGCGCACATCAACTTCGTGCTGGACTGGCCGGATCGGTAAGCGCGGCTGCGTTTTGGTCCAAAAGCCCGTCGTCCGGGACAATGTGAAGTTGGGCCCATCAGGCCCTTGAAGAAAGGCAAGAGAGCCTCCGGCGGGCAGGGGCGAGGCCCCTGCACCCGTTCGTTTTCGGGTGCGCTGTTGGCAGGTGAGTCCGGTTACGCCCCCATTGAGGTCATTCTACTGTTGTGCATACTCCAAGATATTCAGATGAGTCGGGTGAGGTAGAAAGTTGGGATTCCAACCCTTCGGGTTTCGTTTCGAAATGTCGTCGAGCCTGCCCCCGGCGAAAGCGAAGGCGACAATTCGGTCCAAGAAGACAAATATATTTGACGCGCAGAACGGCGCGCGCGGCTGGATTGCAGGGCCATTCATCTGTCTTTGGTTTAGCGCTTTCGACCGCCATGGGCCGATGCTGTTCGGTCTGATTTCTGCCGACAACTCTGGAACGCGGGTGCGAGGCAGGGCGGGGTCAGACCTAAACGGAGTTCTGACGTTCACGTTGCTGATTCCGTTGATGGCTTGGGTTGTCTTCAAGGCGATCTCCGAAGGTCAGGCGACTGGTCGAGAACTTGTCGTCATCGGGCTGTTGTTCTTGGTCGGCGGTCCCTTAATCTATTGGTCGGCCCATAAGGAACGGAAGGACGCCGAACCGCTGGTTCGGTTCCTTCACAAAACGCTGGCCCAACCGGAGGCCCGCTCCAAACCGGCAACAGGTGCTCGCAACATTCAGCAGGGCTTGGGACTAATCGTGAACGGCACCTGCTTTGACGGCCCGGTTACGGCCGAAGCGATCCAAAACGCGTTCATGCGGGTAGGCAAAGGAGACTTCTTGATTATAGAGGCGGGGCCGAAAGATTACCTGCAAACCGCTCTCCAGGATGGCGGATACATTTTGGAGGTTCGAGGAGGCGGTCCCAGCAAGCATTATCAAGCCATCCGAAATGAACTTGCGATTGGCGATCACGGGAAGACGACCGGCACCCTTACTTACGATGAGGTACTGACCGCCATGGAACGATACGCCTTCGGTGATGCTCTTCCGAGCTTTCTGCGATTGGAGCCGATGAAGCTGGGCAAGTGAATGGCAGCTAACAACCCCAAATCCGCCATCAAGTGCTGCCCAAAAACCAACGGGTGCAGGGGCCTCGCCCCTGCCCGCCGGAGGCCGGCGTTTGCCTTACTTCCCAGGCTGTGCCAATGCCCGGGCCGCCGTGGCGGTTGAATCGCTGAACAGGCCGTCGATGCCGGTTGCCAGATAGGCGCGGATTTCGGCTTCGCCGTCGCCGATGGCCTTGGGGTCTTCGCCGCGCTTGAACTCGGTGGGCAGGAAGAAATTCTCCGGTCGGAAGGTCCAGGGATGCACCTCCAGCCCGGCAGCATGGGCATCGGCCACAAAGCCTGTCGGCGTGCCCAGCCGGCCGTCGGCCCCGCGCGGGATGATCAGCGCCTTCTCCGGCCCCACGCCAAAGGCATAGGCCGCCACCGCCTTCAGCCCGGCGGCCGTGGCCATCTCGGCATAATCATGGCCATCCCCGGATGTGCCGCTGGCGCCCATCAACTGGATCAGCCGCACCCCGGTCTGCCGCTTCAGCGCTTTCAGATTGTCCACCTCGAAACTCTGGATGAACACCGGCGCCGCCGCCGTCGTCCAGCCGGCCTTGGCCAGTTCGGCCAGCAGCACCGGCTCGATGGCCAGGCCCAGCCCCTTGAAATAGCTGGGATGCTTGGTTTCCGGGTAGATGCCGATGGTCCGCCCGGTTCGGGCCGATGCGGCCTTGGCCAGCGCGATGATCTCGGCCAGCGTCGGGATCGCATATTGCCCGTCAAAGGCGGCGTTGGCCGGGCGCAGTTGCGGCAGCCGTTCGCGGGCCCGCAGCGTCTTCAACTCGGCCAGGGTGAAATCCTCGGTGAACCAGCCCGTCATGGCCTGGCCGTCGATGGTCTTCGTCGTCTTGCGGCTGGCAAATTCCGGGTGGTCCGCCACATCGGTGGTGCCGCCAATCTCGTTCTCGTGCCGCGCCACCAGCTGATGGTCCTTTGTCGGCACCAGATCAGGCTCGATATAGTCGGCGCCCTGTTCGATGGCCCGTTCATAGGCTGCAAGCGTGTGTTCGGGCCGCTCCGCACTGGCGCCGCGATGCGCGATGATGATTGGCGGGGCCGGTGGCGGCGCCGGCGGTGGGGCAGGGGAAAGCGGAGCAGCAGCCATCAGCAGCACCATCAGGGGAAGGATCACAGCCATATTCTGTGTATAGGCCGGCAAGGTGACGGGAAGAAGGCGGTCAGCAGCGCAGGATCAACCGCTGCGCCGCCTTGTCCACCACCAGCGCGCTGCAGCCGGCGGCATCCAGCTGGCTGCGCGACAGGGTGAGGGTGCGCACCACCTGCCGCTTCTTGCCGGTGTCGGCGCTCACCACGATTTCGGCGGGATCATCGTTGGCATCCGGCGGCGCGGTCTGGCCATTGGCCAGCTGGGCGGTGCCATCGCGCCGGTCGTTCACCCGCACCGCCACCGCATCGAACCGGAACGGACCCAGCAGCAGCGGCTTGTCCAGCACCAGCCGCCGCACCGGCCGGCGCACGCCCAGGAAAATCTCTTCTTCCCAGGCCTCGCCCTCCAGCCGGCCGCCCAGCGCCGCCGCCAGATCGGCACCCACCGCCGCGCTGGCCAGCGGCAGGCGCAAATCCCCGCGCACATCGACGCTGAGGCCAAAGCCATAGCCCTGGCCTGACACCCCGCCATAACTGCCCGAATTGATGTCGCCAAACAGCGGCCAGGCAAAGTCGCGCGCGCCGCCATCAGGCTTCAGCGTCACTGTCACCCGCGCATGGGGCAGCGCCATCGGCCCGATGCTGCCATCCCGCGCGATGGGGCCGGCGCCTTCGAACCAGAAGATGCGCTGGCTGAACTGCGCCTCGGCCAGCGTCACCTTGGCCGGCGTGTTGCGCCCGGTCAGCACCCTGGTGCGGCCGATGCGGACTGTGGCCTTGCCCATCAGCCCGGCCGGCTTCAGCCCAAGCCGCGCCACCGTGTCCATGTTCAGCGTGATCCGATCGACATCGCCGGTCGCCAGCGCCAGCGTCACCGGCTGGCCATTGATGCTGGCGGCGATCGGCGCATCGGCGGGCAGGGTGATGGCGGCCGGTGGTGCAGCCGCCAGCAACAGCAGGGTGGCGGGCAGCAGGGCAATTCGCATTGGGCAGGCTCCGTATTGTTCCTGCAATACAGGCGGGATTAAATGCCGGCAACCGCTTGTTGCGTCGCGATGTTCACGGCAGTCTTGCGGCTGTGAGGATATTGCTGCCCCGCCTTCCCATTGCAGCCGCGGCCGTGGTGCTGGCGGCGGCGCCGCTGATCGGCCAGGCGCGGCCCGGGGTCACCGGCTTTTCGCCCAGCGGCACGGTCGCTGCGCCCGCACAGATTGTCGTGCGCTTTGCCACGCCGATGGTGGCCATGGGCGCTGCCGCCCCGGCACCGATCAGCGGCGATTGCGGCAAGGGCGGTCAGGGTCGCTGGCTTGATCCGCAGCGCTTCGTCATCGATCTGCCCACGCCCATCCCCGGCGGCCGCGCCTGCCAGTTCCGCCTTGCCGCCGGCCTGGCCGATCTCGCCGGCCGTCCCTTGCCGGCGGCGGGCCCGTTCCGCTTCACCACGCCCGGCCCGGCGATCCGCGCCGTGCTGCCCGATGGCGGTGACGTGGCGGAAGACCAGATTTTCCTGATCGCCACCGAAGCCCAGCCCACCGCCGCCAGCCTGAACGCCGGTGCCGCCTGCCTGATCGACGGGGTGGGCGAACGCGTGCCGCTGGACGTGCTGCCAAACGCCAGCCGCGATGCCATATTGAAATCCACGCGCGGGGATTGGAGCCTCAACTATTTCCTCGAACGCGCCGGCTGGCGGGCGGATTATGACGGCAACCGCGCCGCGCCGGCCCATCTGATCGCCGCGCGTTGCCGCCGGCCGCTGCCCCCCGGCGGCCAGCTGACCCTCAGTTGGCGTGGCAGCATCGCCGCCCCCAACGGCCTGAAGGCCGGCACCGATTGGCAACAGCGCTTCCGCGTGCGCCAGCCGTTCACCGCCACCATGGCCTGCACCCGCACCAATGCCGGTGCCGCCTGTTCGCCGCTCGATTCGATCCGGGTGGATTTCACCGCCCCGGTGCCGCGCAGCGCAGCGCTGGCCGCCCGCCTGCGCCTGCCCGATGGCCGCAGCATCGCCCCCGAACTGCCGGCTGACCGGGCGAACACCACCGGCGATATCCGCTTCAGGGGCCCATGGCCGGCCCGCTCCCGCCTCACCCTCAGCCTGCCGGCTGGCCTCAAGGATGATGCCGGCCGCAGCCTCGCCAACGCCGCCCGCTTCCCGCTCACCATCCCCACCGGCGATTTCCCGCCGCTGGCCAAATTCGCCGGCCGCTTCGGCATATTGGAGGCGCAGGAAGGCGGCATCCTGCCCGTCACGCTGCGCGGGGTGGAAAACCCGCTGCCGGCCGCCACCCTCACCTTGCCGGTTCGCAGCCTGCGGATCGATGATGATGCCCAGGTCGCCAAATGGCTGCGCCGGGTCGAACGCGCCGGCGAACGCCGCTTCCGCGACGAACCGCTGGCCGGCGGCGGCTATAACAGCGTTGAAACCACCGGCAGCCAGTCGCTGCTGGCCGATGAACGGGGCAGCAACCGCCTCACCATCACCCGGCCGCGTGACGGCGCCATGCAGGTGGTCGGCATCCCGCTGAAAACCCGCGGGCTCCACATTGTCGAACTCGCCTCCCCGGCGCTGGGCAATGCACTCACCGGGCCGGGCCAGACCTACCATGTCAGCACCGCCGCGCTGGTCACCAATATGGCCGTGCATTTCCAGTGGGGTGACGGTGCCTCGCTGGTGTGGGTCACCCGGCTGGCCGATGCCGCCCCCGTGCCGGGCGCCCGCATCAGCATCAGCAACAGCTGCACCGGCGAGCAGCTGTGGCAGGGCCGAACCGATGCCAGCGGCCGCGCCCTGGTGCCCGCCGGCGAATTGCCCAAACCCGCAACCTGGACCGCGTGCGACGCCGAAACCCCCACGCTGATGGCCAGCGCCCGCACCGCCGATGATTACAGCTTTGCCCTCACCAGCTGGGGCGACGGCATCCAGGCCTTTGATTTCAACCTGCCCCATGGCGGCTGGAACTGGCGCCCGCTGGCCCACGCCGTGTTCGATCGCACCCTGGCGCGCCCGGGTGAGCGCATCAATTTCAAGCTGTTCCGCCGCCTGCCCAATGATCGCGGCTTCACCCGGCCCAAGCCCGCCCCCTTCACCCTCACCGCCCGCCACTGGCAGAGCGACACCATCCTACCCGTCACCCTCGGCCCCGGTGCCGATCCCGCAGGCCAGATCATCCTGCCCGCCAGTGCGCCCACCGGTGATTGGGAACTGCGTCTCGCAACGCCGGATGGCGATGAAACCGGCGTCGGCAATTTCCAGGTGGAAGAATTCCGCCTGCCCACCCTGCGCGCCGCCATCTCCGGGCCCAAGGCGATGCCGGTCGCCCCCGCCAGCCTGCCGCTCGATCTGGCGCTCACCTATTTCTCCGGCGGCTCTGCGGCCGGCGCCCCCGTCACCCTGCGCACCCGCGTGGTGCCGCGCAGCGTCGAGGTGCCCGGCCTGGATGGCTTCACCTTCGATGCCGAAGCCATCACGCCCGGTCTTTCCCGGCTTGAGGAGGGCGAGGCTGCCGCCGCTCCAATCCGCGCCCGCGAAACCCCGCTCAACCTGGGCCGCACCGGCACTGCCCGTGTTGCAGCAGGCGGCTGGGCGCCGATCACCCGCCCGGCCACGCTGGTGGCCGAAATGGATTATCCCGATGCCAATGGCGAGATCGCCACCCGCATCGCCCGCCTGCCGCTGGAGCCCGCCGCCCTGCGCGTCGGCATCGCCCGCGACGGCTGGCTGATGAAGGCCGATGACGCCCGGCTCAAGCTCATCGTCCTCGGCCTCGACAACAAGCCGCTCGCCGGCCGCGCCATCCGCGTCCGCCTGTTTGCGCGTGAAATCATCTCCACCCGCAAACGCCTCGTCGGCGGCTTCTATGCCTATGACAATATGGTCGAAACCCGCGAGCTCAAGGCCGGCTGCACCGCCCGCAGCGATGCCCGCGGCCGCGCCATTTGCCAGCTGGATGCCGGCATGTCCGGCGAGATCATGGCGCTCGCCGAAGTACAGGATGATGCCGGCCGCACCGCCCGCGCCAGCCAGAGCCTGTGGCTGGCCGGTGATGATGAGTGGTGGTTCGGCGGCGACAATGGCGACCGCATGGACCTGGTGCCCGAGGTGCCCGAAGTGGCCGTCGGCGCCACCGCCCGGCTTGCCGTGCGCATGCCCTTCCGCGAGGCGACCGCGCTCGTCACCATCATGCGCAGCGGCGTCATCGAAAGCTTCGTCACCACCCTGTCGGGCAAGGAACCGGTGGTCGAGGTGAAGATCAAGGGCAACCACGCCCCCAATGTCTATGTCTCGGTGCTCGCCGTGCGCGGGCGCGTGGCGGGCTGGCGGCTGTGGCTGGCCGATCTCGCCCGGCGCTGGAATCTCCCCTGGCTCAGCCGCGATGGCGCCGCCCCCACCGCGCTCGTCGATCTCGCCCGCCCATCGTGGCGCATCGGCATGGCGCAACTCAAGGTCGGCCATGATGCCCACCGCCTCGCCGTCACCGTCACGCCCGACCGGCCCACCCACGCGGTGCGGGAGGCCGCCAGCGCCCGCATCCGCGTCACCCCGCCCAGGGGCACGGCCTTGCCCGCCGACGCCGAAGTGGCCTTCGCCGTGGTGGACGAAGCCCTGCTGGCGCTGAAATCCAACGACAGCTGGAACCTGCTCAATGCCATGATGGAACCCCGGCCGCTGGGCGTCGTCATGGCCAGCGCGCAGGGCCAGGTGGTGGGCAAGCGCCATTATGGCGCCAAGGCGGTGGCAGCCGGCGGCGGCGGCGGCGCCACGGCCGGCATGGCCCGGCGCGATTTCACGCCCGTCATCGCCTGGGCCGGCCGCGTGAAGCTCAACCCACGTGGCGAAGCGCTGGTGCCCTTCCGCCTGAACGACAGCCTGTCCGGCTTCCGCCTCGTCGCCATCGCCAGCGCCGGCCCCGGCCTGTTCGGCACCGGCAGCGCATCCTTGCGCACCACCCAGGATCTGCAGATCCTGCCCGGCATCCCGCCACTGGTGCGCCAGGGGGATGAATTTGTCGCCACCGCCACGCTGCGCAACACCAGCGCCGCCGCGATGACCGCGAATGTCACACTCACCAACGGCACCGTCAGCCTGCCAGCCCAGCGGGTTGCGCTGCCCGCAGGTGGTGCCGCCAGCCTGCGCTGGCCGCTGGTCGCCGGCCCGCCCGGCAGCCAGCGCATCGCCATCAGCGCCCGCGCCGGCACCGCCAGGGATGCCGTGACCATCGCCCAGACCATCGAGCCGGCCATCCCCGAACAGGTGGTCGCCGCCAGTCTGATCCGCCCCGGCCAGCCGCTGATGCTGCAGCTGCCGCCGGGGGCCCAGGCTGGCGCGCCGTCCGGGCATGTCGATGTCGCCCTGCTCCGCAGCCTGGCCAGCTTGCCCGGCGTGCGCGCCTATATGGCGGCCTATCCCCATGATTGCATCGAACAGCGCCTGTCGCGCGCCGTCGCGATGGGAGACCGCGCCCGCTGGGATGCCGAAGCGGCCGGCATCCTCACCTATGCCGACAGCACCGGCCTGCTGCGCTATTTCCCCACCACCAGCCTGCCCGGCAACGAAGACCTCACCGCCTATGTGCTGCGCCTGTCGCGGCTGGCTGGCTGGCCGCTGCCCGATGCCGCCCGCGCCCGCCTGATTTCCGGCCTCACCCCAATTGCCGATGGCCGCCGCCCCGTTGCCGATACCACAAGGCTGGCCGCGCTGGCCGCCCTGGCCGGGGAAAGGATGCCGGTGGCCCGCATGCTCGCCGGCCTCAACATTGCGCCCGATCGCTGGGGCCCGGCGGCCCTGATGGACTGGCTGGCGATCGCCCGGGCCAGCGGCAACGCCCGTGACACCGCCGCCACCTTCACCCGGTTGCGCGCCCGGCTCGATGATCGCGGCACCGTCATGCGCTTCGCCGGCGTCGCCGATGATTGGTCGCTGATGGCCGATCCCGATGCGGCACTCGCCCGGCTGCTGCTGATCGCCAGCGCCGATGCCAATTGGGCGGCCGATGCCCCGCGCCTCGCCCGCGCCCTCACCCAGGCGCAGCAGCGCGGCCATTGGCGCTCCACCCCGGCCAACGCGCTGGGCACGCTGGCGCTCCAGGGCTTTGCCGGCCGTTTCGAAGGCGGCGCGGTTTCCGGTATCAGCCGTATCGCCCTCGCCGATCAGGCCGCCAGCATCGCCTGGCCGGCCAGCGGCGATCCGGCGCCGGCGCGGCTGCGGCTGGCGGCCGGCCAACTGGCGATCACCCACCAGGGAGGCGGCACGCCATGGGCGCAGGTGACCATGGCTGCCACCGTGCCGCAAACCCGCAGCCTCGCTGCCGGCCTCACCCTCTCCCGCACGGTCCGGCCAGTGGCGCAGGCCGTGCCTGGCCGTTGGAGCCGCGGCGATGTCATCGCCGTGCGCCTCACCCTCAAGGCCGCCGCGCCCACGCCCTGGGTGGCGCTGATCGATCCGGTTCCGGCCGGGGCCACCATCCTCGGCAACGGGCTCGCCAATTTTTCAGAACTGCTCGATGCCGGCAGCGCGGGCAGCGGCACGGCGCCCGACTGGATTGACCGCCGCGCCGGCGCCGTCCAGGCCTATTGGCGGGCGCTCAGCGGCACGGCCAGCTTTGAATATCGCCTGCGGCTGGGCAGCGAAGGCCGCTTCACCCTGCCGCCGGCCCGGGCCGAGGCCATGTACGCCCCCGATATCCGCGCCGCCCTGCCCGCCACCCGCCTGACCGTCGCCGCCGGGAAATGAGGCGTCGCGCCAGACCCAATTGTGTTTTGCTGGAATCCCAAGCCCGCTCATGCCGAGCTTGTCGAGGCACCGACCGCACTTGGAGCGTGCCTCGACAAGCTCGGCATGAGCGGTTCAATCAAACAGCAGTCGAGTCTCACCGCAAATTCCCGTCATGCCCGCGCCCCTGAAACAGGCCCGCACCCTGCCGCTGCTGCTGCTCGCCCTGCTGGCCGTCTTGCTCTGGCGCACCCAGCCCGCACCGGTGCCGGCCTTCCGCAGCCTCGCCGGCCAGCCCGGCAGCATCGCCATCCTCACCGACCGGCAGGGCCGCGAACTGGCCCGCCGCCGCACCGATGCCGCCGCCGATCGTGGGGACTGGCTGCCGCTGGCCGCGATCAGCCCCGATCTGGTGCGCCGGCTGGTGGCCGCCGAAGATCGGCGCTTCTGGCAGCATCATGGCATCGATTGGCGCAGCGTTGGCGGCGCGGCGCTCGGCCGGCTGCGGGGGGAACGGCTGCGCGGGGCCTCCACCATCACCATGCAGGTCGCCGCCCTGATCGATCCCAGCCTTGCCCGCGCCGGCCAGCGCGACTGGCGCGCCAAGCTGCAACAGGCCCGCGCCGCCCGCGCCATTGAGGCGCAATGGACCAAGCGCCAGATCCTCGAAGCCTGGCTCAACCTCTTGCCGCTGCGCGGTGACATCATCGGCATTGGCGCCGCCGCTGCCCGTATGGCCGGTCGCCCGGCGGCAGCGCTGGCCCCAGACGACAATGCGGTGCTGGTGGCGCTGGCCCGCCGCCCGTCTGCCCCGCCCGCCGCCGTGCTGGCCCGCGCCTGCCGCGCCGCCCCCGATCTGGAGTGCAGTGCCATCGCCATGGCCGCCGCCCGGCTGTTGGGGCCGCGTCAGGCGGTGGCCAACCGCGACGCGGCCCCGCACCTGGCCAGCCGGCTGCTGGGGCCCTGCGTGCGCGGCAGGGTGGCCACCAGCCTTGATGCCGATGTGCAGGCCCTGGTGCAGGCCGCGCTTGATCGCCAGCTCAGCGCGCTGGCCAGCCGCAATGTTCGCGACGGCGCCGCGATCGTGGTGGAAAATGACAGCGGGCGCATCCTGGCCTGGGTGGGGGCCGCCGGCAGCGCCAGCCGGGCCGGGCAGGTGGATGGCGTCATCGCGCCCCGCCAGGCCGGATCGACGCTGAAGCCGCAGCTTTATGCGCTGGCCATCGAACGCCGGCTCCTCACCGCCGCCTCGCTGCTCAATGATGCGCCGGTTGATCTGGAAACCGCCACCGGGCTTTACATCCCGCAAAATTATGACCGCAGCTTTCGCGGCCCGGTGTCGGTGCGCAGCGCGCTCGGCAACAGCCTGAATGTGCCGGCGGTGCGCACGCTGCTGCTCACCGGGCTGGAACCCTTCCGCCAGCGCCTGTTTGATGTTGGCTATCGCGGCATCAACCGGCCGGGGGACCATTATGGCTATGCGCTGGCGTTGGGCTCGGCCGAAGTGACATTGCTGGAACAGGCCGCCGCCTATCGCAGCCTGGCGCTGGGCGGGCGCAGCGGCCCGCTCACGCTGAAACCGGATGAGCGGCCGGCGACGCGCCCGGTGATCGATCCCGGCGCGGCGGCCATCATCACCGCCCTGATGGCCGATCCCGCCGCCCGCGCCGCCAGCTTTGGCGAGGCTTCGGGCCTGTCCTTGCCCTTCGCCGCGGCGGTAAAAACCGGCACCTCAAAGGCCATGCGCGACAATTGGGCGGTGGGCTTCTCGCGGGCCTACACGGTGGCGGTGTGGGTCGGCAATTTCGAAGGCGATGCCATGATCGGCGTGTCGGGCACCAGTGGCGCCGCGCCGGCCTGGGCAGCGATCATGCTGGCGCTGCATGATGATGGGCGGGCGAGGCCGCCGCCGGGCTTTGCCCTGCCAGCCGGGGTGGAACGCCGGCCGGTGGCCTTCCTGCCGGCGGTGGAGCCACCCCGCACGGAATTGTTCCTGGCCGGCACCTGGCAGCCGGTCTTCGCGCTGGCCGAGACGGCTGAAATCGCCCCACGGCTGACCGCTCCCAGCGATGGCACCATCCTGGCGCTTGATCCCGATATTCCCGCCAGCCGCCAGCTGCTGGTGATCCGCAGCCAGGGCAGCCGCCCCGGTCTGTTCATCAGCGTCGATGGCCGCCGCCTGCCCGGCCTGCCCTCCCGCTGGCCCCCGGTGCCCGGCCGCCACGAGATCGCACTCAGCGACGGCCGCACCACCTATGACCGCGTGCGGGTGACGGTGCGCTGACCCCAACATCCTCCCCCTCTGGGGGAGGTGGCACGCGCAGCGTGACGGAGGGGGCGGCGAGGACCGCGCTGGCAAGCCCCCTCCGCCCTGCGGGCACCTCCCCCAAGGGGGGAGGATTTTACAGCCTCACGGATGCCAGTGGATATCGATGTCCATGTCCAGCTCGGCCAGCAGCCGGCCGATCGGCAGCTTGCTTGACGAACCCTGCTTCAGCGCCTGTTCCACCACCTTGCGCTTGGCCTTGCCCGACACGGTCAGCGTGACAGTGCGCGCCGAAACCAGGGTCGGCCCGGTCAGCGTCACGCGCGGCACCGGGGCATTTTCGGGCAGCGGATCGGGGCGCACGCCGATGGCACGGCGCGCCTTGGGGCCAGCAATGGCAGCTTCAAAATCCGGGCCTGGGAAGATGGAGGCGGTGTGGCCATCCTCCCCCACGCCCAGCCAGGCCACGTCCAGCGGCCAGTCGAGATCGGCGATGCGCTCATCGGCAGCGCGGCCGGCCGCCACGGGGTCGCTCTCGCCGGCGGTCAACGGCAGCACCCGGGCCTTTTTCGGCAGGAACAGCCGCGCCAGCATGCCGGCGTTGGACAATTTGTCGGTCACCGGCACCAGCCGGTCATCGGTGGGCAATATGGTGACATCGGCCCATTCCAGCTTGGTCTCGGCCAGCAGCTTCAGCGCCGGCAGCGGGGTGGAACCGCCGGGAAAGGCCACCAGCGCCCGGCCGCGTGCTTCCAGCGCCTGGCCGATGATATAGGCAATGTCGCCCGCCACCGCCTCGGCCATCTCCTCGGCGCTGTCATACTCCCACCACTCGGCATCAATCACGCATCATCTCCAACCGGCACGGTGTAGTTGAGGCCCAGCCGGCCACCGTCCGCATAAAGTGTCTCGCCGGTAATGTAACTGGCGTCATCGCTCAACAGAAAGGCGGCGATTGCGGCAATTTCCTCCGGCGCGCCGGCCCGGCCCAGCGGCGTGCGCGACAGGATCTGCCGCCGCGCCGCCTCGTCGGCCATCACGGCGTTTCGTGCCAGCTCGGTCAGGATCGTGCCCGGCCCGATGCCCACCACCCGGATGTTGTGCGGTGCCAGCGCCACCGCCGTGTTGCGCGTGAGCTGGTTCAACCCGCCCTTGGCGACATTATAGGCCAGCAGCGACGGAATGGTGAGCAGCGCGTTGACGCTCGACATGTTGATGATCACCCCGCCACCGGCGGCCATCAGGTGCGGCACCGCCAGCTGGGTGGCGTGAAAGGCGGCGGTGAGATTGGTGGCAATGACCCGGTCGAACTGTTCCGGCGTCTCGTCAAAAATGTCGCCACGCGGCGCGATGCCGGCATTGTTGACCAATCCGTCAAGGCCGCCGAACGCGGTCACCGCCGCGTCAACTGCGGCCACCAGATCGGCGCGCGCGGCCACGTCGCAGCGGATTGCGGCCACGGCGGGGCCCAGTTCGGCCACGATATCGGGCAAAATTTCGGCCACATCGGCCATCATCACCCGGGCGCCTTCGGCCACCAGCCGGCGGGTGATCGCCAGCCCCAGGCCGCGCGCAGCACCGGTGACAAGATAGCGGCGGTTGGCCAAGCGTTGCATGACGCCACCCTAGCCGACAGGGCCGCCGCGCCGCCAGCGCTATTCGGTCAATTCGTTCCAGGCGTCCTTGATCCGGTCGAAAAAGCTCTGGCTTTTCGGGGTGTTGCGGCCGCCTTCGGTTTGTTCGATGGCCCGGAACTCCTCCAGCAACTCGCGCTGGCGTGCCGTCAGCTTCACCGGGGTTTCCACCTCGACCTGGATGACCAGATCACCCGCACCTCCACCATTGAGGCTGGGCATGCCCTTGCCGCGCACTCGGAACTGCTTGGAGGTCTGGGTCCCGGCCGGAATCTTGATGACGGTCTTCTCCCCATCCAGGCTGGGGACATCAATCTCACCACCAAGCGCCGCCAGCGTGATCGACAGCGGCGCTTCGGCATAGAGGGTAGTGCCGTCCCGCTTGAAAACCGGGTGCGATTTCAAGTGGATGAAGATGTAGAGATCGCCCGCAGGGCCGCCCCTTGCGCCGGCCTCGCCTTCACCGGCAACGCGGATACGGGTGCCGTCATCGACGCCCTTGGGGATGTTGACGTTCAGATCCTTGCGCTTTTCCACCCGGCCAGCGCCACCGCAACTGTTGCAGGGATCAGCGATGATCTGGCCCTGGCCATGGCAGGCCGGGCAAGTGCGCTCCACCATGAACAGGCCCTGGCGCATGGCCACGCGCCCACTGCCGTTGCAGGTGGTGCAGGTGCGGGCCGATGTGCCGGGTTTGGCCCCGCTGCCACCGCAGGGGTCGCAGGCGGCCGCCACTTCAATGCTGATCGTCGCCTGGCGTCCGGCAAACGCCTCTTCCAACGACATTTCAAGATCATAGCGCAAATCGGAGCCACGCGCAGGTCCGCCGCGGCGCTGGCCACGGCCGCCACCGCCCATGAATTCGCCGAACACGCTTTCAAAAATGTCGGCGAACCCGCCGAAATCCTGCGCGCCACCGCCAAAGCCGCCGCCACCGCCGCCCTGCCGGAAAGCGGCATGGCCAAAGCGGTCATAGGCGGCCCGCTTCTGCGGGTCCTTCAGCACGTCATAGGCTTCGTTGATCGCCTTGAACTTCTGCTCCGCCGCCGCATCACCGGGATTGCGATCGGGATGGAATTTCATCGCCAGCCGGCGATAGGCGGATTTCAGCGCGGCCTCATCGGCCCCGCGCTCCACCTCCAGCAGTTCGTAATAATCGATCTCGGTCGCCATAGTTCGGCCGCCCCATATTCAACAGGCAAAGGCGCGCCGCATGCCAGCGGCGCGCCTTGCGCGACGGCTTACTTCTTGCTGTCGTCGACGTCGGTGAACTCGGCGTCCACCACATCATCGCTCTTGGGCGAATCAGCGGCCGACGGTTCGGCGGCAGCCTGTTCGGCCTGATAAATGGCCTCACCCAGCTTCATGGCAACCTGGCCCAGCGCCTGCACCTTGGCGTTGATGGCATCGGCGTCGCCCGAATCCAGCACCGCCTTCACGTCGGCGATGGCGGTTTCGATGCTGGCCTTCACCTCCGGCGTCACCTTGTCACCATGCTCGGCCAGCTGGCGCTCGGTCGAATGCACCAGGCTGTCGGCCTGGTTGCGGGCCTCGGCGGCGGCGCGGCGCTTCTTGTCTTCCTCGGCAAAGGCTTCGGCGTCCTTCACCATCTTTTCGATATCATCCTTCGACAGGCCACCCGACGGCTGGATGCGGATCTGCTGTTCCTTGCCGGTGCCCTTGTCCTTGGCGTTGACCGAAACCAGGCCGTTGGCATCGATATCAAACGTCACTTCGATCTGCGGCACGCCGCGCGGCGCCGGCGGGATGCCAACCAGATCAAACTGGCCCAGGATCTTGTTGTCGGCCGCCATCTCGCGCTCACCCTGGAACACCCGGATGGTCACCGCCGACTGATTGTCATCGGCCGTGGAGAACACTTGGCTCTTCTTGGTGGGGATGGTGGTGTTGCGGTCGATCATGCGGGTGAACACGCCGCCCAGCGTCTCGATGCCCAAGCTCAGCGGGGTCACGTCGAGCAGCAGCACATCCTTCACATCGCCCTGCAGCACGCCGGCCTGGATGGCGGCGCCCATGGCCACCACTTCGTCCGGGTTCACGCTGGTGTTCGGCTCCTTGCCAAACAGATCCTTCACGAACTGGCGCACGCGCGGCATGCGGGTCATGCCGCCGACCAGGATCACTTCCGACAGGTCGCCCGGCTTCACACCGGCTTCTTTCAGCGCATCCAGGCACGGCTGGCGGGTGCGTTCGATCAGATCGAGCACCAGCTTTTCCAGATCGGCGCGGGTGATGGTCTTGACGAGGTGCTTCGGCCCGTTGGCGTCGGCGGTGATGAAGGGCAGGTTCACTTCCGTCGCAGCCGAGGACGACAGTTCGATCTTGGCCTTTTCGGCGGCTTCCTTCAGGCGCTGCAGGGCCAGCTTGTCCTTGGTCAGGTCAATGCCTTCGGCCTTCTTGAAATCACCCGACAGGAACTCCACCAGCTTGGCATCGAAATCTTCACCGCCCAGGAAGGTGTCGCCGCTGGTCGACTTCACTTCGAACACGCCATCGCCCAGTTCTAGGATGGAAATGTCGAAGGTGCCGCCGCCAAGGTCATAGACGGCCACGGTCTTGGCATCATTCTTCTTGTCGAGACCATAGGCCAGCGCGGCAGCGGTCGGCTCGTTGATGATGCGCAGCACTTCCAGGCCGGCGATTTTGCCGGCATCCTTGGTGGCCTGGCGCTGGGCGTCGTTGAAATAGGCCGGAACGGTGATCACCGCCTGGGTCACGGTTTCGCCCAGATAGGCTTCGGCCGTTTCCTTCATCTTCTGCAGGATGAAGGCGGAAATCTGCGACGGGCTGTAATCCTGGCCGCCGGCATTGACCCAGGCATCGCCGTTGGGGCCGCGGGCAATGGCATAGGGCACCAGGCCGGCATCCTTGCTGGTCAACGGATCATCAAAGCGGCGGCCGATCAGGCGCTTCACGGCAAACACCGTGTTGGCCGGGTTGGTCACGGCCTGGCGCTTGGCCGGCTGGCCGACCAGACGTTCGCCATCCTTGGTGAAGGCGACCTGGCTGGGGGTGGTGCGTGCGCCTTCGGCGTTTTCGATTACGCGGGGCGCGCTGCCTTCCATCACGGCCACACAGCTGTTGGTGGTGCCAAGATCGATCCCGATAACCTTTGCCATGACGGCCCTGTTCCCTTGCCTCTGGATCCAGCCCCTGGCGCCCCATCAAGGCAGCGCGGCACGGCCGATCCTGGTTGTGATAACGGCCGGTGCCCCGGCCAAACGAGCTTGCACGGGCGATATAGGGAGGGATTCCCGGGCTGCAAGGGCGCGCCGGTTTCCTTGATGCACAGCGGGGCGATCCGCCCCTTGCGGTGACGGCCGCCCTGCGCCACCGTCTGGCCATGACGAACCCCGCCCCGCGCCGCATATTGGGCCCGTTCGCCGCGGCTTCCGTGGTGGTGGGCATGGTGGTGGGTGCCGGCATCTTCCGCTCTGCCAGCCTGGTTGCGGCAACATTGCACAATGATGTGCTGGTGCTGCTGGCCTGGGGGCTGGGCGGGGTGTTCGCACTGGCCGGCGCGCTCGTCTATGCCGAGTTGGCGAGCGCCTTTCCGCATCCGGGTGGCGATTATCGTTTCCTGAAGCTGGCCTATGGTCCGCTGGTGGCCTTTCTCTTTGCCTGGTCACGCTTTTCGGTGATTTTTTCGGCATCGGCTGCAATGCTGGCCTTTGTTGCGGCGGATTATGCGGCCGAACTTGTGCCGTTGTCTGCCAGTGCCCGTGGCGGGGTTGCAGCGCTGGCGGTGGTGGCGTTGACCGCGCTCAACCTCGCCGGGGTGAAGCGCTCCACCGGCGGCCAGCTTGTGCTGGTGGCGGGCGATGTCGTCGCCCTGCTCGCCCTGGGCGGCGCAGCGGCCAGCCTCATCGCCAGCGGCACCCCCGTGGTGGCAGCCACCGCGCAGCCGCAGCCCTTTGCCGCAGCCGCCCTCGGCCAGGCCATGGTGTTCGTCATGCTGGCCTTTGGCGGGTTCAACGATGCGGCCACACTTTCGGCCGAGGTGCGGCGGCCGCGGGACATGACCCTGGCGCTGGTCGGCGGCATGGGGTTGGTCACAGCCCTCTATCTGCTTGCCAATTGGGCCTATCTCGCCGGGTTGGGGGGCGAAGGCCTGGCCGCCAGCGCCGCACCGGCCGCCCAATTGATGGCGCGCGCCTTTGGGCCGGCCGGACAGCTGGTGATGGTGGTCTTCGTCGGCCTGGCGGCGTTGGCCATCGTCAATGCGCTGGTGATCGTGGGGGGGCGCACGCTTTATGCCGTGGCCAGCGAGGAGCCGGCGCTGGGCCGGCTGGCGGTGTGGGATGCAGCCGCGGGGGTGCCGCGAGGCGCCATCTGGGTGCAGTGCGCCCTGTCCCTGCTGCTGATCGCCTGGGGGTCTGTCTCCACCGGTTTTGCCCAGATGGTGGATTTCCTGTCGCCGGTGTTCTGGCTGTTCCTGTCTCTCACCGGCCCGGCGCTGATCATCCTGCGCCGTCGCTTGCCGGCGGCAGAACGGCCGTTCCAGGTGCCACTTTATCCGCTGGTGCCATTGGCCTTCACGGCCGGCTGTCTGTTCGTGCTGCAGTCCAGCCTGGCCTATGTGGGGTGGCGCGGCGCGGGCATCAGCTTTGGTGTGCTGGCCTTTGGGCTGATCGTTCGCCTTGCACTCAAAGCCCGGCCGCAACCGCCAGGTGATAGGTGAGGCCGGCCGCGACATAGGCGGCAGCGAACAGATAGGAGAACATGAAGATCGGCCAGCGCCAGCTGGCGGTTTCGCGCCGGGTGATGGCCAGGGTGGAAATGCACTGCGGGGCAAACACGAACCAGGCCAGGAACGCCAGCGCCGTGGGCAGCGGCCAGGCGGCGCGCAGCTGGGCGATCAGGCCGTCGGCATGCTCCTCATCCACGCCCTGCAGGGCATAGACCGTGCCGAGCGCCGACACCGCAACCTCGCGAGCCGCCATGCCCGGCACCAGCGCGATGGCGATTTCCTTGTTGAAGCCGATGGGCGCAAAAATGGGCTCCAAAGCCTCGCCGATCTTCCTGGCCAGGCTATATTCGATGGCCGGACGGTGGCCATCGGCGGGTGGCTGCGGCCAGCTGGCCAGACCCCACAAGACAATGGTGGATGCCAGGATGATGGTGCCGGCGCGCTGCAGGAAAGCGGTGGCACGGCCATAAAGGCCGAGCGCCATGTCGCGGCCGGCTGGCCATTGATATTTCGGCATTTCCATCAGGAAGGGCGGGGCAGCGCCCTTGGTAACGGTGCGGCGCAGGGCAAAGGCGGCCACCAGCGCCCCCAGGATGCCGGCCAGATACAGCGCGAACAGCACCAGACCTTGCAGACCAAATGGTCCGACATCGCGGGCAGGAATGAAGGCACCAATCACAACGGCATAGACCGGCAGACGGGCCGAACAGGTCATCAGCGGGGCAATCAGGATAGTGGTGAGCCGATCGCGCGGGGAATCAATCGTGCGGGTGGCCATGATACCGGGAATGGCGCAGGCGAAGCTGGACAGGAGCGGAATGAAGGCGCGCCCGTTGAGGCCAACCCGCGCCATCAGCCGGTCCATCAGGAAGGCGGCGCGAGTCATGTAACCCGATTGTTCGAGCGCGATGATGAAGGCGAACAGGATCAGAATCTGCGGCAGGAAGACCACCACGGCGCCGACACCTGCCAGCACGCCATCGTTGATCAACGACAGCAGCACACCATCGGGCAGGCGCTGGCCCAGATCCGCTTGCAGGGCGGCGATGCCGGCCTCGATCCAGCCCATCGGCGCTTCGGCCCAGCTGAACACCGCCTGGAACATGAAGAACAGGATGGCGGCGAGCAACAACGGCCCTGCCACGGGGTGCAGTGCCACCGCATCGATGCGCTGCGACCAACGGCGGGCCGTGCCGGTGCTGGTTTCCACCGCGGCGCAGATCTGGCGGGCCTGTTTCTGCAAGGCCTTGAAATCACTCGCAGCCGCCATGGGCAAAGCCGGCGGCGTATCGCCGATGTCGGCGGCCAGCGCGCTGCCCAACGTGTCCAGCCCGCGCTTGCGCACCGCAACGGTTTCCACCACCGGCAGGCCAATCAGGGCAGACAGGTGAGCGGCATCGATGACGATGCCATCGCGCGCCGCCAGATCGACCATGTTCAGGGCCACCACCAACGGCAGGCCCAGCGGCTTCAGTTCCAGCACGAAGCGCAGATGGTTCCTGAGGTTGGTGGCATCGATCACCGCGACGATGGCATCCAGCGGCTTTTCGCCGGCGATGCGGCCGAAAATGGCATCGCGGGTCACCGCTTCGTCGGGAGAGCGCGGCGTCAGGCTGTAGGTGCCGGGCAGGTCGATCAGATCGCAGACCCGGCCATCGGGCAGCGCCAGGCGGCCGGCCTTGCGCTCCACGGTGACGCCCGGATAGTTGCCGACCTTCTGGCGGCTGCCGGTCAAGGCATTGAACAGGCTGGTCTTGCCGGCGTTGGGATTGCCAACCAGGGCCACCACCGGCGTCCGCGACAGCAACACTGGGGCGTTCATGCCGCCACCTCGATCAGCGCGGCCATGTCACGCCGCAGCGCCACCACCATGTTGCCAACCCTGACGGCGATGGGATCACCGCCGAACGGTGCGCGATGAAGGATTTCCACATCCACGCCCTCGTCAAAGCCCAGCTCGCACAGGCGCTGGGCGGTTTCCGGCGCCAGGCCAGCCCGATCGATGGCAGCGATCAGTGCCACCTCGCCAGCGGCAAGCGCGTTGATGGTGCGGGGGGTGGCGGGTGATGACAAGCTGATGGTCCGCAGGATGCGAGAAGTTGCGAACCGTTATCAAGATTGACCGGACGGCGCCACCCGAAAAGCGTCACACCGCCGGATAGCGCAAACGGCCGAGGATGCGGGCCGGATTGGGCAGGCGGGACGACAGGCCCGTCACCCGGGCCTTGGCCTTTTCAAAGCGCATCACGCCATCGATGCGGCGATCGATGAAAGCGCGGGTGGCGGCGAAATCCGCGCTGTCATCCTGGGTCCAGTGCAGCAGCGTGGCGGAATAGATGGCCGACAGGATGGCCCGTTTTGTGTAATGATTATAATCGGTCGCGCTATCGCCGGCCGCGCGCCACATGGCATCGGCCGCCTGCCACAACAGCCTGGCCGACAAGGCGGCGTGCTGCGGCTGGGCCAGCAGCGCCAGCGCGCGGCGCGTCACCTCACGGTCACCCTGCTCCAGCCTTGTGACAAGCGCGGTGCGGATACGATCCCGCACCTTCATGTTGTGGGTGGCGGCCATCGCTTCGGCCAGTTGCGCATTGGCGTGGGCGACCCACAGGCTGAGCATGGTGGCGACATCGGGCACCGCCAGGGCCGCGATATCGGGATCGGTGCCGGTGTCGCGTGCGGCGGCGGCCAGTGCGGTGGCAGACCAGCCATCGAAGGGCACGTGCGGCAGCATGGCGGCCACCAGGCGCGGGGCGAGTTCGGCAAGCGGGATATCTTCGGCCATGGCCATGGCTTTACCCGTTTGCCGCCCGGCTTCCCAGTCGCTTTTGCGTCGCGGGGGTTGGGGCGGGGGATAGGTCTTGTTTGGCCTCGGGGCTTCTGCTAATGCGCAGCGCTCTTCCACCGGGGCGACTCGGGGGGTGTCAGTTATTGCAGACAACCGGATTTCGGGGCCATCGCCCCATCAACGAATGGAGTGACGGCAGCTCATGCAAATCGTGGTTCGCGACAACAATGTTGATCAGGCCCTGCGCGCTCTCAAGAAGAAGCTGCAGCGCGAAGGCGTCTATCGCGAGATGAAGCTGCGTCGCCATTATGAAAAGCCCAGCGAGAAGCGCGCCCGTGAAAAGGCCGCCGCCGTGCGCCGCGCCCGCAAGATGGAGCGCAAGCGCATGGAGCGTGACGGCATCAAGTAAGCCGTTGATGGGGTTGGGAAACTGGCCCCAGACTGCATGCACCGGGGCCGGGCGGGGTTGACCCTCTTCCCGGCTCTCGTCATGTTTGCCTCGCATCGATCATCGGGCCGCGGCGCGGCCATCAGGGAATGGAATCAGGCTATGTCAGGTCAGGCAACGGGCAACGCAGGAGTCGGGGCGGGCGGGGTTGGCATCGGCAAGTGGCTGGCCGCCGCTGCGGTGGTGATCGGTGTGGTGGGCGTGCTGGTCTATACCGGCACCCAGGGCCAGGTGGCGGCGGTGCGCCAGGCCGACATGGATTACATGAAGGCCAACAAGGCCAAGGCCGGCGTCGTCACCACCAGCTCCGGCCTGCAATATCAGGTGATTCGCGCCGGCAACGGCCCGCGCCCGGCCGCCAAGGACACGGTGCTGGTGCATTATGAGGGCAAGCTGGTGGACGGCACCGTGTTTGATTCGTCCTACAGCCGGGGCCAGCCGGCGGCGTTTCCGCTGGACCAGGTGATCCCGGGCTGGACCGAAGGCGTGCAGCTGATGCCGGTCGGATCGAAATATCATTTCGTCGTGCCGCCCCAGCTGGCCTATGGCGCGCAAGGGGCTGGCGGCGTGATCCCGCCGGGCGCCGTGCTGGAATTTGATATCGAGCTGCTGGCGGTGAAGCCGGCGGCGTAACGACCAGCCTCACCACTATGCCATTTTGCGGCGCTGTAGGACAGGTGGCACCGCAAATAGCTGACTATTAATGATATTTTGATGCCGAGGCGCGGCTGAACCGGCCGAATGCTGGATTCGCGGTGGGTTTGGCGTGCCCAAAGCGTGGCAAAGTCCGGCCCCCGGTGTCCGCCCGGTGTCCGCGTTTCGCGCTGTGGTGACCGCAGGCCGCGCGCCGGTGACCGCAGGCATGGCGGCGGTGGCCGCGCTTAGACCCGATTGCGTTTTGCTGGAATCCCAAACCCGCTCATGCCGAGCTTGTCGAGGCACCGGCCGCGCTTGGAGCGTGCCTCGACAAGCTCGGCATGAGCGGTTCAATCAAACTGCAATCGAGCCTGGAGCGTTTCCCGATCAATCCCGGAGCGAGATGAACCAGCGGTTGCGCAGGGCGGTCACCCAGGTCACCGGGTTGAAGCTGGTGCTGCCATCCAGGCTGAAGGTGGTGAACTCTGCGCGGCCGACGATATTTTCCACTGGCAACAGGCCCAGCCCGCCCAGTTCCGGGGCAAAGCGGCTGTCTTCCGAATTGTCGCGATTGTCGCCCATCAGGAAGACATGGCCTTCCGGCACGATCACCGCTTCGGTGTTGTCCTGCGGGGTGTTGGCCAGATCATGGACGAGATAGGAGCGCCCGCCCGGCAGGGTTTCGCGATAGGTGGGCAGATGGCATTCGGCGCCGCCATCGGGGCGGATCACGCGATATTGCGCATCGATCATGGTGGCGCAGTCGCTGTTGGGCGTCACCTGCATCACCGTATCGGCCAGCTTCACCTTGGGCACCGGCTGCCCGTTCAGGATCAGCTGGCCATTCACCATCTGCACCGTGTCGCCGGGCAGGCCGATCACCCGCTTGATCCAGTCATCCTTGGCGATCGGCGATTTGATCACCACGATGTCGCCGCGTTCCGGCAGGCTGCCGAACAGCCGGCCCGGCATTTCGGGCAGCACGTTGAACGACGGCGACAGATAGGAATAGCCATAGGGGAATTTCGACACGATCAGCCGGTCGCCAACCAGCAGGCCGGGCAGCATCGACCCCGACGGGATATAGAAGGGCTTGGCAACCAGCGTGTGCACGGCCAGCACGGCCAGCGCGAGCAGGAACAGCTGCCAGGCCTCCTCGGCCAGGTTCAATTTCTTCTTGGGTGTGGTTGCCACGGCTTCGGTCATTCCATGCTCGCAGTGATCAGCACGATGGCCTGCGCCCACGGATGGTCGTCGGTCATCGTCAGATGGATGGCGGCCTTATGCCCCGGCGGGGTGATTTGCGCCAGCCTTGCCGCGGCCCCGCCAGACAGCGTCAGGGTGGGTTGGCCGCTGGGCAGGTTGACGACAGCCATGTCACGCCAGAACACGCCCTGGCGAAAGCCGGTGCCCAGCGCCTTGGCGCAGGCTTCCTTGGCGGCGAAGCGCTTGGCATAGGTGGCGGCGCGGGTGAGCTGGCGGCGGTTGGCCTTGGCCTGTTCCACATCGGTGAAGATGCGGTTGATGAAGCGGTCGCCAAAACGCTCGATGCTGCTGGCGATGCGATCGATGTTGCACAGATCGGAACCCAACCCGATGATTCCGAGGCCGGCAGGAAGGTTCATGCCCGCGCCGCATCCATCAGGCGGCGCATCTCGCGGATGGCGGCGTCGAGGCCGACGAACAGCGCTTCACCGATCAGGAAATGGCCGATGTTGAGCTCCGCCAACTGGGGCAGCGCCGCCACCGGGCCGACATTGGCATAGGAGAGGCCGTGGCCGGCGTGGAGTTCAAGGCCCAATGCCGCGCCATGTTCGGCAGCGCGCACCAGCCGGGCCAGTTCGGCGGCGGCATCGCCATCGTCAAAGGCATGGGCATAGGGGCCGGTGTGCAGTTCCACCACCGGCGCGCCCAGCCGGGCTGCGGCCTCCAGCTGGCGTTCTTCGGGTGCCACGAACAGGGACACACGGATGCCGGCATCGCGCAGGGCGGCCACGATGGGTTGCAGGCTGTTGTGCTGGCCGGCCGCGTCCAGCCCGCCTTCGGTGGTGCGTTCGGCCCGGCGTTCGGGCACGATGCAGGCCGCGTGCGGCCGGAATTTCAATGCGATGGCCAGCATTTCATCGGTGGCGGCCATTTCCAGGTTGATCGGCAACTGGATGGCGCCCGACAATGTGGCGAGATCGGCATCGGTGATGTGGCGGCGATCCTCGCGCAGGTGGATGGTGATGCCATCGGCCCCGGCCGCCGCCGCCATCTCGGCCGCGCGCAGCGGGCAGGGGTGCAGGCCGCCGCGCGCGTTGCGGATGGTGGCGACATGATCGATGTTGACGCCGAGCCGCAGATGGGGCGGCTGCAGGTGGGATGGTTGCATCAGGCGTCCACTTTGCACACGGCGGCGCTGAGCAGCTCATGGCCAAGGCCGGCCCCCTGCCAGAGTTCGCCGAATTCGATGGTGTCACGGTTGGTCATGGCGATCAGCACGATGTTGCGTTCCGGCAGGATATAGTTGCGCACCTGCACGTTTCCAACATTGCCCCGCCGTTCAATCAGCAGTTGATCGGCCTTGCAGCCGCGCAAGCTGACGCGGAAGGCCCATTGGCCGAGCGCGGCAAAGCCCTTGGCCGGCTTGCCATCCCACATCAGGTCGCGTTGCGCCTTGGGCAGCAGCTTGCCGTCGATCAGCGCCTGATCGAAGCGCCACAGATCGCGGATGGTGCCGGTGATCGCGGCGGCGGCACCATAGGCGGCGAGATTGACCGGCTCCTCGCCGGCGCCAGGCACATGTGGTCCGGCCCAGGTGACGCTGGTCATGCCCAGTGGCCGGGTGATGCGGCTGGCAAGCAATTGCGCCAGCGGCTGGCGGTTCACCGCCTCGAGCAGGCGGCCGGCGACGATGTAATCGCAATTGTCATAGTAGAAGCTGGCACCCGGTTGATCACGCACCGGGCCGGCGCACAGGCCGGTGAGCGCATCGAGGCTGCCGCGCCAGCCGGGGCGGAAGGCGGCGCCATCGTTGGCGTTGCTGTCGGGCAGGCCCGATTCATGGCCGAGCAGCATGGCGACCGTGACGCGGTTGCCGGTGGGGCCGCGAAAGCCGGGCAGATAGCGGGTGATCGGCGCATCCAGCGCCAGCCGGCCGGCGGCGACATCCTGCATCGCCATGGTGGCGACGACCTGTTTGGTGACCGATGCCCAGCGCCAGCGATCTGTGGGCAGGAAATCCGATGGCTCACGCGCCCGGCGCTGGGCCTTCGGGTTTTTGAGGCCAAAGCCCTGTTCCAGCGTGACCTTGCCGTCTTCGGCCAGCAGCAACATGCCGGCGAAGCCCTGGCCATCGGCCACCGTGGCGACACGGCCGGCGCTGCCGGGCGGGGTGACGGCGGCGATGAGGGCGATGAGCGGGATCACGCCGCCCGGCTGCCGGGCTTGACCGCGGGGATGGCGGCCAGTTCCGGCGGCAGCGCATCGGCGCTGTAGCTGGGCACGTCCAACCGGATCAGCGGAGTGAACGGCACGCCCAGATCGGCGGTGCCGTTGGAACGATCCACCAGCGAGGCGGCGTGGATGACGGTGCCGCCGGCCGCCGCGATGGCGGCGATGGCTTCGCGCGACGACAGCCCGGTGGTGACCACATCCTCCATCAGCAGCACCTGCTGGCCGGGCGTGAGGCGGAAGCCCCGGCGCAGTTCGAAAATGCCGGTTGGGCGTTCGACGAACATCGAATCGACGCCCAGCGCGCGGGCGAGTTCATAGCCGCAGATGAGGCCGCCCATGGCGGGCGCGATGACGGCCGTGATGTTGGCCTTCACCGCCGCCGGGATTTTCGTGGCCAGCGCGCGCGCCAGCCGCTCCGCCCGGGCCGGGCTCATCAGCACGCGGGCGCATTGCAGATAACGGGGGCTGCGCAAGCCCGATGACAGGATGAAATGGCCTTCCAGCAGGGCTTCTGCCGCGCGGAATTCGGCCAGCACGTCGTCATCAGTCATTTGCCACTCCTGCTTTTGGCCAAGCGCCTAATGGGGCTTGGCCATAGCGGCAAGTGTCACGGTGTCACTTCGGTGAAGACATATTCGTGCTGGGAATCGCGCACGATCAGGCTGCGTTTGCCGGCGGCGCTGCCCACCACCATTTCCGCGCCGATGAGGCCAGGCGCGGCGGTGACGAAGCTGAGGCTGCCATCGGTGTTGCGGTGGGTGCCCATTTCGCTTTCCCAGGCGGCAAAGCGGAAGATGAGGCGGTCACCGCTGCGGACCACGGAGAGTGGGCCGAGTTCGGCATTGGTATAGCGGCTGGCCAGCGCGGCCACGGCGGCCGGTTCGGCCGGCAGGGTGATGCGGCTGCGGATGTTGATGGTTTCGGCCTTGCTGCGCGCGGCAGCGGCCTTGATTTCGGCCTCCGCCTCCGGCGTGCCGTCGTAGAGCAGCTCCAGCAGCCGGCGCATGAGCGGGCCGCGCAGATACACGCCATCATCACTGTTGGTGAGGATGACTGCACCGGCCCCGGCCGACGGCACCCACATCATGTCGCTGTGGAAGCCCAGCAGATCGCCGCCGTGGTGGATGACCGACACGCCCGTGCGCGCATCTTCTGACAAGCCCATGCCATACCATTGGTTTTCGCCAGTGGGCACGCCACGGGCGCGGCGGGCGAACAGGGCGTCTTTCGACACGAGTTGCTGGCCGTTCGGCAATTTGCCTTCGGCCAGTTCCAGCCCGACATAGCGGATCATGTCGTGCGGTGACGACCAGGCCCCGCCGGCTGGCCGGAACGGCGCGATGGTGCGGTTGATGGCGCTGCCGATCGGGCTCTGCACGGTTTGGCCATCCAACGCGGTGGCGTGCGGCGCGGCGTGGTTGCCGGCTTCGGCGGCGGCGAAGCTGAAGGTCGAATCGGCCATGCCGATCGGGTTCCAGATGCGTTCGGCCACCGCCTTGTCGAAGGCGGCGCCCAGTTCCATGCCAGGGTTGAAGACATGGCCAGCGACAAAGCCGGCGGCCGATGCCATCAGATTGCTGTACTGGAAGGCCTCACCAAATTTGCTGGTGGGCTGGGTGGCGGCAAGCTGGCGGAAGGTGTCGGACGCCGGGGTTTGGGCGGTGGTGGCGAACAGCCATTCCAGATCCTTGCGCGGCAGGCCGGTGCAGGCGCAGACCAGATGGCGGATTTCCACTTGGGCGGTGGTGGCATCATTGCCCAGCCGAAACGCCGGATAGAGGCTGGTGACCTTCTGGTCCCACTTGAGCTTGCCGGCATCGACCAGTTCGGCCAGCAGCATGGTGGCCATCGATTTGGTGTTGGATGCGATCATGAAGCGCGTGTGGGCATCAACCGGCGTGGGATCGCCGAGTTTGCGCACGCCCAGCCCGCCTTCCCACACCACCTGGCCATCCTGGATGAAGGCCAGGCCAACGCCCGGCACATCCAGCGCCTTCATGCCATCGGCAATGAACTGGCGCAGCAGGGCGACGCGTTCGGGGGTGAGCTTGTGGGGCGTGCGGCCGGCAAAGCTTTCGGGGGCATAGCCGGCAGGGCGCTGGCTTTGCATGACAAGGTTGATGGCGGCGCCGCGCTTGTCGGCAATGGCTTCGGGCATGTCGAACAGGGTGACCGTCCAGGCGGTGCCCCGGCGGAAGGCCCAGGCCCCCACCCAGCGCTTGGCATTGGGCGGGGTGTCATAGGTGAAATTGACCCGTTCTTCCCAGCCGAAGCGCGGTGTGGCCGGCACGCTGAGGCGCAGCGGTGGCACGTCGTGGCCGGACCATTGCGCCCAGGCCTGTTTCACGGCGGCGGCGGCATCCGCGGCGGCACCGACATCGACAAGCGCCAGCCGCGCATCGGTTTCGGGCGCGATCAGTTCGGTGAGGGCACCGGTGCCGGCCCGGTCAAAGCCGGTGGGCTGGGTGAAGGCGGTGCCGGCCGCGGTCTTGCCCGGCGTGTCGCTGGCCACGGGCGCGGCAAGTGCACTGGTGGCCAGTGTGGCGGCGATGATGGTGGCAAAGATGCGGCGCATTGCAGGTCCCCCCCGGGAATGGAGGAGGGAGCGTAACCGCCGGGCCGGCGGCTGCAAGCCTATAATCGCACGCGTTCGGCCGAGACCACGGACTTCACCTGGCGCAGCGCGGTGAGGATGGTGCCGAGGTGGGCAACGCTTTCCACTTCGATATCGACGATGTCGGTGTGGAATTCGCGGTCGCGGTGCTTCAGCGCCAGGCCGACGATGTTGGCATTGTGGGCGGCGATGCTGGCGGCGAGGCTGGCCAAGGCGCCGGGCTGGTTGTGCACCACCACCGATATGCGCGCGGCCGCGCCGGCGGTTTCGGCGCCCCAGCGAACGTCCAGCCACTCGCCGCTTTCGTCCGCCAGATGGTCGCAATCGATGACATGCACGCTGATGGGGCCATCGGGGTGGCGCACGCCGACGATGCGATCGCCCGGCACCGGGCGGCAGTGATCGCAGAGCAGGAAGCCGACACCGGGGGTGAGGCCTTCGATGGAGATGGCGGCGGCGGCCTTGGCCTTGGCCGAGCGCGGGCGGCGGGCGGCGCTGGCGCCGGGGACGAGGGCTTCGGCGACCTGATCATCGGACAGGCGGTTTTCCGCCATGGCCAGTTCCAGTGCAGCCCGGTCGTGGATCTTGAGCCGGCCCAGCGCGGGCCCGAGGATTTCATCGTCCAGTGTCACGCGCAGCCGGGCGGCGAGCGCATCGAGCAATTTCAGGCCCATGGCCTGCAATTCCTCGCGGCGCTTGTGGCGGACATGGCGGCGGATGGCGGCGCGGGCCTTGGCGCTGGCGACAAAGGCCTCCCAGGCCGGATCGGGGGATTTGACCTTGCCCTTCAAGATCTCGACCTGATCGCCGTTCACCAGCCGGGTGCGCAGCGGCACGACGCGGCCGTTGACCTTGGCGCCGACGCAGGTATCGCCCAGATCGGAGTGGACGGCATAGGCGAAATCCACCGGGGTCGCGTCGCGCGGCAGCTGATAGAGCTCGCCCTTGGGGGTGAAGGCGAAGACCTGATCCTGGAACATCGCCAGGCGGGCGTTTTCCAGCAGTTCCTCCGGGCTGGCGGCATCCTGCAGCACGTCGAGCAGATCCTCGAGCCAGGGATAGGCCTCCCGCGCCGGGGCGCCTTCGGCCCCCTGCTTGTAGGCCCAGTGGGCGGCGAGGCCATATTCGGCTTCCTCGTGCATCAATTTCGTGCGGATCTGCACCTCGATGCGGGCCTGTTCGCCGCCGAGCAGCACCGACGTGTGCAGCGAGCGATAACCGTTGGGCTTGGGCGTGGAGATGAAATCCTTGAAGCGGCCGGGCACCATCGGCCAGCGGCCATGGACGATGCCGAGCGCGCGGTAGCATTCGGAGACATCCTCGACGGTGACACGGAAGGCCATCACGTCGGACAATTGCTCGAAGCTCATCTGGCGCGCCTGCATCTTGCGCCAGATGCTGTAGGGGCGCTTTTCGCGGCCGGTGACCTTGGCGGCCAGGCCCTTCGAACGCAGCAGCGATTCCAGCGCGCCGGTGATGCGATGGACATTGGCACCGGTGGTGTCGCGCAGGCGGGCCATGCGCTGGGCGATCATGTCGCTGGCTTCGGGTTCGAGATGCCTGAAGGCCAGCTCCTGCATCTCCTCCATGAAGCCATACATGCCGATCCGCTCTGCGAGCGGGGCATAGATGTCCATGGTTTCGCGGGCGATGCGGCGGCGCTTCTCCTCCTTGCCGATATGGTGGAGGGTGCGCATGTTGTGCAGCCGGTCGGCCAGCTTGACCAGCAGCACGCGGATGTCGTTCGACATCGCCAGCAGGAATTTCCTGAGATTTTCGGCCTGGCGCTCGCTTTCGGTCTGGGTTTCGATCTTGGACAGCTTGGTGACGCCATCGACCAGCCGACCGACATCGGGCCCGAACAGCTTCTCGATCTGCTCCTGCGTGGCCACCGTGTCCTCGATGGTGTCGTGCAGGATGGCGGTGGCGATGGTCTTGTCGTCCAGTTGCAGGTCGGTCAGGATGCCGGCGACTTCGATCGGGTGGCTGAAATAGGGGTCACCGCTGGCGCGCAGCTGGCTGCCGTGGGCCTTCACCGAAAACACATAGGCGCGGTTGAGCAGATCCTCGTCCGCTTCCGGGTCATAGGCCTTGACCCGCTCGACCAATTCATACTGGCGCAACATAGCCGACTATCTTGGGGGGGATTGGCCCCTGCCGCAACCCAAAAGGGGGGGTATGCAGCGCCGCGGCAAAGCCGCAGAGCCTGCCCCGGACCTGATCGGGAATGATATACATGACAAAGCCGATTGATCCTGCTGTAGCGGTGGCCAATCTGCAATCAGCGGTTGGCGGCTATCAACCTTTCAAAGGCGTTGATGGTTTCCGAAACGATATCTCTAATCTGAAAGAGCGTTGGGACAACCGGCTCGTCTTTGAAAGGATGCTTTCCCTCTCCGAACCGTACCTCGACGGTCGTTTGGAAATCCTTGTCTACGGTGATTGGGCCGTTAGAGGAAATCAATACGTATGGCTTTGTCGCATCGCCGCCGCCTCCGCAATCGGTAAACGTGTTTGTTCCCAAACGGAAGGATCCGATTATTTGCGTTACGGCGATACTGGGAATGATAAGGTTGTGCTTGTCGAGGTTGCTGAGATCGTTGAAACCCCACAGCGTTTCGTTCGCTCCATTTGCCGGCCGTATCTCTTCGAGAAGCGTTTTTTTGGAGCCGGGGAGGGCTTGCTCTATCGCCGCCAACGATCTGTCGGTTTCGAGGTGTTCCCACTTAGGATGCATTGGAAAGTAGGGCCTGAGGTCTTTGGGTGGGTCGTTAAGGGTTCGGATGATGCCGCCCGCAAGATGATCCAATGCAGATCGCAGATTGTGGATCGCGTCACCAACAATGATTGCGAGCAACTCTGGGATTGGCTCTTTGGGCCTGTAGGTAAGCTCAAAACGGCTAGGCTTTGCCTCAATGGCATGCGCGCGAACCTTGTTGACGCTAAGGGTGTACCAGTCGCTGCACAGAGGGTCGGTTCGGAGCCTAAATTCGTCGATGTGGCTCTCGGCCCGTTTAACCTTTAAACGAGGTCCTGCGAGAATTGAGGGACTAAGCATGACCGACACCACTCAACAGCAAGAAGATGACGTGTTGCGCAGGATGCTCAACACGCCACCTAAGCCGCACAAACCAGCCAAAAAGTCGAGTCCGAAAGAGAAAAAGCCCAAGGGTTAAGCGGGCCGTCCCGGCGCTGACTCGACTCAACAGCGCGGTGCAATCATGATGTGCGCGTATAAGCCGAATCGGAGGCGCGCATGGCCCACAATCTGTTCATTGCTTATGATTTAAATTCGCCGGGACAAAACTACGACGCGGTACGCGATGCGATCAAAGGCTTAGGCCAATGGCATCAATTTCAGTTTTCACTGTTTTATGTGAATACGCCCCACGATCCCGCCACTGCCTTTGCATTGGTTAGAGCCGCCCAAGATTTCAACGACAAGCTTGTTGTCATTGACGCAGTGGGCGGGGTGGTTAGCACTTGGGATAATCCGCCCATCGACGCGATAAATGCCGTCTGGACCAAGGCATAAAGCGTAGCGATCAGGCGCGGGTGCAATTTGCATGGTATCTAAATACCACAGGCATCAAGATACCGCAACGGCTAACGGCGCTTCCTGTCTGGCATAAACTCGAATGTCAGTTGAGGCGGCCCGACCTTTTTAGGCAGCGAGTTGACCAGCCCGCCGATAGGTGAGGCGCTTGCCCGCAATCCCCTTCAAGGCCAGTTCGCAACGCTCAAAATCGTTGCCCTTGCGGGTGTTGTAGCGGAAGTCGAACTCAACACAGTAGCGATGCAGATGCTTAGCGCTCATGTGGTAGTAGGTGCCGATCACACCGCGCTTGAAGATGCTGAAATAGCCTTCAACCGTGTTAGTGTGTGCCGTGCCGCGCACATACTCACCCGCGCCATGGTTGACGATCTCATGCTTGAAGGCGCGGTGCATGTAACGATACTGGCCAGCGTCATCGGTCATGAGCGTGCTGGCGGCGTCGATCTGGGCAACCATGATGGGCTTGAGGTTGGCGGCGGTGACGCTGACAACATGGGTGGAGCGCACAGAACCGTCACGCTCCACCAACGAGAAGACGGTTTCCTTGCCCCAGCTACCGCCCAGGCGGCGGGTGGCGCGCTTGGACTTGTGACGGTTCTTTTCCTTGCCACCGACAAAGGTTTCATCGGCTTCCACAACCTTGCCTTCGCCGCCCAACGGCCCTTGGTCATCGTTGGGCTTCATGGCTTCGCGGATGCGGTGCGACATGAACCACGCCGTCTTTTGGGTGACGCCAAGCATGCGGGCAAGCTGGTGGCCAGACATGCCGCGCTTTGACGAGCAAAGCAGGAACGTCGCCAGCACCCACTTGTGAAGGCCGATCTTGCTGCTTTCAAACACAGTGCCAACGGTGACGGTGTATTGTTCGCGGCAATCGTTGCACTGGATCACACCGCAGCGCAGCGCGCCTTCCGGGTGAGCCTTGGTCTTGCGGCCACGCTGGGCAGGCAAGCGCTTGGCATTGAACGAACCGCAGTGCGGGCAATACGGGCCTTCCGGCCAGCGCAGGCTTTCCAGATGCTCGCGGGCGGCGTTTTCATCGGTGAAGCGGGGAGCGGTGATGTCCATGCATCATCACTACGGCGTCAACGCTGCTTTGTCAAGTATATCATTCCCGACCTGATCCGGGGTCAGACGAATCAAAAAGGGCGGCTGGAGAGCCGCCCTTTTCGTTCGCTGGCCGTGCCAATGCGAGTCGGTGGACAACGCTGCGCGTTGCCCACACGCCGCATTAACGGCTGTAGAATTCGACGACCAGGTTCGGTTCCATCTTCACCGGGTACGGCACTTCGTCCAGCGTCGGCACGCGGACATAGGTGGCCTTGTTGCCGTCGACCGAGACATATTCCGGCACGTCACGCTCCGACAGGCTCTGGGCTTCGAGCACCAGCGCCATTTCGCGGGCCTTCGGGCCAAGCTCGACCACGTCGCCCGGCTTCACGCGGGCCGAACCGATGTTGCAGCGCACGCCGTTCACCCAGATGTGGCCATGGTTGACGATCTGGCGGGCGGCGAACACGGTCGGCGCCCACTTGGCGCGATAGACCACGATGTCCAGGCGCTGTTCGAGCAGGCCGATCAGGTTCTGCGAGGTGTCACCCTTCATGCGCACCGCTTCGGCATAGACCTTGCGGAACTGCTTTTCGGTGACGTCACCATAATAGCCCTTCAGCTTCTGCTTGGCGCGCAGCTGCAGGCCGAAATCGCTCATCTTGCCCTTGCGGCGCTGGCCGTGCTGGCCGGGGCCATATTCGCGCTTGTTCACCGGGCTCTTGGGGCGGCCCCAGATGTTCTCGCCCATGCGGCGGTCAAGCTTGTACTTCGCGTTGGAGCGCTTCGACATGTGATATCCTTGGCTTCTGCTATCAACGTTGGTCCCGGTCTCGCCGCGCACACCTGTTGTCTGCGTGGGCCACCGCTTCACCGGGGTGCGGGGCCAGATGCGAAGCGGGTGCGTTAGGGGGGTGTGTCGCGCGAGTCAAGCGGTGGCACCGGCGTGGAGGGGCAATTTCCTTGACTTTGCCGGGGCGAATCGTCAGGGAGCGGCATTCCCACATCGGATTTTTCGGAGCCGCTTCATGGCACGCGTGACTGTTGAAGACTGCGTTGACAAGGTCCCCAACCGGTTTGACCTGGTGCTGCTGGCCGCGCATCGCGCCCGCAACATCTCGTCGGGTTCGGAGCTGACCATCGACCGCGACCGCGACAAGAACCCGGTGGTGGCGCTGCGTGAGATCGCCGAGCAGACGATCCGTCCGGTTGATCTGACGGAATCGATGGTGGTGGGCATGCAGAAGGTGCAGGCCGAGGATGACGACACGCCGGATGTGATCGGCTCGCTGTCGGCGTCGGCGGAAGCGCTGCGGATCACCGCCGCCCAGCCGCCCCGGAACCAGAACATGGGTGGGGATTACGAGTAAGGCGGCTGGAAATAGCGCAGCTATTTCCAGACTCGCCGCACTCCGGCCGGCGACCAAAAAAGGCGACCATGCAGGTCGCCTTTTTCGTGAGTCGTCCGACGGCGCGGCTTTGCCGCGCTCTTTCTTCTTTCTTCCTTGCACTTGAAGCGGACTCGGCGGCTCTGCCGCCGGCCGCACCGGCCGGGGCCTGGCTGTGGGTTTGTGGGGTGCTTCGACAAGCTCAGCATGAGCGGGTTTGGGCTTTGTCCACTGATGCGGCACAGCCCGGCCATGCCCACCCCCAACCCCTCCCGCAAGCGGGAGGGGAGCAGTGCCCCCTCAAAACCCGGTCGGCGCCACCGTCCGGCCGAGGAACTGCAGACGGGTGATCCACGTGTGCACCTCCAGCCCCGGGGTGGCGTGGGTGGCGCCGGGGTAGACCATCAGGTCGAACGGCGTTTTCGCGCGTTGCAGAGCGGTCATCATCGCCAGCGAGTTTTCGAAGACGACATTGTCGTCCGCCATGCCGTGGATCAGCAGCAGCGGGTCCTTGATCTTGCCGGCATCGCCGAGCGCGCCGGAGCGTTGGTAGGGCCCGGCATCGACGCTGGGGTTGCCCAGATAACGCTCGGTATAAGCGGTATCGTACAGTTCCCAGCGGGTGACGGGGGCGCCGGAGATGCCGGCGGCGAACTGGCCGGGGGCGGCTTCCAGCAGTTTCAGCACCATGTAGCCGCCGTAGGACCAGCCGTTGACGGCAATCTTGTCCGGCTTGGCCCAAGGTTGCTGCTTGATCCAGGCCAGGGCCTGCAGCTGGTCCTGCACCTCCACGCCGCCCAGCCGTAAGTGGATCGGGTCTTCAAAGGCCTTGCCGCGATCATTGCTGCCGCGGTTGTCGAGCTGGAACACCGCCCAGCCCTGCTGGACGAGATATTGTTCGATCACGGCCGGGAAACGCTTGTGGACATTGTGGGCGTGCGGCCCGCCATAGACCTGCACCAGCACCGGGAAGGGGCCGGGGCCCCTGGGCTTGAGCAGACGCCAATCCATGGCCTGGCCATCGGCGGCCTTCAGCGTGCCGAATTCGGGCACGACATGGTTGGCGAGATACGGCGCGTAAGGGTGAGCCGCGTCCAGCCGGTTTTCCTCGATCCAGGTCAGCCGCTTGCCCTGGCCATCGGCTAGCCAGACCTGCGCCGGCTGGCTGGGGGTGGTGCTGGTGATGATCAGGCGGCGGCCGGCCTTGTCCATGGTCGCCTCGTGCCAGCCGCCGGGCGCAGTCAGCCGCTGCGGGGCGGCGCCGGGCTTGCGGAAATCAAGAGCATAGACATTTTTTTCGAGGGTGGAATCGGCAAAGCCGGTGAACCACAGCCGGCCATCCTTTTCGTTGACGCCGACCAGTTCATCCACCGCCCAGCGGCCGCGGGTGAGCTGCACCGCCTTGCCGCCATTGAGGCGATAGAGGTGGCGAAAGCCATCGGCCTCGCTGGCCCACAGGATGCTGCCATCCTTCAACGGTTCGAAGCTGTTGTGCAGGTTGATCCAGGTCTTCGCGGTTTCGCTGTGCAACACGCGGGCGGCGCCGGTGGTGGCATCGACGGCCATGATGTCGAGCCGGGTCTGATCGCGGGTCAGCCGCTGGACATAAAGCGTCTTGCCATCCTGGGCCCAGGCGACGCGGGCGATATAATGATCGGCCGGGTTGCCCAGATCGATGGCGGTGCGCCCCGAGCCATCGGGGTTGACCAGCCACAGCGTGACCAGCGCGTTGGCGGTGCCGGCGGCCGGATAGGCCTGGGTGAACAGCCTTGTGCCATCGGCGCCGATGGCGGCGCGGGTGACCTGCTTGACCGGGGTTTCGTCGACCCGGGCGACCGCGATGCGGGCATCATCGGGCGACCACCAATGGCCATCGAAGCGATTCAGTTCCTCCTGCGCGATGAATTCGGCGACGCCCCAGGCGACCTTTGCTGTGGCTTCACCGGCGATGTCGCGGGCGGCACCGCCCGCCAGCGGCTGCACGAACAGATGGCCGTCGCGCACGAAGCTGGCGAACTGGCCCCTGGGGGACAGGCGGGCGTCGGTTTCGGTTTCGGGCGTCTGCGTCAGCCGCTGCACGCTGCCATCCACGCCGGCCACCCACAGATCGCCATCCACCGGCACCAGCAGGCGCTGGCCATCGGGGGCCCAGCCATATTGGGTGATGCCCTTCACATCGGCGATGCGCTGGCGCTCGCGGTTCATGCGCTCGGCCTCCGACAAGGGGCCGGCGCTGGCGAGTTTTGCGGAATCGACCAGCATGCGGCTTTGCCCGGTGGCGGTATCGACGGCCCACAGATCGAAGCGGTCGCGATCCTGCGGCCGGCTTTTCAACAGCGTCGCCAGCCGGCCATCCGGGGAGAGTTTGAGCACGCGCGGGCGTGGGCCGGTGAGGGCGGGCGAGGCGAAGACGCGTTCGAGGCTGAGGGGTTCGGCAACCGCCGCGCCGGCCGGAATCAGGGCCAGCGCGGCCAGCCCGGTCAACAAGATGCGCTTCATGTGCCCGTGTCCTCTTGTGAAATTCGGATGCCATATGACGACAATGCGTCAATGCCGCACCCTTGCCGCTCCGCCAAGTGCCTGCTACCACTGCGACAACAACGGTGAGAACCGTTGCCATTGTCGGCATTTCTGCGCTGCCGCCGCCCAATTGCCATGTTGATGGCGGGCAGGCCGGTGTTTGGCAGGATGGCGCCGACAATCCGGGCCGGCGCGCTGCCGGCCAACGATTTGATGGGACGCGGATGAACAGCTTGCACGCCATGGCCGAAGGGATGCCCGCATTGCGGCATCCGGCCCATGCGGCTGCCGCCCCGGCGATTTTCGTTTCACATCCCTTCGGCTGGCCTTGCGCCGGCCTTTTCTATTCGCGCCGACCGCCTTGTGCTCAACCGAGCCGGCGGCCCCGCGCCACGGAGCATATTCATGTCACACCGCATGCTGATCGACGCCCGCCACCCGGAAGAAACACGGGTGGCCGTGGTGAATGGCCAACGCATCGAGGAATTTGATTTCGAATCGGCTGACAAGCGTCAGCTGAAAGGCAATATCTATCTGGCCAAGGTGACGCGGGTTGAGCCCTCGTTGCAGGCGGCCTTTGTGGAATATGGCGGCAACCGCCATGGCTTCCTGGCCTTCAGCGAAATCCACCCGGATTATTATCAGATCCCCAAGGAGGATCGCGACGCCCTGCTGCGCGAGGAGGCCGAGCTGGCCGCCGAAGAGCATGGCCATGACGATGACAATGATGATGGCGACGAGGTGCAGGAAGCCGGCGGCCATCATGACGAGCCGTCGGAATCGCTGCGCCGCAAGCGCATGGCGCTGCGCCGCCGCTACAAGATCCAGGAAGTCATCCGTCGCCGCCAGGTGATGCTGATCCAGGTGGTGAAGGAAGAGCGTGGATCGAAGGGCGCGGCGCTGACCACCTATCTCAGCCTTGCCGGCCGTTATTGCGTGCTGATGCCCAACACGGCGCACGGCGGCGGCATCAGCCGCAAGATTTCCAACCCGGCCGATCGCAAGCGGCTGAAGCAGATCATGGCCGATCTGCACCTGCCGAACGGCATGGGCGCCATCGTGCGCACCGCCGGCCTGAAGCGCAGCGCCGCCGATATCCGCCGCGATTTCGATTATCTGACCCGGCTGTGGGACGAGATCCGCGAGAAGACGCTGGCCAGCCAGGCCCCGGCGCTGATCCACGAGGATTCCAGCCTGATCAAGCGGGCGATCCGCGACATCTACAACCGCGATATCGAGCAGGTGCTGGTGGAAGGCCGCGACGGCTTTGAGGCGGCGCACCGCTTCATGTCGATGCTGATGCCCACCCATGCGCCCAAGGTGGTGGAATATGAAGGCACGGTGCCGCTGTTCCAGCGCTTTGGCGTGGAGGGCCAGCTGGAGAATATGTACCAGCCGGTGGTGCAGCTGAAATCGGGTGGTTATCTGGTGATCAACCCGACGGAAGCGCTGGTGTCGATCGACATCAACTCGGGCCGCTCGACGCGCGAATATGGCATCGAGGAAACCGCGACCAAGACCAACCTGGAAGCCGCCGAGGAAATCGCCCGCCAGCTGCGGCTGCGCGACATGGCCGGCCTGGTGGTGATCGACTTCATCGACATGGAGAACAGCTCCAACACCCGCAAGGTGGAAAAGGCGATGAAGGAGGCGCTGAAGAACGACCGCGCCCGCGTGCAGATCGGCCGGATTTCCAGCTTTGGCCTGATGGAGATGAGCCGGCAGCGGCTGCGCACCGGCATCCTGGAAGCCTCCACCCATGTCTGCCCGATGTGCGAAGGCACCGGCATGGTGCGTTCGGTGGCCTCTGCCGCGCTGGCGGCGCTGCGAGCACTGGAAGCCGAGGCGCTGCGCGGGCGGCACAGCGACCTGGGCTTGCGCGCCGGCGAAGAGGTGGCGGTGTATCTGCTGAACCGCAAGCGCATCGAGCTGGCCGAGCTGGAAGAGCTGTATGGCGTGTCGATCGTGACGCGGCCGGATGACAGCCTGATCGGGCCGAATTTCGAGATTGATGCCGGTGGCCCGCCGCCGTCGAAGCGGGTGGACATGGGGCCGCTGCCGCCGGTGGTGAAGGTGGTGGACGAGGAGCCGGAGGCAGCCGACGCGCCCGAGGATGGCGAGGGCCAGGACGATGGCGAGGAGCGCGGGGAGGGCCGGGATGGCCGCCGGGGCCGTGGCCGGGGCCGCCGCCGCCGGGGCCGTGACCGCCGCGAGGAGGGCGATGAGCAGGCCAGCGACGCCGCTGCCGTGGCCGAGGGTGACGATGGCGCCGCCGAGGGCGAGGACGGCGATGAGGGCGCCGGCGATGGTGCCGAAGCCGATGGTGGTGAGGCAGGTGGCGGCAAGCGCAAGCGCCGTCGCCGTGGCCGCCGCGGCCGCCGTGGTGGCGCTGACCGCGCCGCCGAGACCGTGAACGACGACGCCGCACCGGTGGAGGCTGAAGCCCCGGCCGCGCCGGAGGCAGAAGCGCCGGCCAAACCGAAGCGCAGCCGCCGCAAGAAGGCGGATGCTGAGGTGGCAGCCGAGGCTGCGGCGGAGACGCCGGTTGAAGCCGCGCCGGAGCCGGTGGTTGCAGCCCCGGCCGAAAAGCCGAAGCGCAGCCGCAAGAAGAAGGTGGAGGCCGAGGCCCCGGTGAAGGCTCCGGTGGAAGCCGAGCCTGAAGCGCCGGTGGCAGCAGAGCCGGTGGCCGAGCCCGCCAAGCCGAAGCGCAGCCGCAAGAAGAAGGTGGAGGCCGTGGCCGACCCCGAGGCTGTGGCCGCGCCGGAAGCGGAGCCGGTGGTGGCCGCCGCCCCGGAAGCACCGGTTGCCGAGGCTCCAGCCGAGCCGACGCCCGAGCCGGCACCGCCGCCGCGCAAGGGCTGGTGGCAGCGCACCTTCGGCGCCAACTGAGTTCAAAGCTGGGCTAGGCCCTGCCAAAGAAAGCCTTGCTCCACCCGTGACGCCGATTGGCGCATGGGTGGAGCATGGATTTTCAGCCCAACTCCGCACAGGTGATTCTGGTGGGCGCCGGCCCCGGCGCGGCCGATCTGTTGACCGTGCGTGCCGTGCGCGCGCTGGCGGCCGCCGATGTGGTGGTGCTGGATGGGCTGGTCGGGGCCGATGTGCTCGATCTCATCCCGGCCCGCGCCCGCCGCATTTCGGTGGCCAAGCGCCGCGCCCGCCACACGCTGCCGCAGGAGCAGATTGGCGATCTGCTGGTGGCCGAAGCCCGCGCCGGCCACACGGTGGTGCGGCTGAAGGGCGGTGACCCGTTCATCTTTGGCCGTGGCGGCGAAGAGGTGGAGGCCTGTGTCGCGGCCGGCGTGCCAGTGCAGGTGATCCCCGGCATTTCCGCCGCCAATGGCGCGGCGGCGGCGACGCTGATGCCGCTCACGCACCGCGATCATGCGTCCATGGTCAGTTTCGTGGCCGGCGAATGCCGGGGCCTGGCGCAGCAGAACTGGGCCGGGCTGGCCGGCAAGGGCCGCACGCTGGTGATCTACATGGGCCTGGCCGGTGCCGGGCCGATTGCCGAGAAACTGATGGCCGATGGCCTGGCGCCGGATACGCCGGTCGCCGTGGTGGAACGCGCCACCCAGCCTGATCAACGCCTCGTCACCTCTCTGCTCGCCGATCTGGCCGGGCTGGTGGCGCGCGAGGCCATCGCTTCCCCCGCCCTCATCATCGTGGGCGATGTTGCCACCCTGCCGGGGCGCCTTGCTGCCCTGGCCCCGCACAAGGAAATCCCATGCCCCGCCTGTTGACTGGCAACCGGGTCGAGACCGGTGATGTGATCTGGTGGACCGGCGATGGCTGGTCCCTGCACCTGAAGGACGCGATCGCCGTGGACGACAGCGGCGAGGCGCTGATCGCGCAGTTCTCACCCCAGGAACGCATCAACGATCTGGCGCTGATCGATGCCGATCCCAGCGACGCCGGCTGGCGCCCGCGCACCACGCGTGAACGGGTGCGCGCCGTGGGGCCGAGCGTGCGGCCCGATTTTGCCCTTCCCTCCCTCCCGGTCGAGTCCATCTGATGTATCGTTACGACGAATTTGATCAGGCCATAGTCGATGCCCGTGTCGCCGAATTCCGCGACCAGGTTGCCCGGCGCCTGAACAACGAGATTTCCGAAGAAGCCTTCAAGCCGCTGCGGCTGATGAACGGCATCTATCTGCAATTGCACGCCTATATGCTGCGCGTTGCCATTCCCTATGGCACGCTGGACAGCCGGCAGCTGCACATGCTGGCCCACATCGCCCGCCGCTATGACCGCGGCTATGGCCATTTCACCACGCGCCAGAACATCCAGTACAACTGGATGAAGCTGGAGGAGATGCCCGACCTGCTCGCCGATCTGGCCAGTGTGGAGATGCATGCCTTCCAGACCAGCGGCAACTGCATCCGCAACATCAGTTCCGACCAGTTTGCAGCGGCGGCGGCCGACGAGATTGCCGATCCGCGCCCCTATGCCGAGCTGCTGCGGCAATGGTCGACGCTGCATCCGGAATTTTCCTTCCTGCCTCGCAAGTTCAAGATCGCCGTGACCGGCAGCAAGATCGACCGCGCCGCCATCCAGCTGCACGATATCGGGCTGGAGCTGGTGCACGGCCCCGAGGGCGAAATTGGCCTGAAGGTGCTGGTCGGCGGCGGCATGGGGCGCACGCCGATGCTGGCGCACGTGATCCGTGAATTTCTGCCTGTCGCTGACTATCTCAGCTACATGGAAGCCATCCTGCGCGTGTACAACCGCCACGGCCGGCGCGACAATATCTACAAGGCGCGCATCAAGATCCTGGTCAATGATCTGGGCCCGACCGAATTCGCGCGGCAGGTGGAGGCGGAATGGGCGGCACTGAAGCCGCTGGGCCTTGATCCGCCGCCATCAGAACTGGCGCGCATCGCGGCGCATTTCGCGGCCCCGGTACTGGATGAAGATGCGCCGGTGGACATTGATCTTTCCAACCCGGAATTTGCCAACTGGGTGGCGGTGAACACCCACCCGCACAAGGTGCCGGGCCATGCCATCGTCACCATCAGCCTGAAGGCACCGGGCGAAATCCCCGGCGATGCCAGCGCCGATCAGATGGACCTGATCGCCGATCTGGCCAAGGCCCACGCGCAGGACGAGATCCGCGTGACCCATGCCCAGAATCTGGTGCTGCCGCATGTGCGCCGCGATGCGCTGTTCACCATCTGGCAGGCGCTGAAGGACGCGGGCCTGGCGACCGCCAATCTGGACCGGGCGAGCGACATCATTTCCTGCCCCGGCCTTGACTATTGCACGCTGGCCAATGCCCGTTCGATCCCGATCGCGCAGAAGCTGGCGGTTCGCCTCGCCCCGCAGGAAGCCGATCTGGGCGAGCTGAAGATCAAGATTTCGGGCTGCATCAACGGCTGCGGCCATCACCATGCCGGCCACATCGGCATCCTGGGTGTCGATCGCAAGGGCGAGGAAAATTACCAGCTGCTGCTCGGCGGTTCTGGGGCGGAGGATGCCAGCCTGGCCAAGATCCTGGGCCCCGGCTTTGACGAGAATGGCATCGTGACGGCGGTCGAGAAGGTGATCGGCCGTTATCAGAGCCTGCGCAGCGGCCCGGACGAGCGCTTCCTCGACACCTATCGCCGCGTTGGCGCCGAGCCCTTCAAGGAGGCCGTTTATGGCTGATTCCACCCTGTTTCGCCTGCGCTCCGACCCGGCGTGTGGCGACCCGGCCGTGCCGCTGGATGCGTATCAGGCCGGCGGCACGGCTGTGTGGCTGGAGCCCGGCGATGATGCGCGGGCGCTGATCCCGCATCTGGCCAGCCTCCGCCGCATCGACATCGCCTTCCCGAAATTCCGCGAAGGCCGCGGCTTTTCGGCGGCGCGCATCCTGCGGGAAGCCGGTTTTGCCGGCGAAATCCGCGCCGTCGGCGTGCTCTATGTCGATCAGCTGGGCTTTCTGGTCCGCGCCGGCTTTGATGCGGTGCTGCCGGAAAAACCCTTTGATGCCGATGTGGCGCGGGCGACGCTGGCGCGCTTCCCGCATGTCTATATGAAGGCGGCCGATACCGCGCGGCCGGTGTGGCTGTTGCGCGAGGAACGGGCGCTGGCGGCCCGATGAGCAGCGCCGCCCGCCTGCCTGACCGGATCGAGACCGCGCCGGCCTTCACCGCCGCTGATGTGGCGGCGATGACGGAGCGGCTGGCCGGGCAGGACACAGCGGCGATGCTGGCCGACCTGTTGCTGGGCGATCTGAAGAACCGGGTGGCGCTGGTCAGCTCGTTCGGCACCGAATCGGCGGTGCTGCTCGATCTGGTGGCCAGCATCGACAAATCGGTGCCGCTGATCTTCATCAACACCCAGAAGATGTTTGGCGAAACCCTGGCCTATGGCGACGCGCTGGTGGAACAGTTCGGCTTCACCGATTTGCGCGTGTTCCGCCCCGATCCGCACCAGATTGCGGCCCGCGATGCCAAGGGCATGCGCTGGGGCTATGATCCGGATGGCTGCTGCGGTCTCAGGAAGGTGGAGCCGCTGGCGCGGGCGCTGGCGCCGTTCGATGCCTGGATTTCCGGCCGCAAGGGCTTTCAGGCTGGCCGTGCCGGGCTGCCACGGTTCGAGCTGGATGGCGGCCGGCTGAAGATCAACCCGCTCGCCGATTGGGACAAGGCCCGCATCGACGCGCATTTTGCGCTGCGCGAGCTGCCGCGCCACCCGTTGGAAGCCCAAGGCTATGCCAGCATCGGCTGCCAGCCCTGCACATCCCAGGTCCAACCCGGCGAAGACCCCCGGGCCGGCCGCTGGCGCCACTGGGACAAGACCGAGTGCGGCATCCACAATCAGCCGGTGTTTTGAGGGGTCAGGCCAGTGCGGGCACACCACAGGCGGCCAGCCAATCAGCGATGGCATCATATTCGGCCGGTGGGCGGGTGGCATCTGCGGCATCACCGCGCGGCACGAAGATCACCATGCCCTGGCGCGCGCGGGTGAGCAGCACGCGATAGGCGTTTTTGACATAGTCAGCGCGGCCAAGCCCGGATTCGGTGCTGCTGGTCTGCTGCCATTTGGTGCCCTTGAACTGGCGGGCCTGCCAGCCGGTGGCGGTACGGCGGAAATTGAGGTCCCAGGCGACCCCTGTCCAATCCAGCTCCAGCCCCTGCACGTCAAATTCGGTGGCAGCATCCTCCAGTGCGTTGGACGCGCGGACATCGTCATTGCCGTTCAGGAACCAGTGGCAGACATCGATCGGCGCCTTCACGTGCAGGCCCTCGGGCTTCAGCCGCATGGCGTTGGAACTGGCGAGCAGGCCGGCGCGTTCGCCGGCGCGGCGCTGGCGGCGCAGCCAGTGACGGGCGGCGGCGAGATTGCGGGTGAAGAGGATGGGAAACTGGCCAGAGTCGGGCCGCAGTGACCGTGCGGCGGCGGGGTCTTCGGCCAGCAGCGCGGCAACAAAGGCGGACACGCGGTCTGCGCGGAAGGAGCGCACGGAGACGGCAAGGTGAAGGCCGGCATCGACCACGGCACCGCGCTGTTGCAGATGCCAGCGCAAGGCGCCGTCGAGCGGGCCATTCTCTGCCACCAGATGCGGCGGCAGGAACAGCTGCCAATGGCGCAGATCGGCTTGCAGGGCGCGCAACCATTCGGCCACGCCAGCTTCGCCGCGGTTGATTTCCTGGCCTTCGCCAATCAGGCAGACCACGACACACCAATCCGGCCGCCGGTCCATCACCGACAGCAGGAAGGCGGGCTCGGACTGGTCAAAACCCGGCTGGCCCTTCTTGCGGCGCATGAAGTCGCTGGTCATCGCGCGGTCCCAGGCGCGCTGGGCTTCGTCGAAGATCACCACGTGCTCGGACGGCACACGATCGGCCGGCAGATATTCATCGCGGAAATGATGGACATTCTGGATGAAGGCGTTGGGCTCGCGCGCCTGCAAAAGGCGGGCTTCTGGCAGATCGGGTGTGCCGTGCGCGCGCTTGCCATCGCGGCGCAGCGCTTCTTGCAGCACCTGCACCAATGGGCCGTTGCCGGAGAGGAAGACAGCATGCTCGTCTGGGTGATCGGGATGGCGCTGGCAGGCGAGGTTGAGGCCGGCCAGCGTCTTGCCGGCGCCTGGCACGCCGGTGACGAAGCAAATGGCCTTGCCGCCCTGGCGGCGCATACGGGCCACTACGGCGGCGATGGCAATGGCGGTGCGCGACAGATTTTCGGCACCGGCTTCGGATCGGGAAATGGCCGCCACATCATGCCCGGCATAGAGCGCCTCGGCGGCTTCGATGATGCTGGGGGTGGGGCGATAGGCGCCATCGGCCCAGGCATTGGCATCGATGGCCGGGCCATCGCCGCTGGCGAGCAGCCGCTGGATGGTGGGCAGCACATCGCCGGGGCTGAGGCAGATCGGATCATGCACCGTGTCTGCCGCCCAGAAGCCCAGGCCCAATTGTTGCGGCGGCGCGTCGCTGGCGATCAGGATGGGAACAATCGCCTTGTCGTGGCTGGTGACGTGGAAATTCTTGAGATCAAGCGCATAGCCATGCACCTGCTCGATGGCGTGGCGGGCGAAGCTGCGTTCGCCGACCTTGTATTCGAGCACGAGGATCAATGGGCCAATCACCAGCACGGCATCGGCCCGCCGGCCCATGCGCGGAATGGCGAATTCCATGAAGACATGAGCGCTGGGGAGGGCGGCGGCAAGTTGCTGCAGATGGGTGATGGTGAAACGCCAGGCGGCGATTTGGGACAGTTCGGTCGGGAATTGGGTTGCATCGGCCAAGTCGCCTAGGATGCGATTGGGTTCCAGTTCGGCCATGATTTCGCCGTCTGCATCAAACCAGGCGCGTTTCATGCCGCCAGGCTGCCAGGCCTGGCCGGGCGCCGCAACGAAAAAGGGCGGCCCGGTGGGGCCGCCCTTTCGCGTTTGGGTTGGGGATCGCGTCAGAGTTTGGCGCGGATGCCCATGAAGTAGAAGCGGCCCATGCCCGAGACCGGATAGGCCGAGGACGACAGGTAGGGCGCGGCGTTGGTGAGGTTGTTGACGCCGCCATAGAGGCTGAAGCGGTCGTCGATGATGTCCACGTTGAAGCTGATGTTGTGGATCCAGTAATCGGGCGCAAAGCCGGCCGGGCCGAATTCGGTGGCGATGCGTTCGATCTGGATGGCGCTGGCCACCGCCGTGGACTGCACATATTGCACATTGTAGCCGACGGTGACGGCGCCGCGGTTGACGGTGACCGAGCCGACGCCCGACCATTCCGGCACCGACAGTTCGCGCAGCGCCGGGTTGACCAGGTTGGGATCACGCGGATCGAAGAAGCGGTTCACCTTCTCCGTCCAGTTGCCGTTGAGGCCGAGGCTGATGTTGTTCTTGTCCCACAAGGTGAAGCGGTAGCTGGCCGAGAAATCGATGCCCGAGGTTTCGATGCGGCCGAAGTTCAGCACGCGCTGGTTGAGTGTGCGGAAGCCGAACAGATTGGGCTGGGTGGCCGAGGTGGCGCCCGATGCGGTGGGCCCGATGCGTTCGAACAGGCCGCAGAACTGGTTGGGGAAGGTGGTGTTGTCATAGCAGGTGTTGACGATGTCCTGCGCGGTGACGGTGCTGATCGCGTCGCGGATCTTGATCGAATAATAATCCGCGCTGAGCGTCAGGCCGGGCACGAAGCTGGGCTGCAGCACGGCGCCCACTGTCCAGGTCGTGGCCTTTTCTTCCGTCAGGTTCGGGTTGCCGCCAATGGTGCCGCCGAAACGGCCGGTGAGCGGATCGGCATAGTTGGCGATGAACGTCGCCGGGTTGGCGATGCCCAGTGCGGTGGCCGCCGCGATGCAGTTGGCCTTGCGGTTGGACGTGGCGTTCTGGTTGATCACGTCGCACGGATCGGCCGGGCGGAAGGTGGCCCCCTGCGCCGGATCGAACAGTTCGGCGATGTTGGGGGCGCGGATGGCGCGGGAATAGGTGCCGCGCAGCTTGATGTCCTTGATCGGCGCCCAGGTGCCGTTGACGTTCCAGGTGAAGGCACCGCCGACGGTGGAATAATCGGCATAGCGGCCGGCTGCACCAAGGCTCAGCTCGTGGAAGAAGGGCGCGTCCTTCAGGATCGGCAGCTTGATTTCGCCGAACACTTCCTTGACGTTGAACTTGCCGCCGGCGTTGTTGGTGCGGTTGGTCGGATCGAAGACCAGCGACTGGTTGGTGGGTTCAACGTCGCCGATGAACTTGCCAACCAGATTGGCCGGGCCGGTTTGCGGGATGATGCCCAGCACCAGCGGATCGAAGATGGAGCGGGAGATTTCCTCGCGATATTCGCCGCCGAAGGCGAACTGCACGGCGCCGCCGGGCAGGTTGAGGAAGCCGCCGGTGTCGCCGGTGAACAGGGCGGTAAACACCGTCTGTTCCAGGCGGGAGCGGTTGGTGGTCGGGGTGGTGATCCACTTGGCAGCAGCCGGGCTGATGCTGTTGGCGCCGGCCAGGATGTTCGCGGGCACGCAGGTGCCGTCACCCGGGCGGAAAGTGAAGAAGCCCGGCGCGATCAGCGGGAAGCTTTCGGAGCCCGGGTGCGGGGTGGTGTTGCCGGTGGAGACGCGGCAGACCGGCTGGCCGTTGGGGCCGCGCACCACATCGAGCGCGGCAAACAGGCGATCATAGAGCACCGAGTTTTCGAAGGTGTTGGCGCTGTCGGTCTTGCCCCAGTTGCCGACGACTTCGTAGTTGAGGTGCGGGGTGATCTCCCCGCGCACGCCGGCGACGATGCGATAGGTCTGGCGCTGCGCACGGCTGATGCCGTCGCCGAGATCGGTCATGTCGCGGGAGACGCGCAGGCCGCCGGCGGCATCGGATTCGGCCTTGAGCGCGGCCGGGATGAACGGGTTATCGGGCAGGATCAGCAGCGAATCGTAGAAGCTGTTGTAGGCGCTGCGGCTGATGGCGCTGTTGCGGGTGTATTTGGCATCGATGAACACCTCTGCCGCCGGCGACAGTTCATAATTGCCGCGGAAATTGGCGTAGATGCGCTGCGAACCGGGGATCAGCGACTGGGCGTTGACGCGTTCCGGGGCGCCATCGCCGCCGAACTGGTTCTGGCTGGTGGAGATGATGCCATCCTGGAAGATGCGCACGCCGCCGCCGGGGGTGGAGACATAGCAGCCGCCGCCGCCAAAGCCGGTCCAGCCGACATAGGATTCGTTGCAATCGGCGATGCCGTTGCCGTTGATGTCGGTGGAGAAGCGGGCGAAATCGGCGCGGAAGATGAGGCCGGCGTTGGACGAGATGCCGAAGGCCGGTTGCGGCGCGATCACGAAGGAGGGCGCACCGGCGGCGCGGGCGATGAGCGCCTGTTCGGCGGCGGTGAGGGTGACGCCGGGGAACAGCGTGGCGGCCTGGGCGGCCGTGGGGATCAGCGGGCCGAAGCTGATGCGGCTGGTGCGCGGGCCGGGGCCGCCAACCCGGTAATAGTTGGCGAAGTTCGGCATGGTGGCCGGGTTGATGTCACCCTTCTGGAACCGCTTGAACGGGTTGGAATAGGTGGTGCTGTTGTTGCCGCGGCCGTTGTTGGCGGTGGCCGGCCGGTCGGCAAACAGGATTTCCGTATCCTTGGTGTAGCCGGCCGAGAAGGTGATGTTGCCCTTGCCGTCGGCGAAGTTGGTGCCCCAGGTGCCTTCGATGCGATAGGTCTGGCCGTCGCCATAATCGGAAATGCCGAACTGGCCATCCAGCGCGAGGCCGGTGAAATTCTTCTTCAGCACATAGTTGACGACCCCGGTGACGGCGTCGGCGCCATAGACGGCCGAGGCGCCGCCGGTGAGCACGTCCACACGCTCGATGAGGGCGTTGGGGATGGTGGCGACGTCAACCGTCTGGCTGCCGGCCACACCGGAGACGTGGCGATAGCCATCGACCAGCACCAGGGTGCGGTTGGCGCCCAATTGGCGCAGGTTCAGCGTGGCCTGGCCGACACCGCCGGCGCCGCGCTCGATGGAATCGGCCACGGTGCCCGAGGCGAGCAGCGCCGGGATCTGGCGCAGGGTGGCGGTGGGATCACTGTTGCCCAGCGCGCGCAGGGCGGCGGCATCGACCGTGGTGATCGGCAGCGGCGCAGTTTCGTTGGGGCTGCCCTTCAGGCGCGAACCGGTGACGACCAGTTCCTCTGCGGCGGTTTCGGCGGCGGCGGCCTTTTCCTGGGCCTGCACCGCGCTGGCCAGAGAGCCGGCCAGCACGGAGCTGGCAAGCAGAAGCATCGTCTTGTTGAACACTGGTAGCCCCCCAGATTGAAAATTGGACGTCCGTGTTGTTGCCGGGCGTCAGGGGCTTTTCAACGAGGCAAATGCCGCAGGCGCGTTATTTTTCGAACAAATCAGCCATCATGTGGCCCATCGGCCACATGATGGTGATTCAAACTTGTCTGGTTCAGGCCGCTTTGGGAGCCGATTCGCGCACGCCCTGATCGACATGGGCTTCGAACTGGGCGAAATTGGCGATGAACATGCCGACCAGCTTTTTCGCCTGCGCGTCATAGGCGGCGGTGTCGGCCCAGGTGTCACGCGGGTTGAGGATGGTGGGATCAACGCCCGGCACGCTGACCGGCACGGCAAAGCCGAAATTTTCATCGATGCGGAATTCTGACGTGTTGAGACTGCCATCCAGCGCGGCGTTGAGCAGGGCGCGGGTGGCCTTGATCGGCATGCGGTGGCCACCGGCCGTCGCGCTGCCGCCGGTCCAGCCGGTGTTGACCAGCCACACATCGACATTGCCCTTGCCGATGCGTTCCTTCAGCAGATTGCCATAGACCGACGGGTGGCGCGGCATGAACGGCGCGCCAAAGCAGGTGGAGAAGGTGGCATCGGGTTCGGTGACGCCGATTTCGGTGCCGGCGACGCGGGCGGTGTAGCCCGACAGGAAATGGTACATGGCCTGATCCGCCGTGAGCTTGGCAATCGGCGGCAGGATGCCGAACGCGTCGGCGGTGAGCATGATGATGTTGCGCGGCACCGGGCCCATATTGTCGGCCGAGGCGTTGGGAATGAACTCGATCGGATAGGAGCCGCGGCTGTTTTCCGCGAGGCTGTTGTCATCCAGGTCGATCTTCCGGGTGACCGGATCGATGACGACATTTTCCAGCACCGTGCCAAAGCGGCGGGTGGTGGCGTAAATCTCCGGCTCGGCTTCGGCCGAAAGACGGATCATCTTGGCATAGCAGCCGCCTTCGAAGTTGAAGACCGCCGTGTCGGACCAGCCATGTTCATCATCGCCGATCAGCGTGCGGCTGGCATCGGCAGACAGGGTGGTCTTGCCGGTGCCGGACAGGCCGAAGAAGATGGCGGTGTCGCCGTTGGGGCCGATGTTGGCGGAGCAGTGCATCGGCATCACGCCGGTTTGCGGCAGCAGATAGTTGAGGATGGAGAAGACCGACTTCTTCATTTCGCCGGCATAGGCGGTGCCGCCGATCAGCACGGTCTTGCCTTCGAAATCGACCGCCACCACGGTTTCGCTGCGGCAGCCATGGCGGGCCGGATCGGCCGTGAAGCTGGGCAGGTCGATGATGGTATATTCCGGCAGGAAGTCGGCCAGATCGGCGAGTTCCGGGCGCACCAGCAGGGTGCGGATGAACAGGCTGTGCCAGGCATATTCGGTGATCACCCGCACCTTGACCCGGTGTTCGGGTTGGCTGCCGCCATAAAGATCCTGCACGAACAGATCGGCCTTGCCCTTCAGCGCCGTCTGGAAATCGGCCTTGATGGCGGCAAACTGTTCGGGCGTGATGCTCTTGTTCTTGTCCCACCAGATGGTGCTTTCGGTGGCGGCATCGCGCACAATGAACTTGTCGTTGGCGGAGCGGCCGGTGTGCTTGCCGGTTTTCACCACCAGCGCGCCATGTTCGGACAGCAGGCCTTCGCCGCGCTGCACGGCCAGCTCGACGAGGGCGCCGGTGAGCAGATTCCAGTGGAGATTGGCGGGCGTGTCATAGCCCTGGGCCGCAAGGCTATGGCTGGAAATCACGGTCGACGGCACGGCTATTCTCCTTAATCGGGGCCCCCACGCCCCACCCGCGGCTGTGCGCTGCGCATAACCCACGCATACGTATTCGTCAAAAGCGGCGATGCCATCCTTTCGGACAGGGCAGCCATGCAGCGCATGCAGGAGCAGCCTGTGGGCAACCGGGGCGCACCCCTTGCCAGCGGGGCGCGCGCGTTCCACATAGGCGGGCGATGGACAGCACCGCGCCGCCCGCCCCGACGATCGCCCTGGTGGATGATGACCGCAACATCCTCACCTCGGTATCGATTGCGCTTCAGGCCGAAGGCTTTGCCGTGCGGCTGTATTCCGATGGTGACAGCGCGTTGAAGGCGCTGCTGGAAAACCAGCCCGACCTGGTGGTGCTGGACATCAAGATGCCGCGCATGGACGGGATGGAGGTGCTGCGCCGGTTGCGCGAAAAGGTGCAGGTGCCGGTGATTTTCCTGACCAGCAAGGACACCGAGATTGACGAGGCGCTGGGCCTGGCCATGGGCGCCGATGATTATATTGGCAAGCCGTTCAGCCAGCGCCTGCTGATCGAACGCATCCGCGCCGTGCTGCGCCGCACAGCCAACCGCCGAGCCGCCGAGGAGCAGCCCGATCAGCCGGCCGCCGAGCCCATCGTGCGCGGCCGCCTGACCATGGACCCCGCCCGCCACCGCGTGTTCTGGGATGGCGGCGATGGCCGGCGCGGCGATGTGGCATTGACGGTGACCGAATTCATGATCCTGGAAACGCTGGCCAGCCGGCCCGGCTTTGTGAAATCGCGCGACCAGCTGATGGATGCGGCCTATTCCCACGATGTCTATGTGGATGACCGCACCATCGACAGCCACATCAAGCGGCTCAGGAAGAAGTTCCGCGTGGTGGACCATCAGTTCAAGGCGATCGAGACGCTGTATGGCGTCGGCTACCGTTTCAACGAGGAATAGCCGCGCCGAGGAAGCGGTGCAGGAATGGCGCCGCAACCTGGGCTTTGGCAGCTTGCGGGCCCGCATCTTTGCGGTGAACGTGGTGGCGGTGATCGTGCTGGCGATCATGCTGCTGTATCTGGACAATGTGCGATACCGGCTGCTGGCCGAACGCAGCGATGCGCTGGCCAACGAGGCGGCAGCGGTGGCGCATCTGCTGGCTGACCGGCCGCCCCCGGAACAGGCGGCGGCGGTGGCCGGCATGGGCCTGGCGCGCGGCGCGCGGCTGCGCCTCTATGATGGCGGTGGCCTGGCTGTGGCCGACAATTGGCAGAGCCCGAAAAACCCGCGCTTCGTCGTGGAGGACCCGGCCGCCTATGGCTGGCGGCGGGCGGCGGCCAAGCTGATCGACAGGGCGCTGGATGCGGTGCTGGGCTTTCGCGATCTGCCGGCCTATGCCGAACCGGCGCCGGGCCGGGCCGGAGACCGGGCGGCGCGCTGGCGCGAGGTGGCGCGGGCGCAGGCCGCCGGCCAGCCGGTGACCGATCTGCGGCGCGCGCGCGATGGCACGCTGATCGTGTCGGCCGCGGCGCCACTGGCCAGTGGCGAAACGGTGTTGCTGATCGATTCGGCAGAGGATCTGGCCGAGCTGCTGCGGCGCGAGCGGCTGACATCGGGCTGGCTGCTGTTGAGCGTGACGGGGTTGACCCTGTTCCTTTCGGTGTTTCTGGCCCGCACCATCGTGCGGCCGCTGCGCCTGCTGGCGGTGGCGGCGCATCGGGTGCGGCTGGGCCGCAGCCGCGAGGTGGTGGTGCCGCGCCTGCCCGACCGTCGGGACGAGATCGGCGCGTTGGCGCGGGCGATTTCCGACATGTCCATCGCGCTGCGCGGCCAGATCGATGCGACCGAAGCCTTTGCCGCCGATGTGGCGCACGAGCTGAAGAATCCGCTCGCCTCGCTGCGTTCGGCGGTGGAGGTGCTGGAACAGGTGGAGCAGCCCGAACTGCGCGCCCAGTTGCTGGCGGTGATCCGCGACGATGTTGCCCGCATCGACCGGTTGATCACCGACATCGCCGATGCCAGCCGGCTGGATGCCGAACTGTCGCGCACCGGGTTTCAGCCGGTGGACCTGGCGCGGCTGTGCAGCGGGCTGGTGCAGGCCTATGGCGTGGCCGGCCTGCCGCGCGGCGTGGCTGTGGCGCTGGCCCCGGTGCCGGCGCGGCTGCCGGCGATCGAGGGCGATGCCGCCCGCCTGGCCCAGGTGCTGCGCAACCTTATCGACAATGCCATCAGCTTTTCGCCCGACGCAGGCCAAGTGAGCATCGCGCTGGCCGCAGCCGGGGACCGGGTCGAGGTGACGGTGGCCGATCAGGGCCCCGGTGTGCCGGCCGCCAACCGCAGTGACATTTTCCGCCGTTTCTATTCGGAGCGGCCGGGGCATGAGGATTTTGGCCGGCACAGCGGCCTGGGCCTGTCGATCGCGGCGGCCATTGTGGCGGCGCATGGCGGCAGCATAAGCGTCGAGGATGCGCCGGGTGGCGGCGCGCTGTTCCGTCTGGGCTTGCCGGCGGCATGACGGGCGCGGCCACCATTCATGCCACGGCGGTGGCGCTGAACGGGCGCGCCGTGCTGTTGCTGGGCCCGGCGGGCAGCGGCAAATCCGATCTGGCGCTGCGGCTGGTGGCGGCCGGCTGGACGTTGGTGGCCGATGACCGGGTGGTGTTGAGCCGCGATGGCGAGGCCCTGATCGCCAGTGCGCCGGCGCGGCTGGCCGGCCTGATCGAAGTGCGCGGTGTTGGCATCGTGCCGGAGGCGACCCAGCCGGCACCGGCGGCGCTGGCGCTGGATCTTGGCCGGCCGGCGGAGCGGTTGCCTGCGGCGGACTGGGCGGAATATCTGGGCGTGGCGGTGCCATTGCTGGCCTTTGATCCCTTTGGCGCATCGGCGCCGGAACGGGCAGCCCGGGCCTTGGCGAATCATGGCCTGGCTGGCAGCAGTGCAGCGGTGCAACCGATCCTGATCGTTACCGGCCTGTCGGGTGCCGGCAAATCCACCGTGCTGAAGGCGCTGGAGGATGCCGGACATGAAGTTGTCGACAATCTGCCCATTGGCCTCCTGGATGGGTTGCTGGCGGCCGCCGCGCTGCGACCGATCGCACTGGGGCTGGACAGCCGCACCCGCGCCTTTGATGCCAAGGCGTTGAGTGCCCGGGTGGCGGCGCTGCGCGACACCGGGCGCGATGTGCGGCTGGTCTACCTGGACTGTGCCGATGATGTATTGATCCGGCGCTTTTCCGAAACCCGGCGGCGGCATCCGCTGGCGCAGGACCGGCCGGCCATTGATGGCATCCGGGCGGAGCGCGACCTGTTGGGCGCTTTGAAGCGCAGCGCTGACCTGGTGATTGATTCGTCGGACCTGTCGGTGACCGATCTGCGCGCCCGGGTGACGGAGCGCTTTGGTGGGGGCTTTTCGCCGGGGCTGACGGTGACGGTGATGAGCTTTGGCTTTTCCACCGGCCTGCCGCGTGAGGCCGATCTGGTGTTTGACATGCGCTTTCTGGCCAATCCGCATTGGGATGCCGCGTTGCGGCCGCTGACCGGGGAAGATGCGGCGGTGGCGGCTTATGTGGCGGCTGATCCGCTTTATGCCGGCACGCTGGACCGGATCGACGATCTGATCCAGAGCCTGCTGCCAGGCTATGCCCGGGAGGGGAAATCCTATCTCACCATCGCCATCGGCTGCACCGGTGGGCGGCACCGCAGCGTGGCGGTGGCGCGGGCGCTGGCAGCGCGGCTGGCGGATGCCGGGCAGACCGTGGCGCTGGTGCACCGGGACATCGCAAAACAGGGGGGTGATGCCGCCGTGGTGGCAGGCCCCCCATTGACAGACTCAGGCAAAGCGGGTGAGGCCAGCAACCAATGATCGGATTGGTTTTGGTGACGCACGGCAATCTTGCCGTGGAGTTCAAGGCGGCGATGGAGCATGTCGTCGGCCCGCAGACGTGCGTGCAGACGATCTGCATCGCGGCCGAGGATGACATGGAGCTGCGCCGGGCCGACATTGCCGCGGCGGTGAAGGCCTGCAACAGCGGCAGCGGCGTGATCATCCTGACCGACATGTTTGGCGGCACGCCATCGAACCTGGCCATTTCCCTGCTGGGGCCGCAGGTGGAGGTGATCGCCGGGGTGAATTTGCCGATGCTGATCAAGCTGGCGAGCGTGCGCAAGAGCTGCACGGTGGAGGCGGCGGTTCAGGCCGCCCAGGATGCCGGGCGTAAATATATCGCGGTCGCCAGCCGCATGCTGGGCGAAGCGGCTTGAGCGCGACCGCCGGGCCCGTGAAGGTTCCGATCACCAACCGGCGCGGGCTGCACGCGCGCGCCAGTGCAAAATTTGTCACCCTGGCATCGGGTTTTGATGCCGAGGTGGTGGTGAGCCACGATGGCTCTGATGTGACCGGCACATCGATCATGGGCCTGATGATGCTGGCAGCAGCGATGGGTGACGAGATCGAGATCAGCGCCACCGGCCCGCAGGCTGAGGATGCGGTGGCCAAGCTGGCCGGGCTGGTGCTGGACAAGTTTGGCGAGGATTGAGTTTTCCGGCCAGCCGGGCAAAGTCAGCCCCATGCGCCGGATCCTGCTGCTCACCGCCCTGATTGCCACCTCTGCTTTGGCCAAGCCGGATGCCGACACCAGCGCCTGGTTGGCGCGGACGGCGGAACTGTCGAGCGATGCGATGGAGGGCCGCGATGCCGGCAGCTCTGGCCATGCCCGCGCCATTGCGCTGGTGGAGAGCTGGTTCAAGCGGGCGAAGCTGCAACCGGCGGGTGAGAATGGCACATACCGCCAGATGGTGCCGCTGCACGAGGTGCAGGTGACGGCGGCCAGCATGCGGGTGGTGCAGCCCGACGGCAGCGCTATGCCGCTGAAATTCCTGCACGAGGTGACGCCGCGCGCTGCCGTTGATCTGCCGGCCCGCCTGTCGGCCCCGATGCGTTTTGCCGGCTATTGCAGCAAGGCGGAGGCCGGGCCGGAGCTGAAGGGCAAGATCGCCATCTGTTACGGAAGCCGGCGCACGGGCCGGGCCGCGGCGGCGGAGCGGCTGGCAGCGGTGACGGCCGCGGGCGCGGTCGCGGTGCTGACCATCGATGATGTCGGGTTCAATATCGAGCCGCCGCGCTGGCCCGATGCCTATGCGCGCAGCGTGGCGCATGACGGCGCGCCGCTGCCCAGCGGCCTGCCGCAGTTTCGCGTGAACGGCGCGGCGCTGGCGACGCTGATCGCCGGCACCGGCCGGCTGGCGTCGACCATCCTGACCGAGGGCACCTACCACCGCGATCTCGACCGTTTCGATGTGCCCGGCCGGTTCGAGGCCAACCTGACCACGGCGACCCGGCGCTTTGCATCCGAACAGCTGATCGCGCGCTTGCCCGGCACCGACAAGGCCAAGGCGGGCGAGCATCTGCTGCTCGGCGCCCATATCGATGGTTATGGCTTTGGCGAGCCGGTGAACGGCGATGCGTTGTACAATGGCGCGCTGGACGATGCGGCCTATGTCGCGTTGCTGGCGCAGCTGGCGGAACGGCGCCGGGGCAAGGGCTATGCCCGGCCGATCCTGTTTGCGGTGTGGACGGCGGAGGAGAAGGGCCTGTTGGGCGCGCGCTGGTGGCTGCAGCATCCGACCGTGCCCAAGGGCGAGGTGGCCGGCGTGATCAACCTGGATCAGTTGCGGCCGCTGTTCCCGTTGAAGGCGCTGACCATGCACAGCAAGGAGCCGACGACGCTGGCCGAAGCTGCCAAGCAGGTGGCGCAGGGGTTGAAGATCCAGATCCGCCCCGACCTTGAGCCGGAGCGCAACCTCATTCGCCGGGTGGACAGCTGGCCGTTCATGGAGGCCGGCATTCCGGGGTTGAACTTCGTGTTCGCTTACGACCCGCGCACCGAGGAGGAACGGATTTACCGGGACTGGTATCAGCGCCGCTATCACCGGCCGCAGGATGACATGACGACGCCGATGGACCTGACCGCGGCGCGCGATTTCAACCGGTTTTTCTATGCGCTGGTGGAGCGGGTGGCCAATGATCCGGTGCCGCCAGCCTTCACGGTGGCGCCGCGCTGAGGCGGGATCAATCCAGCTTCAGGCCATGTTTGGTCAGCAGCGGCGTCTGGGCGATGGTGAAGGCGAAGATGGCGACGGTGACGCCCCAGACCTTGAAGCTGAGCCAGTCGTCATAGCTGAGGAAGCGGCGCGCGGCTTCGTTGGCGGCGAGCAGGGCGAGGAAGAACAGGGCCCAGTTGCGGGTGAGCAGCCGCCAGCCGCGATCCGTGAGGCCGGGCAGCGCGTCGCCCATCACCAGCTGCAGGGTGGGCCGCCCGGTGAGCAGGCCGCCAAGCAGCAGGGCGGCGAACACGCCATAGATGATGGTGGGCTTCAGCTGGATGAACGCCTTGTCCTGCAGCCAGATGGTGAGGCCGCCGAACAGCACGACGATCACCGTGGTGAAGATCATTGCGGGCGGCAGATGCCGGGTCTTGGCCCAGTGCCACAGCGCGGCGATCAGGCTGGCAACGATGAACACGCCGGTGCCGATCATGGCGCTGGCCATGTCGGCGTCGCGCAGGCCGGGCAGCTGCCCGCGTTCAAACATCGCCTTGCCGGCCTTGCTGGCGGCAAAGAACAGCAGCAGCGGGCCAAAATTCACAGCCAGATTGCTGGAGGTGGACAGTTGCGGACGATCGGCAGGGGGCATGATCCGCGCCATAGCCTGAATTGCCGGGCTTGCCCAGTTGCGGGCGGCAGGGCCGGCGGTTAAGCCTGACCGGGTGAGCGAAGCGCTTGAAATCACCGATCTGGCCTGCCGGCGTGGCGGGCGGATGCTGTTTGAGGGGGTTTCGGCCCGCGTGGCGCCCGGCGGCGCACTGCTGCTGGTCGGGCCCAACGGCACCGGAAAATCATCGCTGTTGCGGCTGCTGGCCGGGCTGTTGCCGGCGGCGGCCGGCAGTGTGGCTTTTGCTGGCCGGCGCGCCTTTGCCGGGCACGAGGTGGCGTTGAAACCGCGCCAGAGCCTGGGTGCGGAACTTAGCCACTGGGCGCGGCTGGATGGCGGGCTGCCGCGGCTGCCGGCGGCGCTGGAGGCGATGAACCTCGCGGCGCTGGTGGATGTGCCGTGCCGCATGCTGTCATCCGGGCAGAAGCGGCGGGCGGCGATTGCCCGGGTGATTGCCGCCGGCGCGGAGCTGTGGCTGCTGGATGAACCGACGGCGGGGCTGGACACGGCGTCGGCCGGGCTGCTGGCGCGGGCGATGGCGGCGCACCGGGCGGCGGGCGGCCTGGTGGTGGCGGCGGTGCATGGCGATATCGGCCTGGATGATGCCGCAACGCTGAGGCTCGGCTGATGCTGTGGGCCTTGTTCCGCCGCGATCTGCTGCTGATCGCCCGGTCGCCGGCGATCTGGCTGCCGGTGATGTTCTTCGTGCTGGTGGCGGCGCTGTTCCCCTTTGCCGTGGGGCCGGATGCGCGGCTGCTGGCCCGCATCGCGCCGGGGATCATCTGGGTGGCGGCGCTGCTGGCCAGCCTGTTGCCGGTGGAGACATTGCTGGCCCCCGACGTGGAGGATGGCAGCATCGATCAGCTGATCGCCCGCGGCATCGCGCTGGAACTGGTGTGCGCCGCCCGCATCGCCGCGCACTGGCTTGGCTTTGCCGTGCCGTTGCTGGCGGCGCTGCCGGTGGCCGGCGTGCTGCTGGGCCTGGATGCGGCGACCGGTCTGCGGCTGGGGCTGGCCTTGCTGCTTGGCACGCCGGCGCTGGCCAGCCTGGCGGTGGTGGCCGCCGCATTGACCGCCGGGTTGAAGGGTGGCGGGGCGCTCGCCGGGCTGATCGTGTTGCCACTAGCGTTGCCGGTGCTGATCTTTGGCGTGGGCAGCGATGTGGCTGGCGCCTTCCGCCTGCTCGGTGCGGCCAGCCTGGTGGCGCTGGCGGTGGGGCCCTTTGCGGCGGCGGCGGCGCTGAAGCCGGACTGAGCCGGCACCATTGTTATGGCCGCAGGCTTCATGCACTATTGATTGCGAAATTGCTGCGAGGGTTCAGTGATGATTCGAATTTTGCCAGCGGCTGGACTGTTGGCGCTGGCGCTTGCCACGGCCGCCTGCGGCGCAAAGAAGGCCGAAGAGAAGGAGGCTGCGCCCGGCGTGCCGACGCTGGCCAAGCCCAACACGATCGGCCGCGATTTCACCAATCTGCCGCCGCTGCCGCCGCCGGACACCGGGCCGGCCAAGCCGGAGGATCAGCCGGCCAAGCCCGCTGGCTGAGGCGGTTCAGAACGGCCCGTTCAACTCGACAATGGCGCGGTTGAGCATGGCGGCGAAGCTGACCCAGGCCCAATAGGGCAGCAGCAGCAGCGCCGCCGGGCGGGAAAAGCGCCAGAGCACGAAGCACAGGATGCCGATGCTGCTCCACAGCACGCCCACTTCCAGCGCGGCATAATCCGGCCGGTGCAGGCGGAAGAACAGGAAGCTCCAGAGCAGGTTGAGAAAGCCGTTGAGGGCAAACAGGCCAATCACCGATTCGGCCTGGGAGCGGGTGCGCGCCGCCAGCCAGGCAGTGGCGCCCGACATGGTGCACAGACCAAAGATCAGCGTCCACGCCGGGCCGAACAGCCAGGTGGGCGGCGCCCAGTCCGGCTGTTTCAGTGCCATGTACCAGGGGCCGATATCGGTGATGGTGGCGCCGACCGCGGCCGTGAAGCTGGCCGCCACTGCCGCAACCGCAGCGGGCAGCACCCACGCCTGTTCCGACAATCGCGCCATCATGCCTCCCCTTTTGCCGGGGCGGCGCGGCCGGGGTGTCAGACCTGCGCGCGCTTGCCGGCGGTGTTGCCTTCGCGGATGCCGCCACCCGACAGGATGCCCGTCACCAACTGCACCGAATCCTTCAGGAAGATGCGGACATGGGCAAGCGGTTTCCGCTTGACCAGTTCCTTGTTCATATAGGCTTCCCAGGTCAATTCCTGGATGTCCTTGTCCATGCACAGCTTGACGAATTTCTCGCGCATGGTGTCGGACCGGTACCACCACCATTGCATGATGCCGAGCACGGTGAACACGGTGCCATGGCCCTTGAGGAAGCGCTTGCGGGCCAGCGCCAGTTTGGAGGCATCGCCGGTCTTCACCGCTTCGGCGGCGGCGCGGGCGGCCTCACGCCCGGCGGTCATGGCATAGAAAATGCCTTCGCCGCTGGCCGGGGCGACGGTGCCGGCGGCGTCACCGGCCACCACGACATCCTTGCCATTGTCCCACTTCTTGCGCGGGCGCAGCGGGATGGGGGCGCCTTCAACGCGCACGGTCTTGCACGTGTCTTCGGCCATGCCCAGTTCGTCGCGCAGCTTGGCGACGGCCTTTCTGAGTTCAAAGCCCTGTACAGCGCTGCCGGTGCCGATGCTGGTCTTGGAGCCGTGCGGGAACACCCAGGCATAGAAATCCGGGCTGTGCTTGCCCTGGTAGAAGACATCGCAGCGATTGCCTTCAAAGCCCTTGAATCCTTCAGGCGGGCTTTCGACCACCTCGTGATAGGCGGCGACGAAGGGCAGCTTCTCATCGGGCAGGGCAGCGCGGGCAACGGCCGAGTTGCAGCCGTCGCAGCCGATCAGAATCCTGGTCTTCACCTTCACCGGGTCGCTGCCGCGCGGGGCGCCCTTGGGCCGGTAGCAGACGATGGCGGTGCCATCGGCATCGCGTTCCAGCGCCTCGAACGTGCCGTCGCGGCGATCGGCGCCGTTCTTCGCGGCGCGGGCGCGCAGCCATTCGTCGAACACGTCGCGATCGACCATGCCGACCCAGCCGCCTTCGCCCACCGGCATGTCGACCTTGTTGTCCTTGGGGCTGATCATGCGGGCGCTGTTGGCCGTGGTGCAGAGCAGATCCAGCGGCACGTCGAAATCCTTGAGCAGGCGCGGCGGCACGGCGCCGCCGCACGGCTTGATGCGGCCCATGCGGTCGAGCAGCATGACCTTGAAACCCTGCAAGGCCAGATCATTGGCCGCCGTGGCGCCCGACGGGCCGCCGCCCACCACCACCATGTCGAACATCTCGGTCATGCCATTGCCTCCTGCGTGTTCGGCCTGCCCGCCTGGTTTGCCATGCTGTCGTTGAGTTTCAGGGCGATGAGCGCTGCGATGATGAACAGCCCGCCTTCGACCCAGAACACCAGTTCAAAGGCCTGGCCGGTGCTGGCCACCAGCTTGCGCAACGTGTCCACCGCCAGCGCGCCAACAAAGCCGCCAATGCCGAAGGCAGCAGCCTGCGACGCGCCCCACAGGCCCATGCGGATGCCTTCGTGGCCCGGCCCGCCGCGCCCGGCGAGTTCCAGCATCGAACCGATCGCGGCGACCGCAAACATGCCATTGGCAAAGCCGAGCAGGCCGACATTGAGGCTGAGCGGCCAGCCGGGGCCGGCGCGGGCGGCGAGCGCCAGGCTGGCCAGCGCCAGGCCGGAGGCGAGGCAGCCGCCGACGATCCAGCGCTTGAGTTTCAGGCCCTGGCGGCCGCCAAAGGCATGGCCGCCGACGCCGACCAGGATCATGCCGGCCAGCACGCCCTGGTGCTGCACGCCCGACAGGCTGGTGGATTGGCCGGGCGTCATGTTGAAGACGAGGCCGGCGAAGGGCTCGAGGATGAGATCCTGCATCGAATAGGCCAGCATCGAGAAGAAGACGAAGATGCTGAACAACCGGGTGAGGGGATCGCCCCAGATGGCGGCGATGGCCTCGCCAAAGGGGGCAGCCTCGCGCTTTTCCTCAGCCATCGGCGTGCCTTCGACGCCCCAGACGGCAAGGCAGGTGAGGGTGAAGGCGACCGCCACGACGCCGGCCGCGACCGTCAGCAGCCGTTCCGGTGTGAAGGGATCGAGCAGGGCACCGGCGGTGCCGGCCGAAATGACGATGCCGATGATCATCATGATCCAGGTGAGGCTGGCAGCGGCGGGGCGGCGGGCTTCCGCGGTGCGGGTGGCGAGCAGGGCGAGCAGCGAGGTGCCGGCCGCACCGACGCCGATGCCGATCATGGCATAAGCGAGCACCAGCGCCGCCAGTGCCGGCCCGAACGGGCCACCAAGTTGGGTGGTGGTGAAGGTGGCGAGCAGGCCGCCGGCGCCCAGCACCGCCATGCCGCCGATGATCCACGGCGTGCGGCGCCAGCCGGCATCGCTGCCATGGCCCCATTTCGGGCGGGACAGCTGCACGCCATAATGGAAGGCGACCAGCCCGGCCGGCAGCGCAGCGGCAGTGGCATATTCCACCACCATGATGCGGTTGAGCAGGCTGGAGGCCAGCATGACGATGGCGCCCAGCGCGCTCTGGACGAGGCCGAGGCGGGCGATGCCTGCCCAGGAAAGCGGTTGCATCACACGATCACCGACAGGCCAAAGGCGGATGTGAGCATGCCCAGCACATAGAGGGTGGTGCCGGTGGCGTTGTAGAAGGGGGCGTTGGCGGCCGGCGCGGCGAGCACGCGCTGCATCAGCACCACCTGCATGCTGAGCGAGAAGGCAACCATGGCGGCGGGCCAGGCGAGGCCCCAGCGGGCGAGCAGGATGATCACCACCACCTGCGGCAGCGCCATGGTCCAGCAGGCGATTTCGGCGGCGTTGCGCTCGCCGAGTTGCACCGGCAGGCTGTTGACGCCGGATTGGGCATCACCCTTCACCGCCTTGAAATCATTGAGCACCATGATGCCGTGGGCGCCGAGCGCATACATGCACAGCACCCAGATGATGCGGCTATCGGGCACGCCGCCGGCCATCACGGCGGCCCCGGTGAACCAGCTGACGCCTTCATAGGCGGCGGCGCAGACCAGCGGGCCGAGCCAGCCTTCGGCCTTGAAGCGCAGCGGCGGCGCCGAATAGGCCCAGGCCATGGCGACCCCGACGATGGTGGCGATGCCGACCACCGGGCCGATGATGAAGCCGATGGCGAGGCTGATGATGCTGCCCAGGATGGCGATGTAGAGGCCCCAGCGGCCGGGGATGCGGCCCGACGGGATCGGGCGTTGCGGTTCGTTGATGGCATCGACATGGCGATCGAACCAGTCGTTGATGGCCTGGCTGTTGCCGCAGACCAGCGGGCCGGCGAGCAGCATGCCGGCAATCAGAAAGCCAACGCGGTCGGCCAGCGGCACGCCCGAGGAGACGACGCCGCACATGAAGGCCCACATTGGCGGAAACCAGGTGACGGGTTTCAACAGCTCGAGCACGGCGCGCGGGCGCGGAAGCCCGGTGGCGGGCAGCACGGCATCGGCACGCGGCGGGGGGACATGTTCCATGCTGTAAACTAGTCTTGACGCCGCCGGGGCGTCAACGCCGCGAGACACTTGGGCCGGCGCGCGCCACCTTTTGCCGCGCCGGGATCAGCCGCCCGAACTGTCGTTATTGTCGTTGCTGCTGTCGTTGTCGCCCAGGTTGCCGAGGCCGTGGCGGTGGAGCTTGGAATAGAGGCTTTGCCGCGACAGGCCGAGGATTTCGGCGGCCGAGGCGCGGTTGTCGTCGGTGTAGTTGAGCGCGGCTTCGATACAGAGCCGTTCGATGAGATCGGTGGATTCGCGCACGATGTCCTTCAGGGAGACGCGGCCAACCAGATCGGTGAGCTGGCTCATCGGCAGGGACGCGCCGGCGGCCTGGGCGGCATCGCGGCTGGCCGGGCGGATCGAGAAGCCGTGACGCAGCTGGCCGATCTCGCTGGAGGACACGGCGGAGACTTCAACGGCCTCTCCCTCGCTGCTGGCCGGATCACCGGCGCCCGAACGCACGATGGTGGCAAAGCCGCGCACGGTGCCATGATCGCGCAGGGCGATGGTGAGCACGCCCAGATCGATGCCGGGGCGGCCGAGATAGCGGCTGATCGGCTGGCCGACGAGATCGGCGGCGCGGGCGAGGCCGACCAGATCGAGGAAGGCGCCGTTGCCGGCGATGATGTCGAAATTGTCGTCGGTCAGCACGAACGCATCGGGCATCCGCTCCATGGCATCGGCCAACGGCTCACTGGCGGCCGGCGCGGCAAGGTCGAGCGGGGTCAGCCGGATGAGCAGCCGGTTGTCGCGGTCCTGCCGGAACAGGCTGGCGCTCATGGCAAAGCTCTGGCCGCCGGCAAGGCGCAGGCGGGCGGGGTGGCGCTGCTCGCTGGCGGTGAGCGCGCCGAGGACAGCGATGGTGCCATCATGATCGTCGGGATGGACGAGGGCAGCGAAATTCTGGCCGTCCAGCGCGTGGGCGGTGAGGCCGGTGGCGCGGCGGGCGGCGGCATTGGCCTCCAGCACACGGCGGCTGGCGGCGTCGATGATGAAGATCGGCTCGGCCGCGGTGTCGAACAGCAGGCGGTGGCGGGTTTCCAGCTGGCGCAGGCGCATCGAATCGCGCTCCATCGCCTGCTGGGCGCGCACCAGCCGCTGCTGCAGGCTGGCAGCGACGCGCTGATCCCGGGCGATGGCGAGACGGCGGTTGCCGGGCAGCGGCAGGGTGAGCCACTTCATCGGCAGCTCGCCTTCGCTGCCGTGATGATTGGCCTCGCGCCAGCGCGGCGCGATGGCATCGTTCATCAGGGCATCGATCTTGCCCTGGCTGTCGGGCAGGGCGGTGGCGCGCCAATCATCGCCTTCCCAGCCAGCCACTTCGGCCGGATCAATATCGCCGCTGCCAACATGCACCTGATCGATGCGGCCGGCAGCGCTGATCACCAGCACCAGATCGGCGGCGGCGAGCAGGGCAGCCAGCGCGCTGTCGGGTCGGCTGGCGACCAGGGCCGCCAGATCAATTGCCCCATCGCTGGGCAGGGCACTGATATTGTTATAATTTCTTGCATCCATGCCGTATTACTCCGGCCCCCAGTTCATCCCTGCCGCCCTCATGCTGTCGCCACCACCGCCCGCACTGGCGGTTGGCCCGCCAGGTGCAGTTCCGCCAGTGCCACCGCATGCGCCGCATCGCGGGCGGCGCCGTCTGCCCCGATCCGGCGCGCCACCGCCGCTTCGCCCGCCACCGCCGGGCCACCGACCAGCACCAGGATCGGCCGCCCGGCCGCCCGGCGCAGCGCCGCGATGGTGCGCGTCAGGCCGGCGAGCACGCGCTGGCTGCCCGCCGACAGGCCAATCAGGTCAAACCCCTCGCGCGCCACCAGGCTGACCAGCGCATCCTCATCCAGCGCCGGGCCGGAGTGGGTGGCCCAGCCGGCGCGGCGGAAGGCATCCTCGACGATCATGGCGCCCAGCACATGCTGTTCGCCCGGCGCCGGCAGGATCAGGGCGTGACGCTGCATCGCGGCGGGAGCGGCGCCGCCGGGGTGGCGGGCCGACAGGGCGTGCACCAGCATCTGGCAGCGCCACAGGCCCATGGTGACGTCCACGAAATCAATGTCATCGGCCAGCCACCAATCGCCGAGCAGGCGGGCGGCGGGGCCGATCAGGTCTTCCATCAGCGCCTGCGGGGCATGGCCCTTGGCTTCCAGCGCCTCGATCTCCTCCACCAGCACGGCGGCATCATCATCCAGCAGGGCCCGCGCCAGCCGCGCCACCAACCCGGCCGGAAGGCGCACGCCGTCGCTGTTGGCCTGGGCCTGGCCGTGGCCGGCGAGCAGGCGGGGAATGATGTCCGCCTCGATCAGGCGGGCGAGGGCGGAAGCATCGGGCTGGGCGGTGCCGGGCGCAGCGGAATCGCCGCCGTTGCCGCCAAATGCAGCACGCCGGGCGCGATTCCAGCCCTTGGTGGCGGCGCTGGTCGCGTCCGCCACAATGTCCATCATGGACGTCATCACCTGTTCCCGTCGCCCTAGAGGCGGCGGCTCCCACGTCTGCCGGTTGGTTTTGTTCCACCTGTCGCGACAGACTGACACAGGCTAGGCCACTCCTGACCGGCTGGCAACCGCCTGATGTGGGCATTTCACGATGATTTCGCAGCCGCGTTGCTGCGGCGCAACGCAAGCCGGGCTGACGGGGCCTGTCGCGCCCGTCGCGGCATCGGCGCTGACAAGCCGGCATGACAGCCGGGGCGCAATCCCGGTTGACACCTAGGGGGGTGGTGATAGGGAAAATTGCGTAGCATTTGAGGGGTAAGGGGTTTGTCAGCAGCAGCGTCAGACGTGGTGTCGGCGACCGGGGAGCGGCCGCTTTACACGCCTGAGGAACGCGTCCGCCGTGACAGCACGAAATGGACCCTGGTGCAGGGCCTGCTGGCTCCGGTGCAATTCCTGATCTTCGGTGTCAGCCTGTATCTGGTGATTGATTACCTCAACACCGGCAACAATTATGAATGGGCGATCTGGTCGGTGGTGATCAAGACGATCGCGCTCTACACGATCATGATCACCGGCGCGATCTGGGAAAAGGTCGTCTTTGGCCAGTATCTTTTTCACGAGAGCTTTTTCTGGGAAGATGTGTTCTCGATGCTGGTGATCATCCTGCACACGCTGTATTTGGTGGGACTGTTCACGGGCATTGCCGATGATGGCGTGCTGTTCGGCACGGCGCTGGCTGCCTATGTCGCCTATGTCATCAACGCTGCCCAGTTCGTGTGGAAATTGCGGCAGGCCCGGCTGTCGTCGCAGCCGGCCGCGCAGGCCGTGCACGCCGCCGACTCGGATGTGATGGCCGGCGCCCATCCGGTGGCCCAGGCGGCATGAGCGGGGCTGGCCCCAACGCCTGTGCCGCGCCCCCCGTGGGGGCTGACGGCATTTTGCGCGAACGGGGCCAGCGCGAGGTGTTCTGCGGGTTGACCGGGATCATCTGGCTGCACCGCAAGATCCAGGATGCGTTTTTCCTGGTGGTGGGCAGCCGCACCTGCGCCCATCTGCTGCAATCGGCGGCGGGGGTGATGGTGTTTGCCGAACCGCGCTTTGGCACAGCCATCATTGAGGAAAAGGATCTGGCTGGCCTGGCCGATGCCAATGAGGAGCTGGACCGGGTGGTGACCCGCCTGCTCGCGCGCCGGCCTGACATCCGCATGCTGTTCCTGGTCGGCTCCTGCCCGTCCGAGGTGATCAAGCTGGACCTGAGCCGCGCGGCGCAGCGGCTGAACCAGCGTTTTGCGCCCAATTGCCATGTGCTCAATTATTCCGGTTCGGGCATCGAGACGACCTTCACGCAGGGTGAGGATGCCTGCCTCGCCGCGCTGGTGCCGGAATTGCCGTTCAGCGACGCCAGGCAGCTGATGGTGGTGGGCAGCCTGCCCGATGTGGTGGAAGACCAGTTCCTGCGGCTGTTCGCCGATCTGGGCATCGAGAAGGTGGTGAGCCTGCCGGCCCGCCGTGCCGGGGCGATGCCGGGCGTGGGGCCCAACACCCGCTATCTGCTGGCGCAGCCGTTCCTGGCCGAAACCGGCACCGCGCTTGACAAGCGGGGGGCGGTGCATCTGCCGGCGCTGTTCCCGTTTGGCGCCGAAGGCACCACGGCCTGGCTGCATGCGGCGGCCCAGGCCTTTGGCGTGAGCGAGGACCGGTTCGAGATGGTGACGGCGCCGCCGCGCGAGCGGGCGCGCAAGGCGCTGGCCGCGCACCGGGGCAAGTTGGCCGGCAAGCGCATCTTCTTCCTGCCCGACAGCCAGCTGGAGGTGCCGCTGGCGCGCTTCCTGGCCGGCGAGCTGGGCATGGGGCTGGTGGAGGTTGGCACCCCCTATCTCCACAAGGGCCATTTGATCGATGAACTGGCCGCCCTGCCGCCCGGCACGCTGATTTCGGAAGGCCAGGATGTGGAAAAGCAGCTTGACCGTGTGCAGGCCAGCCGTCCGGATCTGACCGTGTGCGGGCTGGGCCTGGCCAATCCGCTGGAAAAGACCGGGCTTTCGACCAAGTGGGCGATCGAACTCGTGTTCTCGCCCATCCATGGCTATGAACAGGCGGGCGATCTGGCTGAGCTGTTTGCCCGGCCGCTGAACCGCCGTGATCTGTTGCGAGTGTAGCGGCCATGCAGCTGACCGTCTGGACGTATGAAGGCCCGCCCCATGTCGGGGCGATGCGGGTCGCAACCGGCATGAAGGGGCTGCATTATGTGCTGCATGCCCCGCAGGGCGACACCTATGCCGATCTGCTGTTCACCATGATCGAGCGGCGGGATCATCGCCCGCCGGTGACCTATACCACCTTCCAGGCCCGCGATCTGGGCAAGGACACGGCCGAGCTGTTCAAGACGGCGGCACGCGAAGCCTATGACCGGTTCCAGCCGCAGGCGATGATCGTCGGCGCCAGCTGCACCGCCGAGCTGATCCAGGATGATCCGGCCGGGCTGGCCGAGACCATGGGCCTGGCCTGCCCGGTGATTCCGCTGGAGCTGCCGAGTTACAGCCGCAAGGAAAACTGGGGCGCGTCGGAAACCTTCTATCAGCTGGTGCGCGGCCTGGCGGACAAGGAGCGGCGGCCGCCGCCGGCGGTGGGCGAGGCTGGACCGCGCCGGCCGCGCGCCAATATCCTGGGCCCCACCGCGCTGGGCTTCCGCCACCGTGATGATGTGGTGGAGATCAGCCGGCTGCTGGGCCAGCTGGGCATTGATGTGAATGTGGTGGCGCCGATGGGCGCGACGCCGGCGGATCTGGTGCGGCTGGGCGAGGCGGATTTCAACATCTGCCTTTATCCCGAAATCGCTGCCCAGGCCTGCAGCTGGCTGGAGCGGACGTTCCGCCAGAAGACGGTAAAGACCGTGCCGATCGGCGTGAACGCCACGCGCGAATTTGTCTCCGAAGTCTGCCAGGTGGCCGGGGTGATGATGCCGGGCGCGGTGGACCAGGGCCGTATGGGCTGGTGGTCGCGGTCGGTGGACTCCACCTATCTGACCGGCAAACGCGTGTTCATCTTTGGCGATGCCACCCATGCCGTCGCCGCCGCCCGCGTGGCCAGCGAGGAGCTGGGCTTCAAGGTGGTGGGCCTGGGGTGTTACAACCGCGAATTCGCCCGCGAGATCCGCGCCGCCGCCGAGAAATATGGCGTCGATCCGCTGATCACCGACGATTATCTGGTGGTGGAGGAGGCGATCGAGGCCGCCGCGCCGGAACTGGTGCTGGGCACGCAGATGGAGCGGCACATCGCCAAGCGCCTGCGTCTGCCGTGCGCGGTGATTTCGGCTCCGGTGCATGTGCAGGATTTCCCGGCGCGTTACAGCCCGCAGATGGGGTTTGAAGGCGCCAATGTGCTGTTCGACACCTGGGTGCATCCGCTGGTGATGGGCCTGGAGGAACATCTGTTGACGATGTTCCGCGAGGATTTCGAATTTTCTGACGCGGCCGGGCCCAGCCATCTTGGCCATGCATCGGCGGCGCATGCGCCAGGGCCGGCCATGGCCGAAGCGGCGGCCCCGGCTGCTGCTGCGCCCTCGGTTGCTGTGGCGGCAGAGGGCGCGCCTGCGACACCGCAGCCCGGGGGCTGGACCGACGAAGCCCTTGCCGAATTGGGCAAAATCCCGTTTTTCGTGCGCGGCAAAGCCCGCCGCAACACCGAACGCTATGCCGCCGAGCATGGCGTTGCCACCATCACCCGCGAGACCTTGTACGAGGCCAAAGCCCATTATGCGCGCTGATACCCCGCCTTCCAAGCAGGACCGGCCCGATCATTGCCATGTCGTGATCGTCACGCTCGACAACCATCTGTCGGGCGCGATCGATCGGGCCCGGGCGCGTTTCCAGAAGCTGGGGCTGCCGGTGTCCATCGGGTTCCACGCCGCGGCCGATTGGGACAAGCCGGGCAAGCTGGAGATGACCCGCGCCGACATCGCCCGGGCCGACATCGTGGTTGTCACCATGCTGTTCCTTGATGAGCAGATCCGCATGATCAAGGACGCGCTGACGGCGCGCCGCGAGGAATGCGACGCGATGGTGTGCCTGATGAGCCAATCCGACGTCGTGAAGATGACGCGGATGGGCGATTATCGCATGGATGTGCCGCCCAAGGGCCCGCTGGGCTGGCTCAAGAAGCTGCGCGGCAGTTCCAAGGATGGTGCCGCCAACAGCGGTGCGGCCCAGCTGGCGGTGCTGCGCCGCCTGCCCAAGCTGTTGAAGTTCGTGCCGGGCACGGCGCAGGATGTGCGCGCCTATTTCCTGACGCTGCAATATTGGCTGTCGGGCAGTGACGACAATGCCTTCCAGATGGTGCAGGCGCTGGTGGACCGTTATGCCGACGGCCCGCGCAAGGCGTTGCGCGGCAAGGCGAAGATCGAGCCGCCGCAGGAATATCCGGACGTGGGGGTGTATCACCCCGATTTGCCGCAGCGCATGTCGGAAAAGCTGACCGATCTGCCGTGGAAGAAAGACGCCGTGGGCACGGTCGGCGTGCTGATGCTGCGCTCTTACGTGCTGGGCAAGGATGCCAATCATTATGATGGTGTGATCCGGGCGCTGGAAGCGCGCGGATTGAACGTGATTCCGGCCTTTGCCGGCGGGCTGGATCAGCGCCCGGCGATCGAGGCGCTGATGATGAAGGACGGCAAGGCGACCGTCGATGCCGTCATCAACCTGACCGGCTTCAGCCTGGTCGGTGGCCCGGCCTACAGCGATGCCAAGGCGGCCGAGGAAATCCTGACCAAGCTGGATCGGCCTTATATTGCGGCGCATCCGGTGGAGTTCCAGACGCTGCAGCAATGGGGCGCCAACCGCCAGGGCCTGCTGCCGCTGGAAGCGACGATCATGATCGCCATTCCGGAACTGGATGGCGGCACGCAGCCGATGGTGTTTGGCGGCCGCAGCGATGCCAATGGCGAGGCCTGCACCGGTTGTGAGCGCAAGTGCAGCTGGGCGCCGTCGGACGGGGTGCGCGCCATGCAGTCCTGCCCGGAACGGGCCGAGGCGCTGGCCGACAAGATGTTGAAGCTGGTGCAGTTGCGCCGGGCGGCCAAAAAGGATCGCAAGCTGGCCGTCGTGCTGTTCAACTTCCCGCCCAATGGCGGTGCGGCGGGCACGGCGCAGTTCCTGGCGGTGTTCGATTCGCTGCACCGCACGCTGAAGCGGCTGAAGGCCGAAGGTTATGACGTCGAGGTGCCGGCCGATGCCGATGCGGTGCGCGAACGCGTGCTGAACGGCAATGCCATGCAATATGGCCAGGAAGCCAATGTGCACGCCTTTGTGCCGGCCGACCGCATTGTCGCCACCGAGCCTTATCTGAAGGAAATCGAGGCGGAGTGGGGCCCGGCACCGGGCAAGTTCCAGTCCGACGGTCGCAACGTGCTGATCACCGGCGCGCAGTTCGGCAATGTCTTTGTCGGCATCCAGCCGGCCAATGGCTATGAAAGCGACCCGATGCGGTTGCTGTTCGATGGCCGCTTTGCGCCGACCCATGCGTTCATGGCGTTCTATCGCTGGATCCGGAATGATTTCGGCGCCCATGCCGTGGTCCATTGGGGCACGCACGGCAGCCTGGAGTTCATGCCCGGCAAGCAGACCGGGATGACGATGAGCTGCTGGCCGGAGCGGATCATCCAGGACCTGCCCAACATCTATCTTTATGCTGCCAACAACCCGTCGGAAGGTGTGCTGGCCAAGCGGCGCTCGGGCGCGACGCTCGTGTCCTATCTCACCCCGGCGCTCACCAATTCGGGCCTGTACAAGGGCCTGTCGGACATCAAGGCCAGTGTGGACCGCTGGCGCTCGACCGAGCCGGGCAGCCCGGAGCTGCCGGGGCTGGAGGAGATCATCCGCGAGCAGGCCGAGGCGATGGACCTCGATGGCAGCGATGTTTCAAAGCTGGCGGCCAAGCTGTATGAGATCGAGCAGGAGCTGATCCCGCAGGGCCTGCACGTGTTTGGCGAGGCGGAGAGCGAGGAGGCGCGCATCGACATGCTGTTCGCCTGTGCCAGCGCGCGCGGTGAGAGCATTGATCGCGACACGATCGAGAAACTGATCAAGGGCCGCATCGTGCCCAACACGCCGGTGCTCCGCGAACTGGCCAACATCAACGCGGCGTTGATGACCAACCACGAGATGGATGGCCTGATCCGCGCGCTCGACGGCCGCTATATCCAGCCGGTGGCGGGTGGCGACATCCTGCGCGATCCGGAAATCCTGCCCACCGGGCGCAACATCCACGGCTTTGACCCGTTCCGCCTGCCCTCGGCCTATGCCTGCAAGGACGGCGCGGCGCAGGCGCAGCGCATCCTGGACCGCGCCATGGAAGATGCCGGCAAGCTGCCGGAAACCGTGGCCATGGTGCTGTGGGGCACGGACAATCTGAAGAGCGAGGGCGCGCAGGTGGCGCAGGCCATGGCGCTGATGGGCGCCAAGCCACGCTTTGACAGCTATAACCGCCTGTCGGGCGCGGAACTGATCCCGCTGGAGCAGCTGGGCCGGCCGCGCATCGACGTGCTGGTGACCATGTCGGGCGTGTTCCGCGATCTGCTGCCGCTGCAGACCAAGATGCTGGCCGAAGCCGCGCTGCTCGCCTCCGAAGCGGATGAGCCGCTGGAGATGAACTATATCCGCAAGCACAGCCTGGCCTATCTGGAAGAGCATGGCTGTGACATGGCAACGGCATCCCTGCGCGTCTATTCCAACGCTGAAGGGGCTTATGGCGCCAACGTCAACCTGCTGATCGACAGCGCCAACTGGACCGATCCCAACGAGCTGGCCGACTGTTATGAAAAGCAGAAGGGCTATGCCTATGGCGTGGATGGCAAGCCCAAGCGCCAGCCTGGCCTGCTGGCCAGCGCGCTGAAGACGGTGGATTGCGCTTATCAGAACCTGGAATCGGTTGAGCTGGGCATCACCACCATCGACCAATATGTCGACACGCTGGGCGGCATCAGCCGCGCCGTGACGCGCGCCAAGGGTGAGGCGGCGCCGGTCTACATCGGTGACCAGACGCAAGGCAGCGGCAAGGTGCGCAGCCTGCAGGAGCAGGTGGCGCTGGAAACCCGCACCCGCACGCTCAATCCGGTGTGGATCGAGGCGCAGCTGAAATATGGCTATGAAGGCGTGCGCCAAGTGGAAGCGGCGGTGACGACGACCACTGGCTGGTCGGCCACCACCGGCCAGGTTGATCCCTGGGTCTATCAGCGCATCACCGAAACCTATGTGCTGGATGACGCCATGCGCCAGCGCATCGCCGAAATGAACCCGCGTGCTGCGGCCAAGATCGCCAACCGGTTGATCGAAGCGGCCGACCGCCAGTTCTGGCAGCCGGATGCGGAAACGCTGGCTGCACTTTATGCCGCCACTGATGCCATTGAGGATCAGTTGGAAGGTGTCGCCCCGGCTGGATCCATGGCCGCCTGAAGGAGTCTGCCCACATGACCCTCATCATCGACAAGACCAAGCGCCCCGGACCCGGTGACGGCGAAGGCAGCGTGCAGGTCAGGCTCGACCCGAGCCAGAAGATCGAGGGCGCCAAGGTGTTCGCCGTCTATGGCAAGGGCGGCATCGGCAAGTCCACCACCTCGTCAAACCTGTCGGCGGCCTTCTCGCTGCTGGGCAAGCGGGTGCTGCAGATTGGCTGCGACCCCAAGCATGACAGCACCTTCACGCTGACCAAGAAGCTGATGCCCACCGTGATCGACGTGCTGGAACAACATGAATTCCATCATGAGGAGCTGCGGCCCGAGGACTATATGTTCGAAGGCTATAACGGCGTGATGTGCGTGGAGGCGGGCGGCCCGCCGGCCGGCACCGGCTGTGGCGGCTATGTCGTGGGCCAGACGGTGAAGCTGTTGAAGCAGCATCATCTGCTGGAAGACACGGATGTGGTGATCTTTGACGTGCTTGGCGACGTGGTGTGTGGCGGCTTTGCCGCGCCGCTGCAGCATGCCGAACGCGCCATCGTGGTGACCGCCAATGATTTCGACAGCATCTTCGCGATGAACCGCATCATGGCCGCGATCCAGGCCAAGGCGAAGAATTACGAGGTGCGGCTGGCCGGCTGCATTGCCAACCGTTCGGCCAACACCGACGAGATTGACCGTTTCTGCGGCGCCACCGGCATCGAGCGGCTGGCGCATCTGCCCGACCTGGATGCCATCCGCCGCAGCCGGCTGAAGAAGTGCACCATTTTCGAGATGGGTGACGAGCCGGAGATCATCGCGGCGCAGAATGAGTACAAGCGGCTCGCCGCCCTGTTGTGGGCTGGTGTGGAGCCGTGCAACGCGCATCCGATGAAGGATCGCGACATTTTCGATTTCCTGGGTTTCGAATGAACGCACACACGCCCAAGCATGCCCCCGGTTGGGAAACCAAGCGGGCGAAGCTGGAACATTATTTCGACCGCACCGCGCTGGACGCCTGGGCGGCGATGACCAGCGACGCGCCGGTTTCGAAGATCCGTGCCACGGTGCGGGCCGGGCGCGACGAGATGCGCAATACGCTGCTGGACTGGCTGCCGCAGGATTTGCGCGGCCGGCGCATTCTGGATGCCGGGTGCGGCACCGGCATGCTGGCCATTGAAGCGGCGCGCCGCGGTGCCGAGGTGGTGGGCATTGATGTGTCGCCACAGCTGATCGAGATTGGCAAGCAGCGGCTGCCGGACGATGTGAAGGGCCGCATCAGCCTGCATGCCGGCGACATGCTCGACCCATCTTACGGCCAGTTCGATCATATCGTCTCGATGGACGTGCTGATCCATTATGAGAGTGACCAGATCGCAGCGGCCACGGCCCGGCTGGCCGAGCGCGCCAATCATTCGTTGCTGTTCACCTTTGCGCCGGGCACGCCGTTGCTGCGCACCGCGCGCGCCATCGGGCAGTTTTTCCCGAAGAGCGACCGGTCACCCAGCATCATTCCGGTGGCGCATGATCTGTTGAAATCGCGCCTGTCGCGCAGCGTGCCGCATGCCAAATTGGGCCGCGACCGCCGGGTGAGCCGGGGTTTTTACACCAGCCACGCCCAGGAGGTGCTGCTGGGATGAGCCGTGCTGCCGCCTGCGGCATCTGGCCACAGGGTGTGGCCAAGGGCCGGGCACAGGCGCAGGGCAGCAGGGGGAATTTGCCGAGACTGGCAGGAAACATTGCGTTTCTGTCATGCTCTGCACTAACAGGTCTGGCGAAGCGCATGTTATGGGCTTTGTCAGGGAATCGCAGGGCCATCCCGCAGGCGCGGCGGGTGCTGGCCATGATGATCGCGCCGGTTCGCCGCGGCCATGCGCCGGTCGTGGCGGGCTTTGGTTCTTGAGGGGAGACGCCTCGCATGTCGAATGTTCACCTGGTTGGCGGCCTGGATATCGCCGAACTGACCTTCTTTGCCTTCTTCCTCTTCTTCCTGGGCCTGGTGTGGTACCTGCGCGGGGAAGATCGCCGCGAAGGCTATCCGGTTGAGGATGATCTGACCGGTGCCGCCCATGGTGGCGTGGAAACCGATGCGCTGTTCTTCAAGCCGGCGAAGACCTTCAAGCTGCCGCACGGCCTGGGCGAGGTGACCACCCCGACCGCCAATGCCCGCGATCCGCTGCCGACGAATGTGCTGCCGCGCGCCTGGGCCGGTGAACCGCTGGACGTGACCGGTGACAAGCTGACCTCGGGCGTGGGCCCGGCCTCGATCGCGCAGCGCGCCGATCGGCCCGACCTCGACATGCACGGCCAGCCGCGCATCGTGCCGACCCGCGTGATCAGCCACCCGGTGACCGTGCACGAGAATGACGTGAACCCGGTGGGCCTGGTGGTCTATGGCCTCGACGGCGCTGCGGCCGGCACGGTGAAGGACCTGTGGATGGACCGCGCCGAATCCTGCCTGCGCTATATGGAAGTGGAGCTGACCGCTGGCGGCACCATCCTGATGCCGATCACCATGTCGCGCGTGACCCGCGCTGGCGTGATGACCGATGCCATCACCGCCGCGCAGATCGCCGGCGTGCCGCGCACCAAGAGCGCCGACCAGGTGACCCTGCTCGAGGAAGAGAAGATCACCGCCTATTTTGGCGCCGGTTATCTGTGGGCGACCCCCGATCGGGCCGAACCGCTGATCTGATCCGGTTTCCGGCTGCGATAAGGGTCTCGCGGCCGGCACGGAACGGAAACGGACGGAGCTGCTTGTGTCGATGGAGTATGAAGACGAACCGATCCCCGGCCTGCCGGGGCGGTTGCCGCCGGGGGAGGAGATCCTTTGGCAAGGCACGCCGGATTGGCGGGGCGTGGCGCGTGGCGTCTTCCACACGCGCCTGGTTGCCGCCTGGTTCGTGTTTGTTGCCAGCCTGGCGTTTCTGGCTGGCGGCACCGGCCTGAAGGGTGCGGGCATCACGCTGGCTGTGGCGGTGCTGGGCCTGGCCATATTGGGTGTGCTGGCGCGGGCGCAGGCGATGTCGACGATCTACACGCTGACCAACAAGCGCGTTGTGCTCCGCTTTGGCGTGGCGCTGCCGAAGTGCGTGAACGTGCCGCTGTCGCTGGTGGGCAAGGCCGATGTGAAGCCGGCTGGCAATGGCCTTGTGGACGTGTCGCTCACGCCCACCGTGCGCTTCCCGCTCGCCTATCTGCAGATGTGGCCGCATGTGCGGCCGTGGAAGTTTGGATCGCCGCAGCCAATGCTGCGCGCCGTGCCAGATGCGTTTCTGCCGCTGCTGGCCGATGCGCTGGCGAAGGCTGATCCGGCGCGCGCCACTGGGGTTAACCCGGATGCCGCCAACGCTGGCGCCATGCTAGGGGCTGCGGCATGAGCGGGGAGTTCACCAACGAGCGTTTTCCCAAATCGGCCCTCTATGCGGCCGGGGCGCTGATTGGTGTGTCGATCCTGACCGTGGGCAGCATCCGGGCCGGTTTGCTGCCGGCGCCGGAAACTGCGCCGCAATCGCGCGAGCGCCGGCAGGTGGCGATCGTGGCGACCCGGGATTTCCGTTTCGAGGACCGGGCCGATGGCGCGCTGCTGGTCTATGACATTGCTGCCAGCAAGCTGGTCTTCGTCTTTCCGGCCGGCAGCAACACCGGCTTCATCCGCGGCGTGATGCGCGGCCTGATGCGGGAACGCCGCCTGCACGAAGTGGCGCGCACCGGCCCGGTGACGGTGGCGCAATGGGCGGATGGCGCGCTGACGCTGACCGATCAATCAACCGGGCGCATCATTGAGCTGGGCAGCTTTGGCCACACCAACCGGGCCGCCTTTGCCCAGTTGCTTGTGCCTTATGCTCCCGGTGGCCCCGGCGTGCCGGAACAGCCGATCGTGGCAGCCATTCCGGCAGCCAATTCGGCCTCGCCGTTTTTCGGTGGGGCCTGAGCCATGGGCCTGTTCACCCGCGACCGGTTTGACACCAAGTGCACGATCGAGATCGAGCACACGTTCGACAATCTGCATGCGCATGTCGAACTGGATGGCGACATTGAACTGGGCCCGGGTGACCAGGTGAAGGTGCATGGTGCCGCCGTGAAGCTGCCTTTTGGCGAGCGGTTGACCCTGCGCCGCGACGTGACGGTGTGGAAAGCCACCCCCTTTGAGCGGCTGTGGACCAAGTTGAAGGCCCAGCTGGAACTGACCGAATTGTACGAAATCACCTTCAGCTCGGAGAAGCCGTGATGAACGCCGTGACCCCGATCAGCGCCGGTGGCGCCGTGGAGATCACCAAGGAAGACGCGATGGCCATCGCCCGTCAGGAGACGGTGCTGAGCCCGCGTTTCTACACGACCGATTATGATGCGATGGACCGTATCGACGTGTCCCGCGTGCGCGCCGAGTGGGACAGCCTGATCGCCGAGATGCAGGCTGATCCCAACAAGAAGCATTTCAAGCGGACGCCGGAATTTGATGGCGTGATCGCGGCGATGGACCCGGAGCTGAAGCCGGAGTTCATCGATTTTCTGGTCTCGTCGATGACGTCGGAATTTTCCGGCTGCATTCTTTATGCCGAAATCACCAAGCGCATGAAGAACCCGGATGCCAAGGCGCTGTTCAAGCTGATGGCCCGCGATGAAAGCCGCCATGCCGGTTTCATCAATGACAGCCTGAAGGATGCCGGCATCGGCATCGATCTGGGTTTTCTGACCAAGACCAAGAAATATACCTATTTCCGGCCGAAGTTCATCTTCTACGCCACCTATCTGTCGGAAAAGATTGGCTACGCCCGCTATATCACCATCCACCGCCACCTGGAGCAGCATCCGGAGCGGCGGTTCCACCCGATCTTCAAGTGGTTCCAGGAATGGTGCAACGACGAGTTCCGCCATGGCGAAGCCTTCGCGCTGCTGATGCGGTCTGACCCCAAGCTCACCTCGGGGCTCAACGTGCTGTGGATCCGCTTCTTCCTGAACGCGGTCTATGCCACCATGTATGTGCGCGATCACAAGCGGCCGGCGCTGTACAAGCATTTCGGCATCAACCCGACCGATTTCGGCTTCAAGGTGTTCCGCATCACCACCGATATCACCCAGCAGGTGTTTCCGATCGGCCTGCAGACCGATGCACCGAGCTATCGCGCGCTGCTGGAAACCATGCGCACCACCAGCGACGCCATCGACGCGGCGGTGGCGCAGGGTGGCGTGGTTGGCACCATCAAGCGCATTGGCCTGTCACTGAAGGCGGCGGTGACCTTCGCCCGTCTCTATCTCCACCCGGTGGACAAGATGGAGGTGACCCCCAACGTGCGCATGGCGCCGGTTTGGTAAGCCAGCGGGCGTAGCCGTGAGCGAGTTTGCGCTGCCTCTGCTGTTTGCGACCGTGCTGTGGTTTGTCGCCACCGGCTTCGTGCTGTGGCTCGACAAATTGCCCAGCCACACCTGGCCGGTGAGCATCACCATGGCCACGGTGGCCTCGGGCTTTGCCATGGGCGGCATCATTGCGACCGCCGAAGAGACCAGCCCGTGGGCGGCCTATGTCGCCTTTGCGTGTGCGCTGGTGCTGTGGGGCTGGCACGAATTGTCGTTCCTGATGGGCTTTGTGACCGGCCCGAACCGTGAGCCGTGCCCCCCGGGTGCGCGCGGCTGGCAGCGGTTCCGCCTGGCGGCGGCAACGCTGATCTATCATGAAGTGGCGATGTTCCTGTGCCTGATCGCTTTGGCCGCAGCGACGTGGGGCAAGGCGAACCAGACGGCGACCCTGACCTTCCTGCTGCTGTTCGTCATGCGCCTGTCGGCCAAGTTCAACATCTTTGCCGGGGTGCCGCATCTTTCGACCGAAATGATGCCGGATCACATGCGCTATCTCGCCAGCTATTTCCGCATCGCGCCGCCGCGCTGGTTCTTTGTTGCCTCGGTGTCGGGCATTGCCGTGCTGGCGGCCTGGCTGGCCGATCAGGCGTTGAGCAGCCGCGATGGCATCGCCACCGGCTATGCGCTGGCCTTTGCCCTGGTGGCGTTGGCGTTCCTCGAGCATGGCTTCCTGGTGGTGCCCTGGCAGGACACGGCCATGTTCCGCTGGGCCATCCCCGAACATCTGCGCCAGCCGGCGCGGCCGACTGTCAGCCCAGCGATGACAGAATCCAGCAATGTGTCAGGCCAGACTGACACGAATCCGCTTGCGGTGCGACAAAACGCCGTGCAATGAACGGCGCCGGGAGAAGATGAATGAACTTTGAAGCTCATTTCCAGGCGGCGCTGGACGGCTTGAAAGAACGCGGCAACTACCGCGTGTTTGCCGAGCTGCAGCGGCGGCGGGGCGACTATCCCCACGCCACGCGCTACCTGCCCGATGGCAGCACCCAGGATGTCACCGTGTGGTGCTCCAACGATTATCTCGGCATGGGCCAGCACCCGGATGTGCTGACCGCCATGCATGAGGAGCTGGACCGTTCCGGCGCTGGTTCGGGCGGCACCCGCAATATTTCCGGCACCATGCACGTGCATCGCCTGCTCGAAAGCGAACTGGCCGATCTGCACGGCAAGGAAGCTGCGCTGCTGTTCAACTCCGGCTACATGTCGAACTGGGCGGCGCTGTCGACGCTGGCCAGCAAGATCCCGGGCTGCGTGGTGTTTTCCGACGCGCTGAACCATGCATCGATGATCGAAGGCATTCGCCACAGCCGCGCGAAGTTCCATGTCTTCAAGCACAATGACGTTGAGGATCTCGACCGGCTGCTGAGTCAATATGGCCCGGACGTGCCGAAGCTGGTGGCGTTCGAGAGCGTCTATTCGATGGATGGCGATATCGCCCCCATCAAGGAAATCTGCGACGTCGCCGACAAGCATGGCGCCATGACCTATATCGACGAAGTGCACGCCGTGGGCATGTATGGCCCGCGCGGTGGCGGCGTTGCCGAGCGTGAGGGCCTGATGGGCCGGCTGACGGTGATCGAAGGCACACTAGCCAAGGCCTATGGCGTGGTGGGCGGCTATATCGCTGGCTCGAAGGCGCTGTGCGATTTCGTGCGCAGCTTTGCCTCGGGCTTCATCTTCTCGACCGCGCTGCCGCCGGCCATTGCCGCTGGTGCGCTGGCCTCGGTCAAGCATCTGAAAGAAAGCCCGTTCGAGCGCAAGCGCCAGCAGGAGCGGGTGCAGAAGGTGCGCGCCGCGCTGCGCGCCACCGGCATCCCGCAGATGGAAAACCCCAGCCACATCATCCCGGTGATGGTGGGCGATGCCAAGAAGGCCAAGATGATCAGCGACTGGCTGATGGAGCATCATGGCATCTATGTGCAGCCGATCAATTATCCGACCGTTCCGGTGGGCACCGAGCGGCTGCGCATCACGCCCGGCCCGGTGCATTCGGACGATGATATCGACCGGTTGGTGAAGGCGCTGTCCGACATCTGGGGCCAATGCGCCCTGCATCGCGTGGAAGCGGCGGCCTGAAATCGGCCTATCCGGTGACACGAAACGGCCCGGCGGTGACACCGTCGGGCTTTTTCGTGGCGGCAATGCGCTGCTTGTCTGCCGTTCCGGGACAGGTTACGGCGCGTTCATGTTGACCCTGCAGGAGCGCCGTCTTGGCCCTTGATGCCCTGTTGCAGCCCGTGGTGCTGTTTTTCCTGCTCGGCGCGCTGGCGGCGTTTGCGCGGTCTGACCTGGCGATTCCGGAGGCGGTGGCCAAGGGCATCTCGCTCTATCTGATGATGTCGATCGGCCTGCGGGGCGGCGGCGAGGTGGCCGAAACCGGCTTCACGCACGACATGCTGTTGGCGGGCGGTGCCGGCCTGGCCTTGAGTTTCTTGCTGCCGTTGCCGGCCTTCTGGTTGCTGCGGACGGCCGGCAAGCTGGACCGAACCAACGCTGCGGCGGTGGCGGCGCATTATGGCTCGGTCAGCGTGGTCACCTTTGCCACGGGCAGCGAGATCCTGCGCCATGCCGGCATGGCACCCGCCGGGTTCATGGTCGCGGTGCTGGCGGTGATGGAAACGCCGGCGATCATCACCGGCCTGCTGCTGGCGCGCGCCCAGGGCAAGGACAGTCTGGCCCCGCGCGGCGGCCTGCTGCACGAAACCTTCCTCAACGGCTCGGTGATCCTGCTGCTCGGCAGTTTCCTCATTGGACTGGTGGCGGGCAAGGGCGGCATGGCGCCGATTGCGCCGGTGTTCGATGTGCCGTTTCGTGGCATGTTGTGCATCTTCCTGCTCGACATGGGCCTGATCGCCGCCCGGCGCCTGATGGACCGGCGGGCGCTCACCGTCCGCACGGCCGCGCTGGCGCTGCTGCTGCCGCTGCTGAACGGCAGTCTGGGCGTTATCCTCGGGGTCGAGCTTGGGCTTGATGCCGGGTCGGCGGCCGCGCTCGGCATCCTGGCCGGTTCTGCCTCCTACATTGCCGTGCCGGCGGTCATGCGCCTGGCGCTGCCCGCTGCCGATCCCGGGCTCTATCTTGGCATGAGCCTGGCCGTGACCTTTCCGTTCAACCTCACCATCGGCATCGGCTATTATGGCTGGGTGGCCGCCCATGTCTGGCCGCTGATCCGGGGATAAGAGAGCAGGGATGACCATCACCACCCATCGCCGCCGCATCGAGGTGCTGGCCGACGAGCCGCTGATCCCGGTGATCATCCGCCTCGCGGCCGAGGCCGGGATCATCCATTACACCTTGTTGCCAACGTTGGGCGGGGCCGGCGCGCATGGCCGCTGGCGGGATGACCAATTGTCGGGCGCGACCGCCAAGGTGATGTTTCTGGCCATCACCGGGCCGGAGCATGCCGATGCCTTCATCGACCGGCTGGCGCCGCTGCTCGAAAGCCATCACCTGATGCTGATGAGCAGCGATGTGGAAGTGGTGCGCAGCCGCAAGTTTGATTGATGCAGTGTTGCCATCCGGCAACGTCTTGAAAGTGCAAAACATCTGACATGGCTGTGCCATCGTGGCGGCATCTGCCTGCAACATTCTCCTGTGAAGGGGCAGCGTCCTTTCCATTGGAGACTGTTCATGAATCTGTCTGCCCTGCGCCTGGCCCTGCTGGCCAGCACCCTTGTCGCCGTGCCGGCCCTGGCTGCCATGCCGGCCGATGCCGCCGCCGATCCTGCAGCCGACGTTGCCGCCGCTGAAGACGCCGAGATTGTGGTCTATGGCAAAGGCGAGGTGCGCCAGGTCACCGAGATCAAAGCCGAGGACATCAAGCTGACCGTGGCCGGCGCCAGCCCGTTCGTGGCCATCCAAAAGCTGCCGGGTGTCAATTTCCAGTCCGCGGATCCGTTTGGCGTCTATGAATGGTCCACCCGTATCACGTTGCGCGGCTTCAACCAGAACCAGCTCGGCTTCACGCTGGACGGCGTGCCGCTGGGCGACATGAGCTATGGCAACACCAACGGCCTGCACATCAGCCGCGCCATCATCGCTGACAATATCGGCAGCACCCGCGTTTCGCAGGGCGCCGGCGCGCTCGGCACTGCCTCCACCTCCAACCTGGGTGGCACGATCGAATTCCGCAGCCGTGACCCGCAGAAGGAATTGGGTGTGGCCGGCAACGCCACCTATGGCAGCAACAACACCTGGCGCCTGTTCGGCACGCTCGACACCGGCGACCAGGGTGGCGTCTCGGCCTATGTCAGCGCCGCCCACATAAGCGCCGACAAGTGGAAGGGTTTTGGCGTGCAGCGTTCGACGCAGGTCAATGCCAAGGCGGTGGCCGAGCTGGGCGGCGATACAACGCTCACCGCCTTCGTCAACTTCAGCGACCGCAAGGAAAATGACTATCAGGACCTGAGCCTCGGCCAGATCAGCCGGCTGGGCTATAACTGGGACAATATCTCCAACGATTGGCCGCTGGCTGTGCGCATCGCGACGATCGGCGCCAACCGCGGCGAGACCGGCGTGGTGGTCGCGCCGAATACGCTCGGCACCACCTATCCCGGTGCCATCACCAGCGTTGACGATGCCTATTATGATGCCGGCGGCCTGCGCCGCGACTGGCTGACTGGTGCCCGCCTGGCCGGCTCCCTGGCCAGCAACGTCAAGGCCGGCATCCAGACCTATTATCACACCAACAAGGGCCAGGGTTCGTGGATCACGCCCTATGTTGCCAGCCCCGGCGGCGTGCCGCTGAGTTTTCGCACCACCGAATACAGCATTTCGCGCTGGGGTGTGCTGGCCGATCTGACGGCTGCGCTGGGCGATCACACCGTGCGTGCCAATCTCTGGTATGAAAACAACGATTTCGAGCAGGCCCGCCGCTTCTACACCATGGGCAGCAGCGCCACCGTGCCGGCGACCAATGCGTTGACCTACCAGTCCAACCCGTTCTTCACCCAGTGGAACAACGCCTACAACACCAAGACCTTCCAGTTCGCGCTGCAGGACCAGTGGAATGTGACCGATGCGCTGTCGATCAGCCTTGGTTTCAAGGGCCAGAGCGTGAAGCTTTCGGCCAGCGCGATCAACCCGGTGCCGGGCCCGCTCGCGCTTGGCAAGATCGACGCTGAAGACCTGTTCCTGCCGCAGGCCGGCATCCTCTACAAGCTGGGCGGTGGCACCGAGCTGTTCGCCAGCTTCACCCAGAACCAGCGCGCCTTCACCGCCGCGGCCACCAGCGGCCCGTTCGCCACCTCGGCGGCCGGTTTCGCGGTGATCAGCAGCAGCCTGAAGCCGGAAAAGACCAACAGCTATGAAGCCGGCGTGCGTTTCGGCGAAGGCGCGCTGCGCGGTGTGGCGGCGCTCTACCTCGTCGATTTCTCCAACCGCATTCTCGCCATCCCGCAGGGGCCGGGCATCGTCGGCAATGCCGCGCTGCTCTCCAACGTTGGCAAGGTGCGCTCGATCGGCGCGGAACTGGGGCTGCAGTGGCAGCCGGTGAAATGTTTCACGGTTACCGCCAGCTATGCCTATAACGAAACGACCTATCGTAACGACGTCATCAACGGCCAGGGCACGGTGATCCAGGCGATCAAGGGCAAGACCGTGCCCGACGCGCCGCGCAGCATCGCCAACCTGGAACTCGCCTATGATGATGGCGGCTTCTATGCCCGCGCCAACGCCAATGCGATGAGCAAGCGCTATTTCACCTACTCCAATGACAAGTTCGTGGATGGGCGCGTGCTGGTCGATGCCAAGATCGGCTATCGGATCCAGAGCGAAAATCGCTGGCTGAATGGCCTGGCGGTCGAAGCGTCGGCCACCAACCTGTTCGACAAGCAATATGTTGCCACGATCGGCTCCAACGGCTTTGGCTTTGCCGGCGACAACCAGACCCTGCTGACCGGCGCGCCGCAGCAGTTCTTCGTCACCCTGCGCAAGGATCTCTGAGGCCCGCTCCGCAGCGAAGACCCCGCGGTGCCCGCACGGCACCGCGGGGTCTTCATGCCCGGGCGGCATTGCAGCAGGCCGCGACACGGCGACCGGCTTGCAGCGCCGCGCACCGCCGCTTAAGGCAGCGCGCATGGCAAACCCGGCTCGCATTCCCTTCCCGTTCACTGCCATCGTCGGCCAGTCCGAGATGAAGCAGGCCCTGCTCCTCGCTGCGGTCGAGCCGCGACTGGGCGGCGTGATGGTGTTTGGCGACCGCGGCACCGGCAAATCCACCGCTGTGCGCGCGCTCGCCGGCCTGTTGCCGCCGATGAAGGTGGTGCCGGGCTGCCGCTATTTCTGCGCGCCCGATGACCGCAGCCCCTGCATCGAGGGCTGCCGCGACAAGGCCGGCAAGCGCACCGAAGAGGCCAATGTGCCGTTCGTCGATCTGCCGCTGGGTGCGACGGAAGACCGGGTGGTTGGCAGCCTTGATCTGGAGCGCGCGCTGGCGACCGGCGAGAAGCGCTTCGAGCCCGGCCTGCTGGCCAAGGCCAATCGCGGTTTCCTTTATATCGACGAGATCAACCTGCTGGAGGATCATCTGGTTGATCTGCTGCTCGATGTGGCGGTTTCCGGGACCAATGTCGTCGAGCGCGAGGGCCTGTCGATCCGCCACCCGGCCCGCTTCATCCTGGTGGGCAGCGGCAACCCGGAAGAGGGCGAGCTGCGCCCGCAGCTGCTCGACCGCTTTGGCCTGTCGGTTGACGTGCGCACACCGACTGACATGGGCGACCGCATCGAGATCGTGAAGCGCTGTGACCGGTTTGACCGTGATCCGGCCGCCTTTGTCGCCGAGTTTCAGAACAGCGAGCAGGCCACGCTGGAGGCCATTGCCAAGGCGCGCAAACTCCTGCCCAAGGTGCAGGTCGCCGACGAGATGCTGGGCCTGGGTGCGCAGCTGTGCTCAGCGGTGGGGGCTGATGGCCTGCGCGGGGAATTGACCCTGCTGCGCGCCGCCCGCGCCCAGGCCGCGCTCGCGGGCAAGAAGGAGGTGAAGCCGCATCATGTTGCCGAGGTGGCGACCATGGCGCTGCGCCATCGCCTGCGCCGCAACGTGCTGGATGACACCGGTTCGACCAGCCGCATCGCCCGCGCCATCGCGGAGCTGATCCCGGCATGACGCCCGATGGGGCGGCGGCAGAGGAGGCGTCGGGCGAGCGCTGGGCGCTGGCGCTGAGCGCCATCGACATATTGGTCGCGGCCGGCAATGCGATTGGCGGCATATTGTTGCGCGCCCGGCCCGGCCCGGTGCGCGATGCTTGGTCCGACGCGCTGAATCTGGTGATCCCCACCCGGCGGCTGCCGGCCAGCGCCGATGCCGAGGCGCTGGATGGCGGGTTGGACCTGACGGCGACGCTGGCCAGCGGCAAGCCGGTGCAGCGCGCCGGCATCCTGGCCGATGCGGCCGGCAAGATATTGGTGGTGCCGATGGCGGAGCGGCTGAATCCGGCGCTGGCCGCCCGGCTGGCGACCGCGATTGACGAAGGCTGCCCGCCGCTGGTGCTGTTTGACGAGGGCGATCCCGACGATCCGGAGCGGGAGCGGGTGCCGCAGGGCCTGGCCGAGCGGTTGGCCATCCACATCGATTTGAACAGCGTGCGCCTGCCCATGGCGGAGCTGGTGGCGGGCGAGGCACCGCCGCCGCCGCTGGAAATGCTGGCCGAGCCCGGCGCCATCGCCAAGGACCCGGAAACCGCGCTGGCGGTGGGCGCAGCGGCGCTTGGCATCGCCTCCATCCGCGCGCCGATCATGGCGGTGCGGGTGGCACGCGCCCATGCCCGGGCCGACGAGCGGCCGGACGCCATCGAGCAGCTGCGTGAGGCTGACATGGCCGCTGCCGGCGCGCTGGTGCTGGGGCCGCGCGCCACCCGCCTGCCGCCGCCGCCGGAAGAGGAAGAGCCGCCGCCGCCAGACGAGCAGCCACCGGACGAGCCGCCGCCCGAAGATCCGCCACCCCCGCCGCCGCCATCGGATGACACGCCCGGCGATGATCAGGAACAGCCGGAACCGCCACCCGTGGACCCGACTGACATGATCCTGGATGCGGCGCAGACGGCGCTGCCGCCGGGCCTTTTGGATGCGTTGGCGGCCGGCACCATCAACAAGGCACCCAAGGCCAGCGGATCATCCGGCGCCAAGCAGAAGAGCATCACCAGCGGCCGCCCGGCCGGGGTGCGGCCCGGCATGCCGGGCCGCGGAGCGCGGCTGGCCCTGATTGAAACCATCAAGACGGCAGCGCCCTGGCAGAAGATCCGCCCGGTGCGCGACGATGGCCGGCTGGCGATCCGGGTGGAGGATCTGCGCATCCGCCGCTTCATCGCGCAGACGCAATCCACCACCATCTTTGCCGTGGATGCCAGCGGGTCCGCCGCGTTCGCGCGCCTGGCCGAAGCCAAGGGGGCTGTCGAACTGCTGCTGGCTGAAGCCTATGTGAAGCGGGCCGAGGTGGCGCTGGTGGCATTTCGCGGCACGGAGGCGGCGTTGGCGCTGCCGCCCACCCGCAGCCTGCCGCGCGCCAAGAAGGAGCTGGCAGGCCTGGCCGGTGGCGGCGGCACGCCGATTGCCTCTGGCCTCGATCTCGCCCGCAAGGTGGCGGAAGGCGAAAAGGGCCGGGGCCGCAGCCCGCTGGTGGTGGTGTTGACCGATGGCCGCGCCAATGTGGGCGGCGGCGATGGCGTGAGCCCGCAGGAGGCGGCGCTGGCCAGCGCCCGCGCCTATCGCGCCAATGCCATCCCGGCGGTGTTCATCGATTGCTCGCCGCGCCCGCGTCCGCAGGGGGCCGAACTGGCGGCAGCGATGGGCGCGCGGCTGGTGACCTTGCCGCGGGTGGATGCAAAATCGGTGGTGGCGGCGGTGAAGGCCGCATCGGCAGGGACGATCTGATGCGTTGGGATGTTGATTCGGCCCATGTGCCACACCGCGACTGGAGCCGTTTTGTGACGGCCGGCGGATTGAAGTGGCATGTGCAGGAAGCCGGCCCCGCCGATGCACCGGTGCTGCTGCTGATCCATGGCACCGGGGCGACCACACACAGCTTTGCCGGGCTGGCGCCGCTGCTGGCCGAGCGTTTCCGGGTGATCATTCCTGATCTGCCCGGCCATGGCTTTACCCAGAAGTTGAACGCGCCCGATCCTGATGCGGTGGCCAAGGCCATGGCAGCGCTTGTGACCGAACTGGGGGTGCGGCCGGCGATCATCCTGGGCCACAGCGTGGGCGCGGCGATTGCCTTCATGATGGTGGCGCGCGGGCTGGTGGCGCCGCAGGTGGTGGTGTCGCTGGGCGGGGCGCTGTTGCCCTTTGCCGGTGTGGGCAAGGTGTATCCGGGCCTGGCCAAGGCGCTGTTCGTCAATCCGTTCATGCCGGCCTTCTTCAGCTTCACGACGCGCTTCCAATCGATGACCGACCTGTTGGCCCGCTGGACCGGCTCCCGCTCCACCCGCGAACAGGTGGCGCATTATGAGCGGCTGTTCCGCAATTCGTCCCACACCGGCGGGGCGCTGGCGCTGATGGCGCATTGGGATCTGGACACGATCGAGCGCAGCATTGCCCATGTGAAATGCCCGGTGCTGCTGCTGCATGGGGAACGCGACCAGACGGTGCCGCCATCGACCAGCCACACGGTGGAGCGGCGGCTGGCCAGCCACGGCGTGACGGTGGTGCACCGCGCGCTGCCGGGCCTGGGCCATCTGGCGCATGAGGAATCGCCCGGGGTGCATGCCCAGGCGGTGATCGAGTTCGCGCAGGGGCTGGGTGTGCTCAGCGCCCCCTGAACACGGGGCTGCGCTTTTCAACGAAGGCCTTGGCGGCGTCCTTGTGATCGTCGGTCAGGCCGCAATGGACATGGTGGGTGGCTTCGAGATCGAGGCAATCATCCATGTCGCCGCCGGAAAAGGCGCGGTTGAGATTTTCCTTCATGTAGGCCAGCGCCACGCGCGGACCGTTGGCGAGGCGGGTGGCCAGCGCCTGAGCCTCGGCCGGCAGGGCATCGGCCGGCACCACACGGTTGGCCAGCCCCAGCCGCTGTGCTTCGGCGGCATCCACCCGATCTGACAGGAAATAGAGTTCGCGGGCCTTGGCAGCGCCAACCAAACGGGTGAGGAAATAGGTGCCGCCATAGTCGCCGGAAAAGCCGACTTTGGCGAAGGCGGTGGTGAGGAAGGCCGTATCGGCCATCACCCTTAGGTCGCAGGCCAGCGCGATGGACAGGCCGGCCCCAGCCGCCGCGCCCGGAATGGCGGCGATGGTGGGCTTGGGCATGGCGTGCAGCCGGCCGGAAATGGCGCGCTGGTTGCGGCGTTGGCGGGCGATGGCCTGATCGATGGGCTCAGGCTCCCCACTTTCATTGCGGGCGGCCATGCCCTTCACGTCGCCACCGGCGCAAAAGGCCCCGCCGGCCCCGGTGATGACGATGGCGCCGATGGCGGGATCAGCCTCGGCCTGTTCCAACAGGCGGGCCAGCGCATCGAGCATGGCGCGTGACAGGGCGTTGCGGGCAGCGGGCCGATTGAGGGTGAGGGTGAGAACGCCCCCCTCCACCGCTGCGATCAGATCATCGGTTTCGGGGGCATAGGCGCTCATCAGCCATCCTCGGGCAACAGGTCGATGCCGCAAGCATGCGCTGGCGCGGCAAGGCCCGCAACCCTGATTGCCGACAGGCCTTCGCCGCGATCGTCTGTCACTGGACCGATGTCGATGCGGCCATGATCAAGGCTGATGGTGAACAGATCGCCGTGTCGTTCCGATGGGCGGGCAAGCAGCGCGCTCCAGCGGCCGGCGAGGGCCACGGGATCATCGGCGGCCAGCAGGGCCCCGGTGATGGCCAGATCCGGCCGGCAGGCGCGCTGCCAATCGGGGCCAGCCCAGGCATAGCTGCCCAGCATGGCCGGGTTTGGGCCGTGGCGATCGATCGAGAGCAGGCAACCGCCGGTGTCGCGCGGGTGCAGGTGCAGGGCGGTGGCCTGTTGGCCGTGCAGATCCACGGACAGATCTTCGACAATGCGGGTGCCCAGCATGGTCATCCGCAGCCGCACAACGGTGATGTCGTCCGTGTCGACGATCAGCATATATCCGGTGGGGCCACCACGGCGATCAAGATAGCGGCCAGCGGTGGTGCCGGGGCGCGTCGGGGCAAGCGCCTCCAGAAAGGTGCCGCCAAGCGCCCAGAGCGCATTTTCCAGGCCATATTTGCCCACGCCGGGATCACGGTAGCAAACCTCTGCCCCCAAGATCCGTGTGAAATCCGCCACTTGCGGGGCCAATTCACTGGCCACCACGGCAACCTGGCGCAAGCGCAGCACGACCCTCTCCAATCCGGTGATTGTTTCCCTCGCAACGCGCCTTACGCAGGACGGGCACACTGCCCTCATGGGGGATGATCATGAGCCTGGATGGCATCGATGTCAGCCGCTTGAATCGCAACTTGCTGATTCGGCTGAACCGACCGGAGCGGCTGAATGCCTATACCGATTCCATGGGCCGGGCGCTGGCGCGTGCAGTGCGCGCCGCCAGCCAGGATGATGATGTGCGCGCCATCATCATCACCGGGGCGGGCCGGGCCTTTTGCGCCGGTGCTGATGTGTCGGCCGGCGCCGACAGTTTCGACATGGCGGGGGATGGTGCCGGCAATTTCGGCTCTGGTCGCGGCGGCCGGCACGACAGCTTCATCCATGCCCTGTTTGACAGCACCAAGCCGGTGATTGCCGCCATCAATGGGCCGGCCGTGGGCGTGGGCATCACCCTGACCTTGCCCTGCGATGTGCGCATCGCGGCCGAGGGGGCGAAGATCGGCTTTGTCTTTGCCCGGCGTGGGCTGGTGCCAGAAGCCGGCAGCGCCTGGTTCCTGCCGCGCCTGGTTGGTCTGCCCCAGGCCTTGCGCTGGTGCCTGTCGGGCCGGCTGATCAGCGCCGAAGAGGCCTTGGCCGGCGGTCTGGTGAGCGAGGTGGTGCCGGCCCACGCGTTGCTGGAACGGGCGCAGGCCATTGCCGCCGAAATGACCGAGGGCACGGCCCCGGTGGCCGTCGCCATGGCGCGGGCCATGTTGTGGCGGCTGGGCAGCACGGCCAGCCCGGATGATGCGCTGAAGGTGGATGCCGCGTTCAACATGGCGCTGGGCGGCGGGCCGGATGTGAAGGAAGGCGTGGCCGCCTTTCTGGAAAAGCGCCCGCCCGATTTTCCCGGCCGCGTGAGCCGTGATCTGCCGCCGGGTTTCCCGTGGTGGGATGATTGACGCCGCCCGGCGGTGCTGCCACGCTTTGGGCATGAAATCTTTGGGGAATGATCGCATGAAGACCATCCGTTGGGCCGGTGCCGGCCTGCTTGCGCTTGCCAGTGCCGCTGCCATCGCCAGCCCGCAGCGCTTGCTGCAATCGCCGGTGATGAGCGCCACGCATCTGGCCTTTGTGTCCGGCGGCGATATCTGGGTGGCGCCCAAGGCCGGCGGCAAGGCGGTGCGCATCACCACCGGCATTGGCATCGAACAGGCGCCGAGCTTCTCGCCCGATGGCCAGACCATCGCGTTTACCGGCGAATATGATGGCAACACCGATGTGTTCACCGTTCCGGTGGCCGGCGGGGTGCCCAAGCGCATCACCTTCCACCCTGCGGCTGACAATGCCGTGGGCTGGAGCCCGGATGGCGCGAAACTGATCTTCCGGTCCAACCGCGATTCGGCCAGCCGTTACACAAGACTGTGGCAGGTGAATGCCGGTGGCGGGGCGGCCACCGCGCTGCCCTTGCCGATGGCCGCGGCCGGCATGATGGCGCCCGATGGCAAGTCCATCGCCTACAACCCGCTGGAGCCGGGCTTTTCCTTCAACCACACCCGCTACACCGCCTGGGGCAATTATCGCGGCGGGCTGACCGGGGCGGTGTGGATCACCCAGCTGGACGGGCTGAAAACCCAGAAGGTGCCGCAGGATGGCGGCGCGGATTTCTCGCCGGTGTGGCTGGGCGGCCAGGTCTATTTCCTGTCGGGCCGCAAGGGGCCGGTGAGCGTGTATCGCTTTGATCCCGCTTCGGGCCAGACGGCGCTCGTTTGGCAGAACCGCGGGCCCGATATCCGCAGCCTGTCGACCGACGGCAAGGCGCTGGTGTTTGACCGGCTGGGCACGATCTTCACGCTGGTGCCGGGCGAGGAGCCCAAGGCGATCAGCATCGATCTGGATGGCGACATGCCTGATGTGCGGCCGCGGGTTGCCAATGTGGGCAGCGAGGTGCGCACCGCTGCCATCTCCCCCACCGGCCTCAGGGTGGCGGTGGAGGCGCATGGCGAGATCATGACGCTGCCGGTGAAGGAGGGGATCACCCGCACCATCACCGCCACCGCCGGCACCATGGAGCGCACCCCGGTGTGGAGCCCCGATGGCCAGTCCATCGCCTATTTCAGCGATGAAGGCGGGCTGTATGCCCTCCACGTCGCCAGCCAGCAGGGCGCCGGGAAGGCGGTGAAGAAATATGCCCTGGCGCCTGAGCCGGCCTATTATTTCAGCCCGAAATGGTCGCCCGATGGCAAGCGCATCGCCATGCAGGACAATCGGCTGAACACCTGGATCCTGGAGCTGGCGACCGGCAAGCTGACAGCAGCTGGCCCGGTGGATGAATATGGCGGCTTTTCCGCCGGATCGAGCGGCATGGCCTGGTCGCCCGATTCGGCCTGGTTCGTCTATGCCCGCACCAGCGGCAATCATTTCCCGGTGCTGATGCTGCACGAGGTGGCGACCGGGAAGGTGACCCAGATCACCGATGCCATGGCGATGGCCAGCGAGCCGGCGTTCGACCGCGATGGCAAATATCTTTATTTCCTGGCCAGCAACAACGCCGGCGGCACCATCTATCCGCTTGATATGTCGAGCGATGTTTATCAGCCGACGCGCAGCGTGTGGGCGATTGCCCTGAACGCCGGCACCGCTTCGCCGCTGGCGCCGGAACTGGGCGACGAGAAGGCCCCACCGCCGCCGGCCGCGCCGGAAAAGGCCGATGCGAAAAAGCCCGCCAAGCCTGCCGCCGCGCCGGCCACCCCGGCCATCAAGATCGATCTGGCCGGCCTGACGCTGGATCAGATCGCCCGGCGCATGGTGGCACTGCCGCTGCCGGCTGCCGATTATCGCAATCTCGAAGCCGGCAAGGGCGGGGTGCTCTGGCTGCTCAAGGCCAATGAAGCGCTCGACATCGATGCCGATGAGGCACCGGGCGCGTCGCTGATCCGCTGGACGCTGGAGGGCAAGAAGAGCGAGACCCTGTTCGACAAGGCGCAGGGCTTCGAACTTTCCGCCGATGGCAACAAGCTGCTGGTGCGCACCGCCGGGGGCAATGGTAGCTGGCTGGTCGCCGATGCCACCAAGCCGATCAAGCCCAGCGACCCGGATGTGAAGCTGAAGACCGAAGGCCTGATGGCCCGCATCGATCCGGCCGCCGAATGGGCCCAGATGTATCGCGAGATCTGGCGGGTGCAGCGCGCCTATTTCTATGATCCCAATTTCCACGGCTATGATGTGAACGGCGCCGAAAAGGCGCTGGCGGCCTATCTGCCCGGCATCCAGTCCCGCGGCGATCTCAACTATCTGTTCCACGAAGCGCTGACCGGCTTTTCCATCGGCCATCTGCGCGGCGGCGGCGGCACCATCCCGGCGGCGAAGCGCGTGCCGGGCGGCCTGCTGGGCGCGGATTACACCATCAAGGATGGCCGCTGGTGCCTGGCGCGCATCCACGATGGCGGCACCTGGACGCCGGACATCAAGGCCCCGCTCGCCCGCCCCGGCCTGGATGTGAAGGTGGGCGATTGCATCACCGCCATCAATGGCACCGAGGTGCGCGGCGACGAGGATATCCAGCGCCACCTGGAAGGCACGGCCGACAGCGCGGTGATCCTCACCATCGCCCGTGCTGGCCAGCCGGCCCGCGACGTGACCGTGGTGCCGATTGCCAGCGAGGCGCGGCTGCGCAACCTCACCTGGATCGAGGACAACCGCCGCCGGGTGGACCAATTGTCGGGCGGCAAGCTTGGCTATGTCTATCTGCCCAACACCGGCGGCGGCGGCTTCACCAGCTTCAACCGCTATTATTTCGCGCAGACCGACCGGCAGGGCATGGTGATCGATGATCGCTTCAACGGCGGCGGCCAGGCGGCGGATTACATGATCGAGGTGATGAACCGCCGCCTGATCAGCTGGTGGCAACCACGCTATGGCCGGATCGACCGCACGCCATCGGCCGCCGTGCTGGGGCCCAAGGTGATGCTGATCAACGAAGGCTCGGCCAGTGGGGGGGACATGCTGCCGTGGATGTTCCGCGATTTCAAACTGGGGCCGCTGGTGGGCAAGCGCACCTGGGGCGGCCTGGTCGGCATCGGCGGCATCCCGCCGCTGATGGACGGCGGCAATCTCACCAGCCCTTCCGTCGGCTTCTTCTCGCCCCAGGGCGAATGGGCGGTGGAAAATATCGGCGTGCCGCCCGACGTGGAGGTGGACCAGGATCCCGACAAGGTGATGGCCGGCGGCGACCCGCAGCTGGAAAAGGCCGTGGCGCTGGCGCTGGACGCGCTGGCCAAGAACCCGCCGCCACAACCCAAGCGCCCGCCCTTCCCGCTCTATGGGCCGGACGGACCCATTCGGCGCTGAGATGGAGATCCCGGTTGAATATTACGGCCTGATCGAAGGCGGGGTCAGCCTGTTCGCCGTCCTCGCCTTCGCCGGCTGGCAATTGTGGTCCCTGCGGGAAAAACCGGGCGACACGCCGGACGCGGGGGATGACGACGCGCCCAAGGGCGGTTGAATTTTGACACAATTGACGGATTCGCCGGGATTCAGGATTGTTTTTGCTGGCCTTTGCGGCGGCCGGGGCGCGATTCGCCATGTCCTGCCGGTCATGATGCGACACATGTGACGTATCGCGCGCCCGTGGCGCGGCTGGTGGTGGTGCTGGCGGTGGAAAGAGCGGGGTCAGTGTAACCCCATTTGCCCTGTGTAGGACAGGGCGGCGTGCCGAGGGCGGCAGAAGAAGGGGAAGCCTCCGGCGGCAAGGGGCGAGGCCCCTTGACCCGTTCGTCTCAGCGCAGCCCTGCCGGTGCGTGCCGCCGCTCTCTTCAACCCCACGTCACCCCGGACTTGATCCGGGGTTCGGCTTCCTTCCCCTCCTCCCGCCCTCGCGGCACAGAGAACAGCCAAACCCCGGATCAAGTCCGGGGTGACGGGCTTGGGGGCGTGGCTGGTATCACTCGCCGCAGAGCCGCTCGTGCACACCCGCCCTACCCGCACCCATGCCGCCGAATTACGCGAAATCGAAAGCCTGTGGGGCGCGGCCGAAGGCACCGAAGCCGGCGACCGGCTCGACGTGCTGGTGACGCTGGTGGCAGTCTATGAAGCCCGCTGCTGGCCGATTGATCCTCTCGATCCGGTGCAAGCCATCGGAGCCACCATGGGCATGGATGGCCACACCCGCGTCGCTCTGGCAGCGACTGCGAGTTAATCCCATTCCACAGAAATCTTAGCTGTAGAACAGTCGTAAACTATCACTGCTTCTTCTAAAGAGGTCGCGCGGAATATCTCTAAATCATTGATTATGTTGAATTTATTGCTAAAGAGTCAAGATCGTCATATTACATTTCTTGTCGGTCCTGGAGTTTAAAATTGACATATTTTTGAGCAGATGATCTCATTATGCGTAAATCATAAGGAGTAGCTTCCAATGGCTGCCCATTTCCGCGCCAAAATGTCGCTGATATTGCTAATCGTTTTGACGGGCGCCGCAGTGCCTCAGGTTATTGGCGAGTGGCCGACTCCGTCAAAAACAGTCAATTCTGGTGGAAAATTTTGGGATCAAAATTACAATGACGGGGTTGATAAAAAATACTGGGCTCAGCACATTGGAGTTGATCTGAAAGCCTCCACAAAGGACAACGTCTATAGCCCAGTAGAAGGGTATGTAATATTTAATAATACTAGAGACTATGGAGTTACGCAAGGAAAGGCATATTTGATAATTAAGGACATTTCTACTGGATGGGAGCATGTAATCGGACATATTAGGAGCAGTTATCCTACATGTGCGCCATCACATTATCCCAAGAAATGTAGCCAGAAATCGCGGGTTTACAAAAACGTCTCTTATCTCGGTTACCCGGCTCCAAGAGATGAATTTCCTGTTCATATTCACTGGGGTTTGAATAAGAACGGAGTTGCGAAGGCAATGGGATTTTTTACAGGCGCCCAATGGAAGAAAGCTAGTGGCAAACAATGGGGTTGGGGGCGTGCGCCATTTGAAGCGGAAAAATCAATGGCCTGCGGTCTGGGTTGGGCTGACCCGACAAATTACGGCAGATGTTAGTGCGGAAATGCTAATGCATTAACTCTTTTTGATAACATTTTCTGTCTCGGACGCACTATCAGATGCGATCAAGCTGCCGTCTTGCTTACCCTCAAACCTTCCGCGGCATCCGCCACGGCAGCATCCACTGCACCGCGCCCGTCGCGAAGCGTTTCATGTTGAGCGATTCGTGCACGGCGACCACGTCTTCGCCCCAGAGGCGGGTGGCCAGGGCGGTGCGGCTGTAGAAGGGGGTGTCTTCCCAGGTGGCGCGGATGCGGGCGGTGTAGCCGGCGTCGGCGCGGGTCATGCGGTCGAGGCGCCAGGCGGTTTTGGGGAGGACGACGGGGGCCGGCATTTCCATCACTTCGGCCTGGCCGTCGGGCGTGATCCTGAGGGCCATGCCGAAGTCGCTGCCGTCGGCGAGCTGGCCTTCGTACATCACGGCGGTGGAGCCATCCTTCAGGTGGGCGCGGCTCCATTGCCAGTCGGCAAAGCCGTCTTCCAGGGATTCGCTGCCGTGGTTGGCATCGAGATAGCCGGTGCCGGACCATTTGATGGCGGGATCGGTGAAATTGGCTTCGACGCGGCTGCATGGGGCCAGCGGTTCCCAGACGTGGCGGCCGCCGGGATCGAGGCGGAAGCGGCGCTGGCCATAGACCATCGGCGTCACGCGGACTTGGCCGCGCACGTTCAGCGGCAGCACGGCGCCATGCTCCTCGATATCGATGACGAGCGTCTGCCCATCCCAGCGCACCTGGCTGGGGCCGATGCGCAGCGTGTGGCGGTCGCGCCAGAGGGCGCCCTGGCCGCGCTCCGTCATCGTCCAGCGGCGGGCGCCCTTGCCATAGAGGGCGACGTTGAGGCTGACATGATCTTCCGGGGCCTGGCGGCCGGCGGCCTTGTAATAGGGGGAGAAGACCGAGCCGATGAAGGCAATGATCGTCAGCCCATAGTTTCCGCAGTCGCTTTCGGCGTCGACATACCACCAGCGGTAGCCATGGGCAGGAACGTTCTGGTCGAAGCGCGGGCCTTGAGGATCGCTGCGCTCGCCAAGCGGCCGGACAAGGCCGCCATCGGCACGCCCGCCCCCGGGTGCGCGCTGCCCGATGCGACCCACAGTCCGGGCAGCTTCGTCTTGCTGCCAGGCCGGCGGAAGCTGGCCTGCCACCCGTGCGAGGCCCGACCATAGAGGGCCCCACCGCTCGAAGGGAAAAGTGCCTCGAACATCTTCGGGCCGACCGGATGCATCGCGTGCGGTTTCAGATTCAGCCCGCAGCGGGCCAGAACGGCCAGGGTTGCTGTCTGACATTGGGCCATCTCCTCGTCGGTTGGGGGTGCCCCGTCGCCTGTGGGTGGGGCATTGACGATCAACTGGAAGCGCTCAAGCCCCGGCGGGGGCGGCGTGATGCCGCGGTCTTGCGCGCAGATGTAGATGCTGGGCTCCACCGGCAGGCGGCGTTCACCGAATATTTGCCGGAATTCGGCAGCATAGTCGGTGGAGAAGAAGACATTGTGCCGGTCCATCTCGAAGCCGCTGGCCTCTGCCGTCATCATGGTGACGAGGGCGGAGAGCGAGCGTTCGTGGGGCTTGACGCCGGTGACGGCGCGGGATGCGGCGGGGCCGAAGCGGCCATCGGCAATCGCGGAAATGTCGCTGTTGGAGAGGACATCGCCGGCCGGGATCTCCTCCCCGCTGGCCAGCTTCACTCCGGCAGCGCGGCCGTTTCGCACCAGGATTTCGGACACATGGGCGTTATAGTGGAATTTGGCGCCGAGCCGGGTGGCCAGCGCCGCCATCTGGCGCGCCACCTCGTGCATGCCGCCATCAACCAGCCAGACGCCGCGCGCTTCGAGGTGGGCGATGAGCATCAGGGTGGCGGTGGCCTTGAAGGGATCGGCGCCGGTGTAGGTGGCGTAGCGGCCATAGAGCTGGCGCAAGCGGGGATCGCGGAAATAGCCGCCCAGTGCGCCCCACAGCGTGGCGAACGGGTTGATCGCGAACATCTCGTGCAGGTGGAAGGGGGCATATTTCAGCGTGAGGCCGAGCGGGCCCATCGCCGGACTTTCCATGAAGCGGGTTTCCAGCGCGCGGAAGATGCGGGCGGCCTCGGCCTGGAAGCGGGTCCAGCCCGCTGCCTCGGCGGGGCCGGCGAACCGGGCGACGGCATCGCGGCTGCGGGCGTGATCGGCCCAGAGATCGAGGGTGGAGCCATCAGCCCAGGCATGGCGGGCGAGGCGTTCGGACTGAACAAGGGTGAGATGATCGTCCAGCCGGGCGCCGGCATCGGCGAACAGCCTCTCGAACACCGGGCGGTGGGTGAAGACGGTGGGGCCGGCATCAATGGCATAACCGCCAACATCGACGGTGCGCAGCTTGCCGCCGGGGTGGGCCATGCGCTCGACAATGGTCACAGGCAGGCCGCGCGCCGCCAGCAGCACGGCGGCGCTGAGGCCGCCCATGCCGGCTCCGATGATGACAATGCCGTTCTCGCCTGCCAAAGCCCGTATCCGAATCAATCCTGCCGGGCGGTGGGGAGGCCATGGCCAAACCCGACCGTCAAGGTCATGATTGACCTTTGGACAGTGACTGTCCACATGTTTTGACACTATCGGGCGTAACGATGACGACAGGTGGGGGCGAAAAGGGTCGACAGAGCCTGCGGTTGCGCTGGCTGAATGCGCGCAACCGGATGCTGGCCAGCCCGGCGTTCCAGCGCTTTGCCATGCGCAACATCTTCTTCCGGCGGACGGCGCGTTATCATGCCAACAGCATGTTTGCCGTGATCACCGGCTTTGTGCAGACCAAGGCGTTGACGGCGGCGGTGGATGCCGGGTTGATCCGCCGGCTGGCGCAAGGGCCGGCGACGACGGCCGATCTGGCGGCGGTTTCGGGGCTGGAGTTGAAGGCGCTGCAGCGGCTGCTGGGGGCGGCCAAGGCGATCGATCTGGTGGAGCTGGCCGAGGATGACCTGTGGGTGCTGGGCCAGCGCGGGGCGGCGCTGTCGACCAACCAGGGTGCGCTGGCCATGATCGAGCATCACAAGATTTTCTATGATGATCTGGCCGATCCCATCGCCATGCTGAAAGGTGGGCGCGGGCAGGGCAAGCTGGCGGCGTTCTGGACCTATGCCCCGGCCGCCGGCCAGGGGCAGCCGGCCACCGCCGATGATGCCAGCTGGCAGGGCGGTGGTGATGGGGCCGTGGCGCCCTATTCTGCGCTGATGGCGGCCAGCCAGCCGATGGTGGCCGAACAGGTGCTGGATGCCTATGATTTCCGCAGGCACCAGTGTTTGATGGATGTGGGCGGCGGCCATGGCGCCTTTCTGGCCGAGGTGGCCGGGCGACATCCGGGGCTGGCGATGAAGCTGTTTGATCTGCCGGCGGTGGTGGAGGGGGCGAAGGCCAAGCTGGCGGCGCGCGGGCTCAGCCATGTGGCGCTGCACGGCGGCAGTTTCCGCGATGATCCGCTGCCGCAGGGCGCTGATGTGATCAGCCTGGTGCGCATCTGCCATGATCATGATGATGCCGTGGTGCGGGCGCTGCTGAAGAAGGCGCATGCCGCGCTGCCGCCGGGCGGGCGGCTGCTGATTGCCGAGCCGATGGCCGGCACGCCGGGGGCCGAGGTGATGGGCGATGCCTATTTCGGCCTCTATCTGTGGGCGATGGGATCCGGCCGTCCGCGCACCGCGGCGGATTATCTGGCGCTGCTGGCCCAGGCCGGCTTTGCCACGGCGCGGGAGGTGAAGACGGCGCTGCCGATGGTCACGCGGCTGGTGGTGGCGGAGCGCTGAGGCGGTCCGGCGGGCGAAATCGGACTGACTTCGTCCAATTTTTTTCTTCCCGTATCGTCAAGCGCGCTTTACAGGCGAGTGTCGGGTTGGATAAACGGGCCGGCAGACGGAGCAGCGCCACGGGCAGGGGTGGCTGTGTGCCGATGAGGGGTTGATTGCATGGAAACGATGGCCGTGGTTGTGGAGGCGCCGGAACAGGTGACACTGCGCGCGCTCGCCCTCACGCCGCCGGGTGATGATGATGTGGTGGTGCGGATCGATTGGTCCGGCATCTCCATGGGCACCGAAAAGCTGATGTACAACGGCACGATGCCGATGTTCCCCGGCATGGGCTATCCGCTGGTTCCCGGCTATGAGGCGGTGGGCACGGTGGTGGATGCCGGCACCAACCAGAAGGCCATGATCGGCACCAGCGTGTTCGTGCCGGGTTCGTCGAAATTCGAAGGTGCGCGCGGGCTGTTTGGCGGCCAGGCGCGCACGTTGATCACCGGCGCGGCGCGGGTGATTCCGGTGCCGGCCGGCTGGGATGAAAAGGCCGTGATGATGAGCCTGCTCGCCACCGCGCAGCATGCGGTGGTGGGAGGCGAAATGCCGGATCTGATCATCGGCCATGGCGTGCTGGGTCGGCTGCTGGCGCGCATCGCGCTGGCCGCCGGCGTGGAGCCGGTGGTGTGGGAAATCAATGAGGCCCGCATGAGCGGGGCCGAGGGTTATCGGGTCATCAGGCCCGAGACCGACGAGCGGCGGGATTACCGCTCGATCTACGACGCGAGCGGTGACCATCGCATTCTCGACCAGGCCGTCATGCACATGGCGCGCGGGGGCGAGATCGTGCTGGCCGGCTTCTACAGCGAGCCGCTCTCGTTCCAATTCGCGCCCGCGTTCCGCCGCGAAGCGCGCATCCGCATCGCCACAGAGTTCCAGCCTGACGACCTCGCGACTTCGCTCGCGCTGGTGGGCAGCGGTAGGCTGTCGCTCGAGGGCCTTGTGACGCACAAGGTTCCGGCCACTGAAGCGCCGACCGCTTATGGTCAGGCCTTTTCGGACCCCAATTGTCTCAAGATGGTCTTCGACTGGAGAGATATCGCATGAGCATCAATCAACTTCTCGATCAGGTTGCCGCCCTTCGTGAGGAGGCCGCCATCGAGCCCGATCCGGTGCACACCGGTGAAGTCACCAAGGAAACGCAGATCATCGCCATTTATGGCAAGGGCGGTTCGGGCAAGAGCTTCGCGCTCGCCAACCTGTCCTACATGATGGCGCAGCAGGGCAAGCGCGTGCTGCTGATCGGTTGCGATCCCAAGAGCGACACCACCAGCCTGTTGTTTGGCGGCAAGGCGACGCCGACCATCATCGAGACCAGCTCCAAGAAGAAGCTGACCGGCGAGGAGCTGACCATCGAGGATGTCTGCTTCCAGCGCGACGGCGTGTTCGCCATGGAACTGGGCGGCCCGGAAGTGGGCCGTGGCTGCGGCGGCCGCGGCATCATCCATGGTTTCGAGACGATCGAAAAGCTGGGCTTCCACGATTGGGGCTTCGACTATGTGCTGCTCGACTTCCTGGGCGACGTTGTCTGCGGCGGCTTTGGCCTGCCGATCGCGCGTGACATGTGCCAGAAGGTGATCGTGGTCGGTTCGAACGACCTGCAGTCGCTCTATGTCGCGAACAATGTCTGCAAGGCGGTGGAATATTTCCGCAAGATGGGCGGCAATGTCGGCGTGGCGGGCATCCTGATCAACAAGGATGACGGCACCGGCGAAGCCCAGGCCTTTGCCAAGGCGGTGGGGATTCCCGTGCTGGCCAGCATCCCGGCGCACGAGGAAATCCGCCGCAAGTCGGCAAATTACCAGATCATCGGCACGCCCGATGGCCCGTGGGGCCCGCTGTTTGCCGAACTGGCCCAGAATGTCGAAACCGCGCCGCCGGTGCGCCCGACCCCGCTGGATCAGGATGGCCTGCTCGGCCTGTTCAAGCCGGAAGACACCGGCGGCAACTTCACCCTGAAGCCGGCGACCCAGGCCGACATGCGCGGCGGCGTCTATGAGACCAAGCCGAGCCTGGAAGTGGTGTACGACAATGTCTGAGGAACTGGCTGCTCCGCCGGCCGAAGGTGCCGGCTGCCACGCCGGCGCCGACACGATGCGCGAGGCTGCGGCCAAGGCCGGCAAGTCCGAGGTGCTCGACCGTTATGCGGCCGATTATCCCAAGGGCCCGCACGACCAGCCGCAGTCCATGTGCCCGGCCTTCGGCTCGTTGCGCGTTGGCCTGCGCATGCGCCGCACCGCCACCATCCTGTCGGGCTCGGCCTGCTGTGTTTATGGCCTCACCTTCACGTCGCACTTCTATGGGGCGCGGCGCACGGTGGGTTATGTGCCGTTCAATTCGGAAACGCTGGTCACCGGCAAGCTGTTCGAAGATATCCGCGACGCCGTGCACGCGCAGGCCGATCCGGAGAAATATGACACGATCGTGGTGACCAACCTGTGCGTGCCGACCGCTTCGGGCGTGCCGCTGCAGCTGTTGCCCGACACGATCAACGGCGTGCGCATCATCGGCATCGACGTGCCCGGCTTTGGCGTGCCAACCCATGCCGAAGCCAAGGACGTGCTGGCCGGCGCCATGCTGAAATATGCCCGTGAAGAGGTGATGGCCGGCCCGGTCGCGGCACCCGCCGTGATGCCCGACAAGCCGACCGTGACCCTGCTGGGCGAAATGTTCCCGGCCGACCCGGTGGGCATTGCCATGCTGCTGGAACCGCTGGGCCTGACCACCGGCCCGGTGGTGCCGACCCGCGAATGGCGTGAGCTTTATGCCGCGCTGGCCTCGCCAGTGGTGGCAGCGATCCACCCCTTCTACACCGCCGCCGTGCGCGAATTCGAAGCCGCCGGCCGCACCGTGGTCGGCTCCGCCCCGGTGGGCCGCGATGGCACCGCCGCCTGGCTGGCCGCGATTGGCGATGCCTTTGGCCTGCCCGCCGACAAGGTTGCGGCTGCGCAGAACAAGTGGCTGCCGGCGATCAGCGGCGCGCTGTCGGCGATGCCGATCAAGGGCCGCATCACCGTGTCGGGCTATGAAGGCTCCGAACTGCTGGTGGCGCGTCTGCTGGTCGAATCGGGCGCCGAAGTCCCCTATGTCGGCACTGCCTGCCCGCGCACCCGCTGGTCTGATCCGGACCGTGAATGGCTGGAAGCCCGCGGCACCCGCATCCAGTATCGTGCCAGCCTGGAGCAGGACATTGCGGCGGTGGAGGAATTCCAGCCCGACCTGTCGATCGGCACGACGCCGGTGGTGCAGCACGCCAAGACGCGCGCCATCCCCGGCCTCTATTTCACCAACCTCATCTCGGCCCGTCCGCTGATGGGCCCGGCTGGCGCTGGCAGCCTGGCGCAGGTGATCAACGGCGCGCTCCGCAACAAGAGCCGCTTTGATGCGATGAAGGGCTTCTTCAACGGTGTGGGCGAAGGCCATGCCGCCGGCATCTGGGAAGATGTTCCCAGGGACCGGCCGGAGTTCAAGAAGAAGTTTGCCGCCAAGATGATCGCCGCTGCCAAGGCGGAAGAAGCGGTGGGGAACTGAGATGCTGGTTTTGGACCATGACCGCGCCGGCGGTTACTGGGGCGCGGTGTACAGCTTCACCTCGGTGAAGGGGTTGCAGGTGGTGATCGACGGCCCGGTGGGCTGCGAGAATCTCCCCGTGACCTCGGTGCTGCACTATACCGATGGCCTGCCGCCGCACGAGCTGCCCATCGTCGTCACCGGCCTTGCCGAAGAGGAACTGGGCAAGACCGGCACCGAAGGCGCGATGAAGCGGGCGTGGAAGACGCTGGACCCGGCGTTGCCGTCGGTCGTCGTCACCGGCTCCATTGCCGAGATGATCGGCGGTGGCGTGACGCCGGAAGGCACCAGCATCCAGCGCTTCCTGCCGCGCACCATCGATGAGGACCAGTGGCAATCGGCCGACCGCGCCCTGACCTGGCTGTGGAAGGAGTTCGGGCCGAAGAAGATGCCGGCGCCCAAGGTGCGGAAAGAGGGCGAGAAGCCGCTCGTCAACATCATCGGGCCGCAATATGGCACCTTCAACATGCCGTCGGACCTGGCGGAGATCCGCCGCCTGATCGAAGGCATCGGCTGCGAGGTGAACATGGTGTTCCCGCTGGGGACGCACCTGGCCGACATCCGCCGTCTCGCCGATGCATCCGTGAACGTGTGCATGTATCGCGAATGGGGCCGCAACCTGTGCGAAGCGCTGGAGCGCCCCTATCTGCAGGCGCCGATCGGGCTGAACAGCACCACCGCCTTCCTGGAAAAGCTGGGCGAGCTGACGGGCGTGGACCCGCAGCCGTTCATTGAAAAGGAAAAGCACACCACGCTGAAGCCGCTGTGGGATCTGTGGCGGTCGGTGACGCAGGATTTCTTTGCCACCGCCAGCTTCGGTATTGTCGCGACGGAAACCTATACCCGTGGTATGAAGGTGTTCCTGGAAGACGATATGGGGATGCCGTGCGTGTTCGCATACCAGCGCAACGCCGGGGTGAAGCCAGACAATGAGGCGGTGCGCGAATCGATCCGCACCACCAGCCCGCTGATCGTGTTCGGCAGCTACAACGAGCGCATGTACATGGCGGAAACCAACAGCCGCTCCATCTACATCAACGCCAGCTTCCCCGGAGCCGCCATCCGGCGCCACACCGGCACGCCCTTCATGGGCTATTCCGGCTGCACCTGGATCATGCAGGAAGTGTGCAACGCGCTGTTCGATGCGCTGTTCTTCATCCTGCCACTGTCCACCCAGATGGACAGGGCCGATGCAACGCCGTCGCGTCTGCTGGAAGCGGTGATGTGGGCCGATGACGCCCGCTCGGAGCTGGACCGGATTGTCGAGAAGGAGCCGGTTCTGGTGCGCATTTCGGCCGCCAAGCGCCTGCGCGATGCGGCCGAACGGGCGACGCGCGACGCTGGCGAGAAGCTGGTGACGCTGGACCGTCTGCACGCCGCCGTCCGCCTTTATGAAACGCAGGCGGCCTGAGCTGTGATTTCCCTCTTTTCACATGGTTACAAAATTGCCATGGAGGGTTTCGGAGGAATTTGGCTTGACGGACGCCTGTCCAGAGAGCTTGACAGTCTTTGCGGTGGAATCATCCTACGCCGCGAAGCCGCCGGTCGGGCGAGGCCATAACGGCCCCGTGCGGCGGAACCATCGGAGGAAAAGGCATGAGTGACAACAAGATTGGTCCGGGTACCTACCTGACCGACGCCGAAGCGAAGGAGTTCCACCGGGGCTTCGTCGTGTCGATGGCGTTCTTCGTGATCGTGGCCGTGATCGCCCACTGGCTGGTGTGGGTGTGGCGCCCGTGGCTGGGTTCGAAGCGCGCGTTCGCTGCGACCGAGATCCACCAGATCCAGCAGGCCGACGCCGCCAGCGTCGCTGCGCCCCGGGCTTAAGGAGCGACGACAATGTGGAAGATCTGGCAGACCTTCAATCCGCAGCGCATCTGCACTGCCTTGGCCGTGTTCCTTTTCACGCTGGCCATCCTGATCCACTTCATCCTGCTCAGCACCGACCGCTACAACTGGCTGGACGGCGCCGAGCCGAAGTCGGCGGCGGCCGTCACGGAAGCGTCCCAGGCCGCCTGACATCCGTCAGGCTGCCCGGACTGCTCCGGTCAAGCGCGCGATGGGCGGGCTGGCTCCGCCACCCGCCCATCCGCACCCTTGCAACGGGCCCGTTCCGGTGATCACGGCGGCAATCGCCCTGATCAGCGGTTACCTGGGGGAGGTGCGCCATGGCAGTGTTGAGTTTTGAACGCAAATATCGAGTCCGGGGAGGCACGCTGATTGGCGGCGATCTCTTCGACTTCTGGATTGGTCCTTTCTACGTCGGGTTCTTCGGGGTCACGACGATCTTTTTCGCTGCCCTGGGTACGGCACTGATCCTGTACGGAGCCGCCATCGGCCCGACCTGGAACCCGTGGCTTATCAACATCGCGCCGCCTGATATTTCCTATGGGCTGGCGCTGGCGCCGCTGAAGCAGGGCGGGTTGTGGCAGATCATCACGATCTGCGCGCTCGGGGCCTTCATCAGCTGGGCGCTGCGCGAGGTGGAAATCTGCCGCAAGCTGGGCATGGGTTACCATGTGCCGGCCGCCTTCGGCATGGCCATCCTGGCCTACACCACGCTGGTCGTGTTCCGCCCGCTGCTGATGGGTGCCTGGGGCTATGGTTTCCCCTACGGCATCTTCCCGCACCTCGATTGGGTGTCGAACACCGGCTATCAATATCTGCACTTCCACTACAACCCGGCCCACATGCTGGCGGTGAGCTTCTTCTTCACCACCACGCTGGCGCTCGGCCTGCACGGCGCCCTGGTGCTGTCGGCCGTGAACCCGGCCAAGGGTGAGACGGTGAAGTCGCCGGAATATGAAGATACGTTCTTCCGCGATCTGATCGGCTATTCGGTCGGCACGCTGGGCATCCACCGTGTGGGCCTGCTGCTGGCCATGAACGCCGGCTTCTGGAGCGCGGTGTGCATCATCATCTCGGGTCCCTTCTGGTCGCGTGGCTGGCCGGAGTGGTGGACCTGGTGGCTCAACCTGCCGATCTGGCGTTGAGGACGGACACGCACCATGGCTTATCAGAATCTCTTCACGCAGGTTCAGCTCCGCGGTGAGCTGGAAGCCGGCGTCCCGCTGGGTCCCAACAACGACTCGCGTTTTGGTCCGTTCGGCACGTCGTGGCTGATGGGCAAGCTGGGCGGCGCCCAGATTGGTCCCGTCTATCTCGGCACGCTGGGTGTGGCCTCGCTGCTCTGCGGCTTCATCGCGATCGAGATCATGGGCCTGAACATGGCGGCCTCGGTGAACTGGGATCCGGTTCAGTTCGTCCGCCAGCTGTTCTGGCTCAGCCTTGAACCGCCGCCCGCCAAATATGGCTTCACCTTCAACGTGCCGCTGAACGAAGGCGGCTGGTGGATCGCCGCCGGTGGCTTCCTCACCGCCTCGATCCTGCTGTGGTGGGCCCGCACCTATGTCCGCGCCAAGGAGCTGGGCATGGGCACGCACGTGGCCTGGGCCTTTGCCTCGGCCATCTGGCTCTATCTGGTACTCGGCTTCATCCGCCCGATGATGATGGGCAGCTGGGCCGAAGCGGTGCCGTTCGGCATCTTCCCGCACCTGGATTGGACGGCCGCCTTCTCGATCCGATACGGCAACCTGTTCTACAACCCGTTCCACGCGCTCAGCATTGCGTTCCTTTATGGTTCGACCCTGCTGTTCGCCATGCACGGCGCCACCATTCTGGCCGTTGGCCGCTATGGCGGTGAGCGCGAAATCGAGCAGATCACCGATCGCGGCACTGCTTCGGAGCGCGCGGCCCTGTTCTGGCGCTGGACCATGGGCTGGAACGCCACGATGGAATCCATCCACCGCTGGGCCTGGTGGTTCGCGGTGCTGACCACCCTGACCGGTGGCATCGGCATCCTTCTCACCGGCACGGTTGTCGACAACTGGTATCTGTGGGCTGTGCAGCACGGCTTCGCGCTGGAATATCCCGCCACCGGTGTTGTTGATCCCGCCACTCTTCCGGGAGCGCCGCAATGAACAGGCTGAACAAGCTGGTTGCCATCGCCCTGCCCGCCCTGCTGCTGGCCGGCTGCGAACTCGGCAAGAAGGAGCAGCAGCAGATCGGCTATCGCGGGACCGCGATGGTGCAGATCAACGATCCGGACTCCAAGGCCAAGGTGGGTGAGATCCCCGCCCCGCCCTATGAGCTTACCGCCGAGATGATCGGTGGCCAGAAGGCGAGCACGGCTTACGAGAACGTCCAGGTTCTGGGCGACACCTCCGTGGACGAGTTCAACTATCTGATGCAGGCCATGACGACCTGGATCGCGCCGGATGGTTCGAACATCAAGGATGCCGGCTGCACCTATTGCCACAACCCGGAAAACATGGCCTCGGATGAGAAATACACCAAGGTCGTGGCGCGCAAGATGTTGCTGATGACGCGCAACATCAATGCCAACTGGCGTCCGCACTTTGCCAACAATTATGGCGAGACCGCGGGCCAGGAAAATGCCGGCGTGACCTGCTGGACCTGCCACCGCGGCAACCCGGTGCCGGTCAACAACTGGTCGACCGCGGTTCCGGACCCGGCCAAGATCACCGGCAACAAGCATGGCGGCAACACGCCGGCGGCTTCGGTGGCCTATGCCAGCCTGAACTATGATCCGTTCACCGGCTATCTGGCGGGCAAGGACAATATCCGCGTTGGCGGCAAGGCCTTCCCGACCGCTGGCAGCAACGCCGCGATCCAGACCACCGAAAAGACCTATGGCCTGATGATGCACATGAGCCAGGGTCTGGGTGTGAACTGCACCTTCTGCCACAACTCGAACAATTTCGCGAAGTGGTCGGACAGTCGCGCCCAGCGTGTGAACGCCTGGTACGGCATCCGCATGGTGCGTGACATCAACAACAATTACATCAGCGCGCTGGGCGATGTGTGGCCGGCCAACCGGCGTGGCCCGCACGGTGATCCGTACAAGGTCAACTGCGCCACCTGCCACCAGGGCGTGAACCGTCCGCTGGGCGGCTACAAGATGCTGAAGGATTATCCGACGCTGAAGGGCGCGGCTCCGGCTCCGGTCGTGGCGGCAACCCCGGCGCCGGCCGAAACGGCGGTGGTTGACCCGGAAGCCATGATGGCGGCCGCTCCGCCGGCGGGTGGTGCCTCCCGTCCGCGGGTTACCAACGGCGGTTGATTTCAGCCCACTGGCATCGAAAACAGGCTCGGCAGCATCCGCTGCCGGGCCTTTTTCTTTGCCCTCGGCGCAGTCTGTCGCACTCAATAGTCCCAGCTTGGCCTGTCTTGGGCCCGTGATAGCGTGACAGCGATCGGCCTGCCGGGGAGGGCGGCCATGGGGAGACGACAATGACCGATCGTGTGGACGTCCTGATCGTCGGCGCCGGCTTTTCCGGCATGTACATGGCCCTGAAGGCGCGTGAGCAGGGCCTGAGCCATCAGGTGATCGAGGCCGGCAGCGGCGTGGGCGGCACCTGGTACTGGAACCGCTATCCGGGTGCCCGTGTCGACATCCAGAGCCTGGAATATAGTTTCGGCTTTGATGAAAAGCTGGAACAGGAATGGCGTTGGACCGAGCGCTATGCGCCGCAGCCGGAACTGCTGGCCTATGCCAATCATGTCGCCGATCGCTTTGCCCTGCGCGATGCCATCCGTTTCAACACGCGTGTCACCGCCGCGCACTGGGATGCCGCTGCTGATGGCTGGAATGTCACGCTCGACAGCGGCGAGGTGATCCCCGCGCGCTTTGTCGTGCTGGCGACCGGCTGCCTGTCGGTGCCGACCGATGTGACCTTTGCCGGCCTCAGCGATTATCAGGGCACCATCTACCGCACCTCGCGCTGGCCGCATGAGGGGGTGGATTTCAGCGGCCAGCGGGTCGGCATCATCGGCACCGGATCATCGGCCATCCAATCCATCCCGATCATCGCAGAAACCGCAGCGCATCTGACCGTGTTCCAGCGCACGCCCAATTACAGCATGCCGGCGCATAACGGCCCGATCCCGGAGGCGGACTGGCAGGAATGGCTGGCGGACCCCCGCGCCTATCGGGCGCGCAGCCGGGCCACGGTGGGCGGCTTCTGGAACGAGGCGCGGGAGGATGCGATTGCCATCCACACCCCGCCCGACGAGATCAAGGCGGAGCTGGAGCGGCGCTGGGCCTGGGGCGGCTTCCGCATCCTGTCCGGCTTTGCCGACCAGGGCATCGATCCGGCCGCCAACAAGATCATTGCCGATTTCGTCGCCGCCAAGATCCGGGAACAGGTGAAGGACCCCAAGGTCGCCGAACTGCTCACCCCGAAGGATCACCCGTTCGGCACCAAGCGCCCCTGTGTCGACACCGGTTATTACGCCACCTACAACCGCGACAATGTCGAGCTGGTTGATCTGCGCGCCGACCCGCTGGAGACCTTCACCGCCACCGGCATCAAGACCGCCAATCGGAGCTTTGATTTCGACGCCGTGGTGCTGGCCACCGGCTTTGACGCCATGACCGGCGCCATCGAGCGCATCGACATCCGCGGTGTGAACGGCGAGACCATCAAGGAGCATTGGGCCGCCGGGCCGGAAACCTATCTGGGCCTGATGGTTGCCGGTTTCCCCAATCTGTTCATGATCACCGGGCCGGGCAGCCCGTCGGTGCTGACCAACATGATCCACAGCATCGAACAACATGTCGAATATGTCGCCAGCATCATCGCCGATCTGAACGCCAACCAGGCCGGCCGCATCGAGGCGACCCGCGAGGCGGAGCAATTGTGGACCGACCATTGCGACCAGACCGCCGCCATGACCCTGCTGCCCCAGGCCAACAGCTGGTACATGGGCGCCAACGTGCCCGGCAAACCGCGCCGCTTCATGGCCTATGCCGGCGGCCTGCACACCTATACCGACATCTGCAACGCCGTGCGCGACAAGGGCTGGGAAGGCTTCCGCATCGCGCGTGGTGACCAGGTGCTGCACGACAGCGCCACCTTCACCTCCTACCCGCCACCGCCGGAGAATATGGCGCCGCACCTGCTGGAGATGGCGACCGGGCGGGTGATGGCCTGGATGCAGGAGCATGGGCGGGTGTGACGACTGATCCTCCCCAAACTTGTTTGGGGAGGTGGCGTGCGGAACGCGCGACGGAGGGGCGCGCGCTGGCCCCTCCACCATGCTGCGCATGGTCCCCCTCCCCAATCAGAGATTGGGGAGGACCTGACATTGCTCAGGCCCGCGCGGTGCCGGCGCTGGCCCACAGCCGCGCGATGACGCCGGCGAGCGTGGGGTGGTTGCCGCCGTGATAGGCATTGCCGGCCGGCAATTCGGCGGCGAGGCGGCGATGGGCTTCCGGCAGGGCATGATAGGGCAGGCCGGGCAGCAGATGGTGCAGCGCATGGTAACGCAGGCCCACTGGCGCCCAGAGTTCGGGCAGCAGCGCCGGCGGCGGCACGTTCACGCTGTCCAGATACTGGCCGGTGATGGTCATCACCTTGCCGTCATTCTCCCACAGATGCGCGGCGAGCGTGCGGATCTGGTTGATGGTCATGCTGGCCGACAGCACGGCGAGCCAGATGCCGAAGGCGCGGAGCGGGATGAGGCCGGCGACGACACCGGCCAGCACGGCGAGCACGAAGACGGAAGTCGCCGCCTCCATGATGTTCCAGCGGGCGGCGTGCGGCCCCACCGGGGCATCGCGGCGGAAGTCCGGGTTGATCGACAGCGCGGAGAAGCGGGCACGGACGAAGGCACGCACCGGCGGCAGCAGCGACAGCGGCGCCAGCAGGCCCCAGCGGATGAGGAGGCCAATCGGCCCGAGGGCAGCCACCGCCACGAACAGCGGCACGCTCAGCTTGGGCTTCAGCGCGAGGGCCATATATTCGGGATCGCGCACCGTGCCATAGCGGTTGCGGGCGTGGTGGAGATTGTGGACGCCTTCATACATGAAGCTGGGGATCATCAGCGGAATGCCGGCGATCAGGTTCCAGCCCAGGCGATAGCCGGGCACGCTGTCGTCCTTCATGTGGGTGATTTCGTGGATGAAGCTGCCCAAGCGATAGAGCGCCAGCACGGCGACAATGGCCAGCGCTGCGGTGGCGGCCACGGGCAGGCCGGGCAACAGGATCAGCGCCGCGAGAGCGCCCCAGCCAAATGTGGCGCTGGCCAGCGTGTCCGCCCAATAGATGGCGGGCTTGTAAGCGCCCAGCTCGCGGCCCAGCGTGGCAGCGAGCTTGATCATCGCCACGTCCTCGCCAGCCATCGACCCGGCATTCTCACGCGGGGCGGCGGATTCGGAAACACGGGCGGCAGTCTTGAGGCTCATGGCACCGGTTATGGCAGAGGATTGCGACCGGTTAAGGGCAGAAAGCGGGCAGGGCTAGTCCGGGATTTGCCGCAGTTGGTGAACTGCCCAACAAACCCGAGGTCATGCTGAACTTGTTTCAGCATCCATGGGAGTGCGCCCCAGAATGCGTGCCTTGCGTGGCACGCACCCATGGATGCTGAAACAAGTTCAGCATGACAAGGGTTGGAAGACGGTCGTGCCCTTCTCAGATCGTCCGCGCCACCACCAGCTTCATGATCTCGCTGGTGCCGCCGTAGATCCGCTGCACGCGGGCGTCGCGCCACAGGCGGGCGATGGGATATTCGTTCATGTAACCGGCGCCGCCGTGCAGCTGCAGCGCCTCGTCGCACACGCGGCCCTGCAGCTCGGTGTGCCACAGCTTGGCGGCGCTGGCTTCGGCGGCGGTCAGCGTGCCTTCGATTAGTTTCTGGAGGCCCCAGTCGATATGGGCCCAGCCGACTTGCAGTTCGGTCTTCAGCCCGGCCAGCACGAACTGGGTGTTCTGGAAATCCCAAACGGTCTTGCCGAAGGCCTTGCGATCCTTGACGAACTTCACCGCCTCATCAAAGGCGCGCTGGGCGCCGGCCTGGGCGGAGATGGCGATGGACAGACGCTCCTGCGGCAGCTGGCTCATCAGATAGATGAAGCCCTTGTTCTCCTCGCCGAGGCAGTTGGTCATCGGCACGCGGACATCGTTGAAGAAGAGTTCCGAGGTGTCGGCGCTGTTCTGGCCGATCTTGTCGAGGTTGCGGCCGCGGCTGAAGCCCTCGCGGTCAGCCTCCACCAGGATGAGGCTAGTGCCCTTGGCGCCGGCGTCGGGATCGGTCTTGGCGACGACGATGATCAGATCGGCGTTCTGGCCGTTGGTGATATAGGTCTTGCTGCCGTTGATGACATAATGGTTGCCATCCTTCTTCGCCGTGGTGCGCACGCCCTGCAGGTCGGAACCGGCGCCGGGTTCGGTCATGGCGATGGCAGTGATCAGCTCGCCGCTGATCATCTTGGGCAGATATTTCTGCTTCTGCTCTTCGGAGCCATAGGCGACGAGATAATCGGCAATGATGTCGGATTGCAGGGTGATGCCGGCCGACGAGCCGGCATAGCTCAGTTCCTCGTCAACGATGGCGTTGTAGCGGAAATCGAGGCCGAGGCCGCCATAGGCTTCCGGCACGGTGGGGCAGAGCAGGCCGGCCTCGCCGCAGGCGCGCCAGAATTTGCGATCGACAATGCCCTCTTCCTCATAGCGGTCGAGGTTGGGGATCAGTTCCTTTTCGAAGACCTTGCGCACCGTGTCGCGAAAGGCGACCTCGTCGGGGCCAAAGACATTGCGGTGGGCAGTTTCGAGCATGGTTGATCCCTTTCGGCAAACAGATGACACGCCATGTATGTGGCGACACTGCCGGGCCCGTCACCTGTCTTGCAAGAGAGGGCGGCAGGGTGCCACAGTGTGGCCATGACCATCGCCCTCACCGCCCTGATGTTCGCTGCCGCTGTGCCGGCCACCCCGCCACCGGTTGCGCCGGCCGAGCAGCGCTTTGCCATCGGCACCACCGGCATCATCCTGCCGACGCCGCCCGGCTATTGCGTGCCGCAGGGCAATGCCGAAGCGGCAATTGCCATGGTCAACGCGGCGGACACGATGAACGACACGCCGGCGGCGCTGGTGTCGTGCCGGCCCGGCGTGCAGCCGCTGGCGGACTATTATCTGTTCAAGAGCCCCAAGCAGGCGGTGGCGGCCGAACTGTCCCGCCCGGTGCTGCTGGCCGGGCTGGGGCCGGCGTTCAAGGCGCTGGACATGAACCAGGTGATGGACAAGGTGAAATCATCACTGAAGGACGGGTTTGGCGATGCCATCACCATTGGCGAAGGCAGCATGGCCCCGGCCGGGCAGGATGGGGTGTGCGGTTACCTGTTGGGCAGCTTCACCGTTGCCGCCGCCGGGCAGCAGGAACGGCTGGTGGTTGCGCTGTGCGTGACGACGATCAAGCGCAAGGTGATCAACATCAACCATTATGAGCCGGCAGCAGCCGGGCGCAGCCAGGCCCAGATGCTGGCCGATGTGCGCGCCGTGGCCGACCGGATGATCGCGGCCAACGAGAAATAGGGCGGTTTTCGGCCCGCATTTGGCTGCTTGGCGCGGCCTGTCAGCCGGCGTAGCATTTGGCTGTTCCATTGGGGGAGGACGGGATGAAGCGCGTGATGCTGATGGCGGCCATGGCCCTGGGCGTGATCACCCTGCCAGCGAAGGCGGCCGATCCGGCCGGACCGGCGCGGGCGGTGATCGAGACATTCGTTGCCGGGTTCAATGATCCGTCGCTGCTGGAGGCGGCCAAGGCCACCCATGTTGCCAGCCCGGTGATCATCGATGAGCCGCCGCCGTTCCTGTGGACCGGCAAGGACGCGATGAACAATTGGCTCGCCGATCAGCACAAGGAAGCGCTGGCGATGGGCCGCAGCGAGGAGAAGGTGACGCTGGGCCGCACGCAGCGGGCCGAGATCAGCGGCACCAACGCCTATGTGATCGTGGGCGCGACCTACAGCTATGTTGAAAAGGGCGTGCCCAAGGCCGAGCCGTCGCGGATGACGTTCGTGTTGAAGAAGCTGGCCAGTGGCTGGAAGATCGCAGCGTGGACCTGGACGGGGCCGCGCGGCATCCCGGTGAAGGTTCAGGCCCCCGCTGCCCCGTAACGCCCGCCATTCACCCGATTGCCGGCCCGGCCGGCGCCGCCAAGGTTGTTGCCCATGATGTTGAACCGCGCCCTGATTGCCGTCCTGCTCGCCACCACCGTTGCCGCTCCGGCGCTGGCGCTGGATGATCCCTGGATGAAGCGGGCTGAAGCCGTGCTGAAGCGCCAGCCGGTGATCGATGGCCATAATGACTGGCCGGGCGCGCTGCGCGGCAGCTTTGGCGAAGGCTGGTGGGCGCAGGATCTCAAGGCCGACTCTCGCGACTTCAAGCGGCCGTTGATGACGGACATTCCCCGCCTGCACCAGGGCCGCGTGGGTGGGCAATTCTGGTCGGTCTATGTGTCGGCCAATGTCACCGGGCCGGCAGCGGTGAAGCAGACGCTGGAACAGATCGACATCGTGCGCGGTTTCGTGGCGAAATATCCTGACGATTTCGCGCTGGCCAGCACGGCGGCCGATATCCGCCGCATCCAGAAGACCGGCAAGGTTGCCAGCCTGATGGGGGTGGAGGGTGGCAGCCAGATCGACAATTCGCTGCCCGTGCTGCGCATGTATCACGCACTGGGCGTGCGTTACATGACGCTCACCCACGTGAAGCACAATGACTGGGCCGACAGCGCCAACGAGCCGGCGCGGCCGCAGCCGTTGAGCGATTATGGTAAGGCGGTGGTTCACGAGATGAACCGGATCGGCATGCTGGTTGATCTGTCGCACGTTTCGCCGGGCACGATGAAGGCGGTGCTCGGCGTGGCGAAGGCGCCGGTGATCTTCTCCCACTCCTCGGCCCGCGGCATTGCCGATCATGTGCGCAACGTGCCCGATGATGTGTTGCCGCTGGTGGCGGCCAATGGCGGGGTGGTGATGGCCACCTATGTGCCCGGCTTCATCAACGGCGCCCGCCAAGCGTGGGAGGCGGCGCGCAGCGGCGAACGCGCCCGGCTGGCCGCCCTCTATATCGGTGATCTGGCGCGCCAGGGTGCCGCCATGGCGGAATGGGATGCGAAGAACCCGCGGCCGGAGGTGGGCATCAAGGATGTGGCCGATCATATCCAGCATCTGGTCAAGCTGGCCGGCATCGATCATGTCGGCATCGGCGGCGACCTGGATGGCATTGATTCCACCCCGACCGGCCTTGAAGGCGTGGAAACCTATCCGGCGCTGATCGCCGAGCTGCTGCGCCGGGGCCTGAGCGAGGCCGATTGCGAGAAGATCGCCGGCGGCAATCTGCTGCGCGTGCTGGAGGCGGCGGAGAAGGTGGCGGCCGGCCTGGCGGGCGAGACGCCGCCGGATGTGAAGCCCTGACCCACGCCGGTCCTGGCCCGGCGCCGGGAATCGCTTGCAATCGCCACTGCCTTGCCGCATAGGCGCCGCTTCACCGTGCCGGGGCAGCCTGTGCGCGGTGAATGACGCCAGCCGGAGGGGCGTGGGCATGGGGCCCCGTCAACGATCGGCACAGGAGAGTGATATGCCGTTTTACGAGCATGTCTTCCTTGCGCGCCAAGACCTGACCGCTGCTCAGGTTGAGACGCTGACGGAAGGCTTCACCAAGGTTCTCGCCGAAGGCAAGGGCCGGGTGGAAAACAGCGAATACTGGGGCCTGCGCACGCTGGCCTATCGCATCGCCAAGAATCGCAAGGCCCATTATGTGATGCTCAACATCGACGCCCCGGCCGCTGCCGTGGCCGAGCTGGAGCGCCAGGTTGGCCTCAACGAAGACATCATCCGCTTCATGACCGTGCGGGTTGATGCCCTGTCCACCGAACCGTCGGCGATGACCCGCCGTGGTGACCGCGCCGAGCGTGGTGACCGCGAAGCTGGCCGTGATGGCGGCCGTGAAGGTGCTGGGGCCCGCGAAGGCCGGCCCGAGCGTCCGCGCCGCGAACCGCGCGCTGCCGCGTAAGGAGAGGCCAAGATGGGACGTCCGTTTTTCCGCCGCCGCAAGTCGTGCCCCTTCTCGGGCCCGAATGCCCCCGCCATCGATTACAAGGATGTGCGTCTGCTGCAGGGCTTTGTCTCTGAGCGTGGCAAGATCGTGCCGGCACGCATCACCGCCGTTTCGGCCAAGAAGCAGCGCGAGCTGGCCAAGGCCATCAAGCGCGCCCGTCACCTGGGCCTGCTGCCCTATCTGGTCAAGTAAGGAGCAGCTGCCATGCAAGTGATCCTGCTCGAACGCGTTGAAAAGCTTGGCCACATTGGCGACATCGTCAATGTGAAGCCGGGTTTTGCCCGCAACTTCCTGCTGCCGCGCGGCAAGGCGCTGCGCGCCACCGAAGCCAACAAGGCCCGGTTTGAAGCCGACCGCGCCCGCATCGAGGCGGACAACGCCAAGCGCCGCGACATCGCCCGCGCCGAAGCCCGCGAGATCGAAGGCGCCAGCGTGGTGATGATCCGCGCTGCCTCCGGCACTGGCCAGCTTTATGGTTCGGTCGCCGCCCGCGACCTGGCCGAAGCGCTCACCCACGGTGGCCACAAGGCCCACAAGAACCAGATCGTGCTGGACAAGCCGATCAAGACCCTGGGCGTGCACGACGTGAAGGTCGCGCTGCACCCGGAAGTCGTGGTGATGGTGAAGGTCAACATCGCCCGTTCGGCCGAAGAAGCCGAACTGCAGGCCAAGGGCGTCGATGTGACCGCCACGGCCGAGCGCGAGGAATCGGGCTTCACCGAGGCCTTTGATCCGAACGCCGAACCGGGCACCCTGCCGACCGACGAAGCCGCCGAAGGCTGATCCGGTTTGCACGTTGGAAAAACGGGGCCGCTGGCACATGCCGGCGGCCCCTTTTTCTTGCCCGCAGCGCGGCCACAGCCTATGAGCGCCAGCATGACCGAAACGCCTGAAACCGCCCCCGCTGCCGACACGCCGCCCGATCGCCTGTCGGTGAACCCGCGCAGCGACCATTATGACTGGGATCTGCTGAGCCGCGGCGTGGGCATCAAGTTCAACGGCACCGAGCGCACCAATGTCGAGGAATATTGCATTTCCGAAGGCTGGATCCGTGTCGCCGCCGGCAAGAGCCTGGACCGCAAGGGCAATCCGCTGACCATCAAGCTCAATGGCACGGTCGAGGCCTGGTTCAAGAGCTGAACCACCGCTTGCATGATTGCCGGCTTGGCCTGAAAAACAGCCATGGCCGATCTGTTCGCCAGTGATGATCCCGCTGCCGGCACCGCGCCGCTGGCTGAGCGGTTGCGCCCGCGCAGCCTGGCGGAGGTGGTGGGCCAGGCCGCGCTCACCGGGCCGGATGGCGCCATCACCCGCATGGTGGCATCGGGCAGCCTTTCCAGCCTGATCCTGTGGGGCCCGCCCGGCACCGGCAAGACCACCGTTGCCCGCCTGCTGGCCGATGCGGTCGGCATGCGCTTTGTCGCCATCTCGGCGGTGTTTGCCGGGGTGGCCGATCTGAAGAAATTGTTTGGCGATGCCCGCGAGGCGGCCCGTGCCGGCCAGCGCACGCTGTTGTTCGTGGACGAGATCCACCGTTTCAACCGGGCGCAGCAGGATGGATTCCTGGGGCCGATGGAGGATGGCACCATCACCCTGGTGGGCGCGACCACGGAAAATCCCAGTTTCGAACTGAATGCCGCCATCCTCTCACGGGCGCGCGTGCTGATCGTCAAGCGGCTGGACGAGGCGGCGCTGGCCGAGCTGCTCATCCGGGCCGAAGCATTGGCCGGGCGCGTGCTCCCGGTGACGGAGGATGCCCGCGCTGCCCTGATTGCGTCGGCCGATGGTGATGGCCGCTTCCTCCTCGGCCAGGCCGAAACCCTGCTGGCTTTGGGCGATGTTGCAGCGATGGACCCGGCGGCGCTGGCCGCGTTCCTGCACCGCCGCATGCCGGTGTATGACAAGGACCGCGAGGGCCATTATGGCCTGATCTCGGCCCTGCACAAAAGCTTGCGCGGTTCTGATCCCGATGCTGCGCTTTATTGGCTGGCGCGCATGCTGGTGGCCGGGGAAGAGCCGCTCTATGTGCTGCGCCGGCTGGTGCGCTTTGCCAGCGAGGATGTGGGCCTGGCTGACAGCAATGCCCTGCGCGTCTGCCTTGATGCCAAGGATGCATATGATTTCCTGGGCTCGCCGGAAGGCGAGCTGGCGATTGTGCACGCCTGCCTCTATCTGGCGACGGCACCCAAATCCAACGCGGCCTATGTTGCGCAGAAGGCGGCGATGAAGCTGGCCAGCAGCACCGGCTCGCTCACGCCGCCAGCCCATATCCTCAACGCGCCGACGCGGCTGATGAAAGACCTGGGCTATGGCCAGGGCTATGCCTATGACCATGACGCGCCGGATGGTTTTTCGGGGCAGAATTATTGGCCGGATGGCATGGCGGCGGCCACGCTTTACACCCCGTCCCCACGCGGGTTCGAGGCGCGCATTGCCGAGCGGTTGGCGGAGTGGAACCGGCGCCGGGCAGCGCTGCGGGGCGGCGCATGACCTGGGATGAGGTGGTGGCCCTGGCGCTGGCGCTGCCCGGCGCCACGCGCGGCACCAGCTATGGCCGCGATGCCGTGCTGGTGCGCGGCAAGATGTTCGTGGTGACGGGCAAGGAGCCTGACCATATCGTGCTGCGCGCCGGCCTGGATGAAGTGGAGATGCTGATCGCCACCGATCCCGGCTGTTTTTACCAGACCCCGCATTATGTCGGCTGGCCGGCGGTGCTGACCCGGTTGGCGGCGGCCGATCCGGAGCGGATTGCCGTGCTGCTGGAACGCGCCTGGGCCGGCCATGCCTCGGCCGCGCAGCGCAAGGCGCGGGGCCTGTGAGATTCACCCGTTTTGTCGGCATCGATTGGTCGGGCGCCAAGGGGGTTCGGCATCCGTCGGTGCAGGTGGCGCTGTGTGAAGCGGGAGACGGCCCGCCCGCATTGGTGCTGCCGCCATCGGGGGTGTGGTCGCGCGCCGGCGTGCTTGACTGGCTGGGCGGCCTGTCGGGCGATGTGCTGGTGGGCATGGATGCCGGCTTTGGCTTTGCCACGGTGCCGCCCTTTGGCCAGCCGGCCCGCGACCTGTGGGCCGAGGTGGAGGCGGTGTGCGCCGGTGAGGACGATCTGGGCGGGCATGGCTTTGTTCAGCATCGGCGCGGCGCCTTCTGGCTGGGCAAGGATGACGGCCCGCGCCATTTGCGGGCTCATTTGCGGGTGACGGAGCAGGTCTATCGCGACAGCGGACTGGGCGTGCCGACATCGAATTTCGTGCTGCTGGGCGCCGCCCAGGTGGGCAAGGCGACGTTGACGGCGATGCGGTTGCTGCACCGTCTGCAATGGCCAGTGTGGCCGTTTGATCCTCTGCCCACGACGGGCCCGCTGATCCTGGAGATTTATGCCCAGGCCTTTGCCCGGCTGGGCGGTTTTCGCGGCAAGTTGCGCGATGTCGCCAGCTTGAACGCGGCGCTGGCCCGCCATGGCAGCCGGCCCATGCCGGGCGGCTTTCCGGCGGCGTTTCCCGACCATGTTGGCGATGCCATCGTGACCGCCGCTGGCCTGCGCGCCATTGCCCATCAGCCGCACTGGTGGCAGCCGTCGGCGCTGACGCCGGCCATCGCCGTCAGTGAAGGCTGGACGTTCGGGGTGGCTTGAGCCGGCGCTGCCGGTTGAGGATCAGGATGCTGAACAGGGCACAGACGGCAATGACGAACAGGCCGGCATCATAGCCGCCGGTTGCATCGCGGCTGACGCCAAACGCGCTGGTGCCAAGGAAGCTGCCGAACTGGCCGAAGCTGTTGACCGCGGCGATGCCCACCGCCCGGTGGCGTTCGTGCAGCTGTTCCGACACCAGCGCCCAGAACACCGTGTGGGAAGGCAGGTTGAACGCCGCAATCACCAGCGCCGCCGCCATGGCCAGGGCGGGCGACAGGTGCAGCGCCAGCACGACGAAGGCCAGGCCGACCAGCGCCCAGGGCACCAGCACATGCCAAAAGCGTTCCTGCCGGCGATCGCTGTGCCAGCCCAGCACCAGCAGCACCAGCGCCCCGGTGATCCCGCCAAGCGTGACCAGTTGCCCGACGGCGGCGGTGTCCAGCCCGGTCTGTTCCCCCAGAACCTGCGGCATCGAATAGAGATAGGCATTGACCGGGCCAGCGATCAGCAGCCAGGCGCAGCCGAGACCGAGGATGGTCGGGTCGGCGAGGGCGCGCAGCAGGCTGCCGTGCTGGGGGCCGTTGATGGCAGCGGCATCCGTGGCGAGCGCGCCGGTGAGCCAGGATTTTTCGGCCTGGTTCAGCCAGGAAACCTGGTCCGGGCGATCGGGCAGCCAGCGCCAGATGACCAGGCCAGTGATGATGGCCGGCCCGGCCTCCAGCAGCAGCAGCCATTGCCAGCCGGCAAGGCCCAGCGTGCCATCCAGCCGGAGCAGCGGCGCCGACACCAGGCCCAGCACCGCCTGGGAGGCCGGCTGCGCAATGTAGAAGCGGCTGACCACGCGGCCCCGCCACTGCGCCGGAAACCACAGGCTGGCATAGAAGAGGATGGCCGGGAAAAAGCCGGCTTCGGCGGCCCCCAGCAGGAAGCGCAGGACATAATATTCCAGCGGTGTCGTCACCAACATCTGGGCGGCCGAAATCAGGCCCCAGCTGATCATGATGCGCGTGACCCAACGGCGCGTGCCAAAGCGCATCATCAGCATGTTGGACGGCACTTCCAGCAGGGCATAGCTGACGAAGAACAGCCCGCCGGCAAAGCCATAGACGCTGGCCGTGAAGCCGAGATCGCGGTTCATGGTCTCGGCGGCAAAGCTGATGTTGATGCGATCGATGATGGCGATGAGATAGGCGGTGAACAGCAGCGGCAGCAGCCGCCACTGGGCGCGCTGCATCACCCGGTCTGGCAGGCCGGGATCGGCGGGATCAGATGCCATGCGTGGCCGGAATGGGCGAAGGCGGGCCATCGGGCATGGCAAGCAGTTCCGCCTCGCTGGCGCCGGCTTCGGCGCGGGCCAGCAGCACATCGGGATCCCAGCTGACCCCCACCGGGTTGGCGGCCATCGCCGGGCCGGCCATGAAGGCGTTGGCTTCTGCCACGGTCAACGCGTCGGCCTGGAATTCCATGCGATTGCCATCCGGATCGGCATAGTAGAGCGACAGGGTGGGGCCATGATGCACCGGCCAATAGGGCAGGATATCGTGCGCCTTCAACCGCTTGTAAGTGGCCAGTAGATCATGGGCGCTGGCAAAGGTCCAGGCGACATGGTTGACGCCAATCTCCCCCTTCGAGCCGGCGTTGGCCGCGCCGGGGCGCAGCAGCTCCAGGTTGGCGAAGGCGAAACGATGATGCTCGTCATCGAAGGTGAGGAAGGCCAGCGCCGGATCGCGGTGGACGACATGGGCCTGGAACACGGTTTCATACCAGCGGATCATGCGATGATATTGGCGCGTCTGATAAACGACATGCGCCAGCGTGCGCGGTTTCGACATGTGGCCCCCCAATGCAATCGGTGGCCATGCTGCGCCGCGGCAGCGCGATTGGCAATATCCGGCCGATGCCGCTATGGGGATGGCGATGAACCCCGGTTTCAATCATCTGTTGCTGGTCGCCGTGGGCGGCGGGCTTGGCACGGCGTTGCGCTTTGGCGTCGGCCGCTGGGCAATTGCGCTGATGGGACCGGGTTTTCCGTTCGGCACCTTTGCCGTCAACATCATCGGCGGGTTTGCCATGGGGTTGCTGGCCGGGTGGCTGGCACGCTTTGGGGAGGGCGGCGAGGAATTGCGCCTGCTGCTGGGCGTGGGCGTGCTGGGCGGTTTCACCACCTTTTCGGCATTCAGCCTTGAGGTTTTCAACATGATCAGCCGCGCCGAAGTGGCGCTGGCGGCGGCCTATGCGATATCGAGCGTGGCGGGCAGCGTGCTCGCCGTGCTGGCCGGCGTGTGGCTGATGCGGAGTTTCGCCTGATGCCAACTGCCACCATCGCCGAGGATGACGACGGCATCCGGCTGGACCGCTGGTTCCAGCGCCATGCCAAGGAGATCAGCTTCAACATTGTGTCGCGCTGGTCAAAGACCGGGGCGGTGCGGCTGGACGGGGCCAAGGCCGGGCCCGGAGACCGGATCAAGGCCGGGCAGGTGCTGGAATGGCCGGCCGAACTGCCGGTGCCAGCGGCCAGCCGCCCGGCGGAGAAGCAGCGCGCGCCGCTGACCCATGAAGAGATTGAGTATATGCGCAGCCTGGTCATCCACCGCGATGCCCATGCCATCGTGATCAACAAGCCGCCGGGTCTGGCGACGCAGGGCGGCACCAAGCAGCTGACCAGCGTTGATGCCCTGCTGGATGCGCTGCAATTTGATGCGCCGTCGCGGCCGCGGCTGGTGCACCGGCTGGACAAGGACACGTCGGGCGTGTTGCTGCTGGCGCGCACGGCCAAGGCGGCGGCGCATTTTTCCAAATCATTTCAGGGGCGTGACGCGCGCAAATATTATTGGGCGCTCACCGTGGGCGTGCCGAAGGTGGCGGCTGGCACCATAGATGCGCCGATTGCCAAGCAGCCCGGCACCGGCGGCGAGAAGATGCATGTTGACCCCGAAGGCGGGCAGAGTGCCAAAACCCGTTATCGCGTGATCGATCGGGCGGCGGCACGGGCGGCCTGGGTGGAGTTCCAGCCGCTGACAGGGCGCACCCACCAGATCCGCGTGCATGCCGCTGCCATCGGCCATCCCCTTGTGGGCGATGGCAAATATGGCGGCAAGGAGGCGTTTCTGACTGGCGGGATCAGCCGCAAGATGCACCTGCACAGCCGGCGGCTGGTGATCGATCTGCCCGGTGGCGGCACGCTGGATATTGCGGCCGAGTTGCCGGATCACATGGCGGAAAGCTGGGCAATGCTGGGCTTTGACATGGCGCTGGGCGCACCGTGGGAGGAGCCGCCGCCACCGCCGGCGCCGAAGAAGAGCCGGCGCCTGTCGAGCACCGCCAGCGGCAACCGGCGCGGGGAGCGGCGCGGCCGGGCGGCGGAACCGAAGCGCAAATGACTATGGCCGGGCCCATCAGAGCCCGGCCATCACATTGAAACAGCAGCCAAAATCAGGGGCGGCCTGGACGGACGCCACCGGGACGCATGGCGGACGGGCGGCCAACGCGGTTCAGCAGGCGCTGCGGGCCGGTGGTGGTGATGTTGCGCGTCACCTGGCCATTGGCGGCGCGGGTGGCGGTGAGATTGCGGCTCGCCACGGTTTCGCCGGCGGCATTGGTGAGGGCGCGGTTGGCGGTGATTGTGCCATCGGCGCGGCTGACATTGCCGTTCAAGGTCAATGTGTTGCCCTGCGGACCGGTGATGGTGCCGGTTTCGGTGAAGCCGGTTTCGGTGCGGGTGCGGGTGATCTCGCTGCTGCTGGTCTTGCCGTCGAAGCCGGTGCGGCTGGTGGCGGTGGTGACGCTGCCATCGGTGCGGGTGCGTTCGATGCTGTTTGTCATCGTGGCACCGTCGCTCTTGCGGGTCACTTCGACGGTGCGGGCAAAGCTGCCGGCGTCGGGGTCGCGGGTCACGGTCACGGTGCCGCTCACCTTGGCGTTGTCGATCGTCTTGGTTGTGGTGCCGGCGGCAGGCGCGGTTTGTGCTGCGGCGGGCAGGGCCATCATCAGGGCGACGGCCGAGACAAGCATCTGGATACGCATGAGAAATACTCCCTCTTCTGGCGTCCGGGCGGCGGTTCGCTGCCTCATCGGGCTTAACGCGGCGGGGTGGGAAACTCCTTCGCGGGGTCAGGGCCGGCGCCCGCCGGCACGGGCGGCACGGGCGGCGCGCAGGGCCTGGAGGGCGCGCAGCTGGCGGGCCTGATCGGGGGTGAGGCTGCCATTCTGCCGGGCCTGGCGCAGCGCCTGCAGTGCGGCGGCGCGTTCGGCGGCGGTGGCGGGCAGCGTGGCGGCCGGGCCGGTGCGCGTGGCCGTTTCCGGTACATCGGTGACCGCATCCGGCCCAGCGGTGACCGCCGGCGGCGCAGTGGTGACCGCATCCGGCAGGGCCAGTACGGTGACAGGTGGCGAGACGATTTGGACCTGCCGCGCCTGTGGTTCGGGCAGGCGTTCAGCCCGGATTGCAGCGCGAATGGCGGTTGGCACGGGGCGTGCCGGCGCAGCTGGCGGCCGGCTGGCGAGCGGGGCTGGCGGCGCGATGGTGGGCATGGTGGCTGGCGCGGCCGGGGCGGGCAGTTCGGCCTGCAGGCGCGCGGGTGGCGGCGCAGGGGTCGCAAGGGCCGGCGGTGCGGCGGTAGGGGCTTGCGGCGCCGGGTGGGGCCGGGCGGCGGTTCGGGCAGTTGGCTGTGGCTGCCGGGCGGGGGCTGGCGCGACGCCCAGCTGCTGCAACAGCGGGGCCAGGATCGGCGCGAGCCGGGGCACGTCCACCAGCCCGGCGGCGACGGCGCTGCCGATGGCAAGGCTGGCAGCGATGGCAATCGCCGGGCGCAGCCAGCGGCGGCGGGCGGGGCGCAGCATCGTCGGCGGGGGCAGCGGCACCGGATCGGCCGGCAGGGCGGCCATGATGCGATCGCACAGGCCGGCGGGCAGTGGCGGGGTGGTGCTGGCGGCGCCGAGCAGGCGGCCGAGATCCGCATCGGAAATGGCGGGGGTGAAGCTCATGCCAAGTCTCCCGGCAGATCGGCGGCGGAAAGGCCGGCCGCCGCCATCACGCCCTTCAGCGCGGCGCGGGCGCGGATCAGCAGCGATTCGAATGCCTTGGGGCTGAGGCTGAGGGTTTCGGCGGCCATGGGTCCGGTCAATCCTTCCCAATAGGTGAGCACGATGGCGGCGCGTTGCCGTTCGGGCAGGGCGGCAACGCACAGCTGGATGCGGCGGGCGATATCAGCCTCTGCCAGCACGGCATCGGCCAGTGGCGCCGGATCGGGATCATCCGGCAGATCGGCCATCGGTTGCGGCCGTTTGCGGCGGCTGCGATCGATGGCGAGGTTGGTCACCACCCGGGTGAGAAAGGCGGCCACCCCCGATTGCCCGGCCTGCCAGCGCGGCGCCTGGGCCCACAGCCGGGCAAAGCCTTCCTGCACCAGATCCTCCGCATCGCCGGCATCGCCGGCCAGGCGAAAGGCCAGCCGCCAGGCCGCGCTGCCGTGGCGTTCGAACAGCCGGGCGAAGGCCGCGCGGCTGCCGGCCGCCACCGCCGCCATCAGGGCATCATCGCCAAGGCCGGGATCGTCCAGCCGCTCCATCAACACCAGGCGCGCCCTTTCCTGCCGGCTGCCATTGGCCATAACGCGGCGGCGGCGGCGATCCCTTCGCGGCCAGCGGAAAATTTGCGGTGCCGCGAAGGAGGCGCGGCGGTTGCTGCGTTAAAAGCATGCGCAGTCTATTTTGCAATTGGGGAGTGAGACCGATGTTGAGGCAGATCATGCTGGCCGCCGTGCTGCTGGCCGGGGCCAGTGCCGCCGCCGCGCAGGACGGCAGCGCCACGCAAGCGGCCGACAGCGAGCGGCCGTGGACCCTGTCCCTGTTGGGTGGCATCACCGCGGTGCAGGCCCAGGCCGATCAGCCGTTCGCCAGCTTGGGGATTGCCCGCAGTTTCGGCAACAGCTGGGTAAAGGGCGAGGTCACCTATGTCGGCAGCGGCGATGCACGGGCGCTGACCATCCCGGCCGACACCTGGATCGGCGGGCTTTCGGCCGGCACCTATGTCGGCAATCTCGGGCTGGAAGGCCATGTCTCGCTGGGCAGCCGCAAGTTCGATGCCAGCAGCTTCCGCACCCAGGCCGGGGTGCCGATCAGCGTTGGCCGGTCGGGCAGCCTGTTCGGCCTTGGCGGTTCGGTCAGCTATGATGTCGCCCTGGGCGATCGGCTGTTCCTCACCCCTTATGCCGGTGTGGATTACAACCAGATCGATTTCGCCGTGGCTCTGACCGGGCCGACCGGCCGGCCGATCTCGAGCCAGTCGCAATCGGCGGACGGGGTGACCGGATCGGCCGGCGCAGCGCTGACCTGGATGTTTGCCAACGACGGCGGCAGCTTTGGTGTCAACGCCGCATTCAACGCGGCCAGCAACATTGCGGCCGTGGCCCAGGTCGGGACGGGCCAGCGCACGGCGGCCGGCACGCCGCGCTTCGTCGATGCGCCCAAGACCAGCGGCAGCTGGGGCGAACTGGGCGCGACGTTGAGTTTCAATGCGTCAAAGGCGGTGGCCATCGATCTCAGCGTGATCCGGACGATCAGCTTCCCCTTTGGCGACACCACGGCCGGGATTGCCGGCCTGCGGTTCCGATTCTGATTGGATCCTGATCCTAGGTCAGCTCGCCGCGCGGCTTGCCGGTGGCGCGGCGGCGGCGGGCGTCGGTGCGCCGGGTGATGGCCTTGCGCAGAGCGGTGGTCAGCTTCATGCCGAAGCTGCGCACCGGCTGATCCTTGCTGATCAGGGCCTGGAAACCACTGTCGCGCAACAGATTCTGGGTGAGACGCCCGGCCGCCGAGGCATTGGGGCTGGTGCCAATCATCGCTGGCGATTGCGGCATGGCGGTGATGCGGCGGGCGAGTTCCAGCGCGGTGATCGCCGGCGTTTCGACATCGATGATCACGGCATCAAATTGCGCGGCTTGCGCCATGTCCCAGCCATCGTTGCAGTTGCTGCTGAGGGTGACGCGGTGGCCGAGGTGGTGGAGCCGGCGTTCAATGGCACCACGAAAGGCCGGGTCAGGATCGACCACCAGTATGTGCAGGGTGATGCCCGCCAGCTCGGGCAGTCCGGCAATGGCGGCTTCCACGCGGTCGGTACCCGCCGGGCCGTCGCCTGAAATGGTGCCAACGCTCTTCACTGCACAATCGCTGGCAGGGTGAACAATGTCATCAATGCAAAGGAACAAAAAATGCCAGTCGCGTGTATGCGCTGCTGCGGTTTACCGGCAATTGGCCAATGTAAACGCGCACAACGAACCACCGGACCAAATATGGTACCAGAACCGACCAACGCCAACATCCCTCGCGCTGCTGGGTTATGACGCTCTGTCGCAATTTGCAATCATTTTCTTGTTAATAAAGGCTTTATTTTGATGGTCTTGCCGGGCATATATTTTGCCCTGTTGGTCATTGACGTCACATGCGGTGGGGCCGCAGTGCGCTGCGCGGCTGCCTGCCCGGAACCGGGATCACGATGGAACGCGTGGTTTGATTGCGTTCCAGCCAAGAGTGCTGGCACCGCCGGCCGGATGGATGATGCGGCTGAGACCTGTTCCGGCCAATCGGAATCAGCGGCACCGCCGTGCCGCCGGAAACTGCGCTATTTGGGCAGACAGGCTTCTGCCGAGGTGCCCGCCGCTTGCGCTGCCGTGATGCAGGCTTTCAGCGCCACCAGCTTTTCCTGCTGGGCAATCTGGGCCTGCTGGGCGGCGGCCAAGCCTTTCTCCTTGTCGGATACATTGATCTTGAGGCTGATGATCTCGGCCGGCACCGATATCACAGCTTTCAGCAACTTGATCGGCAGCCGGACGATTTCAAGCACTTCACTGGGCCGGGAGGCATTCCAGGTGGTGATGGCGCCGTTGCTGAACGTGACGTCGTCAACAGTCTTCACAAAGGCGGAGGACCGCATCGGGATATAGGAAATCGGGCCGAGCTGCGGGATCATGGCAACGGCGGCATCAACCGGGTCACCGCCCTGTTTCAGGATCACGGTGACCGGCACAGCGGAACGGTAGAACAGGGCGCCGGCGCTGCCCTGGGTGGTGAAGGGTGCCGCGTTGCCGCAATTGCCTGCCACGGCACAGGCTGGCCCGCGCTGGCCGGCGTTGCGCAATTCGATTGCGAGATCAAAACCGGCTCGTTGCAGCAGCGCGTTGATGTGGTTCGGGCCAGGCGCGCCCAGCGGAACATCGGGATCGAATGTCAGAGGATCAAACTGGTAAACGAACTTCTTGACCGGCTGGTCGCAATTGGGTGCCACGTCAGCCTTGTTCACACTGGCAAGCTTGGCCGGCGTGCCGCCGAAACCGGCGATGGCACCGGCCAGTTCCACGATGATATCGCCCGTGCGGTCGGCCGCGACGACATTGCTGCTGGAGAGCAGCCCATCGGCAGTGACGCCCAGCTTGCCATCATCATCGCGCAGGATGTTGTGGGCAAAGCGGGCGGAAAATCGCCAGTCATGATCGGCCACAGCCGGCAGCAGTTCCAGCTTGCTGTCATAGGTTGCGACACATGCGCCGCCTGAACCGGTGATGCGCAGCAGTTCCGCATTGGCCAGATCAAGCGCGGCCTTGGCCTTTTCCAGCGCGGCCGCCTTGAGCAATTTTGTGCCGGCAGCCGTGGCGCGCGCAGCTTCCGCCGCCTCCCACGCCTTGGTGCCCGCTGCCAGGGTTGCCAGCAGCGCCTCCTGTTGTTTGAGCGCCTTGCCGGCATCGCTGTCTTCGGTGGTGGCGGTCTCCAGCGCCTTTGTCGCAGCGACGACCTTCTTCTGGGCATCCTCAAGCTTGATAATCCGGCGCTCGGCCGTGATCTTGATTTCGCGCCGGGGCAGAAAATAGCTGACACCGCGCATCACATCGGCCGGCTTTGCCGGCGGGTCGCTTCGGACCGTTGCGCAACTGGCAAGTGCCAGAGAAAGCCCAAGCATGGTTGCTGCCCGCTGCATGATATGCTCCCCATGATCACAGCAATGCTGGAACGGATATTCCAGCACGACTTGTCCATATCGAAGAATAGCATGAACGAAGTAGGACCCAGATAATAATCTACTGTGAATAAGGTGTGATTTTTTTGGAAAGCTTCCATTCGCAATCTGGTTGTGACTGACCATGAACAAAAGGGGCCGCGCTTCGGGTGAAGCGCGGCCCCTCTTGCTTGGCCTTGTGGCGGACGGGTTTAGTCGTCGTTGCCGGTCAGGAAGCTGGGCAGCCCGCCGGCGTCGCCGTCGCCACCCTTATCGCCGCGGTCATCACGGTCGCGGCGGCCTTCGCCCCTGGGGCCACGGTCGCCATCGCGGCGGGGGCCACGGTCACGGCCACCATCACGGCGGCGGTCGCCGTCACGGCCCCGGTCGCCTCTGGGCCCGCGGTCGCGGTCACCGCCTTCGCGCGGTTCCCGCGGCGGGCGGGTGTCCGGCAGTTCCTCGCCGGTTTCCTGATCGACGAGGCGCATGGACAGCTTGACCTTGCCGCGATCATCGACGCCGATGACCTTGACCTTGACCTGCTGGCCTTCGCTCAGCACGTCCTTCACGTTGGCCACACGCTCGTTCTTGATTTCCGAGATGTGAACCAGGCCGTCCTTGGCGCCCATGAAGTTCACGAAGGCGCCGAAATCGACCATCGAGACGACCTTGCCGGTGTAGATCTTGCCCACTTCCGGTTCGGCGACGATGCCGATGATCCAGTTCCTGGCGGCTTCGATCTGGGCCGGGTCGGAGCTGGCGATCTTGACGGTGCCGTCATCCTCGATGTCGACCTTGGCGCCGGTGGTGGCGACGATCTCGCGGATCACCTTGCCGCCGGTGCCGATGATGTCGCGGATCTTGTCCTTCGGCACGCTCATCGTTTCGATGCGCGGGGCGTGGGCGGACATGCTCTCGCGGGCGCCGGACAGGGCCTTGGCCATTTCGCCGAGGATGTGGGCGCGGCCGTCCTTGGCCTGGGCCAGGGCGACGCGCATGATTTCCTCGGTGATGCCGGCGACCTTGATGTCCATCTGCAGCGAGGTGACGCCTTCCGACGTGCCGGCCACCTTGAAGTCCATGTCACCCAGGTGATCTTCGTCACCCAGGATGTCGCTGATCACCGCGAAATCCTTGCCTTCGAGGATCAGGCCCATGGCGATGCCGGCGCAGGGGCGCTTCAGCGGCACGCCGGCGTCCATCAGGGCGAGGCTGCCGCCGCACACCGTGGCCATCGACGAGGAGCCGTTGGACTCGGTGATGTCGGACAGCACGCGGATGGTGTAGGGGAACTCTTCCTTCGACGGCAGCAGCGGGTGCAGGGCGCGCCACGCCAGCTTGCCGTGGCCGATCTCGCGGCGGCCCGGCGCGCCGAAGCGGCCGACTTCGCCGACCGAATAGGGCGGGAAGTTGTAGTGCAGCATGAAGCGTTCGTAGCGCAGGCCATCGAGGCCATCGATCATCTGTTCGGCGTCGGCGGTGCCGAGCGTGGTGGTGACGATCGACTGGGTTTCGCCGCGGGTGAACAGCGCCGAACCATGGGTGCGCGGCAGGAAGCCGACCATGGCTTCGATCGGGCGCACCGTCTTGGTGTCGCGGCCGTCGATGCGGCGGCCTTCCTTCAGGATGGCGCCGCGCACGATATCGGCTTCAAGCTTCTTGAACAGCTTGATGGCCTTCATCTGCTCCTGCGCCGTAGCCTCGGCGAAGGCGGCCTTGGCCTTGTCCTTGGCAGCGGCGAGCGCGGCCTGGCGGGCGGACTTGGCCGTAAGGCGATAGGCGGCGTCGATATCCTTGCCCACGGCCTTCTTGAGCGTGGCCAGCATCGCCTTGTCGTCGGTGACGGCCAGATCCCAGGGATCCTTGGCAGCCTTTTCGGCGAGGCGGATGATGGCATCGATGACCGGCTGGATGCTGCGGTGGGCGAACATCACGCCGTTCAGCATTTCCTCTTCCGACAGCTCCTTGGCTTCGGATTCGACCATCATCACCGCATCGGAGGTGCCGGCAACGACGAGATCGAGGCTGCCTTCCTTCACCTGGGTCTTGGTGGGGTTGAGGATATATTCGCCATCCATGTAGCCGACACGGGCAGCGCCGATCGGGCCCATGAAGGGCACGCCCGACAGGGTGAGGGCGGCAGAGGCGGCGACCATGGCGAGGATATCGGCCTCGGCTTCGCCGTCATAGCTCAGCACCTGGGCGATGACGTTGATTTCGTTGTAGAAACCTTCGGGGAACAGCGGACGGACCGGACGGTCGATCAGGCGGCTGGTGAGCGTTTCATGCTCGGTCGCGCCGCGTTCGCGCTTGAAGAAGCCGCCGGGGATGCGGCCGGCAGCGGAGTATTTTTCCTGATAGTGAACGGTGAGCGGGAAGAAATCCTGCCCTTCCTTCACCGACTTGGCGGCGGTCACGGCGCAGAGCACCACGGTTTCGCCCAGGGTGGCCAGCACGGCGGCATCGGCCTGGCGGGCAATGCGGCCGGTTTCCAGGGTCAGCGTGCGGCCGCCCCAGTTGATTTCTTCCTTGTGGATCGTGAACATTCTCGTCTTTCCCAGGCGGGCCGGCCCCATTGCCGGTCGCCACAGCAGTGTGTGCCGCCGTTCGTGGCGGCGCCGGCCGGGGGCGCTCATTCGCTCCGGGCCGGATAAACGAACGGCCCCGCTGTGGGGGCCGTTCGGGAGGCTGGGTTACTTGCGCAGACCCAGCTTGGTGATCAGCGCGGTGTAACGCGCTGCATCCTTCTTCTTCAGATAATCCAGCAGCGAGCGGCGCTTGTTGACCAGCACGAGCAGGCCGCGACGCGAGTGGTTGTCCTTCGCGTGGGTCTTGAAATGCTCGGTCAGGTTGGCGATGCGCTCCGACAGGATGGCGACCTGGACTTCCGGCGAACCGGTGTCGTTGGCGGCGCGGGCGTTGCTGCTGATGATTTCAGCCTTCTTTTCGGCGGTCACCGACATCGTGTCACTCCTTCATAAGGTTGAACCCGCGCAGCACCCGCACCTCGCCCTGATGGGCCTCGACAAGCGCCACGGGAACAGAGCCGAGGGCTGCGAGATGGGTGCCGTTGCTGGCTGGATGCCCGAGAAGCTTGCGCCCTTGTTTGAGCGCCGCCGCCTCCTCTGGCGTGATGGCGAGAGCCGGGATGTCGTCCAGCCCTGTCATCAGCGGCAAGATTGCCTGTTCAAGCTCGGCCCCCTGCACCAGTTCGGCCAATTTGTCCAGCGATATCGCCTGGGCGAGGGTGAACGGGCCGGATTGGGTGCGGCGCAGCATGGTGACATGGCCGACCGTGCCGAGTGCCAGCGCGATGTCGCGCGCGAGGGAGCGGATGTAGCTGCCCTTGGAGACGCGGGTCGACAGGGTGGCGCTGGTCGGGGTGCTGGCAGTGAGGGTCAGGCTGTGGACGGTGATGCGCCGGGTGGCGAGGCTGACCTCGTGGCCGGCGCGGGCCAGGGCATAGGCACGCTGGCCATCGATCTTCAATGCCGAATAGGCCGGTGGCACCTGGTCCTGCTCCCCGGTGAAGCGCGGCAGCATGGTGGTGACCTGCTCAGCGGTGGGGCGCACATCGCTGGTGGCGACCACATCCCCTTCGGCATCGAGCGTGCTGGTCTGGCTGCCAAATTCCACCGTGAAATCATAGGCCTTGGCGGCATCGAGCATGCGGCCGGCCAATTTGGTCGCTTCCCCCAGCGCGATCGGCAGCACGCCGGTGGCGAGCGGATCCAATGTGCCGCCATGGCCGATGCGCGGCGCCTTCAGGCCAGCGGCGCGCAGGATGCGCTTCACCGCCGCCACGCCCTGCGCGCTGGTCAGGCCGAGCGGCTTGTCGAGGATGATCCAGCCGTTGAGGCCAGCGTCATTCGCCGTCATCGTCCTCGACACTGTCGGCCAGGCTTTTCCACGGGCGGGCGCCGGGCTTGTCGGTGAGATCGCGGGCGATGCTGGGGCGGCGCAGGACTTCGTCGATGCGGGCACCGGCATCGAAGCTCTCGTCACGCCGGAACGACAGGTCGGGCGTGTATTTGGTGGCGAGCCGGCGAGCGACTTCGCCCCGCAGGAAGCGGGCATGGCTGCCCAGCGCCTTGACCACGGCCTCATCATCGCCGTTCGAGGCCTTCACGAACACGGTGGCGTGCCTGAGATCGGGCGTCACCCGCACTTCGGACACGGAGACGATGGTGCGGCTGATCAGATCATCGCGCAGATCGCCGCGGCTGAGGATTTCGGCCAGTGCGTGGCGCACCTGCTCGCCAATACGTTGCAGGCGGATCGGGCGGCCCTGGGCATCAGGGGTGGAACGGGGCATGGGCAATATCCTTACCCTATCTGAGGCCGCGGCAAAGCCGCGGCTGACGTCGAACGGGTTCGGCGGGCCCAATGCCCGCCGGCCCGCCGGCCGGCTTTGCGCGAGTCCGCGCATTTGGCTGCGCCAGATGCGCTGGCCGCGCTACAGTGAGCGGTCCTTCATCTCGACTTCGTAGGTCTCGATGATGTCGCCGGCCTTCACATCGGACGAATCGGCCAGCGTGATGCCGCATTCCAGACCAACCTTGACCTCGGCCACATCCTCCTTGAAGCGGCGCAGCGAGGCGATGGAGCCGGTGTAGATGATGACATCGTCGCGCATGACGCGGGCACGCAGGGCCTTCTTGATATAGCCTTCGGTGACGCGCAGACCGGCGGCCTTGCCGGTCTTGCCGGCCTGGAACACTTCCAGCACCTGGGCGCGGCCCACAACGGTTTCGAAGGCTTCGGGGCCGAGCTGGCCGGCCATGCCCGCCTTCACGTCGTCGATCAGATCATAGATGACGTCGTAATATTTCAGCGCCACGCCATCACGCTGGGCGATTTCGCGGGCCTTGGCATTGGCGCGGACGTTGAAGCCGATCACCGGCGCGCCCGAGGCCTTGGCCAGGGTGACATCGCTTTCGGTGATGCCGCCGGTGCTGGCCAGCAGCACCTTGGCGCGGATCTGCTCGTTGCCCACCTTGGAGACGGCGCCGGCAATCGCTTCGGCCGAGCCTTGCGTGTCTGCCTTGATGACCAGCGGGAAGTCCTGCACCTTCTTGGCGCGCAGCACCGAGAACATGTCTTCCAGATTGGCCGGGCCGTTGCCGGCGGTGCGCTTGGCGGTGGCGAGGCCGACGCGATATTCCGCGACTTCGCGGGCGCGGGCTTCGTTTTCCACCACGGTGACGACATCACCGGCCTGCGGCACGCCGCCCAGGCCGAGCACTTCCACCGCCATCGACGGGCTGGCTTCCTTGACCTGCACGCCCTTGTCGTCGGTCATGGCGCGCACGCGGCCCCATTCCTGGCCCATCACGAAGATGTCACCCCGCTTCAGGGTGCCGCGACGCACCAGCACGGTGGCGAGCGGGCCCTTGCCCTTGTCGAGCTTGGCTTCGATCACCGTGCCTTCGGCGGCGCGATCCGGGTTGGCCTTGAATTCGGAGATTTCGGCCAGCAGCAGGATCTTTTCCAGCAGCTCATCAAGGCCGGTCTTCTTCACGGCCGAGATTTCGACGTCCATCACCTCGCCGCCCATTTCTTCCACCTGCACATCATGCTGGAGGAGGGCGGTGCGGATGCGGGCGGCATCGGCGCCGGGCTTGTCCATCTTGTTGATGGCGACAATCATCGGCACGCCGGCAGCCTTGGTGTGCTGAATGGCTTCGATGGTTTGCGGCATGATGCCATCATCCCAGGCCACCACCAGCACGACGATATCGGTGATGCTGGCACCGCGGGCGCGCATCGAGGTGAAAGCCTCGTGGCCCGGCGTGTCGAGGAAGGTGATCTTCTGCTTGTCCTTCGTCGTCACCTGATAGGCGCCGATGTGCTGGGTGATGCCGCCGGCTTCGCCCTTCACCACGTTGGAACCGCGCAGCGCATCCAAGAGGCTGGTCTTGCCGTGATCGACATGGCCCATGATGGTGACGACCGGCGGACGGGTGACCAGATCCTCCTCCACGTCGGCTTCGCCAACCATGCCCTTTTCAACGTCGCTGGCCGAAACGCGCACGATGTTGTGGCCGAATTCGGTCAGCACCAGTTCGGCGGTGTCCTGATCGATTTCCTCGTGGGCGGCGGTGGGCACGCCCATGCGGGCCAGCAGGCGCACCACATTGTTGGTGCGTTCGGCCATGCGGTTGGCCAGTTCCTGCACGGTGATCGTGTCGGGCACGGTGACATCGCGCACCTGCTTGGCCTGGCTGCCCAGGCGGCCACGTTCCTTTTCGCGGGCGCGGCGCAGCGCGGCGAGGCTGCGCACGCGGGTGTTGCCCTCGTCATCCAGCGCGCGGGTGACGGTGAGCTTGCCCGACTTGCGGCGGTCATCGCCGCCCTTCAGCCGCGACGGCTTGGGGGCTTCCGGCTTGCGGCCGGGGATGATGCGCACGCGCATCGAATCATCATCATCGTCGGCGATGTCGGTCGGGATGACGAGACCATCGGCTTCCGGCACCGGATCGGGGCGGGTGGCCAGCTCCTCGGCTGCCAGGCGCTTTTCCTCGATGCGGCGACGCTCTTCCTCTTCGCGCTGGGCGCGCTCCAGCTCTTCGCGGATGCGGGCTTCTTCCAGCAGGCGCAGCCGCTCTTCCTCGGCCTGGCGCTGATACATGGCGGCCAGTTCGGCGGGCGTCATGCGGCGGCCACCGGCGGCGGGCGCTGCGGGACGCGGCGGCGGGGCAGCCGGGCGCTGGGCCGGACGGGCGGCGGTGGGCGCAGCCGGCTTGGCCGGTGCGGGCGCCGGCTTGGGTTCGGCCCTGGCTTCGGTTGGGGCTTCAACCGGGGCCGGAGCCGGGGCTTCGGCGGCCTTGGCCTCGGGCGGTTTGGAATCGGGACGGGGCGGCGGCGCCTGGCGTTCCACCGGGCGGAACATCACCGGCGGCGGCATCTGCGGGCGCGGTGCGGCCGGCGCGGTTTCAGCCGGCGGCGTGCTGGCCGTCGGGGCCGGGGCCGGGGCGGGTGCAGCCGGGGCCGTCGGGCGCGGTGCGTCCGGGGCGCGGGCGGCAGGGGTGGGGGCGGCAGGGGTGGGGGCGGGCGCCGGTGCCGGCGTCGGTTCCGGTGCCGGGGCGGGGGTTTCGCCCGGACGGTGCAGCACGCGCGTGCGCTTCACCTCGACCACCACCTGCTTGGTGCGGCCGTGGCTGAACTGCTGCTTGACCTTGCCGACCTCGACCGACTTGTTCAGGCCGAGGGGGGCACGCATGCCCAGTTTGGGTTTGTTGTCGTCACTCATAATCCGCCGCCTAATGCCTTTCGGCGGCGTTCAGGGCAACCATTGTTGCACTGTCTGCCGCGTCATTCGTCGTTTCTTCGCCCACAAATCCGGCCAGCCGCACTGCGTCGGCCAGCACGCGCGCCGCCGCACCCGCATCGGTGAGGCCCATGTGCACCACATTGTCCCGGCCCAGCGCTGCCGACAGGGCCTCGCGCCCGATTGCCAGCCGCTGGTGCGGAATATCTTCGCCCAGGGATTCGCCAACCGCACGCGCCATGCCGTCCAGCCGGTCGGTGCCGTCGGGGCGGGCATCGCCGGCGTGCAGCACGGCGAACACCTTGCCCTTGGCCAAGGCTTCCCGCACGCGGTCGCCGCCCAGAATCAGGGTGCCGGCGCGCTTTTCCAGGCCCAGCCGGTTCAGCAGCCGCTGTTCCAGCCCGCGGACGATCCGGCCTTCCAGATCGTCGGGCAGGCTGAAATTGTTGGCCTTGAAGGCGCGGGCCAGCGCGCCGCGCAGCCGGCCCTTTGCGGCCACGCTGGCAAACAGGCTGCGATCGGCACTGATCCAGGCGCCGCGGCCGGGCAGACGTTCCGACCAGTCGGCCGCAACCTGGCCATCGGGGCCCAGCGCCAGCCGGATGAGGCCGCTGCGCGGGGCAGACTCCCCCGTCAGGATGCAGCGGCGCTGGCTGCCATCCTTTTCTGTGTCCGGGGCCGTCCCGTTCAGGCCATCATTGGTTTCCATCCGCCGACGCGTCCTCCTCATCGGCAAACCAGTGCGCGCGTGCGGCCATGATGATGCGGTTGCCATCCTCTTCGGACAGGGCGAATTCCTTGAGCATGCCCGAGCGACCAACCAGTTCGTCGGTGGCGAGATCGCCCAGATCGTCGAGCGTCTTGACGCCCTTCTTGCCCAGCACCACCAGCATGGCTTCGGTCAGGCCATCGATGCCGGCCAGATCGTCCGAAACGCCCAGCGCCTGCCGTTCCTCGCGGGCGGCGGCTTCGCGGCGGTCCAGCGCCTCGATGGCGCGATTCTGCAGTTCGGTGGCCAGATCATCGTCAAAGCCTTCGATGCTGGCCAGTTCGGCCAGCTCGACATAGGCGACCTCTTCCAGTTCGGAGAAGCCTTCTGCGACCAGCAGCTGGGCCAGGGTTTCATCGACATCCAGCTCGTTCTGGAACAATTCGGACTTCTCGACGAATTCCTTCTGCCGGCGCTCGCTTTCGTCGGCTTCGGTCATGATGTCGATCTGCTTGCCGGTCAGCGCCGAGGCGAGACGGACATTCTGACCGCGGCGGCCGATGGCGAGGCTGAGCTGATCGTCGGGGACGACGACATCGATGCGGCCTTCTTCCTCGTCCAGCACCACCTTCGACACTTCCGCCGGCTGCAGCGCGTTGACGACGAAGGTGGCGGTGTCGGGCGACCAGGGGATGATGTCGATCTTTTCGCCCTGCAGTTCCTGCACGACGGCCTGCACGCGGCTGCCCTTCATGCCGACGCAGGCGCCAACCGGATCGATGGACGAATCGCGGCTGATCACGCCGATCTTGGCGCGGCTGCCCGGATCGCGGGCCACGGCCTTGATCTCGATGATGCCGTCATAGATTTCCGGCACTTCCTGGGCGAACAGCTTCTTCATGTAATCGCCGTGGGCGCGGGACAGGAAGATCTGCGGGCCGCGCGGTTCACGGCGGACAGAGAGGATCAGGCTGCGCACGCGGTCACCGGGCTTCAGCACTTCGCGCGGGATTTGCTGGTCGCGGCGGATGACGCCCTCGGCCTTGCCCAGATCGACGACGACATGGCCGAACTCGGCGCGCTTGACGACGCCGGTGATGATCTCGCCCTGGCGGTCCTTGAATTCCTCGAACTGGCGCTCACGCTCGGCATCGCGCACCTTCTGCACGATCACCTGCTTGGCGCCCTGGGCAGCGATGCGGCCGAATTCGACGGGGGGCAGCGGATCGACGACAAAGCTGCCCATTTCGGCCGACTTGTCCTTCTTCAGCGCGTCCTTCAGGCTGATCTGCTTGAAGAAATCCTCGGGCTCCTCGACCACTTCCAGCACGCGCCACAGGCGGGTTTCGCCGGACTTGGGATCGATCTTGGCGCGAATGTCGTTCTCGGCACCGTAACGGGCGCGGGCGGCGCGCTGGATGGCGTCTTCCATCGCCTCGATCACGATGGCGCGATCGATCGACTTCTCGCGCGCCACGGCATCAGCGATGGCCAGAAGTTCGGCGCGGTTGGCGGTTGCTGCAGTTGCCATCTCAATCCTCCGAAGGGTCGTTGTCGGGGGTTTCATTGTCATTGTCGGCGGGATCGCCGGTTTCGATGATCTCGTCGGCGCCGGTGGGGTCGAGCGGGCGGCTTTCCTTGATCAGCCGATCGGTCAGCACCAGCTTAGCACCCTTGATATGGTCAAGCGGCAGCCGCAGCGTGACGCCATCCCTGGTGGTGACCAGGGCGTCGTCGCCGTCGAGCCCGGCGATGTCGCCCACCACGCGGGCGCGGCCATCCACCTTGGGCTCCAGCTTCAGCTTGACCTCGTGGCCGGTCCAGGCCTGCCAGTCCTTGTGGCGGGTCAGCGGCCGGTCGATGCCGGGGGAGGAGACTTCGAGGGCATATTCGCCACTGATCGGATCGGCTTCATCCAGCGGCAGATCGAGCGCGCGGCTGAGCTTGGTGCATTGATCGATGGTGAGCTGCCCGGTGGCGGGATCTTCGGCCATCACCTGGAGGGTGAGGCTGCCCGGCTGGCCCGACAGCTGGATGCGCACCAGATCCAGCCCCATTGCCGCCACCACGGGGGCAATGATGGCATGAAGCCGGGCATCAAGATCGGTCGGGGCCAAAAAGTCTCTCCTGTGCTGCGCTGGCCAAAGGGCTTTGCCGCCGCGCAGCGGGGCCGCGCAGCCTGCAAACCATCAGCCATGCAGGAACGACGCTGCATATAGGCGAGAAGCCGCCAGCCGGCAAGGGCCGGTGAATCACCAGTGCTGTTAACTGTTTTTTGATTTTTGTATTCAGCTTTCTTGCGGTATCTGGCGGGCAACATCACCAATCCCCCTGTCAACCGAGGTCACATGCGCCTTGCCTTCGCTCTTGTTGTCCTGGCCGGTCTGGTTGCCGTGCAGCCGGCGCGCGCCGCCACCGTGTTCATCAACGATCCGGGGGTGACGGTCACCAGCATCGGCAATCTGGTGATGGGGGCGAAATATCGCGTGTCGCCAACCAATTTCGATCTGTCGCTCGATTCGGGGGGTGGCACCCAGAATGTGCCGGGTGGTGCCAATTTCATTTCGACCAACCTCGGCAATCTGGCGGCGCTGAACAATGTCAGCTTTGATTTCACCCTGCGCAACATCGTTGGCCAGGGGATGATCTTCAGCGTGACCAGCCCGGCCAATGTCACCCGCACGCTGGCCTGGGGCAGTTTTGCCCCCGCGCTGTCGCCGGCGCCCACGGCGAGCGCGGCCCAGCTGCGCGCCGCTGCCGCCACCGGGCAGACGCCGGGCACGCTGCTGAGCCCCGGCCAGCTGACGATGAACGCGCTGCATCTGGAGGTGTCGAGCCGGGTGCGACCGCTGACGGCGCCAAACAATTATGCCCCGGTGGTCAGCCTGTCCAACCTGACGTTCAGCGCCACGGGCGCGACCGTGCGTGGCAGCATGATTGCGGCACAGACGGTGACGCCGTCCACCAATCTCGCCAACCCGAATTTTGCCGAGGTCGGCCCCGGCTTTGCCTCGCAATGGCTGGTGACGACCGGGGATTTCTGGGATTTCAACTGGGCGCTGTCGGGCAAGGTCAAGGCGCAGGTGAACAACATCACCGGTAACATCGGCCAGATTGACGAGTGGGTGAAATTCGGTGTGTCGGGCAAGCAGGTGGTTTATGCCGGCGGCGTGCCGGAACCGCAGAGCTGGGCGATGATGATCACCGGCTTTGGCCTGGTGGGTGCGGCCATGCGCCGTCGCCGGGCGCTGCCGGCCTGAACGCTGCGCCCCTTAACAAGAGCGAACCGGTCGCCTATAGGGGGCCGGTCAACTTCAGTTTCGGGGCATTCACATGGCTGCTATCCTGGGCAAATTGTCCAACGCGCTGCTGATCGGGCTTCTGGCCATGGTCGGCGTCATCATCGCTTTCCACCATGGCATGATTGCTGAAGACGCCAGCGGCTGGGTGCTGGGCTTCATGCGCGTCATCCATGTCTGGGCCGGCATCCTGTGGATCGGCCTGCTGTACTATTTCAACTTCGTGCAGATCCCGACCATGCCGAGCGTGCCGGCCGAACTGAAGCCGGGCGTGACCAAATATATCGCGCCCAAGGCGCTGCTCTATTTCCGCCACGGCTCGCTGCTCACCGTGCTGGCCGGCATCGGCCTGTCGGGCGCCAATCTGGTGGGTGCGCTCACCTTCCAGGAAGGCCTGCGGGTGATTGGCCTGGGCATGTGGCTGGGCCTGATCATGGCGTTCAATGTGTGGTTCCTGATCTGGCCGAACCAGAAGATCGCGCTGGGCATCGTGGATGGCACGCCGGAACAGAAGGCCAAGGCCGGCACCACGGCGATGATCTTCAGCCGCACCAACTTCCTGCTGTCGTTCCCCATGCTCTATTGCATGATCGCGCAGCACGCGATTGGCGCTGCCTGATCCACAGGGGCAGGATTGAGAAAGGCCGGACTGCGCCAAGCAGGCCGGCCTTTTCCTTTGTTAGGCGATGCGTTTTTCGTTCAGGCGATTCGGGGGCGCAGCGGCTGGCCATCCGTGGGCGCGCATTCCGGCAGCTCGGCATAGCGCACGCGGCGGCCATTGCGGCTGATCCAGACGCGCAGCGAGGCGACGTCGGGGCAGGGCTTGAAGCGCCAGCGATATTCCCAGCCATCGGCCCAGAGCCGGCCTTCGCGCGCGGCGAATTCGCTTTTGGGATGGCCGGTGCGGGCGTGATAATCGCGCGCCATGCGTTCGGCGATGCCGGCGGCGGTTTCGGCATCGATTTCCCGATCATAGAGGCCAAGCGCCAGTGCCGCGCCCAACAGGGCGGCGATGCTGATCAGGATGGCGCGGCGGCGGGTCACGTGGCAACCTTGATGCACGAGTGGCGCAGCCGTTGGAAGGGGGCGCTGCCGTTGTTGACAAGCGAAAGGGCTTAATCTATCGCCGCGCCTTCGCTTGGGCCGGGATCAGCAGTGATTCTGGCACGGCTCACATTGAAACTTATAGTTGCAAGGCTGAAGACATGTTCGCAGTGGTGCGCACCGGCGGCAAGCAGTACCGGGTCGCTGACGGTGACAAGATCATCGTCGAAAAGATCGAAGGGGATGCTGGCACGGCCGTGACCCTGGAAACCCTGATGACCGGCGAAGGCGCCGCTGTCACCATGGGCGGCGCCGTGACCGCAGAGATCGTGGCCCAGACCAAGGGTGACAAGGTGATCGTGTTCAAGAAGCGCCGTCGCCACAATTATCGCCGCCGCAACGGCCACCGCCAGAATCTGACGGTGCTGAAGATCACTTCGGTCGCCTGATTGCGCGCCCCGGAACAAGGATAACCCACCATGGCTCACAAGAAGGCAGGCGGCAGTTCGAAGAACGGTCGCGATTCAGAAAGCAAGCGCCTTGGCGTCAAGCGCTTTGGCGGCCAGGCCGTGAACGCCGGCACCATCATCATCCGCCAGCGTGGCACCCCCACGCACCCGGGCCGCAACGTCGGCATCGGCAAGGATCACACCCTGTTCGCCCTGGCCACCGGCACCGTGGTGTTCCACACCGGCAAGCTGGGCCGCAAATATGTTTCGGTTGATCCGGTTGCGGAACCGCTGGCGGCTGAATAAGCCCGGCCCCATCCGTTCGGATATCTGAAAAGGGGAGCTGGGCGACCGGCTCCCCTTTTTGCATTGGAAAACCCCCATGCAGTTTCTCGATCAGGCCAAGATCTTCATTGCCTCCGGTGCCGGCGGTGATGGGGCCGTGTCGTTCCGGCGCGAGAAATATGTGGAATATGGCGGGCCCGATGGCGGCGATGGCGGCAAGGGTGGCGACATCATCTTTGAATGTGTCGATGGCCTCAACACCCTGATTGATTTTCGCTACACCCAGCATTTCAAGGCCAAGCGCGGTTCGCATGGCATGGGCCGCAACCGCACCGGCCCCGGCGGCGATGATCTGCTGATCCAGGTGCCGGTGGGCACGCAGATCCTGGCCGATGACGAGGAGCGCACGCTGATCGCCGACATGACCCGCGTGGGCGAGCGCGTGGTGCTGTTGAAGGGTGGTGACGGCGGCAAGGGCAATGACCATTACAAGACCAGCACCAACCGCGCGCCGCGCCAGTTCCAGCCCGGCTTTCCGGGGCGGGACATGTGGGTGTGGCTGCGGCTGAAGCTGCTGGCCGATGTCGGCCTGGTGGGCCAGCCCAATGCCGGCAAATCCAGCCTGATCAACGCCATTTCCAACACCAAGGCCAAGGTGGGCAATTATGCCTTCACCACGCTGAAGCCGCAGCTCGGCGTGGTTGCCCACAAGGGGCAGGAGCTGGTGATGGCCGATATTCCCGGCCTGATCGCCGGGGCGGCCGAAGGCGTGGGCATTGGTGACCGGTTCCTGGGCCATATCGAGCGTTGCCGCGTGCTGCTGCACCTGGTGGATGCCAGCCAGCCCGGCCCGGTGGAGATCTGGCGCACGGTGCGTGAGGAGCTGGCGGCCTATGGCGGCGGGCTGGAGGACAAGCCGGAGATACTCGCGCTGTCGAAGACCGATCTGGTCACCCCGCAGGCGCTCGCCGCCAAGAAGCGGGCGCTGGAACAGGCCAGCGGTGCCACCGTGCATGTGATCAGCGCCGCGACCCGGGCCGGCGTGGACGGCGTGCTCGACAAGCTGATGGAGATGGCCGGCCGGGCGCAGGCGATGAAGCAGGCGGCAAAGGGCGGAGATCAGCCGTGGTCGCCGCTCTGACCGAAACCCCCGCTGCTGCCTTTGATCCCGCCCGCTGCCCGCGGCTGGTGGTGAAGATCGGATCGTCGCTGCTGGTGGATGGCGCCGGCCAGGTGCGGGAACATTGGCTGGCCGGGGTGGTGGCCGATCTGGCGGCGCGGCGCCACGCCGGGCAGCAGATCGTGATCGTGTCATCCGGGGCGATTGCGCTGGGCGCGCGCCGGCTGGGGCTGGACAAGGGCGGCCGCGCCAGCCTGGAAGACGCGCAGGCCGCTGCCGCTGTGGGCCAGGTGGCGCTGGCCGGGGTGTGGCAGCAGTTGCTGGGCGCAGCCGGGCTGACGGCGGCGCAGGTGCTGTTGACGCTGGGCGATCTGGAAGACCGGCGGCGCTATCTGAACGTGGCGGCGACGATCGCGCGCCTGCTCGATCTGGGCGCGGTGCCGGTGCTCAATGAGAATGACACGGTGGCGACTGCCGAAATCCGTTATGGCGACAATGACCGGCTGGCGGCGCGGGCGGCGCAGGCGGCCGGCGCGACCGGCGTGATCCTGCTGTCGGACGTGGATGGGCTCTACACCGCCAATCCGGCCAGCGACCCGACGGCGCAGCGGCTCCCCGTGGTGCGGGCATTGACGCCGGAGATCATGGCGATGGCCACCGGCGAAACGCGATCGGGCATGGGTTCGGGCGGCATGGCGGCGAAGCTGCTGGCGGCGCGCATGGCGGGCGCGGCGGGCATATCGCTGGCCATTTGTGATGGCCGGGTCGACCGGCCGCTCCAGCATTTTGCGCAAAGCGGCGGCGGCACCCTGTTCCTGCCGCCGCGCAACGCCCGTGGGCGCAAGGCCTGGCTGGCCGGGCGCATCACCGTGGCGGGCACGCTGCACGTGGATGCCGGGGCGGCGGCGGCGCTGAAGCGCGGTGCCTCGCTGCTGGCAGCCGGGGTGACGACCGTGGACGGCAAGTTCCGGCGCGGCGATGTGGTGGCCATTGTTGGCCCGGCTGGGGAATTGCTGGGCCGCGGGCTGGCCGGTTATGATGCCGATGATGCGATGGCCATCCGCGGCCGGCGCAACGATGAACAGGCCGGCCTGTTGGGCTATGCCCCGCGGGCGGCCCTGGTGCATGCCGATCATCTGGTGCTGATATGAGCCTGATTCACGACATGGCCAATGCGGGGCGGGCGGCGCTGCCGGCGCTGGCGGCGGCGACGACGGCGCAGAAGGCCGAAGCCATCCGGGTGGCGGCGGCCGCGATCCGGGCGCGCAGCGCTGACCTGCTGGCCGCCAATGCTGCCGATGTGGCGGCCGGGCAGGCGGTTGGCCTGTCGGCCGCGCTGGTGGACCGGCTGGCCCTGGATGGCGCCCGCGTTCAGGGGATTGCCGCCGGGCTGGACACGGTGGCCGGCCTGACCGATCCGGTGGGCGAGGTGATTGCGCGCTGGTCGCGGCCCAATGGCCTGCAATTTGAACGGGTGCGGGTGCCGCTGGGGGTGATCGGCATCATCTATGAAAGCCGGCCAGGGGTGACGGCCGATGCCGCCGCCCTGTGCCTGATGGCCGGCAATGCCTGCCTGTTGCGCGGTGGCAGCGAGGCGGCGCGCTCGAACGCGGTGCTGCTCGATTGCATGGCGCAGGGGCTTGGCTCGGCCGGACTGCCGGCGGCGACCGTGCAAATGGTGCCGGCTGGCGACCGGGCGCTGGTGGGCGACATGCTGGGCGCCCATGGCCTGATTGACGTGATCATCCCGCGCGGCGGCAAGGGCCTGGTGGCCCGTGTGCAGGCCGAGGCGAAGGTGCCGGTGCTGGCGCATCTGGATGGCATCAACCATGTCTATGTCGATGCCAGCGCCGATCCCGATCAGGCGGTGGCCATCGTGGTGAACAGCAAGCTGCGGCGCACGGCGGTGTGCGGGGCGATGGAGACGCTGCTGATCGACGCGGCGGCGCCGGTTGCCTTGAAGCGCCGGCTGGTGGCGGCGCTGCTTGATGATGATTGCGAGGTGCGCGGGTGTGCCGCCGTGCAGGCCCTGGATGCGCGCGTGGTGGCGGCCCGGCCGGAGGATTGGGACACGGAATATCTGGACGCCATCGCCAGCGTGGCCGAAGTTGCCGGGGTGGAGGGCGCCATCGCCCATATCGCCGCCCATGGCAGCCAGCATACCGAAAGCGTGATCGCGCAGGATCAGGCGGTGGCCGAGCGGTTCCTGGCCCGGGTCGATGCGGCCATCGTGCTGCACAACGCCTCCACCCAGTTTGCCGATGGCGGTGAGTTCGGCTTTGGCGCGGAGATCGGGATCGCCACCGGGCGGCTGCACGCCCGCGGGCCGGTGGCGCTGGAAGGGCTGACCATCTTCAAGACCATCGTGCGCGGCACCGGGCAAGTGCGCCCCTGATGGCCCGCATCGGCCTGTTGGGCGGCAGCTTCAACCCGGCGCATGGGGCGCACCGGCACATCAGCCTGGTGGCGCTGGCGCAGTTGCAGCTGGATCAGGTGTGGTGGCTGGTGTCGCCCTTGAACCCGTTGAAATCGGCCGCGGGCATGGCGGCGCTGCCGCTGCGGGTGGCGCGGGCGCGGGCCGTGGCGCGGCATCCGCGCATAAGGGTGAGCGCGCTGGAGGCCGCGCTGGGCACGCGCTTTGCCGTCGATACGGTGGCGGCCCTGAAGCGGCGGTTTCCGCAGCATGATTTCGTGTGGATCGGCGGCGGGGACATATTGGCCGAACTGCACCGCTGGCGGCGCTGGCGGGCGTTTTTGCGGGCGGTGCCGCTGGCCGTGGTGCCGCGCCCCGGTGTGTCGTTGCGGGCCGCCGCGGCGCTGAAATGGGCCGGCTGGTCGTCGGTGGCGCCCCGGCGCTGGACGGATGCGCCGCGCCCGGCGATAATAAGGCTTCATTCCCGGCTGCGGCCGGAATCGGCAACCGCCATCCGCGCTGCCGATCCCGGCTGGGCCACGAACCAAGGACCAACGCTTGACCGCAACTGACCGCGTGGACGAACTCCACGCCATGATCATGAAAAGCCTGGACGATGACCAGGCTGTCGATCCTGTTTCCATCAGCCTCGCCGGCAAGACCAGCATTGCCGATTACATGGTGATCGCCAGCGGCCGCTCGGGCCGGCAGGTGGCATCGATGGCAACCAAGATTGCCGAGAAACTGAAGGCCGATTTCGGCCGCAGCGCCCGCGTGCAGGGCCTGCCGGCAGCCGATTGGGTGCTGATCGATTGCGGGGACATCATTGTCCATATCTTCCGCCCGGATGTGCGCAGCTTCTACAATCTGGAGAAGATGTGGGGCCTGGACGAAGCGCCCAACCCGTCGCCGGCCTTTGCGCCCGTCACCGGGCCGCTGGGCAGCCCGCGCTGACCCTTGAAGCTGCACATCATCGCCCGGGGCCGCATCGGCCAATCGCCTGAGGGCGAGCTGGTGCAGCGCTATGCCCAGCGGCTGAAGGGCCGGCTGGCGGTGACCGAGATTGGCGACACGACCGCTTGGCCGGCCTTTGCCGGTGGCCGCACCGTTGTGCTGGACGAGCGCGGCCGCGACCTGCCGTCGGCTGATCTGGCGGCGCTGCTGGGCCGCTGGCGCGATGACGGCGCGCGCGAGGTGCGCTTCCTGATTGGTGCCGCCGATGGCCATGATGATGCCACCCGCGCCGGGGCCGATCTGCTGCTGGGCTTTGGCCGGGCGACCTGGCCGCATATGCTGGTGCGCGCCATGCTGGCCGAGCAGGTTTATCGCGCGCTTTCCATAATGGATGGGCATCCCTACCACCGGGCCTAGCGCCTGCCCTTGGTTCACCCGGCCGCAAGGCCGCAGGGAGTAGCGCTGGGCCAAGCATCTGCTATTCTGCGCCGCATATCGCCTGCGAGTCCGTTCACGATGACGAAATATTGGAAGATTGCCCTGCCATTGGCCGCCCTGGTGCTGGTGCCGGGCTATGCCGCAGTCGAAGCGGCGGCAGAGTCGGACAGTTATCAGGATCTGAAGACGCTGGTGGACGTGCTGGAACGGGTGCGTGTCACTTATGTGGACCAGGTTGATGAAAAGACCCTGATCCGCGGCGCCATCAACGGCATGCTGTCCAGCCTTGATCCCCACTCGTCCTATCTGGATGGCCGGGATTTCGCCAATCTGAAGCAGACGACCGATGGCGAGTATAGCGGCCTGGGGCTGACGGTGACGGCGGAGGATGGCGTGGTGAAGGTGGTGACCCCCACCGATGACACGCCGGCGGCGCTGGCCGGTATCAAGGCCGGCGATTACATCACCCATCTGGATGACGAGCTGATCTATGGCACGTCGCTGAATGATGCGGTGGACAAGATGCGCGGCCAGCCCGGCACCAAGATCAAGGTGACGGTGGTGCGGCAGGGCGAGCCCAAGCCGCTGGAATTCACCCTCACCCGCGCGGTTGTGGTGATCAAGCCGGTGAAGTGGGAGGTGCGCGGCCAGGTTGGCATGATCCGCATCACCACCTTCAACAGCAAGACCGGCGATGCAACCCGCGCCGCTGTGGAGGGCATCCGCGCCAAGCTGGGCGAGAATGTCGCCGGCTATGTGATCGATCTGCGCTCCAACCCCGGCGGCCTTCTGGACGAGGCGATCAAGGTTTCGGACGTGTTCCTGGAAAGCGGCGAGGTGGTTTCGGAACGCCGCCGCGCCAAGAATGATGTTGACCATTATTATGCCAAGCCCGGCGACCTGACCCAGGGCAAACCAGTGGTGGTGCTGGTGGACGAAGGCACGGCGAGCGCGGCCGAGATCGTTGCCGGTGCCCTCCAGGATCATCGCCGCGCCATCGTTCTGGGGCAGCGCAGCTTTGGCAAGGGCAGTGTGCAGACCGTGTATCCACTGTCGGCCGAGACGGCGCTGCGGTTGACGACGGCGCGCTATTTCACCCCGTCGGGCCGCAGCGTGCAGGAAAATGGCATCGATCCCGATATCGTGGTGCCGCAGCTTTCCGATCCGCGGGTGGCGGAACGCAAGCCGCTACGCGAGGCCGATCTGAAGAAGCATCTGATCAACGAGGTGAAGGACAGCACCAATCTGTTGGTCGAGCAGGACAGTGCGCCCGATCCGCGTTTTGTTGCCAAGGCGGACGAGCTGAAGGCTAAGGGCGTGCTGGATTATCAGATGGATTATGCCCTGCGGCTGGTCGGCCGGCTGGTGCCGCCCACGGTGGCGCCGGTGCAGGTGGCCGGTACCGCGCCGCGCACGGCGAGCCGTTGATTGCAGCTGTCACACGCACAGGCTAAGCCCCCACCACTGCCTCATGCCAAGGATCGCCCGTGCTGCGCCGCCTCTATGACTGGACTTTGGCCAAGGCCGCCGGGCCGGGGGCCGAACGCTGGCTGATCGCCATCAGCTTTGCCGACAGCAGCTTCTTTCCGGTGCCGCCGGATGTGATGCAGATCCCGATGTCGATCGCCCGGCCCGAACGGGCGATCCGATATGCGGCCGTGTCCACCGTCGCCTCGGTGGCCGGGGCGCTGCTCGGCTACACGATCGGCGCGCTGCTCTATCAGGCCATCGGCGTGCCGCTGCTGCATTTCTATGGCTATGAAGACAAGTTTGTGGCCTTTGCCGCCTCCATCAAGGCCAATGGTTTCCTGTGGATGCTGGCCTTTGCCTTTCTGCCCATCCCCTACAAGGTGGCGACCATTGCCGCCGGATCGGTGGGCCTGTCCATCCCGGTGCTGATCGCCGCCTCGATCCTGGGCCGGGGCGGGCGGTTTTTCCTGGTAGCGCTGGTGCTGCGCCGCTTTGGCGCCAAGGCGCAGGAGCTGATCGACCGCTATTTCAACGCCCTGGCGTTGACGGCGACGGCGCTGTTTGTCGGCGGGTTCGTGGTGGTGAAATATGCGTTCTGAACGGGCCGGCGCGATTCTGATCCTGGCGGGCAGCCTGGCGTTGCTGTGTGGCGCCTTTGCCTTTCAATATATCGGCGGCCTGGCGCCGTGCGAGATGTGCTGGTGGCAACGCTGGGCATTGATGGCCACGGCGGCCGTGGCGGCGCTGGCGCTGCTGCTGCCGCTGCACTGGCTGGCGCTGATCGGCTTGCTGGGCAATGCCGGCATCGCGCTGTTCCACGCCGGGGTGGAACAGAAATGGTGGCAGGGCCTGACCCGCTGCACCGCGCCGCCCACGGTGGGCGATGCCAAGGCGATGCTGGCCGATCTCCTGTCGCAGCCGCTGGTGCGCTGCGACGCCATACCCTGGCAGATGTTCGGGATTTCCATGGCAGGATGGAACTTCCTCGTTTCCCTGATGCTTGCTGGAGTGGCCGCATGGCTGATGCTGAAACCCCGCGCCTGAAGCGCCACCTGCCCGGTGACCGCCGGCCCGACACGCGCGCAATGATCCGGGTGGACCAGGCCGGTGAACATGGTGCGGCGCGCATCTATGCCGGACAGCTGGCGGTGATGGGCGGGCGCCACCGCGATGCCGGCGAAATCCGCCACATGGCCGCCCAGGAACAGCGCCATCTGGACGGCATGAACCGCATCATGGCGGCGCGCGGCGTGCGCCCGACGTTGCTGGGGCCGTTCTGGCATGTCGCCGGCTTTGCGCTGGGCGCCGGCACCGCCCTGTTGGGCCCCAAGGCGGCGATGGCCTGCACCGAAGCGGTCGAAACCGTGATCGACCAGCATTATGGCGAGCAGACCGAAGCGCTGGCCGACGGCAGCGACCCGGAATTGCAGGCGATGATCGATGATTATCGCGCCGATGAGGTGGCGCACCGCGATGCCGCGGCCGCACACACCGGCGGCGGGGCGTTTCCGGTGATGGAAACACTGATCCGTGCCGGCTGCCGCACCGCCATCGCGCTGGCGAAACGGATTTAATTCCGGATCTGCTTGCGCAGGCGATAGCGGCCGTTCTCGAAGCGGTCGAACATCTGCACCACGCCGGGGTGGCTCACCGGATCGCCATCGCCATCCGGCAGCAGATTCTGCTGGCTGACATAGGCGACATAGGTGGATTCCTCGTTCTCGGCGAACAGGTGATAGAAGGGCTGGTTCTTGCGCGGTCGGATCTCTTCCGGGATCGATTGCCACCATTCTTCGGTGTTGTTGAATTCGGGATCGACATCGAAAATCACGCCGCGGAACGGGAACACGCGGTGGCGCACCACATCACCGATGGTGAAGCTGGCGGGGGTGGGGGCGTCTTCGGCTTGGGTTGTTGGTTCGGTCATGTTGGTCACAGGTTGCAAATGGGCGGGTTGCCGCAATCTTGCAATATAGGGCGGCTGGCGGCGGGATGAAGGGGCGCCCCTGTCGCGGGGCCGTTTATCGGGCTTGGCAGCGCCTATCCCCTTCGCTATAGCCGCGACGTCGACTGGCCCGTTGGGGTTTCGCACCGCGGAGAGGTGGCAGAGTGGTCGAATGTACCGCACTCGAAATGCGGCGTGGGTGCAAGCTCACCGTGGGTTCGAATCCCACCCTCTCCGCCATTTGCCTGGCAATTTGAGCGAACCCATTGGTGGCCGATCTGGCGTGTGCCACGGCGGGGGGTCCGAATCCCACCCGCTCCACCATTTGCGCTTCATTCAAACCAGAAACTGCCGGTTCGCTGGTCACAGTTGCGACAGGATTGTCTTGTCGGTGATCTTGCTTTCGTCGGCCAGCAGGAAGGCCTTGGCGAGGATGATGGACACCAGATTGTCGCCGGCAAAGGGCAGGGCGAGGTTGCGGGCTTCGGGTGGGGCGCCGTCGGGAACGATGCACAGATAGCGGTTGCCGGGCAGGATCTGGATGTTCGACGATCCGAAGTGGATGGCATAGCGGTGCCGCTTGCCGGTGACGATCAGCGCCTTGTCGCCCACCTCCAGCTGGGCGGCGATGGCCAGCCGCGGGGCGATGCGGGCGATGAGATCGCGGCGCATGGCGGCGGTCTGGTTGAGATCGCCAAAGGCCCAATCCTGCCAATATTGGCCAAAGCGGCCGTTGGGGCCGCCATCCGTCCAGTTGGGATCGTTGGCGACGCTGGTGACGGCGACAAACAGATCGCAATCGCGCATCACTTCCGACAGCAGCAGCGGATCGATCTGGGCAAGCGGTACCGGCTGCCCTTGGGCATTGACGAACCGCAGCTGATCGGTGGCGACATGCAGCGACACGCCACTGGCGGCCATCTGATCGGTCAACATCGCTTCGACCTGATATTGCGCGGTGAGGCCGTGGGCGGGGACATGGCGTTCGGGGATGTTCCAGCCATCCCAGCCGCCCATCAGGCCATAGCGCCAGCCGCGGGCCTGGCAGAGCGCGCGGAACTGGTGCTGGCGCAGAACATGGGCAGCAAAGCGGTTGGAATAGATATTGGTCGCGCGCTCCGCATCGGTGAGCACATAGATTTCGCGGTGGGCCTGGCGGATCGGCTGGGTGAGGCCGGCAGCGATGATGCGCTCCCGCCAGGCCAGCACGGTGGCGGGCGGGCTGAGCAACGGGTGCCACAGCCGCACGCGGGCATCGGCGGGCGGGGTGAAGTCGCTGCCGTCCAGCGTTTCCAGCCGGTTGTCGCGGGGCAGCACGATGGTGCCGCCAATGTCCCACAGCAGCGCTTCCACGATTGGGCGGCGCAGCCGGTGGCCGAGATAATGCGCCTGCCAATCGGCCAATGCCCAGTCGCGCCGCTCGACCCAGCTTGCTTCGAGCCGCAGCACCTGGCCGGCGCGCGCCGCCTCGATATCGGCCAGCGCCTTGCGGATGGCGGCGAGATCGGCCTTGTGGCCGGTGCGCACCGCTGCCGGCACCGCCTTCAGCGGCTTGCCGGTGGCATCCTGCCAGTCGAGGCTGGTGTCGGCGGCGGTGAGTGTGATGGTGGCCGTGAAGCCTGCGATCTGCTCGACCCTGAGGCCAGCGTCATCCAGGCCGTGATCGGGCAGGCCGATGTCTTCCAGGGCCGCGATGCTCTGGCCGCTGCTGTCGGCCAGCGCCGCCAGCCGTTTGGCGATCTGGGCCTGCGCTGATGGATATTTGATCTTCGCCTGCAGCCGGAACAGCTCGGCCGCCGCATGCGGGCCGTCCGCCATTGCCGACAGCGCCCACAGGCAGGCGTTGCCCAGGCTGACCGAGCGGGCGCCCTGGTTCGGGACCTTGCGGAAGCACAGCTCGGCAAAGCGGCCAACCGGGCCGGCCAGTTCGGCATGATCCAGCTGCGGGGTGAGCCAGATCAGGCCCTTCAGAATGTCGAGACTGTCGTCGACACGGCCGGGATCGGGCACTACCTCGGCAAGCAGGCCGATGACCAGCGCGCTGAGCTGCGCGGGATCAAGCCCGGCCAGCACCGCCGTGCCCGTTGCCTGCCATTTGCTGCTGGGCTGGCCCTTGGCCGCGCTGCTGGCGCAATGGAGCGCCAGCGCCTGCCATTGCGGCTGCTCGCTGGTGGCCCGCGCTGCCATCAGGGACTGCCAGTGCTCCGCGAACCGGCCGGCGGGCAGTTTCGGCGTGTCGGTGGTGCCATCGAGCAGCTGGTCGATGCGGTCAGCGATCTCGCGCGTGACCTTGCTGGGGCTGCCGCCATAGGCGCCGCGGTTGGCCATTGCCCGCAGGGTGCGCAGCACGTCGCGCAGCCCGGCATCAAGCGGCGCCTTTTTCACGTGGCGCTCGACCGCGCCCAGCATGGCGCGGCCAGGCAGGCCCATTTCCAGGCCATAACGCTGTTTGGACCAGGCGGTGAGCAGCGTGGTCAGCACGTCGGCGGAGAAGGGCAGATCGCGCCGGACGATCTGGCCGATTATCGTGTTGCGCAGCGCCTCCACATGATAACTGTCGCCGGCATAGACCGTTACATCATCCCGAGCCGGATTGACGGCGGCCAGCATGACCGCAATCTGCAGTTCGGGCGGATCATCCTTCAGCGCCAGCCAGCGCGGCGAGAACGACAACTTCTTCGGCCATTGGTTGGGTTCGCCGATAGCCTGCTTGCAGATCGTCTTGACGATGCGCTGCCCTTCCGTTTCGGTCGGCAGATCGTTCGTTTTCGGGGCGCCAGCTGACGAAGGGGCAACACCCATCAAGCCCCGTAGTGTGTCCAGTATCGACATCAGCCGCCCTTCAGCGGCGACAGGTGCAGGAAGATGACCTCGCTGGTTTCGCCCAGCCCGACCTCGTCATCCAGCCCGTCCAGCTGCACCTCGTCGACCAGCAGGATGAAACGGCGTTGTTCGAAGGCGGCGCAGGCGCGCGTCGTTTCGGCGGCCGCGTCGATGCGGCGCGGGCGGCGGTGGGCGAACAGCGGGTTGAGCGCCGTTTCCGCCGGCGCGGGCGCGACCAGGAAGGAGCGGGTCGCCAGCGATGCCTCTTCGCGGGCCGTCAGCAGCGCCACCTCCTGCGCCACCCGCTCGGTGATGATGGCGCGGGCGCTGGTCCGCTGGCTGACCAGCCGCAACTGGCCGGCGGCACGCCGCTCCGCCACCGGGCGGCCAAAATCCTCGTCAAGCACTGTCAGCACGGCGGCCATGATCTTCCCCCGATATCAGGGCGCCATTCATGCCAGCCGTGGGGATGAATGCAAGTCAGGCCAGCAGCTCGACATCCCAATAGAGGTAATCGCGCCAGGTTTCGTGGCAATGGTGCGGCGGGAAGGCGCGGCCGTTGGATTGGAGTTCGTGGGTGTGCGGCTGGTGCGGGCGTGTGTGCAGGTGCATATGTGCTTCGGCCGGGGTGCGGCCGCCCTTTTTCAGGTTGCACGGCGCGCAGGCGGTGGTGACATTTTCCCAGGTGGTGCGGCCGCCATAGGCGCGCGGAATGACATGATCGAAGGTGAGCTCGCCGCCAGGCACGCCGCAATATTGGCAGGTGAAGCGATCGCGCAGGAACAGGTTGAAGCGGGTGAAGGCCGGGTGGCTGGCCGGGCGCACATATTGCCGGAGCGCGATGACCGAGGGCAGCTTCATGCGCAGCGAGGGCGAGGCGATTTCCCGGTCATATTCGGCGATGATGTCGACCCGTTCCAGAAAGGCGGCCTTGATCGCGGTTTGCCACGGCCACAGCGACAGCGGGAAATAGGACAGCGGGGTATAATCGGCGTTGAGCACCAGCGCCGGGCAGGCCTCTGGCGAGACGAGATGGGGTGCGGTGACGAATTTTTCCTCGATGAGGTCTGTCGTCAGCATCGGCCGTGCCCTCCCTGAGCAAGGGAGTGGCCAATCCGTGTCACGGGCCCAGTCGCACAAGGGGCGGATTGCCCCCAGGGCCGCAATCGGGCGGCCACTTCCGTGATGGGGCCATCTTTACAACAGATTGTGTGTCAGGCCAATGACAGCCCATCATCTTGGTGTGGAAACTGTGGATAAGTCTGTCGCCAGTCGCTTTGCGCCGTCGCCCACCGGGCTGCTGCACCGCGGCCACGCCCTGTCGGCGGTGACGGCGTGGCGGCTGGCACGGGCGGCTGGCGGCCGGTTCGTGCTGCGCATCGAGGATATCGACACCACCCGCTGCCGGCCGGAATTTGAAGCAGCCATTTTGGACGACCTGGCCTGGCTGGGGCTGGATTGGGACGGGCCGGTGTGGCGCCAGTCGGAACGGGGGCCGGTCTATGCCGCCGCGCTGGAACGGCTGGTGGCGCAGGGCGTGGCCTATCCCTGTTTCTGCACGCGCAGCGACATTGCGGCGGCGGCCAGCGCCCCGCATGGGCCGGAGGGGCCGGTGTATCCTGGCACCTGCCGGCGGCTGGACGCGGCCACGCGTGCCGCCCGGTTGGCAACCGAAAGGCCGGCCTGGCGGCTGGATGTCGCGGCCGCGCTCGCTATTACCGGGCCCTTGCGCTGGCATGATGCGCGTGAAGGCTGGCAGGCGGCCGATGCGGCGGCGGGAGGCGATATCGTCATCGGCCGGCGCGACATCGGCACGGCCTATGCCCTTGCCGTGGTGGTGGATGATGCCGCGCAAGGGATCAGCGACGTGGTGCGCGGGGTGGATCTGTTTGCCGCCACCCACTGCCAAGTGCTGCTGCAGGCGCTGCTGGGCCTGCCCACCCCGCGTTATCACCATCACCGCCTGTTGACCGGCCCGGATGGGCGGCGGCTGGCCAAACGCGATGCTGGCGAAACCCTGGCAGCGCTGCGCGCGGGCGGGTTGACAGCCCGGGAGCTGCTGGCCAGTTTGTGACCCTGTGTCTAAATAACAATAGTAAAATCAGGGATTTGTTGATGAGAAAATTGATTTGCGGGCTGGCTGTGCTGGCCCTGGCCGCTGCGGCCCCGGCGGCGGCGCAGCGCTATTTTGTGACGGTCAGCGGCGGGTTGGTGGTCGCCCCGTCGGCCAATCCGATTCCGGAACTGGCGCAGTTTGCGGGCCAGAGCTTCTTTGCTTCCTTCGTGATCAATGGCCAGCCGTCGGTCTTCACCGCTTCTGGCCCGATTGGCGGGCAGGGCGAAAGCGGCTTCTGGAGTGGCGCGGTCGAAGGTGGGCTGGTGGCGATCTTTGCGCCGGGCGGTGCGATCACCTTCACCCAGAAGGCCAGCGATCCCGGCAATCTGTTCTTGGTCAACAATGGCGGCGTGCCTGGCAATGCCAACCGGCGCACCGATCAGGTTGGGATTTCGGCCGGGGTCACCAGTTTTGATGCCAATGGCCCGGTGCTGCCCTATGATTTTGCCAACAGTGTGGGCTTTGCCGGGCTGCCTTCGGACGTGTTTCTGGGCGCGTTGACCTTTTCGCGCAGTGAAAACAGCGATCTGCCGGCGCTGCCGGGCCTGTTGACCGATCTGTCGGCGCCGGATTTCGGCGCCATGCTGCAGCAGCCGGGATCAACGCCGTTCCTGTCGCTGCGCTTCCGCCGCGGCACGGCGAGCAACCAGACCCAGCTGCTGGCGCTGCCGGCGCAATCGCTGACCAGCACCGCCCTCAGCTACACGGTCACGCCGCTGCCAGGCGGCGTGCCGGAACCGGCCGGCTGGCTGATGCTGATCATCGGCTTTGGCGCCACCGGCACCGCGCTGCGCCGCCGGGCCGCTCGCGATATGGCGGCAGCCTGATCGGGGCAGCGGCATTTGTCCAATCAGCCTGTCAGGCCCATGTCGAAATGGGCTGACAGGTCTGGTCTGTCGCAGGGGCTTGCTGCCGCACCCCCCTTTCGCAGGCGAGAAAGACTGATACACCCATTGACCATGCAATCCGCGCTCGTCTTCTTCATGGTCGCTTCCGCTGTCGCGACGCTTGCGGTGCTGGCCCGCGGCATCATCATCATGGCGCGCGGCCAGGATATCACCGGGGAACAGTCCAACCGGATGATGAGCCTGCGCGTGGCGCTGCAGGCGCTGGCCATCGTGTTTGTGATCATCCTGTTCCTGATCAACCGCCCGGGTTGAGGGCGCCGCCATGGTCAAACTGAACCGCATCTACACCCGCACCGGGGATGATGGCTCCACTGGCCTGGTGGATGGCAGCCGTGTGTCCAAGGCCAGCCACCGCCCGGTGGTGATGGGCAGTGTGGACGAAGCCAATGCCGCGATCGGACTTGCCCGGCTGCATGTGACCCCGGCCACCGACTCGTTGCTGTCGCGCATCCAGAATGATCTGTTTGACCTGGGCGCCGATGTGGCGACGCCGGAGGGCATTGACGGCGCCCTGCGCATCGTGCCGGCGCAGGTGGACTGGCTGGAAAGCCAGATCGATGCCGCCAACGACCGACTGGCGCCGCTGACCAGCTTCATCCTGCCGGCCGGCAGCGCGGCGGGTGCCCATCTGCACCTGGCGCGCACCATCGTGCGCCGGGCCGAACGCGATGCGGTCGCCGCCGGTGATGAGATGTCCGGCCCGGCGCGGCAGTATCTCAATCGGCTTTCCGATCTGCTGTTCGTGCTGGCGCGGCTGGAAAATGCACCGGAACAGGGTGGTTCGGGCGATGTGCTGTGGGTGCCCGGCGCAAATCGCTGAGCGGCTGAAACAGTCAACATTGCTGGCCAAGCACAAATGTCATTCACGTCATTGATGTAAATTTAACCTTTTGATTTCACATTTGGGCAGCCGGAAGCGCTGCCATGCGCCTCCGGCGCGATGACACCGGGGGACCATGATGACCAAGACGAAACTTCCTGCGCTGCGGGCGGCCGTGGCGTTGGCTGCAATCGCCGCTGTGGCTTTGCCGGGCGCGGCCCATGCCAGTGCCGCTGTCCAGACTGTCAACACCACGCTGCTCAACAGCATCCGCGCCACCGCGGCGACCACGCCGCCGCCGCGCGCGTCGCGCGCGATCGCGATGGTGGGCATTGCCATGTTCGATGCGGTGAACGCCGGCTCTCACATGGGTTATCAGGGTTACAGCTATGCCGGCGGGCCTGTGACCGGTGTGCAGCGCGACGCGCTGGCCATTGCGGCCGGTTACACGATGATGGGCCATTTGTTCCCAACGCTGTCGGCCAGCCTGACGGTGGACATGAACAACAAGCTGAATGCGCTGTCGATCAGCAACGGCCAGCGGGCGGCCAGCCTGGCGCTTGGCAGCAGCATCGCCACCAGCTTCTTCAACGCGCGGTCGGCAGACGGTTCTGCCACGGCCCAGGTGCCGTACACGCCGGGCAGCAATCCGGGCGATTTCCAGCCGACCCAGCCAAGCAACCCGGTGCTGCCGCTGTGGGGCACTGTGACGACCTTTGCCGCCATGAACGCCAGCCAGTTCGGCAATGGCCCGCCGCTGGCGCTGGGCTCGCCGGAATGGATCGCCGATTACAACCAGGTCAAGGCGCTGGGTTGTTCCACCTGCGGCACGCCGGAACAGCAGCTGATCGCGCGTTTCTGGGCCGATGGTGGTGGCACATTCACGCCGCCGGGGCATTGGGTGCAGATTGCCAATGGCTTCATGACGGGCCTGTCGACCCTGGAAGCGGCGCGGCTCACGGCCCTGCTCGGCATGTCCGTTGCTGATGCCGGGATCACCGCCTGGAATGACAAATACACCTACAACACCTGGCGTCCGGTCACGGCGATCAACAACTGCACGGTGGCGACCTGCGGCGTGGATGGCGAGCCGGGCTGGACCCCGCTGTTGAGCACGCCCAACTTCCCGTCCTATGTGTCAGGCCATTCCAGCTTTTCCGGCAGTGCCGCCGGGGCGCTGGCGGCATTTTTCGGCAATGACAATCTGGCATTCTGCACCGGTTCCGATCCGGCCTCGGCTGTTCCGGGTGAGAACCGCTGCTTCGCCAGCTTCTCGGCCGCTGCCGCTGAAGCCGGGATCAGTCGCATTTATGGCGGCATCCATTATGAGGATGACAACGGCAAGGCGGTCACCAACTCCAAGGCGCTGGGCCAATATGTCGTCAACACCCAGTTGACCCGGGTTGGCGCCGTGCCGGAACCGGCAAGCTGGGCCATGCTGATTGCCGGCTTTGGCCTGGTGGGGGCCATTGCGCGTCGCCGTCGCGCTGCCACGGCCTGATTTTCCCGACCTGGCGGCCCGGTGTGCGACCCGCACCGGGCCGCCCTTTTTTGCCAGGCGGGTGCGGCCGGTTGACGTTAACGTCAACTTGGCCCTTGACCCTGTGGGCGGCATCGGCCAAGTGCAGTGGCAATTCCAGTGCAACCTTGGGAAAGGCTGGCCATGAAGGTGCTTGTCCCCGTCAAACGGGTGGTTGATTACAACGTCAAGGTGCGGGTGAAGTCGGATCAGACCGGCGTCGAGCTCGCCAACATCAAGATGAGCATGAACCCCTTCGACGAAATCGCCGTCGAAGAGGCCATCCGCCTGAAGGAAAAGGGCATCGCCACCGAGGTGGTGGTCGTCTCCATCGGGGTGCAGCAGTGCACCGAAACGCTGCGCACCGCGCTGGCCATGGGCGCCGATCGCGGCATCCTGGTGCAGACCGACGTGACGACCGAATCGCTGGCCGTTGCCAAGGTGCTGGCGAAGATCGCCGCCGAGGAAACCCCCGGCCTGATCATCCTGGGCAAGCAGGCGATTGACGATGACGCCAACCAGACCGGCCAGATGCTGGCCGGCCTGCTCGGCTGGCCGCAGGGCACCTTTGCCTCCAAGGTCGATCCGCAGGGCGACACGGTGAACGTGACCCGCGAAATCGATGGCGGCCTGGAAACCGTGGCGCTGAAGCTGCCGGCGATCGTGACGACCGATCTGCGTCTGAACGAGCCGCGCTATGCGTCGCTGCCCAACATCATGAAGGCGAAATCCAAGCCGATCGCCAACAAGACGCCGGCCGATTACGGCGTGGACATGACCCCGCGCCTGACCACCCTGAAGGTGACCGAGCCGGCCAAGCGCCAGGCGGGCATCAAGGTGAAGTCGGTGGATGAGCTGGTTGCGAAGCTGAAGGAAATGGGAGCCGTCGCATGAGCACGCTGGTTTTGGCTGAACATGACAACAGCGAACTGAAGGATGCCACCCTGGCGGCCGTCACGGCGGCTGGCCAGCTTGGCGGCGATGTGCATGTGCTGGTGGCCGGTTCCGGCTGCGGCGCGGTGGCCGATGCTGCGGCCAAGGTGGCCGGTGTGGCCAAGGTGCTGGTCGCAGACGACGCGGCCTATGGCGCCGCGCTGCCGGAAAATGTCGCCCCGCTCGTCGCTGGCCTGATGGCCGGTTATGATGCCTTCGTGGCGCCGGCGACCAGCCGCGGCAAGAATATCGCCCCGCGCGTGGCCGCCGCCCTGGATGTGGCGCAGATTTCCGAAATCCTGTCGGTGGAAGGGCCGGACACCTTCACCCGCCCGATCTATGCCGGCAACGCCATTGCCACCGTGAAGTCGGCCGATGCCAAGAAGGTGATCACCGTGCGCGGCACTGCCTTTGCCAAGGCTGCGACCTCGGGCGGCAGCGCTGCGGTTGAAGCCGTTGGCGGCGCCGGTGATGCCGGCACGTCGAGCTTTGTCGGCGCCGAGCTGACCAAGTCGGCCCGCCCCGAACTGACGGCGGCCAAGATCATCGTGTCGGGCGGCCGCGCGCTGGGTTCGTCGGAAAAGTTCCACGAATATATTGATCCGCTGGCCGACAAACTGGGTGCCGCCGTCGGCGCCAGCCGCGCCGCGGTGGACGCCGGCTATGCGCCCAATGATTATCAGGTTGGCCAGACCGGCAAGATCGTCGCGCCGGAACTTTATGTGGCCGTGGGCATCTCGGGTGCCATCCAGCACCTAGCCGGCATGAAGGACAGCAAGATCATCGTCGCCATCAACAAGGACGAGGAAGCCCCGATCTTCCAGGTTGCCGATGTGGGCCTGGTGGGCGATCTGTTCACCGTGGTGCCGGAACTGGCCGGCAAGCTGTAAGCAGCGGCCAAGCAACCGAAATCAGGGCCACTGCCGCGCCGGCAGTGGCCCTTTTTCGTATCAGGCAGCGAGGGTGAGCGGACGGCTGCGCCGCCGGGCAACAAGCCCGACCATGCCAAAGCCGAGGATGAGGAGTGCCCAGCCCTTCGGCTCCGGCACCGCTGCGATCTTCACATTGTCTATCACCGCGCCGTAGGGACCGTCGGTGCGGCCGATGAACGAGAAGTTCTGGTCCTCGGCAACCGCAACGAAGGTGACGAAGCGACGGAGCCAGCCCATGTTGGTGGGCGAATTGGCCGCCGTCACGTCGACGGTGAAGTTGGTCACCTGCGCGCCGGACGTGCTGGTGCCGAAGCCATAGGTGGCCGGACCGCCGAGCGGATTGCCTGCCACATCGAAACCGACACGATAGGTACGGCCGACGGTGAGGCCGGTGAGGCGCTGAAAGATCTGGCCGCGATCGGTCGAGGCCAGTTCCACCGAGCGCAGGCCCTTGGAGGCCCGCCACAGGCTGGCGGCCCAGTCGACCCCGAGCGGGCCGACCTGCCAGCCAGTGATATCGGTGCTGGGGGCGGTGAGTTCATCGAACGGGGCACCGGTGAAGTTACCGGTTTCGAAACTGCCGTTTACAAAGCTGACGGCGGCAGCGGGCTGTGCGGCGAGGGCGACGAGCCCAGCGACGAGAAATCTGAACATGATACGCTACTCCACAACAACAGGGGGAAGTCCCCCGTGTCATGTCCTGCAAATATCATGCCACAGCGAATTTCGACGCCGTCGAAGAGAGGAATCCTGTTACAATATTGTGACTGTAAACTCAGGCTAACAATGTTGTGTTTCAATAGGTTACAAAAATCTTGCGACAACATCCCGGTAACTTCTGGAAACTTTTACTTGCGTGCCGCTACCAAGAATCAAGAAACATTCACCATTGGTGTGTGGCTTCACACTTTTGATGTTATCAAGGTTGACGATTGTTGAACGGTGGATGCGCTGGAACTTCTTCGGATCGAGCCGGCGTTCCAGATCCTTCATCGTTTCGCGCAACACCAGCGTCTGATCGGCGGTGTAGATGCACATATAATCGCCGGCGGCATCGATGCGTTCGATATCGGCGACATCGACGCGGAAAATCTGGCCGCGGTCCTTGATGTTGATGATCTTCTCATAGCGGCTGGCCTGAGCCGCTTCGCCCAGATCGTCGGGCAGCGCGTCTGGCGCCACTTCGGACAGGATTTCCTTCAGCCGTTCCGCCCCGGCCATGCCCTGTTTTTCGGCGAGGCGCTGGCGGACGCGTTCGATGGTGGCGGCCAGACGTTCTTCGTCGACAGGCTTCAGCAGATAATCCACCGCCTCGGCCTCGAAGGCTTTCAGCGCGTGCTGGGTGAAGGCGGTGACGAACACGAACAGCGGCGGTTCGATATCGGCGAGGCCGGCGACGACCTGAAAGCCGTCAAAGCCCGGCATCTGGATATCGAGGAAGACCAGATCCGGCTTGTGGGCGCGTACGGCCTTGATGGCCTCGCGGCCGTTGGCGCAACGCTCGATGATCTCGATATCCTCGAACGGTTGCAGGCGCAGTTCCAGGCCCTGGATGGCCAGCGGTTCGTCATCAACCAGGATGGTACGGATCGGCATGGCTTACACCTGTGGTGCTGCGGCCGGCACGGCAACCGGATTTGCGACGAGTGGAGGCTTTGCGGCGAGCGGCGGCGGGCTGCCCTGCGGCGATTGCGCGTCGGTCTGATAGGGCACGTCGATCAACACGATCAGGCCGTGCGGTTCATTGTCGGCCAGTTCGAAGCGATGATCCGGACCATAGCTTTGCGCCAGCCGCTCGCGGATGTTGGCGAGGCCCACGCCGGTGCCGCCGGATTCGGGCGCCACACCGCCCAGCCCCGGCCCGGTATCGGCGATGGTGATCACCAGCCGGTCGGCCATGCGCCGGGCGTCCACCAATATGTCGGCACCGTCTTCCGATGGGGTGACGGCATATTTGATGGCGTTTTCGATCAGCGGCTGCAGCAGCAGGCTGGGCAGCCGTGCTTCCATCACATCCGGCGCGATGTCGAAGCGGGTGCGCAGGCGGCTTTCAAAGCGGGTGCGTTCGATATCGAGGTAGAGTTTGAGCGCTTCGGCCTCTTGCGCCACGGTAGCCAGGCCCTCCCGCTCCCCCACCAGGCTGTAGCGCAGGAAGCTGGCGAGGCGGGACAGCATGGCGTTGGCGCGATCCGTCTGTTTCAGTAGCACCAGGGTGGAGATGCTGTTCAGCGTGTTGAACAGGAAATGGGGGTTGAGCTGATAGCGCAGCATGGCGAGCTGGGCGTTGTTGGCCTGGGCCGCCATGGTGAGCATGCGTTCGGATTGTTCGGCCAGCAGCAGATAATAGTTGATGCCATAATAAAGCCCGGTCCAGGCGCCCAGCACGGAGAAGTCCAGCAGGATGGCGCCGAGAAACTCCACGCCCTTGGGCTGCCAGCCCGGCTGGTAGAAGGTGGCATGGGCCCACACTTCGAGCACCGAAAACAGCGCCGACGCGGTGACCAGCAGCAGCGCGGTTGCCGTCCACGTGAACAGCGGCTTCATGGTGATCAGCCGGCGATAGGCGGCGGCGAGCAAAAGGGTGATGGACGCGCCGGTGGCGGTGACGATGATGGTTGGCAGCACAAAGCCCAGCCCCATCGAATTGGCGAGGCCGGACAGCGAACGCAGCAGGAAATAGGCCAGCCAGCCACCGCCCTGCAGCAGCCAGAAGGCGCGGTTCTTGTCGTGAAAAAAGCCTCGGGCCACGCGCTCAACCATGACGGCACCATAGCCTGACAGGCGTCAAAGGCCAAATATCGTCAGATCTCGACCTGGCTGCCGAGCTCGACAACGCGGTTGGTGGGCAGCTTGAAGAAGTCCATCGCGCTTTCGGCGTTGCGCATCATCCAGCTGAACAGATGCTCGCGCCAGATCGCCATGCCGGGCTTGTCGCTGGCCAGCAGCGTCTGGCGCGACAGGAAGAAGCTGGTTTCCATCATCTTCAGCCGTGGCCCGCAGTTTTCAACCTTCTTCAGCACCGCCGGAATGTCGATTTCCTGCATGAAGCCATAGCGGATGAGGATGCGATAGAAGCCGCCGCCCAGATCGCGCACGCCGATGCGATCCTCGTCGGAGACATAGGGCACTTCGTCGATCACCACCGTCAGGATCATGATGCGTTCGTGCAGGATCTTGTTGTGCTTCAGATTATGCAGCAGGGCCTGCGGCACACCCACCGGACTTGTCGTCATGAACACGGCGGTGCCGGGCACCCGGGTGGCGGCGGCGGCGGCGGACTTGATGAACACGTCCATCGGCATCGAACTGTCGCGCAGGCGATCCTGCATCAGGGCGCGGCCGCGCGACCAGGTGGTAAGGCCGGTGAAGCCGATCAGCCCGATGACCAGCGGGAACCAGCCGCCATCCGGCACCTTGGTGAGGTTGGAGGCGAAATAGGCGAAATCAACCAGCGCGAAGATCGCCAGCAGCGGTGCCGCCCACCAGGCCGGCCAGCGCCAGATGGTGAGCACCAGCACGCCGACCAGCAGCGTATCGATCAGCATGGTGCCGGTGACGGCGATGCCATAGGCGGCGGCGAGGTTGGACGAGGTCTGGAAGCCCAGCACCAGGAACATCACCAGCACGAGCAGCGCCCAGTTGACCGCCGGGATATAGATTTGCCCGAAGGCCGATGCCGAGGTGTGGACGATCTTCATGCGCGGCAGGAAGCCAAGCTGGATGGCCTGCATGGTGACGGAAAAGGCGCCCGAGATCACCGCCTGGCTGGCGATGATGGTGGCCAGCGTGGCCAGCACGACGAGCGGCAGCCGGGCCCATTCCGGCGCCATCAGGAAGAAGGGATTGGCCAGCGCCTCTGGGTGGGCGGTGAGCAGCGCGCCCTGGCCGAGATAGTTGATCATCAGCGCCGGCAGCACCAATGCATACCAGGCCAGCCGGATCGGCTTGGGGCCGAAATGCCCCATGTCGGCATAAAGCGCCTCGGCCCCGGTCACAGACAGCACGACGCTGCCCAGCGCCAGAAAGGCCGCCAGCGGTTTGGCGGCGACGAATGCGACGGCGTGGATGGGGTTCAGTGCAGCGATGATGCCGGGATTGGCGAGGATGTTGACAACGCCCAGCACGGCCAGCGTGGCGAAATAAACCAGCACGATCGGGCCAAAGATGGCGCCCACCTTGGCGGTGCCGCGGCTTTGCAGCAGGAACAGCGCGAGCAGGATGGCAATGGCGATGGGCAGCACCAGCGGCGCCATGCGCGCTTCCACGACCGTGATGCCCTCAACCGCCGACAGCACCGACATCGCCGGCGTGATGATGGCATCGCCAAAGAACAGGGCGGTGGCCATCACGCCCAGCAGCACCAGCTGGGCCGAGCGCGTGTCGCCGGGGGACAGCCGGGAGATCAGCGCGATAAGGGCCAGCGAACCGCCTTCGCCGCGATTGTCGGCCCGCATGATGACGGAGACATATTTCACCGTCACCACCAGCATCATCGTCCAGAAGATCAGCGAGATGACGCCATAGATGGAGGTGGGATCAAGGGCGAGCGGGTGGTGACCCGCAAAGGTTTCCTTGAACGCATAGAGCGGGCTGGTGCCGATATCACCGAACACGACCCCAACGGCGCCCAGCGCCAGCTTCAACAGCGATTGGTCGTGCCCGTGGTGATCAGCATGAGCGGACGCATCCGGCGACGCACCCTGGTTTGACATGCGAATATGCCCACCCGTTGAACAGGCGGCGGCGATTAGCATGGCTCTGGCGATGCTGCAATGCGGCAGCGCTGGCCCCAGCCCTGCCGGCGCGCTATGGCTGCGAGCTGAAAGGGAGTGACGCTGATGCGCATCGGTTTCCTGCTCTATGACCAGCTGACCCAGCTTGACATGACCGGCCCGGCCCAGGTGCTGAGCCGCATGCCCGGCGCCAGCGTGGACTATGTCGCCAAGACGATGGACCCGGTGATGAGCGATTGTCGCCTCGCCCTGATGCCCACCGCCACGCTGGCCGATGTGGGCCAGCTCGATCTGCTGTGCGTGCCTGGCGGCTTTGGCTGTTCGGCGGCGATGAATGATGCCGAAATTCTAGGTTGGCTGCGCACCCAGGCGCCGGGGCTGCAATGGATCACCAGCGTGTGCACCGGATCGCTGATCCTGGCCGCCGCCGGGTTGCTGAAGGGCCGCAAGGCCGGCTGCCACTGGGCCTGGGGCCATTATCTGCCGCTGTTCGGGGCCGAGTTCGTGGCCGAACGCACCGTGTTCGATGGCAACATCATTTCGGCCGGCGGGGTGACGAGCGGCATCGATTTCGCCTTCCGCGTGCTGGCGCATCTGCATGGGCCCGATGTGGCAGCGATGCTGCGGCTGGGGCTGGAATATGATCCGGAGCAGCATGATGGTGGTACGCCCGCCACCGCCCGACCCGAAATCATTGCACAAGTGCAGGCCGCCACGGCCCCGCGCCTGGGCCACCGCGACGCCGAAATGCGGGCCGCTGCTGCCCGCCTGATGGGAGAGACCGCATGATCCGCCTGTTGCCGCTGCTCGCTCTGATCGCTGCTGCCCCGGCATTGGCGGTGCCCACCCCGGTGACGGTGCGGGTGATCAGCCAGGGCGCCAAGTTCATCGGCACTGGCATGGGCGGGGTGGAAGTGACGTTGGCCGATGCCGCCACCGGCGCGCCGCTGGCCAGCGGCCGCATCGAGGGCGGCACCGGCGACACCGCGAAGATCATGCCCGGCGCTCCGCGCGGCATGCCCCAGGCCGATGACAAGACGGCGAAATTTGATGCCATGATCGATATCGATGCGCCGCGCGCCGTGCTGGTGACGGTGAAGGGCCCGCTGAAGCCGGCCGGGGTCGCGGTGACCGCAAGCGCCACCCATTGGCTGTTGCCCGGCCAGCCGGTGGTGGGCGATGGCTGGGTGCTGGAACTGCGCGGCCTCGCGCTCACCGCAAGGCGGGAGGGTGGGCAGGTGGTGGCCGATGTTTCGATGCTGTGCGGCTGCCCGATCGCACCGGGCACCTTGTGGGATGAAAGCCGGTTCCGCCTGAACGCCTGGGTGGGCGGGCAGGCGGTGCCGCTGAAATGGGCGGGGCAGACCGGGCGCTTTGCCGCCGAGGTGCCGGCCGGGGCCAGCTGGGTGACGGCGGTGGACACGCTGTCGGGCGCGACGAGCGCTGCGAAGATCAGCCCCTGAGCCGAAGCGCCCGCGCCGCCACCGGGACGCCAGCCAGCGAAATGGCGGCATCGGCCCAGAACAGCGCCCGCATCATGCCGGCGGTATCGGCCTGCGCCCAGGCCGCGAACGACGCGGCCGAAGCCAGGCCATAGAATAGTGCCAGCCCGGCCAGTGGCCGATCCCGCGTTGCCCGCCAGCGCATCGCCACAACAATCGCGGCCGGCACGAACAGAAACAGGTACATGAACTCGGTGATCGCCACCGATTGCAGCTTCTGCGGGCCTGGCAGATCGGCGGGCCAATCCCGCATGGCATGGGCCAGCCAGGCATACAGGCCGGCCATGGCGATTTCGGCGGCCATCCACAGGCGCAGCAGGGCATCGGGCACGGACGGGCGCGGGTGCGGCATGCCGATGGCATAGCGCGGCAGCCCGCCGAGCGCGAGGCTTGAAGGCCCGCGCGCCACGCCCATCTGTGCTATGATTGCCACCCAAAGGAGCCGACTCATGGCCAATCCGCTTGCCCGCCTTGCCGTTCGCGCTGCTGCCGCCGCGGCCACACGCCAGATTGCCGCCCGGGTGAAGGGCGCCGATCTGGGCCCCATCGGCAATGTTGCTGCCGTCGCCCTGCCGTTTGCGCTGCGCCGCGTCTCGCCGCTGGGCCTCGCCGCCATGGCGGTGGGGGCCTGGGGGCTGGGGCAACTGGCGAAAACGGCCCCGGCTGCCGCCGCGCCGGTGGAACAGCCAAAGCCGGCTCGCGCACCCATCGTCACCCCGCCGCCGATTGCCTGGGCGACGGCGCCTGACGTCTATTGATTGCGCGCCTCCCTCTGGCCGGCTAATCGGTCGGCAGATCTGGGGAGGATGACGATGCTGCGTTTCGTTTCGCTTTTGGCCCTTTCGGCTGCCCTGGCGCTGCCGGCCGTGGCCCAGACCGCTGACAAGCCCGCCGAGAAGATGGACAGCGCCATGCCCACGCCCAACCGCGTGGTGGCCAAGCGCAGCGGCACCTTCGGCGGCGTCAAGATGAACTACACGGCGATCGCCGGCGAAACCTTCCTGAAGGACAAGGACGGCAAGCCGACCGCGGCCATCTTCTCCACGACGTATCTCAAGGACAATCCGGAGCCCAACCGCCCGGTGTTCTTCCTGTTCAACGGCGGCCCCGGTTCGGGCTCGCTGTGGCTGCACATGGGCGCCTTTGGCCCGAAGCGTGTGAACATCCCCGATGCCAAGGATGATGGCGCCCCGCCCTATGACATCACGGACAACCCCGAATCGCTGCTCGACGTGGCCGATCTGGTGTTCATCGATCCCGTTGGCACCGGCTGGAGCCATGCCCTGGGCAAGACCGATCCCAAGGAGTTCTGGGGCGTCAACAGCGATGCCCGTTCGGTTGCCGAGTTCATCCGGCTGTGGCTGAACGAGAATAATCGCTGGAACGCGCCCAAGTTCCTGGGCGGCGAATCCTATGGCACCACCCGCTCCGCCGCCGTCGCTTATGAGCTCAACAAGGGCTATAACGATGTGGCGCTGAACGGCGTCATCCTGATTTCCACCATCCTCGATTTCGGGCTGGAGGCCGAGGATGAAGGCAACGAAATGCAATATATGGGCCTGGTGCCCAGCTATGCCACCGCCGCCTGGTATCACGACAAGGTGCCGAACAAGCCGGCGAGTGTGGAAGCCTGGGCCGCCGAAGCCCGCGCCTTTGCCAGCGGCCCCTACATCACCGCCCTGATCAAGGGGAACAGCCTGCCCGCCGATGAGCGCGCCGCGATCCGCAAGCAACTCGCCCGCCTCACCGGCCTGTCGGAAACCTATCTGGAACAGGCCAATCTGCGCGTCACGCCGGGCCGTTTCTACAAGGAATTGCTGCGCGACCGCGGCCTCACCATCGGCCGGCTTGATGCCCGCTACACCGGCAAGGATTATGACAATGCCGGCGAAGGACCCGACAACGACCCCAGCTTCTATGGCATCGATGCCTCCTACCCGGCGGCGGTGAACGCCTATCTGCGCGGTGATCTCGGCTACAAGACCGACCGCAGCTATGTCTCCATCGGCGGCGTTGGTGCCTGGGATTGGCGGCTGGGCAATGGCCGCGATGCCTATGTCAACGTTGCCCCCGGCCTTGCCCGCACGCTGCGGGAAAACAGCCGCACCAAGGTCTGGGTGGGCCAGGGCTGGTATGATTTCGCCACCCCGTTCGCCTTCGCCGAATATTCGATGAACCGCCCCGGCTGGCCCACCGACCGGGTGGAATATCATTATTACGACGCCGGCCACATGATGTATGTCCACGGCCCCAGCCGGGTGAAATTGTCAAACGATATCCGGGATTTCATCCGCCGGCAGAAGTGAACGGCGCCGCCGGCCACGGCGGGGCGCGTTGCTCGACACCTCTCCCGGCTGGGGAGGATCGATTGACGGCGTGGGCGCATGAAAACGAACGGGTCAAGGGTCTGCGACCCTTGCCGCCGGAGGCTTTTCCTTGTGGGTGATGCGCTTGCGTCTCAGGCCGGCGGGACCACGCGGGGTTTGCCGTCGGCGTCGATGGCGACGAAGATGAAGCGGGCGTGGGTGACCTGGGTGCGTTCCTCGGCGGAGCGGGGGCGGCGCCAGGCTTCGACTTCGATGGTGATGGAGGTGCGGCCGACCTTGACCAGATCGGCGTAGACGGTGACTTCATCGCCGATGCGCACCGGTTGCAGGAAGGTCATCGCCTCCACGGCGACGGTGGCGCAGCGGCCCTTGCTGCGGCGGGCGGCGGCGATGCCGGCGGCCATGTCCATCTGGGCCATCAGCCAGCCGCCGAAGATGTCGCCGGCCGGGTTGGCATCGGCCGGCATGGCGGTGATGCGGATGGCGGGTTCGCGAAAGCCGTCTGGTGTTGCCAAGTGATGCCCCCCGATGTGATGCGCTGTGATCCGTCCCCGGTCGCATCCTATCGTGAGGGCTGATGTGGAAACCAATGTGGCAAAATGTGTCTGGCGCCGGTGGTGGCCGATCACAGCGGGTGGCGCTCCGCCATCATCGCCCAGGAGCGGCGGGCCATTTCGGCGAGCACGTCCATGTCCACATCGGCGAGTTTCTTGACATAGAGGCATGAGACCCCGGTGGTGGCCTTGCCCAGGGCGGCGAGCAGGTCGGCCTGGCCAGTGAAACCGTCCATCAGATAGAGGACGTGCTGCGCCTTGCGGGGCGAGAAGCCGAGGCGGGGCCAGGGGCCGGTCTTGCTGGTGTAGGTGCCAAAGCCGATGATGCTGGTGCCCCAGAGGATGGGTGGGTGGCCGCTGATGGCTTCAAGCAGGGCGCCGATGGCCTGTGCTTCCTCGCGGCGGCGTGGGGGATCGAGGGCGGCCAGATAGTCCGGCACGCTGGCTGTGGTGGCGACGGTCTTGGGTGTGGCGGCCATGGCAGTTCCTTTCGCCTGATCGAGTATCACCCTTCCGGTGGGCAGGCGGCAAGTGCGACGGTTAACGAAATAATTTGTCAATATTTGCATTTGGTGGTTCCCTGCCATCCGGGGCGATCGCCCCCGGGGGCAGGGCATGATCACATTGCTGGTTCGGGTGGCTTTTGCCGCCGGCTTGATGGCGTTGGGTGGCCCGGTGGTGGCAACCGTAAGCTTTGGCAAGCAGCAGGCCACGGTTTCGGCCGTCAATGAAATCGGCGGCTTCACGGTGAATGACCCGGCGCTGACGCAGCAGGGTTACGACGCGGCGTTGGCCGGGTCCGGTTCGACCATGTCGGTTCTCGTCCAGTCCAACAGGATCATTGGCCGCAACTTGGCGAGTGTGATCAATCCCACGATTGCGCCTGATGCGATATCGGCCACGGCATCGATCACGTCATCCATTCAGCCGCCGCAATATGCGGGCTATCCCAATGTGGCGTCGGCTTCGGGTGTGGGCAGTGTCATCGCGCTCAGCAGCCTGACATCGGTGACGTCGATCTTCCAGGCGCGCGCCATTCAGCAGCTGCAGCCAGCCGACGCTTCAGTCTATGCGACATCAAACAACGGTGCCGTCTTGATCCAGCATTTCAGTCTGGCGGCTGCGATGGAGTTGCGATTTCAGCAGCCGACCCTGACGCTGACCGCCATCCAGACCAGCTTCAGCATATTCGAATACCGCCCGGTCGATCCTGGCACTGTGCCGCCTGGCTCTGGCCCGGTCACCCTGAACCCCTATGTGAACATCTTCCAGCGCGACAGCTTGTCGGGACCGATCGGCAGCTTTGCCATGCAGTTGGGCGTGGGAGACTATTATATGCAGATCGAGCAGAGGCTGGTCCAGATGATCAACGGGCCAGACGCGGCCGCAGCGGACAACACGGGTGAAAGCTGGGTTGATGTCGGCTTTGTGCCTGGTGGGACCATCGTTCCGGAGCCGGCGACCTGGCTGATGATGCTTTTGGGATTTGGCCTGGTCGGGGCCTGCGCCCGCCGACACGGCGTTGCCGCCGCCTGACCCTGGTCGACGCTGAATCGGTTGCAGCGCCGGGGCCACGCGTTATAGCGCCTTGGCAAACGGGCCGTGCGCCCTGGCAGCTGAAAGGTCATCCATGTCCAAGGTCAACAAGGTCGTCCTCGCCTATTCCGGCGGGCTGGACACATCGGTCATCCTGAAGTGGCTGCAGACCGAGTACAGCTGCGAGGTGGTGACCTTCACTGCCGATCTGGGCCAGGGCGAGGAGCTGGAGCCGGCGCGGGCCAAGGCGCTGATGCTGGGGATCAAGCCGGAGAATATCTTCATCGACGATCTGCGCGAAGAATTCGTGAAGGACTTCGTGTTCCCGATGATGCGGGCCAATGCGCTGTATGAAGGCCTGTATCTGCTCGGCACCTCGATCGCGCGGCCGTTGATTGCCAAGCGCCAGATCGAGATTGCCAAGGCCGTGGGCGCCGATGCCGTGAGCCATGGGGCGACCGGCAAGGGCAATGACCAGGTGCGCTTCGAGCTGGGTTATTATGCGCTGTCGCCCGATATCCGCATTATCGCGCCTTGGCGGGAATGGAATCTGACCAGCCGCGAGGCGTTGATCGCCTTTGCCGAACAGCACCAGATCCCGGTGGCGAAGGACAAGCGCGGCGAAAGCCCGTTTTCGACCGATGCCAACCTGCTGCACACCTCGTCGGAAGGCAAGGTGCTGGAGGATCCGTGGGAAGAGGTGCCGGATTATGTCTACAGCCGCACCAATCACCCGGAAGAGGCGCCGGATGCACCCGAATATATCACCGTGGATTTTGAACGCGGCGATGCGGTGGCGATCAATGGCGAAGGGCTGAGCCCGGCGGCGTTGCTGGCGAAGCTGAACGAGTTGGGCAAGCGGCATGGCATTGGCCGGCTGGACCTGTTGGAGAACCGCTTTGTCGGCATGAAGAGCCGCGGCATGTATGAAACGCCGGGCGGCACCATCCTGCACATCGCCCACCGCGGCATCGAGCAGATCACGCTGGATCGCGGCGCGGCGCATCTGAAGGATGAGCTGATGCCGAAATATGCTGAGCTGATTTACAACGGCTTCTGGTTCGCGCCGGAGCGGGAGATGCTGCAGGCCGCCATCGATCACAGCCAGGAGAAGGTGACCGGCACGGTGCGGCTGAAGCTGTACAAGGGCAATGTGGGCGTGGTCGGGCGCAAATCGCCCTACAGCCTCTATTCCGCCGGCATCGTGACGTTCGAGGATGACCGCGGCGCCTATGACCAGCGTGATGCGGCCGGCTTCATCCGGCTGAACGCGCTGCGGCTGCGGCTGCTGGGGCGGCGCGACGGGCGCTGAACGCGGGTCCAAAAAAACCGGGGGGTGATCCCCCCGGTTGTTGCTTCTGGGTGGTGCGCGACGCAGTCCGAAGGTGAGAGCTCTCACCCTGATATTCCCTGTTATTGAAGTTTTTGGAGGCGCTTGATCGCCCCTGGCTCGGCTGATCTGCGCCGAGAAACGCAATACTCTGCGTGGATTAGCACTACAGGGGATCGCCAGAGGGCGCCAATTCCCTGTTGCGAAAACAGGGAATTCCTCCGCCTCGAACAGGGAATTCCCCCCTCCCGAGCAGGCAATTTCGCCCCTTTTGGCCCGATTGTGTGGAGTGCAAGCCCCTTATCCCGCTTGGAATCCGGCCATTTCGAGACAGAAACCGCCAATAGCGGGATGCAAAACCGGAATATCGGGATGCAATCGCGGTGTTTCGAGACGGCAGGCGGTGATATCGAAGCTGCAAGCGCCGGTTGCGGGACGGTCCCTGGGAATTTCGGGACGGCAGGGTGCTTTAGGGAGATCCAAAATGCGCAAATGGGATGGAACATCGCGCGGGCTTTCGGCGTCAAGCTTGTTCATGATACGTACTGGTTTGGCCTTATGTGGCCAGCTGCACGCCAGGGAGGCTGCCAATGCCTGAGATCGTCAATCAACCCTTGAGTGCCCTACGCCCGTTCCCAAGGAACGCGCGCACGCATAGCAAGAAGCAGGTGCAGCAGATTGCGCGGAGCATCGAGCGGTTCGGGTTCACCAACCCGGTGCTGGTCTCGGACAATGGCGAGATCATCGCCGGCCACGGCCGCGTACGGGCCGCGGCTCTGCTGGGGATGCAGACAGTGCCGACGATCGCGCTGTCGCATCTGCCGGAGGCGGAGCGACGTGCCTATGTGCTCGCTGACAACAAGCTCGCGCTCAATGCCGGCTGGGACAGCGAGATCCTGGCCATCGAACTGCAGGGGCTGATCGATCTTGATTTCGATGTGACCCTGACCGGGTTCAGCCTGGCCGAGATCGATTTTGCCATCGATGCTGCCAATGACGCCAAGCCGGTAGGCCGTTCCAGCGCCGATGACCGCATCCCGCAACTGCCAGAGCACCCCGTCACGCGTCGCGGCGAGCTTTGGCAACTGGGCCGGCACCTGCTGCTCTGCGGCGATGCCCGTGATGCGGATGCCTATGTCCGGCTGCTGGGCAATGCCCGGGCCGACCTGGTGTTTACTGACCCACCCTATAATGTGGCCATCGACGGCCATGTCTCCGGCTTGGGCAAGGTCAAGCATGCCGAGTTTGCCATGGCCTCAGGCGAGATGAGCGGGAGCGAGTTCACGGCATTCCTGCAGCAAAGCCTGGGCGCAATGGCCAACGTGTGCCGGGACGGTGCCATCGCGTTCGTCTGCATGGACTGGCGCCACATGGGCGAACTCCTCAGCGCTGGGCACGTCGCGTTCAGCGAGCTCAAGAACCTCGTCGTCTGGAACAAGACCAATGGCGGCATGGGGGCGTTCTATCGCTCCAAGCACGAGCTGATCTTTGTCTGGAAGGTTGGGACTGCTCCCCATACCAACACGTTCGGCCTGGGCGAGACCGGGCGCTATCGCACCAATGTCTGGGACTATGCCGGCATCAGCTCGATCTCTGCGACCCGAGCGGAAGAGCTGGCCATGCACCCCACGGTCAAGCCGGTGGCGCTGGTGGCTGATGCCATCAGGGACTGTTCCAAGCGCGGCGAGATCGTGCTGGACGGCTTTGGCGGCTCTGGCTCGACCCTGATCGCCGCCGAGAAGACAGGCCGGCTGGCCCGGCTCATCGAATATGAACCCGGCTATTGCGACGTGATCATCCAGCGCTGGCAGCAGATGACCGGCAAACAGGCAACGCTCGCCGGCGACGGGGCGACATTTGAAGACGTCGCGGAAGTGCGGGCAGCCGAGGCAAAGGCTGCCAAGACCCAAGCTTCACAATCCGTCCAATCGGCAGATGCGTATTTGGCAGAAGGAGCTTTGGCATGAGCAAGCGCGGTCCCAACGGGTTGCGCCCGGAGCCTCCAGATTATCCGGTCGGCTACGCCCGACCGCCAGCCGAACACAAGTTCAAGCCTGGGCGTTCCGGCAATCCGAAGGGACGGCCGCGCAAGAACAAGGATCAGCATGAAAGTGCGGTTCAATGGGGCACGTCATCGCGCGCGTCTGGCCGGGTGCTCTATGAAGAGGTGACCGTCACCCAAGGCGGCAAGGCTAGGAAGATGCCGCTGATCGAAGCTGTGCACCGTCGTCGGGCCGCCGACGCGTTGAAAGGCGGCAACCGGCTTTTGCAACGAGAGGTGATCGCAGCAGCCGACGCGGAGGAGAAGAAGGCCCTGCAGGCTGAGTTTGCCCTGTATGAAGAATATAAGCGCAAGAAGAGCGAAGGCCAGAGAGCGATTGAGCAGGCGCGGCGGCAGGGGAAGCCCGAGCCGTTTCTGCTGCCTCACCCTGACGACATCATTCTCGACGATGATATGATGACGTTTCGGGTGGATGGTCCGGTGTGTCCGACCACCTTGGCGATTGAGAGGTGGCAGGCCCAACTCCGGGACCATCTGGCCCTGCGGTACGTTTACCAAATGCGGTTTCCGTCGCTGATCCTTCCCGTCAAACCCGGCGGGCACATGACTTATGGAGAGGGCGCCCAGGTCATGAACGAGGGCTTGTGCGCAAGGCTGCGTTGGGATGAGAATGGGTTCAGGAAGGTGACCGAGGCGCACAAGGTCAAAGGGTTCCGGCTCATGGAGCGCGACATGACCGAAAGCCAGGCAGCGCTGGCGAAGACCTGGCAGACCGAGCCCGCGTTGGAACCACTACGCAAGCAGAAATCCTATGCCGGCATGGTGGAGGGCCTGTTGAAGTTCAGAACGCGGGGCCAAGAGCGACGCCTTTGGCAAAGCTACCACGATCGCCTGCGGTGGGCGTTCGAGACCATCTATGGTCTCAAATATGTGGCTTCGATGCCCAAGCGTGCGAGCTTGAAGCCCTATGCGGTGCGGGAAGCCGAAGACCAGAAGCTCTATGCAACGGCTCCGCCCGATTTGCTGGAAAAATGGACTGGAGAAATGCGGAAGATCGTCGACGCGATCAAGTAAGGCGACGCCAAGCCGTTGGCTTCAAGTTCGGCATGAGACCGAAAGCCTTTGCGTCCCTGGCCTAAATGGGGTAGTGACACAGTGCTGCCTGTCCGGACCGGCGGGCCGCCGCATAGGCCGCAGCAGGCCTTCATCAGTGTCGGCAACGGTCCAAAGCCCGGCTTCTCCGCCGGGCTTCTTATTTGATGGGCTGAAATCTTGACCGAGTTCAGACAGCAAGCGGGGTCAGATCAGCCAAATATGACCTTGTCCAGCTTGTCCGCCTTGCCTGGCTTTACGCCCGTCCGCCAGCCGAACACAAGTTCAAGCCCGGGCGTTCCGGCAATCCCAAGGGACGGCCGCGCAAAGATCGCGCCCCGTCTGTTGAGGATCCTGCGTGGGGCGGGTCCACCGTATGTCCGAACAGTTGCTGCCGTTGCTTAAAGGCCCATCGACCTGATTAAGCGCAAATTTCACTTCCCTACCCGTGCGCTACGGCCAATCGACGACCTGTTACAGCCGGTTGGTCCGCTGGCACCACGCCGGGGTGCGGGACCGGCTTCTAGAGGCGATTTCAGCCGCTTTCGAACGCGAGATCGTGATGATCGGCTCCACCTGCGTCCGCGTCCACCAACACGGTGCGACGGGTAGAAAAGGGGGCCCGGCGATCGCGGTATGGGACGTTCCCGAGGCGGCCTCACGAGCAAGATCCATGCCCTCGTTGACGCTGACGGTCGTCCCGTCGCGTTCCGCCTGGCTGGCGGTCAGGTCCACGACAGCCAGGAAGCCGAATCCCTGCTCGACGCCATGCCTGAGGGTAGCACGCTGTTGGCCGACAAGGGCTAAGGCAGCAACGCCATCCGAAGAACTGCTGCCAGCAAGAATGCCTGGGCCAACATCCCGGCGTGCTCCAACCGCAAGCAGCGCCTTGCCTGCTCAGCCTGGCTCTACCGACAGCGCAACCTCTTCGAGCGTTTCTTCAATCGTATCAAGCATTTCCGAGGCATCGCAACACGCTATGACCAGCGCCCGGAAAACCACCTCGCCGCCGTCAAACTCATCTGCGCGCGCATCTGGCGCAACCCGTAGTGAGTCTACGCCCTAGGCGCTGTGCGGCCCATCGCAATCTTCCGGCATGCCTCTGCGATCGGCGCGCCCACATCCGTCTGGCAAAGAGCAAATGCGATCTGCTCGCCCCTGAACTTCGACGCCTTAATCAGCAAAATCATTTGATCAAAGCCGCTTCGATTTCGCCAGACTACTTCAATCCAAACCGGGTGTGCTTCGCTGAACAAGGTCATTGCGTGAATAATGCGTGAAAATATTGATCCCCTATGGTCCATATATTTTCCACATTGCCATGTATGAAAATATGGGATGACTTGAGTTGCTGAAATGCAGACATGGGTGCGAACAATGTCAGCCGTGGAGGATTCGATGCATAGACTTTGCTCTGCGTTGCTTATGTTGGTGATGGTGTCAGGACCGGCGTGCGCGCAAGAGGTGCAGACATATGTCTACGACGCCAAGGGTCGCGTTACCAAAGTGATTCGTACGGGCGGTGCCAATAATGGCGTAACGTCGACCTATACGCTGGACAAGGCGAACAACAGGCGGAGGATCGTTACCACTGGCTCACCGAACTAATCTAGAATAATTCGCGTCGGCTTGTATTCCCTAAACCTTAATCTCTGCGGTGGCAATGTTATGTATGCTCGCCTTCTGTGTCTTCCTGACCGTAATCGGTTGACCCGTGACCTTGGGAAGCTTGGCCCGCTCCTCGCAGGAGTTGCCTTTCCGGCGCTGCTTCTGGCCGGGGCCGCTGCCGCTCAGACAGCTCAGCCGACGTTTCGCAACCTCGACAGCAATGGCGTAGACCTCACCCACGGTGATTTCGTCTTGAACTTCCCAGAAGGTTCGGTTGGCTCGGGCATGGATCAGCTTGCGCTTGTCAGGACCAATACCAGCGGGAGTGCGAGCCAGTGGGACAATATCAAATTTCAAAAATGGCAGGACGGTTCCACTGAAATTGTCGACATCGTGCTCGGCCCTGTGTTTGAACGATGGACCAGGCCGGTTTGGGGAGGAACCTTCACATCCAATATGGCCGATGGCGTTACGCTTGAGGTTGCAGGGGGTAGCGTTATTCGCCGCGGCGCCGATGGTGGCACGATCTTATTTGCCAATCCCGGTGCAATGTTGGTCAATGGCCAAAGCAATATCTGCAAATTCCAGGCTGCCGAGGCCTATTGTGAACTTGCGCCGATGGAGATCTCCAGTCCCAACGGCCAAAAAGCCTATCTAAACTATCAACTTCATGAACAGACGGCGTCGGAATTTAACCCTGATGGAACGCTTGACGGGTATATCTGGTGGCGTTTGCAGGGCGTAGCAAATCGGACAGGCCGAGAAATAGCGTTCACCTATTCTACAGATGCGGCGCCGTATCAAGTTGGCGTTCCGCCCAGCAATGACTGGTTCAAGCGGACTTCGGCGATCTTTGGTGGCGGGCTCGCCACCGTGACATATAGCTATCCTTCACAAGGAGTTGTGCTTGTTACCGATGCCGCAGGGAGGACGTGGCGTCTGGCCGGAGCAGGCAACAACATTGCAATCCGCCGGCCTGGCGCGACAGCAGATACATTCGTGGTCACGGCCGGTGCCGCTGGTGTAACCAATGTCGTTAACGAGGGTGTAGCAACCACCTATAATCGCGTTGTCAGTGGCGTCACGGCTATCATGACGGTTACCGATGCTGCTGGTCAGCAGTCAGTGGTGCAGTCGAACCTCACCATCGGGCGGCCCACATCCGTCACGGATCCCTTGGGCCGGACAACCAGTTACACATATGACGCCAATCGGCGTCTGACGCGGGTGACCAATCCCGAAGGCGACTATGTGGAGTTTGCACTGGATGGTCGCGGCAATGCCCTGCAAACAACGCGTGTGGCCAAGCCGGGGTCTGGTCTCGGCAACATTGTAACAACGGCTAATTATAGTTTGTCATGCGCCACCAGCGTTGCCTGCAACAAGCCAGTTTGGACGCGAGATGCAAAGGGCAATCAAACGGATTATACTTATGACGCAGCCCATGGTGGCGTGCTGACCGTCACCAGTCCGGCGGCTCCCAACGGCATACGTCCACAAACGCGCTACACCTACGCGTCTGTAAACAATGTACAGCTTGTTTCAATGGTTTCAATGTGCCGGTCGCTTGCGAGCTGCTCCAATGGTGCAGACGAAAGCCGAACCACATACACATATAACAGCAACCTGCTGCCAGTGACTGTCACGGAAGGGGCCGGCGACCTCAGACGTTTGGCGGCATGACGTATCAATATGACCTTGCCGGACGACGCACTCGCGCCACCTGGAGCGATGGCTTCTTCGTGACCTATGAGCGCATGGTCACTGGAGAGGTCAGCGCGATCCGTGAATATGGCTCGGGCTTGCTGGCCAGTTATTCCTATAACGATCGAGGCCAGCGAACCAGCTTGCTCCGGGGCAATGGCGGCTCCACCAGCTACGGCTATGATGCAGTGGGACGCTTGGCCAGTCTGACGCATGATCTTGCTGGATCGGCCAATGACGTGACCACGAATTTCAGCTACACTCCGGCCTCGCAGATCGCCAGCTTGACCCGGAGCAACACTGGATATGCCTGGACCCAGCATTATACTGTGGATCGCAGCTATGCGGTCAACGTCCTCAACCAGGTGACAAGCGCGGGCGGCCTTGGCTTTGGCTATGACGGGCGCGGCAATCTCACGTCGTCTGGCAGCACAACATATAGCTATGACGCGTTCAATTTGCTGCGCTCATCAAACAACGGAATGTCGGCTCACTATGACAGCACGGGACGTCTGCTTGAACTGAACCAGGCCGTCTCGACACGCTTTTTCCATGACGGCTCTCAGATTGCGGCCGAAGTGGCAAATCCGACCGGCGCCATTCAGCGTCGCTATGTCTGGGGTGATGGCGCTGATGATTTGATCGTCTGGTATGAAGGTGGCGGCACATCAGACCGACGTTGGGCCGTGCGTGATGAGCGTGGGTCAGTGGTGGCCTATGCCGACAACGGCAACGCGGCCATCGCCATCAATCGCTATGATGAATACGGCATCCCGCAAAGCAGCAACATCGGCCGGTTCCAGTACACCGGCCAAGCCTGGCTCCCCGAGATCGGGCTGTATTATTATAAGGCGCGCATCTACTCGCCGACGATGGGGAGGTTCCTGCAGACCGATCCGATTGGCTATGGCGATGGGATGAACATTTATGCGTATGTGGGGAATGATCCGGTCAATAAGAGCGATCCCACTGGGTTGTGCGGAGACTATGACAATTGGGTTGCTACTGGCGAAATCATTTGTTCCGAGCGCGTTTGGCCAAATGGAAATGAAGGCGCTCTGGTCCGAAGCGGTGGCGGTGGCAGTGGCAGTGGCAGCAGCAACAGCAGCGGTGGCGGAGGATTATCTCCTCCCGCGGTTCCTGCAGCCCCCCAAAGCCAACCAGCAATTACACCCGCTACTCCAGATTGTAATTGGGCGATTGACGCTGGTAACTTTCTTGGGGACATTTCAAATCAAGTTACAAAGGCTGCGCTGCCCATCACTGCTGCGGGCGGTGTCATGATGATGGGGGGCATCATATTCGCGCAGCCAGTGATTTTGGGTAATGGAATTGTTTTGGCGAGTGCGGGCTCCGCGGCGAGTTTTGGTGCGGCAGCATTGCAAATCACAGGAGGTATTCTGCAGGCGTTCGGCGGCGGCCCTGCAGACAATATGTTAAACGGAATTATGGGTTTAGCAACTAGCGTTGCACTGGGACGAGCCGTTACCGGGCCGGCTCCGCGCGGCTACCGCACCGTGAGTCAAAGACAATCAGATTCTACCTCGAAGCTATGGGGCTTGGCCACAGGGGTGGGCTGGGACGTGGCGACATCTCCCTTTATTGACTTGGGCGCAAAGCCAGTGTCGTGCAAGCGAAAGGATTAAGGAATGTCGTTCAATCAGAAGCGGATTTTACATGCATTGGTTGCTGTTGCTTGGGTTCTCGCTGGAGTTAGCTCAATCTTCGGACTGAAAATTTTTGGTGGCCATGAGTCAAATTTGCTAGTTTATTTGCCTCTTATAAATATTGTGTTATTTGTAGCAATCGGTCCTCAAATTTCAGAGATTATTAATCACAACAAGAGGAATTAAATGAAGATCTAGATTATTGATTGACAACAGGGCGCAACAATAATGTGAAAGGATCATGACCTGACCCCCTGATTTTCTTCCACGATGGATTAGAGTCCGGCCCTTGAAGAGGACGGACGATGAAGCGGACGAGGTTCACGGAAGAGCAGATCATCGGGATTTTGAAGGAGGCCGAGGCGGGTGGGAAGACGGCCGAACTGGCTCGGCGGCACGGCGTTTCGGAAGCGACGATCTACAACTGGAAGGCCAAGTATGGCGGCCTTGAGGTGTCGGAGGCGAAGCGGCTTCGGACGCTGGAGGAGGAGAACGCCAAGCTCAAGCGGCTGCTGGCGGACACGATGCTCGACAACGCGGCGTTGACCCGAAGGGCGGCGAAGCCAACGATCTGCTGTCAAAAAAATGGTAGCGCCTGCCGCGATGCGGGAAGCGGTGGCGCATCTTCAGGCCAGCCTAGGGATGAGCGAGCGGCGGGCGTGCCGGGTTGTTGGGGCTGATCGCAAGAGCGTGCGTTATCGCTCGACGCTGCCCGATGATGCCGATCTGCGGGAACGGCTACGGGCGCTGGCGGCCGAGCGCCGCCGGTTCGGCTATCGCCGGCTGCATATCCTGCTGCGCCGCGATGGCGTGCTGGTAAACCGCAAGAAGACCCAGCGCCTTTACACCGAGGAAGGGCTTACGGTGCGCAAGCGCCGCTCTCGACGGCGCGCTGTCGGCGGCAGGGCAGCGCCACCGGTGCTGGCGCTGCCCAACCAGCGCTGGAGCCTGGACTTCGTGCACGACCAGATGGCATCTGGCGTTCTGTCTCCAGATCCGGGATCCGGCGTTCGCGCTGCCGTGCGTAACAGCTATGATGCGGCCGGGCGGCTGGTCCGGATCGAAACCGGCTCTCTGCCGGCAAGCACTCCGGCAAATTCCTGGAGCGGATTCGCCCTGATTGAAGATACGCAGATCGAGTATGATGCGTTCGACCGGAAAACCCGGGAGCGGCGACTCTCGGCCGGTGTAGTCCGGTCCGTCACGCAATATAGTTTTGACGGCCTGGGGCGGCCGCTTTGCACCGCGGTTCGCATGAACGACGCTGTCTGGTTGTCGCAATCCGATGCATGTGTTCCGCACAATGATCCATCGCGCGAACCCGATCGCATCACGCGCCACGAATATGATGCCGCTGGGCAACTGCTCAAGGTGCAGAAGGCCGTCGGGACGCTAGATGCGATCGATTATGCCACCTACACCTACACGCCCAATGGCAAGCAGGCGAGCATGACGGACGCCAAGGGCTTCCGGGCAGAGATGTGGTATGACGGGCTCGATCGCCAGTCGCACTGGTATTTCCCGTCTCCAGGGGCGACAGGCCAGATCAATCCGAACGATTACGAAGCTTATGGATATGACGCCAATGGCAATCGCACGTCGCTGCGCAAGCGGGATGGGCGTGTCATCGGATATACTTATGATGCCTTGAATCGAGTCGTCGCGAAGGACATCCCGAACAGCACATCGCTTGACGTGTTCTACGCTTATGACTTGCGTGGTCTGCAAACGGCGGCGCGCTTTGGATCGATCAACGGCCAAGGTCTTACCAACGCCTATGACGGGTTCGGTCGGGTGATCTCTGCCACCACCAATCAGGGCGGCCCAACCCGAACCATCACGTATCAGTATGATCAGAACGGCAATCGCACGCGGATTACCCATCCCGACGGGCGATATTTTGACACGGCTTATGACAGTGCCGACCGCATGGCCAGTGCCACCTGGACGTCGCCAGGGGCCACGAACATACCGTTCCTTGGCTTCAGCTATGATGCCATTGGCCGGCGCACTGGGGTTGGCCGCGCCTCTTCACAAACGCAATATCAATATGATGGCCTGTCCCGACTGACCAGCCAGTCTCAAGTGTTCACCAATACGGCAGCCAACACGACAACCACGTTCGAATATAATCCGGCCAGCCAAATCCGCACGCTGAACCAAAGCAATGATGGATATGCCTTCACAGGCCATTATAATGTCAACCGAAGCTATAGCGTGAACGGGCTCAACCAGTATCAAGCCGCCGGGCCGGCCAGCTTCAGCTATGATGCGAACGGTAATCTGACATCTGATGGTACCACAAGCTATGGCTATGATGTCGAAAATCGGTTGGTGACAACGTCCGCCGGCGCCAATCTTGTTTATGATCCGAACGGCCGGTTGTTTCAGATCAGCCGTGCCGGCCAAACGACGCAGTTTGTCTATGATGGCGACCAACTGGCCTTGGAGTATGACGGCGCCGGCAATGTGGAGCGGCGCTTCATGTTTGCCGGGATGGATGAACCGATCCTGGAAGATACGGGCAATGCTCTGAATTGCTCCGGAACGCGGGTGTTGCACACCAACCACCAAGGATCAATCATCGCGCAGGCCGATTGCTGGGGCAATCGCACCAATGTGAACGCATATGACGAATATGGCATTCCGCAGGCAGGCAATGTTGGCCGGTTCCAGTACACCGGCCAGGCTTGGCTGCCGGAGCTGGGCATGTATTATTACAAGGCCCGAATCTACTCCCCCACGCTGGGGCGGTTCTTGCAGACGGACCCGATCGGGTATGATGACCAGGTCAATCTTTATACATATGTGGGTAATGATCCCGTAAACTACATCGATCCATCGGGAGAAAGCAGATTTAAGAGACTTGTATTTGATGTCGTCTTCCCCATCGTTGTATACCTTACCACGGGAAAACCGAAAAAAGCGCCTCCTGCGGTACAGCCTAGGCCGCCCGTAGAACGACAGGTGCCTAGAGCTAAACCTGATAAGCAAGGGCCTGATCAATCCGGACCTCCGCCTAAGAAACGGGACAATGTAGATGGAAACGAACCTAGCCCTGGTCTCCCGAAAGAGGCGCGCGGATCAGTGCCAGGTGCCACGGCTCCCAGCGAAACGATGTCCCCTTCCGGTGGCTTGCCGCCTCCTGCGGTTTCACAGTCTCAAGATTCCTTAGTACGAGTCGAGCCTCCAGCAATACCTGAACCAGTGCCGCCGATCCCAGAACCTAAGCGGCCATTTTAGAAAGAAGGGATTTGGGTCTGATCCAGCCACCAGATCAGTTGAAATTAGGTCGCGCTGCTGACGAATGGTCAGCTGATGCGCTGTTGCGTGACAAGAAATACCAAGACGCATTTCTTATTCTTTCAAGATTAGAAGAGCATAACTCTCCTTACGCAATGGTGGCTTTGGGCTGGATCTATGAAAATGGTTATCTGGGGGAGGTTGATTTGATTTCTGCTGAATATTATTACTCACGCGCTGTGAGTTTGAATTATAGTGAGGGTTTTGTTGAGCTTGGCCGCTTGAAGCACAGAATCGGCCTTGACAAAGAGGCAAGAGAAATATTTTCTGCTGGCGCTAAGATTGGCAATATATCTTGCATGGCGCGGTTGGGCGCCATGATGGCTGCTGGAGAAGGAGGCCAAAAGAGTAACGATGAAGCAATAAAAATTTTAATGTTACCGGCAAAAATTGGCGATCCTATTGCGAAGAGAACTCTTTATCAAATTGAATTCGAAAATTCAAGTTCAATATTTAGGGTAATCATTTTTTATTATAAGGTATTGATATTAATAATCTCAACAATATATTTTACCCTGAAGGATCCCTATTCGGAGAGATCTATGAGATGATATAAATTTTTTGCTGAAAATATGTTTAAGTTGCCAGTGCGATAATTGTCGACTTGCGGTAATTGTGCACATTATTGGTCACCTCGCAGAGTGCCACCGAGACCCGCAACGATGGGATTTATGTTTGAACCGGAGGTGTCAACGTTGCGCGCATCTACAGCGTGAACGGGCTCAACCAGTATCAAGCCGCCGGGCCGGCCAGCTTCAGCTATGATGCGAACGGTAATCTGACATCTGATGGTACCACAAGCTATGGCTATGATGTCGAAAATCGGTTGGTGACAACGTCCGCCGGCGCCAATCTTGTGTACGATCCGTACGGCAGGTTGTTCCAGATCAGCCGTTCCGGCCAAACGACGCAGTTTGTCTATGATGGCGACCAGCTTGCGGTGGAGTATGATGGCGCTGGCAACATGCAGCGGCGCTTTATGTTTGCCGGGATGGATGAACCGATCCTGGAAGATACGGGCAGTGCCCTGAATTGCTCCGGCACGCGGGTCTTGCACACCAACCACCAAGGATCAATCATCGCGCAGGCCGATTGCTGGGGCAATCGCACCAATGTGAACGCATATGATGAATATGGCATTCCGCAGGCAGGCAATGTTGGCCGTTTCCAGTACACGGGTCAGGCCTGGCTGCCTGAGATCGGAATGTACTACTACAAGGCCCGAATCTATTCACCGACGCTGGGACGGTTCCTGCAGACGGACCCTCTTGGTTATGAGGATCAGATTAATCTGTATGCCTACGTTGCGAACGATCCGGTCAACGGGCGAGATCCGAGTGGGATGAAGAATTGCCCGATCAATGACCCAAACTGCATCGAGACTCCCGCATCTGCTGCGAACCCAAGTCAGCCAGATAAAAACCCTCCAGAAACAGACAAAAAGGATGAAATCGTTGTTACTGCGCAAAAGAAGAAGCGTAATAGTAGTGGAATTAAAGAGCAATTCTTTGTTGTGACAATCGCATCCTTTACGCGCCAAAGGCTTCGCCAGCGCGATATTCCCTGCCCAGGTGGGCTTCCGACTACTGTCGGCGTGGCTGATCCTATCCCCAGCGGGGCAAGTGCGGCCCATTCTCATCCATCGTCTCATTCTACTGTGCCTGGCAGAGGGGACAACAACTTCGGGAAAACAAGCAACACAGCGTATGTAATTACACCTAGCAGGGCCTATGCGATCGATCGTTCCAGTAATGGAACGTATCGCACCAGAGTTCTTTCCGGGGGGGCGCTATCAGCTTCGGAGCGGGCTGAACTGGTCGACAATATGCAGAATTGGGAATCTGGTAATTCGTCGGATAGGAGCAAAACTCTGCAGCAAAGGTTTTGTAAACCATGAGGAGGATGGTCTTTATCTTCGCCATTGCACCACTAATGGCGTGTACAACCACTACGTCGAGCTTCAACCTTGCAGCGCCTTCAACCCAGCCTGCCATGACCTATAGCGAATGTAAGGCTGCTGAAATCTGTACCGTGGCGGGTGAGGTTAAGGTCGTAGAGAGCGACGGTGTTGAGATGGGTGAACTTGCCTTAGGGGCGGGCAAGTGTGTTACCTTGTCACTCTCTAGGAACGATATACACTATTTGCGAAAGGTCGGCAGTGTCGAAACGACGATATCGGGTCAAGTCTATCTCGGCTATCACGACCCAACTTATATTGTTCTAAGAATCGCGGGCAGGAAAGTGGGATACCCACGGTGTGGTGATTTCTACGTATTCGTTAAATAACCCCCCCTTGTCTTACCAGCTGAAGAGATGTTCCCTAAATCGAGACTATGAATTGCTGGGCCTTGCTCGTGAATTCCTGCTTTCCGCGGAATTCCTGATGCGCAGGTTCACCTTGATCCAGAAAGACCTGCGGAAGGCGTTGTCGTTTTCAATTTCCGAAACTATTCTATATATCACGTCGTCAACGTCATCTGTAGATTCTGGGTTTCTCATTCGAAATTGTCATTACCTTGTCGTTGAAAGGGCCTTGAGAATGGCATTTCAAAAATTCCGACGGGTCGGTGCCAGCCTCGTTTGCACCGTCGCAGCCACCTTTTGCTTGCCGACCTGCGTGAGATCCCAAGAAAATCAGCATTTTGCCTATAACGCCCGCGGCGAATTGCGCTCGGTTGCCAGGAGTGGTGGACCCAATGACGGGTTCAAGACGTCCTACACGCTGGACCAAGCGGCCAACCGAGCGCGCGTGGTTGCCCGCGATGTGCGGGTTTGGCTTGGGGCCGGGATGTCCATCTGGTCACCGGACGGCCGGTTCCAGTTGACTATGCAGACCGATGGCAATCTTGTGCTATATGGCCCAAGTGGAGCGCTGTGGTGGACAGCCAGCAACGGCCCCGGTCGCTCTATGCTATTTCAGGCCGATGGCAATCTGGTTGTTTATGGACCATCCGGAGCCGTTTGGGCGATCAACATGCAGAATTGGGGCGCTGAAATGAGTTTGCAGAATGACGGCAATCTCGTGATTCGAGCTGAGGATGGCCGTGTTGTCTGGCAGACCAACACCGGTGGACATTGATCGACAGCGACGAAGTGCGAGTGCGATTTACCTCGCGTTAGCGATTTTGAGGACAGGCATCGTCGATCGACCATGTTGTGGACATCTTGTGGTCGCAAAGAATGGAATATTGCGACTCATGCAATGCCGTGTAGAAACTGGCAGAGCGATGTTTTGGATGGATTGATTTCATGGATCCTCAAGGTTCTGGCCCTGACGTGCACCCCTGATTGGTACCGATCAGAAGTAGAGTCCTGTGCTTTGATGGCTGATGGTTGATGTGATGGCAACGGGGTTGGGGGCATGCCCCCAACCCCGTTGGCCGGCGATCTCGGCAGGGGTGCATCCGCCCAGTTTCGAGTGCGGCCTGACGGTGTTGTAGTCGTGCTTCCAGGCCGCGAGGATCGATCTGGCGTGCGCCAGCGATGTGAACAGGGTCTCGTTCAGGCATTCGTCGCGCAGCCGGCCATTGAAGCTCTCCACGAAGGCGTTCTGCGTCGGCTTGCCCGGCATGATGTAGTGCCATTCCACCTGCCGCTCCTGTGCCCAGCGCAGGATGGAGGTCGAGGTCAGTTCGGTGCCATTGTCGCTGACCACCGTCAGCGGCTTGCCGCGGACGGCCGCCAAGCTGTCCAACTCCCGCGCCACCCTTGCACCGGACAGCGACGTGTCGGCCACCAGCGCCAGGCACTCACGCGTGAGCCGAAGGCCAGCGACCGCAGGGAGCTAACTCGTCGACCACGCACAGGATGCGGAAGCGCCGGCCGCAGGCGAACGCATCACTGACGAAGTCGAGTGACCAGCGCTGGTTCGGCCCCTGCGGCATCGTCATAGGTGCCCTGGTGCCCAACGCCCGCTTGCGGCCGCCACGGCGGCGCACCTTCAACCCTTCTTCCCGGTAGATCCGCAGGAGCTTCTTGTGGTTCGGCGCATGCCCTTCGCGCGCCAGCAGATACCCCAGGCGCCGATAGCCGAACCGCCGCCGTTCGCCAGCCAGCTCACGGAACCTGGTGCGCAAGCCAGCATCATCGGGACGGGTCGGTTCATATCGAACCACCCGCCTCGCGACACCGATCAGACGACACGCCCGCCGCTCGCTCAGCCCGAACGTCTCCCGGGCATGGGCGACCGCATTCCGCTTCGCGTCGGGCGTCACCATTTTTTTGAGCTGATGTCTTTCAACACGGCGATATCCAGCATCGCCTCCGCCAGCAGCTTCTTCAGCTTGGCGTTCTCATCCTCCAGCGACCGAAGCCGCTTGGCCTCGGACACCTCCAGGCCACCGTACTTGGCCTTCCATTTGTAGAACGTCGCCGAACTGATCCCGTGCCGCCGGCAGACCTCGGCAGTCGCCATGCCCGCCTCCTGCTCCTTCACGATCGCGATGATCTGCTCGTCCGAAAACCTGCTCCGCTTCATGCGTCCGTCTCCTCAAGAAACGGACTCTACCCAAAAATGGGACCAATTCAGGGGTGCACGTCAGCCCGTTTATCGCCGCCGCACAGTGGATCCAGGGGACGTTGCTTGGCACTGTTGCCACAGTGGCTGCAGTGGTTGCCGTTGCCGTGGTTGGTCTGCTGATGCTCACCGGCCGGATCAACTGGCGTTATGGCATGGTGGTGATCATCGGGTGCTTCATCCTGTTCGGGGCTGGCAGCATCGTTGCCGGCATCCAGGCGGCGGCCACGGCTGGTCCGGGATATTGATGGCGTGCGTGCGATCGAACGTGACAGGCTGTTCGTGGCACTGACACGCCCCCAGATGTTCGCCGGGGTCACCTACAGCTATTTCGTGATCAACGTGATCGTGTCAGCTGAGGCGTTTCTGATTTTTCGTTCGCTTTGGGTATTGGTGCCGGCACTGATCATCCATGGTGTTGGCGTGCTGATCTGCCTGAAAGAGCCCCGGTTCGTTGATCTGTGGCTGGTGCGCCTTCGTCAGTGTCGCCGTGTGCCCAACCACAGCCTGTGGCGCTGCAACAGCTACCGTCCATGAGGCTCGCCTCGCTCACCAGCAATCCCAGGGCCGCTGGCCGCGAAGTGCCGGCTGGCACGCATTTGCCGTACGCAAGCCAAATTGACGACCATACGCTTATTGCCCGTGACGGCTTGCTGCTGCAGTGCATTGCCCTGCGCGGCTTGCTGTTTGAAACCGCCGACAGTGAGGAGATCAATTATCGCAAGGCGCTGCGCGATGCCGTGTTGCGCGCTGTCGCCTCGCCGCGCATCGCGCTTTACCATCACGTGCTGCGCCGCAAGGTTGATTTGTCGCTTGAACCTGATTGCGATGATGATTTCAGCCGGGCCCTTGATGCCCGCTGGCGCCAGCGGCTCTCGTCTCGGGAACTCTATGTCAACGAGCTTTACCTGACCCTGGTGCGCCGGCCTTTGCCCGGCCGGATCGGCGTCGCGGACCGGCTACGCGGCCTGCTTGCAGGCAACCCAGCCAGCGGTCAGGCCGCGCGGGCTGAAGAATTGCGCGCCCTCGATGCCGCGCGGGAGGCGTTGTTGGCGGCGCTTACCGATTATGATGCCCGCACGCTGCGCGTTTACGACAATGGCGCGGCGCTGTGCTCCGAACCGTTGGAATTTCTGTCGGCCTTGTTCAACGGTGAGATGCGGCCAGTGCAACTGCCGTTCGGCGACGTGGGGATGCATTTGCCCTACCGTCGGGTGAGTTTTGGCGCCAATGCCATGGAGCATGCGCCCCATGGTGACTCGCCACGGCGCCTGTCTGCCATCGTCTCCGTGAAGGATTATCCTGGCGCCACGGCCCCGGGCATGTTCGATGAACTGCTTCGGTTGCCCGTCGAATTGAGTGTCAGCCACAGCTTCGCCTTTGTGGAGCGCGGCAAGGCGCTTGCCGAGATGAACCTGGCGATCCGCCGAATGCGATCGGCCGAAGATGAAGCGGTCAGCCTTCGGGCCGAGTTGATGCAGGCCAAGGATGAGGTGGCCGCCGGCCGGGCCGGGTTTGGCGAACATCATATGACCATTGCCGTTCATGCTGAGGACTTCGCAAGCCTCAATCGCTCGGTTGCCGATGTGGTGAGTGGGCTCGCAGATCTTGGCATCATTGCCGTGCGTGAGGATATTGCGCTGGAGCCCGCGTTCTGGGCGCAGTTCCCTGGTAACTTTGCTTATATCCCGCGCAGAGGCCTGGTCTCTACCGCCAACTTCGCGTCGCTGGCCAGTGCCCATAATTTTGCGATGGGCAGGGCGCAAGGCAACCATTGGGGTGAGGCCGTCACCTTGCTGGAAACCACGGCGGCGGGGCCATATTTCTTCAACTTCCACCAAGGCGATCTGGGCAACTTCACCGTTATTGGGCCTTCAGGCTCAGGCAAGACGGTGGTGCTCAACTTCCTCCTCGCACAGGCCCGAAAATTTGATCCGCGTATCGTGTTCTTCGACAAGGATCGCGGCGCAGAGTTGTTCATCCGCGCGGTCGGCGGACGCTATGACCGGCTCGATCCGTCGCTGCCGTCAGGCCTCAATCCGCTTCAGCTCGACGATACGCCAGTCAATCGCCAGTTCCTGATCGATTGGGTGGGTGTGCTGGCAGGCGGCACCAGCACCGAGGAGCAGGCCCGCATCAAGCTCGCAATCGACGAAAATTTTGCGCAACCGCCCGAGCATCGGCGGCTGCGCCACCTGGTGGAACTGTTCCGTGGCGCCGCTCGGCCGACGTCTGATGATCTATGGGCGCGGCTGCAACCCTGGTGGGGCGAGGGCGAACGGGCCTGGCTGTTTGACAACGCCCGCGACGAGACCGATCTAGCAGCGCGCACGGTGGGTTTCGATATGACCGCCATCCTCGATGACCCGGTGGCGCGCACGCCGGCGATGATGGTGCTGTTCCATCGGGTCGAAGAACGGCTCGACGGCACACCCACCATCATCGTGGTCGATGAGGGCTGGAAGGCGCTGGACGACGCCGTGTTCGTGCAGCGCATCAAGGATTGGCAGAAGACCATCCGGAAGCGCAACGGCATTGTCGGATTTGCAACACAGAGTGCCCGCGATGCCCTCGACAGCCAGATTTCGCGGGCGATCATCGAGCAGGCCGCCACCCAGATCTTCATGGTCAACCCCAAAGCCGATGCTGCGGACTATTGCGACGGGTTCGGCCTGACAGCGCATGAACTGTCGCTGGTCCGCTCGATGCCAGACACAGCGCATTGCTTCCTGGTCAAGCATGGTAACGAGAGTGTCGTCTGCCGCCTCGACCTCACCGGTGAGCGCGAGCTGCTCACCATTTTGTCCGGCCGCGAGCGCACAGTGCGCTTGCTCGACCGGCTGCGCGCCGAGTCTGGCGACGATCCCGGTCAGTGGCTGCCGCGGTTGCTGGAGGAAGCGCTGTGATCAGCGCGTGCCCCGTCCCCGGCACTGGCAGCAACTTCCTGTCCGGCACGCTGCTGTTCATCGATTGCGCCACCCAGGAATTGGCGGGCGAGGGCTATCGCGCGCTGTCGGGGAACGGCGCCAGTGCCGGCATCGTGCTGGGCGTGCTGCTGACGCTGTTTGTGGCAGCGCAAGGCCTGCGGCTGCTCGGCGGTCAGGCGCCGACCGCGCGGGAGTTGCTGTTGCTGACGCTGAAACTGGGCGCCGTGTTGACGCTGGCCGGCAGCTGGGATGCCTATCGCGTGCTGGTGCATGATGTGGTGCTGCGCGCACCGGCCGAGATCATCAGCGACATCGCCCAAGGCGCAGGGCTTGGCGGTGGCAACATCATCAGCCGGCTCCAGCAGGTCGACCAGGGCATGTTGACCTTGACCAAGCTGGGCAGCGGCTATCTCGACGTCGGCAGCGGCCAGGGCACACCGCCTCCTGATGGCGACATTACCCGCACCCCGCTTGCCGACGGCTATGCGCTGGCCGGCGCGCGCATCCTCTATCTGGTGGCGGTGATCGCCGTGTTCGGCGCCTTGCGGCTGATCAGCGGGCTGCTGTTGGCGCTGGGACCACTATTTGCGGGTCTGTTGTTGTTTGATGCGACCCGCGGCCTGTTCCTGGGATGGGCGCGCCTGCTGTTTGGCAGCCTATTGGGCGCCGTTGTCGTCACGGCCATCCTGGAGGTTGAACTTGCCCTCCTGCTGCCATGGCTCAGTGAGGTGCTCACCCAGCGCATCGCCCGCATCGCGACGCCGTCGGCGCCGGTGGAGCTGCTGGTGCTGGTCGCCGCCTTTGGACTGGTCTCGTTCATCGGGCTGCGCCTGATCTGGTCGCTGTCTCTCGCGCCGGCTTTGGCCAGCTTCAAAGCCGAGCTCTCAGCAGCCGACCTGCGCCAGATGCTGCCGGCGGTGCCTGCAATAACCCCGATGCCGATCTTGGCAGGCGGAGGCGGCGTCGTCAGCAACGACGGAACGAACGCCAACCCGGTGGTACTGGTTGACCGAGCCGAGGGCTTGCCCGGGTCTGGCTCACGGGTACCCGATGTGACCCGAACGGCCGAAGCGCGCGGCGAGCCGGCGCCCAGCATCACGCCGCTTGGCCAGAGTTATAACCGCCGCATTCGTGCGATCTCCGCCGGCCGGCGTCGAGGACCGCGCGTACGATGAGTGAGCAAAGCCGCAAACAAGCGGAACGCTATTTTCAGGAGGCAGGGTCCTGGGCGGATACCGCCATGGCACAGTCGCGCCGTTCGCAGCGCATCGCTTGGATCGTGGCGCTGGCTGCCACGCTCGTCGCGGTCATCGAAGCACTGACCATCTGGGCGATGACCCCCTTGCGCACGGTCGTCCCTTACACGCTGCTGGTCGATCGACACACAGGGCATGTCGAGGTCCTGAAGCCGCTCGAGGCAGGCCAGTTGGCGCCTGACAAGGCGCTCACCCAAAGCTTCCTGGTGCAATATGTGCTGGCGCGCGAAGGCTTTGATCGCGCGACCATCCGCGATGATTATCGCAAGGTGGCGCTCTGGTCGGCAGAACCGGCGCGCAGTCAATATCTGGCTGAGATGGCCAGTACCAACCCCAACAACCCGGCTGCACGGCTGGGTGCGCGCGCGACCCTGGCGGTGCAGGTGCGGTCGGTCACCGGCACGCAGGACAACAGCGCCCTGGTGCGGTTCGAGACCCAGATCATCGACCAGGAACGAGCCGTTGCCACCAGGCAATATTGGGTGGCGGTGATCCGGTTCCGCTATTCAACGGCGCCGATGGCGACCGAAGATCGCTACATCAACCCGCTTGGGTTCCAGGTGCTGAGCTATCGCCGTTCGCCGGAGACCTTACCGCAGGCGATGGAGTCGCCGGCCGCTTCAACCCCACAGCGAGGTCAGTCGGCCCTATCCAACACGAGCGTTCCCAATGCGCAGCGCTAAGGCGATGATGAAGGGGTCGGCCGTTGCCGCAGCACTGGTGCTGTCAGCAGTGACTTCAGCGCAAACCCCGCCGCCGCCCGATCCGCGCATCCAGACCATCCCCTATGATGCCGGGCGCATTTATCCGGTCGAGGTTGCCGCAGGCTACACGCTGATGATCGCACTGGCCAATGGCGAGCATGTCGAGACCATGGCGGTTGGCGACACCAGCGCCTGGCAGGTCAATGCCAACAAGCGCGGCGATGCGATCTTCATCAAGCGCAACTACTCCGGGATCAACACCAATCTGACCGTTATCACCGATGCCCGCACCTATGTGTTCGAGCTGCTGGGCAACCTACCGGTCCGGACCACCCCGCTGATCATCCGATTCGATTATCCAGAGGCTGTCAAACTCGCTGCCACCGTCCCGCCTGACAACGTGCCCGTTACCTACCGGCTGACCGGTGCGCGGACCTTGCGGCCCAGCGCCATTGAGGCGCGCAATAACCAGACCACGCTCGCCTGGCCGCTCGGCGCGGCTGTGCCGGCGGTGTTCCAGCTCAACGCCGATGGCACAGAGTCGCTGGTCAATGGGACGTTCATTGATGATCGCATGGTCATCCAAGGCATGCCACAGCGCTTGCTATTCCGGTCGGGCCGCTTGCTGGCCACCGCCACGCAAGTGATCCCGCGCAAGGGGCGCAAGTGATGGACGAGCCAGGCCGTCCTGCCGAACTCCCCGACGATGGGCTCCCCATCGTGGGCTCGGATCGCGGCAATGGACCCTTATGGGCGGGCGCGTTGCTCATCGCGCTGCTGGCGGTCGTGCTGTTCGTGGCGATGGAAGGCCGGCGCCAGAAGCAGTTGGTGCCCGCGATTGCGCCAACCGCCGCTGATGATGCCAATATCCAGGCCTATCGGCCGCCGCCCCTGAAACTGCCGGAACTGCCCGCTGAGACGCCGCCGCCGAAAGCCACGCCGGAACCTGCGCCCACTCCCGCACCGTCGCCCGGCCCTGCCAGCAGCACCCCACAGCCTTACTATCCACCTCCAAGCTATCAGCCGCCTCCGTACCAACCGCCACCCCAGCCGCCAGCCAACCCGCCCAAAAACGCTGAGGCGTCTGTCATCGTCTATGATGTCAGTGCCGCCGAAGCGCCGCCCGCGTCGTCCGGGGCGGCGGCAGCACCGGCGGGCACAGCATCAAGCAAGACACCAGCGCCTGCCTATGCCAGCCGTGGCCGGGCGTCGCGGCTGACCACCATTGTGCCGCGCGGCATGCTGATCCCGGCCGTGCTCGAGACGGCGCTCGACTCCACGCAGCCCGGACAGGCCCGCGCCCTGATCAGCGAGGACGTCTATAATCTCAATCGCGACCGGGTGCTGATCCCGCGCGGCAGCCGGCTGTTCGGTGAATATCGTGCCGACATTGCTGCCGGCCAGAAGCGCGCGTTTGTGCAATGGAACGAGCTGATCCGTCCCGATGGCGCCGTCATCGCCATTGAATCGCCCGCCACAGACCCACTCGGGCGGGCTGGCGTGCGCGGCAAGGTGAACAGTCATTTTGCGTCGCGATTGGGCGGTGCGCTGCTGCAGTCAGCGATCGATTTTGGCACGCTGGCAGCTGCGCAGTCGCTGAGCAACGGAGCGGTGATCGTCGCCAGTCCCGCGCTGCAGGCCGGCACCTCGCAATTGGTGGGGCCGTTGCCCAAGCCCACGCTGTCGGTTCGCCAGGGGGCCAAGATCTCGGTGCTGGTCTCGCGCGATCTGGAATTTGCGCCGGTGGAGCCGCCGCAATGATCAGCATTGTCGCCCAGCTGGAGACCGGCGTTTATCTGCGCGGGGCACTAGCGCCCTTTGCAGCCTATCTCGCCCGCACCGACGTCACCGATCTTTACGTCAACCGCCCCGGCGAGCTTTGGCTCGAAACCCTGGGCGGCGGCATCGAGCGCTTTGAACGGCCGGAACTCAATGACCGGCTGCTACTGCGCTTGGCAGAGCAGGTGGCCGCTCTGACCTCGCAAGGCATCAACGCCGAGAATCCCATCCTCTCGGCGATCCTGCCAGACGGTGCCCGCGTGCAGTTCATCGCTCCGCCTGCCACCCGCGGCGGTATGGCAATGGCCATCCGCAAACATCAATCTGCCCATCTGCGGCTCGATGACTATGCCGCCAACGGCGCCATGCCAGGCGCCGGACAGGGCCATGCAGACGATACGTTGCAAGCCCAGCTGCGCAACCTGAAAGCCAGAGGTGACCATGTAGGTCTGCTGAGGCTGGCGGTGCAGCAACGGCTCAATATCTTGGTCGCTGGCGGCACATCGACCGGCAAGACCACGTTCCTCAACGCGCTCATCCAAGAGATCCCGCAGGAGGAACGGTTGATCCTGATCGAGGACACGCCCGAGCTCGAGCTGCATCATCCCAATGCGGTGGGCTTGGTCGCGGCGCGCAGTGCGCTGGGGCAGGCGGCGGTCACGGCGGAGGACCTCCTCAATGCTAGCTTACGCATGCGGCCTGACCGCATCATCCTGGGCGAACTGCGCGGGCCTGAAGCGTTCACGTTCCTGCGCGCGGTCAACACCGGGCACCCGGGCTCCATGACGACGATCCATGCCGACAGCCCGGCACGCGCAATTGAGCAGCTAGCGCTGCTGGTCCTACAGTCCGGTACCAGGCTCGATCGCGACAGCATCGGTCATTACGTGCGCAGCTCGATGGACGTGTACGTCCAGCTCGCGCGGCAGGCAGGTCGGCGCCACATCGCCGCCATCGCATTGCGCGGGGAGGTGGGCTCTGCTGGCGGGGGCGCATGATGGCAGCGGACCTAGGCACGCCGATGTCGCCGGGAGCGCTCGTTACGGCAGCCAATTGGCTGCAACAGGTGGTGGCCGGCAATGCTGCGATGATGCTGGGTGTGATCGCGGTCGCAGTGTTGGGGCTGGCGATGTTCAACGGGCAGCTGCCGGTTCGCCGCGGGTTGGTCGTGGTGGCCGGGTGCTTCTTGCTGTTTGGGGCGCCGTCGATTGGGAGGGCGCTGTTGGGGCCGCCTTACAGCGGGCCGACTGAGGGTGGCGCATCAGCCGGTGAGGCTTTTCCTAAGTCGGTGTCGATGCCCGAGGTGCCGCCTAATCGTGACCCATATGCCGGCGCTGGGCTTGTAAGACCCTGATAGCATGCAAGGGTTTGCGGATTTGCGGCGAACGTAGCCCGACTTCGGGTATTGAGTACAACGTCTTTGTCGTTGCCGGCTACTGGCGTCACCCCACTCTACTTCGGCACCGCAGAATTCTGCGGGCTTTCAGGCCCCACCAGCCTGAAGGCCTCTGTCACGACGTTGGCGAGTCACATCGCTGCTGAGCCAGCGCGCTCGTAGCCCATGTTCGTCTCAATATCTAAAAGACGGTAGAATTGAAGTAAGTTCCTGTGTTAGTGGACTACGATGAACTCGGTGCTAGCTCAGTTCTCGAATGTAGATGATCTCCTTAGAGAAGCGACGCATGGTAGGTTGTGTGGCTACGGTTCGCTCCTAATCGAAAATTCAGGCCGAATTGGCCCGATCGTCGAATTGCTAGCTGCTGCCCATCAATTTCCAGGCGAATATGGAGCCATTTCGTTTGCGGGTTCGCTTGCCCCCAAGCTTCGTGAGGCTTGGGCGACTGGTCAGCCGTTTGGCGGAGGCTACAACGACAAAGCAGGAGCATTTCCACTGCCTCTAGAGAACCCAGTGGAGGCCCGCGATCCAGTTTGGGAGCAATGGCTGCTGCATGCCGAAAATGTCGCAAGGTCAAAAGGCTTTAACAGAGGGCTAGTAGCGTCGCTAGTTGGGGCGTTGGGCGAGATGCAGGACAATGTTTACCAGCATAGCGGCGCAGCTCAAACGGGTCTGGTCGCCTATGCGGTAACTGACCGGTCGTTCGAATTTGTAGTGGCAGATCGCGGCATGGGCGTCCTGGATACGCTGCGGCAGAATCCAGACTATGCGCATCTGCCGGATGCAGGGGCGGCGCTTATAAAAGCGATTAGGCCAGGGGTTTCTCGTTTCCCGGCGGCGTGCGGTAGGGGCTTAGGTTTCATTCAGCTTTGCAAGTCGATCGTGACTGACCGGGTGGAGATTCGTTTCCGTTCCGGCGATCACGTCCTAACCTTAAGTCCGACGGATGCATCCCTCGATGGACAACAGAGACTGAGCCATACCTCAGCCCTCGCGGGCCTGACGATCAGCGTAATCTGGCGTGCGGAGGCCTCTTGAGGCAGCCTTGTGCCGTCGCTCGGCGTGGTTGCGCTCCATGATGATATGGTGGCTGTGAAGCGCCGCTACGTTCTGCTGCAGCAGAGCGTCGATCGGTGTGCCTCGCGGCGTTGGATGCTTGCGCCACACTAACTGACCATCGGGGCGGAACTGGGCTTCCTGGCGACAGCGGGTCTTGGTGAAGGCGTCGGTGTCGATCGTCGTCACCGCAGCAAAAGCTGCTCGCAGCGGTTCCAGCGCGCGAGTTCCGCCGCGAACCACCAGGCCCAAAGGCTGCGGCACCCGCGCGGCAAGCGCGTTCAGTTGCGCCACATGCCACTTCAGCCGTTCCCCTCTGCCAGCGCCCGTTGCAAATTCAAAGGCCAGATACTGGATTTCTGGGCGCTCGGCGATCAGTTCGGCCCAGCGCTGGTAATCCCGTTCAGTGCGGGCGTTGACATGCAGCGCTGTTGGCAAGCCTGCCTGCATCATTTCAGTCGCCGTAATCAGGATGCGCTTCATGGCATGCAAATTGTCGGTTCGGGGCACATCGGACAGGACGCTGTAGTTGGGCGGCGTGATCAAAGTGATGTCGAGCGCCGCCAACTGCTCCAGCAGCGCGGGCCTATTTTTTGCCGCCCAATAGCTCTCGATCTTACGATCGCGTGCCACACCTGAAATCACCAGTCGGGCATTCGGATCGATGCCAAATTTCTGGCTCAACGCCTCTCGGTCAGGATAGCGCAGCATGCCTGCGCCGACGTCCAAAAGTGCGTAGAGCGGCAACGCCACAATCGGTGAATTGAGCGATGCGACGCGCGCCGTAGTGTGCTCGATCAGCGGGACCATGGGCGGCAATGCATCGATGGGGACGCTTGGAGAGCGGGGCACGTTCATGAAGTCCAGTCCTCTGACCTCCCGCAAACGTTCAACAAACTGTTTGGGGTTTTCCCGGCAAACCAGGTCGCAGGTCGCCTTATCATCGCAACGGCAGTAGTCGCCGCAGTCGAAGAAGCTGGCATTGTTATGGGCGCCGCCACAGATTGGACGATCAACACAAGTCACGCATCCCAGCGAACAGGGCATGGTGGCAGCATCGTCCCAAAGGTTTTGTGCATTACGCACGAGGCGGGGCAGCGAATAGTTCTTTGCATTCTTCATTGCAAACGAAGCTCCAAGCTGTGGCCGAACAGACCGATCCGTTCGACGATGCCGAGCGCGACCCCGCCGCATTCGGCAATGAAAGTGCGCATGTCGGGCGGCAGCCCGTTAATGACACCAATTCGGCTTTGCCCTCGGCAAACCATGGCGTTGCCGGCCCCGCAATGCACGACCAGCTCTTCCCCCGCCTGCACGCTCGTGCCGGGTTCGATGTCTGCCGTGATTGTGCGCTGCTGTGCCCCGAACTGGACATCGAATAGACTCGGTTGCTTGAGCCGGTCCACGCCCTTATCCCAGCGCTTACGCCACGGTTGACCGGATTGCTCGCGGATAAAGTCGGCACCCATTAGATCGCCTCCATAACCGGGCTGAACATTTTTGTTTTTCCGTGCCGCACTTCCTTCAACATGCCCTTGGCGGACAGCGTCGCCAACCGGTTGTTCCATGCGGTCGTCCCGATCTTGTCATCGGGCCGGAGCTTGGCCAACTCAGGCGCGGAAATCGGATGGTGTTGGGCAATGAGCTGGATGGTGCTCATCTGTCCTGCGTCGAGCTCCCCTAAAATGTGCGGATCAGTGGCTTCGCCGTCAGCGGCTAGGTTGCATGCCCAAATCGCGTCGTTGCGACCCCGAAGGTAGGTCGCAAGCTCTTCCTCGATGGTCGCATTGGCATTGGCTACCAACGGATAGATCATGCCAGCAGCGTTGCGGCAGAAGTCACGGAAGCCCATGACCGCTTCCCGAAGAAACGACCCGGTCGCGATGTCCACATCCGCGAAATCCAGAAAGGCGAGGGTAGGCACTGTCACCGGCTTCGTTTTCGCGATCAGCTGTGCAAGCATCTGCCGACCCATGGCGCTTCCGGCGAGCGTTGTGCTGCCGGTAGGGTTGGTCCGCATCGGGTATCGAATCATATCACTGTCCTCACTCATGAAAGTGAGATGGGTGAGCGTTGCGTTTTCGTCAAGAGGCGTAACGTAGGCGCTGTTGCCTCCATTCGGGCCGAGTCCTGATGGTCCGGTTCCAAGCGCGGCAAGCTACAAAAAAGCAGCCAGTCGATTGAACCGATGCGTCGGTCCATCGCAGCATTGAGAAGGGTCATTGGAACCTCAGTGTTAGTGCCCTAACATCAGACGGCCATTCGTGCCGGGTGGTTTGATCGTGTTCGATAGAAATTTTTGGGGCGATGGTGTGGACTTACTATTCTGATCGCGAATATCTGACACGAACCGGCGACCGCTTTCGGGCTCTACGCAGTAAGTGGTGAATGCCAGTTATGGGCGCGCGAAGCTGTCTGGCAGCAAATGGGCCGGAAAAGAACTATCCGCATTTGGGGGACATCAAACGAGAGGCAGACATATCGTCGATGTGCGCCCGAGGTTGCCCAAGTCGGGTTTTCTCGAACGGCTTCAATGCACTATCGAACTCGCGACGCAGGTAGAGATGGGCGTCCAATTGTCAATTCCCACCGCGAGGTGTGCCAAGCATATTTGCTGGCGCTGTACTCCTTGCATTAACGAGCCGCTGAGCGTTGTTCGCAACCCGAATATTCTTCAAAATGTTGGTGGAAACAGTCTATCGGTCACGCTAGGTATGGTGTGGAGGGGACATATTGCCAACAGCGTCAACAATTACGATCTCGGAGACCCTCGACTTGCTCGACGGTCCGCAGAAGAGTTTTTCTGCGGGCTTCCAGGCCGGGCAGTATGCCCTTTGGCTGGGATCTGGCATTTCGCGGGACCGCGTGGTTGGGCTGGACGGCGTGCTGTCCAAGCTGCTCGAGAACCTCCGCTTGCGTGTCACCGGCACCGGCTGCGAGCACCATCGCGCGTTCGAAAGCATTCTTGGTCTTGCTGACCTGTCTCCAGACCAGAAAGCGCATATCGACCTCGCGCAGCCGGTTGGGTCATGGCTGATCCACAATGCACTCATTGACCGGCTCTGGAACAAGTATTCGAAGGTGTTAGGCACCGAGGTTCAGGGCCGACCCTTCGACTACCTGCTGTGGGAGGTCCTGGATTTCGCTGCGACATTTACTGCGCAGAAGGCCGACGCCGAACACCTGGCGATCGCCATGCTGGTTCTCGAAGGCGTGGTGTCAGATCTTGCCACGGCCAACTGGGACGGCCTGCTGGAAGCGGCTATGGTTGAACTTGGTCGGCCGAACGAGACATTCCGCGTCGCCGTCACTGGAGACGACCTGCACGGACCGTTGGGCATCGGGACATTGTACAAGTTCCATGGCTGCGCGAAGCGGGCAATAACGAACGAAGCCGAGTACCGGCCACTGCTCGTAGCGAGGGAGGCTGCCATCACGCATTGGGCGCAGAACATGCGCTTCACACAGATGCGTGAGCAACTCAGGGCATTGATTGCCCGTTCAAGAACGCTGATGATCGGTCTCTCCGGACAGGACACCAACATCCAGCAACTGTTCGGAGCGACTGGCTGGGTCTGGAATTCCGTCCCGGCGCCGGTCATTTTCGCGGCCCAGGAGCTCACCGATGGACAGAAATCTATCCTCGAGGGGGCGTACCAGGGCGACTATGAGGCCAACCGAGACCAAATCCGGACAGATGCCACCTTGCCTGCCTTCGGAAAACCACTTCTACTGGCGCTGCTGTTGCGAACGATGTTCGGTAAGCTTGCCGCCCTGGCTGACCTGCTAACATCGCCAGCCGTCGGTGCGGCGGGCAAGCACAGCCTTGTTGAGGGTCTTAATGCGCTCGAACGTGCCGCGGCTCGTGCCGGGAACGCCAACCGGTACGAGTGCGCCCGGACCGTTGCCGCGTTGATGGGTCGGGTCACCGAGCAGTTTTTCGGGGGGCCGGGTAGCGCCGGCCGCCGCCCCTACATGCCGCTGAGTCCGCAGCCGGCGCATCTGATGCAGCAAGACCCAACTGTAGGGTTCTCCGGCAGGCCGGAAGCCGCTGCCGCACTGGGGCTCATTGGTCAGGGTCTTGTGGCCAACCAATGGTCGGTAGCTGTCGATGATCCGGAGCAGCCGACTAGCGGTGCGCTGCGGCTTGTCGCTCGGGCGGCTGAGGCTCGCGTGTTTCTCTCAGCCAATGACGAAAACATCAACCAACTCATCGCGTCCGGAGCATTCGAGGAGGTAGACGACGACGTCGTAGTGATCTGCTCGCGCAAGGTCACGCCCCGGCAGCAGCGAAGCCCTGCCAAGTCTTGGCGGACAGGCAAGGCGCCGCCGCGCTATATTAGCGTAAGCGACCTGCTTCAGGGCTCGGCATCGTTTGACGAGGTTCGGAACAGGTTCAACTCTGAGGTCGGGTTATGACGACAGCGGAAACGGTTTTGGGAATTCTGACGAAGGAGGGCAGCTACCGGCCCCTCGGAAAACCGATCAAGGTCGGTTCGCAGGCTTTCGATTTCACCCATGTGCTGGTGGCCGGGGAAAAGGCCAACGACATTGTTATCGTGATTGAACTCACCGGCGCGTCCGACGACGCAAAGGTTGCGCGGTCGGTCCTCGCCTTTACCCGTGCGCTCGATGTACTGGGCTCGAAGCGTTCGGTAACCGCCGTTCTGACCTCGGGTCAGGCGGACAACGACCTAGTGAATTCGATCAGTCGCGTCTGCCGCGTGCTGCCGGTCGGAGCACCGACCGGGCCGATGGCGGAAGAAGTAGTGCGGGACTGGCTGGCCGTGCTGCTGCCGCTGAAGAGCCCGCCGCCCGTCGAGCACTTGGCCGACTGGAAGGCCAATCTTGAAAAGGAGCTTGAATACACTGAAGACGAGCCAGCCGTCGTCCGGTTCGTGCAACTGGCCGAAGGAGGCAAGGAGGCGGTGGAGGAGGCGCTCGCCCTCGAAATCTCGACGCTTGCCGACAAAGTGCTCGACGACGGAGCCGCGGACTCATGAACCCGCGTTTGAAGTCGCTCTCGATCAAGAACTTCCGGTCTATGCGCGGTTCGGTGGTCATTCCTCTCGATGCGCAGGTTGTATTGATCCACGGCACCAACGGGATGGGCAAGACCACGGTGATGTCGGCCATCCAACTTGGCCTTACCGGTTCCATTGCCCATCTCGAGGACCAGTCGAAGTACCACGACTTCCTTACCCATATCAACACGGCGGGTGGTTCGATCCAGCTCTCCGTCGAAGGGATGAATGGTCGCTCGACCGGGGCTGGCCACGTAACTTTCGCTCCGGGTTCGTACGACGCGACGCCAGCGCTTAATTGGGCCGATGCCAGTTTCTTTGCCGAGCGGTGCTACCTGCCGCAGGCAGTGCTGGGTCGCCTGCTGGACATCTACGACCAGAAGAAGACCACAAACTCCCGGCTGACGGAGTTCGTGAAGGAGTTGCTGCGCCTTGATGCGCTCGACGCCTTGGTGGACGGTCTGGACCATGCGTTCAACGTCACCCGGATACGGAAGCTTGCTCCGGTCTACAAGCAGCTCGAAGAGGCTCGTGATCTCCTCGTCCAGCAACTCGAGCGTGAACGGTCTAGCGTCGAAACCGCCCGGCAGGCGACAACCCTGCGCATTTCCCGTCTCAATGAACTACTGACCGTTTTAGACCCCAAATCAGTGCCGGTTCAGGCCGGTTTCGATGTCGCCGCACTGTGGGCACGGGTTGCAGATCGGGAAAGTGACCAGGTAGAACTTTCCAGCGTCACCCAGCAGGGTTCGGAGGTGACCTCGTTGTTGAGCCGTCTCGAGCAGACCACGGTAGGAAACCCCGATGCCAAAATGGCGGCGCTGGAGCGGGATGCCGCCGCCATCGGGTCCGAATACGAGACGTGGCTGAAGGGCCCTGGATCGCAGATCACACAAGCGATGGATGCCCTCAAAGAGTTTCATTCCGAGCTTTCGCCACTCGATGGCTCAAGCGTCGAAGATCAGGTTCGGGATGCTCTGAGATGGTGCATCGTCGAGGCGGATCGCTGTCAGCGGTTGCTGGACCAGCACGGCAGGGCGAGCCAGCAGCTAATTGCGGCGAGAACGACAATTCAGAGGGCGACAACACGTATTGGTGAGATCAACCAAGCGCTCGATGCGGGCGCCAAAGATGCCCGGACCCTTGCCGCTTCTCTTGCTGGCATCGCACCGCATGTGGAAGGGGACATTTGCCCAGTCTGCAACCGCGACTACGCGGAGCTAGGTAATGGCTCCCTGACCGCGCACATCGCGGCCGCAATAGCGAACCTCACGTCGGAGGCAGGGCGCCTGCAGGCGCTCTCGACGGAGCGCGCATCGGAGAGTGAGCGGTTGACGACGGCGCGGCGGGATGAAGCGACGGCCGAGCGGCTAGTGCTGCAGCCCGAGGCGCTCGTCGATCTGCGCCGACGCCAGTCCGCGATCACATCGATCAGTTCGAGGCTTGAACAGTTGCAGGGTTATGCCGCTGACGGCCAGAACTTGTTCGTGCGCCTAGACGGCGCTCGCCGGAGCATCGCCGCGGCGAGACGGGCAGGGCTGCAGTCGGCGTCCTTGCTTCCCGAAATCAATGATGCGGTGGAACGGGCAACTGGCCAGCCCACTACGAGCTTTTCAAGCCTGCGAGAGGCCCTCGAGGCCGCTACCGGAGCGCTTTCGGGTCGTCTCAGGGTCGTCCAGGCGACACTTTCGTCGCGACTCGCGGTCGAGACCGAACTCGACCAGTATGCCCGCGAGGCGCAGTTGCTGTCGGACCGCGAAGCGCGGGTCACCGAGCTGGAAAGGCGCGTTGCGACAATGAAGGGGGCCTTTGTGTCGATTGGCGAGGTGCGGGAGCGGGCGAAGACTATCGCGACCGCAGCAACCCATGTCCGTTCGGGGATCGTCCGCGACGTCTTCAGCGGGTCGCTCAATAAGGTCTGGCGCGACCTCTTCGTCCGGCTTGCTCCGAACGAGCAGTTCATTCCACAATTCCGGCTCCCCGGTCAGGGGGATGGCAAGGTAGAGGCTGTGCTGGAAACGTTTCACAGGTCAGGGCAGTCCTCCGGTCCTCCCGGCGCCATGCTCAGTCAGGGCAATTTGAACACCGCAGCTCTGACTTTATTCCTTGCTCTTAACCTGTCGGTACCGTTGCAGCTTCCATGGCTGGTGCTCGACGACCCTGTGCAGTCGATGGATGACGTTCACATCGCACAGTTTGCCGCTCTGTTGCGAACGTTTGCAAAAGGTCTCAGCAAGCAAGTGGTGATCGCGGTCCACGAGCGTGCTCTGTTCGAATATCTGACGCTTGAACTGAGCCCAGCCTTTGCTGGCGACAGTTTAATTACCGTTGAGATTAGTCGCAATTTCGCCGGCGACGCCGTTGCGGATCCTCACTTTTACGCGTTCGAGGACGATAAGGCTGTCGCTGCCTGAGATAATTCGGCCTTTCTTTTCGGCTCTCAGCGGTAGCGGATTTACGGCTCGGGTCGGGCCGTTGCCAAAAGTCGCCACCCGGGATGATCAGTGCAAGATTTGTCGAGTATCTCGAAGGGCAGAGCCACAACGATCAAACGGCAAGAGAGGCCGGGAGTTGCCGACTGGCAATAGATTGTCCCGCACCGCGACAACGTCTGCGATTTGTCCACCGACTGGTGGCCAAAAAGTCTGCGTTTAGGCACTCGCCCGAACTCGGTGAATGTCAAAAATGAGGGCGCAAACCTGTCATCCATTGGACTTCCAATTAAACCTGAGCATTGCTGCTTCGGCGAATGCGGCTGCGTCTGAGCCGCTGCCCTGACCGGTTGGATCGGCAGGGCTTTGGGTGGTGGGAGCAGCATGGTGCGGCTCCCGACCGGAGACCACCCAATGACCGCCAAAGCAAAGCGCAACCCTGGAGCCGAGCTGCTGACCGAGCCAACCAACATCATCGATGCGCAACCGGACCGGCCGCATAATGCACCGGCCCCACCGTCAAGCAAGCCCCCCAAGAAGTCCGCCCAGGTCATCGCGCTGCTCGAAGCCGACGACGGGGCCACCCTGCCAGACATGTGTACCGCGACCGGCTGGCAAGCGCACACCTGCCGCGCCTTTCTGACCGGGCTCCGCAAGAAGGGTCGGGTGCTGGAACGCAGCCACCGGGCTGACGGCGCGTCGGTCTACAAACTGGTGGCTGCGGAGGCTTCGTCACAATGACCCGTCGGCCCTATCTCACCATGATCCAGATCGCCCAGATGGGCCCGGCAGGATTGGCTGAGGAGTGGGCGCGCCGCTACGGCGCGCCTGCACCCAGCATCTCGCCCGACCTCCTGCGGCTTGGCTTGGCGTACAAGTTTCAGGAACAACGGCAGGGCGGGATCAGCCGGACCACAAAGACCATCATGAAGCAGGCTGCACTGAAGACCGATACGCCCGACCGACCCACGATGGCGCCCCGCAAGCTCACCCCCGGCACGCGCCTGGTCCGTGATTGGCGCGGTGTCGGACATACCGTGACCGTGCTGGAAGAAGGGTTTGCGTATGATGGCAGGCAGTGGCCGTCCCTGAGCGCCATCGCCAAGGCCATCACGGGCGCCCATTGGAACGGCCCGCGGTTCTTTGGCCTGACGGAGCGGCGCAAGTGATGATCAAGCGCTGTGCTGTTTACACCCGCAAATCCACCGAAGATGGGCTGGAACAGGAGTTCAACAGCCTGGATGCCCAGCGGGAAGCCTGCGAGGCGTTCATCCTCAGCCAGAAGCACGAAGGCTGGTCCCTGGTTCCCAACCGCTATGACGACGGCGGGTTCTCGGGCGGCAGCATGGAGCGGCCGGGCCTGAAGGCCCTGCTTGCCGATGTCGATGCAGGACTGGTCGATGTCATCGTGGTCTACAAGGTCGACCGCTTGACCCGAAGCCTCGCTGACTTCGCCAAGATCGTCGAACGGCTCGACGCCAGGGGCGCCAGCTTCGTGTCGGTCACCCAGGCGTTCAACACCACCACCAGCATGGGCCGGCTGACCCTCAACGTGCTGCTGTCGTTTGCCCAGTTCGAGCGCGAGGTCACTGGTGAGCGCATCCGCGACAAGATCGCCGCGTCCAAACGCAAGGGCCTTTGGATGGGTGGACCGGTGCCGTTGGGCTATGAGGTAATCGAGCGCAAGCTGGTGCCGGTGCCCGAGGAGGCCGAGCGTGTGCGCACCATCATGCGGCGCTACGTCAAGATTGGATCGGTGCCGGTGCTGCTCGAGCAATTGAAGGCCGAGGGCATCCTCACCAAGGTGCAGGTGCTCACCAGCACCGGGCACCGCGGTGGCATTCCGTTCGCCAGGGGCAGTCTGTTCCACCTGCTCAAGAACCCGATCTATCGCGGCAAGATCGTTCACAAGGGCCAGGTCTATGATGGCGAGCATGAGGCTATCGTCGACGAGGATCTGTGGGAACAGGTCCAGATGCATCTTCAAGAGCGAGCGCCGGCCCGGAAGCGCCCCACCAACGAACCGCAGCGCGCACTGCTGCAGGGGCTGATGTTTGATCCGGAAGGGCGGCCGATGGTGCCCACCTACGGGTCCAACGGCACCAAGCGGTATACTTACTATGTCACGCGCAATGACCTGGCCCGCAAAGGTGAGCCCCGGCCCACTCGGTTCCGGCGTGGCCAGATCGAGAGCCACATTGTCAACGAGCTCGTCGCCCTTCTCAACGACGAGCACCTTCTGCGCCGAATGTCCGGCGCCACCGAAGGAGAGACCCTGCATAGCCTGTTCGAGCGGGGACGGTGGCTGGCGCAAGATCTTTCGCGGCCAGAGCGCCGACAAGATGCATTGCGAAGCCTCGTCAAGGCCATCCACGTGGGTAAGCAGGACATGCAGATTGAACTGCAGCCAGCGGCACTGGGGAACGATGCGCCGGCAAGTTGGTCTCACGCCATCCCGCGTCCCGTTGCTGGTAGGCCCCACTGCGAGGCGAAGCTCAAGATTGAAGCCAAGCGCAATGACGACCGATATGATGCCGACCTTGTCGCGCTGATGGCCGAGGCGATGCACGTGCAGCGCTTGGTGCTGCAATCGCCCGAACTCAGCCTCAACCAACTGGGCAAGCGGGAAGGTCGGTGCCGAACCCACTTGGCCAGGCTGCTCCGCCTTTCGTGGATCAGCCCCAAGATCGTCGAGGCGATTGCATCAGGCACTCAGCCCAAGACGATGACTCGCCGAGTGTTGCTGTCGGCCTCGATTCCCCTTGCTTGGGACGAACAAGAGCGGGAATTTGGTCTCGCGGTCTAGCCGCCGCGAACCCGCCGAACCGAGGTGAAGCCGGGAACTTTCAAGGAGAGATTCCGGCTCTTTCTCGGCCTAAATCACGGGCCGAGAGAGTGATCTCTGACCACAAGCCAAGCGCCGCGGTGCCGCAAAGCCACGGAAATCCGGGAAACTTTTGAAGATAGCGCAGTTAGGGCACCCTCATCGGGTGGACCCTGAAACTGCGTGGTGCGGCCAAGAAGACTCGAACTTCCACGGCCTTTCGGCCACAACGACCTCAACGTTGCGCGTCTACCAATTCCGCCATGGCCGCACACCAGGGACATGAGGCGCGGTTGCGCCCCGTTGGCAGGATGCGGCGGGTAGCAGGGGCGGGCCTGTGGTGCAAGCCCTTCCCCGCTGCCCGGCCGACTTAGTTGTATTTGCGCAGTTCGTTCTTGGCGATGGCCTGGCGGTGCACTTCATCCGGGCCGTCGGCCAGGCGCAGGGTGCGCTGGCCGGCATAGCCCGACGCAAGGCCATAATCCTGGCAGACGCCGCCGCCGCCATGGGCCTGGATGGCCATGTCGTGGATCATGCAGCTCATGTTCGGGGCGACCACCTTGATCATCGCGATCTCGTTGGCGGCGGCCTTGTTGCCCACCGTGTCCATCATGTAGGCGGCCTTCAGCGTGAGCAGGCGGGCCTGTTCGATGGCGATGCGGCTGTCGGCGATGCGTTCGTGCCACAGGCTGTGTTCCGAAATCGGCTTGCCGAAGGCGACACGCGATTTCAGGCGCTTCACCATCTTTTCCAGCGCGCGTTCGGCCGCGCCGATGGAGCGCATGCAATGGTGGATGCGGCCGGGACCAAGGCGGCCCTGCGCGATTTCAAAGCCGCGGCCTTCGCCCAGGATCATGTTGGAGACGGGCACGCGGACATTGTCGAGAATCACCTCGAAATGGCCGTGCGGGGCGTCGTCGAAGCCGAAGACGTTCAGCGGGCGCAGCTTGGTGATGCCCGGCGCATCCAGTGGCACGAGGATCTGGCTCTGCTGCTGGTGGCGGGGGGCGGACGGATCGGTCTTGCCCATGACGATGGCGATCTTGCAGCGCGGATCACCCACGCCTGACGACCACCATTTGCGGCCGTTGATGACATATTCATCGCCGTCGCGGCGGATGGACGTTTCGATGTTGGTGGCGTCCGACGAGGCGACGGCCGGTTCGGTCATCAGGAAGGCGGAGCGGATTTCGCCATCCATCAGCGGGCGCAGCCACTGGCGCTTCTGCGCTTCGGTGCCATAGGTGCGCAGCACCTCCATGTTGCCGGTGTCGGGCGCGGAGCAATTGAACACCTCCGACGACCAGCCGGCGCGGCCCATTTCCTCGGCCAGCGGGGCATATTCGAGGTTGGTGAGGCCGGGGCCCTTCCATTCGCCGACATCATGGTCGCAGATGTTGAGGAACAGGTTCCACAGGCCGGCGGCGCGGGCCTTGGGCTTCAGCTCCTCGATCACCGGCAGCACCTTCCAGCGCTCGCCTTCCTGCAGTTCCTGCTGATACCGCTCTTCGTTCGGATAGATATGCTCGTCCATGAAGGCGCGCAGCCGTTCGATGAGGGCTTTCGTTTTGTCGCTATAGTCGAAATGCATGGCGCGTCTTTCCCCGTTGCGGATGTTGGCAGAGTACAGAATGCAGGCTGTCATGCCTCATCCTGTTTGGCCACTGGCAAAAAGAAAAGAGCGGGGGATTGCGTAGGCTGGTGATCAATTGGTCGGTGAGGGTGGTGCCGGGTCTGCCACCACCACCAGCTGGCAATGTGGCTGGTCTGGCCGAAACGTGGCTCTGCCGCTTGCAGTTGCAAAGCAGTCCGGAAACAGGTTTGCCCAATCCAGCTCGTGCTGGGCGCGTGGCCGTTCGGCAAGGTTCTGGACCACCGAACTGTGCACCTTGATGCGGCCAGCGTTGTAGAGACGATCGATGGTGCGCTGGCGAACGGCGAGCGTGCGGGGGATGGGTTTGCCGATTGGCTTGGTGGCATCATATCCGTTGCCCGACACATCGGCAGGATTGGCGGGAAACGGTCCAATCCCGGCCAGAAGATCGACTGTGCCAGGCTGTGCCAGCATCCAGTTCAGCGTGACACCGCCGAGCCGGCGCTTGGCATAGTCGCCGGCTTCGCTGCCACCCACGTCGCTGTGGGCGCCGGTGAACCACATTTCTTCCACCCGCGCATCGATGCCGCCTGTGCCCGGGCCTTGCGGACAATCGGCGAGCAGATGCGCCCCCGTCAGCAGCACTGGGCGATAAACGGTGGCACGGTTGTCATCAGCGGCGACAGCGTGGGCCGCGCGTTCCACGTTGCACAGTTGATCGCCATAACGGGTGTTGGGCAGATCCACGAGGGCCGGATCGTCGGTGGGGTCGCCCAGAGCCTCCACCGTGTCCCACAGGCCCATGAACGTGATGGGCACATGGGCCTGCAGTGGTGGATAGCGTCGGCGCGCTGCCGCCCTCCTGGCATTGTCCATGCGCGTGGCAGCCGTGGCCTTGCGCTGCTTCACCGCGTCAAACAGCACATCGGCCATGGCAAGCGCGCGCTGCTGGTCGGTCACCGGTTGCGCGGGCAAGCCGGCATGTTGCAACAGGCTCGCCAAGACGCGTGCGCTGTAGGCGCCGCGGCTGAATCCGAAGATGGCGATGCGGTCACCGGGGCGCCAGCGCTGCAACAGCCAGGCATAGGCCTGGCGGACCCGGTAGCTGATGCCCCAGCCGGTGGCAGCACCAATCAGGCGATAGCCGGTGCCAATCCCTTCGATGTAGAAAGCTGCGGTGTCGGTTGCTCCGGCGGCGGTGCGGGCTGTGACCACCGCATGATAGAGTTTGTGGACGTTGGTGTTGCTGGCCTGATCGTTTCGGGTGCCATCGAGAAACACGAGCAAGGTGCGCGGCTGGGCCGGATCGCCTGGTGGTGGATCAAACAGCTGCGGGCTGGGCCCAAAGGCAGACAAGAAAAACCAGACGCCCAGCAGCCAAAGATATCGCATCACCCATCCCCGAAGCTGTCACTGTGGCCCCAAGAGCGGGGCGGAGCAAGTGCACGAGCGGATGGAGAAAATCTGGTGCCGGCTGAGGGGATCGAACCCCCGACCTTCGGTTTACAAAACCGCTGCACTACCGCTGTGCTAAGCCGGCCCGGTTGCGGGATTAGCGACTTGCCGGCTTGCGTTCAACAGCCGTTTGCGCAGGCCGGATCGGGCGACCACCAGGTGATGCGGGCGATGCTGGTGCCCTGATCGGTGCGGGGATCGGTGGCGATCATGTTGATGCGGCCATCGACCGGGCTGGTGACGGTTTCGATCAGGCGCCCGAAGGCGTCGCGGATCTCGGCGATCGGCTGGTCTTTCTTCACTGCAGCGCCCAGCGGCAGCAGCAGCCGGGCCCAGCCGGCCTTCGTGGCGCGGGCGGGCATCAGATCATTGGCGACAAACAGGCTGGCCGGCGGTGGGGTCACCTTGCCGGGCAGCATCTTCAGCTCGCGCATCAGGTTGGTGAGGCCGGCTTCGGCGCGGGCGATCATCACGTCGTCGAACATCTCGGGCCGGCCCAATTCCAGGGTGATCGCCGGCACGCCATCATCGGTCAGGGTGTTTTCCACCGTGCCCTTGTCCCCCTTGTCCATCTTGATGATGTCGGGTCCGACCAGTTCGGCCATGCGCCGCGTGCGGGCGTTGGAGGCAAAGACATACATCATGTAGGCGGTGCCGCGCGACTGGGTGTGGAGATCAACGGCGGTATCGGCATTGGGCCGAATCAGGCGGTTCCACAGCCGGCCGGCGAAATCGGCGACCGTGTTGCCGCCTTCCTTGCCGGGCATTTCGCGGTTGAGATTGGGGGCGCTGCGGCCCCAATCGGGCGTGAACTGGCGGGCCGACTGCATCAGGCCAGGCGGGTTGAGGCCGGGGACCATGACCAGCGTGCCCGACAATCTGGCGGGGTCGACCGTGGCGGCCAGCCGGTGCAGCACGGCGATGCCATTGAGTTCATCGCCGTGGATGCCGGCGGTGAGCATCAGGCGCGGGCCGGGTGTGGCGCCCTTCACCACCACCACTGGCACCAGCCAGGGCTGGCCCACCGGGCTGGCGCCGGCGCGGAACCAGAAGCGCTGCAGCTGGCCGGCGGGCAGATCGGCGACATCGAGGCGATCGATGATGGGCACGGCATCGAGGCTGCCTATGCTTTCGGTGGCAGCCAGCGCCGGGGCAGCCAACAGCAGGGCAAGCATGGTGGCGATGGTGGCGGCCGCCGCGCGCATCAGCCTTCCCCCGGTGCCGCAGCGATGATGCGCAGCGCGTGGATGCGATCGGGGGCGACAAGATCGCCCAGTGCGGCATAAACGGCGCGTTGCCGGGCGATGCGCGACTGGCCGGCAAAGCTGGCGGCCGTCAGCCTGACGGTGAAATGCGATTCGGCGTCATCGCCGCGGTGGCCGGCGTGGCCGCGATGCTGGTGGCTGTCGTCGATCACCTCCAGGCTGTGTGGCGCCAGCGCGGCGGTGAGACGCGCGTGGATTTCTGCGGCAACCTTGCCCATATGCACTCCTTTGCCGGCCGTTATAGACCGGCTGAAACAAAGGGACACCGTCATTTCCGAGCCAAATGCCAGACGCCCCAATCGGTGGCACGGGCGGGTTGAACAGGCCCAGCCGCAGGCCTGTGCCTGGCCGGGCTGTGGCGAGGCGGGGGAATTTCGCGCGCCGCGATCGAACAAGGTGCCGGGCGATGTGGGCGGCTGGCAGTTTCTGTGCCTTGAACATGTGCGTGCCTTCAACGCCGGTTACAATTATTTCGACGGGATGAGCGTGGACGAGATCCACGCCGCGCAATCACCGATGGCCGGCTGGGTGCAGGACATGGTGCGGGGCAAGCCGGCCTTCACCATCGGCGATCCGCACGAGCTGTTCAGCGGCAAGGGCCCGGCGCGGCCGAAACCGCCACCCGGCAAATGGGCGGCGCCCGGTGATGCCAAGGCACTGGGCGCGCTGGGGCTGGACCGCAATGCCAGCCCCGCCGATATCCGCCGCGCCTATCGCGCGCTGGTGCGCCGATACCACCCTGACAGCAATGGGGGGGACCGGTCACACGAAGGAAAGTTGCAGGCGGTGGTCAACGCCTTTACGCACCTGAAATCCGCTGCCGGATACAAGATGGAGTCGAACAAGACGTGAGCGAGATGCACGAAACCCGCCCGGTGGCCCTTTCCGCGCCCGACACCACGGTGGACGCCCGCGAGGTGTTCGGGGTCGATATCGACATGGCGGTGCCGGCCTTTTCCATTGCCGATGAACGCGTGCCGGATCTGGACCCGTCGTACGTGTTCGATCCCGACACGACGCTTGCCATCCTGGCCGGCTTTGCCCACAACCGCCGGGTGATGGTGCAGGGCTATCACGGCACCGGCAAATCCACCCATATCGAGCAGGTGGCGGCGCGGCTGAACTGGCCGTGCATCCGCATCAACCTCGACAGCCATATCAGCCGCATTGACCTGATCGGCAAGGATGCCATCGTGCTGAGGAACGGCACGCAGGTGACCGAGTTCCGTGAAGGCCTGCTGCCATGGGCGCTGCAGACGCCAACGGCGCTGGTGTTCGACGAATATGATGCCGGCCGCCCCGACGTGATGTTCGTGATCCAGCGCGTGCTGGAAGTGGAAGGCAAGCTGACCCTGCTTGACCAGAACCGGGTGATCCGGCCCAACCCGTGGTTCCGGCTGTTTGCCACCGCCAACACCGTGGGCCTGGGGGACACCAGCGGGCTTTATCACGGCACGCAGCAGATCAACCAGGGCCAGATGGACCGGTGGAGCATCGTCACCACGCTGAATTATCTGCCGCACCACACCGAAACCGCCATCGTGGTGGCCAAGGTGAAGCAGTTTGACAGCGATGCTGGCCGCAAGACTGTGGCCAACATGGTGCGCGTGGCCGACATGACACGGTCGGGCTTCATCGGCGGCGATATTTCCACGGTGATGAGCCCGCGCACGGTGATCACCTGGGCCCAGAATGCGGTGATCTTTGGCTCCGTGGGCTTTGCCTTCCGCCTGTCGTTCCTGAACAAGTGCGACGAGGCGGAGCGCAGCATCGTGGCCGAATATTATCAGCGCGTGTTCGGCGAGGAATTGCCGGAAAGCGTGGCGGCGAAGGCGAAGCGGTAACGCATGTCGGGCTGGCAGCTGGCGCAGATCAACATCGGCACCATGGTGGCGCCCAAGGGCGATCCCATGGTGGCCGAATTTTATGCCGCGCTGGATGCCATCAACGCCATCGCCGATGCCAGCCCCGGCTTTGTCTGGCGGCTGCAGGACGAGGCGGGCAACGCCACCGATATCCAGGCGACGCCCGATCCCAAGCTGTTGGTCAACATTTCGGTGTGGACCGATCTCGATAGCCTGTCGGCCTTTGTTTATCGCAGCAGCCATGCCGGCATCATGCGCCAGCGCCGGCAATGGTTTGTGCCGTTCGATGGCGCGTTTCAGGCGCTGTGGTGGGTGCCCGCCGGCCACCGCCCGGACGTGATGGAAGGGCTGGCGCGGCTGTGGCTGCTGGACCGTTATGGCCCCAGCCAGCAGGCCTTTGGTTTCAAGACGGCGTTTGCGCCGCCAGAAGGGGCCAGCCATGGCTGATCCGAACCCGATCGAGGATTTCCGCCAGGCGGTGGCCGCGACCATGCGGGCCATGGGCCATGCGCCCGACATGGAATTGGCCTATACCGCCGACAAGCCGGGCTGTTTCGGCGATCAGGCGCGGGTGCCGCAGCCGGCGCGCGCGTTGCCGGCCGAGCAGGTGGCCGAAGTGCGCGGCTGGGCCGACAGCTTCGCGCTGAAGCGGCTGCACCATGATCCCAGGGTGCATGCCGCCGATCAGCCCGATGCGGGGCTGGCGCGCGATATCTGGAACGCGGTGGAGCAGGCGCGGTTCGAGGCGCTGGGCGCCAACGAAATGGCCGGCGTCGCCCGCAACCTTGACCGGATGACCGAGCAGCGGCTGCGCACCGATCCGATCGTGCGCGCCCGCACCGCCGATGAAGTGCCGTTGGCCACCGCCATCAGCCTGATGGTGCGTGAGCGGCTGACCGGTGCCGCGGTGCCGCGCGTGGCACAACAGGCCGTCGACATGGTGCGCGGCCATATCGAGGCGCAGGCCGGCAGCCATCTGGATGCGTTGGCGGCATCGATGGGCGATCAGGCGCAGTTCGGCCAGATGATGCGCCATGTGCTGGCCGATCTGGGCCTGGCCGCCGATCCCGAAGAGTCCAGCGACGAGACTGAGCAATCGGATGACGGTGCCGAGGAGGAACAGCCCGGCGAGGACAATGAGGAGAACCAGGAGGACGACGGCGGCGGCAGCGAGCAATCGACCGAGACCCGCGCCGAAGAGTCCAGCGATGCACCCGAGGATGCCGAGCAACGCGAGGTGGAGATGGACACCGACGAGGTGTCTGACGCCGAGATGGGCGACGAGGGCCATGAGGGCATGATGCCATGGCGGCCGAACATGCCATTGAGCGACCTGCCGCCGGATTTTGACTACAAGCCCTATCTCACCAAGTTTGACGAGGTGGTGGGTGCCGCCGACCTGTGTGACGATGAGGAATTGACCCGGCTGCGCGCCTATCTGGACCAGCAGCTGATCCCGCTGCAATCGGCGGTGACCAAGCTGGCCAACCGGTTGCAGCGCCGGCTGATGGCGCAGCAGAACCGCAGCTGGGATTTCGACCAGGAGGAGGGCCTGCTGGATGCCGCACGGCTGGTGCGCATCGTCACCAACCCGGCCCATGCCCTCAGCTACAAGATCGAACGCGACACCGATTTCCGCGACACGGTGGTGACGCTGTTGATCGACAATTCGGGTTCGATGCGCGGCCGGCCGATTTCCATCGCCGCAATCTGCGCCGATATCCTGGCCCGCACGCTGGAACGCTGCGCGGTGAAGACCGAGATTCTGGGCTTCACCACCCGCGCCTGGAAGGGTGGGCAGAGCCGCGAGGCGTGGCTCGCCGCCGGCCGGCCGGCCAAGCCGGGGCGGCTCAATGATCTGCGCCACATCGTGTACAAGCAGGCCGATGCGCCATGGCGGCGGGCGCGCAAGAATCTGGGCCTGATGATGCGCGAAGGCCTGCTGAAAGAGAATATCGACGGCGAGGCGCTGCTGTGGGCGCACGAGCGGCTGTTAGCGCGGCCCGAAGACCGGCGCATCCTGATGGTTATCTCCGATGGCGCGCCGGTGGATGATTCCACCCTGTCGGTGAACAGCGGCAATTATCTGGAGCGGCACCTGCGCGCCGTGATCAAGCAGATCGAGACGCGGAGCCCGGTTGAGCTGATCGCCATCGGCATCGGCCATGATGTGACGCGCTATTATGCCCGTGCTGTCACCATCATGGATGCCGAGCAGCTGGGCGGCACCATCATCGAAAGCCTGGCCGGGCTGTTTGACGTGGATGGTGCCGGAAAGGGCAAGGGACGCGGGCGCCGGCGCTGAGCCTTGGGTGAGGGCTGGCGCTGATGGCCGGCCGTCGCCTATGATGCCCGCGATTTGCCAGCCACAGGGGGTGCATGGCCAACCGGATTGCCACGATGCGCCGCGCGATCGCCACGGCCGGGCCGCTGCGCCTGTCGGCGACGCTGCTGGTGCTGGGGCTGGCGCTGGCAATCGCGCGCTTCAGCTGGAACCTGCCGCTGGCATTGTCGGCCGAACGGGGCCTCTATGATGTGCGGGTGGATCTGACTGCGCCGCGCGTGGACCAGGATCCGCGCGTGGTGCTGGTGGTGTTCACCGAGGAGACGCTGACCGCCACCGGCAAGCGGTCGCCGCTGGACCGCACCATGCTGGCGCGGGCGCTGACAAACATCGATGCGCTGGACCCGCGCGCCATCGGCGTTGACATCTTGATCGACCAGCCGCAGCCGGAAGACCCGGTGCTGAAGGCGGCGCTGCTGGGCATGAAGACGCCGACATTCTTTGGCTTTTCCAGCAATGCCGAGAATGGCGAGTTCGTCATGCCCTGGCAGGAAGCGCATATGCGCCGGTTTTTCGGCAGCGTGGCATCCGCGCCGGTGCGCACCGCCAACATCCGGCTGGATGTGGACAATGACAATGCCTGGCGGCAATGGCCCAACCCGGCGCAGCGGCCGCCGCCGCTGCTGGTCAATGCCATCACCGGGGTGAAGGGCTATGACCGGCATAAGGGATCGGCGATCTTTCGCAAAGCCCTGTTTGCCGACCGGCCTGTGTTTGCCTCCCTGCCGGTGGACCTGTTTGGCAATGCCGAAACGGCGGCCGCGCTGAAGGATGCGATTGCCGGCAAGATCGTGCTGATCGGCGCCGATCTGCCGGAGGCGGACCGGTTCATCACGCCCTTCACCCGCCTGTCGGGCAAGACGACGCCGGGGGTGGAGCTGCACGCCGTGCTGATCGCCCAGGCGCTGGATGGCAGCGATTTCAAGCGGCTGCCCGGCTGGGTGATCTGGGGGCTGGCGATCCTGGCGGTGGCACTGGGCGCGGTGACCGGCGGTTTTGACCTGGGCGCGCGCCTGCTGGGGCCGTTCGTGCTGGCCGAAATCGGTCTCTTGGGCTGGTTGCCCTATGGCCTGCAGGGGGCGGGTTTTGACACTTATGGCCTGCCCTGCGCCGGGTTGGGCGTGGGCTGGCTGCTGGCCTTGATGGCGGCCAGCACCACGGCGCGCATCGTGGGGGCGGAACAGCGCAAGTTCGCGCAAGGGGCGCTGGGCAAATATCTGCCGCGCGACGTGGCGCAGCAGATCCTGGCCGAGCCGGAACGGCTGCAGTTGAGCGGCGAGCGGCGGCCGATCTTTGCGCTGTTCACCGATATCGAAGGCTTCACATCGATGTGCCAGAGCCAGCCGCCGGAGGTGGTGGCGTCCACGCTGAACGCCTATCTTGATGCGATGAGCGACGTGGTGCTGAAGCATGGCGGCACCATCGACAAGTTCGTTGCCGATGCCGTGGTGGCCTTTTGGGGGGCGCCGATTGCCCGGCCCGACGACGCGCAGCGTGCGCTGGCCTGCGCCGTGGAAATGGCGCAGGTGGGCGAACGCTTCAAGGTGGCTGCCGAAGGCCGCGAAGCCATGGGCCGCACCCGTGTTGGCCTGCACTGGGGCGATGTGGTGGTGGGCAATTTCGGCGGCGAAGGCCGTATCCAGTACACCGCGCTGGGCGATTCGATGAACGTCGCGGCGCGGCTGGAAGGCGCCAACAAGTCGCTGAAAACCGCCGCGCTGGTGAGCGGGGAGGCGGCGACCCAGATGGGGCTGGAGCATTTCCGCCCCATGGGCCGGGTGCGGGTGCGCGGCCGGCAGAAGCCGATCGAGGTGTATGAACCGCTGGGCGCCGGCGATGCGGTGCAAGACAAGATTTTTGCCGGGCTTTATGCCGCCTTCGAGCGCGGCGATGCCAGCGCGCTTGACGCCCTCAGGCAGCGTTCAGCCGCTGCACCGCAAGACAAGGCGCTCGCGTATCTGATACAACGCATGGAACAGGTGGGACCGGGAGGCGTATATGATCTCGATTAAATCGGCTGTGGCGATGGCGGTGGCACTGGTGGCGAGCACAGCGCTGGCTGGCCCGCTGGTGGTGCGCGCTGCCGGCCCGTCGGCCGCCAGCTTCAAGCCCGGCCAGCGGCTGGGTGATGGCCCGATCAGCCTGAAGGCCGGCGATTCGATCGTGGTGCTGGATGCCAAGGGCACGCGCAGCTTTTCCGGCCCCGGCAGCTTCAGCCTGGCCGCGCCCAGCGCCGTGGCGCAGGAGGTGGCGTTCAGCGACCTGTTGGTGCAGAAGCCCGCCCGCCGCGCCCGCATCGGGGCGGTGCGCGCCGGCGGCCAGGACCAGGGCCCGCCCACCCCGCCCGGCGTGTGGGCGCTGGACACCCGCGCCAGCGACACGGTTTGCGCCATCGATCCGGCCAATATCGCGCTGTGGCGCGCCGATACGACGGCCGCGCAGACGGTGACGGTGACCCGCGACGATGGTGCAACGGCCAGCGTGATGTTCGGCATTGGCCAGGCGCTGGCAACGCTGCCGGCGCTGGTGGCCGGCAAGGCCGGGGCGCTGACCATCAGCGGCGGCAAGACCCCGGTGACGCTGACCGTGAAACAGATTGCGGCGGCGGCCGATGTCGAGGCACTGGGCGCCGCGCTGATCGAAGCTGGCTGCCAGAGTCAGTTTCAGCGGCTGGCGACCAACACGCTGCAGAACTGAAGCGCCCTAATAGCGCTGGCTGACAAAGCCGCCCGGGGTGGCATCCGCCCTGAGGGTGAAGCGCACTTTGCGGTTGCGGAAATCCAGGCTGACACGGCGGAAACTGGACAGAAGATCAGAGCCGAGGAAGATCGCCGGTGTGTCGGTGAGGCCGAACAGGGCAAAGGGCGGCGCATCGGCAAAGGCGATCACCACATTGTTGAGGGTGAGGCCGCCAATGCGGACATTGTCGAGCCGGATCGCCTCGGCCTTCAGCGTTTGGCCGGTGACTGACAGAAGTTCGATATCCTCCATCCCCTTGGGGCGACCGGCGCCGAACAGCCGTTGCCGCAGCGCACTGTTGCCAAGCGTCACCTCGCTGCCGGTATCGATCACGGCAGACACGTTGCGCCGGTCAATCGCCGCCTGGGTGATGATCAGCTGGCCCTTGCGGCGGCGGGCGGTGACCAGGATTTCATTGCCGTTGGCGACATAGGGCGTTCGCGAATCCTGCACGGTGATGGTGCGCTTGTCGAAATCCAGCATCAGCCGCTGATCGGCCAGCGCATCGATGCCGATCAGGCCATCCGCGCCCAGATGCCGGGCCGACAGTGCCGGCGCGATGATCGGGCCGATTTCGGACGTGCCAAGCGTGAGCGCCGCCACTTCCACTGTTTCGACATCGCGCACACCTGCCATGCCCTGCACGCGCACCGGTTCGCCCTGGGGCAGATTCAGCCGCAATGCGAGGCCATCGCTGACCACCGACCGGTCTGCGCCCGAATCAACGAGGAAGCGGTGTGGCCCGGTGTCGTTCACCTTCACATCGATGAACATGCGTTTTTTCAGCTGTTCGGCGGCCAGTGCCTCTCCAAGGATCTCGAGACTGTTGTCGATGACAGCGGGGGCAATGCGATTGGCCCCGGGTGCAGGCGGGGCGGTTGGGGTGGCGGGGGCAGCAACAGCCGCCACGGCGCCGGCCAGCAGCAGATGGATCAGGGGCATATACGCATTGTGCGCCGTGGACGGCCGGCGGGCAAGCTGCTATCGCTGCTTCCGTCAATCGGGGAGTAGCCCCCAATCGGCGTCACCAACACACTTGGCCGGCCTGGCCATGGTGACGCAAGCTTCCAGTGGAAGCGGGCAAGACCGTTGGCGCTGTGGCCGCATCCGGCGGGCCATGGCGTCAGCCGTGTCTGCCGGGGGAGTGATGACATGACCGACAGTCTGGGGATCATCGGCACGGCCACGGGCCTCGTCGCGCTGGCCGAAGTGGGCGACAAGACACAATTGCTGTCGATCATGCTGGCGGCGCGCTTCCGCCGGCCATGGCCGATCATTGCCGGGGTGCTGGCGGCAACGCTGGCCAATCACGCGCTGGCGGCGTGGGCCGGCGCGGCGCTGGCCGGCTGGTTCAGCGGCCCAGGGTTCCGCATCGCGGTTGGCCTGGGGTTTGTCGCCACGGCGCTGTGGGTGCTGGTGCCGGACAAGGCGGATGATGCTCCGCCGGTGAGCCGCGGCGGCGTGTTCCTCACCACCGCCATCGCCTTTTTCGTCGCCGAGATCGGGGACAAGACCCAGATCGCCACCATCGGGCTGGGCGCGCAGTTCCACGATGTGGCCGCCGTCACCATCGGCACCACGCTGGGCATGCTGCTGGCCAATGTGCCGGCGGTGTTCCTCGGCGACCGCGTGTTGCGCCTGGTGCCGATGGCGGCGGTGCGGGTGCTCGCCGCGCTGCTGATGGCCGGGCTGGGCGCTGTGATGCTGTGGCAGGCGATCAGGCCGTGAACGCATGAATATCGCCCCCCCGTGATGGCCCGGAGACGCCAAATCGACGTTGGAGGGGCAAAGCCCCCTCACAGCAAGCCGACTGGCGACGTCGATTTGGCGTCTCCGGGCCACCTCAGGCGGGATTTTCAGGCCCGATGCAGCGCTCGCTGCGCCTGGGCGGTAGCGCCGCTACCGCCGCTGCGCTTGCTCACTCGCCTCGGGCCTGAAAATCCCGTCCCAGAGGGCGATATTCACGCGTTCACGGCCTAGATAATCCCGCGCGCCTTGAGATCAGCCAGCGCGGCATCATCGAGGCCGAGCAGCTCGCCATAGACATCGTCATTGTCCTGCCCGATGGATTCCGGCGCGCGGCGGCGGACATTGCCGGGCGTTGCCGACAATTTGGGGAAGACATTCTGCATCTTCACCTCGCCCCAGCGCGGGTGCGGCACGCCGATGATGGCATCGCGGGCCTGGAAATGGGGATCGTCCAGCATGTCCTGCGGGCGATAGAGGCGGCCGGCCGGAACGCCGGCGGCGACCATCTTGTCTTCCAGTTCCTGAACGGTCAGCGTTTTCGTCCATTCGCCGATCAGCGCATCCAGCTCTTCCTGGTGCCGGCCGCGCGCGACATGGTTCACATAGCGCGGATCGCTGGCCAGCTCGGGGCGGCCCATGGCCTCGCACAGGCGGCCGAACACCGTGTCCTGATTGGCGCCGATCAGATATTCGCCGTCCTTGCAGGGATAAACATTGCTGGGCGCGATGCCGGGCAGCACCGAGCCGGAGCGTTCGCGGACATAGCCGGAGGCGACATATTCCGGCACCAGCGATTCCATCACCTGCAGCACCGCCTCATACAGGGCGGAATCGACGATCTGGCCCTTGCCGGTGGCATGGCGGTGGTTGAGGGCGGCGAGCGCGCCGAGCGCGCCATAGGTGGCAGCCAGACTGTCCCCGATGGAGACGCCCATGCGGCTGGGCGGCCGGTCGGGATCGCCAACGATGGCGCGCCAGCCGCCCATCGCCTCGCCAATGCCGCCAAAGCCGGCGCGCGACGAATAGGGGCCGGACTGGCCATAGCCGGAGACGCGCACGATGATCAGGCCGGGGTTCAGTGCGTGCAGGGTTTCCGGCGCGAGGCCCCATTTTTCCAGCGTGCCGGGGCGAAAATTCTCGATGAGGATATCGGCCTTGGCGATGAGGTCGCGCGCCAGTTGCTGGCCTTCGGGCAGGCGCAGGTTGCAGGACACGGCGCGCTTGTTGCGGGCCACAACCTCCCACCACAGCGGATAATCGCCGCGACCCCACACGCGCATCGGATCGCCCTGGCCGGGCGGTTCCAGCTTGATGACATCGGCGCCCATGTCGCCCAGCAATTGCCCGCAGAAGGGGCCGGCGATCAGCTGGCCCATTTCGACGACCTTGATGCCGGCCAGCGGCCCGGTGGCGGCGCTGCTCATTCCGCGGCCTCGGCAAAATGCCAGACCGGCGGCTTGGGCGCCGGCAAGCCGGTTTCGGCTTCGCAGGCAGCGCGCAGCTGCTCCACGGTGCCGCCACGGTTGAAGATGGCCGGTTCGGCCGGCTGGGCCGCCGCCAGTTCGGCGCGCAGGGCAGCGGTTGCCGCCTCGTCGATCGTGCCATCGGCATCGGCGACCACGCCATAGGCCCGGGCCCCGGCGACGCTGACCAGACCCTGGCGGATTTCGAGGCCGACCAGCGCCGGATCACGCTCCAGCGGGTTGCCCCAGCCGCCGCCGCCCCAGGTGATGAAGTGCAGCTGGTCGCCGGCCTCCACATCCAGGCTGTCGAGCTTGTTGGCAACGATGGTCTGGGTGCCATCGGCCTTTTCAAGGATCTTGCGGGCGCGGCTGCCCGGTTCGCCGCCATTGACGCCCCAGGGATAGGTGAACCAGCGATCATCATGGATCGAAACCGTGCCGGCCGACAGGAACCGGTAGGACATCAATATGCCATTGCCGCCGCGGAACTTGCCGGCCCCGCCGGTATCGGCCAGCGCTTCATAGCGTTCAATGCGCAGCGGGAAATAACGCTCCAGAAACTCGTTGGGCACGTTGGTGAAGCCGGGCCACAGCGAATGGCCATCGGGGCCATCGCCAAACGGCTTGCCGGGAATGCCGCCAAAGCCGATCTGGAACAGCTGGAACCATTCACCATTTTTGCCCGCGCGCTGGTCACGGCCGGAATACATGAGGTGGGGCGAGGAGGAGAAGCCGGCGGCGCAGAGGAATTCCGGCGTGCGCTGGCCAAGCAGCGCGCCCAACAGATCAAAGATGCGGCCGAGCGCATGGGTACGGCCCGACAGGGCGGCGGGATAGCGCGGTTTCAGCAGCGAGCCTTCGGGGATCTTCACCTCGATCAGGTCATAGAAGCCATCGTTGAACATGATCTGCGGATCGAAGACCATGATCATGTAAATGCCGAAGAACATCTTGAACATGTTCTCGTTGAGGTAGAAATTGATCGCAGCGTCCGACTGTGGATCGGTGCCGTCGAAATCCAGCACCACCTTGTCGCCCACGCGCTGCATGGTGCACTTGATCTTGTAGGGGCCATAGCCCACGCCATCATCGCAGACGAAATCCTCGAAGCTCACCTTGTCGGTGGAGACGGAGGAGGCGATCAGCGCCTTCATGGCACGATGGTTGCGGGCGAGGAGCGCGTCCATGGCGGCGACCACTTCATCCTCGCCAAAGCGGGCGCACATTTCATCGATGCGGCGGGCGGCCACCCGGCAGGAGGCGATGAGCGCGTTCAGATCGGCCGCGCACCAGTCCGGCTTGCGGGTCTGGTGCATGATCAGCTTGATCAGATCCTCGTTATACTCGCCCTTCTTCCAGATCTTCACCGGCGGGATGCGCACGCCTTCTTCAAAGATCGAGCGCGCGTCGATCGGCATGGAACCGGCGACCTTGCCGCCAATGTCGCTCTGGTGGCCGAACATCGCCGTCCACGCCACCAGCCGGCCGGAGCGATAGACCGGCAGCAGCACCAGCCAGTCGTTGCTGTGCGAAATCGCGCCTTCGCAGGAATAGGGATCGGAGAGGAAGATCATGTCCCCCTCCTCGATGGTGCCGTCCCAGCCCTTCAGGAAGCCATCGATGAAGCTGCCGAACTGGCCGACGATCATCTTGCCCGCCGGATTGGCGATCATCGGGAAGGCATCGCCCTGTTCGCGGATGCCGGGCGACATGGCGGTGCGCACCAGCGTCGCGTCCATCTCGATGCGGGCGTTGCGCAGCGCATTCTCGATGATGTCGAGCGTGACCGGGTCGATCGCCTTGGCCGCGAACGGCTGCGGATTGGTTTCGATGATGCGGGCGGGCATGGGACAGTCCTTCAACCAGGGCTATTTGGGTTTGCCGGTGGTGGCAAAGTTCACGAGCCGGCTGAAACCGGCGCTCATCACGAAATCCACCGGACCGGCCAGCGCATCCAGCTTCTGGGCCGGGCTGCCGCCGATGCGATAGGTCATCTTCAGGCGGGTGCCGCCGGCTTCGGGCTTCAGCGCGATATCAAGGATGGCGCCCACCGGCAGCGATTGCAGCGGGCCAAAGCCGCCCGACAGCCGCAACAGCCCCGGCGGCATCACCGTGAGCACGGTCGCGTGGGTGGTGCTGCCACCGGGCCAGCGCTCCATCAGAGCGCCACCGGCCTGGGGTTCAAGGATGATGGCGCCCGGCCTGCCGCTGTAGCTGTGGGCCGGATCCCACCAGCTGCTCCAGCTGGTCACGGCAGCCCATAGCTTGTCGGCCGGCAATGGTACCAGCGCTTCGTTCACCGAGACAAAGCCGTCCGCACCGCTGGATTCCAGCCGGGCAGCGGCCGGCGCGGCCGACAGGGCAGCGGCCATGGCGGCGATCATCATTGTCTTCATCAGCGTCCTCCCCAGATGGTGGAGAGGAAAGCATCCGCCAACAGCAACCAGCCCGCAAGCAGGACCATGCCGCGTTCCCACCGGCTGGCGGAGCGGTTCAGGGCCCTGGCGGCCGGGCGCCGCGCGCGGGGATGGCGGTCGGGCATCAGGCCAGCATCCTCACGCCGGGGTGATCAGCAGATTGCCGAAATCATCGACGCTGGCGATGTGGCCATTGTGGACCAGCGTCGTGGAGTCCATTTCGGTGATCACCGCCGGGCCGGGCACGATATCGCCAGCGCGCAGCTTGGACCGGTCATAGATGGCGGCGGCGCGGGCCTGGCCGTCCATCCACACCTCGTGGTCGCGCACGCGGGCGGCGGTTGGATTGCCATCCCCCTTGGCGATACGTTCGGCCGAGACATTTGCGGCCCTGCCCAGCGCCACGACGCGGATGTTGACCAGTTCCTGCGGCACCGAAAGATTGAAGGTGAACAATCGCTTGTGCTCGGCATCGAAGCGTTCGGCGAGGCTGGCGATGGTGGAGCCGGGCGGCGAATAGAGCGGTACCTCAAAGGCCTGGCCGGCATAGCGCAGGTCGATCTCGACCCGGATTTCCACTTCGCTGGCGGCAACGCCCTCGGCCGCCAGTTCACCGCTGGTCTGGGCGATCAGCTCCTCGATTACCGCGCCAACCTCGGCATCATTGGTCTGGGTGACGAGGCGGTTGAAGCTGCGCTGGGCGTCGACACGCAGGCGGGTTGTGGCATCGCCATAGGCGCAGAGCACGCCGGGCGAGGGCGGGATGATCACCGGCCAACTGCCCATCAGCATGCCCATGGCATTGCCGTGCAGCGGGCCGGCGCCGCCGAAGGCCATCAGCGCGAAATCGCGCGGATCATAGCCCTGCTGCACGGACACGAGCCGCAGCGCGCCGAACATCGTCTCGTTGACGATGGCGATGATGCCGGCCGCGGCTTCGAACAGGGACAGGCCAAGCGCGTCGGCCACAGTCTGCACCGCGCGCTTCGATGCGTCGCGATCCAGTTTGAAAGTGCCGCCGAGCAGATTCTCGGGCAGATAGCCGAGCACCACATTGGCATCGGTGACGGTGGGCAGTTCGCCGCCGCGGCCATAGGCGGCCGGGCCGGGCACCGCGCCCGCCGATTGAGGGCCGACGCGCAGCGCCTTGGTGAGTTCCGGCACGGTGGCGATGGAGCCGCCGCCGGCACCGACCGTCTTCACATCAAGGCTGGAGGCGCGGACGGTGAGGTGGCCCACGCTGGTTTCGCGGCGCAGGCGCGGCTGATAATCCTCGATCAGGGCGACATCGGTGGAGGTGCCGCCCATGTCGAGCGTCAGCACGTTGGGGAAACCGGCGTTCTTGGCGATCCACACCGCACCGGCCACACCGCCGGCCGGGCCAGACATCAGCAGGTTCACCGGGGCCGTCCGGCTCTTCTCTGCCGACATCAGGCCGCCATCCGACCGCAGCAGGTTCAGCTTGGCGGTGGTGCCCCAATCCTTGAGCGCGTTTTCGAGATTGCCGACATAGCGCGACACGGTGGGGCGCACCGCGCTGTTGGCCACGGTGGTGAGCGCGCGTTCATACTCCTGCATTTCGGGCAGGATATCGGCCGACAGCGAGATCGGCAGGCCGGGCATTTCCTCGGCGCAGATTTCGGCGATGCGGCGCTCGTGCGCATCGTTGAGATAGGAGTTCATCAGGCAGACGGTGATGGCCTCCACCTTTTCCTCGGCCAGGCGCTTCAGGCTCTGGCGCAATGCCGCTTCATCGAGCGGGCGGACGATGGCGCCATCGGCACCGATCCGCTCATCGGCTTCGATCGTGGCTTCCAGCGGCGCCATCGGTGTGGGCTTGGGCCAGACGATCCAGGCGGCGAGGCCACCGGGCACGAGGCTGCGGGCGATCTGCAGTATGTGGCGATAGCCTTCGGTGACGATCAGGCCGACGCGGGCGATCTTGTGTTCCAAAACAGCGTTGGTGGCGACCGTGGTGCCGTGCAGGAACAGCGACAGATCGGCCGCCGAAATGCCGGCCTTGGCGGCCAGCTGGCGGGCGCCGGCGATCACCGCTTCGGAGGGATCATGCGGGGTGGAGGGCACCTTGTCGCGTACGGCGCGGCCGGTTTCCTCGTCGATCACGATCAGGTCGGTGAAAGTGCCGCCGACGTCGACTCCAAGACGATAGCTCACGATGTTGCTCCGGTGGGAATGGGGCGCGCGACGAAATCGCCGGCCTTGCCCGCCCGGCTGGGCAGGGTCCGGCCCATGATGGTGGCAAACCAGGCGTTGGCGGCGAGGGTGGTTTCCAGATCAAGGCCATGGTCGATGCCCGACCGGCCAAAAAGATAGAGCAGCTCTTCGGTGCCGACATTTCCGGCGGCACCCGGCGCGAACGGACAGCCGCCCAGGCCGCCAAGCGCCGAATCAAAGGTGCGGCAGCCAGCCTGATAACCGGCCCAGGCATTGGCCGGTGCCAGGCCCCGGGTGTCGTGCAGGTGCAGGCGGATCGGGATGGGGGCGATGGCTTCGATCACCCGCTCGGTCAATTCGCCGACCTGGGATGGCACGCCGACGCCAATCGTATCGGCCAGCGCGATTTCCTGGGCGCCGGCATCGGCCATGCGGCGGGCCAGATCGATGACGCGGTCTGCGGGCACCGGGCCTTCATAGGGGCAACCGAAAGCGGCGCTGACGGTGACCTGGGCAAACAGGCCGGCGGCCTTGGCCTTGGCCAGCATGGCGGTGTTGGCGGTGATGCCATCGGCGATGCTCTGGCCCTGGTTGACGATGCCGAACGTGTCGCTCGCCACCAGCACGCAGCCGGCTTCGTCCAGCGGGCGGCGGCCATCCAATGTGGCGATGGCACGATCAACGCCGCGTTCGTTGAGGCACAGGCCGATATAGCGCACGCCCGGCGCATCAGGCAGGCCGGCGATCACCGCCTCCCCATCGGCCATCTGCGGCACGCGGCGCGGATTGACGAAGCTGGCCACCTCGATGCGGCGGGCGCCCATGGCCACCAGCCGCTCGATCAGGGCGATCTTGTTGGCGGTTTCCACCAGATTGGCCTCGTTTTGGAGGCCGTCGCGGGGGGAAACCTCGACAATGGTGATGGCGGGGGTGGCGGACATGGGTTTTGTATACAAAGCTGCTGTGCCTCTGTATAGACGGCTTGACAGCGGGAGAGGTTAAGATGGTTGACGCAGGCGCGGATTATCGCAGCGCGGGCTTTGGCCAGGGGCTGGCGCCGGAGGCGCGGCCGGCGCTGTTGATGATCGATTTTGCCCGCGCCTATTTTGCCGCCGGATCACCGCTCTATGCGGGGGTGGAGGCGGTGCGCGACGTGGCGGCGGGCGTGCTGGCGGCGGCGCGGGCGCTGGCCGTTCCGGTGCTGCACACGCGGGTGGAATATGAGCCGGGTGGCGCCAACGGTGGTGTCTTCTATCGCAAGATTGCCGCGCTGCGGGTGTTCGACCGCGGCAGCCCGCTCGGCGATTTCGAGCCGCCGCTGGAGCCCGCGCCCGGCGAGGCGGTGATCACCAAGCAATATCCATCGGCGTTTTTCGGCACCGATCTGGATGCGCGGTTGCGGGCGCTGGATATCGACACGCTGGTGATCTGCGGCCTGTCCACATCGGGCTGTGTGCGGGCCAGCGCGGTGGATGCCATCTGCTGCGGCTATGTGCCGCTGGTGGTGGAGGATGGCGTGGGCGACCGGTTGGACAGCGTGCACGCAGCCAATCTGTTCGATCTGAAGGCCAAGACCGCCGAAATCATGCCGGCCGCCGAAATCATCGCCTATTTCGAAGGGCTTGCAGCGCGGAAGGCGTGAAGCGCGCGGTGGATGTGGGCGGCCATCACGGCGCGCGCCCAATCGGCATCACGCGCCGCAAAGGCTTGAATCAGTTGATCATGTTCATCGGCTGAGCGCTTCAGATCGGCCTTGGCATAGCGGGTGGCGGTGCGCCGCACGATCGGCTGCTCCACCAGGCTGGCCAGCATGGTGGCCAGCCGGGCCGAGGCCGAGGCCCCGATGACGAGATCGTGGAAGCGGCGGTTTTCGGCAAGGAAGCGCGCCACATCGGGTTCATCGGCGGCCACCGCATCGTGCAGGGCCTGGTTGCAGGCCTTCAGCGCGGCGAGGCCATCGGGGCCGAGCCGGCGCGCGGCGCGGGCGGCGGCATGGCCTTCCAGCATGGCGCGCAGGGCAAAGATTTCAGCGACATCGTCCACATCCCAGGCCGCCACCACCAACCGGCCGCCGGGGGTGCGAATGGCATAATGTTCGGCCTCCAGCCGCTTCAACGCCTCACGCACCGGCGTGCGCGACACGCCAACGATATCGGCCAGCGCCTCTTCGCGCAGCGGGGTGCCGGGGCTGGCATCGCCGGCCAGGATCAGGCCGCGGATTTCGGCATAGGCCCGTTCGGATGCTTTGTCGGACGCGGTGGTCATGGCTGTTGGTCCGGACTGGATGGAAAACTGTTGCAAAGCGGTGACGCCCGTCGCCGTTTGCATGGATGTGGCGCATTGGCAGCTTGCCAGCGGACGCTTTTGTATACAAGAGCGGCTGAAGCGCGCGGCAGGGAGTGGTCGCGCACCAACCGGGAGTGGGCAAGATGCAGGATTTCGTGGCCGAAACGGGCAATCAGGTGACCGCGCGCCGCGCACTGGTGACCGCGCTGCTGCTATCGGTGGCCGCCGTTGCGTCGCCGGCCGCCGCCCAGCAGGCCGCCGCCGCCACCGAGGATGCCGGCGACGAGATCATCGTGACGGCTCGCCGCAACAGCGAGCGGCTGGTGGATGTGCCGGCCACCGTTTCGGTGATCACCGCCGAAACGCTGGCCGCCACCGGCACCTTCCGCACCCAGGAAATGGTGCAGCTCACCCCCGGCGTGACCATCGTTTCGGGTTCGGCCGAGGCCGGTGACACCCAGATCAACATCCGCGGCCTCAACGGCGCGCGTGACGCCGAATCGAGCGTGGCGCTGGTGGTCGACGGCATCCTGAAGACCAACACCGCCCAGCTGAACCAGGTGCAGGGCACGCTGCGCCAGGTGGAAGTGCTGAAGGGGCCGCAGGGCGCCATCTATGGCCGCAACGCTGCCGCCGGCGCCATTGTGATGACCACGGTGAAGCCCGGTGACGTGATCGAGGGCGCGCTGCGCGCCAATTATGGCGAACTCGCCACCGGCCAGGCCTTTGGCTATGTCGCCGGCCCGCTCAGCAGCACGGTCGGCTTTGTGGTTTCGGCCAATTACCAGACCACCGACGGCTTCTGGCGCAACCGCTTCCTGGGCAATGCCAAGGTGGTGGATGATCAGCAGAATTATGGCTTTGATGGCCGGCTGGTCGCCAAGCTGAGCGATGCCACCACGCTCGATGTGAAGGCCCGCCACGCCCGCCTGACCGGCGCGTCGATCAACTTCAACGCCAGCTTCCACCTGCCGAACTTTGCCGCGGTGAACCCGGCCTTCTACGAGAATGTGAACAACCGCCAGTTCCAATACTATGGCAATATCCGGCCGACCAATGAGCAGACCACCTGGGAAGCATCGGCCCGCATCGAACATGAGTTCGAAAAGGGCAAGCTGACGGCGTGGACGCTGTTTTCCGATGTGGACCAGTCGCTGACCGCGGACGGCACCTCGGCCGATTTCGCCCGCTATATCAGCAACATCAACAACCCCACCAGCCAGGCGGTGAACAACAAATGCTTCGCCACCACGGCGCAGCTGACCGGCTTTGCGCTGGCGGCGCCCACCTTCATCGGCCAGATCCCGGTGCCGTTCATCTTCGCGCCGGCCAACGGCTCCACCTTTGGCGCCTATAGCCCGACCACCTGCGACGGCACCCAGCTGCAGACCCGCAAGCAGAAAGATGTCTCGGCCGAAATCCGCTATGCCAGCACGCTGGATGGCCCGCTCAACTGGTCGGTCGGCCTTTATTATCTGAACATCCGCCGCGAAACCGGTGTCAGCCTGGGCGCCGATCTGGGCCAGGGCGTGTCGCCCACGCTCTACAACGCGCCGGGTTCGAGCAACCCGACCAGCCAGCTGTTCAACGACCGGTTCAACACCGATGTCTATGCCGCGTTCGGCACCGTGGACTGGAAGGCCACCGATGCCTTCACCGTGGGCCTGGCCATGCGCTATGACATTGAACGCCGCCGCGCCACCAATCTGGTGCCGCTGGTGAATGATCCGATCACCGGCGCCCGCATCAACCCGGGCCAGGCCAATGGCGCCATCCCGCCGGCCGCCAACACGTTCAAGCAGCTGCAGCCCAAGATCACCCTGGGGTACAAGCTGAATGACGACACCAACCTGTTCGCCAACTGGGGCGTGGGCTTCAAGTCGGGCGGCTTCAACAACCAGGGTTCGGCCGCCATCGTCGCGCAGAATTTCAACAACGGCGTGACCGTGGGCACCATCAACGCCGGCGTGCGCATCAACGATCAATATCGCCTGGAACGCTCGTCGGCGTTTGAAGCCGGCATCAAGGGCAGCCTGTTCGACAACCGCATCAGCTATGACCTCGCCGCCTATTACACCCAGGTGCGCGACATGCAGTTCTTCGAATTCTTCGTCGGCGGCTTCGGCCTGCTGCGCGTCGTCTCCAATATCGACCGGGTTGACGTGTGGGGCGCCGAAGCCAATGTTTCGGCCAAGGTGGTCGATGGCTGGACGCTGTTCGCCTCGGGCAACCTCAATGGCAGCGAGATCAAGAAGAACAGCAGCCGGCCCGACACGGTGGGCAACAAGAGCCCCTATACCGCCGATTACACGCTGAATGTCGGCACCCAGGTCAGCCTGCCGGTGACCGATGGGCTGAAGGCCAATTTCCGCGCCGATTATCGCCTGACCGGCCCGACCTGGTTCCACAGCGTGCAGAACCAGGAAAAGCCGACCCTGTTCAGCGGCCTGCTGCCGATCTCCGCACTGGCGCTGCCCGCCGTGGTGGGCAACGCCCGCTATGACGTGACGCGCCGCAACGCCTTCGGCATCGTCAACCTGCGCGCCGGCATCGAAGGCAAGAACTGGACCGCGTCGGTGTTCGCCAACAACCTGCTCGACAAGCAGTGGCTGAACGAAGTCATCCCCGCCATCGAATTTGGCGGCTCGTTCATCTCGCCCGGCCAGCGCCGCGTGATCGGGGCTGAAATCGGCTTCAGGTTCTGATATCGTCTCCAGTGTGCTGCCTCCCCCCGGGGCAGCCACTCTGGCGGGGAGGGCCCGCCCGGCCCCTCGCTCCACCCCCACCCAGGAGCGAGGGGCCGTTTGCGTTTGGGGGGTGGCGTTGCTGGGGAAGCCGTTTGGTATAGACCGATAAGAGCCTCCGGCGGGCAGGGGCGAGGCTCCTGCACCCGTTCGTTCTCGAGTGCGCTGTTGGCAGGTGAGTCCGGTTGTGGCCCAAATTCAGACATCAATGTGCTTGGCGAGTAATGCCGTTACCGGAAGACATATGTGCAGATGCCTTTAGAAAGCCTGTGGGCCAAGAGCGAACCGACAGCTTTGGAGCCCGAAGGGCGATGCGGACTTCGGCGGCATAGTTTGTCAGGACGACGAAAAGGAAGCGAGAAAGGCTAATCAAGCCACACCGAGCTGCGAGGTGATCACCTCCAGACTCAGACCATAGTTTCCGGTCCAGTGAAACATAAAGCCGCTGAGTTCTTTGTAACCGCGAGCCTCGCCCACTCGCGCGACGGCGAGGAGCGTCCAGAACAGTTGACGTGCACCCCTGAATTGGTCCCATTTTTGGGTAGAGTCCGTTTCTCGAGGAGACGGACGCATGAAGCGGAGCAGGTTTTCGGACGAGCAGATCATTGGGATCGTGAAGGAGCAGGAGGCGGGCATGGCGACTGCCGAGGTCTGCCGGCGGCACGGGATCAGTTCGGCGACGTTCTACAAATGGAAGGCCAAGTACGGTGGCCTGGAGGTGTCCGAGGCCAAGCGGCTTCGGTCGCTGGAGGATGAGAACGCCAAGCTGAAGAAGCTGCTGGCGGAGGCGATGCTGGATATCGCCGTGTTGAAAGACATCAGCTCAAAAAAATGGTGACGCCCGACGCGAAGCGGAATGCGGTCGCCCATGCCCGGGAGACGTTCGGGCTGAGCGAGCGGCGGGCGTGTCGTCTGATCGGTGTCGCGAGGCGGGTGGTTCGATATGAACCGACCCGTCCCGATGATGCTGGCTTGCGCACCAGGTTGCGTGAGCTGGCTGGCGAACGGCGGCGGTTCGGCTATCGGCGCCTGGGGTATCTGCTGGCGCGCGAAGGGCATGCGCCGAACCACAAGAAGCTCCTGCGGATCTACCGGGAAGAAGGGTTGAAGGTGCGCCGCCGTGGCGGCCGCAAGCGGGCGTTGGGCACCAGGGCACCTATGACGATGCCGCAGGGGCCGAACCAGCGCTGGTCACTCGACTTCGTCAGTGATGCGTTCGCCTGCGGCCGGCGCTTCCGCATCCTGTGCGTGGTCGACGACTTCACGCGTGAGTGCCTGGCGCTGGTGGCCGACACGTCGCTGTCCGGTGCAAGGGTGGCGCGGGAGTTGGACAGCTTGGCGGCCGTCCGCGGCAAGCCGCTGACGGTGGTCAGCGACAATGGCACCGAACTGACCTCGACCTCCATCCTGCGCTGGGCACAGGAGCGGCAGGTGGAATGGCACTACATCATGCCGGGCAAGCCGACGCAGAACGCCTTCGTGGAGAGCTTCAATGGCCGGCTGCGCGACGAATGCCTGAACGAGACCCTGTTCACATCGCTGGCGCACGCCAGATCGATCCTCGCGGCCTGGAAGCACGACTACAACACCGTCAGGCCGCACTCGAAACTGGGCGGATGCACCCCTGCCGAGATCGCCGGCCAACGGGGTTGGGGGCATGCCCCCAACCCCGTTGCCATCACATCAACCATCAGCCATCAAAGCACAGGACTCTACTTCTGATCGGTACCAATCAGGGGTGCACGTCACAGTGCTTCCCGGCACAACGTCTCATCCTCAAACATCGCCTGACGGTTCTCAACCAAACCGGAGATGTTGACCGGCACCTCACCGGCGATGGTCAACTCCGAGGGTGTCCAGCGGGGATGCACAATCTCGTTTCGTAATTGTGACAGCTCAAAGATCCTTTCGAGAAGCGCGTCCTGATCCACGAGTGGGCTGTCTAGGCCCATCGCAGCTAATTCAGATATCTTCTTGGATAACGAGCCATGAGACTGCTTTATCCGCGCTATCATTTCGTTGCTCTCGATCTCCTGCGCGCGTAGATGGAAAAACGTGTTTGTAAATGCCTCCAATCCTGTGAGGCTCATCAAGAACGACTGTAGACCGGCACATCGCCGGGCATTGCTGTCCCTCAATGATGCCATTCGCTCCAGATGCTCGGACGCAAGCCGGAAGTACACGGTAACTATCGAGAAAAGCTGCTCCAGGCGCACCGACTCTTCGTGCAGCTGGTCGTCCTTTAGAATTCGTACGATGTTGCCGTCGGCATCGGACTCGAAAACGAAATGCGGCATCATCTTAACCCCATCGGAACACTATGAATCAGGAATACATCACCGGGACCGGCAGATCACGCGCTGTGACGTAGTGGAATGCACCCCGACCATCCGGAGGCTGTCATTCCGCAAACCACCCCAAACCCGCCATCAAGTGCTGCCCAAAAACCAACGGGTGCAGGGGCCTCGCCCCTGCCCGCCGGAGGCTCTTTTTCTCTTCCCCTCAACCGCCCCCAAGGCGACGCGGAACAGGTGGCGGCGGTGTGACAGCCACGGTTGCGAGCCTGCCGTGAATATGCAAAACTGCACCAATAATATGAACAAGAGTGCAGCCATGGCCACGGTACGCAAGACCATCACGCTGACGGCGCAGCAGGATGCGTGGATCGCTGGCCAGATTGCCGCCGGCCATTATACCAACGACAGCGAAGCCATCCGTGACCTTATTCGGCGCGCGCAGGAACGGACTGCGGCGCTTGATGCGGTGCGTGACGCGCTGATCGCTGGCGAACAGAGTGGTGCACCCGAGCCTTTTGATTTTGCCGCGTTCAGGCAGCGCAAGCTTGACCAGCATGGCTGAGGTTCGGCTCAGCCCACGGGCGCAGCAGGACCTTGAGGCGATGTTTGACGCCACCGTGGCCCGCTGGGGTCTGGATCAGGCGATGCACTATACCGATCTGATCGAGGCGGCCTTTGTTGCCCTTGCCGCAGCGCCATTGCTGGCGCCGGCGTGCGACCATGTTCGGCCCGGCTATCGGCGCCGGCCGGTGGAGCAGCACATGATCTATTTCCGGGTAGAGGGCGACGACATTGCCGTCATCCGCATCCTGCACCAACGCATGGATGCGCAGCTGCATATATGACGCTCCTCAATCCCCCAGCGTTACCGTTCCATCCGGCCCCGGCACCATGAAGGGGTTGTAGGCCACTTCCCACGGATGCCCGTCGGGGTCGCAGAAATAGCCGGAGTAGCCGCCCCAGAAGGCGTCGTGGGCGGGTTTTTGCAAGGTTCCGCCGTTGGCGACGGCGCGGGCGAGGAGTTCGTCGACTTCGGCCTTGCTGCCGACATTGTGGGCGAGGGTGAAGCCGCCGAAGCCGGGCCCGCGGTCCTGCATGCCGCAGTCTTCGGCGAGTTTGTCGAACGGGTAGATGGCGAAGGCAAGGCCGCCGCACTGGAACATGGCGATGGCGTCGAACGTTCGGGCCTTGCGCGGCCAGCCCATGGCTTCCCAGAAGGCGACGGCGCGGGGGAGATCGTCGGTTCCGAGGGTGACGATGCTGATGCGTTGGTCCATGATGGGCTCCGGTTCTTGAAGGGATGAGAGTGGCATGGCGGCGGGAACAATGAAACGCATCGTGTTGGCGCGGCACATCGTGGGCGCGCCGACGCCTGATGATTTCCGGTTGGAAGAACTGCCGATTCCGGAGCTGGCCGAAGGGCAGCTCTTGATCGCCAACCGCTTCATCAGCTGTGATCCGGGCACGCGGTCGCGGCTGTCGCCCGGCGCCTCCTATGCGCCGCCGTTGCAGCCGGGGCAGTTGGTGGATGGCTTTGCGGTGGGGGAGGTGGTGGAGAGCCGCCACCCGCGTTTCGCTGCCGGTGAGCTGGTGATGGGTACGGGTTGGGCCACGCACATGGTGTCGAACGGGCGCGGATATCTGGCCAAGGTGCCGGACCTGGGCGTGCCGCTGAGCCTGTGGAACGGCATATTGGGGGTGCCGGGGATGACGGCCTGGTTTGGCCTGAAGCGGGTGGCCAATCTGCAGGCGGGGGAGCGCGTGCTGGTGACGAGTGCGGCCGGGCCGGTGGGGGCCACCGCAGGCCAGCTGGCGAAGCTGTGGGGCGCGTCCAACGTGGTGGGCATTGCCGGCGGCGCGGAAAAGTGCCGCTGGCTGGTGGAGGACTGCGGCTTTCACGCCGCGCTGGATTACAAGGCGCCGGATTTTGACGCGCAGTTTGCCGAGGCCAGCAAGGATGGCTGGGATGTGCTGTTCGACAATGTCGGCAACGCCAGTGTCGATCGCGCGTTGCCGGTGATGCGGATGCAGGGGCGGATCGTGATTTCGGGGCAGGTGGCGGATTACAACCTGACGCCGCAGGAGGCGCCGGGCATCCACAACACGCGCGAATTCATCGGCAAGCGGCTGCGCATGGAGGGGTTGGTGGTGTTTGATGATCTGCCGGCCTTCCCGGCGGCGCAGGCGGAACTGGCGGGGCTGATCAAGGCGGGCCAGGTGAAGTATCGCGAGGAGATTTTTGACGGGATCGAACAGTTGCCAGCCGCCTTTTCCGGCCTGTTCAGCGGGGCCAGTTTTGGCCGCCGGCTGATCCGGGTGTGAGGCGGGCCGTGATGCGGCCACTGGCCATCGCCCGCCCAAGGGCGTAAGAAGGCAGGGCATTTCAATCGACGCCAAGGATATTCGCTATGGGTTCGCTCAGCCTCATGCACTGGCTGCTGGTCATCCTGGTCATCATGCTGTTGTTTGGCCGGGGCCGGATTTCCGATCTGATGGGTGATTTTGCCAAGGGGATCAACAGCTTCAAGAAGGGGCTGAACGAAGGCGAAACCCCGCCGGCCCCGCCACCGCAGGTGACGGCCGCGCCGCAGAACCAGGCCAATCCGGTCACCGAAGACACCCGCCGCTGATCCGGCACCACGGGCCGCCCCCGGCCCCAGGGTCTCGACATGTTTGGCATTGATTCTTCCGAACTGGCGGTGATCGCGCTGGTGGCCCTGCTGGTCATCGGGCCGAAGGATCTGCCGCGCGCGCTGCGCTGGGTGGGCCAATATGTGGGCAAGGCCCGCGCCATGAGCCGGCATCTGCGCACCGGGTTCGACGCGATGATGCGCGAGGCCGAACTGGAAGAGATGCAGAAGATCTGGGCCGCCCAGAACGAGGCCATCATGAAGGCCAGCGCGCTGCCTGATGGCAGCCTGCCGGATTTTGCCGGCCCGGTGCCGGCGGCCGATCCCTGGGCCGAACCGGCGCCGGTGGCCGAACTGCCGGCGCCTGAGCCCGAGCCTGTACCGGCACCCAAGGCGCGCAAGCCGCGGGTGAAGAAGGCCGCCACCCCTGCCGCTACCGCCGAGAGCGAGGGAGAGGCGGCATGAACGCCGAGGCCGATCGCGCCGATATCGATGCCAGCAAGGCACCGCTGCTTGATCACCTGATCGAGCTGCGCACCCGGCTGCTGCGCTGCGTGGTCTATTTCGTCATCGCCTTTGGCATCGCCTTTTCCCAGGCCGGCCATATCTTCGATTTCCTGGTGCAGCCGCTGGTCGATGCCTCCGGCAATGGCGCGCGATTGATCTACACCAAGCTGTATGAGGCGTTTTTCACCGAAATCCGCGTCGCGGCCTTTGCCGGGTTCTGCATGGCCTTCCCGTTCATCGCCAACGAGCTGTGGCGCTTTGTGGCGCCCGGCCTCTACAAGCGCGAGCAGAAGGCGCTGCTGCCGTTCCTGCTGGCGACGCCGGTGCTGTTCACTGCCGGCGCGGCGCTGGCCTATTATGGCGTGATGCCGGCGGCCTTCCGCTTTTTCCTCACCTTCCAGTCGCTGGGCGGCAGCGACGGCGTGAGCCGCGAGGCGCTGCCGGCGATGGGCGAGTATCTTGATCTGGTCACCAGCCTCATCCTGGCCTTTGGCGTCGCCTTCCTGCTGCCGGTGCTGCTGATGCTGCTGGAACGGGCGGGCATCATCACCCGCGCCAATCTCATCGCCGGCCGCCGCTATGCCATTGTCGCGGCCTTCATCGTCGCTGCCGTGCTCACCCCGCCCGATCTGTGGAGCCAGGTCGCCTTGGCCGTGCCGCTGGTGCTGCTGTATGAACTGTCGATCATCGGCATCTGGCTGACCGAGAAGCGCCGGGCGAAGGCCGAGGCCCTGAATGATGGCGCAGCCGGCTGATCGGCCGTGCGGCTGACCCTGCCCGATCAAACCCCGCCTGCCGATCTGGCCGCGCTGCTGCCCGTCGGCCTTGATCCGGCGCTGGTCACGGCGGCGGCCACGGCCTGGGCCGAAGCGCCGTTCCTGAAGGGCCTGATGCGCGGCCGGCCGGCGACGCTGGCGCGGCTGGCCGCGGCCGGGCCGCAGGCGGCGCTGGCCGATGCGCTGGCGCTGGCCGGCGATGCGGCGCAGCCGATCATGCCCCGCCTGCGCGCCGCCCGCCGCGATGTTGCCCTGATCACCGCGCTGGCCGATCTGGCCGGCCTGTGGTCGCTGGAGCAGGTGACGGCCGCCCTGTCGGACTTCACCGATCTCGCCATCGATGCCGCCATCGCCACCGCGCTCGCCGAACGCGGCGCCGCCAACCGGGGTCTGGTGGCGCTGGCGCTGGGCAAGCTCGGCAGCCGGGAATTGAACTATTCATCGGATGCCGATCTGATCTTCATCCATGATCCCGCCGCCATCCCCTGCCGCGGCAGCGAGGATCCGGGCGAGGCGGCAGTGCGCATCGCGCGGCGGGCGGTCGCCATCCTCAATGATCTCACCCCCGATGGCTATGTGGCGCGCATCGATCTCAGGCTGCGCCCGGCCAGCGAAATCACGCCGATGTCGATCAGCGTGGCGGCGGCCGAACATTATTATCAATCCGAAGCGCTGACCTGGGAACGCGTCGCCTTCATCCGCGCCCGCGCTGTCGGTGGTGACATTGCATTGGGCCGCGCCTTTCTGGAGCAGATCCGCCCGTTCGTGTGGCGGCGCAGCCTGGATTACACGGCGGTGCGCGACATCCAGTCGGTCAGTTTGCGCATCCGTGACCATTTCGAAGGCGGGCAGGCCATCGGCCCCGGCTATGATCTCAAGCGCGGGCGCGGCGGCATCCGCGAGGTGGAGTTTTTTGCCCAGATCAACCAGCTGATCTGGGGTGGGCGCGACCCGGCCATGCGGGCGCCCGCCACGCTGGATGGCCTGGCCGCACTCGCCACTGCCGGCCATGTGAGCGCAGCGGAAGCCGCCAGCCTGGCCGATGCCTATCGCGCGCTGCGCACACTGGAACATCGGCTGCAGATGCGCCGGGATGAGCAGACCCATGCCATCCCCAGGCTGGCTGCCGACCGGCACGCCGTCGCCCGGCTGTGCGGGCTGAAGGATGGCGCGGCGCTGACCAGCCAGGTCGATCGCATCACCCGGCCGGTGGCCGCCGCCTATGACCGGCTGATCCGCGCCGCGACGCCGGAGGCGACACCGGTGCCAGCCGATCCCCGCGCCTGGCTGAAGGCCAATCACCCTGGCCTTGCCAAATTGCTGCCGCCGCTGATCGCCAGCTGGCGGCAGGGCAAATATCGCGCGCTGAAGAGCGAGGCGGCGCGCGGCGATTTCGAGATCATCCTGCCCGCGCTGATCGAACGGCTTGCCGCCGCCGCCGATCCGCGCGAGGCGGCGACCCGGCTGGATGGCCTGTTGGGCAGCCTGCCGGCCGGCGCGCAGTTCATGGCGCTGCTGCGCGCCAACCCGCGGCTCGTCACCCTGCTCGGCAATCTGATCGGCATCACTCCCGTGCTGGCCGGCGCGCTGGCGCGTGATCCCGCGCTGTTCGATGTGATGCTGGCGCCCGATGCCTTCGCGCCATTGCCCGATGCCGATGCGCTGGCCGCCGATCTCGCCAGCCTGTGCCGGCGCGCGGACGGGGTGGAGGAGCATCTGGACCGGGTGCGGCACTGGACGGCGGAGCGGCGCTTCCAGCTGGGCGCCCAGTTGATCGAAGGCCATGGCGATGCGCTGGTGGTCGGCCGCAGCCTCGCTGATCTGGCCGATGCCGCGATCCGCCTGCTGCTGCCGGTGGTGGCCGCTGATTTTGCCCGCGCGCACGGCCATGTGCCCGGCGGCGAATTGATCGTGCTGGCGCTGGGCCGGCATGGCGGCCGGGCGATGACCCATGCCAGCGATCTCGATCTGGTGTTCCTGTTCAGCGGCGATCATGAGGCGGTGTCAGACGGGGCGCGGCCGCTGCCGGCCAGCCAATATTTCAACCGGCTGGCGGCACGGCTGGTCACCGCCCTGTCGGTCCCCACCGCCGCCGGCGCGCTCTATGAGGTGGACACACGGCTGCGGCCCTGGGGCGCCAAGGGCAATCTGGCGCTCTCGCTGGCCAGTTTCGCCCGCTACCAGCGCGACGAGGCAGAAAGCTGGGAGCATATGGCCCTGACCCGCGCCCGCGTGGTGGCCGGGCCGGCGGCAGCGGCGCAGGCCGTGATTGCCAATGTGCTGGGCCGGCCGCGTGACGCGGCAGCCCTGCGCAGCGCCGTGCTGGCCATGCGGGCCGACATGGCGGCGGCGAAGAAGCCGCAGGGCCGCTTTGACGTGAAGCTGGCCAGCGGTGGGCTGGTTGATCTGGAATTCATCGTGCATTTCCGCCAGCTCGCCAGCGGGCGCGGTCTGCACCCCGAACTGCCGGCGGCGCTGGCCGCGCTGATTGCCGATGGCCAGTTGCCGGCCGATCTGCTGGCCGCCCATGATCTGCTTGCGCGCACCCTGATCTGGCTGCGGCTGCTGTTTGCCGGGGCCAAGGTGCCCGATGCCCTGCCCGAACCGGTGGCCGCCATCCTGGCGCGGGCGCTGGGTGCGGCAAATTTCGCCGCCCTCACGGCCCAGCTCGCCCTCGCCAGGGAACAGGTGCGCGTGGCATGGGCAGCGGTGTTCAACACAGGAGACGCGCCATGACCATGCCCCAAGCCGGCAGCCCCGCCCCCGCCTTCAGCCTGCCGGGCGACACCGGCCCGATCAGCAGCGGCGATTTTGCCGGCAAGAAACTGGTCGTCTATTTCTATCCCAAGGATGACACGCCGGGCTGCACCAACGAGGGCAAGGCGTTTTCGGCGCTGCAGGACCAGTTTGACGCCGCCGACACGGTGGTGATCGGCATTTCGCGCGACAGCGTGGCCAGCCACGCCAAGTTCCGCGCCAAGCATGGCCTGACCGTGCTGCTGGGCAGCGACGAGGGCGCCGTGACCGAAGCTTTTGGCGTGTGGGTGGAAAAATCCATGTACGGCAAGAAATATATGGGCATCGAACGCGCCACCTTCCTGATCGGCCGCGATGGCGTGGTGGCGCAGGCCTGGCCAAAGGTGAAGGTGCCCGGCCATGCCGAAGCGGTGCTGGCCGCGGCGCAGACGCTGGCCTGACCGGCCGAAAGAGGCTGGGCACCGCGCCTGGAGCGTGCCTCGACAAGCTCGGCATGAGCGGGTTGGGATGAGACGCTGGCGCTATGCAAGCGAAAGAGGCTGGGCTGACTCAAGGCGCCCGTGGCCCCGTGCCGGGGCGCCGAATCGGCACCAGCCTCTGGGCGTCCTCGCGTGACCCTGTCCGGCTGGTGTGCCCAGCCGGCCCAGGTTGCCCAATCTGCAGTTACGGCCGCTGCTTCGCCGGGGTTGCATGACCGGTGACACGATTTTTTCACAGTTCGTCGCCAGCGCCGAACGGTTGGCCGCTGGGGGGCATTTGGCCCGTTGTTCACCCCCCACCGGCCTGCTTGATAGCCGGTGTCGCCGGGACAGCCCGGGGACGAGGGGACAGCGAAGGCAAGGCCTGATCAACCGGAGCAATGGTTCCGGCGTGTGACGGGTTTGACCGCCGCGACCCTCCACACAAGAAGGGTCGCAACCGGATCATGGCGTGGCAACTGGCATCGATGGCAAAGGCGGGGCTGCTGGCCCTGGTTGCCGCTGCTGCCCCCGCCGCTGCCCAGATTGCCGCCCTTCCTGCTGCCCCGGTTTCCACTGCTGCCGCCTGCGATACGATGCTGGGCGATGACAGCGCCACCAACCCGGTGAACAGCATGGCGGCCGCACGCCGCGAATTTCTGGCCGCACTGGCCAATGACCGCACCGATTCGGCCGCCCTGGCCCGCATGCTGCCGCGCGCTGGCCAGTCGGTCGCGACGCTGATCGGTGCCGCGCCGGCCGGTGAAGCCCGTGCCGAAGCCGTGCTGCAGCGCCTGGGCCTGGATCCGTCGCGCTTCCTGGGCGCCAGCGGCGTTGGCGGCCCGTTCATCACCGCCAATGATCCGCAGGTGCGTGATCTGCAGGCCAATGCCCAGCGCATGGCCAAGGTTGCTGCCACCTTCGCCCGCATCCCGGCCTTCATGCCGGTGAACCAGTATCGCCCGTCGTCGGATTTCGGCTATCGCACCGATCCCTTCCATGGCGGCGGCGCCTTCCACGCCGGCATCGACATGCTGGGCAGCACCGGCGATGCCATCCACGCCGCGGCTGATGGCGTGGTCGTCCGCGCCGGCTGGTGGGCCGGTTATGGCAAGGTCGTCGTGGTCGATCATGGCAATGGCATGGAAACCCGCTATGGCCATATGAGCCGCTTCCACGTGAAGGAAGGCGATGTCGTGCGCCAGGGCCAGGTGATTGGCGGCATGGGCTCCACCGGCCGTTCGACCGGCACCCACCTGCATTTCGAAATCCGGCTGGACAGCCGCCCGCTGGATCCGCAGCCGTTCATCGATCTGGCCAGCTTCGGCATCAACAGCCCGGTGAAATCGCGGCCGACCGTGATCGCCCCGCTGAACTTTGCTGCCGATGAACCCTTTGCCCCGGTCGCCGATGGCGACGAGGTGATGGCCGGCGGCCGCCGCTGGACGGTGCGCAGCGGCCGCTGAGCCGCAGCCGGTTGCAAGCCGCAGCCGGCATCCTTACATTGCAGCCATGGATATGCCCCCGCGCCTGACCCCGGCTGCTGCCGCCCGTGTTGCCGCCATTGCTGCCCGCCAGGGCAAGCCCGGCCTGATGTTGCGGCTGGCCGTTGATGGCGGCGGCTGCGCCGGCTTCCAATATCGCTTTGGCCTGGAGGCCGCCCCGGCGGCCGAGGACGTGACGGTGGAAACCGATGGCGTCACCATGGTGATCGACCCCGACAGCCTGCCGTTCGTGGCCGGGGCCGAGGTCGATTATGTCGAAAAGATCGGCGCCGCCGCCTTCGAGGTGCGCAACCCCAATGCCGCGTCGGGCTGCGGTTGCGGCTCCAGCTTCTCGGTCTGACCCTAGCGTTCGCCCTGGCCGCCGCGCGGGGCCGGGATGCCTTGCTCCGCCACCATCGCCGGTGTCACCTTGTCCTTGTATTTGTTGCCGAAATTGCTGCGAACATAGTTGATCACGTCGGAAATCTGCTGATCGGTGAGCTGGCCGCGGAACCAGGGCATGGCACCCTTGCCGCCGGTGACGACCATGATCGGATAGGCGGCGGCTTCCAGCGCGCCGTTCCTGGCCAGCGCCGGGATGCGGCCGGCTCCAACAGCCCCACCGGCGTTGGCCATGTGACAGGCCTGGCACACATTCTGATAGACTTCCGCGCCGGGATGCGGCGGCGGCTCCTTCGCCGGCTTTTGCGCCAGCGTCGGGGCAGCGGCGAGGGTGGCAGCGACAAACAGGGTGAAACGCATGATCAGGCCTCCAGCGCGCGCTTGTGCAGGCGGGTGATGGCATCCAGCGACGACAGGATCGCCCCTTCCATCCAGCAGCCGACATAGGATGCATGTTCGCCGGCCAGCACCAGCCGGTTGTCGACCGCGCACAGCGTTTGATAATGTTCCTTGCGGGTGTCCTCGTTCCACTGGGCGCAGCAGCCCAGGGTGAAGGGGCTGCGGCTCCAGGCGACGGTGGCGCCGCCGATGAACTCTTCCTTGTAGCGGCCGGGGTGGAAGACACTGCCCTGCTCCAGCGCGCGAGCGATGCGCTCTTCGGGCGGCATGCCGGCGAATTTGTAGCTAGCCGGGCCGAAAGTATAGGCCCCCAGGATCACCGCCGGGCCATCGCTGTGCAGCCGGCCCGACGGGTAGGAGATCATCGAAATCTCGCGGTCGGTGAAGCTGATGCCGCCATAGATGGCCTCCTCCTCTTCCCAGAAACGGCGCTTGAATTCGAGGCCGACCTTGACCGAGTTGGAATAGGGCACCGCCTTGATCGCGGCATCAAGTGCCGGGTTGCAATCGACATCGATCTGGCTGAGCACCGAGAGCGGAATGGTGCAGACGCAATAATCGGCCTCGGTGGTGCCGGTGACGCCGGTGCCGGTATCGGTGTGGGTCACCGTCACCTTGCCGCCCTGCTGGCTGATCGCCGTCACCTTCTGGTTGTACTTGATCTTGCCTTCCACCTGTTTGGCAAAGCCGCGGCCGATCATGCCCATGCCGCCCACCGGCTGGAACATGGCGTGCTGGTGATCCAGGTTCATGTGCTGGGAAACAACGCGCCAGATGCCGGAATCCAGAATGTCCTTGAAGGCATAGGGTTCGGACGGGATGGGTTCGCCCAGCACGCCGCCGCCCTGCGGCCGATCAAAGCCGCGGCGGCGGGACGAGCGATAATTCTTGGTATATTTGAAATTCTGATCCAGCGCGCCCCATTCGCGCAGCGCCAGGCGCAGGCGGTCGGCGTCTTCCTTCGTCATCACCGAATCGAGCGCGCGGTTGTCGATCGCCTTCGACAACAGCTCGGCCACATTGCCATCCCAATCGGCATGCAGCTCGCGATAGCGCATCGGCTTGCCGCCAAAGGCCTTGGCGCTGTGCACCAGCGCCTGCTGGTTCATCTGGATGAAGGGCTCCAGCGCGACGCCGAAGGCCTTGCAATAATGCAGCAGGGCGCGGTGGTGATAGGGGATGCGCCACGGGCCGGGGTTGAGATAATTGCCGGGCGCAAAGCCGACCTTTTGGGTGGCGCCGCCCAGTTCGGTGTAGGTGTCCCCGCCATAAAGCGACCAGTTCCGGCCGCCGGGGCGGTTGTTATATTCCAGGATCTGCACCGCATAGCCGGCCTTGGCCAGTTCATAGGCGGCCAGCATGCCGGCAAGCCCGGCGCCCAGCACCACCACCCGGGTGCCCGGTCGGGCGCCTTGCAGATTGGGCGGACCGGCGAACTGGGTTTCCTTGGCGTGGCCCAGCACCTCCATGGCCTGATAAAGCACGGCGGTGCCCGCCATCATGCCGATCGCCCGCAACACCTCGCGCCGCGTCGGCCCTTCAAACGAACTGATCATCAGACCCCTGTTCCCCTTGGCTTGGCAAAGAGACTGCCACCGCCAAAACCGCAGCGCCAGTGCCAATGCGATGCGCTTGGCCTGCCTGCGCCGATAGTGGCGAAATGACGGGGTTTTGGGGCCTCAATAGCCCGGGTAATCGCCCTCGGCCCGGTCGGCGAACTTGGTGAACTGCTTGATGAAGGTCAGCGGCACCGTGCCGGTGGCGCCATGGCGCTGCTTGGCCACGATCACTTCGGCCAGGCCAAAGATTTTCTCGGCCTTTTCCCGCCACTTGGCGTGCTTTTCCGTCTCTTCGGGATCGGGCTGTTTCAGGCTGTGATAATATTCCTCGCGATAGACGAACAGCACGATGTCGGCATCCTGCTCGATGGTGCCGCTTTCGCGCAGGTCGGCCAGCTGCGGCCGCTTGTCCTCGCGGTTTTCGACGGCGCGGCTCAGCTGCGACAGCGCCAGCACCGGCACGTTCAATTCCTTGGCCAGCGTCTTCAGGCCGCGGGTGATTTCGGAAATTTCCTGCACGCGGTTGTCGCTGCCGCCGGTCTTTGATCCGGTGAGCAGCTGGAGATAATCGATGACGACAAGGCCGATGCCATGCTGGCGCTTCAGCCGGCGGGCACGGGTGCGCAGCGCCGCAATGGAAAGCCCGGGCGTGTCATCCACCCACAGCGGCAGGCTGGTCAATTCGGTGGAGGCGCGGGCCAGGCGGGCGAATTCATCGTCGCTGATCTTGCCCATGCGCAGCGCTTCGCCGTTCACTTCGGATTGTTCGGCCAGGATGCGGGTGGCGAGCTGATCGGCGGACATTTCCAGGCTGAAAAACGCCACCGGCGCGCCGCTGGATTTTTCCGGTTCGATGCCGCGCGCCAGATCGGCGGCATAACGCTGGGCACAGGAAAAGGCGATGTTGGTGGCAAGGCTGGTCTTGCCCATGGCCGGCCGCCCGGCGAGGATCAGCAGGTCAGACCGGTGGAGGCCGCCCATCTTTTCGTTCAGCCCAGTGAGGCCGGTCGTATAGCCCGACAGATGCCCGCCAGAACGCTTGGCGCGGTCGGCCATCTTCACCGCTTCCATCGCTGCCTCGCGGAAGCTTTTGACGGCGCCCTGCACCTCGCCGGCTTCGGCCACCTTGTAGAGCGCCATTTCGGCCGCTTCGATCTGGCGGATGGGTTCGATGTCGCGGCTGGTGTCGCTGGCTTCGGTCACCATGTCGCGGCCGACGCGGATCAGCTCGCGCAGCAGGGCCAGATCATAGATCTGGTTGGCAAAATCGCGCGCCGCCAGCAGCGCGGCGCCATTCTGGGTGAGGGTGGCGAGATAGCCGGGGCCGCCAAGCTCCTGCATGGCCGGATCGGCATCGAACAGCGGCTTCAGCGTGACCGGCGTTGCCGCCATGCCGCGCGCCGCGAGGGTCAGGATGGCGGAAAAGATGCGGCCGTGCAGCGCATCGGCGAAATGATCGGGCTTCAGCTTGGTGACGACATCCTCCACCAGCCGGTTGTCGATCATCAGCGCGCCGAGCAGGGCGGCTTCGGCCTCGAGATTCTGCGGCAGGCCGGCCAGCGGCTGGGCCGGATCAACAACGCGCAGCGTGGGAATTTGGGGGGGGAGGGTGGCCATGGCCGCTTGTCGCCCATGGCGGCCTGCCACTCAAGGCTGGGCGGAAAATTTCGGGGTGCGCAACCCTGTTGATGGCCTGTGGACAAGTTCGCCGGGCCGGCCAGCGCTTGCCCCCCACCCCTGAATCGGCGTAAGGCCGCGCCCGTGACCACGACCCCCGATTATCGCGCCCGCTCTGCGGCCCGCCTTGCCGCCGTGCAGGCCCTGTACCAGCTGGAAATGCGGGGGGAGACGGTGCCGCGCCTGTTGACCGAATTCCACCAGCACCGGCTGGGCCAGGAAATCGAGGGCGCCGAATATCTCGCCGCCGATGAGCCCTTCTTCGATGATGTCGTCTCGGGCGTGGCCCGGCGCCAGGCCGAGCTGGATGAGCTGATCGGCGCGGCGCTGGCCGAAGGCTGGACGCTGAACCGGCTTGACCGTCCCATGCGCGCCCTGCTGCGGGCGGCGGCCTATGAACTGGTCGCGCGCGCCGATGTGCCGGCGGCCAGCGTCATCAACGAATATGTCGATGTCGCGCACGCCTTCCACCCGGAAAAGGAAGCGCGCTTCGTCAACGGCCTGCTCGACACGCTGGCCCGCCGCGTGCGCGGCTGACCGCTTGGCGGAGCGGGAGTTCATCGCCCGCCGCCTGGCGCCCATCGCCACCAGCTTGGCCGCGCGCGGCCTCGCCGATGATGCCGCGGTGTGGACGCCGCCGCTGGGCCGCGACCTGGTGTTCACCCATGATGTGCTGGCCGCCGGCGTGCATTATCTGCCCGATGATCCGCCCGGCGATGTAGCGTGGAAGCTGCTGGCGGTGAATATGTCGGACCTCGCCGCCATGGCCGCCACCCCGGCCGGGGTGCTGCTGGGCCTCGCCGGGCCCGATGATGCCGCCTGGCGCGATGCCTTCACCGCCGGCCTGGCGCGCGCGCTCGATCATTTCGGCGTGGCGCTGTGGGGCGGGGACACGGTGGGCGGGCTGGCCGGCCATGTGCTGGGCCTGACGGCGATCGGCTGGGTGGAGCCCGGCAAGGCGCTCGGCCGGGCTGGGGCGCAGCCGGGCGACGGCCTGTGGGTTTCGGGCACGATTGGCGATGCCGGGTTGGGGCTGGCGGTGGCACAGGGGCGGGCACCGTTTGACAAGCAGCTGCTCAACCGCTTCCGCCGGCCGATGCCGCGCCTGGCACTGGGCCAGGCGCTGGGCGGCATCGCCACGGCCGGGATGGATGTGTCAGACGGGCTGTTGATCGATGCGCAGCGGCTGGCAGCGGCCAGCGGCGTTGGGCTCGCCATTGATCTTGATGCCGTGCCGCTGGGCGTGCCGGCCGCCGGGCTGGATGATCTTCTGGCGCGGGTGACGGCCGGTGATGATTATGAGCTGCTGTTCACCGCGCCCGCCGACGTGGATGTGGTGGCCTTGGCGGGCAAAACGCCGGTGACGCGCATCGGCAGCGTGGTGGCCGGCGCCGGCCTGTCCCTCAGCCAAGATAGCAATCCCCTGGCCCTGCCTGACCGGCTGGGCTGGGAGCATGGCTAGGCCTTAATCCTCGAACCGCTGCAGCGCATCGCCGGCATAGGCGATCACCGCCAGCCACAGCCAGCCGAACATCATCGCGGTGCCGCCGGCCGGGGCCAGCGCCGCCACCCAGCGCGGGGCGCCCAGCGCCAGCAGGTTCAAGTCCATGGCGAAGATGAAGCTGCCAACGCTCACGGCCCAGGCACCGCTGTAGACGAGGGTGGAGCGCCGCCAGGCCAGCAGGCCGAACACGGCCGCCACATGCGGCAGCTGGAACATGACGCCGGTCATGATCCAGTCGCGCGCCTGCGGATCCTTGATGCCATGGGCGGCAAAGGTGCCGAATGCCAGCGCGATGACGGCATTCAGGCAGGCGAAGGCCGGCAGGGCACGGGGGGCGGGTTTGGCAGACATGATCGGCAGAGTGCCGGCTTGCGCCGCGCTTGAAAAGCCCCCCAGCCTGTCAGGCCAGCGCCGCGCGGCGCCGGCGCAGCACCGCCCCGGTCAGGCCAAAGCCGGCAATCAGCAGCGCCCAGCTTTCCGGTTCCGGCACGGCGGCGATGCTGAGCGCACCGCGCCCGAAGTCGCCATCAGTGGTGTAGACATAGAAACCCCACTGGTCGCCGGGGTTGACGGCAATCTGGAACGCGCCGCCCTGCAGCGTGTTGCCGGGGACATTGTCGTCGGTCAGTTGATAGAAATCATTGTTGAGGAACCAGCCGCCCGGGTCCCAATTGGCACTGCTGTCGGCCGTGATGTGGCTCCAGCGGATATTGTAAACCTGTGCCGATGTCGCCTGGGTGCCATAGGTGGTCAGATTGTCTAGGCCGTTGAGATCGGCGACGTTGTTGGCACCAAACAGGGTGAAGATGCGATCATCGAACGGGTCGACAACCACATAGCCATCGCCGCCATTGTTGTTGGCAAGGGTGAAGGCGGCCAAAGCTGGCGATGCCAACACAAAATTAACCATTACGGCGACCGGCATAATCCACTTCATACGCACCCCCAACACCGATGAGAGCGGCAGACAATCAGGATTTGGCTGACGGCGCAACCAAGTTTTGGTTAAAATCAACTATCAATTGCAAAAACGCATCAGTTCCCGTGCCGTGATCACCCGCATGATTTCGTTGGTGCCTTCCAAAATCTGGTGCACGCGCAGATCGCGGAACAATTTCTCCATCGGGAAATCCTGCAGATAGCCATAGCCGCCGAACAGCTGCAGCCCGCGATCGACGATGGCCATGCCGGCATCGGTGGCAAAACGCTTGGCCATGGCGGCAAACATCGTCTTGTCAGGGCTGCCGGCCGTCACCTTGGCGGCGGCCTGATAGAGCAGCACGCGTGCCGCGGCGAGTTCGGTCGCCATGTCCGCCAGCTTGAACTGGGTGGCCTGGAAATCGGCAATCGCCTTGCCGAACTGCTGGCGCTGGCGGGTGTAGGCGATGGCCTCGTCGAGCGCGCGCTGGGCCCCGCCCAGTGAGCAGGCGCCGATGTTGAGCCGGCCGCCGTCCAGCCCCGACATGGCGATGGCAAAGCCCTGGCCTTCGGCGCCAACCAGATTTTCGGCCGGCACGCGCACGCCATCGAAATTCACCTGGGCGGTGGGCTGGGAGCGCCAGCCCATCTTGCGCTCCTGCGCGCCGAACGACACGCCCGGCATGTCCTTTTCGATCACCAGGCAGGAAATGCCCTTGGGCCCATCGCCGCCGGTGCGCACCATGGTGACATAGACATCATTCACGCCGCCGCCGGAAATGAACGCCTTGGAACCCGTCACCACATAATGATCGCCATCGCGGACGGCGCGGGTCTTCAGCGCGGCGGCGTCCGATCCCGAACCGGGCTCGGTCAGGCAGTAACTGGCGATCTGGTCCATGCTGACCAGGCCGGGCAGATATTTCGCCTTGACCGCATCGCTGCCGAAACAGTCGATCATCCAGGCCGCCATGTTGTGGATGGAGATGAAGGCCGATGTGGAGGGGCAGCCGTGCGCCATCGCCTCCATGATCAGCGCCGCTTCCAGCCGGCCCAGCCCGATGCCGCCGCTGGCCTCGCTCACATAGATGGCGCCGAAGCCCAGGGCGGCGGCGGCCTGCACCACGTCTTTGGGATAATGATGCTCCTCATCCCAGCGCGCGGCGTGGGGGGTGATGGCTTCGGCCGTGAAGCGCCGCGCCACCTCCTGGATGGCTTTCTGGTCGTCGGTCAGGTCAAACTGGCTCATGGCGCTGTCATAGGGGGCTGGAAAGCGGCGTGCAAATCGTGCAACAGGCTCAAGATGAATCTTGCACCATCGACCATCGTCGATCAGCTGATCGACATTCACAGCCAGTCCATCGCCGCGCTGCGCGCCGCCCTCAAGGACTATATCGACAACGGTATCGCGCCTGATGGCAGCCAACGCGTGCGTGGCGACTGGGCCTACCCCGAACTCAGGCTGGAATTTTCCGGTGAGCGCCGGGCGCTGCGGCCGATCCGCGCCTTTGCCCGGCTGAACCGCCCCGGCAGCTATGCCACCACCATCACCCGCCCGGCGATGTTCCGCGCCTATCTGGAGGAGCAGCTGGGCCTGCTGATGGCCGATTATGACGTGATCGTCAGCGTTGGCCGGTCAGAGGTGGAAATTCCCTACCCCTATGTGCTCGACGGCGCGGCCGATCTGAAGCTGGACGGTGTGGCGGCGGCCGAGCTGGCGCGCTATTTCCCGACGACCGAACTGCAGCAGATCGGCGACGAGCTGGTGGACGGCCTGTGGGACGAAACCCGCGTGGAGGCCCGGCCGCTGGCGCTGTTCGATGGCCCGCGCACCGATTTTTCGCTGGCCCGGCTCAAGCATTACACCGGCACCGCGCCGGAGGATTTCCAGCATTATATCCTGCTCACCAACTATCACCGCTATGTCGATGAATTCGTGCGCTGGGCCTGCCGGCAGCTGGGGCATGGTTATGACCGGCTGGCCTGCCCCGGCGGGCTGGACATCACCGCCGAAAATCCCGACGCCGAACAGGCCGCCGGCGATTTTGCCTGGCGCAAGAACCAGATGCCGGCCTGGCACCTGATCGGGCCAAACCGCACCGGCATCACGCTGGTGAACATCGGCGTGGGCCCGGCCAATGCCAAGACGATCTGTGATCACCTCGCCGTGCTGCGCCCGGAAGCCTGGCTGATGATCGGCCATTGCGGTGGCCTGCGCCCATCCCAGGCCATTGGCGATTATGTGCTGGCCCACGCCTATTTGCGCGATGATCATGTGCTGGATGATGTGCTGCCGGCAGAAATTCCGATCCCGGCGCTGTCGGAAGTGCAGAAGGCGCTGCAACTGGCCACCGAAAAGGTGACCGGCATGACCGGCGACGCGCTGAAGCCGCGCCTGCGCACCGGCACGGTGGTGACAACGGACGATCGCAACTGGGAACTGCGCTATTCGCAATCGTCGCTGCGCTTCAACCAGAGCCGCGCTGTCGCCATTGACATGGAATCGGCCACCATCGCCGCCCAGGGTTATCGCTTCCGCGTGCCCTATGGCACCTTCCTGTGCGTTTCGGACAAGCCGCTGCACGGCGAGATCAAGCTGCCCGGCCAGGCCAACCGTTTCTATGAAGGCGCGATTTCGGAGCATCTGCAGGTCGGCATCGAGGCGATGATGATCCTGCGCGATGAGGGCCCGGCGCTGCACAGCCGCAAGCTGCGGGCGTTTGACGAGCCGCCGTTCCGGTAACGACGAGCGTCGCCCCCTCCGTCGCCTTCGGCGCCACCTCCCCCAGAGGGGGAGGACCGGCGTCATCCTCCCCCTCTGGGGGAGGTCCCGAGCGCAGCGAGGCGGAGGGGGCTGCCCCCTCAGAGGCTCAGCCCCACCTCCGTCAACAGCGCCGCCCGCGCCGCCTGCACATCGCGCCACAAATCCGGGTTGGTCATGTCGCCCGGCCCGATGGCTTCCGGCCACCAGCGCTCCACCAGCCGCTCCAACCGGTCCGCCTTCGCGTCATCCAGCAGGAAGCGCGCATCGACCCGCGCCGGATCGGCCACCACGCGCAGCCGCAGGCAGGCCGGTCCGCCGCCATTCTGCATCGATTCGCGCACATCAACGAAATGCGCCGCCCTGATGGGGCCGTTCCCGGCAACCAGCGCGTCGAGCCAGGCCTTCACCGACACGGTCTCCTCCGCCTCCTTCGGCAGCACCAGCGCCATGCTGCCATCGGGCAGGGTGAGCAGCTGGCTGTTGAACAGATAGGAGCGGATGGCATCCTCAAGGCTCACGGCGCTGGCCGGCACCTCGACATAGAGGGCCTCAGGCATCAGCCGCGCCAGATCGGCCTTCAGCCCGGCGGCATCGGCAAAGGCCTGTTCATGGGCGAACAGCACGTTGCCGTTGGCGACGGCGACCACATCATTGTGGAAAGCGCCGGCATCGATGGCGGTCTGGCTTTGCGCCACGAACAGGGCGTTTGAAACGCCGTGGCGGCGCGCGATGGCTTCGGAGGCGCGGCGATTCTGTCGGGCGGGGAAGCGGCCGCCTTCCTCGCCATAGACGAAGATTTCGAGGCCGGGCGCATCGTGGCGGCTGCACAGGCGCATGAAATTGGCGGCGCCTTCATCACCAAAGGCCGCCGGCAGGGCGGCATGCACGGCGAAGGCCGGATCGGCAAAGGCGATGGCCAATTGCGCGTGGGTGTCGGGATGCTCGATGCTGCGGTGGGCCATGCGCGACAGGTTGGCGGCGCTGATGTGGCAGCGGCCATCCGCCGTGTCGGGGGCGGGCGAGACGGTGGCGGCATTGGCCGTCCACATGCTGCTGGCCGAGGCGGCAGTCGCAAACAGGCGCGGATCCTCGGCGGCGGCGCGGGCGATCACCTGGTCGTCGCTGCCAGCAAAGCCCATCTGGCGCAGGAAGCCGACATTGGGCCGGTCCAACGGCAGCAGAAAGCCCTGGGTCAGCCCGAGGCCCATGACAAAGCGCATCTTGGCGATGCCCTGCAGGGCCGCCGCGCGCGGGCGGCTGGTGGCGCCGCCATGCCTGGCGCTGGCCAGGTTGCCCAGCGACAGCGCCGCATAATTGTGGCTGGGCCCGATCAGGCCGTCGAAGTTGATTTCCTGGATCATGGGCGCAGCCCCGTCGTGATGCTGGCGGTCAGCGTGTCGGTGGCCAGCGTTGCCACCGGAAAGGCGCAATAATCGGCGGCATAATAGGCCGATGGCCGGTGGTTGCCGCTGGCGCCGATGCCGCCGAACGGCGCGGCCGAGGAGGCGCCGTTGGTCGGCCGGTTCCAGTTGACGATGCCGGCGCGGCTGTGCGCCCAGAAGCGGTCAAACAGGGCCTGGTCGCCGCCGATCAGCCCGGCGGCGAGGCCAAAGCGCGTGGCATTGGCGGCCGCGATCGCCGCATCCCAATCGGCCACCCGGATGATCTGCAGCACCGGCCCAAACAGCTCGTCGTCGCTGGCTGCACAGCCGGTCATGTCGATCACCGCCGGCGTCAGGAACGGCCGGTCGGGCCGGGCGCGCAGCAGCGGGCGCAGCACCCGGCCGCCGGCGGCCTGCAACTGCGCCCAGCCACGCTCGAGCCCGTCGGCCGCGGCATTGGAAATCACCGGGCCCATGAAGGGCTGCGGATCATCGAACGGGCCGCCCACGATCAGGCGATCAGTGAGCGCCAGAACGGCCTCGACCAGCCGGTCATCGCTGGCCTTCAGGATCAGCCGCCGCGCGTTGGTGCAGCGCTGCCCGGCCGACAAAAAGGCCGATTGCACCACGGTGGCGGCGGCCGCGTCGATGTCGGCCACGTCCCTCCCCAAATCCCACGCCACCAGCGGATTGTTGCCGCCCATCTCCAGCGCCAGGATGCGGTGCGGCGTGTCGGCAAACTGGCGGGCCAGCGCGGCGCCAACATGCGCCGAGCCGGTGAACAACAGGCCATCAACATCCGCCCCGGCCAGATCACGACCGACATCGCCGCCACCATGCACGACATTCAGCACGCCTGCCGGCAGTCCGGCCTGGGCCCACAGCCGGGCCATGAAATCCCCGACCGCCGGCGTCTGTTCGGATGGCTTGAACAATATGACATTGCCGGCCAGCAGCGCCGGCACGATATGGCCATTTGGCAGATGCGCCGGGAAATTATAGGGCCCCAGCACCGCCAGCACCCCGTGTGGCTTGTGGCGCAGCATCTGCTTGACGCCGCCGGCCGCCCCGGCCTTCTCGCCGGCCCGCTCCGCCTGGGCCGCGATCGAAATCTCCACCTTGGCCGCCACGCTGGCCACCTCGGTGCGGGTTTCCCACAAGGGCTTGCCGGTTTCTTCGGCAATCAGGCGCGCGAATTCCTCGGCCACCGTTTCCACCGCCGCCTTGAAGGCGCGGCAGATGGCGATGCGGTCCGCCAGCGGCGTCGCCGCCCAGCCCGGCGCTGCCGCCCGGGCCCCTGCCAAGGCCTCTGCAACACCGCCCACAGGCCCGCGCCAGATCGCCTCCCCAGTGCAGGGATTGGTCGAAATCAGTTCAACAGGGGGCATGGGTGATCCTCGTGCCAACCGAAAGGCCAAGCGGTGCGGCGATGCTGGCGGGCAGCCGGTCGCCTTCCAGGTTCAGCGGCGCCACAAAGGCCTGGAATTCGGCCAGCTGGCCGCTGGCGATCAGGCGGGGGGCGGCATCCTCGCCGGCGCTGTCGGCCAGGCCAGTCAGCACCGTCTCCTGCGCCTCGCGCACGCCCTTCAGGGCATCAATGTCGGCGCAAACCGTTGGGCCGCCATCGAAAATGTCCACATAATTGTCGAAACGAAAGCCTTCGGCCTCCAGCATGGCCAGCGCGGCGCGGCCCTTCACATGCGGCTGGCCGATGGCGGCGCGTGCCGCTTCGGGCAGCAGCGCGGTGTAGATCGGATGCTTGGGCATCAGATCGGCGATGAACTGGTTGCCGTTGACGGCGTTGAACTCGTCGGCCTCCGGAAAGCTCAGCCCAAAGAATTGCCGGCCCAGCGCATCCCAGAAGGGCGAATTGCCGGCCTCGTCCATCACGCCGCGCAGCTCGGCGATCACCCGCCGGCCAAAACGGGCGCGGTGCCGGGCGATGAACAGATAACGCGCCCGCGCCAGCAACCGGCCCAGGCCGCCGCTGCGGCAATCGGGATGCAGGAACAGCCCGCCCACTTCCGACGCACCGTCATAATCGCTGGTCAAGGACAGGAACTGGATGGAAAAATTCCGCCCCAGCTCGCGGCTGGTCTGTTTCAGCGTACCAATCTTGTAGCTGTAGAACGGCCATTCGCTGCCCACCCGGCTGAACAGCATGGCGGTGCCGGCGATGCGGCCGGTGGCCACTTGTTCCAGCACCAGCAGATACAGCTCGTTGTGCGGTACATCCTGCTCGCGGCCAAAACTGGCCAGCGACCAGTCAAGCCGCCGGCCCAGCGCGGCTTCGTCGGGCGGCAGATTGGTGAAGCCGCCGCCGGTCAACCGGGCCAGCGCCAGGATGGCGGGCAGATCATCGGCGCGGGCAGCGCGCACCCGCCACAGATCTTCGGAAACGCTCATCGCACCCATCCATGTTGGGCCACGCGCATCAGCACCAGCGCGGCGAGTTTGGCCCGCTCCTCCAGCGAATCGGCGCAGAGGAATTCGTCGGCGCTATGGATGGCGCCGCCGCGCGGGCCCAGCGTGTCGACCACGCTGAGGCCGGTGGCAGCGATGTTGTTGCCATCACACACGCCGCCCGTGTCGCGCCAGCTGATGGCGAGGCCCAGCGCCGCGCCGCAGCCCTGCACCAGATCGAACAGCCGCTGCTGGTGCGCGTCCATCGGCTTGGGCGGCCGGGCAAAGCGACCGTGAACATGGATATGCACATCGTGCGCGGTGGCCACGGCGGCCACGGCGGCATTGATGCCGGCTTCGGCGCGCGCCTGCGCCATCGCGTTGCGTGGCCGCATGTTCCAGCGCAGCACCGCCAGGTCGGGAACGATGTTGTTGGGCCCGCCGCCATCGATCTTCGCCGGATTGACCGACAGATCATCCCCGGCCAGCTCTGCCAGCCGCAGCGCCAGATCGGCTGCGGCCAGCAGCGCATTGCGGCCATCGCGCGGATTGCGCCCGGCATGGGCAGCGCGGCCATGGACGGCGGCGGAGAAATTCCCCGAACCGGTGCGCCCGCCGGCCAGCGTGCCATCGGGCAGCGCCGGCTCGAACGTCAGCCCCAGGTGGCAGCGGCGGGCGGCGGCATCGAGCAGCGGCGCCGAGCCGGGCGAGGACACCTCTTCATCGCTGTTCAGCACCACTTCCCAGCCGATCGCATCGGCAAAGGGGCTGGCCTCCAGGCAGGCCAGCGCCGCCTTCATCACCGCGATGCCGCCCTTCATGTCGGCAACACCGGGGCCATTGAGCGTATCGGCATCCAGCCAGCGGCAGGCCTGGAAGGGATGATCGGCCGCGAACACCGTGTCCATATGCCCGGTCAGCAACACCCGGATCGGCGCTTCCGGCCGCTTGATGATGTGCAGATTGTCGCCATGGGCCAGCGGCGCCTCACGGCCATCATGGCCCATCTGGCTGGCCGGCGCGGCCGGCACCCGCTCCACGCTGCCGCCCAGCGGGGCAAAGGCCATGGCCAGCACATCGGCCATGCGCGCCAGCCCGGCCAGATTGCGGCTGCCGCTGTTGATCGCCGCCCACCCCTCGATTTCCGCCAACAGCGCGCCGCGCTGGCCATCAAGACGGGCCAGGGCAGCGGATTCGGCAGGCGACAGGCTGTGCATCGCCGCAGGATAGCCTGTGCGATGTTGCACGGCCAGTTGTTTTTGTGATCCAAATCACAAAATTCGCGACCAGCGCGAAGAGGGGGGCAGAAAGGCACCTTGACCACGGCGAAGGAAAGCGGCCATGACGGTGACATGACCGTGGCGGCCCCATGGAGGGGACATCTTTGGCGGCCGCTGATGCAAGACTGGACGCAACAAGACCGTACCCAAGGGGACTTCATTTGAACAAATGGCGCGTCAAGTCGCTGGATTCGATTCTGGCGACCGCTGAGAAAAAATCGCTGGCCCGCTCGTTGGGCGCCTTCCAGCTGACCATGCTGGGCATTGGCGGCATCATCGGCACCGGCATCTTCGTGCTCACCGCCGAAGCCGCACAGCTGGCCGGCCCCGGCATGCTGATCAGCTTTGTGCTCTCGGCCCTTGTCTGCGGCCTGGCGGCGCTCTGCTACGCCGAACTGGCCGCCATGGTGCCGGTGTCGGGCAGTGCCTACACCTACAGCTATGCCACCTTTGGCGAGATCCTGGCCTGGATCGTCGGCTGGGCGCTGGTGCTGGAATATGCCGTCGCGGCCTCCGCCGTCGCGGTCGGCTGGTCCGGCTATATTGTTGGCGTGCTGCAGAATTTTGCCGGCATTGAGCTGCCGGTGGAGCTGGTCAACGGGCCCTATGCCGGTGGCATCATCAACCTGCCTGCCGTGGTGATCGCGCTCGCCGTCACCTGGCTCCTGGTGCTGGGCACCAAGGAAAGCGCCACGGTCAACGCCGTGCTGGTGGTGATCAAGGTGTCGGCGCTGGCCGCCTTCGTGGCGCTGGCGGTGCCGATGGCGCAGGCGGACAAGTTCGAACCCTTCCTGCCGCTTGGCCTCACCGGCTCGATCTCGGCTGCGTCGATCATCTTCTTTGCCTTCGTCGGCTTTGACGCGGTTTCGACCGCGGCCGAGGAAACCAAGGATCCGCAGCGCAACATCCCCATCGGCCTGATGGGCAGCCTGGTGATCTGCACCTGCTTCTACATGCTGGTGGGTGCCGGCGTGATCGGTGCCTATGGCGCCCAGCCGGTGTTTGGCCCGGCCGGTGAAGCGCTGGCGCCGGGCAGCATGGAGCTGGCCGAACAGTGCAAGAATTTCGCCGAAGCCACCATGCCGGTGGTCTGCTCCAAGGAAGCGCTGGCCCATGTGCTGCGCGCCATCGGCCACCCCGGCATCGGCAACGTGCTTGGCCTCGCCGCCGGCTTTGCGCTGCCGTCGGTCGTCCTGATGATGATGTTCGCGCAAACCCGCGTGTTCTTCGTGATGAGCCGCGATGGCCTGCTGCCGGCCGCCCTGTCGAAGGTGCACCCGAAATACAAGACCCCGCACGTGGTGACGATCATCACCGGCCTGGGCGTTGCCCTGTCGGCTGCCTTCTTCCCGGTTGGCCAGCTGGCATCGGTGTCGAACGGCGGCACGTTGTGCGCCTTCTTCTTCGTCTCGCTGGCGATCATGACGTTGCGCCGCACCGATCCGTCGCGCCGCCGCGTGTTCCGCACGCCGGCCGTGTGGGTGGTGGCGCCGATGGCCGCGCTGGGCTGCCTGCTGCTGTTCGCCTTCCTGTCGATCGAGGCGCAGATGGTGTTCTTCGGCTGGGCCGCCATCGGCCTCGTCTTCTACTTCGTCTATGGCCGCAGCCGCTCGAACGTGGCGCGCGGCGTGACCGAAGTGGGCGAGCTGAGCGCCGATGTGCCGCCCCAGGGCGTGCCGCCGCTGCCGGGCATCCACACGCCGGGTGGAAAGGACGCGTAACGCGTCCTGACCTGCGCAAACGAAAAGGGCGGCCCCGGCGGACCGCCCTTTTTCTTTGTGCCGAAAGCCCCAAACCCGCTCATGCCGAGCCTGTCGAGGCACGCGCCACAGTCTCCGGTCTATGCCTCGACAAGCTCGGCATGAGCGGCGTGAGACTGGCTGGATGACCCTCAGCCCAACTTGCTCGCCACCAGCGCCTGCAAATCCGCCTCCGGCCGCGCGCCAAAGTGCGAAATCACCTCCGCCGCCGCAATGCAGCCCATCCGCGCGCAATCAGGCAGCGGCCGGCCCTGCACCAACCCGGCCATGAAGCCGCCGGCAAACAGATCGCCCGCCCCGGTGGTGTCCACCACCTTTGCCACATGCTCGCCGGGCACTTCCCAATGCTGGCCGCCGCCGATCACCACCGCGCCTTTCTCGCTGCGCGTCACCACGGTGATGCAGGCATGCTTGGCCAGTTCGGCCATGGCGGCATCGATGTCGTCGGTCTGATATAGCGCCTTCACCTCATTCTCGTTGCCAAAGGCCAGATCGACATGGCTGCTGAGCAGATCGCGGAAATCGCCGCGATGCCCTTCCACGCAGAACACGTCGGAAAGCGTGAAGGCCACCTTGTTGCCGGCCTCCCGCGCCACCCTGATCGCCGCCTGCATCGCGGCGCGCGGGGCGGCTGGATCCCACAGATAGCCCTCAAGATAGAGGATACCCGATGCCGCCACCAATTCGGCATCGAGATCGGCCGCATCCAGCTCCTGGCAGGCGCCAAGATAGGTGTTCATCGTGCGTTCGCCATCCGGCGTCACCACGATCAGGCAGCGGCCGGTGGGGTTGCCAGTCGTCGCCGGCGCAGTGGCGAAATGCACCCCGGCGGCGCGGATATCATGGGTGAACACCTGCCCCAGCTGGTCCGCCGCCACCCGGCCCACAAAGCCGGTGCGCGCACCCAGCATGCGGGCCCCCACCACCGAATTGGCCGCCGAGCCGCCGCTGATCTCGCGCCCCGGGCCCATGGCGGCATAAAGCGCCTCCGCCTCGTCCGCCGCGATCAGGCGCATGCAGCCATGCTGGATGCCGCGGCTGGAGAGGAATTCCGGCTGCTCGCTGCTGATCACGTCCACAATGGCATTGCCCATGGCCAAGATGTCGAAACGGCGGTTGGCGGTCATGCAGGCTCCTGAAGCTGTCGGCTTGGCCCATAGCGCCTTGCCCCGGCCCTGCCCACCCCTTACCACATGCGCCATGGCCGCCGCCTTCATCCTCGCCTTCGCGCAATTGTGGGATGCCCCCATCCGCCGGGTGCTGCTGCGCGCGCTGCTGGTCACGCTGCTGCTGTTCGCCGGCCTGGCCTGGGGTGTGTTCACGGGCATTGGCATGATTGAAACTGCTGGCTGGCCGGCCTGGCTCCGGGATTTCTGGGCCGCCGGCGCCGGCGATGCGGCCGCATTCCTGCTTTCGATGCTGCTCACCTGGCTCGGCTTCACCAGCATTGCCACCGCCGTGATGGCGATGTGGCAGGATGAAATCATCGTCGCCGTCGAACAACGCTACTACCCGCACGCCAGGGGCCACGCGCTCGGCTTCGGCGTCGAAATGGCCATGGGTGGCCGCGCCGCCATCCGTGTCGCCCTCATCAATGCTCTGCTGCTGCCCGCCTATCTCGTGCTGCTGTTCACCGGCATCGGGCCGCTGATCCTGTTCATCATTGCCAACGGCTGGGCCCTGGGCCGCGAATATCTCGAAGCCGTCGCTGCCCGCCATGTGGCACTGGGCGAATCGCGCGCCTGGCCGGGCCAGCACAAGTGGGACAGTTGGGGCATCGGCATCCTCACCGCCGGCCTGTTCGCCGTGCCCGTGCTCAACCTGGTCGCCCCCATGCTGGGCGCGATGATGGCAACGCACATCTTCCACCGCGAACGGGAGGAAGAGGAAAAAGCCAAGCGCGTGGAATAGTCTCGCACAATCCGCGCTATTCTTCGGCGTCTTTTCCATTTCTTTACGTTTATGCGCCTAGGGCGGCACGCGCAGTGCTGTGGGGAGTGGGCGTCATGCGGATTGGCGAGTTGCTGGTGGCGGCCGGCCTGGTGAGCGAGGCGGACATTGCCCGCGCCATCGACCGGCAGCACGAGGAGGGCGGCCGCATCGGGCCCAACCTGGTCGCGGTGGGGGCGATCAGCGAGGTGGAGCTGGCGCGCTTCTGCGATGCGATCCCGATCGAGCCGGCAACGCTGGAGGAAACCGGCCTGCCGGAAACCTTCCTGATCGATCTGATGCTGAAATTCCTGTTCATCGGCCCGGCAGAGACCGCGGCCGATCTCGCCGGCGTCATGCAGCTGTCGCCCCGGCTGATCACCGATCTGATGGAGGCGGCGGTGCGCGGCCAACTGGTGGCGGCGCTGGGCAGCAGCGGCGGCGCGCTGATGATGCGTTATGAACTGACGGAAGGCGGCAGGGCCCGTGCGCGCGAGGCGATGGCGCGATCCGCCTACACCGGGCCGGCGCCGGTGCCGCTGGAGCTTTATTGCCACTGGCTGGAACGCCAGAAGGTGACCAACGAGATCATCGACGTGCCGGCGATGACCAAGGCCTTTGCCGGGCTGGAGGTCAGCGACGCGCTGGTCAACAAGCTCGGCCCGGCGGTGACGGCCGGGCGCGCCGTGTTGATGTATGGCCCGCCCGGCAACGGCAAGACATCGGTGGCCCAGCGGCTGAACAATCTGTTCCGCCAGATCATCTATATCCCGCATGCCGTGCTGGTCGAAGGCCAGGTGATGACGGTCTATGATCCCGATGTGCACCACAGTGTTGGCGATGGGGCGGCAGGGCGGCCGCGCCTGTTCGCCTCCCTGCACCGGGATGAGGCCGATGGCCGCTTCGTGCCGTGCCGGCGGCCGTTCATCGTGACCGGCGGCGAACTGACCATGGAGATGCTCGATTTGCGCCACGAGGCCGGCGGCAATTTCTATGTGGCACCGCTGCACATGAAGGCGGCGGGCGGCTGCCTCTTGATCGACGATTTCGGCCGCCAGATGGTGTCGCCCACCGCGCTCTTGAACCGCTGGATCGTGCCGCTCGAAAACCGGGTGGATTATCTGAAGCTGGCCACCGGCAAGAGCTTCCGCGTGCCGTTCCAGACGGTGGTGATCTTTTCAACCAACCTGGCGCCCGCCGATCTGATGGACCCGGCCTTCCTGCGCCGCATCCCCTACAAGCTGGAGATCGGTGCGCCATCGCCGGCGGTGTGGCGTCGCATCTTCATCGCGGTGGCACAGGCCAGCGGCATCGCGGCCGACGAGGCGATGGCCGCCGCCATCGAGCGCCAGCTGGTCGACGGGCACGGGCTGGAACTGGCCGCCTATCAGCCACGCTTCATCATCGATCAGATCGTCGCCGCCGCCCGCTTCCACGGTGCAATGCCGCCGGTGCTGGCCGATGATCTGGTGGCGATGGCGATCGACAATCTGGTGGTCGCCCGCCGCCGGCCGGAGGATGCGCCAACCCTGGCCAATATGTGATGCCCGCAATCAAGCGAAGTTGCAGCCGATCGAGATGCAGTCTGCCGCAAATGTAAAATGAATCAAATAATAAGATAATATTGACTGCAATCTCGCCCCATGCGTTCATGGCGACAATTGGGGAGGAGACTCTGATGACGATGAGACTCACGCACATTGCAGTGATGCTGGTGCTCGCCGGATGGCCGGCCATTGCGGCGGCTTATGTGCCACCGCCCGCGCAGACACGCCGCGCCACGTTCACTGGCCACCTCGATTTCGGAGTCGACGTGACTGGCGAATTCGGCGCGCCGATGACCGATTTGACCGGCATGAGCTGGACCGCCAGCTTCATCTTCAACCCACTGCGCGGCAACCGCACAACCGTGCCCGGGCTATCCGACACGGTGCAAGGCGGACCATCCATACCACCCACATTCCAGAACCCGGTCTTGCGCGCCAGCTTCACCCTGCAGGGCGTGACGCGCGATTTTTCCCCGCATGCTGGCAGCTTGGCCAATATCGGAGCGACCACATTTGCGCCAATATTGCTCCCCGGAGTTCTGGCCCTGAATTCCGATGGTTATCGCTACACGGCCACCCAGTCCTTCCAACACAGCCTGTACATGAGCGCCTTCACCACCCAGCCGCTTGCGGGCTCGTTCACCACCAGTTTCGCCCAACGGCAAGCCGAAGCCGGGGGTGGCGGCCTGTTCCAGCTTTGGACCTTTGACCAGAATAATGTGCTGACCAATCAGGCCCGTGGTGGCCTGGTGGTGGAAACATTTGCGCTGTCAGCGGTGCCCGAACCGGCCAGCTGGCTGATGCTGGTCAGCGGCTTTGCCATGGCGGGTGCGGCGCTGCGCCGCCGGCAGGCGGTTTCCGCCTGACCAACGCAATCAGGCAAAATTGAAGCTGATCGAGATGCGGTCGGCCTTGGCGCCGTTGGGCATCACCTCGTGGCGCAACCAGCTTTCCCACAGCAGCAGCAGGCCGGGGCGGGGGGTGATGTGCACGAAGTTGCGCATGGCCTCCGGCGCGTCGGGCGTGCGCGGCGGGCTGTGCATCAGCATCGGCAGGCGCGGATCCTCGAAACGGATCGCGCCGGCGCCGGGCGGCACCTCCACATAGAGCGTGCCCGAAATGCTGCTGTGCGGATGGATATGGCCGCTGTGGCCGCCGCCGGGCTTGAGGATATTCACCCACAGGCTGTCCAGCCGGGGCTTTTTGCCGGCAAAATCCAGGTGGGCGGCCTTGGCGAACTGGGCGGCCTGCCGGGTGAGCCAGCGGGCCAGGTCGCCCATGGCCGGATCGCGGCGCGGCAGATCATTCAGCGAGGCATAGCTGGTGTAGCCGCGATAGGCATGCGCCCGGCTCCAGGCCACACCGGCGCGGTCATCGGCGGCGAGCGCGCGGCAGCTTGCGGCCAGATCGGCGAGCAGCGCCGCATCGGCCAGTTCGGCCTGCCAGAGCATGGTGGGGAAAAGCGCGGTTGCCGTCATGATGCGGCCTTTTGAACCCCGGCCGGCCGCCGTGCAAGCCAGCAGGATGCCTCCATAATGGAGGTGAATGGCCCGGAACGGGCAAAGTCCGTTTCGGACCTGTCGTTACCCAACCCGGATGAAGCTGGCAGCGCCAGCCAGGGTTGGAGACGGGCTCATGGGTGTGAAATGGCTGCGGATGCTGGTGCCGGCGCTGGCGATGGCGGCCACCCCGCTGGCGGCGGCAACGGTGGTGATGACGCCCACCACCGTCAACAGCGCGCTGGCCCAGCTGCGCCCCGGTGACACGTTGCGGCTGGAAGGCAATTTCACCACCCGCCTTGCCATCCAGAACCGGGATTTCGGTGGCGTCACCATCGATGGCAGCCGCGCGGTGCTGGTGCAGGGGATGAACCTGCGCAACATCCACAATGTCACCTTCACCGGGCTGACGGTGGGGGCGGCCGGGCAGGGCACGATCAACCGCTTTGCCGTCAACCTGGATGGCGGCAGCCATGTGAGTTTTGCCGAATCGCGCTTTCTTGGCGTTGGCGGCAGTGCCGGCACCGGGCTCAGGATCATCAACAGCAGCTTTGCCACGGTGCGCGACACCCAATTTGATGGCTGGCTGGATGGCATGACCCTGATCAGTTCCCCCGACAGCCTGGTCACCCGCAACCAGTTCACCACCGGCGGGTCTGACGGGGTGAAGGTGGTGGACAGCCATCGCATCATCCTGTCGGGCAACAGCTGCAGCGGCTTCACCATCCAGCCCGGCGTGCACCCCGATTGCATCCAGTTCATCAGCCGGGTCGACAAGCCGGTGCAGTCCGACATTTTCGTGCTCAACAACAGCGTGATCGGCAACCAGCAGGGCTTTGCCTCCTTCGATCCGGCCGGGTTCAGCGGCACCCGCTTCACCTTTGCCGGCAATTATGTGGCGGTCAGCCGGCCGCAGGGCATCGCCTGTTTCGGCTGCACCGACAGTGTGTTTGTTGACAATGTCATCGTCACCCTGCCCGACGCGCAATGGCAGACCAGGCTGCAGGTGCCGAACGGCAGCAACAATGTCTTCAGCAACAATCTGAATGTCGATCTGCGCGGCATCGGCGCGCCGCTCGAATCCGTGCTGCCGTCGCGGCTCTATTCTGCCATCGTGCCCGATATCGCCGGCATGGTCGGCAGCCGGCACGACAGCCGGGAATGGCGGGTGCACGATACGGCGATCCAGTCGCGGAGCAGCGGCCTGGTGCCAGAACCCGGGGCGTGGATCATGCTGCTGCTGGGCTTTGGCCTGATCGGCCGCATGCTGCGCGCCCGGAAGCCCCTGCGCACGGTGTTCAATTAGACTCGATTGCGTTCTGGTGGAATCCCAAGCCCGCTCATGCCGAGCTTGTCGAGGCACGCTGGTAGTGCGGTCGGTGCCTCGACAAGCTCGGCATGAGCGGATCAATCCAACGGCAATCGAACCTGAGGCTGCGCTGCACCATCACGCAAGGCTTTTCTGCATCATCACGATGTCGAGCCGGCGGCCGAACTTCTCGCCAATGCCCTGCAGCACGCCGGCCGGGCGGAAGCCGCAGGCGCTGTGCAGGCCGATGGAGGATTCATTGGCCGAATCGCCGATCACCGCGATCAGCTCGCGGAAGCCGGCGGCGCGCGCCTCGCTGGCCAGCGCCATCAACAGGGCCTGGCCGATGCCGGTGCGCTGGGCATCGGGGGCGACATAGACGCTGGTTTCGCCGCAATAACGATAGGCGGCGCGGTCGCGGAACTGGGCGCAATAGGCATAGCCATCGATCTGGCCCATCGTCACGTGCACCAGCCAGGGCCAGCCGTGCGATTTCACCCGCATCAGGCGCTGCGCCATTTCGGCGGCCGACGGTGGGTCCAGCTCGAAACTGGCGGTGCCGCGCAGCACGGCCGGGGCATAGATGGCCGCCAGCGCGGCGGCGTCTTCCATGCGAGCGGGCCGGATGCTCATGCCACCTCCAACGCGCGTTCGGCCGGCCGGGCCAGCACGATGCCGCCGGGGCCGATCACCACCGGGCGGTTGATCAATATGGGATCGGCCAGCATGGCGGCCAGCACCGTGGCGTCATCGGCGGCCGGCAGGCCGCGTTCCTCCGCCGTGGTGCCGCGCGTGCGCAGCAGGGCCTGCACCCCGCCCACGGCCGCGGCAACCTTGGCCAATGTTTCCGCGTCGGGCGGGGTTTTCAGATATTCCACCACCGTCACGTCGTGCCCGCGCTCCCGCAACAGGCCGAGCGCGTTGCGGGACGTGCCGCAATTGGGATTGTGCCAGATGGTGATGCCCGCCATGCCTGTTGCCAACCTGTTGCAAACCTTCGTGAACCCCACCCAACATGCGCAGTCTGGCACGGCCGGCGGGCCCAAGTCCAGACGGGTCAGGCGGCGATTTTTGGGAGGGCGTCATCAGCGCCCGGCGGCCAGCGCAGCAGATGCGGCCGTTCCGAAAGGATGGCTAGCGCCCGGGCCAAGGGCAGCCGGTCAAGCCCCAGGGCGGTGGCCGGCGCGCGGTCCCAGCGCACCAGGGTGGCTAGACCATGTTCGGCGGCGGCACTGGCCATCTGGGCGGGGGTTGGCGGCTTGGTCATCGGCCGCGCGCCATGCCGCGCCCGCGCTGTCGCGGCAATTCCGGGCAATCACGGAGTGGCGGTTTTCGGTCCTCTTCGTCACCGCCGCTGGTCACGCCCGGCCGCCCCGGCTAGGCTCTTTGTCATGGGACTTTCCGCGGCACAGCTTCAATCCTGCCTTGACGTGCTGGCCGGCGCGCACCCGCCGATTGCCGCCGCACTTGCCGCCCATGGCTATCCCGAACCGCGGCTGCGCCCCCGCGGCGCCGGCACGATGATGCGGGCGATCGTCGCCCAGCAGGTCAGCACCAAGGCCGCCGCCAGCATCTGGAACCGGCTGGAGGCGGCCTGCGGCGGCAATATGGATGATCTCGCCGCCGTGGCTGCCACCCCGTTCGATGTGCTGCGCTCGGCCGGCCTGTCAGGGCAGAAGGCCAGCTATGTCCATGCGCTGGCTGAAGCGGTGGCATCGGGCCGGATCGATTTTTCCGCGCTGCCGGCCGATGATGAGGAGGCGATTGCGCTCCTCTCCTCCATCAAGGGCATCGGCCGCTGGTCGGCCGAGATTTATCTGCTGTTCGCCGAAGGCCGCGCCGATATCTTCCCGGCCGGCGATCTGGCCCTGCAGGTGCAGCTGGGCCGGCTGCTGGGTGAAGAGGCGCGGCCGACCGAGAAGCGCGCCCGCGCCCTTGCCGAACCGATGCGCCCGCACCGCGGCGCGCTGTCCATCTTCCTCTGGCACAATTACAATATCGTCGCGCTGTGATAGGCGGCGCGCATGATCCGCATCACTGATGTCACCTCGACGGCCAACCCGGTGCTGAAAAGCCTGAAGGCGCTGGCCGAGAAGAAGGGCCGGCGCGCGCAAGGCCTGTTCCTTGCCGAAGGGCTGCGCGTCTGCACCGAAGCGCTGGCCGCCGGCCATGTGCCCAACACATTGGTGTTCACGGCCGAAGCCGAACAGCATCCGCTCACCATCGCGCTGATCCGCGCCACGTCGGAAGCGCGGCGCACGTCGCTGCGCGTCACCCCCGATCTGATGCAGCGGCTGACGGGCAAGGACAATGCCGCCGGGGTGGCCGCCGCCTATGAAATCCCGTCGACCGATCTCGACCGGATCGATCGCAGCACGGCGAAGCTGTGGCTGGTGGCCGAAAATCTGAAGGATCCCGGCAATTTCGGCACCATGCTGCGCACCTGCGACGCGACCGGGGCGGGCGGGGTGATCCTGCTCGACAACAGCTGCGACCCGTTCAGCGTGGAGGCGGTGCGTGCCAGCATGGGCGCGCTGTTCAGCCGCCAGGTGGCGCGCGCCACGGCCCGCGAGTTCTTCCAGTGGCTGCGCCAAGGGCCAGCGCAACTGGTGGGCGCGGCGCTGGAAGGGCGGACGGTGGATTATCGCCAGCACCGCTATCAGGCGCCCTGTTTCCTGTTCATGGGCAACGAACAGTCCGGCCTGCCCGCCGACCATGCCGCCCAGTGCGACGCGCTGGTCAAGCTGCCGATGCGGGGCACGGCCGACAGCCTGAACGTCGCGGTCTGCGCCGGCGTGCTGCTCTATCACGCGCTCGACCAACTTGATCCTCCCCCCCTGGGGGAGGTGGCACGCGAAGCGTGACGGAGGGGGCGCGCCCGTCCCGCCGGCGCCGCGTGCTTGGTCCTCAATGCAGCGTCAAGATCTCGTCCACGCTGCGCCATTGGCTCGGCCCCACCAGGCCGCGGTGGGCCACCCGCACCGAATGGATGGTCGCCTCCACCTCGCGCTTCCAATGGTCGAGAAAGCGCTTCAGCTCCGGAAACTGCGGGGCCAGATCATACAACTGCCAGCTGAACTGCTGCAGCAATTTCGGGTGATCGGGCCGCCAATAGGCGATGTCCACCATCGCCAGGCTATATCCCTGCAGCTGCCGTTCCAGATCGGTCATGGCTCCTCCTCCTGATGGATGGCGCCATGATTTCGCGGTTGATTGTCGCCGTCAACGGGGTAAATAACGGAAATTGCTGGAGATTTTGTCAGCAGCCAGCGCGGTTGAGTGCTACGCCACCCGCCACTGCTGCAGGCCATCCTCCCCCACATGCACCCGGCCGGCATCGCCGATCGGGCTGCGCTCGGGGCTGAGGAACGGCGCCAGCTCAGCGAGGTCCAGCTTGCCGAACACCCGCGCGCCATCGGCCGTGCGGCCCACCACGCTGCCGTGGCTGGGCTGGCCCTCGCGGCCAAACACGATGGAGTAGCTTTCCACCACCGCCGGGCCTTCGAACGCCCCGTCAAAGCGCGGCACGTCGCCCCGCATCTCCTCAACCACATCCTGTACATCGCGGTTCAGCATCAGCCAGGCCGGCTCGGCCGGGCGGCAGCCGATCACCAGCGCGTGATGCTTGGTGACATAGCCGCCCTGGCCATAAAGCAGCGCCTGATCGGCCGGCCGCGCGCGCAGGCTGTGCACCATCGCGCAGGTGCTGTGCAGCATGTAACAGTTCAGGCCCGCGCCCGCGAACGACAGCCCACCCATCACGCTCAACGGCACATCGGCGCCCAGCCCCAGCGTGCGCCGCGCCATCTTGGGCACGGTCGGGAAACAGCTGTACAGCTCCACCCGGTCAAAGCCGTTCGGCGCAATCCGCATCGCCTGGCCCAGCACGGCATCCTGCGCGCAGCTGTGCACATATTGGTCGCGCTTCAGATAATCCATGTGCTCGCCCGCACTCGCCCCGCCGTGCACATGGATGATGCGATGTTCAGGCACGCCCGCCGCCCGTGCGGCCGCCAGCGTCGTCATCAGCACGGCTGCCCCGGCGTTGACATTGTTGTTGGCCACCATCCGCTTGGTATAGGGCCAGCAGATCATGCGGTTGTCGTCCGCCGCGTTGGTGATCTCGGCCGCCGAAAAGGCCTTGCGGCCCCAGGCATTGGGATTGGCCGCGGCAGCCGCCGAAATCCGTTCATAGGCCGCCCCGCTTTCGGCCAGCGCCGCCGCCGGGGTCAGGCCCCAGGCCGCCACCGTGGCATTTTCATACAGCGGATAGATGTGGATCGGCTGGAAGATGCCGTGGTGCATGCCCAGTTCGGTGACATGATCCGATGGGATGATCGGATTTTCCGGCACCTTGGCCGGCGGAGTCCACGGCAGCTGGATGCCGGCCGCCTTGGCCTTGGCCACGGCATTCTGCGCTTCCGCCCCCGTCACCACCGCCACCACGCTGTTGCCGTTCATGATGCGCAGCGCCGCCTCGTGGATCTTGGTGGTCGGCGTCTCCCCGCCCACGATGCCATAGACGGCGCGTGGCGGCACGATGCCCAGCCGCTCCGCCAGCCGCGCTGCCACCCGGTCGTAACGCCAGCTCACCAGGTTGATCAGATCCAGGCTGTCGATCCGCTCCAGCCAGCCGCCGCCGGCATCGGCGTCCGCCGCCCGCACCGCCGCCTCCATCAGGGCCAGCGGCTCCAGCGCCGCCGCCGGATCGGCCGGCCGGTCGAGCACCTCGCCCACCCCAATGATCACCGGCGTGCGTTCGGCTGGCAGCGACATCCACATTCTCCCCTTTGCTTGGGCGGTGATACTGAAGGTCGCAAAGCGCGGCCACCCCTGCTAATATGATTGGGTGACCATGCAGCCTTCGCCCGATTGGACCATCCCGCAGGATTGGGCCCATTACAGCCCCACCGATCACCGCGTCTGGGATCATCTGTTCGACCGGCAAACCCGCCTGCTGCCCGGCCGCGTCGCGCCCGAATTCCTCGATGGCCTGAAGCGCCTCGATCTCACCCGCCCCGGCGTGCCGGATTTCGCCCGCTTGAATGATCAGCTGATGGCGCTCACCGGCTGGCAGGTGGTGGCGGTGCCCGGCCTGGTGCCCGATGCGGTGTTCTTCGATCATCTGGCGGGCCGCCGCTTTCCGGCCGGCAACTTCATCCGCCGGCCCGATCAGCTTGATTATCTGCAAGAGCCGGATGTGTTCCACGACGTGTTCGGCCACGTCCCCCTGCTCGCCCACCCGGCCTTTGCCGATTATATGCAGGCCTATGGCCAAGGCGGCCTCCGCGCGCTGGAGTATAATGCCATCGCCCGCCTGTCCCGCCTCTATTGGTACACGGTGGAATTCGGCCTGATCCGCGGGCGCGATGGCCTCGCCATCTATGGCGCCGGCATCGTTTCCAGCCATGGCGAAACCCACTTCGCTCTCGACAGCGCCAGCCCCAACCGGCTGGGCTGGCGGCTCGACCGGGTGCTGCAAACCCCCTATCGCATCGATGATTTCCAGCAGAATTATTTCGTCATCGACAGTTTCGACCAACTGCTGAAGGTCACGCTCGAGACCGATTTCGGCCCACTCTACCAGCGGCTTGCCGATGCCCCCGATATCCCCATCGCCACCATCCTGCCCGAAGATCCCGTCTTCACCCGGGGGGACCAGAGCCACGTCGCCACCAGCCGCCAGCCCGCCTGCCACCACCCCAACTGATTGACGGCAGGCCGCCAAAACGCCAAGCGATCACCATGATCGAAAACAGCAGCGATTGGGGCCCCACCTCCCACAGCTTCATCTCGCAGCGCCTGCGCCTGCATTATTGCGATTGGGGCAACCCCACCGCCCCGCCGCTTTTGCTCCTCCACGGCGGCCGCGATAACGCCCGCAGCTGGGATTGGGTGGCCCGCGAACTGAAAGGCGATTGGCACATCATCGCGCCCGATTGGCGCGGCCATGGGGACAGCGCCTGGTCACCCGACGGGGATTACAACACCCACGCCTATGTCTATGATCTCGCCCAGCTCATCCACCAGCTGAAACTGGCGCCGGTCACCATCGTCGCCCACTCCATGGGCGGCAACATCGCCCTGCGCTACACCGGGCTCTATCCCGAAAACGTCAAGAAACTCGTCGCCATCGAAGGCCTCGGCCCATCACCCAAGATGCTTGCAGAGCGCCAGAAAACCGATTTCGCCACCCGCGAACGCCAATGGATCGACGCCAAACGCGCCGCCGCTGCCCGCCAACCCAAACGCTACGCCACGCTGGAAGACGCCTTCGCCCGCATGCACCAGGAAAACAGCTTCCTGTCCGAAGAGCAGGCCCGCCACCTCACCATCCACGGCACCCACCGCAACGAAGACGGCAGCTACAGCTGGAAATTCGACAACTACCTCCACCTGCCCTGGGCCCACGACATGGCCCCCGACCAGGTCGCAGAGCTCTGGCGCCGCATCACCTGCCCCACCCTCCTGATGTACGGCGAAAAAAGCTGGGCCTCCAACCCGGTGGACGACGGCCGCATCCAACACTTCAGCACCGCCCGCGTGGTGACATTCGAAAACGCCGGCCACTGGCTCCACCACGACCAGTTCGACCGGTTCATGGCGGAGCTGCGGGCGTTCTTGTGAGCATTGGGCTTTCGGGAAGGGGAAGAAGCGGCCTCCGGCGGGCAGGGGCGAGGCCCCTGCACCCGTTTGTCTTCGGGCGCGCTTGGTTGCGGGTTGCGCCCCCATTCCGGTCATTTGGACCATCTGACGCATAGCCTCAGAGCCGTCTTTCAGAGTTACCCACAACTCGCACTGTCGGGACGTGCGGCCTTCGAGGCCAATTCTGCGCTCAAGGCAGTTGACCGCGTCAGGAACAAGCCTCGCGCGTGCACCTGAGAATGCAACACTGGCCTCACCGATATAGCTAGCAACCAGCATCATCGTTGGGAACCCTCACGCAAATCTTCGTAAAAATTTCACATGTCACAGCCAGGATTGAAGAGGATAATCGAGTATTGACGTCTGTCACCAAAGCAATATGTTTTTGTCCCCAATGGCACATTGGTGCCCCTTTGAGGGTATTTACGCATGGTCAACTTCAAGGACCGCCTTGGCGGCAAAAAGGTGGTAAAGCCTATTGATCCGATCGAATTATACGAGACACTGGATCGTGCCCACGACAAAGGACCTCTGCGGCCCTCGCAGGCGGCGGTTTTGAAGCAGTGGAACACCCGATCTGCAGAAACTCGCGACGTCATAGTCAAGTTGCACACGGGGCAAGGCAAGACCCTCGTGGGGCTACTTATGCTCCAAGCGCGCTTAAATGAAAGAAAAGGCCCTGCTGTCTATCTGTGCCCTGACAATTTCCTGATCGCACAGACCTGCGAGCAGGCCCGTCAATTTGGTATCAATACATGCACTACTAATGATGAACTGCCAGAAGAATTTCTTAATTCGGAATGCATTCTCGTCACTTCGGTGCAGAAGCTCTTCAACGGTAAGACTAAGTTCGGGCTGAAGGGCGGATCGATCGAGGTAGACACTGTTCTGATGGATGATGCACATGCCTGCGCGGATCGCATCCGAGAGGCTTGCCGCATTCGAATTCCGAGCGAGGAGCCCGCATATTCGGCGCTTAAGTCGCTTTTCAGCATGGATCTCGAACAGCAGGGCGCCGGCACTTACGCCGATATTGAGAATAACAAGCGCGAAGCACTTCTCCCTGTCCCCTATTGGGCATGGGTCGGACAAGAGACCGAGGTTGCTAAAATTCTGTCAATGCACAGCGATCGCAAATCGATCAAATTTGCGTGGCCTTTGTTAAAGGACATCCTGCCACACTGCCAGTGCGTATTTTCGGGTGTTGCTGTCGAGATTGAGCCTTATCTTCCGCCGCTCGAGGCCTTCGGTTCGTATTCGAACGCGGCGCATCGCATCTTCATGTCCGCTACGGTTACGGACGATGCATTTCTGGTTAAGGGACTGCGGCTTACACCCAACACAATCACCAATCCACTCACTTATGAAAAAGAGACATGGTCGGGCGAGAAGATGGTCGTGATACCTTCGCTCATTCACGAAGATCTGGATCGCGACCGCATGATTGATGGTTTTGGCAAATCAATCCAGGACCGAAAATTCGGCGTCGTTGCACTGGTCCCTAGTGGCGTCATGAGTCAACCTTGGAAAGACAAGGGTGCGACCGTTGCTGACAAGCATACAATTGATACAGTGGTCGATAACTTACGGCGAGGACATTTCTCCAATACCGTTGTTCTCGTCAATCGCTATGATGGCGTTGACCTTCCCGACGAGACTTGCCGAGTCCTAGTTTTTGATTCCCGCCCCTATTCAGAAAACCTTATCGACTTGCACGCCGAAGCGGTCAGGCCGCGAAGCGAGGCAACTCTCATGCGGACCGTACGCACGGTCGAACAGGGCTTAGGTCGAAGTGTCCGCGGTGAGAAGGACTATTCAGTCATCGTGATGACGGGTCCAGATCTCGTTAGGCTGATACGCGAAAAATCCACTCGCCGATTTCTTTCACCACAGGTCGACAAGCAAATCCAGATCGGCCTCGTGGTAGCGGAAATGGCGCGCCAAGAAGTTACGGATGGAGAAGAGCCAACGAAGTCGTTCATTGCGCTTGTCAACCAGTCTTTAAGGCGCGACCCGGACTGGAAGGCATTCTACGCAGAGCAAATGGATGGCATAGTGCCAAGAGGCCCTAATGAGGACGTGCTTAACCTCTATTCTAGTGAACTGGCGGCTGAAGAGGCCTATATTGCTGGCGACTATGTTCGCGCTTCGCGCATTCTGCAAGAATTGCTCGACAGCGGCAAAGTCAGCGATAGCGATCGCGGCTGGTACCTGCAGGAGCGTGCGCGCTATGAGTGGGTAAGCAACCGGCCTGAGGCGCAAACTCTACAGGTCGCCGCGCACAAGAAGAACCGATTGCTGCTGAAGCCACCGACTGGCGTCACGGTCACCAAGCTTACGGTGGTGAGCCAGGGTCGCGCCGAACGAATGGCTAACTGGCTAAGAAAGTTTGAAAATTACGCGGAAATGGACGTGACGCTTTCCGATATCCTCGGTCGGTTGCGCTTTGGCGTCAAGGCAGACGATTTCGAGCAAGCTCTCGACGAACTCAGCTTTGCGTTGGGCTTCGCGGGCGAGCGGCCTGACAAGGAGTGGAAGGAAGGCCCTGACAATCTCTGGGCGCTCGACGATACCAGCTATCTGCTGATCGAGTGCAAGAGTGAGGTTGACGTCACGCGGACCGAAATAAACAAGCGCGAAGCGGAGCAGATGAATCGTTCGGCTGCTTGGTTCGACAAGCATTATAAGGGCATGCAGGCCAAGCGGTTGATCATTCATCCTAGCAAACGGATCGAAAGTGCCGCAGCGTTCACACATTCGGTCGAAGGCGTGGGCGAGCAAGATCTCAACCGGTTGGTCAGAGCCTGTAGAGCGTTCTTTAAGTCGCTCGAAGGGCAGAATTTCTCGGATCTTTCGGTCACCTATCTCGACGGGCTGATTAAGTTGCATAAGCTGAGCGTCAGCGATGTCATATCTGCGTATTCGCGCAAGCTGAAGGATATGAAATAGCCACAGCGACTTCTAGGACTGGACCGCCGACTATATCGCTCCATGGTGGCCAATCCGTCTGCAGCTTCAGCTTGGAGTTGGCAAGTCGTCCGGATCAATGATACGCGCATTGCGCGTTCGTTTTGCATTGGCTGCTGGCGAATAGCCGACAGTCCACTATCGGCCGAAATCCCACCACCTAGCCCGCCCGAAACCAACCGGGTGCCGGGGCCTCGCCCCTGCCCGCCGGAGGCCTCCTTCCTTCTCCCTCAACCCACCCCCCACGCCGCCAGAAACGTCGTCGCCGCCGCCCGCACTTCGCGGCGGCCTTCTGCCTTGTCGCCGGCGCTGGTCATGCCCATCAGGTGGCGGTCCACCACGCCGGCGCGGCAGAGGCCGCTGAATTGCTGGGCGGCGAGGGTGGGGTCGCCCTGTTTCAGGGTGCCGGCGGCCATCTGGCGGGCGAGCCAGGCGGCGAAGCGGGCCATGCCGGGGCCGGGGCCGCGTTCGAACATGGCGCGGCCCAGTTCGGGCACGCGGGCGGCTTCGCCCATCACCAGGCGGTGGATGCCGGTGATCGGGTCAGACATGATGGTGTCCATGATGGCGTCGCCCATACGGATCAGGGCGGATTCGATATCGGGCGCGCTGTCGAGATCGACGGTGAGGGCGGTGCCATATTGCTGCACCACCATGTCCACCACCGCTTCGAACAGCGCGAGTTTGGAGGGGAAGAGGCTCCACAGCGTCGTCTTGCTGCCGCCCACGGCCGCCGCGATGGCGTTCATCGAGGTGGCGCCATAGCCATGGGCGAAGAACAGCCGCTGCGCGGCGGCGATATAGGCCTGGCGGCGCGGATCAGCGGCCGGCGGCGCGGCGGCGCCGCAATCTTCTGTACTGGTCGGTATCATTTCACTTGACGGCGCGCTGAGCACGGCTCAAAACCCTCCTGTACTGACCAGTATCGCCCGAGTCGCCCGTGCATCGCAAGCCTTTCCTGCTTCTTCCCCTGCTGCTGACGGTCGCCGCCTGCGCCGTGCCGCCTCGGCTTGGCCCGGCGCCCGGCGTGCGCACCACCGCCAGCGTGGCCGCCGAACAGAGCCTGGCGGAAACGCCCGGCCGCGCCTGGCCAGCGGCGGACTGGTGGGCGGGCTGGGGCGATCCGCAGCTGGCTGGCCTGATTGAAGAGGCGCTGGCCGCCAATCCCGACCTCGCGCTGGCCAATGCGCGGCTGGCCGCGGCCGATGCCGCCGCGCGGCAAAGCCGGGCCGGGCTGCTGCCGACGCTGAATGCCACCGGCACGCTGGGCGGGCAGCAATTGTCCAAGAATCTCGGCATTCCGCCGCAGTTCGTGCCGCCCGGCGTGCGCGAATTCGGCCAGGTCAATCTGCAGGCTGGCTGGAACCTTGATCTGTGGGGGCAGGGGCGTGCCGCGCTGCGCGCCGCCCGGCGGGAGGCCGATGCGCTGGCGGTGGAGCGGGACCAGGCCCGGCTGATGCTGTCGGCCAGTGTCGCCCAGGCCTATGCCGATCTCGCCGCCGCGCTCGATCGGCAGGCGGTGGCGGCCGATGCGCTGGCCATCCGCCAGCAGACGCTGGATCTCACCGCCGGCCGGGTTGCCGCCGGGCTGGACAATGATGGCGCCCGCGCCCAGGCCGCCAGCCGGCTGGCGCTGGCCCGCGCCGATGCCAGTGCGGCCGGCCAGCAGGTGCTGGTCGCCCGCCACCGGCTCGGCCTGTTGCTGGGCGCCGGGCCGGATCGCGGGCTGAGCATTGCCGCGCCGAAGCTGGCGCCGCTGCCGCCCGGCCTGCCGGAGGGGGCGCGGATCAACCTGATCGCCCGCCGGCCGGATCTGGCCGCCGCCCGGCTGCGCGTGCTGGTGGCCGGGGAGCGGGAACGGGTGGCGCGGCGGGCGTTTCTGCCCAATCTCAGCCTGAACGCCACCATCGGCCAACAATCGTTGGGCTTTGACAAGATATTGAACGGCAACAGCTTCTATGCCCAGTTCGGCCCGGCGCTGAACCTGCCGATCCTGGATGGCGGCCGCCGTGCCGCCGAACTGCGCGGCAGCCGCGCCAACCGGCTGGCTGTGCTGGCCGCGCATGATGCGACGCTCCTGCGCGCCTTCAATGAAGTGGCCGATGCCGCCAGCGCGGTGGTGGCGCTGGGCGATCAGCAGGCGGCGGCACAGGCCGCGTTGCAGGAGGCTGAGGCCGCGCGCCGGGTGGCGGCGCTGCGCTATCAGGCCGGCCTGTCGAGCCAGCTTGCCGTGCTGATTGCCGATGATGCCGTGGTTGGCGCCCGCCGGGCGCTGGCCGATGTGACCGCATTCCGCCTTGCCGCCGATGTCGCGCTGGTGCGCGCGCTGGGCGGCGGCTTTCGTGAACAGGAGCGTGGCTGATGGCCGAAACCGAAACGATGGCGCCTGCCGCCAACCCGAAACGCGCCCGCGCCTTGCGCATTCTGGCCGGCGTGGTGGTGATCGCCGGCCTGGGCTCTGGCCTGTGGTGGGCCGCCTTTGAACGCGGCCGGGTGGAGACGGACAATGCCTATGTGGGCGGCGACACCGCGCAGGTGACGCCGCAATTGCCCGGCACGGTGGCCAGGGTGCTGGTGGGCGGCACCCAGGCCGTGAACGCCGGCGATGTGCTGGTGGTGCTGGATGATGCCGATGCCCGGATTGCCGTGGCCCAGGCCGAAGCCGCGCTGGCCCAGGCGCAGCAGCGCTTCACCCAGGCCGCGGCCACTGCCGATGCGGCCGGCGCCCGCGCCGCCGGGCGGCAGGCTGATGTGGCCGCGGCCCGCGCCCGCCTGGCCGAAGCCGATGCCATGCTGGCCCGCGCCCGCGGCGAGTTTGACCGGCGCCAGCAACTGGCCGGCAGCGGTGCGGTTTCGGCGGAGGAACTGGCGGCGGCCCGTGCCGCGCTGGCGGCGGCCACCGCCGCGCAGAGTGCGGCCACCAATGCCGTCAACGCGGCCACCGATGGCGCCCGTGCGGCCACCGGCGATGCTGCGGCGGCCACGGCTTTGGTCAGGAATGTCACCATCTCCACCGCGCCCGACGTGCGGGCCGCCCAGGCCATGCTGGATCGCGCCCGGCTCGATCTGGCCCGCACCGTGATCCGCGCGCCGATTGCCGGCATCGTCACCAACCGCAACGTGCAGGTTGGCCAGCGCGTTGCCGGCGGCGCCCCGCTGATGACATTGGTGCCCACCGCCGGCCTGTTCGTGGATGCCAATTTCAAGGAAAGCCAACTGAAAGCCATCAGGACCGGCCAACCCGTTGAATTGACCTCTGATCTTTATGGCGGCGATGTCGTCTATCACGGCCGGGTGACCGGCATGGCGGGCGGCACGGGGGCGGCCTTTGCCCTGATCCCGGCCCAGAATGCCACGGGCAACTGGGTGAAGGTGGTGCAGCGCCTGCCGGTGCGCATCACGCTGGATCCCGCCGAGCTGAAGGCGCACCCGCTGCGCATCGGCCTGTCGATGACGGCGGTGGTGGACACCCGCGAATGACCGCGCCTGCGCCCCTGACCGGCGCCCGCCTGTGGACCACGGCGATGGTGTTGGCGCTGGCGAATTTCACCGTGGTGTTGGACATCACCATCGCCAACGTGTCGATCCCGTCGATCGCTGGCAGCCTGGCAGTGGCGCCGTCGCAGGGCACCTGGGCGGTGACCAGCTATTCGGTGGCAGAGGCGATTTCGGTGCCGCTGTCGGGCTGGTTTGCCGCCCGGTTTGGCGTGGTGCGCTGGTATGGCGTGGCGCTGCTCGGCTTCGGGCTGTTTTCCTTGCTGTGCGGTCTGTCGCAAAGCCTTGAGGCGCTGGTGCTATTCCGCATCCTGCAGGGTTTTGCCGGCGGTCCGATCATGCCGCTGAGCCAGGCGCTGCTGCAGTCCATCTTTCCCAAGGAAAAACAGGGGGCGGCCATCGGCCTTTGGGCGGCCACCACCACGGCGGCGCCGATCTTCGGCCCCATCCTGGGCGGGCTGATTTCCGACAATCTGTCGTGGCACTGGATCTTCTTCATCAACCTGCCGGTGGTGGCCATCTGCCTGTTGATCAGCCAGCGGCGGCTGCGGGTGTTTGAAACGCCACTGTCACGCCAGCCCATTGATATTATCGGATTTATACTTCTGGTCATTGGTGTTGGCGCCTTTCAGATCATGCTGGATACAGGCCGCGAGAAGGACTGGTTCGGGTCCACCGACATCGTCATCCTCGCCATCGTGGCAGCGGTGGGGATCCTAGCCTTCATCATCTGGGAATTGACCGAGGAGCATCCGATTGTTGACCTGAAAATCTTCCGCCACCGCGGCTTTGCGGCCGCAACGGCGGTGATCAGCATCGGCTTTGGCAGTTTCTTTGCCGTGGTGGTGCTCACGCCGCTGTGGCTGCAATCGGTGTTCGGCTATTCGGCCACCCAAGCCGGCTTCACGGTGGCCTGGATCGGGGTGTTTTCGGTGCTGATCGCCCCGGTGGCCGGCCTGTCACTCAGCAAGATTGATCCGCGCATTTCGGTCACGTTCGGCGTGCTCTGGCTTGGTCTGGTGACCGCGCTGCGCACCACCTGGTCCACCGACAGCAGTTGGGCGCAACTGGTGCTGCCCCACCTGCTCACCGGCATCGGCATGCCGTTCTTCTTCATTGGCTTGACCAGCCTCGCTATGGCCAGCGTCAAGCCAGAGGAAAGCGTGTCGGCCGCCGGCATCCAGAACTTCTGCCGCACGCTGTGCGGGGCCATTGGCGCAGCCATCGCAACCAGCCGTTGGGACGGCGAATCGCGGGCGGTGCGCGCCGCACTGGCCGAAGGCATGAACGGCGTGGAGGCGACCATGGCCCGGATGCAGGCGGGCGGCCTCAGCCACGACCAGGCCCGCGCCGCGCTGGACCGCATCCTGGAAGTGCAGGCCGCAACACTGGCCAATCTGCACATCTATGCCAGCACGGCGCTGTTGTTCTTCGTGGCGGCGGCGCTGGTGTGGCTGATCCCCAAAGTGAACATCAGCGGGCCGATGGGTGGTGGCCACTAGGCCGCACGGATGAACAATAAATCATGAACTGACCAGATTGCCCTCAGAACAGCTCTGCCATGGCTGGTGCTCATCAGTCACGGCGGAATGTTCATGCTCGCCACTCTGTCGTCACCCAATGCCATGTCATCGCCGGCTTCCGGCCAGACCTTCCACATCGTTGATATTTCGGCGCTTTACAGCCCCAATGGCGGCGGCATCCGCACCTATACCCGGGCCAAGCTGGCGATGGCTGAACAGTTCGGCATCCGTATGACCGTGGTCGCGCCTGGGCCGGCCAATGGCGAGGAACGGGTGGGCAGTGCGCGGTTGGTCACGGTCAAAAGCCCGCGCTTCCCGCTCGACCGCAACTACAGCTATTTCGCCGATGAAGGCGTGATCCACGCCATGCTCGACCGGCTGGTGCCCGATTTCGTCGAATGTTCCTCCCCCTGGGGCAGTGCGGTGGCGGTGGGCAACTGGCCCGGCCCGGCACCGCGCGCGCTGATGATGCACGCCGAACCCATGTCGGCCTGGGTCTATCGCTACCTGGATCGCGTGCTGCCGCGGCCGATCATCGACCGCGGCTTTGCCGGCTTCTGGCGCTACATGCAGCGGCTCGACAATCGCTACCAGCTGGTGGTCGCCGCATCGGGCCAGGTGGCGGCGCGGTTGACGGGCCAGGGCCTGCGCCATGTCGCGTTGCATCCGCTGGGCATCGAAGCCGGCGTCTTTTCGCCCGACGCCCGCAATGAGCAACTGCGCGCTGCACTGCTGGCCGGGTGCGGGCTGCCGGCGTCGGCGGTGCTGGCTCTGGGTGTTGGCCGGCACAGCCCGGAAAAACAATGGCCGTTGGTGGTGGATGCCGCCACGGCTGCTGGCCAGATAGTTCCGCTGGGATTGGTGCTGCTCGGCGATGGGCCGGGCCGGGCCGCGGTGGAACGTGCGATCGACGGCAACCCGCACATCCGCATCCTGCCGCCGGTCACACGGCGGCCCGATTATGCCCGGTTGCTGGCCAGCGCCGATCTCCTGGTCCATGGCTGCGCCGCTGAAACCTTTGGCCTTGCCTGTGCTGAAGCGGCGGCGTCCGGCCTGCCGCTGATCGTGCCCGATGATGGCGGTGCGCTGGATCAGCTGCGCCCTGGCGCCGGCACCAGCTACCGTGCCAACAGCGGGGCTGATCTGCGCCGCGCGCTGTTGCTGGCGGCGGAGAATCTTCCGGCCTGGCGCCTGGCGGCGCGTGCCCCCGGCCCGGCGCCACCGACCATGGCGGATCATTTCGGCCGGCTGTTCCAATCCTATCGCGCCGTGCACGAAGATTGGGCGAAAGGCGACCGGCCGCCACCGGCGCGGACCGGCACGGTGGCGTGATGGCCGCTCAGGCCTCTGCCGGCAGGTGGATGATCAGGCGCAGCCCCGGGTGATTGCTGGCCAGGCTGACCTGGCCGCCATGGAGATGCGCCACCGCGCCCACCAGCGCCAGGCCCAGCCCCATGCCGCCGCCGCCACCGCCGCCGCCACTGCCATCGGGCCCGGCCTCCCCCCGGGCCGGATCCAGCCGGCCAAAACGGCTCAACGCCAGCGCATGTTGTTCGGGCGGAATGCCGGGGCCGTCATCGGCCACCACCAGATCAACGCCATCCGCCGCGCCCCGGGCAGACAGGCTGATAGTCGTGGCACCGCTGGCATGGCGCAGGGCATTTTCGATGGCATTGCCCAGCGCCTGCTGGATCAGCGGCCGGTGCAGCCGCTGCTTCAACCCAGCCGGTGCGGCCGCCACCAGATTGATTCCCTGCTCTTCGGCCAGCGGGCCATAAACGTCTGCCGCATCTTCCAGCAGATCGGCGATGTCGGTGATGGTGAAATGATCGCGGCCGATGCCGGCTTCAGCGCGGCTGATCTGCAGCGCGGTGGTCAGCATCGTCAGCAACCGGTCAAGATCGCCAGCCATGGCATCCAGCGTATCGGGATCGGCGCCATGGGCCTGGGCCTGTTCCACCCGCCCGCGCAGCCGGGTGAGCGGGGAGCGCAGATCGTGCGCCAGGCCATCGGTGACAGTGCGCAGCTCGTTCACCAGGCTCTCGATCCGGTCCAGCATGGCATTGATAGCGCCGGCCAACCGGTCATAGGGGTCTTCGCTGCCATCGCGCGGGGCGCGGCGCGCCAGATCGCCCTGTGCCACCGCCTGGGCCACCCCGGCGATGCCCGAAACCCGCGCCGCGCTCAACCGGCCGAGCAGCAGCGCCAGCACCAGCGCGGCCGGCATGGTGAGCGCCAGGCTGGCGGCCAGCGCCCGCCAGATCGCCGTGAGCAGCGCATCGCCGCGCGCCGCCGCCTGACCAACGATCAGCACATGGCCGCGATCCAGCCGCGTGGCCAGCACCAGATAGGGCCCCGCCGCCAGCCGTGGCCCGGCCAGCGTCAGCCGCTGCCAGCCGCCACCAATGCTCATGCCGGCCGGCCGGCCCGGCAGATTGCCAGCCAGCGCCGCGCCGTCATCATCGGCCAGCAACAGGGCATGGCTTGATCCCTGCATCGCCAGCCGGGCGGTGATCAGGGTGGCAACCTCCTCGCGGCCACCGGCACGCCAGGCGGCCACCAGATCGTCGCGCAGGTCAAGCACCAGTGCCTCGTCACGCGCGGCAATCTCGCGCTGGGCCGCGATATAGACCGAAGCCATGGCGAGGCTGACCAGCAACAGCTGCACGGCAAAGCTGGTCAGCACCAGCCGCGTGCTGCTGGCTGCCAACAGCCGGTTCAGCCGGGCCAGCGCGCCGGCCACGCCTCAGGCCGTGCCCAGGCGGTAACCGGCACCGCGCACCGTGTGGAGCAGTGGCGCTTCGCCCGCTTCCTCCAGCTTGCGCCGCAATTTGGAGACATGCACGTCGATCACGTTGGTACCGGGATCGAAATGATAATCCCACACGCCTTCCAGCAGCATGGTGCGGGTCACCACCTGATCGGGATGGCGCAGCAGATATTCCAGCAAGCGGAATTCGCGCGGCTGCAAGGGGATCACCCGCGATCCCCGCCGCACCCGGCGGGACAACAGGTCCATCTCCAGATCGGCCAGCTGCAGCAGTGTCACCGGCCCACCGGTGGGGTTGCCCCGGCGCAGCAGCAGCTTCAACCGCGCCAGCAGTTCGCCAAACAGGAAGGGTTTGGCCAGATAATCATCGGCACCGGCTTCCAGCCCTGTCAACCGATCATCGGGTGTGCCCAGCGCCGAGAGCAGCAGCACTGGTTTGCCGATCCCGGCCGCCCGCAGGGCTGCCAGCACGGCCAGCCCGTCCATCCCCGGCAGCATGCGATCGAGGATGATCGCGTCCACCGCCGGGTCGCTGGCCATGAACAGCCCATCACGGCCGTTGCCGGCGCGTTCCACGCCAAAACCGGCTTCGTCCAACCCGCGCGCGATGAAGGCCGCGGTGGTGGCATCATCTTCCACCAGCAGGATTTTCCGGCTCATTGGCCGATCCCGGGGAAGACACCGAAACAGGGCAGGGCGGGCAGCATGGCCGCAACATAGCACGCAATGGCCGGCACCTGTCACCACCCCGGCGCCCCATCATGAACTATGATTCATATGGTCATCATGCGGCGGCAAGGCGGCGGAGGCCAAGAAGGGCCTGTCACCCGCCCACCAGCCCCGGGCGGTGACAGAAGAAGGGTACCAGGTTGCGCGAATGATCACTCCGGACAAGCTGATCCGCGTTTCCTGCCTTCTTCTGGTCATGGCCGGCACGAGCCCCGTCGCTGCCATGGCCCCGCATGCGGCCGGCCCGGCCATTCCCCCGGCCGGACCGGCCGCACTTGCCACCGCTGAGCAGGCGCTGCCCATCACGCTGGGTCAGGCCTGCGACGCGGCAGCATCCGGCAATATCGATATCATCCACGCCCGCCAGGCCCGCGCCATCGCTGCGGCCGGGCAGACCATTGCCGCCGCCAGGCCCAATCCGGTGCTCAGCTTTGGCGGCACCCAGGTGCGGCCGCGCGGCTTTGGGGTGCAGGGGCCGGGCAACACCATCGACGAAGTGGTGCGCATCGATCAGCCGATCGAATTGGGCGGCAAGCGGCGGGAGCGCATGGCCTCGGCCGCCGCCGCCAGCCTGGCGGCCGAAAATGATCTGGCCGACGCCCGCCGCCAGGTGATAGCCGCAGTGGACACTGCTTATTCATCGCTGCGCGCCGCGCAGGACCGCGCCCAGACCACGGCGGCCATCGCGGCCGATTGGGCCCGCAGTGCCGCCATTGCGCAACGCCGGCTGGCCGCTGGCGATCTGTCGCAAGGTGAAGCCGCCCGCCAGCAGGTGGAGGCGGTGCGCGCCGATGCCGATGCACTGGCTGCCCGCGCCGCCGTGCGCGAGGCGCAGACGCAGCTGGCCATCCTGATCGGCCGCGATGGCGATGCCCAGCAACTGGTTGCCGCCGATCCCTGGCCGGCACCGCCGGTGCCGGCGCCGGAACCGCCCGATGATATCGCCGCCCGCCGCCCCGATGTGCGGGCGGCTGCGGCCCGGGTGGAACAGGCCCGCCATGATCTGGCCGGCGCCCGTGCCTTGCGCACCCCCGATATCAGCGTGGGGGTGCAATATGAATATCAGGCCCAACCGGTCGGCATCGGCGGATCGGTGGGCTTTGGCCTTTCGGTGCCGTTGCCGGTTGGCACTCGCTATTCAGGGCAGGTGGCCGCCGCCGGTGCTGGCCTGGGCGATGCCGAAGCCAGCGCCGAAAAGGCCCTGCGCAGCGCGACAGCCGATATTGCTGCAGCACGCAGCGCGCTCGCTAGCGCCAGCGAGCGCCGCCGCCGGCTGGAAACCGATCTGGTGCCCGCCGCTCGCACCGCTGCCAGCACGGCCGAATTTGCCTGGAGCCGGGGCGCTTTGCCACTCACCGATCTGCTCGATGCCCGGCGGGCGCTGGCGGCGGCCGAACTGGGGCTGGTGGACGCTCACTTGGAAGAAGCCGCTGCCGGCGCCCGATTGCTGGCGGCCGAAGCGGCAGGGGACGACAAATGACTGCGCGCAACCATCTCACCGGCCTGTTGCTGGCCGCCAGCCTCGCGGCCCTGCTGCCGGCCTGTTCTGATCCCGCCCCACCGCCACCGCCCAAGTTGGCGGCCGAACCCGGCGTGATCAGCTTTCCAGCTGGTTCCGCCGATCTTGACGCCCTGCAAGTCGTGACAACCACCGCCGATGCACTGCCGGTGTCGGCCGATCTCAACGCCCGGCTGGCCGTGGACGAAGCGGTGACCGGCCGTGTCGGCGCACCGGTGGCGGCGCGGGTGACGGCCCTGCTGGCCGACATGGGCGACCGGGTGCGCGCCGGCCAGCCACTGGTGCGTGTGGACGCACCCGATCTCGCACAGGCCAGCGCCGATCTCGCCGAAGCCGAAACCGCCGCCGGCTTGAAGGCGCGGGCGGCGGCGCGGGCGCGTGATCTGTTTGCCGGCGGCGCCCTGGCGCAGCGCGATCTGGAATCCGCCAATGCCGAAAGCCGGCTGGCCGGTGCGGAGCTTGACCGCGCCCGCCAGCGCCTCGCCTCGCTTGGCGGATCTGGCGGCGGCACCGCCCTGTCACTCACTGCGCCGGTCGGCGGCATCGTGCTCGACCGCCAGGTCGAACCCGGCCAGCAGCTCACCGCCGGGCAGGGGCCGTTGTTCACCATCACCGATCCCACCCGGCTGTGGCTGCTGATCGACGTGCCGGAAAGCGCCATCGGCCGGCTGCACATGGGCCAGAAGGTCAGCTTTGCGGTCGACGCCTATGATGACCGCAGCTTTGTCGCCACCGTCGACAAGATCGGCCTGGCAGTGGACCCCGCCACCCGCCGCGTGCAGGTGCGCGCCAAGGTGGACAATCATGATCTGGCGTTGAAGCCCGAAATGTTCGCCCGCGCCCGGCTGGTCGCCGATGATGGCCGCGTGGCGGTGAAATTGCCCAACGCCGCCCTGTTCGAACGCGGGCTGGCCAATCATGTCTTCCGCCAGGAAGGGCCCGGCCGCTTCCGCCGCGTCGCCGTGACGGTGGGGGTGCGCGGTGAGGATTACAGCTGGGTGACGACGGGCTTGAAGCCCGGTGACCGCGTGGTGGGCGAAGGCGCGCTGCTGCTCAATGCCCAGCTTGGCGATCAGTGACAGGCCGCGATGATGCTTGAACGCCTTGCCCGCTTTTCCACCACCAGCCGCCTGTTCATCTTCATCATGACGGCGGCGCTGATGGTCATTGGCGTGCGCGCCGCCTTCAACCTGCCGATCGAAGCCTTCCCCGATGTGCAGGACACGCAGGTGGTGGTGATCACCCAGCAGCCCGGCCAGGCCCCTGAAGAGGTTGAGCGTGCCGTGTCGCTGCCGATCGAGCGCGCCCTGGCCGGCACGCCCGGCGTCACCACCATGCGTTCGGTCTCGATCACCGGCCTGTCGGTGGTCACGCTGATCTTTGACGATGGGGTGGATGATTATTTCGCCCGCGCCCACACGCTGGAAAAGCTGCGCGATGCCGAGCTGCCCGATGGCGTGGTGCCGTCGCTGGCGCCGCTGTCCTCGGCGGTGGGTGAAGTCTATCGCTATGTGCTGGAAAAGCCGCCGGGCATGGCGCTGCGCGATGCCCGCGCCATCCAGGATTTCGTCGTGCGCCCGGCGCTGCGCATGGTGCCCGGTGTCGCCGATGTCACCACCCTTGGCGGCGCGCTGAAGCAGTATCAGGTGAATGTCCGGCCCGATGCGCTGAAACGCTATGGCACCAGCCTGGCGGATCTGGAAAGCGCGGTGGGCAGCGCCAACAGCAATGTTGGCGGCGGCACCATGGACCGCGGTGATGAGGCCATGGTGGTGCGCGGCCTTGGCCTGTATCAGACGGTCGATGATATCGCCAACACGCTGGTGAAGGCCGACAATGGCCGCACCGTGCGGGTGGGTGATGTGGCCGATGTCGCCATTGGCGATGCCTCCCCGCGCGCTGGCATGGTCGCGCTCGATCGCGAACCCGATGTCGTGGAAGGCGTGGTGCTGATGGTCCGCCACCAGAATGCCGCCGCGGTGGTGAAGGGCGTGCGCGACACGGTGGACCAGCTGAACGCCCGCTTTGCCCTCGATGCCAAGCGCGAAGGCCGGCCGCCGGTGCAGATCCGTCCGACCTATCAGCGCACCCGCCTGATCGACCGCACGGTGGACACGGTGGCCGAAAATCTCGCCACCGGCGCCGCGCTTGTGTCCGCCATCCTGCTGATCTTCCTGCGCAACTGGCGGGCGGCAGCGGCCGTCGCGCTGTTGATCCCGCTGGCGCTGCTGGCGGCCTTTGCCGGCCTGTTCCAGCTCGGCGTGCCGGCCAATCTCATCTCGATGGGCGCGGTGGATTTCGGCATCATCATCGACAGCGCGGTGGTGCTGGTGGAGGCCTTGATGGTCGCGCTGGCGGTGGAAACCGCCAGCCATGGCGGCCGCCTCACCTCTGTGCAGAAGCAGGCAACACTGCGCGCCACGGTTGGCGATCTGTCCAAGCCGATCCTGTTCTCCAAGGCCATCATCATCATGGCCTTCGTGCCGATCTTCACCTTCCAGCGGGTGGAGGGCAAGATGTTCTCGCCCGTGGCGCTCACCCTGTCGCTGGCGCTGCTGGCAGCGCTGCTGCTCACCCTCACCTATCTGCCGGCCATCCTGTCGGTGCTGATCGAACGCTATGATTTTGCCGAGAAGCATCTGGCCTGGATGGACGCGCTGCGTGACCGTTATCGCCGGTTGCTCGGCTGGGCGGCGGCGCGCCAACGCCAGGTGGTGGGCGGCGCGGTGGCGCTGCTGGTCGGCGCGGCCCTGCTGGTGCCGCAATTGGGCACCGAATTCCTGCCCAAGCTGGATGAAGGCAATATCTGGCTGACCGTGCAGCTCACGCCGTCCGCATCGATGACGACCACCCGCCGGGTGGAAGCCCGCATCCGCCAGATCATGTTGTCCTATCCCGAGGTGCGCCAGATCTCGAGCGAGACCGGCCGGCCCGACGACGGCACCGATCCAAAGGGACCATCATCCCTGCAGATGCTGGTGGATCTGAAACCGCGCGATGAATGGCGCAGCCGCTTCCCCACCAAGGAGGCGTTGGAGAATGACATGCGCGCCCGCATCGGCACCATGCCCGGCGTGCCGACCAATTTTAGCCAGGCCATCGAAGACAGCGTGCAGGAATCGTTGTCGGGTGTGAAGGGTGACATTTCGATCAAGATTTTCGGCGATGATCTCGCCATTCTGGAGCAGCTGGCCGACCGCACCGCCAAGGTGGTGGCCGCCGTCCCCGGTGCCGCCGACGTCGCGGCGATCAAGGTCGGCGGCCAGGCGGAGGTGCGCGCCGTGCTCGACCGCGCCGCGCTGGCCCGGCTTGGCCTCAACAGCGATGAAGCCAACAAGGTGATCGCCGCGGCCTTTGGCGGCACCATCGTTGGCCAGGTCTATGAAGGCGACCGGGTGTTCGATGTCATCACCCGCTTTGCCCCCGATGCGCGCGGCGCCGTTGCCGATCTTGCCGCCCTGCAGATCCCGCGCCCCGGTGGCGGCAGTGTCAGCCTGGGCGATGTGGCGCGCATCGATGTGCGCATGGGTGCCAGCCGCATCAGCCGCGAAGCCGGCGGCCGCAACGTGGCGGTGAAGGTGAATGTCGACGGGCGCGACCAGGGCGGCTTTGTCGCCGATGCCCAGGCGCGCGTGGCCAGCGCCATCAAGCTGCCCGCGGGTTACCGCATGGTGTGGGGCGGCCAGTTCGAAAACCAGCAGCGCGCCACCCGCCGGCTGGAAGTGATCGTGCCGCTGGCGCTGCTTGGGGTGTTTGCCCTGCTGTTCGGCGCCTTCCGTTCGGTGCGATCGGCCGGGCTGATCATGGCGATGATTCCCTTCACCCTGATCGGCGGTTCGGTGGCGCTGTGGCTGGCGGGCCTGCACATGTCGATCTCGGCGGCGGTGGGCTTCATCGCGGTGGCCGGCATCACCGTGCAGAATGGCGTTGTCATGCTCGAACATGTCGCCCAGCGCTTTTCCGATGGCGATCAGGCCGATACCGCCGTGCTGGAAGGCGCGGTGGACCGGCTGCGCCCGATCATGATGACCGCACTGATGGCTGGCCTGGGTCTGCTGCCGGCGGCGCTGTCGTCGGGCATTGGTTCGGAAACCCAACAGCCCTTCGCCTGCGTGATCGTTGGCGGGGTGATTTCGGCAACGCTTGCCATGCTGGTGTTGCTGCCACTGGGCCTGAAGCGCTTCATGCAGCGCTGAACCTGCTGTGCCGCCGGCCGATCCGGGCTACACTTGGCCCGGCAATGGGGGAGGGCGGTGATGCGCGGGCACGTCGAAACACATCTGGTGGCCCGCATCGGCTGGCTGCGCGCCGCCGTGCTGGGGGCCAATGATGGCATCGTCTCCACCGCCAGCCTGATCCTGGGCGTGGCCGCATCCGGCGCGGATCGGCAGGCGCTGCTGGTTGCCGGCGTGGCCGGGCTGGTCGCGGGCGCAATGTCGATGGCGGCCGGCGAATATGTCTCGGTCAGCAGCCAGGCCGATACCGAGGTCGCCGATCTGGCGCGGGAACGCGCCGAACTGGCCGCCGACCCCGATCACGAACAGGAAGAACTGGCCGGAATCTATGTTGGCCGCGGGGTTGATCCCGAGACGGCGGCAACAGTGGCGCGCCAGATGATGGCGCACGATGCCCTTGCCGCCCATGCCCGTGATGAGCTGCACATCACCGATACCACCGCCGCCCGCCCGGTGCTTGCCGCCTTCGCGTCGGCCGCCACCTTCACCGCCGGCGCCGCGCTGCCGCTGCTGCTGGCCGCCGTGTTGCCGATGGCCTGGATGGTGGCGGGGGAAGCGGCAGGCTCCATCCTGTTTCTCGCCCTCCTCGGCGCGGTGGGTGCCCGCGCCGGCGGCGCCAGCCCGCTGCGCCCGGTCGCACGCGTGGTATTCTGGGGCGCCCTCGCCATGGCCCTCACCGCCGGCATCGGCCGTTTGGTTGGCACGGCGGTTTAGGCCAGAAGCTGCCCCGTCATAACCCCAGCGCGCTCAACCCCGGATGATCGTCCGGGCGGCGGCCGAGTGGCCAGCGGAACACGCGGTCGGCTTCGGTGATCGGATGCTCGTTGATGCTGGCAATGCGGCGCTCCATCAGGCCCTCGGCGTCGAACTGCCAATTCTCGTTGCCATGGGCGCGGAACCAGGTGCCGCTGTCGTCACGATATTCATAGGCAAAGCGCACCGCGATGCGGTTGCCTGCGTGCGCCCAGACCTCCTTGATCAGCCGATAGTCAAGCTCGCGCGCCCATTTGCGTGCCAGGAAGGCCTCGATCGCGGCGCGGCCGGTGATGAACTCGGCGCGGTTCCGCCACTGGCTGTCCGGCGTGTAGGAGAGCGCGACGCGAGCCGGGTCGCGGCTGTTCCAGGCGTCTTCGGCCAGCCGGGCCTTTTCGGCGGCAGTTGCATCGGTGAAGGGCGGCAACGGGGGGCGGCTCATGCGGTGGTTCCTTGCAACAATGCGATCCGGGCTTTCAGACGTTCAATCTCGGCATCCCGTTCGCCAAGTGCGGCGGCAACCTGATCGGCGTCGAACTTCTGCGGAATATGCTGGGGGCAGTTGATGTCCCAGGCGTCGATGTCAAACAGGACGGCGGCTTCGGGGCGGGCGGCATAGGCGTCGGGCATCAGTTGCGCCACCAGCGCCGGATCATCGCTGAACCGCGCCGTGCCCCAGATCTTGATCCGCGCCTTGCGCGCATAGTCCATCAGGAACAGGAAGGCCTTGGGATTGTCAGCCAGGTTGCCGGTGGAGACATATTGGCGGTTGCCGGCATAATCGGCAAACCCCAGCTGGCGCTCCCCCAGCACGCGGATGAACCCGCGCGGGCCGCCGCGATGCTGGATATAAGGTTGGCCATCCGCCGTCGCGGTGCCGAGATAGGCCGAATTCGCCTCGGCCAGCATTGCCACCAGCCGCGCATCGATCGCGGTGCGAAAGCCGCCCTGGGCCTCCATCCGCGCATAGGCTGCGCGCGATCCGCGTTTGGACTGGATCGCCTTCACCGTGGGGGTGAAGGCGATGTCGCTGCTGGGGCTCATGCTGGTCACTCCGATAGCCGGGGGGTCAGGCGTCAGCCAGGGCCGCGCGACGCGCGGTGACGACCGGGAAATCAATCTCGGTCTGGAAAACCGTGTTGAAGAAATTGGTCCAGACATTGAGCGCGACATGCTGGACGATCTCGATGATCTGCGCGTCGGTGTAGCCAGCCGCCTTCACGGCGGCGAAATCGGCATCGCTCACCCGGCCGCGCAGCCGCGCCACGCTGGCGGCAAAGCGGACGGCAGCATCGGCCTTGGGATCGTTGGAGGCACCGCTGCGGTTGGCGCTGATCTCGGCATCATCGAGCTTGCTGACGTTGTGCGCCAGATAGCTGTGGGCCGACAGGCAATAATCGCAGCCGTTCACCTCGGCGACGGCGAGCGCGATGCGCTGGCGGGTGGCCGGCGGCAGCTTGCCCTTGGCGAGGGCGCCGGCAAGCGCGAGCTGGCCTTCCAGTGCCTGCGGGCTGACGGCAACCGCGCGGAACAGGTTGGGGACGGAGCCGAGCTGCTGGGCAACCGCATCAAGCAGCGGGCGGGATGCTTCCGGGGCGTCGGCGACGGTGGCGGGGATGGCAATGCGGGACATGGTTCGGGTTCCTTTGGCCGGCACAGGGGTGGGGGGTGTCCGGTGACACGTGATGTCGGCCATTTCGTTTTTCGGGAGTAGATGTTAGCTTCGGGAAGCAGGCTTCCACTGAACGGAAGGTTTGATGGACCGGTTTGAAGCAATCCGCACGCTGATCGCCGCTGTTGACGCGGGCAGCCTGTCGGGCGCTTCGCGAGCGCTGGGCATGCCACTGCCAACCGTCAGCCGCCGCGTTTCCGATCTGGAAGCGCATCTCGGCGCCCAACTGCTGGTGCGCACCGCCCGCAAGCTGGTCCTCACCGACGCTGGCGAGGCCTTTGTTGCCAGCGCCCGGCGCATCATCGACGAACTTGCCGAAGCCGAGCGGGCGGCGGCCGGCGAGTATCGTGAGCCGCGCGGCGCGTTGATCATTGCAGCGCCAATCCTGTTCGGCCGGCTGCACATCGCGCCGATCGTGCATGATTTTCTCCGCGTCTATCCGCAGGTCAGCGTGCGGCTGGTGCTGGCCGATACCGTGGTCGACCTGGCCGAGTCCCATGTCGATGTCGCGGTGCGGATCGGCCCCTTGCCTGACAGTGACCTGATCGCGCGAACCGCCGGCCACATCCGCTGGATCCTGTGTGCCAGCCCCGCCTATTTGGCGCACGCGGGTGAACCCGCCACACCGGAGGCGCTTGCCAATCACGACTGCATCGCCTTCGACGGGCGCAGCAGCTACCGCAGCTGGACCATCGGCGCAGGCGCCCTGGCCCGCACGGTCGAAATCCGGCCACGCTTTTCAGTCAACACGGCCGAAGCCGTGGTCGAAGCGGCTGCGGCTGGCCTGGGGATCGCCCGCGTGCTGTCCTATCAGGCGGCTGGCGCGATGGCGCGCGGGCAGGTGCAACCCGTCCTGCGCCAGCTGGGAGCCGATCCGATCCCGGTCAGTCTGGTCCACCAGCCCCAGCGCGTCGAGCCCCTGAAGCAGCGCGCCTTCCTCGACTTTGCCGCCCCGCGGCTGGCGCTCGCGCTCAGCGAAATCGAACGCATCATCGCTGCGTGACAGCCAGGAAAGCTTCACTCTCGCAATCTTTTTGGCAATGTCAGGAAATTGGCGCGCCCGGAACGATTCGAACGTCCGACCCTCAGATTCGTAGTCTGATGCTCTATCCAGCTGAGCTACGGGCGCGCGCCTTGGAGGCCGGCCTGATAGCGGCGTGTGCGGGGCATTGCAACCTCTTCCTTGCCGCTTTAGGCGATATTCTCATGTTGGCGCGCCAAATCCAGATCCTGTTGTTGTTGCCGCTGGCCGCCTGCAGCGCGCGCGGCGGGGATTGGCCAACGCTGGCCCCGCGCGCAGGCGAGATTTCGCCGATGGTGCCGCGCAACGTGGCGGGCCAGCAACGCTGCCCGGTGGCCATGGATTGCGCGCCGGCGGAACAGGCAGCCGCGCCGGAAGCGGTGGCGCCGCAACCGCCGGCACCGCCGGCAGCCGCCGTGCTGGCCGAGCTGGCGCAGATCGAAGCGAAAATGGACGCCATCGAACGGGATGCGGCCACCGCGCGCCGGGATGCGGTCACCGCACGCGCTGCCGCAGGCACCGCGGGCACGGAAACGGCCACGGCTGCACGCGCCGTGGCCGCCGAAACCCGGCTGGCGGCGGCGCTGCAGCCGCTGGCTGGCCTGGCCTTCCGGCTGGATGAACTGACGGCCGCTACGGCCGATGCCAGCGACCGCGCCGCCTATGCCGATTGGCTGGCGGCCCTGTCCCGCCGCATCGCTGGCCTCGATCCTCAATAAAGCCCGACCGCCTGCCGTGTGGCCGCTGCAACCAGGTCGGCCGCCACTGTCGCCACGATTGCCAGTTGCACATCATCGATCAGTGGCAGCCCCGGCGCGGCCGTGCCGATGGCGAACAGGCAGTCTCCATCGAACTGGGTGTGCACCGGCCGCACCGCCCGTGCCAGGCCGGATTGGGCGACCATGGCGATGCGCAGCGCCTGTGCACGGTTAATCGGTGCGTTGGTTGCCACAGCGCCAATCACCGTATTCTGCCGGCCGAAGCCTTTGTGGCGATTGAGTTTTGGCATCGCAACCACGCCATCGGGCGGCGCGTCGGCATAGACCTCGCCAAAGCTGTTTGCGGCGATCAGGGCCCCCACCACCAAGCCGTCGTCCAGCCGGCGTGCCAGGCTGCCAATACCGCCCGGCCGGCTGCCGGAGCGGGCGCCGTGGCCGGCACCGATTGGGCCATGACCATCACTCCCGACCGTGCCAAGCTGGGCAAAGGCCTCCCGCGACAGCCGCCGATAGGGTGGTTCCATGTCCCATCCCTTGTCCCCGCCGTTCGACAGATCGAACAATATGGCGGCTGGCACCACCGGCACCGGGGGCAAGCCTTCCCCCATCGGCAGCCCGCGCCCCTCGGCTGACAACAACAACGTCAATTCGTCCCCAGCGGCCAAGCCAAACACCGAACCGCCAGCCAGCGCCAGGCCATGGGCCCGTTCGACCAGGTTGATCGGGTTCAGCGCATCGGTCTCGCGGGTGCCGGGGCCGCCGCCGCGGACCTCTACCGCCATCACGGCGGGTGCGTCGGGAACAATGAGGGTGACGCCGGTGCGGGCACGGTCACAATGGGCGTGGCCAACGCTGAGGCCGGGAACGGTGGTGATGCCGGGCAGGTTCATGGCGCATCCATCGGCCGCATGCGAAGCTGTTGCAAGCCTGCCCGAACAGGCGCACCGTGCATAAAGCCAAGTCATTGAAGGACCAAGGCCATGCTTGCCCCCGCCGTCGCCCATATCAACCGGATCGGCACCGCGCTGCCACCCAACGACGTGCACGAGGCTTTTGTCGATTTCGTCGGCACGCTCATCAAGGATCGGCGTGACCAGTTGATTTTCAAGCGGCTGGTCGGCCGTTCCGCCATCGACCATCGCTGGAGTTTCTTCACGCCAGTGAAAGACCCGGACGGCTTCACCGCCGATGCGGAAGGCTTTTACCGGCCCGGTGCCTTTCCTTCGACTGCACGGCGGATGGCGCGTTTTGCCGCCACGGCGCCGGCGCTGGCCGAACAGGCGATTGGCGGACTGGCGCTTTCGGCCAAGGATTTGAAAGGCATCACCCATCTGGTGGTGGCCAGTTGCACCGGCATGGTGGCGCCAGGAATTGACCAGTTGCTGGTCAGCCGGCTGGGGCTGAACCCCGGTGTGGAGCGCACCCATGTCGGCTTTATGGGTTGTTACGCAGCGGTCAACTCCCTGAGATTGGCGCATCATTTCGTGCGATCCGATCCGGCGGCGCGGGTGCTGGTGGTCAATCTGGAGCTGTGCACTCTGCATTTTCAGGAAACCGGCGATCTGGAATCGCTGCTGGCCATGCTGCTGTTTGGCGATGGCTGTTCGGCCGCCTTGGTCACGGCCGACGCCACCGGCCTGGCGCTGACCGATTTCCGGGCGGCGACCATTGCCGATTCGGCCGATGCCATCACCTGGAACATCGGCGATCAGGGTTTTGACATGCACCTGTCAGGCCGGGTGCCGCCGATCCTGCAACAGGCGCTGGCCGGGCCGGCGGGCGCGGACCTGCTGCGTGGTCAACATCCTGATGATTATGGGGTTTTTGCCGTCCATGGCGGCGGCCGGGCCATATTGGATGCGGTGGAGGCCGGGCTGGGATTGGGGCAGGGCGCGCTGAACTGGTCGCGAGAGGTGCTGAAGGATTGCGGCAACATGAGCAGCGCCACCCTGATGTTTGTGTTGCAGCGGATCATGGCCGGCATCGGCAGCGCGGTGCCGCGCGGGGCACCGGGCTTTGGCGTGGCCTTTGGGCCCGGGCTGGCGGCGGAAAGTTTCCGTTTTCAAACAGTGGGTTGATGCAGGATCTGCTTGCCACCTGGCCGGCGGCGCCGCTGGATTTCAGCCGCCGGGCCGACCTGCCGGAGATCATGGACGATGGCCGGCTGGATGCCGCGACTTATGCCGCAGTGATTGCAGATCTGGCCCGGGTGAACAGCATCACGCTGGCGCGGCCGCCTACGATCAACTGGTTGAAAAATCGAACGAAATCGCTGGATGAATTCTCGGTTCTGGATGTCGGCTTTGGCCATGGCGACATGCTGCGGGCGATTGCCGCCTGGGCGCGGGGCGCTGGCAAGCGGGTGCGGTTGGTGGGGGTGGACCTGAACCCCCGGTCTGCCCCGGCGGCGCGGGCGGCCACAAACCCGGCCGACGGGATCGAATATGTGACGGGTCAAGCCGAAACGATTGATTTTGAACCGGATTTCATCATCTCCTCGCTGGTGGCGCACCATATGGATGATGCCGAACTGGCCGGCTTCATCGGCTGGATGCAGGCCACGGCAGGGCGCGGCTGGCTGATCAACGATCTGCATCGCCACTGGGTTGCATGGCTGGGATTTCAAGCACTTGCGCGGATTTTTGGCTGGCATCCGATCGTTGCCCATGATGGTGCCCTGTCGGTGCGGCGGGCGTTTGGGCGGCATGATTGGGCCAAGTTGTTGAAATCGGCAGATGTTCGCGCCGATGTGCGCTGGCACATCCCCTTCCGCTGGACGGTGGCGGCATGCACCCGCTGATCATCGGCGGCGGGCTCGCCGGTTGCGCGGCAAGCATCGATCTCGCCCGCGCCGGGCTAAGGCCTTGTTTGATCGAGCGAAATCCTGAACCGCACGACAAGATTTGCGGCGAGTTCCTGAGCGGGGAGGCGGTTGCGGCGCTGGCCGGGTTGGGGGTGGACCCCCGCGCGCTGGGGGCGGTGCCGATCACGAAGGTGGAGCTGTGGGCCGGCCGCCGCCAGGCCGCCGCCGCGCTGCCATTCCCGGCGCTCAGCCTGTCCCGCCGTGTCCTGGATGCCGAATTGGTGGCAAAATCCGCGTCATTGGTGACCGCATTTCACGGCGGCGTGGCAGCAAACCGGATCAGCGGTGACCGCGTTCACACATCCGGTGGCGAATTGCGGGCCAGCGCCATTTTGCTGGCCACCGGCAAGCATGATCTGCGCGGGCTTCCCCGCCCGCCAGGGCCGGACCAGATCGGTTTCAAGCAATATTTCACCGCCCCGGCCCTGCACCGGCAGCTGGCCGGCACGGTGCGGGTGGTGTTTTTCGACGGCGGCTATGCCGGGCTGCAACCGGTGGAGGGCGGGCGGCTGAACCTGTGCCTGCTCGCCGATGGCCCGCTCTATCGCGGGCTGGGCAGCTGGTCGGCGCTGCTGGCGCTGCTGCTGCGCGAACCCGGCCTGGCGGCGCTGGCCGATGCGCAGCCGCTGCTGGACAAGCCGCTGGCCATCAGCCGGGTGCCCTATGGCCACCTTGCCGGGCCGGCCGGCGACGGGCTGTGGCGGCTGGGCGATCAGGCGGCGGTGATCCCCAGTTTCTGCGGGGACGGCATGGGCATCGCGCTCGAATCCGGGCGGCTGGCGGCGCGCATGCTGGCGGCCGGGGCCAGCGCCGATGATTATCAGGCGGCCCTGCTGGCGCGCACCCGGCGGCCGGTGCGGCTGGCGATGGCGGCCCTGCGGCTGGCCGAAACCCGTCTGGGCCGGCTGCTGGCGCTCACCGGCCTCGCCGCCATTCCCGGCGCGCTGGGCCTGATGGCGCGGATGACCCGGGTGGCCGATCCCAACGCGCTTGCACCTGCGGCCTGAGGCTGGCACCCCCGCGCCATGGACCAACTGCCCATCTTCGTGAAACTGGCCGGCCGCCGCGTGATCCTGATCGGCGACGGCGAAGCGGCCGAGGCGAAGGCCCGGCTGATCCGCGCCGCCGGCGGCCGCATCGTGGCCGAGGCCGAAGACGCCGCCCTGGCCTTCATCGCGCTGGACGATGACGCCGAAGCGACTGCCCACGCCAGCCGGCTGCGGCAGCGCGGCCTGCTGGTGAACGTGGTGGACCGGCCCGCCCTGTCAGACTTTCTGATGGGCGCCATCATCGATCGCTCCCCCGTGGTGCTGGCCGTCTCCACCGGCGGCGCATCGGCCAGCCTGGCCCGCGCGCTGCGCACCCGGCTGGAAGCGCTGCTGCCCGCGAGCCTGGGGCCACTCGCCCGCGCCATCCTGGCCGCCCGCGACGCGGTGAGCCGCCACCACCCCACCCCATCCGACCGCCGCCGCCTGTGGGAACGCGCCCTGGCCGAAGGCGCCCCACTCGATCCCTTCGCCAGCCTGCCCGATCCCGCGGCCGCCGTCTCTGCCACCATCACCGGCACCAGCACCACCACGCCCCAAATCGTCCACATCCCCATCACCAGCCCCGACCCCGGCGAGCTCACCCTCAACCAACTCAACCTCCTCGCCCGCTGCGACACCCTCGTGGTGCAAGGCCCCATCCCCGCCGCCGTGGTGGACCGCGCCCGCCGCGACGCCACCCGGCTGGACCGCGTGCCCACACCGCTGCCGGCCGGGGTGACGGTGGTGCTGGGGTGGGATGGGGAAGTGTGGGGGGCGAAGGATTAAGGGTGCCTCCGGCGGCAAGGGTCGCGGACCCTTGACCCGTTTGTTTTGGTTTGGGCGGTGTGGCGGCTTATGGATCGACTAACGCACGCCTTGTCTCTCCAGCATGATCGGAAAGCTGCATGTCGCGGTTGACTCCACCGGTTGCATCTTCAATCAAAGTCGAAGACATGCTAATGTGTAACGGCGCGGAATTCTTCGCTTGTGAGACTTGAGTAAAGCTTGAATCGCATCATCACCCAGTTACTCGCTCGGCTCCGTCGTCCGGCTCAGCTTGTCGAGGCGCCTTCTAGCTTCGTAGATCTCGCGCCGACGGACGATGCGGACAAGGCGGGCATTTACTCGAAGGCCCTCCTGTTTGCGACGCGTAATCCTAAGGTCTTGAATATCGCGCTCACCGGTCCATATGGATCGGGCAAGAGTAGCATCATCAAGGCCTTCCTGAAGCGGCATGGCCCCGATGTGCTGCAAATCTCTCTGGCAGCCTTTCTTCCCGAGGCAACGGGCGAAGGGAGCAAAGTAACCAAGCAGGAGATAGAGCGCAGCATCTTGCAGCAGATGCTTTATGGGGCTAGTGCCGACCAACTGCCATTTTCGCGCTTTAAGCGGATTAAGTCGCCTGGGCGTTGGTCGTTCGCCTTCTCTCTTTACGCAATCTTAGGCGTCGTTGCCTGCTTCCATCTGTTTGACAAGCGCGAAGACGTCCTCAGTGGCAGGTTTCTCTTGCCCTTCTCACTGGAGAACTGGCCGAATATCCTGTGGTTCTCGCTAGGAGTTTCGTTCCTGCTTTTCGTGGTCCAGCGGGGCTACAAGGCCAGCTTCGGCGTGTCACTAAAGAGCATCTCCCTTAAAGACATAGAGATCACACCTGCCGCGATCAGTCAGGAGTCCATTCTCAACCGGCACCTCGACGAGATCATCTACTTCTTCCAGTCGACTAGCTATGACCTCGTCATCATCGAGGATCTCGATAGGTTCAACAACCCGGAGATTTTCGTCACCCTTCGCGAAATAAACGCCCTGGTGAACGCTAACGTGGGTGTGAGGAGGACGGTCCGATTTCTCTATGCACTACGAGACGACATGTTCGTCAACACCGACAGGACCAAGTTCTTCGAGTTTATCGTTCCAGTTATACCCATTATTAACAGTTCAAACGCAATCGACAAGGTGATCGAGCAGGGACGTCGGCTCTCGCTCGACAGCCGGCTTGACCGTCAATTCCTGAGGGAGGTGTCACGCTACCTCAACGACCTGCGGCTAATCCAGAATATCTTCAACGAGTACGCTATCTACGTCGCGAATCTGGAGACCGACGGCGATAACGTCCTCAACGCCAACAAGCTGCTGGCGATCCTCATCTACAAGAACGTCTTTCCGCGTGACTTTGAGGAGTCGCATCGAGGGAGGGGCAATCTTGCCGGGATTTTGGACCGCCATGAAGAGTTCATCGCCAAAGGAGAGAAAGAATGCAGGGAAGCCATTGAACGCATCGAGCAGGAGACCGAGGCGGCAGAACGGCAGGTCCCCGGAGACCTGCTGGAACTACGACGGATCTACGCAATGGCTATTCTCGAGAGGTTGCCAGGCCACATAACGCAGATCGTCATTCCAACAGGCGGATTGATCGAGTTCAGTTCGCTCGTGAAAGATAGCCACTTCGACCAGATAATTGAGCTCAGGACTCTGACTGTTAGAAACGTGAACGGCTACCAACACACCGTTGACATCTCCGGCCTGCAGGCAGAGGTCAACAGCATTAAGACATATCGACAGCGAAAGGAGGAGATCAAACGGAGAGCCGCCGATTTCAAGTCCGCCGCCTCAAAGAGGCTGCAGGAGCTGAGGATCAGGAGCGCCACCTTGCGCTTCTCGAAGTTCAACGAGGTCGCGCGGTTGAACGAGGAAGGCCTCGCCGACCTTTTCGACGCCTTCGGTGATAACGCCGATCTGGCCCGGTTCCTGGTGCTCGAGGGCTACCTCGATGACAGCTACTACCAGTTTACTTCACTGTTCCACTCGGGACGGCTGTCGCCGAATGATAACAAGTTCCTGATTAAGATCCGAGGTTTCACGAACCCCGCCCCCGACTTCCAGATAGATAACCCGAAGGAGGTCATCGCAGCGATGCGGGCCGATGACTTCCACCAGCGTTACGTACTCAACGTCAAGCTTGTAGACTGTCTGCTGCAGAACGAGCCCGCCTATCGCACGCAGATCGCCGGCTTCTTCGCACACATAGCGAGCGACTTCGAGAGCTGCGGCGCCTTCTTCACTAGTTACTATGCTGCGGGGGCGGAGGTGCCTAGTCTGGTCGCGGGTCTGGTCGCGAACTGGCCGGACTTCGTTCCGATGGTACTCGCGGACTCAAGGCACCTGCAGCATGTTGGCCAGATCGTCGCCAACCTGTCCGTGCCGGAGCTGCGGGCACTTGGTGCCCAGCATCCCCAGATACGCACATTCCTCTCGACGAACCTGGCTAGTATGCTCGCGCTCGAGGTCGACATCGAGTTGCCCAAGCTTGAAGCGCTCAATATCGAGACAAAGGATCTAGCAAGCTTGGAAGCCTTCCCGTCAATCGCCCGCTTTTTCTTCGATCAGGGCCGCTATGCTCTAACCGTCGAGAACGTAGAGTTCATCTACCGAGCCATTCTGGGAATGGCCGACCTGGAACCCCTGCGCACACAAAACTTTACAACGGTGAACCGGATTGCCAACGCCGCGCTGAGCTCTAGGATCGAGCGGGACTTCCCGGCGTATCTGAAAGACGTGCTTCTCCGGCTCGAGGACAATTCGCAGGAAAGTGCGGCGACTATCGTCTCGGTCCTCTCTCGTGAGGACGTAGATGCGGACGAACTTAGCTCGTTCTTTAGTAGGCAGATCGCGGTCGTACCCCTCCTCGACGACGTGCCTTTGCGCTTCCACTCGCTTGCGCTGCAGTTGGGCAGGATCGAACCTACCTGGGCGAACTGCCTCTCCTACATGCGCAGCGATCAATTCGACGCGGGAGTGCTCTGCTCCTTCCTCGAGACGCCGTCGGCGGTCACGGCCTTGCCGAGGGACGCGATCCCCGGAGACGAGGGATCAGCCATTCTACGCCAATTCATCATCGAGGAAGACACTCTCCGGGATGAGACCTACCGCACCTATGTCAAGGTCCTGCCGAGAGCGTGCAGGAAGTTTCCGGACGGCCTCACTACAGCCAAGCTGCGCATACTGATCGAAGAGTTGATGGTCTCGTTCACGGTGGAGAACGTCGAGGGGCTCGAGGGCAAAACTGACCTTCAACTACTGTTCGTGAAGATGAATATCGACACTTACCTTGAAGGACAGGGGTACTTTTCGCTCGGCGACGACTTCCGTGAACTGCTCCTAGATGAGGACATCGGCGACAGCCGAAAACTGGCGGTCGTAAGGGCGATGGATCTAGGCTCTCTTGCTCATCAGGCGCGGCGGGCGGGACTGGTAGGCGCGGTCCTAGACAGGACGGACGCCCATGTTGGTGCTCTCGAGGCCGGCGCCGCTCGCGCCCTCGTCTTGAACTCGCAGCCGACCTCGGTGCAGATTTCACTGTTCAACAAGTGCGAAGGTTTGTTCAGCGACTCTGATGTGCGTGAGATCCTCGTCGCGCTCCCTGCACCTTATTCCGAAATCACAACAGGCTATCATGCTCCAATAATCGATAAAACAAGAGTAAATTTGGATCTGGTAAAATGGCTAGATAAGAGAAACATTATCTCGTCGTGGAGTGAGACGATTTTCGGCAACTCGCTCCGCGTGAATTTATACCGTCGCACTTCAAGGTGATCGCCCGCTCTGCGCGACGGACTTCATAACCCCATTGTCTTATTCCCGCCACCCAGCGCTCCCGAAAACAAACGGGTGCAGGGTCTGCGACCCTGCCCGCCGGAGGCCCTCCCTTTTAACTCCGCCCCCCTTCTATCGCCGCCCCCGTCGCACACCCGGTGGCACGCGGGATTTGCCTGGTTTTGGGGTGAAGCCGCGGGGGCGGTTTTGGCGGGGGGTGGGGGTGGTGCCGCCTTCGGGGAGTTCGTAGCGCAGGGCGCCGGTGATGGGGTTGGCTTCGGCGAGGCGCAGTTCGAGGCGTTGGCCGATTTCGTAGCGGGTGCCGGTGGTGGTGCCTTCGAGGATGCGGGCGTCTTCATCGAAGATGAAGCGTTCGGCGCCGAGGGTGGAGACGGGGACGAGGCCATCGCCGCCGAGGCCATCGACGGTGGCGAAGAAGCCGAATTTGGCGACGCCGGTGATGCGGGTTTTGACGACTTCGCCTACCATGGTGGAGAGGTAGGCGGCGACGTAGCGATCGATGGTGTCGCGTTCGGCTTCCATGGCGCGGCGTTCGGTCATGCTGATGTGGTCGGCGGTTTTGGCGAGGCCTTTTTCCTCTTCCTTGTGGAGGCTGCCCTCGCCGAGGCGGTGGGCGGCGGCGAGGCTGCGGTGGACGACGAGATCGGCGTAGCGGCGGATGGGTGAGGTGAAGTGGGCGTAGCTGCCCAGGGCCAGGCCGAAGTGGCCGACATTTTCGGGGGTGTAGTAGGCCTGGGTCTGGGTGCGAAGGACCTGTTCGGAGACTTGTTCATAATTCTCGCCATCCTTGGCGCGGGCGAGGATGCGGTTGAAGATGGCGGGGCGGGCGACCTGGCCCATGGCGAAATTCTGGCCGAGGGTTTCGAGATATTCGCGCAGGGCAATGAGCTTTTCGCGGCTGGGGGCTTCGTGGCAGCGGAAGATGCAGGCGGCCTTCTTTTTTTCGAGTGCCTTGGCGGCCGCGACGTTGGCGGCGATCATGTAATCCTCGATCAGCTGGTGGGCGGGCAGGTGTTGCCGGATGGAAATGCCGGCGATGCGGCCGGCTTCATCGAGGACGACGCGTTTTTCGGGGAGTTCGAGGGCGAGGGGCTCGCGGGCGTCGCGGGCGGTCTTGAGGGCGGCCCAGCAGGCCCAGAGCGGCTGGAGGATGGGGAGATATTGGCCTTCGCCGGCATCCATCGTCGCCTGGGCCTGTTCATAGGCGATGTTGGCGACGCAGCGGATGACGGCGCGGGTGAAGCGCCAGCCGAGCAGCTTGCCATCGGGGCCGATGTGGAGGTGGCAGGCCATGACGGCGCGGTCTTGCCCTTCGACGAGGCTGCAGGCATCGGCCGAGAGGATTTCGGGCAGCATGGGGACGACGCGATCGGGGAAATAGACGCTGTTGCCGCGGCTGCGGGCGGAACGGTCGAGCGCGGAGCCGGGGCGGACATAGAAGGACACATCGGCGATGGCGACGATGGCGCGGAAATGGCCTTCGTTGTCAGGGTCTGGCGCGGCCCAGACGGCGTCGTCGTGGTCCCGCGCGTCGGCGGGATCGATGGTGAGGAAGGGCAGGCTGCGCAGATCCTCCCGGTCGCCCAGCGGTTGGCGGGCCATGCGTTCGGCCTCTTCGAGCACGTTGTCGTCAAAGCGGTGGGGGATGCCCTTGGCGTGGATGGCGATGAGGGAGAAGGCGCGGGGCTGGAAGGGATCGCCGAGCACTTCGACGACGCGGCCGGACACGCGTGGCGGCCGGCCGGAGGGTTCGGCCAGGACGAGATCGCCGGGCTGGCCGTCGCCAGGGTCGCTGATGGCGAGATCGGTCCGGGCCTTCTTGTCCACGGGCACCAGGCGCCAGCCGAGCGGTTCCTTGCGCAGGATGCCGAGGACGAATTCGGCGGATTTGGCCAGCGCCTTCATGGGGAAGGCGAGGTAGCCGCTGCCCTGTTCCTCGATGCGGGCGAGCACGCGGTCTCCCAGGGCGAAGGCGGCGCGCTTGCGGCTTTCGATGACTCGGATGCGGGGCGGCGGGGTGGCATGGTCCCACCGGTCGGGCACGGCGATGGCAACGCCGTCGGCCACATCGGCGATGCGCAGCACGGTCACCTTGGGCAGGCCGCCGCCCTTTTGGACGGTGCGGCCGGGGCCAAGCTCCAGCTCGCCGGCCTCCATCATTTCCTTCAAAAGGGATTTCAGGGCGATCTTGTCTTGTGCGTGGAGGCCAAAGGCCTTGGCGATCTCGCGCTTGCCGACGCTCGATTTCTGGGTGGCGATGAAATCGAGGATGGCCTGGCGATCGGGGAGGCCAGGCTGCGGGCGGTTGCGGGGGATGCGGGGCATGATTGCCACCATGGGCCTTTGGCCCGGTGCCGGCAAGTGTGAGGCGAAACTGCCCATTGTCGGGCGGGCGCGTGCGGCCCATATGGCTGGCATGCAATCGCTCGCCACCGCGCCGCCCAAGGGCGATGCCGATCTGAAGACGCTGAAGCGCTTTTTGCCCTATCTGTGGCCGGCGGGGCGCGGCGATCTGAAGCTGCGGGTGATCACGGCGCTGGTGCTGGTGCTGCTGGCCAAGGGGGTGGCGCTGGGCATGCCCTATGCCCTGAAGCTGGCGCTGGACCGGATGGCGGCCGGCCTGCCCGATGGGCTGGGTGTGGCGATCGCGCTGGTCAGTTCCTATGCGCTGGCGCGTTTTGCCGGGGTGCTGTTCGACAATCTGAGGAACGCTGCCTTTGAACGGGTGGGGCAGGAGGCGGCGCGGCGGCTGAGCCTGGATGTGTTCAGCCATATCCACCGGCTGTCGTTGCGCTATCACCTCGAACGGCGCACCGGCGCGCTGACCCGGCTGATCGAGCGCGGGACGAAGAGCATCGACACCATGCTCTATTTCCTGCTGTTCAACATCTTCCCGACCGTGATCGAGCTGACGGCGGTGTGCATATTGTTCGGGCGCGGCTTTGGCTGGGAACTGGTGGTGGCGACGCTGGGGACGGTGGGCGCCTATATCCTCTATACCCAGCGCATCACCGATTGGCGCGCGGGCTTGCGCCGGCAGATGGTGGAAAGCGACCAGAAGGCGACCGCGCGCGCGGTGGACAGTTTGCTGAATTACGAAACGGTCAAATATTTCAATGCGGAAGCCCATGAGAACGCCAATTATGGCCGGGCCATCAAGCGCTACACCGATGCCGCGACCAAATCCGAAGTCAGCCTGGCCTGGCTGAACATCGGGCAGAGTTTCATCACCAACCTGCTGATGGGTGGGGCGCTGGCCTATGTGGTGTGGGGCTGGAGCCGCGGGCAGTTCAGCATTGGCGATATCGCCTTTGTGAACGGGCTGTTGATGCAGTTGTTCCGGCCGCTCGATCTGCTGGGCATGGTCTATCGCGAGATCCGCCAGGGCCTGATCGACATGGAGGCGATGTTCCGCCTGATCGACACGCCACCGGAAATCGCCGATGCGCCGGGCGCGCCCGATCTGCAGGTGGCCGGTGCCGCCATCCGCTTTGACGCGGTGGATTTTGGCTATGACCCGCGCCGGCAGATTTTGCACGGCGTGTCGTTCCATGTGCCGCCGGGGGCAAAGCTGGCGGTGGTGGGCCATTCGGGCGCCGGCAAATCGACGCTGAGCCGCATCCTCTATCGCTTCTATGACATCCAGGGCGGGCGGGTGACCATCGATGGCCAGGATATTGCCGGCGTTACCCAAAGCTCCTTGCGCCGCGCCATCGGGATCGTGCCGCAGGATACGGTGCTGTTCAACGACACGATCCGATACAATATCGCCTATGGCCGGCCCGATGCCAGCGAGGCCGAAATCATCGCAGCGGCGCGCGGGGCGGCCATCCATGAGTTCATCCTGGGCCTGCCCGATGGCTATGACACGCAGGTGGGCGAACGCGGGCTGAAATTGTCGGGCGGGGAAAAGCAGCGGGTGGCGATCGCGCGCACTATCCTGAAGAACCCGGCCATCCTGATCCTCGACGAGGCCACCAGTGCGCTCGATTCCGCCACCGAAGCCAGCATCCAGGAGGCGCTGGGCGGGGTTTCGGCCGGGCGCACCACCATCGTGATTGCTCACCGGCTTTCCACCGTCACCGATGCCGACGAGATCATCGTGATGGACGCCGGGCGCATTATCGAACGCGGCCGGCACGAGGTGCTGCTGGCGCGCGGCGGTGCCTATGCCGACATGTGGGCGCTGCAGCAGGCCGAAGAGGCGGCGAGCGAAGCGGCCTGAGCGGCCGCGCATCTGCGCTGTCCAGTCGCAGTTAATCCGCGCTATGGTTTACTGTTAATTAATTGTCTCCGTGATAGCGCCGGACGGGTCGGCTGGGTGGGGCGAGGCTCCCGGCTTGGCAAATTGACCAGCCTTTTCTGGGGGATATCATGAATTACAAAATGCTTGTGGCAGCCGGTCTCGCTGCCACCGCCTCCCAATCTGCGTTTGCCGCTCCGGCCCTGAATGCAGAGTTTGCCAGCCCGAAGGCGAGTGCCAACGCCGCCACGGATGACGTGCCGAGCCTGGCACCGCTGCGCGCACCGACCAGCATTTCGGTCACTGCGAACGGCATCACTGCCACCGCCACCAAGTTGATCGTGGGCACCGGTTCCACCGGCACTGCCGCGGCGGTTCCGCCGGGCAACTCGATCTACAACGGCCGCCAGCCTGCCCACAGCGGGGTGGCGCAGATGACGATGACCTTTGCCGGTGTCGGCAGCTTCGTCTGCTCCGGCGCGCTGATGCAGGATCGCATCCATGTGCTGACGGCGGCGCACTGTGTCAGTGATGGCGCCGGAACGCCGAACCCCACCACCACAACGGTGCGGTTCAACCGCAGCTCCGACCCGGATGCAGTGGTGCAGGGCGCGTCCGCCAGCAGCGACATCGCCGTCATGTCGGCCGCGCAATATTTCGTGCATCCCGATTATACGGGTGAAGTCATCGATCAGAACGACATCGCTATCATCCGCCTGACCCAGGCGGCCCCGGATTGGGTGCAATCCTATCGCATCTCGCCAGTGTTCAACCTGCGGGCGCAGCAGTTCGAGGTGGCGGGTTATGGCCGGCGTGGCACCGGCGGCGCCACCGGGGCCACGCTTGGTACCGGCCGCTTGCGCTCGGGCGAGAATGAGTGGGATTTCCGCTTTGGCGCTGGCGTGTTCCAGGATTTCTTCACCGCACGCGACACCAATGGCGAAAATTTCTTCGGCACCGCCGAGATCGAGCATAGCTGGGTGTCTGATTTTGACGGACCTGCCGGCGCCAACAACGCCAGCTGCCTGCTGGCCAGCGCTTTCACCGCCAATCTTGCCCGCTATTGTGACGGCGCGATCGGTGCCCGCGAAGCCACCACCGCTGGCGGCGATTCGGGCGGCCCGAACTTCATCAACGGCCGCCTGGCTGGGATCACCTCCTATGGCCTCTCGTTTGGCGCCGGCTTTGGAGACATTGGTGGCGGCCTGAACAGCAGCTTTGGTGAGTTCGCCGGTGTCGTGCCGGTCAACATCCACCGCGGCTTCATCCAGGCCAGCACCGGCATTTCCGTGCCGGAGCCGACGAGCTGGGCAATGCTGATCGCCGGCTTCGGCCTGATCGGCGCCACCCTGCGCCGCCGCCGGGCCGCCATGGCCTGATCGGCGCCTTCGGGCCAGAAATCAGGGCCGGTGGGATGATCCCACCGGCCCTTTTTTCACGCCACGCAAATGTGCAAACGGGTTGGATCAGGGCAGCACGACCGTGTCCACGACATGGATGACGCCGTTGGACTGGAACACATCGCCCTGGCGCACATGGCTCATGCCGCCCTTGGCATCGCGCAGCATGATCATGTTGCCCATCATGCTGGCCGTGAGCTTGCCGCCCTGCACGGTGGTCAGTTCGGCCTTGCCGCCGCCGGCCTTGATCGCCGCCATGATATCGGCGGCTGAAAGACGGCCAGGCACGACATGATAGGTGAGCACGGCAGTGAGGGTGGCCTTGTTTTCAGGCTTCAGCAGATTTTCGACCGTGCCGGCGGGCAGCTTGGCAAAGGCAGCGTTGGTGGGCGCAAACACGGTGAACGGGCCCTTGCCCTTCAGCGTGTCCACCAGGCCGGCGGCCTTCACGGCGGCGACCAGCGTGGTGTGATCAGCGCTGTTCACGGCATTGTCGATGATGTCACGGCTGGGCAGCATGGGGGCGCCGCCCACGATCGGCTGGGCCACCACGGGGGCGAGGCCGGCTGCCGCAATGGCGAACAGCGCGGCGCGCAGGGCTGACGTCGAACGCATCACAAAACTCCATCTCAGATCAGGCCCGCCGGAATAGGCAGGCCATGGCGAGATACGCGGGCAGGCTGGCTGATGGATGAACGCGGCTTGCCGCTGCGACGAAAGGCGCGGATCGGGCGGTGGCCAGATCAGCCGGCGGCGAGTGCGCCGGTGGCGATCACTGGCCCGGTGGGCGCGCCGGTGGGCGAGCCGCCGACAGGCTCGATCGAAATCGCGAGGATGCTGCCTTCCTTCAGGCCGGCGAGCCGGCCCCTGGGAATGCTGTGCGCGGTGCCGGCGGAAATATCGATCACGCCCAGCGAACGCGGCGGGTTGCTGCCTTCGATCACCCACAGTTCCGGCACCTTGCCGGCACCGGCATCGTTTTGCGCGACGGGCGCAAAGCGCACCTGGCCGCTGGCCGGATCATAAGCGGCGGCGAGCAGCGGCTTGCCATCGTTGCCGGCCAGGGTGGCACGCAGCATCGGCCCGTCTGCCACGGCGGGGGCGATATCGGGCGCCGCGCTGGGCGCGCCGATCATGGCAACTGCAATGGCGGCTGCCACCGGCGCGCCGATGCCCAGCCCGCGCCACAGCGCCAGATTGTGCCACCAGCCACGCGCCGGTGCAGGGGCCGCGGTGGCATGCGGGGCCACGGCCACGGTTTCGGCGGCAATTGCCGCCCAAAGGCTGGCGGGCGGCGCAACCGGTGCGGTGCTTTCATCGAGCGGGGCCAGCTGTTGCTGCCAGCGCTCCACCCGGGCGCGGAATTCGGGATCGCCCACCAGGCGCAGTTCGGCAGCCTTGCGCTCGGCCCGGCCCAGCGCGCCCAGCGCATAATCCATGGCGAGGGCTTCATCCTCGTTCAGGCCAGTGAGGCCGTTTTCGGGGGTGGGCGCTCCGGTCATGCCTCCCCTCCTTCCAGATGGCCGCGCATGCGCATCAGGCCGCGCCGCACCCAGCTTTTCAACGTGCCCACAGGCACCTGTTCCCGCGCTGCGAGTTCATCATAGGTGACGCCTTCGAAATAACAGGCCCGGATGGCGGCGGCATGGCGCGGTTCCAGCTGGGCCAGCGCCTGGGCCAGGCGGCGGGCATCCTGGCTGGCGACCAGCCCGGCATCGGGCGCGGGGCCATCATCGGCGAGGCCATGGGCATCTTCCACCGGGGCCATCGGCCGCGCCGGGCGGGCGCGCAGCCGGTCGATGGCGCGGTTGCGCGCGATCGTTGCCGCCCAGGTGATGGGGCTGGCGCGGGCCGGATCGAACGTGGCCGCCTTGCGCCAAACCGTCACATACACCTCCTGCAACACATCTTCGGCTTCCTGCCGTTCGGGCAAGATACGCAGGATGACGCCAAATAGTTTTGCACTGGTGCGATCGTAAAATGTCTGGAACGCAGCGGCGTCGCCATCGGCCACGCGCAGCAGCAGGCGGGCCAGATCGGCGGCGCCGGCGGAAGGGGCTGCCCCGCTCATTTCAGGCCGGGCATCCGGATCGGGCCGGTGGCGCTGCCGGTGATGAACTGGCGCACATAGGGATTGTCACAGCCGTCAAGGCTGGCCAGCGGCCCTTGCCAGATGATCACGCCCCCGTGCAGCATCGCCACCCTGTCTGCCACAGTCCGCACGCTGTGCATATCGTGCGTGATGGTCAGCGCGGTGATTTTCAATTCGGTGGCAAGTTCGCGGATCAGATCGTTGATCACCGCCGCGGTGATCGGATCCAGCCCGGCGGTGGGTTCATCGAAAAAGATGATCGGCGGGCGCGGCGCGATGGCGCGGGCCAGTGCGACGCGCTTCTGCATGCCGCCCGACAGTTCGGATGGTTTCAGATCGGCCACCTCGGGCCCCAGGCCAACCCTGGCCAGATTGTCGATGGCGGCGGCGCGGCGGCTGGCGGCGCTGCCCTCCAGCGCGAAGCTGACATTGCGCCAGACGGGCAGCGAATCGAACAGCGCGCCGCCCTGGAACAACATGCCGAAGCGGGCGCGGTGGGCATCAAGCGCCGCACCCTTCAGCCCGACAACCTCTTGCCCATCCACCTTGATCGATCCGGCATCGGGCGCGATCAGGCCCAGGATGATCTTCAGCGTGACGGATTTGCCGGTGCCCGATCCGCCGATGATCACCAGGCTTTCACCCGGCATCACCGCCAGATCCACGCCGGCCAGCACCTGGCGGCTGCCAAAGCGCTTGGCCAGACCAGCGAGCTCAATGCGCGGGATCGTCATGATCCGAACACGATCACGGTGATGACCAGGTTGGCCAGCAGGATCAGGATGAAGCTGGAGACGACGGCATTGGTGGTCGCTTTGCCAACGCCGGCCGCGCCGCCGCCGCTGCGATAGCCGTGATAGCAGCCCATCAGCGCGATGAAGAAGCCGAACACCGCCGCCTTGACCAGCGAGGAAATCACGTCATCCGCCTCGAGATAGCGGGCGGTGGTGGCGAGATATTGCGCCGAATTGAAGCCCAGCCGTTGGGTGGCGAGCAGCCAGCCGCCCATCACGCCCAGCGCGTTGGAGACGAGCACCAGCATCGGCATCACCAGCACGGCGGCCAGGATGCGCGGGGCCACCAGCCAGCGGAAGGGATCGGTGCGCAGGGTGACCAGCGCATCAATCTGCTCGGTCACCCGCATGGTGCCCAGTTCGGCGGCCATGGCGCTGGCGACGCGGCCGGCGACCATCAGGCCGCCCAGCACCGGGCCAAGCTCGCGCACCACGCCGATCACAGTCACGGCCGGCACGGTGGAGGCGGCGTTGAACCGGCTGCCGCCGATGAAGATCTGCTGCGCCAGCGCCGATCCGGTGAAGATGGCGGTGAGGCCAACCACCGGCAGCGACAGCCAGCCGATCACCAGCATCTGGTTGAACCATTGCGCCGGATACCAGGGCGGCTGCAGCAGGCGCAGTAGCGCCGTGCCGGCAAAGCGGGCCACCCGGCCAATGGCGGCAAAGCCGGCCAGCACCGAGGCGCCTATCGCCACCAATGGGTTCATCGCCACACCCGTTCAAAGCGGTGGCCCAGCGCCACCAGCAGTTCATAGCTGGTGCGGCCAGACAATGCAGCCATGGCTTCGGGATCAAAGGGAACTTCCAGCCAGTCGCCTTCTGCGAGTGGCGGGGCATCCGTGACATCGAAAGCCGCCAGATCCATGGAAATGCGCCCGGCCGCCGGGCAGCGCACGCCGCCGGCCAGCGCCCAGCCGGCATTCGAAAGCCCGCGGGCATAGCCATCGGCATAACCCAGCGCGACGGTGGCGATGCGGCTGGGCCGGGCGGCGACGAAGGCCGCGCCATAGCCGACGGCAGCGCCCGCCGGCACATCGCGCAGCTGGATGATGCGGGCCGCCATGCGCGCGACCGGCCGGGATGGCCGGCCACCGGGCAGCAGGCCGCCGCCATAAAGGCCAACGCCAGGCCGGATCAGGTCGAAATGATACGCCGGGCCCAGCGCGGCACCGGCCGAATTGGCCAGCGCATAAAGCCCTGCCGGCACGCGCGCTGCGACGTCGGCGAAGCAGGCGCGCTGGGCTTCGTTGAGCGGGTGGGCGGGGTTTTCGGTGCAGGCAAGATGGCTGTGCAGCACGGCGATGGAGAGCCCGGCGGCGATGCCGGCCACCGCATCCGGCGCCAGGCCGAGCCGGTTCATGCCGGTATCGACCATCAGTTCCACCGGCCGCCCGGTCTGCCGCCACAACGCCAGCTGGGCCGCAGTGGCGAGCACCGGTTCGGCCGGCAGGTTGAGTGCGGCCGGCATCGCCTCGGCGCTGATGCCGTGCAGGACGGAGAGGGTGACGCCGGCCGGCAGCGGCAGCAGCGGCGGCACTTCGTGCCAGTGGGCAACATAGAAGCGCCGGCAGCCGGCTGCCGCCAGCCGTTCCAGCACGGCGCGGGCGCCCAGGCCATAGCCATCGGCCTTGATGGCCGCCCCGGCTTCGGCCTGGCCACAGGCGGCAAAATCGCGCCAGTTCGCCACCAGCGCATCGCCATCCAGCAGCAGCCGGGCTTCGAAAGGCGGGATCACATCCACACCACAGGGATTAGCGGCCTTGTTCATGGCGGCGCAAGCCATTCAGGTGTAACAGGGGTTCATGACCAAGACCCTGATCGCCCCCGTTCTTGCCGCTGTTCTGGCCCTTGCCGCCGCGCCCGTGCTGGCGCAGGCCCAGCCCAAGCCTGACACCGAATTCTGTGCCGCCAAGCGAAAGCAGGATCCGGGCGGCATCTGCACGGCCAAGGGCGAATATGTGACGCCGGAAAAGGTCTACAAACCCGATGGCACGGTGATCAACCGCAGCACCGGGGATTAATCGAACAGGCTGCTGACCGAGCTTTCCTCGGCAGTGCGGCGCATGGCTTCGGCCAGCAGCGGCGCGATGGTGATGCGGCGGATCTTCTGGGCGGCTTTCACGGCGGCGGTGGCGGCAATCGAATCGGTAACCACCAGTTCCGACAGCGCCGATCCGTCGACACGGGCGACGGCGCCGCCCGACAACACACCGTGGCTGACATAAGCGGTGGCGCTGGCCGCGCCGGCTTCGAGCAGGGCGGCCGCCGCGTTGCACAGCGTGCCGGCCGAATCGACGATATCATCGACCAGGATGCAGCGGCGGCCGCGCACGTCGCCGATGATGTTCATCACTTCGGATTCGCCCGGCCGTTCGCGGCGCTTGTCGACGATGGCCAGCGGCGCGTTGCCGAGCCGCTTGGCCAGCGCGCGGGCGCGCACCACGCCGCCGACATCGGGGGAGACGACCATCAGTTCCTCCACGCCCATGCGCGCGGTGATGTCGGCCGCCATCACCGGGGCGGCGAACAGATTGTCGGTCGGAATATCGAAAAAGCCCTGGATCTGGCCGGCGTGGAGATCCAGGCTGAGCACGCGGTTGGCGCCGGCCGTGGTGATCAGATTGGCCACCAGCTTGGCCGAAATCGGCGTGCGCGGCCCCGGCTTGCGATCCTGCCGGGCATAGCCGAAATAGGGCACCACCGCCGTGATGCGCCGGGCCGAGGCGCGCTTCAGCGCATCGATGCAGATCAGCAGCTCCATCAGATTGTCGTTGGCCGGCGCGGCGGTGGGCTGCACCACGAACACATCCTCACCGCGGACATTTTCATCAATCTCGACGAAAATCTCCTCGTCGGCAAAGCGGCGGACGGCGGCCTTGGTCAGCGGGATTTCGAGATAGGCGGCGATCGCCTGGGCCAGATCCGGATTGCCGTTGCCCGCCAGGATTTTCATCATCGTCGCCCTTGTTGTTGCCCCGCCAATTGGCGCGGCCATAGCCGGCCTGTCACACGGGTGCAACCTTCACCGGCCTGCGGCAATCAGGGCCTCCACCAGGGGCACATCAGCTGGTGGCATCGGCAGGGCCGGCATCGCCGCCGGAAATTCCCAGCGCAGCGCCTGACCATCGCGGCCGTGGGGCACCCCCGTCCAGGCCCGGCACCAATAAAGCAACATCACCAGATGAAATTCAGGATAGGCGAAGGACACGAAGGTGAAGGGCGCCAGAGCGGGCGCGGTGATGCCCAGCTCCTCCTCGAGCTCGCGCGCCAGGGCGGCTTCGGGCGATTCGCCCGGCTCCAGCTTGCCGCCGGGAAATTCCCACAGGCCGGCCAGCGATTTGCCTTCGGGCCGCTGCGCCAGCAGCACGCGGCCATCGCCATCCACCAGCGCGGCCGCCACCACATGGATGATCCGCATCAGCGCCAGACCACCAGCTTCACCCGGTCCCCAGCCTTCAGCGCCGAGTTTGCCGGCAGCTGGTTCAGGGTCAGGAAGCGTTCCATCTTGCTGTCGTCATAGGCCATGCGCGCGGCCAGGCTGGCCAGCGTGTCGCCAGCGGCGACGCGGGCCACCTGGATGCGGCGGGTGCGGATGCTGCCGGCTTCCTGCGGAGACAGGCGGCGCACGCTGGCCGCGACCGGGGCCACCATCGCGGCCTGGCCCTGCGGCGCCACGCTGATCAGGGTGAAGACCAGTTGGCTGGTCCAGCGATAGACGGTGAGGGTTGCATCCACCGGGCCGCCATTGGTCTGGGCGGAGACGCTGCCGCTGATCGCCTCCAGCCCGTTGATGCGGGTGGGCTGCATGGGGCGCGGCTGCAGGCCCAGCTGCTGCCAACGCGCGGCGGCAATACTGCCCAGATCGGCGCGGCCATCGGCCATGCGCAGATCAAAGCTGGTGCCGTTGGGGCCGCTGCCGGTGATGGCATCGGCACCGTTGTTGAGCGTGAAGCCCTGCGGCGCATCCAGCGCCAGCTGCAGGGTCGCGTGGCGGAAGCTGCGGCCCTGCACGACGCCCTGCGCGGCGTCATCATCATAGGGCAGGCCATCGATGGCGTTCAGAAAGGCATCGCGGTTGTGGGCACGGGCGCCGGCCTTGGCCACGAAGGTCTGGGCTTCGGCGCGGATGCGGGCGACGCGTTCGCCGGTGGCCGGGTGAGTGGAGAGCCATTTCGATGGTTCCGCCCCGCTCTGGCCTTTCAGTCTTGCCTCCAGGCTGGTTTGGGCGCCGAGGGCCGCCAATATGTCGCCGCTGGCCAGCGGGTCATAGCCGGCGCTGGTGAGGTAACGCACCCCCAGACTGTCGGCCTGACGCTCCTGCTCGCGGCTGAAGCCGAGTGTGGTCAATTGTGCCACCACCCCGGCGCCCTGGCCAACGATTTGCGATCCGGTCACCGCGCCGGCCAGCCCAGCCAGAATGTTCGAAAGGGCAGCGCGCGTCTGCCGCTTCTGGCCGTGGCGGGCGGCGACATGGCCGACTTCGTGACCCATGACGAAGGCCAGTTCCGCCTCGTCATTCATCAGCGCCAGCAGCTGGCGGGTGATGTAGACATAGCCGCCGGGGATGGCGAAGGCGTTGTTGACGTTGGAGTTCAAGAGCGTGACCGTATAATCCTGCGGCCGCGCGCCGCCGCCCGATTGCACCGCGATCTTCTGGCCGACACCGCGCACATAATCGGCCACCGGCCCGCTCATGGCGCCGCCAAATTGCTGGACGATCTGCGGATGGGCCTGGGCGCCTTCCTGGCGTTCGGCCGGTGACAGGCCGGGCGGTGCCTGCGCCAGCGCGGGCGCGGCCACCAGCATCAGGGCAATGAACGGCAAGCGGGCGTTGATCATGCCGCCATCCTAACCGTGCGCGTGCATGCCGGCCAGAGGCGGCAGCGCGGCCCGCCGATCAGAGCGTGCGGCCCATCGCCAGATATTTGGCGCGGCGGTCGCGGATCAGCTGCTGCGGGCTTTTTGCCAGCAGCGGCTGCAGTTCGGCGGCGATGGCCATGGCCAGCGAGGCAATGGCAGCCTGCGGATCGCGGTGGGCACCGCCCAGCGGTTCCGGCACGATGGTGTCGATGACGCCCAGCGCCTTGCAGTCCGCCGCCGTCACCTTCATCGCCTCGGCCGCATCGGCGGCGCGATTCTGGCCCTTTTCGGCGGTGCGCCACAGGATGGAGGCGCAACCTTCCGGCGAAATCACCGCATAGACGGCATGTTCGAACATGATAACCCGATCGGCTGCGGCGATACCGATGGCCCCGCCCGACATGCCTTCGCCGGTGATGGCAGCGATGATCGGCACCGGGGCAGCCAGAAAGGCGGCGGTGGCGCGCGCGATGGCTTCGGCCTGGCCGCGGGCTTCACCGTCAACGCCGGGATAGGCGCCGGCGCTGTCGGCCAGGGTGATCACCGGCACATTGAAACGGCCGGCCAGTTCCACCAGCCGGGCGGCCTTGCGATAGCCTTCGGGCCGGCCCATGCCGAAATTATGCTTCACGCGGGATGCGGTGTCGCTGCCCTTTTCATGACCGATCACCACCACCGGGATATTCTGGCCGCGCAGCGTGCCGATGCCGCCGATGATGGCTTCATCCTCGCCATAGGCGCGGTCACCGGCCAGCGGCATGAAATCGGCGACCAGCGCCTTCACCGTGTCGGTGAAGTGCGGGCGCTGCGGATGGCGGGCCACCATCGTCTTCTGCCAGGGCGTCAACCGGGCATAGGTTTCGGCCAGCAGCCGGCGTGCGGCGCCTTCGGCATGGCGGGCGCCCGCTTCATCGCCAGCCGCACGATAATCGGCGGCGCGCTGGGCGATCTGGGCGATCGGCTTTTCAAAATCGAGATATTGGCTCACGGGGCAATGGCCTAGGCGAAATGCCGCAGCGCGGTCAATGGCGGCAATGTCACACGCGCCGTCATTGGCGCTGCCAGCGGAAATACCACACCTCGTGGCCCAGCCGCCGCGCCTTGGCCTCGTAACGCGTCTGCGGCCAGTCGGCCGGCCGGGTCAGGAAATCCGCCGCCGTCTCGCCGATCCAGCGGAAGTCGCTGCGGCGCTGCATCTGCATCAGCGCCCAGCGGCAATAGATGGGGTGATCGGTGCCAAAGCGGAACTCGCCACCCGGTTTGAGCACACGGGCGATGCGATCAATGGGGCCGGGGTTCATGAAGCGGCGCTTGGCGTGACGGGCCTTGGGCCAGGGATCGGGGTGGAGCAGGAACACCCGCTCCACGCTGGCTTCTGGCAGCCGTTCCAGCACATCCAGCGCATCGCCGTGGTGGATGCGCACGTTCGAAAGGCCGCCATCGCGCACGGCCATCAGCGCACCAACCACGCCATCCACAAAAGGTTCGGCGCCGATCAGGCCGACGCCGGGGTTGGCCGCGGCCTGGCCGGCCATATGCTCGCCCTTGCCAAAGCCGATTTCCAGCCACAGCGGCCGGTCATCCCCGAACAGGCCCTGCGTGGTCACCGGGCCGTCGGCGGGCACCGCAATCTGCGGCAGCAGCTCGGTAAACAGCGCCGCCTGGCCCTGGCGCAGCGCATGGCCCTGCCGGCGGCCATAAAGGCGGCGCAACGTGGTGGGATCGGAAACGGCCGAATCAGGCCGCACATCGGGGGCAATATCCGTCATGGCGCGCGCCCATGCCCGAAAGCCGGCCTGCGGAAAAGGGCAGGGGTGCGGCTTGATCCAGATCAAGGCGGGCCAGGCCCCGCACGGCCGACACTGGCCAAGCTTTGCTGGGAGGATTGATCATGGACATGCCGGTGTCTCGCAGGCCCGAAGATGATGGCTGCTGCTGCGATGTGGATGTGCTGGTGGTGGGCGCCGGCATTTCCGGCCTGTCGGCGGCCTGGCATCTGCAGAGCCGCTTGCCGGGCAAGCGCTTTGTCGTGCTGGAGCGCGAGGCGAGCTATGGCGGCACCTGGCTCACCCACAAATTCCCCGGCATCCGGTCGGATTCCGATCTTTACACCTTCGGTTTCCGCTTCAAGCCGTGGGTGGGGCCGCCGATTGCCACCGCCGCCGAAATCCAGGCCTATCTGGGCGAGATGATCGCGGAAAACGGCCTTGATCGCCACATCCGCTACCACCACAGCATCGAAACCGCCGCGTGGGACAGTGGATCGGCGCGCTGGACGTTGACCGCCCGCCGGCCCGATGGCAGCCGCGCCCAGTTTCGCGCCAAATTCCTGTGGATGGCGCAAGGTTATTACCGGCATCACCAGGGCCATTGGCCGGATTGGCCCGGCATGGCCGATTTCAAGGGGCCGATCCTCCACACCGAGGAGTGGGACGAGGCGACCGATTATGCCGGCAAGCGCGTCGTGCTGATCGGATCGGGCGCGACGGCGGCCACAGTGGTGCCGGCCATGGCGCAAACCGCCGCCCACATCACCATGATCCAGCGCAGCCCAACCTGGTTCATGCCCGGCCGCAACGAGAATGAGCTGGCCGAGCTGCTGCGCCCGATCGGGGTGGACGAATCCACCATCCACGACATCGTGCGCAAGAAGATCATCCATGATCAGGATCAGATCGTGCGCCAATGCCGCGCCGCGCCCGATGCGGTGGCCGCCGAACTGCTGGCCGGGGTGCAGGCGCTGCTGCCCGACGGCTATGACATGCGGCACTTCACGCCAAGCTATCGCCCGTGGCGGCAGCGGCTGGCGTTCGTGCCGGATGGCGATCTGTTTGCCGGCATCCGCGCCGGCAAGGCCGATGTGGTGACCGGCACCATCGCCCGCTTCACCCCCGATGGCGTGGAAATGGCCGACGGTGCCCACGTGCCGGCCGACATGATCGTGCTCGCCACCGGGTTCAACCTGTGCGTGTTTGGCGACATTGGCTTCTCGATCGACGGCCGGCCGCTGGATCTGGCCGAAACCGTGACCTGGCGCGGCATGATGTTCACCGGGGTGCCCAATCTTGTCTGGGTGTTTGGCTATTTCCGGGCGAGCTGGACCTTGCGGTCCGACCTGATTGCCGAATTCACCTGCCGGCTGCTCGCCCATATGGATGCAAAAGGCGCCGACAGGGTCGAGGTGGTGCTGCCACCCGATCTTGCCGGCAGCCCCGACGGCCTGCAACTGGGCCCCTGGGCCGATCCGGATGATTTCAACCCCAATTATCTCACCCGCGATCAGCATCTGCTGCCGCGCACGGCGCCGGGCGATGAATGGCGCCACACCCAGGACTACTGGACCGAAAAGGATGTGATCCCGCGGGTGGATCTCGATGGCCCGGCCTTCCGCTACTGCCGGGTAACGGTGCCGCTGCCAGCCTGAGACAAAGCCAAGCCTTGCGCTTTGCCATGAACTTGCCGCAATAATGTCATGGCCGGTGCAACCGCCGGCCGTGACAGAACGGACTATAATGCTTTCGGGTGTGAAATCGCTGGTGATGGGTGGCCGCGAGGTGTGGCCGCTGGTGGAAGGGGGCAAGGGCGTTTCCGCCACCAACCATGCCTCGGCCGGTGCGTGGGCGCTGGCTGGCGGCGTGGGCACGGTTTCGGCGGTGAATGCCGACAGTTATGACAGCGATGGCCGCATCATCCCGCAAATCTATCGGGCTGCCACCCGCCGCGACCGGCATGAAGAATTGATTGCCTATGCCATCGAAGGCGGGGTGCAGCAGGTGCAGCGCGCCTATGAGATCGCCGCTTCCGAACTGAAGCGCGGCATTGGTGCCATCAACATCAATGTGTTGTGGGAAATGGGCGGCGCCCAGCGGGTGCTGCACGGGGTGCTGGAACGCACCAAGGGGCTGGTCAACGGCGTCACCTGCGGCGCCGGCATGCCCTACAAATTGTCCGACATCGCCGCCCAATATGGCGTGCATTATTATCCGATCATCTCGTCTGCCCGCGCCTTCCGGGCGCTTTGGAAGCGTGCCTATTCCAAGGCCGCCGAATGGCTGGGCGCGGTGGTCTATGAAGACCCGTGGTTGGCCGGTGGCCACAACGGCTTGTCCAACGCCGAAGATCCGCGCCAGCCGCAGGACCCCTATCCGCGCGTGGCCGAACTGCGCGCCACCATGCGTGAACTGGGCGTGCCCGAATCAGTGCCGATCGTGATGGCCGGCGGCGTGTGGCGGCTGGACGAATGGTCCAACTGGCTCGACAATCCGGAACTGGGCCAGGTGGTGTTCCAGTTTGGCACCCGCCCGCTGCTCACCCAGGAAAGCCCGATCCCCGATTCCTGGAAACAGCGGCTGTTCGATCTGAACAAGGGCGATATCCTGCTGCACAAATTCTCGCCGACCGGCTTTTATTCCTCGGCGATCCGCAATCCCTTCCTGCGCGCGCTGGAAGCCCGCAGCGAGCGCCAGATTGCCTTTTCCACCGCCGCCACCGGCGATCACCAGTTCGCGCTGGATGTGGGCGTTGGTTCCAAACGCTATTTCGTCACCCGCGATGATCTGAACCGCGCGCGGGCATGGCATGGCGAAGGCTTCACCGAAGCCCTGAAGACGCCAGACAACACGCTGGTGTTCGTCACCCCGGCCGAACGCACCACGATCCGCAAGGATCAGGCCGATTGCATGGGCTGCCTGTCGCACTGCGGCTTTTCGGCCTGGGCCGACAATGAGGGCAACAGCACCGGCCGGCTGGCCGATCCGCGCAGCTTCTGCATCCAGAAGACCCTGCAGGAAATCGCCCATGGCGGCGATCCCGATCAGAATCTCGCCTTTGCCGGCCATGCCGCCTATCGCTTTGCCAGCGACCCCTTCTATTCCAACCGCTTCGTGCCGACGGTGAAGCAGCTGGTGGACCGGATCCTCACCGGCGCCTGAGGCGCTTCACAGGATATATTTCGACAGGTCGCGGTTGCCGGCGATCTCGCCAAGTTCGCTGGCCACCATGGCGGCATCCACCGTCACGGTTTCGCCGGTGCGGTCGCTGGCGTCAAAGCTGATGGCCTCCAGCAGCTTTTCCATGACCGTGTGCAGGCGGCGGGCGCCGATGTTTTCGACCGTCTCGTTCACCTGCGCCGCGGTGCGGGCGATGGCGTCGATCCCGTCGGGCGTGATCGCCAGTGTGACACCTTCAGTGCCGAGCAAAGCCGCATATTGGCGGATCAAGCTGGCATCGGTGTCCGACAGGATGCGACGGAAATCATCCTCGGTCAGGCCCTTCAGCTCGACCCTGATCGGCAGGCGGCCCTGCAGTTCGGGCAAGAGATCGGATGGCTTGGCGACATGGAAGGCGCCCGATGCGATGAACAGGATATGGTCGGTCTTCACCGGGCCATATTTGGTCGCCACCGTGGTGCCTTCGATCAACGGCAGCAGATCGCGCTGCACGCCTTCGCGGCTCACGCTGCCGCCGCGCACGTCCGACACGGCGATCTTGTCGATTTCGTCGAGGAACACGATGCCATTGTCCTGCGCTTGCCGGATGGCTTCGCGCTGGATTTCCTCGTCATCCAGCCGCTTGTCCGATTCCTCGGCCAGCAGGGCGTCCCACGCCGCTTCCACCTTCATCTTGCGGCGCTTGGTCCGCCCGCCCATGGCCTTGGCCATCATGTCCGAAAGGTTGATCATGCCAACCTGACCGGGCTGCATGCCGGGCATTTCAAAGCTGGGCGGGGCTTCGGCCACCTCGATCTCCACCTCGCGGCCCTTCAGATCACCGGCGTCAAAGCGCTGGCGGAAGGCCAGCCGCGTCGCTTCGCTGGCATCCTTGCCCACCAGCGCGTCGAGCAGCCGGGCCATGGCGGCATCCTCCGCCTTGTCCTTCACCGCGGCGCGGCGGGTTTCGCGCACCAGCCGGATCGATTCCTCCACCAGGTCGCGGATGATCGAATCAACATCGCGGCCAACATAGCCAACCTCGGTGAACTTGGTGGCCTCCACCTTGATGAACGGGGCATTGGCCAGCTTGGCCAAGCGGCGGCTGATCTCGGTCTTGCCGCAGCCGGTCGGGCCGATCATCAGGATATTCTTGGGCACCACCTCGTCACGCAGATCGTCGGGCAATTGCTGCCGGCGCCAGCGGTTGCGCAGGGCAACGGCGACAGCGCGCTTGGCATCGGCCTGGCCGATGATGTGGCGATCCAGCGCTGCCACAATGGCCTTCGGGGTCAGGCTCGCGCTCATGCGGCATCTCCGGCCGGCATCACTTCCACGGTCAATTCCTCGTTGGTGTAAACGCACAGATCGGCGGCAATTTTCATGGCGCGCCGGGCGATGGTTTCGGCGTCATGGGCGCTGTCGGCCAGCGCGCGGGCAGCGGCTAGGGCGAAATTGCCGCCCGAACCGATCGCGGCGATGCCGCCCACCGGCTCCAGCACATCGCCATTGCCGGTGATGACCAGCGTCACCTGCCTGTCGGCCACGATCATCATGGCCTCTAGCCGCCGCAGATAGCGGTCGGTGCGCCAATCCTTGGCCAGTTCGACGGCGGCGCGCAGCAATTGGCCCGGATGGCGCTCCAGCTTGGCCTCGAGCCGTTCGAACAGGGTGAAGGCATCCGCCGTCGCCCCGGCAAAGCCGCCAATCACCTCGCCCTTGGGGCCAAGCCGGCGGACCTTCTTGGCATTGGGCTTCATCACCGTCTGCCCCATCGTCACCTGGCCATCGCCGGCAACGACAACCTGGCCATCCTTGCGGACGGAAACGATGGTGGTGCCGTGGAATTGCGGGAGTTCGCTCATGATTATGCCTTTCGCTGGCCCATGTAGGGCGCGGTGGCCAGAGTAAAAGGGGGTCAGGCCTTGCGGCGGCGGACCTGCGCTGTCTTGCCGTCGGTGCCCATGCCCTGCTCGAACCGGTCATTCAAAGCTGACAATAGTTTCTTCAAGGAGGCAAAGCCGGTCTGCTTGAGATAGGTTGGGTGCACCTGACGCAGGGCGATGCCAAGTGCGCTCAATGTCATCCATTCCGGATTGGCGGGCAGGGCATCGTGGATCCATGCAACGGCCAGCCTGGGTTGTTTGGCCGGTGCAGGTTGCGCGGCCTTTGCCTTTTCCGCGGGAGTGACGGGCGCTGCTGCAACCGTTGCCGCGACAGCCTTGGTCAACGGGAAAAATCCGTCGCAGGCTGCCTTCAAGGCCTTGGCTGCGGTGCTGTGGGCGAAACAATAGACCTTGAAGCCCTCCTCGCGGGCACGCTTGGCGAAGCTGGTGAAATCACCGTCAGCGGTAACGATGCAAAAGCCATCGACCGAACGCTTGTGCAGGAAATCCATGGCATCCACCACGAGTGCAATGTCGCTGGCATTCTTGCCGGAAGATGTGTGGCCATTCTGCTCAGCCTTGCCGCCAAATTGGCTGATGGCCTTGGGCCAGTCCTTGACGCTCGGCTTGGTAAAATCGCCATAAACGCGCTTGATGATCGGGACGCCCAGCTTGTTGACTTGTGTGAACAGGGCGCCGGCGTCTTTTGCCGGCACATTCTCGCCGTCAATCAACACTGCGAGCCTGAAATCAACGCCTTTACTGCCCATGATCTCAACCTGCACCGCCAGCTCCGATGCCGCAAGGGGGCGCCCAAACTTGCCCCTGTTGCAGCAATGCTCTAGGCGCTTGCGCCCAAGGAGCATGAGCGATGCGTACGGCGAGCATTTCCCGCGTCACCAAGGAAACCCAGGTCGAGGTGCATGTGAACCTTGATGGCAGCGGCACCTATGAGGTGTCGACCGGGATCGGCTTCCTTGATCACATGCTGGAACAGCTGTCGCGCCACAGCCTGATCGATCTGACGGTGAAGACCGTGGGCGATCTGCACATCGATGGCCACCACACCACCGAAGACACCGGCATCGCCTTGGGTGAGGCCGTGGCCAAGGCCTTGGGTGATCGGCGCGGCATCACCCGTTATGGCGATGCGCTGATCCCGATGGACGAGACGCTGACCCGCGTGGCGCTCGACATTTCGGGCCGGCCCTATCTCGTCTGGCGCACCAGCTTCACCCAGCCCAAGCTGGGCACACTGGACACCGAGATGTTCAAGGAATTCTTTGCCGCCTTTGCCGGTTCGGCGGGGATCACCCTGCACATCGAGACGCTGTACGGCGTCAACAACCACCATATCGCCGAAAGCTGCTTCAAGGGCGTGGCCCGGGCGCTGCGGGCGGCGGTGGCCATTGATCCGCGCAAAAGTGATGCGATTCCAAGCACAAAGGGCACGCTTGGTGGTGCCTGACCAGGTTGCGCTGATCGATTATGGTGCCGGCAACCTGCGCTCTGCGGCGCGGGCGCTGGAGAAGGCCGGCGCGCGCGTGGTGGTGACGGATGATCCGGGCACCATTGCCGCCGCGGGGCGCGTGGTGCTGCCCGGCGTTGGCGCCTTTGCCCATTGCATCAACCAGTTGCGCGAGAAGACTGGGATCGAGGCGGCGCTGAACGAGGCGGTGATGGCGCGTGGCGTGCCGTTCCTGGGCATTTGTGTCGGCATGCAATTGCTGGCCAGCGAGGGCCATGAGCATGGCATCCATGCCGGGCTGGGCTGGCTGCCGGGCATCGTCAAGCGGCTGGAACCCACTGATAATGCGCTGAAAATCCCGCACATGGGCTGGAACCGGGTGGAGGCCGTGAACGGCGCGCCGGTGCCGTCGGGTGATGCCTATTTCGTCCACTCCTATGCCTTTGCGCCCGATGACCCAGCCGATGTGCAGGCGGTGGCCGATCATGGCGGGCGGTTTGCGGCCATCGTCAAGCGCGGTCATATCACCGGCGTGCAGTTCCACCCCGAAAAGAGCCAGACCTATGGCCTGGCCTTCCTTCATAACTGGTTGAATTCATGATTATCTTTCCCGCCATCGATCTGAAGGGCGGCCAATGCGTCCGCCTGGCCGAAGGCGACATGAACCGCGCCACCGTTTATGCCGATGATCCCGCCGCCCAGGCCGCGCTGTTCCGTGCCGCCGGGGCGACGCATCTGCATGTGGTCGATCTGGATGGCGCCTTTGCCGGCGAAGCGCGTAACGAAGCTGCCGTGCGTGCCGCCATTTCGGGTTTTGGTGGCGGGATCGTGCAGGTTGGTGGCGGCATCCGCACCGCCGGTGACGCGGAACGCTGGTTTGGTGCGGGCGTGACGCGTGTGGTGATGGGCACCGCCGCGCTCGACAATCCCGATCTGGTCAAGGGCCTCGCTGCCGATCATCCGGGCCGCATCGTGGTGGCCGTCGATGCCCGCGATGGCCTGGTGGCAACGCGCGGCTGGGCCGATGTCTCCACCCTGCACGTGGCCGATCTGGCCAAGCGGTTCGAGGATGCCGGGGTGGCCGCCGTGCTGTTCACCGATGTTGGCCGCGACGGCCTGTTGAAGGGCGTGAATGTCGAGGCGACAGTGGCGCTCGCCGCCCAGACCAGCCTGCCGGTGATCGCATCGGGTGGTGTCGCCTCCATCGCCGATATCCATGCGCTGGTCGGCAAACCGGGGATCGAGGGCGTCATCACTGGCCGGGCGCTTTATGATGGCCGGCTCGACCTGGCCGAGGCCATCGCGGTCGCGGCGGCATGACCCTCGCCGTCCGCATCATCCCCTGTCTCGACGTGGCCGGCGGCCGCGTGGTGAAGGGCGTGAACTTCGTCGAATTGAAGGACGCCGGCGATCCGGTGCAGGCCGCGGCCGCCTATGATGCCGCCGGCGCCGATGAGCTGTGCTTCCTCGACATCACCGCCAGCCACGAAGGCCGCGGCACGCTGATCGACATTGTCGAACGCACCGCCGATCAATGCTTCATGCCGTTGACCGTGGGCGGCGGCGTGCGCAGCGTCGAGGATGCCCGCGCGCTGCTGCTGGCAGGGGCGGACAAGGTGGCGGTGAACAGCGCCGCCGTCGCCCGCCCCGCCCTGATCGGCGAGCTCGCCATGCGCTTTGGCGAGCAATGCGTGGTGGTCGCGGTCGATGCCAAGCAGACCGCGCCCGGCACATGGGAAATCTTCACCCACGGCGGCCGCAAGCCCACCGGCATCGATGCGGTGGCCTATGCCATCGAAGCGGCGCGCCTGGGTGCGGGCGAAATCCTGCTCACCTCCATGGACCGCGACGGCACCCGCGCCGGCTATGACCTGGCGCTGACCCGCACCATCGCTGACGCGGTGCCGGTGCCGGTCATCGCCTCGGGCGGGGTTGGCGGTGTTGCCGATCTTGTCAGCGGCGTGGCTGAGGGCCATGCTTCGGCCGTGCTCGCCGCCTCCATCTTCCACTTCGGCCAGGTGACGATCGCCGAAGCCCGCGCCGCGCTGGCCGGCGCCGGCCTGCCCGTGCGGGAGGTCTATCATGGATCGCTTTGACCAGCTGCTCGCCACGGTGATGGAGCGCCGCAGCGCCGATCCGGCCAGCTCCTATGTCGCCAAGCTCACCGCCAAGGGCCGTGCCAAGCAGGCGCAAAAGCTGGGCGAGGAGGCGGTGGAGCTGGTGATCGCCGCCGTTGCCGACGACAAGGCCGGGATGGTGAGCGAAGCCGCCGATCTGATCTTCCACCTTGCCGTGCTGCTCGCCGATGCCGGGCTGACGTTTGATGATATCCGCACCGAACTCGCCCGCCGCGACGGCGTGTCGGGCCTTGACGAGAAGGCAGGCCGCAAGGGGGCGTAACCGCCCGTCGCCACATGGCGAATTGGCAATCATGCTGCACTGCGACATTCTCTGCTTGCCCGCCGGCTGATCCGGGGCAAACATGGCGGCCATGATCGAGACTTATCGCCAGCGCCTGGGTGAACTGCACGCCCGCACCGCCGAAACGCCGCTGTTCAACCCGGTGTTCCAGCTGGGGCTGGAGATTTCCCGCGCGCTGGAGGCGGGCGAGGTGACGCTGGCCGGGCTGGCCGGGGTGATTGCCGAGCTGGGGCGCGAAGGGCTGCAGGCCCGCAGCGACCGGCTGGCCGGGTTGCTGGCGCCGATCGATGATGATGCCAATCTGGCCGGATTCCGCGCGCAGGTGGAGGCGAGTGCCGAAGCGGGGGATTTTGCGGCGTTTCAGGCGCGGTGGGAGGCGCCGCTGCTGCACATCGTGTTTACTGCCCACCCGACCTTCCTGTTGACGCCGGCCGAGTATGACGCGGTGGCCGAAAGCGCAGTGACCGGGGTGCCGGTGGCGCTGGCCCCGACGGTGGAGCGGCCGTTGCCTGCCCTGGAGGATGAGCATGGCGCCGTGCTGGCGGCGATCACCCGGGCGATGGCGGCGCGGGACCGGCTGCACGCCGTGGTGCTGGATGTGGCGGCCACCGCCTTTCCTGATCAGTGGCGCGATCTGACGCCCTGCCTGTTCCGGCTGGCGACCTGGGTTGGCTATGACATGGATGGCCGCACCGATATCGGCTGGGCGACCAGTTTGCGGTTCCGGGCCGAGGAAAAGGCGGTGCGGCTGGGCCATTATGCCGAGGCGGCGGCGGCCTTGGGCGAGGCGGCGCTGGCCGGGCGGCTGGCGCGGGCGGCGACCCAGGCGGCCGGCGTGGCAGCGCTGCTGGCTGGCGACACCGATGATCCGGCGGCGCTGTCGGCCATCGCCAACCGGGTGACGGCCGGCGATGCTGATGCGCTGACCAGCCTGACGCCAATCATCGCCGATTTGCGGACGCGCGGCCATCTGGGCCTGGCGGCGGCGATGGCCGCCGATGGGCTGGGCATGGGCCATATCCATTTCCGGGTGAACGCGGCGCAGCTGCACAATGCCATCCGCCGCCGCATCGATGCCGATGGCGGGCTTGATCTGGCCAGCGGCCAGGCGCTGATCCGGCTGCGCCGCCTGCTGGCCGAGGTGAAGCCGCTGAGGAGCAATTTTGCCGCGCTGGCGGTGGAGAGCACCACGGCGGTGCGCCAGTTCCTCGCCATGGCGGCGATGCTGAAGCATATCGACGAAGATGCGCCGATCCGGTTGCTGATCGCCGAGTGCGAGCAGCCGCAGACGGTGCTGGCCGCGCTTTATTTCGCGCGGCTGTTCGGCATTGATCACAAGGTGGACGTGTCGCCGCTGTTCGAGACGGAGACGGCGCTGGAGCATGGCGGCCGGTTCCTGGACGCGCTGCTGGCCGAGCCGGCCTATCGCGCGCATGCGCGGGCACGCGGGCGGGTGGCGATCCAGACCGGCTTTTCCGATGCCGGGCGCTTTGTCGGCCAGATCCCGGCGGCATTGGCCATCGAGCGGCTGCAAGGGCGGCTGGCGCGCGCGATGAAGGCCAATGGCCTCGCCGACGTGGCGGCGCTGATTTTCAACACCCATGGCGAATCGATGGGCCGCGGCGCGCATCCGGCGAGCTTCACCGATCGGCTGGCCTGGCCCTTGAGCCGCTGGGCGCGGGCGCAATTTGCCGCCGCCGGCATCAGGGTGGAGGCCGAGGCCAGTTTCCAGGGCGGCGATGGATTTCTGTTTTTCGGGGCCGATGCGTTGGCGCTGGCGACATTGGCCCGCATTGCCGAAATTGCGCCGGGGCTGGCGGAGGGCGGCGCGGCGGACGAATTTTATACCCGCACCGATCTTTCCCTCGACTATTACCGCATGATCCGCCGCCACCAGCGCGGCCTGTTCGAAGCGCGGCCCTATGCCCGCGCCATCACCGCCTTTGGCCTGGGCCTGATCCCCACCACGGGTTCGCGCCGGTTGAAGCGGCAATCCGATCTGGGCCGCGACCGGGATGCCAGCCTGCGATCGATCCGGGCGATCCCGCACAACGCCATTCTGCAGCAGCTGGGCTATCCGGTGAATGTGCTGGCCGGAGTGGGCACGGCGGCGGCCAGCGCGCAGGAAGGGCTGGGCGCGTTGATGAGCGGATCGGCGCGCGGGCGACAGATCTTGGGCCTGGTCGGCGCGGCCAACGCCATCGCCAGCATCAAGACGCTGGCGGCCTATGGCGAGCTGTTCAACAGTGCCTATTGGGCGACCCGCCCCTATCGCGGCACCGAAATGGCGCTGGCGCGCCCGTGCCTGGCGCTGGCCGAACGGCTGGTGGAGGATGACCGCTCGGGTCAGTTCCGCCGCCTCGCCTCCATGTTGCGGGTGGACAATATCAAGCTGCGCCAGCTGCTGGCCCATGTGCCGGAAGAGGCGGTGGCAGCGCCGGCCGCCGAGGCGACGCGGCGCACGCTGGGCGTGTTGCATGCGGTGCGGCTGGGCCTGATGCAGCACATGTTCCTGCGCGTGGTGGAGGTGCCGGCCTTTTCGGCGCGCAACGACATCAGCCGGGATGACGTGATCGAGATGATCCTGAGCCTTCGCGTGGACGAGGCACTGGCGCAGTTGCGCCGGGCCTTTCCGGTGTCAGCGCCCGATCTGGCCGATTATGCCATGACCGAGCCGAGCGACTGGCCCGATGGCGATCCGGCGGCCTATGCCGGGATCGAGCGCCGCTTCATCGCACCGATTGCCGAGGCGGCGCGGCTGATCCCGTTGACCAGCATCGCGATCGCCAATCATTTTGGCGCGCACGGTTAGTCGTCGCCCACCTCGGCGATGATCTGCTTGCGGGCGCGGGCGATGCGCAGTTCGACGGCCTTGCGGGTGAGGCCGAGCAGGGCGGCGGCTTCCGCGTGGCTGAGCCCGTCGATGCTGGTGAGCAGCAGCGGGGCGGACAGGCCGGTGGGCAGGCGGGCGATGGCGGCGGCCACCGCGTTCAGGCGCTGGCGATCGGCGGCGCTGGCATCGGGCAGTGGGGCAGGATCGGGCGGATCGGGGGCATCGACCAGCGGCAGCCAGCCGGCCACCAGCTGACGCACGCGCCGCCGCCGCCGCCAGTCGCGCACCCGGTTGATGGCGGTGCGGGTGGCCCAGGCGCCAAAGCTGTAGGCCGCATCATATTGGCTGCGCGCCCGCCACAGATTGGCAAACACATCCTGCAGCAGATCCAGCGCTGCATCATCATCGCCGGTCATGCGGCGGATGATCTGGAACAACCGATCCTTGTGCAGGCTGACCAGGATGGAAAAGGCCGCCCATTGTTCGTCGCGGCTGGTCCCGCCGGCGGCCGCCTGGGCCAGCGCCTGCTGATCCAGCGGGATCATTGTGCTTGTCTGTCGATCAGGCTGGTGGCGATGATCCGGTCAAAGATGCGTTGCTGCCCGGCATCGAGCTGGCTGCGCATGGCAAACATGTGGGTGATGCTGGCCTTTTGCAGATCGCCCATGGCGCGGTGCACATCATCGACGGCGGCAGCGACGCCGGGGCCATAGCGGCCTTCGCGCAGCATGGCGGCGGCCAGCCGGGCATCGGCGGCGCGCATGGCGGCTTCGTGGGTGATGCGTTCGCGGGCGAATTGCTCTTCCAGGCGGTGGATGCGGGCCTGTTGCGCGTCCGAGAGGTTGAGCGCGTCGTGCATGCGTTCGTGCAGGCTGGCGGTGGGCGCAGGCGCCGCGAGGCGCTGGCCGGCGACAGCGCCGCCCAGGCCGGCGAGCAGCGACAGCAGCACCGGCGCAATCCAGCTGCGCGCCATCACAGCCGGGTGGCCAGCAGGCTGGAGGGCAGCAACTGGTGATCGCCCTGCAGCAGCGCCAGATGCAGCGGATCAGCCGCTGGCGCCGCCGGTTGCAGGCCGATGGCGATTCCCATGGCGAGCGCAGTGGCGGCAAGCGCCGTGCGCAGCGGCCAGGCGCTGGCCGGATCATGGGCGAGCACGCGGAACATCAGCGCCCGTTCCAGCCGGGCGAGGCCGGCTGGCGCCGGGCTGGCGCCCAGGGCGGCGAGATCGCTGTCGAGCCTGTTCATCATCCTCTCCTGTGCGCATGATACGCAAGGGTGCGCGCCCGCCCTCAGCCCCGTGCAGGCGCGGCCGGCAGCTTACCATGGTTTGGCGCCGGGTGGCAGCCATGGCCGGTGAAGGTGGCGATGATCGGGCAGGGGCCATCATCACCTTCGGCGCATTCGTGCAGCAGGCTGGCCAGCGCCGTGCGGGCAGCGGCGAGTTCGGCCAGCCGGGCATCGATGGCGGCGATGCGTTCCCCGGTCAGGGTGCGCACCCGTCCCCGGTCGCGCCCGGCATCCAGCGCCAGCAGCTCGGCAATTTCCTTCAGGCTGAAACCGGCGGCCTGAGCCGTGCGGATGAAGGCGAGGCGGCTGACATCGGCATCATCATAATGGCGCACCGCGCCGCTGGCGGCGGGCACCGGCAACAGGCCCTTGCGCTGATAGAAGCGGATGGTTTCGACCCCGACCCCGGCGGTGGCGGCAAGACGGGCGATGGTGAGCGGACGGGCCATGGCTTGACTCTGTATCATGGTACGGAGGCTATGAACAGGCGACTCGATGGAATCGCAACAAGGACAAGACGACGATGGATGCCCAATTGCCCCGCACCGCCCTGCTGGTTCGCATGGCCCTGCCGGATCATGTCTGCCCCTGGGGGCTGAAGGCGCGGCACCTGCTGCGCATGGCCGGCTTCCGGTTCGAGGAACGGCTGCTGACCAGCAGGGCCGAGGTGGAGGCGTTCAAGGCCGCGCACGGCGTGAAGACCACCCCGCAGGTGTGGATCGCCGGCCAGCGCATCGGCGGCCATGATGATCTGCGCCAGTATCTGGGGCTGAAGCTGCACGATCCCAAGGCGTTGACCTATCGCCCGGTGATCGCGCTGTTTGCCATGGCTGGCGCCATGGCGATGGCCTTCAGCCAGGCCAGCATGGGCAGCCCGTTCACCCTGCATGCCGTGGAATGGGCGGCGGCGCTGGCGATGTGCTTGCTGGCCTTTCTCAAGCTGAAGGATATCGAGGGCTTTGTGACCGGATTCCTGGGCTATGATCTGTTGGCCCGGGCCTGGCTGCCCTATGCCCATGTCTATGCCTGGGCCGAGGCGGCGGCGGGGCTGCTGATGCTGTCGGGCCAGCTGGTGTGGCTGGGCAGCGCCATCGCGCTGGTCATCGGCAGCATCGGCGCGGTTTCGGTGATCAAGGCCGTCTATATCGAGCGGCGCAGCCTGACCTGCGCCTGTGTGGGCGGCGGCAGCAATGTGCCGCTGGGCTTCGTGTCGTTGCTGGAAAATCTGATGATGCTGGCCATGGCCGGCTGGATGCTGGCGGCATGAGGGCGACGATGTTGCACGTGCGTAATGCGGGGCGTGGCCGTAAGGGCTGGTGGATGGTGATGATGAACCCCGTGCGTTTCTGGTTGCTGATGCTGGGCCTGCTGCTGCCGGTGGCGGTGCAGGCGGCGACGCATGACCTGGTGGTGGAACGCCGCCAAATGCAGATCGTGCCCGGCCGCACCGATCAGGTGATTGCCATCAACGGCAGCGTGCCCGGCCCCGTGTTGCGCTTTCGCGAGGGCGAGGAGGCGGTGGTGCGGGTGACGAACCGCCTCGATCGGCCGACCTCCATCCACTGGCATGGTCTGCTGGTGGACGGGCCCTTTGACGGCGCGCCGGGCTTCAACGGCTTCAAGGGCATCGCGCCGGGCGAGACCTACACCTATCGGATCCGCATCCGGCAGAGCGGCACCTATTGGTATCACGCCCATTCGGAAGGCCAGGAACAGGCCGGGCAATATGGCGCGCTGATCATCGATCCGGCCGGTGACGACCCCATCAAAGCCGATGCCGAGCAGGTGATATTGTTTTCCGACCACACGCGCGAAGACCCTGGCCAGGTGATGAGGAATTTGAAGGCCGACAGCGGTTATTACAACTGGAACAAGCGCACGCTGCCCGATCTGCTGCGCGACGCGAAGAAGTTCGGGATGAAGGCGACGCTGGCCGAGCGCCGGGCCTGGGGCCAGATGCGCATGGATGCGACCGACATCGCCGATGTAACGGGATACGCGCTGCTGGCCAATGGCCAGCCGACGGCGGCGCGGCCGGTGGTGCGGTTCGTGCCGGGCCAGCGGCTGCGGCTGCGCCTGATCAACGGCAGCGCGATGAGCTTCATCGACGTGCGGATCCCCGGCGTGACCATGACGGTGGTGGCCGCCGATGGCCGGCCGGTTCAGCCTGTGCTGGTGGACGAGCTGCGCATCGGGGTGGCTGAAACCTGGGATATGATCGTGGAGCCGCAAGCCGGCGCCCATGCGCTTTGGGTGGAAACGCTGGACCGGCGGGCGAGCGTGCTGGCCGCCCTGACCAGCGATCCCGCCCTGCCGGTGACGGCACCGGCGCCGCGGCCGAAGCAGGTGCTGTTGCTGGCCGAGATGGGCCACAGCATGCCGGCCCCGGGCGAGGCCTGCTCGGCCGAACATGCCGCCATGGGCCATTGCCAGCCGGCCGGGGCGAAGCCGGCTGCTGCCGCAGACCCTGACTGCCCGCCCGAGCATGCCGCGATGGGGCATTGCACGCCCAAGGCGCCGGCGGTGGCGGCGGCGGCCGATCCCGATTGCCCGCCCGAGCATGCGGCGATGGGGCATTGCACGCCCAAGGCGCCGGCGGTGGCGGCGGCGGCCGATCCCGATTGCCCGCCCGAACATGCGGCGATGGGGCATTGCACGCCCAAAATGGCGCTGCGCGTGGGCACGGCGGTGGCCGCGGCCAGCCGGCCCGAGGGCGCCACCCCCTATCCGGTGGTGGATTATGGCTTTGGCCGCGATCCGATGGCCGGCATGGACCACAGCCAGATGAAGGGCATGCACATGCCGGTGCTGGGCCGCGAAGGCGACACCGATGGCAGCGGCCGGGTGTTTGGCTGGGCCACCGGCGCGCCTTATGGCGCGCGGGTGCTCTCCATCCGCGATCTTGTGGCCTTGAACCCGAAGGACCAGCCGCCGCCGACTCGTGAGATCGTGCTGCGACTGCAGGGCAATATGGAACGCTATATCTGGACGCTGAACGGCCAGAAGTTCGGCGAAGGGCCGCCGATCATGGTGAAATTCGGCGAGCGGGTGCGGCTGACCTTCATCAACGAGACGATGATGGCCCACCCGATGCACCTGCACGGCATGTTCTTTGACGTGGAGAATGGCCAGGCGCCGGGCCTGATGCCGGAAAAAAATGTGATCGCGGTGGCGCCGGGGCGCACGCAATCGATCGTCTTCACCGCCAACGAGGCCGGCGAATGGCCGCTGCACTGCCACCTGCTCTATCACATGAACAGCGGCATGATGGCCAAGCTGGTGGTGGCGCGGGCCGATGGCAGCCTGCCGGCAGGGCACGTGCACTGATGCGCGCATTGCTGATCGCGGCCGTGCTGGCAGCGCCGGCTGTGGCGAAGGAAGGCCATGGCCATGGCGATGCCATCAACAATTTCACCCTGGTGGAGGAGGCCGATCTCACCCGCTTTGACGGCAAGCTGGTCGCAAATTGGGAGGCGCAGGGCTGGATCGGCGGGGACATCAACAAATTCTGGTGGCGCACCGAAGGCGAGACCAAGGGGCCCAGATTGGAGCAGAGCGAGTTCCAGGCGCTCTACAGCCGCAACATCGCCATGTTCTTCGATCTGCAGGCCGGCGTGCGCCACGATATCCAGCCCGATGCCCGCACCTATGCGGTGCTTGGGGTGCAGGGGCTGGCGCCGCTGTTCTTTGAAACCGAAGCCCATATGTTCGTTGGCCTGAAGGGCGATGTGCTGTTTCGCCTGCGCCAGAGTTTCGACCTCAGGCTGACCAACCGGCTGGTGGTGCAGCCGCTGTTCGAGACCGACATTTACGCCACGCGGGTGCCGGAACGGCTGATCGCGCCGGGCCCGGCCATTGTCGAGACCGGGGTGCTGACGCGATATGAGGTGACGCGGCGGGTGGCGCCTTATGTTGCGGTGATGTTTGAGCGGCGGCTGGGCGAATCGAGCCGGCTGGCGCGCGCGGCCGGCGAAAATCCCGGCGGCTGGTCGGTGCGGACGGGCGTGCGCTTCTGGCTGTGATCAGGCGGGTTGGGCCACGCGGCGCGGCCGTTTGCCGGCCCGCCAGCCCAGCCAGCCGGCGCCGGCCCCTGCGGCAATGCCGATCGCGGCGGTGAGGCCCAGCGGCAAGGTGGCATAGGCGCCAAAGGCCGGGCCCAGCTGCGGCACGAACGGCGCATACCACATCGCGATGGCCTGGGCCGCCATGAAGCCGGCGGCGACCAGCCACGGCGTGCCGTGCCGGCGGTTGGCGGCATAAAGGCCAAGCGCGAAGATCACGGCAATGCCGTCAGACAAGGCGATGGTGTCCAGCACCTCTTGCGGGCCGCTGCTGCCGATGATGTTCATCCACGGCGCGAACATGCCCATCACCCGCGAAAACGGGGATTCGAACAGGATCAACGGCGTGGCGAGCATGTAGCCGGCGTGGAGATGGACGTTGCGGCGGTGGCGCAGCGCCTGGAAGAACAGGGTGAGATAGGCGGCGATGGCGAGCGCCATGCCGATGCCGAACGAGGGCCCGAGATAGACGCTGAAGGGGCTGCTGCCCTTGGCAAAGGCCTGCGCCGAGACGTTGATGATCATCGTGAAGCCGAGGATCAGCAGCGGAAACAGCGCGAAGCTGGCCCAGCCCAATTGCCGGTGCAGGCCGTTCTGGCGGCGGTGGATAGCGAGGTGCTGGACGATCAGCAGCAGCAGCCAGGCCGAAGCGCTGAGCGCGTGGACATGGAAGGCCAGCGGCACTGCCGCGGCGGTGAAATAGCTGAACCAGAAACCGGCGAGGATGACGAGCAGCACGCCGCCCACGAACCAGTGCGCCTGACGATATGGCATGGTGCAATCCCCCCGAAATGCACGAACAGGGGAGCACCCTATCACGCCGGGCGGGGCAACGGCAAATTGCGCTTACTGCGGTGGATCGGGCGGCGGTAATTGCTGTTCCAGCCGGCGGGCGAAGGCTTCGGCGCGATCAAGATCAAGGCGGACATCGATATCCTGATCGCCGATGCGGGTGGTGAGCACGGCCTCGCCATCTTCCAGCCGCAGCTCGGCATCGGGGCCGAGATCGAAGGCGGCATCGGGCGGATCGGCCGCATCCGGTTCGTCGGCCTCGTCATCATCGGCTGCCGGCGGCGGCATGGCACGCCGCATGAAATCACGCCAGATCCGTGCCGGCAGGCCGCCACCGGTGATGTTGCCCAGCGGCTGGTTGTCATCCCGGCCCACCCACACGCCGACCACCAGATCGCCGGCATGGCCGACGAACAGGGCATCGCGATTGTCCTGCGTGGTGCCGGTCTTGCCAAAGGCCGGGCGGCCGGGATTGGCGGCGCGGCCGGTGCCGCGGGTGATGACGGCGCGCAGCATGGAGGCCATGTCGTCGTGCACGGCATCGGGCAGGGCGGCGGGCGCGTTGAACAACCGGTCCCACAGGCTCGGCGGGGTCACCGGCAGGGCGGTGGGGCGCACCGGGAAGGCGTTGCCGGCAAAGCCGGCATAGGCGCTGGTCAGCTCGATGAGGGTGAGGCCGGTGGTGCCGAGCGCCAGGCTGGGATCGCCGGCCGGCAGCGGGGTGCGCACGCCCATCCGCCGCGCCAGCGCAATCACCTTGCGATCCCCCACCGCCTGCATCAGGCGCACGCTGGCGACATTGCTGGATTGGGCAAAGGCTTGGGCGAGGGCGAGGCCGTCGCTGTAGCGGTCGCCGGAATTGCGCGGGCGGTAACTGCCTTCGGTGATCGGCGTGTTGGCGATGCGGTCATCGGGTGACCAGCCGTTCTGCAGGGCAGCGAGATAGACAAACAGCTTGAAGGTGGAGCCGGGCTGGCGCCGGGCCTGGGTGGCGCGGTTGAAGGGGGAGGCGGCATAATCGCGCCCGCCCAGCATGGCCACCACCTCGCCATTGGGGCGCATGGCGACCAGCGCGACCTGGGCGCCCCTGGGCGCGACACCGGCCACGGCGCGGCGGGCGGCGCGCTGCAACCGGGCATCCAGCGTGGTGGTGACGGTGCGGCTGGCATAGGCGTTGTCGTCATCATCCTCCACTTCGGCCATGGCCCAATCGGCAAACCAGGTTCCGCTGGGCAGATCGGCCTCGCGCTGCACATCCAGGCGCGGCGCGCGGGTGCGGCGGGCGGTGGCGGCGCTGATCACGCCGGTATCGGCCATGGCGGCCAGCACCAGCTTCATGCGCGCCCGGGCGCCGGCATAGTTGCGGGTGGGGGCAAGGCGCGAGGGTGCCTGCAGCAGCCCGGCCAGCATGGCGGCCTGGGCGCGGGTGAGGCGTTCGGGCTGGCGGTTGAAATAATGCAGCGCGGCCGCCCGCAGGCCATAGCAATTGTCACCGAAATAGGCGTTGGACAGATAGCGTTCGAGGATCTGGTCCTTGGTCAGCCAGGCTTCCAGCCACAGCGCGATCAGCGCTTCGCGGGCCTTGCGGGTGAGGCTGCGTTCGGGTGTGAGGAAGGTGAATTTCGCCAGCTGCTGGGTGATGGTGCTGCCGCCCTGGGTGCGGCCGGTGGTGATGTTGCTCCACACCGCACGGGCGATGGCCACCGGATCAAGGCCAAGATGCTGGCGGAAGCGGCGATCCTCGATGGCGATCACGGCGCCCGGCACATGGGCTGGCAGCGCGGCGATGCGCACCGGGGCTTCGATGCGGGCACCCTTGCGGGCAATGGGGCTGCCATCGGCGGCGAGCAGGGTGATCTGTGGCCGGGCGATGGGCGCCAGGGATTTGGACAGTGGCGCTGTGATGGCCAGCCAGGCGAGCAGCGCCGCGATGAGTGTGAGCAGGCCCAAGGCGATGCGCCGGCCCCAGCGGCGAGGCGGCGGCGCAACCGGGGCCGCCACGGCCGGCGACAGCCCAAGGCCGGTGGCATAGGCATCGGCAAACGGACGGTCCAGCCGGTCCATGCGGTGCGCGTCTCCCCCCGGACGCGGCGTCATGCCCGATCCGGCTGCCGGCCGATGTGGGCGCGCTGTATCAATCTTGCAATACGGCAGTTGACGATTACATGCGTAATCAGTATGACGATTACAGACGTAGCCGAATCGGATAGGCGGGAATGAGCGAGCGGATCAGCGAAGCCGAATGGCAGGTGATGGAGGTGCTGTGGCACACCAGCCCGCTGACGGCGCAGGATGTGGCGGCCCGGCTGGTGGAAACCGGCTGGAGCCTGCCGACGGTGAAGACCCTGTTGTCGCGGCTGGCGGCCAAGGGCGCGCTGGCGACGACCGAGGATGGCCGGCGTTATCTGTATGAACCTGCGGTGGAGCGGGCGGCGGTGGCCGCCGGGGAATCGCGGCGGCTGGTGGACCGGCTGTTCGGCGGCCGGGCGACGCCGCTGGTGGCGCATCTCGCTGAACGTGGCGAGCTTTCGCCTGCCGATATTGCCGAACTGGAAGCCTTGATCCGGGAGCTGAAGCAATGATGCATTGGCTGAACAGCGAATGGCTGGTGGAGGCGCTGATTGGCGCCAGCCTGTTGATGCTGCTGGTGCTGGCGGTGCGCCGCACCGTGGCGCGGCTGTGGGGCGCACATCTGGCCTATGCGCTGTGGGCGCTGCCGGCGCTGCGCATGGCAATGCCGGCGATCCCCGGCTGGCAGTCCTTGTATGTGCCGGTGGCGCAGACGAAACCCGATGGCGACATGGCATTGGCGCTGATGCGCCCGGCCGATGCCGCGCTCTACACCCAGCCGTTGCCGGCGCCGGTGGTGCGGGCCGGGCCCGAACTTGGCCTGGTGCCGGATTGGCCGACGCTGCTGCTGGGCCTTTGGGCGGCGGGGGCGGTGGCCTTTCTGGCGGTGCAGTGGAGCCGCCATGCCCGCTTCATCGGCAAGGCGGTGCGCGAGGGCGAACTGCTGACCCGGCTGGGCGGGGTGGACGTGATCGTATCCGCCCATGTGCCTGGTCCGATGGCGGCCGGCATCATCAAGCGGCGCGTGCTGCTGCCAGCGGATTTCCTGAAGCGCTATTCGCCGGCCGAGCGCCGCATGGCCCTGTTGCACGAAGGCGCGCACCACGACCGTTTTGATCTTCTGGCCAACCTGGCCGGGCTGGTGGTGCTGGCCGCCCACTGGTGGAACCCCATCGCCCATGCCGCCTGGCGCGCCTTCCGGTCGGATCAGGAGCTTGCCTGTGATGCCACGGTGCTGGCCGGCAGCGATGGCGAAACCCGTGCCGCCTATGGCCAGGCGGTGCTGAAATCGGCCTGCGTCGCGACCCCCATCGCGGCGTGCGCCATGAACCACAAGAGCCAGTTGAAGGACCGTATTGCCATGATGAAAGACCGCAAATTCGGGCTGTCGCGCCGCGTGCTGGGGGCCCTGACTGTTTCCGGCCTGGCCGTTGGCGGCCTGATTGCCACCGCTTCGGGTGCACAGCCGGCCCCGCCCGCCCCGCCCGCGCCGCCGGCCCCGGTCTCCCCCGTCGCGCCCCCGGCCCCGCCGGCCCCACCCGCTGCCGTGTCGCCGCCCGCCGCCCCCGATGCGCCGGAAGCGCCGCGCGTGATGGTCTTCACCCACAGGATCGACCAGAAGGGCGACAAGGGTGCGAAGGGCGAAAAGGGTGAGAAGACCGTGGTCCGCACCGTGATCATGAAGGATGGCAAGGTGATCACCGACAATGTCGCCGGTGGAGAGCATATGCCGCACGTGATGGCGTTTGGTGCTGACGGCAAGGCTGGTGGGCCCGGCAACGCGCCCGGCAATGCGGATGTTCAGGTGACGACCACCGCCGATGGCCGCAAGATGGTGATGGTGCGGCGGATGGAGATGGCCGGCGGCGCCCACAAGATGGCGCAGGAGCAGATGGCGGCGATCAAGGCTGACATGCGCGCGCGCTGCGAGAAGGAAGGGGTGAAGGTGCCTGCTGACGCCGATTTCCCGCAGCTCGCCACCTGCGGCATGGAAATCCAGAAGATCCAGCGCGAAGCCATGGCATCGGCCCGGGCCGCGATCGAAGCCTCGCGCGATCTGACCCCGGAACAGCGCGCCCAGGCGCTGAAGGGCATTGATGCCGCGATGGCCAACACCCGCCAGGATTTCGTGCTGAAGTTCAACAAATGATCTGATGCCGGTGCCGCCGGTTCTGGCCCCCTTGGGCCGGCGGCACCGGGTTCAGACCAGTTGGCTGGCGGCCAGCATGAGCCCCGCTGCCGCTTCCAGCCCGGCCCGGTCGTCTTCATCGAAGCGGCCGGGTTTCGGGCTGTCGAGATCAAGCACGCCGATCAGCCGGCCATCGGCGATCAGCGGCACGACGATTTCGGAGCGGCTGTCGGCATCGCAGGCGATGTGGCCGGGAAAGGCGTGGACATCGGGCACGACCTGGGCGACCCGCGTTGCCGCCGCCGTGCCGCAGACGCCCTTGCCGAGCGGAATGCGGATGCAGGCCGGCTTGCCCTGGAACGGGCCCAGCACCAGTTCGCCATCCTTCATCAGATAGAATCCGGCCCAGTTGAGATCAGCCAGCTGGTGAAAGAGCAGCGCGGCCATGTTGGCCATGTTGGCGGTGAAGTCGCGTTCATCGCCGATCAGCAGGCTGAGCTGCTGGTTCAGCTGGGCATATTGATCGGCTTTGATGCCGGTGAGGGGCGGGGCAAAGAAGGACATGGCCGCCGGTTAGCCGGGCCCGCCGGGAAAGGCAATCAGCCGGGACCACCCACCCCCGGCCCCTCACGCAAGCGGGAGGGGAGCGGTTCGGGTTACTTCGGCGCGATCACCATCAGCATCTGGCGGCCTTCCAGGCGGGGCAGCTGCTCCACCTTGGCGACATCGGCGGTTTCGTCGCGGACGCGCTCCAGCAGCTTCAGGCCAAGCTCGCCATGGGACAGCTCGCGGCCGCGGAAGCGCAGGGTGAGCTTCACCTTGTCGCCTTCCTCGAGGAAGCGCGCGATGGCCTTCATCTTGGTCTGATAATCATGCTCATCAATGTTGGGACGCATCTTGATCTCCTTGATCTCCTGCGTCTTCTGGTTCTTGCGTGCGGCAGCGGCCTTTTTCTGGGCCTCGTACTTGAACTTGCCGACATCGAGGATCTTGCACACCGGCGGGTCTGCGCCGGGAGAGACTTCCACCAGGTTGAGACCCGCTTCCTGGGCCATCGCAATGGCTTCGCGGGTGTAGAGGACGCCCAGATTCTCCCCGTCCTGATCGATCACACGGACCTTGGGAGACTTGATGAACTCATCATAAAGCGGGCCGGAAATCGGGGCCGGCGTGCTCATGAAGCGGCGAGGGGGCGGTGGTATGGCGGTCTCTCCTGACGTTGTTGTGCGCGCCTCATAGCGCGGTGGTGGGGGCAGCGGCAAGAGGCGGAGCGTTGCCGCCGCCGGCCGCTGCGCCCAAGGCTATTTTTTCGTGGCCGCCGCTTCCAGCGCCGCCACGCCGGCCGCCGCAATCAGCCCGTCTTCCTGGCTGGTCGCGCCCGACACACCGACCGCGCCCACGGTGCTGCCATTCAGCTTCACCGGCAGCCCCCCTTCGGAGGCCACCATGACGCCAGGGAAGGTGAGATAGCGCAGCTGGCCTTCCTTCTGCAGCCGTTGTTCGAACAGCGCGGTGGGGTTGTTGTAGCGCGCCGCCGTCTGCGCCTTGCCGGTGGCGATGTCGGGCCCGCCCAGCGGCGCGCCGTCCATCCGCCGCAGCGCGATCGGCACGCCGGCCGGGTCCACCACCACGATCGTCACCTTCAGGCCGCGCTTTTCGGCTTCGGCCTGGGCGGCTTCGGTGATGATGCGGGCGCCAGCCAATGTGAGCGCCGGCTTGTCCTGGACCAGCTGGGCGGCGGCCGGGGCCGCCAGCGCCAGCAGGGCCGCAAATGCAAGGCCGCGCATCAGGCCGGCATCCGGTGCAGCGCGCACAGCTTGTTGCCGGCCGGATCACGCAGATAGGCAAGATAGAGCGCGCCCATGCCACCGGCGCGCACGCCGGGCGGATCCTCGATGGCGGTGCCGCCATTGGCGATGCCGGCGGCGTGCCAGGCATCGGCCATCGCCGGGCTTTCCATGGCAAAGCCGATGGTGCTGCCGTTGCCACAGGTGGCGGGCTGGCCATCGATGGGCGGGGTGATGGCGAATATGCCGGTGGGCGTCATCCAGAACACCCGGCCCTTGTCGTCGGCAAAGCCGGGCGCGATGCCCATGGCGGCGAAGGTTGCATCATAAAAGGCCTTGGATGCGGCGGTGTCGTTGGCGCCAACCATGATGTGGCTGAACATGGATCGTCTCCCCTGAATGGACCGGGGGCAATGGAAGCATGGCAGCGCGTGCGTGTCGAGCCGGTGGCGGGCCAGTCTGGTGCAAATGCGAGTATGTCCGTTCTGGCGCTATCTTGACTTCTCCAGACTGTTAGGAGGGTGTTAACCATTGCACCGGGTCAACTAAGGGAAACAGCCGTGTATATTGCCAATGACGTGCCCGGCCGGCACGCCGGCTGCCACGAGGTGCGCAGTGTCTGGATTGATCTGCCGGCTGGGGATGAGCGCGACAAGCTGTGGTTGATGTTCGAGATCCTGGGATGGCAGGTGAGCGGACCGGCAGCAGCCGGGGGGCATGACAAGCCGGCGCAGGAGGGCCGGCTGCAGCTGTGCAGCCGTGGCCGGGTGGTGGCGGTGGCGACGACGGACCATGAACTGGCCGCCGTGCTGGCCCGACAGGGGCTGGACCGGTTGATCATGCCGGTGGCGCTTCCGGCGCTGGAACAGCTGATGGTTGTTGCCGGCTAACCATCAATATCGGCAAGGCCTTGGCCGGGCGGCCGTTTCGGGAGGCACGATGATGGTGCAGCCTCCCCCGATGCGGTGCAACGCCCGGCCGCCTGATCCGGGACCGCCGTTGCAATTGGCGTTGATTGGCGTGCCCGCCCCGTTGGCGGAGCCGGTCACCATGCTGGCGGAGATCATGGGCTGGCAGATAATGCGGCTGCCCGGTGGCCCGGTGATGCGGCCGGCGGCGCAGCTGTGCCTGGCCATGATGCCGGCCGGGCCCGCAGACTATGCGCCGTTGGCGGCCTGGTCACCGGATAGAAAGCTGAATGAACATATTTCCCAGGCTGGACTGTCCATATTGGACCATCCTCCCTGCCTCTCCCGCCTGGAGTTGCTGTTAGGGCTCGCCGCCTCTCAACCAGGCAGCGGGGGCGTTCAGCATGATGCATTCCAGGGTGACGGGCAGGATGGGATCGCGGCCGGGCATGGCCCAGCCGGCGGTGAACCGGCCAGCTGGAACCGGGGTGCCTGATGCCGGCCCGGCCGAACCCGCACCCGCATCCCTGCCGGCCGCACCCGGTGCGCTGGCCAGCCGTCAGGATCATGTGCTCATCGAACAGGCGTTGTCGGCCATTGTGGCGGACATCGGCGCGCTCGACCTGCCGGTCGGTCGCCCGGGCGGTGACGCGGCGCTGGCAGGCGATCCGGCCGTGACCATCGCGCGGCAGGTGGCCGACATGGCGCAGGGGCTGGCCGCCCTGGCCGATCGCCTGGTGGGGCAGGCAGCGGTGCCGCCCGACCATGGCATTTCGGAGGGTGATTGCATCGCCTTTCTGGAAACCCAGTTCCGCATCCGCCGCCTGCGCGGCCGGCATCTGCCCGGCCTGGCGCTGGGCGAGCCGGCGTGGGACATGCTGCTGGATCTGTCGGTGGCGCACTATTGGCGGCGTGAAACCTCGGTCACCAGCCTGTGCATTGCAGCCGATGTGCCCAGCACGACGGCGCTGCGCTGGATCAACAGCATGACCAAGGCCGGCCTGATCGTGCGCCGCCCGTGCCAGCGAGATGGCCGCCGCAGCTTCCTGGCCATCGCGCCCGACACCTATCGCGCCATGTTGGCCCTGGCGGTGGATGCCATCCGCGCCGAACAGCGGGTGCGCAGCCGTTACCAGCGCCGCAACGCCGCCTGACAGGCTTGTGCGGCGGGCCGGCCCGCGGTTAAGCTGAAGCCGTGATTGCCCCCCAGCCGGGCCTTGCCCGCGCGCCCGCCCTGTTCAACATTCCCCTGCACGTCGGCTTTGCCGATGCGCTGGCGGCCGGCCTGCTCGCGCGCTGTGGCAGCGATCCGCTGCGGCTGGCCCAGGCGCTGGTGCTGCTGCCCAACCGCCGCGCTGTCACCGCGCTCACCGAAGCCTTTGTGCGGCAATTGCCGGGCGGGGCGGGCGGGCTGCTGCTGCCGCGCATGGTGCCGGTGGGCGATCTGGATGATGGCGGTTTTGCCCGCCTGGTCGAAGGGCAGGCGCCGGTGGCCGCGGCCGTGCCGCCGCTGGTGCGCCGTTTCACCATGGCGCGGCTGGCCGAACGCCTGCCGGGCGGCGCCCGCACCGCGGTGGAGCGGCTGCGGCTGGGCGATGCGCTGGCCGGTGTGCTGGATGCGCTGCTGGCCGCCGAAATCCCGCCCGAAGCGTTGGCGGCTGCTGCCGATGGCCAGGATCTGGCCGATCATTGGCAGAAAACCCTCGCCTATCTGGAACTGATCATCGCGCTGTGGCCGGAAGCGCGGCAGCAGCAGGGCGGTGCCGAGGGCGTGACCCGGCTCGCGACGCTGATCGATGGCACCATCGCCCGCTGGCAGGCGGCGCCGCCGGCCGGTCTGGTGGTGGCCGCCGGGATTGCCAACCCCACGCCGGCGCTGGTGCGACTGCTGACGGCGATCCTGCGCTTGCCCGATGGCCTGGTGGTGTTACCCGGCCTGGATGATGATGTTTCGGCCGCTGGTGAGGCGCGCTGGCAGGCGATCCGGCTGGCGGATGCCGATGACCCGGCCAGCCGTGATGATGCCGGCCACCCGCAATGGGGGTTGAAGGCGCTGCTGGCCGGCCTGGGGCTGGACCGGGCCGATGTGCAGCGCTGGCCGCATGGGGCCGGGCCGCTTGATGGCGCGCCCGAGCGCGCGGCGGCCCTGTTGGCGGCGCTCGCCCCCGCAGCGGCCCCGCCCGGCGATGCGCCCGAAGCGGCGGCGCGCGCCGGGTTGATGCTGGCCGAATGCGCCACGGCGGCGGAAGAGGCGCAGCTGGTGGCGCTGGCCCTGCGCGAGGCGCTTGAGGTGCCGGGCCAGCGCGCCGCGCTGGTGACGCCCGATCCGGTGCTGGCGCGGCGGGTGGCGGCGCATTGCCGGCGCTGGGGCATCATGGTGGACAGCAGCGCCGGGGAACCGCTGGCGCTGCGCCCGCCCGGCGCGCTGGCGCTGGCGCTGGTGGCCGCGCTGGCCGAAGGCTTTGCCCCGGCCCGCCTGCTTGCCGTGTTGAAGAACCGGCTGGTGCGGGCCGGCGATGCCGGCTTTGCCCGGGCGCTGCTGCTGGCCGATCTGGGCCTGCGCGGGGTGCGGCCGCCGCCGGGGCTGGACGCCGTGGGCGAGCATGTCACCCGCTGGGTGGGGGAAAAGCGGCCGGCCGATACTGCCGCCATGGACGAATGGTGGGAGGATGTGGCCGCCGCGCTGGCACCGCTGGAGGCGCTGCGCGACCGGGCGGATTTCACCCTGCCCGATCTGGCCGCTGCCCTGCGCCAGGCGATTGGCGCGCTGGCGGGCGATGACGGCTGGGCCGGGCCGGATGGCCGGCAATTGGCCGGGCTGATCGCCGATCTGGAGCGCGATGGCGCGCATTTCTGCGCCCTGTCGGCCGACGAGGCACCGGCGCTGCTGGCCGTGCTGATTGATGGGGTGGCAGTGCGCGTGCCCGGCCAGGGCCATCCGCGCCTCGCCATCCTGGGCCCGGTGGAAGCGCAGCTGGCCCGCGCCGATCTGATGATCCTGGCCGGCCTGAACGAGACGAGCTGGCCGGGCCGGCCCAGCCCCGATCCCTGGCTGGCGCCGGCCATCCGCGCCCGGCTGGGCCTGCCCGGCACGGCGCGGGCGCAGGGGCTGGCGGCGCAGGATTTCCTGCGCGCCGCCTGTGGCCCCAAGGTGCTGATCACCCGGGCGCGCCGCGATGCCGGCGGCCCGCAGCTGCCATCGCGGCTGTGGCTGCGCCTGATCGCCCAGTTTGAACGGGCCGGGGCGGAAGCCCTGCCGCGCCGCGATGATCTGGTGGCGCTGGCCCGCCGGCTGGATGGCGCGCCGGCCGGGCCGCAGCCGGTGGCGCTGCCCGAACCCAACCCTGCGCTCGATCTGCGGCCCAAGGGCCTGAGCATCACCGAGATCGACACGCTGATCGCCGATCCCTTCGCCTTTCATGCCCGCCGCATCCTGAAGCTGGAGCCGCTCGACCCGCTGGACCAGGACCCGACGCCGGCGATGCGCGGCACGCTGGTGCACAAGGTGCTGGAACGCTGGGTGCGCCGCCAGCACGGCACATTGCATGATCTGGATCGCATCATCGCCGAGGAGTTGGAGAGTGAGGCCCGGCATTTCCCGCTGCTGGAGGCGACCTGGCTGCCGCGCATGCGCGTGGCGCTGCACTGGGCCGGCGCCCTGATCCTCGCCGAAGAACAGACCGGTTGGCGCCAGATGCTGGCCGAGGTGAAGCTGCGGCTGCCGCTGGCCGGCGGCCTGATCCTGAGTGGCAAGATCGACCGCATCGACCGGCATGACGATGGCCGGGTGCGCGTGGTGGATTACAAGACCGGCGGCGTGCCTTCGGGCAAGCGGGTGCAGGCGCTGGAGGCCAATCAGCTGGCGCTGGGCCTGGCGTTGGCGCTCCAGGGCCAGGCTGCCGATGGCACGGCAGCGCTGCGGCCCGGCAGGCCGGGCGGGATCGAATATTGGCAGCTGCGCGGCAGCCACAAGGAAGCCGGCAAGGTGGCCGCACCGCTGGGCAAGGATGGCGATGCGGCGGCGCACATGGCCGGCGTGCTGGAGTTTGCGACCGAACTGGCTGGCCGCTATCTGCTGGCCGAAACGCCGTTTGTGCCCAAGCTGCGCCCGCAATGGGCATGGACGGATTATGACCATCTGGCGCGGGTGGCCGAATGGATCAACCGGCCGAGGCGCATGTCATGAGGCGGCTTGACGCCCTGTTGCCGGAACAGGCCGATGCCGCCGATCCGGATGTGCATGCCTGGGTGGCGGCATCGGCCGGCACCGGCAAGACCCAGGTGCTCACCGCCCGGGTGCTGCGCCTGCTGCTGGCCGGCGCGGCGCCACCATCGATCCTGTGCCTGACCTTCACCAAATTGGCCGCCGCTGAAATGCAGGCGCGCGTGATGGCGCGGCTGGCGCATTGGGCCGGCTGCCCCGACGATGATCTGGCCCATGATCTCGCTGCCATCCGCGCGCCGGTGGATGCCGAAACCTGCCGCCGCGCGCGCGGCCTGTTTGCCGCCGTGCTGGAAACGCCGGCCGGGCTTGCCATCCAGACCATCCACAGTTTCGCGCAGGGGCTGATCGCCAGTTTTCCGGTTGAGGCGGGGATCACGCCGGGCTTCCAGACGCTGGATGATCGGGCCGCCGCCCTGCTGCGCCGCCGGGTGTTGACCGATGCCCTGTCGGACCGCAGCGACCGGGGCTTCCGCCGCGATGTCGAGGCGATTGCGCTGGATGGCGGCGAAGCCCGGCTGCACGCCATCATGGCCGGGCTGGGCAAATATGGCGAGGCGCTGGCGGCGCTGCGGGTGGAGGGGGTGGACCCGCTGCTGCGCCGCATGTTGGGGATGGCCGATGGCGGCAGTGCGGCCGCGACGCTGGCCGCCGGGCTGGCCGGCCTGCCCTGGGATGCACTGGCCGAGATGGCGCGGGCGCTGGGCCGGCAGAGCGGGGTGAATGCGCTGAAACTGGGCGAAGGCCTGGGCGCGGTGGTGGGCGCGGCGGACCGCAATGGCTTGTGGCCCAAGTTGTGGGGGCTGTTTTTCACCGGCAAGAACGAGGCGCGCAAACCAACGGGCCTGATTCCCAAGGCGCTGGACGATGAGGAGCCGGAGCTGCGGGCGTTCTGCGAGCATGTGCAGGTGCAATTGCTGGCCATCCGGGCGGAGCAGGAGCGTTGGCAGATCCTGGAGCATGCCGGCCGGCACCTGCGCGTGGCGGTGCGGCTGGCGCGCGATCTGGCTGCTGCCAAGCACCGGGCCGGGGTGATCGATTATGACGACATGATCGCCGCCGCCGCCCGCCTGCTGGCCGGTGCCGGCGCTGCCGATTGGGTGCGCTTCAAGCTCGACAGCCGGATCGACCATGTGCTGGTGGACGAGGCACAGGACACCAACCTGCTGCAATGGGATGTGGTGCAGGCGCTGGTGGAGGAATTTTTCGCCGGCAAGGGCCAGCGCGACCGGTTCCGCAGCCTGTTCGTGGTCGGGGATTTCAAACAGTCCATCTTTGGGTTCCAGGGCGCCGATCCGCTGATCTATCGCGCCAAGAAGGAGCAGTTCCACCTTCTGTGCGAGGCGGAGCCGGACAGGTGGAAGGAATTGCCGCTCAGCACCAATTTCCGTTCGGTGCCGCTGATCCTTGATGTGGTGGACCGGGTGATCGACCATGTCGGCCCCGAGCAGTTTGACCGGGATGCGATCCCGGCGCACGTGCCGCACAAGCAGGGCGCGGGCACCGTGCTGCTGTGGCCGCCGCTGCTGGCCAAGGCTGACACTGGCGCGGCTGATGCTGCTGCCGACGAGGATGATGGCAGCAGCGACGAGCCGCCGCTGGCGCAGGATATTGATCTGGCCCGGCGCATTGCGGCCAGCATCGCCGGCTGGCTGGGCGATGCCGATCCGTTGATCCTGCCGGCCAGCGGCCGCCGCGCCCGCGCGCAGGACATATTGGTGCTGCTGCGCCGGCGCGGCAGGCTGATGAACGCGCTGGTGGGGGCGCTGCACGATGCCGGTGTGCCGGTGGCCGGCGTTGACCGGCTGAACCTGGCCGAGCCGCTGGCCGTGGCCGATCTGGTGGCGCTGGTGCGCTGGGTGCTGCAGCCGGGCGATGATCTGACGCTGGCGGCGCTGCTGCTGTCGCCCTTCTGCAATCTGGATCACCAGCATCTGACCGCGCTGGCCGCCAAGCGGGAGGGCAGCCTGTGGGCCGAGGTGCAGGCCAGCCTTGACCCCGATGTGGCGGCGGCGCGCGACTGGCTGGCGGAATTGCTGCGGCTTGGCCGCGATGTGTCGCCCTATCGCTTCCTCGAAGCCGTGCTGTCGGGCCCGCTGGCTGGCCGCCGCCGCCTGCTGGCCCGGCTGGGGGAAGAGGCGCGCGATGCCATCGACACGGTGCTGGACCAGGCGCTGGCCTGCGAGGCGGCGGGTGCGGCGAGCCTTCAGGCCTTCCTAACCTGGATGGCGGCCGAAAATCTGGAGGTGAAGCGCGATCCCGAAGCGGCGCTGGATGCGGTGCGGTTGATGACGGTGCATGGCGCCAAAGGGCTGCAGGCGCCGATCGTCATCATGGCCGATGCCTGCGGCACGCTGCGCACCGAAAGCGGGGCGCTGATCATGCCGGTGCCCGATGGGCCGGAACTGCCGCTGTGGCTGCCAGCGGGGCTGGTGCAGCCGCCGCCGGCGCTGGCCGATGCGCTGGCGGCCCGGCAGGATAATGCGCGGCGCGAATATCACCGCCTGCTCTATGTTGCCTTGACCCGGGCGGAGGAGATGCTGTGCCTGGCCGGTGCGGCCAAGCCGAAATCGGATGGCGGCCTGCCTGATGGCACCTGGTTTGGCATGGTGGCCGGCGCACTGGCCGATGCCGGATTGGTGGCGGTGGATGATCCCAACTGGCCCGAAGCGGTGCAGCGCTTGCATGCCGGGCCACCGGTGGCGGTGCAGCCGGCCAGCCTCGCGCCTGCCAGCATCAGCCTGCCCACCGATCCCTGGTGGCAGCGGGCTGCCCCGGCCGAAGCCCGGCCACCACGGCCGTTGAGCCCGTCCGCACTCGGCCCCGATCCAGTGGCCGCGCCGCCGCCTGATGCCGGGCGCCAGGCCGCTGCCCGGCGCGGCACCGCGCTGCACCGCTTGTTTGAAACGCTGCCGGGGCTGGATGCGGCGGCGCGGGATGCGGTGGCGCGGCAATGGTGCGCGCTCAACGTGCCTGATCTCGATGCCGATGAATTGCTGGCGACCGTGGCCGCCGTTCTGGATGATCCGGCCTTTGCGGCGGTGTTCGCGCCCGGTGCCTTGACCGAAGCGCCGGTGGCGGCCGTGGTGGGGCCGGCGGTGATTGCCGGCAGCATCGACCGGCTGCTGGTGACCGAGACCGATGTGCTGGCGGTGGATTTCAAGACCGGCGCGCGCGTGCCGGCCGATCTGGCGGCCGTGCCGCCGGCGCATGTGGCGCAAATGGCCGCCTATGCCGCGGCGCTGGCGGCGGTGTTTCCGGGACGCAGCGTGCGGGCGGCGCTGCTCTACACCGCCGGGCCGCGCCTCATCGAACTGGATGCCCATACGCTCAGCACATGGCAGCCATCGGCCGCATTGCCGCCGGCCGATCCAATCACTATCTTGCCGCAGTGAACCCGAATTTGGAGTGCAAGCGATGACCAAGGCCGTGACCGATGCCAGCTTTGAAGCCGATGTGATCAACGCCGACAAGCCGGTGCTGGTCGATTTCTGGGCGCAGTGGTGCGGCCCCTGCCGCATGATAGCCCCGGCGCTGGAAGAACTGGATGCCGAAATGGCCAATGTCGATATCGTGAAGGTGGATATCGACGAGAATCCGGAGGCGCCCGGCCGTTATGGCGTGATGTCGATCCCCACCATGATCCTGTTCAAGGGCGGCAAGCCGGTGGCGATGCAGGTCGGCGCCAAGCCGAAGGGCGAGTTGAAGACCTGGCTGGAAGGCGCGCTGGCTTAAGCCGGCGTCACCACCTGCCCAAGCCGCGGGAAGTGGACGTGGACGGTGAGGCCGTCCACCACCTCCCGTGCGATGCTGATCCCGTCCGGGCAGCAGCGCAACAGCCGGCCGATGCTGGGCGCGTCCTTCGTGCCTTCCTGGGTGACGCCCACCAGCATGCCGGGCTGATAGGGCGCGTCCACCGTGCCGTTGATGGGCGCCGGCGGGGCGGCGCGGGCGGCGGCGAGCGCGTCGTCACCGCTCACCTCCTGCCGGTCGCCAAGGCCGAGCGCAGCCATGCGGGCAAACCAGTCGGCAACGCCGGGCATCGCCAGCATGGCCTGGGCGTTGGCGGCGGCCGTCGGCACGGCGTTGACGAACCATATGTTTGAATAGAGCGCCAGATCGCCGGCCCCCGGCGCGTCGCCGCCGATGAAGGCGCGGCCATCAGCCAGGCAGAGCGATAGCCAATGGGCGGCGACCATGGCCTGGCCGGCCAGGTGCGGCGCGGCCTTGCCGAGCGCAGCCAGATCCATGCCAAAGCGCGCCTGCCGATCCTTGATGAAGCCTTCTCCCATCATCTCCGGCGTCATCCCGCCCATTGCGGCGCCGACATGGGCGAAGAATTGCGGCCCGTTGGCCCAGCTGGCGACCAGCCGGTGCAGCGGGCCCAGGGGCGCCGGGTAGAGGCTGGGGCCGGGCAGGGCATCAAGCGCCGGCAGGATGGCGCCGGTGTCGCAATATATGTCGGCCCCCAGCTGCACCACCGGGGTGCGGCCATAGCCGCCGGTCAGCCTTGTCTGGTCCGGCTTGGGCAGGATGTTGGAGACGATCAGGCTGCCCCAGGCCAGGCGCTTCAGCCCGAAGGCGGCGCGCACCAGCTCGGCAAAGGGCGAGGCGGGGTAGTGATAGAGGATCGGCGTCATGGCTGCGATGATGCCGGTCAAAGCTGATCCTCCCCATTCTCTGAATGGGGAGGTGGCGGCCAAGCGTTCCTCCGTCGCGGCCCCTCCTCAGCCTTTGGCTGCCACCTCCCCAAACAAGTTTGGGGAGGATCGGATCAGCTGCGATAATCGGCGTTGATGCTGATATAGCCGTGGGTGAGATCGCAGGTCCACACGCGGGCGCGGCCGGGGCCGAGGCCGAGATCGACGGTGAGCCGCACCTCCTGCCCGGCGAGATGGGCGGCGACCGGCGCTTCGTCATAGCCGGGCACGACGCCGCCGGCCTGCGCCACCAGCGTGTCGCCAAAGCGGATGGAGAGAAGATCGCGCTCGGCTGGTTCGCCGGCCTTGCCCACCGCCATCACCACCCGGCCCCAATTGGCGTCGCCGCCGGCAATCGCGGTTTTCAGCAGCGGCGAGTTGGCGATGCTCATGGCGACCCGGTGGGCGCTGCAATCGTCGACCGCGCCAGACACCGTCACCTCGATCAGCTTTTGCGCGCCTTCGCCGTCGCGCACCACCAATATGGCCAATTGCCGGCACAGATCGGCCAGCGCGGCGGCCAGCGCATCGGCGCCGGGATCATCCATGCCGGTGAGCACGGCGTGGCCGGCGGCACCGGTGGCAAAGGCCAGCACCGTGTCAGACGTGCTGGTGTCACTGTCGACGGTGATGCAGTTGAATGTGGTGGCGACAGCAGCGCGCAGCATCTGCTGCAACAGCGCCGGGCTGACGGCGGCATCGGTGAAGATGAAGCCCAGCATGGTCGCCATGTCAGGCGCGATCATGCCGCTGCCCTTGACGATGCCATTCAGCGTCACGCGGGTGCCGCCGATGATGGCGCTGCTGGTGGCGGCCTTGGGGAAGGTGTCGGTGGTGCCGATTGCGGTCGTCGCGGCCAGAAAATCGGCCTGGCCCAGGTGGGCGTGCGCCTGGTCAACCCCGGCCAGCGCCAGATCAACCGGCAGCGGCACGCCGATCACGCCGGTGGACGCGCTGAACACCTGATCGGCGCTGCAGCCCAGCCGCTCAGCGACGCGGGCGGCCTGCGCCTCGGCAGCCTGGCGGCCAGCCATGCCGGTGAAGGCGTTGCTGTTGCCGGCGTTGACGATCAGGCCGCGTGCCCGGCCGCCCGGCAATTTGGCACGACACAATTCCACTTCCGGTGATGGGCATTTCGATTGGGTGGTCACCCCGGCCACCACCGTGCCTTCGGCCAGTTCCACCAGCGTGACGCAATCGCGCGTCCAGCGCTTGTAGGGCACGCTGGCGGTGCCGATGCGCACGCCGGCGATGGGGGCAAGGGCGGGGAAGGGCAGGGCGAGCGGCGAGATGTCCATGGCCCTCGCCTTTGCCAGCAGATTCCGGCTTGTCCAGTCACAACTGGCCACAACGGCCCCACAAGTCCCCCCATAAGCTGGTTGACTCTGGGGCGCGGCCACATTATCCGCACCCATCTTTCGGCGCGCAGGCAACTGGCGCCAGCCAGACTCTATTGTTCAGGACGTTTGCCATGAAGCGCACCTATCAACCCTCCAAGCTCGTCCGCGCCCGCCGCCACGGCTTCCGCGCCCGCATGGCGACCGTTGGTGGCCGCAAGGTGATCGCGGCCCGCCGCGCCCGTGGCCGCAAGAAGCTGACGGCCTGATTCGGGTGCGCGCGCCGGAGACCATCCGGCAGCGGCGGGATTTCCTGGCTGCAAATCAGGGCCGGCGGGTTCCATCCGCCGGCTTTGTGCTGCTTGTGCGCCAGCGCGATGATGGCAATCCGGCGATGCGCGCCGGCTATACCGTCACCAAGAAGATCGGCAACAGCGTCACCCGCAACCGGCTGAAGCGGCGGTTGCGCGCCATCGTCCAGTTGGTGCTGCCGGCCCATGGCCATGTTGGCGCCGATCATGTTCTGATCGGCCGGGACAGCGGCCTGACCCGCGATTTCGCCCAATTGCGCGCCGATCTGGAAAAAGCGCTGGCCAAAGCCCATCTCCCGCCCAAGCCCAAGGGAGACAGCGGCCCATGAAGCGCCTTATCAAGCAGTTGGTTATTGGGCCGATCCGGCTGTGGCAGCTGACCTTTTCGGCCGTGCTGCCGCCGAGCTGCCGCTTCACCCCCAGCTGTTCGCACTATGCCATCACCGCCATCGAGCGTCACGGCCCGGCCCGTGGTAGCTGGCTGGCCGCACGGCGCATCGCCCGCTGCCACCCATGGGGGGGTTCGGGCTATGACCCGGTGCCTTGAACGGCTATAGCAGCGCCCGACAACACGAATCCCAACGGACGGACCTTCCCTTTGCCTCAGGACAATCAATCCCCCGACACGAAGAATATCGTGCTTGCGGTGGTGCTTTCATCGCTGGTGCTGATCGGCTGGACCTTCCTGTCGGACCGGTTCCTGCCTGCGCCGGCCAAGCCGGCGGCCACCGCCACGGCTGTGCCGGCAGCGGCCGCGCCGGCGGGCAGCGCCCCGGCCGTCACCGGACAGGGCGCGATTGTCAGCCAGGCCGTCGCCTTGGCGTCATCTCCGCGCGTTGCCATCGACACGCCGCGCCTGAAGGGTTCGATCAACCTCGTCGGTGGGCGTTTTGATGATCTGGTGCTGCCCGATTATCGCCAGACCATCGACAAGGCCTCCCCGCCGGTGCGGCTGTTTTCGCCGAGCCGCACCGCCGATGCGCAATTTGCCCAGTTCGGCTGGACCGGCGCGGTGGCGCCGCCGGCCGGCGCGCTGTGGACGGCGGACCGCCCGACGCTGACCCCGGCCACCCCGGTGACCCTGACCTACACCAGCCCGCAGGGCCTGACCTTCCGCCAGAAGATCAGCGTGGACAGCGACTATCTGTTCACCGTCGAACAGAGCATCGAGAACCGCAGCGCGGCCCCGGTAAGCCTGGCGCCTTATGGCCTGGTGTCGCGCCGGGGTGAGGCGCACAAGGCCGAAACCAATGTGCATGTCGGTCCGGTCGCCGTGCTGGATGACAAGCTGAATGACACCGACATCGAATATGCCAAGCTGAAGGATGAAGGGCCCAAGCGCTTCACCTCCACCGGCGGCTGGCTGGGCCTGACCGAGAAATATTGGCTGGCCGCCAGCGTGCCCGATCCCAAGGCGAAGATCACCGCCACCTTCCAGCAGGCCGCGGGCCAGTATCAGGCCGATTGGCTGGCCGGTGCCATCACCGTGCCGGCCGGCGCCCGCATTGCCACCACCAACCGGCTGTTTGCCGGCGCCAAGGAGGTGAACCTGCTCGACCGCTATACCGAGGCTGGCATTCCGCGGCTGGACAAGGCGGTGAGCTGGGGTTGGTTCGAGATCATTGCCAAGCCGATTTTCTATCTGCTCGATTTCCTGTTCAAGCTGACCCAGAATTTCGGGGTAGCCATCATCGGGCTGACGCTGATCGTGCGGGCGTTGATGTTCCCGATTGCCAACAAGCAATATGAATCGATGGCCAAGATGCGGCTGATCGGGCCGCGCATGAAGGCGATCCAGGACAAATATGGCGATGACAAGCTGCGCGCCCAGCAGGAGATCATGGCCATTTACAAGACCGAGAAGGTCAATCCGCTCGCCGGCTGCCTGCCGATCCTGCTGCAGATCCCGATCTTCTATGCCCTCTACAAGACCCTGCTGGTGTCGATCGAGATGCGCCACCAGCCGTTCGTGCTGTGGCTGCACGATCTGTCGGCGCCCGATCCGTTGACGCCGCTCAATCTGTTCGGCCTGATCGCCTGGCAGCCGCCGGCCTTCATCGCGCTCGGCGTGCTGCCGATCTTCCTGGGCTTCACCATGTGGCTGCAGCAGAAATTGAGCCCGGCGACGATGGACCCGGTGCAGCAGCAGGTGTTTGCACTGATGCCGTGGCTGTTCATGTTCTTCATGGCACCGTTCGCCGCCGGCCTGCAGCTTTACTGGTGCGTCAACAACCTCGTGTCGATCGCCCAGCAGCTCTACATGAACCGCAAATATCCCACCCCGGCGACACCGCCGGCCGCCGCCGTGATCGACGTGAAGCCAAACCCGGCCCCGCGCCCGGCGCCCAATCCCCCGGCCAACCGGCGGCGCAAGAAGTGAGCGACGCCGCCGAACAGGATGAGCTGATCGAGCTGGCCCGGCGGCGTTTTGCCGGGCCGGTGGCCTTTCAATTGTCTGCGCCCGAGCTCAAGTTCCTGCCCGCCCCCGACGTGCCGGAAATCGCCTTTGCCGGCCGGTCAAACGTCGGCAAATCCTCGCTGCTGAATGCCATCACCGGCCGCAACGGGCTGGCCCGCACATCGGTCACGCCGGGGCGCACGCAGGAATTGAACGTGTTCAATGTGGGCGAACCCACCGCCTTCCGGCTGATCGACATGCCGGGCTATGGCTTTGCCGAGGCGCCCAAGGATGTGATCCGGCAGTGGAAGCATCTGGTGTTCGATTATCTGCGCGGCCGCGCCGTGTTGAAGCGGGTGCTGGTGCTGATCGACAGCCGCCACGGCATCAAGCCGGTGGACCGCGAGATCATGAGCCTGCTCGACAAGGCCGCCGTCAGCTTCCAGGTGGTGCTGACCAAGGCCGACAAGATCAAGCCGAGCGCGCTTGCAGCGCTGACCGAAGCGACGCTGGGCGCCAGCCGCATCCACCCCGCCGCCTATCCGCAGGTGATTGCCACCAGTTCGGAAAAAGGCCTGGGCATTCCCGAATTGCGCGCCGCCGTGCTGGCCGCCGCCACCGATTTATGACGATGACCATCACCCTCAATGGCGAACCCCACCGCATCGCCGCCGGCAGCCGCATCAGCGATCTGCTGGCCAGCCTTGACCTGCCGGCCGAGAAGGTCGCCGTGGAGCGCAACCGCGAAATCGTGCCGCGCTCGACCTATGGAGATGTCGTCTTGGCCGAGGGTGACAGCCTTGAAATCGTGCATTTCGTTGGCGGTGGACAGGATGATGACAGCTGGGAAGTTGCCGGCCGGCGCTTCACCAGCCGCCTGATTGTCGGCACCGGCAAATACAGGGATTATGCCCAGAATGCCGCTGCCGCCGAAGCGAGTGGGGCGGAGATTGTCACCGTGGCGGTGCGGCGGGTGAATGTGATGGACCGCACCCAGCCGATGCTGACGGATTTCCTCGATCCCAAGCGCTTCACCTATCTGCCCAACACCGCCGGCTGCTTCACCGCCGATGATGCCATCCGCACGCTGCGGCTGGCGCGGGAGGCAGGCGGCTGGAATCTCGTCAAGCTCGAGGTGCTGGGTGAGGCGCGCACGCTTTACCCCGACATGGCCGAAACGCTGAAGGCGACAGAGATATTGGTGAAGGATGGCTTCGACGTGATGGTCTATTGCGCCGATGATCCCATTGCCGCCAAGCGGCTGGAAGAGGCGGGCGCGGCGGCCATCATGCCGCTGGGCAGCCTGATCGGCAGTGGGCTTGGCATCCAGAACCCGGTGACGCTGCGGCTGATCATCGAGAATGCCAGGGTGCCGGTGCTGGTCGATGCCGGCGTCGGCACCGCATCAGACGCGGCGGTGGCGATGGAACTGGGCTGTGCCGGCGTGCTGATGAACACGGCGATTGCCGAGGCGAAGGACCCGATCATGATGGCCCGCGCCATGAAGCTGGCCGTCGAATCCGGCCGCCTCGCCTATCGCGCCGGCCGCATGGGCAAGCGCCGCTATGCCGACCCGTCGAGCCCGCTGGCCGGGTTGATCTGACCGGCCGGTCCAGCGGCATCAATGCAGCGGTCGCGTCTCGCCGCGCACCGCGACCGGGGCGCCAGGCTCGTCGGTCAGCATCACCTCGAGGGTGGACGGGCTGCCCATATCGTCCCCCTGCGCGATGGTGATGTGGCCATTGTGCGGCCAATGCGTGTCGCGCAGCATGCCAGCCAGCGCAGCGGCGGCCGCACCGGTGGCAGGGTCTTCCAGCACGCCGCCAGCGGCAAAGGCGTTGCGGGCATCGAAATGCTGATCAGCGGCGTGATGGATGAACATCACCGTGACCAGGCCATGCGCCAGCATGAAGCGCCGTCCGGCATCGAGATCATAAGCGAGCCGTGACAGGGCCGCGCGGCTGGCCAAGGCGATGATGAGGTGCTGGGAACCGGCATTTGCGAGGCGTGACGCGATGTGCGGGTCCAGATCATCCGCACCATAGCCGAACAGCGTCAGCGCATCGGCCAGCATGGCATCGTCAACGGTTGCGCTGCTGGTCGGGCGCGATTGCAGGGTGCAGCGCCAGCCTGCCGCCGACGGCTCGGCCGTGACCGCGATGGCGCCATCATTGATCGTCAGGGCATAATGGCCGGCGCCATGCGCGGCACCCAATGCCGCGCCCAGGGCGATGGTGGCATGGCCACAGAAGGGCACTTCCAGACCAGGCGCGAAATAGCGCACGCGCCAGCCGCCGCCTGCGATGGGTGCGGCAAAGGCCGTTTCAGAATAGCCGACCTCCGCCGCAATGCGCTGCATGTCGTCTGGCGCGGGCAGTTCGTTGGCCAGCACCACGCCAGCGGGATTGCCGCCGATGCCATTGCGGCTGAAGGCGGCGATGCGTTGCACATCCATGATCAGGTCTCCATTCATGCAATTATCATAGCGGGCGAACTTGCATTTGTACCGGCGTGATGAAAACTATATCTGGCTATTTGCATCGATAAGGAAGGTGGGTCGCCGCTATGAGCATTGTTCGGAAAGTTGCGCTTGACGCCCCGAATCGCGCCATCCTTGGCGCGCTTCTCGCCGATGCTCGCACCAGCCTGCGCACGCTGGCAGACGGGGTGGGACTTTCAGCCCCCGCCGTGCGCGAACGTATCAGGCAAATGGAAGAGGCCGGTGTGATCCGGGGCTATGCCGCCGACGTGTCCTGGGCAGCGCTGGGCTATGCCCTGCAGGCGATAGTCCGCATCGAGCCCTTGCCGGGAAGGCTGCGCGATGTGGAGCGCGCGCTGCAGGACATGCCGCAGATCGTGCAATGCGATGGGGTAACGGGCGACGATTGCTTCATCGCCCGGGTCGTGCTGCGCGACGTTGCCGATCTCGACCAGGTTCTGGAGCCGCTGCACATGCTCGCCCGCACCAGCACGGCGGTGGTCAAGAAGGCCACGATACCGCTGCGGGCACCGCCTTATCCCGATCTTTAGGCGCCGACACGCGCGGTGCCGAATGGCCTTCTGCCCAGAGGCTGGTGATCCGCCTGCTTGACGGATGGCGATCGGCACCGCAGCCTTTCCGAGGGGGGATGCGGCATGGCAGCAAACACGCGGGCGGTGACGGCGCTGGTCTGGTTGATCGGGCTGGCGGTGTTCATCAACTATGTTGATCGCGGCACGCTGGGCATCGCCGCGCCGCGGCTGAAGGCCGATCTGGGGCTGACGGCCACCGAATATGGCATGGCAGCCTCGGCCTTCTTCTGGGTCTATGCGCCGGGCCAGCTGGTGGCCGGCTGGCTGGTTGGGCGCAGCAACGCCGGCTGGGTGCTGGCGGCCGGTCTTGGCCTGTGGGGGCTGGCGACGGCGCTGACCGGCCTGGCCAATGGCCTGATGGCGCTGGTGCTGCTGCGGCTGCTGCTGGCGGTGGGCGAGGCGGTGACCTTTCCGGCGCTGTTCAAGCTGATTGTCGATCATGTCGATGCCGCCCGGCAGGGGGCGGCCAATGCGGCGCTGTCGGTGGGGCTGGCGCTGGGGCCGGCCTTTGGCACGCTGGCGGGCGGTCTGCTGCTCGCGGTGCTCGATTGGCGCTGGCTGTTCGCCATTGTCGGCGGTTTCACCTTGTTGTGGCTGCTGCCGTGGGTGGCCACCATCCGCCGCCTGCCGCCGCCGGCCGATCATGGCGCGGCCGGTGGCGAGGGGCCGACCTATCTGCAGATATTGTTCACCCGGGCGGCGCTGTCGCTGTCGCTGGCGCAGGTGTGCTGGGGCTTTGGCCTCTATTTCCTCGTCACCTGGCTGCCGTTGTGGCTGGTGGAGGTGCGCCACTACAGCCTGGCTGACATGGCGTGGATCGGCGCCTTGGCCTTTGCCGCGCAGGCGGCGGCCGCACTGATCGGCGGGCAGGTGAACGACCTGTTGTTGCGGCGCGGTCTGGCACCCGGCCCGGTGCGGCGCGGCGGCGCCATGCTGGGCACGGTGATGACGGCGGCGGGCCTCGCCGGCATCCCGCTGTCTGACAATCAGGGCGCGCTGATCGCGGCGCTGCTGCTGGCCGGGTTCGGCATCGGCATCATGCACGTCTGCGTGAACATGATGGCCCAGATGTTTGCCGGCCCCAGCGCGGTGGGCAAATGGACCGGCGTGCAGAACGGCTTTGGCAATATCGCCGGCATCGTGAACCCGCTGATCACCGGGGCGATCATCGATGCGACCGGCAGTTACAATGCCGCCTTCGCACTGGCCGCCAGTATGCCGCTGGTGGCGCTGTTCAGCCTTGCCGTGCTGGTGCCGCGGGTGGTGCCGATTGCCTGGCCTCAGAGATAGGGGCCGAGCACCGAGATGATGTCGGCATAAAGCTCCCGTTTGAAGGGGGCCGCCATCTCGACCAGCGTGTCCACCGGGCTCCAGCGCCAGTGCCGGAATTCGGGATGTTCGGTGGCGATGTTCACATCGGCATCGGTGCCGTGGAACCGCAACGCGAACCATTTCTGGCGCTGGCCGGCATATTTTCCCTTCCAGATGCGGCCGATCAGTTCATCGGGCAGATCGTAATAATGCCAGTCCGGCGTGTCGCCGAGCAGGGACGTCAGCTTCGGGTCAACGCCGGTTTCTTCCCACAGTTCGCGCAGCGCGGTTTCATACGGGTCTTCGCCGGGATCGATCCCGCCTTGCGGCATCTGCCAGGCCTCCACCATCTGGTCGAGGCGCTGGCCGGTGAACACCAGCCCATCGGCATTGACCAGCATCACCCCCACACAGGGGCGATAGGGCAGGCCGGAGGGATGTTCGCGCGGGATGGAGGAGGGCGTCATGCCCCCGCCAGAAGCAGCTTCAGATCGGTGATGCAAGCGGTGAGATCATCCTGGGCGCTGGGGATGCCGGCGCGCAGGGTGATGCAGCCGTGGATCTGGCCAGCGGCCTCGCGATAGATGGTGCGCACGCCATGTTCGATCAGGCGGGCGGCATAGGCACGGCCCTGATCGCGCAGCGGATCCAGCCCGCAGGTGAACACCAGCGCCGGCGGCAGGCCGGCCAGGGTTTCGGCGTGCAGCGGGCTGGCCCAGGGGTGCAGCAACTTGCCTTCCGAACCCTTCATGAAATGGGCGTGGAACCAGTCCATCGAATCCTTGGTGAGCAGATAGCCTTCGGCAAATTCCACCATCGAACCTTCGGCGGCGGTCATGTCGGTGGCCGGGTAGATCAGCCATTGCGCCAGGATCGGCACCGGCAGCGTGCCGGCCAGTTCGCGGGTGACGGCGGCGGCGAGGTTGCCGCCCGCGCTGTCCCCGGCCGGGATGATGCCGGACACGTCTGCGCCCAGTTCCGCCGGGGAGCCGGCGACCCAGCGGGTGGCGGCGATGCAGTCTTCGGTGGCGGCCGGGAACACGGCTTCGGGTGCCAGGCGATAATCGACCGACACGACCCGGAGGCCCAACTGGCGCGCGATTTCGGCACACACGCTGTCATAGACGCCGAGATCGCCAATCACCCAGCCGCCGCCATGATAGAAGACGACGACGGCGCTGCCGGCGTTTTCCGGCGTGTAGAGCCGGGCCGGGATGCTGCCGGCCGGGCCGGGGATGGCCAGATCGGCCATGGCCATCTCGCCGATCGGGCGCTCCATCAACTGGCCCATGCCCTGCATCATGGCACGCCCTTCGGCGGGCGATATTTCGGACAATTTGGGGCCCGGCTGGGCGGCGAGCATGGCCAGGATATTGGCGACATCGGGCCTGACAAAGGGTTTGGCGAACGGCATGGCGAGGCTCTCCCAGGAATGATTTTGGGAGATGTTTTAGGGCGGCGGGCCGAGCGGGCAACCGGTTATTTGGGTGGGTTTGAACATCCTCCCCCATTGGGGGAGGTGCCGGCCGCAGGGCGGCGGAGGGGGCTGGCGCGCGCGGTCCTCTCTGCCCCCTCCGCCCTCCGGGCACCTCCCCCAAAGGGGGAGGAACCGTTCTTTCAGCCCTTCACCCAGGCGGCGACGTCGGTGGCGAGGCGGTTGGCGGCGCGATTGAGGGCAGTTGCGACGGCTTCGGGTTGCTGGCTCGCCACCGCTTCTTCGGCGACAAAGCTGCGCAGTGCCACGGTGCCGCCGCCGCGCGGGCCGGCGAGCTGGGCATCATAGCGCACGCGCACCACTGGGCCCCCACGCACATCCAGGCCGAATTCGCGCAAATGGCCGGTCAGCGCCCGGGCCGGGGAGACGGTGCCGGAGCGCGTATCGAGCACTGGCACGCCGGCGCCGGCCAGCGTATCGGCCAGCAGGCGCTGGAACTGGCGGTTGGGCTGTTCGGTCCAGCTGGCGCCCGCCAGATATTGCACGCCGGCCGCCCCCACCTGCACAGGCAGGCGCAGCGTCTGCAGTTCGGCCGGCACATCGGGCACGGCAACAGCCAGGGTTTCGGCCAGTGGTGTGGGGCCGGCCCAGCTGGGCGGCGGCGCGGCGGCGCGCAGCACCAGCAGCGTGGCCGGGGCCGGGCTGTTGCCGCCCAGCTGCACCAGCGGGCCACAGCCGGCCAGCAGCAGCGCGGCCATTGCCGGCACAAACAGCTTCGTCATGGGCGCGGTTCCTTCGGGGGCTGATATTCGGGCAGGCGGCGGCCGCCGAGCAGAGCGCCGGCCGGATCTTCATCCAGCTTGGCGGCGATGGCGCCCAGCCGGCTGGTGGCCTCGCGCAGCTCGCGGATCAGCTGGGTGGTTTCGGGCACCGTCTGGTTCGACAGCATCTCCACCCCAGGCTGGGCGCTGGCGGCCAGTGCCTCCACACGGGCCAGCGTGGTTTCGGTGCGGGCCACAGTGCGCCTGAGATCGCTGGTCAACGGACGGATCTCACTGTCGACCAGGCTCTGCCCAGATTGGGTAAGCGCCTCGATCCGCTGCAGCGTGGCGGTGGCCTGGGTCATGGTGGTGCGCGCTTCGGAAAGGGCGGCGGCCAAATCGGGTGCACCCTTGGCCAGCGCGGCGGTGGCGATATCGGTGTTTTTCAGGATGCCCGCCAGCGCGGCGCGGTTTTCATCCTTCAGCACATCATTCAACCGCTCGGTGAGGCGGGCGACGTTCTTCAGCACCACCGGCGCGGTGGTCAGCAGATCGCTGAACCCGCCCCCGCGCGGCGGGATCAGTGGGACGCCCCACGGCCCTGTTTTCGTGATTGCCCGGCTGCCCGACATGGCACCCTGCAGCTGCACCTGCGACACGCCAGTGAAGCCCACGCCTTCGATGCCCGCCGTCGTGCCCTCCAGCACCGGCACGGAGGCATCGATGGCCACGCGCACCCGCACCACATCGGGTTGATCGGGCAGCAGCCTGATCTCGCTGATCTTGCCAACGCTGACACCGTTGAACTGCACCGGCGATCCCAGCGCCAGGCCGGAAATCGATTCATGGAACAGGATGTCATATTGCTTGCGTTCGACGCCCGAATAGCGGGACAGCCACAGGATCATGACCAATATGCCAACCACCATGGCCAGCGCCACGCTGCCGACGATCACCTGATTGCTGCGATTTTCCATCAGGCCTGCTTTCCGATTGCCGCCCGCCCGCGCGGACCGCCAAAATATTGCTGCACCCAAGGATGGTCGAACCGGCGCAGTTCGTCCACCGTGCCACAGGCCAGCACCCGTCCTTCGCCCAGCACGGCCACCCGGTCACAAATGCTGACCAGCGTGTCGAGATCATGGGTGATGAGGAACAGGGTGAGCCCCAGCGTGTCGGCCAGCAAGCGCACCAGCGTGTCGAAGGCGGCGGCCGAGATCGGATCGAGCCCGGCGGTGGGCTCATCAAGGAACAACAGCGGCGGATCCAGCGCCAGGGCGCGGGCCAGGCCGGCGCGTTTGCGCATCCCGCCCGACAGTTCGGATGGATATTTCGGGCAGGCATCGGGCGGCAGGCCGACCTGGCGCAACCGTGCGGTGGACAATGCCGCCATGATCGGTTCCGACAGCTGCAGATATTCGCGCATCGGCACCTGGATGTTTTCCGACACGGTGAGGCCGGAAAACAGCGCGCCATCCTGGAACAGCACGCCCCATTGCCGGCGCAGGGCGCGGCGCAGGGCCGGATCGGGATCAAGCGCATCCTGGCCAAAGATTTCGACATGGCCGGCGCGCACCGGCTGCAGCCCGATGATGGCGCGCAGCAGCACCGATTTGCCGCTGCCCGAACCGCCGACCAGCCCGAGGACCTCGCCGCGGCGGACATCGAGATCAAGCCCCTTGTGCAGCAGCTGCTCGCCAAAGCCAGTGACCAGCCCGCGGATGCGCAGCGCCACATCCTCTCCATCGGGCAGGGTCGGGCTGAGCATCAATTATACCCCAGCGCGCTGAAGAAGACGGCGAAGAAGGCATCGAACACGATCACCACGAAGATGGCCTCCACCACCGCCTGCGTGGTGCGCTGGCCCACCGATTCGGCGTTGCCGGTGACCTGCATGCCCTGGAAACAGCCCATCAGCGCGATGATGAAGCCAAACACCGGCGCCTTGATCATGCCGACCACGAAATCGGACATCATGATCACCTCCTGCAGCCGGGTGACATAGGCCGAAGGCGGCATCTTGAGATCGACCCAGGCAAACAGCCCGCCGCCCACCAGCGCCCACAACCCGCCATAGAAGGCGAGGCCGAGCAGCATCAGCGAGCAGGCAATGACACGAGGCACCACCAGCACCTCAATCGGATCAAGGCCGATGGTTTTCAAGGCATCCACCTCCTGGTTGAGCTTCATCGAGCCGATCTGGGCGGCAAAGGCCGATCCGGACCGGCCGGCAACCATGATGGCGGTGAGCAATATGCCCAGTTCCCGCGTGGTGGCACGGCCGATGAGGTTTACGGTGAACACCTCCGCCCCGAACTGGCGCAGCTGCACCGCACCCTGCTGCGCGACGACCAGGCCGACCAGGAACAGCAGCAGCGCGATGATGCCCAGCGCGTTGACGCCAACCGCTTCGGCCTGGTGCACCACGGCATGCCAGCGCAGCCGTCGGCGCCCGATCAGCGTGCCGCCGAGCACCTGCAAGGTTTGCCCAAGAAAGGCCAGGAAGGCGCCGATGTTGCGGGCCTGGTGGATCAGGGCCGCGCCGACGCGGGCCACGCGCGCCAGCACCGGATTGCCGGGATCGGGCCGCACCGGCATCGCCGGCGGCGGGGCCTTGAGGCTTTGCACCAGCCGGTCAACGGCAGGCAGCGCGCCGGTGATGCGGGCGCTATGGCCGGCCGCCTGCCAGTGCATGGCGGTGTTGTTCACCGCCCAGGCCCCGGCGGTATCAATGGCGGTGACACCGGCCAGATCGATGACCAGGCCGGGCGCGGCCGGCGGCGTTGCGGCCAGATCGGCGGCAAGCGTTGCCACATCATCGATGGTCAGCCGGCCAGACAGCCGCGCCAGTGCGCTGCCATCCTCTGCCTTTGCCCAGCTCATGCTGCCCATGGCGGCCAAACTGGGCTATGGCACGGCAAAAGCCAAGGGGAACAATGACCTCCAATCGCACCGAAATTGCGGTTTATGATCTGGACCGCACGCTGACCGATACCGGCAGCTGGGCGCATTTCATCCGCTTCTGGCTGCGCACGCAGGCACCGTGGCGGGTGCTGCTGCTGCCGCTGGTGGCGCTGGGCGGGCTGGCCTATGCCGCCGGGTTGATGTCGCGCGGGGGCATCAAGAGCTGGTCCCACCGCTGGTTGATCGGCGACCGGGTGCGGGCGGCACATATGGAGGCGGTGGCGGCGCGCTTTGCCGATGCATTCGTGGCGGTCCATGCGCTGGCGCCGGCACGCGCCGCACTGGCCGCCGATGCCGGCGCCGGCCGCCGGCTGCTGATCGCATCGGCCAGCCATGGATTCTATGTCCGCGCCATCGCCGCCCGGCTGGGCGTGGCGGATGTGGTGGCGACCGAGGCGGTGCGGGATGGCGACTGGCTGCTGAGCCGGCTGGATGGCGACAATTGCTATGGCGCGGCCAAGCGGGTGGCGGTGGAGCAGTGGCTGGGCCGCCAGGCGCAGGGCGACGCCGTGGTGCATTTCACCAGCGATCACCACAGCGATCAGCCCTGTTTCGACCTGGCGCTGGAACGCGGTGGGCGGGTGTTGTGCGTGAACCCGTCGAACGAACTGGCCGCCATGGCAGCGGCGCGCGGCTGGCCGGTGGTGCAATGGGGCCGGATCAAGGGCAGTCTGTTCGAACGCGCCTAGACCTTGCGGCGGGCCAGAGTGACGATGGCGATGCCGCACCAGATGATGTTGAGCACCATCGACGGGATGGCGCCATGATATGCGGTGTTGATCACGAACCCGGCGGCACCGACGAGGTTCAACCACTGGAACAGCGGCGAGCGGCCGTCGAGGCGGCCGGCACTGGCCAGGCCATAGCCCGCCAGCACCAGCACCGCCCCGATCCAGCCCGCCGACTCGATGCCCAGCGTTTGCCAGTCCATCAGGCCGCCAGGTTGCGCAGCACGTAGGGCAGGATGCCGCCAGCGTAATAATATTCCAGCTCCTGTTCGGTATCGATCCGGCACAGCGCCGCGAAGCTGCCCGACGACCCATCGGCACGGGTGAAGCGCACCTCGATGGTCTGACGCGGCTTCAGGGCCGACAGGCCGGTGATCTCGAACAGCTCATCGCCGGTGAGGCCCACGGTCTTGCGATCGGTGCCGGCGGCGAATTCCAGCGGCAACACACCCATGCCGACCAGGTTGGAGCGGTGGATGCGCTCGAAGCTTTCGGCCACCACGGCGCGCACGCCCAGAAGCGTCGTGCCCTTGGCCGCCCAGTCGCGGCTGGAGCCGGTGCCATATTCCTTGCCGGCGATGACGACGAGCGGCGTGCCATCCGCCTTGTAGGCCATGGCGGCATCATAGATCGCCATTTGTGCGCCGGTTGGCACATGGCGCGTCACGCCGCCTTCCACGCCCGGCACCATCTCGTTCTTGATGCGGATGTTGGCGAAGGTGCCGCGCATCATCACCTCGTGGTTGCCGCGGCGGGCGCCATAGGAATTGAACTCGGCCTTGGTCACCTGGCGTTCGGTCAGATATTTGCCGGCCGGGCTGGCTTCCTTGATGCTGCCGGCCGGGCTGATGTGATCGGTGGTGATCGAATCGGCAAACATGGCCAGCGCGCGGGCGCCCACGATGTCGGCCACCGGGCTGGGCGTCATCGTCATGCCTTCGAAATAAGGCGGGTTCTGCACATAGGTGCTGCTCATGTTCCACTTGTAGGTGGCGCCGCCTTCCACCTGCACCGCCTGCCAGCGCGCATCGCCATCGAACACATTGGCATAACGGCTGGCGAACATTTCTGGCGTGACATTGGCCATCACCATGCCGGCAACCTCGGCATTGGTCGGCCAGATATCCTTCAGATAGACGGGGCCATTGCTGCCCTCGCCGATCGGCTCCTTGGTCAGGTCCTTGCGCATCGTGCCGGCCAGCGCATAGGCGACGACCAGCGGCGGGCTGGCCAGATAATTGGCCTTCACGTCCGGGCTCACGCGGCCTTCGAAGTTGCGGTTGCCCGACAGCACGGAGGCGGCGACGATGTCATTGCCGTTGATCGCATCGGAAATCGGTTCCGGCAGCGGGCCCGAATTGCCGATGCAGGTGGTGCAGCCATAGCCAACCAGGTTGAAGCCCAGCGCGTCCATGTCGGCGGCAAGGCCCGATTTCTCGAAATAATCGGTCACCACCTTGGAACCGGGGGCAAAGCTGGTCTTCACCCAGGGCTGGTTCTTGAGGCCCAGGGCGCGCGCCTTGCGGGCAACGAGGCCGGCGGCGACCAGCACGCTGGGGTTGGAGGTGTTGGTGCAGCTGGTGATGGCGGCGATCACGACATCGCCATGGCCGATGTCATAATTGGCGCCGGCAACGGCCGCACGCTGTTCCATCTTGTCCGCCTTGCCATAGCCGCCGGCCAGTTCCTTTTCGAACGCCGGCTTGGCATCCGACAGCAGCACCTTGTCCTGCGGGCGGCGCGGGCCGGCGAGGCTGGGCAGCACGGTCGACAAATCCAGTTCCAGCACATCGGTGAAGACGGGATCGGGCGTGTCCGCCTCCCGCCACAGGCCCTGCGCGCGTGCATAGGCTTCGACCAGCGCCACGGTGTCGGCATCGCGGCCCGACAGCACCAGATAATCGATCGTCTTGGCATCGACCGGGAAGAAGCCGCAGGTGGCGCCATATTCGGGTGCCATGTTGGCCAGGGTGGCGCGATCGGCCAGCGTGAGGGCATCGAGGCCCGGGCCGAAATATTCGACAAAGCGGCCGACCACGCCCTTCTTGCGCAGCATCTGGGTGGCGGTGAGCACCAGATCGGTGGCGGTCACGCCTTCCGGCAACGTGCCGGTGAGCTTGAAACCGACAACTTCGGGGATCAGCATGGAGACCGGCTGGCCCAGCATGGCGGCCTCCGCCTCAATGCCGCCCACGCCCCAGCCCAGCACGCCGAGGCCGTTGATCATCGTGGTGTGGCTGTCCGTCCCCACGCAGGTGTCGGGATAGGCGACCATCGCGCCAGAGGCGTCTTCGCTGCTCCACACGGTCTTGGCAAGATATTCCAGGTTCACCTGGTGGCAGATGCCGGTGCCCGGCGGCACCACGCGGAAGTTGCGCAGCGATTTCGAACCCCAGCGCAGGAACTCATAGCGTTCGAGGTTGCGGGCATATTCCAGCGCCATATTGTCTTCGAACGCGGTGGGGTTGCCGAATTCGTCCACCATCACGCTGTGATCGATCACCAGATCCACCGGCACCAGCGGGTTGATCTTCATCGGATCGCCGCCCAGTTTGGTGATGGCATCGCGCATGGCGGCAAGATCAACCACGCAGGGCACGCCGGTGAAATCCTGCATCAGCACGCGCGCCGGGCGATAATTGATCTCGTGGGTGGAGGTGCGGGTGGCCTGCCAATCCACCACGGCCTGCACATCGGCGGTGGTGACCGTGCTGCCATCTTCAAAGCGCAGCAGATTTTCCAGCAGCACCTTCATTGAATAGGGCAGGCGCGACACATCGCCCAGCGTGGCGGCGGCCGCCTCCAGGCTGTAATAGGCATAATCCTTGCCGCCGGCCTTCAGGGTGCGGCGGGTGTTGAGGCTGTCCTGCCCGATGGCGGTCATGTGCGGTCTCCACGTTGTGCGGGTTTTTTGACAAGTTGTCGCAGGTCTAGCCCAGATGGTGCAGCGCGAAAAGCCCGTCCCCTGCGCAATTCGTGTCAAAATCCAGACCGGTTGCGCCGGTAAAAATCTGTCACCATAAGGGGCCATGGCCTCGCCCGAGATTGATGCCCTCACCGCCGCCCTGGCCCGCCTGCCAGGGCTGGGCCCGCGTTCGGCGCGGCGGGCAGTGTTGCACCTGATCAAGCGGCGCGAAGTGGCGCTGTTTCCGCTGCTGGAGGCGTTGCAGGCGGTCACCGCCAATCTGGTGGTGTGCTCCACCTGCGGCAATGTCGAAACCAGCGACCCCTGCGCCATCTGCCGCGATCCGCGCCGCGATGCCGGGCTGTTGTGCGTGGTCGCCGATGTCGCCGATCTGTGGGCGCTGGATGGCAAGCATCTGTTTTCCGGCCGCTATCATGTGCTGGGCGGGCGGCTTTCGGCGCTGGATGGCATCGGGCCCGAGGATCTGGCCATCGCCTCGCTGGTGATGCGCGCCAGCGACGGGCTGGTGCGGGAGGTGGTGCTGGCGCTGTCGGCCACGATGGAAGGGCAGGCGACCATGCACTATGTCGCCGACGCGCTGCGGCCGACAGGGGTGAAGGTCAGCCAGCTGGCCCAGGGCCTGCCAATGGGCGGCGAGCTTGATTATCTCGATGAAGGCACGCTGGCGCTGGCGCTGAACGCCCGGCGGCCTGTGGGATAACCCGCCAAACCATCACGATCCGCTCATGCCGAGCTTGTCGAGGCACCGACCGGCTTTGGTGCGTGCCTCGACAAGCTCGGCATGAGCGGCTTTGGTCCTGGTCTGAACTGCCCTTACAGCTTCACCACCATCTTGCCGGTGTTCTTGCCCTCGAACAGGCCGATGAAGGCCGCCGGGGCATTCTCGATCCCTTCCATCACCGTGTCCTGCCACTTCAGCTGGCCGGACGCGATCCAGCCGCCCACTTCGGCGGCAAATTCGGCCTGCAGGCCCTGGAATTCGATCACGATGAAGCCGCGCATGGTGAGCGACTTGCCGACGACCTGGATGATGTTGCGCGGGCCGGGCGTGGGTTCTGTGTCGTTGTAGCTGGCGATCATGCCGCATTCGACCAGCCGGGCGAACGGCCGGGCGACTTCGATGGCCACCTCCAGATGCTCGCCGCCGACATTGTCGAAATAGACATCGATGCCCTTGGGCGCTGCGGCCTGCACGGCGGCCAGAAGATTGCCGCAGGTGCGATAATTGATGACATGATCGATGCCCAGGCTCCGCAGCCAGTCGCACTTGTCATCGCTGCCGGCGCTGGCCACCACGGTGCAGCCCTTCAGCTTGGCGACCTGCGCCACGATGCTGCCCACCGCGCCTGCCGCGCCCGAAACAAACACCGTGTCTCCGGGCTTGGGTTTGCCGATCTGGGTAAGGCCGGCCCAGGCGGTGAGGCCGGGCATGCCGAGCACGCCCAGGAACGCCTGCAGCGGCACGCCGGGCGGCACGTCCAGTTTCTGCAGCGCGGCGGCCGGGGCCACAAACGCCTCCCGCCAGCCGAACATGGAGGAGACGACGTCGCCAACCTTGAGCGCATCGGAATTGCTGGCCGTCACCACGCCGATGGCGCCGCCCTGCAGCGCCTCGCCAATGGCGAACGGCGGCACATAGCTGGGCCGGTCATACATGCGGCCGCGCATATAGGGATCGACAGACATCCACTTGTTTTCCACCAGCACCTCACCGGGGCCGGGGGCGGGCAGTTCGCGGGCAGCCAGTTCAAAATTGGCGGCGGCGGGCACGCCAACCGGGCGGCTGGCCAGGCGGATTTCGCGGGACATGGTCATGTGGGCAGGCTCCTTTGCCGGTCACAGTAACAGGCGTTCGATGAACCAATAGCTGGCAATGCTGCCAATGCCATAGGCGCTGGCCAGCAGCGCCGGGCGCAGCGCCGCCGGGGCCAGCCGGCGCAGCAGCGCCAGCGCGCTTGCGGCGGCGGCAATGATCAGCAATTGCCCCGCCTCGACCCCCAGGTTGAAGGCCAGCAGCGCCATCGGCACCTCCCCCTGCGGCAGCCCAACCTCACGCAGCGCGCCGGCAAAGCCGAAGCCGTGCAAAAGCCCGAACAAGAAGGACACCACCCACGGCCAGCGTTCCGACAGGCGCGGCCGGCCGGGCTCGGCCTTCACGATCTCCACGGCAAGGAAGATGATCGACAGTGCAATCACCGCCTCCACCGGCGCCTGCGGCAGGCCGAACAGGCCAAGCGTGGTGCCGGCCAGCGTGATCGAATGGGCGATGGTGAAGGCGGTGGCGGCGGCCACCACCGGCCAGCCGCGGCGCAACAGCAGCACCAGCGCCACCACGAACAGCAGATGATCGATGCCGCCCAGAATATGCTCAACGCCGATCACGCCATAGGTTTGCGCCACCTGCCAGCGGCTGGGCTGGCCGGCGATGATCAGGCTGGGCGCATCGGCGCGCAGCTGCGCCGCCAGCACCGGCTGGCCCAACGGCGCGATGCGCAGCAGGCCATCAGGGCTGCCGGGGGCGAGACCGGCCACGCCGACACGGGTGCCGGCCAGCGGCGCGCTGCAACGGGCCTTGCCACTGGCCACCAGCGCGCCGCCCACCAGCTGTGGCGGGTTCAGCGCCAGCTTGCACGTGGGCGGCAACAGCGGCCGGCCGCGCCCGGCCACCCCGCCCAGCACCGGCGCCTTCCACAGCACATCCCATTGGCCGGCGCTGCTTTCCTTCAGCTCCAGGTAAAAGGGGCGCAGCTCGTCGGCGCGGGCCGGGCCGGCCAGCCACAGCAACAACAGGGCCAGCGCCAGGCGGATCATGTCACCGGCTCGATCACCACATCATATTTGGCCATCAGCGCCTTCAGATCCGCCTCCTCAGCGGCGGCGATGGCGGCGCGGCGCCAGTCATTCTCCACGCGCTGGCGCACATCGGCCAGGGTGGGGCGGGGCGGATCAACCCGGCGCTCCACCCGCACCAGGTGCAGACCAAAGCCCGATGCCACCGGCCCCACCCAGCGCCCGGCCGGCTGGCGCGCCAGGCTGGCGGCAAAATCATCGCCAAACTCCGCCGCCAGCGCATCTGCGCCCGCATCGGCGAACCGGCCGGGCAGGGGCAGCGGCTGGCTGGCCAGCGCCGGGGTCTGGCCGGCGTTGAGGGCTGCCACAGCTGCCGTCGCGGCGGCGCGGTTGGCCGGCGTGTCATCACCGACAAAGCGCTGCTGCAGCCAGTAACGCGCCGGACGGGCATAGCGGGCCGGGTCCTTGTCCAGCACGGCCTGAAGCTCCGCCTCGCTGGGCACGGCGGCTTCTGCGCGGGCAGCGGCGATGGCCAGCATCTTGTTGCGCAGCCGCTTTTTCACCGCATCGTCATCCCGGTCCAGCCCCAGCGCGAGGGCCTCGCGATAATAGACCTCGGTGCGGACATGGTCGCGGATCAGATCATCCAGCTCGGCCGCGGTGGGCGGGCGGCGGAAGGCGCGCAGATGATGCTCCACCAGGCCGGCGACCACGGCTTCATCCACCACGATGCGCCGCTCGCCCACATCGGGCGCGCGGCCGGCCATCACGACGAACACCAGCGCGCCAGCGGCCAGAAAATGCACCAGCGGTTCGCGCAGGATTGCGCCGGCGCGGGATCGCCAACTCATGCAATTGCCCTTCCTGCGACCTGTTCGTCAGGCCGGCGTATACCAGATCGGCGAGGTATAGGCGCGTTCCTGCGCCTTCACCCGCACCTCGGGCGGCAGCTTCAGCTTGTAACGCACCGCGTCATAGGCCGGCCAGCTGGGCGTCGGGATTTCGAGCACCCGCAGATAATAAAAGGCCCGCGCCGCCGGATCGAAGTCGGGATCGGTCCACACCGTGTTCAGCGTGGCCGCCCCAATGCTGTTCTTGTAACTGGCGGTTGCCACATCCACCGTGTCGCCCACCGGCGGCAGCTTGCCGGCCACCGGCTTGCGGCTGTCCGGGCTGCTCCACGCCACGTCATACACGCGCTCCTGGCTCTTGCCGGCCTTGTCGACCCAGCCCTTCACCACCTGCACACGGTCAAGATTGGCGCCCTGCGGATCCTTCAGCGCCGAAATGATGAAGCGCGGGCTGCCCTTGGCCGCTTTCAACTCTCCGCCAGCTTTCTGGTTGGGGCGGAGCGCAAGCTCTCCGCCCATGGGCACCCCGCGCGCATAGCCGGCGCGCACCCAATCGCCCTTCAGATCATCGGCCTTGAAATCCCAGCCGCCGAAGAAGCGCACGGTGATGCGCGGCCCAGTGCTGGCATAAACCTCGCGCCGTTCCATCGCATCGAAGATGGCGGCGCGGGTGTTGGCGCGCGCCCACACCGCAGCATAGCCGCTGGCCAGATAATGCCAGCCAAAGCGGCCCTTGCGGGTGCCCAGGTTCTGCGGCGCCATTGCCCGTTCCGGCCGGGGTTCGTTGCCGCTGTGCTTGCCGAAGAAATTGTCCTCATCCGCCGTCGACAGGGCGGTGTGGCTGTCGGTCGATCCGATCACGCCGAACTTATAGGGGTTCACCCCCATCTGGGCTTCCAGCAGCAGCCCGCGCTTCAGCGCCTCGCGCACATATTCGCCGGCATACATGCTGGGCTTCTTGTCTTCGTTGCCCAGCAGGTTGTTCAGTTCCCAGCCGGCATCGCCATAGCCGGCAAATTCATCGTTGGGCGACAGATAGGGGTGGGATTCGCTGTCGCCCTTGATCTGGGTGATTTCCACCACCGGTTCCAGCCTGGCCCGCCGCTTGGCATACGCCGCCGTCATCGGGCCGCCGCCCGGCATGGTCATTTCAAACATCAGCCCGTTTGAAAGATTGCTGTTGTGCGGGATCGACAGCACGCGGCCGCCGGTCGCCTTTTCATAGGCTTCCATGTAATTCCAGATCTCGTCCGGCGTCGCCTTGTAGGTGGGGTCGATCGGCACCACGGTGCGCACCTTGTCGCCACCGTCGCGGAAGATGATGTTGCGGTGCAGATTGTTGCCGCCCTGCATCAACGTATATTCAAAACCGTGGAAGGCGGTGAACTTGCCCGGTTCGTTATAGCGCTCCACCGCATCGGCATTGCCGTTCCACACCGTCTTGGTGCGCTCGGCGGTGCCCGATTGGTTCAGCATGGCTTCGGGCAGATCGTTACGGCCGCGCGCATCCAGGATTTCGGCCATCGCACGCTGCGACTGGGCCGGGCCATCGTTCATCATGTCGTGCCAGCGCCGCATGCGTTCGTCGCGGATCAGCAGGCGCGGCGCGTCGGCCAGCGCCTTGGTGGCGCCCAGCCCTTCGGCGTGATCGGTCACAACCAGGAAATCCAGCGGCCGCGCCAGCTTGGCCTTCATGCCGGTGGTGGCGGTCACCTCCTCACCGCGGGCAAAGCGCAGCGCGTCTTCGGGGCCCAGGCGCACGCCAAAGCCGAAGGCATCCACCGAATTGCTGGTGTGAAGATGGGTGTCGCCCCAATATACTCGCTCCGGAAATTCGGCGAGCGGCACAGTGTCGGGCTTGGCCGGCACCGGCTGCTGCTGCCCGCAGCCAGCCAGCACGCCTGCTGTGCCCAGGGCCAGCACCGTCAACATCCGTCTGCGCATCATCATCCCCCCAATCGCCGCCGGCCTTGCCCGGTCTGTTGCCGTCATCATGCCATCCGCCGGCGCGTCGTCAATCATCGCACCAGGCGTTGACTTGCCCGAATCGGCCCCGCACTATCCTTAAGGATGGGGAAATCAGGATGCTGCCCGGCATGAGATGGCGTTGGCTGGCATGGTTGCTGGGGATGATGGCGGGGCCGGCACTGGCCCAGCCGCTGCCGGCCGTGCAACCCAAAATCGTCGTGCAGGCGGTGAGCGAGGCCGGCATCGATGTCGCCGCCTGGTCCCGCGATGGCCGCCACATCTGGACGGCATCGGGCATTCCGCACGAACTGCTGCTCTGGGATGTGGCGCAGGGCATCATCCTCGACCGGTTGCGCCTGCCCGCCGCCACCACCGCGGTGGTGGACGCGATGACGCTCAGCGACATGCGCCTGTCGCCCGACGGCCGCCAGCTGATCATCACCGGCGAAGTGCTCGACACCAATGTCGAAACGCTGGTCGGTGGCCGGCGCTACATCGTCGATGTGGCAACCCGCAGCGTGCGCGTCGCCCCCGATGCGCCGCGCCCGGCACTGGCTGCTGGAGAGAATTTCCAGACCCGCATCCAGAAGTGGCTTGATGCGCTGCAGGCCGTATATGGCTCCGACGCGGACATGTCGCGGGAGGATGGCCTGCGCTATCTGCCGGCGCTGCCGCAGTCACCCGATGGCCGCACCCAGATGGTGCGCGACGGCCGCGCCTTTGCCCTGAAGGGTGCCGATGGCCAGTTGCGCGCCATGAAGGTGGGCGAGGTGCTGGGCAGCATCGCCGATGCCGAACTGTCGCGCGATGACCGGCGGCTCGCCGTGCTGACCATGAATGACGAGCCGAACGGACCCGACGGCGACAGCAGCATTTCCCTGCAACTGCTGGATCTGGCCACCGGGCGGATGCTGCCGCGCAAGCCGGTGAGCAGCGATTATGACCGGCTGGCCTGGCTCGACAATGATCGCGTCGCATTGTTCGCGCAGGACGATGACGATGATCCGCAGGACCAAGCCGCCGACGGGCCGGCGGAGAAGCTGCAGATCGTGCGCGCCGCCACCGGCGAAACGTTGGCCCGCTTTGATGGCCGCTGTTTCGTCACGCCGATGCCCGATGGCCGCATGCTGGGGGCCGGCGAAGCCAATTGCCGCAAGAATGTGCCGGCCGACACGGCGATCCAGCTGCTGGATGCCGGGGGCTGGCACAAGCTGCCCGGCCTCACCCTGCCGCCCGGTTCGCTGGTGCGGCTGCTCGCCATGTCGCCGGTGGGAGACCGCTTTGCGTATGCCCTGCGCCTGGCCGACGGCAGCCACCGGCTGCTGGTTGCCGATCTGGCTACGGGCGAAACGCTGCAGGGCCTCGAACTGGAAGCCAATATTGTCTTCGGGCTGATGAACTTCTCTCCCGATGGCCGCCAGCTGTGGGTCGCCGGCGATGGCACCATGGTGGAATGGACCATCGATGCGCCCGGCGACAAGCCGGTGCTGCGCGAGCTGCCCGGCCTGGTGTTCTCGCCGCAGCGCATGGCGGTGGCCGGCCGCCGCCTGCTGGTGGGCGGCCCGATGGAGGAACGCGTCCAGGCGGTTGACCTGCCCAGCGGCAAGGCCCTGCCGCCGGTGGAATTCGCCGGGGCGGCCGCCGTGGGCATGATGCGCACCCGGCCGGTGATCTGGTCTGCCTCCACCACCGAAGGCATCCGTTTCTGGGATGCCAACAGCAACGCCATCCTGTTGACGGTGCGGCTGCTGCCGGGTGCCCGCTTTGTCGCGGTGGCGCCCGATGCCCGTTATGACACCAATGCCGGCCCCGACAGTGAGCTGTTCCGCTGGGTGTTTTCCGATCAGCCCGGCCGCTCTCTGCCGCCGCAGACGTTGATGCGCAACTATTACGAGCCGCGGCTGATCGCCCGGCTGATGGATTGCACGCGGGCCCGCAACTGCGCCACCGCCCTGCATCCGGTGCCGCCGGTCGCAGCACTGAACCGCCAGCTGCCCGATGTGGCGGTAACGGCGGTGCGCGCCACCGAACCGGGCCGGGTGGCGGTGGAGGTCGAGGCCGCCGAAACCCGCGACCCGGTGCGCGGCACGCCATCGGGCGTCTATGGCGTCAAGCTGCTGATGAACAACCGGCAGATCGTGCAGAGCCCGGACGATCCGCTGTCGGCCCCGCCGGCCGATCTGCCGGCCTGGCGGGAAGCGAATTTCACCCCGCCCGACACACCCGACGGGCGCCGGCGCTGGACGTTCGACATCCCCATCCCGACCGACGGCAAACCGATCATCTTCTCGGCCTACAGCTTCAACGCCGACCGCGTGAAAAGCGACACCGCCACCCGCGATTGGCAGCCCCCGCCGCAGCCCCGTCGCCCGCGCCGCGCCTATGTGCTGACCATCGGCATCAACGATTATGCCGAACCCCGGTTGAAGCTGAATTTCGCCGTGCCGGATGCCGAGTTGATCAGCCAGCGGCTGGCCGCCATCCCGGGTTACGAGGTGCGCCGCATCACCCTCGCCAGCGCCCCCGGCCGCCCGGTCACCGCCGGGCATATCGCATCGGCGCTGCTGATCCTGGGCGGGACGGACCCGGATGAGGACAAGGCGATTTTGCGCGGCGGCGGCCATGATGGCAGCCTGCTGGCCGAAGCCACGCCGGATGATATCGTCATCATCAGCTTTTCCGGCCATGGCCATGCCCGGCCCGATGGCACATTCTCGCTGCTCGCCTCCGATGTGCGCTGGGGGGCGCTGGATGCAGCGCCCGATCCGGCCACGGTGCTGCCCGCCGATGTGCTGACCCTGCTGCTCGGCCGCATCCAGGCCGGCGAGATCGCCTTCATCATCGATGCCTGCCATTCCGGCGCGGCGGTCAACACGCCCGATTTCAAGCCCGGCCCGATGGGCGATCCGGGGCTTGGGCAACTGGCGTTTGACAAGGGGATGCGCATCCTGGCCGCCACCCAGGCCGATGATGTGGCGATCGAAAATCCCAATCTCGCCCACGGCCTGCTCACCGCGGCATTGGGGGAGGGGCTGACGGCCACCGGCGGCCCGGCCGATCTGGACGGCAACCGCAAGATCAGCCTTGATGAATGGCTGCGCTATGCCGTGGCCCGCCTGCCCAGCCTGGAGGCGGAGGTGCGGCGCGGCGGCGGCCCGATCCTGACGCGCGGTGTGCGCCTGGTGCTGCGCGGCAGCGCCGAAGCCCCGCGCAGCCAGGAGGCGACCTTGTTCGATTTCACCAACGCGGCCTCGCCTGTGCTGCTGCGCGGGCGGCCATGATGCGGCGGCTGGCCCTGGTGCTGCTCTGGCTGTTGGCGGCGCTGCCGGCGGCGGCGGCGCCAACGGTGCGGGCGGTGTTCGTTGGCATCGATGTTTATCGCTATTCCAATGCCCGGGTCCCCAATGCCGGCTTTGATGATCTGGCCGGTGCGGTGGCCGATGCCGGCCGCATGCGCGAGGCGCTGGGCACCGCGCTGGGCACCCGCTTTGCCGCTGTCCAGTCCGGCTGCCAGGTGTCGGATGCGCGGTCGATCACCCTGCTCAACCAATGTGCCACGCGCGATGCGATCCTGCAGACCTGGCGTGCCGCGGTGGCGGCGAGCCGGGCGGAGGACATCTTGATCCTCTATTTCGCCGGCCACGGCTCGCGCTTCATCGATGGCAAGACGCTGGATCAGGCCAGCCGTTACAACAGCACATTGATGCCCCATGATGCCCGCAACCCCGCCGCACTGAGCGCCGGCGACATTCTCGACAATGAGGTGCGCGACATCATCAACAGCGCCACGTCGCGCGGGGTGAGGGTGGTGACCATCTTTGACAGCTGCAACAGCGGCACCGCCAACCGCGACGGCGTCAGCGCCAGCCGCAGCGCCCCCAGCCTGGATGCCACCGGGCTCGCGCGCACCACCAGCCCGGCCCAATATGGCAATTTGGGCGCCTGGCGTGTGCATCTGGCGGCGGCCGGCGATGGCCAGGATGCCCGCGAGGTGGGTGACGGCAGCGGCCAGGTCGGCGTGCGCGCCGGCGTGTTCACCTCTGCGCTGGCCCGCGCGCTGGTCAGCACGCCGAAGGCCAGTTTCGCCGATCTGGCCGCCCGAGTGGTGAACGAGGTGACGGTCGCCACCGGTGGCCGGCAGATCCCGCATGCCGAAGGCGCGCTGCGCGCCAGCCTGTCGGGCGATGAAATCCGGGTGGCGCTGTTCCAGGTGGTGCCCGATCGCAAGCGCTGGCTGCTGCTCGGCGGGCGGCTGCTGGGGGTCACGCCGGGGTCGCGCTTTGCGCTGTTCGGCGCCACCAGCGCGGCGCTGGGCGGATCAGAGGCGCCGCTGGCCACGGCGGTGGTGGCCAGCGTGGGCAACAGCGTGGCCGAATTGCGCCTTGATGCCCCGGCGCCGGCCAGCCTGCCGCCACGGCTGGTGGCGCGGGAATTGTCCCACGAATTCGGCGGGCCGGTGCTGCCGCTGGCGGTGGATGATCCGGCAGCGGTCGCCGTGGCCGGCGCCATCCCCTTTGTGCGCCTGGATGCCAATGCCGGCTGGCGGCTGGCCCGCGCCGGCAATGGCCTGCAGCTGACCGGCCGGGGCGGCGTGCTGCTGGCCCGGCTGCCGCCGCCCGATGATCCGGCACTGCAACCGCTGCTGGGCACCGCGCTGGCCAAGATCGCCCGGGTTGAACAATGGCTCACCGGCCTCAACAGCCGGCCCGATGTTTGCCTCGCCGTCAGCAACGCGCCGTCGGCCGGATATAATCCCGCCAGCTGCCCGGCCGGGCCGCCGCCAGCCCAGGTGGCGCTGCGCCAGGCCCAGTCGATCCGATTGGGCCTGATCAACCGCGCTGCCGAACCGCGCCAGCTCTATGTGTTCCACATCGGGCCCAAATATGATGTCACCGTGGTGCTGCCGGCCTTTGGCGGGCGCGACATGGCGGTCGCCCCCGGCGATGCCCTGCGCGATGCTGTGGACATTTTCCCAACCGATCCCGGCGATATCCGCATCGTTGCCCTGTCGGCCAGTGTCTCCCTTGACGTGTCGGCGCTGGAACAGAGCGCAACCGATGTGGTCGATGTTGACGCCTGCCTGTCACCCCTGGCGCGCAACTTCTGCCAGCGCGCCGATACCGCCCGCGCCGGAACGGCGGGCGAAACCCGGGCCTGGTCGGCCGTGGTCATTCCCGCCCGGGTGCAACCATGATGCCTGCCAGCCTGATGTTGCTTGCCGCCGCCGGCCTCGCCGTGGCGCAGCCGGTGCCCCCGCCCGCCGAACCGCCCCCGACCGAGCCGGCAGCCTTGCCACTGCCACCGCCACCCGATGCAGCCTTGCCGCTGCCGGCTGCTCCCGCTGCTGCCTCCGCTGATGATGCACCTGCGCCCGCCCCCGTCGCCCAGGAAACCGATGCCGATGGCCGCCGCGTTGGCCGGCGCGTGGTGCGCGGCACGCCGGCAAGGGATTATGTGCGCTGGCAGCTGGAATTCTACACCGTGCTGCCGATCCCGGATGCCACGTTGAAGGAAGACCGTGACAAGAAGCCGACCGACAAGACCAAGCGCTTTTACGAGCGCATGTCGCGCTTTGAGCAGGATCATCTGTGCGGCGCTGTGCTGATCGGGCCGATGGCGGCCAATGGTGATCCGCAATGGGCGCTCACCGCCGCGCATTGCCTCGTCGAAAAGGACGAGACCTTCACCTTCGGGCTGGATGATGTGCGGGTGCGGCTGGGCCACAACCGGCTGAACCTTGCCACGGTGATGCGGGTGGAACGCGCCATCGTGCACGGCGATTACCGCCGGTCGGGCAGCCGCCAGAATGACATCGCGATGATCCGCCTGGTGCCCGATCCGGTGCAGACCAATCTTGCCGTGGCCCGCCGCGCCGCGCCCATTCCCATCGCCACGGGCGATGTGCCGCCAACCTCCACCCTGATGATCACCGGCTGGGGCCAGACCGGGGAGAATGTCCCCGGCCAGGTGCAGGATGTGCGCGGCCAGCCGATGCGCGGCACGCTGGACCTGCTGGAAGGGCGGCTGAAGCCGGTGGCCCAGGCCAAGTGCCAGCAGATCAGGCCATATCGCCCTTCGCTGGGCCCCGGCGCCATCTGTGCAGTGGGGGCCGACGACAAGCAGCAGGACACGTGCCAGGGCGACAGCGGCGGGCCGTTGACGCTGCAGGATCAGCTGGTCGGACTGGTCAGCTGGGGCATTGGCTGCGGCCGCAAGAATGTGCCCGGCATCTACACACGGGTTGCCGCCTATGTGGACTGGATTGCCGAAGCCCAGAAACGCGCGCCGGCCGGGCGGATCAGCCGCTGCCGGTTCGACAGCCCGGGCCAGATGCGCTGCAGCTGATCAGGATGGCACCGCCAGCTTGCGATCGGCATAGCTGGACCGCCATTCTGCCAGATCGGCCAGCATGATGGCAGCGGCCTCTTCGGCGGCGCGCGCCGCCAGCATCGGCGACAGGCCGTCGCGCCGAAGCATCGCCGCCACCCGTGACAGGCGTTCGGCGGTGATTTGCGACCGGCGGGCCGCACCGGAAAAATCACCGGCGGCGCGCAATCCGAACAGCGCGCCGCCCAGCGTGGGCAGCGCGGCCGACAACATGCCCAGCAGCGGCGTGAATGGCTTCACCGCGTGATAGGCCAGCAACAGCCCGCCCAGCGTGCCCAGGCCAATCAGCGCGGTGCCGATCAGCAGGATCTGGCCCATGTTGTGCAGCCGATGGTCAAGATGATGCATGCGGTGGTGCAGCTGGTGGTGATAGGCGATCTGGCCATCCAGTTCATGGGCAACGATGTGGCGGTTCAGCGCCGCCAGCACCGCCTGATCGGCCAGCGCCGGCGGGCGGCTGAGGCCCTGCCAGATGGCCAGCGCATACCAATCGGTCCAGCGGCGCGGGCCGATCAGGTCGCGCCCCGGCGGGCTGGCGGCGCCCAGCAGGCGCAGGCTGCGCTGCAGCCGCAAGGTTTCCGCCAGATAGCGATAATCCAGCCAGCGCCGGTGCCATTCCTGCCTTGTGCCCACACTGGTGTTGATCACCACGCAGCCAACCAGCAGCAGTTCGATCACCAGCAGCAATATCTTGCGATCGGGCAACAGCCCGGCCAGCAGTGCCATCACCACGGCGCTGGCCGCGCCGAGGAAATTGAACACCATGCCGCTGCGGAACACTTGGGCATAATGGGTGGCCAGGCCATCGGCCCAGGCAAAGGCCGCCTCCAGCCGGTCATCGCAGCGGCCATCCACCCCGGCGGCGGTGCAGCCATCGGCATGGCCGATCCAGTCATCCCGGTTGGCCTCGCGATAGGGCATGGCCCGCAGCATGCCGCGACGCAGCCCCTGCACGCCGGTGACGGCCAGCAGCAGCGGCCATTCCAGGCGCCAGCGTCGCAATTGTTCGGTTTCCGCCAGATAGACATCCACCTCGCTCGCTGGCAGCGGCGGTGTGAGCAGCACGGCCAGCATCTGCGCCAGCCCGGTATCGTCCAGCAATTGCGCTGGCACCGTGTCCAGCCGCAGCCGGTCGGGTGGCACCGCATCCAGCCCGGCCCACAGCAGTTCGGGCGGGCTGCCATCGCTGGGCACATGCACCACCGGCACACCGCGCCGCACCGCTTCGGCCACCACCGCCGCGGTGCCGCCAGGGCCGCGCTCAGGCTCGCCATCCCACACCGCGATCAACAGGTCGCAGCCAGCGACGGTGACATCGCCGGCCAGCACATAGGCATTGTCACCCGCCGCCGCACCGGCCGGCGATTGCCAGACATGGCTGGCCCGCGCCAACAGGCTCGCCAACCGGCCCTGCGCCGCTGCGTCCATGGTGCCGGCATAGGTATCGGGCGCAAACGGCAGCACGGCGGCCAGTTGATAACCTTGGGCCAGTGCTGCTTCGGCCGCAATCTGATCGGATCCCGCCGCCAGGCCCGAAATCAGCGTGAGCTGCGCCGGCTCATCGGCAAAGCGGTTGCGGTGCTGTTCGGCGATGCGGGCGACATCGGCGCGCAGCCGGGCCAACACCCCGCCAATCGCTGCGGCCAGCGCCGGCTCCACCGCCGGGTCCAGCGTGCGGTGGCCGGTGATGCCAACCGAAAGCGCCAGCAGCGGCCGGGGCGGTTGTTGGCCCATCAAGGGGTCCGGTGCTGGCATGTTCGCCTGCTCGCGCCCGTTTTCCGCCCGTGCCCCATGTCGTCCCCTCACGATCCGCGGCCATTTGACCGCTTATCGCCGGGCCCGCAAGGGTCAAACCATTGCGCGGCGTCGGCGGCGCGCTGCGGCGCCTGTGCACCCGAAGCCGGTAATCAGCATCAACCAGCTGGCCGGTTCCGGAATGGCACCCGTGCTGCCGTTCACCGGCGGCAACCAGGCGTAATTGACCACAATCGGCGGTGTATCGATCACCGGCAAGGGTGCGCCTTGCTCCACAACCTGCGCAAGGGCGCCTTCCAGGGCCGTAAAACGTCGGCCAATCAGCGGTTGGTCGCCGGCTGCCGACATTGCGAAGGCAGATGCGCTGAAAGTTCCGGAACTGCCGTCATTGCGTGGGTCACCAAAGGCGACCTGAACACCTTCGCAACCCAGTTCCGTCAAACACACGCCGCCGTTGGCGGTGACAGAGGTGCTGTTGGTATAGCGAATTGTGTGGGTCGCCCCGGCGGCAATCGGCAGCAATTCAAGATTTAGTGGCGTGCTGGTCCAGTCAAATGCCACACGCCCCGGACTGCGATATTCGGTGAAATTGTTGAAGGGCTGGTTGTCGGATGTACGGATGCTCGAAGCTCTGGCACTTGAAGACGTCAGGCTGCCGCGTGCGCTGTACAGTTGCGCCAGGACCGGCGTGTTGAAATCCACTGCACCGGTGGCAAATTGTTCAACGCGAAAGCCGAACTCCACGGCATGGAAGATGCTGGCACCCTGAAAGGCGATATGGCCTGGCGTGATCAGGGAGTCAAAGCGGAGGAAGGCCGTTTCGGCGCCGGTGTTGGTTAGCTTGATGTCAAGGGTCGTCTCCATCGAGGCTTGGCCGCCGCCAAGCGCATAGAGATTGTGCAGGAAGAGAAAGCTGCCGTTCGGCCCCAGGGTTGTGGTTAGATCGAGGTTGAGGACCACCGGCGTCCCCGGCGTTGTGAACTGTTGGGCATATGGCGGCTCGGCGGCGGTTCGGCTGAACTGTGTGAAGCTGAAGTCTGGCCGCAGAAACGACACCAGCGACGACATGCTGTATTCCTCGACGATATCATTGGCTGGCGCTGCCCAGGTCGGTGCCGCCAGCAACAGTGCCAATCCGGCCGCGCCGGCTCGCAAGCGATGTGTCAAGGATCAAGCTCCTGTATCTGGTCGTTGTCGCCATGCTGCAATGCCGCACCACCAATCGCTTCGAAATGATTGACGGGTGCTCGTGACGGAGTTGATCAGGCCGTCGCAGCCTTTTGATGGCGCAAGCGCATGCCAACCAGTCCAAAACCGGCGATCAGCATGAGCCAGCTGGCCGGTTCCGGAACGCCGCCAGGTGGGGGGACAAAGACGCCGCTATAGACAATCGGCGGAACGACAGGGTCTGGCCTCAGGTCGGGGGTGCTTTGCGGTGCCAGCTCAGTATCGAACTTGAATGCATCGAACTTCGCGCCAACGACGGGACTGTACGAACTCGGCAAGCCGGCAAGCGACGCCGCACCCGTGCGTGATGCGCTGGATTGGGAGGAGCTGCCGTCGTTGCGTGGATCGCCAAAGGCGACCTGCAAGCCTGCACAGGTGGAAAAATCTGTGCACGGACTTTCCATGCGGATGAATGTGCTCAGTACATAGTAGAAATCGCGCGACTCGTACCCATAGAGCGGCTTCAGGTTGAGGGCGATGTTTGTGGCACCCCAATCGAGCGTGTTCCAGTTCGGCGCAGTGCCCCCATTGAAAACTTCCGGTCCTCCGCTGTTCTGGGCTCTGGCCGAGTTGAGTGCAAAATTGGGGTCCCCATAGGTCACCAGATAGGTCGGGTCAGTCGTGGGGTAGATGAAGTTGTTGATCGCTGCTTCGCCGGTCATCTGAAACGCGAACGGACGGGTGAACGTGCCGTCGACAAGCGTAAAATTGAAATTTGCTTCCACTGGGCCACTGCCGAAATTCTGACGAGCCAGGTGCCCCGGTGTGATCTGCGAGTCATAGCGCAGATCAACAATATCTGGACTGTCGTTGTACAGGGAGAATTTTACCACTGTGTCTATGCTGAGATAACAGCTGCCAATGCACACAGCATTATGCAAAAAATAGAAATTCCCGTTACTGTCGAGTTTCGTCGTGACTTCAAAACTCAGCCCGGCAACCTGTGTTGGCGACTGCCCGAAGAATGAATAGGCGTAATCACCTGCCCCTCCAAACATGCTGCCATATTTTCGGTCAAATCCACCATATCGACCGCTGAGATCCCACTCGATGTAATTCTGCATAGTGGACGTTTCGATAACCGCTGCATGTGCGGGCATCGTGAATCCAAGAGCGGCCAGGATAAGGCCTTTGAGCACCACGGGACGACCCGCGATCGGCAGCTTCAAAAATCCAATCACGTTCCCGTCTCCCCCAAGCAATTCGAGGAGCATGACGCCCCCGTGGCAAACTGGCAACGTGAATTTACGAATGTTGGATCGTATTAATAAAACTTACCAATAATGGTTCACGTATCTGATATTCCGAACAATTTTTTGGCAGAGCGCACGCTATCGCGGGCGCGGGGCGAACGAAAAGCACGCGTTGATCGGCGCGCTGTTGCCGTCAGTGCGCTGCCTGCCGGCACCTTCAGGCGGGCGGCAGCGCCTCACATTGCCTCCGAGCATCGGCCAGCACCGCCGGCGTCGCCCTGATCCGCCGATGAAGCGCCAGCGCCGCCTGACAGCTGGCCGCAGCATCGCTGCTGTGCCCACCGCGCGCCAGCACGCGTGCCTTCAACAGCAGCAGTTCGGCTTGATCGGGATCGTCCGGGCCATATTCGGCATCGTAAATGCGCTTGGCCATGGCGACATGGGTCAGCGCCTCGTCGAGTTGGCCACCCTGGCTGGTTGCGTCGGCCAGATAGAATTCCGCATCGCCAACCGCGGCATTGCTTGAACCGAAGAGCGCGGCATAGATTGCACGGGCCTGCAAAAGCGTGGCGACTGCGGTATCTGCTTTGCCCGATGCCATCTGGATGCGGCCCTGCAGGATCAAGTTGTCCGCCAGAAGAGGATGATTGCCTTCCAATACACGTGAATAGATTCGATTGGCGGCCATAACACGGGGTAAGGCGGCTGCGGTGTTGCCGGCTTCGAATGCGGCATAGGCGCTGTTGCGCATTGCCGTGGCGGTCTTCTGGTGGTTGTGCCCGTATAGTTCGATGGTCAGTGCTTCAGCAGCAGCAAAATCCCGAGCCGCGCCCGGCAGGTCGCGCAACTTCATGCGGGCACGCGCGATGTTGCCGAAGATGACTGCCCGACGCTCACGATGATCGCCGGGCAGCCGGTGCCACGCAGCTTCGGCCGCCTCCAGCAGGCGCGCGGCATCGGCATAGTTCCCGGCAACATGGGCGAGCAATCCACGCTTTTCCAGGATGTCGGCTGCCAGTTCGGCATTCTCGCTGCCGGAAACCCCGGTGCTGGCTGCGGCAATGAGACGGGCGGCGCGCGCCGTGTCGTTGGCACGGATGGCCGCCGCCGCCAGCTTGAGCTGCACCTGCGCCCGGTCCGGGCTGTCGGCGGGCAGGCGCGAGAGCGCCCGTTCGAGATCGGCCACCCCTTCCCGGGGCAGGCCCAGATTCAGATAGATGGCGCCGGTGGTGGCCAGCAGGCGGGCGCTGACCAGCGGTTCCTGCGGCAGTTCGCTGGCGGCGCGTTTGCTGGCGCGTTCCAGGATGGTGAGCGCCGTGATCGAGCGCGGATTTTCCGTGGCCGGGTTGGCGATTTCGAAGGTGTTGACCAGGAAATCCAGGCTGCGCGTGGCCACCAGTTGCTGGCGCACGGCCTCGGCGCGCTGGATGTTGGCATAGATGGCAAGGCCGATGGTGACGAGCGCGATGCTGAGCGAGCCGGCGGTGATGGCCAGCAACTGGCGCTGGCGGCGGGCGGCGTCGCGCTGGGCCAACTGGTCCAGTTTCAGCCCGGTGATGCCGGCAATCAGCTTCAACAGGGCGAGGCGTTTGCCATCCTTGCCGTCGCGCAGATCGGCCGCGATGGGTTCGGCCGGCACGTCTGACAGGCTGCCATCTTCGGCCAGCTTGAAGCGCAGCGCCGGCGGGAAGCATTCGCGCTCATCGCCGGCATAAGGTTCGCCCTCGATGATCAGCTGCAGCACGCGGGCCTCGCCATGGGCGCGCTTGAAGGCGAGGATTTCCTCGTTCACCCACATGGATCTGGCCGAACGCGGGCTGCACAGCACAATCTGGAAGCGGGCGGCAGCGAGGGCGCCGCGCAATTCACCGCCCAGATCGGCACTGGCCGGCAGTTCGTCCCGGTCGCGGAACACTGGCGGCAGCCGCGCCGGTACCGGCCCAAAGGGCGAATCGGTGCCCACCAGCGCACGGGGCAGGCGATAGGATTCCAGCGCCTTGTGCAGCCAGCGCGCCACCGGGGTGTCGGCGTGGCTATAGCTGATGAAGGCGCTGTAGCGCTCGCTCACACCGGGTTGTCTTTCACGTGCCGCTCCAGATCGTCAAAGAAGCGCTCCAGATTGTGAAGCACGTTCAGCTTGAATTCGTAATTCACATCCGGGCTGGTGCTTTCGATGATCGGGCTTTCATCCACCTTTTCGGCATAGGCGCGTGCCACCGTCTGCACATAATCCGGCGTCAGCTTGATCTCGCCCATCTTGTCGAGGATGCGCAGCTGCACGATCATGATCTGCCGCACCAGCATTTCCAGGGCGGTGATGCGCGACACGGTGGCCACGGCATCCAGTTCAACATCCGGATCCTCGCTCATGCGGGCGAGCATGCCCCAGCCGCCGGCCAAGCGCAAAGCCTGTTGCGGGCCGGGCCGGTCTGCGCCAAGGGCAGGCCATGGCCCGCCAGCTTGACGCCCGCATCGAACGCTTTCCCGTGGAAGGCAGCTTCACCATTTCGCGCGGGGCCAAGACCCATGTGGATGTGGTGGTTGCCGAAATCCGCGACGGCGCCGCCGTGGGCCGGGGGGAGGGCACAGCCATCTATTACAAGGGCGACAGTGCCGAGGCCGTGCTGGCTGCACTGCACGGCGTTGCCGATGCCATCGCCGCCGGGGCCAGCCGTGCTGATCTTCTGGCGCTGTTGCCGGCCGGCGCGGCCCGCAACGCCGCCGACTGCGCGCTGTGGGATCTGGAGGCCAAGCTGACGGGCACCCGCGTGTGGCAGCGGCTGGGCCTGCCGGTGCCGCAGCCGATGCTCACCGCCTATACCGTCAGCGTCGGCGATATCGATGCGATGGCCGCCGCCGCCAGCGCCGCACGCGGCCGGGAGCTGTTGAAGATCAAGCTGGGCAGCGCCGATGGGCCCGATGGCGATGTCGCGCGGCTGGCTGCCGTGCGCCGGGCCGCGCCCGATGCCCGGCTGATCGTCGATGCCAACGAAGCCTGGGGCGGCACCGATGTGGAGCGCACGCTGGCCCGGCTGGCGCCGCTGGGGGTGGAGCTGGTCGAACAGCCGGTGCCCGCCGGCCGCGATGCCGAGTTGGACGGCATCACCGCCGCCGTGCCCCTGTGTGCCGATGAAAGCTGCCACGACCGCACCAGCCTCGATGCCGTGGTGGGCCGTTACCGCTTCATCAACATCAAGCTGGACAAGGCCGGCGGCCTGACCGAGGCGCTGGCCCTGCGCCATGCCGCAGCCACCCGCGGCCTGGGGGTGATGACCGGGTGCATGCTGTGCACGAGCCTGGCCATCGCGCCCGCCTTCCTGGTGGCGATGCAGGGCAGCTATGCCGATCTGGATGGCCCGCTGCTGATCCGCGACCGGCCGCATGGCCTGACCTTTGCCGGCAGCGACGTCTATCCCCCGCAAGCAGCGCTGTGGGGCTGATGGTGGCCAGCCGGGCCAAATCCCTCTATCGTCGCGCGGCATGAACCCGCACGACAGCATCAGCAACCGCCGCGCGATCATCGATCGCCGCCAGCTGGCCGACGAACTGGCCGCCGGCATGGCGCGGCTGGATGCGTTGCCGGCGCGGCGGCAATATCTGGCCGACACGCTGCGCGGCGCGCTGGTGGCCGGCCGCGCCGAAATCGCCCAGCGGCTGGAACGCCAGCCCGGCCGCGGCCTCGAACATGCCGCCGCACAAAGCTTCCTGGTCGATCAGATCCTGCGCCTCGCCTGCGACACCGTGGTGGAGCGTTTCTATCCGCTGGCCAATCCCACCCAGTCCGAACGGCTGGCGCTGGCGGCCGTCGGTGGTTACGGCCGCGGCCAGATGGCGCCGTTTTCCGATGTCGACATCGTGTTCCTCACGCCGTGGAAGCAGACGCCGTGGGGCGAGCAGGTCATCGAAACCCTGCTCTATCTGCTGTGGGATCTGGGCCTGAAGCTGGGCCACGCCACCCGCAGCCTCGACGACATGGTGCGCATGGCCAAGGCCGACATGACGATCTGCACCGCCTTTCTGGAGGCGCGCTTTGTCTGGGGCGACCAGGCGCTCTATGCCGAAGCCGCCACCCGCTTCCGCCGCGAGGTTGTGCAGGGCACCACGCGCGCCTTTGTCGCCGAAAAACTGGCCGAGCGTGAAGCCCGGCACCAGCGCATGGGCGACAGCCGCTATGTCGTTGAACCCAATCTGAAAGAGGGCAAGGGCGGCCTGCGCGACCTGCACGCGCTGTTCTGGATCGGCAAATATCTGCACCAGGTCGACAGCGTGGCCGACCTCGTCGACAAAGGGCTGCTCACCGCCGACGAGCTGCGCCAGTTCCGCCGCGCCGAGAGCTTCCTGTGGTCGGTGCGCATCATGCTGCACCACATCACCGGCCGCGCCGAGGAACGCCTGACCTTCGATGTGCAGCGCGAGCTGGCCATCCGCCTGCGCTATGCCAACCGCGAGAACATGAGCGCGGTGGAGCGCTTCATGCGCCATTATTTCCTGATGGCGAAATCGGTCGGCGATCTGACCGGGCTGTTCCTCGCCCACCTGGATGAATCGACCGCGCGGCTGGCCTGGCTGCCCACGCTCACCCGCCGGCCGTCGCGGCTGAAGGGCTTCACCTTGCGGCGCGGCCAGATCGGTGTGCCGTCGGACGAGTTTTTCCGCGAAGACCCGGTGCGCCTGATCGAGATGTTCGCGCTGGCCGACAGCGAGGGGCTGACCATCCACCCGCTCGCCATGCGCGCCGCCGCCCGCGATGCCGCGCTGATCGATGACCGCATCCGCCGCGACAAGACCGCCAACGCGCTGTTCCTGTCGGTGCTCACATCCCCGCGCGATCCCGAAACCGTGCTGAGGTGGATGAACGAGGCTGGCGTGTTCGGCCGCTTCGTGCCCGATTTCGGCCGTGTCGTGGCGCAGATGCAATATGACATGTACCACCATTATACGGTGGACGAGCACACGATCCGCGCCATCGGCCTGGTGGCGCGCATCGAACGCGGCGAGCTGAAGGGCGATCACAGCCTGTCCTCTGCGATCATCCACCAGCTGATCGATCGCCGCGTGCTGCACGTGGCGGTGCTGCTGCACGATATCGCCAAGGGGCGCGGCGGCGATCACAGCCAGCTGGGTGCCGAGGTGGCGCGGCGGCTGTGCCCGCGCTTTGGCCTGTCCCCGGCCGAAACCGAAACCGTGGCCTGGCTGGTCGAATATCATCTGCTGATGAGCCGCACCGCCTTCAAGCGCGACCTCAGCGATTTCAAGACGATCCTCGATTTCGCCGCCGCCGTCGCCAGCCCGGAGCGGCTGCGCCTGCTGCTGATCCTGACGGTGGTGGACATTCGCGCCGTCGGCCCCGGCGTGTGGAACGGCTGGAAGGCGCAGCTGCTGCGCGAGCTGTATGAAGCCGCCGAGGAGGTGCTGCGCCTGGGCCACAAGCAGACCGGCCGCGCGACACGGATCGCCGCCAAGCAGGCCGCGCTGAAGGCTTCGCTGGCCTGGCCGGAACCGCGCTTTGCCGCCTATGCCCGCCGCTTTGCCGACAGTTACTGGATCGCCGAAGCGCATGAGGTGCTGGTGGCCAACGCCGCGCTGGTGGCCAGCGCCGGGGAGGCGCCGCTCGCCATCGCCTGCACGCCCGATGCCGCCAGCGGCACCACGCTGGTGGCCATTTATGCCACCGATCACCCCGGCCTCTTCTATCGCATCGCCGGCGCCATTTCGCTGGCCGGCGGCAACATCTTCGATGCCCGCATCCACACCACCCGCGATGGCATGGCGCTCGACAATTTCGTCGTGCTCGATCCCTTGGGCCAGCCCTTTGCCGAACCGTCCCAGCTCGCCCGGCTGAAACGCAACATCGAGGATGTGCTGACCGGCCGGGTGCGCCTGGCCGACAAGCTCGCCGCCCGCCCGCTCGCCCGCCGCAAGGCCGAGCTGTTCCGCGTGGAGCCGCGCGTGCTGATCGATAACAAGGCCAGCAACCGCTACACGGTGATCGAGGTCAACGCCTCTGACCGGCCGGCTTTGCTCTATGCGCTGACCAACGGCCTGTTCCAGCAAAAGCTGACCATCCACAGCGCCCATGTCGCCACCTATGGCGAGAAGGCCACCGACACCTTCTATGTGACCGATCTGACCGGCGCCAAGATCGACAATCCCACCCGCCTGAAGACCATCGAGAAGCGCCTGCTGGCAATCGCGGCCACCGCCAGCCCCAAGGTGGAAACGCTGGCCGAGGCGGCGGAGTAGGCCAGCCTCACGCCCACGCCGTGCGCCCGCTCCATTTCAGTGCCAGCGCATCCAGCGCGTCAAGCGCGCCATGCAACTCCTGCCCGCGCGGCGTCAGGCTGTAGGTCACCTTCGGCGGGATCGATGGTTCATGCTGCCGGTCCACGATGCCGGTCTGTTCCAACAGGCGCAGCCGCTCCGTCAATACCTTGGCGGAAATTGCCGGCATCTGCTTCTTCAATTGCCCGAACCGCATCGGCCCGCGCTGGCGGAGCAGCCACAGGATATAGGTTGTCCACGGCCCACTCAGGATGGTCACCAGGCCGTGCACCGGGCAGTCCATCGAACTGTAGCTCTGCAGGTTCAACGCTGGGGCGGTGCTGGCCATGGTCACTCCGGGGAAACTGGTTACTTCAGGGTACCTACTTGCCTGAAGTAACCAATAGCAGCATCTGGCTGGCGTGGCACCTGAAATCCGGCCACGCCCCCAACCCGGAGTCCCCCATGAAGCTTTTCTACAGCCCCGCTTCCTGCGCGATGTCGCCCCACATCGTGCTCGCCGAAACCGGCTTGCCCTACACGCTCGACCGCGTTGATCTTGCCGCCAAGACGACCGAAACCGGCCGTCCGCTGAAGGAGATCAACCCGCAGGATGCAGTGCCGGTGCTGCTGCTCGACAGCGGTGACACGATCACCGAGGGCGCCGCCATCGTGCAGTATATCGCCGACCAGCGGCCCGAGGCCGGTCTGTTGCCGCCTGCCGGCACGCTGGACCGCGCCCGGGTGCAGCAGTGGCTGAACTATATCGCCACCGAACTGCACAAGGCGCATGTGCCGCTCTTCAAGGCCGATTATCCGCCGGTCACCCAGGAGATCGCCCTGGCCAATGTCAGGCGCGGCTATGATTTCGTTGCAGCGGCGCTGGCCGACCGCCCGTTCCTCACGGGAGAGGGCTTCACCGTCGCCGATGCCTATCTGTTCACCATCTTGAACTGGCACAAGTTCATCGGTGTGGAACTTGCAGCCTGGCCGGTGCTGGTCGCCTATCAGGCCCGCATCGCCGCGCGCCCTGCTGTGCAACAGGCGATGGCCGAGGAAGGCCTGCTGGCCGCTTGAACCTGAAGGGCCCCGGTCCCCACGCTGGGGCCCTTCCTGCCAGACGGCCTATTTGTCGCGCTGGTTGACGTGGGCCTCCCCAAGTGGCTTGGAGAGCCACGACGGAGGGATTTCGATGACCAAGCCGACGGTAGAGCAATGGGCCGCGATGGCCGCCAAGGAAGTGAAGGGGCAGTCGCTGGACTGGCACACGCCCGAAGGCTTCACCGTCAAGCCGCTCTACACCCAGGATGACACGGCGGGCTGGGACCCGGGCCTGCCCGGTTTCGCGCCGTTCACGCGCGGGGTGCGCGCCTCCATGTATGCCGGGCGGCCGTGGACGGTGCGCCAATATGCCGGTTTTTCCACGGCCGAAGAATCCAACGCCTTCTACCGCCGCAACCTGGCCGCCGGACAGAAGGGGCTTTCCGTCGCCTTCGATCTCGCCACCCACCGCGGCTATGATTCGGACCATCCGCGCGTGTCGGGCGATGTCGGCAAGGCCGGCGTGGCCATCGACACGGTGGAGGACATGAAGATCCTGTTTGACGGCATCCCGCTCGACCAGATGTCCGTCTCGATGACGATGAACGGCGCCGTCATCCCCTGCCTCGCCTTCTTCATCGTCGCGGCCGAGGAAGCCGGCGTGCCGCAGGCCAAGCTCGATGGGACCATTCAGAACGACATTCTGAAGGAGTTCATGGTCCGCAACACCTATATCTATCCGCCCGAACCCTCGATGCGCATCGTGGCCGACATCATCGCCCACACGGCGCGCAACATGCCGAAATTCAACAGCATTTCCATTTCCGGCTATCATATGCACGAAGCCGGGGCGACGGCGCTGCAGGAACTGGCCTACACGCTGGCCGATGGCATGGAATATGTCCGCGCCGCGCAGAAGCAGGGCCTGGATGTCGATGAATTTGCCGGGCGGCTGTCCTTCTTCTTCGCCATCGGCATGAACTTCTTCATGGAAGTGGCGAAACTGCGCGCTGCTCGCACCCTGTGGGCGCGGATCATGACCAATTTCGGCGCCAAGGACCCGCGCAGCCTGATGCTGCGCACCCACTGCCAGACGTCGGGTGTTTCGCTGCAGGAGCAGGACCCCTACAACAACGTTATCCGCACCACGATCGAGGCGCTGGCCGCCGCGATGGGCGGCACGCAGAGCCTGCACACCAACGCGCTCGATGAGGCCATCGCGCTGCCCACCGATTTTTCCGCCCGCATCGCCCGCAACACGCAATTGGTGCTGCAGGAAGAAGCCGGCATCACCAAGGTCGTCGATCCGCTCGGCGGCAGTTACTATGTCGAGGCGCTGACCAAGCAGCTGGTGGACGGCGCCCAGGCCATCATCGACGAGGTCGAGGCGCTGGGCGGCATGACCAAGGCCGTGGAAAGCGGCATGCCAAAGCTCAACATCGAAGCCGCCGCCGCCGCCAAGCAGGCGGGCATCGACATGGGCGAGACGGTGATTGTTGGCGTCAACAAGTACAAGCCCTCGAGCACCGACGAGGTGCCGGTGCTGGATGTCGACAATGTCGCCGTGCGCGCCAGCCAGATCGCCCGCATCGAGGCGGTGAAGGCCGCCCGCGATCCGGCCCGCGTGGAGGCGACGCTGGAGGCGCTGCGCCAGGGTGCGCGCGGCAACGAAAATCTGCTGGCGCTGGCCATCGAATGTGCCCGCGCCCGCTGCACGCTGGGCGAGATTTCGGCCGCGATGGAAGATGTGTTTGGCCGCCATGCCGCCGTCGTGAAGATGGTGAAGGGCGTTTATGCCGATGCCTACAAGGCCGATCCGGCCTATGTGCGCGTGGCCGAAGGCGTGGAGGCGTTCGAGCGCCGCACGGGCCGCAAACCCCGCGTGCTGATCGTGAAGATGGGCCAGGACGGCCACGATCGCGGCGCTAAGGTGGTCGGTACCGCGCTGGCCGATCTGGGCTTTGATGCCACCGTTGGCCCGCTGTTCCAGACGCCGGAGGAAGCCCGGGCGCTGGCCATCCAGCTGGAGGTCGACATCGTCGCCGCCTCCAGCCTGGCCGCCGGCCACAAGACGCTGGTGCCGGCGCTGATCAACGAGCTGAAGGCCGCCGGCCGCCCCGACATCAAGGTCATCGCCGGCGGTGTGATCCCGGCGCAGGATTATGAGTTCCTGACCAAGGCCGGCACGCTCGCCATCTTCGGCCCCGGCACCAACATCGTCGAAAGCGCCGCCGAACTGCTCCGCCTGCTGGGCCACAACCTGCCGCCGCTCAGCGAGGCGGCGGAATAAGCCCGGCATCTTGTCCTTCCCCCGCCGCCCTGCCACCATCGCGTGCGGGGAGGACAGGCGATGAACATCGAACCAACCGGGCAGGCCTGCGGTGCGGTGGTGACCGGGCTTGATCTTTCCGCCGCGCTGGCGCCCGAACAGATCGCCGCCATCCGCGCCGCCTGGCTGCAGCATCATGTGCTGGTGTTTCCGGATCAGGCCCTGTCTGACGATGATCTGGAACGCTTCACCCTGGCCATGGGCGGCTTTGGCGAGGATCCGTTCATCGCGCCGATCCCTGGCCGCCGCCATATCATCGCCGTGGCGCGCGCGGCGGATGAGACCGCGCCGATCTTTGCCGAAACCTGGCACACGGATTGGAGCTTCCAGGCCCGGCCGCCGGCCGGCACCTGCCTGTATGGCATTGAAATCCCGCCAATGGGCGGCGACACGCTGTTTGCCAACCAGCACATGGCGTGGGACGCGATGCCAGCCAGCCTGCGCGCCCGCGTCGAGGGGCTGGTGGCCATCCATTCGGCGCAGCGTGCCTATGCCCCCGATGGCTTCTATGGCGAGCAGGACAAGGGCCGATCGATGGACATCCGCCCGTCGGACACCGCCCGCGCCACCCAGACCCATCCGTTCGTCCGCCTGCACCCCGAAACCGGCCGCCCCGGCCTGTTCGGCTGCCTGGGCTATATCATCGGCTTTGAGGGCATGGCCGAGGCCGAGGCGATGCCGCTGCTGATGGAGCTTTATCACTGGCAGGGGCAGGAGCGGTTCCAGTATCGCCACACATGGCGGCCGGGCATGCTGGTGATGTGGGACAATCGCTCCGTGCTGCACGCCGCCACCGGGGGTTACCAGGGCCACGCCCGCCGCCTGCACCGCACCACCATCGCAGCGGCCTAGACTCGATTGCAATTTGAATGAACCGCTCATGCCGAGCTCGTCGAGGCACCGACCACCCTTGGAGCATGCTTCGACAAGCTCGGCATGAGCGGGTTTGGGTTTCAATCTTGCCGCAATCGGGTCTGACAGCCTGACCTACACGGGGTGAATCTGTCATCATCAGCGATCAGATTGCCTGCGCCGGCATCTGAAATTGCTTGGTATTTTTCCGGAATCCCGGCGAAAACGACAAAAGTGTCAAATGGCGCGGAGCCTGCTGTTCCTTCTTAGCTGTGATGGTCCATTCAACGGCGCGGCACCCGACCGCGCACCCGGTCAAACCCCTGCTTGATCGCCGAAAAGCGCGCGTCCACGCCCATTTCGAACTGGGTGTCGGTGAAGATATAGGGCCAGTCGCCCTGGATCGCCTCCACCACCAGTTCGCCGACATAGAGCGGATCAATGCCATGGGCGATGGCCTGGGCGGCCATGGCAGCAAAGTCGCTCAAGGGCTCGTCGCTGGGCGGCGGGATGGCGCCGGCCAGCCGTTCCGGCACGGCGCGGGCCGATTCCATGATCCGGGTGCGGATGAAGCCGGGGCAGAGCACCGAAACGCCAATGCCGCGCGCCGCCAGCACCGGGCGCAGCCCTTCCGAAATCGCCACCACGCCATATTTGGTGGCGTTGTATCCGGGGGCCACTGCCGCCACCAGGCCAGCCATCGATGCGGTGGAAACGATCTGGCCGCCGTCGCCGTGCGCTTCGATCAGCGGGCCGAAAATCTCGAACCCCCACACCACGCTCATCAGATTGACGCCTAGCACCCATTCCCACTGCGCGTCGGTCCATTCGCCATAGCCGCCGCCGCCACCCACGCCGGCGTTGTTGACGAGGATATGCACCTTGCCAAAGCGTTCGATCGTGGCTTCGGCCGCGGCCTGCAGATCAGCCTTCAGGCTGACATCGGCGCGGATCCAGCTGACATCGGCATTGGTCGCCGCCAGCCGCGCCGCCTCCCGCTCCACCGCGGCGCCGTCGATATCGGCCATCATCACCTTCACGCCGGATTGCGCCAGCGCCTCGGCAATGCCCAGCCCGATGCCGGATGCCGCCCCGGTCACAAAGGCCACCTTGCCGGCGAGTGACTGCATATGCTTTGCTCCCTTTCTATCCAGAGCTTAAACCGTGCCGGCCATGAGCCAACTCTCACAAGCCATGGCCTTGCCATCAGGAGCCCGCCATGCCGATCTCTGCCACCATCCCCGGCCGCACCCGTGATCTGGGCGGCTTTTCGGTGGCGCGGGTGCTGCCGTTTCCAGGCCGCCGGGCGCTGGGGCCGTTCGTGTTTTTCGATGAAATGGGCCCGGCTGATTTCCCGCCCGGCGCCGGCATCGATGTGCGGCCGCACCCGCATATCGGGCTGGCCACCATCACCTGGCTGTTTGCCGGCGCGCTGGGCCATCGCGACAGCCTGGGCACCATCATCGATATCCACCCCGGCGCGGTGAACTGGATGACGGCGGGGCGCGGCATTGTCCATTCCGAGCGCACGCCGCCGGCGGAACGGGCGGCCGGCCACCACATGCACGGCATCCAGGCCTGGGTCGCCCTGCCGGTTGCCGACGCCGAATGTGAGCCGGCGTTCGATCATCATCCGGCCAAAACAATGCCGCGCCATGTGGCCGACGGGGTGTCGGCGGTGGTGATTGCCGGCACGATGTGGGGCCTCACCTCCCCGGTGCGCTTCCCGCATCCGATTGTCTATGCGGAGGTGCAGATGGCGGCTGGGGCCCGGCTGGCACTGCCGGCTGAATGGGGCGAACGCGGCGTCTATCTGGTTGCGGGGGCTGCCGAAATCGATGGCGATCCGCTGGCGGTGGGCAGTCTTGCCGTTGCCACCGATGGTGATGCCGAACTGGTCGCTAAGGCGGCCAGCCGGCTGATGCTGCTGGGCGGTGCGCCGCTGCCGGAAGGGCGGCACATCGAATGGAATTTCGTCTCCCACGATCCGGCGCGCATCGCCCGGGCGGTGCGGGATTGGCGCGACGGCCGCTTCCCGCCGGTGCCGGGCGAAACTGAGTTCATCCCCTATTGAGGAGGCCGTGACATGATCAACCGCCGAACCATCATGAGCGGCCTTGCCGCCACCATGGCCCTGCCAGCCTTCGCTCCGCTGCTGGCCAAGGTGCCGGTCTCGAGCGGCTATCTGCCCGTCAATGATGGCCGCATCTTCTTCATGCGGCTGGGCAAACCGGGCAAGACGCCGCTGGTGATGCTGCACGGCGGGCCGGGCGCCGGCTATCGCTATCTGGAGCCGATGGCCCAACTGTTGGCCGACGAGCGCGAGGTGATCCTGTATGACCAGCTTGGTTGTGGCCTGTCGGACGCGCCAGAGGACCCGGCCATTTACACAGTGGCCCGCTATGCTGAGGAGTTGCAGCGCCTGCGCGACTGGCTTGGCCTGCGGGAGATCATGCTCTTCGGCAACAGTTGGGGCACGATGCTGGCGATCGAATATCTCACCGGCGCGCCGCGCACCGGGGTGAAGCGCCTGATCCTGTCAGGCGCGCTGGCCAGCGTTCCGCAGGCCAGTGCCGGGATGCAGCGACTGATCGATGCACTGCCCGATGGCAAGGGTAAGCGGCTGCACGCGCTGGAAGTGGCCGGCAAGCAGAACAGCCGCGAATATGCCGCCATCGCCCAGCTGTTTTATGATCGCCATGTCTATCGCCACACGGGGCCGACCAGCCCGGCCTGGGATGCAACGGCGGCCGTGATCGCGAAATCGCCGGCCTATCGCATCATGAACGGGCCCAACGAATTCACCATCATCGGCAGCATGAAGGACTGGGACAGGCGGGCCGATCTTGGCCGCATCACGGTGCCGACCCTGCTCACCACCGGCGAGCATGATGAGGTGACGCTGGATTGCCACGAGACCATCCGCGACGGCATCACGGGATCGCGGCTGGTCGTGCTGCCGGGCCAGAGCCATGTGACGATGCTGGAAGACGTGGCCGGTTATACGAAACTGGTGCGCGACTTCCTGAATGAGGAGGCATGACAAGCGGTGCCAGCGGCGATAGCATGAGCATCATGTTCATTCCCATCACGTCCACGGTTTCGGTTGCGCCGCAGATCAGTGCCGACGATGTGGCTGCCGCCGCAGCCCAAGGCTTTCGCACCATCGTCAACAACCGGCCGGATGGCGAGAGTTTCGATCAGCCTGCCGGTGCCGAAATTGCCGCAGCCTGCGCTGCGCAAGGCCTTGATTATGTGGCCATTCCTATCGACCATACCGGCTTCAGCCTGGAACAGGTCGAGGCGATGGCCGCAGCCTTGGCCAACGGCCCGGTGCTGGCCTTCTGCCGTTCGGGCACCCGCAGCTGCAATTTGTGGGCGCTGGCAGCAGCCAAGGGCGGCATCGCGCCCGCAGAGATTGTCGAGGCCGCGGGGCAGGGCGGCTACAATGTCGCCGGCCTGATGCCGTTGCTCCGGCAGCTCGCTAGCGCCTGATGGAGCGCATCGGCCTCCTCGGCTTTTCGGTGCTGGGCGTGGCCGTGCTGGTGCTGCTCACGCGGCTCTTGGGCTTTGCCCGCGCGCCCCGCCTGGCCAATCGGCAAGCTGCGGCCGATCTGGCACAGGCGGCGATTCCGGGCCTGATCGTGGCCGAAACCGCGCTTTCGGTGGACGCATCGGCGGCGCTGGTGGCCGCCACCGATGGCCGGGTGGCGCTGGTCCGCCCCTTTGGTGACCGGTTTGTCGTCCGCCTGCTCGATCACCCGCTGGTCAGCCGCGCCGGCACGGTTTTGCGCATCCGGCCCGATGAGCCGATGTTCCCCGAAACCGCGATCGATCTCGGCCCGGCGGCCGGCACCTGGGCGGCACGGCTGTGAACTGGACCAATCTGCCCGATCCGGTGGCCTTTGCCATCCCGGTGTTCGTGCTGAGCATCATCATCGAATTGGTGGCCGTGCGGCTGGGCTGGCGCGGCGATTATGATTGGCGCGACACCGGCACCAGCCTGGCAATGGGTCTGGGCAACACCATTGTCGGCGCGCTGCTGGCTGGCACATCGGCTGGCATCGCGCTGTGGGCCTGGCAATATCGGCTGTTCGATGTGCCCATGGGCTGGGCCAGTTTCGCGCTGTGCTTTGTGCTGGATGATCTGGCCTATTATTGGATCCACCGCGCCGGCCACCGCATCCGCTGGGCCTGGGCGGCACATGTCATCCACCACTCGTCCCAGCACTACAACCTGTCCACCGCGCTGCGGCAGACGTGGAGCGGGCTGTTCGGCCTCACCTTCATCATCAAGCTGCCCCTGTTCCTGATCGGCTTCCCGCCGGCGCTGGTTGCCTTTTGCGGCGGCCTCAACCTCATCTATCAATTCTGGATCCACACCGAGGTGATTGGCCGGCTGCCGCGCTGGTTCGAAGCGGTGATGAACACGCCGTCGCACCACCGGGTCCACCACGGCACCAACCCGCGCTATCTCGATCGCAACTATGCCGGGGTGTTCATCATCTGGGACAAGCTGTTCGGCACGTTCGAGGCGGAGCGGGATGACGAGCCGGTGCGCTATGGCATCATCAAGAATCTCGCCACCTTCAACCCCTTCTGGGTGGCGATCCACGAATGGGTCGGCATCGGCCGTGATCTGCTGAAGGCGCGCAGCTTGCGCCAGGCATTTCTGGCGGCCTTTGGCCCGCCGGGGGCCTTGAGCGGCGATACGGCCGATGTGATCCGCGCCCGCTGGGAAGCGCAAGCCGCCCGCACCGTGGCGCATCCCGCCGAATGAACGCGCCGAGCCGCCGCCAGCTGCTGTTCGGCGCCGGCGGCCTGGCGCTGGCCGGGCTTGGCGGGCGCGCCTGGCAACAGGGGCTGCTGGGTGGCGACAATCCGGCGCTGACCGCCTGGGATGATTGGTCCAGCGGGCGGCTGATCGGCCCGTTGAAGCTGGTCGGCGCCGGGGTGCTGGCGGCCAGCCCGCACAACACCCAGCCCTGGTCGTTCGCGGTCGGCCGGCTGGGGGTGGATATTTTCGAAGTGCCCGGCCGCCATCTTGGCGCCATGGACCCGTTCGGCCGCGAACGGCTGGCCGGGCTGGGCGCCGCCATCCACAACATGGCGCTGGCCTCCACCGCGGCTGGCCGGGCGGCGCGGGTGCGGCTGCTGCCCGATCCCGGCAATCCCGCCCATGTCGCCCGCATCGTGCTGGGCCCAGAAGGCAGCGGCCCGCCGCCGCACCGGCTGTTGCCCTTCATCGGCCGCCGTCATACCCACCGGGGCGCCTGGCGCGGCGGTGGCATCGTTGAGGCCAAGCTGGCGGCGCTGCTGGATTTTCCGGCCTTTGCCGATGTGCGCGTTGCCCTGTTCACGCCGGCCAGCGCCCGCGGGCAACGCTTTGCCGCCCTCACCAGCGATGCCACCGCCGCCATCGTGGCCGACGCGGCGATGATGGCCGACAGCCACCGCTGGATGCGCCACGAGCGCCGTGATGCGATGCGCCTGAAGGATGGCCTGACCATCGCCACGTCGGGCGTGTCGCCCGTGCTGGCCAATATCGCCGCGCTGCTGCCGGAACAGTCAGCCGCCAGCGAGGGTGAATATTGGCTGGCCAACACCAGGGACAATCAGCTCCCCACCGCCTCGCTGTTCGGGCTGGTCCTCACCCCCAACCCGCACGACCGGCGCAGCGCCCTGCTGGTCGGCAGCGCCTGGCAACGCCTGCACCTGAACGCCACCGCCGCCGGGCTGGTGGCGCAGCCGCTGAACCAGCTGCCGGAAATGATTGACCGCGAGCGCCAGCTTGGCCAGCCCGCCCGCTTTGCCGGCCAGACCGATGCCTTGCTTGATGATGCTGCCTGGCGGCCATCCTTCGCCTTCCGCCTGGGCCTGGCCGATGGCCCGGCGCCGCCCGCGCTGCGCCGCCCGGTGAGCGAGGTGATCGGCCCGCCGGCGCGGCTGGAGTGGGAAGTGGAACAATGGCGCGCCGCCGGCGGCGCGTTTTGAACCGCGCGGCCTGAACGCCCGCGGCCGCGGGGCGCCGCACGCGAATGCCTGCTGGCTTATTTGGCGGCCTGGCGGATCGGGCGGGCGAGGAATTCGGGCACGCCTTCCGGGCCGAAGCCGATGAAGGCTTCGCCATCATCATCGTTGCGGTGCCGGTTGGGGGCCTGCGGGGCGAGCGCGCGATAGCTGGCAAGCGGATCGCGGCCGGCGGGGGCGCGGCGCGGTGCGGCCTCGCTGCGCGGAGCCGGTTCGCTGCGCGGGGCACGCTCGGCGCGCGGCTCCGAATGCGGCCTGGCGGCCTTGGCCGGTTCGCTGCTGGCCACGGCAACAGGCGCGACATCGGCTTGCGTCGGGCGTTCCGGCCGCTCGCCACGGTCAACGCCACGGCGCTTGCGGTCACGCTTGCGCTTCTCGCGCGGGGCGCTGTCGGCAGCGGCCTCTGCCGGAGCCGGGGCAGCCGGAGCAGGGGCAGCCGGCGCCGGGGTGGCTTGCGCTGCTGGGGCTGAGTCGCCGCCCGTCCAGCGGGCGATCTTCTGGCGTGTCAGCTTTTCGATGTTGGCCAGATTCTCGGCATCGTCGGGCGTGGCAAAGCTGTAGGCGGTGCCGGTGCGGCCGGCGCGGCCGGTTCTGCCGATGCGGTGGACATAATCATCCGGGTGCCACGGCATGTCATAATTGACGACGTGGGAGACGCCGGGAATGTCGAGCCCGCGTGCCGCAACGTCGCTGGCCACCAGGATGGTGATGGCGCCCGACTTGAACCGGTCAAGCTCGCGGATGCGGTCGGCCTGTTCCATGTCGCCGTGGATCTGGCCAACCGGCAGGCGGGCGCGCTTCAGGCTGTCGGTCAGCTCGCGCACCGTGGTCTTCTTGTTGCAGAAGATGATGGCGGTGGTCACATCCTCCTGCCGCAGGATGGAGCGCAGCAGCTCGCGCTTGTCGCGGCTGGGCGTTTCCACGATCCATTGGGTGATGTTGGTGTTGGTGCTGGCGGCGCGGGCGACCTCGATGCTTTTCGGGGCATCCATGAACTGGTCCGCCAGCTTCTTGATCGGCGGCGGCATGGTGGCCGAGAACAGCAGGGTCTGCCGGGCCTTGGGCAGCTTGGAGCAGATGGTCTCGATATCGGGGATGAAGCCCATGTCGAGCATGCGATCGGCTTCATCGATGACCAGCATGGCACAGCCGGAGAGCAGGATCTTGCCACGGGCAAACAGGTCCATCAGCCGGCCCGGCGTGGCGATGAGCACATCGACACCCTTTTCCAGCGCGGCCAGCTGATCGCCCATCGAAACGCCGCCGATCAGCAGCGCCATCGAAAGCTTGTGGTTCTTGCCATATTTCTCGAAATTCTCGGCCACCTGCTGCGCCAGTTCGCGGGTGGGTTCGAGGATCAGGCTGCGCGGCATCAGGGCGCGGCTGCGGCCTTCGGCCAGGATGTCGATCATCGGCAGCACGAAGCTGGCGGTCTTGCCGGTGCCGGTCTGGGCAATGGCGATGATATCCTTGCCCATCAGCACGGACGGGATGGCCTGGCGCTGGATGGGCGTGGGCGTGTCGTAACCGCTGTCTGCAACGGCGCGCAGCAGGGCATCAGAAAGGCCCAGATCGGAAAAGCTCATCGTGTTCCTGTGAAAGCAGCCGCTATCCGGCTTGCATGCGGCAATGCGGGTGATGCCTCAAAAAGTCAATGGGCGGGCGGGAGCCTTCGCTGGCGGTGATGGACCCAAAAGGAAAGGGCGGCCATCGCTGGCCGCCCCCCTTGGTGACAGATGCCGCTGATCAGAAGCGGAAGCCGGCCGCCACACCATAACGCCGGGGTTCCAGCGTGAAGATGTTGGTGAACAGGCCCGACGACTGGTCGGTGACATACAGGCCGGTGACGGCGTTGTTGTTGGTCAGGTTCTGCACAAAGGCGCGGACATACCATTTGTCGTCCTTGCCGTTCAGCTGCATCTGGGCGTTGACCACCGTGTAGCTGGGCACCCGGTTGATCGCACCGTTGAAGATGTTGCCATAGCTTTCACCGGTGTGGGCGATGTCCACGCGCGGCACGAAGCTCATGTCATCCCCGATGGCCAGGGTATACTGGGCACCAACCGAGAACTTGTACTGCGGCGCCTGCGGCAACTGGTTGCCCTTCAGGTTCTGCAACACGCCTTCCGGCAGCATCTGGAACTGGGTGCCGGTGCCAAGCGCCTGCAGCACGCCGCAGAAGCTGAAGGCACCGCCCACCCCGGCCGGCAGGCCGCTGTCGGACGGGAAGTCGGTGGGGGCGCGCAGGCCGGCGCCGGCCTGCAGACCCGGGATCAGGCCGGCGTTGATGGCGCCATTGGCTTGGGCCACGAAGGCACGGGTGGCCGCCTGGCCGCCTGCACCATTGTTGACCACGGCGCAGTTGGAGCCGTTGGAGATATCCTTGATGATCACCGCATCGCTGCGGTCACCAGCCGGATTGCGCGGATTGGCCAGGAACTTGTCGGTCGACACCCGGGTGTTGAGGTACGACGCGTTCATGTTGATCGCCAGGCGGCGGGTCGGCTGGATGATGAATTCGCCTTCCACACCATAGACGGTGGCATCAACGTTGTCGTTGACCGACGTGCGGGCGGTGATGCGCGACAGCTGCAGGCCCTTGTACTTGTAATAGAAGGCCGTGATGTTGGCGCGCAGCGTGCCATCCAGGAAGCTGTTCTTCGAGCCGATTTCAAACGCATCGATGAACTCCGGCGTGAACGTGTCAGGCACCGCGAAGATCGGCTGCAGCGGCGGGTTGATGCCGCCCGACTTGTAACCGCGCGAGTAGGAGAAATAGAGCAGATTGTCGTCGGTGATCTGCCAATCCACCACAAAGCGCCCGGTGACTTCCGAGAAGCTCACGTTGCGGTTGGAGAAGGGCTGGATGCCGGCGCGGTTGGGATCGCCGTCAAAATTGGCTGCCGCCGGCGAATTGAAGGCATTGCCGGTGGTGCCGAACGGCACGAAGAAGCTGGCCAGCGTGGAGCGGGCCGAAACGAACTTCTTGTCGTTGTTGTACCGCAGACCGGCCGTGATCTTCAGATTGTCGGTCAGGTTGTAATAGGCTTCACCGAAGACGCCATAGCTCTTCAGCGTGTAGCGCGCGGTGTTGTTGCGGAAGAACGGGGTGCCAAGATAGCCACCGTTCGCCGCGCCGAGCACGCCGACCAGATAGTCGATACCCCAGCTGTTCACATAATAGCTGTTTTCCGGCAGCACGGTGTCGACATAGATGCCGCCGAGCAGGAAGTTGAACTTGCCGTCCCACTGCGAGGAGATGATGCCTTCCAGCGTCTTGCCGCGGACAATCTGGTTCGACCGGTCAAAATCCTGCGGTGTGGAATAGCAGTCCCGGAAGCCGCCATAGGCACCCAAGCCATTTTCGACCGGCTGCGAGGTGCAGAAGCTGGTGCCGCTGCTGACAGCGTTGACCACGTTGGTCAGGCCGGGGATGGCCGCGCTGAAGGCACGCGCCGTGGCCAGGGCCGCATTGGCCACCGCCGGGTTGAACACGCTCTGGTTATAGTCGATCGAGCTGTCCACCTCGTTGCGCTGGTACATGCCGGTCAACTGGGCCTTGATCCCGCCGAAGTCATGCTGGATGCGCAGCATATACTGCTCTTCCTGGGCGAAATATTTCGGCGTGTAGTCGGTGCGGATCTGGCGCACATCGGCCGGGTTGGTGTGGCCGGCATAGTTGTACGGGTCAGGCGCATATAGGCTGCCGAGGCCGAGCGCACCAAAGGCGGCGCCGCCCTGGGTGGTCAGGAATTCGCGGCTGGCCAAGGTGCCGACGAAGGTGGAATTGGCGTTGATGAAGCCATTGTCACGCCGGCCGGGCAAGCAGCCGAGCACGCCGGTGGGATCGGTCTGGCACAGCTGCTTCTGGTTGCGGTTGCGATCATCCTTTTCGCGGAAATAATAGGCCATGGCATCAACCGTGGTGTTCTCGGTCGGCTGCCAGCGGATGCTGCCGCGGATGGCATAGAGATCACGGCCATCGATGCGCGTGTTGTTGAACACGTTGGTGGTGAAACCGTCGCGCTTCAGATAGGTGCCGGCCACGCGCACGGCCAGCGTGTCGCTGATCGGCAGGTTGAACATGCCCTTCAGGCGCAGCGAATCGAAATTGCCATATTCGACTTCGCCAGCGGCATGGATCGCATCCATCTTGGGCTTGGCGTTGACGAAGTTGACCACGCCGCCGGTGGCGTTGCGGCCGAACAGCGTGCCCTGCGGGCCGCGCAGCACTTCCACGCGCTCCAGATCGAAGAATTCGGCTTCGAACAGGCGGGTGGCGAACAGCGGCATGCCTTCGGCGTGGATGGCGGTGGCGCTGTCGCACGTCACGCCGACGCACAGATCGCCGATGCCGCGGATGGTGAAGCTGGAGCCGGTGAAGTTGCCCTTGGTGAAGGTGATGTTGGGCAGGGTCAGCTGGATGTCGAGCGGGTTGTTGATCTGCTGACGGGCAAGCGCGGTGGCGTCAAAGGCGGTCACCGCGATCGGCACGTCCTGCAGGCTTTGCGCGGTGCGCTGCGCGGTGACGACGATTTCCTCGATGCCGTTCTCCTCGGCCTGGGCTGCCTGCTGGGCAGCGGCCGGCAGCGCCAGCATGGCAACGATGGACGCACTGGCCACCAGACCGGCACGGAATCCAGACACAATTCGCATGTTCTTCCTCCCCAAAAACCCAAGACGGCGGGACCTTTGGCATGGGCTCTGGCGGCCCGGTCCTCTGCCGTTGCATCAGGCCTCTTCCCTGGCCATCGCTGCAATCATCAGTTTGGACAGGAGGCGGTGGCTTTGTCCAGCCTTGCAGGGGGTTGCGCCAATTTGCCGGGGGCACGCGGCACCTGAATGTGGCGCGGGTGCAACAGTGGATTGCCGGTGCAGATTATTTGCGCGGCAATTTCGTGCGGCCGGCCGGCATGATCGAGGCAATGGCGCATTCGCCGCCAGAACGCGCGCCGATCACGTCGCGGCCGGCACACAGCTGGCCGGCCTGCTTCTGCTGATAATAAAAGCCCTGGTAGAAGGACAGCGCCGGGCATTCCTGCGCCAGATAGAGCCGCCAGCGCCGGCCACCCTTCAGTGTGAGCTCGATGGCGCGGTCACCAAACAGCTGGGCCGCCGCAATGGTGTCGATGGCGATGCAGCGGCGGCGGCCGGCGCGCGGCGCCTTTTCGCGTGGCAGTGCGGCGGGTGCGATGCCGCCGGGCCGCACCGGCACGCGGCGCCAGGCTTCGCCGTCAAAGCTTTGCAGCGGAGTGGCCGGTGGCGGCGGTCGGCGGCGGTCGGCAGCCGTGCCGCTGGCGGCGATGCCCATCAGCATCGCCATCACGCCCAGCCGCCAGACCCTCAGCCCGTTCCGCAACACCTGCTCCTTGCCCCCAAGAACATGCCGGACGCGCCGTTGCCGGCCATGGTGCCCCCACCTCGGCCGCAGACCCGCCCGCATCCTCCCTGTTGCCGGGCAGTTTAACAGCCCGTGAATGGTGCGGCCTGTTCGGACGGCGGCAAAAGGGGTAAGCCCTGTTGCCATGACTTTGCCTGCGTCCCGCCCGGTTTCGCCCGATGCCCTCGCCGCCCTGAAAGCCGCCGCCGGCGCGGACTGGACCGACGATCCCGAACTGATGGCGCCGCGCCTGGTGGATTGGCGCGGCAAGTTCCACGGCGCGGCGCCGATGATGCTGTTGCCGCGCGATGCCGAAGCGTTGGCGGCGACGGTGCGCGTGGCTGCGGCCCACCGTATCGCGCTGGTGCCGCAGGGCGGCAACACCGGGCTGGTGGGCGGCGGCATCCCGCCCGGCGATGGCTCGGCGGTGCTGGTCAGCCTCACGCGCATGAACCGCATCCGCAATCTTGATGCCGCCGGCCAGCTGGTCACGGCGGAAGCGGGCGTCATTCTTTCCGATCTGCACGCGGCGGCGGAGAAACTTGGCCTGATGTTCCCGCTGTCGCTGGGCGCCAAGGGCTCGGCGACGCTTGGCGGGCTGGCTTCGACCAATGCCGGCGGCGTGCAGGTGCTGCGCCATGGCACGATGCGGGCGCTGGTGGCTGGGATCGAGGCGGTGCTGCCCGATGGCCGGATCCTGCACGGCCTGTCAGGCCTGGTGAAGGACAACACCGGCCCCAATCTGGCGCAGCTGCTTGTTGGCGCCGAAGGCACGCTTGGCATCATCACCGCATTGACGCTGAAGCTGGTGCCGCAGCCCCGCCATCGGGCCGTGGGCTGGGCCGGCGTGGCCAGCCCGGCGGCCGCACTGGCGCTGCTCAGCGGCCTGCAGCGCTTGACCGGCGGTCAGGTCGAAAGCTTCGAGCTGATGCCCTTGTCGGGTGTGGCGCTGGCCGCGCGCTTTCTGGAACAGGCCGCCCCGCTGACGGGCGATCACCCTTGGCAGTGCCTGGTGGAACTGGCCGGGCCGCAGCCGCTGGATGATTTGCTGATCGAAGGCCTGCTGGCGGCCGATGATGCCGTGATTGCCCAATCCGACACGCAGGCGCGGGCGCTGTGGCGGCTGCGGGAGGAGTTGCCGCTGGCCGAACGCCGCGAAGGGCCGGCCGTGCACCATGATATCTCGGTGCCGGTGTCGGATCTGCCTGCTTTCACCCTTTCCGCCACGGCAGCGGTGGAAGCAGAATTTCCCGGCGGCCGGGTCATGGCCTTTGGTCACCTGGGTGACGGCAATCTCCATTTCAACGTGCGGGCGCCGCTGGCCGATGGCGCGGCCTGGGTGTCGCGGCATGGCGATGCCGTCACCCGCCTGGTGCATGATCTGGTGGCGGCGGCCGGCGGATCGATCTCGGCCGAACATGGCATCGGTGTGCTGAAGCGGGATGATCTGGCCCGACTGGGCGACCCTGCCAGGCTGGCGGCCCAGTGCGCCATCAAGCAGGCACTTGATCCAGCCGGCATCATGAATCCGGGCAAGTTGTACGGCATGATGGCCTGACATTACCACCATTCAACATCGCCTTGCGCCCGGCCAGTCTGGCCATTAGGAAGGCGTGCATCGTTTGAACCTGCAACTCCAGTCAGAAAGAACCTTGGGTATCATGGCCACTCAGCCTCCTGCCAATCAGCTGCCGCTTTTCTACAACAGCCTGGCACCGCTTTCTTCGCAGCTTCACCCCACCCACGGCCTGAAGCCGCGTGCCGATCTGGGCTTCACCCGCGGTACCCATGCCATCCCGGTGACCGTGGACGAATTCCCGCTTGTGCAGCGTCATTACCCGATCGTGTTCGGCGTGGGCGAAAACCCGGCGCCGCTGGCCCTGGTTGGCCTGCAGGAAGGCGAAAACCTGTTCCTGGGCGCCGATGACCAGTGGGAAGCCAATCTTTATATCCCGGCCTTCGTCCGCCGCTATCCGTTCATGCTGGCCCGGCTGACCCCGGACGCCCAGGACCTGTCGCTGTGCTTTGACGACGCGTCGGGCATCGTGGTGGAAAACGACGGCACCCCGCTGTTCGAAGGCACCGAGCCGAGCGACACCACCAAGGCCATCCTGCAGTTCTGCGAGCAGTTCGAACAGGCCGTGATGCGCACCCGTGGCTTCATGGAAGAGCTGGAAAAGCTGGACCTGTTGATGGACGGCGAAGTGTCGATCCAGCGAGAAGGCCTGGCCCAGCCGGCCGTGTATCGCGGTTTCCGCATGGTGAACGAGGAAAAGCTGCAGAATCTGCGCGGCGATCAGGCCCGCAAGATGGTGCAGTCGGGCATGATGGGCCTGGTCTATGCCCATCTGTTCAGCCTGTCGTTGATCAGCCCGCTGTTCGAACGCCAGTTCGCTGCCACCACTGCCCAGGCGGCCTGAGGCGCGATCCAAACGCGAAATTGAAGGGGCGGTGGCGCCAGGCCACCGCCCTTTTTCATGCCTGAAACGCCACTTGACGTGATATAAAGTAACATCTTATGGGGCCGCATACCCAATTAGGAGGATGCCCCTGATGTCGCGTATGCGTGCCCTGTTTGCCCTGCTGCTCATGTCGTCTGCGCCGGTGGCAGCCGAAGACGCGCCGGCCGACAAGCAGCACGGCGAGCAGGACCCGGAGATCGTGGTCAGCGCGCCCTATGCCCGCGACCGCAAGCTGGTGGCGACGGCGATCACAGTGCTGTCCGGCGAGGATCTGCAACGCCAGACCCGCTCCACCATCGGTGAAACCCTGGCGCGCCAGCCCGGTGTGACCAGCAGCTTCTTCGGCCCCAACGCGTCGCGCCCGATCCTGCGCGGCCTCGACAGCGAGCGGGTGCGCGTGCTGACCGATGGCATCGGCAGCTTCGACGTCTCCAACACCTCGGTCGATCATGCCGTGGCGGCCAACCCGCTGCTGGCAGACCGGGTGGAAATCGTGCGCGGCCCGGCGGCGCTGCTTTATGGGTCGGGCGCCATCGGCGGTGTCGTCAACATGCGCGATCTGCGCATCCCGCGCGAGGTGCCGGAGGGCGCGGTGCACGTCGATGCATCGGCGGGCCTCGCCAGCGCGGCCGAGGAACGCAACATCGCCGCCAGCCTGAACGCGGCGCTTGGCTCCGGCTTTGTCGCCCATGTCGATGGCAGCTTCTTCCAATCGGGCGATTATCGCAGCGGCGGGTTCGTCTTCTCGCGCGAACTGCGGGCCGAGGCGGCGGCCAAGGGCGGCGGGGTGGCCGATGAGGCCAAGGCCCGCGGCCGGGTGGACAACAGCGCTGCACGCACCTGGGATGTGGGCGGCGGCATCGGCTGGATCGGAGACAATGGTGCCAATTTCGGTGTGGCGGTCAGCCGTCTCGCCAACCGCTATGGCATCCCCAACACGCTGGATGTCGAACATCACGATGATCCCGGCCATGATCCGCATGCCCATGACGACATCACGCTCGACATGCGGCAGACGCGGGTGGACGTGCGCGCCGGCCTGCCGCTGGGCGGCCTGTTCAAGGAAGTGAAACTGCGCGGCGGCTGGGCCAGTTATCGCCACGACGAGCTGGAGAGCGACGGCACCATCGGCACCAGCTTCTTCAACAAGAGCTGGGAAGGCCGCATCGAACTGGTGCAGGAGGCGCGCGGCGGCTGGCAGGGCGCCAGCGGCGTGCAATATTTCAGCCGCAACTTCCGCGCCGAAGGTGAGGAGGCCTATATCCCGGCCAACCAGACCCGCCAGTTCGGCCTGTTCACCCTGCAGGAGGTGGATCTGGGCGGCGTGCGGCTGGAAGGCGGCGCCCGTTATGAGCACAGCGAGGTGGAATCGGCCGCTGTCGGCCGCCAGCGCCGCTTTGATTCGGTTTCGGTTTCGGCCGGCGGCTCGGTTGATCTGGGCGGCGGCTTCCGCCTCGCGGCCAGCCTGGCGCGCAGCGAACGCGCGCCCTCGGCCGAGGAATTGTTTGCCGATGGCGCCCACGCCGCCACCCGGGCGTTTGAAATCGGCAACCCCAATTTCCGCACCGAACGCCAGATCGGGGCCGAAACCGTGCTGCGCGGCCGCGGTGCCGGCTGGCGCATTGAATTGTCGGCCTTCTTCAACCGGTTCGACAATTATATCTTCCTCGCCCCCACCGGCGCTGAAGCGGATGATCTGCCGGTGTTCCAATATGCCCAGGCCGATGCCCGCTTCTGGGGCATCGAGGCTGAGGCAGCGGTGAAGCTGGCGCAGCTGGGCGGCACCCGCATCGATCTGACCGGCCTGCTGGATTACACCAACGCCACCATCCTGGCCGGCGGCGGCGCCGTGCCGCGCATTCCGCCGCTGCGCATGATTGGCGGGGTGGAGGCCAGCGGCGGCCCCGTCGGCAGCCGCATCGAAGTGGAGCATGTGACCGCGCAGGATCGGCTGGCGGCGTTTGAAACCCGCACGCCCGCTTACACCATGGTCAACGCCAGCCTGAGCTGGAAGCCATTCGGGCCCGACAGCGCCACCAGCGTGATCGTGCAGGCCAACAACATCTTCGATGTGGAAGCCCGCCGCCACAGCAGCTTCCTGAAGGATGTGGCGCCGCTGTTCGGCCGCGATGTCCGCCTGTCCATCCGCACCGCCTTCTGATCGGCGAAAAACCGGCCCGCTGCTCTTGAAAAGCGGCGGGCCGCCCCCAAATCATGGGAACGGCGGCACGGTCTTCCCCCCTCAAGCCCCTGCTGCCCGTGGCAATGCCTGCCACTGTCCCCGATGGGCTTTTCGCCCAGACCCTGGCCGCGCCGGTTTCCCCCACCGGCGCGGCCTTTTCGGATTATTCGGCCGCCATTGCCCAGCCTGGCTGCACGGCAAGCTGAGGCCAGCTGGCCACCAGTTGCTGCACCAGCGCCGTCAGGCTGGCGCGCACCCGCACTGCCCCGCCGGTGAGGATCAGCCGCTGCGGATCAAGATAAAGGCTGCGGCAGATTTCGATCTGAACGGCGTGGATGCCCACCGCGGGCCGGCCATGATGATGGGTGGTATAGCCGCCGGCATAGGGGTGATTGCGCGCCACCCGCCAGCCGGCGCGGCGGAAATGATCCTCGATCGCCGCCATGATGGCCGGGTGGGCTGCCAGGCCGTGGCAATCGCCCAGCACGATCTGCGGCGGGCGTGGACCCTGCGGCTGCGGCATGCTGTGCACATCCAGCAGCAGCGCTGCACCGTGCGCCGCCCGTGCCGCCGCAAGCTGGTCCGCGATCAAGGCGTGCCAGGGCCGGTGATGGCCATCAAGCCGCCGCTGCGCCTCTGCCGGATCGAGCCGGCGGGCATAGATCTCCTGCCCCATCGCTGCCAGCCGCGGGATCACGCCCAGGCCGGCGGCGACGCGTGGGCCGGGTGTGACCGGCAGCGGCAACGGCCCATCGAACAGGCCGGGATCAAGCTCGTCGGCGGCGCGGTTCAGGTCAAGCCAGCTGCGCGCATGGGTGGCGGCCAGCACCGGCACGCCGGCAATGCCGTCCAGCAGCGCATCGACCAGCGCATCTTCCGCCCGCCTGAGTTCGGCCAGGCTGAGCCGGGACGCCGCCAGGAAGGCCGCCGGATAATGGCGGCCGCTGTGCGGGGAGGTGACCAGCACCGGCCAGCGGCCATCGCCATCGCCAGTGAGGCGCCAGGGCGGCGGGGTGGAGGAGCGCATGGCCATCCCCGCCACTGCTACGCCAGCCGGCCTTGCCACGCAAAGCTTTGTCTTTGCCGCAGGCGGTGGCTGGAATCAGGCTTGCCAAGCCCGGCAACTGCCACTAACAGGCGCTCTCCCGTGGACGCGTAGCTCAGTGGTAGAGCACTGTGTTGACATCGCAGGGGTCGCAGGTTCAATCCCTGCCGCGTCCACCATTATCTTACATATTGTCACCACGACAGAAAACGCTGTGAAAACAGTGTTCTAAGTTGCTCGTGACGATGTGAGAGACGGTGTCAGTGAGCCTGTCACACCATTGTTTCCGATGCTGAAAATCACAACAGCATCACGATGGGCTTGAAATTTGGCCACAATCTCAAAGCGAAAGCACGGCTACTGCGTCCAGATTCGTCGCAAGGGCTTTGAGCCGATCAGCAGAACGTTCCCGACACGCTCCCAAGCTGAGCAGTGGGCGAGGGATGAGGACAGGAAGCGCGTCTCCCAGCGTGGGAAGCGATTGCTTTTGAACCCCCGCAAAATCACCCTGCGTGAGCTGCTCACACGCTACCAATCCAGCGTGACGCCCAACAAGCTGAGTCACGAGAGCGAAGCATATCGAATCAACAAGTTGCTTCGGGCTCCCGTGTGTGACCTGACGCTTTTTGACCTCACCCCCAATGCTATCGCGAGCTATCGCGACGAGCGATTGAAGGAAGCGCAGGCCGCCACTGTTTGCCGTGAAATCCATTTGATCAAGCACGCCCTCACCATCGCCAAGAATGAGTGGGGCTATGATCTGGGGGAGAATGTGGTGGACAAGGTGAAGCTCCCCCGCATTCGCAACGCTCGGAGCCGTCGTGTCAGCGACCATGAGATCGAGAGGATTGTTTTACACCTAACTGAGCTTGGCCGTGACGATGTGATTTTGGTGGTCAGGTTTGCGCTGGAAACAGCCATGCGTCGTGGCGAGCTTCTTGCCCTGGAATGGAAGCATGTGGACCTCAAGCGGCACACGGCGCATTTGCCCAAAACCAAGAACGGCCACGCAAGGACAGTGCCACTCACCAGAACGGCCGTTCAGCTCTTGAGCAGCATGGATAGGCGTCAGGGCCGTGTGTTCAGCGTGACCTCAGATGCGCTGAAAATGTGCTGGCGCAGGATGGTGGACAAGCTCGACCTGAGCGACGTTCACTTCCACGATCTGAGGCACGAAGCCATTTCGCGCTTCTTTGAGATGGGCTTGAGCATGCCTGAGGTTGCCTTGATCAGCGGCCACCGTGATCCGCGCATGTTGCTGCGCTACACCCATCTGGTGCCGTTCAAGCTGGCCGAGAAACTCGCTGCGATGTGAAAGTGAAGGAGCCTTTTCCTAGCCACTTTACTGAGAATGCTGTTTTAGGCACTGTAGCGAACATGCATACACTCGCCGACCCTGCTGCTTATTTATCTGAGCATTATGTTTACGAAATCAACATGCTGCGAGCAATATACCGAGCACTACCTTCTGCTTTAGCTAACAGAAGCAGCAGTGAGCAGCATGCCTGTACTGCAAACGCCTTGATGGAAGCATTCTGCATCCATGCGCGTGCCTTGCTGGACTTCTACCAGTGTAATCCTAAACAGGATGACGTGGTGGCATCAGACTTCACTCAATCTGGCTTATTTGTTGCAAATGCGACTGTTCAATTGCCCTCTGACATACGAAACCGCATGAACAAGCAAATTGCGCATCTTACTGGTGGACGGGAAGGTGCCTCAAAAATCGATGAAAATGACAGAACTAATTTGCTAAGCGCCATAGAAGCAGATCACGCATCATTCAAAAGTGTCATTGACCCCCAATATGCAAATTGTTTTGCCAACGAGGTGCCTGCTGTCCAATTTATTAATGTATCTGGTTTATCATCTGCAACCAATGAAGTAAAAACTGTCGCGTCAGGTCAAAGCAGTACATAAATTAATTTGAAAGAACGCATTTGCATAGATGATAAATACACTCAGATAGGAGTGATTTATCATGGAGATGAGGGAAGAGCTGAAGCGGTGGATTGCTGTCGTTTTGAAGGATGCGGAACAGGCAGACAGCAAGGTCATCAAGAAGGATGCCAAGCTTTTTCTCGACACGGCGCATAGCTTCATCGATCTGCTGGCGAACAGGAATGAAACGCTGCGTCGCCAGTGTCGTCCCCGCAAAGCGCCTGCTCCCAGCCCAGCCCCTTCAAAGCCCCACAAGCAGCCTGCGAAGCCTGATCGCAGTGATGACACCCCGAACCCCGAAACTGGCGCTAAGGACCGCGCACAGGAGCTCTCAGGGGTGCAGCAGGGGATTCAGCAAGCGTTGCGGCAACGGCCAGCGCCCATGACAGACAAGCGCGCGCTGCGTCAGCAGACATATGGTGGGATGGACGATGACAAGCGATTGCGCGTCGCGGCACAGGGGCTGACGCGATGACGAGCGAGCTCCATCAAAGTCTGTTCGATCTCTACATGATTGGCGGTCTCGAAGCCGTGAAGCTGGGCGCACGAGGGATCAAGCGCGAACTGCTCGTCCGCTTTGAGACATCTGGGCTGACGTCCGACACAGGCGAGATCATCCACTTCTACGCCGTCAATCGCTGGGACGAGGACGACGAGTTTGATGAGTGGGCCAGGCCATTGGTGCCACTGTCACCTGAGGCAGAGCGCATCGTTGGCGTCACGACTGAGCAGCTTGCGCGCTGTCGTCCGAGTGAGGCTGTTCTGCGCGACTTTATGGACTTCATGTCGGCCTAAATCATTGTTAAAACGGTATCTTCATGCCACATTGGACATGCTCCGTTCCCATCGATAACGTCCCCTGCGTATGTCCCTAATCAAATCAAAAAGGCGCGTTGCCGATCACGGAGAGGTGTTCACACCGCACTGGTTGGTCGAGAAGATGCTCGATCTGGTGAAGGGTGAAACCGAACGGATTGACTCGCGCTTTCTCGAACCAGCGTGCGGTAGCGGCAACTTCCTCGTGCCCATCTTGCAGCGCAAGCTGGCAGCGGTTGAGCTGAAGTTTGGCAAATCCGAGTTCGACAAGAGGCATTATGCACTGCTCGGTTTGATGTGCTGCTATGGCATCGAGCTTCTGACCGATAATATCGACGAATGCCGCGCCAACATGCTTGGAGTGTTTGCAGATTATCTTGGTATCGGCGAGACTGATGATCTCTATCGGGCAGCAAGCTTTGTGTTGACGCTCAATCTCATCAACGGCGACGCTATGACGATGAAGGATGCGAAGGGGCAACCGATCAACGTGGTGGAGTGGGGCTATCTTGGCAAAGGCAAGTTTCAGCGTCGCGATTTCCGTTTGGATGTGCTGACAGGCATGTCCAGCTTCGCCGCCGAAGATTCCTTGTTCGCCCATTTGGGCAAGCACGAGATATTCACCCCAACCTCGTCCTATCCACCCGCGACCATTCGTGATCTCGCTGGCATGGCATAAGGGAAGAGCATGAGCGAACTGGCGAGTTTTGCCCTGCGCGGGCGCAACCCCGATGTGCTGACCTGCATTGCCAATCTGTCGAACGATGAAGTTTTTACGCCCCCAGAGTTTGCCAATCGCATGCTCGACACACTGGCCCAGGCGTGGGCTGAGCGTCATGATGGTGCTGACATATGGTCGGACAGCTCGGTTCGCTTTCTCGACCCGTTCACCAAGTCGGGTATCTTTTTGCGCGAGATCGCCACTCGGCTAATCAAGGGGCTCGAAGCTGAAATCCCCGACCTTCAGGAGCGCGTCGATCATATTCTGACCAAGCAAGTTTTTGGTATCGCCATCACGCGTCTGACCAGTCTGCTGGCCCGCCGCAGCCTGTATTGCTCGAAATTTGCAAACGGGCTGCATTCCGTCTCGACCAAGTTCGAGAATGAGAGCGGCAATATCTGGTTTGAACGGATGGAGCACACTTGGGACGGGGAAAAATGCAAGTTTTGTGGGTCGCCTAGGCGTGTGCTTGATCGTGGCGAAGAGCTGGAAACACACGCCTATGCGTTCATTCACACTGACAACATTAGGGCTCGCATAGCCGAGTTGTTCGGAGACAATATGCAATTTGATGTAATCATAGGAAATCCGCCATATCAGTTAAAGGGTGGCGGTGGCGGAACTAATGACTCATCGATTTATCATTTGTTTGTGGAACAAGCGATTGATTTGGAACCTCGCTTTCTCGTGATGGTCATTCCCTCAAGATGGCTTGCTGGGGGCAGAGACATGGGGCCGTTTCGGCAGAGGATGTTTAGCGACGGACATATTCGGGAATTTGTAGATTATACTAAAATGAGCACGGCCTTTCCTGGCGTAGATTTTGAGGGTGGGGTTGGATACTTCCTGTGGGATCGTGATAATTCGGGACCTTGTCGATACACACTTTTTCAAGGCGAGGAGCAACTGCCAGCAATCGAGCGCAAGCTTGATGATCATGACGTGTTTGTCAGAGACACGCGAGCTTTGTCGATTTTGAACAAGGTCCTCGAAAAAAAGGAATCTTCGCTGTCAGAAATTATCAGTGGAGATACCCCATTCGGTCTTGCCACAAACTTCGCCCATTACCATCAAAAAGAAGCAGAAAACTGCCTGCCGCTCTACATGACGATAAAGGGAAAGCGCACCAAGGCATGGGTTAACGATAATTTTGTTAAGAAAAATCGCCATCTTATCTCAGGTTGGAAGTTGCTCCTTCCTGAAGCATATGGTGAGCGTGGAGCAATTCCCGCAATGGTTTTGGGGCCACCGATTATTGCGGGTCCAAATTCCGTCTGCACTCAAACCTATCTTGTAGCAGGGCCTTTCCAGTCAGAAAATGCCGTAAAAAGTTTTGAAACTTATTATCGGACGAGGCTGTTTCGATTCTTAGTTTCGCTGCGAAAAATTACCCAGCACGCATTACGATCAACCTATTCGTGGGTTCCTCAGCAATCGTGGGACCAAAATTGGACCGATCAAATTCTATATGCGAAGTATGGTATCACGATGGAGGAAGCTTCTTACATCGAACAGATGATCCGTCCAATGGACAGTGCCGATGCCTAGACCCATCGAAGAGATTCTCCCTCCAAAGCCAGAAGCGTCTCCCCGCATCTACGCTTACTCAATCCAGAGCAGTTCGCATCAAGGGCTGCTCAAGATTGGGCAGACGACCCGCGACGTGAAGCAGCGCATTGCAGAGCAGGTCAAGACTGCCGCCATCGCGTTCAAGATTGAACTGGATGAGCCTGCCGCGCGCGATGATGGCTCGGTGATTACCGATCACGCTGTAAGGGCCACGCTCAAAAAAAAAGGTTTTGAGAACCCGCAGCTCGAATGGATGCGCTGTTCGGTTGCCGATATTCGAACCGTTCTGACCGAGCTCCGAACGGGCCAAAAGCTTTCAGAAAACCGCAGTGAGACGTTCCCACCGCGACGCGAGCAAGCTGACGCTGTTGAGAAGACCTACGCCTATTTCACGTCCATCTGGCGAGAGGATGCGAAGGCGGTGCCGCGTTTCCTGTGGAACGCAAAGATGCGTTTTGGGAAGACCTTCACCAGCTATCAGCTTGCCAAAAAGCTGGGCGCCAAGCGCGTCCTTGTCGTCACCTTCAAGCCCGCTGTGGAAGATGCCTGGCAGACGGACCTTGAGTCGCACGTGGATTTTGAAGGCTGGCAGTATCTCTCACGCAAGTCTGATAGCGACCCAACCCAGATTGATCCCAGCAAGCCTGTTGTCTATTTTGGCTCGTTCCAAGACCTGCTGGGGCGAGACAAAACCACAGGCGCGATCAAGCCCCGCAACGAGTGGCTGCACACGATCAACTGGGATCTGGTCGTGTTCGATGAGTATCATTTCGGGGCTTGGCGCGACACAGCGAAAGAGCTGTTTGAAGGGGAGGACGACGCCAAGCGCGAAGCGAAGCTGGAATATGATGCTGGCCTGGACGAGGTGAATGACGATCTCAGCGAGATATCGGCCAACGAAGCGATCTTTCTGCCCATCACCACTCGCGCCTATCTCTACCTGTCGGGCACACCGTTCAAAGCGCTGGCAACGGGCGAGTTTATCGAAGAGCAAATCTTCAACTGGACCTACACCGACGAGCAGAGAGCCAAAGCCGAGTTTGCGGCCGAACATCCCGACAAGCGCAACCCATACGCTGCGCTGCCTCAGATGCGCCTGCTCACCTATCAGATGCCCGACGAGCTGTTGGCAATCGCCAGCGCTGGCGAGTTCGACGAGTTCGACCTGAACGAGTTTTTCGCCGCGAAAGGCACGGGCAAGAACGCGACCTTCACGCACAAGAGCGACGTGCAAAAGTGGCTTGAGATCATTCGCGGGGCCTATGTTCCGCAGACGGTGGATAGCTTGAGGTCGGGAACGCGACCGCCATTTCCATATTCAGACGCGCGCCTGCTGCCCTATCTCCAGCATTCGTTCTGGTTCCTGCCCAACGTTGCGGCCTGTCATGCAATGGCGAACTTGCTGGCAGAGCGGCACAACGTCTTCTGGCATGGCTACACGGTCATTCTGGCCGCTGGCTCGCAGGCGGGAATTGGCCTCGATGCGGTTCCGCCTGTGCGTCGGGCGATCGGCAATGGCTTCGACACCAAAACCATCACGCTCTCATGCGGGAAGCTGACAACAGGGGTCACGATCCCGCAGTGGTCATCGATCTTGATGCTGCGCAATCTGAAATCGCCAGAGACATACTTCCAAGCCGCATTCCGCGTGCAATCGCCCTGGTCGATCAAGAACCCTCATGGCGACAATCCCAACGAGGAAGAGATCATCAAGCCCGTGTGCTTCGTGTTCGACTTTGCACCGACACGGGCGCTGAGGCAGCTGTCTGACTATGGCATCGGCCTGTCACCTGGAGAGACCAATCCTGAGAACGCCGTGAGAGAGCTGGTGTCGTTCCTGCCCGTGCTTGCCTACGATGGGGCAAACATGACCCAGATCGATGCTGGCGGCATTCTCGATATCGCTATGGCTGGCACATCGGGGACGCTGCTTGCGCGCAAGTGGGAGTCAGCTCTGCTGGTGAACGTCGATAACGACACGTTGCGCCGTGTTCTCGACAATCCAGAAGCAATGGCAGCTGTCGAACGCATCGAGGGCTGGCGGGCGCTTGGGGACAATATCATTGAGACCATCATCAACAAGAATGAGAAGGTGAAGGAGCTCAAGGGAAAGGAGAAGCGAGAGGGTCTGTCTCCGAAGGAAAAGAAGGAGCTGACCGAAGAGGAAAAGGAATACAAATCGAAGAGGAAGCTTGTTCAGGAAAAGCTGATCAAGTTCGCGACGCGCATTCCAGCGTTCATGTATCTCACGGACTTCAGAGAGAACACGCTTCAAGACGTGATCACGAAGCTTGAGCCTGACCTGTTTCAGTCGGTGACGGGCCTATCTGTCGGTGATTTTCATCTGCTTGTGCGGTTGAAGGTGTTCAACACGGAGAAGATGAATCAGGCGGTGTTCGCATTCCGTCGATATGAAGACGCATCCTTGCGCTACACAGGGATCGAGAGCCACAAGGGGCTAACGCATTATGGGCTTTACGACACCGTCGTCGCAAAGGATTGACTGTCTGCGCTAGCGATGTTCATTGTCGGAGCGATGACGAGTCGCAAGAATTCAAGTTTGTAAGTGTTGGGGGAGTAGTATGAACCGTGAATTTCTCGTTGCTCTGACTGCAGGGGCTTTATTGTTGGGGGGATGCGGTTCTAATAAAAGCAATGAGGACGTTGCGGAAAATGAAGAGGGCCCGTCACTGGCGACATCCTCTGAGGAAAGTGCAATAAAAGAAGAAGATAATAAGCTTCTAGAACTTGCCGATACGAGCAAGCCCATGAATGAAGCTTATCTACAAAAGTCAAAATCTGCCTTAAGGTGCGGTATGCTGTTTAATGTATTAAGGGCAGGATCTGTTTTTAATAACGAAAATTTTGACGCCGTTAAGGAATTTGCTTGGCCGCCTGAGGCTCTCAGCTTGGCGGGTATCACTTTAGATGATGCGCGCGAATTGGCCAGGAAAGAAGCGCAAGGCCCTGCTTATGACATGGCGTTTTTGTCGATTGCAAAGTGGTATTTCATCAATGCGAACCTCCGAGAAGAAAATCTCGAAACATTCGCAGCGAAGGAGCGCGAAGAGAGAAATCAAGACCTATTCCAACTCAAGGTTAGACTGTCAAAAATTGCAACTAAAGATGATTATATATCAACATTTAAGGCAATAAACAGCGCCGCTTCTAGCGAGAAGTGCGATTTGAATGAGAATGGACAGTTTGGTGATGCCGTAAAGAGTATGCAGTAGCGCTGAAGAGGCGGGGTTGTTTTCGTGAATAACGAATGGCCGACTTAAAGCGCATTCACGGCGCTCTTAATCTGATCGTCGGTTACGTCGCAGTAGAGTGCCGTCGTCTGGATCGATGAATGGCCCAGCGCAGTCTGAATCGTTCGCATTCCGATGCCAGCAGCATTCAAGCGCGTTGCGAACGTCCTGCGTCCTGAGTGCGAGCTCGTCCTGATGCCAGCTGCTTCATAGATCGCCTTGAAGCGCAGGCTCAGACTGACATTGCTGAAATGCCCACCAGTGCGTGTGCTGCGAATGAATGCCTTACTGTCATCGAGCTTCGCAAGCGTTGCCAGGTATGCGTTCAAGAGCTTCCTGAGTTCGTCGCTCACAAAAACGCGCCGCGAGCGATTGCCCTTCGTCTGATGCTTGCTGAGATTGATGACCTCGACAGCCTTGCCATCAAGCCCGCGCACATCGCCGATCGTCAATGCAGCAATCTCTCCGACACGCATCCCCGCCATGATGCTCAGCGCCAGCGCCACCCTATCCCGCATGCCGTTGCTGCCCGTTTCAGCGATACGCATAACGCGCTTGATCTCGTCCTTGCTGAGCACCTTTGCCTTCGCCATCTGTCTGCCTTTCATAAAGAAAAGTGATGGCAGACATATAAATTAATCAGTGCGATGGTCCTACCGAAAAGGTAGATAGTTCAATATCTTGGTTTTCAAATACCTATCTTGTTTTCGTAAACTTCTATGTATTTGTTTATATCGCGACATCGAGTGGGTATGGCTTTTCATTTGAGATGAATATCATGTGTCCCAGCGTCGCTGTTCCACATTCGCTTGCTGCTATGTTCGCTTCGCTACGCTTCTCTCACATACGCAGCAGCGATGGATTTACGATTTGAAAGACTAAATGATTTTCCTGCTGATTATCGGTTCGGGGTGGGCATTCAATAGGGAGCAAAGCCATTGCCCCTTCGGGCAATGACAGAACAGGCGTTCAATGAGGTATGCCTTGAGCGATATGGACGAAACTCAGTGCGAAGCTGAGAAGAGGTAGGTTTTGCGATCACCTTTTACACGCCGTCAGACGCAGATGCTGCCAGCTCATATCGCGGCTATGGGCAGCTCTCTTGTGGGTTTAATGTTTTTCCCACTCACTTTGAGTCTTAATGGGGTATCTTGATAGGTAACTCATTACTGAGGACTCAACCGTTACGACATCGCAAACGCTACGAGCCATTGGGCTGTCGTTTCAGGCATCCATCGTGAGATGGGTAGTGCGATGAAGACGAGTAGTGAGACCCTCGATTTGCTTACCGTCACACATCAGAACGGACTTCGCAGCGCAATGCAATCGGCGCGCCAACCTTAACCTCACTTGTGATAAATACAGAGAGCCTATCAGTCTCTCTATGTCGCATGTCTATTTATCACAGGATGAAACAAACGATGAAAAAACAACTTATTTTGGAGATTTTCGATTTGCTAAAGGAAAAGAAGATTACGGACAATGAGAGCGAGTTTAGCGAACATTGGCTTGGGCACAGTGAGGGCTATATGCGTAAACTCAGGTCAGCTCGGTCAGAGCCAAGCCTCGGCGCGGTAGCGATTTGCGCGAGTCGCCTGCTCAATGCGTCCGACCAGTTCAGCCGCGTGCCGCGATACAGTGTGACGTGCACCCCTGATTGGTACCGATCAGAAGTAGAGTCCTGTGCTTTGATGGCTGATGGTTGATGTGATGGCAACGGGGTTGGGGGCATGCCCCCAACCCCGTTGGCCGGCGATCTCGGCAGGGGCGCATCCGCCCAGTTTCGAGTGCGGCCTGACGGTGTTGTAGTCGTGCTTCCAGGCCGCGAGGATCGATCTGGCGTGCGCCAGCGATGTGAACAGGGTCTCGTTCAGGCATTCGTCGCGCAGCCGGCCATTGAAGCTCTCCACGAAGGCGTTCTGCGTCGGCTTGCCCGGCATGATGTAGTGCCATTCCACCTGCCGCTCCTGTGACCAGCGCAGGATGGAGGTCGAGGTCAGTTCGGTGCCATTGTCGCTGACCACCGTCAGCGGCTTGCCGCGGACGGCCGCCAAGCTGTCCAACTCCCGCGCCACCCTTGCACCGGACAGCGACGTGTCGGCCACCAGCGCCAGGCACTCACGCGTGAAGTCGTCGACCACGCACAGGATGCGGAAGCGCCGGCCGCAGGCGAACGCATCACTGACGAAGTCGAGTGACCAGCGCTGGTTCGGCCCCTGCGGCATCGTCATAGGTGCCCTGGTGCCCAACGCCCGCTTGCGGCCGCCACGGCGGCGCACCTTCAACCCTTCTTCCCGGTAGATCCGCAGGAGCTTCTTGTGGTTCGGCGCATGCCCTTCGCGCGCCAGCAGATACCCCAGGCGCCGATAGCCGAACCGCCGCCGTTCGCCAGCCAGCTCACGCAACCTGGTGCGCAAGCCAGCATCATCGGGACGGGTCGGTTCATATCGAACCACCCGCCTCGCGACACCGATCAGACGACACGCCCGCCGCTCGCTCAGCCCGAACGTCTCCCGGGCATGGGCGACCGCATTCCGCTTCGCGTCGGGCGTCACCATTTTTTTGAGCTGATGTCTTTCAACACGGCGATATCCAGCATCGCCTCCGCCAGCAGCTTCTTCAGCTTGGCGTTCTCATCCTCCAGCGACCGAAGCCGCTTGGCCTCGGACACCTCCAGGCCACCGTACTTGGCCTTCCATTTGTAGAACGTCGCCGAACTGATCCCGTGCCGCCGGCAGACCTCGGCAGTCGCCATGCCCGCCTCCTGCTCCTTCACGATCCCAATGATCTGCTCGTCCGAAAACCTGCTCCGCTTCATGCGTCCGTCTCCTCGAGAAACGGACTCTACCCAAAAATGGGACCAATTCAGGGGTGCACGTCACCTTTCGAAACTGATCGATCCAATGTTCGTTGATGGCGCTGCAGGGAACAGATGGGTTTGCCATCCCTTCGATGTAATGAACCACATGCGCCAGTCGGGCCCGTATCGCCTCTTCAGACACACGATCTGGCGCGACCACCGTCAAATAGTCGGCGATTGCATCCAGGACGAGCTTGCCGTGGCTTTCCGGCAAGGGCTGACCACAGGAAGGGCAGATTGGCCGGCCACCGGTTTCTCTGAGGTAATAGACGTCTAGCGCTTGCTGCGCGGCTGCGACATCCGCCGTGCCCGTTGAAGCGCTGACTGTGCGTCCGCGCCCTGGGTCATACCAGAAGATATAATAGTTAGGGCTGCGCGCGGTCCCGTCGCCCCGCCGGTCGAGGTCGAGCCAATACGGGCCGCGCTGGTAGATGCCTTGCGATTTTCTTCTCGACATTTGTTATGCTCCTGCAGGGCCTCGTTCCTGGCGCCCGAAACGAGGGCATGAATGTTCAGGTCGATCATCACTTCGACCTCTCCGGGTGTAAGCGACAGCCGGCGGCCACTTTGCGCAGCAGACAGAAGCTTCCTGTCGATCGAAGCGATGGTCTTGAGTCGCTCTTCCACTGTCACTTCACTCTCCAAAAGCTAAGGATTAATCCGAACCTTAAACTCCTCTAGACACATCCGGCTTGGCATGCAAGAGAAAAGTTATGGATCAATCTTTGTCTGAAGTGGCCATCGGCTCGAAAGAGCTAGAACAGCTGCTGATCGCTATCAATGATGTGCCAGAAGAGGATCAGGCCGCGCTCACCTCGCGGTTGAAACTGCTCGCGCGCCTAGGTGTTCCCGATGCGCAGCGGGTCGGAACAGGGCGCAAGGCGCGCTTTGATCTGATCAGTGTCTTCCAGGTGGCAATCGCCGTGGAGATGATCCAGATGTCGCTGTCGACGGAAAAGGCCGCTCGGCTTCTGACATACGCTTGGCCAAGGGGACTATCGAACATCCTGTCCACCATAGGCCGTGCGCATCGCGGCCAGCTGACCGGGGAGAGCATTTATCCTGCGGTGATCACCCTCAGCCTCGAGCGCTTTGATGGGCTGACGAAATCCGATGACCCGAAGGCCGTGGAAGAGGAGCGGCGCCGGCAGTCACCCAATGGGAGGTTCACCCCAATCGTTGGCTATGGCCCTTTGCGGCGGGCGACCTCAGCCGAAGGTTATTTTGACCTTACGGATCCAATGAAGGCCAAACGGATCAGCGTGATCAATGCCAGCAGCCTTGCGCACCGGATTGGCGTGTACCTCGAGCGCACCAAAGTCATGACGCTTGCTGAGCTGCATGCTTGGTGCTTGGCATGTCCATATCAACGGCCAAACCCGGCCATGCACGATAGGGATGGGTAGCCCGTACGTTCCGGTGAAACTCCGGTGAGGAAGCGGCATGTTTTGCTATGTTCTTGATATGATTATGGTGTGTTTCGTGGCCAAGAATAGGCTAAGCCATTGAAATATAACACGCAAATGCCCTTCTTTTTGTGTTGACATCGCAGGGGTCGCAGGTTCAATCCCTGCCGCGTCCACCATTTTCCCCCATCGCTGTGTCGTACGTCAGGCCACCGTCTGTTCGATGGCGCCGAAGATGCTGTGGTGTTTTTCGTCCAGCATCTCGATGCGCACCACGTCGCCGGGGCTGAGCCAGCCGGTCTTGGGCGCGCCATCGCGGATGGTTTCGACCATGCGCTGTTCGGCGATGCAGGCATAACCACGGCCGCCAAGGGCCACCGGCCGGCCGGGGCCGCCGTCGGCATCGCGGTTTGATACCGTGCCCGATCCGATGATGCTGCCGGCGCCGATGTTGCGGGTCTTCGCCAAATGGGCGATCAGCGTGCCGAAATCGAACGTCATGTCGATGTGGGTTTCCACCCGGCCGAACGGCTGGCCATTCAGATCGATGCTGAGCGTGCCGATCAGCTTGCCATCCTGCCAGCGCGCACCCAGGGCTTCGGGCGTCACCAGCACGGGCGACAGGGCCGAGGCCGGCTTGGACTGCACGAAGCCGAAGCCCTTGGCCAGTTCATCGGGGATCAGCCCGCGCAGCGAGACATCGTTGACGAGGCCGACCAGCCGGATGGCGGCGAGCGCCTCTTCACGGCTGGCACCCTGGCGCACGTCGCCGGTCACCACCACCACCTCGGCCTCCAGATCCAGGCCCCAGGCCGGATCGTGGAACGGAATGGCGCAGCGCGGCGACAGGAATTCGTCGCTGCCGCCCTGATACATCAGCGGATCATGCCAGAAGCTGGCCGGCAGTTCGGCGCCGCGCGCTCGGCGCACCAGCTCGACATGGTTCACATAGGCGCTGCCATCGGCCCATTGGTAGGCGCGGGGCAGGGGGGCCGCCGCGTCCCGTTCATGGAAGCGCGCGTGCGGCACGGCATCGTGGGAGAGGGACAGCGCCACCCCTTCGAGCACCGGGGCAGCCCGGTCCCAATCGTCCAGCACCGATTGCAATGTGGGATACATGGGCGGCGGTGCGGCGCACCAGGCCAGATCTTCGGAAACGACGACCAACCGGCCATCCCGGCCGGATTTCAGGGATGCGAGCTTCATAATGCCTTGCTGAACCCGTTTGGCGCGGCTGGCAAGCCTTGGCGCGGCGCATTTGCCGGCTTAAGACAGGCCAAAAGGGAGTTTCACCATGGCCACTGCTGCCGCCGCAGATAACCAGCATTTCGCGCCGAAATGGCCGAAGTTCGATTGGGAAGACCCGCTGCTGCTGGCCAGCCAGCTGACCGAGGAAGAGGTGATGATCCGCGATGCGGCGCGCGCCTTTTGCGATGCGGAGCTGATGCCGGCGGTGAAGCTGGCCAACCGGCACGAGACGTTCGATCCCCAGCTGATGAAGAAGTTCGGCGCCGCCGGCCTGCTGGGCCCCACCATCAAGGGCTATGGCTGCGCCGGTGCGTCCTATGTCGCCTACGGCCTGATCGCGCGCGAGGTGGAGCGGGTGGATTCGGCCTATCGCTCGGCAATGAGCGTGCAGTCGTCGCTGGTGATGTATCCCATCTATGCCTACGGCTCCGAAGCACAGCGCGAACGCTATCTGCCTGGCCTGGCCAGTGGCGAGCTGATCGGCTGCTTCGGCCTGACCGAGCCCGATGCCGGCTCGGACCCGGCCGGGATGAAGACCCGCGCCAGGAAGGTGCAGGGCGGCTGGCTGCTCACCGGCGCCAAGATGTGGATAACCAATTCGCCGCTGGCCGATGTCGCCGTCGTCTGGGCCAAGTGCGAGGATGACAAGATCCGCGGCTTCATCGTGGAGCGCGGCGATGCCGGCTTCTCGACGCCCAAGATCGAAGGCAAGTTCTCGCTGCGTGCCGGCGTGACCGGGGAGATCGTGCTGGCCGATGTGCACTTGCCCGAGGAACGTATCCTGAAGGGCGTCGAAGGCCTCGCCGGCCCGTTCGGCTGCCTCAACAACGCGCGCTATGGCATCGCCTGGGGCGCGATGGGCGCGGCGGAGTTCTGCTGGCACGCCGCCCGGCAATATACGCTGGACCGCAAGCAGTTTGGCCGGCCGCTGGCCGCCACCCAGCTGGTGCAGAAGAAGCTGGCCGACATGCAGACCGAAATCACCCTGGGCCTGTGCGCGGCGCTGGCTGGCGGCAAGCTGATGGACGCGCACGCGCTCGCGCCGGAAGCCATTTCGCTGTTGAAGCGCAACAATTGCGGCAAGGCGCTCGCCATCGCCCGCGAGGCGCGCGACATGCACGGCGGCAACGGCATTTCCGATGAATATGGCGTGATCCGCCATGTGATGAACCTGGAAGCGGTCAACACCTATGAGGGCACGCACGATGTGCACGCCCTGATCCTCGGCCGCGCGCAGACCGGGTTGCAGGCGTTTTTCTAAGCGGCCTGGCGGCTGGCCAGCACCTCGGCATAGCCGGCGAACAGCGCCTCGAAATGCGCATCGATGGTGCGTGCACCGGGCGCGGCCGCAATGGCGCGGGCGCGCATGGCCGGCAGTTGCGGGATCGCCTCGGCAATCACGCCGGCCAGGCTGGCGGCATCAAGCGACGTGAAGGCAAGGCCCATGCCCGGTTCCAGCTGGTCATAGGCCGCACCCTGATCCGGCACGATCAGCGGCAGCCCGCTGGCCCGCGCCTCGGCGCAGGCGATGCCAAAGGTTTCGGCCGGGGCGCCGTGCACCATCATGTCGGCACTGGCGAGGATGCGGGCAAACTCCGCCCGGTCGCGTACCGGCGCGATCAGCTGGATATGCGGGTTTTCGCCCACGGCGCGCACGACGCTGGCGCGGCCATGGCCATCGCCCAGGATGATCAGACCCATCGGCCGGCCATAGCTGGCCGCCGTCACCCCGGCGATCACCATCGGCCATTGTTTTTCCGGGCTGTGCCGGCCCACGCCCACCAGCAGGGTCGCCTCGGGCGGCAGCGAACATTGTGCCAGCAGCCGCGCGCGCAAGCCCTCGTCGCGGTTGGCCGGGGAAAACACGCCGGGATCAACGCCCAGCGCATTGTCCACCACATGGGTCAGGCCGCCATCGCGCAGCCGCTTCGACAGGCTGGGCGCCGCCGAGATCACCTGATCATAACGCGCGTCGAGCCGGCGCAGATAGCGCCAGAACCAGTCAAAGCCGCGATCGATGGCCTGGCGCGGCAGGAAGCCATCCAGATAGCGATAAACCCAGGCCGACAGCGGTTCGGCATGCATGAACAGGCTGCGCGGCGCGGCGCCCGGCCAGTCCGCCACCGCCGCCGCACTGCCCCAGGGCGAGGAGCATTCGATGAAATCCGGCTGATATTCATCCAGCGCGGCGTGGATGATGCGGTCGCTGGCGAAATAGAAATAATTGCGGTCAAGCGGGAAGCGCGGGCTCTTGATGCTGATCAGCCGGGCCTTGCCCACCTCCCGCACGCCGTCCTCGGCACCGGGCACCACCACGGTCAGCCGCACGCCATGACGTTCCGCCACCTCCAGCTTGCGATGGGTATAGGTGCGGATACCGCCCCCATCGGGCGAATAAAGCGCGGAAATGTCGACCACATGCACGGCTGTGCGGTTCCTGCCGGAGCTGCCCTGCCGTCCATTGGCGGCCGATGCCGCCCACGGTCAACCCCCTTTGCGGCCAACGCTGCTCAATTTGCCGGACGATCGAGCGGGCCGAAACTGAACAGGCCGCGGCGATAGTTCAGGCGGATGCTGATATCAGTCAGGCCCGGCCCGGCGGGAAAGCGCACGGCTGCGGCCTTGGGCTTCGACAGGCCAAGCTTGGGGTTGTTGGGAAAGCCGACCCCATCGGTTGACAGGCCGAACTTGCGGTTCATGTCGCGATCATGCAGCAGGCTGAGCGTGTAATGGCCCGGACCCGGCACGCGGATGCACAATTGCACGGCGCCGGTTGGCGGCACCGGCATCTCCACGCGGCGGAATGTCTTGCCGGCGTTGATCAGGATATTGTCGTCCTCAAGGAAATCCTTGTCATTGTCGGGATAAAGCTCGGCCCGCATGTTGCCCTTGCGGTCCTTGAGCCCGACGATGGTGACGATCACCGCCGGCCCGGCCTCGTTCGGGCGGCATTGGCCTTCGGCCTTGCCCAGATTGGGGTTGGATTCCACCTGCGCCTGCGCCGCTGCGGGCAGCAGGGCCAGCATCACCGCCAGCGCTACTTGCCTCATTTCTTGCGCCACCCCACCGCTTCGCTGCCCATCAGCAGCAGGCCCAGGCCAAGATGGGTGACCAGCAACAGGCTGGCCATCATCGCCATCAGCGTGCCCACTTCGGCATCATGGCCGATCATGAACACCGCCAGCGCGGCGAACACCACATCCTTGTTGGGCAGGAAGGGCAGGCGCGACAGCAGCATGCGCATGGCCGACAGCAGCACCCACAGCTCCCAGCTTTCGGCCGGCAGGGCGAGGTGCCAGCACCAGCCTGTGAGCACCAGCGTCGCCACCACGCGCAGCATCTGCACCGCCGTCACATGCCACAGATCGCGCGCCGGCAGGCTGAACAATTTTTTCCGGAACAGCAGCACGCCCGATGAAATCACCAGCATCAGCACGACGGACCAGGTGAAGGCGCTGGAATCAATGCCTAGGTGCAGCGTGTCGAGCAGCGGATAGGCCATCACCATCAGGATCAGGGTGACGATATTGGCCGCCATCGCCGAGAGAATGGCGACATCCTTGACCGCACCAAAGGGTGCCGAGGTCATGCCGGTGCGCTGCCGCGCCCAGGTGTAGAAATAAAGATCGCCAACATAGCCGGTGATCAGTTCGTTGCCGATCAGCTTGCGCAACAGGGCCAGGAAACCGGAGGCCGGGATCTGCCACAGCCGGCGGAAGATGATGAAATCGCCCAGCGGCCCGGCAAAATAGGACAGGGCATACACCGCCCAGAAGCCGATGCCCGCCGGCACGATCGCCATCATGCGGGCAAAATCCACCTGTGCCAGTTGCACCAGCGCGGCGATGAGAACGGCAAGCGTGATGGCCGAACCCACCCACCACGTCCAGCCGCGCTCGCTGCGCGGCAGCGCGGGCAGCGTTTCCGGACCCAGGCTGGTGGGGGCGGCGCCGGCGTCACTCTGATACATGTCTGGCGCCAAATCCTCTGAACTCTTTTCGGCCTTACTGGGCCAATATGGCATTTTCGCGACGTCGGACAAGAGTGGCGACGGGGGTGGCGACGCAGGTGACCCGGGGGGAGGGCGCTCGTGCCCGTTGTCGTCGGTCATGTCAGCAGATCGCCATAGCGGGCGGGCCGGTGGCTGCGCGCCAGTCGGGCCAGGGTGGCGCTGATGCTGGTGCGGATGGCCGGCACTGTCACATCGCCGGGGTGCACCGCCACGCGCGCCACCGGCAGCGGCCGCAGCACATGCCGCCCCAGCGCCGCGACCGTCAGCGACGAGGCAATGCGCGCGCGCGACCGGCTGGCCCAGGTGATCACCGGTCCGCGCGCCAGCGTGGCGCCACCCGGCTGCCACACCCGCCAATGATCCTCGGCCAGCGCCAGCCCGCTCGCAGCCAGCGCCGTGTGGGTGCCGGCGCTGTAGAGCCAGGCCGGCGCGACGAACCCGGCCAGCGGCCGGCCCAAGATATCTTCCAGCAGCGCGCGCCCGCGCCCGATGCGATCGCCGGCCTCGGCGGCAGACAGGCCGGAAAACTCGCCCTCGCCGGCGGTCAGGTGGCGGGCGGCCAGGCTGGCCTGCACCGCATCACGGTGGCACCAGCCGTGCAGGAACATCTCGCAGCCGGCATCGGCCCAGGCCCGCAGCCGCGCCTGGAACGGCCGGTTGCCGGCAATCGGCGCCTTGCTCCAGTGATCGGGGATGACCAGCAGGGCGATCCGGTTGCCGACATGCGCCGAAAGCTGGTCGGCCAATTGGTCCACCGCGGCCTCGCTCAGCGGCGAGACATCATGGATCGAGGCGAGCAGCCGCCGCACCGGTCACAGCAGCGGGGCGATATGCGCCAGCAGCCGGTCGCGGTTTTCCATGTGGCAGATGAGGATATCGGGCGTCAGCGGCCGTTCCTGGTTGAATTTCAGCGCGCTGCCATCCAGCCGCGACACCCACAAGCCGGCGGCTTGGGCCACGGCAGCGGGCGCGCCGCTGTCCCACTCGTTCATGTCGCCCTGGTGCAGATAGACATCCACCTCGCCGCGCACCACGGCCAGTGTCTTCACGCCGGCGCTGCCCATCGGCACCAGTTCACCGCCCACGGTGGCGGCCAGCGCCTCGGCCATCGGCGCTGGCCGCGTGCGGCTGACAGCAAAGCGCAGGGCATCCGCCGGGGCCGGGATGGACGGCGGGTTGGCGGTGCAGAAACATTGATCCAGCGCCGGCTGCGCCACCGCGCCATCGGCGATGCGGCCATCGATACTCAGCGCGACATGCACCGCCCAGTCGTGCCGGTGCTCGCCATATTCGCGTGTGCCGTCCAGCGGATCGACCAGCCACACCCGCCGCGCCGCCAGCCGCGCCAGATCGGGCGCTTCCTCTTCCGACAATATGGCATCATCCGGCCGGGCGGCGCGCAGCGCATCCATCAGATAGCGGTTGGCGTCGGCATCGCCGGCCTTGCCGAGCGCCTTTCCCTCCAGGCCGCTGTCGCGGCGCAGGGCAAGCAGGATCTGGCCGGCTTCGGTGGCAAGCTGGCGGGCAAGTGCGGCATCGGTCATCATGGCTCCCTCCACTGGCAGGCACCTGCGGCGGGCGCAAGTCGCATCAATGCTGGTGGATGGCCTTCACCACCTGAAAGGCGCGCATCCCCTCCGGCCCGTCCTCGCTGCCGTGGCCGCTGTCCTTCACCCCGCCAAAGGGCGCATCGGCCGCGCTCATTGCCATCATGTTGATGCCCACCATGCCGGCCTCCACCGCGTCCGAAAGGATGTTGGCGGTGCGGGCATTCTCGGTGAACAGATAGGCGGCAAGGCCAAAGGGCAGGCGGTTGGCTTCGGCAATGGCGCCGTCGAGCGTTGTGACACGGCTCACGGTGGCAACCGGGCCGAACGGCTCCTCGTTCATCAGCCGGGCGGTCAGCGGCACATCGGCCAGCACGGTGGGGGCCCAGAAATTGCCGGCGCTGCCCAGCCGCTCGCCGCCGGCCAGCAAGGTTCCGCCCTGCGCCAGTGCATCGCCGATCAGGCTGGCCATGGCCATCGGCCGGCGCGGGTTGGCCAGCGGGCCCATCTGGGTGGCTGCATCCAGCCCCGGCCCCACCTGCAGCGCCCGCGCGCGCTGCGCCAGCGCAGCGGCAAAGCGGTCGGCAAGGGCATCGTGCACAATGATGCGGGTGGGAGACACGCAGACCTGGCCGGCGTTGCGCCACTTGAAGGCACTGACCATGGTCACCGCCTTTTCAAAATCGGCATCCTCCCACACGATCACCGGGCCATGGCCGCCCAGCTCCATAGTGGTGCGCTTGGCCCCGGCGGCGGCCAGTTCCATCAGATGCTTGCCCACCGGCACCGATCCGGTGAAGCTGATCTTGCGGATCACCGGGCTGGCGATCAGGTGGCGCGACACCTGATCGGGCACGCCGAACACCATGCTGGCCACCGGTGCCGGCAGCCCGGCATCGATGAAGCATTGCAGCACCAGGGCGGCGGTGCCGGGGGCCTCCTCGGGCGGTTTGATGATCATGCTGCAGCCGGCGGCCAGCGCCGGCGCCAGTTTGCGCGCCGGGTTCAGGATCGGGAAATTCCATGGGCACAGCGCCAGGCTGGGGCCCACCGGCTCGTGCACCACCAGGCTGCGGTGCCCGGCCGGCCGCGCCAGCACCCGGCCATAGTTGCGGCGCACCTCGCCGGCATAAAACTCCACCAGCGCCGCCGTATAGGCCGCCTCGCCGCGCGCTTCGGCCAGCGGCTTGCCCTGTTCCAGCGTGGCGGTGGTGGCGATCATCTCGCTGCGCTCGCGGATCAGCCGGGCGGCGCCGGCCAGCACAGCGGCCTTCTGATCGATCGATGTCGCCCGCCACAGCGGATAGCCGCGCTGGGCCGCATCCAGCGCGGCATCCAGATCGGCCGTGGTGGCCAGCGGCAGCTCCGCCAGCGGGCGGCCATCGGCCGGGTTGATCACCACATGCGCATCGCGGCCCTCGCGCGCCAGCCAGTGGCCATCGATGAACAGGCTGGGCCGGGCGGGATAATCGGTCATGGCAGGGCTCCTTTGCCTGTCCTCTCTAATCCAAGCAGCTTGCCAGCCAAGGGGCTTGCAGGCAGGCTGGCAATAGGACGGGCAACAGCCCGCCGATGGGGAGGGAAATGGATGGGCGCCAACGCGCTGCCAACCGCTGTGCATCCGCGGCTGCTGCTGTGGACATTGCTGGTCGTCTATATCTTCAACTTCATCGATCGCCAGATTGTCTCGATCCTGGCCGAACCCATCGCCCGCGAACTCCATCTGTCTGACAGCCAGATCGGCCTGATGACCGGCCTGGCCTTCGCGCTCTTCTATGCCACGCTGGGCGTGCCCATCGCCCGCTGGGCCGACAAGGGCGGGACGGACCGGTCCAGACTCATCGCCATCTGCCTGGTGGTGTGGTCCGGGATGACGGCGCTGTGCGGACTGGCGCAAAATTATTGGCAGCTGCTGCTCGCCCGCATCGGGGTCGGCGTGGGCGAGGCCGGCTGCACCCCCACCGCCCATGCCCTGATTGCCGACAGTCTGCCGCCCGAAAAGCGCGCCGGCGGCATCGCCTTCTTCGGCCTTGGCATCCCCATCGGCGGCCTGATGGGCACGCTCATTGGCGGCGGCGTTGCCGAGGCGCTGGGCTGGCGCCAGGCCTTCTGGCTGGTCGGCCTGCCCGGCATTGCGCTCGCCATCTTCGTCTGGCTGGTCCTGAAAGACCCGCGCCGCGCCCGTGCCGCCCCCGTCAACGCGCCGCCGCGCCTGTCGATGTGGGCCGGGCTGAAGGCCCTGGCCACCTCGCCGGCCTATTGCATGATCCTCGCCGGGGCCTCGCTCGTCGCCTTCCTTTCCTATGGCAAGGGCGTCTGGGTGCTGATCTATTTCCAGCGCACCCACAAATTGTCGGTGGGCGAAACCTCGCTCTGGGTTGGCGTGATCCTCGGGATTGCCGGCATCATCGGCACCTGGGCCGGCGGCTGGGCGGCTGATCGCTGGGGCGCGAAGGATCGCCGCCACATGCTCACCCTGCCGGCGGTTGCCATGGTGCTGGCCGCGCCGATCCTGTTCATGGGCTATGCCGCCGATGATTGGCGGATGGCAATTGCGCTGCTTGTGCTGCCCACCATCGCCAATTCGGCCTATTATGGGCCGGCCTATGGCGCCGCCCAGGTGCTGGCCCGGCCCGACACGCGGGCGATGGCGGCGGCCTGGATGGTGTTTGGCCAGAATCTGATCGGGCTGGGCCTTGGCCCGCTGCTGTTCGGGGCGCTGTCGCAATGGCTGAAGGCCGATTATGGCGCCGAATCGGTGCGCATCGTGCTCTATTTCGCCGCCTGGGCCGGGCTGCTGCCGGCGCTGCTGTTCTGGCTGGGCGCCCGCGCGCTTGGCCGCGAAACCAATGGAAAGGATGTGACCGATGCAGGTCTTGCGCACGCCGGATGAGGCCTTTGCCGATCTGGCCGATTATCCCTTTGCGCCGCACTACCACCAGTTGACCGACCGGGCCTCCGGCGTGCCACTGCGGCTGCATTATGTCAATGAAGGCCCGCGCGCTGCCGCCCCCGTGCTGTTGATGCACGGCGAACCCAGCTGGTCCTATCTCTACCGCAAGTTCGTCGGCCCGCTCACCGCCGCCGGCCACCGCGTTGTCGCGCCCGATCTCATCGGCTTCGGCAAATCCGACAAGCCGGCCGCGCGCACGGATTACACGTTCGAACGCCATGTCGAATGGATGAGCGACTGGCTGACCGCGCTCGATCTCAAGGGCATCACCCTGTTCTGCCAGGATTGGGGCGGCCTCATCGGCCTGCGCCTGGTGGCTGCCTTCCCGGATCGCTTTGCCCGGCTGGTCATTGCCAACACCGGGCTGCCGGTGGGCACCGGCTGGTCGCCGGGCTTCAAGGCCTGGCTGGATTTCTCGCAAAGCGTGCCGCAATTCCCGGTCGGCTTCATCGTCAACGGCGGCACCACCCGCGAACTCACCCCGGCCGAAGTTGCCGCCTATGATGCGCCCTTCCCCAACGAAGGCTTCAAGGCCGGCGCCCGCCAGTTCCCGGCACTGGTGCCCGTTACCCCCGAACATGCCAGCGTCGCTGAAAACAAGGCGGCGTGGGAGGTGCTGTCCCGCTTCGACAAGCCGGTCGTCACCTGTTTTTCCGACAAGGATGCCGTGACGGCGGGCGGCGAGAAGGTCTTCATCGAACGCGTGCCGGGCGCCCGTGGCCAGCCGCACACGATCGTGGCCGGCGGCGGCCATTTCCTGCAGGAAGACGCACCCGAAGAGCTGGTGCGCATCATCCTCGACCATATCAACAGGGGGTAAGCCAGATGCAGGTGACCAACGAGACCGCGCCCCGGCCGGAACTGGCCCAGGCCTTTTTCAGCGATGCCGATCATGGCCCGATGGTCATGGTCAACCTGCTGAAGTTCAAGGACAAGGCGACCTACCCTGACGGCCGCGATCCCGATCTGTCGGGCCGCGAGGCCTATGACCGTTATGGCGCTGCCGTGGTGGATTGCCTGAAGGCGGTGGGCGGCCATGTCGTCTATTCCGGCCCGGTCACCGGCATCCTGTTGGGCGATGTCGGGGAACTCTGGGATGCCGTCGCGCTGGCCTATTATCCCAGCCCCCAGGCGATGCTGCAGATGGTGGCAACGCCCGAATATCAGGCCATCGAGATCCACCGCTATGCCGGGCTGGCCGGCCAGCTCAACATCCGCACGAAACCCCGCCCATGACCGGCAAGTCACCTCTGGCCTTCGACCTGTTCTGGTCCTTCCGCTCGCCCTATTCCTATCTGCTGCTGCCACGCGTGGTTGATCTGGTCGCCACCCATGATGTCGCCTGCAATGTCCGCATCGTTTATCCCATCGCGGTCCGGCAGGCGGATTTCTTCCAGAAGGTCGATCCGCTGTGGATGTTCTATCTGATGCGCGACACCTATCGCGAGGCGGAATATCTGGGCATGCCCTATCGCTGGCCCAAGCCCGATCCGGTCTACATGGACCCGGCCACCCGCCTCTATCCGCCCGAACAGCCGCACATCCACCGCCTGTCGCATCTGGGCATCGCCGCGACAGAGGCCGGGAAGGGCCTCGCCTTCATCCGCGAAGTCTCCCACACCATCTGGTCGGGCGCCATCGATGATTGGCACGAGGGCGATCATCTGGGGGAGGCCGCCGCCCGCGCCGGGCTGGACCTTGCCACGCTCGATGCCGCTGTCGCCGCCAATCCCGATCATTACCGCGCCCAGATCGAGGCCAATCAGGAGGCCCAGCGCGCCGCCGGCCATTATGGCGTGCCGCTCATGGCGCTGGAGGGCGAACCCTTTTTCGGCCAGGACCGGTTTGACCAGCTGGTCTGGCGGCTGCGGCAGAAGGGCCTACAGCCGCGCTAAGCGTCAATCACCAGCGCCAGCACCGCTGCCACGCCGGCCGCCACGCCCAGATTGGCGATGCCCAGCACCGGCCAGGCCAGCGCACCGGCCACCGCGCCGCCGATCATCGCCAGCCACAGCAGCAGCCAGGGCAGAAACGCCAGCGCCGGGCCGCCAGCCAGCGCCAGCCCCAGCCGCTGGCCGATCTTGACCAGATTGCCGGTCATGAAGGTCAGGCTGATCTTCACGTCGCCGCCGGTTTCGAACACGCAATTTTCCGCCCCCATTGCCATCGCCGCCAGCAGCAGCGCCGGCCAGATCGCCCCGGCCAGCCCGACAGCGCAGCCTGTGGCCAACAGCGCCGCCACCAGCAGCAACTGCCCCCGCCGCCGCTTGCCCAGGTGCGGGCCAGCCCAGGTCGCCAGCGCCACCCCGGCCACAAAGGCAGCGATCAGGCTGCCGGCCAGCGCCGCCAGGCCGCGCGCTTCGGCAAGGCCAATGCCCAGCCGGGTGGAATTGCCGCTCATGAAGCTGATGAACAGCCCGCCCGACGCGATGAAGCCGACGGCATCGACATGGCCGGCCAGCGCCGCCAGCCCGGCGGCGATGATCTGGTCACGCCGGGGATGATCCTGCACCGCCTCAGCCCGCTGCCCGGATCACAGGCTCTTCATCTCGATCTTGTCGCTGCCGGCCGGCAGGTGCAGCAGGGTGCCGTCGCGGGCGATGTTGATCTTGCCGTCAAACCGGCTGGGCGCATCGCCCAGGAAGGCGGCATCGAACAGCCGGTTGGGCACCGGCGGCACGATGTGGGTGAGCATCAGCATCTTCACCCCGGCCTGTGCCGCCAGCGCCGCCGCCTGTTCCGGCGTGGCGTGATAGGACAGGATATCGCGGGTGATCTGGGCGGTGCGGGCCTGGCCGCTGTTGGCCAGGCCGCGCGTGATCGCCGCCACCAGCCGCGGCTGCAACGCTTCGTGCACCAGCACATCGGCGCCCCTGGCCGCCGCGCTCACGGCCGGCGTGCTGGCGGTATCACCGCTCACCACCACCACCCGGCCCTTGTATTCGATGCGATAGCCATAAGCCGGCACCACCGGCCGGTGATCCACGGCAAAGGCGCTGATCAGCAGGCCGCCTTGATTCCAGACCACCCCTGGCGCGGTTTCCCGGCCGGCAAAACGGCCGCCGCCGGTTGGCGCAATCGCCTCGCCATGATGGGCGGTGCGATATCCGGCGTCGGCCTTCAGCATCAGATTGTAACCGGCCGCCACATCATTGGTGCCCGGCGGGCCGACCAGCGGCAGCGGCGTGGTGGCGGCACTGCCGGTCCAGCGCAGCAGCAGCGCCGGCGCCAGCCCTTCGATATGGTCGCTGTGCAGATGGCTGAGCAGCACGCCATCCAGCCCGCCCAGCCGCACGCCCATGCCGGCCAGCTTGCGCACGCCGCCATCGCCGCCATCGATCAGCAGCATCGTGTCACCGGCCAGCACGGCCAGGCAGGATTCGGCGCGCTGCGGATCGGGCAGTGGGGAACCGGTGCCGCAGAAGATAAGGGTCAGGCCATCGCTGCCGTCCAGCGCCTTGGCCAGCACATCGCGGCCGGCGCGGCGCTCGGCAATCCGGTCAAACAGCCAGCCGCCCAGCACGGCGCGCCCAGCGACGCCCAAGCCCAGCACCAGCAGCAGCACCGCCACGCACCCAAGTTTGCGCATCGCCATCCTCCCCAGGAAACCAAGCAAGCCTAAGCAATATCGGGGCATTGGCAAGCGCCCGCCGGTTGCTAAGCTGCCGGCCGACAAGGGGAGGGGTCCATGCACAATATCCTGCGCGTTCTGGTCGGGCTGGTCGGCCTGTTCAACATCGCCATCGGGCTGGGCTTCATGGCGCGGCCGGCGCAACTGGCGGCGGGTTTCTTCCTGTCGCCGCTAGGCAGCCAGGGTCTTGTCACCCTGCGTGCCGATTTCCCCGGCTTCTTCATCACCGGCGGGGCCTTTGCCTTGTTGTCGTCCGTGCGGCGCGATGCCCAGGCGACGCTGGTTCCGTTGGCGCTGCTGGCGATTGCCCTCACCGGCCGGGTGGTGAGCATCGCCTTGGACGGCATGGCGCCGACCGCCATCCAGCCAATGGTGGTGGAAGCCGTGATGATCGGCCTGCTGCTGCTCTATCGCCGCACCCTGGGCTGATCCCCGCACCGCCCGCCGACGGGGCAATCCGGGCAATTTGCAAAGTGCCCGGCTGATGATAGTTTGCCGGCCAAATGAAGAATCCCGGCTTCCATGAAACTGACGGACGGCGCCTGCGCTCGCAGGCCAGCCGGGAACGCATCATCGATGCGGTGGTGGCGCTGATCGATGAAGGCCATACCAATCTGAACGCCGAATTCGTTGCCGATCGCGCCGGGGTCGGCCTGCGCAGCGTGTTCCGCCATTTCGGCGACATGGCCTCGCTCTACACCGCCGTGCTCGATCGCATCGGCCGCCGCTATGCCCATCTTGCTCGCCCCTATCAGGCGACCGATTGGTCGGGGCAGCTGCGCGAGGCGCTCGGCCGGCGGCTTGAGGTGTATGAAGGCGGCCTTGCCTTCAGTCGCGCGGCCTCGATGCACCGCGACGGCAGCGCCACCATGGGCATGGGGCCCAGCGTGTTCAACGAACTGCTGCGTTCCCGCCTTGAGTCCGTGGTGCCGCCGGCGCTGCAGGCCGATGTGATGTGGTTTGAACAGGTTGATCTGTGGCTCAGCCTTGATTGCTATGCCAGCCTGCGACAGCGCCGGGCCATGACCCACACCGATGCCGCCGAACTGATGACCCACGCGATCGAACGGCTGATCGCCGAAAAGCTCTGAACCCCGCGGCAGGCGCGAATTTCTTTGCGTGCGCACCGGCCAGCGGCTAAACGCTGCCGCTTTCCGCAGGCAAGGTGAACGGCCATGGCAAGCGAACAGCCCCCGCTGGTGGGCATCATCATGGGCAGCCAATCCGATTGGCAGACCATGGTGCACGCGGCCGAAATTCTGGCCACGCTGGCCGTGCCGCACGAAACCCGGATCGTTTCCGCCCACCGCACCCCCTTTCGCCTGCATGATTATGCGCAAGGCGCTGCGGCCCGTGGGCTGAAGATCATCATCGCCGGGGCCGGCGGCGCCGCGCACCTGCCCGGCATGGCCGCCAGCATGACCAGCCTGCCGGTGCTGGGCGTGCCGGTCGAATCCCGCACGCTGAAGGGCATCGACTCGTTGCTCTCCATCGTCCAGATGCCGGCCGGTGTGCCGGTGGGCACCTTTGCCATCGGCAAGGCCGGCGCCGTCAACGCCGCCCTGCAGGCGGCCGCCATCCTGGCCCTCAATGATCCGGCGCTGGCGGCCCGGCTCGCTGCCTGGCGCCAGGCGCAAACCGATGCCGTGGCCGACGCGCCATCGGATGATCTGCCCTGATGCTCTCTCCCGGATCGACCATCGGTATCCTGGGCGGCGGCCAGTTGGGCCGCATGCTGGCGATGGCCGCAGCGCAGCTGGGCTATCGTTGCCACGTTTTTGCCCCCGAAGACGCGCCGCCTGCCACCGATGTGTGCGCCGCCGTCACCCGCGCCGAATTTTCGGACACGGCGGCACTCACGGCCTTTGCCAATGCGGTCGATGTCGTCACCTTTGAATGGGAAAATGTTCCCACCGCCGCCGTCCGCCTGCTGGCCGGGCTGGTGCCGGTCCACCCCGGTGTCCACAGCCTCGAAGTGGCGCAGGACCGGATGGCCGAAAAACAGTTCGTTGAATGGCTCGGTGGCCGCACCGCGCCCTGGGCCCCGGTGTCGAGCCGCGCCGAGCTGGACGAGGCCATTGCCCGCATCGGCCTGCCCGCCATCCTGAAGACCCGCCGCTTCGGCTATGACGGCAAGGGTCAGGCCCGCCTCCACAGCGCCGCTGATGCCGATGCCGCCTGGGAGGCCATCGGCCAGCAGCCTGCCATCCTGGAAGGCATGGTGGAATTCGCCCATGAATACAGCGTGATGCTGTGCCGTGGCGCTGATGGCGCCCAAGTGGATTGGCCGGTGCCGGTCAATGTCCATGCCGGCGGCATCCTTGCGTCCTCCAGCCTGCCGGCGCCATCGCTGGTGCGGGCCCAGGCCGCCGATGCGGTGGCGCTCAGCCGCCGGATTGCCGACAAGCTGGGCCACATCGGCGTGCTCACCTGCGAATTCTTCGCCTGCCGCGATGGCCTGCGCTTCAACGAAATGGCGCCGCGCGTCCACAACAGCGGACACTGGACGATCGAGGGCAGCCTGACCAGCCAGTTCGAGAACCATATCCGCGCCGTCGCCGGCCTGCCGCTGGGCCCCACCGATCTGGTGCTGCCCAAGGTGGAAATGCTAAACCTGATTGGCGATCAGGCCGATGATTGGCCGCGGTTGTTTGGCCAGGCCGGCGCCCATGTCCATCTTTACGGCAAGGGCGCCTCCCGCCCCGGCCGCAAGATGGGTCATGTCACCCGCTTAAGCCGCTGATCAGGGTTTCTTGGCTTTCGGTGCCCCGGCCGCAAAGGCGTTGCCGAAATAATCCCCTTCATACCAGCGCGGTGCCGCCTTGCCATTGGCCAGGCCGCGGATGATGCCGATGTTCAGCCGCGTCCATTTGGCGGCGGCGTTCCAGTCGAACGGCAGATCCAGCTGGTCCGACACCTCGTGATAATTGTTGAGGCGGAACATGCGCTCGGCCTCCTTGCAGGCAAGCCCGCCCTTGGTGTCCGTCCAGCCGGTCTTCAGGAACACCGATGGCACGCCCTTCCTCACAAAGGGATAATGGTCCGAACGGGTGAACACCGCCTCTTCCGGCTGCGGATCGGGGGAAACGCCAAGCTTTTCGGCCTTCGCGGCCTGCGCCACCAGCATGCCGATGGTCGAACGCTCTCCGCCAAAGGCGACGACATCGCCGAAATCACAGGTCAGGATCGGCATGTCGATGTTCACATCGGCGACGATCCGCTTCACGTCCACGGTGGGGAAACGCGAGAAATAATCCGCACCCAACAGGCCGGATTCCTCCGCCGTGGTGGCCAGGAACAGCACGGTGCGCTTGGGCGGGGCCTTCACCAGCGCGGTCGCTGCCTCCAGCAGGGTGGCGGTGCCGGCGGCATTGTCCATCGCGCCGTTGTAGATGGCATCCTCACCCGGCTTGGCGCCCACCTTCATGCCGACATGGTCGCTGTGGCCCGAAATCACCACGATCTCATTGGCCAGCGTCTTGTCGGTGCCGGGCAGCAGTGCCAGCACATTGGGGCTGCTGATCCGCTCCACGCTGGTGGCGCGGCGCACGGTGAAGCGGCCGGGCAGGGCGAAGCCCTTGACCATGCCCTTGGCGGCAGCGGCGCGCACAGCGGCAAAATCCATCGGGGCATTGGCAAACAGCGCGGTGGCGGCGGCATCATCAATGGCAGCGCGCACCTTCAGGCCGGCGCCATCGCCCAGCGGCTGGCCGCTGGGATCCAGCAGCAGCCGGCGCGGCAGCCGGGCCCGGCTGGCATATTTGTCCCACGGCAGCCTGGCAGCCTCTTTCATTGTGCGGATGGTGATCACGCCGATGGCGCCCGCCGCCTCGGCCCCCGTCGCCTTGGTCACGCGCGCCAGGTGAGCAGCAATCTCGCTATTCATGCCATCGGGCGCGCCCGACAGGACAACGGCATATTTGCCCTTCAGATCGAGCCCGGCATAATCATCAATGCCCTGCGATGGGTCCTGAAGGCCATAGCCGACAAACACCATCTCGCCGGTCACCTCTTCCGCGCCGGCCGTGTTGCCCGGCGACACCACCAGGCCAACGCCGTTTTCCAGCGTCAGCTTGGTGGCACCCAGATCCAGCACCGCCGATTCGCGCTCGCTGGCGAAGCGGCTCTCGGCAAACTGGATGCGCTGGAACCAGCCGTTGGTGCCGGCCGGCTGCAGGCCCAGCCGGGCGAAATGCTGGGCGATATAATTGGCGGCAATCTCGTGCCCGCGGCTGCCCAGCCCGCGCCCTTGCAAGAGATCATCGGCCAGAAAGGCGACATGGCTGCGGAAACTGGCGGCCAGCGGATCGGCGGGCGGCGGGGCTGCGGCGATCAGCGGCAGGGCGGCGGCGGCGAGCAGGAGCGGCTTGTTCATTGGCGCGCTGTATCAGTCGCGCTATGCACCGGCAAATGCCTTGTTTTGACGGGATGCCGCGCATGAAGCCCTTGATGATCGCTGCCCTGGCCAGTCTGATGCTGGCGCAACCGGTTGCAGCCCAGCCGGCCAACCCGCCGGCGGCCTCCATCGCCGCCCTCGTCGATCAGGTGCGACTGCCCTATGAGCAGTTCACCCTGCCCAACGGCCTGCGCGTCATTGTCCACACCGATCGCAAGGCTCCCATCGTCGCGGTCAGCGTGTGGTATCATATCGGATCGAAGGACGAGCCGGCCGGCAAGTCCGGCTTTGCCCATCTGTTCGAACATCTGATGTTCTATGGCAGCGAGAACAACGACGGCGTGTTCTTCAAGAAGCTGGAGAATGTCGGCGCCACTGATGCCAACGGCACCACCTGGTTCGATCGCACCAATTATTTCGAGAATGTGCCCACGCAGGCGCTGGAGCTGGCGCTGTTCCTCGAATCCGATCGCATGGGATGGTTGCTGGGCGCCGTGAACCAGGCCAAGCTCGATGCCCAGCGCGGCGTGGTGCAGAATGAAAAGCGCCAGGGCGACAACGAGCCGTTCGGCCTCACCGGCTATGCCATGCTGAAGGCGCTGTTCCCGGCCGGCCACCCCTATGCCCATGATGCCATCGGCTCCATGGCCGATCTCAACGCTGCCAGCCTGGCCGATGTGCAGGCCTGGTTCCGCGCCAACTATGGCCCCAACAATGCCGTGCTGGTGCTGGCCGGCGACATTGATGCGGCCACCGCGCGCACGCTGGTGACCAAATATTTCGGTGCGATTCCAAAGGGCCCTGAGGTAAAGCGCCTCGCCGCGCCGGTGCCGCGCTGGGATCAGGAACGGCGCGAGACATTGTATGACAAGGTGCCCACGCCGCGGCTGAGCTGGCACTGGCCGGTGCCCGACCGGCTCGACCGCACGTCGGCGCTCGCCGATATCGGCCTCACCGTGCTGGCCGGCGGCCCCTCCTCGCGGCTTTACAACGAATTGGTGCGCAAGCGGAAACTCGCGGTCGCCGTGTCAGGCGGGGTGCAGGCCTATGAAAAGGTCGGCATGGCCGAGCTGGAGGTGCGCCTTGCCCCCGGCGCCAGGCCCGAGGAGGTGGAGGCCATCGTCAGGCAGACGCTGGCGGATTTCATCGCCACCGGCCCCACCGCCGACGAGGTGAGCCGTGTTGCCACCCGCAATGTCGCCGGCACCATCCGCGGGCTGGAGGCGGTGGGCGGCTTTGGCGGCAAGGCGGTCGCGCTGGCCGAAGGCGCCGTCTATGCCGGCAATCCCGAACAATATCGTGTTGAACTGGGCTGGTATGCCAAGGCGACGCCGGCCGATGTGCAGGCCGCCGCCCGCGACTGGCTGGGCAAGGGCGCCTATGTGCAGACCGTGCTGCCCGGCGACCGCCCCGCTGCCGAGGAGGTGCCGCCGCCGCCCAGGCCCGCCAAGGTGGCCGAGCCGGCACGTGGCCCCGCCCGCATGGCCGAGCCGGCGGTGGGTGCCGCCCCGCTGCTGCAATGGCCGGCGGTGGAACGCTTCACCCTCGCCAACGGCCTCAGGGTCGAATTCGCCCGCCGCACCACCGTGCCGCTGGTGCGCATGATGCTCAGCCTAAATGGCGGCATGGCCGCCGATGAGCGTGGCAAGCTCGGCATCCAGTCGATGGCGCTCAACCTGCTCGACGAAGGCGCCGCCGGCATGACCGGCCCGCAGATTGCCGAGGCGCGCGAGCGGCTGGGCGCCGGCATCGGCACCTCGGCCGGGCAGGACCGCACGCGGCTGACGCTGGATGCCCTCGCGTCCAACCTCGCCCCGTCGCTGAAGCTGTTTGCCGATATCGTGCAGCGCCCGGATTTCCCGCCCGCCGAAATCGAACGGGTGCGCGGCCAGCAGCTGGCGGCCCTGGCGCAGGAGGCCAGCAACCCCATTGGCATCGCCCGGCGCATCCTCACCCCGGCGCTCTATGGCCCCGAACACCCCTATGGCGCGCCGCCCAGCGGGCTGGGCACGCCCGAAAGTGTCAAGGCCATTGCCCGCGATGATCTGATCGCCTGGCACAAGCGTTGGGTACGCCCTGATGCCGGCACCCTGTTCGTGGTCGGCGATATCACCACCGCCGATCTGAAGGCCCAGCTGGAGGCCGCCTTCGGCAACTGGCGCGCCGATCCGGCCGCCGCAGCCGGGGTGGTGATGCCGGCCACGCCGCCGCTGCTGCGCCAGCAGCGCATCATCCTGGTGGACCGGCCGAACAGCCCGCAAAGCCTGATCCTGGCCGGCAGCCTCCTGCCCATCACCGGTGGGCAGGAGCTCTATGCCGAACGCGCCGCCGCTGACATATTGGGCGGCCTGTCCACCAGCCGCATCAACATGGACATCCGCGAGGAGAAGAACTGGGCCTATGGCGCCTTCGCCGGCCTGTCCGATGGCAAGGGCCAGCTCTACAGCATCATCTATGCCCCGGTGCAGACCGACCGCACCGGTGACAGCATCAAGGCGATGATCGGCGACATCGCCGCCATCAAGACCGCCAAGCCGATCACGGGCGAAGAGCGTGACCGGGCAGTGGCCAACAGCGTGCTGGCCCTGCCGGGCGAATTCGAACGCGGCACCGCCTTCCTGTCGGCGATGGAGCGCAACAATCTCTTCGGCCGGCCCGATGATTACTACATCAACGTGGCCAAGCGCATCACGGCGCTGACCACCGCCGATCTCAACCGCGCCGTGCAGCTGTTTGGCACCGACGATCTGCTGTGGGTGATCGTGGGTGACGCCGCCAAGGTGGAGCCGCAACTGAAAGGGCTGGGCCTGCCGGTGGAGGTGCGCAAGGGGCCGTAAGGCGGGGGAGCCTTACACCTCGCCGGCCATAATCCGCCGGATCACCTTTTCAAAGGTGGCTGGGGGCTGGCCGCCCATGACGGCATATTTGCCGTTGAAGATGATGGCCGGCACGGCGTGGACATCCTGTTCCTGCCGCCACCAGTTTTGCGCGGCGTTGACCTCGTCGGCATAGCGGCCGCTGGCCAGCACCTCGCGCGCGGCGGTGGGATCGAGGCCGGCGCTGGCGGCGGCCGTCACCAGCACCTCCCGGTCATTCAACGGCTCAGCGCGGCTGAAGTGCGCTTCGAACAGCGCGGTCTTCAAGGCGTGGGCCTTTCCGGCCTTTTCCGCCCAATGCAGCAGCCGGTGGCAATCATGGGTGTTCCAGATCATCGCATCGGGCCCGCCCTTGAAGCGGAAGCCCAGTTGTTCGCCCATCGCCTTGATCTGGCTGCGGGCGGCCTCACCGGCTTCGGGCGGGCGGCCATATTTGCGGGCGATATGGTCGGCGCTGTTCTCGCCTTCGGGGGGCATGCCGGGGTTGAGTTCAAACGGATGGAAATGCCATTCGGCCGTCACCTCGCCGGCCAGATTGGCCAGCGCCTGTTCCAGGCTCTTCATGCCGATCACGCACCAGGGGCAAACCACGTCAGACACGAAATCGATGCGCAGCGGGGCAGGGGTGGTCATCGCGGCGGCTCCTCAGAAATCATGGCCGGGCGGCACATGGTGCGGCGGGGTGGTGGCAGGATCGCCAAGGGTGCGGCCGGCCACGCGCGTGGCATATCGGCTCCACGGCCGGTTGTGGTGTTCGGCGCGGGTGGCGGCGAGGTTGCCGGCAAAGCGCGGGTCCTGCGGGCGCACCTGGCCATCGATGAACCAGGCCACATCCCAGGCCTGCTGCACCGTCAGGCTGTGGCCATTGCCCAGCGGCATATTGGCCCGGATGAAGGCGGCGGCCTTGTCCACCTGCGCCATGCCGGCGCCCCAGTTGTAACTGCCCGGCCCCCAAAGCGGTGGGTTCACCACCGTTTCGCCATCCTTCAGCCCCTGGCCATCGGCACCATGGCAGGCTGCACAGATTTCGGTGAAAACGGCACGCCCACGCCCATCATCGGGCGGCAGCGGCGGCGGCGCGATGGCCGGAAAGCCGCGCCCCGGCGGCGACACACCAATGCGCTGCCCCTGCGCCAGCCAGCCGGCATAGGCGCTCACCGCCAGCAGCACTTCACCCCCCAGCGGCGGCGGCTTGCCGTTGATCGAATAGATGAAACAATCCTGCACGCGCTTTTCAAAGCTGTTCATGCGGCGGTTCTTGTCGCGCCATACCGGGAAATTGCCAAAGGCCGCCCACAGCGGGGCGGCGCCGGCGATGCGGCCGGCCTCCAGATGGCAATTGGCGCAGCGAAGATCATTGCCGGCAAATTCGGGCGCGGCGGCGCGCGTGTTGGTGATGATATCGAGCCCGCGCCGGATCGCTTCCCCATCAGGGCCGGCGGGGATGGCGGTTTCGGGTGGCGAGCCAATCGATTCTGGGCCGGGATCAGCCGCCGCGATGCCGGCGACGGCGGCCAGGGCCAACAGGGGAACACGCCAGCGCATGCACCATGGCTAGCGCAGGTGCGGGCGCGCGGAAACTCTCAATCGTTGGCGGCGCCGAAGCGTTCGGCATAGCGGCTGGTGATGCGGTCAACCGGCATCACCACGAACACATCCACCGTGTTGAACTGGTGATCGACATAGCCGCCATCGCCCACCATCGCGCCCACCCGCAGATAGCCCTTCACCAGCGGCGGCAGCGCGCGGGCGGCGGCACGGCCATCGATGGCGGCAGGATCGATGCAGTTCATCTCCACCCGATGCGGCGGCAGCGCGGTCGCACGCAATTCGGGCGGGGCGAGATGGTTGTGATACAGCCAGGCCAACTCGGCCAGATGCGCCCGCGGCTCGGCCCCGTGGAGCGAGGCGCAGCCAAACAAATGGCCGATGCCATGCTGCGCCAGATAGGTGGCAATGCCGCGCCACAACAGGGAGATGGTGGCGGTGGTGCGCCAGGCCGGCGCCACGCAGCTGCGCCCCAGCTCCAGCAGCTGCCGGCCGGGGCCCGATTGGGCGATCAGTGCCGACAGATCAAATTCGCCCGCCGAATAGAAGCCGCCATTGGCCATCGCCACATCCTGGCGCAGCAGGCGATAGGTGCCCACCACACGTGGGCGCAGCGCGTCGGCGTGATCGATCACCAGCAGATGGTCGCACACCATGTCATAGGGATCGATGTCGCGCCGGGCGCGGGCAGTCAGCGCATCGGGCCTGGCGCCCATCTCGTCATAGAAAATGCTGTAGCGCAGGGCCTGTGCGGCGGCGATCTCCGCCTCGCTGGTGGCCAGGCGCACATCCAGCACGCCGGCGCGGTGGATCGGCGCGGCATTGGCCAGCAAGGCGGCCGGCAATTCAACGGCGCGGGACAAGGCAAGAGTCATCGCATCAGCTCCACTGCGGTTGCCCCGCCATAACGGACGGCCATGACAGGCCGGTTGCGGATGGATGACAGCCACATGGTGACGCGATGACAGGCCGGTTACGCCGCTGCCGCAGTGTCGTCGGCCACCACCAGCCCGGCGCGCCACAGCCACAGGAAGATCAGCACGCCCGGCAGCGCCAGCGCAGTGGTGAGCCAATAGAAATTCACATAGCCCATCGCCTCGATCAGCGCGCCGGCCGTGCCCGATGAAAAGGCCCGGCCCAGGATGGCGGCGGCCGACGACAGCAGCGCGAATTGCGTCGCGGTGAAGCGCCGGTCACACAGCAGCGCCAGCCAGGCCCCGATGGTGACCCCGCCGATGCCGCTGGCAAAATTTTCAAAGCCTTGCACCGCCGCCAGCGCAATCACGTCATGCCCGATGATGGCCAACAGCGCATAGCCGGCGTTGGTGGCCGCCATCAGGACCAGCGACAGCAGCACCGAGCCGGCCAGCCCCATCCGCTTGTAGAGGAAACCGCCCACAAAGATGCCGGCCAGCATGCCGAACAGGCCAAGGCTGACATCATAGGTTGCAACTTCATCCTTGCTGAAGCCCAGATCATTGTAGAACAGCCGCACCGACAATTGGCACACCGTGTCGCCCAGCTTGTGCACCAGCACAAAGGCCAGCACGATCCACGCACCCTTGCGGCCGAGGAAATCGGCCAGCGGCGCCACGATGGAATCGCGGATGGCGGCGCCCAGCCCCTTGCCCGATCGCGGCGCCGGCGGGCGCTGCGGCTCCCCCAGCCACGCGGCTGCCACCAGCGCCGGCAGGAACAGCAATGGCGCGACCATATAGGCCAGGCTCCAGCCGGCCCGCGTGGCGATGACCAATGCGCCCGCACCCACCAGATAGGCGCCCAGCCGCCAGCCATATTGCGTCATCCCCGAACCGGCGCCCATCTGATCGTCGCGCAACCATTCGATGCGGATGGCATCGATCACGATGTCCAGCGTGGCCCCGGCAAAGCCGACGGTGATGGCGGCGGCGGCAAACAGGCCGATATCGGCGGTGGGATCCAGCGCGCCCAGCCAGGCGATGGCCAGGCTGGCAAACAGGATGGCGACCACGAGCCAGGCGCGGCGCTGGCCAATCAGGCGCGACAGCAGGGGGATGGGCGCACGGTCAATAACTGGCGCCCACAGCGGCTTGAAGCTGTAGACCAGCAGCGCCAGGCCAAAGGCCGTCACGCTTTTCTTGTCGATGCCGCTTTCCGCCAGCCGCGTGGTCAGGGTGGCGGCAATCATCGTGTAGGGCGTGCCCGATGCCATGCCCAGCGCCAGCGCCCCCAGCGGCCCGGCTTCGACATAAGGTTTGATCGCGGCAAGAAAGGATCGGTTGGCGGCCATGCGCGCCACCTTGGCGGCGGCTGGTGCCGTGTCAATGGGCAGGCGGCAGGCGCACCAGCTTGTCGCGGCCGGTTTCCCCCCGCACGATGACCAGCGCGGATCGCGGCACCCCCAGCGCCCGGGCCAGCAGCGCCAGCACGGCGGCATTGGCCTTGCCGGCTTCGGGCGTCGCCGTCACCCGCACCAGAACGGTGCCATCCTGCACGGCGATGGCATCGGCCCCGGCATTGGGCGTGACCCGGATCGCCAGCATGTGGCCGGCGGTGGCACAGGCGCGCAGCGCGGCGGCATCGGGCAGGGCGGGCTTGCGTGCCATCGGCCAAGCCAAGCCGGCGCGTGCGCCTGCGTCAACCTGTTTCGGGGCAGGGGCGTTGCCGTCCAATCAACGCCGCCTGCCCCGTCTGATCCGGCCAGAGTGGGGAGATTGATTGTGAGCCGGTTCAGAAGCGATAGCCGATGGTGATCCCGCCGGTGCGCTGATCGCCGGGCAGGCCGGCCACCAGGCCGGTGCCGCCGGGCGCCGCGGTCAACAGATCGAAATAGCGCGCCTGGAAGGCGTTGCGCACCCAGGCAAAGACCTGCACGCCAGCATCGGACTGCCAGCCCAGCCGGCCGTTGACCAGCACATAGCCCGGCGCATTCAAAAAGGCCGAGGGCGTCGGGCTGGAGGAAAAGCCGGTGCGGGCCAGCACGTCGGTGCCGGCGATCAGGCGGCCGGCATGGCCGAACAGCGTGACCTGAGGGTGGACATCGATGCCCAGCGTGCCGGCCCAGCGCGAAATGCCGGGCAGGCGCTGGCCTGAAACGTCCACCACCTGCGGCCCGCCGGTCAGCTCCAGCGGCGGCGGCGCATCGGTGAAGCGGCGATATGTGCCGTCCAGATAGGTGCCGTTGAAGCTGATGCTGACGGCATCGGAAAGCCGGGCGCTCAGTTCCGCCTCCAGCCCCTGCACCCGCACGGCCGCCGCATTGGCGAGATAGCCGCGCAGCACGCCGATCTGGGCGTTGACCACCGTGGTCTGATAATCGCTGATATCGGTGCGGAAGGCGGCGAGGTTGAGGGTGAGGGCGCGATCAAACAGCCGCGTTTTCAGCCCGGCCTCATAATGGTTCACCCGTTCCGGCCGGATGGTGGCGGCGCCCAGCAACGGGTTGCCGGCGCTATCGGTCGGCAGGCCACCCAGATTGACCCCACCCGGCTTGAAATTGCGGGCATAGGTGACATAGGCCATCACATCATCGGCCAGATCATAGCTGATGGTGGCATCGCCTGACACGTTGAAATCGTTGAACTTCGCCACATAGGCCTGCGGGCCCAGCACGCTGTTCTTCCGCGCGATCAGCACCGGATCGCTGGTGACAAGGCCGCCAGTGACGGTGGCGCGATAATCGGCATCCTTGCGATCCCAATTGAGGCGCAGGCCGCCTTGCAGCTTCAGCCGATCGTTGACCTTCCAGGCGACCTGGCCAAAGCCGGCCAGACTGTCGTTGGTGTAATCCAGTGCCACCGTCTGCCGCAGGCCATCGAGCAGGGCCGGATTGTTGCCGGGGCCCAGCAACCACAGCGCGGCGGCACTGCCCTGTTGCTGCAGCGGATCGTTGCGCAGCGTCTGGCGATAGGCAAACACGCCGCCCACCACCGAAACCGGGCCGTCGCCGCTGCTCGCCCAGCGGATTTCCTGGGTATATTGCTGCTGACGCGAGAAATTGGCCGAAACGGTGGTGATCGGCAGGCCGGTGAAATCGCGGTCGTTCGATGGATACCAGTTCCAGTAACGATAGGCGGTGATGGCGGTCAGCCTGCCCGGGCCGGCATCCCATTCCAGGGTGAGCGCGGCGCCGCCGAAAAACTGCTTGGCGGCGTGCGGCGTGTCGGTATCGACCAGCCGGTCAAACGGGTTGAGGCTGGGCGGGGCATAGCCCGATGCGGCTGCCAGTGATGCGAACTGCCGGTTGGCTGCGCGCAGCGTGGGGGCAGCCCGCACAAAAACCTGCACGCAGCAGCGCGGGTTCTGCTGGTTGTGATCGCCGGCCAGCGTGATGTCCAGATTGTCGGTCACCTTCCACAACAGGCTGCCGCGCAAGCCGAAATTGCGCTGCTGATTCTCGTCCTGCCGGGTGCGGACATTGTAGATGGTGCCATCACGGTGCGTGAACGACACGCCGGCGCGCACCGCCACCCGCTCGCTCAGCGGCCCGCTTACGGTGCCGCGCAGCTGCACAAAGCCCAGTGTGCCGGCGCTGGCCTCGATCTTGCCCTCCGGCGTGAAGCTGGGCGCCTTGGTGCGGATGTTCACCGCGCCGGCCGTGGTGTTCTTGCCATAAAGCGTGCCCTGCGGCCCGCGCAGCACCTCGATCTGTTCCAGATCGATGAAATCAAACGTCGCCGCCGCCGGCCGGCTGTAATAGACGCCGTCGATGTAAAGCCCGACGCCCTGCTCGATGCCATCGTTGGTCAGGCCGAACGGCGCGCCGAGACCGCGGATGGTGATCGCCGAATTGCGCGGGTTCGATGAGGTGAAGTTCACCGACGGGATCAGCTGCACGACACGGCCGAAATTGAAGCTGCCGGTCGCTTCCAGCCGGTCGGCCGCAATGGCGGTGATCGCCACCGGCACATCCTGCAGATTCTGCGAGCGGCGGGTGGCGGTGACGACGATGTCCGGCTCCTCCTGTGCGGCAGCCGGCGGGGCCGCATCGCCGCCGGCCGATGGGTCGGCAGCAACATTGGCAAGCAAAATCAACGGTATGACCAGGCTGGACGGCATGGTGGTAACGCTCCCCCACAAGTTGCGATTCGCAAGTCGATCAAATCCTATGCGATGAATAGGAAATGGCTATCCCTATTTTGACGGTAGGGATTAAAGCTGCGCTGAACCGCCTGAAATCTGCGCTATCCCGAAACCGGCCTCCGGCTGCGCCGACAAAGCCACTTCACCCCGCCCGCCCGCGCGCCTAAGCCTGTGCGCCGCAGATCAGGGAGGGTCGATCATCATGCGCCGTTTCACCGTTCACGCCGCCGCCATCATCGCCGCGCTGGCCTTGCCGCTGGCACCCGCCATCGCGCAGGCACCGGCCGCCGCCACCGCCACCAGCGAGGATGCGCGGCTGACGGCATTTCTGGATGCCGAATTCGCCGAATGGGTGAAGATGCAGCCGCAGCTGGCCACCCGCCTGGGCTTGAAGGCCGGCGGCGAAAAGTGGAACGACATCAGCGACGCCGCTGCCAAGACGCAGCTGGCCTGGCGGCAGGCCAGCGTAGCCCGCATGAAGGCGCAGTTTGACCGCGCCAAACTCTCGCCAGAAGGCCAGGTCAATTTCGACATCTATGCGCTGGAGGCCGAGCGGGCGGCGCTGTCGGAAGCCAACCGCATCTATCGCCCGCCGTTCTACTCGCGGCTCTATTCGGCGCACAGCCAGCTGCCGGATTTCCTGATCAACACCCACAATGTCGCCGATGCGACCGACCTGAAAAATTATATCGCCCGTCTGCGCGGCATGCCCGCGGTGCTCGACATCGCGCTGGAACGGACCCGGGCGAGCGAGGCCGCCGGCATCCGCGTGCCGAAATTCCAGATCGAAACCATCATCGCCGGCGCCACCCAGCTGACCAGCGGCGCCCCCTATGGCGATGGCCCCGATGCCGCCCTGTGGGCCGATGTGAAGGCCAAGACCGAAAAGCTGGTCAGCGCCGGTACCCTGCCGCGCGCCGAGGCCGATGCCCTGCTGGCCGATGCAAAGGCTGCGATCCTTGATCTGAAACCTGCCTATGCCCGCGTTATCGACTGGGCGAAGGCTGATCTCGCCACCGCCCCGTCGGGCAAGGTCGGCGCGCTCACCCTGCCCAATGGCCTTGCCTATTATGCCAACGAGCTGAAGCTCAACACCACGACTGACCTCACCGCCGACCAGATCCATGCCATCGGCCGACAAGAAGTCGCCCGCATCGAGGCGGAGCAGGACGCGCTCGCCCGCCAGGCCGGCGTGAAGGACCGCAACGAATTCTATGCCATGCGCGAACGCATGTTCCCGCCCAAGCCGTTCGACGATGCCGCGCGCGAAGCCTATCTGAAGGAGGCCAACCGCTTTGTCGCCTATGTCCGCAGCAAGCTCGGCCCCTGGTTCGGCGAAGTGCCGGCCTATGGCATCGAGGTGGTGCGCGAACCGGCCTTCAGCGAAGTGCCCGGCGGCGCCGCCCACGCCAGCGCCCCCAGCCCCGATGGCAAGCGCCCGGCGCGCACCTTCGTGCACCTGGTTGGCATGCAGAAGGACCCGGCCGACATGTACACGCTGATGTGTCATGAATCGGTGCCGGGCCACAACATGCAGGGCGATATCCAGGTCCGGCAGAAGGGCGGGCCCAAGTTCCGCGGTGTTACCGGCTATGTCGCGTTCGGCGAAGGCTGGGGCCTTTATGCCGAGCGCATGTGCGCCGAAATGGGCGTGTTCCCCGATATCGCCGCCGATTTCCAGCGGCTGGAAGGCGAATTGTTCCGCGCCGCCCGCCTGGTGACCGACACCGGCATCCACGCCAAGGGCTGGACCGAGGAAGAGGCGGTGAAATATCTGCACGAAAGCGGCCGTGCGCCGCCCGAAATGGCCCGTTCCGAAGTGCGCCGCTACATCACGCTGCCTGGCCAGGCCACCGGCTACAAGATCGGCATGCTGAAGATCATGGAAGTCCGCGCCAAGGCGGAAAAGGCGCTGGGGCCCAAGTTCGACATCCGCGGCTTCCACGATCTCGTCATCGCAAGCGGCTCGCAGCCGCTCTCCATCCTCGAACGCCGGGTGGACGACTGGATCCAGGCGAAGAAAGGCTGAGCTTGCTGGCGGCGGGCCGCACCGCTAGCCTTTTGCCAATCAAGGGGGGACTGTCATGATCCGCACATTGTTTGCCGCCAGCCTGCTGGCGACCGCATCGCCCGTTCTGGCCGCCGCGCCGGAGCCAATGAAGGATGCGGCCGCTGCCATCATCGATGCCAAGGCCGGCGAGCTTGCCACCATGATCGACCAGGTGTTCAGCTATGCCGAACCCGGCTTTCAGGAGGTGCGGACCAGCGCCTATCTGGCCGGCATCCTCGAGAAGAACGGCTTCAAGGTGGAGCGCGGCGTTGCCGGCATTCCCACCGCCTTCACCGCCACCTGGGGTGAGGGCGGGCCCCTCATCGCGCTGGGCAGCGACATCGATGGCCTGCTCGGCCTGTCGCAGACGCCGGGCGTGCCGGGCGCCAAGCCGCTGGTCGCCGGTGCGCCGGGCCATGGCGAAGGCCACAACAGCGGCCTGCCGATGATGATCGTCGCCGCGCTGGCCGCCAAGGATGTGATGCAGAAGAACGGCATCAAGGGCCGCATCATGATCTGGCCCGGCGTTGCCGAGGAATTGGTCGCAACCAAGGCCTATTATGTCCGCGCCGGGATGTTCAAGGATGTGGACGTCAACCTGTTCGCCCATGTGGGGGACAGTCTTGAAACCACCTGGGGGCCGCTGGCCTACACCGCGTCGTTGAGCGTGGAATATAGCTTCAAGGGCCTCACCGCCCATGCCGCCGGCAACCCCTGGGATGGCAAGAGCGCGCTGGACGCGGTGGAGCTGATGGACGCCGGCTGGAACATGAAGCGCGAACATCTGCCGCCCAGCCAGCGCAGCCATTATGTCATCACCGGCGGCGGCAACCAGCCCAACATCGTGCCCGACAAGGCCAGCGTGTGGTATTATTTCCGCGACACCAGCTTGCCGGCGGTCAAGGCCATGTATGATGCCGGCAACCGCATCGCCGAAGGTGCAGCGATGATGACCGAAACCAGCGTCACCCGCCGCATCCTCGGCCATGCCGCCACCAATTATGGCAACCGCCCGCTGGCCGAAGCCGCCTTTGCCAACATGGCCGCCGTGGGCCTGCCGAAATGGACGGAGGCCGATCAGAATTTCGCCCGCGCCGTGCAGAGCGGCTTTGGCCGCAAGACGGCGCCACTGGCCAGCGACGGCCCGCACCTTTGGTCGCCGGAAAACCCCAATCCGGAAAAGAACGGCGGGTCTGACGATATTGGCGACATCATGTGGACGGTGCCGACCATCACCATCGTCTATCCCTCCAACGTGCCCAACATTTCCTATCACAACATCATGGCCGCTGCCGCCATGGCCACCCCGATCGCCCACAAGGGCGCGGTGGCCGGCGCCAAGGTGGCGGCGATGACCCTGCTCGATCTGATGACCACGCCCGAATTGGTCGCCAATGCCAAGCGCTGGCAGCAGGAGGTGCAGTTCAAGACCGAGAAATACGCCCCGCTGCTCAGCCCCGATGATCAGCCCGCCATCCATCTGAATGCCGACATCATGGCCAAGTTGCGCCCGCAGATGGAAAAATATTATTTCGATTCAAGGAAATACAAAACCTATCTGGAGCAGCTGGGCATTGATTATGAAAAGGCCGGTCTGAAAAACTAGCTTTCGCTTGGCCGCAAACCGAGTCAGGCTGTGCCTATGGACATTGCCTTCAAGCATCGTTCCCCAACGCCCGGCCAGCGCGCGCTGGCGGCGGCCATTCCGGCGGCCGCCGGCAGGGTGGCCAGTGGGGTGATGCGCGAAATCCCGGCCAGCGCCTATACCTGCCCCGATCATTTCGCCGCCGAATGGAACCGGGTGTTCAAACGGCTGCCGGTGGTGCTGGCGCCATCGGCGCTGATGCCGCAGCCCAACATGGCGGTGCCGCACGATGGCTTTGGCTTGCCGCTGCTGATCGCCCGCGATGGCAAGGGCGTTTGCCGTGTCTTCATGAACGTTTGCCGTCATCGCGGCACCCGGCTGGTGGAGGGGTGTGACCTGGTCAAATCCCCGGCGCTCGTCTGCCCCTATCACGCATGGAGTTACGGCACTGATGGCAAGCTGAAGGGTCTGCCACGTCCCGAGACGTTCGCCGGGATGGACAAGGCCAGCCGCGGCCTGATCGAACTGCCGGCCCAGGAGGCCGGCGGCCTGATCTGGGCCGGCCTTGACCGTGACGCAGCGCCGGATTTCAGCTTGGCCACCGGGCCGCTGGCGGCCGATTTCGATGCAATCGGTTTTGCCGATCAGCATCTTTATGCCCGGCGCACGCACAAGGTCGCGGCCAACTGGAAGCTGATCATGGATGCCTTCCTGGAAAGCTACCATGTGCTGCGCCTGCACGCGAACACCATCGCGCCCTTCTTCCAGGATGGCGTCACCACCGGCGACCGCATCGGCCCGCACCAGCGCAGCGCCGTCGCCCGCCTCGCCGCGCTCGACGGGGTCGACATTGACGACATGCGCGACCTTCGCCGCACCATGACCTTCACCTACACGCTGGCGCCGGCCACGGTGATCATCGCCAGCCCGGACTATATCAACATCATGGTGCTGATGCCGCGCGGGGTTGGAGAGACGTGGGTCGAGGATTTCATGCTGATCCCCGAGCCGCCGCGTGATGAGAAAGCCGAGCGGCACTGGGCAAAAAGCTGGGCGCTGCTCGATGGCGGCGTGTTTGGTTCCGAAGATTTCCGCGCCGCCGCGCTCGGCCACGAAGGCCTGGCCTCGGGCGCCATCGATCATGTCCTCACCGGCGGGCTGGAACAGGGCATCGGCGCCTTTCACGACATGCTGGCTGGCGTCATGGCCGATTGATTGGGCGATTTCCCGCCCCACCCCTTGCAAAAGCGTGTCGCAATCCTAACACAGTAGGCAGCGGCGCGGCAGACTGTTAAGCTGCGCCGGCAAAAGATGAGGACTGGCATGTCGGACGAAGTTGCAATCAAGCTGGAACCCCCGGTCGCGGTCAACCCGATCGCGCCGCAAAAGGCGGCCGGCCTGGTGCCGCTGAAGGATCAGGAGCGCGCCCAGCTCGATGCCAAGGTCGATGGTTTCATCGATGAACTGATCGCCACCGATGCCGCCAGCCCGGAATTCGGCAAGAAGGTCGATGCGCTGGCCAATCTGGGCGCCACCGAAATCGCCCGCGCCGCCGCCCAGTCCAACCGTTTCCTCGATCGGCCGACCCGCGCCCTCAACAAGGAGGCCGGAATCGGCGCCGATCTCGTGCAGCTGCGCAAGATCGTGGAGGATCTGGATCCCGGCAAATCCGGCAAGCTGCAGGGCCGCAAGAAGCTATTTGGCCTGATCCCCTTCGGCGGTGACAAGCTGCGCTCCTATTTCGACAGCTACAAGAGTGCGCAGGGCAATATCAACGCCATCCTGGGCGCGCTGAAAAGCGGCAAGGACGAGCTGTTGAAGGACAATATCAGCATCGAGGACGAGCGTGCCAAGCTGTGGGACGCGATGGGCAAGCTGGAACAGATGGTCCACATGTCCAAGGTGCTGGATGAAAAGCTGGAGGAAAAGGCCACCGAGCTGGACATCACCGATCCGGCCAAGGCCAAGGCCATCCGCGAGAGCGCGCTGTTCTATGTGCGCCAGCGCACCCAGGACCTGCTGACCCAGTTGGCCGTGTCGGTGCAGGGCTATCTGGCGCTCGATCTGGTCAAGAAGAACAATGTCGAGCTGATGAAGGGTGTGGACCGCGCCAGCACCACCACGGTGGCGGCGCTGCGCACCGCCGTGACCGTGGCCGAGGCGATGACCAACCAGAAGCTGGTGCTGGAACAGATCACCCAATTGAACAGCACCACCGCCGGCATCATCGATTCGACCGGGGAGCTGCTGAAGAGCAACACCGCGATGATCCACGAACAGGCATCGTCGAGCGCCATTCCGGTGGAAACGCTGCAGCGCGCCTTCCAGAATGTCTATCAGACGATGGACGCCATCGACACGTTCAAGATGAAGTCACTGGAAGCGATGAAGACCACGGTCGACACGCTGAGCGTCGAGGTGGAGAAAAGCCGCGCCTATGTGGCGCGCGCGCAAGGCCAGGCCGAAGCCCAGATCGCCGGCCCGCAAACCAGCCTCACGGCCCTCACCTGATATGGCGAGTGTGCCGCCTTTTGACGAAGCCGAAGCCCGGCGCCGGCGCATGGCCCGGGCCGAAGCCATGCAGATGGCGCGCGCCCGGCGCTGGGAACGGCGCAAGGCCAATGTCGCCACCCGGTTGACGCGCGGCGGCATCGCCTTTCTGGCCACGGTGGCAGCGCTCACCGCCTATGGCTGGATATCGGATGGCATGGGCATCGGCCTGTTCCTCTTGAGCCTGCTGATCGTGCCGCTGTCGGGCATTGCCGGCTTTGCCCTGCCGGTGGGCGGGCCCGATGTCGACAAGATGGACGAAGCCGCCCCGGCCGAACTGCCCGCCATCACCGAAGCCTGGCTGGAACGGCAGCGCCGCCACCTGCCGCGCCTTGCCGCGCCGCATCTGGATGGCATCTCGGTGCAGCTGGCCGCGCTGGAACGGCAATTGGCACGCGTGCCGGCCGATCATCCGGTCGCGCAGGACATTGGCCGCCTGTTGGGCAAGCATCTGCCCGAGCTGATCGACCGTTACACCCGCATCCCGCCGATGCAGCGCGCCAATATCGTCGAGCATGATGGCCGCACGCCCGAAGCCACGGTGATCGATGGCCTCAAGGCGGTGGAGGCCGAGCTCACGCGCGCGTCGGCCGCCCTGGCCGAAGCCGACCGCGACGGCCTGCGCGTGCAGGGCAAGTTCCTCGAAGCCCGTTATGGCGAGGGCCAGCGGGTCTGAGCCTCTGGTTAGGGCCGATTGGCCAGATAGGCGATGATCGCCTCCCGCTCGGCGGGATCGGCGACGCGCACATACATGCGGGTGCCGGGCACCATTGCCTGCGGGTTGGTGAGCCAGCGGTCCAGCGCCGGGGCGCTCCACACGAAATCGGCGGCAGCCAGCGCCGGTGAATAGGCAAATCCCGGCAGCTTGCCGGCCGCACGCCCGATCAGGCCGGCGTGGCGGGGCCCGGTGCCGTTGCGATCAATCGCGTGGCAGCGGCTGCAACGCTGGGCATAGAGCGCGGCGCCATCCAGCGCGGCAGCCGGGGTGGCCGCTGCCGCAAGGGCAACGGCCACCACCAGGGCGGATGCGGGGGGCATCATTTGTCGACGATGTCGCGATGCATCGGCGCCAGCGCCGCGATCAGCCGGTTTTGCGCGAAGAAGGGCACATTGCGCTTGTTGAGCGTGATTTGAAGTTCCTCGACCAGGGCATAGAAAGCGCCTTCGGTCACCTTCATCCCGGCGTGCGATTCCGCCATGGTGCGCCCGGTGTAGGTGCAGGGGCCGTTCATCACCACGCAGAATTGTTCCACCAGCAGCGCCTTGATGCGCGTTTGATCGGCGCCTTCGAAATAGGGCCGGGTCTTGGGGTTGGCGAGCCAGCGCTGCATCACGTCATCCATGATGCGCACCAGTCCCTCGCGCCCGCCAAAGTTTTGCAACAGGTTGGTGCCATCGGTGGCGAGTGGCAGGGTGGGTGCCCGCGGCTTGATCGACGGATCGGACACGGCGGGTTCGGCCGGGGCGGCCATGGCGGTGTTGGGCAGGATCAGCAGCGCCAGCGCGCACAGGGCAATATCAAACTTCATGAGGGCTCTCCGGATTTTTGGGGTCAGAAACCGATTTGCAGCGATGCATAGACGCCGTTCTGCCGGGCCAGCGCGATCTGGCCGAGGCGGGCATAGGCGAGGGTGAGCGACATGTTGCGCAGCGGCGCATAGGCGACAAACACATCCCAGGCGTTTTCCTCTCGGAAGGAGGTGCCGCCGAGCGCGCCTTCCAGCCGGTTGGACTTGGTTCGGAATTCGCCGCCCACCGCCAGCTTGCGAGTCAGCAGCAGCGCCGCCGAGGCTTCCAGCTGCGGCTTGTAGGCCTGATCCTGGCCGCCCAGGCCGCCAAAGCCGAGGATGCCATATTGGTTTGCCTTGGTGAGCCGGCCGGTTACGTTGACCAGCAAGCTTTGCGCCAGGAAGATCTTGGTGGCCGAGATGTAGAAATCGGTGCCACGCCGCTTTAGGCCGAGCGCCCCGCCGACCACCGGGGCGTCATCGTTGATCTTGTATTGGGCGCCGATGGCGATCTGGGGCAGCAAACTGTCCTGTTCCAGCACGGCGTCGCCGATCACGCGCAGCTTGGCACCGATGATTGTCTGGCTGATGGTGTAGCGGTTGCCCAACGCCAGGGCGTTGCCGACTTCGCGCAGATTAAAATTCTGCCGCGCCACCGACAGTTCGAGCCGGTTCTTGATATTGATGGCGGCACCATAGGACGCCAGGGTGAAATCCTGGGTGTCGACGCCAGTGATATAAGAGGTGATGCCGAATTCGTTGCGGGTTCCATAGCCGCCGATCAGGGCCCAGGGCACCAGCCCGCCGCCGCCGGCACCTTCGATGGTGGAAACCCCGCCCGTCAACAGCAGGCGGCCGCCGGGATAGAGGAAGGACGGCCGCTTTCGCACCGGCGCCGCCGCGACGGCGCCGCTGCCGGCCTGATCCGCGCCATCAAGGGCGACCATGATGCTGGCATCGTCAAACGGGGTGTCGCCAGCCGCGCTGGCACTGGCGGCGGTGGCGCACAGGCACACCGATGCCGCCAGGGCGGCAAAGTGAATAGACATGAAAATATGCCTCGCGTTGGTTGAGAGATCGGGCCTCCCGGACCCGAATACAGCTACGGCGGCACGGGTGCGCCGGGTTCAGCGCGGGCGAAAAACAAATTGTCGCAGAGGAACTTATCTCAGATGCGCGGTGGTAACGCCTGGGCAAGCATGGCTTCATACACCGCTGCGAGCCCGGCAATGTCGGCCACCGCGACATGCTCATCCACCTTGTGCATCGAATGGCCGGGCAGGCCGAATTCCACCACCGGGCACAGGCGGCGGATGAAGCGGGCGTCGCTGGTGCCGCCGGTGGTCGAAAGCTCCGGTGTGCGGCCAGTGACGGCGTGGACGGCATCCCCCACCAGCGCCGACAGCGCGCCGGGTTCGGTGAGAAAGGCCTCGCCGGAAATCTTTACCTCGACCTGGGCCGAGGGCGCGTGGGCAGCGACCGTGGCACGGATCCAGTCGGCCAAGGCGGCACCGCTATGCTCGTTGTTGAAGCGGATGTTGAGCCGGGCGTGGGCCTGCGCCGGGATCAGGTTGGTGGCCGGATTGCCGACTGAAACATCGGTGATTTCAAGGTTGGAAGGCTGGAACCAGCCGTTGCCCCTATCCAGCACCCGCGCCTTCAGATCGGCCAGGATGGCGACCAGCCGGGTGATCGGATTGTCGGCGCGGGTGGGGTAGGCGACATGCCCCTGCGCGCCGTTGACCGTGATCCAGGCGTTGAGGCTACCGCGCCGACCGATCTTCATCATGTCGCCCAGGGCATGCTGCGAGGTCGGCTCGCCCACCAGGCAGAGATCGGGCACCAGGCCATTGGCCTCCATCCAGTCCAGCATCATCGTGGTGCCGAAGGTGGCCGGGCCTTCCTCATCCCCGGTGATGATGAAGCTGATGCGGCCCTGCAATGGCCCCTTGGCCAGATGGCGTGCGGTGGCGGCGACCATGGCAGCCAGCGCGCCCTTCATGTCGGCGGCGCCGCGGCCAACGATGAAGCCATCGCGGATGTCCCCGGCAAACGGGTCCTCGCTCCAGCCGGCAAGATCGCCGGCAGGCACCACGTCGCTGTGGCCGGCAAAGGCAAAATGTGGGCCCGGCCCGCCGGCCAGCGTGGCGAACAGATTGTCCACCGGGCCATCGGGCGGATGGCCAAACGGCAGACGGGTGCAGGCGAGTCCCAAGCCCGTCAGCGCCGTCTGCAGCACGTCCAGCGCGCCGTCATCGGCCGGCGTCACGCTGGCGCAGCGGATCAGGGCCTGGGTGAGGGCAATGGGATCGTTCGGATCGGGCGTCATGCCCCGGCTTTGCGCACGGATGCGGCCAACCGGTCAAGCCACGCGCTTATCCGCCGCGCGTTTACGCCCAGATCGCTTGTGCCCACCCGTGATTTTGACCTTATGTCCACCCGCGTGCCGCCCGGCACATCGGTCAGCCGGATGACGATATCATCGCGGAACCCCCACCAGGGCACGCGGGCGACCGCTTCGATCCGGCCGGCATCGGCATCGCTGGCAATGATCTCCCACCCCTTGCAGGCGGCCAGCGCCAACCGGAACGCCTTGTCGCGCGGCAGCGGCAGATCAAGCGGACGGATCTGCGGATAGGCGCGGGACTGTTCGGGGGCGAAGGCTGGGTTGTATTCAGGCGGATTGGCATCGGCCCCGCGCAGATCAGGGGTGAGGGCAACAAATTCAGGCGGGTTGGCGGTATCGGTGCTGATGTCGTTAATTGCCGGCTTGTCGGCCGCCATCAGCACGATGGCCGTTGGAATGGTTGCCGCCGCAATGCCTGCAGCCGCTGCAATCACAGTGACGACTCCGCCGCGGCGGCGGATCAGGCGGGCCAGGCAGAACAGGGCGCCAATGCCGGCCAGCACCGCAGCGCCGGCAAACAGGCCCACGGCAGCCTGCCAACTGACCAGGCCGAAGTTGAGCAGCGGCCCGGCGAGCAGCAACAGCAGCGCCGCTGCCAGCGTGGCCCGGGCCATGCGGGGGCCCAGCGGCGCGCGGGCGCTCACCCGCGCTTCACCCCGCCGGGGATGTGATAGCGGGTGAATTCATAGGGTTCGGCCAGTGCAGCCGTCGTCCATTCCTGCATGAACGGATGCGCCAGCACCCGATCCACATAGGCGCGGGCCGTGGCGCTGACCGGCAAATGATAGGTGTCGATGCGGGTACAGACCGGAGCAAACATGATGTCGGCCGCGCCGAACCGGCCGAACAGCCAGGGCTCGCCAGTCTCGGCCCCGAAGCGGCCAAGCGCCTCTTCCCACAGGGTTTCGATCCGGCGCACGTCGGCCATGATCTCGGCCGTGGGCACGAAATCGGGATAGTGATGCTGCAGGTCCATCGGGCAGCCGGCCCGCAATGGGGCAAAGCCGGAATGCATCTCTGCACACATGGCATAGGCCAGCATGCGGGCCGGCACATCGCGTGGCCAGAAGCGGTCATGTCCGGCCTTGTCGGCCAGATGCAGCAGGATCGCCATCGAATCCCACACCGGCTCGCCATGATCCCACAACACCGGCACCTTGCCCGATGGCATATCGGTCTTGGCTTCGCCGCTGATCCAGGCCGGCGAATCCATCACGCGCAGCTCGGTCTCGAACGGCAGCAGGCTCTGCTTGGCGGCCAGCCAGCCGCGCAGCGACCAGCTGGAATAGGTGCGGTTGCCGATGATGATCTTCATGTGGTGCGACCCGTGGCTGAAACGGCGGCGAGCATCGCGCAATCGCGCCGGCCTTGCAACGCTGTCGCCTTCATGCTTTGCCTGTGGGCCATGAACGACTTGCCGCTGGTCATGGTGCTGAATGGGCCCAACCTCAACCTCCTGGGCAGCCGGGAGCCCCATATCTATGGCCACGATACGCTGGACGATATTGCCGCGCGGCTGGAAGACCAGGCGCAGGGCCTGGGGCTGATGGTCGACATCCGCCAGTCCAACCACGAGGGCCATCTGGTCGATTGGCTGCACGAGGCGGGTGCCCGCGGCGCGCTGGCCGTCATCCTCAACGCCGGGGCCTTCACCCACACCAGCATCGCCATCCATGATGCCATCAAGGGCATCACGGTTCCGGTGATCGAGGTGCATCTGTCGAACCCGCATGCCCGGGAAGAGTTCCGGCATGTCAGCTTTGTCGCCAGGGCGGCGAAGGGCAGTATTTCGGGCTTTGGTGCCGCATCCTATGCCCTCGCGCTGGACGCGGCCGCTGCTTTGCGGCATTGAGCCGGACTTTCGAGGGGCAATTTACGGGATCGTCATGGCAGACTCCAAGGGAATCGTGGTTGATACCGGGCTGGTGCGCGAGCTGGCCGAACTGCTGGATTCGACCAATCTGACCGAAATCGAGGTGAAGGATGGCGAGCGGGTGATCCGTGTGGCGCGCACCGCTGCCGCCGTGACCATGGCCGCTGCCGCTCCCGCCTATGCGCCGGCCCCGCCCGCTGGTGGCTGGCCGGCCCCGCCGCCCGCCGTCGCTGCTCCGGCTGCCGCCGCGCCGGCTGGCGATGGCGACATCAAGAATCATCCGGGCCTGGTGAAATCGCCGATCGTCGGCACCGCCTATCTCACCCCGGAACCGGGTGCGCCGCCGTTCATTTCCGAAGGCGCCACCGTGAAGGCCGGCGACACGCTGCTGATCATCGAGGCGATGAAGGTGATGAACCCGATCGCGGCGCCCAAGGGCGGCGTGATCAAGTCCATCCTGGTGAACAGCGAGCAGCCGGTGGAATATGACCAGCCGCTCGTGATCATCGAGTAAGCGTGGCGATGTTCAAGAAGGTTCTGATCGCCAACCGCGGCGAAATCGCGCTGCGCGTGCACCGCGCCTGCCGCGAAATGGGCATCCGCACCGTGGCCGTGCACAGCACTGCCGATGCCGATGCCATGCATGTGCGCCTGGCGGATGAGGCGATCTGCATTGGCCCGCCCTCGGCGACGGACAGCTATCTGAACATCCCGGCGATCATTTCGGCAGCCGAAATTGCCCAGGCCGATGCCATCCACCCCGGCTACGGCTTCCTGAGCGAGAATGCCCGCTTTGCCGAGATCGTGCAGGAGCATCGCATCACCTGGATCGGGCCTGATCCCGAACATATCCGCAAGATGGGCGATAAGGTGGAGGCCAAGCGCACTGCCGCTGCCCTGGGTCTGCCGCTGGTGCCGGGTTCGGATGGGCCGGTGAGCAGTGTCGAGGAAGCCCTCGAAGTCGCGGAAAAAATTGGCTATCCGGTGCTGGTCAAGGCCGCGTCGGGCGGCGGTGGCCGCGGCATGAAGGTGATCCCCGATGCTGCCAGCCTGCCCTCGCTGGTCAGCCAGGCCAAGAGCGAGGCCAAGGCCGCCTTCGGCGACGACACCGTCTATATCGAAAAATATCTGTCGGAACCGCGCCACATCGAATTCCAGATCTTTGGCGATGGCCAGGGCGGTGCGGTGCACATGGGCGAGCGCGATTGTTCGCTGCAGCGCCGCCACCAGAAGGTGCTGGAAGAGGCGCCGTCGCCGGTTCTGAGCGCTGCCGAGCGCGCGCGCATGGGCGAAGTGGTGCGCCAGGCGATCGCCAAGCTGAAGTATCGCGGCGCCGGCACCATTGAATTTCTTTGGGAAAATGGCGAATTCTTCTTCATCGAGATGAACACCCGCCTGCAGGTGGAACATCCGGTGTCGGAAGCCATCACCGGCCTTGATCTGGTGCGCGAGCAGATCCGTGTCGCGGCCGGCCTGCCGCTGTCGGTCACTCAGGAAGACATTCATTTCGAAGGCCATGCCATCGAATGCCGCATCAATGCCGAGGATCCGGCCAGCTTTGCGCCATCGCCCGGCCGCGTCACTGATTTCCACCAGCCCGGCGGCCTGCATGTACGTGTCGATTCAGCACTTTATGACGGTTATCGCATCCCGCCTTATTATGATTCGCTGATCGCCAAACTGATCGTTTACGGCGCCAATCGCGACGAATGCCTGATGCGCCTGCGCCGTGCGCTGGAAGAATTCGTCATCCACGGGCCGAAGACCACCATCCCGCTCCACCAGGCCCTGATCGAGGACCCGGATTTCCAGAAGGGTGATTATTCGATCAAGTGGCTGGAACGCTGGCTGGCGGCCAAGGCGGAAGCGGCCAAGAGTTAGGCCCGCTCGCGTCCACAGTGAATTGCGGTGCCACACCCGGCCTTGGCGGGGGTGTGCGCTGTTGTGTGTTCCGTCGTGAACACAATCGCCCCCAGCGCCGTCTTGAAGCGGATGCGCCGGTTTCTGATCGCACGATTCGGCCAAATCACCCCCCGAAAAATCCTCTTGTGGCCGAAATCCGGTCCTGACCGGGCCTTGCATCCAGGCAATTGTGAAGTTGACAAAGTTGACACATCTGCCGGGTACAGCAATTGAAATCGTGTCACATTGGCAGCCAATGTGACAGTTGGCCGGGATGCCGATTTTACAATTGAGACAGAGCGTTGATCAGCAAGCATGACAGATCGTGCGCGTGTAGGACAGGCCTTGCTGGCGGTGCCCGGATTGCCGCTGGAAATTGCCGGGTGAACGGGGCATGGGGACCACATGAGCCGCGCGATTGCCCATCGGCTTGACCCCGACATGCTGCTGCGCGCCTATGCCAGTGGCATTTTTCCGATGGCCGAGCGGGCCGACAGCAGTGACGTGTTCTGGGTGGAGCCACGGCGGCGGGGCATCCTGCCGCTGGATGGCTTTCACCTGCCGCGCAGCCTCGCCAAGGTGTTGAAGCAGCAGCGGTTCCGCTTCACGGTGGACGAGGCCTTTGGCGATGTGCTGGCCGGCTGTGCCGAACCGGTGCCGGGACGCAGCGAGACCTGGATCAACCCCTTGATTCATGATGCCTATCTGGCCCTGCACGAGCGCGGCCAGGCGCACAGTGTGGAGGCGTGGACGGCCGATGGGGAACTGGCGGGCGGGCTTTATGGCGTGCGGCTGGGCCGGGCCTTCTTCGGCGAATCGATGTTCACCCGGGTGCGGGATGCCAGCAAGGCCTGCCTGGCGGCGTTGGTGGTGCGGTTGCGGCTGGGCGGATTTGTGCTGCTGGACACCCAGTTTCTGACCGGGCATCTGGCCGGGTTTGGCGCGATCGAAATTCCGGCGAAGGATTACCGGGCGAGGCTGGCGGCGGCGCTGGTGGGTTCGGGTGATTTTTTCGTGGATGATGAAGGGCTTGGTCCCAAGGTGGGGCCGTCGGGGAAGCGCATCGTGCAGCTTTTGAGCCAGACATCGTAGCGTGGGTGTTCCATGACGTTGAGGCTGGGGCTTTCGGCGTAGAGCCAGCCTGAGAAGACCCGGCGTAGCGGCGAATTGCCCAGTTTTTCATCAACTTGCAGGAAGGCGCCGGAAAGTTTCGGGCGTTCCCACGGCGGTGTCGTCTCGCAGGTGCGCGCCGTGATGCGGATGCCGGCGAATTCGACATATTGGCCGGGCTTGAGGGTGAAGCTGCGGCTTTGGCCGGTGCGTTTCGACAGCGCGCCGATCACCAGAACCCGGTCTTTCACCGGGGTGACCGTGGCAATTTTCGGGGCATTGGTGGCAGCATCCGGCAGCGCCGGTGGCCGCACGGCCGCATCCGGTGCCCGCGCATCGGGCGCCTGTGCCCGCAGCGGGGCACAGGCCAGCAGCGCCAGCCAGATTGCCTTATTTGGCCGGGGCATCGCCGCCGGACCGGTTCACCACGCTGCCGATCAGGCCCATCAGGTCCGGCGCGCCGGAGGTTTCGACAATCTCGTCACCGGCCTTTAGCATGGCGGTGTCGCCGCCCGGCGTCAGGGCGACATAATTGCCGCCGAGCAGCCCTTCCGACGTGATCGCCGCCGATGAATCGATCGGCAGCTTGAGCCCGCGATCAACCGACAGGCGCAGCACCGCCTGATAGCTGCCCGGATCAAGCTCCAGGCCCACCACCTTGCCGACCTTGACCCCGGCCACCTTGATATCGGTGCCCAGCGACACGCCGGCAATGTTGGGAAAGCGCGCCACCAGCACGGTGCCGTCATTGCCTTCGCCGGCGCCGGTGCGGGCCCAGGCATAGGTGACGAAACCGGCCGCCATCACCACGACCAGCAGGCCGATGATGGCTTCGATCAGATTGTCTTTCAGGGTGCCGGCCATTTTTCCGCCCGATCAGGCGTCGGGCGACCAGGCGCGATAATCGCCGGTGGCGGCGGCGCGGGTGCCGCCGGCGGCGAGCGCGCCGCGTGGGGAATGGGCCAGCGCCGTGCCGGTGGCGGTCGGCGTCCACGGCCGTTCCCAGGCGCGGGTCACCAGCGGCTTTTCCGATGGCGGCGCATCGACCGTGCGGTGGATCCACAAATGCCATTCCGGCGGGATGCGGGTGGCTTCGGGTTCGCCGTTGTAGATCACCCAGCGGCGTTCGCCGGCGCCGCTGCCCGAACGGTAATAGATATTGCCCTGATCATCGCGGCCCACCTCGATCCCGTGGCGGGCGGTGAACAGGCGGGTGGTGAGGCCGGGGCCATTCCACCAGGTGAAGATCATCTTGAGCACGGACATGTCGGACACTTCCTTCGCGTCTGCACAAAACACATTTTGCCGCACCCATGCAACCCCGGCGACTTCCCTTATGGGCGAATGCGGAAAAACGGGGTAACGCCCTCACCCATGATCCGGGTCCATGTGGTGGCCGCCGCGTGAACCGCGCGCTCACCTTCATCTTTGTCACCGTGTTGATCGATGCCATCGGCTTTGGCGTCGTCATCCCGGTGTTTCCGCAGCTGATCGTGCGGCTTTCGGGCCATCCGCTCGCCACCGCGGCCGAAGTGTCGGGCTGGATCGCCTTCATGTATGCCAGCATCCAGTTCGTGATGGGGCCGGTGATCGGCGGCCTGTCCGACCGGTTTGGCCGCCGCCCGGTGTTGCTGGCCAGCCTGGCCGCCTTTGCCGCCGATTATGTGGTGATGGCCTTTGCCCCCACCCTGTGGTGGCTGGTGGCGGCCCGCGTGGTGGCCGGCATCACCGGGGCGACCTTCCCCACCGCCTATGCCTATATCGCCGATGTCACCCCGCCCGAAAAGCGCGGCGCCAATTTCGGCGTTATCGGCATGGCCTTTGGCTTTGGCTTCATCATCGGGCCGGCGCTGGGCGGTTTTGTGGCGCGCTATGGCGATGCGGTGCCCTTCCTGGTCTCGGCCGGGCTGGCGGCGGCCAATTTCCTTTATGGGCTGATCGTGCTGCCCGAATCGCTGCCACCGGAGAAGCGCCGCGCCTTCGAATGGCGGCGGGCCAATCCGGTGGGGGCGTTGCTGCGGCTGAAATCGGCGCATCCGGTGGTGCTGATGCTGGCCGCGACCGTGTTCGTGTGGACGCTGTCGTACCAGTCGCTTTATTCGATCTGGTCCTATCATGGCCAGCTTCGTTATGGCTGGAATGCCGAGCAGGTGGGCTGGAGCCTGGCGGCGGTGGGTGTGACCGGCGCCATCGTGCAGGGCTTCCTGGGCCGCCGGCTGATCCCGCGCTTTGGCCAGCGCCGCATCATCGCGGTGGGCATCGTGTCGGCCGTGGCGGGTTATTCCACCTATGCCATGGCTGATGCCGGCTGGATGGTTTACCTTGGGATCGCGGTTTCGGCCTGCCAGGGCCTGGTGTTCCCGTGCCTGCAGGGCCTGATGTCGGCCGAGATGCCGCCATCGGAACAGGGTGAGTTGCAGGGGGCCGTGGCCTCCATCCAGAGCCTTTCGGCCATCATCGGGCCGCCGTTGATGACGACGGTGTTTGCGCGCTTTTCGGCCGAAGGGGCTCCGGTGCATGCGCCGGGGGCGCCCTTTGTGGTGTCGCTGTTCTTCGTCGGGCTGACGGCGCTGCTGTTCCTGCGGGTGCAGGGCGTGAGCCGGGCGGTGCCGGCGGCGTAAGAGGCATGTGATCCTCCCCCTCTGGGGGAGGTGCCGAGCATGGCGAGGCGGAGGGGGCGGAAGGGCCGTGACCCCGAAACGCGCGCCCCCTCCGTCAGCCTGCGGCTGCCACCTCCCCCAGAGGGGGAGGATCGGGTGAAGCGGAAGGTCAGGCCGGGCGGCGGTTGCGGGCCTGGAACCAGGGGATCATCCGCCCGATCGCGTCTTCCACCAGCGGGGTGTCCACGGCAAAGCTGAAGCGCAGGAAGTGCGCGCCGTCGACCGGATCGAAATCGATGCCGGGGGCGGTGGCGACGCCGGTGTCGAGCAGCAGCTGGCGGGCAAAGTCCATCACATCATCGGTGAGGTGGCGGACATCGGCCCAGATATAGAAGGCGCCATCGGGGGGTGCGATCTGCGTCAGCCCCATGGCCGGCAGCGCCGCCAGCATCAGATCGCGGTTGCGGGCATAGCGGGCGATATGGGCTTCGAGCTCGTCGACACAGTCCATGGCGACAAGGCCGGCGTGTTGCGACAGGCTGGGCGCGGTGAGGAAAAGATTGCCCATGCGGGCGCGCGCCGCACCGAGCAGATCATCGGAGGCGACCAGCCAGCCGAGCCGCCAGCCGACCATCGAGAAATATTTGGAGAAGCTGTTCACCACCAGCGCATTGGGCGCGAATTCCAGCGCGCTGGCGACGGGGCCGACGAAGGATAGGCCGTGGTAAATCTCGTCCGAGATGATGCGGATGCCGCGGGCCGCGCAGACGGCGGCGATGGCGGCCAGTTCGTCGCGGGCGATTACCGTGCCGGTGGGATTGGCCGGGCTGGCGATGATCACCCCGGCCGGCGCCGGATCGAGCGCCGCCAGGTGCGCGGCGGTGAGCTGGTAGCGGCTTTCCGGCCCGCAGGCGATTTCGAGCGGCACCATCGAGAGCGCCAGCACATTGTTGCGATAGGCGACATAGCCGGGCCGGGCCATGGCGATGACATCGCCGGGCCGGAAGGCCGCGGTGAGCGCCATCACGAGCGCCGGGGAGGCACCGCAGCTGAGGATGATGCGTTCGGGGTTGATGCCGAGCCCGTGGCGATCCTGATAGAGTTTGGCGATGCGGGCTTTCAGGGCATCGGATTCCCAATAGCTGCCGGGATCGCTGGCCAGCACGGCCTGGGCGCGGGCGATGGCGGCGGCCGGCGCGCCGGTGGAGGGCTGGCCGAATTCCATGTGGATGATGTGGCGCCCGTCTGCCTCCAGCTCGCGGGCCAGGCGTGAGATGCTGATGGCGTGGAAGGGCTGGACGGGATCGGGGTGGCGGGCGAGGCTCATGGCACGGCGGCATAGCGGCTTTGGCGGCCGGTTGCACCCGCCGCGTTGCACCGCGCCCGTGCGGCTGGCACAAGATGGGCATGATGTTCAGGCTGTTCCTGTTTTTCGTGCTGCTGCTGCCCGTTCCGCTGCGGGCGGCCGAGCCGGTGCCGGTGGCGGCGGCGGCCGATCTGCGGCTGGTGCTGCCGCCGCTGGTGGCCGCAACCGAACAGCGGACGGGTGCGCGCTACAACGTCAGCTTTGGATCATCCGGCCAGATGGTGCAGCAGGCGATCAACGGCGCGCCGTTCCAGCTGCTGCTGCTGGCCGACAGCGCGCTGGCCCAGCGGCTGGCCGATGCCGTGCCGGGGGTGGAGCGCCGCGCCTATGCGCTGGGCCGGCTGGCGCTGGTGGTGCCGCCGGGCAGCGCCATCCGCGATCTGAATGGCCTGAAGGCGGCGATTGCCGCCAGGCGGGTGGCGCATCTGGCCATCGCCAATCCGGCCCATGCCCCCTATGGCGCTGCGGCGCAGGCGGTGCTGGCGCGCGTGGGGATCAAAGGCGCGCCGCTGGTGCTGGGGGACAATGTTGCCCAGGCGCTGGCCTTTGTGACCAGCGGCGCGGCCGATGCCGGCATCGTGGCGCTGCCGCTGGCCCGCGCTGCCGGCGGGGTGACCGTGGTGCCGATCAGCCCCGGCCTGCACCCGGCGCTGGTGCAGACATTGGTGATCATGCCCGGTGCAGCGCCGGCGGCGCGGGCGCTGGCCGATGCCGTAACCGGGCCGGCCGGGCAGGCGGCGCTGGTGGCGGCTGGTTTTGGCAAGCCATGAGGCGTTCGCAATGACCGGCGCCGACCTGGCGGCGTTCCGGCTGAGCCTGGGGCTGGGGCTGGCCACCGTGGCGGCGCTGCTGCCGCTGGCGCTGCTGCTCGGCCGCTGGCTGGGCACCACCCATTGGCGCGGGCGGCCTTTGGCCGAGGCGCTGCTGATCCTGCCGCTGCTGCTGCCGCCCACCGTGCTGGGGCTGGCGCTGCTGATCGGGCTGGGGCCGGAAACGGCGCCGGGCCGGGCCTGGGCGGCGCTGACCGGCGGGCGGCTGGTGTTCAGTTTCTGGGGCATCTGGCTGGCCAGCGTGATCGTCAACCTGCCGCTGGCGGTGCAGCCGGCGGCGCAGGCCTTTCGCGCCATCGGGCCGGCGGTGCGCGGCGCGGCGGCCAGCTGCGGGCTGTCGCCATTGCGCGCCTTTGCCGAGGTGGAGCTGCCGCTGGCCTGGCCGGGGCTGGCCACCGGCGCGGTGCTGGCCTTTGCCCACACGCTCGGCGAATTTGGCGTGGTGCTGATGGTGGGCGGGGCGATTCCGGGGGAGACGGCGACACTGAGCCTCGCCATTTACGATCGGGTGCAGGCGTTTGACATGGGCGGCGCGGCGCGGCTCGCGCTGCTGCTGGCCGCGATCAGCCTGGTGGCCATCCTGATGCTGTTCCTGCTGGGCAGACGGCGTGGCTGAAGGGTTGCGCCTTGCCCTGACGCACGCCGGGCCGATGGCGGTGGCGGCCGCGCTGGCGGTGGCGCCGGGGCAGACGCTGGCGTTGGTCGGGCCATCGGGGGCGGGCAAATCCACGCTGTTGCAGGCGATTGCCGGGCTGGTGCCGGCGACGGGCATTGTGCAGGTGGCAGGGCAGGATTGGCAGGCGTTGCCGGCGTGGCGGCGGCGGGTGGGGCTGGTGGCGCAGGGCGGCGCGTTGTTCCCGCATCTGGATGCGCTGGCCAATGTGATGATCGCGCAAGACCGGCGCGATGAAGCTGCAGCGCGGGCGCTGCTGGCGGCGATGCAGCTGGAGGGTGCGGTGCTGGGCCGGCGGCCGGGGCAGCTTTCGGGCGGGGAGCAGATGCGGGTGGCACTGGCGCGGGCGCTGGCCCGGTCGCCCGACCTGTTGCTGCTGGATGAACCGTTCGCCGCGGTGGACCCGCCGGTGCGGCGCGCGCTGGTGCGGCTGGTCGCCGATGTGCGGGCGCAGACGGCGGCGCCGATGATCATCGTGACCCATGATCTGGCCGAAGCGGCCGGGCTGGCCGACGATGCTGCCTTCATGGTGGCCGGGCGGATCGTGGAGCAGGGGCCGGCGGCGGGGCTGCTGGCCGATGCGGGCAGCGCACTGAACCGCTGGTTGGCCGGATAAGATTACATAAATGCAAGAAATTGCAGTAATTTTGTCACACTTGGCGGCAAACTGTGCAGCTTTGTGGCTTTGATGCATTCACCCCGTTGTTCGCACCTGCAGCAGGCATAGACTCTTGGCAGCCTGCCGGGGGGCAGGCCAAGACATAGGGGAACTTGCATGAAGCGCATGAAGGATATGCTCGCCGGGCGCCTGCTGCTGGCCAGCACCGCCCTGGGCGCCGTGCTGGCGGCTGCGCCGGTGATGGCCCAGGCTGCTGCACCTGCCGCTGCCGCCGCTGCTGACGAAAAGGATGATGCCACCATCCTGGTGATCGGCACCCGCCGCACCGACCGGTCGATCCTGGATTCGGCCTCGCCGGTGGATGTGGTGAGCGCGGCCGATCTGGCGACACAGCCGGCATCGAACATCCTGGATATCGTCAAGAATCTGGTGCCGTCTTTCTATGTTGGCTCCAACGCCATTGCCGATGCCTCCACCTTCGTGCGCGCGCCGTCGTTGCGCGGCCTGTCAGCCGATGAAGTGCTGGTGATGCTGAACGGCAAGCGCCTGGTGCGCTCGGCCCTGGTGCAGGTTTACACCGGCGGTGACACGGCGCTGAGCTTTGGCAGCCAGGGCGCGGACATTTCGACCGTGCCAAGCCTCGCCATCGGCAATCTGCAGATTTTGCGCGATGGCGCGACGGCACAATATGGCTCCGACGCCATTGCCGGCGTGATGAACTATGGCCTGCGCGAGGATGCCGGGTTTGAGATGATCGCGCGTTATGGGCTGACGCATCGCGGCGATGGCGAGAGCTTCCAGATTGCCGGCAATGCCGGGGTGAAGCTGGGCGACCGCGGCTTCGTGAACCTGACCGGCGAATATAATGACGACAAGGGCACGGTGCGCAACGCCACGCGCCCGATCGCGCTGGTGTTTGCCAACCAGAACCCGGGCCTGGCCGCGCAGATCCCGAATTATCCGGGGCCGGCGCAGATTTACGGCACCTCGCCCGGCTACAGCTATCGTTTCCTGCTCAACAGCGCCTATGAGGTGTCAGATCAGGCCAAGCTCTATCTGATGGGCAATTATTCCCATCTGAAGGCGGACCAGAGCTTCAACTATCGCTCGCCGATTGGTGGCACGCTGGGCCTGGTGGGTGGCGGCACTGCCAACATCAACCCGAACGCCGCCTTTGCCACGCCGATCTATCTCACCCGCTGCCCGGCCAATGCCGGCGCGCTGGGCTGCCCCAGCGGCGGCTTCGTGCTCGACAACAATGTCTATCGCTTCACCACCCTCTATCCGGCCGGCTTCACGCCGCGTTTCGTGGGTGAAACCGATCAGCTGTGGGGCGTGTTCGGCATCAAGGGCAAGCTGGACAGCGGCTTCACCTATGATGTGTCGGGCACGGTGGCGCGCAACCAGCTTGACCTGTCGATGTATGGCTCGCTCAGCCCGTCGTTCGGGTCGCAGACGCAGACCAGCTTTGAATTCGGCAAGCTGATCCAGAAGGAAGTCAACCTCAACGCCGATTTCACCTATCCGATCGAGGCGGGCCTGGCCTCGCCGATCACCCTGTCGGCGGGGGCGGAGTTCCGCCGCGAAAGCTACACCCAGACGGAAGGCGATCTGCAATCCTATGCCGGCGGGCCGTTTGCGGTGCAGAACCTCTATGCGCTGCAGGGCAATGGCACCTATCTGCCGGCCGGGCAGGTGACGAAGCCGCCGGGCGCCTCGGGCTACGGCGGCACCAGCCCGACCTTTGCCGGCACCCGTAGCCAGCAGAGCTATGCCATTTATGGCGGGCTTGAAACCGACGTGACCGACGCGCTGAGCCTCGGTGCGATGGGCCGTTACGAACATTACAACACGTTCGGCGGCGCCTTCGTGGGCAAGGGCAACTTCCTGTGGAAGGCCAGCGACACGGTCTCGCTGCGCGGCACCGCCGGCACCGGCTTCCACGCGCCGTCGCCGGGGCAGAACAACACCGCCATCCTCACCACCACCTTCGTGGGCGGGGACCAGGTGCAGGTCGGCACCTATCCGGTGACCAGCAGCATCGCGCAATTCTATGGCGCCAGCTCGCTGCGGCCGGAACGGTCGACCAACTTCGGCGCCGGCATCGTGCTGCAGCCGACCGACAGCCTGAACTTCACAGTCGACGTTTACAGCGTGAAGGTGAAGAACCGCATCGGCATCAGCCAGAACTTCAACGTGACGGCGGCCAATATCGCGGCGCTGCCGGCGCTGGCGGCGGTGGGCGTGGGCGGCGCGGTGAATTATTTCACCAACGCCTTTGACACCCGCACCCGCGGTGTCGATCTGGTCGGCACCTGGCGCGGCGACGTGCTGGGCGGCAAGACCACGGCGACCCTTGCCTACAGCTACAACAAGTCGATCGTGACCCGGCGTGATCCGGCCATCATCAGTGATGCGCTGGTCACCAACATCGGCGGCCTGGCCCCGAACCATCGTGCCAACTTCACGGTGAACTGGGCCAACAATGGCTGGGGTGTGACCGTGCGCGAGGCCTATTATGGCGCGTGGCGGGAAGAGGTGGGCTATCCGGGCCAGAAGTTCGGCGCCAAGTTCACCACCGATATCGACGTGTCCTACACCTTCATGGATCACTACACGGTGTCGATCGGCGCCATCAACGCGTTCAGCGCCTATCCGGACAAGGTGGCCAACACGCCCGACAACCGAATCTTCCAGCTGACCAACAGCCTTGCCGATGGCCAGGTCTATCCCAACGTCGGCGGCCCGTTCGGGTTCAACGGCGGCTTCTATTATGCCAAGCTGCGCGTGAAATATTGATCGCGCCGCCATTGCGGCAAGGAGAGAGGGGGCCCCACCGGCCCCCTCTTTTTGCTTGTGACTCAGCTTTCCGGCACGCTTGACTGTATTGCATTTGCATGACAGTCTTTCTCGGGTTGGAGGGGCAGCAACTGGGGGTCAGCGCCATGCCCAAGCCATTTCTTGCCGTCCTGTGCGGGCTTGCCATGCACCAGATGACGCTGGCAGCGCCAAGCGAACCGCCACCATCACCGCCCATCGAGATCCTGCCGCTGGACACGGCCGCTGGCGCGGCCCTTCGCGGGGCGGGCGGCGAACGCTTGCAGCAGGCGCTTGGCGATGCACAGTTCGTGGCAGTGGGCGAAGACCATGGCTTTTCCGGGCCGCCGCAGCTTGCCGCTGCGCTGGCGGCCGCCTGGAGCCGATTGCCAGGCCCGCCAGTGGCACTGGCAGTCGAGGTGGGGCCGGTGATGACGGCCCATGCCGCGCGCGTGCTGAAGGCAGACGGGTTGCGCGGGCTGGATGTTCTGCTGGATGGCGATCCGGCCGCATTGCCATTTCTGGCCATGGTTGAGGACGCCCGGCTGGCGCAACCCTTTGCTGCGGCCAACCGCCTGTGGGGAATCGATCAGGAGTTTATCGGATCGGCACCGGCGCTTTACGTGATCCTGGCCGAACGCACCCGCAACCCTGTCCTTGCCGAGCGCCTGCGCGGATTGGCCAAGGCGGATCGAGCCGCCTTTTCTTCTGGACGATTTGCCGAGGCGAGTCTGAACCGCACTCCCCTGAACGAACTGGCAGCGCTGAAGGCGGATTTTGCCAGTGATGCCGGGGCTGGTGCCATCATGACCGGCCTTGCAGACAGCGCACGGATCTATCAGCTCAATGAAGCCGGCCGCTATTTCGAGAACAACCAGCAGCGCAGCCAGTTGATGACGCAGCAGTTCCTCGCCCGTTATCACAGTGCCAACGCGCCGCGCGTTCTGATCAAGGCAGGCGCATTCCATCTGGGCCGCGGCATCACCCCAACCGGCATTTTCGATCTGGGATCGATGCTGCCTGGCCTGGCGGCTGCCCGTGGGCGGCAATCGCTGCACATTGCCCATGTGCCGCTTTCCGGCCGGGTGAGGACGATTGCACCAGGGCCGCAAGGCTTTACCAGTATCGTCGATCACCGCGAGGAAGCGGTGGCCCAACTTCTGGCGGCGGGCGGCATCACGCCCGAGCAACTGCCCGCTCAGGGCGAGGTTCTGATCCCGTTGGCGCCGATCCGCGCACGGCTGGGCGGCAAGGGCCGGCGCGAACTTCCGGAATTCGCCCGCTTCATGCTGCTCGGCTTTGATTATCTGGTGACCAGCCGGGACGCAGCGCCGGCCACCCATTTCGAAGCCTGGGCACCGGTTCAGGACAGGGCGCTGGCCAGCACGAGATAGCGCCCCGCCTTGGCGATGCTGACAAGAGCCACGAACCGCCACAGCGGCGTGCGGGCGGCGCCGGCCAGAACGGTGAAGCCATCGCCAATGATCGGCAGCCAGCTGAGCAGCAGGCTCCACACCCCCCAGCGATTGAACAGGGCGGCGTTGCGGTCCCAGCCGGCCGCCGACAATGGGAACCAGCGGCGGTGGCGGAAGCGGTCAGCCGAGCGGCCGAGGCCATAGTTGAGCAGCGCGCCGGCGATATTGCCCAGGCTGGCGACCAGCACCAGCGCCCAGGCCGGTTGCCGGCCGGCGATCAGCAGGGCGGCCAGCACCGCTTCTGATTGGGCGGGCAGGATCGATCCGGCCAGAAACGCGCTGGCAAACAGGCCGGCCAATGCGGCGGCATCGGCAGCCGACGCAATCAATCGGGCTGGCTGAGAGCGGCCGACGCCGGGGTTGGCGCGCTGGTGAGCGTGTGGAAGCCGATGGCGGCCGCATAGGTTTCGCGGATCCCTTCGGCATCGCGTTCGGCAACATGGACGGTGCCAAACGGTGTTTCGGCTGGCTTCAACGGCCAGGCCGGCGCGGCCAGCACCGCGTTGATCGCCGCGAACACCTGGTTGACCTCGCTGCGCGGCGGGGCGCCGGCACTGGCCGGCAGCTTGATCTCGCATTTCCAGCTGAACAGCCTGCCATCAGGCCGGCGTTCCTCGTCCAGCCAGAGGAAGAACAACGGTGGCTGTTGCGCATCCAGGCCGAGGTGCAGCGCCCATTCGCTGTGCAGGGTGCGCCAGCCGTCGGACTGGCCGCCGGTTCGGCGCTTCCCGGGCCATTCCCGGAAGCCCATCTGCGCGGCGCGGGCGGCCGTGGCGGTGACAGCATGATCGGGCCCGCGGCAGATGGCAGCAAAGACCAGGGCCAACTGCGTGGCGCGCGCTGCGGCTTCGGCCGGGCGCAGCGGTTGTGGCCGCGCCGACTGGGCGGCGGCGGGGCAGGCGAGCAGCAGGGCAAGCGCCAAGGGAACAACACGGGCCATGGCCCGCGCCATGCCATGTTATCCCGGCTGCTGCCAGCGTTCGCGCTTGCGATAGAGGGTGGAGGGGCTGACGCCGAGCACGCGGGCGGCGGCGGGCAGGCTGCCGTTTTCGGTGTCGATGGCGGCTTCGATCACCAGCCGCTCGACCTCGTCCAGGGTCAGGCCCTTCAGGGCCTGCAGGGCCGAGAGGAGATCATCGCGCGGCGGCTGTGGCGCGGCGAGCGGTGCGGCGCCGGCGGCGGTTGCTGCCCCCAGCGCGAAGGCGGAGGCCGGCAGGCCCGGCCCGGCGTTGAGCACGGCGGCGCGGCGCATGACATTCTGCAGTTCGCGCACATTGCCCGGCCAGCTGTGGCCTTCCAGTTGCGCCAGCTGCGCGGTGCCGAGCGGATCGAACTGCTTGCCCTCTTCCCGGGCGAACCGGTCGAGAAAGGCCTGGGCCAGTTCGCGCACATCGCCCGGCCGCTCCCGCAGGGGCGGCATGTGCATCGGCACGACGGCGAGGCGATAGAAGAGATCGCCGCGGAAACGGCCTTCGGCAACCTCGCGTTCCGGATCGCGGTTGGTGGCGCAGACGATGCGCACGTCCACCTCTTCCACCCGGTTGGAGCCGACGCGCTGCACCGTTCCGGTTTGCAGGAAACGCAGCAGCTTCACCTGCAGCGGCAGCGCCATTTCGCAGATTTCATCGAGGAACAATGTGCCCTTGTGGGCGGCCTGCACGGCGCCGATGCGATCGGTGATGGCGCCGGTGAAGCTGCCCTTCAGATGGCCGAACAATTCGGATTCGAGCAGATTTTCCGGGATGGCGCCGCAGTTGATGGCGATGAACGGGCCATTGGCGCGGCCCGAGGCGCCATGGATGGCTTCGGCACAGACTTCCTTGCCGGTGCCGCTTTCGCCGGTGATGAACACGGTGGCGCGGCTGGCGGCGACGCAATCGATCAGGCGATAGACCTCCTGCATCGGGGCCGAGCCGCCGATGAACAGGCCGGGGCGCGGCTTGCTGCGCTGGCGCGGCGCGCTGGCGGCGGCAGCCGGCGCTTCGGCTTCGGGCTCGGCAACGGGGGCGGGCCGGCCGGTTTCCAGCGCGCTGGCCAGCACCGAGACCAGCCTGGTGCCGGCAATCGGCTTCACCAGGAAATCAAAGGCGCCCAGCCGCATGGCATCGATGGCGCGGGCCAGCGAGGCATCGGCGGTGGCCACCACCACGGGATAATTGGCGATGATCTGCGGATTGTCGCGCAGCCATTCCAGGCCATGGGCATCGGGCAGCTGCAGATCGAGCAGGATGGCGCCAAATTCCGGATTCTGGCTGATCGCATTCAAGGCACCGGCAGCACTGTCGGCCACCACGGGTTCGTGCCCGGCCTTTTCAACCTGGGCGGCATAGGCCAGCGCCAGCGAGGGCATGTCTTCAACAATGAGAATGCGGTGGCGCGGCATCGGGGGCTCCCGTTCGGGTGATTTGGTTGCCACTTGGTTAAGCATCAGGCGTGCCAACCGCCAAATGCTTGAAATGCAACATGTCTGTTAACCCTTATTGCAGAATGAGATTAGCCATATTTGCAATTTGCGTCAACTAATCTTCGCATTATGCAATTTCCGGCCCGGCCTGATCGGGTCTTGCGCTGAAATCACAGGCATTTCGGTGATTGGCATGGCCTTTGCTGAATGGCGGCAAACCCCTGGAGCTGCCCTGCCATGCCTGCCCGTTCTGCCATCCTCAGCCTGTGCCTTGCCAGCCTTCTCGCCGGCTGTGCCACCATGCCGACGCCGCGCAACCTCGCCGGCGCCCAGTATCAGGCCGAACAGCGCCTGGCCGATGGCCGCGCCGCCCCGTGCCAGCTGCCGGCCGTGCCCGCCGAAACCGCCGGATTGACGCCGGTGGCCAGCACTGCCCTTGCCAGCGGCCCGGCGCTGATCGGGCCGGGCGACCGGTTGAAGCTGGTGGTGAGCGGTGACAGCGAGACGCTGACCGGCCAGCATGTGGTGGGCGCCAATGGCCGCCTGGTCATCCCCGGTGTGGTGGATGTGGCAGTGGCCGGCCGGCCGCTGGCCGAGGTGGCGGCCAGCCTGCGCGCCGCGCTGATCGAACGCGCCGTGGTGCGCGACATTCCCGGCAATGTCGTGCTGGCCCAGGTGGAACAGGCCGGTGTGCAGGTTTCGGTGGAAGGCGCGGTGTTTGAACCCGGCCTGGTGCGCGCTGGCGAGCGCACCGCCGAAGCGCAATCGGTGACGATCACGAACGCCGCCTCCGGCGATTTCAACACCGGCCGTTCGCTGGCCACCGCGCTGCGGCTGGCCGGCGGCATCCGCCCCGATGCGGCGGCCGATGGCGTCTATCTGGTGCGTGGCGGCCAATATACGCGCATCGATCTCATCCCGGCCTTCACCGGCGGAGTGCCGGCCGATCCGCAGCTTGCCGCGGGTGATCGCATCATCGTGCCGTCGACCGGCTGCTTCAACCCGCTGCTGGTGCGGCCGAGCAGTGTGACGGCGCCCGGCATCCGGGTTTACATGTCGAACCTGTCACGCCCGGCGGGCCACAATTCGGCCGCCGCCATCGGCAAGGATTCAACCAGCCTGCCCTATGGCACCCGCCTGGTCGAAGGGCTGTTGTCGGCCAATTGCGTGGGCGGTTCGGCGATGAACGCCGCCCGCCAGGCGGTGCTGATCAGCCGCAATCCGGTCAACCGCCAATCGGTGGTGATCGCCCGTTCGGTCGAGGCGCTGGTGCGCAACGCCAACCGCGATGACTATAACCCCTGGCTGATGCCGGGCGATGGCATCGCCTGTTATGACAGCGGCGCCATGACGGTGGCCGATGCCATTGGCGTGGTGGGCAATGCCCTGGTGCCGGTGGCGCTGGTGCGGGGGCTGACGAAATGACCCCGCGCATGGAGTTGATCGAGGATCGCCGGCTGGTGCGGATGTGGCGGCTGGTGCGCGAAGGCCTGCCCAGCCCCGGCCGCTATCGCCGCTATGCGAAAAGCATCCTCCCGGCGCTGGCGGTGATCTGGGTGTTGACGGCCGCCTATCTGCTGTTGATGCCCAAGCGGTATGACAGCGAGTTCAGCCTGATCCTGCCCGGTTCGGGCAGTGGCGGTTCGATCAATGTCGAAAGCATCGGCCAGGCGCAATCGGCGACCAGTTCGGCCTTTGCCAGCGCCAGCCTGTCGCCCACCGAGAATTACAAGCAGCTGCTGAGCGCCGATGTGACGCTGCGCGATGCCGCCAAGCGCGCCGGGGAGCCGATCGAGACCTTCCCCGAGCCGATCATCAACCTGGTGGACCAGACCAACCTGATCCATGTGACCATGCCGGGCCGCAGCGCCGAACAGGCGCACCGCCGGGCCGAGGCCCTGCGCGCGGCGTTCCTGGCGCGATTGGACATCTTGCGCGCCGATGAGGCGGCCAAGCGTGAGGCCAATGATGTGCGCCATCTGGAGCAGCTGGCCGCCAAGGTGCGCGCCGCGCAGCAGCGGCTGATCGCCTTTCAGGCCAGCCATAGCCTGGCGACGTTGGACCAGTTCAACGCCCGCATCGCTGCGGTGGACACACTGAAGGACAAGGAGCGCGAACTGCGCGTCGCCGCCCGGCTGCAGGCCGGCACGGCGGGGCAGCTGGCCGCCACGCTGGGCGAAGACCCGCGCCGTGCGGATCTGGCCATGCGGCTGCGCGGCGACCCGCTGTTCCAGCAGCTGGCCACCCGCCATGCCGCGGTGGCCGCGCAGGTGGCGGAAAAATCTGGCACGCTGGGCCCGCGCCATGCCGAACTGGCGCGCTTCACCAGCGAGCGTGACCAGCTGCGCGCCAGCCTGGTGCGGCGCGGGCGCGAACTGACCGGGCTGCCGGAAGCCGCCATCCTGGCCAGCATCGATGTGCAGCTGGGCGATGGCCGCTCCGGCCTGATGCAGGCGATGTCGGGCCGGGATGCCGAAGCCGCCGGTTCGCGCGCGGCGCTGGCCGAGCTGCGCGCCGATCTGGCCCGGGCGCAGGCGCAATCGCCGGCGTTGATTGCGCAGGCATCGCAGCTGGCCGATCTGCTGCGCGACCACCGGGTGGCCGAAGCCGTCTTCTCCTCGGCACTGGCGCGGATCGACACCAACAAGCAGGATCCCTTTGCCTCCTACCCGTTGGTGCAGACGCTGGCCGAACCCTCGTTGCCGCGGCTGCCGGCCAGCCCGTCCTTGATCATTGCGCTGGCTGGTGCGATGGCTGCCACCATCCTTGTGTTGCTGGGGTTTGCCCTGTTGTGGCTGCGCCAACCGATCCTGAACCGGCTGCTGGCGAAGGCCTGATCACCGCCACCATCGGCGCCACCTGGGCGCTGTGGCTGGTTGGCGGCCTGTATCTGGCCGGGCCGGTGCTGGGCTGGCTGCTGGCGCTGCTGGTGGCGCGGGCCTATTATCTGGCCCCGGCCCTGCCGGAATGGCAGCGCCCCGCCCGGCCGCCTGGCGCGGTGTGGGCTTGGGCGGCGGGCATGGCGGCGATGCTGTTCATCCTGTTTGCCGGCCATGCCAATTTCAGCCTGGGCACCGGGCAAACGATCAAATCCGCCGTGGGGTGGGCCAAGGGCTGGGCGCTGCTCGCCCTGTTCGTCGCCGCCGGCTTTGCCCTGCCGATCCGCATGGAAACCCTGGCGCGGGCGGTGTGCCGGCTCGGCCGGCAGACCTGGCTGCTGCTGCCGATCTTCCTGATTGCGCCTTATGTCGGCCTGCCGGGCAAATTGTGGGTGTCCCCGCTCAAGATCCTGGGCGGATCGGGGGACGAGTTTTTTGCCGCCATCCTTTACACCATCGAGCCGGGGGTGGGCACGGCGCGCTGGCAGTTTTTCGCGCCCTGGTCGCCGGCGGCCGGCATGGTGGCGGTGGTGCATCTGCTGCTGGCCCTGCGCGAGCCTGACACGCGCTGGCGCTGGACCGGGGTGAGCGCGGCGCTGGCGATGGCCGTGCTGTCGCAATCGCGGCTGGCGCTGGTGGCGTTGGCGCTGATCCTGCCGCTGCTGTGGCTGGTGCAGCGGCTGCGCCAGCCGGCGCTGTGGTTCCTGGCCGGCGCCGGCACACTGGCCGCCGGCTTTGCCGGGCCGCAGCTGATGGCGTTCGTGACCGGCCTGATGGACCAGTTTTCCAGCGCCCGGGCCGACAGTTCGCGGGTGCGCGCTACGCTGGGCCGCATCGCCATCGAACGCTGGCAGAACGAGGCCTGGTGGTTTGGCCATGGCATTGTGGAGCGCGGGCCGCACCTGGTGGAATATATGCCGATCGGCAGCCACCACAGCTGGTATGGCCTGTTGTTCGTGAAGGGCTTTGCCGGGCTGATGGCGCTGGCGCTGCCGATGTTGTGGAGCCTGGTGGCGCTGCTGCGCGCGGCATTGGCCAGCGCCAATGGGCGCACCGGCTTTGCGATGATCCTCGTGCTGTGGCTCTACAGCTTTGGCGAGAATCTGGAGGTGCTGGCCTATCTGGTGTGGCCGGGGCTGGTGGCGATCGGGATTGCGCTGAAGCCTGAGGTCAAGCCCGAGCAGCAAGCCGGCTGATCAGTGCCGCCCATTGCCCGGCGCGGGCGGCGCCACAGCCCTGGGTGGCGGCGCGCCCGGCTTCGCCCATGGCGGCCAGCCGCGCCGGAGTGAGGCCGGCAATGGCCAGCGCCAGGCCGGCATGATTGTTGAAATCCACCACCAGGCCGGCATCGCCCACCTGTTCGGGCAGGCCATCCACGTCCGTCACCAGGATCGGTCGCCCGGCCTCGCGCGCTTCGTTGGCAACCTGGCCATAGGCTTCCCAACGGGAGGGCAATGCCACCACATCCACCCCGGCCAGGAAGCCGGCGACATTGCTGATCTTGCCGGCAAAATGGATGTGCGGATTGTCGGCCGCCAGCCGGCGATAGACAGGTTCCAGATCGCCAAAGCCGCCGATGATGAGATCGCAATGCGGCAGAGCGCCGGCCTGCATGGCGCGGAGCAGATCCTCGAACCCCTTCTGCTCGCAGAAACGGCCATAGGCACCGATGCGCAGCCGTTCGGGCGGGTTGACCGGGGCGACCGACGCCAGCCCCGGATTGTCGGCATAGGGGTGGATCACGCTGATGCGGTCTGCGGCCAGGCCGGTGACACCCTGCAGCCAGTTGGCCTGCCCGTGCGACACGCAGACAACATGATCGACCAGGCGGAGCGCCAGTTTCAGCATCAGCCGGAACCGCCCGGTGCGGCGCACCTTCAGCGCTTCCCAGGCACCGGTATAGCTGTGCTCGACATGGATGATCCGTGCCCGGGGATTGCGCCGGCGCAGGCTGGCCAGCAGTGCGAGGCGCTGCCAGTTGGGCGGAAAATGGGTGACGATGACATCGGCATCCAGCCGGGGGGCCAGGCGCGCATTCGGGCTGATGGCCTCCACCCGGCAATCAGCGACGGCACTGACGGCAGGCGCGCCGAAAATGCCAAGGCCGCGCGACACCCCGCCCAGGGCAAAATCATCGAGCAGGTTGACGAGACGCGGGCGCATCAGGCGGCCAATCGGCCGCCGGCGGCCATGCCGGCCAGCCGGGCAAAGCGTTCCGGGCCCAGCGCGCGACCAGCGAGGGCGGCGACGACGGTGACCAGCGATTTCACCGGTTCTTCCACCAGCGGACGGCGGCTGCTGGCCATCATTTCCTTGAGCAGGGTGACTGCCATGGTGTGATCGCCCAGCTGCACGGCGCGGCGGGCGAGATAGCGCAGTTGATAGGCGCGGGCGCGCGGCAGATGGCGGGCGGCAAAATCGGGGGCATAAGCCTGCAGCCGTTCAACCACGGCCAGCCAGCTTTGATACTGGCGCACCACCTGGGCCGACAGACCGCCGCTGGCGATGCGATATTCGGTCAACGCCGGGGCGATGCCGGCAAAGCGCACATTGCCCAGGATGGCGAGGCGCAGCCACATTTCAATATCTTCGGATTGGCGCAGGCCTTCATCAAAGAAGCAGACGCGGCCGCGCTCGCTGGGGTGATCAAAGGCCACGGCCTCCAGCGCGCTGCGGCGGATCACCGGCGCCGAACCATTGCCCACCGGGTTGCGGCAGAAAATCTGCTCCGGCGTGATGCCGTCAAGGCGCGGCTGCTGCTTGAGGCGCAGCGGCTGGCCTTGTTCATCGATGAAGCGCGATGGGCAATAGGACACGCCGAGATCCGGATTGGCCGAAAGATGCACCAGGTGCAGCGCCAGTTTTTCCGGCAGCCAGCGATCATCGCTGTCGAGGAAGGCGATGATCGGCGCGCGCGCGGCGAGAATGCCGGTGTTGCGCGCGCCGGCGAGGCCGCGATTGGCCTGGGAAACAATGCGGATGCGCGGATCATCGAACGTGCGGCAGATGGCGATGCTGTCGTCGGTGCCGCCATCGTCAACGATGATCAGTTCGAAATCGGCCATGGTCTGGGCCAGCACCGATTGCACGGCTTCGGCGACATAGCGGCGGACATTGTAGACCGGCATCACGACCGAGATGGCGGGGGTGGAGGCAGTCGTCATTGTCGAGGGTTCCTATCGCTTGAATCAGGCAAAGAGGTGGGCGCGCAGCGGGCGCGGCAGCAGCGGGGCGGCCAGCGCGCCGGCAATGGTGGCCAGGCCGCGCCTGGGATCGCCCAGGAAGGCGGCGGCATCGCGGGCGAGGCCGTGGCCGACATGGCGCAGCGCCTGCCGCGCCGGGCCGGCCGAACGCAGGGCGCGGCGGGCGAGATAGCGGCGGTGCAGCGCCTCCATCCGGGCCAGCGCGCGGCCCGCGAGATGGCGCTGCGCCACCTGGCGCCAGCCGGCGTGCATCGCATCAAGATCCATCGACAGGCCATCGGGGCTGAAGCGATAGCCGACCAGCACCGCATCAATGCCGGCCAACCGGCCGCCGGCCGCGATCAGCGCGGCGATCAGCGCCTGGTCTTCGGCATGGCGGAGGCGGGGATCAAAGCCGCCGACGGCCTGGAAGGCGGCACGGCTGACCACCAGGTTGGACATGGTGCACACCGGATTGTCGCCCAGCACATCGATCAAGCCCAGCGGGCCGGCCGGCAGCCGCGATTGGGTCTGATCGGCGGCAATGGCGTCGCCGCCCTCCGGCACGAAGGCGATGCGGGCAAAGCTGCCGGCCAGCGCCGGATCGGCGGCATGGGCGGCCAGATGCTGTTCCAGCTTGGTGGGGGCCCACAGATCATCGGCATCGATGAAGGCGACCAGCGGGGCCCAGGCCACATCAACGCCCATGTTGCGGGCGCTGGCGACGCCGCCATTCACCTTGGAAATCAGACGGATGCGGGGATCGCTGTTGGCAATCGCCAGCGCGGTCATCAGGCTGTCATCGCGCGAGCCATCATCGATGATGATCAGTTCCCAATCGTGGCGGGTCTGTCCCTGCACGCTGGCAATGGTGGCGGCGAGGGTGGCGGCGGCGTTGTACACCGGCATCACGATCGAAACGGCGGGAAAATCAGGGATCAGGCTCATGCCGGTTGCTCCTGGTGGGGGGCGGCCAGGGCTGGCCGCAGGATGGTGACGAGGGTGATGAGGCTGGCGACCAGCGTGCCGGCGACCAGCCCGGTGGCCGCGGCGGTGATGCTGCCGCTCTGTGCGCCGATCCACAGACCGCCCAGCGCGGCGGCACAGACCCAAAGACTGCGCAGCGCGTCGCGGGCGCTGGCGCCATTGGCGCGCAGCCAGTTGGCAGCGATCACCGCGACGAGCTGGCCGATGCCGGCAACGCACAGGATGGCAACCAGCGGGGCTGCGAAGGCCCAATGGGCGCCAAACAGGATGGGCACATAATAGGGTGCGGCCAGCGCCTGCACGGCGATCAGGGTGCCGAACAGCGCCAGCCCGCCGAGCAGCTGGCCGCGCAGGGTGCGCGCCGGATCATCGGCGCGGCACAGCAGCGGGAAGGCCACGGTGCCAAAGGCGCCCGCCAGCGCCGTGACAATGCCGAGCCCGGCGTTGAAGGCGAAATAATAGCTGCCCAGCGCCACCGGGCCGAGCGTGGCCGCGATGATCAGATTGTCCCCCTGGGTGCGCAGGGCGGCCAGGGCATCGGCCAGCAGCACGCCGCCGCCAAAGCGGACGAGGCCGGTGAGCGGGGCAAGACCCTGGGCGGCATCGGGCGCCCACGGCCGGTTGCGGCGGGTGAGCACCAGCCACACGGGCGCAGTGAGCAGTTTCGGCAGCACGATCGCCCACGGGCTGGGCCAGGCCAGCAGCAGCGCGGCGGTGAGCAGTTGATCGGCGACGACCTGGATGGCGGCAGTGCGGGCGATGCCGGCATTGCGGCCCTCGCGCATGGCCAGATGCACCTGCACCAGACCGCCGGGCATGAAGGGATAGACCAGCGCCAGGGCGGCCAGCATCCAGCCGGCATCGGCCTGGCCAAAGCCCAGCGCCAGCACGGCGGCGGCCAGCAGCTGCACCGCCACCACCACCAGCGACCAGGCCCAGAACAGGCGGTGGGCGCTGTTGCAGGTGGCAGCCAGTTCGCTGTCGCTGGCGGCGATGATGCGCTGGCCGGCGCCGATGTTCATGAACACCCGGCACAGTTCAAACAGGCTGAGCGCCAGCGCGGCGGTGCCGACGATGGCCGGCGACAATTGCCGTGCAATAACCAATGTGGTGAGCAGGCGCACGACGCGGCCGATCATTTCGGCGCTGCCAAACGCCGCCAGGCCGCGCATCAGCGGGCCGGTTAGGGCGGTGGCAAATACAGTCCGAAGCTTGTGTGGCACGGGAAGATGGTTCCTGAACGCTGGGTGATGCCATGGTTAATCAAGATGCGTGCCAGATTGTTCATGCATTGAAAAACAATGATAAAAAGTCTTCACAGGGCGAGACAGGGTCAGCGGCTTTGCAATCTGCAGTGCCGCGATGCGAATTGCATCACCGCCGCTGTGCCGGATTGCGAAACCGGAAGCGGGCGCGTGACGACCGGTCAACCCAAATGATTGATTAACCTTAAAAAGTGCCAGATTGGCACGGTGTATGCAGTGCGGGGACAAATTCATCAAGGAGCCCCCGATGTTCAGGAATTTCCGCACCCCGTCCGATGCCTTGCCGCCACCGGCCCCGGCCAATCCGTGGCGCGCCCGGCTTGACCAGGGCGAGCCAACCCGGCTGTTTGGCCTTGAACTGGTGAATGCCCGCCGGGCGGCGATGGCCGAGGAGCTGGCCGCGATGGCCCAGGCCGGCGAATGCGCCACCATCCAGTTCGTCAATGCCCATTGCATCAACAGCCTCGATGATCCGGCCTATCGCCAGGCGCTGGCCGCGGCCGACATGCTGTTGCCCGATGGCAGCGGGCTGAAGCTGGCGGCAAAGCTCGCCGGCCAACCAATGGGCGACAATCTGAACGGCACCGATCTGCTGCCCGAACTGTGCCATCACGCCGCCCGGCGCGGCCAATCGGTGTTTTTCCTGGGCGGCAAGCCGGGGGTGGCCGCTGCCGCCGCCCGCGCCATGGCCACCGCCGAACCGCAGCTGCGCATTGCCGGCACCGCCAATGGCTATTTCGACCGGGCGCAGGATGATGCGATGATCGATCGCATCAATGCATCGGGCGCCGCCATCCTGCTGGTCGGCTTTGGCGTGCCGCTGCAGGAAACCTGGATTGCCGAGGTGCGTCACCGGCTCAACGCCCGCATCGTCATGGGCGTTGGCGGCCTGTTTGATTATTATTCCGGCGCCATTCCGCGCGCGCCGCTGGCGTTCCGGGCGGTGGGCTGTGAATGGGTGTGGCGCCTGCTGCAGGAACCGCGCCGGCTGTTCCGCCGCTATGTCATCGGCAATCCGCTGTTTGTGGCGCGGGCGCTGGCCCATGGCTGGGCGGCGCGCGGGCTGGACCGCGCCGCCTCACTGGCTGGCAAGCGGGCCTTTGATCTGTTGTCGGCCGGGTTGGCGCTGCTGATGCTGGCGCCGATCTTTGCCGCCGTGGCGCTGGCCATACGGCTGGAAGATGGCGGCCCGGTGTTTTTCCGCCAGACCCGCATCGGCGCCGGCGGACGGCCGTTTTCGATGTGGAAATTCCGGTCGATGCATGTCGATGCCGAAGCCCGGCTGGCGGCGATCCGCGCCCTGTCGGATCGGGCCGGCACCAGTTTCAAGATGCGCGATGATCCGCGGGTGACGCGCGTGGGCCGGCTGCTGCGCCGCCTGTCGATCGATGAGCTGCCGCAGCTGATCAACATCGTGGCCGGCGATATGACCGTGGTGGGTCCGCGCCCGGCGCTGGTGCGCGAGGTGCTGGATTATACGCCGGCCCAGCGCCGCCGCCTCGCCGGCCGCCCCGGCCTGACCTGCACCTGGCAGGTGAGTGGCCGCGCGGAAATCCCCTTTGCACGCCAGGCCGAGCTGGACATCGCCTATCTGGAAGGCCGTAGTTTCCTGACCGATCTCAAGCTGATCCTGCAGACAGTGCCGGCGGTGCTGACGGCGCGGGGCGCCTATTGAGGCAGTTCTGCAACAAGATTGGCAAGAACCGCAGCGGTGGCGGCCCGGGCGGATTGCAGACGGTTGGCGAGGCCAGGCTGGGACAGGTCGGCCTCGCACAGGGCCAGAAGGCCGGATGCCCCGAAATTGCCGCACAGGCCCTTCAGGGAATGGCGGGCGCGGCGCTGGCCTTCCTCGTCGCCGCTGTCCCACGCTGCCACCAGCCGGTCGGTCCATTCGGCCAGATCGCGCTGGGCCGCATCCAGCAACAGCGAACGAGTTTCGGGATCAAGATCGGCAAACAGGGCGGTCACCTGTTCGATATCGATGGCCGTATCCTCCGGCCGCAGGCGTTCAGGCATGGCGCTGGCGCTCCGCGAGCAGTGTCTTGGCGATCACCTTGTGCAGTTCCTCGATCCGGATGGGTTTGCCGACATGGCCGCTGGCGCCGGCGGTTAGGATCGGTTCCAGATCCTCCGGCCGGGAATAGGCTGACAGTGCCAGGATGGGCACGGCGGCTTCCGGCCCGGGCAGGGCGCGGATCTGGCGGGTCGCCTCGATGCCGCTCATCACCGGCATCGATACGTCCATCAGCACCAGATCGATGCCGCCGATGGCGGCGCGGTCAACGGCGGCTTCGCCATCGTTGACCAGTTCGACATCGCAGCCCAGCCGGGTGAGCAGGCCGCGCGCCACGATGCGGTTGGTTTCCACATCCTCGGCCACCAAAATCCGCGGGCGGCTGCCGTCGGGCCGCGCCAGCAGCAGCGATGCCGGGCGTTCGGCATGCTGCGGCGCCGTGATTTCGGTGATTGGCAGCTCCACCCAGAAGCGGCTGCCGGGGCCATCGGGATTGCTGTCCACCCCGATTGTGCCGCCCATCAGCTCGACAATGCGGCGGCAGATGGCAAGGCCGAGGCCAGCGCCGCCCTCGCCAACGCCATCAAGGCGCAGCTGGCCGAAATCCTCGAACAATTCCCGGCGCCGGGCTTCGGGAATGCCGATGCCGGTATCGATCACCTCATAGCGGGCGCGGGTGGCATTCAACATCCCCATGCGCACCTGGATACTGCCGGCGCGGGTATATTTGATTGCGTTGCTCAGCATGTTGTCAACGAGCTGGCGCAGGCGGTAGCGATCGGCCAGGATCCAGTCGACGATGCGTTGGCCGGGCACGAAGGCGCCGCGTTCCAGCGTGAGTTCAAGGCCCTTTTCCGCCGCCACCTTCTGCCAGAAGCCAATGGCATCGCGCAGGAAATCCGGGTTATGCATCGGCTGGGGATTCAGCGTGAGCTTGCCGGATTCAGCACGTTCCAAATCGATGATATCGTCCAGCAGCATGCGCAGCTGCTCACTGCTGCCGCGCACATGGCTGATCATGCGGCGCTGGTCGTCGCTCAGTCCGGCATCGTCGAACAATTGCAGCATGCCGATCACGCCGTTCATCGGCGTGCGGATGTCGTGGCTCATCATCGCCAGGAACCGGCTCTTGGCGGCGTTGGCCTGTTCGGCAGCCTGGCGCGCCTGTTCCAGATCGCGGGTCAGGGCTTCCAGTTCGGCCAGGCGCTGCTGGTCACGCTGGCGCAATTCCTCGGCTTCGCGGGCGGCCGCCAGTTCGGCGGTGACATCCTGGATGGTGAGGAACACCAGCACCCGGCCCAGCTCTGCCGGCACGTTCACCTGCGCCTTCAATCGCAGCGTCCGCTCGATGCCGGCACCGGGGTGGATGCGCACCTCGATCATGTCCTCGCACGCCATGCGGTCAAGGCAGGCTGCGCACGCCTCGCTGGCGGCGTGGCCGCGCGGGCAGGCTTGCTCCTGACGGGGGTGGGCGCGCACGGCGATGGCGCGGCGGATCATCTGGGTGGCATAATCGCGCAGTGGCTGGCGATCATCGCGGTGGGTGGTGCGATCAAAAATGTCCAGCGAGGTGAACTCGTCCAGCCCCGGCATGCCAAGCAGGGCCTGAGCATGGGCCGACAATTCGCCGCGCCGCCCTTCGACATCCCACACCATGGTGCCAAAGCCGGCGACGCGCTGCGCCTCCAGCAGCTGCAGGGTGCTTTGATCCAGCTGGCGGCGCAATTGTTCGCGGTTGGCCCGCAGTGCCCGATTGGCATTGTCGAGCACACGGCTCTTGTCTTCCAGCAGCGCCTCGGCCTCGGCACGGGATCGTTCGGCACGGGCCAGCCGCCGGGTGAGCAACTCCACCTCGGCTTCGAGATTGGCAATGCGCGGATCAAAATTGGCCACGGCAGCCTCCCGATGGGTAGGGACAATGCTGGTGCCGGCGGCCCGGCTGGTCAAGAGACGACTCAAGCGCGGTTGATGACGAAGCGGGCAGCGTGCGGTCCGGGTGTTGTCTCGTCGCGCGTGACGACATACTGGGCGGTTTGGCCATAATAGGCAATATAGCCATGCACCAATCCCCATGCCACATCGGCAAATGGCCGATGCGACGCATATGAAATCACCAAATCCTCGCCATCAACACTGGCAATAATCGCCGGGGTGCGGGCATCGGGATAGAGCTTCACCACCTCGGTGTTGTGCTTGTTGTCGATATCACGCAGCAATGACAACGCATCAGTGTAGCCGTTGAACATCTGCGGATAAAGCTGCATGAACCGGGTGGCGAGCCAATAGCCATAATCGTGGCACAGATCATGCGCTGGCCGACCGGTGATCTCGACGAGTTGACCCATCATCGCCAAGGCTTCCTGGTGCGGATAGCTGCCGACCGAGGTGTAGCTGCCCTCGTTTGGCAAATTCGCGCCAGTTATCATCCGGTCGGCCACCGCCGGCGAAAGGCATTCTTCGACCCATCGGATCATTTCCGAGAAGATGACACCCTTCACTATTCGCTCCGTGCAACGGCCCTGCCGTCTGAAAGCAAGGCGCGTGCCAAGTGTATTTGTGGGGTACGAAACGCATGTCGCCTCGGATTCGTTGCAAAACGCGAGAAAATCGTCGCGTTTTGCAAAGGCCGGCATCGCAGATTGCGACAGGCTGATGGGTGCCAACCACCAAGCCGCGCCAGACAGCGGCGCCGGCAGGACCGGATCGGCATATCAATTTTGCGGTGGCGGAGTCGGAGGGATTCGAACCCTCGGATCCAGTTACCCAGATCGGCAGTTTAGCAAACTACTGGTTTCAGCCACTCACCCACGACTCCGAGCGAGGCGGCAGGCTATAGCCATGCCGCATGGGGCTTGGCAACCGTTTAGAATGGCTTTTTTGGGTGGCGGCTCAGCCGCGGTTCAGGCACATCTGGGCAGCAGGGGCAGCGCAACCAACCAACAAGGGGTGATCAGGCGATGCGGGTGACGGCGGTGATGATGGCGATGCTGGCGGCTGGCCCGGCGCTGGCCCAGGAAACGCCGGCGGCGCCCCCGCCTGCCGAGGCGCCGGCGCCAGAGCCGGCCAAGGCGACCACCTATCAGGAAAAGGATGTGCTTTCGGCGGCCGAAGGCGTGTTCGGCAAGGGTGCCGAGGGCCTGGCCGACATTGTGCGCAAGACGTTCAAGGATCGCGGCCAGCCCAACGCCTATATCGTTGGCAAGGAAGCCGGTGGCGCCATCATCGTGGGCGTCCGCTATGGCTCGGGCATGCTCTATCACAAGGTGGAGGGCGAGCGGAAAGTCCATTGGACCGGGCCGAGCGTGGGCTTCGATATCGGCGGCGATGGTTCCAAGGTGTTCGCGCTCGTCTACAACCTCAACGACACCGAGGATCTGTACCGGCGTTATCCGGCGGCCGAGGGCAAGGCCTATGCCATCGGCGGCTTCACCGCCAATTATCTGCAGCGCGACAATATCGTGATCGTGCCGATCAAGCTGGGTGTCGGCTGGCGGCTGGGCCTCAACGCCGGCTACATGAAGTTCAGCAAGAAGGGCAAATGGCTGCCGTTCTGACCCGGCTCAGTGGAAAATCCCGACCGCCAGTTCGGCCCAGACCAGCAGTAGCGCCGCCACCACGATGACGGCGGCGCGGCCGCGCCAGCGGCGGCGGGGAAGGGCGGCGGAAACCTCGAGGCCCAGGCCGGTGAGGCCGAGGAGCAGGGCGGCGGCCACAAAATCCTCCGGGCCCCAGTTCACCTCTGTGCTGAACTGCATGGCAATTGCCGGCAGGGCCAGCAGGCTTGCGGCCATGCTCCAGCCGGCGCGGCGAATAATCGAGGCAGGCGTCATGGTCACGGCGCCGTTTCGACTGCGCCGAGCAGCGGCTGGCCACCGGCCAGCCGGGCGATATTTTCCACCAGCCGCTGCATGATTGCCCGGTTGATATCGGGGTTTGACCAGCTGATGTGCGGCGTCACCTTCACGCGCGGATGCCCGATGAGCGGATGGCCGGCCGGCAGCGGTTCGGGATCGGTGACATCCAGGCTGGCCCACAGCCGGCCCTTGTCAAGCTCCGCCAGCAGCGCCGCCTGATCGATCAGGCCGCCACGGCCCACGTTGACGATATGGGCATCGTTCTTCATCCGGGCCAGCCGCTCGCCATTGATCATGTGCTGGGTGGCCGGCGTGATCGGCGCGGCCAGCACCAGATGATCGGCGCGGGCCACCACATCATCCAGCGGCGCCGTTGCGATCCACGGATCGGGCGAGGGGGCGGCACTGGCGCGGGCGGCAACAATCGTCATGCCAAAGGCGTTGGCCAGATGGCCGATGCGCCGGGCAATGTTGCCCAGCCCAACCAGCCCCAGCGTGCGGCCATGCAGCAGGCCCAGCGGCTGATCGATGAAATTCTGCCGGTCTGGCCAGGCGGTGCCGGGCTGCAGCGTCACCGCGGCCAGCCGCTTGGCATGGGCCAGCATCACGCTGAGCGCATATTCGGCAATCGGAATGGCGGTGGTGCCCGATGCGCTGGCCACGGCCGGTGCCTCCCACAGCCAGGGCGGATAATCATCGGCCCCGGCGCTGGCCAGCTGCACCAATTTCACCTGGCCGGGCCAGCCCGGCGGCCGCGGCGCATCGGCAGCGGCGTGGCGGGAATCATGATCACCCTCGCCATGCAGCACGAACAGCACATCGACATCGGTGGGCAGGGCCCAGCGGTCTTCGGCGGGCACATGGGTGGCTGATGTGATGCCGGGCAGGCCGGCGAGCAGGGCCGACATGGGTGGAGCAAACTGGTGGGCAACGCGCATGGATCATCCCCTTTTGTCACTCCTCTAGCGCGCTGGCCGCTGCGCCGCTACAGGGCGAGCGAACGCCACACAGAGGACGATATGGCCAGCATCACCGTGATCACCCGCGACGGGACCAGCCACAGCCTGCCCGCCACCCCCGGCATGAGCGTGATGGAAATCATCAAGGATGCCGGCATCTCGGAACTGCTGGCGCTGTGCGGCGGCTGCTGTTCCTGTGCCACCTGCCATGTGCATGTGGCGGAAGGCGACATGGCGCGCGCCGGCCCGGCCAATGCCGATGAGGCCGACCTGCTCGATTCGTCGGATCACAACCAGCCGAACAGCCGCCTGTCGTGCCAGATCGCCTTCACGGCGGCGCTGGACGGGCTGACGGTGACCATCGCGCCGGAAGATTGAGGCGCAGCATGGCGGTGCCCGCCGCCCTGCAGCAACAGGCGCGCTTTTGCGCCGCCCTGGGCGCGCCCTTCACCGGGGCGCTGTGCCGGGTGCTGGCCGATGCCGTGCCGCCCGCCAGCCTGACCGGGCAGCGCCTGGCCGCCTGGCCGGGCGAGCCGATGACCGATGCGCTGCCGATGCGGCTGACCGGGGCGCTGCATTGGCTGGTGCGCGCCGGCCGGGTGCCGGGCCTGGCCGCGCTCTATCCGCCGGCGCCGACGCCCGATGATGCGACGCTGGCGGGCGCGCTGGCCGGCCTGTTTGCCGATGCGGCGGCCGATGCCGACGTGGCCGCCTTCCTCGACAGCCCGCCGCAAACCAACGAGGTTGGCCGGGCCGGCGCCCTGATGCCCGGCTTGTTGTGGGTTGCGGCGGCCACCGGTCTGCCGCTGGCCCTGCACGAACTGGGGGCAAGCGCCGGGCTGAACCTCAACATGGACCGGTTTGCCTGTGATCTGGGCGGCGTGCTGGCCGGCGATGCCGGCAGCGACGTGGTGGTGCGCCCGCACTGGCAGGGCCCGCCGCCGCCGGCCGCGCAAATCCGGGTGGTGGCGCGAGCCGGCGTGGACATCGCGCCGCTGGATGCCGCCGATCCGGCCGTGGCGCAGCGGTTGCTGGCCTTCATCTGGGCCGATCAGCCCGAACGGCTGGCGCGCACCGAAGCGGCGATTGCCCTGGCCCGCCGGTTCCCGCCGCCGCTGGCCAAGGGTGATGCCGCCGACTGGCTGGAACAGAATCTGGCGCTGGCCGATGGTGTCGCGTCTGTCGTCTATCACAGCATCGCCTTCCAATATTTCCCGCCGGCCGTGCAGGATCGTATCCGGGCCCGGCTGGCGCTGTTGGGGGCGGAGGCCAGCCCGGCCCGCCCGCTGGCCTGGCTGCGGCTGGAGATGGACGATCCCGTCAACCCGGCGCTGCCGACCATCCGGCTGACGCTGTGGCGCGGTGCGGGCGCGGAGGAGCGCCTGCTCGGCCATGCCCACGCCCATGGCACCTTCGTGCAGTGGGCAGGGGGGCTGGGGGCCAGCTGATGCGTCTGATCCTTGCCTCTGCCTCTCCGCGCCGGCTCGATCTGCTGGCCCGGCTGGGCGTCGTGCCCGATGCGGTGGACCCGGCCGATATTGATGAAGGCGTGGCCCCCGGCGAACGCCCAAGCGATCATGCCCGGCGGCTGGCGCGCGAAAAGGCGCTGGTGGTGGCAGCGCGGCACACGGGCGCCGTGGTGCTGGCGGCCGATACGGTGGTGGCGGTCGGCCGGCGCATCCTGCCCAAGGCAGAGGATGAAGCCACGGCGCGCGCCTGTCTCGCGCTGCTGTCGGGCCGGCGGCACCGGGTGCTGACCGCGCTGGCGGTGGTGGATGCGGGCGGCCGCCTTCGTGAACGTTTGAGCGAGAGCGTGGTGACGTTCCAGCGGCTGCAACCAGCCGACGTGGAGTGGCTGATCAGCCGCGGCGATTGGCAAGGCAAGGCCGGCGGCTATGCCATCCAGGGCGCCGCCGAAGCCTTTGTGCGCGCCCTGCAGGGCAGTCACAGCGGCGTGGTGGGCCTGCCATTGAACGAAACCCGGCTGCTGCTGGCAGCCAGCGGCGCATGACCGCCCTGATCGAGGCGGCGCCGGGCGCGACACGGGCGCTGGAGCTTTCAGGCGAGATCGTGATCGCTGCGCATCTTGATCGGGCCGATGATCCGCTGCCGGTCGGGCTGGTGGCCCCGGCGCGGCTGGTGGCGCGCGATGGCCGGCGCGGGCTGGTCGCCATGGCCGGGGCCGAAGCCGTGGCGGAGCCGCTGCCGGCCGAGTGGCGGCAGGGGGAGACGCGGCTGGCCGAGGTGGTGCGCGCCGCCTGGAGTGACGGCGTGCGCGACAAACAGGCGCGCGTGGCGCTGCACGACGGCCCGGCCCGCTCGGCCCCCGGCCTTGCCGAACGGCTGCCGGGCGCGGTGGTGCTGCCGCCGCATGGGCCAGACCGGCTGGTCGAGGCCGGGTGGGATGCGGTGGTGGAGGAAGCCCTGTTGGGCCGCGTCGATTTTCCCGGCGGGCAATTGCTGCTGGCGCCGACGCCGGCGATGCTGGTGATCGATGTGGATGGCCCGGGCGACCCGCAGGCGCTGGCCGAGGCGGCGGCGCGGGCGGTGGCGGCGGTGGTGCGCCGGCTCGGGCTGGGCGGGCCGATCGTGGTGGATTTCCCCACGCTGGGCGGCCGCGCCGCGCGCGCGGCGGTGGATGCGATCCTGGCCGAAATGCTGCCGCCCCCGTTTGAAAAGACCGCCATCAACGGCTTTGGCCTGGTGCAGATCATCCGCCCGCGCACCCGCCGCAGCCTGGTGGACGAAGCGCGGCGACCGGGCTTTGCCGCGCTGGAACTGCTGCGCCGGGCCATGCGGCTGGTCGGCCCGGTGCGCATCACGGCCGCGCCCGCCGTGGTGGCCTGGCTGCATGACCGCCCGGCCTTGACGGCCGGACTGGCACGGCTGACCGGCGGGGCGGTGCAACTGGAGGCGCGCGACGGCGCCGGGAGAGGTCATGTCCAGCAAGCCTGATTCGCGCCGCTGCGCCTATTGCCATGCCGCGCCGGTGGCCCAGGCCTTCCGCCCCTTCTGCAGCGCCGGCTGCCGGGCGCGTGATCTCAACGCCTGGCTGTCGGATCGCTATGTCATCCCCGGTGGCAGCGATGACGATGAACTTTCTGCATCATCCCCGCTGGACAAGCACGACGAGGCTGGCTAAACGGCCGCCTCCCACGCGGTTCACCCAACCGCCTGAAGCAAGTGGGCCCGGGTAGCTCAGGGGTAGAGCAGGGGATTGAAAATCCCCGTGTCGGTGGTTCAAATCCGCCCCCGGGCACCATTTTCCCAACCAACATGAATGCGATTGCGGTGCGCTTGCGACCAGAGTGATTGTGGTTGCGGCTGTGCGGTGCGTGCGGGTCTGGCAGCAGGGCCATCATGGCTCGTGGCAATTCCTTGCGCTTGATGATCGGCGTTTCCGGCACGCTGGCCAGCATTGCCCTGCTGTGGAGCAACGCACCGCCGCCGTTCTGAGGGGCTGGTTGGGCTTGCGGCTGCCCATGTTGCGGGGCATTGCACTGGCATGTGCAATCTCTATGCACTCACCAAAGGCCAACAGGCGCTGCGTGAACTGGCGGCGACATTGGCGCTGGGGCCGGTGAGCGACCGGCTTGGCAATCTGCCGGTGCTGGAGGGCATTTATCCGGATGGCGAGGCACCAATCATTGGCCTGGCGCGTGGTGAAGGGGCGGGCCCGACGTTGAGCCTGGCGCGCTGGGGCATGCCCAGCCCGGCCTTTGCGCTTGAAGGCAAGAGCGTTGATCGCGGCATCACCAACATCCGCAACACCGCGTCCCCGCACTGGCGGCGCTGGCTGGCGCCGCAATATCGCTGCCTGGTGCCGTTCACATCGTTTGCCGAGCATGTGAAGACGCCGGCCGGTTTCCAGCCGCTGTGGTTTGAGCCGCAGGGCGAGGATCCGCTGGCCTGCTTTGCCGGCATCGCCACGCGCTGGACCGGGGTGCGCAGACGCGCAGAAGGCGAGGTGACGCTGACTCTGTTCGGCTTCTTCACCTGCGAACCCAACGCCGATGTCGCACCGCATCACCCCAAGGCGATGCCGGTGGTGTTGACGGAGACGGCGGAGATGCGCGCCTGGCTGACGGCGGATTGGGCCGAGGCGCAAGCGCTGCAGCGGCCGCTGGCGGACGGGGCACTGCGGCTGATCTAGGCGGCGGGCTGCAGCACGGCGGAATCGAAGATCACCTGCTCCTCCACCGCCATGCCATTGACGATGCGGAACCGGTCCACCCCCAGGTAGGAGATCATGCGGCCGCCCACCCGGCTGTCGCAGCGCCAGCTGATGTAAAGCCGGTCGCCATTGCCGGCGCAATCGAGCGGGGTGACGGTGAGATCAACCGAGGCGGCCAGCATCTGGCCCATCGCGTCGACATAATCTGCGCCCGTCATGGTGGGAAAGCCGGTGAACTGGATCACTGCATCGGGCGCGATCAGTTCAGCCACGCGCGGCCCGCTGGGTGCCGCCCAGAAGGATTGGAAGCGCTGGTAGAAATCCCGGTGTTCGGCGCTGAGCGCGGCAAGCTGGGCGGCGTCCATCATCGTCTCCTGCCTTGGGGTTTGTGGCAAAGTGCGTGCATTATGCACATAATGTCAAGTTGAAAATGTGCGCTGTGCACTTATAGTCGCGACATGGTGGACCGGACGGCCAATTTGTTGGGGGTGTTGGGGCTGGCGGTGGCGGCGCGGATCGAGGCGGCGGCGCGCGAGAGCCTGCGCCACGGCGGTGAGACCCCCGCGGCAGTGGTGGTGATCGGCTATGGCCTTGGCCCTTCCAACGACGAGCTGCGGCGCATTCTGGGCCTGTCTCACCCCGGCTGTGTGCGGCTGGTGGACCGGCTGGAGGCCGATGGCCTGGTGGAGCGGCGGGCAGCGCGCGATGGCCGGGCGGTGGCGTTGTTCCTCACGCCGGCCGGTCACGACCTGCGCGAAACACTGCTCGCTGGCCGCTTGGCGGCGATCCGGCCGATCTTGCAGCCGCTTGACGATGCGGAAGAGGCGGCGCTGGCCGGCCTGCTGCACAAGCTGCTGGCGGCGCTGCCCGGCAGCGACAATGAGCGCTGCCATTTGTGCCGCCTGTGCGATGACCGGGTGTGCAGCGACTGCCCGATCCCGGCCAGCTTCCGCCATTCTGGATTCGGCGAGGAGCGGTTGCCGCAGGAATGATCGGAAAATGCCGAGCCCCGTGTCAAGCACGGGGCGACGCGTCCATCGTTGAGGCTGGATCGGCGATGCTGACCGCCCGATAACGAACGGGTCAAGGGGCCTCGCCCCTTGCCGCCGGAGGCGTTTTTTCCCTTCTTCAGCCCGCGTATTTGATCGAGCAGCCATAGGGCCGCGTCACCGCCGGGGTGGGCGGCTTGCCCGCCAGCACGGCCTTCACGGCGTTCAGGGCCCAAGGTGTGGCCGTGCGCGCATCTGCTTCGATGGCGGTGGGTTTGTCGTCGATGCCGCCCTGATAGGCCAGCGTGCCATCGGCGCGGATGACGAACATGTGGGGCGTTGTCTTGGCGGCATAGAGGCGGCCGATCCTGCCGTCGCCATCGAGCAAATAGTGCGTCGGCGCGGCCTGGTTGGCGGCGATTTCGGCGCGGGCGCCGGGCCCATCGACATGGCCCTGCTTGCCGGGGGCACCGCTGTTGATGCTGAGCCAGACAACGCCCAGGCTGCGGGCTTCGCGTTGTCGGGCCTGCATGGTGCCGCTGTCATAATGGGCGCGCACGAAGGGGCAGCCGCTGTTGGTCCATTCCAGCACCACCGTCTTGCCGCGGAAATCGCTGAGGGACACGCGTTTGCCGTTGGCATCGGTGGCGGTGAAATCCGGGGCGGGCAGGCCGTTGACCGGTTGGGCGATGGCTGGCGCGGCCAGCAGGGTTAGGGCGATGAGGGCGGCGCGCATCGGTATCAGGCCTTCAGGCTGGTCAGCATGTCGGCGGTGAGGATCTGCGGCAGTTCGGTTTCGCCACCAGCGGCATCATAATAGACATAGACCGGAACGCCAGCGCGCTTGTGTTCGGCCAGCCAGGCCGAGATGGCGGGATCAGACCGGGTCCAATCCCCCTCCATCACCGTGATGCCCTTGGCCTTGAAGGCTTCGGCGACGCGGGCATCGGCCATGGCGCCCTTTTCGTTCACCTTGCAGGTGAGGCACCAATCGGCGGTCATGTAGAGGAACACCGGCTTGCGCTGCTCACGCAGTTCGGCCAGCGCGGCGGGGGTGAATTTGACCGCATTCAGCTCGCTGGCGGCGGTGGTGGTGCCGGTGGCGCCGGCCGGCGCGGTGGTGGGGACCAGCAGCACGGCGGCGACCAGGGTGGCGAGGCTGAGCAGGCCAGGAATGGCGAGGGATTTGCCGCCATGCTGGCGCGCGCCCAGCCACCACAGGAACAGGCCGAAGCCGAGCGTGCCGGCCAGCCCGATGGCCATGCCATTCACGCCCACCTGCTGGCCCAGCACCCAGGCGAGTGCGAGTGCGGTGAGGAACATCGGCACCGACAGGATGGCGCGCAGCCGCACCATCCAGGCGCCCGGCTTGGGCAGCCGCTTGCGCAGCGCCGGCACGAAGCCGATCAACAGGAAGGGCAGGGCAAGGCCAAAGCCCAGCCCGGCAAAGACCGACAAGGCCTGCACGGTGGGCAGCACCAGTGCGGCGCCGAGCGCGCCGGCCATGAACGGGCCGGTGCAGGGGGTGGCCACGAACGCTGCGAGTGCGCCGGTGAAGAAGCTGCCCGACAGGCCGCCTTCGCGCGCCTTGTCCTGCCCCAGATTGCCGGTGGACAGGGTGATTTCGAACAGGCCGGCAAGGTTCAAGGCGATGCCGGTGACCAGCAGCAGCAGGAAGGCGATCACGCGCGGATCCTGCAGCTGGAAGGCCCAACCCACCTGGCTGCCAGCAGCGCGCAAGGCGAGCACGACGCCGCCCAATGCGGTGACGACCAGCACGACGCCGGCGGTATAGGCCAGCGCCTCGCCACGCGCCTTGGCGGCATCGACATTGCCGCGCGCCAGCGCCAGCGCCTTCAGCGAGAGGATCGGAAACACGCAGGGCATGACATTGAGGATGAGGCCGCCCAGCACCGCACCGAGCAGCACGAGGGCGAGGCCAGGCTCGCCACCGCCGCCGCCCGCGCCGGCATCGTCACCGCCGCTGCCCAGTGGGGTGCCGGCGGCCGGCACCGTGCCGGGCTTGGCGGTGATGGCAAAGCCGATGGGCGCTTCGCCCGCCATGTCAACGCGCAGCACGCCAGCCACATCGCCTTCAGGGCCGGGCGTTGCGGCATCGGTTTCAATGCGCAGGGCATCGCCCGCGATTGTCACCTTCTGCGGGGTGACATGGGTGATGACCAGATCGCCTTCCGGGAAGAACCAGGCCGATTTCACCTTGTCGAGCCCGGCCAGCGGCACGGCCAGCACAAAGCGGTTGCCCTGTTTGGCCCAGGTGGCGGCAGCTGCCAGCGGCTTGGGCAGGGCGGCCGCAGCGGCGACCAGGCGCGGACCCATGGCGCCATCGGCCGCGCCATCGCCGATCACCAGCGGCAGGCTGAGCGTGGCCGATTCCGGCACGCATTGTTCATGGCTGCACACCAGCCAATCGACCTGCACCTGCACCGGAAAGGCCGTGCCCGCCGCCAGCCCGGCCGGCACGGCGATGCGGGTGGTGAGCACATTGGCCTTTTCATAGACATGGTTCATCAGGCCGGAGACGACCAGCGTGCCGGGCACCGGATAGTTGAGATCGGCCGGCGTCGGCGTGGTGCCGGGCAGCGTCCACGCCACGCGGGTGGGGGCACCGGCATCGCCGGGGTTCTTCCAATAGGTGTGCCAGCCGGCGCGCGGCGTCAGCTCGATGCCGACATCCAGCATCTGGCCGGCGGCGGGGGTGCGGCTGGCGGCGAGCAGCTCCACACGGGTGTGGGGCTGGTCACTCACCGCCTGGGCAGTGGCGGCAACAGGCGCGAGCAGCAGGGCCAGCGCGGCAAGAAGGGCACGGATCATGCGCGCCCTATGCCAGTTGCAGCGCCACGCGAAAAGCCCGGCGCGCCTTGGCCGCAGCCAAGCCGGGCTTTAACCGGCAAGGCGGGCCAGCGCCGCGCGCAAGGCACCATAATGGCCGCAGCCCGGCAGCAGGGTGAGGGTGACGTTGCCGGTGAGGCTGGCGGCGAGCGCCTGCGCCATGGCGGGCGGGGTCCAGCTGTCTGCGCTGCCCTGCCAGATGTGGATGGGTGCGGTGACGGGGCCCACTGGCGGCATGGCGCCGGCGGCATAGGCGCGCACTTCGGCCATGAAGCCGGCCGTGCCCTGGCCCAGCCCGGCGCGCAACACTCCGGCCATGGCGGTGCGAAAGGCCGGATCATGGCGCAGCTGCCGGTCGTTGCCGCTGGCGGTGGCAAACAGCCGGTCAACAAGAAATCCCGGCGCGAAGCGGGCGGCCAGCCCCTGGGCCCGGGCCACCACACCGAACAGCGCCGGCTGATCCCGTGCCAGGCGGAACAGCGCGCCGCCGGCCATGTGCGGCAGGAAATTGCCCAGCGCCAAAGGGGCCGCCGGCGCGACCAGGTGCACCTGCTCGACCCGTTCCCCCAGCTCTGCCGCCACGGCCAGCGCCATCGGTGCCCCCAGCGAAAAGCCGATGAGGGTGATTGGCCCGGCCGTGTGCGCCGCAATCCGGTTGGCCAGAGCAGTGGCTGTGGCCGGGATGTTGCGATCGGGTGCAAAGGCCGTCAGCCCGGGCGGCGCGCAGGCCAGCCATTCCGCCGGGCCACCGGGCTGGCCATGGCAATAGGCGATATCGGTCGGGCGGGCCATGCCACCTGTTTACGGCAGATGGCGGCGCTTGTCTCAGGCCATCAGCGCCCGGCGGCGGCGCAGGCTGGCGCCGATCAGGCCAAAGCCGGCGATCAGCATGGCCCAGCTGGAGGGTTCGGGGATGGCGCCGGTTGCTGGCACGCTGAGCAGCTTGATCTGGGCATTGTTGCTGCTGCGGCTGGGCGACAGATCGAACAGCCAGTTGCCGGTGAGGGTGAAATCGCCACTGATGCCATCAAACAGGCTGATATGCACATCGCCGGCGCTGGCGCTGAAGGCCCCGGTGAGGCCGGTGCCGCAGGTGCCGGGTGCGGAACAACCCAGCGCTGTGGTCGTGCTGCCCTGGGTGAACAACAGGTTCGACAGGGTGACCGTGTTGCTGCCGGCCGAGCGCAGGCGGAATTGCAGGGCGTTGATCTCTGCCACGGAAGCCGCCGTGAAGCTCCAGACATCATCGGGCTGGCCCACGGTGCCATTGACCATGCTGTAGGTGACGGTGGTGCCGGTGCGCGACAGGATGAAACCGATCACGCGATCATCCACCCAGGCGCGGGAAACATCGCTGGACAGGGTGCCGGCGCCCGATGAGCGGGCGATGGAGCCGACATTGGTCAGCGCCTGGGTGACGCCGGTGCCGCCGTCGGCCACCGGGGTGCCGGTGGCAACGGTGGGGCGGTGGAAGCCGCGGGTGCGGCCGGCGCTGGGCGTGCGCACCTCGGCCACTGCGCGTTCCAGTGGCGGCAAATAGCTGGTGGGCGACCCGGTGCCGGTGGTCAGGCCATAATGGGTCTGCAGGAATCCACCGGCGAATTCATAACGCTGATCAGCGGCCTGACCGGCGACAACCCCATTCAGGGTGGTGACGTGCTGGATGGCCAGCGCCGGCGTCGACAACAGCGCCGCTGCAGCCAGCGCAACCATGATGCGATGCATGTGAATCCCCTTGCCTATGTTCAGGGGCTTGTCATCGCGAGCCAGCGGCAGCTGTCAAAGCAATTCGTTAATGATTTGCTAAAAATAACGTATGTGATTTGCGATGCAGCTATCACGGGCGCGCATTGGTTGCCAGATTGAAAATTCTGCAAACAGGCCAAGCCAGGCCGGTTGCCGGCGCCCACGAAAAACGCCGGCGCAGCAGGGCTGCACCGGCGTGATTCGTGTGGGATCCACCCGGAAACCGGGCGGCCCGGATCAGCGCTTGCTGAACTGGAAGCTGCGGCGGGCCTTAGCCTTGCCGTACTTCTTGCGTTCGACAACGCGCGGGTCGCGGGTCAGGAAGCCGGCCTGCTTCACCGGGGTGCGCAGGGCGGGTTCATACTTGGTCAGCGCCTGGGCGATGCCGTGCTTCACGGCACCGGCCTGGCCCGACAGGCCGCCGCCGACCACGGTGGCGACGACGTCATACTGATCGCGACGCTCGGCCACGTCGAACGGCTGATTGATGACCAGACGCAGCGAGGGGCGGGCGAAATAGACGGTCTGATCACGGCCGTTGACGGTGATCTTGCCGGTGCCGGGCTTCAGCCAGACGCGGGCGATGGCGTTCTTGCGCTTGCCGGTGGCATAGGCGCGGCCATAGGCGTCCAGCTCCTGCTCACGCAGGGGGGCCGGGGCGTTGTTGTTGACCGGGGCTTCGGCTTCGAGGCCGGCGAGGTCGGACAGGGACTGGCGATTGTCGGTCATCTGTTAATTCCTCAACCAGCGATGGTGGTGTTCTTGCGGTTCATCGACTTGACGTCGAGCACTTCCGGCTGCTGCGCGGCATGCGGATGCTCGGTGCCGGCAAAGACGCGCAGGTTGCGCATCTGCTGGCGGCCGAGCGGACCACGGGGCACCATGCGCTCCACGGCCTTGATGATCACGCGCTCCGGGAAACGGCCTTCCAGCACCTTGGCCGGGGTGGTTTCCTTGATGCCGCCCGGGTGGCCGGTGTGGCGATAATAAACCTTGTCGGTCGCCTTCTTGCCGGTGAAGCGCACCTTGTCGGCGTTGATGACGATGACATTGTCACCGCAATCGACGTGCGGGGTGAAGCTGGCCTTGTGCTTGCCGCGCAGGCGGTTGGCGATGATGGTGGCGAGACGGCCGACCACGAGCCCTTCGGCATCGATCAGCAGCCACTTCTTTTCAACTTCCGCCGGTTTGGCCGGCGCCGTGGTACGGGTGAGCATGGCGTTGATTCCATTTGGCTAAAATGCAGCAGCCGGAGCATGGGAGCCCCGGCGACGGCCGCGCATATCGTCGAGAATCGCCTGCAGATCAAGGAAAAAGCGGGGTTTTTGGCCTGTGGTATTATGATACCGCATCGTCCGGCAGATCGCCCAACAGAATTGAAAGACGGGCTTGCAGGGGAGTGACGGCATCGGTGGCGGCAAGAAAACGGCCGATTTCAAGCAGCTCGGGATCGCGCCCCTCATCCCCGAAGCGGATTGCGGCAATCTCGGTGGGCAGCAGATGCGCGGCGAGGAACCAGCCGGTCCGCCCCGGCGCGTCCATGGCGGGGAAGGGGCGGGCCCACCAGATGCGGGATTCGGGCAGGATGATGCCGAATTCTTCAGCCAGCTCGCGGCATGCGCACGCCACCGGGCTTTCATCGCCCTCGCGCCCGCCGCCGGGCAGATCGATCAGGCCGGGCCAGGGGATGCCGGGCTTCATGTCGCGGCGATAGGTGAGGATGCGGCCATCGTGCAGGCCGGCCAGTTTGGCGCCGGCAAAATCGCTGCCGTCCCAGGGAATGATCACACGCTGTGCGCCTGAAGATGGCCCAGCATGGTCACCTCAAGCGTTTTCTCGTGGGTGGCTTCCAGCACCACCTCGGGCGCAAAGCCGGCGCGGCGGGCTTCCTCCCAGCGGCCGGCGCACAGGCACCAGCGGTCACCGGGCTTGAGGCCGGGAAAGCCATATTCGGGGCGCGGGGTGGACAGGTCATTGCCGACCGATTGGCTGAAGGCCAGAAACTCCTCCGTTACCACCGCGCACACGGTGTGGAGTCCGCGGTCGGCCTCGTCGGTGTTGCAGCAGCCGTCGCGATACCAGCCCGTGAGCGGCGCCATGGAGCAGGGGGCGAGGGCGGTGCCCAGCACATTCTTCGCAGTCATGCCCGGCCTCTCCGGCTCCAGTGCGCCGCCCATATGGTTGCGGCGACCAGCAGCGCTGCAACACCCTGGTGCGCGACGCCCAATGGAATCGGCACATGGTTGATGATCACCAGCACCCCCAGCACGAATTGCAGCAGCACCAGGCCGCCCAGGGCCAGCGCGCGCACCCCGGCGCCGGCCCGCCACAGCCGCAGTGCGACCAGCAGGATGGTCGCCGCCACCGCCCACGCCAGGCTGCGGTGGAGGAATTGCACGCTCACCGGATCGGCGATGGCATCACGCGCGCTGGCCAAAATCCCGTCGGGCACCAGCGCGCCCAACATCAAGGGCCAGGTGTCGCTGGCATGGCCGGCACGCAGGCCGGCGGTGAAGGCGCCCCACAGGATCTGCACGGCCAGCAACGTGGCCACTGGCCACACCCAGGCCCGCGGCCGGTCGTGCCGGGGCCGATCGCCATCCAGCAGGTCAAGCGCCGTCCAGATGCAGCCGGCCATGATGATTAGCGCGTTGGACAGATGCACCGCCAGCCGTTCCGGTGCCACTTCGGTGCGGTCCACCAGGCCGGATGCCACCATCCACCAGCCGATGGCGCCCTGCAGCCCGCCCAGCGCGAACAGGGCGAGCAGGCGCGGCTTGTAGCCTGGCGGAATCTGCCGCTTGAGCCAGAACCAGGCCAACGGCAGCGCAAAGGCCAGGCCGACCAGCCGGCCGAGCAGGCGGTGGACATATTCCCAGAAGAAAATGCCCTTGAATTCCGCAAGGCTCATGCCGGCGTTCATCAGCTGATACTGGCTGGATTGCTGATAGAGCGCGAACTGGCGCTGCCATTCGGCCTCGGTCAACGGCGGCAGCGTGCCCGACACCACATCCCAGCGGGTGATCGACAGGCCGGATTCGGTCAGCCGGGTGATGCCGCCCACCACCACCATGGCAAACACCAGGGCGGCGATGCCCAGCAGCCAGCCCGCAACGGCGCAGGGGCGGGCATCAGCACGGGGAAGGGCGGCAGCAAGCGTGGCCATTGCCCCGTCCTACCCGCGTTGACCGGCCGGGCCAAGCCTGCGCGCCGCCGGATCAATCCTTCTTGTCGGGATCAACATAGCGGAACGGGTCGGTCGGCTTCGGCTTGGTGGGCAGCGGGCGGGCCGGCAGCGGCTGCGGCGCATTGGCGGCTTCCCACAACAGGCTGGCCAGGATGACCGATGCCTGCCGCAGATCCTCCGGCCGCAAGTGATCGAACGTGTCGACACTGCTGTGGTGCACGGTCGTTTCATAATCCAGCGGGTCCTGGATGAACTGGAACGCCGGCAGGCCAATGGCCGACATGAACTGGTGATCCGTGCCTTCGGTGGGGCTGGCAACCACGGCATCGGCGCCCATGCTGGCAAAGGGCGACAGCCATTCGCGCAAGCTGGGCACGGCGGCAAAATTGCCTTCGGCATGGATGCCGCGGATCTTGCCGCCGCCATTGTCGATGTTGAAATAGGCGCCGAGCAGATTGTAATCGGCCTTCTTCTCGATCGGGAACTGGTCCAGCTTGAAGTCATAGCTCAGCCGCGCCTTCACCGGATCGGGGTTGTTCGGGCGGCTGGCAAAATGGCGCTCGATATAATTGGCCGAGCCATAGAGCCCCTGCTCCTCGCCCGACCACAGGGCAAAGCGAATGGTGCGCTTCGGCTTGACCTTCAGCGTGGCGAGGATGCGCGCCGCTTCCATCACCACGGCCGAGCCGGCACCATTGTCGGCCGCGCCATCGGCGGCCACCCAGCTGTCGAGATGGGCGCCCGCCATGACATAGCCGGCCTTGGCGTCGGCACCGGCGATATCGGCGATGATGTTGTAGCCATTGCGGTCACTGTCATCGAACCGCACCTGCGAATCGATGGTCAGGCTGACTTCGCCCTGGGTCGCCAGCCGGGCGATGCGGCGATAATCCTCAGCGGTCAGCTCGACACCAGGCAGTTTGGGCGTGTCGCGGTGCTGATAGCCTTCGCCGTGCAGCAGGCCATTGTCGCGATAGCTCATGCGCACCCAGCCCAGCGCGCCTTCCTTGGCCAGAAACTCGTCAAGCTGCTGGCCGAACTGGATATGGTTCAGCCAGCCGTCATTGGCATCCGGGCTGGTGACCGGCTGCTCATATTCGTCCCGTTCGCCGATGGCCTTGTCATCCAGCCGCACAAACCCCGGCTTGGTGGCATCGCGCGGCGGGCGCGGGAAGCTGATGGCGACGATCTTGCCCTTCAGCTTGCCGGCCCACTCGGCAAAATGGCTTGGCTTGCTCATCGGTGCGACCACCACCGGCGCGGTGATCCCGCCGGGCGGCGTTGCCGGGGTCCAAGCCACCGGCAGGGCGCGCAGGGCCATGCGGCGCGGCGTCACCATCGTCACACTGGCGCTGTCGATCGACCAACCGCGGCCGAAATCAAAGCCTTCCTTGTGCACATTGGTCAGGCCCCAGGCACTGAACTTGCCCGCGGTCCAGGCTTCGGCGGCGCGCATGCCAGGTGAATTGGTCAGGCGCGGGCCGATGCGGTCCGTCAGATAGGCGGCGGTTTCCACCACCTCGCCGCGGTTCATGCCTTCATCGGTGATGCGTCCAATCATGGCCAGATCGGGCGCAGCCAGTGCCGGGGTGGCGGCAGCAAGCAACAGGGCGGCAAGAACACGCATGGGCAGATCGCTCCGGTCGTTGGTGTGTTGGCCCGATGGTCTAGGCGGCGGCTGGCCGGCTTGGCAATGGCTGCGTCAACCGTGCCAGCTGAACACCTCCTCCACCCCCACGCCGAAGAACCGCGCGATGCGAAAGGCGCTTTCCAGGCTGGGGGAATATTTGCCCTGTTCAATGGCGATCACCGTGTGCCGTGTCACGCCGATCGCTTCGGCCAACTGGGCCTGGCTGATGTTGCCGTGCGCCTCACGCAGGGCACGCACGCGGTTGCCGATGGGGGGTGGCGGCGGCATCAGAAACCGCGCCGCAACAGCCAGGCCGTGCCCAGATGCACCACCGCCTGGCTGACCAACAGGCCGGCAAACAGCGAATGGAACAGCATCATCGCATCGCCATGGCCCATGAACCACAACAGGGCGCCCACCATCACCATGGTCAGCACATGGCCGGCCCATGCGACAGCACGGGTGGTGGCGGCGGTTTCACGCTCATCGGCCGGGGTGCCGGCATCGCCCCGGCTGACAATGGCCAGAACCACCTGCACCGCAATGCTGCCGGCGATGGTGAGGAACAGATAGGCGATGAGCGTGCCCATCGGCAGGGCTTGGCCCGGCTGCCACGCCTCCGGGCCAAGCCGGCCGAAATACCAGGCTGCCATAACGATCATCAGGGCGCCCATGGCCCAACCTGATTTTTCCCGAAACGACATGCCCGACATTGGCTGCAGCCTTTCTGATGTGTCGAAAATCTTCTACATTGCTAACCGATTCGGCCCTGCATGTAAAATATTTTCTACATCTCGCCCGCTTCATCAGCGCCCTTGCCGGCGGGATGTGATAATGTTACACGCCTCGTCATGACAAAGCTTGCCGCCAGCCTGCTTGACCGGATTGCCATCGGGCTGTCGGGTGCGTGCCTGTTGCACTGCATGGCCAGCTTCGTGCTGCTCAGCCTGTTTGCGCTGTCGGGTGGCTGGCTGGATCACCGTGTGCATGTGGTGGGCCTGGCGCTCGCCATGCCGCTGGCGGCGGTGGCGCTGTGGCGCGGCTGGCGCCGGCATGGCCGGCTCGGCATTGGCGCGCTCGGCGCGTTCGGCCTGTCGATGATGGGTCTGTCGCTGCTGGTCAGCCACGGGCAATCAGGAGAGATGCTGGTGTCGATGGCGGGTGTGTCGCTGCTGGCGCTGGCGCACTGGCGCAATCTGCAGGCCCTGCGCACCGCTTGATCGCCATCTTGCACCGGCGGGCGCCAACCCTGATATAGGGGCATGGGAACCGCAATGCATAACTGCGATCACGGGCACAGCCACGGCCAGCACCACAGCCGCGCCGATCTGGCCACCGCGGCCAAGGCCCGGCTGGTGTCGGTGGGGGAACAATGGACCCCGCTGCGCGCCCAGGTGTTTGCCGCGCTGGCCGGCTTTGACCGGCCGGTGTCGGCCTATGATGTCACCGATGCCGTCTCGTCGGCCGCCGGCCGCCGCATCGCCGCCAACAGCGTCTATCGCATCCTTGATCTGTTCGTGGCCAACAATGTCGCGGCGCGGGTCGAAAGCGCCAACGCCTTCATCGCCAATGTCCACCCCGATTGCCCGCATGATTGCATCTTCCTGGTGTGCGACCGCTGCGGCGGGGCGACTCATGTTGATGACGATCAGATTACCACCCAGGTGCGCGCGGCGGCTGCCGCAACCGGCTTCCGCCCGGTGCGCCCGGTCATCGAGGTGCGCGGCGTTTGCGCCGATTGCGCCTGAAATCAAGGATTTGGCTGTTATTTGTTCGCCTGTGTCAAACCGGGCTGACACTGTTGATGACAGGGCTTGCCAACATGGCTAAGGGGAACCCCTTAAGTCACCAGCCACGCGAGCCGTTCTGATGAAGCTTGAAACCCCGCTCCTCGACCAGGTCAACATTCCCGCTGATCTGCGCAAGCTGGAGCCCGGGCAATTGCAGCAGCTGGCCGACGAGCTGCGGCAGGAGATGATCCACGCCGTGTCCTACACCGGCGGGCACCTCGGGTCCGGCCTCGGCGTTGTCGAGCTGACCGTCGCGCTGCACTATGTGTTCAACACGCCGGAAGACAAATTGGTGTGGGATGTCGGCCACCAGGCCTATCCGCACAAGATCATCACCGGCCGGCGTGACCGTATCCGCACGCTGCGCCAGGGCGGCGGCCTTTCCGGCTTCACCAAGCGCAGCGAGAGCGAATATGATCCGTTCGGCGCCGCGCACAGCAGCACCTCGATCTCGGCCGCGCTCGGCTTTGCCATCGCCAACAAGATGATGAACCAGCCGGGCCGCGGCATTGCCGTGATCGGCGATGGCTCGATGTCGGCCGGCATGGCCTATGAGGCGATGAACAACGCCCGGCAGGCCGGCAACCGCCTGATCGTCATCCTCAATGATAACGACATGTCGATCGCCCCGCCGGTGGGCGCGCTGTCGTCCTATCTGTCGCGCCTGCTGTCCAGTCGCAAGTTCCTGGAACTGCGCGAATATCTGAAGCAGATTTCCGGCCGCGTGCTGCCGCCGCCGCTGCAGAAGGCCGCCGCGCGGGTGGATGAATATGCCCGCGGCTTTGCCCAGGGTGGTGGCACTCTGTTCGAGGAACTGGGCTTCTACTATGTCGGCCCCATTGATGGCCACAACATGGACCATCTGCTGCCGGTGCTGGAAAATGTCCGCGATGCCGCCGAAGGCCCGATGCTGATCCATGTCGTGACGCAGAAGGGCAAGGGCTATGCCCCGGCCGAGGCGAGCGCCGACAAATATCATGGCGTGGTCAAATTCGACGTGGTGTCGGGCACCCAGCACAAGCCGAGCCCCAAGGCGCCGGCCTATCAGAATGTCTTTGGCGACATGCTGATCGAGGAAGCCAAGCGCGACCCGACCATCTGCGCCATCACCGCCGCCATGCCGTCGGGCACCGGGGTGGACCGGTTCGCCAAGGCCTTCCCGGACAAGAGCTTTGATGTCGGCATCGCCGAACAGCATGCCGTCACCTTCGCGGCTGGTCTGGCCGCGCAGGGCATGCGGCCGTTCTGCGCCATTTATTCCACCTTCCTGCAGCGCGCCTATGACCAGGTGGTGCATGACGTGGCGCTGCAGAATCTGCCGGTGCGCTTTGCCATCGACCGCGCTGGCCTGGTCGGCGCCGATGGTGCCACCCATGCCGGCTCGTTCGACATCACCTATCTGTCCACCCTGCCCAACATGGTGGTGATGGCGGCGAGCGACGAGGCCGAACTGGCCGACATGGTGCACACCGCCGCCGTGTACGACGATGGCCCGATCGCCCTGCGCTATCCGCGCGGCGAAGGCACCGGCGTTGCCATCCCGGCGACCCGCACGCGGCTGGAAATCGGCAAAGGCCGCATCGTGCGCCAGGGCAACAAGGTCGCCATCCTGTCGCTCGGCACCCGCCTCGCCGAGGCGCTGGCCGCTGCCGATACGCTGGATGCCAAGGGTCTGTCGACCACCGTCGCCGACATGCGCTTTGCCAAGCCGCTCGACATGGCGCTGATCCGCAAGCTGGCCGCCACCCACGAGGTGCTGGTGACGATCGAGGAAGGCGCCATCGGCGGCTTTGGCGGCCATGTCCTCACGCTGGCCAGCGATGAAGGCCTGCTCGATGCCGGGCTGAAGGTGCGCACGCTGCGCCTGCCGGATGTCTATCAGGATCATGACGCGCCGGCCAAGCAATATGCCGAAGCCGGTCTGGATGCCGCCGGCATCGTGCGCACCGTGCTGGATGCCCTGCGCCACAACAGCGTGAACGCCGTGGACGAGGGCGATCTGGGCGGCGCCGCGCGGGCCTGACCGCCGGTCAGGCCCGGTGCCGCTCGGCCAGGGCCTGCAGATTGGTCTCGTGATCGGCGCGGCTGAGGCGATAGCGCGAGACGGCGATGATCATGCATGTCCACACCAGCCAGATGGCGGGCACATAGGTCGCGCCCAGCCGCCACAGGCTGTCGGACCCGACCTTGTCGGGGCTGGCGCCGGTGGGAAATTCCGCCAGGGTGAGCACGAAGCTGGCTGCCATGACGCCCAGGCCCTGCACCGATTTGCGGATGAAGGTGTTGGCGGCAAAGAAAATGCCTTCGTTGCGCTTGCCGGTGCGCACTTCGGCGGCCTCGACCAGATCGGCCAGCATGGATGCGCCCAGCGTCTGGAAACAGATGATGAGGCCGACATCGACCATGGTGACGACCAGCACGATCCACAATATGGCCGGATCGCCGTTGGGCGGCAGCAGCCCGAACAGCCTGAGGATGATCGGCAGCGGCAGGATCAGCCCAGCGAGCAGACCGATCACCACCGCGCCGCGCTGCTTGCCCAGCCGGCGGGTGACCAGCGGGGCCAGGCCGGCGCCAATCGCGGCGGAGGCAAACACCGTCATGGTGACCAGCCCGATCTGCTGCGACGACAGGCCCCAGAAATAGGCCGAGAAATAGAAGCTGAGGCTGGACGAGATGCCGGCCGCGATGGCGCCGAACATGTTGGCGAGGAACAGGGCGGTGAAGTCGCGGTTGGCCAGCGTGTGGAAAATCTCCCGGAAAATCGCCTTGAGGCCCAGGCTGCGTGCGGGCGGCGCGGCGCGCAGATGCTTGATATGGCCGTGGGTGCCGATGGCCGATACCAATATGGCCACCAGGATCAGGGCCGAGGCCAGCATGCCATAGAGCGCATAGGCATCGCGGTTGAACTGGCCGTTGGGGATGGCGGGCGTCGCAAAGGCCGGGAAGATCAGGGTGAAATTCGCCACCGTCATGATGCTGCCGATCACCCAGGCAAAGAACAGCCTGAGGCCGAACAAGGCGCTGCGCCCGTCATAGCTTTTCGCCAGTTCCGGTGTGAGCGCGGTGCTGGGCGTTTCATAGAAGGTGATGGCGGTGCGGATCGCGATGGCCAGGATCAGCAGATACCAGAACAGCGCGCCCTGGCTCCAGCCCACCGGCGGGTTCCAGATCAGGAAATAGGTGCCAGCGGTGGGAAGGGCCGAGGCATAGAGGAACGGATGCCGCCGCCCCCAGCGCGAGCGAAAATTGTCCGACCAATAGCCGACGATGGGATCGCTGATCGCGTCAAACACCAGCGCGATGGTCAGCGCCAGGCCAACCAGCCGGGCATCCAGCCCGATGACCTGGCTGTAGAACAGCAGCAGGAAATAGCTGAAACCGCCATCCTTGATGCCATAGGCCCCGGCGCCAAAGCCAAAGGCCAGGCGGGTGGCCAGCGTGGGCTGGTCGGCTGTTGCCATCGGATCATCCCCTGCGGCACTATCGGCCGCTCGGCCGCACTATCAGGGGCTTGGGGCCGGCTGTAAAGTTGCGGCTGGCCAGAACCCTGCCATAGTGGCATGAACAGGCAGGGGGTGCGGCAATGGCGCGATGGGTGATGATGATGGCCGTTCTGGTCGCGGCGGCGCTGCCCGGCGCGACGCAGGCCCAGGCCCGCTTCCAGGCCGAACTGCCGGCGCCGCGGGTGGATTATTGGCAGAAGCGCGCCGCCGATATCAGCCAGCAGCTGGCCAGCACGCCGGATCTGCGCCCGGTCCGGCTGTTGTTCGTCGGCGATTCCATCACCGATTTCTGGCACCTTGATGCCAACCCCTGGCTGCCGGGCCGCTTTTGCGGCCGATCCGTGTGGGATGAAAGTTTTGGTGGCGCGGTGCCGGCGCTGACCGCCCTGAACCTTGGCGTGTCGGGCGATCGCATCGAACATGTGCTGCACCGGTTGCAGCCGGCCGCCGAAGGCGGTGCCGGCTGGTTGGACCGGACCGATCTGCAGCCGGATGTCGCGCTGGTGATGCTGGGCATCAACAACAGTTTCGATGCCGAAACGCCCGCCGATGCCAGCATCACGCGCGGCATCATCGCCGTCGTGCGCCGCATCCGCGAACGCAAGCCGCAGGCGCGCATCATGATCCAGTCGTTGTTGCCAACCGATGACGATGCCAAGAACCGCGCCGTGGTGCAGCCGGTGAACCGGGCCATGCAGGCCTTTGCCAGCCAGATGCCGGGGGTGCGCTTCATCGATCTCTATCCCGATTTCGTTGATGGCGCCGGCCGCCAGCGCCGCGACCTGTTCAATGATGGCCTGCACCCCAGCCGCGACGGCTATCGCCGCTGGCGCGACCGGCTGCTGGCCTTGCTGAACCCGCCCGCCTGAAGCGGATCAGCTGCCGCCCTTCGCCAACCAGTCCATCAGCCAGCAGGCGGCCGGGCCGGGGGTGTGATCGGGACGGTGCAGCAGCTCGATGGGATAAGTCGTCCCCGGCCAATCCGGCAGCTGCAATTGCACCAGCGTGCCGGCAGCCAGATCCGCCGCCACCATCGGCACCGGCATGTTGCCCCAGCCCGCCCCGCTTTTCAAAAGCGCGTGCTTGGCGCTCATGTCGCCCAGCCGCCAGCTGCGCGGGGACAAAACGCCGAAATCCTTGCCTTCAGTGAGGCGGGAGCGATCGGTGAGCACCAGCTGCAGATGGCGTTGCGCCTCGCCGGGCGCGATGCCGGCGCGGGTGAGGGGGTGGCCGGGGGCGGCCACCGGCACAAGCGGCACGCCGGCCAGGCTGCGCCGCACCAGCCGGTCGTTCACGCCATCCAGCGCGCCGCCAATCGCCAGCGTGGCGCTGCCGTCGAACAGGCGGGCCTGCACCGCGCCCAGCGCCTCCACATGCAGCCGCAGCGCCAGGGTGGGAAAGCGCGCCTGCAGCGCGGTGAGCGCCGCCACCAGCGTTTCGATGGGGAACATCACGCTGACCGACAGCGACAGCTCCGCCTCCTGCCCTTGCGCCAGCGCCGCGACGCCGGCCTGCAGCGCACTCACATTGCCCAGCGTCTCGCGGGCATGGGCCAGCACCAGCCGCCCGGCATCGGTGAGGGCCGGGCGGCGGGTGGTGCCCCGGGTGAACAGGGCGAGGCCCAGCTGCGCCTCCAGCCCATCGAGCTGATAGGCGATCACCGAGGTGGCGCGGCCGAGCGCCCGGCCGGCGGCGGCCATGCTGCCCTGATCGGCAATGGCAACCAGGACGGCCAGCTGATCGAGCGTGGGCGTGCCCACTTTCATATCGATAATCCTGAACAGTGATTTCGATATTATCCAGATTTTCAGGAAAAAGGCGAGAGCCTACACCAGCGCCCATGCCGGATGCCCGGCGAGATGGGAGTGACGACAATGCCGAAAGTCCTGGTGCTTTATTATTCCACCTATGGCCATATCGAAGCGATGGCCAATGCCATGGCCGAAGGCGCCCGCGCCGCCGGCGCCCAGGTTGATGTGAAGCGCGTGCCGGAAACCGTGCCCGAAGCGGTGGCCAGCGCCAATCATTTCAAGCTGGATCAGGCCGCCCCGGTGGCCAGTGTGGATGATCTGCCCAATTATGATGCCATCATCGTGGGCGCCCCCACCCGCTTTGGCCGCATGCCCAGCCAGCTCGCCGCCTTTTTCGATGGCGCCGGCAAGCTGTGGGCAACCGGCGCGCTGAACGGCAAGGTGGGCGGTGCCTTCACCAGCAGCGCCACCCAGCATGGCGGCAATGAAACCACCTTGTTCTCGATCATCACCAACCTTTTGCATTTCGGCCTGACCATTGTTGGCCTGCCCTACAGCCACCAAGGCCAGATGCGCGTGGACGAGCTGGTGGGCGGTGCCCCCTATGGCGCGACCACTGTGGCCGGCGGTGACGGCAGCCGCCAGCCTTCCGAAACCGATCTGGCCGGCGCCCGCCACCAGGGCGAACTGATCGCGAAGACCGCCGCCAAGCTGTTTGGTTGAGATATCATGGCCGGGGGCGTAAAGACCCCGGCCATGAGCACGACCTTCACGCTTGATACCAGCACAAGCCGCGCCCATCCGGTGCCGGAACCGGTGCGGCGGTTGACGGTGCCGGCGATTGCGAAGCGTAAGGGTGCGGAGCCAGTGGTGATGCTCACCGCCTACACCGCGCGCATGGCGCAGCTGCTCGATCCCCACTGCGATCTGCTGCTGGTCGGCGATTCGCTGGGGCAGGTGATCTATGGCCTCGACACCACGGTGAAGGTCACGCTGGAGATGATGATCGCCCATGGCGCCGCCGTGGTGCGCGGCAGCTATCGCAGCGTGGTGGTGATCGATCTGCCGTTCGGCACCTATGAGGAAAGCCCGGAGGCTGCCTATCGCACCGCCGCCCGGGTGCTCCGCGAAACCGGGGCGGCGGCCGTGAAGCTGGAGGGCGGCGCGGTGATGGCGCCGACCATCCGCTTCCTGGTGGACCGCGGCATTCCGGTGATGGCGCATGTCGGCCTCACGCCACAGGCGGTCAATGCGCTGGGCGGCTATGGCGCCCGCGGCCGCAGCGAGGCGGAACGTGCCAAGATCCTGAACGATGCCCAGGCCGTCGCCGCCGCCGGCTGTTTTGCCATGGTGGTGGAAGGTGTGGTCGAAGGGCTGGCCATCGACATCACCCGCTCTGTCCCCTGTGTTACCATCGGCATTGGCGCGGCGGCCGAATGTGATGGCCAGGTGCTGGTGGTGGACGACATGCTGGGCATGTTTGATCGGGTGCCGCGCTTCGTCGAGCGGTTTGACGATCTCGCCGGCCGCATTTCGGCCGCTGCCGCCGATTATGCCGGCCGGGTGCGCGCCCGCCAATTCCCGACCGAGGCGCAGCTTTATCGCTGAGGCTTTACCTGTGCGGCCACATCGGGCATTCACCCGCCGGCAATATCGGCGGTGCCACACCGTCTTGTCCGGAGCATGATCACCTTGGCCAACACCCCCGCCAGCCCTGAAGATGCCTTTCTGCGCGAGGTCGACGAGGAATTTCGCCGGTCCGAATTGCTGAAATATTGGCAGCGCTATGGCCGGATCGGGATTGCCGTGCTGGTGCTGGCGCTGGCCGCGCTCGCCGGCTGGCTCTATTGGCAGGACCGGCAGGAAAAGGCCGCCGGTGCGGCAGGCCAGGCGCTGAGCAAGGCGATCACCCAGCTGGAAGTGGGCGAGGGCGCCCGCGCCCGCCCGGTGCTGGAAGCGATGACCCGCGATGGCCCCGGTGCCTATGCCGGCCTGGCCCGCATGGTGCTGGCCAACGACACGCTGGCCGGTGGCGACAAGGCCAAGGCCCGCGGTCTCTATGAAGCCATCGCGGCCGACGGCCAGTTGCCGCAGACGCTGCGCGATGCCGCGCTGGTGAAGGCGGTGCGGGTGGGGTTTGACCAGATGGCGCCCGGCGAGGTGGTGGCCAAGCTGAAGCCGCTGGCGGTGCCGGGCAACCCGTGGTTCGGCGTGGCCGGCGAACTGGTGGCGGTGGCGCATGTGAAGGCCGGCAAGCCCGAACAGGCCAAGCCGATCCTGATCGCCATGGTGAAGGATGAAGAAATGAGCCCAGGCCTGCGCAGCCGGGCAGCCCAGCTGGCGATTGCCGTGGGCGTGGACGTGGGCGCGCTCGGCATCGGCCAGGCGCCGGCCGGTGCGGCGCAGTGAGGAGCAGGGCGTGAGTGAAGCCAACCGGCGCGGATTGCGCGCTGTTTCCATCCTGCTGATCGCCAGCCTGGCGCTGGCCAGCTGCGGCGCATTCAAGAAGGCCAGCAAGCGGCGCACGCCCACGCTGGGCGAACGCATCCCGATCATGGCGTTTGAAACCCGTGCGGAGGCCGAAGCGGAGTTGAAAGACACCGCCATTGTGCTGCCGGCGGCCGAAACCAACGCCGATTGGGCCCAGCCCGGCGGCTCGCCGGCCAAGGTCGGCGGCCATCTGGCGCTGGCCGACAAGCCGGTGGAAGCCTGGCGCGCCAGCATCGGCAAGGGCAGTAGCGGCACCGCCCGGCTGAACGCTGCGCCGGTGGTGGGCGGCGGCAAGGTCTATACGATGGACATTCTTGGCCAGGTCCGCGCCTTTGATGCCGACACCGGCCGCGTGGCCTGGTCAGCACAATATCGACAGCCCAAGCGCAGCGTGCGCCCGGCCTTTGGCGGCGGCGTTTCCTATGGCGATGGCCGTGTCTATGCCCTCACCGGCTATGGCGTCGCGGTTGCCTATGATGCCGAAACCGGCAAGCAATTGTGGGATCGTGCCCTGGGCCAGCCGCTGCGCGGGGCGCCGACGGTGGCTGGCAACCGCATCTTCGCCGTCAGCCAGGACAATCAGCTCCACGCCCTCAATGCCACCACTGGCGAACTGTTGTGGACGGTGACGGGCACGGTTGAAATCGCCGGCATCCTGGGTGTGGGCGCGCCGGCGGTGCAGCTCGACACGGTTGTGGCCGGCTTCTCGTCGGGCGAATTGAACGCCCTGCGCGCCGAAACCGGCCGCAGCGTGTGGCAGGATCAGCTGGCGCGCACCGGCCGCTCCACCGCCATGGCGGCACTGGCCGACATTGATGGCTCGCCGGTCATCGATCGCGGCCGGGTTTATGCGGTTGGCCATGGCGGCCGCATGGTCGCGCTGGAAATGGCCACCGGGCAGCGCGCCTGGGAACGCAATTTCGCCGGGGTGTGGACGCCCTGGCTGGCCGGCGAATTCATCTATCTGGTGACGGTTGATGGCGAGGTGCTGTGCATCACCCGCAGCGAGGGTAAGGTGCGCTGGGTGCTGCGCCTCGATCAATATCGCAAGGCCAAGAAGAAGAAGGATGCCATCCAGTGGGCCGGCCCGGTGCTGGCCGGTGAGCATCTTTGGGTGGCCGGCTCGAACCGGGAACTGATCGCGGTGGATCCTTATGAGGGCAAGCGCACCGCCACCATCAAGCTGAAGGCGGCGGCCTATCTGCCGCCGGTGGTGGCCGGCGGGCGGCTTTATCAGCTGACGGATGACGGCACGCTGACGGCCTATCGCTGATCTTGTCGCCCGCTTGGGTGGCGCTTGGCCCCGCGCGCTGGTAAGGCCGGCGCGATGAGCATGACCAGCGTTCTTGATATTGATCCCGATGCCCCGCGCGTGGCCATCGTGGGCCGGCCCAACGTGGGCAAATCCACCCTGTTCAACCGGCTGGTGGGCAAGCGCCTGGCGCTGGTGGACGATCAACCCGGCGTGACCCGCGACCGCCGCGAAGGCCGCGCCAGCCTGTTCGATCTGGATTTCGTTGCCGTTGACACCGCCGGCTTTGAAGACGGCAGCGACGAAAGCCTGTCGGGCCGCATGCGCGCCCAGACCGAGGCTGCGGTGGGCCGCGCCACTGTTGCCGTGCTGGTTTATGATGCGCGCGCCGGCATCACGCCGCTCGACCGCCATTTTGCCGGCTGGCTGCGCCGGCGCGGTGTGCCGCTGGTGCTGGTGGCCAACAAGGCCGAAGGGCTGCAGGCCGAAGCCGGTTTGAACGAAGGCCATGAACTGGGCCTGGGTGAGCCCATTGGCCTGTCGGCCGAACATGGCCTTGGCCTTGCCGATCTCTACCAGGCGCTGGCCCCGCATCTTGAGAAAGAGCCGGAGGCCGAGGCCGAACCGGCCGAACTGGCTGAGAGTGACGATGCACCGGAACCGCCGCCCGGCCCGCTGAAGATCGCCATCGTCGGCCGGCCCAACGCCGGCAAGTCCACGCTGATCAACCGGCTGCTCGGCGAACAGCGGCTGGTCACCGGCCCCGAAGCCGGGATCACGCGCGATTCGATTGCGATTGATTGGGAATTTGATGGCCAGCCGGTGCGGTTGGTTGATACCGCCGGGCTGCGCAAGCGCGCGCGGGTGACGGAAAAGCTGGAGAAGCTGTCTGCGGCCGACACCAAGCTGGCAGTGGACTTTGCCGAGGTGGTGGTGCTGCTGCTCGATGCAACGCAAGGGCTGGAATCCCAGGATCTGCGCATTGCCGACATGGTGCTGTCCGAAGGGCGGGCGCTGATCATCGCGCTCAACAAATGGGATGTCGCCGCCGATCAGAGCCGGCTGTTCAACGGTGTGCGCAAGGCGCTGGACGAAGGGCTGAGCCAGATCAAGGGCGTGCCGCTGCTCACCTGTTCGGGCGCCACCGGCAAGGGGCTCGACACGTTGATGAAGGTGGCATTCGAAACCCGCCAGCGCTGGTCGCGCCGGGTGCCGACCTCGGCCCTGAACCGCTGGTTCGAAGCTGCCCTGTCGCGCAACCCGCCGCCGGCGCCGGGCGGCATCCGCATCAAGCTGCGCTATGCCACCCAGGTCGCGACCCGGCCGCCCACCTTCGTGGTGTTCGGCAACCGCACCGATGCGTTGCCCGCCAGCTATGGCCGCTTCCTCACCAACAGCCTGGCCGCCGATCTGGACTTTGGCGGCCTGCCGATCCGGCTGAGCTTCCGCGGCGGGCGCAATCCCTTCAACAAGGGCTGAACAGGCAGACGGGGAGACATGCCGTGGGCACGCTGGTTCTGCACGATTATTGGCGGTCCAGCGCGTCCTGGCGGGTGCGGCTGGCGCTGGCAGCCAAGGGGCTGGAGTCGACACGCCTGCCGGTCAACCTCGTCGATGGCGACCAGCGCAGCCCCGCCCACCTGGCCCGCAACCCGCAGGGCCTGGTGCCCGTGCTGGAGCATGGGCACCTGGTGCTGAGCCAAAGCCTGGCCATCCTCGAATATATTGAGGAAAGCTTTCCAGAGCCCCCGTTGCTGCCGCCGGATCCGGCCGGCCGGGCCCTGGTGCGCAGTGCAGCGATGGTGATTGCGGCCGAAGTCCACCCGCTCGGCAATCTGCGGGTGCAGCGCTGGCTGCGCGGCGAAATGGGCCAGGATGATGCCGCCGTCACCCGCTGGCTCCACCACTGGATGGCCGACGGACTGGGCACACTGGAGGCCTTTGCAGCCCGTTATGGCGACGGCCAATTGTTTAAGAATAGCATAACGATTGCCGATCTTTGCCTCGTGCCGCAGCTTTATAATGCCCGTCGCTTCGGGCTTGAGCTCGGTCTCTGGCCGCGGTTGCTGGCGGCTGAAGCGGGCGTATTGGCCCAGCCATGGGTTGCCGACACAATTCCGGTGCAACCGTAAATTTCTGGCTAACCAATGATTATGGACGATTTTTTCGCAACCGCAGCAGTTGCATTTCCGTAGGTTTTGAATAGAGTTCCGGCCAACAGTGCCATCAGTTTGTCCTCGGGGGATAGCATGTCGAACGTTACGCAGAGCCGCGAAGCCGTGATTCTTAACGGTGCTTTCGGTGGAGAGAGCCGGTTTGCGAAGGGTGTGAAGGCGCGGCGAATCGGGCTGACCATGGCAGCTGCCATGCTGGCCGGCACCGCGCTGGTTCCGGCGTCGGCCGTGACGTTCGATGTGAATGGCGTGACGGTCACCGTCACCGATTTCGTCGGTGCCCCGATCAACGGGGCGGACACCATCCTCAACGATAATGCGACGCTCGGCACGCTCCGTGTCAATGCCAACACTCCCCTCGTCTTCGGCGGCACGCTGACTGACGGCGCCGGCCGCCTTGCCTTCACCAAGGCCGGCAGCAGCACCCTCACGCTGACGGGCACCAGCACGCACACGGGCAACACCTCGGTCACCGCCGGCACGCTGATCCTGGGTTCCAACACGGCATTGTCGGCCGGTTCGATCTTCGGCGTCGCCACCAATGGCGTGCTCGACATGGCGGGCTTCAATGCGACCGTGGCCGGTCTGACCCTCAGCGACGGCACCATCACCAACACTGGCCTTGTCCAGTCGGTGCTGACCATCGATAACCCAACCAACACCAACTATGGCGGCACGATCACCGGCGACATCGCCCTGGTCAAGACGGGCGCTGGTGAGCAGACCCTGTCAATGGCATCCACCTTCACTGGTGGTGTCACCCTGCAGCAGGGCCTGATCCGCATTGGTGCCGACACGGCGCTGGGCACCGGTGCGCTCTCGGTGACCGGCAGCGGCACGCTCGCCACCACCACTGCCAGCCCGATCCTGAGCGTTGCCAACGCCATCAACGTGGCCGCAGGTCAGGTGCTCACCGTGGCCCCCGGCCCGGCTGGCGCAGAGCTCACGCTGAACGGCGTGATTTCCGGCGATGGCGGCATCGCCAAGACCCGCTCCAACGTGCTGATCCTGAATGGCGTCAACGCCTACACCGGCGGCACCGAACTGAACGGCGGCACGCTGCGGCTGGGCAATGCCAATGCGCTAGGCACCGGTGCGCTGTCGGTCACTGGCACCACCACCCTGGCGCAGGCTGATGCGGCAACCAGCCTGACCATCGCCAACGCCATCAACGGCACCGCTGGCCTCACCGTGCTCACGCCGGATGCTGGCCAGACCTTCACGCTGGCGGGCAACATCAACACCACGGGGGCCTTCACCCTTGGTGCCGGCACCGGCGGCACGGTGGCGCTCACGGGTTCCAACGATTTCAACGCGGGCCAGGTCCGCGTGAACAATGGCACGCTGCAGATCAATGGTGCGGCGGCCGTCAACAATGCCAGCCTGCGCTTTGTCGGCGGCACCAAGTTTGACGTGACCGATGCTGCGCCGGTTTCCATCGCCGGCAACGTCGTGCTCAATGGCGACATCAGCATCACCAGCGCCGGCACGCTGGAACTGGACGGCGTTGTGTCGGGCCCCGGCGGCATCACCAAGACCGGCACCAGCACCCTGGTGCTGACCCGCAACGGCAACAGCTTCACGGGCGCGATCACCATCGACGGCGGCCGCCTGGAGGCTCGTTCCGGCGGTGCGCTCGGCGGCGGCGCGGCGGCCATCAACCTTGCCAATGGCACCACGCTGGCAGTTGGAACGGCGGTGCCCGCCGGTCTGGTCACCAACAGCGGCCGCGCAATCAACATTGCCGCTGGTGGTTCCGCGACCATCGATCTGCTCGGCAATCTTGCCACTTTCCAGTTCAGCGATGCCACTGGTCTGGCGATCATCGACGGCACTGATCTCACCCTCAACAACACGATCACCGGCGGCACGCTGAATATCGTGGGCGGCGGCCGTGTTCGTCTGGCTGCGGCCAACACGCTGGAAGCCCTGTCCATCGATCATGCAGCCGTTCGCGTCCAGGATGCCGGTGCGCTCGGCACCGGCCAGATTACCGCCAACGAAGCCGGCCTGAACTTCATTTCGGGCGCGGCGGTCACGCTGAACCAGAATATCCTGGTCCAGGGCGCGCTGGTGGTGCTCGGCACCGATGACGTCACCATCAACGGCGTGCTCTCCAACCGCAGCGCCGTGCCCGGTGAAGAAGGCTTCCTGGCCAAGAATGGCACCGGCACGCTGCGTCTGACCGCTGCCAACACGATTGACAGCGTCCGCTTCTCGGATGGCCGCATCGTCGTCAGCAACAACGCGGCGCTGGGTCAGAATGACGTCACCACCACCGATTTCGCTGGCACCACCCGCACGCTCGAGGCTGGCGTTGATGGCCTGAACATCGCCAACAACATCGCGCTGACCGGTCCGCTCTCTGTTGATACCGCCGGCAACACGCTCACCTTGGGCGGCACCGTCTACAACAGCGGCTCGTTGGTGAAGACCGGCGCCGGCAGCCTCGTGATCACCGGCAACAACACCTATACGGGCGGCACGGTGGTCAACACCGGCACCGTCGTGGCCGGCAGCGACACTGCCTTTGGCACCGGAACGGTCGACCTGGGCAACGGCACCACGCTCGCCCTGCCGACCGAAGTGATCGGCGGCCGCACGCTGGCCAACAATTTCACGCTGGGCAACGCGACGATCGCCACCGGCACCAACCAGCTGACTCTGTCGGGTGTGCTGAGCGGTGCTGGCACCGTGGCCAAGACCGGCACCGGCACCCTGCTGCTGACCGGTGACAGCTCCAACATCGTGACGGGCTTCACCGGCGCGTTCAACCTGCAGGAAGGCACGCTGCGCCTCAATGGCAGCATCGCTGGCGATGTCACCGTGCAGGCCGGCGCCTCGCTGGTCGGCGCCGGCACGGCGGCCGGCACTGTCACCCTCAACGACACGTCCGTGCTCGCTCCGGGCAACAGCCCCGGCACGCTTACCTTCGGCAATCTGGTGCTGGCCAACGGCACCAACCTGAACTTCGAACTGGCCGGCATCGCCGGCGTTCCGGGCACCGATGCCGATCTGATCGTCGTCAACAACAACCTGACCCTGGATGGCGTGCTCAACATCACGCCGCTGGCCGGTTTCAATGTCGGCGTCGGCAACCGGACGCTGATCACCTATGGCAACCTCGTTGCCAACAACGGCCTGACCATCAGCAACCCGGCCCCGGTTGACGTGACCTACACGATCCTGGCCGGCCCGGTGGCATCTGGCCCCGGTGTCGTGCAGCTGAATGTCGCCTTCACCGGCACCTATCGCTGGGATGGCGCCAACCTGGTGCCGAACGGCGTGATCGATGGTGGTTCGGGCACCTTCAACCTGACCAACACCAACTTCACCAACAGCGACGGCACCTTCAATCTCGCCTATGGCAACAACGCCACTGACGATATCGAGTTCGGCGGCACTGCCGGCACCGTTGATGTCGCCAGCGCGATCAACTTCGATCAGATGGGCTTTGTCACCACCGGCTATGTGCTGGGCGGTGTCGGCTCGTTCAACGCCAACAATTCGGCGATCAACGTTGGCGGCAATGATGCCCGCATCAACACCCAAATCGTTGGCGGCGTGCTGGCCAAGAATGGCGCCGGTGCGCTGACCCTGGCCGGCGGCAACAGCTTCAGCGGCTTTGACATCAATGCCGGCACGGTCGTCGCCGCCAGTGACACTGCGCTGGGCGCCGGCAACGTCGCCATGGCCGCCGGCACCACGCTTGTCGCCGAAGGCAACCGCACGCTGGCCAACAACATCGGCCTGGCCGGCTCGGCCACCTTCGATGCCGCCACCAATGATCTGGTGATCAACGGCGCCGTTGGCGACACCGGCCCGCTCAACATCATCTCCACGGGCGGCACCGGCACCCGCGATGGCCGCGTGTTCCTGAACGGTGTCAACACCTACACCGCCGGCACCAACGTCACCGGCAGCAGCGTCATCATCGGCGCCGACTCGGGCCTGGGCGCCGCGGGCAGCCAGCTCACCCTGAACGATGCCGAACTGCGCACCACCGCCACCTTCACCAGCACCCGCGGCATCACGCTGGCGGGCGCCGTGGCTGATACGATCAATGTCGATGGCGGCACCACCTTCACCGCCAATGGCGTCGTGGACGGCGCACAGGCCCTGCAGAAGATCGGCGACGGCACCCTGGTGCTCGGCAATGCCGGCAACAGCTATGCCGGCGGCACCATCATCAATGCCGGCACCGTTTCGGTTGCCAGCAACGGTGCGCTGGGCGCGCTGGGTGGCGGCGTCAGCTTCACCGGCAACTCAACGCTGCAGTTCACCGCCAACGTCACCTCGGCCCGCACGGTCGGCATCGATGCCGGTGTGACCGGCACGATCGACACCCAGGCCAATGATGTGCGCCTGAATGGTGTCATCTCGGGCGCCGGCAGCCTCACCAAGATCGGTGACGGCCGCCTGACGCTGACCGGCACCAACACCTATGCCGGTGGCACCAACCTGAACGCCGGCACCCTGCGCATCGATGACGGCAACGCCATCGGCAGCGGCCTGCTCACCACCCAGGATGGCACCACCTTCGTCGCCGGCCTTTCGGCTGGTGCCGGGACCATCACGCTGGGCAACAACATCAACCTGGCCAGCGGCCAGACCACCATCGATCTCAACGGCAATCTGCTGATCATCAACCCGGTCACCGGCGCGGTCAGCACCAACGGCACCCGCCTGGTGCTGAACGGCACCATCACGGGCCCCGGTGGCTTCACCACCAGTGCGCTCACCGCCGGCCAGATCGTCATCAACGGCAACAACAGCTTCACCGGTGATGTGAACCTGAACAGCGCTGTGGTGGTGGTGAACAACGACAACGCCCTCGGCGTTGGCAACACCGTCAACATCAACGCCGCCGCGGGCATCCGCAACAACACCGGCGGCACCACCCGCACCATCGGCAGCAACGTCGCGATCAACGATCCGAACGCCACCGTTGGCGGCAACGGCAACCTGGTGCTGACCGGCGTCCTGTCGGGCGCTGATGTCAACGTCTTCAACAAGGTCGGCCTGGGCACTGTGACCCTGGCCAACGCTGCCAACACCATCTCCTCGCAAATCGAGGTGGCGCAGGGCGAACTGGCAGTCACCGGCAACCTGACCGATGCCAACCAGCTGACCAACGTGCGCGCCGGCGCCACCCTGTCGGGCACCGGCACCATTGCCGGTATTGTCGAAGTGGCCAATGCCGGCGTGCTGTCGGCCGGTGTCGGCGGCAACGGCCAGACTGGCAAGCTCACCATCGGCACCCTGCTGCTTAACGAACAGTCGTCGCTGGTCTTTGACCTGGGTGACAATTATGTCCTCGGCGGCCCGCTGAACGACACGGTGTCGGTCACCAACCTGCGTCTGGGCGGTCGTCTGACCGTCCGCGAATCGGTTGGCGGCAGCTTCGGTCTCGGCGTCTACAATCTCTTCACCTATCAGGGCGCGCTGCTCGCCGGTTCCACCAACGTGCAGGTGCAAACCCTGCCGGGCGCCTTCACCGGCCTGGTGCAGACGCTGGTTCCGGGCCAGGTCAACCTGATCGTCACCGCGCCGGGCACCTTCGTCCAATATTGGGATGGTGCCGATGCGTCTGGCAACGGTGCGGTCAATGGCGGCTCCGGTACCTGGAGCGCCAATGGCTCCAACTGGACCGGCCTGCCCGACAGCCAGCTGAACACCAACTGGTTCAACAACAGCGTTGCTGTGTTTGGCGGCACCGCCGGCACCGTCACGCTGGCCCAGCTGTTCGCGGCCCAGGGCCTGCAGTTCGTCACCGATGGCTACACGCTGACCGGCGGCATCCTCGACAACCAGAGCACCGGTGTCGGCACCGGCATGTTCGTGTCGACCGGCGCCGGCATCACCGCCACGGTGAACAGCACCCTCCAGGGCGATGGCATCCTGTTCAAGCAGGGCGCCGGCACTTTGGTGCTGGGCGGCACCAACAGCAACTTCTCCGGCGGCACCCAGGTGCAGGCCGGCACGCTGCAGCTGAACACCGCGCTGGCCGCCGGCACCAACAGCATCGCGCTGCTGGGCGGCACCACGCTGGCCAATGGTGGCGGCACGCTGACCATTGCCAATGCGGTGAGCACCACCGGCTCCAACAGCATTGACAGCGGCGCTGGCGCCTTCACGCTCACCGGCGTCCTGTCGGGCAACGGCTCTATCGTGAAGACCGGCACTGGCACCCTCACCCTGTCGGGCGTCAACACCTACATTGGTGGCACGACCATCGATGCCGGCACGCTGGCAGTGACCAACAACAGCAGCATCGGCATCGGCGCGCTGACCATGAACGGCGGCACGACCTTCCAGTCGGCCGCGGCTGGTCTCAGCTTCGCCAACGCGGTGACGCTGAATGGTCTGGGCACCATCGATACGCAGGGCAATGAACTGACCCTGTCGGGCAACATCACCGATGGCGGCATCTCCGGCACGCTGGTGAAGATCGGCAGCGGCAACCTGAACCTGCAGGGCACCAACAGCTACAGCAACGGCACCAACCTGAACGGTGGCAGCATCACGGTGTTCAACAACGCCTCGATCGGCACCGGTGCGCTGGCGATGGCCGGCGGCACCAGCCTGATCGCTGGCGCTGATGGCATCACGCTGGCCAACAATGTCAGCACCGCTGGTGTGGGCACCATCGCCACCGGTGCCAACACGCTCACCCTGGGCGGCGTCATCTCCGGCGCTGGCTCGATCAGCAAGACCGGCACCGGCACGCTGGTGCTGAACGGCGCCAACAGCTACGCTGGCGGCACTGCGCTGACGGCTGGCGCCATCACAGTGGGCACCAACACCGCGCTGGGCACTGGCGGTCTGGTCATGAGCGGTGGCACCACGCTGAACGCGGGTGTTGCTGATCTGGCTCTGGCCAACGCCATCACCACGCAGGGCGTCGGCACGGTGAACACCGGTGCTTTCACCTTCACGCTCAACGGCGTGATTGATGGCGCGGGCTCGATCACCAAGACCGGCACCGGCAACCTGGTTCTGAATGGCGCCAACAGCTACAGCGGCGGCAGCAGCATCAACGGCGGCACGGTCACCGTTGGCACCAACACCGCGCTGGGCACCGGCGCTGTCACCATGGCTGACGGCACCACGCTGGCCAACAACGCCAACAACCTCAATGTGGCCAATGCCTTCACCATCGGCAATGTCACTGTGGCCACCGGCGCCAACAGCTTCACCATGTCGGGCCCCATCGGCGGCGCTGGCCTGTTGACCAAGACGGGCGCGGGCAACCTGATCCTGTCGGGCAGCAACAGCTACAGTGGTGGCACTGCGCTCACCGCGGGCACGTTGACGGTGACCAACAACAACAGCATCGGCACCGGCGCGCTGACCACGACCGGCGGCACCACGCTGCAGGCTGGTGTGGCCGATCCGAGCAACGGTGCGTCCATCACGCTGGCCAACGCCGTCTCGCTCGGCGCTGGCACCACCACTGTCGATCTGCAGGGCACCTTCTATGCCGTGACAGTGACCGGTGCGGTCTCCACCAATGGCAGCGGCCTCACCCTGAACGGGGTGGTGTCGGGTGCCGGCGCACTCAGTGTGACCGACAATGGCCGCCTGAACCTGAATGGCGCCAACACCTACACCGGCGGCACCACGCTTTTGAATGCGGCGATCTTTGTCGGCACGGATACGGCGCTTGGCACCGGTACGCTGGCGATGTCGAGCGGTGTGCTGTCGAACGACAGTGGTTCGCTGCGCACGTTGGCCAACAATGTCACGCTGCTCAACAATTCCGTGGTGAATGGTCCGGATGACATCACGCTGAATGGCGTTGTCAGTGGCGGTGGCGCACTGCTCAAGGCCTCTACCTCTACCCTCACGCTGAATGGCGCCAACGACTACACGGGCAACACCCGCCTGTTCGGTGGCCGCATCACGGTGGGCACCAACACCGCGCTTGGCACGGGTGCGCTCGACGTCCAGGCAAGCTCTGGTCAGACGACCACGCTGGCGGCAGGCACGACTGGCCTGGCACTTGCCAACAATGTGCTGCTCCAGCCGACAGCCAACCTGATCGTGGAAAGCGGAGCCGGCATCTTCACGCTGAACGGCGTGATTTCCGGCGACGGTTCGCTGACCAAGATCCAGTCGGGTACGCTGGTGCTGAACGGTGCCAACAGCTACACCGCCGGCACCACCCTAAACGCTGGCACGATCCAGGTCGGCACCAACACCGCGCTGGGTACCAACACGCTGGCGATGGCGGGTGGCACCACGCTGCAATCGGGTGTGAACAACCTGGTTGTGGCAAACAACATCACCACCGCGGGCGTCGGCACCATCGACACCCAGGCCAACACCTTCACGCTGAACGGTGTGATCTCGGGTGCCGGTTCGATCACCAAGATCGGCAGCGGCAACCTGGTGCTGAACGGTGCCAACAGCTACACCGGCGGCAGCAGCATCAACGCAGGCACGGTGACGGCGGGCAACAATGCGGCCTTCGGCACCGGCCTGGTGACGATGGCCGACGGCACGGTGCTGGCCAACAACACCAACAACCTGGTGATCGCCAACAACTTCAGCATCGGCAATGTGGAGGTCGCCACCGGCGCCAACACCTTCACGATGTCGGGCACCATCGGCGGCGCTGGCCTGTTGACCAAGACGGGTTCGGGCAACCTGATCCTGACCGGCAACAACAGCTACACCGGCGGCACCGCGCTGACCGCAGGCACTATCACCTTCAACACCAACACCTCGTTCGGCACCGGCACGATCACCACCACTGGCGGCACTTCGCTGGTGGCTGGCGTGAACGATCCGTCGAACAACCAGGTGCTCACGCTGGCCAACAATGTGGTTCTGGGTGCGGGTTCGACCAATCTTGACCTGCAGGGCACCACAATCAGCGCGCCGAACGCCGGCGGTGTTGACGTGAACGGCACCATTCTCACGCTGAACGGCGTGGTCTCGGGTGCCGGTGCACTGAACGTGTTCGATAACGGCCGTCTGAACTTGAACGGTGCCAACAGCTATGCCGGCGGCACCACGGTCACCAGCGCAGCCGTCTACGTCGGCAGCGACACGGCGCTCGGCACTGGCGCGGTCACCAGCAACTTCATGGTGTTGGGCAATGACAGTGGCGCGCTGCGCACCCTGGCCAACGCCTTCACCCTGAACGACCTGACCGTCGTCACCGGCCCGAACGACATCACGCTGAACGGTGTGATCGGCGGCGCTTCCGGTCTGGTGAAGACCTCGGCCAGCACCCTGACGCTGAATGCTGCCAACAACTTTGGTGGCAGCACCAGCCTGGTTGGCGGCCGCATCACGGTTGGCAACAACCTGGCGCTCAGCGGCGGCCAACTGACCGTGTTCAACGATGTGAACCCGACAACGCTGGCGGCCGGCACCACCGGTCTGGCGCTTGCCAACAACGTCGTGACCTTCGCTGGCAGCAACCTGATCGTGGAAAGCGGCACCGGCACCTTCACGCTGAACGGCGTGATCTCCGGCGACGGCTCGCTGACCAAGATCCAGTCTGGCACGCTGGTGCTGAACGGCGCCAACAGCTACACTGGCGGCACGGCCCTGAACGCTGGCACGATCCAGGTCGGCAACAACACCGCGCTGGGCACCAACACGCTGGCGATGGCCGATGGCACCACGCTGCAATCGGGTGTGAACAACCTGGTTGTGGCCAATGCCGTCACCACCGCGGGCGTTGGCACCATCGACACCCAGGCCAACAGCTTCACGCTGAACGGCGTGATCTCGGGCGCCGGTTCGATCACCAAGATCGGCAGCGGCAACCTGATCCTGAACGGCGCCAACAGCTACGCCGGTGGCACCGCGCTCAACGCCGGCACCATCACTGTGGGCACCAACACTGCGCTGGGCAGCGGCCGTCTCACGGCGGCTGGCGGCACCTCGCTGGTGGCCGGTGTGTCTGGCCTGAACGTCGCCAATCTTATCACGCTCAACGGGGGGCTGACCGTGGATCCGTCCACCGGCACCTTCCAGCTGTCGGGCGACATCGATGGCACCGGTGGTCTCACCAAGATCAACACCGGCACGCTGATCCTGTCGGGCACCAACAGCTTCGCTGGCGGCGTCAACCTGAACAGCGGCACCATCCAGGTGAACAGCAACAGTGCCCTGGGCACCGGCGGTCTGGTCATGGCTGATGGCACCACCTTGCTGGCGGGTGCTGACAATCTGGCGCTCGCCAACGCGATCACCACGCTGGGCAACGGCACGGTCAACACCCAGGCCTTCACCTTCACGCTGAACGGCGTGATTGGCGGCGCGGGCTCGATCACCAAGACCGGCACGGGCAACCTGGTGCTGAACGGCCTCAACACCTACGCTGGCGGCACGGCGCTGAACGCTGGCACCATCACGGTGGCAACCGACAGCGCACTTGGCACCGGCACGCTGACCATGGCCGGCGGCACCACGCTGACCAGCGCAGTCAACGTCGGTCGCATGCTGAACAGCGAGAATGTGCGCGTCTCCAACGCCATCGTTCTGTCGGCTGGCGTGACGGTTGCCACGGGCACCGGTCTGGCGCTTGAACTGGTCGGTCCGATCTCGGGTGGCGGCAGCATCACCAAGACCGGCAGCGGCCTGTTGGTGCTGAACGGCAACAACAGCTTCAGTGATGGCGTCAGCCTGACCGAAGGCACTCTGCGGACCGGCAGCAACACGGCGCTGGGCACCAGCTCGCTCACCACGTCGGCCGGCACCACGCTGCAGAACGGCGTTGCCGGTGTGACCCTGGCCAATGCCATCACCGTCGGTGGCCCGTTGACCATTGACACCCAGACGTTCGGCTACACGCTGAATGGCGTGATCTCCGGCACTGGCCCGATCACCAAGATCGGTACGGGCAACCTGACGCTGGGTGGCACCAACAGCTTCACTGGTGGCGTCAACCTGAACGTCGGCGGCATCACGCTTACCAACAGCAGCGGCCTCGGCACTGGCACATTGACCACTGCCGCCGGCACCAGCCTGACTGCCGGCACCAACCTGACGCTGGCCAATGCCATCGCGATGGGCGGTGCCTTCACCCTCGACACCGCTGCCAACACGGTGACGCTGAATGGCATCGTCAGCGGCGCGGGCCCGTTGAGCAAGGCTGGCAGCGGTAACCTCGTGCTGAACGCCGCCAACACCTATACGGGCGGAACGGCGCTCAACGCCGGCACCATCACGGTGGCCAACGACAGCGCGCTGGGAACTGGCGCCCTCACGATGGCTGGTGGCACCACCTTGACCAGCGCGGTCAACGTCGGTCGGGCGCTGAACAGTGAAAATGTCCGTGTGTCGAACAGCATCACCCTGGCCGGCAATGCCACGGTTGCTGCGGCCACGGATCTGGCCCTTGAACTGGTCGGTCCGATCTCCGGCACTGGCAGCCTGACCAAGACCGGCACCGGCCTGCTCGTGCTCAACGGCACCAACAGCTTCACGGGCGGCGTTGCGCTCACGGCCGGCACCCTGCGCACCGGCGGCAACGCCGCGCTGGGCACGGCTGGTCTGACCACTTCGGCTGGCACGACGCTGCAGAACGGTGTCAACGGTGTTGCCTTGGCCAATGCAATCTCGGTCGGCGGCGCGCTGACGATCGACACGCAGGCCTTTGGTTACACCTTGAACGGCGTGATCTCCGGCTCGGGCCCGATCACCAAGATCGGTTCTGCGACGCTGATCCTGAACGGTGCCAACACCTACACGGGCGGCACCGCCCTGAACGGTGGCACCATCCGCATCGGCACCGGCACCGCGCTGGGCACCGGCGCGCTGGCGATGGCTGCCGGCACCACCCTGCAGTCCGGCGCGGCTGGCCTCACGGCCAACAACGCCATCAGCATGGCTGGCGGCGCCACGGTCGATGTGAACGGCAATGTGCTGACCCTTGGCGGCGTCATCTCGGGCACCGGCCCGCTGTCGGTCATCGACAGCGCCGCCGCGACCACGGATGCGCTGATCCTCACTGGCACCAACACTTACACCGGCGGCACGGTTGTGACCGGCACCACGGTGCAGGTTGCGGCGGATGCCAACCTCGGCAACACCAGCGGCGGCATCACCCTGGTCGGCGGTGCCCTGCGCACCACCGCCAGCTTCACCACCGCCCGCACGGTGGCGTTGGGCACGGGTGGCGGCACCATCGAAACCGCCACCGGCACCACCCTCACCACCACCGGTGTGGTCAGCGGCACGTCGCTGACCAAGGCCGGGGCGGGCACGCTGGTGCTGAACGGCGTCAACACCTACACGGGTGGCACCGCGCTCACCGCCGGCCAGATCACGGTTGGCACCAACAGCGCGCTGGGCACCGGCACCCTGACGATGACGGGCGGCACCACGCTGGCCGCCGGCGTCACCGGCCTCAACACGGCCAACGCCGTGGTGACCCTGGGTGCTGCCACCATCAACAGCGGTGCCAGCCCGGCCACCTACACCATCAGCGGCGTGATCAGCGGCGCTGGCAGCGTCACCAAGCAGGGCACCGGTGTGCTGACGGTTTCGGCCGCCAACACCTACACCGGCGCCACCACGGTGGCCGCTGGCACCCTGAACGTGACCGGCAGCCTGGTTTCGGCCGTCACCGTCAACAGCGCCGCCGCTCTCACCGGCAACGGCACTGTGGGTGCGCTGAACGTGCTGGCGGGCGGCTCGGTGAACCCCGGCGCGCCGGGCTCGACCGACACTGCCACGCTGACGGTGACCGGTGCTGCGACGCTGGCTGGCACCTACACGGTGAACCTCACCCCGTCGGCCAACGATCGCATCAATGCTGGTGGCGTCCTCACCCTGGGCGGCACGCTGGCTGCGGTGCCGGTGGTTCCGGGCAACTTCGTCACCTTCAACCAGACGTTCACGGTGGCGACCGGCGCCAGCCGCACGGGCACCTTCGCCAGCGCGACCGGCCTCGATCAGTTCGGCATCGCCTTCAACCCGGTGGTCGAATACACCGCCACGTCCGCAAACATCCGGCTGGCACCGCAAAGCCTGGTCACCCTCGGCAACCGCTTCGGCGGCATCTCCGGCAACCAGCTGGAAGTGGCGAACGCCTTCGATCGCGCCGTGGCAGCGGGCTACAACCCGCAGGCGTTCTTCAACGTCTATGCCAACGGTGGCAGCAACCTGCCGCGCACCCTGCGTGAAATGTCGGGTGAACAGCGGGCGACCGAACGGCGTGTGGTGCTCGACAGCAACCGCACCATCCGTGAAGCGGCCCTTGATCGGCTGAACAACGGCATCGCCTCCATGGGCGGCCAGCAGGTGTCCAAGTCGGACGGCGAAAACTCGCTGACCTTCTGGCTGCGCGGCGCCGGTTCGTGGGGCAAGGCCCAGACCAACGGTGCGGCCACGGCCTTCACCAGCGAACAGCGCGGTGTCCTCACCGGTCTGGACTGGAAGGCCAACGGCATCACCGTCGGTGGCATGTTCCACTACACCAGCACGGATGTGGAATATCGGGTGCTGGGTGGCAGCTCGAACGTCGAAACCGTCGGTGGCACCGTCTATGCCGGCTATCGCAAGGATGGCGGCCTGGTGGTGAACGCGGGCGGCACCGTCGCCGGTTCGCGCAGCAATGGCGCCCGCGCCATCACGCTGCCAACCTTCCAGCAGACGCTGCAGGGCCGCACCAATGGCACGACCTACGGTCTGTTCGGCGAACTGGCCTGGGATCTGGCCGGCTCGGCGGATACCCGCATCGAACCGTTCGCTCGCCTGAGCTATGTGAAGGCGGACTTCGGTGGCCTGGTTGAAACCGGCGGCGTCGCAGCGCTGACCGCGGCCAAGCAGAGCAGCGATGTCACCATCACCAACCTCGGCATGCGCTTCGGTGCCAATGTCGCCAGCGGCAAGGTGGCGCTGAACGCCAGCGCGTCGTGGCAGGGCACCAGCGGCGACCGCGATGCGCTGACCGTGATCGGCATCCCGGCTGTCGGCCAGAACGGCAACATCCGCTCGGTGCAGATCGATCGTTCGGCGCTCAACATCACCGCCGACGCCGGTGTGAACCTGTCCGACTCGATCCGCTTCAGCCTCGGCTACTCGGGTCTGGTCGGCAAGCGCAACGACGACCATGGCGCCCGCGCCACCCTGAACTTCGCCTTCTAAGCCGCGAAGCCAAGGGCCAACAGAAAGGCGGCGGTTCCTTCGGGAGCCGCCGTTTTTCGTTGCGGCAATCCGCCTGTCATCCTTGGTGATTGACCTTGCCCCGCCCGCCTCCCTATCGGTGGGCCATGGCCACGCTGTTCAACTTCATGTCCGACAATGCCGCAGCGCCCTGCCCGGAGGTGCTGGCTGGCCTTGCCGCCGCCGCGCCGGCGCAACCCGCCGGCTATGACGGTGATGACTGGTCGCGCCAGCTCGATGCGCTGTTCAGCGATTTGTTCGGCCGGCCCTGCATGGCCCTGCCGGTCAGCACCGGCACCGCCGCCAACGCGCTGGCGCTGGCCACCCTCGTGCCGCCCTGGGGCGCCATTGCCTGCCACAACGAAGCCCATGTGCAGGTCGATGAATGCGGCGCACCGGAGTTTTTCACCGGCGGCGCCAAGCTGCTCCTGTGCCCTGGCGCCGATGGCAAGCTGACGCCCGCAGGTCTCGATGCCGCGCTCGCCAGCCACCGCGGCGATGTCCACCAGGTCCAACTGGGCGCGCTCACCCTCACCCAGGCCACCGAATGCGGCACCGTCTATACCGCCGCCGAAGTGGCGGCGCTCGCGGCACATGCCAGGGTCCGTGGCTGGCGCCTGCACATGGATGGTGCACGCTTTGCCAACGCTGTCGCCCATCTCGGCCATGGCCCGGCCACACTGGTCGCCGATCTCGACGCGCTCAGCTTTGGTTGCATCAAGAATGGCGGGCTCAGCGCCGAAGCCATCGTGCTGTTCGATCTGGCGTTGGCCGATCAAATGCGCTGGCGCCGCAAGCGCGCAGGGCAAATGCCATCAAAGGGCCGCTTCAACGCCGCGCAGATCATCGCGATGGTGGAAAATGATGTCTGGCTGCGCAACGCCCGCACCGCCAATGCCGGCGCGCAGCATCTGGCCCAGGCCGCCGGCAATCGCCTGATGTATCCGGTTCAGGCCAACGAGGTGTTCGTGCAGCTTGCCCCCGGCGAGCCGCAACGCCTGCGCGATGCGGGCTTCCTTTTTTATGATTGGGGCGACGCCGGCTCCAACCAGGTGCGCCTGGTGGTCAGTTGGGACACGCCGGCCGACGGGGTGGAGCAACTGGCCCGCGCCCTGGCCGCCGGCTGATGGCGCCGCCGCCCGCACCCGGCCGCTTCACGCCAAAAGCCTGGGCCGCCTTTGCCGGCTGTACCCTGATCTGGGGCAGCACCTGGTTCGTCATCCGGACCCAGCTCGGCGATGTGCCGCCCAGCTGGTCGGTCACCTGGCGCTTTGCGCTGGGGGCCAGCATCATGCTGCTGCTCTGCCTGTTCACCGGCAAATCGCTGCGCCTCTCGCCTCGCCAGCACGGCTTTGCGCTGCTGGTGGCGGTCACCCAGTTCGTGCTCAACTTCAACCTCGTCTACCGCTCCGAACAATATGTCACCTCGGGCTTGGTCAGCCTCACCTTCGCCTTCCTGCTGGTGCCCAACACGCTGTTCGGCGCGCTCTTCCTCGGCCAGCGCGTCTCGGCGCGCTTCATCGCCGGCAGCATATTGGGCCTCGCTGGTGTCGCCCTGTTGTTCGCGCCGGATCTCGCCCGTCCGGGCGGTGTCAATGTCGGCCATGGCCTGGCGCTGGCCTTTGCCGGCGTGCTCAGCGCCAGTATCGCCAATGTGCTGCAGGCCACGCCCGCCGGCCGCGCCATGCCGCTGGAGGCTGGCCTCGCCTGGGCCATGGCCTGGGGCGCGCTCATTGATGGGGCGGTGGCGCTGGTGGTCGATGGGGCCCCACGCTTTTCCACCGATCCCGTCTATCTGGCTGGACTCGCCTATCTCGGCATCGCCGCGTCCGCTGTGGCGTTCAGCCTCTATTACACGCTGATCCGCACGGTGGGGCCGGGGCAGGCGGCGTGGAACGGCGTGGTGGTGCCGATGGTGGCGATGGGCATTTCCACCGTGGCCGAAGGCTTCGCCTGGACCGCCACGGCCGTGGCCGGCGTCATCCTCGCCCTCATCGGCCTTGCCATCGCGCTGAAGGCCAAGGCGGCCGGGTAGGGACCGTTTGGCGGCGCCCGAGATCAGCTTCTTTACGGTAAATTATCCTGCGTGGATTAGCCAAGGCCCTATGGCCAAGCGCAAGACCAACACGCCAAGATCAGCCGCGACCTTGCCGGTGATCGGCATCGTTGGCGTGTTGCTGGGTGGCGGCGCCGGGTGGATCGCCACAATGCCAAATGGCGAAGGCAGCGGCAACCTGGCGGTCGCCACGGCGGCGGTGGCCGATGTGGTCGAAGCCGTTCGGCCCGAGCCCCGGCCCTACCGCTATTTCGCGGGTTGCAACGACGCCCGCGCGGCTGGTTACGAGAATATCGACCGTGACGAGCCCTCTTACCGGCCAGAGATGGATGGCGATGGCGATGGCATTGCCTGTGAACCCTATCGCTAGCCAGACGCAGCCGCGCGCCCGACCGGCCGGCTGAACCCTCACCGCCCGGCGCTGCGTCGCTTCCCGCTGAACCCCTTCTGCTGCATCTTGGAAAAGCGCGTGGTGCGCGTGCCGGCCTTGCCGCCAGTGGCGCGGCCCTTCACCGGGGCGGTGCGCTGGTCTTGCGGCACGCCCAGTTCGTCCATCTCCAGCCGCCTGATCTGGTCGCGGATGGCGGCTGCCGTCTCGAACTCCAGATCGGCCGCGGCCTTCTTCATCTGCTCTTCCAGCTCGGCGATATAGGCCTTCAGGTTGTGGCCCACCAGATGCTGGGTCTCGTCATCGCCGGTGTCCACCACCAGCCCGTCCTTCATGCTCACATCGGCCAGCACGTCGCCAATGTTGCGCTTGATGGTGGTCGGCGTGATGCCATGCTCCAGATTATAGGCTTCCTGCTTGGCCCGGCGCCGGCTCGTCTCCGCCATCGCCCGTTCCATGCTGCCCGTCACATGATCGGCATAAAGGATCACCCGCCCATCCACGTTGCGCGCCGCGCGCCCGATCGTCTGGATGAGGCTGGTTTCCGATCGCAGAAAGCCTTCCTTGTCGGCATCCAGGATCGCCACCAGCCCGCATTCCGGAATGTCGAGCCCCTCGCGCAGCAGGTTGATGCCCACCAGCACATCATACACGCCCAGCCGCAGATCGCGGATCAGCTCGATTCGCTCCAGTGTCTCCACGTCTGAGTGCATGTAGCGCACGCGCAAGCCCGCCTCGTGCAGGAACTCGGTCAGATCCTCGGCCATGCGCTTGGTGAGCGTTGTCACCAGCGTGCGATAACCGGCCGCCGCGGTCTTCTTCGCCTCCTGGATCAGATCCTCCACCTGGTCTTCCACCGGGCGGATATCCACCGGCGGATCGATCAGGCCGGTGGGGCGGATCACCTGCTCCACAAACACCCCGCCGGTCTTGTCCATCTCCCACGGGCCGGGGGTGGCCGATACGAACAGCGTCTGCGGCCGCATCGCCTCCCACTCGGAAAAGCGCAGCGGCCGGTTGTCGATGCAGCTGGGCAGGCGGAACCCATATTCGGCCAGCGTCACCTTGCGCCGATGGTCGCCCTTGGCCATCGCGCCGATCTGCGGCACCGTCACATGGCTTTCATCGATGAACAGCAGGGCGTTCTCGGGCAGATATTCAAACAGGGTCGGTGGCGGCTCGCCGGGCAGGCGCCCGGTCAGAAATCGGCTGTAATTCTCGATGCCGGCGCAGCTGCCGGTGGCGGCAATCATCTCCAGATCGAAATTCGTCCGCTGCTCCAGCCGCTGCGCCTCCAGCAACTTGCCTTCGGCGTTCAGCTCCTTCAGCCGCTCGGCCAGCTCATGCTTGATGGCCTCGGCCGCCTGCTTCAGCGTCGGCCCCGGCGTCACATAATGGCTGTTGGCGTAAATCTTGATGTGGTCCAGCTTCGCCACCGTCTCGCCGGTCAGCGGGTCAAACTCTGAAATCGCCTCGATCTCGTCACCGAAAAAGCTGATCCGCCAGGCCGAATCCTCATAATGCGACGGGAAAATTTCCAGACTGTCGCCGCGTACCCGGAAATTGCCGCGCGCAAAGGAAAGATCGCCGCGCTTGTACTGCATGGCCACCAGCTTGCGCACCACTTCCTTCAGGTCGGCACTGCCGCCCTTTTTCAGGCTAAATGTCATCGCCGAATAGGTCTCGACCGAACCAATGCCATAAAGGCACGAAACCGACGCGACGATGATCACATCATCCCGTTCCAGCAGCGCGCGCGTGGCCGAATGGCGCATCCGGTCGATGGCCTCGTTCACGCTCGACTCCTTCTCGATATAGGTGTCGCTGCGCGGCACATAGGCCTCGGGCTGGTAATAGTCGTAATAGGAAACGAAATATTCCACCGCATTGTCGGGGAAGAAGCTCTTGAATTCCCCGTACAATTGCGCCGCAAGAATCTTGTTCGGCGCCAGGATCAATGCCGGCCGCTGCACCGCCTCGATCACCTTGGCCATGGTGAAGGTCTTGCCCGAACCGGTCACCCCCAGCAGCACCTGGTCCCGCTCCCCGGCCTCAGCCTGCGCCACCAGCTCGGCAATGGCGGCGGGCTGGTCGCCCGACGGGCTATACTCCGTCTTCATCACGAACGGCCGGCCGCCCTCGCTCTTCTCCGGCCGCGCCGGCCGGTGCGGGGTGAATTCCGCCAGGTCCGTTTCGTCAAGATTGGTGCGAATCTGGATGGCCATGCCCGCCACCATGCCCCATGTGCGCGCTTTGTTCCAGTGCGACCATAAGATCCTCCCTGCCCGCAGGGCGGGGAGGGGGACCACGCGAAGCGTGGTGGAGGGGCGGGGGGGACCGTGCCCCCTATCGCAACATCCGCCGCACCAACTGCCGGTCGCGCAGCACGAAATGATGCCACACCACCGCGCCCACATGCGCCGCAAACGCCAGCGCAAACAGCCCGGCCAACAACTGGTGCGCCCCACGCGCCACATCCAGCGTCAAGGCCTCGGCCATGTGCAGCCCCAACACCGGCGCCCCGGTGCTGCCCGCCAGCCCCAGCCCACTCACCGGCAACGCCAGCAACAGCAGATACAGCGCCCATTTGTTCAACCGCGCCGCGCCGTTCGGGCTCACCGGCCCCGGCGACGCCCCCTGCGCCAGCACCCGGAGCAGCAGCAACAGCAACACCGCCAGCCCGATGCCATTGTGCGCGCCCGCAAATTCCGCCCGCTCCGCCGATGGCGGCAGCACCGCCACAAACAGGCCCATCGGCAACGCCGCCAGCATCAACACCGCACTCACCCAATGCAGCAGGCGCGCAATCTGGCCCCACTGCTGCCGCCGGTTCCAGTCCGCCACCGCCTCAACCGGCCGCCGCCACTGCGCCGGCAGCAACAACAGCAACAGCAGGATCGCCGCCGCGGCGATTACCGCCATGATGTTCAGCACCACGGGCCGCCAATCCGCCCCCCGCGCCGCAAATGTGCCATCGCCATTGGCCAACCAGATGGACCAGCCCATCATCGCCAACGCCGCCGCCGCGCCCAGCTGCGCCGCCACCCGCCACCACCGGCCCGCCGCATTCAGCCCGGCCGCCAGCGCGAGGGCCAGGATCAGATAAAACAATGTCATGGCGCGCTGCGTGGGCGATTGCGCGGCAAGACGCAAGGGAAGCCTCGTCACGGCAGAGAAAAGCAATGCCTCCGGCGGCAAGGGGCGAGGCCCCTTGACCCGTTCGTTTCAGGCCCGCCTCTAACTCATTTCACGAGTCATGCTGGCGTAGGCCAGCATCCACAGTGTTGCCGATGGCGCGCTTGCCTTCGCCGCTCTGTCCTACAGGGTTACCCGTGGGCTATGGTGGCCGTCATGCCAAACCCTTGCCCATCATCTCGCCATGCCACCGGCCAGAACCGGCGTGGAGTGGCCGTGCCAAACACCGCAGATGCGGAAAAACCGGCAAAACTGGCCATGATTTCAACCGCCATTTCCGCAGATTCCGTCAAGGGTGTCAAAATTGGCCGCGCTGACCGTCGGGGCATGACAAGCGCGGCGGCACTGCCTAAAAGCCTCCCATCATGACCCACAGCAGCGACTTTCTCCGCCGGCTTGAAGCGCGCGGTTTCATCCATCAGATCACCGACGCGGCGGCGCTGGATGCGGCGGCGGCGAAGGGGGTGATCACGGCCTATGTCGGCTTTGACTGCACAGCGCCCTCGCTGCACATCGGCAATCTCGTTTCGATCATGATGCTGCGCCATCTGCAGCAGGCGGGGCATCGGCCGATCGTGGTGATGGGCGGCGGCACGACCAAGATTGGCGACCCGTCGGGCAAGGACGAAGCGCGGCAGCTGCTGGGTGACGAGCAGATCCGGGCCAACATGGCCAGCATCCGCCGCATCTTCGAACGCTTCCTGCGCTTTGGCGATGGCCCCAACGATGCGGTGATGATCAACAATGATGAATGGCTGTCGCAGCTTCAGCTGGTGCCGTTCCTGCGGGATTATGGCCGGCATTTCTCGATCAACCGCATGCTCACCTTTGACAGCGTGCGCCTGCGGCTGGAGCGGGAGCAGCCGCTGTCGTTCCTGGAATTCAACTACATGATTTTCCAGGCCTATGATTATCTGGAACTCAATCGCCGCTTTGGCTGCACGTTGCAGATGGGCGGCAGTGACCAGTGGGGCAACATCGTCAACGGCACCGATCTCATCCGCCGGGTGGAAGGGCGCGAGGCCTTTGGCCTGACGACGCCGCTGATCACCCGCGCCGATGGCGCCAAGATGGGCAAGACGGCCAAGGGCGCCGTGTGGCTGCACGAGGATCAGCTGCCGCATTTCGATTACTGGCAGTTCTGGCGCAACACCCATGATGCCGATGTCGGCAAGTTCCTGCGACTGTTCACCGACCTGCCGCTGGACGAGATTGCCCGGCTGGAGGCGTTGGCAGGTGCGGAGATCAACACGGCGAAGGCAGTGCTGGCCACCGAAGCCACCGCCCTGTGCCGGGGCCGCGATGCCGCGCTGGCGGCCGCCGAAACGGCGCGCACCACCTTTGCCGAAGGCGGCGCGGGGGAGGATCTGCCCACCCATGCCGTGCCTGCGCCCATCACCATCATCGATGCGCTGATCGGCCTTGGCTTTGCCGCCTCGAAGAACGAGGCGAGGAAGCTGGTGGCCCAGGGCGGCGCCCGCATCGATGGCGTGGCTGCGGGCGGCGATGCGGCGATGGTTGGCCCGGGCCAGAAGGTCAGCGCAGGCAAGAAGCGGCACGGCCTGATCATCGCCGGCTGATCACTCCGCCGCCGGTGTGGCCGGCAGATCGAGGATCACCTTCAGGCCGGGCTTGTTGTCGTCCAGCGCCAGCGTGCCGCCATGCAGCCGCGCAACCGCGCCGGCCAGCGACAGGCCCAGGCCGGCGCCCTGCAGGCCGGGGCGCTGTGCCCGCCGTGCGGTGTCGAGCCGGCCAAAGCGGCGCAGCGCCTCCATCCGGCGGCTGGCCGGGATGCCTGGCCCATGATCGGCCACCCAGATCAGGGCGCCGCCAGCCTTGGCCGCAACGCCCAGTTCGATGCGCTGGCCGCTGGCGCCATAGCGCAGGGCATTGTCGATCAGGTTGGACAGCGCCCGGCCCAGCAACTGGCGGTGCACCGGCAGCACAACCGGGCTCTCCGCCGCCACCGCCAGCGCCACGCCGGCATCTTCGGCCAGCGGCTCATACATGTCCGCCAGCTCGGCCAGCATGGCGGCGAGGTCCAGCGCCTCAAACCGATCCCGCCCGATGCCGGCTTCGGCGCGGGTGATTTCCAGGCTGTTGTCCAGCATGGCGAGCAGGGCCTGCGCCTCGGCTCCCACCGCATCGAGATCGTCGGCGTTGATGGCGGTGCCCACCGCCATATGCTCGATCCGCGCCTTCAGCCGGGTGAGGGGGGACCGCAGATCATGCGCCAAGCCATCGGTGACGGTGCGCAGTTCATCGATGAGCGCCTCGATCCGGGCAAGCATCACGTTGAAGGCCTGGCCCATGGAATCAAAGGCATCGGCCGGCGGGCCGGGCGGCACGTCCACCCGGGCGTGCAGTTTGCCGGCCGTCACCTCCCGTACCACATCAGCCAGGCCGCTGGCCCGGCTGGCGATGATGCGGGTGATCATCCGGCTGGTGAACAGCGCGATCAGCACGGCAAACGGCAGCACCAGCGCCAGCGTGGTGACCAGCGTGCGCTGCAGCTGCACCTCCGCTTCCAGGCTGCGGCCGACCAGCAGGCGATAGCCATCGGGCATCGGCCGCGCCGTGACGAGATAGGGTTCGATGTCGCCATGATCGGCGTGCATCGCCGGCACCCGATATTGGCGGCGGTCGGCAGGCACCCCGGCCGGCCAACGCGCCAGATTGCCCAGCAGGAGGCTGCCATCGGGCGCTGCGAGATGGATGATCAACGGGCCCGGTACGCCCAACTCGCCATCGAGCAGGGTGACAGCGGCTTCGATGCCGTCCTTCTTCCAGGCCTGTTCGGCAGTGGTGGCGATGGCGGTGATGCGGGCGCTGGCTTCGCTGTCGAGCTGGCTCTGGGTGGCGCGTTCCAGCAGGATCAGCGGCGCCCAGGTGGCGGCCAGCAGCACCAGAAACAGCAACATGCCAATGCGCGCCGTGGTGGTGCCGCGCCACCAGCTGGCGATCAGCAGGGAAAAGCCACTGGGTTTCCAGGGAGAAAGCCCCGGCCGGGGCATGGTGGTCGCGCCTCAGGCCGAAACGGCTTCGCCGCCAACGCGATAGCCGGTGCCGCGCACCGTCTGCACGATGTTGCCGGCGCCGCCTTCATCCAGCTTCTTGCGCAGCCGGCTGACATGCACATCGATCACGTTGGTGCCCGGATCGAAATGATAATCCCACACACCTTCCAGCAGCATGGAACGGGTGACGACCTGGCCCTTGTGGCGGACGAGATATTCCAGTAGGCGGAACTCGCGCGGCTGCAGATCGATGCGGCGGCCAGCATAGGTGACGCGGCGGCTGAGCAGGTCCAGTTCCAGCTCGCCTTCGGTCAGACGGGTGACTTCGCTGGCCGACTGGCCCCGGCGCTGTACCACCTCCAGCCGGGCCAGAAGTTCGGCCATTTCAAATGGCTTGGTGACATAATCATCGGAACCCGCACGCAGGCCGCGCACCCGTTCATCCAGGCTGGCCAGTGCCGACAGCATCACCACCGGTGTGTTGTTGCCAGTGTCGCGCAGCCGGGCGAGCAGCGACAGCCCATCCAGTTCGGGCAGCATGCGATCAAGCACGATGGCGGCATAACTGCCGGCCTGCGCCATATCGAGGCCGGTCCGGCCGTTGTTGGCAATATCGACATGATAGCCCGCTTCACGCAGGCCCCGTGCCACGTGATCGGCCATGGCGGCGTCGTCTTCGATGCACAGGATGTTCAACATGCCTGTGACTTTATGACGCTGAAACAGATAATGACAAGCCCTTCGTTGCGTTGCGGCGAAATTCTTCGCACCGGCGACGAAACTGCTGCTAACAAACGGCATCTGCCAATATTCCGGACCATTTCGTGACCATAGCTCCCCAGCCCGAGCCCGCGCCGCCGCCGCCCTCCAAACGGCCACAGGTGGAACGTTCCGCCCGGCTGCCGCGGCTGTTCCTGTGGCTGGTCGCCATTGCCATCGTGCTGGTGATCATCGCCGGGGTGGTGTGGCGGCTGGCTGGCGACCGCTTGCTGGCCAGCGCCCTGGTGCCTTCTGGTGCGTTTGCCGCTGGTGTTGCCGGTGCGCCCTATGATTATCGCTCGGCGGCCAGTTGGGCAGCGCGGCCGGGCATGGCCAATGATCCCACCGCCTGGCGCCCCGCCGGCATGGCGCCGGCCCCGGGCAAGGTGGCGGTGTTCTTCATCCCGCCCACCGCCGCCTTCAGCACCAGCCAGTGGAACGAACGCTCCAGCGAGCCGGCGGTCGCCGATCGGCTCGCCGGCTTCCTGCGCACCGAGGCAACGGCCCTGGCCGATGCCGGGCCCCTGTGGGCACCGCATTATCGCCAGGCCGTGCTGGGCAGCTTCCTCGCCAGTGAACCGGATGACCGCGCCAGCGCCCGCGCCGCCCATGATCTGGCCTATGCCGATGTGAAGGCCGCCTTTGCCGCCTTTCTGGCCGCGCAGGCGCCCGATGCGCCGATCATCCTTGCCGGCCACAGCCAGGGCAGCTTGCACCTGATGCGCCTGCTGGTGGAGGAGGTGGCGGGCAAGCCATTGGCCAGGCGCGTGGTGGCGGCCTATCTCGTTGGCTGGCCGATTTCCATCACCGCCGATCTGCCGGCGCTCGGTCTGCCGGCCTGTGCCGAGCGGAACCAGGCCAACTGCCTGTTGAGCTGGCAGAGCTTCGCTGAGCCGGCCGAACCCAAATCGCTGCTCCGCGTCTATGAGGCGGGCAACGGGCTGTCTGGCGCGCCGCGGCGTGGCACCGCCATGCTGTGCAGCAACCCGCTCACCGGTGGGCGTGGCGATGCGGCGCCCGGCAGCGCCAACCCCGGCAGCCTGGTGCCGTCGGCCAATCTGAAGGCCGCGCAGTTGGTGACACCCGGCGTGTCGGCGCGCTGCACGCCCCTGGGCCTGCTGCTGATCGGCGAAGCGCCGTCCGGCTACCCGGCCTTCGTCATGCCGGGCAACAATTTCCATGTGTTTGATTATCCGCTGTTCTGGGCTTCTGTGCGCCAGGATGCAGTGGCGCGGGCGGCGGCGTGGACAGCGGCGCACTGATCGCGGCCGTCGCGCCCGATTTCGCCGCCGCGCTGCCAAACGGCGGCCGGCTCGGCGGGCTCGACGTTGGCACCAAGACGATCGGGCTGGCCACCTGCGATGCCGGCTGGTCGTTCGCCAGCCCGGCCCACACCATTGCCCGCACCAAGTTCACCGCCGATTTCGCTGCCCTGAAAGCCTGGGTTGCGCAGGAACGGCTGACCGGCCTGGTGATCGGCCTGCCGCTCAACATGGACGGGACTGACAGTTCGCGCACCCAGTCCGTCCGTGCCTTTGCCCGCAATTTGGCCCCGCTCGCCTTGCCGCTGCTGCTGTGGGATGAACGCTGGTCCACTGCCGCCGTCGAACGCGCCATGATTGCCGAAGATCTGTCCCGCGCCCGCCGGGCGGAACGGGTAGACAGGCTGGCGGCCAGCTATATCCTGCAGGGCGCAATCGATGCCCTCATCCGATGGAGGCCCTGAATGAGTTGCCTTTCGCCCCAAGCCCGTGCCGTGCTCTATGATCACGCCACCGAACGGCCGTTCACCTCGCCGCTGAACGATGAAAAGCGCGCCGGCGATTATCACTGCGCCGGCTGCGGCGCGCTGCTGTACAAGAGCCATGCCAAATACAACTCCGGCTCCGGCTGGCCCAGCTTCTGGGAAGCGGTGGAGGGCGCGGTCGGCACCACCACCGATACCAGCCACGGCATGGTCCGCACCGAAGTGCATTGCGCCGCCTGCAACGGCCATCTCGGCCATGTCTTCCCTGATGGGCCGCCGCCCACCGGCCTGCGCCATTGCATCAACGGCCTCGCCCTCGATTTCGTGCCGGACGAAGCCTGATGAAGCGCCTGCTGCCCCTGCTCTTGGCCGCGCCGCTGCTGCTGGCCCAGGCCCCACCAGCTTCGCCGCCGCCGTCGCTGGCCAACACCAGCGCCGATCAGATCATCGCCGCCGCCCCGCCCAGTGCCTGGCAGGCGATCGACCCAGATGACATCATGGTGATGGACACGGCGGCCGGCCAGATGGTCATCCAGCTGGCGCCGCTGTTCGCCCCGGCGCATGTCGCAGCGATCAAGGCGCTGGTGAAGGCCGGCCGGTTCGATGATGGCCGCATCGTGCGGGTGCAGGACAATTATGTCGTGCAATGGGCCGCCAAGCCGATCGACGGCAAGGAACCGGTGAGTCAGCCACCCGATGTGCGCGAACAGCGCGTGCGCGTGGCGCCGCTGCCAGCCGAATATGAACGCAGCGCCAGTGGCCTGGCCTTCACGCCATCCCCGTTCAAGGACACATATGCCGAAGCCGGCTGGATTTCCGGCTGGCAGGCGGCGCGTGACCGCAAGGCCGGCACGGCCTGGCTGGCCCATTGCTATGGCACCGTTGGCGTTGGCCGCGACATGCCGCCCGACACCGGGGACGGTGCGGAGCTGTACACCGTGATCGGCCATGGCCCGCGCCATCTTGATCGCAACATCGCCAATGTTGGTCGCGTGCTGGCCGGGATCGAACCGCACGCCGCCCTGCCGCGTGGCACCGAGGCGCTGGGCTTTTACAAGGACGAAGCGCAACGCGTGAAGATCGCCCGCGTGCGCCTCGCCAGCCAGATCCCCGGCTTTCCCGCCTGGCAGATGATGGACACCGCCAGCCCCAGTTTCGCCCAGGTGGTGCAGGCCCGTGCCAACCGCACCGGCTTCTTCGTCCGCCCTGCTGGTGCGGCTGACCTGTGCACCTTGAAGGTTCCGGTCAGGCCCGCACCATGACGCCGATCATCAAGCTGCTGCGCGCTGGCGAATGGGTCCAGTTCCAGGCCGACGGGCAATTCGCCGGCTCACCGGACGACCTGCGCGATGGTTATATCCACTTCTCCACGCCCGAACAGGCGGCAGCGACGCTGGCCAAATGGTTTGCCGGTGAACCGGGCGTGATGGCGCTCACCATCGATGCCGACACGCTGGGCGAGGCGCTGAAATGGGAACCGGCCCGCGGCGGCCAGCTGTTCCCCCATCTCTACCGCCCGCTGCGGCTGGACGAGGTGATTGCGGTGCAGCCGGCCTGACCGGCTCAACCGCGCTGCGCTTCCTTCGCCCGGGCAAACCCCTCCCGCGCGCTCGCCCGCGCCCAGAAGGCCCGCGCATTCGGCCCGACCTCCTCCAGATGGCCCAGCGTGCCGGCGAGCAGGAACGCATAGGCGACAGCAATATCGGCCATGGTGAAATCAGCCCCGCACAGCCATGGCCGGCCATCGGCCAACGCCTGTTCCACCCAGATCGTCCGCGCCAGGAACCAGCGTTTGTAATCGCTCGCCACCTTGGGCAGCCGGTTCTCGGACTTTTCCAAAACGGAGTAACGCAGCACCAGTGTCTGCGGAAAGGTCAGCGTCGCATCGGATTGGTGCAGGAAGTTGAGATAGTCGCCATAACGTGGATCACCGGGCAGCACCCGCATCGCACCGGCCTTTTCGGCCAGATATTGGCAGATCGCGGCGCTTTCCGTCATCCGCACCTCCCCATCAGTAAAGAAGGGGATGGTGCCCAGCGGGTTCAGCTCAAGGAACGACGGCTCCGCCCAGCGTGGCGGGAAGGGCAGCAGCACCAGTTCATAGGGCAGACCCAGTTCCTCCAGCGCCCACAACGCCCGAAAGCTGCGCGCATCCCGGCAGTGCCAGAGTTTCATGGTCGACCCCTTCGCATCACCAAATTCTTCCCCATATTCATGGCTGCTTAAACTTGCCCCCGCAATCACGTGACAATGAACAGGATCGTCATCGCCATGATCACCCGCACCAAATTGGCCGCTGGCGTCGCGCTGGGGATTGCTGCCGGCGCCGCGCTGGCCGTTGGCGTCGCCCATGTCAGCGACAGCAAGGTTTCTGCGCAAATCCCGCCGATGGACACCAGCGAGGTGCCGCGCGCCGTACCTGCCGCCGGCCAGGTTGCCCTCAGCTTCGCGCCGGTCGTCAAGGCCGCCGCGCCTGCCGTCGTCAACATCTACACCGCCACGGTCGATCGCCGGCCGCGCTCGCTCAACGAAGCCTTCATGCAGCAATTCTTTGGCGGCGCGCCGGTGCAGCCCCGAGTGTCGCAATCGCTCGGATCGGGCGTGATCGTTGGTGCCGATGGCCTGATCATCACCAACAACCATGTGGTCGAAGGGGCCGATCAGATCCTCGTCGCCCTGGCTGACCGGCGCGAGTTCAAGGCCAAGGTGCTGTTTGCCGATCCCCGGCTCGATCTTGCCCTGTTGAAGGTCGAAACCGAAGGCGCGGCGCTGCCCGTCATCCGCATGGCCGATTCCGATCGGGTGGAGGTGGGCGATGTCACCGTCGCCATCGGCAATCCGTTCGGCGTCGGCCAGACGGTCACGACCGGCATCGTGTCGGCGCTGGCCCGCACCGGCATCGGCGTATCGGACTGGCAATTTTTCATCCAGACCGATGCCGCCATCAATCCCGGCAATTCGGGCGGCGCGCTGCTCGATGCGCAAGGCCGGCTGATCGGCGTGCCCACCGCCATTTACAGCCGCGACGGCGGCTCCAACGGTATCGGCTTTGCCATCCCGTCCAAGATGGTGCGGGTGTTCCTCAACGCGGCCGACAAGGGCAAGCTGGTCTCCGGCTGGATCGGCGTCGAAGGCGAACCATTGACCACCGATACCGCGAAACAGCTTGGCCTTGACCGGCCCGGTGGCCTGCTGGTCACGGCCGTCGTGCCCGGCAGCCCCGGTGCCAGGGCCGGCATCCAGGCTGGGGACGTGGTGAAGAGCGTGGACGGGAAGGAAGTCGCCAACGGCGGCCAACTGCGCTACAGCCTCGCCACCGAGGGGGTGGGCAAGGCGCTCGCCGTCCGCATCTGGCGCGACCGGGCGGAGCGCACCGTCAACGTCACGCTCGCCGCGCCGCCGGAAAACCCGCCGCGCAGCCTTACCAAGCTTGCGGGCCGCTCCATCCTCACCGGCGTCACCCTGGGCAATCTGTCGCCCGCCTATGCCCAGGAATTGGGCGCCGGCCTGCCCGAACAGGGCGTGGTTGTGGTGGCCATCGATGCCAATGCGCCGGCCGCCCGCTTCCTGCGCCCCGGCGCGCTGATCGAAACCCTGGGCGGACAGCCGGTGAAATCCGTGGCCGATGCGGTGAAGCTGTCCGACGCCGGCGCGCTGATCGTTCGCTTCGCGGTTGGTGAGCAGCGCGCCGAATGCGGGGTCAACAATCTGGGCGGCCTGTCCTGCCGCAGTTGAGGCAGGGGCGGGAACGGGCGGTCTGATTTCCGCCAGACACGCTGGGGCGCTGGTGTAAAACCGCCCCAGCACCACAGCCATGGAACCCGCCCATGTTCACCCGTTCCCGCCTTGCCAGCCCCCTGGGCGATCTGGTCGCCGTCACCGCTGCTGATGGCACAATCCACGCACTGGAATTCGCCGACGACGAATCCCGGCTGCACCGTCTCTTCACTCGCCACCATGGCGATGACGCTGTGGCCGACGGCGAAGCGCCCCCGGCGCTGGCCAGCGCGCTGGCCGCCTATTTCGCTGGCCATCTCACCGCCATCGATGCGCTGCCCGTTGCCCGCATCGGCACCCCGTTCCAGCAGGCCGCCTGGGCCGCCCTGCGCGCCATCCCGGCCGGCGAAACCCGCAGCTATGGCCAGCAGGCCGCCGGCATGGGCAAGCCATCGGCCACCCGCGCCGTGGGCCTTGCCAATGGTGCCAACCCCATCGCCATCATTGTGCCCTGCCACCGCGTGATCGGCAGCAATGGCGCCCTCACCGGCTATGCCGCCGGGGTGGAGCGCAAGGCCTGGCTGCTCAGGCACGAAGGCGCCCTGCCACCGCTGCTGGCCTGATCGCGCCATAGCCGGCCCAGGGCCGCAGCCAGCCCACCCGCGCCGTTGCCCAGCAAAAGGCCGCGGTGCCAATGATGGTTGTGCTGATCAGCAGGCTGGCCTTCACCACGGTCGGCACCGCCAGCGGCAGCAGCCACCAGGCGCTGAGCACGATGATCGTCTGGTGGATCAGATAGGCGGGGAACACCGCCTCGGCCAGCGGTTGCCGCCAGCTGTGGTCGCGGTTCAGCCAGATCCGGGCAGCGCCGAGCAGGCCGATGATCATGCCCCAGGCTTGCACGGCGCGCGCCAGCCGGCTGGCCACCAACCATGGGCCGGCCGGATCACCGGGCAGTGCATTGATGCCGGCCACCCCCAACCAGCCGGCAAAACCCAGCACCAGCCCGGCCCGCCACCAGCGCGCCACCCCGGCCCACAACGGGCCATTGGGGCCCATTGCCACCCCCAGCAGGAACGCTCCGCCATAGATCGGGTGGGCGGCCCAATCGGTCACCAGATCATGGGTTTCGGGAAAGCGATCGGCCAGGCCCAGCCGCACGCCGGCAATGGCCAGCATCGGCAGCCACAGGATGCGCCCGCCGGCCAGCAGCCGGGCCGCCGCGCGCTGCAGCGCCACCAGCCCGCTGGCCCGCAGCAATGCCAGCACCATGGAATAGGCCCAGAGATAGACAACGAACCACAGATGGTTCCACGTTGGCAGGATCAGCCCAAGATGGGTTGAAAAGCCGAAATATTCCTCCCGCCAGAAACGCAGGAAGCCGCCGTGCCAGCGGCCATTGGCCTGCACCTCCACCCAGCTCTGCGGCGGCACGATCAGCAGCACGCCGGCCAGCAGCGGCAACAATAGCCGCCATGATCGGCTGGCGGCAAAGCCGTCGCGCCCCTTGGCCAGCATGGCGGCAGAGGCAACGCCGGAGATCAGAAACAACAGGATCAGCCGCCAGGCATTGGTGAACAGCATCACCGGCTCCAGCCAATCCAGCCGGGCCAGCTTGATGTGCCAGCCCCACGTCACAAAGGCCATGCCGCAATGATAGAGGATCAACAGGCCGAACGCGGCAATGCGCAGCCAGTCAAGGTCGAAACGGCGGGTCGGGGTCATGCTCATGCCCATTGCCATGGCCTTGCGCGGCGCGGCGTTCAGGTGCGAAGTGATGGCCGGCAAATGATTGGGGACGGGCGGCAGACAGGTGGGTACAAGCGGCACCGGATCGGGGACAGGCGGCAGCGCGTCGCGCTGGGCGATGCCGCTGGTTGCGCTGCTCTTGCTGCTGAAGGGCGTGGTCGATGCCGAATCCATTGCCGACAGCACGCCCGAACTGGCCACCTGGCAGCCCTACACGCTGGAACTGACCAGCGCCGCCTTCTTCATGGCGCTGCTGTGGCCGTTGTGGCGGCTGTCGCGCCGGCTGCGGCCGCCACATCTGGCCTGGCCCGCCACTGCCGCTGCGCACCTGGCCTTGCTGCCGCCGCTGGTGCTGCTGCACGCCGCCTGGCTCGATGCCAGCCGCCGCCTGTTGTTCGCCGCCCACGGCCGTGGCTACCGCTTTGACTGGACGGCCGAACAATTGCTGTTCGAAGCGCGCAAGGATGCGCTCACACTGGTGGCGCTGCTGGCGCTGGGCTGGCTGTTTGACCGGCTGTTCGCGCCCACCGTGCCGCCGGCGGCGCGCGATGACGCCCCGCCCTTTCGCCTGGCCGTGAAAGACGGCAGCCGCACCCTGTTCCTCGCACCCGACGAAATCAGCCACGCCAGCACGGCCGGCAATTATGTCGAACTCGCCACCGTCCATGGCCCTTTGCTGCACCGGGTGACGATGGCGGCGCTGACCGATGAACTGGCCCCGCACGGCTTCGTCCGCATCCACCGTGCCCATCTTGTGCGCGCGGCTGCCGTGCGCAGCATTGCCAGCGAAGGCAGCGGCGATTTCCGGGTGACGCTGGCCGATGGCACCAGCCTGCCCGGCAGTCGACGCTATCGCGCAGGCCTGACCAAACGGCAATAACCGGCCGCTTTCGGCTTGACGCCAAGATGATATCGCTGATGATCAAGTCATGCTGCAGCGACTCCTTGCCTTTATATTGACATGCATGCTGTCAACGCCAGTGTTGGCGACGTGGCGGGTGGCCGAATCGGCGCACTTCCGTGTTTTTGGCGAGATGTCGGTCGAACAGCTGCGCAAGCGGGTTGAACTGCTCGAAGATTATCGCAACCTCTTGGGCATGTTTACGACCGCCAAGGTGGATGATGCCGCGCCGAAATTGACAGTCTATCTCGTCGACCGGATCAGCGACGCGGTGCCCTTCGGCAAGATCGGCGGTGATGTCGCTGGCTTTTACAGCGCGTCCGATGGCGGCATCGTTGCCTATGCCATGAAAGGCGATTTCGGCCAGTCCACGCTGCTGCACGAATATGCCCATCACCACATGTTTGCCGGCACCGGCCAAAGCTACCCGGCCTGGTATGTGGAAGGGTTCGCCGAATATTTCATGACCGCCATCTTCTACCCGACCCGCGTCGACTTCGGACTGGTTGAACGCGGGCGGGTCTATGCCCTTTCGATGCCCTGGCTGAACTGGGATCGCGTGATCGATCGCAACAACCGCCGGATGAGCTCCGACGAAACTTCCCTGTTCTATGCCCAGAGCTGGCTGCTCACCCATTATCTGTTCCGGGCGCCGCAGGCGCGCGGCAAGCTCAATGCCTATCTGAAGGCCGTGACGGCTGGCGAGAACCCGCTGGCTGCGTTCAAGGTGCATGTGGAACCCGATCTTTCCAACCTCAATCGCACATTGCGCGCCTACACCAGCGGGCGCAGCTTCACCTTCAGCCGGCTTGACCGCAAGGCGCCGGAACCGGTGGCCGTCACCGTGCGCGATCTGCCGGCCTCCGCCGATGATCTGTTGCTGATGATGGCCATGCTCGATACCCGCGGCGGCGCACTGGCGGATCGCAAGGCGGCACTGGCGCGGGTGCAGGCTGCCGCGGCGCGGCACCCCGGCGATGCGCTGGCCACCCGCACGCTGGCGATGGCCGAACTTTTTCTTGGTGACGCGGCCACCGCCGTCACCCTGCTCGATGGTCTGCTGGCGGCCACGCCAGCGGATGCGGACCTGCTCCGCCTCAAGGCGCAAGCCCTGCTGCGCATCGATTCTGCCACCAACCGTGGTGAAGCGCGGCGTCTGCTGGTGCGCGCCGTCAAGGCCGCGCCCGACGATTGGCGGGCCATGCATGTCTATATCCACACCTATGACATCGTGCATGCCGATCTGGTGAACAGCGTGTTCGATGTGGTGCAGTTGATGGCAGGGCTGGCGCCACAGGTGGATGGGGTGACGATCGATTTTGCGACCGTGCTGGTGCGGCGCAACCGCTTCGCCGATGCCGCCAAGGTGCTGGAGCCGCTCGCCTATGCCCCGCACGGTGGCCGGATCGCCAGCTGGGCGATCCTGCTGCGCGATGCGGCCATGGCAAATGACGGCAAGCGGTTCGTGGACCTGCTGGACCAGGGACCGCCCAAGGACGAGCCGACGCCGGCCGCGCCGAAGTGACCCCAGCCCGCCGGCCGTCTTACCCTTCAAACTCCATGATCACCGCGTCGACGGCCAGGCTGTCACCTGGCTTGGCCAGCAGCTTGGCCACCACCCCGGCCTTTTCCGCGCGCAGGATATTCTCCATCTTCATGGCTTCCACCGTGGCCAGCGGCTGGCCGGCTTCGACCTTGTCACCTTCGGCGACCGCGATGGAGACCACCAGACCCGGCATCGGGCAGAGCAGATATTTGCTCATGTCCGGCGGGATCTTGGGGATCATGAAGCGGGCGAGTTCGGCGGCGCGCGGGGTGAGCGTGCGGCACTTGTGCGCTGCACCGCGGGTGGTCAGCTGCAGGAAGCTGCCCTTCCGCTCCACATTGATCGCCACGGCCTCGCCGTTCACCGTGCCGGCGAACACGGCATCGCCAACCCGCCAGCCCGATTGCACCACCAGGTCGCGGCCATCCACCAGCACCTCGTGACTGCCGGCCTCGCCGGTCACCTCCACGGGCACCTGTTCGCCGTCCAGCTCCACCACCCAGTTGATGCCATAACTGGCGCCGTCACCCGAAAGCTGGCCATCGATCAGGCTTTCGCGGGCCACGGTTTCGGCGTGGATGATGGCGGCGGCCGCAATCAGCGCGTCGCGGGTGGCGGGCTGCACCGGGGCGCCGTGGAACCCGTCCGGATATTCCTCGGCGATAAAGCCGGTCGTCACATTGGCACCGGCCTTGAACCGGTCATGCTGCATGATCGCCGACAGGAAATCGATATTGTGGTTGATGCCCTTGATCAGATAGCGATCGAGCGCCTGTCCTTGCGCGGCGATGGCGTCCGCCCGGGTCGGGCCCCAGGTGATCAGCTTGGCGATCATCGGGTCATAGAACATGCTGATCTCGGCGCCTTCCACCACGCCGGTATCGATGCGCACCAGATTGCCCTGCTCGTCGCGGCCGGCCTCCGGCGGCTGGCAGCGGCTCAGCCGGCCGATGGAGGGCAGGAAACCGCGATACGGGTCTTCGGCATAGACGCGGGTTTCGATGGCGTGGCCGTTCAGCTGCACATCGGCCTGGGTGAAGGGCAGCGGCTGGCCGGCGGCAACACGGATCATCAGCTCGACAAGGTCCAGCCCGGTGATGCACTCGGTCACCGGATGCTCCACCTGCAGGCGGGTGTTCATTTCGAGGAAATAAAAACTGCGATCGGCCCCGGCGATGAACTCCACCGTGCCGGCGCTGAAATAGCCGACATTGCGGGCCAGCGCGACCGCCTGTTCGCCCATCGCCTGGCGCATCTCGGGCGTGACGAAGGGGGAGGGGGCTTCCTCCACCACCTTCTGGTGGCGGCGCTGGATCGAACAATCGCGCTCACCAAGATAGACGATGTTGCCCTGTTGATCGCCGATCACCTGGATTTCGATATGGCGCGGCTGTTCGACAAATTTCTCGATGAACACCCGGTCATCGCCAAAGCTCGACAGGGCCTCGCGGCGCACGCTGTCAAAGCCTTCGCGCACATCGGCTTCGCTCCAGGCGAGGCGCATGCCTTTGCCGCCGCCGCCGGCCGAAGCCTTCATCATCACCGGGTACCCGATGCCGTTGGCGATCTCGACCGCGTGATCGGTGCCGCTGATTTCGCCGACGAATCCGGGCACGACCGACACGCCGGCTGCCTTGGCGCGGCGCTTCGATTCGATCTTGTCGCCCATGGCGGCGATGGCGCCGGCCGGCGGGCCGATGAAGGCGATGCCGGCCGCGCTCAACGCCTCAACAAAGCCGGCCCGTTCCGACAGGAAGCCATAGCCGGGGTGCACGGCCTCTGCCCCGGTGGCCTTGCAGGCGGCAATGATCTTGTCGGCCAGCAGATAGGATTCGGCCGCCGGCGGCGGGCCCAGATGCACCGCCTCGTCAGCCTCGCGCACATGCAGCGCCTGCGCATCGGCATCGGAATAGACCGCCACGGTCTTGATGCCCATCGCGCGCGCCGTGCGGATCACCCGGCAGGCAATTTCACCGCGATTGGCAATCAGGATCTTCTTGAACAAGACGCCGCCTCCCGAACCTTCTGTCGCTGGTTTCCATAGCGGGCTGGGCTTGGGGTGCAACATATCGATTTTGGCGATGACCGCGACAAAGACGCCTTGTTTCCCCCTGCAACGCGGCGCTGGCATGATGCGTACATCAATCAGGTGGCCTTGGCGGCTTCCTCCCCCGAACGGGCGCACGGCGTTTCCCCTGACCGTGCGCCCACCGCCAACCCCGCCTGACCAGGGCCGGCACCGTGCTCCCCCGCGGTGCCGGCCTTCCCATGAAAAAGGCCGGCCAGGTTGCCCCGGCCGGCCCTTCATTCAATCAGAAGCGTGGCTTACTGGCGCGCTGCCACGGCCACGGCCATGCGGGCGTGGGCTGCATCGATCTGTGCTGCCGCCGCCTTGGTGGCTTCGGCCTTGCAGCTGTCAAGATCGGCCAGTTCATCACGGCTGAAGAACACCGGCATGCCGCACAGGCGCACCATCGCCACGGACAAACGGCGATCAAGTGTGCGTTGGCCAGCGGCCGTGGACAGATCCAGATCAGCCGTCTGAACCCGCACAGTGGCCTTCACATGACCGGGGCCAGCCGCAAGGGCCGGAGCCGCCAGGGTTGCTGCCAAAATCGCTGCCATGATGATACGCATAAGGCCCTCCCGAAATCTGATGGTCGCAGGATGCACCCATTGTCATGGCGATGCAACAAGAATGTCACAAAACTGTCATTGCTACGTCATTTAGACGCAACAAAATCGTCACGCCGCTGTCATCCTGGCCGGGCGATCATCAGCCACAGCGCCGCCACCAGCGGCACTGTGGAAATCAGGCCCCAGAAAATCCACTTTCTTGACAAGGCTTTATAGGAATCCGGCACTGGCCCATCGGTGAAATCACGGGCCAGCCGGGCGCTCCTGATCTGGATCGGCACGATCAGCCCCATCCAGATCAACCCGGCGGCAATGAAACAAATCTGCGCCCACAACAGCCAGCCAGAGAAGAGGTCAAACTGCCCGGCAATGGCCATGCCGTAGCCGCCCGCCATGGTCAGGACGACACCCCAGACCGTCATCGACCAATCGGTGTAGGTGATCAGCTTCTGGGCAAAGGCCAGCACTGCCGGCCGGCCATCCCGGTCCGCAAAAAACTTCCAGATTGCTGTCACGGTGATGTTGCCCATCAACATCACCACCCCGGTGATGTGCAGGAACTTCCACACGAGATAGGTGTCAGGCATCACAAATCCCGCTCAAAGCGGGATGTTATCATGCTTTTTCCACGGGTTCTCGAGGTTCTTGTTGCGCAGTTTGCGCAAGCCCAGTGCAATGCGCCGCCGCGTCGAATGCGGCATGATCACCTCGTCAACAAAGCCCTTGGCTGCCGCCACGAACGGGTTGGCAAAGCGGGCTTCATATTCGGCAGTGCGGGCGGCGATCTTGTCCTTGTCCCCGATGTCCTGGCGGAAGATGATCTCCACCGCGCCCTTGGCGCCCATCACGGCGATTTCTGCGGTGGGCCAGGCATAGTTCAAGTCACCGCGCAGATGCTTGGACGCCATCACGTCATAGGCGCCGCCATAGGCCTTGCGGGTGATCACCGTGATCTTGGGCACGGTGGCTTCGGCATAGGCAAACAACAGCTTCGCGCCATGCTTGATGATGCCGCCATATTCCTGCGCCACGCCGGGCAGGAAGCCGGGCACATCCACGAACGTCACGATCGGGATGTTGAAGGCGTCGCAGAAGCGCACGAAGCGGCCGGCCTTTTTGGATGCATTGATGTCAAGGCAGCCGGCCAGCACCATCGGCTGGTTGGCGACGATGCCCACCGTGTGGCCTTCGATGCGGGCGAAACCGATGATGATGTTGCCGGCATGGCCGGGCTGCAGCTCGAAAAATTCGCCATCGTCCGCCACCTTGGCGATCAGCTCGTGCATGTCATAGGGCTTGGTGGCCGACGGCGGGATCAGCGTGTCGAGGCTGTTTTCGACCCGCAGCGGATCGTCGCTGGTCGGCCGGAACGGCGCATCCTCGCGGTTGTTCAACGGCAGGAAATCAAAGAACTGGCGGGTGCGCAGCAGCGCGTCAATGTCATCCTCCAGCGCCAGATCGGCCACGCCGCTCTTGGTGCTGTGCGTGATGGCGCCGCCCAGCTCCTCCTGGGTCACCACCTCGTTGGTCACCGTCTTCACCACGTCCGGGCCGGTGACAAACATGTAGCTCGAATCCTTCACCATGAAGATGAAGTCGGTCATCGCCGGGCTGTAGACCGCGCCGCCGGCGCACGGGCCCATGATCAGCGAGATCTGCGGCACCACGCCCGATGCCAGCACGTTGCGTTGGAACACCTCGGCATAGCCGCCCAGCGACGCGACGCCTTCCTGGATGCGCGCACCGCCCGAATCATTGAGGCCGATGACCGGCGCGCCGACCTTCATCGCCATGTCCATGATCTTGCAGATCTTCTGGGCATGGCGTTCCGACAGCGAGCCGCCGAACACCGTGAAATCCTGGGAGAAGACGAAGACGAGGCGGCCGTTGATGGTGCCACTGCCGGTGACGACGCCATCGCCGGGGATCACCGTGTCCTGCATGCCGAAATCGGTGCAGTTGTGCTCGACATACATGTCGAGCTCTTCAAAGCTGCCGGGATCGAGCAGGATGTCGAGCCGCTCGCGCGCCGTCAGCCGGCCCTTGGCATGCTGGGCGGCAATGCGCTTTTCACCGCCACCCAGGCGGGCAGCGGCTCTGCGGCGTTCCAGTTCTTCCAGTTGCTTCAACATGGCGGCAGCACTCCCTCAAGGCTCCCCTAGCAATTGCGCCGTGTGGGGCAAGTGGCGATTGGTCACCGCCGGCTCACGCTGCCAACAGTCGCAGGCAGGTGACAGCCGCGGCGAGATCGGCCCGCCGCGTCGCCTCCGCCTTTTCGGCCAGCGGGTCGCGGCCCCATTGTTCCTCCTGCCAGCGCGCATCGACATGGGCGATGTCATAGGCGGCCTCGGCCTCCAGCGCGCCTTCGGCCACGGCCAGCGCCAGCACCGCCGATCCCGTGATCGTCACGATGGGATCCAGCGGCGCCAACTGGAACGGCGTGAAGGCCGCGAACGCCGTGCCGATCCGCGCCAGCGTCGCGGCCGGCTGCGCCACATGCATCACCCCGCTGGTGAGGGTGAGGGCCACATCATAACGCCGCGCCAGCCATTCCACCCACGGGTCCCATGCCGCCGCCTGCGCCGCCAACAGGGAGGCCGGGCCATCGGCGCGATAGGCGATCAGCTCGCTTTCCGCATAGGCGGCCAGCCGCCGGGCAAAGGCCGCGGCATCGGGTGCCACCCGGTCAATGGCGGCGTTGGCAAAGCCGGTCAGCGGCAATAGGCGCGGGTCAACCTCTGCGCCTTGCGCGTTCCATTCGGCGGCAATGCCGGCGGCCAATGCCTCTGTTGGCACGGTCAGCACGGCCCGCGCCGGGGTGCGCAGCGGCCGGCCATCCAGCGCCACGCCCCAGGCGTCCGGCCCGCCAGTGACCGTCGCGTCCGTCCAGAACCGCTTCATTTGCGCGTCAGGCCCAGATGCTTGGGCCGCACGAACAGCGTGGCGCCGCCGATCAATACCACGGCCAGCCCCACCGCCTGGCCTTCGGTGCGGATCAGCCACACGCCCAGCGCCATCACCGCCAGCCCGGCCAGCCGAACGCCAAGGAAGCGCAGGTACAGCCGCTTGGCGACATCGGGAGGCAATGGGGCTTGGCTCATGCCGCCGCCTTACCCGCGCCGGCCCCGCCAGAGCAATACAAAGGCCACCGCGAATTGCAGGATCGCGCCCACCCAGAACAAGGCGCTGGCCACCTGGCCGGTATCGCCCAGCGCCGCGCTGCGCCGCGCCAGCACCACGAACAGCCCACCAAACAGCAGTGAGATCAGCGCCAGCACCCGGCCCAGCCGCCGCAACCGCGCGACCATTTCGCCGGACGCGGGCACCTCCTCCTCAGCCATTCAGGATCGCCAGCAGATGGTCTGCATCACGGGCCACATACGCAGCGCCGGCTTCGATCAACTCGTCGGCCTCGTGATAGCCCCAGTCGACGCCGATGCCCGTCACCCCGGCGGCCTGGCCCATGGCGATGTCAAAGATCGTGTCGCCAATCATCACCGCTTTGTCATGGCCCACGCCGGCATCGGCCAGCGCGGCGTGCAGCATCGATGGATGCGGCTTGGATGGGTGGCGGTCAGCCGTCTGCAGCGAAATGAACAGCTCGTGGATGCCGTGGTGTTCCAGCGCCAGCTTCAGCCCGCGGTCCGACTTGCCGGTCGCCACCGCCAGCAGCCAGCCATCGCCGGCCAGCCTGTCGAGCAGGTCGCGGATGCCGGGATAGAGCGGCTCGGCATCCAGTGCCTTGTCGGCGCGCAGGCGCTGAAAGGCGGTCTTGTAATCCTCGGCAAGCGAAAGATGCAGATCATGCCCGGCCTCCGGCAGCAGGGCCTGCATCGCCTCCACCAGGCTCAGGCCGACGATGCGGCGCGTGGCATGATCGGGGGGCGGGGCAATGCCGTGGCGCTGGAAGCTGGATGCCATCGCCCGGATGATGTTCACCTGGCTGTCGATCAGCGTGCCGTCACAATCAAAAACCGCCAGTTTCAAATGTCGTCCCTTTTCGCCCGTGCCCGCCGGATGGCGGCCGCACCCCCATGTTCGCCCAGGCCCTCCAGCGCCGCGATCACGCCCGCCACATCGGCGTCGCTGCGGTTCTGGCTGGCCTTCAAGGTGGTGCGGATGGCGGCGGGCACCAGTTCATAACCGGTGATCGCGCGCATCATCGCTTCGGCCTTCGGGCGGGGCATCTTGTGCATCGTCCAGTCCTGCCCCACCCGGGGTTCGAACGTCGCGGCGGCGAAATGCAGCAGTTCCTCCAGTTCGGCCATGTCCATCGCGCGCACCACGCCCTCGATCTCCACCGCCTGGTAATTCCAGGTCGGCACATTGCCCGCCGGTTCAACATACCAGTTTGGTGACACATAATGGCCCGGCCCGCCCACGCTGATCAGCGCGGTCAGGCCATCGAGATTCCTGGCCAGCGCATTGCCGCGGGCAAGATGGAACATCAGCGTTCCGGCCGGCGTCACCAGCACCGGCGCATGGGCCACGCGCGGGCCATCGGGGGTCTGCCCGAAAATATGGGCAAAGCCGTGGGCCGCCACAAAGGCCAGCGGATCATCATCGCAGCGGAAGGCGGCATTGGGATGCATGGACCGAGGGTTTAGCCTATCAGCAGCGGGAGTCGACTTTACGTTTACGTCAACCTAAGCTCGCAGCATGACCGAACCGCCCCCGTTGCTGCCCATTCCGCCCGGCCACGCCAGCACGGCACCGCGCCAGGCGGAGGAGCGGAACGGCCTCACCTACCCGCTCGGCCGCTGGGTGCCGGGGCCAGGGGAGGCCGAAGAGGTGGTGCCCGGCATCTTCTGGGTGCGCATGGGCCTGCCGTTCGGCCTTGATCACATCAACCTGTGGGTGATCGACGCCGGCGATGGCTGGGCCATCGTCGATACCGGTGTTGGCCTCCCGGCCAGCAAGGCGGCATGGGAAGCGCTGCTGGCCGGGCCGTTCGCGGCCAAGCCGGTCACCCGTGTCATCGTCACCCATTATCACCCCGATCATCTCGGCATGGCCGGCTGGCTGTGCCGCAAGTTCGACGTGCCGCTGGAAATCACCCGCACCGAATATCTGCTGGCGCGCACCCTCATCCTCGATGTGCGCGATGCCCCGCCGGATGAGGCGGTGGCCTTCTCCGTCCGCGCCGGCTGGAGCGAGGAACAGGTCGCCGCGATGAAGGCCAAGGCCTGGGGCAGCTTCGGCAAGATCATTTCGAAGATGCCCGCCGGCTTCAAGCGGCTGCGCGATGGCGATGTGCTGACCATCGGCCCACGCCGGTTCACCGTGGTGGTCGGCCGCGGCCATGCGCCGGAACATGCCTGCCTGGTGGCCGATGACGTGATGATCTCCGGCGATCAGGTGCTGCCGCGCATCACCAGCAATGTGAGCGTCTATCCCACCGAGCCTTATGCCGATCCGCTCGGTGACTGGCTCGAGAGCATCGAACGGCTGCGCGCCATTCCGAACGACGTGCTGGTGCTGCCCGCCCACAATGAGCCCTTCTTCGGCCTGCACACCCGTCTCGATCAGCTCGCCGCCGATCACCATGGCAAGCTTCAGAAGCTCGAAGCCTTCTGCGCCGACCCCCGCACTGCGGTGGATTGTTTTGCCGCCCTGTTCCGCAAGCCGATTGGCGAGGCGGACTATGGCCTCGCCACCGGCGAAACCGTCGCCCACCTGCACTGGCTGGAAGAACGCGGCCGGGTGCGTCGGTTGAAGGATGGTTCCGGAGTCGATCGCTTCGTGCAGGCCTGACCGCGCCTCAGGCCGGCGGGTCCGCGCCGGCGGCCGCATCACCGCCAAAGCCGTGCATCGCCATCCGCCATTGCAGCGCGATGATCGCCCCCTTGCACGGCTGCAGCAGGCCGATGGCCAGGCCTGCGGTGACCGGCAGGGTGATGGCCGCGGCCATGCCCGGCGACACGCTGCTGTCCCGCGCCAGGTGCACGGCCAGCGGCGCCACCAGATGCCCGGTGATGAACAGCGCGGCATAGGCCGGAAAATCGTCGGCGCGCTGCAGGGTCAAGTCCTGATCGCAGGCGGCGCAGCGATCCACCGGCTTCAGAAAGGCGCGGAACAGCCGCCCGCGCCCACAGCGCGGACAACGCCCCACCGCACCGCGCGCCATGGCCCGCCAAAGGCCAATTGGCCCGGCTTCACCAGTGGCGGCCTTGTCGGCCATGCTGTTGGTCAGGGTCGGCATGCTCCGCATCGCACTTTGCACGCTCTGTCGCCTGGCACCATCGGGGCTTTCCCATAATTGGCGGGCGAGCCACCTCCAGATCAGCGCGCCACCGCCATTTCATAGAGGAAATCCACGAACCCCGCCGTGCAGCCCGCCAGGCCCTGCACGGCCGGGTTGATGCTCTCGATCAGGAAATATTCGTCGGGCGCATGGGCGCCGCTGCCATGGCCCAGGCCAAACTGCCCGGCCGGCAGGCTCACCGGCGGCTGGGTGAACACGCTGCCGGGCCAACTGCCGGCGAGGCGGGGGTAGAGTGTGGCGCGTGCACCAAAGCGGGCATAGACCGCCTGCTGCGCGCGGATCACGCGGCTGTCCTCGGCGGTTTCGGTCGGGTCATAACCGCCACTCACCACCACCTCGATATCGCCAAAGCCGCGCTTGGCGAGATGCGCCTTCAGCTTGGCTTCGGCCTCCTTCTTGGTTTGGTTCGGCACCAGCCGGCATTCCAGCTTGGCCTCGGCCCGGCCCGGCAGCACGGTCTTCCCGCCCGGCCCGGTATAGCCGGCAACAAGGCCCTGGATATTGACCGTCGGCTGGCTGGCCAGCCGTTCCAGGCTCTGCTGCCACGGCTCGTTGTTGATCCACATCTTCACGCCAAAGGCGGCCTTGGCCTGTTCCTCGCTCTGGGACGCAGCGGTCTGCGCGATCAGTTCCTTCTCGCGCGCCGTCAGCAGCCGCACATTCTCGAACCAGCCATCGATGGCCGGTGTGTGGCCATCGGCTTCCACCAGCGTGTTCAGCGCCTGCACCAGATGCCAGACCGGGCTGTCCACCTGGGCGTGATAGCTGGAATGGATGTCGCCCTTCGGGCCCTTGCCCCAGCGCTCACCGCTGGCGATGAGCTGGAATTCCAGCGGCCCCTTGGCGCCCAGGTTGATCGACGTGCTGCCATCCTTGCCCTGCCAGGCGCTGGGGATGATGATCCCGTCGCAGCGTTTCAGCGCCGCCAGCACCTCTGGTGCCTGCACGATCTCGTGGAAATGGGGGGAGGCGATCTCCTCCTCGCCTTCGGCGACCAGCACGAGGTTCACCGGCAATTTCTGCCCGGCCTCGCGAAAGGCGTGCAGGGCGGCGAGGAACGCCGCTTCCGGCCCCTTCTGGTTGATGGCGCCGCGCCCCAAGATCACCTGGCCCCAGCCCGGCTTGTTGGTGATGCGCGCCTCGAACGGCGGGCTCGACCATTCGGCCGGGTTCACCTGCTTCACGTCATACATGAAATAGATACCAACCGTGCGCTTGGCCCCGGCATCCAGCGTGGCAAAGATGCCGGGCTGGCCGCTCGTCGGCATGCGCCTGACCATCTGGAAGCCGGCATCCTTCAACAGGCCCATCGTGTAGGCGCAGGCTTCTTCCATCCGGTAATTCTCGGCCGCGATGCCGGGATTTTTGATCCAGTCCTGGATGCGGGCGATATTGTCGGGCAGCTGCTTGTCGATGGCGGCGCGGATTTTCTTCTGCGCATCGGCCCCCGGCGGCTTGGGGGTGGCTGCAAGGGCAGGGGCTGCGGCCAGCGCGGCGGCCCCGGCCAGCAGGTGGCGGCGGTTGAAATCGGTCATCTTGTCCCCTCTGAAACTGTCAAGCACGGCAGACAGTAAACCGCGCCGCGCGCGGGCTCAAACCGCCTTTTTCGCCGGCTTTGCCATGCTGCATTGCGGCAGGGGCCGTGTTGCGGCGCGAAAGTGTCAGCCTGGCCATACGCAAAGTTCCGGCGACACATTGACACATGCGGCAGAATGGATATGGGGAGGGAGCTGCGACCGTCTGCCGCGACCCCTTACCGGGTCGGCCCGTCGGTGGATGGTCGAGGCAAGGACTGGGTCGACAATGTCATTGCCCATTCCGGCAAACAGTCGGGAAGCCCGAGCTGCTCAAAGGGGGCGACGGTTATCCGAATGGGAGAGGAGTTCAACATGGCTGAAGATACCAAGGTCTACCCGACCGGGTTGACCGAAAAGGAAGCGATGGAGATCAACGAAGGCCTCAAGTGGGGCACGCGGATCTTCGGCGGCATTGCCGTTCTGGCCCACGTGCTGGCGTTCGCGCTGACCCCGTGGCTGCACTGAGATCAGAGGAGACTGACACATGAATGAAGGTCGTATCTGGCTCTACGTCAACCCCAGCGTTGGCCTGCCGCTGTTCTTCATCGGCGTCGCCGCGATCGCTCTGATCGTGCACGCCTCGATCCTGCTCAACACCAGCTGGTTCGGCAGCTACTGGCAGGGTGGCGCTGCCGCCGCTGCCGAAGCTCCGGCCGCTGAAGCTCCGGCCGCTGAAGCCGCCCCGGCTGCTGACGCGATGGCCCCGGCCGCTGAAGCCGCTCCGGCTGCTGAAGCTCCGGCCGAAGCCGCCAAGTAAGCGTTTCGCCCGGCGCGGGCCGGGCATCGCTGAACGAGAGGCCGGCGTTCCCACCATGGGGGCGCCGGCCTTTTCGCGTCTGCACGCCGCGCGCGGGTGCCCAGCATGACCAGGCTGACGAATCGCTGTCCAGCCAGCTTGACACATGCCGTGATGCGCAAGGGCGCCTGTCCCAGCCCTTGCTGCAGCGCAGCGTTAAAAAATATTTTCAGTTCTGGGTGTCGCGGCGCAGCAACGGCCACATTGCCGCCAGCGTGCAGAGCATGAAGGCCAGTTCCAGGCAGAAGATCAGGCCATAGCCGCCCGCGCCGGCCGGCATCGGCAGGCCGATGTTCACACTCTTGGCCAGATCGCGGATCACCCCGCCGATGGTGGCGCCCACGCCCTGGCTGGTGGCCTGCACCGCGCCCCAGGCGCCCATGGCGATGCCCACCTGGCCCTTGGGCGCCAGCTGCATCGTGGCGGTCAACGTGCCATGGCCAAACAGGCCGGTGCCGATGCCGGCCAGCAGCACGCCCAGCGTGAACAGCTCCGGCGTGTCGGACCCGGCGGCAAAGATGATCAGGCCATAAGCCGGCAGGCCGATGATGGCGCCCAGGCTGGCCATGCGGAACGGATCGGCGCCCAACGACAGCACATGGCTGGCATAGACAAAGCCCATCAGGCTGCCGCCGGCCATCAGCGCCGACAGCAGGGTGGTGGTGCCCACGCCCAGCTTCAGCACCTCGCCGCCATAGGGTTCCAGCACGATGTCCGACATGGAAAAGGCCAATGTGCCCAGGCCCACGGCCAGCAGGCGCAGCACGGTCTTTTCCTTGCCGATGAACAGGTTCCAGCTTTCCCGGAAAGTCGGATCGGGCGTTGCCGGTTCGGTGCGGCGATAATGGGGCACGCGCGCTTCCTGTTTCCACAGCGCGGTGAAGTTCAGGATGATGGTGATGACGGCGCTGCCCTGGATCACCTGGATCAGCCGGCCCTGGCTGAAATCGCCCAGCGCCCAGCCAAAGAACAGCGAGGCCGCGATGCTGCCGACCAGCAGCATCACATACATCAGGCCCACGACATTGGGCTGCTGTTCCGGCTCGGTCAGGTCGGTCGCCAGCGCCAGGCCGACGGTCTGCGTGGTGTGGATGCCGGCCCCGACCAGCAGAAAGGCCAGCGCGGCGGCCGGCTGGCCCAGCCAGATCCGCTCGTCATAGGCTTCCTGCGCGCCGGCCAGCACCAGCAGCGCGAACGGCATGATCGCCAGGCCGCCAAACTGGATCATCGTGCCCAGATAGATATAGGGCACGCGCCGCCAGCCCAGCGCCGATTTGTGCGTATCGGATTTGTGGCCGATCAGCGCCCGGAACGGCGCGGCGAGCAGCGGCAGTGCCAGCATGATGCCCACCAGCGTTGCCGGCACGCCCAGCTCCACGATCATCACGCGGTTGAGCGTGCCAACCAGCAGCACCAGGCTCATCCCCACGCTGACCTGGATCAGCGACAGCCGCAGTAGCCGCGACAGCGGCAATTCCGGGCTGGCAACATCGGCGAACGGCAGAAAGCGCGTCCCCCATGTCATCCACACCTTGATGAGCTGGGCGTTCAGGCCCTTTTGCGCGGGTTCGGCAGACATGGGCGCTCCAAAGCCGATTGTGCGGCGCTTGGCAATGGCCTCAATCGCCGCTGGCGGTGTCGCTGGTGCCGCTGCCAGCCTTCATCCGGGCGATGGCGTCATTGGCCAGCTGGTCGGCCCGCTCATTCTCGGCATGGCCGGCGTGGCCCTTCACCCAGTGCCAGCGCACCACATGCGGGCGGGCGGCGGCCAGCAGCGCCTGCCACAGATCATCATTCTTCACCGGCTTTTTGTCGGCCGTCTTCCAGCCGTTCTTCTGCCAGCCGTGCACCCATTTGGTGATGCCATCGCGCACATAAACACTGTCGGTGGTCAGATCGACCTCGCACGGCCGGGTCAGCGCCAACAGGCCGGAGATCGCCGCCTGCAACTCCATGCGGTTGTTGGTGGTCAGCGCTTCGGCGCCGGAAAGCTCCTTCTCGGCGGCGCCAAAGCGCAGGATCGCGCCCCAGCCGCCGGGGCCGGGATTGCCCTTGCAGGCACCGTCGGTGAAAATCGCCACCTTGGGGCGCTGATCAGCCACCCATCATCTCCGGCGTGGATGCCAGATACCAGCCCAACCGGCGGGCAAAGGCCATCGGGTCCTTGCGCGTCACCAGCGCATCGGCCGGGGTGTTGATCCAGTCAAAAGCGCGGGTCAGGGTGAAGCGCAGCGCCGCGCCGGCCGCCAGCCGGGGCAGGGCGGCCCGCTCGGCCGCGGTCAGGTCCACCACCGCGCCATAGCCCTGCATCAGCGCGGCGGCACGCTCTGGGAAAAACTGCCGGCCATCGTGGCTGAAGCACCAGGCGGCGTGGGTCACCGCCACGTCATAGGCGCGCAGATCCGTGCAGGCGAAATAGAAATCGATCAGCGCCGTGACCTTGCCATCCAGCAACAGCACATTGTCGGGGAACAGATCGGCATGGATGGTCGTCACCGGCAGGCCCACCGGCCAATCGGCCCCCGCCGCCAGCCCGGCCGCCACCAGACCGGGCAGCGCCGCATCAATCTCGCCCAGCCGGCTGCTGCCGTCGGGATTGGCACAGCGCGCCGCCAGCGGCGCCCAGCTTGCCGGCCCAAGTGCATTGGGGCGCACGGCGGTGAAATCACCGGCGGCCTGGTGCAGCCGGCCCAGCGCTGCGCCCACTTCCTGCGCGGCGGCCGGCGTCGCCTCCGTCACGCTCACACCGGGGGCGAATTCGATCAGGCAGGCCGGGCGGCCGTTCAGCACCTGCAGCGTGCGGCCCTGCCGGTCGGCCACCGGGCCGGGCACCGGCAGACCCTTGGCCGCCAGATGGCCGATGAAGGCGAGAAACCAGGGCAGATCGCCGGCCGCGACCCGCTTTTCATACAGGGTCAGGATGAAGCGGCCGGTCGTGGTTTCCAGCAGATAATTGCTGTTCTCCACCCCTTCGGCGATACCCTTGAAGCTGATCGCCGCGCCGATGTCATAGCCGGACAGGAACGCCGCCAGCTCATCGGCGCTGACCTGGGTATAGACGGCCATGCCTGCCGCCTCAGGCGGTCAGCGCGCGTGGCAGCTTGAACACCACCTCTTCCACCGCGGTGGTGATATTCTCGGAAGTCACGGTGAAGCGCTCGGTCAGGGCGGCAATCACCTCCTGCACCAGCAGCTCGGGGGCGGACGCACCGGCGGTGATGCCCACGGTCGCCACGCCATCCAGCCAGCCCCAGTCAATCTCGGCCGCACGCTGGATGAGGTAAGACCGGGCGCCCTCGCGCTCCGCCACTTCGCGCAAGCGCTGGCTGTTGCTGCTGTTGCTGGCGCCGATCACCAGCACCAGATCACAGCGCGGCGCCATCGCCTTCACCGCCTGCTGCCGGTTCGACGTGGCATAGCAGATGTCATCGCCGCGGGGGCCTTCGATGGCCGGGAATCGGCGCTTCAACTCGGCCACCATGTCGGCGGTGTCGTCCACGCTCAGCGTCGTCTGGGTCAGGAAGCCCAACTTGCTGGTGTCGGCCGGCTGCACGGCCTGCGCGTCTTCCAGCGTCTCGATCAGGGTCATGGCGCCGTCTGGCACCTGGCCAAAGGTGCCGATCACCTCCGGATGGCCTTCATGACCGATGAAAAGGATATGGCAGCCCTGCGCCACCAGGCGTTCGGCCTGGCGGTGCACCTTGGATACCAGCGGGCAGGTGGCATCAACATAGGTCAGGCCGCGCTCTTCGGCCTTGGCCGGCACCGCCTTGGGCACGCCATGGGCGGAAAACACCACCGGCACGCCGTCCGGCACCTCGTCCAGCTCCTCGACGAAGATGGCGCCCTTGGCCTTCAGACTGTCCACCACGAACTTGTTGTGCACGATCTCGTGCCGCACATAAACCGGCGCGCCCCAGCGCTCCAGCGCGAGTTCGACGATGTGAATGGCACGGTCAACGCCGGCGCAGAACCCGCGCGGGGCGGCAACCAGCACATTCAGCGCCGGACGGTCGGCAGTGGCAAGCGGGGCGGAAGCAGCATCGATCATGGCCGGGCTGATACGCGATTGGCCCGGCTGCTGCAACGCCGCCCCTGCAACGCCGCTTGCCCCGATGCGAATTGCCCCATAGGAGAAAGGCCATGATGCCGATGTTCCAGCGCCGCCGCCTTGTTCCCGCCAGCCTGCTGCTGGCGACGCTGGCCCTGGCCGGCTGCGAACGCAACCCGCTGATCGTCAAGCGCTCCGCCTGCCCGGCGGTGGCGGTGGCCGCCCATGTCGGCGATATCAGCCTGTTCCGCACCCCCGGCGATCCTGATGCCGCCAATCTGGATGCCATCGCCACCATCACGAATGTGCGCGACGCCTGCACCGAAACGGCCGAAAAATTCGTCACCCGCATCAATTTCGATGTGATTGCCCGCCGCACCGATACCGCCCAGCCGCGCCAGCTCGTGCTGCCGGTGTTTGCCGCCGTCGTGCAGGCCGGCAACATCATCAACGCCAAGCAGCTGACGAACGTGACGGTGAATTTCGCCGCCGGCCAGGAACGCGCCATCGCCAGCACCAGCATCGAAGCCGGCGTGTCGCGCAAGGCCGCCAGCGTCTCGCCGGAAATCCTCGATCGCATCAACCGCAACCGCCGCCCCGGCGATATTGATGCCGCCACCGATCCCATGGCCGATCCCGAAGTGCGCGCCGCCCTGCGCGCCGCCAGCTTCGAAGTGCTGCTGGGCTTCCAGCTCGACGATCGCGCGCTGGCCTACAACGTCGCCAAGTGACGGCGGCGGGCGTGCAGCCCCACCAGGCCAAAGCCTGACAGCAGCAACAGCCAGGCCGCCGGTTCCGGCACCGGCTCCATCCCGTATCGCGGCCTGATGCCCCAGGCCATTTCGGCCTCACCGGTGCGATAGGCCACCGGGCGCAGGCCTGAACCAAAGGCCGGTGCGTCCCGCTGCCCCGGCATCGCCTGCGGCAGCCCCTGGCCCAGCCCGGCCGGTGGCGGCACCGCCGGCGCGGTCCACACCGGTTCGGCCGGGCCCGGCCAGTCGCGACCGTATGTCACAGCCGCGTTTTCGGGGGCCGGTGAAGGTGCCGGCTCCGGGCGCACCAGAACCGCGGCGGTGATGCCTGCGCACAGCAGGGCAAGGGCAATGGGCAGCTTCATGCCCCCGTCAACGGCCGCCGCGGCCGATGTTTGCGCGCCGCTGGGGGATTTTGCCCCCATTGACTCCGCGCACCGCTTCGCCCAAGCGGCGAGGCGTCGTCGGGGGCAACTCCGGCGCCGCGCGCGGGAGAGTGCGACGGGGAAACCCGAAGCCGCCGAAGGAGCAAGCCGCCCCCGGAATCTCTCAGGCCCAAGGACCGCGCCGGCGTATCAGCGACACTCTGGAAAGCGGATGCGGGTTCACACCGGCATCCCACCGAAGGGGTAAGCCTGCGGACGCACGTCCCGGGTCAAAGCTCTCAGGTCTGGCGACAGTGGGGGGTGAAAGGTTCGGCAACCCGCCGGGCCGTGAACTGTTGCCGGGGGCCTTATGGCTGATGATGCCGATCTGAAACCACTGCCATTGGATGGGCTGCACCGCCGGCTGGGCGCGCGCATGGTGCCGTTCGCCGGCTATGCCATGCCGATCCAATATGAAGGCATCATTGCCGAGCACAACTGGACGCGGGAACAGGCCGGCCTGTTCGATGTCTCCCACATGGGCCAGCTGTTGGTTGAAGGCGATGGCGCTGCCGACTGGCTGGAGAGCCTTGCTCCCGGTGATTTCAAGGCCCTGCAGCCGCACCGCGTCCGCTATTCGCTGCTGCTGGCCGACAATGGCGGCGTGCTCGATGATCTGATGGTCACCAACACCGGCCGCAGTCTCTATCTGGTCGTCAACGGCGCCACCAAGCACGACGATATCGCCCATATGCAGGCGCGGCTGCCGGCCGGGATCAGCCTGCACCACATGACCGATCACGCCCTGCTCGCCCTGCAGGGCCCGGCCGCGGTGGCGGTGATGAGCCGCTTCACCCTCACCCCCGAAACCGCCGACCAGCCGGCCTTTGCCGATCTGAAATTCATGGCCGGGGCGCGCTATCACTGGAATGGCGTGCTGATCGGCGTCACCCGGTCGGGCTACACGGGTGAGGATGGCTATGAAATCTCGGTGCCCTCCACCCATGCCGAGGCTCTGGCCGAAGCGCTGCTGGCCCATGCGGAGGTGAAGCCCATCGGCCTTGGTGCCCGCGATTCGCTCCGCCTCGAAGCCGGCCTGCCGCTCTATGGCCATGATCTCACCCCCGAAATCACGCCAGTGGAGGCAGATCTCAGCTTCGCCATCTCCAAGCGCCGCAAGACCGAGGGTGGCTTCCCCGGTGCGGCGCGCATCCTGGACCAGCTGTTCAACGGCGCCCCGCGCAAGCGCGTGGGCCTGGCCATCGAAGGCCGCATGCCGGCGCGCGAAGGCGCCACCGTCTGGAATGGCGACACCCAGGTTGGCATCGTCACCTCCGGCGGCTTTGCGCCCAGCCTCTCCGCCCCCATCGCCATGGCTTATGTCGAAACGCCACTGGCCGGCGATGGCACGGCGCTGGAAATTGATGTGCGCGGAAAGCGGATTGCCGCCCGCGTCGTGCCGATGCCGTTCCGTCAGAAAAACTATGTGAGGGAAGGAAAACAGGGATGAGCCGTCTTTACACGCAAGAGCATGAATGGATCGACGTGGATGGCAGCACCGCCACCGTCGGCATCACCGATTATGCGCAAGGCCAGTTGGGCGATGTCGTGTTCGTCGATCTGCCCGAATCCGGCCGCGCCGTGACCAAGGGTGGCGAAGCCGCCGTCGTCGAATCGGTCAAGGCCGCGTCCGACGTCTATGCCCCGGTCTCCGGCACCGTCACCGAAGCCAATCCGGCGCTGGCCGACGATCCTTCGCTGGTCAACAGCGCGCCGGAAGGCGATGGCTGGTTCTTCAAGCTCACCCTTTCCGACGCCTCGGAACTGGATGGCCTGATGGACAAGGCCGCTTACGAAGCGTTCGTCGCAAGCCTCTGAAGATGACGGCCGGCACCACCACCGCCTGGAATCCCGTGCTCTATGCCGCCAACGCCGCCTTCGTGCCGGCGCTGGGGGCACCAGTGCTGGATCTGCTCGCCCCCAAGGCTGGGGAGCGGGTGCTGGATATCGGCTGCGGCGATGGCGTGCTGACGCAAAAGCTGGTGGAGGCCGGCTGCACCGTGGTGGGCATTGATGCCGATCCCGCCATGGTGGCCGCTGCGCAAGCCCGGGGCCTCGATGCCCGGGCCGGCGATGCGCGCGACCTCGCCTTTGATGGCGAGTTCGATGCCGTCTTCACCAACGCCTGCCTGCACTGGGTCGGTCAGCCGGAACGGGTCACCGCCGGGGTGAAGCGCGCGCTCAAGCCCGGCGGGCGCTATGTCGGCGAATTTGGCGGCCATGCCAACATCGCTGCCATCCGCACCGCGCTGATCGCCGTGCTCGCCCGTCACGGCTTCCCGCCGGCCGGCAGCGAAACCAGCTATTACCCCACGGCCGCAGCCTTCCGCGCCGTGCTGGAAGCCGGCGGTTTCGTGGTTGAAACCTGCCAGATCATTCCGCGCCCGACGCCGCTGCCCGAAAGCGGCATGGCCGGCTGGCTCGAAACCTTCCGCGGCGGCTTCATCGATGCCGCCGGCGTGCCGCCCGCGCTGCACGATCAGATCATCACCGAAACCTGCCGCCTGCTCGCGCCCGCGCTGCAATGGGCCGACGGCCAGTGGACGGCCGATTATGTCCGCATCCGTTTTTCCGCTCAACTGCCGGAGTAAGCCCGTTGCGCTACCTGCCCCTTTCCGATGCCGACCGGTCAGCCATGCTGGCCACCATCGGCGCCAAGACCATCGATGATCTGTTCATCGATGTGCCCGCCGAAGCCCGGCTCGAAGGCCCGATTGCCGGCTTGGCCGGCCATGCCAGTGAAATGGCAGTGGAACGCGCGCTGGTGAAGATGGCGGCGAAGAACGCCACCGCCAGCACCACGCCCTTCTTCATCGGCTGCGGCGCCTACAAGCATCATGTCCCGGCCACGGTCGACATGGTGATCCAGCGCGGCGAATTCCTCACCGCCTACACCCCCTATCAGCCGGAAATCGCGCAGGGCACGCTGCAGGTGCTGTTCGAATTCCAGACCCAGGTTGCCCGCCTGACCGGCATGGAGGTGGCCAACGCCTCCATGTATGATGGCTCGACCGCGATGACCGAGGCCGTGTTCATGGCCCGCCGCATCACCCGCAAACCCAAGTGCATTGTCTCGGCCGGTGTCCACCCGCACTACACGGCGGTCTTGAACACGCTCACCCGCTTCACCGGCGATGTCGTGGTGGCCGGCACCCCCAGCCTCACCGCCGGCGCGCCGGGTGACGATCTCGCCAGCCTGATCGCGCAGATCGATGCCGAAACCAGCTGCGTCGTCGTGCAGAATCCCAATCTCTTCGGCCATATCGCCGATCTCACGCCGCTCGCCGATGCCTGCCACAAGGCCGGCGCGCTGCTGATCGTCGTCGTCACCGAAATCGTCTCGCTGGGCGCGGTCAAGTCGCCGGGTGAAATGGGTGCCGATATCGTCGTGGGCGAAGGCCAGTCGCTCGGCGCCGGCCTGCTCTTTGGCGGGCCCTATCTCGGCCTGTTCGCCTGCCGCGAAAAACATGTGCGCCAGGCCCCGGGCCGGCTGTGCGGCGAAACGGTGGACGCCAGCGGCAAGCGCGGCTTCGTCCTCACCCTCTCCACCCGCGAACAGCATATCCGTCGCGAAAAGGCGACCAGCAACATCTGCACCAACTCCGGCCTGATTGCGCTGGCCTTCTCGGCCCACCTCACGCTGCTGGGCGAAAAGGGTCTGCGCCAGCTCGCCGCCCTCAACCACGCCCGCGCCGTGCAGCTGGCCGAACGGCTGGGCCGCGTGCCGGGTGTGACGTTGCTCAACGGCCCGTTCTTCAACGAGTTCACCCTCGATCTCGGCCGTGAAGCCCGCCCGGTGGTGCGCAAACTGGCCGAAAAGGGCGTGCTGGCCGGCGTCTCGCTGGGCCGGCTGTGGCCGGGCGAGAAGGCCCTGGCAAATGGCATGATCGTGGCGGTGACCGAAACCGCGACCGACGAGGATTTTGACGCGTTCGAGGACGCGCTGGATGAGGTGATGGCGTAATGGCGATGAATGATGTGGGCCGCCCGACGCGGCCAGAACTCTCCCGTGTGGCCGGCACCGGTGCGGTCGCCGAAACCTTCACCGGCAACAAGGCGCTGATGCTGGAAGAGCCGTTGCTGTTCGAACGCGGCAGCCTCGACACCTCGGGCGTTGATCTGCCGCCGGTGCCGCCGGTGCCCGATCGCCTGGGCGGCCTTGCCCGCGATGCGGTGATCGGCCTGCCCGGCCTGTCCGAACCGGAAGCCGTGCGGCACTACACCCGCCTGTCGCGGCAGAATTATGCCATTGATCTGGGCATCTTCCCGCTGGGTTCCTGCACGATGAAGCACAACCCGCGCCTCAACGAGAAGATGGCGCGGCTGCCCGGCTTTGCCGATATCCACCCGCTGCAGCCGCAATCCACGGTGCAGGGCGCGCTGGAACTGATCGACACGCTGGCCGATTGGCTGATGAAGCTGACCGGCATGCCCGCCGTCGCCATGAGCCCCAAGGCCGGCGCCCATGGCGAATTGTGCGGCATGCTCGCCATCCGCGCTGCGCTCGATGCCAAGAATGATCCGCGCCGCGTCGTGCTGGTGCCCGAATCAGCCCATGGCACCAATCCGGCCACCGCCGCCTTCTGCGGCTTCACCGTGGAAAATATCCCGGCCAACGCCCGCGGCCGGGTGGATCTCGATGCGCTGCTCGCCCGGCTCGGCCCTGATGTGGCGGCGGTGATGATCACCAATCCCAACACCTGCGGCCTGTTCGAACCGGATCTGAAGACGATTGCCGATGCGGTCCATGCTGCCGGCGGCTATGTCTATTGCGACGGCGCCAACTTCAACGCCATCGTCGGCAAGGTGCGCCCCGGCGATCTTGGCGTCGATGCCATGCACATCAACCTGCACAAGACGTTCAGCACGCCGCACGGCGGCGGCGGCCCCGGCTCCGGCCCGGTCGTGCTGTCGGCAGCGCTGGCGCCGTTCGCGCCGATCCCGTTCGTGCGCAAGACGGCCAAGGGCACGCTGGAACTGGTGGAGGAAGACAGCGCCGCCACCCACGCGGGTGACAGTTTCGGCCGCATGGTCGCCTTCCACGGCCAGATGGGCATGTTCGTGCGCGCCTTGAGCTACATGATGAGCCACGGCGCCGATGGCCTGCGCCAGGTGTCGGAAGATGCCGTGCTCAACGCCAATTATGTGCTGGCCAGTCTGAAGGACCTTTACACCGCGCCGTTCGCCGCCAGCGGCCCGTGCATGCACGAAGCGCTGTTCAGCGATGATTTCCTGGATGGCAGCGGCCTCACCACCCTCGATCTCGCCAAGGCGATGATCGATGAAGGCTTCCACCCGATGACCATGTATTTCCCGCTGGTCGTCCACGGTGCGATGCTGGTCGAACCCACCGAAACCGAAAGCAAGGCCAGCCTGGATCAGCTGATCGGTGCGATGCGCCACATCGCCACCAACATGCTGGCCGATCCCGATGCCTGGCGCAGCGCGCCGCACCTGGCCCCGCGCCGCCGGCTCGATGAAACGCTGGCCGCGCGCAAACCGGTGCTGGGCTGGAAGGAAAAGGCGGCCTGAATCTGGGCGACCTGATCTGGACGCGCCGTGGCCGACGGGATCTGCCAATCCCGTCGGCCCGGTTCGCATGGACGCGTCGAACCGCCTCACTGAACAGCCGTCTTGGCCTTGCGGGCAAGCATGTGGGGTCGGCTGTGGTCAGTCGGTGTCGGCACCCCGGGGGGAGGTGCCGACACGACCAGCAGTGCAATGGCCGTGCCAGCAAAGCCTGGACCTGAATATATTGGGGAAATTCCCCACCGCGCCCGAAAGGGTCGGTCCATGGCGGCAATTTGCATTATTTCCTATTGCGAAATGCAAAGATCGTTGCAGATTGCAACGTGCGCCGATCAAGCCGGTCTGGCCGGCCAGCGGGCAACCACGGCATAATCACTGCCGTCCTTGCCCATCCGGCTTTCGAACAGCGCGAACTGGTCGACCGTCCAGCCGATGCGCGGCAGCGGCGCCTGCGGCCAGCCGGCGGCTCCGATCATCCCGCGCCCGCGTGCCAGCGTGATGTGCGGCACAAAGGCCCGGGTTTCGCGTGCGATGCCCGCCCCGGCCAGGGCCGCATCCACCGCCTTGGCCAGGGCCGCCAGCCGATCGGCCGGGCGCACGCCCACCCACAGCGTGTCGATCCGGCCGCGATGCTCGAACAGGCCGGCCTCGCCCAGTTCGGCGGTGAAGGGCCGGATGTTCACCCGCCCCAATGCGGCGGCAATATCCTGCGCCTGGTGCCGGTCCACCGCGCCGATGAAGCGCAGTGTCAGATGCAACTGCTCGGCCCGCTGCCAGCGGGCGCCGGCCACACCGCCCATCGCTCCCAGCAGCGCCGCCGTCACCGGCGCCGGCAGCTCCAGCCCGACAAACAAGCGCATCATGGCAGCCGCATCATTTGATCTGGGCCAGCTCCCGCTCCACTGCCGGCAGGATGCGGCTCACCATCACAGCCACGCCCCTCGCATTGGGGTGCATGCCGTCGGCCAGCTGCAGGCCCTTCTGCGCCGCCACGCCATCCAGGAAGAAAGGATAAAGCGCCACGCCATTGGCCTTGGCCACCGCCGGGAACAGGGCTTCAAATTCCGTCACATAGGCCTTGCCCAGCGTCGGATTGGCGCGCATGCCGGCCACCAGCACGCGGGCGCCTTTCGCCTTGAACGCCTTCACCATCGCGTCAAGATTGTCCTTCGCCACCCGCGGCGGCTGCCCGCGCAGCATGTCGTTGGCGCCCAGTTCCAGCACCACCAGATCCGGCTTCTGCTTCATGCCGGCCAGCACCCAGCCGATGCGCGCGCGCCCCTGCGTGCTGGTGTCGCCCGAAACCCCGGCGCCCACCACGGTCACATCGCGGCCCTTCGCCCGCAGCGCCTTTTCCAGCTGCGGCGCAAAGCCCTGGCCGGGCGGCAATTGGTAACCAGCGGTCAATGAATCGCCAAAGGCCAGCACCACCAACGGTTTCGCAACCGCGGCCTGCGACACGAAGGCCGCAATTATCATGGCTGCCATCTGGTAAAGCGCACGACGAATGCCTAATTCGGGCAAGACTCAACTCCTCCACAGGCGGGACATGGACAATCCTATCGTCATTGATGCCCGCGATGTCACCCTCCGTCTTGGCGACGGCGATGCCGCAGTCGATGTGCTGCGCGGCCTGAACCTGGCCATAACGGCTGGCGAGCGTGTGGCGATCCTCGGGCCGTCGGGCTCCGGCAAATCATCCGCCATGGCAATATTGTCGGGCATGGAACGCGCCACCTCGGGCCGGGTCACCATCGCCGGGGCTGATTTTTCCCGCCTTGATGAAGATGGCCTTGCCCGCGCCCGCCGCGGCCGCATCGGCATCGTGCTGCAGGCCTTCCACCTCATCCCCACCATGACGGCGCTGGAAAATGTCGCCGTGCCGCTCGAACTGGCCGGTGAAGCCAACCCGCAGGCCCGCGCCCGCGCCGAGCTGGAAGCGGTCGGCCTCGGCCACCGTCTCACCCATTATCCCACCCAATTGTCCGGCGGCGAGCAACAGCGCGTCGCCATCGCCCGCGCCCTCGTCGGCCGGCCGGCGCTGATCTTCGCCGATGAACCCACCGGCAATCTCGATGCCGCCACCGGGGAGACCATCGTCCAGCTGCTGTTCGGCCGTCTGGCCGAAACCGGCGCCACGCTGGTGCTGATCACCCATGATGCCGATCTCGCCCGCCGCTGCAACCGCGTCATCACTATGCGCGACGGTCTTATCGTCTCCGATCAAACCACGCTTCAAACCGCTGCAGAATAGGGGAATATCATGACCAGCCTCAGCTATTTCGACGGCGATGCCGAATGCGAAGCCTATGTCGCGCTGCCCAGCGGCCCTGGCCCGCACAGCTGCGTGCTGATCGCCCCCAATTGGGTCGGCCAGACCGCGTGGGACAACAATGTCGCCGACAAATTGGCCGCGCTTGGCTATGTCGCGGTCGCCATCGATGTCTATGGCAAGGGCCGGCGCGGTGATCCGGCCGGTGACAACAGCGCCCTGATGGGCCCCTGGGTGGCCGATCGCGCCGCCCTGCGCCGCCGCCTGATCGCCGCTGTCGATGCCGCCGCTGCCCTGCCGCAGGTGGACGATGAACGCATGGCCATCATCGGCTATTGCTTCGGCGGCCTGTGCGCATTGGATGTCGCCCGCGCCTGCGATCCGCGCATCAAGGCGGCGGTCAGCTTCCACGGCATCTACAACCCCGGTCTCGGCGCTGCCGGCCCGATCACCGCCAAGGTCATGGCCCTGCACGGCTGGGAAGACCCCTACACCCCGCCGCAGGACCATCACGCGCTGGCTGCCGAGATGACCGCCGCCGGCGCCGATTGGCAAATCCATGCCTATGGCGGCACCTGGCACAGCTTCACCAACGAACATGCCAACGCGCCGGGCACCGCCATGTACAGCCCCGATGCCGACCGGCGCAGCTGGGCGGCGATGACCGGCCTGCTGGCGGAAGTGCTCTGAGCCTCTCGCTCCGCCTTGCCCTGCGCGAACTGCGCGGCGGCCTTGCCGGCCTGCGCATCCTCGCCGTGTGCCTGGTGCTCGGCGTGGCTGCGCTGGCCGGGGTCGGCAGCCTCGCCAGCGCCATCAACGCCGGCTTGGCCGAACGCGGCCAGGATCTGCTCGGCGGCGATGTCGCCGTGCGCCTCTCCGGCCGCTTCGCCTCCGCGGAGGAGCTTGCCACCATCCGCGCCACCGGCACCGTGAACGAGGTGGTGAAGCTGCGCGGGATGGCGGCCAATGCCAGCGGCGGCGATGCCGTGCTGGCCGAAGTGAAGGCGGTGGACGACCGCTGGCCGCTCTATGGCCGCGTGGTCATCGACGGCGCCGCCCATATCATCCCCGGCACCGCCGCCGCCCAGCCGGCCCTGGCCGACAAGCTGAACCTGAAACCGGGGGACCGCATCACCCTCGGCCAGGTCAGCTTGCGCTACCTCGGCCCGCTGGTGGAAGAGGCTGACCGCGCCGCCGACGGCTTCGGCTTCGGCCCCGGCCTCGTTATCCACCGCGCCGATCTCGATCGCGCTGGTCTCCTGGGCCTCGGCAGCCTGTTCACCGTGGATTACCGCATCAAACTGCCGCCCGGCACCAGCATCGAATCCGCCCGCACCCGGCTGGAGGCCGCGGTGAAAGCCGGCGGCGGCCGCGTGCGCGATCGCAGCAATGGCGCGCCCGGCACCCGCAATTTCGTCACCCAGCTGGGCCAGTTCCTCACGCTGGTTGGCCTCACCGCGCTGGTGGTCGCTGGCGTCGGCGTTGCCGGCGGCGTTTCGGCCTACATGGGCGCACGCACCCGCACCATCGCCACGCTGAAGGTGCTGGGAGCCGACAGCGCCACCATCCGCGCTGTCTATCTCTGGCAATTGGCGCTGGTGTCGGCCGGCGCCGTGCTGATCGGCCTTCTGATCGGCGCGCTCATCCCCGCCGCCGTCGGCCAGTTCGCGGCGGACAGCCTGCCCGTCCCGCCGGCGCCCGGTCCGCAATGGGGGGCGCTGGCGCTCGCCGCCACCTATGGCAGCCTGGTCGCGCTGGCCTTCGCGCTGTGGCCGCTGGGGCAGGGGGCCGCCATGCCGGCTGCCCGCCTGCTGCGCAGCCTCACCGAACGCCGCGCCCGGCCCGGCCTCGGCACCATCGCCACCATCGCGGCGGCGATCACCCTGGTGCTGGCGCTCACCATCATCGAGGCGGAACAGAAGCTGTTCGTCATGGGCTTCCTCGCCGGTGCCATCGGCCTCATCCTGCTGTTGTGGGCACTGGCGGCGCTGGTCAAATGGGCCGCCACCCGCGCGCCCCGCCCCGGCGGCACGCTGGCCCGGCTGGCGCTGGCCAATCTCCACCGCCCCGGCGCGCCCACCCGCAACCTCATCGTCGCGCTTGGCCTTGGCCTCACCCTGTTTGCCACGCTGGCCAGCATCGAAGGCACGCTGGCCGCCCAGATCAACCGCACCATCCCCACCCGTGCGCCCAGCTTCTTCGTGCTCGATATCCCCAACGACGCGAAAGACCGCTTCGCCGCCCGCGTCGCCGCCACCGCACCGGGGGCGCAAACCGTCATCGTCCCCTCGCTGCGCGGCCCGGTCACGGCGGTGAACGGCGTGCCGGCCGAAAAGATCAACGCCCCCGAAGCCTGGATCCTGCGCGGTGATCGCGGCCTGTCCTATGCCGCCGATCTGCCGGCCAGCAACAGCATCGTCCAGGGCAAATGGTGGCCGCGTGATTATGCCGGGCCGCCGCTCGTCTCCATCGATGAAGACGCCGCGCGCGCCCTCGGCCTCAAGATCGGCGACAATATCACCCTCTCCGTCCTCGGCGTTGAAATCACCGCCACCATCGCCTCGACGCGCAAGATCGACTGGCAGTCGCTCGGCTTCAACTTCGCCATCCTCTTCGCCCCCGGCACGCTGGAGGCGGCGCCCCACGGCTGGATGGCCACCGTGCAGGTGCCGACCAGCGCCGAACCAGCCCTGCAGCGCGCCATCACCCGCGAATTCCCCACCGCCAGCAGCATCCGGGTGAAGGATGTGATTGGCCAGGTGCAGACCTTGCTGGGCCAGCTTTCCGCCGCCATCCGCGCCGCCGCCAGCGTCACCGTTGCCGCCGGCATCGCGGTGCTGGTCGGCGCCATCGCCGCCGGCGCGCGCGCCCGCACCTATGATGCCGTCCTGCTGAAGCTGCTCGGCGCCACCCGCGGCCAGGTCGTGCGCGCCACGCTGGCCGAATATGGCGCGATTGCCGTGATTGTCGCCGGCCTCGCGCTGCTGCTGGGCAGCGCCGCCGGCTGGTTCGTCATCACCCAGGTGTTCAACCTGGAATGGACGCCGGATTGGCCGCGCGTGGTGATCACCGTGGTGGTGGGGGCCATCGCGACGATTTTCCTTGGCCTCGTCGGCAACTGGCAGGCCCTCTCCGCCCGCCCGGCTGCGGTGCTGCGACAACTCTGAACGCTGCGTCCCGTCGCACGGGTCATTGAATATTCAGCCAACATGCCCGATATTGCAGCTGTCGCCGACCAATCGTCGGCCACAGGAGGATGAATATCATGGCCAATAATATGGACCCCCGGCTTGCTGCCTTCCGGGCCCAGGCCCCCGAAGCGGTCGGTTATGACGCCGGCCTGCGCAGCTACATGCTAGGCATCTACAATTACATGGCGTCCGGCGTGCTGCTCACCGGCATCGTCGCGCTGCTGGTCTATTCCAGCCCGGCGCTGTTCTCGGTCTTCTTCAACGAATTTGGCCGCCCGACCATCCTGGGCTGGGGCGCCATGCTGTCGCCGCTCGTCATGGTCATGGCGATGAGCTTCGGCTTGCACCGCATGTCCACCACCACGGTCAAGGGCCTCTATTGGGCCTATGCCGCGCTGATGGGCGTGTCGATGAGCACCATCTTCGCCCGCTACACCGGCGCGTCGGTGGCGCAGACCTTCTTCGTGACCGCGGCCAGCTTCGGCGCGCTCAGCCTTTATGGCTACACCACGAAAAAGGATCTGTCGGCCATGGGCCGCTTCCTGTTCATGGGCCTCGTCGGCATCATCATCGCCTCCATCGCCAACATCTTCATCGGCTCTTCGGGGCTGCAGCTGGCGGTGAACATCCTGGGCGTGCTGATCTTCGCTGGCCTCACCGCCTATGACACGCAGCGCCTGCGCGACATGTACTGGCAGGTTCAGGGCACCGATTTCGCCGGCAAGGCCGCGGTGATGGGCGCGCTGACGCTCTATCTGAACTTCGTCAACCTGTTCCAGTTCCTGCTCAGCTTCATGGGCAACCGCGACTGATCAGGCGGACACGCCAAACAAAAGGGCCCGGCAGAGCAATCTGCCGGGCCTTTTTCGTTTCGATGCTCCCCCTCTGGGGGAGGTGCCCGCAGGGCGGAGGGGGCCAGCAAGCCCAAAATCAGCCGCCCGTCACCCCCGCGCCGCCGCCTCCACCCACTCAAGCCGGTCCTGGCCAAAATGCATCTGCCCGGCCACGAAACAGGTCGGCGCGCCAAACACGCCGCGCGCCACGGCCGCCTCGGTGTTTTCCAGCAGGCGCTGTTTCGCCTCCGGGCTCTGCGCCAGCGCCAGCAGCCCGGCCGCATCATGCCCGGCCTCGGCCAGGGTGGCGGCCACCACCTCCGGATCAGCCATGCTGCGCGCCTGCTGCCACATGCCGGCAAACAGCGTGTCGCCCACCGCATCAAAGCGCGGATCGCCCTGCAACGCGGCCAGTATCCGCATCATCGCGATGGTGTTCACCGGGAAATTCGGGTTCATCACCAGCGTGATGCCATCGCGCGCCGCCCAGCGCTGCATATCCTCGTTCATCCAACGGCCCTTGGCCGCCACGCTGCCCGGCGGCATCCCGCCCGTGGCCTTGAACACCCCGCCCAGCAGGATCGGTACCTTCACCAGCGGCGCGCCGGTGCGGGTCGCAATCCCCTTCAACCGGTGCCAGGCCAGGAACGCCGTGGGCGAACCCACATCGAACAGAAACTCGATCTGGTTGGGCATCACGTTCTCTCCTTCACCATTTTTCCATCCACGGCCGCAGGTCCAGCTCGTGCGTCCAGGCGCTCTTCGGCTGATGGTGCAGCCGCACATATTCCGCCGCAATCGCCTCTGGATCCAGGATGCCGTCCTCGCTCTTCAGGGCATAACGCTCGGGGAAATTGCTGGCGATGAAGTCAGTGTCGATGGCGCCATCGATGATGCTGTGGGCGACATGGATGCCCTTCGGTCCCAGCTCGCGCGCCATGGCCTGGGCCAGGCTGCGCAGCGCAAACTTGCCGCCGGAAAAGCCGGCAAAGCCCGCCGATCCGCGCAAGGAAGCCGTCGCGCCGGTGAAGATGATGGTGCCCCGCCCCCGCGGCACCATGCGCCGCGCCGCCTCGCGGCCGGTGATGAAGCCGGCCAGCGCGCACATTTCCCAGATCTTGGTATAGCGCCGCACTGTCTCCTCCAGGATCGGCATTGGCGAATTGGCGCCGATGTTGAACACCAGCACCTCCACCGCGCCAATCTCCGCCTCGATCCGGTCAAACAGGGCGATCATCTCCGCCTCGTTGCGGGCATCGGCGCCGACGGCCACACAGCGGCCACCTTCGGCCACGATCCGGTCATTGAGCGGCCCCAACTGGTCACCATTGCGGCGCACCGGCACCGCGATCAGGCCATCGCGGGCAAAGGCCGCCGCCGCCGCGCCGCCAGTGGCATCACCGGCCCCGATCACCACCGCCACGCCATTGCGTGCAATTGCAGTCATATCGCAGTCTCCAGGCGTTCGTGCGCCTCGTCCAGCATGAAGCGCAGGGCGGCCAGCCGGCTGTCACCCAACAGTTCGGCAATCCGGGCCTGCGCCGCCTGCCAGCCCGCCTGCGCGGCGCTGCGGCGGCGATGGCCATCGTCAGACAGCCACACCAGCTTGCTCCGTTTGTCCTCAGTTGATGCGCGGATGCTGATCAACCCTGCGGACTCCAACGGCCGCACCAGACGGGACACAGTGGAGGCATCGGCTGCCAACATCCCGGCCAACGCCCCGATCGTGGTGCCGCGCCGCCGCGACAGGCAGGCCAGCAAACCATATTGCCCCACCGTCAGCCCATGCGGGGTCAGCGCCTCATCATAAATCTGGCTCACCCGCCGCGACAGCCGGCGTACCTTGGCCGCAGTGCAGACATCGGCAACGGTGGGCAAGGGCAGGGGCGTGTTCACCCATTCCCATTAACATGCAATTGCAGACAATCAATCCTGCCGCTTCAACCAGTCCAACGCATCGGGCGTGTCGATATCGTGCAGGCAGGCGGCCGATGGCGCTGGCACTTCGGTCACCACATGATCGGCCATGATGCTCCGGCCGCCGGCATCGCCGGTCAGCTGGCGCAACCGGCCAAAGGCGCTGCGCGGCCAGCGCACCGGGTGGCCGCGCCGGCCATCCCACACGGGCGCCACCACGTCCCCCGCCGCAGCGGCCAGCGCCGCGACCAGGTCTGGCTCCACCGCCGGCATGTCCGCCAGGCAGACGAGCGCCGCCTCCCAACCATCGGGCACGGCCGCGATCCCGGCCGCAAGGCTGCGGCCCATGCCATCCGCCCAGTCCGCCGCGATCACGAACCGCACATCGCGCCCCGCCAGCGCCGCCCGCACCGCGTCGGCCTGGTGGCCCAGCACCACCACCGGCGGCGGCAGGCCGGCGGCGGCAATCGCATCCACCACATGCGCGACCAGCGGCTGGCCGCGCCACAGCGCCAGCAATTTGTGCCCGTCGCCAAAGCGGCTCGATCGGCCGGCGGCCAGGACCACCGCGCCCACCCGGCCCGGCGCCCCGGCCACGGCGCGCGGTTGAGGCCGTTCCGCTTCGGGCAACAGGCCGCCTTCGCCCAGGCCGGCGATCAGCGCGCCATCCACCGGCAGGCCAGCCGCCAGATGTTCCAGCACGATGTCGAACCCATTGCGCTTGGGGCTTCGCGCACAGCCGGGCAGGCCGATCACCGGCCGGTCGTCCAGCACGCCCAGCACCAGCAGATTGCCCGGATCGACCGGCATGCCCAGCCGCAGCACCTGGCCACCGGCGGCCACAATGGCGGCGGGGATCACGTCCCCCCGGTCCACCGTCGCCGATGCCCCGGCCACAAGCAGCACATTGCCTGGAACGCTGCGCAACTGCGCCGCCAGCACTTCGGCCACATGCGGGCAGGGCGGTGCCACCGCCAACGCACCGCCCAGCGCCGCCACCCGCGCCGCCGTCACCCGTTCCAGTTTTTCCAGCGCCTTGGCCGAAGTGCCGGGCAGGCTGGTGGCGATCAGGCCAAAGCTGCGCGGGCGGAAGGCCGCCACCGCCATCGGCCGCGCCGCCGCTACCGCCCTGGCCAGCACGGCGGCCGGCACCGCATAGGTGATGGTCTTGATCGTCGCGATGATCTCGCCAGACGCCACGCGCTGGCCGTCGGGCAGGGTGGCAAGCGTCAGCGCCTCGTCCACCCGGTTCACCGCTGCCACCATCGCCGGCGGCAGCTGCAGCAGGCCATCGGCCGCCGCCGCGATGTTCACCCGGCCATGCACCGGCGCCAGCACCCGCGCGCCCGGCCCGGCCAATGCGGCGGCCAGCGCCGTTGCTGCTGCATCCTCGGCCACATCGTCCGCTTCCAGCTGGGCCACCACCAGGCTGGTGATGCCGGCCACCTTGGCGGCAGCCAGATCATCCGCCGTCAGCCGATGCCCTTTGGCCAGCCGCCGCGATCCGATGATCTGGCCATGCGCCAGCAGCGCGCCCAACGCCCGGTCCAGCGGCAGTTCGCCAAATTTCATGCGCGGATCAACGCCTGCCGCCACATCGCTGTCATCTGCGCCGCGATGGACAGGGCAATTTCCGCCGGCCCGATGGCACCGATGGCGAGGCCCGCCGGCCCATGTACCCGCGCCAGATCATCCGGGCCATGCCCAAGCGCCGCCAGCCGCTCCAGCCGCCCGGCATGGTTTTTCCGGCTGCCCAGCGCGGCGATATAATAGGCCGGGGATTGCAGCGCACAGGCCAGCGCCACATCATCGATCTTGGGATCATGGGTCAGCGCCACCACCGCACTCGCCGCGTTGGGCTGATGTTCGGCCAGCGCTTCATCCGGCCAGCGCCGGTCCAGCACCAGCCCGGCAAAACGGTCGTCGGCGGCAAACAGCCCGCGCGGATCAATCACGGTGGTGGCCACGCCCAGCCCCTGCGCCAGCGGCACCAGCGCCTGTGCGATATGCACCGCCCCGATGATGAACAGCCGGCGCGGCGGCGGATAATCGCGCACGAAGGGCCCATCGCGCCCGGCAGCGCTGCGCCCCGTGGCCGGATCGCTGCTGATCGCCATGCCCTCGCCCGCCGCGGTTCGGGCCAGCACATCGGCCACCAGCGCCGCCGGCAGGCCATCATCGGCCAACCGCTGCAGCAGGATCGCGATGCGCCCGCCGCAGGCAAGCCCGGCCGTCCACGCCACCGCATCGGCCACGCCAAATTCCAGCACCGCATGGCCCGCCCCATCGGCGATCATCGCCTGTGCGGCCAGGATCACCTCGGCCTCCACGCAGCCGCCTGACACACTGCCTTCAAACAGGCCATCAGCGCGCACCGCCAGGTGGCTGCCTTCGCGCCGCGGCGCCGAACCCCAGGTGCTGATTACCGTCGCCACCGCCACGTCATTGCCGCCGCGCTGCCATTCCAACGCGCGGGCCAGCGTGGCCAGATCCTCGTCGCCGGTCATGCCAGCCATTGCCAGGCCAGGAAGCCCAGCACCAGCAGCACCAACCCGCCGCCCCAGACCAGCGGCGACAAGCCGCCCGACGCCGGCGCCGCTGCGGCCGGCGCAGCCACCGGCTCCGGCGCGGGGGCAGCGTCCTTGCCCTCCACCTCGGCCTTCAGCGCGTTGAAGAAATTTTCGGCATATTGCTTGGCGGTGCCTTCGATCAGGCGCGCGCCCAGCTGCGCCAGCTTGCCGCCCACTTGCGCATCCACGTCATAATCCAGCCGCGTCAGCGCCGGGCCCAGCACGGTCAACACCACATCGGCGCCGCCCTTGGCAAAGCCGGCCACGCCGCCCTTGCCTTCACCCACCAGGCGATAACGTTCGGGCGCAACGATGTTTTCCAGCCGCACCTGCCCGCCGAACTTCGCCCGCACCGGCCCCACCTTGGCGTTCAGCGTGCCGTCAAAGGTCGGCACCTCGCCTTCGGTGCGCACCAGCTGCTCCACCCCGTCGATGCAACGCGCCAGCACATCGGGATCGTTCAGCGCCGCCCACAAGGTCTCACGCGCCGCCGCAATCTCGACTGAACCCGACAATTTCATCGCCTGCCCCTTTTGCTGCCGTACCTGTCTGGCATGGGTGCTGCACAGCGGCAAGATCAGGGCGCCAACACGACGGTTTCCCGTTTGCAAATCCGTTATCTCGCGTTAATACTTCAGCACGAGGGAAAGTGGAATTTGGCTCGCCTGGGGGGGCAGTGGCCGGGGGGGAGTGGCGTTGGTGGACGTGCAATCGCTGGAACTGGCGCCCGACGAGGTGATCGTTCGCGGCACGATGAAATGGTTCGATCCGGTGCGCGGCTATGGCTTCATGCTGCCCGGCACGGGCGAAGGCCGTGACGTGCTGGTGCATTTTTCCGTCGTGCGCGAACTGGGCCGGCGCAGTCTGCCCGAAGGCTGCACCGTCACCGCCGTGGTGGTGGAACGTGATCGTGGCCGTCAGGCCCGACGCATCATCGATCTGGATCTCTCCACCGCCATCGGGCCCGATCCCGAAACCGCCGCTGCCCGCGCGGCTGATCGCGTCAACCCCCAGGCCATGCTCGCTGCCGCCGGCCCGCTGGAACCGGTTTCGGTGAAATGGTTCAACCGGCTGAAAGGCTATGGCTTTGTCATGCGTGACGATGGCTCGCCCGATATCTTCATCCACATGGAAACCATGCGCCGCGCCGGCTATTCCGATCCCCAGCCGGGCGATGCCGTGCTGGTGCGGGTGGCGCCGGGCCACAAGGGCCCTCTGGCCGTTTTCGCCGAAATGCCCGATAAGGGGGCATGATCGCGCCGCGCCTGCTTCTTTGCCTTGCCACCGCTGCCACGCTGGCATTTGTCACACCCGCCTGGGCCGCCACGCCCTGCCCCAACGCCGGCCTTGCCACCCGCAAGGTCAGCTTCATCACCGCCAAAGGCCAGTTCACCTATCAGGTGGAGGTGGCACGCACCGCCGATCAGCAGGCGTGCGGCATGATGTTCCGCGAAACCATGGCGCCGCGCACCGGCATGAGCTTTCCGATGATCCCGCCGCGCGCCACCGGCTTCTGGATGGAAAACACCATCCTGCCATTGGATATCATCTTCGTCTCGCCGACCAGGCGCGTGCTCAACGTGCAGCGTGGCCAACCCTATTCGCGCGATGTGTTGCCGTCGGCCGGCGTGGCTGCCGATGTGATCGAACTCGCCGCCGGGGAGGCGGATCGCATCGGCCTGAAGCCGGGGGACCGGGTGAAATAAGCCGCCGCCACTTGGCCGGCTCAGACGAAAAGGGGCGGCCAGCCGATGCTGACCGCCCCTTTTGATCGGGCAAGATGATGGGTCTGCCGGCCTTACTCGGCGGCATCCGGATCCAGCAGCACCTGCCACCAGCGGCGCTTGGCCGGGGCGGCCATGCGCGGCCGGTCTTCCTGCCAGTGCGGCAGGCTGGTCGGTGCCACGCGATTGCCATTGCGGCCGACGATCGCCAAATCCCAGGCGCCGTCATTGGTGCGGTTGGCGACGACACGCAGATCCGGCGCGCCGGCCAGTTCAAATTCATGCACGCCCGAACGCAGCATTTCCAGCATCTTGATCGGCGTCGCCGTCCAACCCGGACCGCAGAACCGATCCAGAACCGCGCCCGCCGGCGTGTGCTGCGACTTCAAAGCCGTGACCGTGTGACGAATCATTGCCTGTTCCCCTTGACCCAAAATGGAAACCTTCTGTTAACCATTGATTAGGAAAACGATAAGCGATTGTCAAGCTGCATCGACGGACGACAGCCCGTTTCACCGGCCTTTGGCCTGAGGTGGATAATTTGTCATACAGGACGGCGCCAGGCGCACGAAGACGGCGGCCGCATCGCAGCCCGCCGCCCGGAATATCAATGGGGATGACGCGCAGGCGGCGACCACAATCGCCGCTGGTGCACTCTTTTCAGCAGCAGAAGAACCGCCGCTGGTGCGCTTGTCTCAGCGGCGGAAGAACCGCCGCTGGTTCATGGGCATCGGCGCCGTCTTCTCGCGGAACACGATGCGGCCCTTGTCCAGGTCATAGGGCGTCATTTCCACATGCACCCGGTCACCCACGATGGAGCGGATGCGGTTCTTGCGCATCTTGCCGGCGGTATAGGCGATGATCTCGTGTTCGTTTTCCAGTTTCACGCGGAAACGGCCGTCGGGCAGGATTTCGGTGATTTCACCTTCAATCCGGATGATATCCTCTTTCGGCATGTTACGCCTGCATCCCGTTGGCAAACCGCATGAAAATTCCCTGTTGCATGTGCATCGCGAAAGGCCGGCGCTGCGACGCAACCCGGCTGGCCTGCCCAATGGCCGCATCCGGCCCAAAAAGCAAGCGAAACGCCCGCTGCGGGCTTGGCAAGCCCCCCGCTTGCGCGGCAAGTGTGGCGAAAGCTCAACAACTGGGCTCAACAGGGGACCCACCATGAAAACCCGCGCCGCCGTCGCCTTCGCGCCCAACCAGCCGCTCGAAATCGTCGACGTTGATCTCGATGGCCCGAAAGCCGGCGAGGTGCTGGTGGAAATCATGGCCACCGGCATCTGCCACACCGATGCCTACACGTTGGAAGGCAAGGATTCGGAAGGCATTTTCCCCTCCATCCTCGGCCATGAAGGCGCCGGCATCGTGCGTGAGGTCGGCCCCGGCGTCACCAGCGTCGCCCCCGGCGATCATGTCATCCCGCTCTACACGCCCGAATGCCGGCAGTGCAAAAGCTGCCTCAGCGGCAAGACCAACCTGTGCACCGCCATCCGCGCGACGCAGGGCAAGGGCCTGTTGCCCGATGGCACCACCCGCTTCAGCTACAAGGGCGAGCCCATCTTCCATTACATGGGCTGCTCCACCTTCTCCAACTTCACCGTGCTGCCCGAAATCGCGGTGGCCAAGATCCGCCCCGACGCCCCGTTCGACAAGGCCTGCTACATCGGCTGCGGGGTGACGACCGGCGTCGGCGCGGTGGTGAAAACCGCCAAGGTCGAACCCGGCGCCCGCGCCATCGTCTTCGGCTTGGGCGGCATCGGCCTCAACGTCATCCAGGGCCTGAAGCTGGTGGGTGCCGATCAGATCGTCGGGGTGGACATCAACCCCGACCGCGAAGCCTGGGGCCGCCAGTTCGGCATGACCGATTTCGTCAACCCGAAGGACGTGTCGGGCGATCTCGTCGCCCACCTCGTTGCCCTCACCGACGGCGGCGCCGATTACACCTTTGATTGCACCGGCAACACCGACGTGATGCGCACCGCGCTGGAAGCCTGCCACCGCGGCTGGGGCGAATCGATCATCATCGGCGTCGCCGAAGCCGGCAAGGAAATCGCCACGCGGCCCTTCCAGCTCGTCACTGGCCGGGTGTGGAAAGGCACGGCGTTCGGCGGCGCCAAGGGCCGGACCGATGTGCCGAAAATCGTCGATTGGTACATGAACGGCAAGATCGCCATCGATCCGATGATCACCCACGTGCTTGCCCTGGAAGACATCAACCAGGCCTTTGACCTGATGCACGAGGGCAAGAGCATCCGCAGCGTCGTGGTGTTCTGAGGCGCGCGCTCGCGCGCCGCCGCTGATCCTCCCCCTCTGGGGGAGGTGGCGCCGCAGGCGACGGAGGGGGCGCGCCCGTTGAACCGGAACCGCCGCGACCCGTCAGATCGCCCGCGCCACCGGCACCTCGATCAGCGTCGGCGCATCGCTGGCCAGCGCCGCCTCAAACGCCGCGATCAACGCCGGGATGCTCTCCACCCGCACGCCGGCCACGCCATGCGCCGCCGCCAGCGCCATGAAATCAATGGCAGGCTCGGTCAGGTCCATGGCCGGATAAATGTCTTCGCGGGCGGCATGGTCGCCGATCGCCCGCGTCCGCTGCTTCAGGATGCGGTAGGACGCATTGTTGAACACGATCGTCACCACCGGCAGCCTGTAGTGCGCAAGCGTCCACAGCGCGGCGGCCGAATACATCAGGCTGCCATCGCCGGAGAGCGCCACCACCGGCCGGCCCGGATTGGCCAATTGCATCGCGGCGGCCTGGGGCAGGGCGACACCAATGCCGCCGCCGCGCATGCCGAACCATGAATCGGGCCGCGTCGCCGGCAACAGGCTGCGCACGACATTCATGCCGGACGACAGCAGTTCCTCGATGATGATCGCATCCTCCGGCATCACCTCGCCCAGCCGCTTCAGCACGGCCAAAGGGTCCATGGGCTGCGCAGCCATCGCCGCCTCGGCCTTGGCGAGCAGCGCGGCCTTCGCCTCGGCAATCTTGGCTTCCACCCCGGCCCGGCGGGCAGCGCCACACCCCGCGACCAGCGCCGTCAATTCCGGCAGCGTCGCCTTCGGGCAGCCCTGGATGGCGGCGGTGGCGGCGAAATTCTTGCCGATTTCCCACGGATTGTCATCGAGATGAACGAGACGCTTGCCCGGCTCCAGCCCCTCCACCCCGGTCGCCTGGCTCTGGGTCAGCAGATCGGCGCCAATGCTGATCACCAGATCATGGTCACGGGTCGCTGCCCGCAGCGCCGGGGTCATGCGCGGCACCGTGCCGGCAAACAGCGGGTGGTTGCTGGGGAAGGCGGCGCGGTTGGCCATGCCTTCCATGTAAACCGGCGCGCCCACGGCTTCGGCAAAGGCCACCATCTCGGCAAAGGCATCGCGGTTGGCCACGCAATCGCCGGCAAAGATGATCGGATTGGCGGCCGCGCAGATCAGGTCGGCGGCGCGGGTCACCTCGGCCGCATCGCCGCGCAGGGCAGGGCCAATGCGGGTGGGCGCGCCAATGTCCAGATCGGCCGGCGCCACCGCGTTCAGGATGTCGCCGGGGATGGAGAGGAACACCGGCCCGGTCGGCGCCGTCAGCGCCACCTTCGCCGCCCGGCGCACGGCGCGCGGCAGCTCCTCGATGCTGCTGACTTCAAACGACCATTTGCACAGCGGCCGCGCCATGGTCGCCAGATCGTCCCACAACAGCGGCTCGGTCAGCCGGATCGACATGTCCTGCTGCCCGGCCGTCACCAGCACCGGCGCGCCGGCCTTGGCGGCGTTGTAGAGCATTCCACAAGCATTGCCCAAACCCGGCGCGGCATGGAGGTTGCACACGGCCAGTTTGCCGGTGGCCTGGGCCCAGCCATCGGCCATGCCCATCACCACCACCTCATTGAGGCCCAGCACATAGCGCAGCCGGTCCTCCACCACGAAGGCATCCAGCAGCGGCAGTTCGGTGGTGCCGGGATTGCCGAAGATGATCTCCACACCCTCGCTGTGGAGGATGTCGAGGAACAGATGCTTGCCGGGCTTGCTCATGGAATCATCTCGTCTTCAGTCACCGGCGGCAGGCGCACGCTCCCATCCAGCAGCCCGGCGCCGGGCAGATAGGCGCGATAGACCAGCACGAACTTGCCCTTGGGCGCCGGCAGCCAGTTCACCACCCGCTCGCCGCTCGGTTTGGGGTTCTGGATGAACAGCTCGATGCTGCCATCGCGTTCGGGCCGCAAATGGCGGGACCGGTCACCCACGGCAAAGCGGTCAAGCTCGTTCGGCACGAAGAACAGCCGGCCATCCTCTTCCTGTTGGTACATGGTCAGCGACCAGAAGGCCCCCACCGGCAGGCCGGGCGGGATCTTCAGCCGCCAGCTCCTGTCGCCGGTCAGCGGCTTGCCCTCGCCATCGCTCCTGGCGGTGAAATACACCGCCTCCACCCGCGGCAGCGCCGCCAGTCCGCCCAGCGCCACCCGGGCGCGCAGATCATCGTCCTCGCCATAAAAGGCCATGTTCTGCGGCGGGTAGGACCAGCCGTTGACCGTCTCGCCGCCGGCCAGCCCGTCCTTCAACTCCGCCACCAGCGCCGGCAGGCTATCATTCCACAATTTCTGCAATTCGGGGCTCAGCTGCTCCCAGGGCGTGCCGATGCCCTGATCGGCAAAGCCGCGCGCCCGCGCCTGCAGCCGCTCATCGCCCGACCGCTCGATGGCGAGGTTGACCGTGGTCAGGAAAGCCTTGCCATCCGGCTTTGCCGGCACCGCCAGATCGATGGGATTGTCCCCGCCCACTGCCGACAGCGTGTAGCGGGTCAGGCCATCGGCGGCGGCGGCGAGATCATCCGGCCCATTAACCACCACCCGCACCAACAGCCAGGCATCGTTGGATTGGCTGCGCACCATCTCCACGCCCTTGGGCAGATCGCCGGAGAAATTGGGGCCGACAATGGCATAGCGCCCGCCGGCCGTGCCCACCGTGCGGGTGCCCAGCAGCGCCACCACATCCGATGTGATGCTCATCAGCGCGGCTGAGTGATAGCGGTTCAAGGGCGGGATGGTGAAGAACACCGGCCCCTGCGACAGGTCGAGCCAGGCCGAGCCATAAAGCGTGTCGTTGTTGGGCGTGGTCACCTCGCGGCTGCTGGCATCGGCCAGCTTCAGGCGCGGCACCAGCGCGTTGATGCCGCTGCCCATCCCGGCGGCCTGCATCCGCGCCGCCTGCGCCTGGCGGGTGCGCAGCATCTCATAAGGGGCAAACCCAAAGCGGAAGGCCCGGCGCAGGGCCTGGATTTCCGGCGTGTCGGGCAGCGGGGCGATCTTCGTCACCGCCGGCCGGGCCGCGGCCACCGGCGCGGGTTTTGCCGCCACCGGTGCCGGCTTGGCGGGCACGGCGCGCTTGGGTGCGGCCACGCTCTGGCCCGAAACCAGCACGGCCAAGGCGGCAATCATTCCCCAATGGTGGCGCATCTCGCCCTCCCTGATCATTTTGCCCGTCAATGCCCAAGGGGGTGGGCGGCGTAAAGTGCGGACACGCGAATCCATTGATCGGGAGTGGGAAAGATGAGCGAAGCCTATATCGTTGCCGCCAAACGGACCGCCGGGGGCCGCCGCGGCGGCCTGCTGCGCGATTGGCACCCGGCCGATCTGGCCGGCAAGGTGCTGGATTCATTGGTGGATGAAACCGGCGTCGATCCCGCGCTGATCGAGGATGTCATCATGGGCTGCGTCGGCCAGGGCGGGCAGCAGTCCACCAATGTCGCCCGCAACGCCGTGCTCTCGTCGAAACTGCCCGAATCGGTGCCCGGCACCTCGGTCGACCGCCAATGCGGTTCCAGCCAGCAGGCCATTCATTTTGCTGCCGCCACGGTGATGAGCGGCCAGATGGACGTGGTCATCGCCGCCGGCGTCGAATCGATGACCCGCGTGCCGATGGGCATGACGGTGGCGCTGCCGGCCAAGGCCGGGATGGGCATGCCCTATGGCGACGGCATGGCCGCCCGCTATCCCGGGATCCAGTTCAGCCAGTTCACCGGCGCCGAAATGATCGCGGTGAAATATGGGCTGACCAAGGACATGCTCGACGAATATGGCTATGAAAGCCAGCGCCGCGCCGGCGAGGCCGCCAAGGCCGGTGCCTTTGCCAATGAAATCGTGCCTATCCACGTCACCACGCATGATGGCGCGCCGCACATCCACACCCAGGATGAAGGCATCCGCTTCGATGTCAGCCTGGAAGGGGTGAAAGGCGTCAAGCTGATCAACCCCGAAGGCGGCCGGCTGACGGCGGCAACCAGCAGCCAGATCTGCGACGGTGCGTCTGGCGTGATGATCGTCAACGAACGCGGCCTCAAGGCGCTGGGCGTCAAGCCGCTGGCCCGCATCCACACGATGACCGTGGTCGGCGAAGACCCGGTGATCATGCTGGAAGCCCCGATTGGCGCGACGAAGAAGGCACTGCAACGCGCCGGCATGAAGATCGACGACATTGATCTTTATGAGGTGAACGAGGCCTTCGCCTCCGTGCCGATGGCCTGGCTGCAACAGCTGGAGGCCGATCACGCCCGGTTGAACGTCAACGGCGGCGCCATCGCGCTGGGCCACCCGCTTGGCGCATCGGGCACCAAGCTGATGGCCACGCTGGTCCACGCCCTCCACGCCCGCGGCAAGCGCTGGGGCCTGCAGACCATGTGCGAAGGCGGCGGGCTGGCCAACGTCACCATCATCGAGGCGCTGTAACGCCGTCAACAAATAAAGAGGCGCTGTAACCCGGCCGGTGACCGCCCTTCCGATCCTCCCCCACTGGGGGAGGTGGCGCGCAGCGCCGGAGGGGGCCGCCAGGCCCGTATTCAGGACAATCATCCCATGGCCTACACCCAGATCGCCCTCGACATCGATGGCCCCATCGCCACCATCACCCTCGACCGGCCCGACAAGCTCAATGCCTTCACCGGCGTGATGATGGCCGAAATGATCGCCGCCTTTGACGAGACCGACGCCAATGATCAGGTGAAGGCGGTCATCGTCACCGGGCGCGGGCGCGCGTTCTGCGCCGGGGCCGATCTGTCGGCTGGGGCCGCCACCTTCGATTACGAGAAACTCGGCGGTGCCCGCAGCGCCAGCCCAGTGAAGGACGACGGCACGATCGACTGGCGCCACCCCGCCACCCGCGATGGCGGCGGCCAGGTGACGATGCGCATCTTCCGCAGCCTGAAACCGGTGATCGCTGCCGTCAACGGCCCGGCCGTGGGCATCGGTGCCACCATGCAGCTGGCGATGGACATGCGGCTGGCCAGCGACACCGCCCGCTTCGGCTTTGTCTTCGCCCGGCGCGGCATCGTGCCGGAAGCCGGCTCCAGCTGGTTCCTGTCCAAACTCGTCGGCCTGCCCCAGGCGCTGGAATGGTGCATGACCGGCCGGGTGTTCGATGCCGCCGAAGCGCAAAAAGGCGGCCTCACCCGCTCCACCCACGCGCCCGATGATCTGCTGCCGGCCGCCCGCGCGCTGGCACTGGAAATCGCCGAGAACACTGCGCCGGTTTCGGTGGCGCTCACCCGCCAGATGCTGTGGCGCATGGCCGGCGCCCCCAGCCCGTGGGATGCCCACCGGCTGGACAGCCGCATGGTCTATATGCGCGGGCGCTCCGGCGATGCGAAGGAAGGCGTCGTCAGCTTCCTGGAAAAGCGCCCGCCCGCCTATCCCGACACGGTCAGCCAGCACATGCCGGCCGAGGTGTTTCCGTGGTGGGATGAAGAGACCTGGTGATCAGGCCTGTTCGAGCAGGTCCGCCACATCCAGCCCGAGCCGGGTGATGCGGGCCTGCACGCGCGGCCATTCCTCGGTCAAGAAGGCCTCACGCTCGGCCGCCAGCAGGGCGCGCACGGCGCCATCGCCGGCAAACAGGCCCACGCCCTTCTTTGCCCGCACCAGGCCGCTGGTCTGCAGATCCTGATAGGCCTTGGCCACTGTCAGCGGGTTCACGCCGGCCTCGGCGGCCAGCGCCCGCACCGATGGCAACATGGCGCCATCGCCCAGCGTCAATATCCGATCGACGATCAGGTCACGGATCTGGCGATAGATGGGGCGGTCATTGGAGAACATGCACTGTCTTATGCTGCCAGCACAGCCAAAGGTCAAGCTGTGTTAATCCCCTAGGGCGCTGCCCTGTCAGGAAGGGGAGGGAAGTGCAATTTGCGAATGGGCCGCCTCAAACTAGGCCCAGCGCCAGCAGCTCCCGCATCATCGCCGGCGGCAGTGCCTCACCCGGTTGGGCCCCAGCCGCCAGATCGGGCGGCGCATCCTCAGCCGCCAGATAACGCCAGCCCTGGTGTGCCCGTTTCGGCACTGGCTCCACCGGCACGGGCCCTGGCTGCAGTTCGATGGCGCATTTCGTGCCCCAGGGCGTCTCCACCATGGCAATCGACACGATGGTCTGTCGCGCCACCAGCCGGTGGCCGATGATCCAGAACATCGATCCGCCGATCAGTTCGTCGGCACGTTTCGGCATGAATCGCGTGTGCGCCCCGGCGCGGCCCTGGCCCCACCAGTGCGCCTGCCGCGCCGCCAATGTCTCGATATCCGGGCAGCCGGCGGCCACCTTTGTCAGATGCAGGGTCATTGCAGGTTCGCGACACCCACCAGCGCGGCGAGGCCCAGAAACCCCAGGAAGCCCATCGTGTCGGTCGTCATCGTCACGAAGATCGAACTGGCGACGGCGGGATCGGTGCGCAGCCGGGTCAGCGCCAGCGGCACCAGCACGCCGGCCAGGCCCGCCACCATGATGTTGAACAGAGCCGCCGCGGCAATCACCCCGCCCAGATTGACGCTGTTGAACAAGATGCCCACGCCCAGGCCCAAAAGGGCGGCGATGGTCAGGCCGTTCAGCATCGCCACCCGCACCTCGCGCCAGATGGTGCGGCGGGTGTTGCTGTCGGTCAGCTGCTTGGTCGCGATGGCGCGCACCGCCACCGCCATGGTCTGCGTGCCGGCATTGCCGCCGATGCTGGCGACGATGGGGGTCAACGCCGCCAGCGTCACCAGTTTCTCGATCGTCGGTTCAAACAGCGCGATCACGCTCGATGAGATCATCGCCGTACCCAGATTGGCCGCCAGCCAGCGCACCCGCGCCTTGTAACTTTCCACCACCGGCTCGTTGATGTCGCCATCGCCGGCGCCCGACAGTTTCAGCGCATCCTCACCGGCTTCGGCCTGGATGATGTGCACCACGTCGTCCACGGTGATGACGCCGACCAGCTTGCCCCATGCATCGACCACGGCGGCGGAGATCAGCGCATATTTCTGGAACTGCAGCGCCACCTCTTCCTGGTCCATGGCCACCGGGATCAGCGTCTGCTCGCGCTTCATCACGTCGCCCACCATCAGATCGGGCGGCGCGGTCAGCAGCCAGCTCAGCCGCATGGTTCCCACCGGGCGGCCGGCGATATCGACAACGAAGATTTCCCAGAAATCCGTGGCCGGATCGATGCTGGCGCGGATGCGTTCGATCACCGCGCCCACGCTCATGTTCTCGGTCACCGCAACGAGGTCGCGCTGCATCAGGCGGCCGGCGGATTCCTCCGGGTAATTCAGCGCGGCTTCGATGTCGGCCCGGTCTTCCGGCGCCAGCGCGCGCAGCACGGCGCGCTGTTCATCGGCCTCCAGATCCTCGATCACCGCCACCGCATCGTCGGTGTCGAGCTGGGTAACGACCTCGGCCACCTCGCCGGGGGACAGCGCCTCCAGCACATCCTCGCGGACATAATCGTCCAGCTCGGCAATCACCTCGGCATTAAGCAGTTCGCCCAAGGCATCGGCGAGCGGCGCGCGGGCGTCCACCGGAATGGCGCCAAACAGATCGGCCACGTCAGCCGGGTGCAGCGGGCTGACCAGCGCGCGCAGGGCATCATCGTCGCCGCTGTCCAGCACAGCGGCAACCTCGGCCACAAAGGCCCGGCTCAACCGGCCTTCCTGCAGCGCATCCGGCGCCTCATCGGCGCGCGGGTCAAGACGCAGATCCTCACTCACGCCGGCGGTTATACGCGCCTCAGCGGCGGGCGCCAGTGCGGCGCGCTGCCTGCCGGTGTGCCCGCACCGCCCGGCCCATGTGCGCCCGGCGCAGCCCGCGCCCGGCGAGCAGCCGCTTCAGATCAATGGCACTGTCAAAATTCTGCAGCTGCCAGTGATAATAATTCACATATTCCAGCCAGCCGAGCAGGGTGAGTGCCACGGCTGCGATGCTGCGCGGCGGCCAGCCCTGGGTGATGATGGTGTGGCCGCTGGCGAGGGTTGCAATGGCGAGCAACAGCAGCGCCGGCAATTCGGCACGGGCGCAGAACCGGACGAGCCGATGCGCCGCCTGCAGCTTGCCATCTAGCCGGGCCAGCACCAGCAGCCACGCCGCCGTGCCCACGATCAGCATGAACGAACAGGCCGAAGCGCCCAGCCCCGCCGCCAAATCGGGCCTGTCGCCAGCAAACACCACCAGCGCGCCGGCCATCACCGGGACAAGCAGCACATTGCCGGCCTCCATCTTCCAGTAACTGCCGAGGTGGCGGCGCAGTTCGGCCAAGTCGCGGCCGGCAAAGCGGGAAGGCGTGGGGTCCATGACCTATCTCTAGCCGGAAATGGCGGTGGCACGATGGTGGCAAATTGGCCCGTGATCTTTATGCTGGCCCGATGCTGCGCCTCCACATGCCCAGTTCCAGCCCGCTGTTCGTCGCGGCCGGCCTGTGCGTGCTGGCCATCATCACCGCCTGGCCGGAACCGCTGGCCGATGGCTGGGGCTGGCCCACCACACTGGCGGCGGCGCTGGGCATGCTGGCCTCGCTGCCGTTCTGGCAGGCCGCCGGCGCGGCGCAACGCCGGCAGGGCAAACGGCCCAGCGGCGGTGTGGTGGCCGCCGTGCTGTCCGGCTGCCTCATTGGCATCACCCTGCTGCACTTGGCCAATGCCACAAAACCGGGCAGCCCGGCACGCGATGTGGTGGTGCAGGTGACCGACAAATATGTCACCCGCGGCCGGCGCGGGGCCAGAAGCTATCATGTTCGCACCACGCCGGTGCCGGGCGAAGCGGCCAGCAGCGGCCACCACCGGGTCGGCGGGCTGTTCGGCACCAGCGGCAATTATGATGATTATCAGATCGGCGGCTGCATGATGCTCCGGTGGCGGCCGGGCTGGTGGTGGCCGGTGGTGGCCCGGCGCGCCGCCGTGGCCTGTGCCGCCGCGCCGGAAGCGTCCGTGCCGTTCGCCCGCCCCGGCCAGGCCTGGGCCCTGGTGCAGCAGCGGCTGGCCGATGACCTGCCCGGCATCGACCTGCCGCCCGGCGGACGCAGGGTGAACATGGTGGTGACCAGCGATGCCAACGGCATGATCCGCCAGATCATGTGGGCCGATGGGATGGCGGCCCACCCCGAAGCCGTGCGCCGGTTGATCAGCATGGCCATCCTGCAGGTGCCGTTTGCCCTGGCCGGACCGCCGGGCCGTTATCGCCTGTGGCTGAAACTGGTGCCGGGTGATAAGGCGCCGACAGAAGGGGCGGTTGAGGGGAGGATCTGAGCGATGGTCATCTGGTTGCCGATCGCCATCTATGGCACCGTGGTGGCGCTGGGCCTGGTGCTGGGCTGGTACTTCCTCTCGGCCAAACGCCCGCCCAAGGCGGTGCAGGCGATCCATTTCCTTCTGGGCTTTGGCGGGCTGGAGGTGGTGATGCTGATCACCTCGCGCAGCCGCGGCAATCCCGATCTGAAGCAGAATGCCACCATCGCGCTGGTGCTGCTCGGCTTTGCGGTGTTCAGCGGCCTGTTCGCCGGCATCATGGCCAAGCCGCGCCCGGATGTGCTCGGCCCCAGCCTGGCGCTGCATGCCCTGCTCGGCGGTTCGGCCTTCCTCGTGCTGCTCAACTGGGCGATGAACGCCGCCTGATCAATCGGGGTCGGCTGCCGGCCCTGGCACGGCCCCGGCCGGGCCAAAATGGCCAGCCTTGAACACAGCGGCAAAGCGCGCCTCATCAATCCCGCGCTCCCAGCGCGAGACCACGATGGTGGCCACGGCATTGCCGATGAAGTTGGTCAACGCCCGGCACTCGCTCATGAACCGGTCAATCCCCAGGATCAGCGCCATGCCGGCGATCGGCACGCTCGGCACGATCGACAATGTGGCCGCCAGCGTGATGAACCCCGCCCCGGTCACCCCGGCGGCGCCCTTGGAGCTCAGCATGGCCACGCCCAGCAGCAGCAGCTGGTCGCCCAGGCTCAATTCGATGCCGGTCGCCTGCGCGATGAACAGCGCCGCCAGCGTCATGTAGATGTTGGTGCCATCCAGATTGAAGCTGTAGCCGGTGGGCACCACCAGCCCCACGATGGGGCGCGGGCAGCCGGCGCGTTCCAGCTTGTCCATCAGGCTGGGCAGGGCGGATTCCGAACTGGATGTGCCCAGCACCAGCAGCAATTCCGCCTTGAGGTACCGGATCAGCGTGAAGATGGAAAAGCCCGCGCCGCGCGCCACCAGCCCCAGCACCACCACCACAAACAGGATCGACGTCAAATAGAATGTCGCCACCAGCGCCGCCAGATTGGCAATGGAATCAATGCCATATTTGCCGATGGTGAAGGCAAAGGCGCCAAAGGCGCCGATCGGCGCGGCGCGCATGAACAGCGCAACCAGCGTGAACAGCGCGGCGCCCACCGCCTCCAGCAGCGCCACCACCGGCTGCGCCGCCGCACCGCCCATCGCAAGCACAATGCCGAAACTGATCGCGACGAACAGCACCTGCAACAGATTGCCATCCACAAAGGCACCCAGCAGCGATTCCGGGATGATGCCCATCAGGAAGGCCACGATGGTCTGGTCCTTCGCCTTGCTGACATAATCATTGACCGCGCCGGTCTCCAGGCTGGCCGGATCGATGTTCATGCCTTGGCCGGGCTGCACCAGATTGGCCACCACGAGGCCGATGATCAGCGCCAGCGTTGAAAAGCACAGGAAATAGGCAAAGGCCTTGCCCGCCACTCGGCCCACCGATCCCAGATCGCGCATGCCGGCAATGCCGGTGACGATGGTGACAAAGATCACCGGCGCGATGATCATCTTCACCAACCGGATGAAGCCATCGCCCAGCGGCTTCAGCGCCACCCCGGTTTCCGGCGCGAAATGGCCGATCAGGCCGCCGGCCGCGATGGCCAGCAGCACCTGCAGATACAGCGTTCCCGAACGGCGTGCACCGGCAGGCGGCGAGGCAGGCGTGGCAGCGATGACAATTCCCCCTTTGCCCCGCTTTTAGCAGAGCCGCCGCCCGCCGCCAGCCCGTTCAGGGCAGCAGCAGCGACCCATCGCCATAGCTGTAGAACCGATATTCCCGTTCAATCGCATGGGCATAGGCCCGGCGCATCACATCCAGCCCCATTAGCGCCGAAACCAGCATGAACAGGGTGGAACGCGGCAGATGGAAATTGGTGATCAGGCCATCGATCGCCTTCAGCCGATAGCCGGGATAAATGAAGATGCTGGTGTCGCCAGTGAATTCGCGGATCTCGCCCGTCTCGCTCACACAGGATTCGAGCAGCCGGAGCGAGGTTGTGCCCACCGAAATGATGCGCCCGCCGGCCGCGCGCGCCGCGTTCAGCCGGGCGGCGGTGGCGGCATCGATGCTGCCCCATTCGGCGTGCATCTTGTGGTCTTCCACCTTGTCCGCTTTTACCGGCAGAAACGTGCCGGCCCCCACATGCAGCGTCACCGTCTCCCTGGTGATGCCGGCTTCCGCCAGCGCGTCCCACAGGCGCGGGGTGAAGTGCAGGCCGGCGGTGGGGGCGGCCACGGCGCCATCCTTGGCGGCATGCAGCGTCTGGTAATCGGCGGCATCCTGCGCATCGGTGCCGCGCCGCCGGGCGATATAGGGCGGCAGCGGCATCTGCCCCACCCGTTCCAGCGCCTGCTCCAGAGTCTCGCCCGGCAGCGCCGAAAAGCGCCACAGCACGCCGCCTTCATCGGCCTTGTCCAGCACCTCGCCTGCAAGGCCGGGGCCAAAATCCACCCGGTCCCCCGGCTTCAGGCGGCGGGCGTTCTTCACGAAACTCCACCACTGGTCGGCCGTCTCGCGCTTGTGCAGCGTCACGCCGATATGGGCCTGGCCTTTCAGCGCATGCAGCTGGGCCGGGATCACCCGCGTGTCGTTCACCACCAGCACATCGCCGCGCCGCAGCCGGCCGGGCAGATCCATGAAGCTGAAATCACCCAGCGTGCCGACATCGCGGCCGGTCACCGTCAATAGCCGGGCGCTGTCGCGCGGGCTGGCGGGGCGCAGCGCGATGCGCTCTTCGGGCAAATGGAAATCGAAATCATCAACCAGCATCGGGGGAACAGCCCTTGTTGGTGTGGCAGGGCAGGGGGGTTATTTCGGCGGGATCGGCCCCGAAGCCGGCGGCGGCAGATCCAGCGCCCCGGCCGGAATCGGCGTCACCGCCGGCTTGATCGCGGAAAAATCGGGCGGTGCCACCTTGTCGGCCCCGATGCTGGCCTTGATGATCCGGCTCGGGTTTTCCGGCGGCTCGCCCTTCTCGATGGCGTCGACATATTTCATGCCGTCCACCACCCGGCCCCACACCGTATAGGTGCGGTCCAGCCGCAGGGTCGGCATCAGCACGATATAGAACTGGCTGTTGGCGCTGTCGTCGCCCTGGGCGCGCGCCATCGCCACCGCGCCGCGCACATGCGGCAGATCGTTGAACTCGGCCTTCAGGTCGGGCAGCTTGGAACCGCCCTGGCCGGTCGCGGTCGGATCGCCGCCCTGCGCCATAAAGCCATCGATCACGCGGTGAAACACGGTGCCGTCGTAAAAGCCTTCGCGCACCAGCGTCCTGATCCGCTCCACATGCTTGGGCGCCACATCCGGACGCATCACGATCTTCACCCGGCCGCCGGTCGAAAGATCGAGCAGCAGCACATTTTCCTCGTTCACCTCGGTCATCGCGCCGGCAATGTTCGACGGGGCGGCCATGGTCGGCAGCTTGGGCGGCGCCTTCAGATCCTTGGGGTCAACGCGCGGCGCCTGCGCCAGCACCGGACCAGCCAACAGCATCGCGCACGCAATCAGGGTGGAAAATCGCATCATTGGCCCTTCAATCCATTCGCCTTCACCCGCGCCACCACCTCATCGGCGATGGCCGGTGTCACGAACTTGCGGATGTCGCCACCATAAACAGCAATTTCCTTGACCAGACGTGAAGCAATCGGCTGCAGGGCGACATCGGCCATCAGGAACACCTGCTCGATGTCATCATTCAGGGCCCGGTTCATGCCGGTCATCTGGAACTCATATTCGAAATCGCCGGCGCCGCGCAGGCCGCGCACGATGATGGTGGCGCCCAGCCGTTCGGCAAAGCTCATCAACAGCTCGTCAAACTCGGTCACCACCACGTTGGGAATGTCGGCGGTTTCGCGCACGATCTGGGCCTTGCGCTCGGCCAGCGTGAACATCGGCGATTTCGATGGATTGGTCGCCACCCCGATCACCAGCCGGTCCACCAGCCGCGCGCCGCGGCGGATGATGTCCAGATGCCCCAGCGTCATCGGATCAAAGGTGCCGGGGTAAACGCCGATGCGGGTCATGGCTGATCCCTCAATTGTCGCGTTCAACCGCGAACCGGGCAATGGCGCGCAGCAGATCGGCTTCCGGCCCATGGCTGGAAAGATGGCTGATCGCCTGATCAATCAGGGCATTGGCCTGCGCCCGCGCCCGCTCCACGCCCAGCAGCGACACAAAGGTCGCCTTGCCGGCGGCGGCATCCTTCTGCACGGCCTTGCCGGTCTTGGCCGATGTGCCTTCCACGTCCAGCAGATCATCGGCAATCTGGAACGCCAGGCCCAGATCGCGGGCATAGGCGCGCAGCGCCTTGCGCTGGCCTTCCGATGCCCGGCCCATGATGGCGCCGGCCTCCAGGCACCACTGGATCAGCGCGCCCGTTTTCAACTGCTGCAGCCGGGTGATGCCGGCCAGATCATAGGTGACGTCGCCGGCCACCAGATCCATCATCTGGCCACCGGCCATGCCGGCAGGGCCCGATTGCACCGCCAGTTCGGTCACCAGCTCCAGCCGGGCGAACGGGTCCTCGTGGGTGGCGGGATCGGCCAGAATCTCGAAGGCGATATCGTGCAGGCAGTCGCCGGCCAGCACGGCGGTCGCCTCGTCAAAAGCCTTGTGCACCGTGGGCTTGCCGCGCCGCATGTCGTCATCATCCATGCACGGCAGATCATCGTGGATCAGGCTGTAACAATGGATGCACTCGATCGCGAGCGCGACGCGCAGCGCCCGGTCACGCTCGACATGGAACAGGTCGCAGGCCGCCACCACCAGCAGCGGCCGCATGCGCTTGCCGCCGCCGATCACGGCGTGGCGCATCGCTTCATACAGGCGGGCGCGGCTGTCGTCCGGCACCGCCAGCAGCTTGTCGAACCGCTGGTCGATGGCCTTGCCGATGGCGTCCAGCGCCGGCTTCAGCATCACGGGGGAGGGAACCATTGGCCGGGCCTTATTGCGCGTCGAGAGGGCGGGTGGCGACAGGCTCGCCGGCGGCATTCTGCTGGATCAGCTCGATGCGCTGGCGGGCATCGGCCAGCCGCGCCTCGCACAGCGATTTCAGCCGCTGCCCTTCTTCATACAGGTTGATCGATTCATCCAGGCTGCGTTCGCCCGTTTCCAGGGCGCGCACGATTTCCTCAAGGCGCTTCAACGCCTCTTCAAAGCTCAGCTCGGTGGCAGCATCTGTGGTCATCGGCGCCGTAATTGGACGGGCCGCGACACTTGGTCAAGCGCCCGCCGCAGCCCCCACCCGGCATGCCGGCATCGCTCACGCCATTTCAGCGACTTGGCACCCCGCCGCCCTGCCAAATCATGCCGGTTGCGCGGGCGCGCGCCGGGGCCGACACTGGAGCGCAAAACAGGGGACCATCGCCATGCCGATCACCACCACCGCCGCGATTCTGCGGGCCCGCGGCGCCCCTTTCAGCCTCGAAACCGTCACGCTGGCCGATCCTGGGCCGGGGCAGCTGCTAGTCAAGCTCGCGGCCTGCGGCATCTGTTTCACCGATGTCGGCGTGCAACGTTATGAACAGGGCACGCCGCTGCCGCATGTGCTGGGCCACGAAGGCGCCGGCACGGTTCTGGCGGTGGGGGCCGGCGTGGATCATGTCGCCCCCGGTGACCGGGTGGTCCTCAGCTATGCCAGCTGCGGCCACTGCCCCAATTGCGCCTCACACCACCCACAATATTGCGCCAGCTTCATGGCCCTCAATTATGGCGGCGTGCTGCCCGATGGCGCGGTGCCGATGCACCAGGGCGATGCGCCCGTCTATGGCGGCTTCTTTGGCCAATCCAGCTTTGCCGGCCACGCCATCGCCTATGCCCGCAACACGGTGAAGCTGGCCGATGATGTGCCGTTCGAACTCGCCGCGCCCTTCGGCTGCGGCCTGCAGACCGGCGCCGGCACCGCCTACAACACGCTCGACGTGCAATCGGGGCACAGCTTTGCCGTGATCGGCGCCGGCAGCGTCGGCCTCGCCGCCATGCTGGCCGCCGTGGACCGGGGTTGCCACAGCATCGTCGCGGTGGACCGGGTGGCAGACCGGCTCGATCTGGCCCGCCGCATGGGGGCGACCCACGCCATCAACAGCAATGGCATGGCTGCCGCCGATCTGGCGCTGGCCCTGCGGGCCATCGTGCCCACCGGGATTGACCGGATCGTCGATACCACCGGCGTCTCGGCCGTGGTGCGCGGCGGGCTGGAAGGGCTGGCGGCCCGCGGCCAGATGGCCCTGCTCGCCGTTACCGCGCCCGGCACTGAAATCAGCATCAACCCCAACACGCTGCTCGGCGGCCGCCGCCTGGTTGGCGCGGTTGAAGGCGATGCTGATCCGCAAAGCTTCATCCCCTGGCTGTTGGGCCGCCACCGCGCCGGCCGCTTCAACCACGCGCCGATCGTGCAAACCTATGAATTCGCCCGGATCAACGAGGCGGTGGCCGACATGGCCGCCGGCCGGGCAGTCAAGCCCGTGCTGCTGATGGACTGAAGCGCAAACCAGATCCTCCCCCGCGGGGGAGGTGGCAGCCGCAGGCTGACGGAGGGGGCAGCGCGTTCCCGGCCCTTATTTGCCGGTGAACTGCGCCGGCCGCTTCTGCAGGAAGGCGCTCACGCCCTCCACGAAGTCGGCGGTGCGCCCGGCCTGCAGCTGGTTGCGCCGTTCCACCATCAGGCCTTCGGAAAGCGGCTTGTCCAGGCACTCGCGGATGCCCTGGCGGATCAGCGCGTAGGACCGGGTCGGCCCCTTGGCCAGTTTTTCGGCCACAGCGCGGGTGGCGGCGGCCAGCTCGGCATCATCCACCACCTTGTACACCATGCCCCAATCCAGCGCCGTCTCGGCCGGGATACGCTCGCCCAGCATCATCATCGCCTGCGCCCGCGCCCGCCCGGCCAGCCGCGGCAACAGCCAAGTGGAGCCGACATCCGGCACCAGCCCGATGTTGACAAAGGCCTGCAGGAAATAGGCGGATTTGGCCGCGATCACGATGTCACCGGCCAGCGCATAGGAACAGCCGGCCCCCGCCGCCGGCCCGTTGACCGAGGTGATGAACGGCACCGGCAGCGCGAACAGCCGCTCCAAGAGCGGGTTGAAATGGCTTTCCAGCACGGCGCCGGCATCGGGCGGGCCAGAGCGGCGCGCACCGCCGCCAGCCCCACCGCCGGCCAGATCGGCGCCCGAACAGAAGGCGCGGCCAGCACCCGTCAACACCAGCACCCGCGCCGTGCCCTCGTCACGCACCCGGTCCACCGCGTCGATCATCTCGGCAATCACGCCGATGTGCAGCGCGTTCAGCGCCTGCGGCCGGTTGATGGTGATGGTCGCGATGCCATCGGCTTCGTCAAACAGGATATGCTCATAGGCCATGGTCTATCTCCTCTTGGCGGCCACGATATGGGGGTGCCCGTGGCCCGTCACCCCATCAATCAGCCAAGGTCGGGTAGCGTCTCCAATATCGCCGCTAGGCAATCCCGGCCCAGCTGCATGGAGCGCGCCGGCGACCAGCCGAAGCTGGGGCAGGGCAGGTCATCATTGTCCTTGAACGGCATTTCCAGCGTCATGGCGAGGCAGCCAAAGCGCTCGGCCAGCTGGTTGGTGCTCATGGCCAGATTGGCTGTGCCCGGCCGCGCCACCGGATAGCCCTTGGCGGTCTGGAAATCCGGGCTGATCCGCGCCAGCCGCGCCTTGTAATCATGCAGCGCTTGCAATTGCCGCTTGGTGATCGACGGGATGCCTTCGAACCCGGCGATGAACACCTGGGGGATGGCCTCGTCACCATGCACATCCATGGCAAGGTCACAGCCCGTCTTGTCCATCGCGGCCAGCACGCACAGCACCTCGGGCGATTTTTCCGCCGACGGCGCATGCCATTCCCGGTTCAGGTTCACGCCGGCCGCATTGGTGCGCAAATGCCCGCGGAAACTGCCATCGGGGTTCATGTTGGGCACGATGTGGAAGGTTGCCTGTCTGCGCAGCGTCCGCGCCACCGGATCGGCCGGATCGGTCAACCGCTCCAGCGCGCCCTCCATCCACCATTCCGCCATGCTCTCGCCCGGATGCTGGCGGGCATAAAGCCACACGGTCTTCGGCCCATCACCCAGCACCAGCCGGTCAATCGGCCGGCCATCCAGGCTGTGGCCCAGCACGTCAGCCGTCACGCCGGGCCGGGCCGCCATGCGGGCCACCAGATCATGGTGCCGCTCCAGGCTGTAGGGCGCGAAATAGGCCAGCCAGAGCTGGTCCACCGCCGGCGTGACGATGATCGTCAACGTGCCGTTGGCCTGGGTTTTGTCAAAGCTGGTCTCGGCCCGGGTCCAGGTCTGCCGGTCAGCCGAAACACAGGCGCGATAGCCCGGCCAGCCATCGGGATAGGCCGAAAAATTCAGATCGACGATGCGGATGATGCAGCGCTGGCCCCGCCCGCCGGACAGGCGGAAATGGAACCATTGGTAAAATTCGCTGTGGGCATCGCGGTTGATTGACAGCACGATCTCGTGCGGTCCGGCGATGCGTTCCACCTTGATGTTGCCGGAATCAAAGCCGGCATCGATGCTGATCACGGGTCATGCTCCTGAAACCTGTGCCGGCGTTGCTGGCAGAGCCGCCGCCATCAGGCAAGCGCCGCGCGGTTGACAAAGCCCCGGCCCTCCCTTAGCTGCCAGCCCTCGAAACGCCACCGATTCACGAGCCGGAACACGTCATGAAGATCCGCAACAGCCTCAAGAGCCTCAAGGGCCGTCACCGCGATTGCCAGGTGGTGCGCCGCCATGGCCGCACCTATGTGATCAATAAGACCAACCGCCGTTTCAAGGCCCGCCAGGGCTGAGGAGGGCCTGACCGGCCATGCGCCGGTCGGTTTGGTGAGACCCCTGCCAGCCGGCGGGGGTTTTGCTGTTTGGGGAAACGCCGATGCTCCGTGCGGTCGTCTTCGATGTCGGCAATGTGCTGGTCGATTGGAATGTCCGCGCCTTCTATGCGCCGCTGATCCCCGATCCCGCCCGGCTCGATTGGTTCCTTGGCCATGTCGTCACCCCGGCCTGGCACTTCCAGCATGATGCCGGCCGGCCCTTTGCCGAAACCAGCGCCGAACTCATTGCCCGCTTCCCGGCCGAAGCCGACCTGATCCGCCAGTTCGGTCCGCGCTTCAACGAAACCATCACCGGGCCAATCGCCGGCATGCCCGAACTCGTCGCCCGCCTCGCCGCCGCCGATGTGCCGATCTATGGCATCACCAACTTTTCCCACGAATTCTGGCCGCCGTTCCGGGCACAATGGCCGCTGTTCGATCATTTCCGCGACATCATCGTGTCGGGGGAGGAACGGCTGACCAAGCCCGATCCGGCCATCTACCAGCTCGCGCTGTCCCGCTTCGGCCTGGCGCCGGGGGAGGGGTTCTTCATCGACGACCGCGCCGACAATGTGGAGGCTGCCGCCGCCAACGGCTTTGTCGCCCACCAGTTCCGCGACGCACCTACCCTGGCCGCCGAACTGCGGGCGCTGGGCCTGCTGCCTCAATAATTCTTCAGCTCATCCCCGGTCAGCCGCACGACATGCACCACATTGGTGGTGCCCGGCGTTGAAAACGGCACCCCAGCAATCAGCACCAGCGGGTCGCCGCCCTTGGCGAGATGGGCGCGCAGGGCCATGCGCTTGGATTTGGCCACCATTTCCTCAAAGCTGCCGACATCGCGGGTCACCACGGCGTGCACGCCCCACACCAGCCCCATGCGCCGCGCCGTCGCCAGCGCCGGGGTGAGGCACAGCACCGGCACCGCCGCGCGTTCCCGTGCTGCCCGGCCGGCGGTGGAACCGGAAATGGTGAAGCACACGATGGCCCGTGCGCCGATCGTGCGGCTGATGTCCGCCGCGGCCGCCGTGATGGCCGACGCCGTCGAACGCCCCGTGGCGATTTCGGTGTAATGCACCCGGCCCTGGTAACCGGGATCGGCCTCCACCTCGGCGGCAATCGCGTCCATCATGGCGACGGCCTCCACCGGGAACTGGCCGGCGGCACTTTCGGCCGACAGCATCACCGCATCCGCCCCGTCATAAATGGCGGTCGCCACGTCCGACACTTCGGCGCGGGTCGGGGTTGGGGCGGTGATCATCGATTCCAGCATCTGGGTCGCCACCACCACCGGCTTGCCCATCATGCGGGCGGTGGCGACGATGCGCTTCTGCGCCGGCGGCACCGCCTGGGGCGGCAGTTCCACACCCAGATCGCCGCGCGCCACCATCACCGCATCGGCCAGCTCCAATATCTCGTCCAGCCGCTCCAGCGCCGCCGGCTTCTCGATCTTGGCCAGCAGCGCGGCGCGGCCACCGATCAGCCGCCGCGCCTCGGCCACATCCTCGGGCCGCTGCACGAAGCTCAAGGCGATCCAGTCCACCCCGCAATCCAGCGCAAAGGCCAGATCGGCGCGGTCCTTCACTGTCAGCGCCGGCAGCGGCACCACCACATCGGGCACATTCACGCCCTTGTTGTCCTTGATGGTGCCCGGCACCTCGACCACGCAGTCAATCGCATCGGCCGAAACGCTCTGCGCCCGCAGCACGATCTTGCCATCATCCACCAGCAGGCGGGCGCCGGGGCGCAGGGCGGCGAAAATCTCCTTGTGCGGCAGGCAGGCGCGCGTCGCATCCCCCGGTGCCGTCTGCCGATCCAGCCGGAAGGCGGCGCCCTTCACCAGTTCGGCACTGCCGCCTGCAATGCGGCCGACGCGCAGCTTGGGCCCCTGCAGGTCGGCCAGAATCGCAATCGGCCGGCCATTGGCCTTTTCAACGCTGCGCACCGCCTGGATCAGCGCGGCCTGGCCTTCGTGGCTGCCGTGGCTCATGTTCACGCGGAAGGCATCGGCTCCGGCCTCGTGCAGGCGGGCGATCATCGCCTCGCTGGCCGAAGCCGGACCCAGCGTGGCAAGAACCTTGACCCGGCGACCACGGGGCTCAAGATGACGCGACATGAAATTGGCCTTTGCTTGGCTGCGACTGTGAACGTTCGTTTTGCGGTTGATAGCCTGACATGCGGCGCATTGCCACAGGAGAGCGACGAGAAAATGACAATCCTTGCCGATGACAATCTGCGCGAACAGCTTGAAGCGGCAGCCTTTCGCCGCCTGATGCTGCATCTTCGGCAGCGCAGCGACGTGCAGAACATCGATCTGATGGGCTGGAGCGGCTTCTGCCGCAACTGCCTGGGCGACTGGCTGCACGAGGAAGCCGAGAAGCGCGGCCTCGCGCTCTCGAAAGACGAGGGCCGCACCCATGTCTATGGCATGAGCCAGGCCGAATGGAAGGCGCTGCATCAGCAGCCGGCCACTCAGGAACAGCTGGATCGCATGGCCGAATCGCTGGCGAAGAATGACGCTGTCCGGTAACCCGCAGCCTCACGCCTCCAGACTTTCAGGGACACACATGAGCGACGAAAATGTCTCCGCCAGCCAGTTGCGCCTGTTCATCGAGCGCATCGAAACGCTGGAAGAGGAAAAGAAGGGCATCGCCGACGACATCAAGGATGTCTATGCCGAAGCCAAGGCCACCGGCTTTGACATCAAGACGATGAAAACCCTGGTGCGTCTGCGCAAGATGGAAACCCAGGCCCGGCAGGAAGCCGAGGCACTGCTCGAAACCTACAAGGCCGCCATTGGCCTCTGATCGGGGAACGAACCACATGATCCTGTACGGCGGCAAACTCTCTCCCTTCGTGATGCGCCCACTGCTGGTCAGCCGCGCCAAGGGGGCCGAAGTGGCCCTCGCCAGCTTTGAAGGTGGCATCAAGTCGCCGGAATATCTGGCGCTCTGCCCCACCGGCAAGATGCCGCTGCTGATCGATGGCGATCTGGCGCTGCCGGAAAGCCAGGTGATCGCCGATTATCTGGATCAGGTGCTGCCCGGCCCGGCCATGGTGCCGGCCGATGCCCGCGGTGCCGCCATGGTGCGGCTGCTCACCCGGCTGGTTGACACCTATATGGTCCCCAGCCTGGGCGGCCTGTTCCGCGGCCGTGAAAACCCGGCCGGCGTGCCGGCCGCCATGCAGGGCATGGGCGACGCGCTGGGTTATATCGAGCATTATCGCGCCGCCGGTGATGAATATGCCTATGGCAACAGCTTCACCCTGGCCGATGCCGCGATGATCCCGGTGTTCTTCTTCCTCGATGCGCTGGATGGCCCGATGCCAACCAAGGCGCTGGTGGCTGCCCGCCCTGGCCTTGCCGGCTGGTGGGATCGCGCCAAGGCCAGCCCGCTGGGCGCCCAGGCCGTGGCCGAACAGGCCGAAGGGCTGAAAGCGATGATGGCGGCGCGCGCGCAGGCCTGATAGGCTGGCCGCAAAACAGGGGAGACGCCATGCAGATCAAGCTGAGCATCAACGGCCAGGCCCATGATGTCGATGTGCCCGCCGCCAGCCTGCTGGTGGAGGTGCTGCGCGACACGCTGGGCCTGACCGGCACCCACATCGGCTGCGACACCAGCCAGTGCGGTGCCTGCAACGTGCTGGTCGATGGCGTGGCCGTCAAAAGCTGCACCATGCTGGCCGCCCAGGCTGAAGGCGCTGCCATCACCACCATCGAAGGGCTGGGCAGCCCCGAGGCGCTGCACCCCATGCAGCAGGCCTTCCGCGAGGCCCATGGCCTGCAATGCGGCTTCTGCACGCCGGGCATGGTGATGGCCGGCCTGGAAATCGTGCGCAAGCATGGCACCCGCCTCACTCCCGAACTCGTCACCCACGAGCTGGAGGGCAATCTCTGCCGCTGCACCGGCTATCTCAACATCGTGAAGGCGATCGTGGCCGGCGCTGCCGGGCTGGAGGCCGCCAATGCGTGATTTCGCTCTTGTCCGCCCCGCCAGCCTGGCCGATGCCACAGCCGCCTTCTCGGGTGGCGGTGAAGCCGCCTATCTCGCCGGCGGCCACACGCTCATTCCGGCGATGAAATCGCGCCTGCGCATGCCCGATGCGCTGGTGGATCTGTCGGGCCTTGGCCTTGCGGGCATCGCCCGCGATGGCAACCGCCTGTGGATCGGCGCGATGACCCGCCATGCCGATGTCGCCATCGGCGCCACCGCCATTCCGGGCCTTGCCGCACTGGCCAGCGGCATCGGCGATGCCCAGGTGCGCAACCGCGGCACGCTGGGCGGCAGCGTCGCCAACAATGATCCGGCGGCCGATTATCCCGCCGCCTGCCTGGCGCTGGATGCGCTGATCGAAACCGATCGCGGCAGCCACGCGGCCGATGATTTCTTCCAGGGCATGTTCACCACGGCACTCGCCGATGGTGAGATCATCACCCGCATCGGCTTTTCGATCCCGGCCAAGTCCGCCTATGCCAAGTTCCGCCACCCGGCCTCGCGCTATGCGGTGGTGGGTGTCTATGTCGCCGATCATGGCGGCCACTGGCGGGTCGCCGTCACCGGTGCCGGTCCCGGCGTCTTCCGCTGGGCCGAGGCCGAAGCCGCCATCGCTGTCGGCGGCGCTCTGCCAGCGATGCCGGCCGATGATCTCAACAGCGACATCCACGCCGGGCCCGACTATCGCGCCCATCTGTGCGGCGTCATGCTGAAACAGGCGCTGGCCAGCCTCGCCTGATTGCCGTGCCGGCCCGCCGTTGCTAAGGCCGCTGCATTCAACCCTGCAGCGAACGAAGCACCATGGCCGGCCACAGCAAATTCAAGAACATCATGCACAGGAAGGGCGCGCAGGACAAAAAGCGCAGCGCCCTCTTCTCCAAATTGTCCCGCGAAATCACCGTCGCGGCCAAGATGGGCATGCCCGATCCCGCCAACAACCCGCGCCTGCGCGCCGCCATCCTGGCCGCCCGCGCCGAAGGCATGCCGAAAGACAATATCCAGCGCGCCGTCGACAAATCGCAGGGCGGCGACACGGCGAACTATGAGGAGGTGCGCTACGAAGGCTTCGGCCCCGGCGGCGTCAGCCTCATCATCGAAACCCTGACCGACAATCGCAACCGCACCGCCACCAACGTGCGCACCATCATGGCCAAGAACGGCGGCAACCTTGGCGCCTCGGGCAGCGTGTCCCACGCCTTCGAACGGCTGGGCCTGATCAGCTACAAGGCAGCGGCCGGCAGCGCCGATGCCGTGTTTGAAGCCGCGCTGGAGGCCGGCGCCGACGATGTGCAATCCAGCGACGACGGCCACGAGATCTGGACCAGCATCGAAAATCTCCACGAAGTCGCCCGCGCGCTGGAACCGGTGCTGGGTGAGGCCGAAGGCACCAAGCTGGCCTGGAAGCCGGGCACCATGGTCACCGTTGGCGCCGATGATGCCGCCCAGCTGATGCAGCTGATCGACAAGCTGGACGATGATGACGATGTGGCATCGGTGTGGGGCAATTATGACGTGCCCGACGATGTGATGGCCGCGCTGTAAATCTCCCCTCCCCTTCAGGGGAGGGGTCGGGGGTGGGGACGTGTCGCAAGAACAAGGCCGTGTTTTTGCAAGAGCGAGCCCGCGCCATGCGCACCAATGCCACGCCTGCAGAACGTCGCTTGTGGACCATCCTGTGCAACAGCAGGCTCGCTGGCCTCAAATTTCGTCGTCAGTCTGTAATTGGCCCCTACATCGTTGATTTTCTGTGCCCGGCGCTGGCGCTGGTCATCGAAGTTGATGGTGATAGCCATGATGATGCCGATCGTGATGCCATCCGCGATGCGCGCTTGAACGACATGGGCTTTACCGTCATGCGTTTTGCCAACAGGCAAGTGTTGGATCAGTTGGACATGGTGGGGCTATCAATCATTGAAGCGGCCAGCGGACTGCAGGCACGTTGGCCCAACGGGCCGCGCAACCGCCTCGGTGCCACCCCCACCCCCAACCCCTCCCCTGAAGGGGAGGGGAGTTGATGTCTCGCACCATCATCGGCCTTGATCCCGGCTTGGCCGCCACCGGCTGGGGGGTGATCGTGGCCGAAGGCAACCGCCTCAAGCATGTTGCCCATGGCACGATCAAGACGAAGGTCACCGACGCGATGACCGTTCGGCTGAACGCCCTGCACGATGAACTGATGGCCGTGATCGCTGCCCACCAGCCCGGCGAGGCGGCAGTGGAAGAGGTGTTCGTCAACAGCAACCCGCAATCCACCATCAAGCTGGTGCAGGCGCGCGGTGTCGCGCTGCTGTGCGTTGGCCGCGCCCGGCTGATGGTGGCCGAACATGCCACCCGCGCCGTGAAGAAGGCCCTCACCGGCACCGGTGCCGCCGAAAAGCCCCAGGTGCAGGCCATGGTGGAACGGCTGTTGCCCGGCGTGACAATCAGTGGCAGCGATGCGGCAGACGCGCTGGCGGTGGCAATCGCCCATGCGCATCTGGTGCGGAGCATGCGTGAGGTGATGAAATGATCGCCCGCCTGAAGGGCCTGGTGGACAGCGTGTCGGCAGACAGCCTGGTGGTTGACGTCAATGGCGTCGGCTATCTGGTGCAGGCCTCCACCCGCACCCTCTCCAACCTGTCGGTGGGGCAGGGGCTGGCGCTCCACATCGAAACCCAGGTGCGCGAAGACGCCATCACCCTGTTCGGCTTTGCTGCCGAGGGCGAACTGGCCGCCTTCCGCGCGCTCACCACGGTGCAGGGCGTCGGCGGCCGGGTGGCCTTGAACATCCTGTCGGTCCTCACGCCGGATCAGATCGCCCATGCCGTGGCCGCCGGAGACGCTGCCAGCCTGGCCCGCGCCAACGGCGTCGGCCCCAAGCTCGCCGCCCGCATCGCCAACGAACTGAAGGGCAAGTTGGGCGCCGTCGCACTGTCAGCCGGTGCGCCGCTGCCGATCAAGGCCGGCGCCCGCGTGGTCGATGATGCCGTGGCCGCGCTTGCCGCCCTCGGCTTCCGCCCGATGGACGCCAGCCGCGCCGTCTCCGAAGCACTGGCCGAACTGGGAGAGGGGGCGGCCCTCAATGATGTGGTCCGCACCGCCCTCAAGAAGAGCGCCAAGGCATGACCGCCGATCTCTCCCCCCAGCGCCGTCCGGACGATATCGACGCCGCCCTGCGCCCCAAGGGGCTGGACGAGTTCATCGGCCAGGCCGCCCTGCGAGACAATCTCGGCATCTTCATCGCCGCCGCGCGCAGCCGGGGCGAGGCGATGGACCATGTGCTGCTGCACGGCCCGCCCGGCCTCGGCAAGACGACGCTGGCCCAGATTGTTGCCCGCGAACTCGGCGTCGGCTTTCGCGCCACCTCCGGGCCGGTGATTGCCAAGGCCGGCGATCTCGCTGCCATCCTCACCAATCTCGAACCGCATGATGTGCTGTTCATCGACGAGATTCACCGCCTGGCCCCGGCCGTGGAGGAGATCCTCTATCCGGCCATGGAAGACCGGGTGCTCGACATCATGATCGGCGAAGGCCCGTCGGCGCGCAGCGTGCGCATCGACCTGCCGGCCTTCACGCTCGTTGGTGCCACCACCCGCGCCGGCCTGCTCACCACCCCGCTGCGCGACCGCTTCGGCATCCCGCTCAGGCTCAATTTCTACACGGTGGACGAACTGGAACAGGTCGTCACCCGCGCTGCCCGGCTGCTCGACCTGCCGCTCACCCCCGATGGCGCGCGCGAAATTGCCGCCCGCGCCCGCGGCACCCCGCGCATCGCCGGCCGCCTGCTGCGCCGCGTGCGCGATTTTGCCGGCGGCAAGCCGGTGGACGCGAAACTCGCCGATGCCTCATTGAGCCGGCTGGAGGTGGACCGGCTCGGCCTTGACGCCATGGACCGGCGCTACCTGATGATGATCGCCGATATCTATCGCGGCGGCCCCGTGGGCATCGAAACGCTGGCCGCCGGCCTGTCGGAAGCGCGCGACACGCTGGAGGATGTGATCGAACCCTTCCTGATCCAGCAGGGCCTGATTGCCCGCACCGCCCGTGGCCGCATGTTGAACGGCCCGGCCTGGAAGCATCTGGGCTTGGTTGCGCCGGCAGAACAGACCATATTGCCGCTGCTTGACGAGGAATAACGCGTAACCTTTCCCGTCCCTGATGCGGAAGACCCGATATGCGCACCTTCCTCTCCCCGCTCGTCCTTCTCGTCGCCAGCCTGGCCGCCCCAGCCCTGGCCATTCCCGCTGTCGGCGAAAAGGCCCCGGCGGTTGCCGGCAAGGATATCAGCGGCAAGACCCGCACGCTGAAACAGCTTGCCGGCCGCAAGGGCACGGTGTTGATGTTCTTTCGGTCGGCCTCCTGGTGCCCGTTCTGCAAGGCACAGTTGATCGCCATGAACGACAAGGCCGCAGCAGCCCTCGCGTCCAGGGGCTATGCGTTGGTTGGTCTGTCCTATGACGCGCCCGATGTGCTGGCCAGGTTCGCGGCAGAGCGCAACGTGGCCTGGCCGCTGCTGTCTGACCCGCAATCACATGTGATTGATGGTTGGCAGTTGCGCGATCCCGCCTATCCGGCCGGCAACCGCGCCTATGGTGTGCCCCGCCCCGCCGTTTATGTGATCGACCGGAAGGGCATCATCCGCGCCCGATTGATGGAAGAAAATTACCGCGTGCGCCCGCAACCCGAAGCGGTGCTTGCCGCCGTCGACGCGCTGGGCCAGTAACGACCCCGCAACCAGCGGGGAACCAGCATGATCCTGCCCATCGACACCGTGCGCGCCGCCTTTCCGGCGCTGGCCCTGAGCGACCAGGGTGTTTCTCGTCATTATTTCGATGCGCCGGCCGGCAGCCAGGTCGCCGGCCGGGTGATCCAGGCCATGACCGATGTGATGATCGGCGCCTGCGCCAATGATGGCGGCCTGTTTCGCACCAGTGTCGCCACCAGCGCGATTTTCGATGCCGCGCTGGCCACGGCGGCAAGCTTCTTCAACTGCGGCGATGATGAAGTGATCTTCGGGCTGAACACCACCAGCCTGTTTTTCCAGATGGCACCGCTGATCGCGCATGATTGGCGGGCCGGGGACAATATCCTCGTCACCCGCATGGATCATGATGCCAATGTCTCGCCCTGGTTGCAGGCCGCCGCCGCGCGCGGGGTGGAGGTGCGCTTTCTGGAATGGGATCGCGAGACCTTCGCGCTCCGCCTCGAAACCCTGCCCGATCTGATCGACGCCCGCACCCGCGCTGTTGCCGTGGGCCATGCCAGCAACATGCTGGGCACCATCAACGATGTCGCCGCCGTCTGCGCCGCCGCCCGTGCCGTTGGTGCGACCAGCATTGTCGATGCCGTGCAGTCCGCCCCGCATCTGGCGCTCGATGTGGCGGCCATCGGCTGCGATCTCATGTCGGCCTCGGCTTATAAATTCTTCGGGCCGCATGCGGCGATCATGTATGTTTCCAAGGCCCTGCAGGCGCGCATCCCACCGCTGAAGGTCCGCCCGTCGGTGGATGCCATGCCCACCCGCCTGTCCCCCGGCACGCCCAGTTTCGAGGCGATGGCCGGCACCGCCGCCGCCATCGATCACCTGGCCTGGCTGGGCGAGGTGGCCGGCACGGTGACGGCCGACCAGCCGCTGCGCACAAGGCTGGAGGCCGGCCTTGCCGCCGCCCAGGCGCACGAATTGGAGCTGGCGCGGCAGTTTCTCGCCGGGCTGGGCGGCATCAAGGGCGTGACGCTGCACGGCATCGCCAACCCCAACAGGCTGCACGAGCGAGTGGCGACCTTCACCTTCGAAATCGCCGGCCACAGCGCCGATGCCATCGCCGCCGATCTGGCCGCGCGCAACATGTTCGTCTGGAACGGTTATTACTACGCTTGGGAACCCGCCGGCGTGCTTGGCCTCAAGGAACGTGGCGCGGTGCGGGTGGGCTTCACCCATTACAACAGCGCGGCCGAGGTGGAGGCGCTGATTGCCGCGCTGTCCGCCATCGCCGCCGCCTGACCATTTTGCCGCTGGATTTTGCCGCCCCGGCTTGGCAAAGCCTGCCGCCATGACCAGCAGCCCGCGCACCCTTTATCAGAAAATCTGGGACGATCATGTCGTCAAGACGCTTGATGACGGCACCGCGCTGATCTTCATCGATCGCCACCTGATCCACGAAGTGACGACGCCGCAGGCGTTCGAGGCGCTGCGCCTTGCTGGCCGCAAGCTCCGCCGCCCCGATCTCACGCTGGCCGTGCCCGATCACAATGTGCCCACCACGGATCGCCGCCTGCCGATCGTTGACCCGATGTCAAAGGCGCAGCTGGAAGCGCTGGTGACCAACTGCGCCGAATTCGGGGTGGAGCTCTACAGCATCGATGCGCCGGAACAGGGCATCGTGCACGTGATCGGCCCGGAACAGGGCTTCACCCTGCCGGGCGTCACCATGGTCTGCGGCGACAGCCACACCGCCACGCACGGTGCCTTTGGTGCCTTGGCCTTCGGCATCGGCACGTCGGAGGTGGAGCATGTGTTTGCCACGCAAACTCTGCTGCTGCGCCAATCCAAATCCATGGAAGTGCGCGTTACCGGCACGCTCGGCTTCTCGGTCTCGGCCAAGGATGTGGCATTGGCCGTGTGCGGCGCGCTCGGCTCGGGCGGCGGCGCCGGCTATGTGATTGAATATACCGGCCCGGTCATCGAAGCCCTGTCGATGGAAGGCCGGATGACCCTGTGCAACATGGCGATCGAAGCCGGTGCCCGTGCCGGCCTGGTCGCGCCGGACCAGAAGACCTTTGACTATGTGCAGGGCCGCCCGCGCGCGCCCAGGGGCGATGCGTGGGACAAGGCATTGGCCTGGTGGCAGACGCTGAAGACCGATGCCGGCGCGGTGTATGACCGCGTGATCGAAATTGATGGCAGTGCCATCGCCCCGCTCGTCACCTGGGGCACCAGCCCGGAAGATGTCGTGCCGATCACCGGCACGGTGCCCGATCCGATGAGCTTTGCCGATCCGTCCAAGCAGGCCGCCGCGGCCAAGAGCCTGGACTATATGGGCCTCACCCCCGGCACCCGCATGGCCGATGTGAGCGTCGAGAATATCTTCATCGGCAGCTGCACCAACAGCCGGATCGAGGATCTGCGCGTGGCTGCCGCTGTGGTGCAGGGCCGCAAACTCGCCGGCAATGTGCGCCAGGCGCTGGTTGTGCCGGGCTCCGGCCTCGTCAAGCGCCAGGCCGAGGCCGAGGGGCTTGACCGCGTCTTCATCGAAGCCGGCTTTGAATGGCGGGAGCCGGGCTGTTCCATGTGCCTGGGCATGAACCCCGATCAGGTGCCGGCCGGCGAACGCTGCGCCAGCACCTCCAACCGCAACTTCGTCGGCCGCCAGGGCCCGGGCTCGCGCACCCATCTCCTGTCCCCAGCCATGGCTGCCGCTGCCGCCGTCACTGGTCGGCTCACCGACGTGCGGACCCTGATGGGTTGATGTTCAACCTTTTGCGAAGGAATTTTGCACCCGTGGCGGCAATATTCTGAATTTATGGTCAAAATTGGAGCTACTGTGCCCTGATTTGAAACCACCACCAATAAGCTAACGAATCCTAAAGCAATTTCTGCCAGACCGGCATTTGCGAGGGTCAAACGTCGGAGCCACTTGGGGGTGAACAGCCGCCTTTCCCCTGTCATGCGTTTTTTGAATGCGGTGGCTGCCGGTCGTCCGTTGTTGGCTCTGTGCTGCCTGCTGCTGACGGCCATTGCCTTGCTGCCAGCGCCGGCATCCGCTGCCTCCCACCGCCTGCCATTCCGCGTCATGGATTGCGAGGTCGAAGCCTGCCCGGCTTCCCCGCCCGGCCGCTGGACCTGGTTCACCGTTGACGCGCGTGCCGTGCGCGAACTCGAACCGGATTGGCAATTGCTGGTGGACAACACCCGCTTCAGCAACATCGATGTGCGCGTGCAGCACAGCGGCGGCACGCTGTTGTTCCAGCGCGACCAGTTCAGCCTCGATGAGAACTGGTCGCTGGGCAACAATCTGCGCTTCGCGGTGCCAATTGCCGGCAAGTCTGTCACCGCCATCCGCATCGGCTTCAAGGATATCGACGCGCCCAGCATGGTCCGCACCGTCAAGGCGATGGACAAGATGGACCACGCCCTGTTCGTGCAGGACTGGACGGTTCTGATCGCCATCGTGATGGGCGTGCTGTTTGCCGCCTTCACCTACAACATCTTCCTGCTGTCGTGGCTGCACATCCCGTTCCAGCGCTGGTATGTCGTCTGGGTTGCAGCGGCCCTTGCCTATCTGCTGATCTGGACTGGCAAGATTTTGCAATTCTTCCCGTTCCTGGCCGGGCCGGCGTCAGCCCGCACATCGTTCCTGCTGGTCGGCCTGCTGGTCGTTTCCGGGGCGTCCTTCTTCTTCACGCTGATTGAAAAGGGCAAGCTGTCCCAGCGGCTGATCGACATCGGCCAGGTTGCTGGGATTCTGGTCGCCGTCACCAGCGTTGTCGCGTCCTTCGATACGGTGTTTGCCGCCGCCTACACCGATCGCATGTTCAACCTGGCAATGATCATCGTCACCGTCCTGCTGGGCGTCGGCAGTGTCCAAGCCGCAATGCAGCGCAGCCGGGCCGTGTGGTTCTACCTGATCGGCTGGCTGCCGGCCCTGGCATTGCTGGCCGCCCGCATTGCCCGGAACTTCGGTTTGCTCCCCCAGGATGACGCCATCGATCAGGCCGGTTTTGCCTCCATGGCGTGGGAAGCGCTGCTGCTCAGCCTCGCCATCGCCGACCGGTTCCGCCAGCTGCGCCAGGAAGCCGACGCGACCGACAAGGAACGCCGGGTCCTGCTGAAGGCCGCCACCACCGATCCCTTGACCGGCCTGGGCAACCGCGCCCTGTTCCAGAATCTGCTGGAACGCCCCCACGGCAATGGCGGCGGTGTGGACATTGTCGCCGTCGATATCGACTTCCTGAAACAGACCAACGACATGGCCGGCCATGATGCCGGCGATGCGTTGATCATCGCCGTTTCGGAACGGCTGGCCGCTGCTGCTGGCCCCAACGCGATCATCGCCCGCATCGGCGGCGATGAATTCGTCATCGTGCTGGAAGGCGATGCCCGCGCCCGCCTGCCGGCGCTGCGCCAGATGATCGCCCTGTCGGCCGGGGTGCCGCTGCGCCACGCCGGCTATGATCTCACCATTTCCATCTGCGCCGGCCATGCCAGCGATGATGGCAGTTCCAGCCTGCAAGCGGTGCACAAGCTGGCCGACATGGCGCTGTATCGCGCCAAGGCGGCCGGCCGCGGCTGCTGGCGCAGTTTCGATGCCAACATGGCCGATGAAGCCGTCGCGCGCAGCCGCATGGTCAGCGAGGCGCGCAGCGGCCTGCCCGCCGGCCAGTTCCTGCTGCTGTATCAGCCCATCGCTGCAGCGGCCGGCGCTATCGTCGCCTATGAGGCCCTGCTGCGCTGGCAGCACCCCGAACTGGGCCTGCTGGTGCCGGATCAATTTGGCGAGGTGATGCGCGAATCCAGCCTGGCACTGCTGCTCAACCAATGGGTGCTGGAACAGGCCATGGTGCAGGCGGTTGCCTTGCGCCGGGATCACCCCGATGTTGCCGTTGCGGTCAACTGCATCACCAGCCAGCTGCAGGGCCCCAGCGCCGCTATCGCCATCCTCGATGAACTGGCCCGCCATGGCCTGCCGCCCACCGCGCTGATCATCGAAATCACCGAAGCCGTGGCCACTGGCGGTCTCGGCAGCGCCCTGTTCGAATGCCTCGAATGCCTGCGCGATTCCGGTGTGCGCGTCGCGCTCGATGATTTCGGCACCGGTAACGCCAGCCTGCTCAGCCTGCGCGATGTGCCCAGCGATCTGATCAAGATCGATGCCAGCTTTATCAGCAGCCTCACCGCCAGCACCGGCAGCCAGCAGGTGGTGCGCGCCATCATCGATCTGGCCCACAGCCTTGGCAAGAAGGTGCTGGCCCAGGGGGTGGACGGCGATGCCCAGCGCCGGGTGCTGACCGAAATGGGCTGCGACTATGGCCAGGGCGATGTCTTTGGCCTGCCGCTGGCCATCACCACTGCGGCCAACGCTGCCGCCGCCTGATCAGCCCTCGCGGCCCTGCACCGGGTCCAGCACCGTATCAACCGCCGCATCAGCGAGCCCGGGATAATCCGTGCTGTAATGCAGGCCGCGGCTTTCCTTGCGCCGCCGGGCCGACCGCACGATCAGATCGGCCACGGTCACCAGGTTGCGCAACTCGATCAGATCGGCGGTCACGCGGAAATTGCCGTAATAATCCTGCACTTCCTTGCGCAGATTCTTCACCCGGTGCGCCGCCCGCTCCAGCCGCTTGTCGGTGCGAACGATGCCGACATAGTCCCACATCGTCCGCCGGAGCTCGTCCCAATTGTGGGCGATCACCACCTCCTCGTCGCTGTCGGTCACCCGGCTTTCGTCCCAGGGCTTCACATCGGGCAGCGGCGCATCGCTGCGGCTGGCGGCAATATCGTCGGCCGCAGCCTGGCCAAACACCAGGCATTCCAGCAGGCTGTTCGATGCCAGCCGGTTGGCGCCATGCAGGCCGCTCTGCGTCACCTCGCCAACCGCCCACAGCCCGTTCAGATCGGTGCGCCCGGCCAGATCCACCATCACGCCGCCGCAGCTGTAATGCGCCGCCGGCACCACCGGGATGGGCTGCGTCGTGCAGTCAATGTCCAGCTCCAGCAGCCGGGCATGGATGGTCGGGAAATGGCCGCGCACAAAATCGGCGTCGAGGTGCGACAGGTCCAGCAGCACATGCTCCAGGCCCAGCCGCTTCATCTCGGCGTCGATGGCGCGCGCCACCACATCGCGCGGCGCCAGCTCCAGCCGCTCGTCATAGCGCGCCATGAAGCGGCTGCCATCGGGCAGCTTCAGATGCCCGCCCTCGCCGCGCGCCGCCTCGGTGATCAGGAAATTGCGCACCTGCGGGTGATAAAGGCAGGTCGGGTGGAACTGATTGAATTCCATGTTGGAAACCCGGCAGCCCGCCCGCCAGGCCATGGCAATGCCATCACCCGTCGCGCCATCGGGGTTGGTGGAATAAAGATACACGCGGCTGGCCCCGCCAGTCGCCAGCACGGTCGCCGGCGCCACAAAACGCACCACATGGCGCGTCGCCACATCCAGCGCATACACACCGTGGCAGCGCCGCTGCGGGAAACGTTCGCCCAGCACATGGCGGTGGGTGATCAGGTCCACCGCCGCCATGCCCGGCACCAGCGTGATATTTGGATGCGCGGCTGCTGCCTTGATCAGCGCGCTCGAAACCGCCCAGCCGGTGGCATCATCCACATGCACAATGCGGCGGTGGCTGTGTCCGCCCTCGCGCGTCAGGTGCCAGCGTTCCGAAACGGTCTCGCCCGGATTGAACGGCACGCCCAGCGCCGCCAGCCGGTCAATCGCGGCGCTGGCATTGCTCGCCACAAACTCCACTGTCGCCCGGTGGTTCAGCCCGGCGCCCGCCACCATCGTGTCGTCCACATGCGCGTCCACCGTGTCGCCGGCGTCCAGAACGGCGGCGATGCCGCCCTGCGCCCAGGCGGTCGATCCATCGGCCAGCCCGCCCTTGGCCAGCACCGCCACGCGGCCATGCTCGGCCAGGTTCAACGCCGCGGTCAGCCCCGCCGCGCCCGATCCGATCACGATGGCATCGAAATGGCGCGCCTCAGGCGGCGACGGTCTTGCCACTGGTCAGCTCCAGGAACACATCTTCCAGATCGGCCTCGCGGGTGGAAACCTCCACCACGCCCAGGCCGGCCGCCGCCACCATCGCCAGCACGGCGCCGGCATTGTTGCTGCGCTTGTCATAGGTGATGACCAGAGTGCGCGCGCCCTTCAGCTCCACGCCCTTGCAGCCTTCCAGCGCCGCCGGCACGCCCGCCAGGTCGCGGTCCACCATCACCTCCAGCACCTTGTCGCCGGTGGTGCCGAGCAGCTTTGCTGTCTCGTCATTGGCCACCACCTGGCCATGGTTGATGATGGCGATGCGGTCACACAGGCTTTCTGCCTCTTCCAGATAATGGGTGGTCAGCACGATGGTGGTGCCGCGCGCGTGAAGCTCGCGCACATAATCCCACAGCAATTGCCGCAATTCGATGTCCACGCCCGCCGTCGGTTCGTCCAGCACCAGCACCGGCGGCGCATGCACCAGTGCCTTTGCCACCAGCAACCGCCGCTTCATGCCGCCCGACAGGGTGCGCGAATAGACATGCGCCTTGTCATCCAGCCGCACCGCCTTCAGCAATTCCATCGTCCGGCGCTCTGATTTGGGCACGCCAAACAGCCCGGCCTGCAATTCCAGCGTCTCGAACGGCGTGAAAAACGCATCGAACACCAGCTCCTGCGGCACGATGCCGATGCTGGCCTTGGCGTTGCGCGGGTGCTCGTCGATGTCAAAGCCCCAGATGCGCGCCGTGCCACCGGTCTTGTTCACCAGGCCGGCGAGGATGTTGATCGTGGTCGATTTGCCAGCGCCATTGGGGCCCAAAAGGCCAAAAATGCTGCCGCGCGGGATATCCAGATCAATCCCCTTCAGCGCCTGCTTGCCGCCGGCATAGGTCTTGGTGAGGCCACGGAGGCTGATCGCGGATTCCGACATGACGCAAGGGATAGACCTGCACGGGGTAGGGGGCAAGGGAAAGCCCACCCCCAACCCCTCCCGCAAGCGGGAGGGGAGCAAATTGGTCTTGGCCGCGGTTCTCCCCTCCCGCTTGCGGGAGGGGTCGGGGGTGGGTCTCGCCTTTCGTCTTAGAACCGCACCACCGCCTCCACCCCGAACAGTCGCGGCAAGCCGCGAATGAAGGTCGGGATGCCAAACGCCCCGCCGGTGTTGCCGGCATCGAGCAGATAGCGTTCGTTGAACAAGTTGCTGGCAAAGCCGATCACTTCCCACTTGCCTTCGGGATGGCGCACCCCGGCGCGCAGGTTGACCAGCGTGACGGGGCCTTGGGCGGTCACCGGATTGTTGGGCAGTTCAAAGAACAGGCTGGAGCGGTGGGTGACATTGGGGTTGGCAAACAATTCCAGCTTGGCCGTCAACGGCACCCGGATATTGGCGCCGGCCGCGCCCTGCCATTCCGGCTGCAGGCGGAAGCGGTCGCCGGCAAAATTGCCAAAGCGCGGATCATCATTCACCCGGGCGTCGATATAGCTGCCGTTGGCATAGAGCGTGATCATCTCGCTCACCGCCGCGTTGATTTCCGCCTCGATGCCCTTGTTGGTGGCATCGGCGTTGACGATCAGCGCCGGCGCCCCCTGCTGCGGCACGGAAATCTGGAAATCCTTGTATTTCATGATGTAGGCGCCAAGGCTGAAGTTGACCTTGCCGATATTGCCCTTCACGCCCACTTCATAATTGGTCAGCAGCTCCGCCGGGAAGGTGCGCACGCTGGGCACCACCTGGCCGGCCACGCGCGCCGCGCTCACCTGCACCACTGGCGAGCGCCGGCCGCGCGACCAGGTGGCATAGACATTCACATGATCGGTGACGCGATACAGGATGTTGGCGCGCGGCAGGAAGGCATCGAAATCGCCTTCGCCGGTCAAAACCGCGCCGCCGGTGCTCACCCCGCCGGGGATCAGGCTGGTGCCGGTGATGCGCGCGTTGGGGATGTTGCTGGAAAAGCCACCGAAGCGCTTTTCGGTCAGCCACCGCCCGCCAACGTTGATTTCCAGCCGGTCGACCGGAATGAAGGTGATATCGCCAAACAGGCTGAACGTGTCGATCGTGGCCGAATTGCGGAATTGTTCAGAGGCATAGGGCAGGCGGGTGAAGGCGCCGCCGGTCAGGATGGCCGTCGCCCGCGCCGCATCGACCACGCCCGTTGCATTGTTGATGCAGGCCAGCCCCGGCACCAGCCGCGCCGCGCACTGCAGGAAAATCCCTTCTTCCGAACTGAACGGCACGCGCTGGAAACCGGTCTCCCAGAAATAATTGGCCCCGGCAAACGCGCGCACCTTGTCGCTGGTGAAGTTCACCCGGCCTTCAAAGCTCAGCTGCTCGCCGCGCGCGTCTTCGGCGAATTCCAGATAATGCGCCTGGGTCCCGTCGGCGTCGAACACCTCCAGGCTGTCGAAATTGCGATAGCCGGCAATGGCGGTGACGCTGAACTGGTCATCAACCCTGTAGCTGCCGGTGAAATTGAGATCATAGACATTGCGCTTCAGCCCCGGCTGGTCGAGGCCCAGCGTCGCCAGGCTGTCCGGCGCGCCGGCCACTTCCTTGAAGCTGTAGGGGCTGGTGGTGCCGCCGGTCGGGGCAAAGGTGCCACTGGAAAAGGCGGTGCCCGGCGCACGCTGCCCGTCATAGGTGCCAACCAGATCAAGGGTGAGGTCAGCCGACGGCGTGTAGCGCAGCGACACGCGCGCGCCATATTGGCCCTGGCCGTTCAGATCATCGATGCGCGGGCCGTTCGGTGTCTGTGATCCCGGCCGCCCGGCGATGTTGGGCACCACGCCGTCGCGCAGCTTGATGGCGCCCGCCACCCGCAGCGCCAGCGTGTCATTGCCCACGTTGACGAAGCCATCGATGCGGCGCTGATCAAAATTGCCATAGCCCACGCGCAGTTCGCCCGATGTGCCGGCCTTTGGCTTGGCGGTGATCACGCTCACCACACCCACGGCGGCGGCGGTGCCGAACAGGGTGGATTGCGGGCCCTTCACCACCTCCACCCGCTCCAGATCATAAAGATCAAAGTAAGACCCGCGCGACCGGCTGACATCGATCCCGTTCAGATACACGGTGACGGCCGGCGACCCTTGCGATGAACCGGTGTCTGACGTGATGCCGCGCACCACAAAGCCCGGGTTGTTGGGCGATTGTTCCTGCACGTTGAGGCCGGGGACATAGGCCGAAAGCTGGTCAAACTGCGTCACGCCAATCTCGCGCAAGCTGCGCCCGGTATAGGCCGTGATGGTGATCGGCACATCGACCAGCTTCTGCTCGCGCTTCTGCGCGGTCACCACAATCTCCTCGCCAATCGATTCGGCGATCTGTTCGTCCGCCGCAAAGGCGGGCAAGGCGGGCAGCAGGCTGGCGGTGGCAAGCAGGATCAGACGGCGCATGATGAAGTCCCCGGTTGGTGATGGTCACTGGCCGGCGCCCACTGCCCGCCGTTGGTTGCACCGGCATGGCAGCGGCGTGACAAACGCGTTGCAGCCGCTGCGGCATGGTGACTTTGGCCCGGCGGCCTGATAATCCAATGGCATGACAGCCCCCCGCGCCCTGGCGATTCCCGCCCCTGAAACCTATGTGACCGATACCGCCCGCGTGTTTTGCGACGGCGACGAAGCATCGCAAGGAATTGGGGGCGGCGATGGCCACCCGCGCGTCTGGATCCAGATCGACGCATCCGGCTTTGCCGATTGTTCCTATTGCGACCGCCGCTTCATCCTGACCGGCGGCCCGGCCGACCGGCGATGAGGGCGCTCGCTGCCAGCCTGATGCTGGCACTGCTGCCCGGCGCCGCCCAGGCCGCCAAGCCCAGGGCACCGGCGGCTTTCACCCTGAAGATCAGCGACAACGGCAATCCCTACATGCCGGTCGTCGTCAAGAACGCCACGCTGAACACCCGCATCGCCCTCAGCTATGATCAGGGCCTGCTCTTGAACCCCGCCGCGGTGGTGCGGGCAGGGGTGAAGCCCTTTCCGATCATCGGCAAGTTCAGCCTGAACAACACGCCCTTTGCCAGCGGCAAGACGGTGATCCGCTTCAACATCGGCACGGCCATCCCGCAGGGCCTGCCCGGCCGCAAGGTGCCGATCGCCTGGCTGGAAACCCCCACCGCCGCCGATGCCGACGCGATTCTGCCGGTGGGGTCACTCGCTGCTGACCGCATCGATTTCGTGCGCGGCGACACCCCCGCCGGCAGCCAGACCTATATCATCCCCAAGAAGGGCAAGGGCGAAGCGATGATCCGCACCCGCATCGGCGGGGAAGAGGTCAACATCAGCCTCGAGCTCAACATCCCGACCACGGTGATGAACGCCCGCGCCGGGGAAGCGCTGATCCAGGCCGGGCTGGCCAGCCGCGTCGCCGAAATCGGTTATTGGCGGCCGTTCCCGGCGGTGTCGCTGCCGATGCAGGGCCTGGCCGGCAAGCCCGGTCTCACCATCGCCGGCCTGCCGATGCGCCGCATGTCGGTGCGCGTGTCGGAATCCGAAGCCCGCGCCATCGATGCCCGCGCCAAGGGCACCTCCACCGAAGAGGATGATGAGGACACGATCACCGTGTCGGCCGACCGCACCCGCAAGAAGCGCGGGCGCGATCCCTGGATCCTGATCGGCCGCGATGTGCTGGATGATTGCAGCCGCATCAGCTTCGACCGCCCGGGCGAGCGCTGGGTGCTGACCTGCAATTTCAGTTGAACGGACGCGAGCGCGCACCCCTTTCGCTTTTTCGGCACATGGCCCATATCGGTCACCATGAGCCAATTTGATGCCACCAAACTCTTTTACGCGGACACCGGGCTGGACCCTGCCGCCACCGAACGCCAGGTTGCGGCCGCACTTTCGGGCTGTGACGACGGTGAGCTTTATCTGCAATATGTCGTCTCCGAGAGTTTCAGCTTCGACGACGGCCGCCTGAAGGCCGCCAGTTTCGACACGCAAAAGGGCTTCGGCCTGCGCGGTGTCGCCGGCGAAATGACCGCCTTTGCCCATGCCACCGAACTCTCCTCGGCCGCCATCGCCCGCGCCGCCGACACGGTTCGCTTGGTGAAGGATGGCCATGCCGGCACCATGGCGCTGGCGCCGATGCCCACCAACGCCCGCCGCTATAGCGATGACAACCCGTTGGCCGGCATCGATTTTTCCGCCAAGGTTGCCCTGATGCAGAAAATCGACGCCGCCGCCCGCGCCCGCGATCCCCGCGTGGTGCAGGTGTCGGCCAGCCTGCTCGGCAGCTGGAGCGTGGTGGAAATCCTGCGCGGCGACGGCACCCGCGTGCGCGACATCCGCCCGCTGGTGCGGTTGAACGTCCAGATCGTCACCGAAAAGAACGGCCGCCGCGAAACCGGCTTCCACGGCCTTGGCGGCCGCACCATGTATGACCGGCTGTTCGAGGATGCGACCTGGGAACGCGCCATTGATATTGCCTTGAATCAGTCACTTACCAACCTCGACGCCGTCGATGCCCCGGCCGGGGAGATGACCGTCGTGCTCGGCCCCGGCTGGCCCGGCGTGCTGCTGCACGAAGCGGTTGGCCACGGCCTTGAAGGCGATTTCAACCGCAAGGGCACCAGCGCCTTTTCCGGCCGCATCGATGAGCGCGTTGCCGCCCCTGGTGTCACCGTGGTCGATGATGGCAGCCTCGACCAGCGCCGCGGCAGCCTGACCGTCGATGACGAAGGCACTCCCACCGGCCGCACTGTCCTGATCGAGGATGGCATCCTCAAGGGCTATATGCAGGATCGCCTCAACGCCCGGCTGATGGGCGTGGCGCCCACCGGCAACGGCCGGCGCGAAAGCTATGCCCACGCCCCCATGCCGCGCATGACCAACACCTTCATGCTGGGCGGCAACGAAGACCCCGGCAACATCCTCGCCAGCGTCAAGAAAGGCATTTTCGCCAAGAGCTTCGGCGGCGGCCAGGTGGACATCACCAGCGGCAAGTTCGTGTTTTCCTGCACCGAAGCCTATGAGATCGAAAATGGCCGCCTCGGCCGCCCGCTCAAGGGTGCCACGCTGATCGGCAACGGCCCCGATGTGCTGACCCGGGTGAAGGCCATCGGCAATGATCTGGAACTGGATGAAGGCGTCGGCATCTGCGGCAAGGCCGGGCAGAGCGTGCCGGCCGGCGTCGGCCAGCCCACCTTGCTGGTCGAAGGCCTGACGGTGGGTGGCACGGCGGCCTGAACCGGGGAGGCGGGAATGTCGGATTTCTTTGATCATATCACGGAAAAACAAGCCGAATTCATCGCCCGCCAGCCGGTCTTCTTCGTCGCCACCGCCGCCGCCGATGCGCGCATCAACCTGTCCCCCAAAGGCATGGACAGTTTCCGCGTGCTCGATGGCGGCCGGGCCTGCGCCTATCTCGATTACGGCGGCAGCGGCAACGAAACCCACGCCCATCTCGCCGCCGATGGCCGCATCACCATCATGTTCTGCGCCTTTGATCAGCCGCCGCTGATCTACCGCATCTATGGCCATGGCCGCGCCGTCCTGCCCCAGGAAGCGGAATTCGCCGCGCTGGCCAGCCATTTCACCATCGAACGCGGCGTGCGCCAGATCTTCCGGATCAGTGTTGAATCCACCCAGGAAAGCTGCGGCTGGGCGGTGCCCAAAATGGCCATGGTCGAAGAACGCCAGACCCTGCGCAAATATCACGCCCAGGAAGACCCGGCAGTGCGCCTCGCCAAATATCAGGAGCGCAACCGCTCCATCGATGGCCTGCCGGTCACCCCGCCGTCGGTGCTGCCCTACAGCTGATGGCGCTGGTCTGCGTTGAAACCCTGTTTTCGCCGGTGGAGGCGGAAATCGCCCGCACCCGGCTGGAAGCCGCCGGCATCGATGCCCTGTTGTTCGATGCCGGCATCGCCAGCCTGATCGGGCCCGGCGTCTCCGGCATCCGCCTGATGGTCCTGGCCGAGGACGAAGCCAGCGCCCGCCGCCTCCTCGCCCAACCGGGCTGAACAGCGCACCGTCAAACGCCTTATGTTGCGCCGCACCGCGGTGGGGCAGGTTCCGCCCACCGCAACGCAAGGGGTGGGCAGGCATGAAGTTGATAACGGCGATCATCAAGCCGTTCAGACTCGACCAGGTACGCGAGGCGCTTTCGGGCGGCGGCGTGCAGGGCATGACTGTCAGCGAAGTGCGCGGGTTCGGGCGCCAGAAGGGCCACAGCGAAATCTATCGTGGGGCCGAATACAACTTCAACCTGGTGCCCAAGCTGAAGATCGAGGTGGTGGTTGAAGACGACGATGCCGGGCGGCTTGTCGACGCCATCGCACAGGCGGCCCACAGCGGCAGCATCGGGGATGGTAAGATCTTCGTGTCGAACATCGAAAACGCCGTCAGAATCAGGACAGGGGAAATTGATGAAACCGCTCTTTGACCGAACGCAGCGCCGCGTCGCGCTGGCGAGCTTGCTGGCCGGCTTGGCCAGCACCCCGGCCATGGCCGCCGATCTGATCAAGGCGCCCACCGCCGAGCAGATGGCCGGCATGGTGAACAAGGGTGACACCACCTGGATGATGGTCTCGTCCGCGCTGGTGCTGCTCATGTCGATCCCGGCGCTGGCGCTCTTTTATGGTGGCCTCGTCCGCACCAAGAACATGCTCAGCGTGCTGATGCAGGTGTTCATGATCGTCTCGGTCGCGGCGCTGCTCTGGGTCTGCTACGGCTATTCCATGGCCTTCACCGGCGGTTCCGAATGGGTCGGCGGCTTCTCCAAGGCCTTCCTGCAGAATGTGAACGCCGGCACCTATGCCGCCACGTTCAGCAACAATGTCTACATCCCCGAATATGCCTATGTGATCTTCCAGATGACCTTCGCCTGCATCACGCCGGCGCTGATCGTCGGCGCCTTCGCCGAGCGGGTGAAGTTCACCGGCCTGATGGTCTTCACCGTCCTGTGGCTCACCATCGTCTATTTCCCGGTGGCCCACTGGGTCTGGTATTTCGCCGGCCCGGATTTCCTCGCCGATGCCCCCACCGATGCCGGCAAGCTCTATCTGATGGGCGCGCTCGATTTCGCCGGCGGCACCGTCGTCCACATCAACGCCGGTATCGCCGGCCTGATGGGCTGCATCGTGATCGGCCCGCGGCTGGGTTACGGCAAGGAACCCATGGCCCCGCACAGCCTGACCATGACGATGATCGGCGCCTCGCTGCTGTGGGTGGGCTGGTTCGGCTTCAACGCCGGTTCCAACCTCGAAGCCAACGGTGTGGCGGCCCTCGCCTTCATCAACACCTTCGTCGCCACCGCCGCCGCCGCCGTCTCCTGGGCTCTGTGTGACCGGCTGGTGCACGGCAAGCCCTCGATGCTCGGTGCTGCCTCGGGTGCCGTCGCCGGCCTCGTCGCCATCACCCCGGCCTCCGGCTTTGCCGCCCCGATGACCAGCATCCTGCTCGGCCTCATCGTCTCGCCGGTCTGCTTCCTCTTTGTCTCCAAGGTGAAGCAGTGGCTGAAGTATGACGACTCGCTCGATGTGTTCGGCGTGCACGGCATCGGCGGCATCATCGGCGCGCTCGGCACCGGCATCGTCGCCGATCCGGCGCTCGGCGGCCAGGGCTGGTTCGATTACACCAAGTTCCCCGCCGTCCCCGGTGAGTATGACATGATGGGCCAGCTCGTCACCCAGGCCACTGCCGTCGGCTACACCCTGGTCTGGTCGGGCCTCGTCTCCTTCGTGCTCTTCTTCGTGATCAAGAAGACCATCGGTCTGCGCCCCACCGCCGAGGTGGAACGCGAAGGCCTCGATCTCAACGATCACGGCGAACGCGCCTACAACTACTGATCGGCGCATCACCCCACATCATGGCCGGGAAGGGCAGCCTTCCCGGCCATTTTTTCATTGGGCAAATCCACCCTTCCGGGCGTAGCCTCTCCCCACCCCATCACAGGAGAGCGAACATGATCCGCCCCGTCCTTGCCCTGCTGGCCCCGATTGCCCTGCTCGCCGCCGCGCCCGCTGCCGCCCAGACCCGCCCGGCCGATGATGTCGCCCGCGATGCCAACCGCAAGCCGGCCGAAATGGTCGCCTTCGCCGGCATCAAGCCGGGCATGACCGTGATCGATATCCTGCCCGGCGGAGGCTATTTCACCCGGGTGTTCAGCCTCGCCGTCGGCCCCAGCGGCAAGGTGATCGGCATGATCCCCGCCGCCGCCCAGGCGCGCAGTCCCGGCGCCGCCCAGGCCATCCGCGATCTCGCCAGCAACGGCTGGCCCAACATCAGCGTGGTGGACAATATCGTCGGCCCCACCCTCACCGGCAGCGCCGACGTGGTGTGGACCGCACAGAATTACCACGATCTGCACAATGCCCTGCCGCCCGAAGGCGTCATCAACTTCAACCGCGGCGTCTTCGCCGCCCTCAAGCCCGGCGGCACCTATGTCGTCGTCGATCACGCCGCCGCCGATGGCTCCGGCCTTGCCGCCACCGGCACGCTGCACCGCATCGATCCCGCCGTCATCAAGGCGGAAGTCACCGCCGCCGGCTTCGTCTTCGCCGGCGAATCCCCGGCCCTGCGCAACAGCGCCGATCCGCACACCGCCAATGTCTTCGATCCCGCCATCCGCGCCCACACCGATCAGGTCGTGCTGAAATTCCGCAAGCCCTGATCGCCCCTCCGCTTGCGCCGCGGCGGAGCGGCTGGCAAAGGCAGCGCCATGCCCACGCTCGTCCTGCTCCGCCACGGCCAAAGCCAGTGGAACCTTGAAAACCGCTTCACCGGCTGGTGGGATGTCGGCCTCACCGATCAAGGCATCGCCGAAGCCACCGCCGCCGGTGAGCGCCTCGCCGCCGCCGGGCTGGATTTCGATCTCGCCTTCACCTCGGTGCAAAGCCGCGCGATCAAGACCCTCAACCTCGCCCTCGAAGCCATGGGCCGGCTCTGGCTGCCCGTCACCAAGGATTGGCACCTCAACGAACGCCACTACGGCGGCCTCACCGGCCTCAATAAGGCCGAGACCGCCGCCAAACACGGGGAAGACCAGGTCAAGATCTGGCGCCGCAGCTTCGACGTGCCACCCCCGCCGCTGGCCCCCGGCAGCGAATTCGATCTGGCCGCCGACCGCCGCTACGCCGGCATCGCCATCCCGGCCACCGAAAGCCTCAAAGACACGATCGAACGCGTCCTCCCCTATTTCGAAACCGCCATCGCCCCCCAGCTCAAGGCCGGCAAACGCGTCATCATCGCCGCCCACGGCAACAGCCTGCGCGCCCTCGTGAAGCACCTCTCCGGCCTCTCCGACGAAGCCATCATCCACGAAGAAATACCCACTGGCCAACCCATGGTCTACGACCTGGCCGACGACCTCACGGCTGTTTCGCGCCGCTACATCTAAATCCTCCCCTACCAGGGGAGGTGGCGCACTCCAGCCCCGCCAGCACCACACGCCGCGACGCTCCTCCCGCTCTGGGGGAGGTCCCGGCACAGCCGGGGGAGGGGGCCGCCGCCTCCCCCAAAGTGACGAGAGGGGAGCCTCCGGCGGGCAGGGTCGCAGACCCTGCACCCGTTCGTTTTCGCGTGCCCCCAGCCAACCACGCCACCCCACGTCCGCCAGCGACTTTTTACACTTTTTCCGCATCTCGCCGGTTTGAACGCCGCTCTTCCACCCTCGCGCCGGGTCTTCTGCCCACTTGCCTGCCACAATGACATGCTTGGGCAGTCTAGGACAGGGGAGGGGAACCCTCCGGCGGCTAGGGTCGCAGACCCTTGACCGGGCTATTTGGCGTGACAGCAAGATTTCGCGGTGCTGCAATATATGAGCCGGAGTTTGGCTTGGTCTTCGTCTGGGCGATGACGCGAGCTCTCTGCTGTGTCTCCGGCGTTCATTCGACCATGTTTTCCGACGGCGGGCAATTTTTGGTCGGGCGATTGCGCAGCATTGCGGTATAGATTACGCTTGGCAATTAAGGCTTGGTATTGGCTTATAAACCCGTAATGGCAGGGCGGGCTATTTGAGGGGGAAATTTTATGTCTTTTCCGCGCGAAAATGCTCTGCGCAGACACTTTGTGGCCCTGGCGATTTGTAGCTTGTTTTGTGCAAACGTCCCCGCTTCGGCACGGCGGATTGCTGGCCTGAACGATTGGCAGAAGACTGTTGTCGCAATTGGCAAGCAGATCACGACCAAGGATTTCAGCGGCTCGTCATGGATTGTTGAGTATAATAGCAGCTTTCCTGATGTGGATGTGGGCCTTGTGTTGGCACCAGCTTCCTATGACCGCAATGCGTCGTCGATGAATATAGTTGCAGTCTGTCGACCATCGGTCGTTGCTACCATATCAACTGATGGTCGGGATTTTGCTGAGTTCACCAGCAATCGTCAAATCAGTTTCAGCGCTGGAGCTAGCCCGCCACCGGCTTTTGTACTTGGTTCGCTCAGGCAGGCAAACGCAGCTCTGTCGGTGGTCAACAACAGCAAGGTGACGTTCGACCTGTCTGATGTGCGCGTCACGCAGCTTGTGGAAAGCGATGCTCTCGATGCAATCAATGCGCCTGATTGCTTTCGTCGTATTCGCCATCGCTCCGATGTGTTCTATGTGCGCGGGCAATATCTGATGCGGCTGGTTATGCACCAGAACCGTAGCGGCACCGGGAATGTGGGGGCCGCGCTCAACAACGCCGCCAACAGTCCGATGCTGGGTTTCAGCGTCAACTGGAACCGCAGTCTGGATTGGAAGATTGAGCAAACCAAGCCGCGACCTTGGTTTCGAATTGTCAGTCATTTTCGCTTGAGCCGTGACAAGACCCGATTTGAATTGGTGCAATGACCCTAAGAGGAGAAAGCCATGCGACCTTGGCCACGTCTTCTGCGGATTCTGGCGCTGTTGTTCGTGTTGGTAGTGCCAGCAGCAGCTTGGGCCTCATGTGAAGACATTGGGAGCAGTAAGCCGCTAACGATCAAGGTGGGCAATGCGCTGGGTGCTTCAGAGCGCCAGCTTAACTCAGGCAGTTACGCGCTTGTCATCGGAGCCAGCGCTTACGACGGGATAACCTGGCCGAAGTTGCAGGATGTGGCCTTTGAACGGCAAGCCGTTGCAGCCCAGTTGGCTCGGCAGGGATTTCTAGTGCGCCAAGTATGCGATCCCGTGAAGGGGCCGGCGGGAGCCTTGGCGGAAATCCGTCAATTCATCGCGCAATATGGTGTCGGTGACAATCGGCTTGTCATTTATCTGGGGGGGCACGGTTGGGCTGAGCCTGATTTGCGCAAGGGCTATTTCGCAATGGTGAACAGCCCGGCTCCCGGGCCGATGGCCCGGGAGTATGGCTTTTCCTCGTTCGACATGGTTGCCGCGGCCGATCGCTTTCGCGGACGTCATCTGCTGATCGTCGTCAATAGCTGCTATTCGGCGACATTGTTCACGCGTCAGGGGCAGGCAGCTTATCCACCTGTTTCCGTCATTGACTATGAGGCGTTGCAGCGGCCGTCGCGCCGCTTCATCACCGCTGGTGAGGCAGGCGCTGAAACACCAACGCCAAGCCCATTTGCAGCAGCCTTTGTGCTTGGCATCGCTGGCTTTGCAGATTTGAACAATGATGGGCTGGTGCGCGGGGCCGAACTCGCCGTGTGGCTGCGCGATACGGTAACGCGCGCGCGCACGCCAAGCGTGCCGATGGATGGTGCAATTCCCAATCCTGCCAATCCTCAGGCAGGGGATACAATCGGAGCAAATGATCTGTCGAGCGGTGACATCGTGTTCCGCTATGACCCGAACCAGAAGGTTGTGGCCCGCAACGATATCGGCAGCAATGGCGACAATGCGCTCGCAGCCGCCTTGTTGCTGCCGGAAGATCTGGCGACACGTGCCGTGCCTGCTGTCCGCTCAAGCCTGCCCGATGACTTCTTTGTGTTCTTTTTCGAGAAAGACGCTGACCGGTCGGCCGTAACCCGTGCACTTGACGCCGTACTTATTCCCGTAACGATGAAGCGCAGTGTGCTGCCAGCTACGGGACGGATCAACGGCATCGCTTGCCACCCACAAGCACCAGTTGAGGCTGTTCGCGCCGTAGCACGCGCCCTGATCGCCGCCGGCGTGGAATTGCGCATCATCGATCAAGCGACCGTCAAGCTCGAAGAGCGGCGCAAAGTCATCCAGGTCCTTGAGTTCAAGCGTGTTGTGCCTGCGCGCCGACCGGATCTTCGCCCACTTGTGCTCGCTGATTTGGATGAGTTGAAGGGATGCCCAAATGACTTCGTCAAACAAAGGAGAGGTTGACGTGGCAATGATCGACCGCAGGGAATTGCTGATTGCCGGTACCGCAGCAGCAGTGGTCGCCAAGGCTGGCTGGGCGCAAGTTCCCGGTGAAGCCCCCGATCAGGACGACAGGATCTTTACCGAAGAACAATCTGGTGATCCAACCGCGCCAACGGAATCGCTCCTGTTTAATCCGATCGACATCCAGCGTGCAGTCTTGGGTGGCACGCAGGCCGCCTTTGAGCCGCGGATCGTTGCGATACGGGCGGCCATACTGACCGGATCGATCGAACATCTGGGCAAAAGCCGGGCGGCAAACCGCGCGGAAATCGAACGTTGGTTCGATCTGTTCGGATTGCCATTCGAACTCAATGGGAAGCCATTGCCGTTTTGCGCCACCGGTCTCTCCTACGTCGCAGCCACCTTGTACGCGCGTCAGAAAGGGGTGACATCACCAACAACCAGCCAGCTGCGGAATTTCCTGGGCGACGTTGATCATCATCATTTCTATCCCACGCCATCAGTGGTGGACATGAAGTCCGTGGCTGTCGGCAAACGCCGCTGGGTTGGGCGTGCGCAGGCGGTGGGGCCGTTAAAGCCGCAGCCTGGCTGGCTGGTGATCTACGATTGGAATGGCGACGGCCATCCCGATCATGTTGGCCTAGTCGAAAAATTGGATGGCACCACGCTCACCACGATCGAGTTCAATACGTCGGATGCAAGTGCGACGAACGGTGGTACCGTCGCCAGGAAACAGCGGGCATTTAACACGAGGGTTCAGGGCTTCATCCGGCCGGAACTGACGCGGGTGGCCTGAATTGGAGTATGTGCAGTATCCGGCTGGCAGTAGCGGACCGGGCGCCAGCATGGCGCAGGGTCAGCCTGAACAATCAGGCTTTCAATTATCATCCCCCATCCGCAGCGCCGCGATGAAGGCCTCCTGCGGGATGTCCACATTGCCGTATTGCCGCATCCGCTTTTTCCCTTCCTTCTGCTTTTCCAGCAGCTTGCGTTTGCGGGTGGCGTCGCCGCCGTAGCATTTGGCGGTGACGTCCTTGCGCAGGGCGGCGATGGTTTCGCGGGCGATGACTTTGCCGCCGATGGCGGCCTGGATGGGGATTTTGAACAGGTGGCGGGGGATGAGGTCTTTCATCCGTTCGCACATGTGGCGGCCGCGGGCTTCGGCCTGGCTGCGGTGGACGATCATGGAGAGGGCGTCCACCGCTTCGGAATTGACCATGATCGACATCTTGACCAGGTCGCCTTCGCGGTGGCCGATCTGGTGGTAATCAAAGCTGGCGTAGCCGCGGCTGATGGATTTCAGCCGGTCATAGAAATCGAAGACGACTTCGTTCAGCGGCAGTTCGTAGACGACCTGGGCGCGGCCACCGACGTAGGTCAGGTTCTTCTGGATGCCGCGCCGGTCCTGACACAGCTTCAGGATGCTGCCCAGATATTCATCGGGCACATAGATGGTGGCTTCGATCCAGGGTTCGTCGATCTGGAGGATGCTTGACGGGTCCGGCATGTCGGCCGGGTTGTGCAGTTCGCGGGTGGAACCGTCGCGCATGGCGATGTGATAGACGACCGACGGCGCCGTGGTGATCAGATCGAGATCATATTCGCGGGACAGGCGTTCCTGAATGATTTCAAGGTGGAGCAGCCCCAGGAAGCCGCAGCGGAAGCCAAAGCCCAATGCGGCTGAGGTTTCCATTTCAAAGCTGAAGCTGGCATCGTTCAGACGCAGCTTGGCGATGCTGTCGCGCAGCTTTTCGAAATCGGCGGCATCGGTGGGGAACAGGCCGCAGAACACCACCGGCTGCACTTCCTTGAACCCGGGCAGCGGCTCGTTGGCGGGGCGCTTGGCGTCGGTGATCGTGTCCCCCACGCGGGCTTGCGCCACTTCCTTGATCTGGGCGGTGATGAAGCCAACCTCGCCGGGGCCCAATTCGGCGAATTGTTCGATCTTGGGGCGGAAGGCGCCCACCCGGTCCACCAGGTGCATGCTGTCGGCGGCCATGAACTTGATCTGCTGGCCCTTGCGGATGGTGCCATCGATGACGCGGATCAGGATGACGACGCCGAGATAGGGATCATACCAGCTGTCCACCAGCATGGCCTTCAGCGGCTTGGTGGCGTCCCCCTTGGGCGGCGGGATGCGCTTGACGATGGCTTCCAGCACTTCGGTGATGCCGATGCCGGATTTTGCGGAGGCCAGCACGGCGTTGGAGGCATCGAGGCCGATGATATCCTCGATCTCCTTCTTCACCTTTTCCGGTTCGGCGGACGGCAGATCGATCTTGTTGATGACGGGCACGATCTCGTGATCATGCTCGATCGATTGATAGACGTTGGCCAGCGTCTGCGCCTCGACGCCCTGCGCCGCATCCACCACCAGCAGCGCGCCTTCGCAGGCAGCGAGGGAGCGCGAGACTTCATAGGCGAAGTCGACATGCCCCGGCGTGTCCATCAGATTGAGGACATAATCGAGGCCGTCGGACGCGTGGTAATCCAGGCGCACCGTCTGCGCCTTGATGGTGATGCCGCGCTCCTTCTCGATATCCATGTTGTCGAGCACCTGTTCCGACATCTCGCGCGCGGCGAGGCCGCCGGTCGTCTGGATCAGCCGGTCGGCCAGGGTGGATTTCCCGTGATCGATGTGGGCGATGATCGAGAAGTTGCGGATGCGGCTCAGGTCTGCGGTCATGCCTGCGGCTTTAGCAGGCGTGGCCGGGGTTGCAACGGTCAGGCCGTCGCGGCGCGGATCAGCTGCACGGCCAGTGGCGGCCACCACGGCCGGGAATAGACAAATTCGGCGGTGACCAGCCCGGTCAGCACCAGCCCCTCGCCGGCCGCGAGCGCAGGGTGCAATCGCCCACGCGTCGCCCAGTCATGGCCGGCCATGATGCCCAGCAACATCAGTGTGCCAAGATGGCTGGCCAGGAAGCTGGACCAGGGCTGATCCCCCCAGGCCGCCAGGATGCGCGCCCCCCACCAGCGGCCAAACCCGCCGCTGGCCATGGCAAAGCTGGCGATCAGGATCAGGCGGCGGTGGGCGGCAGCATCGGCCCGCAGATGCAGGGCCAGCGCCACCAGCAGCCCGAACAGCAGCATTTCGACATAGGTGACGATGATGAAGCCATGATCAATCCCGGGCTGGCCCAGGGTCAGGCGGTTCATGGCGAGCGATGTCGCTGGCCCCAGCACCAGCATGGCCAGTGCCAGCACCGCGCCCCAGCGCCCCAGCCGTCGATGCTGACGCAGCCGGCCGCTCTGCGCCAGCCCGGTCTGTACGCTGAGCAGCAGCAGCCAGCCAACAAAGGCAAGGGCATGGACATGGACGATGAAGGGATAGCCCAGCCCCTGCGGCCGCTGCAGCCGTGCCAGGCTTTCGGGGCCAAAGCCCATGATCATCATCAGCCAATACAGGCCCAGCAGGGCGATCCACACCGACCGGTCGTGCCGGTGGCGGGCAGCAAAGCCGGGCGGTGTGGTCAGCATCATGGCAAGGGCGTGGCGCCGTCCATCGCCAGGTGGATCAACGGATAGGGCCGGCCCTGGCCATCGACCGCGCTGCGGCCGGTGGGATGAAAGCCAAGCCGGCGATAGAAGGCGAGGGCGGCCGGGTTCTGCTCGTTCACCGTGGTGGTGAGCGGGCCATGCGCGGCGCGGGCGGCGTTGACGAGCGCGCGGCCGATGCCCCGGCCATGGTGGGCCGGGTGGATGAACAGTGCCTCCATGCAATTGCAATCCATGATCATGAAGCCCAGCGGCAGGTCGGCTTCGTCGACGGCAACCGTCATCGGCACCTGCGGCAGCATGGCCGCCACCTCGGCGGTGATGGCTGCGAAATCGGCGGCCGACAGGAAATCATGGGTCGCCGCCACCGCAGCCTGCCAAAGGGCAAGGCAGGCCGGGGCATCGGCAGGGCGGGCAGGGCGCAAGCGCAGCATGGCGGTTTGATAGCATTGCTTTCAGGCCGCGACCACGGGCGCGGCTTGACCCTGCGCATCGTGGGCAATAGCGGAACGGCAACCAGATTGAGGAGACGCACGTGACCCTGTCCATCGCCATCATCGGGGCCGGCCCGGCCGGTTATTACACCGCCGAAGCCGCGCAGAAACAATGGGGGGAGGGCGTGCGCATCGACATCATTGATCGGCTGCCCAGCCCCTATGGCCTGATCCGTGCCGGGGTGGCGCCGGATCACCAGTCGATCAAGGCGGTGACCAAGCGTTATGAGGCGACCAACCTGGCGCCGGGGACAAGGCTGGTGGGCCATGTCGAGGTGGGCCGCGATGTCAGCGTGGAGGAGTTGCTCGGCCTCTATGACGCCGTGGTGCTCTCGGTCGGTGCCCCGCTGGACAAGCCGATCGGCATTCCCGGCGATGATCTGCCCGGCGTGGTGGGTTCGGCGGCGTTTGTTGGCTGGTACAACGGCCATCCCGATCATGCCGGCCTGGCCGTGGATCTGTCCCACCACGGCGCCGCGATCATCGGCAACGGCAATGTCGCCATCGATTGCGCCCGCATCCTGGCGAAAACGGTGGAGGAGCTTTCGACCACCGACATCGCCAACCACGCCCTCAAGGTTCTGGCTGCCAGCGCCGTGCGCGATGTCCACATCGTCGGCCGGCGCGGGCCGCACCAGGCCAGCTTCACCACCAAGGAAGCCGGCGAACTGGGCCATCTCGTCCGCGCCCAGGCCATCGTGAAGCCGGGCGATCTGCCGCCGGAGGCCGAGGATGCCGCGCTGGAGCCGGGCCACCGCAAGATGGTCACGCACCTGCGCTCCTTCGCCGGCCAGCCGCGCAACGACAAGCCGGGCACGATCAATTTCGAATTCTTCCGCCGCCCGGTCGCCGTGGAGGGCCATGGCAAGGCCGAACGCCTGATCGTGGAAACCACCCGGCTGGAGGATGGCCAGGCCGTCGGCACCGGCGAGCTGCACGCCATTCCGTGCGGGCTGGTGATTGCCTGCATCGGTTATCGCACCGCGCCGATCCCCGGCGTCGCCTGGTCTGACAAGCTCGGCCGCTTCCCCACCGATGATGCCGGGCGCATAGCCCCCGGCCTTTATGCCAGCGGCTGGGCCCGGCGCGGCCCCAGCGGTACCATCGGCACCAACCGGCCCGATGGCTTCAGCGTGGTCGCCGCCATGGTGGATGATGGCATCAGCGCCAGCGGCAAGGCCGGCCCGGCGGGGCTGGACGCGCTGCTCGCCGCCCGCGCCGTGAAGGCCACCGATTTTGCCGGCTGGCACCGGATCGAGGCCGCCGAAGTCGCCGGCGCCCGCCCCGGCGCCCCGCGTGAAAAGATCGTGGACGTGGCCCAGATGCTGGCGCTGGCCTGATGCCGGCGTGGCAGCGCTGGCTTCGCTTGGCGCTTGCCTCGGCGGCGCTGCTTCTGGCCGCGCTGCTGCTGCTCGTCATCGAAACCACACCGCTGGTGCCGGCCAGCGCGCCGCCGGGCGGGGCTCAGGTGCGCGCCGCCCGCGCCGCCTTCAACAGCCTGCGCCAAACCATGATGAGCAGTGGCGGCGGCGATCTGTTGTTCAGCGCCGATGAACTGGATGCGGTCACCCTGCTCGCCGGGCGCGGCCTCGGCCTGAAGCACAACCGCGCCACGCTGGCGGCCGATCATGTCGAACTGGCCACCAGCATCGCGCTGCCGGCCGGGCTGTGGCTCAACCTGTCGGCCCAGGCGCAACCGGCGTCCGCCGGCTTCCCGCCGCTGCGGCTGGCGGCGGGCGATCTGGTGCTCACGGGCGCGCCCGCGCATTGGGCCGCCGACGCGGCGCGCGGCCTGCTCCGCCTGCGTGGCGTGGCGCTGCCGCCGCTCGACGAACTGGTGCGCGGCCTCACCATCCAGCCCGGCCTGCTGCGCCTGCGGCTGGCCGGCGGGCTGGCGCCCACGCATCTGGTGCAGGATGTGCTGGCGCTGGGCGCCGATGGCCGGGTGGAGGAAGCCCGCGTCGCCGCGCTGCTGTGCCGGCTCAGCGCGCAGCAGCGGCAACAGCCGGCCAGCGAGCTTGCCGTGCATCTGGGCCGGGTGACGGCCGCCACCGCCAACCCGGCGGCGACAGCGCAACAACTGGCGCAGGATCATCGCAACGCGCTGGTGGCGCTGGCGCTGTTCACTGCCGGCAAGAGCGCGCGGCGGCTGGTCGCCGATCAGGCGATGTTCGATCGGTGCGCCGTGCCGCCGCCCGAGCCGGTGCTGGCCGGCCGCACTGACCTTGCCAAGCATTGGGCCGTCTCCGCAGCGCTTGCGGCGGTTGGCGGGATCGAAACCGGCCGGCTGATGGGCGAATGGAAGGAATTGTCAGATTCGATGGCCGGCGGCAGCGGCTTCTCCTTTGTCGATCTCGCCGCCGATCGCGCCGGGTTGCGCCTGGGCCGCGCTGCGGTTGATCGCCGCCACGCCGTCGCCGTCCGGGCCGAGCTGGCCGGCATCACCAACGATGGCCTGTTGCCGCCCAGCGTGCTGGCCCTGGCCGAAGACCTGCCCAACGACCGCTTCGTCGCCCGTTATCGCGACACCGACAGCCAGCGCTTTGCCGCCGCCGTGAAGGCGATTGACCGCATTCTGGCCAAGGGCCACACGCCGGGCACGGCCACCGCCGCCCCCTGAGGCACAGGCGGGCCGGAAAATATTGCCCTGTCGATGCAATCAAGCGGTTGCATGCCCGGAAGCCGGTCGCTATACGGCCGCTTCCGCGCAAGGTCGGGGCGTAGCTCAGCCTGGTAGAGCACTGTCTTCGGGAGGCAGGGGCCGGAGGTTCGAATCCTCTCGCCCCGACCAGCGCGGTTTCCCACAATTTGGTCTGGCTGCCCGGCCCCTGCGTTGCGGGGGTCTGGGTGGGGCCGGAGGTTCGAATCCTCTCGCCCCGACCAGCGCGGTTTCTCGCACTTTGATCAGACCTCCCAAACCGGGCAGCCATTGCGCGGCGGGCGTTTCCGCGCCAGATAGGCGCGCGACGGGCCGCGCGGCGGCCGCACGGAGTGTGACATGAAGATTGCGGTTGTCGGCCTGGGCTATGTTGGCCTGTCCAACGCGGTGCTGCTGGCGCAGGCGCACAGCGTGACGGCGGTGGACGTGATGCCGGCGCGGGTGGAAATGGTGAACAAGCGCCAGAGCCCGATCGTCGATGCCGAGCTGGAGCAGTTCCTCGCCACCCGCACGCTTGATCTGGTGGCCACCACCGATCTGGATGCCGCCTGCCGCCAGGCCGAGCTGGTCGTGATCGCCACGCCCACCGATTATGATCCGGCGACCAACCATTTCAACACATCGTCGGTGGAAAGCGTGGCGCGGGCGGCGCTGGCCAGCAACCCCGATGCGAAGATCGTCGTCAAATCCACCATCCCGGTCGGCTTCATCGAACGGGTGCGCCGCGAACTGGGCACGGGCAACATCGTGTTCAGCCCGGAATTCCTGCGCGAAGGCCGCGCCCTTTATGACAATCTCCACCCGTCGCGCATCATCGTCGGCGATTCCGGCCCCATTGGCCAGATGTTTGCCGCCCTGATGCAGGCCGGCGCCGAAAAGGCCGATGTGCCGGTGCTGCTCACCGATCCGGCCGAGGCGGAGGCAATCAAGCTGTTTGCCAACACCTATCTTGCCATGCGCGTCGCCTTCTTCAACGAGCTGGACAGCTATGCCATGGCCCACGGGATGGACACGCGCCAGATCATCGAAGGCATCGGCCTCGATCCGCGCATCGGCACGCACTACAACAACCCGTCGTTCGGCTATGGCGGCTATTGCCTGCCCAAGGACACCAAGCAGCTGCTGGCCAATTATGGCAGCGTGCCACAAAACATGATCACCGCGATCGTCGATGCCAACCGCACCCGCAAGGATTTCCTGGCCGAACAGATCCTGGCCCGCAATCCCAAGACGGTGGGCGTGTTCCGGCTGGTGATGAAGGCCAACAGCGACAATTTCCGCCAGAGCAGCATCCAGGGCATCATGAAGCGCATCAAGGCGCGTGGCGTCAGGGTGGTGTTGTTCGAACCGGCGCTGGAGCAGGATGAATTCTTCGGATCGCCGGTGATCCGTGATCTGGCCGAATTCAAGGCACAGGCCGATGTGATCCTGGCCAACCGCAAAAGTGATCAACTGGCCGACGTCGCCGACAAATTGTTCACCCGCGATCTGTTCGGCGCGGATTGATCCTCAGGGCTGCGCCGGGCTGAACTGCCAGTCCAGCGTCTGCAACCGCACATCGGGTGTTGGCGCCAACACCAGCTCGGCGGTGATATTGCCGGCCGCGCACGTCCAGCGCAGCGTGCCCGACAGGGCACCGCTGGCGCTCAGGCTGGGGGCACCACAGGCTCCGGCGCGCGCCTTCACGGCGGCAATGTCGGCCGCGCGGTGGGCGGTGTCGCGGTCCATAAGCATGTTGGCCGCCAGCAGCGCCGGCTCCCCCGCCACCGTGCCGCGCGCCAGCGCGCGTTCGGCAAAGCCGGCGGCGGTTTTCAGCGCGGCCGACACGGGCAGCGTATCGGCTGGCATCAGCCCGGCCTGCTCGATGGCCAGCATCGCCTGCCACGCCAAGTCCGATGGTCCGGCATAGGTGTGGTTGGTGAAGACAAACACACCCCAGCCGCGATCCGGCGCGATGATCATGTGGCTGCCATAACCGGGATAGCCGCCGCCGTGGAATGCCACCCGGCCCAGGTCACAATCATCGCCGATGCGCAGGCCGCCGCCATAGACGACCGCCACCGCGCAGGGCGTCGCCGCCTTGTCCCCCGGCCGGGTCATGCGGCGCGGGCTGCCTTCGCCGCGCGCCAGCGCCCGGATCGTGACGCGGGCCGGTGCCTCGGCCGTGCCCGGTGCCGCCGCCGGCCAGGCGGAGAGCAGATGATCGATCCAGCGGGCATAATCCGGCACGGTGGTGATCACCCCGCCCATCGCCCCGAACGCGCCCGGCCCCATGTCAGGCTCGCGCTGCCAGGCCCCATCCTCCCAGCGCCAGCCGGTCGCCATTTCGGCAGCCGGCACATCGGCCAGGTTGAAGCTGGTGCTGGCCATGCCCAGCGGCGCGAACTGCCGTCGGGCGATTTCGGCTTCGAACGGCCGACCGCTGACATTGGTGATGATGCGGCCCTGGATGGCATAGCCCAGGTTCGAATATTCGTGGGTCAGCCCGGCGGCGCGGGTGAAGGGCACGCCGGCTTTCAGCAGCGCGGTGAAATCCGGTTCGGGCAGGGGGGTCTGCCGGTCCCCCCATGGATCATCGGTGACGAAACCGGCCATGTGGTGCAGAAGATCGGTGATGGTCAGATGATCGCCCCAGCCCTTCAGCTCGGGCACATGGGTGACGACCTTGTCATCCAGCCTGAGCCGGCCTTCGGCGGCCAGCTGCTCGATGGTCAGGGCCGTGAAGGCCTTGGTCATGCTGGCGATGCGGAAGCGGGTGGTGGGCGTGACCGGCCGGCCGCTGGCGGCATCGGCCACCCCGGCAAAGCCGAAATGCACCAGGCCTTCGCCCCGCTTCACCACGCCCCAGGCGATCCCCGGCCAGTGGCGGCTGGCGGCGGCATCGCGCATCGAGGCATCGATGCTGGCGGCCACAGCGGGCGAAAGCGGCTTGGCTGCCGCAGGAACGGCAACGGCCAGCAGCGCGGCCGCAGCCAGCCTCACATCTCTTTCCCGTCGCTGATCTTGTAGAACACGCCGCCGCCGTCGCCACCGGCCAGTTCCAGCGTGCCTTCAATGGTGCGCACATCATAATTCATCGGAATGGCAGACGCGACTTTCACCTCGATGAACTGCTGCGGGCCGGGATTGAGGTGGAAGGGGCAATCGGGCGGATAGGCCAGCAGCACGAAATGGCTCTGGTTGGCGCCCTTGCCCAGCGGCAGCATATAGCCGTTGATCTTCACCTTCTTGCCGGCCAGCGATTTGACCGCCGCCGGATAGAGCGGCCTGACCGCGCCGGTCTTGGCGGCCTTCGGGTCTTCGGCCGCGCTTTCCAGCACCTGCCAGGGCACGCCGCCGGGCGGGGTCGGTGCCGGCTTCCAGATCGATTCCGAAGGCTTCAGCGGCGCCGGCTGGGCCAGCACGGCCGGGCCGGCGAGCAACAGGGCGGCGGCGGTGGCGGCGGCAAGCGGGATGCGGTTGGTCATGGTTCCCCTCACGAATCAGCGGCTGTTGGCCAATGTTTCGGCGATATCGGATTGCAGCACCCGGATGGCTGGAATCAAGGCGGCAAACAGCCCGATGGCCAGCGCGGCGGCGGCGATGATCGCCTCTCCGGGGTGGAGGGTCAGCGCATCGAGGCCGAGCTGGTGCAATTGTTCGAAGCGGGCGGCGGCAAGCGCAATCACGCCATGGCCCAAACCCAAGCCCAGCGCGGTGCCGGCGGCGGCCAGGATCAGGCCCTCGCTCGCCACCTGGCCGATGATGGCGGCCCGGCTGGCACCGATCACCCGCAGCATCGCCATGTCGCCCTCCCGCTCTTTCAGCGCGGTGAGCAGCGCCACAAAGATCGACAGGCCGGCGGTGAGCATCAGCAGCACGGCAAAGGCGCGCACCGCATCCAGCCCCACCCCGACCAGCGCCAACAGGCGGGAAACCTCCACCGCCGGCACCGCCGATTGCAGATTGGTCTGGCGGTTGATGAAGCCGGGCAGGCGCACCGCAGCGATCGGGCTGCCAAAGCGCACCAGAACGGCCGTCACCTCCGCCGGGCTGGCATGGGCTTCGTGCGCATCCTCATGCGCATCATCATGGTCCTCATGCGGCGCCTCGATGCCGTGCACCGCCCACACGCTTTCGATGCGGGTCAGGATCAACCGGTCGATCACCGTGCCGGTGGGCTTCAGCCGGCCGACCACGATGAACGGCTGCTCCTCATGTTTGGGCCCCTCGTCACCACCACCCATCCCGTGGCCGCCGACAAAACGCTGGCCCAGGCCCGCCCCCGTGCGCGCTGCCACTTCGGCACCGATCACCGCCTCCATCGGCCTGGCGAACATGCGGCCATCGGCCATGGCAGCGCCCATCAGGGCGGGATAGGCCGGCTCGGTGCCAACAATGCGGAAGCTGCGGAAACTGTCCCCCAGTGCCAGCGGGATCGCCTCGGCCACGCCCATCTGCCGGCGCAGCAGCTCCACCGTTTCCAGCGGCACATTCCCGGTCGGGATATCGACATGATAGACGGACGACAGGATCAGCTGCAGCGGTGAGCCCTTGGCGCCGACCACCATGTCGATGCCTTGCGAATCCCGGTCAAAGCGGTTTTCGAGCTGGCTTGAGAACAGCAGCAGGATGACAAGGCTCGCCACGCCCAGCGCCAGCAGGATGATGTTGAGCGCGGTGTTCAGCGCCCGGTCGCGCAAATAGGCAAGGCTGAGGCCGATCATGCCGGCGCCACCAGATTGAGCCGGTTGGCAAAACGGTGGGCGATGCGGCCATCATGGGTGGCGACCAGCAGCGTCGCACCCGTGGCATCGGCCACTTCGAACATCAGGTCGATCATCGCGGCGGCATTGGCATCGTCCAGCGCCGATGTCGGTTCATCGGCCACCACCAGCCGCGGCCGGGTGACGAGGGCGCGGGCAATGGCGGCGCGCTGGCCTTCGCCCTGGGAGAGTTGGCGCGGCCGGGCGTGGGCGCGGTGCGACAGGCCAACCCGGGCGATCAGCCGGTCAATCTCCGCCGTGTCCACCCGGCCCAACGCCAGCTTCTGGGCCAGCGCCAGATTGGCGGTGACCGACAGCGCCGGGATCAGCCGCAGCGTCTGGAACACCAGGCCGATGGTCTGGCGGCGCAAGGCGTCGCGCCGGGCCGGGGGCAGGGCGCTCATCTTCTGGCCGGCGATGTCGATCGTGCCATGGCTGGGCGTCAGCAGGCCGGTGGCGATGTTGATGAAGGTGGTCTTGCCCGATCCCGATGGCCCCAGCAGCAGGGCATGGGCTTGAGGCTGCAATTGCCAATCGCCGATCTGCATCACCGTGCGGCCATCGCGCACATGCGAAAGGCCCCTGGTTTCCACCAGGGGCCCTGCGATGTGCGAAGCGGTCGCGCTGCTGTCAGCGGGTGGCATTGGCCAGCGCAGTGGGGGCGGTTGCGGCCGAGGCCACGGCGGTTTCGCCGCCATCCTTCATGCCCAGCCGCTTCAGCATGGCCAGGCGGGCGTTTTCAATGGCTTCCTGCCGGCGCTGCTCGGCAATGCGGGCGGCCGCCTCAGCATAGGCGCCAGCATAAGGGTCGGTGCCGTCGGGGGCATAATGGCTGTAGCCCGGCATGCCATCAAAGGCGCAGGCAGCGGCTGGTGCAGCGGCCAGAACCATGGCGGCAACAGCGGTGGCAGCGATCAGGCGCATCAAACCCTCCCTTGATGTCGAATCATTGAGACATTGTCACATTGCCCGGATTCGCGCAATGCGACGCTGTGGTGGGCAAATGCCGCAGGGCGGCGCCGCTTGCAAAGTGCGCGCCGGATGGGCAAACGGCCGCCACCAATTTGGGGAAAATGGGGACATCATGCGGTTCAATCGGGCTGTGCTGTGGCTGGCGCTGGCGGTGATGGGGGTGGCGGCGCACGCCAACCCGATCCAGCAGACCAAGGGCGATTTCGTCGACAAGTTCCGCCAGCTGGAAGGGGAGGATTGGCCGACCCCCACCGATTATCGCAACGCCGCCGGCGCGCCGGGCCACCGTTACTGGCAGCAGAAGGTGGATTATCGCATCACGGCAAAGCTGGACGAGCCGACCCGCACGATCCAGGGCAGCGAAACCATCACCTATCACAACAACAGCCCGGATCAGCTGCGCTATCTGTGGCTGTTGCTCGATCAGAATTACAAGCGCGACCATATCGCCCAGCGCGCCGAAACCGTCTCCCCCGGCGGCCAGATCAGCATGACCGAAGTGCGTCAGGCCATGCGCTACAAGGAATGGGAAGGCGGATTCAACAATCTGAAGGTCACCGATGCCTCGGGGCGCCCGCTGAAATTTACCGTGGTCGACACGCTGATGCGCATCGATCTGGCCACCCCGCTGGCCAGCGGCGCCGCCGTGACGGTAAAGATCGATTTCACCCTGCCGATGCCGGAAGCCCGCGTGGTGGGTGGCCGTTCGGGCCATGAATGCTTCACCAAGGCGGATCAGGACGGCAATTGCATTTTCCTCGCCGCACAGTGGTTCCCGCGCGCTGCCGTCTATTCCGATTATGAGGGCTGGCACAACAAGGCCTTTGTTGGATCGGGCGAATTCACCCTGGAATTCGGCGATTATGACGTGTCGATCACCGTGCCGTCCGATCATGTCGTCTCGGCCACCGGCGTGCTGGCCAATCCGGAGATCCTGACCGCGGCGCAGCGCGCCCGCCTGGCCCAGGCCCGCACCGCCAAGGAGCCGGTCTATATCGTCACCCCGGCCGAGGCGCTGGCCGCCGAAAAGGGCAAGCCCGCCGGCACCCGCACCTGGCGCTTCACCGCCAGCAACGTCCGCGATTTCGCCTTCGCCTCCAGCCGCAAGTTCGTGTGGGACGCGATGGGCGTGAAGCAGAATGATCCCGCCAACCCGCTGGTGATGGCGATGAGCTTCTATCCCAAGGAAGCCCGGCCGCTGTGGGATGCCTATTCCACCAAGGCGATTGCCCACACCATCGACGTGTATGGCGAATTCGCCTTCACCTATCCCTATCCCACCGCCCAGAGCATCAATGGCCCGGTCGGGGGGATGGAATATCCGATGATGACCTTCAACGGCCCGCGCCCGGTGAAGGACAAGAAGACCGGCCAGCTGACCTATACCGAGCGTGCCAAATATGGCCTGATCGGCGTTGTCATCCACGAAATCGGCCACAGCTGGTTCCCGATGATCGTCAACAGCGACGAGCGCCAGTGGACCTGGATGGACGAGGGCCTGAACAGCTTCCTCGAATTCGAGGCCGAGCGCCGCTGGGATCCCAAGTTCCCGCGCGCCCGCGGCGAACCGCGCGACATCGTCGAATATATGGTCAGCCGCGATCAGGTGCCGCTGATGACCAACAGCGAAAGCGTGCTGCAATTCGGCAACAACGGCTATGCCAAGCCGGCGACCGCGCTGGTCATCCTGCGCGAAACCATCCTGGGCCGCGAGCTGTTCGATTTCGCCTTCAAGGAATATGCCCGCCGCTGGCGCTTCAAGCGGCCCACCCCCTATGATTTCTTCCGCACCATGGAAGAGGCGTCGGGCATTGACCTCGACTGGTTCTGGCGTGGCTGGTTCTATTCGACCGACCATGTCGACATCAGCCTCGACAAGGTGGTGAAGGCCCGGCTCGACACCCGCAATCCGGAGGTGGAAAAGGCCTGGGGCCGCGACAAGGCCAAGGCCGAGCCGACCCCGCTCACCGTGGCGCGCAACACGCAAGTGCCGGTGATCGACCGTGATCCCGCCACCCGCGATTTCTATGACGAGAATGATCGCTTCACCGTGACGCCCAAGGACCGCAAGGATTATGACGGGCTGAAGAAGCGGCTGGACCCCGAAGAGGCTGCCGTGCTGGCCTTCAAGGACAATTTCTACCACTTCAGCTTCCGCAATATCGGCGGCCTCGTCATGCCGGTGATCCTCAAGCTGGATTATGAGGATGGCACATCCGAAACCATCCGCATCCCGGCCGAGGTCTGGCGCTACAACGCCCGCGCCGTCACCTGGCAGCATGTCACGCCCAAGGTGCTGAAATCGGCCGAGGTCGACCCGCTGTGGGAAACCGCCGATGCCGATCGCAGCAACAACGCCTATCCGCGCCGCATCGAGCCGGCGGTGCTCAAGCTGCGCGATGATCCGACCGGCGAAAACCGCATGGCCGACAGCGAGCTGGAAGTGACGCCGGACAGCCTGAAGACCCGTCCGATCAAGAAGGACGAGAAGAAGGACGGCGAGAAGAAGGACGAGAAGTGAGCCGGTGCCGGCTGGCGGGCGGGCTGGCAGCGCTGCTGCTGGCCATCGCCGTCACGCCGGCGCACGCCCACCGCGGCCACTCCAGTCTGGCCGTGGTGGAGATTGATGCGAAATCGGGCGCCCTGTCGGTCACCCACATCCTGCAGGCCCACGATGTCGAACCGGCGCTCGTTGACATCGCGCCCGATGCCCAGCCCAGCCTGGATGATCCCGATGCGATGGCGGCGCTCGTCGCCTATGTCGGCCGGCAGTTCCGCATTGCCGGCGTGGCGCTCAGCCCGGCTGGCCAGCAGCTGGCCGGCGACCGGGTCGAACTGCGCTACATCGGCCGGCTGAAGGGCAAGCCGGCACAGCTGTTGATCAGCGCCAGCCTGTTCGGCGACAGCTATGATGATCATCAGACCCAGGTGAATGTGCGGCGCGCCGGCATCACCCGCACCCTGTTGTTCGGCCCGGCCGATCCGGCCAAGGCGCTGGCCCTGCCCGGGCAATGATACCGGCCTCCCGCTACGCCAAAAGACGTAACGGCCTCCACGCCCTGTCATGCGACTGTCATTCCGGGTCATGGCCGAATCGCGGATCGGCAAAGGGCAGGCTGCCGCAGGCCGCGCCATGATCCGGATGGCAAGGCCGCGTCCGCTCCGCACCTTGCCGGCAACATGTCGGGCGTGACTGGCGAACGCTGGTCAGGGGGACAGATCGCCAAGGTGAAACTTCGGCCGGTGCCGTGCCGGCCCAATGGGGGTGCCTTGATGACGACCGATCGCAACACTGCTGCCGCGCTGCGCCAATATCTGCTGTTGGGCGCCGCTGCCGCCGCCATCAGCCTGCCCGCCGCCGTGCGCGCCCAGGCGGCCCAGCCGGCCGCCACCGCCGCCGCCGAACCGGCTGCCACCGAAGAGGAAGACGCGTCGATCATCACCGTCACCGGCAGCCGCATCAGCCGCACTGGCTACGACAGCCCGATCCCGGTGTCCGTCGTCTCCGAAGCCGAATTGAAGGCCGAGCCGCAGGCCAATATCGGCGATTATGTCAACACGCTGCCGGCGGTGCGCGGCTCGCAGACCTCGTCCACCAACTCGGGCTCGCTGTCCAACGGCCAGGCCGGCATCGCCACCATCAACCTGCGCTCGCTGGGCGCGGCGCGCACCCTCATCCTCATCGACGGCCAGCGCTCGGTCGCCTCCACGCCGGTTGGCTTTGTCGACACGCAAACCGTGCCGCAGGGCCTGATCAAGGGCGTCGAAGTCGTCACCGGCGGCGCATCGTCGGCCTATGGCTCCGATGCCGTGGCCGGTGTCGTCAACTTCAGCCTGAACCGCGATTTCAAGGGGCTGAAGGCGGAATATGAATTCGGCATCACCGATTATGGCGATGTGCCCAACCACACGTTCCGCATCACCAGCGGCTTCGATTTCGCCGATGGCCGCGGCAAGGTGCTGTTGGCCGGCGATTATTTCACCCAGAAGGGCGTCGACACCTATGACCGCCCCTGGCAGAACGCCGGCTTCTTCCAGATCGACAACCCGGCCTATGTTGCCGGCAACGGCACGCCGGAACGGCTGGTGCAGGCCGGCATCGGCACCTTCCAGTTCACGCCGGGCGGCATCATCAACTCCGGCCCGCTGCGCGGCACCTATTTTGGCCAGATCACCAATGGCCAGGCCAGCCTGAACCAGTTCACCTATGGCCCCAACCGCGGCCAATGGATGGTGGGCGGCGATTATCTGATCAGCCGCCAGGGGCACTGGAGCAGCAACAGCCTCGCCCCTGACGAAGAGCGCGGCAACATTTTCGGCCGCCTCAGCTTCGAGGTGAACCGCGCCTTTGTGCCGTTCGTGCAATACAGCTATTCCGGCTACAACGGCCGCAGCTTCTACCAGCAGACGCCGTCCACCGGCATCACCATCCAGCGCGACAACGCCTTCCTGCCCACCGCGCTGGTCAACCAGATGGTGGCTTTGAACCTCACCAACATCTCGATCGGCACCAGCAATGCCGGCTTCCCGGCGGCTGGCTCCAACAATACGCGTGAGGTGTATCGCTTTGTTGCCGGCGCCGATGGCGAATTTGAAACCGGCAAGATCGGTTGGAAATATGCGGCCTATTATCAGGCCGGCATCGCCCGCACCAACGAACTGCTCACCAACACCTGGCTCAACAGCCGCGTGACCCTGGCGCAGGATGCAGTGCGCGCGCCCGCAGGCAATGCCGCCGGCATCCCGGCCGGCACCATCGTCTGCCGTTCGACGCTGACCAACCCGACCAACGGTTGCGTGCCGCTCAATCGCATCGGCATCGGCGGTGTGACCCAGGCCGCCATCGATTATGTGTTCAACAACGGCGCCCAGCCGCAACGCTTCCAGACACTGCGCCAGGATGTGGCTGCGCTCAGCTTTTCCACCAACGATCTGTTCGAAACCTGGGCCGGCGAGGTCAGCTTTGCCTTTGGCGGCGAATATCGGCGTGAACGGGTGGATGGCTTTGTCGATCCCCAGTTCAACTCGGGCTGGCTCTACGGCAACTATCTCGTCACCAAGGGCAGTTACGATGTGAAGGAAGCCTTCATCGAAACCGTGGTGCCGCTGGCCAAGGGCGTGGATTTCAACGGTGCCGTGCGCCGCACCGATTATTCCACCAGCGGCGGGGTGACGACCTGGAAGGCCGGCGCCACCTGGCAGGTGATTGATGATATCAAGCTGCGCGTGGTGCGCAGCCGCGACATCCGCGCCCCCAACCTCAACGAACTCTTCGCACCCGGCACCGCCCGCACCAACACGGTCAACGTGCCGCTCGCCGGCGGCGGCCAGCGCACCGATCAGTTCCTCGAACAGACCACCGGCAACACCGCGCTGAAACCCGAGGTGGCGATGACCTGGGGTGTGGGCGGCGTGTTCACGCCCAGCTTCCTGCCCGGCTTTGCCGCTTCGGTCGATTATTTCGACATCAAGCTGGCCGGCGCCATCGGCACGCTCACGGCGCAGACCATCACCACCCTGTGCCTTGAACAGAATCGTGCCGATGTCTGCCCGTTCATCACCTTCAATGGCCCGGTCAGCGCTTCCAGCGTTATCACCTCGATCAAGCTGGTGCCGTTCAACTTTGCCAGCGTGCGGGTGAAGGGCCTCGACCTCGAAGCCAGCTATCGCTTTGACCTGGGTGGCGGCAAGATGACCCTGCGCGCGCTCGCCAGCCATTACATGAACAATATCACCAACAATGGCGTCGATGTGCCTGAGGATGTCGCCGGCAAGAACCAGGGCGATGGCGTGCCAAGCTGGAACTATCGCCTGACCGCCAATTACGAGATCGACAGCTGGGGCTTCAACCTCGTCGGCCGTGGCTTCTCCGATGGGGTGTACAACAACAACTTCATCGAATGCACCACCGCCTGCCCGGTTTCCACCGCTGCCAACCGCACCATCAACACCAACCGGATTTCCGGTCAGTGGTACATGGATGCGTCCATCACCAAGAAGTTCAAGGTGGCCGGTTCGAAGGCGGAGGTCTTCCTCTATGTCCGCAACCTCTTGAACAGCGATCCGGTGCTGGTCGGCAACGGGCCGACCGGCAACAACACGCCGGCCTATCCGCAGACCAACCGCAGCCTGTATGATGTGCTCGGCCGCGTCTACCGCATGGGTGTGCGGTTCGAATATTGATCACGCCAAAGGGGGGCAATCACATGAAGACCAAGGCAATCGCGGCGCTGCTCGCCGCCTCATTTCTCGCCGGGCCAGCCTTTGCGCTGGCCACACCGGCCCAGAAGAAAGAGGCTGCCGGCCTTGTGGATGCGCAGGCCAAGCTGGCGCAGGAAATGGTCGATACGGTGTTCAGCTTTGCCGAACCCGGCTTCCAGGAATTCAAGACCAGCGAATATCTGACCGGCATTCTGGAGAAGAACGGTTTCACCGTGGTGCGCGGCGCCGCCGGCATCCCCACCGCCTTCACCGCCACCTGGTCCAACGGCCCCGGGCCGAAGATCGCGCTCGGCAGCGACATCGATGGCCTCCTGGGGCTGTCGCAATATCCCGGCGTGGTTGACATGAAGCCGATGGTCGAAGGCGGCCCCGGCCATGGCGAGGGCCACAACAGCGGCCTGCCGATGATGATCGTCGCCGCGCTGGCCGCCAAGCAGATCATGGAAAAGAACGGCATCAAGGGCACGCTGATGCTGTGGCCGGGCGTGGCGGAAGAATTGCTCGCCACCAAGGCCTATTATGTGCGCGCCGGCATGTTCAAGGATGTCGACGCGTCGATCTTCGCCCACGTCGGCCGCGATCTTGGCACCGGCTGGGGTCCGGCCGGCAACAACGGCATGGTCAGCGTGGAATATACGTTCAAGGGCAAGACCGCACACGCCGCCGGCCAGCCCTGGGACGGCCGCAGCGCGCTCGATGCCGTGGAACTCATGGACGTCGCCTGGAACTTCCGGCGGGAACATCTGCCCGTCACCCAGCGCAGCCATTATGTCATCACCGAGGGCGGCGGCCAGCCCAACATCGTGCCGGAAAAGGCCAGCGTCTGGTATTATTTCCGCGAGAACAAGTTCAGCTCGATCCGCGGCCTCTATGAAATCGGCAACCGCCTTGCCCAGGCCGCCGCCATGGCCACCGACACCACGGTGACCCAGCGCACGCTCGGCTATGCCGCGCCCAATTATGGCAACAAGCCGCTGGCCGAAGCCATGTATGCCAACATCAAGGCCGTCGGCCTGCCGGCCTGGGATGCCGCCGATCAGGGCTTTGCCAAGGCGATGCAGCAGGCCAATGGTGTGAAGGTGGAGCCGCTGGTTTCCACCATCGCCCCGCTGTCCACGCCCGACACGCGCGGCGTGTCGATGGGCGGCGGCTCCGACGATATTGGCGACATCATGTGGACGGTGCCCACCATCACCATCCGCTATCCGTCAAACATCCCCAACGCCATCGGCCACAACCGCCAATCGGCGATCGCCATGGCCACCCCGATCGCCCACAAGGGCGTGATGGTTGGTGCCAAGGTGGTGGCGATGACCGTGCTCGATCTCTTGACCACGCCCAAGATCATTGCGGACGCCAAGCAGTGGCAGCAGGACGTGCAGTTCAAGAGCGACAAGTATGATCCGCTGCTGGGCCCGGACGACAAGCCGGCGATCTGGCTCAACACCGATATCATGGCCAAGATGCGGCCGCAGCAGATGCCGTTCTATTATGATGCCACCAAGTACAAGACCTACCTCGAACAGCTCGGCATCAACTATCAGGACTTTGCCAAGGTGAAGTGACCAATCCTTCCCAAACGTGTTTGGGGAGGCGGACCGCCATTCCTCCCCAAACTTGTTTTGGGGAGGGGGACCGCCGGAACGGCGGTGGAGGGGCCCGGCGATGGAGGGGCCCGGCGGTGGAGGGGGCCTCACCAAGCCCCCGGTTGCAAACGGGCCGGTGCCGCAAGGTGCCGGCCTCTTCGCGTCTGCCGCCTGCACATTGCAGCAATCCCGGCACAGACGGCGGCGGTGCAATGCGCTATCTTCTGGCGACCCCCGACCATCAGGACGCCCGCCCATGGAAAACATCGCCTTCGATCTGCGGCAGACCCAGCGTGTGCCGCTGGCCCCGGCGCATCTGGATGCCATCCGCGCCGCCGGCACGCCGCGCCTTCATCCCGCCGGCAGCCTGATCGCCCGCCCCGGTGATCCGGCCGAGCATTTCCTGCTGGTGGAACAGGGCGAGGTGGAGGTGGTGGATCTCGCCACCGGCGCGCGCAAGCTGCCCTCCACCCTGGGCCCCGGCCAGTTCATGGGCGAAATCGCCTTCCTCGCCGGTGGCCGCTGGACTCTGGCGATGCGGGCCGCGGCCGACACCAGGCTGGTCGCCGTCGAACGCCAGGCCATGCTGGCCCTGATGGCCCGCATCCCCGAAATGTCGGACATCATCATCGGCGTGCTCGCCGCCCGCCGTCGCCGCCAGCTGGAGGATGGCGATGGCGCCCTGCGCCTGATCGGCGAGGATGACAGCCTGGCCGTGCGCCGCATCGCGGAATTTGCCGCGCGCAACCGCATCCCCTACAGCAGCCTGGCGCTGGATGATCCCGCCGCCGCGGCCGCCGCCCGGCAATGCGGGCTGGCCGCACCCGCCCCCGCGGTGATCTTTGGCGAAGGCGAGATCATCACCGATCCCACCCCGGCCAAGGTCGCCCGCTTTCTCGGCCTCGCCATCAGCCTTGACAGCGAACAGGCGGTGGAGGTGCTGATCGTCGGCGGCGGCCCGGCCGGCGTTGCCGCCGCCGTCTATGCCGGGGCCGAAGGGCTGAGCGCGCTGGTGGCCGAAGATCTCGCCATCGGCGGCCAGGCCGGCACGTCGAGCCGGATCGAGAATTACATGGGCTTTCCCACGGGCATCTCCGGCGCCGATCTGGTGTGGCGCGGCGAGGTGCAGGCGATGAAGTTCGGCACCCGCTTTGCCGTGCCGCTGCGCGCCACCGGCATCACCCGGCGCGACGATGGCGGCTTTTGCGTCAGCTTCGATGATGGCCAGCAGATCTGCGCCGGGGCCGTTGTGGTGGCCACCGGTGTCGAATATCGCCGCCTGCCGCTGCCCCGGCTGGAGGCATTCGAAGGCAATGGCGTCTATTATGCCGCCACCGAAAACGAGGCGCGCTATTGCCGGGGCGGGCCGGCCGTGGTGATCGGCGGCGGCAACAGCGCCGGCCAGGCCGCCATGCACCTCAGCCGCTCGGCCTCCCACGTCCATGTCGTGGTGCGCGGCCGCACCTTGGCGGCCACCATGTCGAGCTATCTGATGCAGCGGCTGGAGGCGGATCCGGCCATCACCATCCATTATCAGAGCGAGGTGACCGCATTGGCCGGCGATGACCGGCTGGAGGGGGTGACCATCACCCGCCGCGACGATGGCAGCCAGCAGCATCTGGCAGCGCGCGGCCTGTTCATCATGATCGGTGCCGCGCCCAACACCGGCTGGCTCGGCGGGCTGGTGCAATTGGACGAGAAAGGCTTCATCTGCACCGGCGCCGATTGCGGCCGCCAGCAATCCTCCTACGAAAGCTCGTGCGCCGGCATCTTCGCCGTCGGCGATGTGCGCGCCACCTCGGTCAAGCGGGTGGCATCGGCCGTGGGGGAAGGCTCGGTGGTGATATCCCAGGTCTGGCGCCATGTGCGCCCGGGGGAGGATTGAGTCACCAGCGCCAGCCGTGTGGTGCCGGGGCGGCCAGCCCCCGCGCCTTGGCGATGCAAGCCAGCTGCCAATCCACCGACAGATTGTTGGATGCATCATGCCCGGCCGCCAGCGGCGCCGACGTGCGATAGAAACCGTTGCTCCGCCGCTTTGCCCAATCGCCGGCGATCCGTGCCATCAGCGCCTCGGCATCGCCTTCACCAGTCAGCAGGGCCTGCTTGGCGGCAAAATCCCGGTCCACCAGGCCTTTGCCGCCTCCGGCAAAGCCTGCCACCGCCGCCGCCAAATCGGGCGGCACATCCGCGCCCGTCACCCGCAACAGCAGGTTGTGGCTATAGGCGAAATAACGTTCCTCCAGCAGGCGCGGCATGTACATCACCACCGGTTCCGCCGTGCCGGCCAGCCAGAACAGCGCGTGGACGAAATCCCAATCGGCGATGCCGGCAATCTGCGCCATCGGCAGGGCATGGCCGGGATCAACACGGTTGCGGCAAGCGATCAGGCCGCGATAGGCCATGTGCGTTTCGGCAATGGCGCTGCGCGGATCCTCGCCCAGCCGCCAGCGCATCGCGGCAATATAGCTCAGATCATCCACCAGATGGCTGTGATTGGCGAGCAGCAGCGCCATGTCGCCCTGCCGTTCCAGCGCCGGCAGGCGTGCCCGTGTCTGCGCGGCAAAATCCGCTCGGGTGGCCAACAGCCGCACAAACTTGTCCGCCGTGTTCTCCGGCGGCGGTGGGCGCTTGCGAAACAGGGAGAACAGGCCCGGCATGCGCCCATCATAGCCAGGCCCCACGGCCGATCCAGACCCGTTACAGCGGCGGGATCACAGTGGAGGTCCAGGCGGCTGCGGGAAGCGGCTGCGCGGGCCCTTGCCCCAACCGATGCTCACCGCCTTGGGTGCCTTGCCGGCCGGATCGGCCAGATAGGCGGCGATGTCGGCGGCGGTCTGCCGGTTGAACGCCGCGCCCAGCGCATCGCCCTCCCGCCCCGGCAACGCCTTGGCCAGGTCAGACAATGTCTGCAAGGCAAGGGCCCGGGCTTCCGGCGCCGTCGTGGCACTCGCCCCCAGGATCATCAGCCCATCCAGCACGCTCTTCTGCACCACGCGCAGCAGGGCCGGATCGCCGCCTTTGGCATTCCAGCTCGCCGCCATCAGCGCATCGATCAATTCCGGCAGCCCAACCCCCTTGGGATCACGCCCGGCCAGCGCCACCATCCGCGCCGCCCGGTCCGGCGCCAGCAGCGGCTCCACCACCAGCGCGGCCGCGATGCGGGCGGCGCGCAGCTGGTCAAACACCGGATCGTCCGACAGATCTTCCAGGTTGCGCCCCTCATCGGGTGTCAGATCGGCCAGCAGTTTTTCCGGCAGCGCCAGTTCTGCCGGGCTGATCGCCTGCATCAGCAGCGCCAGCGTGTCGCGCTGCAGCTTCGCCGGGATCAGCCGCGTGCCCGGCAGCTTTTCGCCCTTGGCGACGATGTCGGTGTAGATCCCGCCGATATATTTCACCGCCGACTCAATCTGGTATCGGTGGTGCAGATAGACCATCCACAGCCGCGCGTTGCGCAATTCGCCCAGCGGCTCGCCGGGCTGCAACACACTGTCCGGCCCATAATTGGCGATCAGGATGCGCCGTGCCGCCAGCGCCTCGCCCAGCCCTTCCACCGGGGTCGCGCGGTCATCATACCAGGTCCAGCGCGGATCGGTTTCCGGCACATAGATCAGGCCTTGGCGGCGCATGTCCTGGATGATCGCCTCCAGCCCGGCCTTCTCGTCGGCGAGCGGCGTATAGGCATAACGCACCATCATCTTGTCATAGGCGCCAATCGCCGTCTGGAAGCTTTCCGACAGGTCGATGCGCCCACCCTTCACCTTCACGCGCGGGGTGGGATATTCCATCACGCTGGCCCGGTTGTTCAGGCTGGCGGCAAAATTATGCTGAAAGCCCAGCGCATGGCCAAATTCATGCGCCGTCAGCAACGCCTGCCGCAACAGCACCATGTCGCGCTGGCCCTTCGGCATGCTGCCGAAATCGCCGCTCACCAGCGCCGGATCGGCCACCGTCACCCCGCCATCCTTGGGCAGCGCCCCGGCATAGGCATCCCAATAATTGGCGATGGTGCGGATGCGGTGCGAATCCATCCGCACCTTGGCGCCCAGAATTTCCCCGGTGCGCGGATCGCGATAGGGCCCGCCCGATGAGAATCCGCGCTCGTCGCGGTTGATCCACTGCATGTAATTGTACCGGATATCCTGCGGGTCCATGTCCGCGGGGGCGTCCAGCGCCACCAGCGCATTCCTGAACCCGGCCGCTTCATAGGCCTGGTTCCACCACAGCAGGCCCTGCTTCATGGCATGGCGGATCGGCGCCGGGATCGCCGGATCGAAATAGACGGTGATCGGCGTCACCGGTTCCGACAGCGCGGCCTTGGGGTCCTTCTTCTCCAGCCGCCAGCGGGTCACCCATTCGGTGTCGATGCCCTGGCTCAGCGGTGCCGAAAAATCCTTGAAGCGAAGGGTCGAGACCCCAATGCGCGGATCGGCCACCCGCGGGGTATAGCCGGTCGGCGCCTTGATGAAGCTGTGATGGATGCGCAGCGTCAGCGCTTCCGGCGTCGGCGTCACGCCGCGCACCAGCGCACCGGGATTGTCGGCGGCGAACGTCGCGCTGGTTTCGATTTCGCTGTTCAGCGGGAAGGCCTTGATCCGCCCCGGCACCAATGCGGAGCGGTTGGCATCAAAACGGTAATTGCCCTGGTTCTGCCGGCGCAGGATCGCCTCGATCCCGGCGGCATCGCGCATCAAGAGCGGCGTCGCATCCACGATGATGCGCCCGCCATCCTCCTTCTCGATGGCAAGGCTGGCCAGCGTCGAGGTCGGAAAACTGTCTGCCACGCCGGCCTTGTGCGCCGCATCGCCGGTCAGGCTGCGGAAGGCCAGATTCTGCTCTTCCACCAAAATCCGGTTGCCCGCCCGGCGAAAGCGCACCACGGCCGAATCCATGATCCCCCGGTCCAGCGGCAACTCCACCGATCCCCCGCCAGAGGCGAGGCTGACATAATAGAGCACATCGGTGTCGAGCGCCGGAATGGTCAGCAACACCCGGCCTTTCGCCGCATCCACCGCCACCGGCATGAACGCCGCTTCCTGTGCCTGCGCCGCCGCCGCCAACGCCATCACCGAAACCAACGCCCATCTGCCCCGCATTGCACCCTCCACCATGCTGTTGACGCCATCGAACACCAGCGCGCCGCGCAAGGGAAGGGGATGTTTGACGGCCCGCCAGCCGGCCCATCGCTTGGAAGATTAACTGAAAGTTGCAGATAAGCTAACATCATGCGACATGCAAAACGCTTGGTTTGAGTCGCACAGGCCAGGCAGCACCAGCAGTCACGCCTTGACTGGCCACCGCCAGGCCCGTTGGCCCAGCCTATTTTCGGGGGATATCGCCATGAAAACCGAACGCTTCTTGCCACCCATGCTCGCAGCCGGCGCGCTGTTGGCCGCCGTAACCGCCAACGCAGCACCGGCAACCAATCTTTTGGTAAACGGTGGCCTCAACGGCACCGCCACCCACCCCTTTTCCGGCATCCCCAGCCTGCTGCCAGGCTCGACTGCCATCGAAGGGTGGACCACCGTCGGCAACAGCGACATCGCGATGATCCCGGTTGGCTATTCAACCGCGGCCTTCGAAGGCAATTACTATGCCGAGCTGATGGGCTATACTGACGATCGGTCGCGCTTCGGCGGCGTCACGCAAACGATCGCCACCACCATCGGCCGTGCCTATCGCCTTGGCTTCTACATGGGCCGCCACCCGTCTGATGGCGCGGTGATCGGTATCAAGGCCTCGGCCGGTGCCACCAACGCCACCTTCACCAACGCCCTTGGTGCTGCGCCCTGGAGTTATTACTCCATGAACTTCACCGCCGCATCGGCCGCCACCCCGATCACGCTGATCGGTACGCAAGGCAGCTTCCACATCGGCCTCGATGCAATCAGCGTGGAAGCGCTGACCAGCGGCGTTCCCGAACCCGGCAGCTGGGCCATGCTCATCGCCGGCTTCGGCCTGACCGGTGCCGCTGCGCGGCGCCGCCGGGCCAAGCCGGCCGGCGCCATCCAGCCGCAGCTTTGATCGCCAAAATCGGGCCGGAATGCCGGCGTTCGTCGTGGGCCTCACCAACGGCCCGACACGCCGGCGTTCAGCGCCTAACCGGCGCTGCCCACCTTGTATTCATCCTCCAGCTGCACGCCAAAGCTGTTCAGCGCCATCGAGACCATGTTGTATTGCCCAACGGCAAACACCAGGTCCATCAACTGCTGCGGGCTGAAGCGCCGGGCCAGCGCCGCCCAGGTTGCATCGCTGATGCAATGATCGTCCATCAGCTCGTCCACCGCGCGCAGCAGCACATCATCATCGGCATCGCTGCCCGCCACCGGCCCGGCCTTGCATTTCTCGAAATCCGCTGCGCCCATGCCGGCATGATCCCGCCCGATGGCCAGATGATGATGCCATTCATAGGTCGCCCGCGCCCGCCAGCCGACCCGCAGGATCGCCATCTCCCGCGTGCGCGCATCCAGCGTTGACCGGAACAACACCTGCCCACCCCAGGCCGCAAACGCCTGCGCCAGCTTCGGATGATTGGCCAGCGTCTTGAAGATGTTGAACACCGGCGCATCCGCAGCCCCCATCTCGGCCGGCCGATTGCCCAACATGGCCTGCCGCAACACCGCATCCCAGGCGTCCGGCTCCAGCGGCGCGATGCGGGGCGTGGAAAGGCGGTGCGGCATGTCCATGGCGGGTCTCCCTTCTGGGGCAGGATAGACCCACGCGCCGCCAAGCGCCGCTCTCTATAATCGCTGATACGATGATGCCTCCGTCCCGGATCAAGTCCGGGATGACGTGGGCAGGGACTCGTCCCTGCACCCGTTCGATTCAGGTCGGTCCACACCGCATCGGCCTTGCCAAGGCTCACAATTTTTCGTCACCCCGGCGAACGCCGGGGCCCATCGCCCAGACGCGCCGCCAGCGCGCATTCCTGGGCAGCTTGACGCCCGCTCCGCCCTGGTGCCACGCTCGCCGAAACAGGGGGGACCATCCATGCACCGACGCAGCGTCATCGCCGGCCTCGCCGCGCTCACCCTCACGCCGCCCGCACGCGCCAAATCGCCCTGGCGCCCGCTGTGGAACGGCCGCTCCCTCGACGGCTGGACCCGCCTCGGCGATGCCGCCTGGACCATCGACAACGGCATCCTCGCCTGCGACCACGGCCCGATTTCCTACCTCGTCTCCAACGAAAGCTTCAGCGATTTCCAGTTGCGCGCCGAGTTCTGGGTCAGCGACAACGCCAACAGCGGCATCTTCATCCGCTGCACCAACCCGGCCGAAATCACCGTCACCAACAGCTATGAAGTCAACATCTTCGAACAACGCCCCGATCAACGCTTCGCCACCGGCGCCATCGTCGGCGTCGCCCCGGTCGCGACGGTGCCCAAAACCGGCGGCCGCTGGAACCACATGGACATCACCGCCAAGGGCGACCGCTTCACCGTCCTCGTCAACGGCCAACGCACCGTGGACAACGCCGCCGACACCAAACACATGAGCGGCCGCATCACCCTCCAATACGGCGCCGGCGTGGTGAAATTCCGCTCCGTGAAGGTGCGGGCGCTTTAGGGCGGATCAGAAGCAGAGGGCCTCCGGCGGGCAGGGGATGAGCCCCTGCACCCGCTTTCGTTTTTTCCGACTTGGCATCTGCCGGCGTCGGTCCTTGGCCAAGCAAATTGGAGCCCCGCATGCCTGCCGACTGGATCGAACTCCCCGACGTCGTGAAGAAGTTCGTCTCAGCCCATGATGAAGTGAAATCGCATTACAAGGTCTTCTGCGGCGGACGTTTCAAGTTTACGCTGGACGGCAATTTCATTGGCGATCTGGGCGAGGTTTTGGCAATCGAGTATTTCGGGCTCGTGCCGCGGAGGCGCAATAGCGAAGGGATTGACGGAGACATAGGGGACCGGACAGTCCAGGTTAAGGCGACAGGCACGGGGCGAGGCCCAGCATTCCGCAACACCAAGCTGAACGCCAACCACCTGCTTTTCTTCCAAATCGACTTCGGGAATAGCCGGGCACGTGTCGTCTACAACGGACCGGAAGAACCGGTGCGCGCCCTGCTTGCTGCAAGGTGCGGTAACGGGCAGCAGAGTCTGTCACTTGGCGCGATGGAGAAACTCGATTTTGACGTGCACCCCTGAATTGGTCCCATTTTTGGGTAGAGTCCGTTTCTCGAGGAGACGGACGCATGAAGCGGAGCAGGTTTTCGGACGAGCAGATCATTGGGATCGTGAAGGAGCAGGAGGCGGGCATGGCGACTGCCGAGGTCTGCCGGCGGCACGGGATCAGTTCGGCGACGTTCTACAAATGGAAGGCCAAGTACGGTGGCCTGGAGGTGTCCGAGGCCAAGCGGCTTCGGTCGCTGGAGGATGAGAACGCCAAGCTGAAGAAGCTGCTGGCGGAGGCGATGCTGGATATCGCCGTGTTGAAAGACATCAGCTCAAAAAAATGGTGACGCCCGACGCGAAGCGGAATGCGGTCGCCCATGCCCGGGAGACGTTCGGGCTGAGCGAGCGGCGGGCGTGTCGTCTGATCGGTGTCGCGAGGCGGGTGGTTCGATATGAACCGACCCGTCCCGATGATGCTGGCTTGCGCACCAGGTTGCGTGAGCTGGCTGGCGAACGGCGGCGGTTCGGCTATCGGCGCCTGGGGTATCTGCTGGCGCGCGAAGGGCATGCGCCGAACCACAAGAAGCTCCTGCGGATCTACCGGGAAGAAGGGTTGAAGGTGCGCCGCCGTGGCGGCCGCAAGCGGGCGTTGGGCACCAGGGCACCTATGACGATGCCGCAGGGGCCGAACCAGCGCTGGTCACTCGACTTCGTCAGTGATGCGTTCGCCTGCGGCCGGCGCTTCCGCATCCTGTGCGTGGTCGACGACTTCACGCGTGAGTGCCTGGCGCTGGTGGCCGACACGTCGCTGTCCGGTGCAAGGGTGGCGCGGGAGTTGGACAGCTTGGCGGCCGTCCGCGGCAAGCCGCTGACGGTGGTCAGCGACAATGGCACCGAACTGACCTCGACCTCCATCCTGCGCTGGGCACAGGAGCGGCAGGTGGAATGGCACTACATCATGCCGGGCAAGCCGACGCAGAACGCCTTCGTGGAGAGCTTCAATGGCCGGCTGCGCGACGAATGCCTGAACGAGACCCTGTTCACATCGCTGGCGCACGCCAGATCGATCCTCGCGGCCTGGAAGCACGACTACAACACCGTCAGGCCGCACTCGAAACTGGGCGGATGCACCCCTGCCGAGATCGCCGGCCAACGGGGTTGGGGGCATGCCCCCAACCCCGTTGCCATCACATCAACCATCAGCCATCAAAGCACAGGACTCTACTTCTGATCGGTACCAATCAGGGGTGCACGTCAATTTGAACGTGCCAGACGCTGACCGTCTGCCAATGCTGCAAACCACTTTATCCGGTTGATGCAACGATCCAAATTCCAATCGCAGGTTCAGTCACTCGCGATGCATCAGATAGCGCACGATATCGTCCTGAATGCCATCAAATGAGAGGATATGTTCAGTCAGATCGCCAGTCCCGTCATTCTCCACGATATACAGCCTGATATAAGCGGTCTCGTACTCACTGGCCCGAAAGGCGGCAAAGCTCGATTGCTTCGGATAACGTCCGGGTATCAGATTGCCGGTTGCCGGCAGCACGTTGACCTCTCGCGGTCGGACAGGTGTTAACTTCCAACGCGGATCCTCAAGTCTCTCTGCAGTGAACTCGGCAACGCGATCGACGGCAAAGCGTTCCGCCGCTGCTCGATCATCAAAGTCGCGCACGCATTCGACCGATGTCAGGACGCCATCATAGTCAAATTCGGTGACATGGTCGAAAACAGCTAATCTCTTGTTGGCCAACTTGGCTCTCAAACTGGACAGGCCAGAGATCAGCGGACCTTTGCACTCAAGAATCAGCTTTCCTGAAAAGCCCGGATGGACATCCGAGAGAGAAAACATGTTGTCATCGTTGGCGGCCGTCATCTGCACAATGATCCCTTGAGCCAAAATAATGTCAATGCAGGCATTGCAGCAATCGTTCTGCTTGCAAGGAAATGCGCCATGGTTCCGGCCATGGCGCCAGACGCATGTTGGGAAGTGCCGGCTGGAGGCTGACCTGTCTCCCTCACACCCCCTTCGCGTCCACCGCCAGCAGCGTCGCCAGCAGCACGTTCGCCCCGTTGGCGCAGTCGGTCCACGGGGTCAGTTCCTTCGGCGAATGGCTGATGCCGGCGATGCTGGGCACGAAGATCATGCCCATCGGGCCCAGCTTGGCCAGCAGTTGCGCGTCGTGGCCGGCGCCGCTGGGCAGGTGGATGAAGGGCAGGCCGAGCGATGTGGCGGCGGCCTCGATATGGGCCTGCACGCGCGCATCGGCGAGGGCCGGCTCGATATGCTCGGTGAGGTGGAAGCTGATCTCCGTCCCCGTCTCGCCGGCGATCTCGCGGGCGCGGGCCTGCACGGCTTCGCCCAGCGCCGCCACCTTTTCGGCGGACAGGTCGCGCAGTTCCACCGTCATCTCCACCCGGCCGGGGATGACGTTGGGCGCATTGGGAAACACCGCCAATTGCCCCACCGTGCCCACCTGGCGGCCCGGCGCGCGCTTCACGATGGCGTCCACCGCCTCGATCAGGCGGGCGGCGGCCAGCAGCGCGTTGCGCCGGCCCGGCATCGGCGTGGTGCCGGCGTGGTTGGCAAAGCCGGTGATGGTCACATCGAAGCGGTCGATGGAAACAATCCCGTCCACCACGCCGATGGGGATGCGTTCCTTGTCGAGAATGCCGCCCTGCTCGATGTGCAGCTCCAGATAGGCGTGGATGGAGCCCGCCGGCCGCGCCGCCTCCGCCAGCCGCGCCGGATCGCCGCCAATGCGCTTCAACCCCTCCCGCAGGGTGATGCCATAATAGACGTGATCGAGTGCACCTGGCCCCAGCCGGCCGGCGAAGGCGGTGCTGCCCACGGTGCCGCCCTCCTCATTGGACCAGACCGCCAGCTCCACCGGATGGCGCGTCTTCACCTTGTGATCATCCAGCGATCGCAGCACCTCCAGCGCGCCCATCGATCCCACATCGCCATCGAAATTGCCGCCCGCCCGCACGCTGTCGATGTGTGACCCGATGATGATCGGTTTGGCGCCTTTCTCCGTCCCGGCCCGCCGCCCGATGATGTTGCCAGCCGGATCGATCACCGGATTGAGCCCCGCCTCCCGCATCAGGCCCATCACATAGGCGCGCCCGGCAACATCGGCATCGGAATAGGCGGTGCGGCTCACCCCATCGGCAAATGTCCCGCCTTCGGGCCGGCCAAAGCGGCTCAACCCCTCAAGCGTGGCCCGCAGCCGCTCGCCATCCACCAGCAAGGTGGGCGCGCCCTTGGCCGGTAAGGCCGCCGCGGCCGACCCGGCCAACATCATCCGCCGATTGAGTTCCATGGTGCGCTCCCCTTTCGCGCCGAGTGTCGCCCGCTGCGGCGGGACAAGCAAGAACTGCCTCCGTCCCGGATCAAGTCCGGGATGACGGGTGCAGGGTCGCAGACCCTGCACCCGTTCGTTTTCAAGTGCACGGTCTTGCAAGCACGTCACCCCGGCGTAAGCCGGGGCCCATCACCCATTCGCCCCGACAGGCGCGCTAATGGAGGTTGTGGTCGATGGGCCCCGGCATTCGCCGGGGTGACGATTGAGGAATTTTCGCGCTGTCTTGAATTGAACGGGTGCAGGGTCTGCGACCCTGCCCGCCGGAGGCCTCTACTTCTCCTCCACCCCAATCAACCGCCGCGCCCCATCCAGCCGCAGCACCAGCCCCGCGTGGCGCGGCGTGTCCGACAGTTGCCAGCGGGTGAGCCGCTCGTAGTGGGCGCAGAAGCGGGCGAGGGCGGCGCTGTCCATGCCCACCCGGCCGGTGGCGCGGGTGAGGCCGGCTTCCTGTTCGGCGCGCCAGCGGGGGACTGTGTTCCAATCGGGGGCGGCGAGGAAGATGAGGCCGTCGAGCATGACCCAGGCGCGTTGATAGTTGCCGGCCAGCGCCTGGTTGGCATGGGTGCGCCAGCTTGCGTCGGGGTCTTCATGGGCTTCGAGGTCGTTCACCGGTTTGGCCAGCGCGTGGGCGGGCTGGGGGCGGGCGCCGATGCACCAGCCTTCCAGGATCAGCATGTCGATGCGGGGGAAGCGGCGCCAGTGCTGGGGGGGCGCGCGATCGTCGGCCAGCTTGTCGAAAACGGGGAGGGCGACGGGCCGGCCCGAGCGCACCCGGAGCAGCACATCCAGCAGCAGCGGCAGGTCGTGCGTGCCGGGCGGGCCGCGGGTGGCGAGCAGCGGGTGGATGTGTGCCGCCAGGGCGAGGCGGCGGCGTTTCGGCAGGTAAAAATCGTCGATCGAAACGGCAACTGCAATGCGGTCACCGTGGCCGGCTGTGCGGTCACCATCGGGCGGTGCGCGGTCACCGGGCGCCCGGATGCGGTCACCGTCGGCACAGTTGCGGCCACGGTTTGACAGGCTTTGCGCCAGCCGGGCGGCCAGCGTGGACTTGCCGCTGCCCTGCGCCCCGGCCAGCCCCAGGATGAACGGCTGCGCCCCCAATTGCGGGGTCAACCAAGCGAGGGTGAGGGCGGCAGCGTCCATCGCGGCAAGGCTGCCCGGCCCCGGCAGGCGGCGCAACCCTGATGATCGGAAGGGCTTGCGCCGCCGGCGCGGCTGGGGCCTGCTGGCGCCATGCAAGATTGGCCCGATATCCGCGCCGCGGTGGCGAAACTCTGTGGGGATTTCCCCGGCGACTATTGGCGCGCCAAGGATGCCACACGCGATTATCCCACGGAATTTGTTGCAGCTTTGACCCGCGAAGGCTGGCTTTCGGCGCTGATCCCGGAAGACTATGGCGGCTCCGGCCTGCCCTTGTCGGCCGCCTGCGCCATCCTGGAGGAAATCCACGCCAGCGGCGGCAATGGCGCTGCCGCCCATGCCCAGATGTATGTGATGGGCACGCTGCTGCGCCATGGTTCGGACTCACAGAAAGCCCAATATCTTCCGGCGGTTGCACGTGGCGAGCTGCGCCTGCAGGCCTTTGGCGTGACCGAGCCGACCTCGGGCAGTGACACGCTGTCCCTGCGCACCACGGCGGTACGTGATGGTGATGATTATCTGATCAACGGCCAGAAAATCTGGACGAGCCGGGCGCGGCACAGCGATCTGATGGTGTTGCTCGCCCGCACCACGCCCAAGGATCAGGTGGCGAAGCGCACCGATGGCCTGTCGGTCTTCCTACTCGATATGCGCGATTGCCCCGGCCTGTCGATCCAACCCATTGAAACCATGATGAATCATGGCACCACCGCGGTCTTCTTTGATAATGTGCGGGTGCCCGTCGCCAACCGCATTGGGGAGGAAGGGCAGGGCTTTCGCTACATATTGTCGGGCATGAACGCCGAACGCATCCTGATTGCCGCCGAATGCATTGGCGACGCCCGCTTTTTCCTTGATCGGGCAACGGCTTACGCCCGCGAGCGCCAGGTCTTCGGCCGGCCGATCGGCCAGAATCAGGGCATCCAGTTCCCGCTGGCCATGGCGCATGCCCGCATGACCGCCGCCCGGCTGACCGTGGCCGAAGCCTGCCGCCAGTATGAAAGCGGCGCGGTGGCGGGCGCGGAGGCTAACATGGCGAAATTGCTGGCGGCCGAGGCCAGCTGGCAGGCCGGGGAGGCCGCGATGCAGACGCTGGGCGGCTTTGCCTTTGCCGCCGAATATGACATCGAACGCAAGTTCCGGGAAACACGGCTCTATCAGGTGGCGCCGGTGTCGACCAACCTGATCCTGGCCTATCTGGCCGAGCATGTGCTGGGCCTACCCAAAAGCTATTGAAAGGGTGCGTGATGAGCGAACTGGTGCTTTATCAACGGGATGGCGGCATCGTCACCCTCACGCTCAACCAGCCGGAGCTGCGCAACCCAGTCTCGGATGACGACATGGTCGATGCGATCCTGGCCGCGCTGGCCCGGCTGGAGGCCGACGCCAACGCCCGGGTGGCGATCCTCACCGGTGCCGGCAGCGCCTTTTCCAGCGGCGGCAATCTGAAGAAGATGGCGAGCGGCGACGGGCTGGCCAGCGCCAAACCGATCCAGACCCGGCGCAACTATCTCACCGGCATCCAGCGCTTGCCCCGCGCCTTTGCCGCGCTGGAAGTGCCGGTGGTGGCCGCCGTCAACGGCCCGGCCATTGGCGCCGGTTGCGATCTGGCGTGCATGTGCGACGTGCGCATCGCCGGGGAGAGTGCCAAATTTGCCGAGAGTTTCGTGAAGCTTGGCATCATTCCGGGCGACGGCGGCGCCTGGCTGCTGCCCTTCGTGGTCGGCCACGCCAAGGCCGCCGAACTGGCGCTGACTGGGGACATGGTGGACGCCGCCGAAGCGCTGCGCATCGGCCTTGTAAGCCGGGTGGTGCCCGATGCCGAGCTGCTGGACGCCGCCCGTGCCATGGCCCAGCGCATTGCCGCCAACCCGCCCCAGGCGGTGCGGATGACCAAGCGGCTGTTGTGGGAAGCCCGCACGGCCAGCCTTGATACGGTGCTGAACCTGTCGGCCGCGATGCAGGCGCTGGCCCACACCACCGCCGACAACCGCGAAGCCATGACCGCCTTCCTGGAAAAGCGGCCGCCGAATTTCAGCGGGGAATGAGGATCAGGCGCTATGTGCCGCGCGCCGGTGCAGGGCGGCAAAGCCGAACAGCACCACCACGGGCTGCGCAAAAAGCATCAGTTGGCCGAACTCCGGCCGGCTCAGCGGGTTGCCGCTGGCGAGGCTGGCCAGTTCCAGCGTGACCATGGCCAGCAACTGCATCGACAATTCGGGAGCGACGCGGCGATCCAGCCGTGTGCTTTCCAGCCAACCCAGCGCCAGGCGCAACTGGCAATAAAGGATCAGCAGCCAGCAGGCATTGCCAGGCAGGCTGGCCTCATCAATCCATGGGCCGACAAAGGCACCATGATGGGCCTGGGCCACCAGCCATGCCGACGCAAGCATGATGAAGCCGCGCCCGAACACGGCGCTGCTCATGGTGGTGGCAGTCTGAACTTGACCCTGCATTACGCCCACTATGGACGTAATTTTCATGCTGCTCAATCCGTAATTTGGTAATAAACTGTCAACCAATTGCCCCGGCGGCGCGCAGTTCCTCGGCATCGGCCCGGCCCAGCCAGTCGCCCAGCACCGATTCGGCATCCTCGCCCACGCGCGGCGGCGGGGTGCGCATCGTGGCCGGCGTGGCCGACAATTTGCCGGGATAGGCTACGCTGGGAATGCGGGCGCCGTCATGGCGCTCGAACTGATGCACGGTCTGGCGGGCGGTGACGAAGGGATCGGCAAACACATCGGAAATGCTGTTGACCGGGCCGCAGGGCACGCCGGCCGCCACCAGCCGGTCGATCAGCGGCAGGCCCTGGCAGTCGGCAACCAGCCGCTGCACTTCGGCTTCGATGGCGTCGCGGTTCCGCAACCGCTGTGCGGCGGTGACAAAGCGCGGATCATCGCCCAGCCCGGCCACGCCCATCGCGCGGCAAAAGGCGCGGAACTGGCCATCATTGCCAATCGCGATGATGATCTCCCCATCGGCCACCTTGAACACCGTATAGGGCACCACCGTCGGATGGCGGTTGCCCATGCGGCCGGGGTTCACCCCGCCCACCAGCCAGTTCATCGCCTGGTTGGCCAGGCAGGCGATCTGGGTGTCGAGCAGGCTGATGTCGATCTGCTGGCCTTCGCCGGTGCGTTCCGCATGCCGTAGCGCGGCCAGGATCGAGATGGTGGCATATAGGCCGGTGGAAAGATCGGCCATGGCAACACCGGCGCGCAGCGGCTGGCCGCCCTCCTCGCCCGTGACCGCCATGAAGCCGCCCATGCCCTGCGCCACGAAATCATAGCCGCCGCGCGCCGCATAGGGCCCTGTCTGGCCGAAACCGGTGATCGAACAATAGACAAGACTGGGCTTGACCGCCTGCAGGCTCGGCCAGTCGAGGCCATATTTCGCCAGCCCGCCAACCTTGAAATTCTCCACCACGATGTCGGCCTCCGCCGCCAGGGCGCGCAGCAGGGCGGCACCTTCGGGGTGGGCGAAATCCACTGCGATGGAGCGCTTGTTGCGGTTGGCGGCGAGATAATAGGCAGAGGTGCCGATCTCGTCCGCCCCGTCCGGGCCTTTCAGGAAGGGCGGGCCCCAGGCGCGGGTGTCATCGCCGCGGCCGGGCGCTTCCACCTTCACCACATCGGCGCCCAGATCGGCGAGCACCTGCGTGCTCCACGGCCCGGCCAGCACCCGCGACAGATCGAGCACCCTGATGCCGGCAAGCGCGGCGGCGGTTGACTGAGTCGACATGGGCGAAGGGCCTAGCCCGAAACGAGAAACGGTGCCAGTCGCGGGCAACTGGCACCGTCCTAGCCCCCGACCGGGGTTAGCTCTATGTCACCCTTATCTCTTGGCGAAAACGCGCCAAGAGTCAATTGTGACTCTGTCGCAACAGGCGTTTTGCAACTGCAATGCTTGCGGGCGACTCAAACCGCCCGTTCAAACACTGCCGCCATGCCCTGGCCGCCGCCGATGCACATGGTTTCAAGACCATAGCGCACACCGCGCCGCTGCATCTCGTGGCACATGGTGGCCAGGATACGGCCACCCGTCGCACCGATGGGATGGCCAAGGCTGATGCCCGAACCATTGACGTTCAGCTTGTCCGGATCATGCCAGCCCCAGCCCTTCAGGACGGCCAGCACCTGGGGCGCGAAGGCCTCGTTCAGCTCGACCAGATCAATGTCGCCCCAGCCCATGCCGGTGCGCGCGAACAGCCGTTCCACCGCCGGCACCGGGCCGATGCCCATGCGCGACGGATCGCAGCCCGCCGCGGCCCAGCCGGTCAGCCAGGCCATGGGCGTGAGGCCCAGCGGTTCGAGCAGTTCTTCGGCGACCACCAGGCAGGCCGACGCGCCATCATTCTGCTGGCTGGCGTTGCCGGCGGTCACCACGCCGTCCTTATCGATCGGCCGCAGCAGTGCCAGGCTTTCCGGCGTGGCATCGCCGCGAATGCCTTCATCCGCTGCAAAGACGGTCGGCGGGCCTTTCCGATTCGGAATTTCGACCGGCACCAGCTCATCGGCGAACTTGCCATCGGCCCAGGCCTTCGCGGCGCGGGCATGGCTTTGCGCGGCATAGGCATCACAGGCCTCGCGGCTGATGTCATGATCCTTCGCCAGATTGTTGGCGGTTTCGATCATGCCCGAAATCACGCCATAACGGGCGATCGGCTGGCTCATCACCCGGCCGCGCACCAGCCGGTCGTGCAGGGTCGTGCTGCCCAGCCGGGCACCATGGCGATGGTCGATGCTGTAATATTCGACGTTGGACATGCTCTCGACACCGCCAGCCACCACGATGTCAGCTGCGCCCGTCTGCACCCGCATGGCGGCATCCACCACCGCCTGCAGGCCGCTGCCACAGCGCCTATCCAGCGCCACACCCGGCACGCTTTCGGGAAAGCCCGCCGCCAGCCAGCTCCAGCGCGCCACGCACGGGCTTTCGCCGTTGGGATAGCCATGGGCGAACACCACATCATCAACGCGTTCCGGATCGATCTTCGTGCGTTCGATCAGCGCCTTCAGGATGATGGCGCCCAGTTCGCCGGCCGGAAACCCGGCGAGCGACCCGCCAAAGCGGCCAACGCCGGTGCGGATGGGCGAAACAATGGCGGCACGACGCATGATCAAACTCCCCGCAACATGGCCTTGGCAATGATGGTCTGCTGGATCTGGCTGGTGCCCTCATAGATGCGCAGCAGCCGCACATCGCGATAGAAACGCTCCACCTTGTATTCGGCCATGTAACCGGCGCCGCCGTGGATCTGCACCGCCTTGTCGGCAATGCGGCCCACCGCCTCGCTGGCGTGCAGCTTCAGCACCGAACATTCGCGGTTCGCCGCCTGCCCGGCATCAAAGCGGGCGGCGGTGCGTTCCAGCAGCGCCTCGCTGGTCAGCCGGTCCACCTCCATGTCGGCCAGCATGGCCTGCACCAGCTGGAACTGGCTGATCGCCTGGCCGAACTGTTCACGTTGCTGGGCATAGGCAAGGCTGGTCTCGATCAACCGGTCGGCCATGCCCAGCGCCACCGCGGCGATGTGGATACGGCCGCGGTCCAGCACCTTCATGGCGGTGCGGAACCCCTGGCCGGGCACGCCGCCGATGATGTTGGCCGCCGGCACCAGCACATCGTCCAGGATCACGTCACAGGTCTTGGCGCCGCGCTGGCCCATCTTGCGGTCGGGCTTGCCCAGCGAAATGCCGGGGCTGTCGGCCGGCACGATGAAGGCGGAAATGCCGGCCGCGCCCTTCACCTGCGCGTCGGTGCGGGCCATCAGGGTGAACACCGTGGCGCGCGGCGCATTGGTGATATAGCGCTTGGTGCCGCTGATCCGGTAGAAATCGCCGTCGCGCACGGCTTGGGCCCGCAGGGAGGCGGCATCCGATCCGGCGCCGGGTTCGGTCAGGGCAAAGCTGGCAATCGCCTCACCGGTGGCGAACTTCGGCAGCCATTCGGCCTTCTGTTCGGGCGTGCCGTCGATCATGATCCCCTGGCTGCCGATGCCCACCGTGGTGCCGATCAGGCTGCGGAAGGTGATGCTGGCCCGGCACAGGGTGCGCACCAGCTGCGCCTCCTCGGCCATGGTCAGGCCCAGGCCGCCATAAGCCTCCGGCACGGAAAGGCCGAACAAGCCCATGGCCTTGAACTCGGCAACAATGTCGGCGGGAATGTCGTCGCCATCCTCCACCGCATCCTCGGCCGGGATCAGCCGTTCCTCGACATAACGGGCCAGCTGGTCTTTCAGCAGGCCAAAGGTTTCAGCGTCCATCGTCTCATCCAGCCGTTGCGGTCATCGCCAGCGTGCCATCGCAGCGCCGCGCCGCCAAGCCATCTTCGCCGGCCACCAGCGTGATCGGCTGGCCGGCAAACAGCGGCGCCTGGGCGCGGAAGCAAAACTGCCGGGCCGGGCCATGGCGCCGTTCCCACAGACCAAGCAATTGCGCCGCGACCAGCGGGCCGTGGACAACCAGGCCGGGATAAAACTCCACCGCACTGGCATAGGGCGCATCATAATGGATGCGGTGGCCATTGGCGGTGGCGGCGGAAAACAGGAAAAGCTGCACCGGATCGGGCGTGAACACGGCATCGCCCATGGGCGGCGGACTGGCCGGCACGGGCATTGGCGGTTGTGGCAATTGGGCCGGGCCATCATCGCGCCACACGATGGTCTGCACCTCCTCCAGCGCCTTCTCGCCCTCCTGCCAGATCGTCACCCATACCCGGCCCAGCAGCAGGGGCCCGCTTTTGCCCTGCTTGGGCGTCAGCTGGTCCAGCACGCGCATCTGTACGGCCGGCATGCCCGCGATCAGCGGGCGGTGAAAGCGATAGTCGGCCCCGGCAAACATGCGGCGCGGCAGGCTGACCGGCGGGAAGAAACCGCCACGCGCCGGATGGCCATCGGGCCCGCGCGGGCCCGGCGGTGGCAGGAACAGCGCCAGATGGCCCAGCGGCGGCCAGCCCAGGCTTTCCGCATCCCAGCCCAGCGCTTCGGCCAACCGCAGCACGTCGGGCCCGTGCAGCACCTCTTCCCGCCATTCGGCCTTGCCGCACCAGCCCTGCCAATGGGCGAGATCAGCGGGCGTCATGCCACCAGCCCCGCATCATGCAGCCGGCCAATGGCGCCGCTGCCCAGCCCGAGCAACTCGGCCAGCACGGCATCCGTGTCCGCCCCCAGTTTCGGCGCGGGCCGCACGGCCCCACGCGCCTCCCCCGCCAGTGTCGCGGCCGGGCCGGCCGCCGGATAGGTCAGGCCGGAGCGGTGGGTGATGGTCTGGAACTGCGGGTTGGCGGTGAACAGCCGGGCATCGCCGCGCACCGCCTCGGCCAGCGATTGATAGGGGCCCCAGGTCACCCCGGCGGCATCGAGCAGCGGGCCAAGTTCCGCCAGGGTCCGCTTGGCGATGGCCGCTTCGAACAGCGGAAACAGCCGGGCGCGGTGGGTGAAGCGCGCGCCCTCGTCCCGCGCGAAATCCGCCCCTGTGCTGGCCTCCACCGCCGCAATGGCGTTGGCCAGATCCAGCGCCTGCACCAGCCCGCGCCATTGCTTCGGCGTGATCGCCACCAGATAGACACGTGTGCCATCGGCGGTGGCGAAATCCCGGCCAAAGGCACCGAACAGATCATTGCCCAGCCTGCCGCGGTCGCCGTGCAGCAGCGCCTCCGCGGCAAATCCCAGGTGCGACAGGGAGGTCGCGGCCAGATCAGACAATGGCACCCGGATTTCGGCGCCTTCGCCCGTCTGCCGCCGCCGATACAGCGCGCTGACCATGGCAAAGGCCGCCCAGGCCCCGCCGAGCAGATCCCAGGCCGGCAGCACGGCATTGACCGGGCGGTCATCCCCCACCGGCCCTGTCATCCCCGGCACGCCCACGGCGGCGTTGACGGTATAATCCAGCGCCGGCTTGCCATCGGCCCAGCCCATGATGCGCGCGGTGATGATATCCGGCCGCCGCGCGGCAAGCGCTTTGTGGGACAGAAAGCCATCGACCGGAAAATTGGTCAGGAACAGGCCCTTGTCGCCCCCCGGCGCGGTGGCCAGCGCCTGCGCCAGTTCCCGCCCTTCGGGCCGCGCCAGATCGATCTGGATGGATCGCTTCTCTTTGTTCAGCCCTTCCCAATAGAGGCTGTCACCGCCGGCGCTCAGCGGCCAGCGCTGGTGGTCCGGCCCGCCGCCAATCTGGTCGATGCGGATGACCTCGGCCCCCATCTGCGCCAGATAGAGCCCGCCTGTCGGCCCGGCGACGAACGCCGCCGCCTCCACCACGGTGAGGCCGGAGAGAAGATTGTACACGCAAACCCTCTCCCGGCTCGCTGCGCTCGCCACCCTCTCCCCGAACGGGAGAGGGGGGTGATCAGACGCGTTCGATGATGATGGCCGGCGCCATGCCGCCCGCGGCACACATCGTCACCAGTCCGCGCTTCAGGTCGCGGCGCTCCAGTTCATCCAGCACGGTGCCGATCAGGATTGAGCCGGTCGCGCCGATCGGATGGCCCAGCGCGATGGCGCCGCCGTTCACATTCACCTTGTCGCGATCCAGCTTCAGATCACGGATGAATTTTTCCGCCACCACGGCAAAGGCTTCGTTGATTTCCCACAGGTCGATATCGTCCACGGTCAGGCCGGCCTTGGCCAGCACCTTGCGGGCGGCCGGCACCGGGGCGTTGAGCATCAGCGTCGGGCAATCGCCCATGTTGGCCATCGCCACCACGCGGGCGCGCGGCTTCAGGCCATTCTTCTCGGCATAGGCCTTGCTGGCCAGCAGCACGGCCGCCGCGCCATCGACCACGCCCGACGAGTTGCCGGCATGGTGCATATGCTCGATCTTCAGATCGGGATATTTGGCGTTGATCAGCTTGCGGAAGGTGGTGCCGGCCTGGTCCAGCGGCATGTCGGCCAGCTTGGCAAAGCTCGGCTCCAGCTGCGACAGGCCTTCCATCGTGGTCTGCGGGCGCGGGAACTCCTCGCGATCCAGCGCCAGCGTGCCATCCTCGCGATAGACCGGAATGACGCTCTTGGCGAAGCGGCCTTCGGCGATGGCCACGGCCGCACGCTTCTGGCTTTCCAGGCCCAACGCGTCGACATCCTGGCGGCTGATGCCCTCCATGCTGGCGATGGCATCACCGCACACGCCCTGGTGGCTCTGCGGGTGGTGGCGCTGCAACCGGGCGTTGCCGCTGCCCATCATCATCGGCGGCAGGCCGGCGGCGCGCTCTTCCTGGGCCATGGTGGCAGTATAGCTCATCATTTCGGTGCCGCCGGCGATCAGCAGATCTTCCATGCCGCTCATGATCTGCGCGGCGGCCAGGTTCACCGAGGTGATGCCACCGCCGCAAAACCGGTCCAGCGTCATGCCGCTGGCCTTCAGGTCGTAACCAGCATCCAGCGCCGCCATGCGGCCGAGGTCGCCGCCCTGCCGGCCCTTCTGGGTGGAGGTGGACCAGATGATGTCATCCACTTCGGCGGTGTTGAGCGCATTGCGGTCGGCCACGGCCTTCAGCACGGCGGCGGCGAGATGCTGGGGGTGCATGTCGGCCAGCGACCCCTTGCCAAGCTTGCCAATGCCGCGCGGGGTGCGCACGGCGTCGATGATATAGGCTTCAGCCATCGTCGTGTCTCCTGTGGTCTGGAACGTGGCGCACCCTGCGCCGCCGGCCGAGCCGCGTCGATTGCGGTTTTTGCCAGTCTGTCAGCGCACACCCAATCCCCGCGCGATGATGCCGCGCAAAATCTCCCGGGTGCCGCCGCGCAGCGAAACCATCGGCGCGATGTGGATGGTGGCGTTCAGCGTGGCGATCAGGCTGGCCGGCGCGTCGCCGGGCAACAGGGCGCGGGCAATGTCGGGGATGGATTGTTCGAACGTGGCGCCCAGATCCTTCACCATCGCCGCTTCCAGCGCCGGATCCTCGCCGGCTTCCAGCAGGGCGGCCATCCCGCGCGCCATCTGGCGCAGCACCATCAGATGCGCGGTCAGGCGGCCGATCGGGGCATGCGCTGCGGCCGGCGCCTTGGGCCCCAGCGCCCGCACCAGCTCCTCCAGCAGCACAAGGGTCGACAGGAAGCGTTCCGGGCCGGAGCGTTCATAGGCCAGCTCGCTCATCACCTGGGCCCAGCCATTGCCCTCGGCCCCCACCAGCGCATCGGCGCCCACGAACACATCATCGAAATGCACTTCGTTGAAATGATGTTCGCCCATCAGATCGATGATCGGCCGGATGCTCAGGCCCGACGAGTCCATCGGCACCAGCAGCTGTGACAGGCCCTCATGCCGTTGCCCGTCACCCGTGCGGCAGAGCAGCAGCATCAGCTGCGCCTTGTGGGCATAGGTGGTCCACAGCTTGGTGCCGCTGATCCGCCAGCCGCCGTCCACGGCGCGGGCGCGGGTGGAAAGGGCGGCCAGGTCCGATCCCGCGCCGGGTTCGCTCATGCCGATGCAGGCATAAAGTTCGCCGCGCGCGATGGCCGGCAGATGGCGCGCCTGCTGTTCGGGGGTGCCATATTTGAGCAGCAGCGGCCCGGTCTGCCGATCGGCGATCCAGTGCGCCGCCACCGGCGCACCGGCAGCCAGCAGCTCCTCGATCACCACCAGCCGGTCGAGCGCGCTCTTCTCATGCCCGCCAACCGCCTTTGGCCAGGTCATCCCCAGCCAGCCGCGCCGGCCCAGCTGGCGGCTGAAATCCGGGCTGTGGCCGTTCCAGCTGTGGGCGCGGGTTTCCGGCGGCAGGCCGGCCAGCGCCCCGGCCAGAAAGGCCCGCACCTCGGCCCGCAGTGCGGCCTGCGCCGGCTGTTCGGCCACGGCCGGAAAACGAAAACGCTCGCCGGGCGGGATGGCCGCCTGGCCGCCGCTCGTCGTGGCTTCGCGCGTTGCCAGCGCCCACACGCTGCCGCCGGCCAGCGCGGCGGCGCCCAGCGTGGCGTGATGCTGATGCTCGGCGCCGGCCCGGTCCCGCCATTGCCACAGCGCGCGGGTGAACAGGTGCAGGCGATGCTCCGCCGTCACGCCGATGGCGCCGTGCAGTTGGTGGGCCAGCGCCGCCACGATGCCCGCCGCCTCGCTGGCGCGCGCCTTGGCGGCGGCAACGGCCAGCGCCGCACTCGCCGGATGGGCCAGCGCCAGCGCGGCAAGGTTGGCCGCCGCGCCGGCCGCAGCGGTTTCGGCCGCCATGATGGCAAGGCTGTGCTGCACCGCCTGGTTCCTGGCCAGCGGCTTGCCGAACTGCTGGCGGGTCTGCGTCCATTCCAGCGTCATGTCCAGCACGCTGTCCATCAGCCCGGCCAGCTTGGCGCTGGCCAGCGCCGGGGTCCACAAATTGGGATCGCAGTGCGGCGCGTGCAGCAGCATGGCGGCCGACAGCCGCCACGGCGCACCAACCCGGCCATGGGCCCGGGTGATGGCCATCACGCTCAAGGGGTCCAGCGCCAGGCCGCCATGGGCTTCGCTGGCCAGCGCCAACGGCAGGCCGGCATCAACCAGCGCCTGCCAGCCATCCTCATTGTGGCCAGCGCGCGCCTGCCGCAGCCGCTCATCGGTCGCCTCGCGCGCCAGCAGCCGGGCCATCTGATCGATCAGCACATCGTCCATGCCCGCCATGCTGGACCGGATGCGCGCGCTTTGCCAGCTCTCCTGTCCTACAGGGGCAAAATCTGTCATGGTCGCAAATGGCGGGCGGTCTTGGCATTTCGCGCGCAAAATCAACGCTGAATCCCGCAATTTTCGTCAATTGTGTCAAATCGGGCCGATCAGCAGAGGGCTGGACATTGCCATCACCCGTGCCACACCCTGCCGCCATGCTTTCGGTGCTCGACATGTTTCGGGTGGGGGTGGGCCCATCCAGTTCGCACACGGTGGGGCCCATGCGCATCGCGGCGCGCTGGCGGCGCGGCCTTCGTGACTGGCCTGCCGGTGCCCGGGTGGTGGTGACGCTGCAAGGCAGCCTCGCCTTCACCGGGCTGGGCCATGGCACGCTGCGCGCCGCCGCGCTGGGCCTGTTGGGGCATGAACCGGAGACGTTTGACGGCGGCCGCGCCGAAGCCGATCTGGCGGCGCTGACGGCCAGCGGCGAACTGGCGCCGGGCTTGGGCTTTGATCCGGCGGCCGACATTCACCTCGATCACGTGACCCGCGATCTCCTCCACCCCAATGCCATGCGGCTGGCGCTCTGGGCAGATGGGGCGGAATGGCGCGGGGAGGATTGGTTTTCCACCGGCGGCGGCTTTATCGCCAGCCGCCGCCAGCTGGAAGCGCCGGCCCCCGCCGACCGGGTCGCGGCCGGGCATGACGTGCCTTATCCCTTCACCAGCGCTGCCGAGCTTCTGGCCATCGCGGCGCAACACGGCCTCAGCCTCGATGCCATCGTGCTCGCCAACGAGGATGCGATCCGCCCCCGCGCCGAAACCCTGGCCGGGTTGACCCAGGTGGCCGAGGTGATGCTGGCCTGCATCGTCCGCGGGCTGGAGACAGACGGCATTTTGCCCGGCGGCCTGAAGGTGGAGCGGCGCGCGCCGCTGCTGTGGCGGCAGCTGCGCAAGGGCCAGGGCGCCAACGAGCCGGAGCGTCTGTTCGATTGGCTCAACGTGTTTGCCATGGCGGTGAACGAGGAAAATGCCGCTGGCGGCCAGGTGGTGACGGCACCCACCAATGGCGCGGCCGGCGTGCTGCCGGCGGTGATGCGCCATTATTGCGAGACGCCGGAACAGCGGCAGCGCTTCCTTTTGACGGCCGGCGCCATCGGCCTGCTCTACAAGAGCCGGGCCTCCATCTCCGGCGCGGAAATGGGCTGCCAGGGGGAGGTTGGCGTCGCCTGCTCGATGGCGGCGGCCGGGCTGGCCGCGGTGTGGAACGCCAGCCCGCAACAGGTCGCCAACGCCGCCGAGATCGGCATGGAGCATAATCTGGGCCTGACCTGCGATCCGGTCGGTGGGCTGGTGCAGATCCCCTGCATCGAACGCAACGCGATCGGCGCAGTGAAGGCAGCGAACGCGGCGCGGCTGGCGCTGCACCGGCCGGGGCAGGGGCGGGTGAGCCTGGATCAGGTGATCGAGACGATGCGCCAGACCGGGATCGACATGAGCCACAAATACAAGGAAACCAGCCAGGGCGGTTTGGCGGTGAATGTTGTCGAGTGTTGAGAAGCTTGGTCAGCCAAACCGCCCTGACTGCTGGGGATTTTGGGGCGGCCTGGCCGTGAACGTGGTGGAGTGCTGAGATGGCGGTGCAGCTGGAGGTGACGGACGGGATTGCGGTCATCAGCCTGGCGCGGCCCGAACGGCGCAACGCGCTGACCCAGGCCATGCTGATGGAATTGGAGCAGCTGGCCGACGCCATGCGGGGGCGCGGCGATGTGCGCGCCGTGGTGCTGCGCGGCGACGGCCGGGATTTTTCGGTGGGCGCCGATATCGGCGAGATGGAGGCGCGCATGGCCAGCCCGGCACCGCTGGCCGAGGCGCGGCGGGCGGCACAACTGGGCGCGCGGGTGATGCGCGCCGTGATGGGGATTGACCAGCCGACCGTGTGCGCCATCGAAGGCATCGCCACCGGCGGCGCGACCTGCCTTGCCACCGCCTGCGATTTCCGCATCGCCGGGGCGAGCGCCCGGCTGGGTTATGGCGAGGTGAAGATCGGCATCAACCTGATGTGGCACGCGCTGGGGCCGGTGGTGGCGCTGGTCGGGCCGGCGCGGGCCAAACGTCTGGTGATGATGGGGGCGCTGCACGGGGCGGCGGAACTGGCCGAATGGGGCCTGATCGACGAGATCGTGCCCGATGGCAGTGCCGAGGAACGGGCGCTGGCGCTCGCCGCCGAACTGGCGGCGCTGCCGCCGCTCGCCGTGCAGATGATCAAGCGCAGCATCACCGCGCTTGCCCATGCTCTGGATGCCGCCGTGCTGCATGCCGATGCCGATCAATGGCTGCTGGCGACCCAGGGCGATGATTTTGCCGAAGCAGTGGCGGCCTTCCGCGAACGGCGGCCGGGGCGCTTCACCGGAAATTGACGTGGCACGTAATTGCAGCGCTTCCGTGCGCCTGCCAGCGTGACAGCAACAACAAGGGAGTGCCGGCGATGATGCTGTTCCGGATCTGGTGTGTGCTGATCTTTGTCGCGCTGTCGGTCTACACCGCGCCGGTGTTCATGGCCGATCCCAACCTGTTTCCGCCCTTCTTCGGCGCCATCCAGGCTGGCGGCTGGCAGGGCCAGTTCAATTTCGATTTCATGTTCATGCTCACCCTGTCGGGCCTGTGGGTGGGCTGGCGCCATCGCTGGACGGCCGGCGGCAGCGCGCTGGCCCTGCTCGCCTTCCTGGGCGGTGCCAGCTTCCTCAGCGTCTATCTGCTGGTCCAGTCCCTGCGCTGCCGCGGCGATGTGCGCCTGATGCTGGTGGGTGAGCGTTGAGGCGCGATTGGCTAGCCGCTGCGCTGTCCAGCACCGGCTGAACAGGCTATGCTGATCAACGTTGCTTCTTGAACGTCGAGACCGCAGCGGGTTCCGGCGAACACCCACCAGATGTGTCACTTGTGTCCCATTTGCGCCGGCCGCGACATTCGACAAATCCGCCGCTGCCGGGGCTGGTTCAACCGTTTCGCCGCGCCAGGTATTGCCAGAGGATGCCGCGCTGGATCTCGTTGGTGCCGGCATAGATGGAGCCGGCACGGTCGTTGAAATATTTGGGGATGGCCCGCGCCGCCCAATCGGGGCCAACGCCCAGGCCATCGGTTGGCGGCACATAGCCGGGCACATCGCCGCCCGGCAGGGTGCGGTGCGGCTGGAAGATGATGGCATGGGGCAGGGCGGCCTCCACCTCCAACTCGGTCAGGCGCTGGCTGAGTTCGGTGCCGATGATCTTCAGGGCCGATGCCATCGGGCCGGGGGCTGCTCCGTTCGACAGGCCGGCGTTGAAGATCAGCTCCTGCGCGTCCAGCGCCTCGATCTCGGTGCGCAAGGCCGCCAGCCGCCCGGGCATGGCCTGGCCGGTTTCGGCAAGGTAACGCCGCAGCACATCGACCCGCTTGATCAGCGACGGGGCATAGGCATGGCCGCCGCGTTCGAATTCCATGAGATATTTGGCCACTGTCCAGCCATCGTCGATGCGGCCGACGACATTGGCCACTGGCACCCGCACCGCGTCGAAGATCACCTCGTTCTGCACATGCTCGCCCGACAATGAGATGATCGGGCGGACGCTGACCCCGGGAGACTTCATGTCGATCAGCAGGAAGCTGATGCCCAGCTGCGGCTTGTCCAGTCGGGTGGTGCGCACCAGGCAGAAGATCCAGTCGGCATAATGGGCGTGGGTGGTCCAGATCTTGCGGCCGGTGCAGACGAAGTGATCGCCATCGCGCTCCGCCTTCATCCGCAGGGAGGCGAGGTCAGATCCCGAATTGGGTTCGGAATAGCCCTGGCACCAGAAGATGTCGCCAGCCAGCATCGGCGGCAGATGGCGGCGCTTCTGCTCTTCCGTGCCATAGTGCAGCAGCACCGGGCCGCACATGCCCAGCCCCATCGGCGACAAGGGCGGCGCGCCGGCTTCGCTGGTTTCACGGGCAAAGATGTAGCGGCGGGCCACCGACCAGTCGCAGCCCCCCCATTCCACCGGCCAGCTGGGCGCCACCCAGCCCTTGGCATGGAGTTTCTTCTGCCAGGCGATGGCCACCGGCGGTGGCGCATAGACGCTGGTCATGCCGGCGGCAGCGGCCTTCAATTCTGGGGTGAGTTCGCTGGCGAGGAACTCGCGAACCTCGTCGCGGAATCTCAGATCATCGCTGCTCCAGGCCAGTTGCATCGCCGCTCTCCCTTGGCGCCACTGTGCGGGCCAGCGGTGGCGGCGCCACTGTCATTGTTCCCAGTCGCGGATGCGCAAGCCGGCTTCAAACATGCCCCTGGCCCTCAGGCGGGGCCCGAGGAAGCGATAGAAGAACCAATCCTTCACCGCATAGGGCGTGAGGGCATAGAGCAGCCGCTCGGTCAGGTTCCAGCGCACATGGCCCTTCACCTGGCGGCGCGGCGCCGGCCAGCAGACGTGATCGGTGGCATGGGTGCTGCGCCCGACTTTCAGGATGCGGTGCATCAACTCGTGATCATAGAGCACGAACGGCCAGTCATCATTCTTGGGCCCGCCAGCCGCCAGCAGCGGGGCGATGCGGAAACATTGGCCGAACGTGCCGGTGTGGCCCTGGCCGGACAACAGGCTGGCGGTGATGGCCATGCGATGGCGAATGATGCGGTTCTTCGTGCTGTCGTAGGGCCCATAGATGTCGAACGCCTGCACGCAGATGGTTTTGGGATCATCCCCAAGCAATTCATCAGCACGGCTGATATAGTGTGGCGGATAATGGGTGTCGGCATCCCAATAGGCGATGTTGGCGCAGCCTTGCTCGGCCGCGATGGCCGTGCCGCGCCGCAAGGCAAAGGTGTGGCCCTGGGCGGCCTCCGTTACCAGCATGGCGCGCGGATTGCCGGCGATCAGCCCGGCGACCAAGGCATGGCTGCCATCGGTGGAGGCGTTGTCAACGCAAATCAGCAGGATGTCATCGCGATCCTGCGCCAGCGCAGCGGCAATGGTGGGCGCGATGAAGCGCTCCTCATTGTAGAAGGCGATGATGATGGCCCATTTCGGGCGCCAGCCGCTGGTCATCGGCGTCCATTAAGGCTGCCGCGGCTGACCGGCAAGCCGCGGCGAGCGTGCCCATCCCCTTGTTGTCAGCGTTGGGTGGGTGGGCTAGCCATGGCGGCTCATGAGCCACGCCGCTTCATTCGCCCGGTCCATTTACACCCTCACCATCCTGACGGGAAGTTTCCTGCTGTTCCTGGTGCAGCCGTTGATGGGCCGCATCGTGCTCCCGGTTTTGGGCGGTTCGCCCAATGTCTGGAACATCGCGATGCTCTTTTATCAGGGCGTCCTGCTGGCCGGCTATCTTTATGCCCATGCCCTCCAGCGGCTGCCGGTGCGTCGGCAGTTGGAAATCCATCTGGCATTGTTTGCTGTCGCCGCGCTCATGCTCCCAATTGGCATGGCGGCATGGTTTCCAGCAGCGGGTGATGGCGATCCGGCACTGTGGCTGATCGGTTTGCTGGGCGCCTCTATCGGCCCGGTGTTTTTTGTCGTGTCGGCACAGGCACCATTGATGCAGGCCTGGTTCGCCCGCACCGGCGATCCGGATGCCGGCAATCCCTATTTCCTCTATGCCGCCTCCAACCTTGGCAGCTTTGCCGCGCTGATTGCCTATCCCATGCTGGTTGAACCATTGGCCGGATTGCCGGTGCAGCGCTGGGGCTGGTCGGCTGGATTTGTCGTGTTGGCCGGCCTGGTGCTCTTGTGCGGGTTGAAGGCGCGGCACGGTGCGGCGGTCTCCGCGACATCGGCCTATCCCACCCGTTGGCGAGAGCGGTTGCGGTGGGCAGGGTTCGCCGCGGTGGCCTCGGGCCTGCTGCTCTCCACCACCACCCACCTTACCACTGATCTCATGGCTATGCCGCTGCTTTGGGTGGTGCCCCTGGCCATCTATCTGCTGAGCTTTGTGATCGGCTTTTCCGATGCGGGGCCGCGGGTGACGGCGCTGGCAGTGCGGCTTTCCCCCTGGCTGTTGCTGATCATTGGTGGACCGATGTTCATGGCGGGAAAGGGGCCCGGGTTCAGCGTTGCGCTGGCGCTGGCCGGTCTTGTCCTGCTGCTCATCATCACGCTGGCGTTGCACGGCACGTTAGCGATGGAACGGCCGCCGGCAGAGGGGCTCACCAGTTTTTACCTGTGGCTGTCGGTGGGCGGCGCAGTTGGAGGGTTGTTTTGCGCGTTGCTGGCGCCAATGCTGTTCAGCTGGCCGTGGGAGCATCCATTGTTGCTCGTTACGGCTGCACTGCTGCTGCCTTGGCCTGGCGCTGGCCCATTGCGTCGATTTGGTCCGGCCCTGCTGCTGTTGGTGGCGATGGCCGCCACCGGTGGTCTGGACCGGGTGAAGGCGGTGCGCGGCGGGGAGCATGTGCGCAGCTTTTTCGGGGTTTACAGCGTGTACGACAGTCGGGACGGCCGGCTGCGCTATCTTCGGCACGGCACCACCGTCCACGGGGTGCAGTCGCTGGTGCCCAAACTGGCCCGCGAACCCATGACTTACTATGTACCGGGCAGTGGGGTGGGCAGGGCGATGCTGGCGGCTCCGGCACTGTTTGGCCGTGGTGCCCGTATCGGCGTGGTCGGGCTTGGGGCCGGAACGTTGGCCTGCTATGCCAAGGCTGGCCAGCGCTGGACCATGTTTGAGATTGATCCGGCCGTCGTGGCCATTGCACGGCGCGATTTCACCTATCTCAGCAATTGTGCGCCGGATGCCCGCATGGTCGTGGGCGATGCCCGCCTCACACTGCAAGCCGAAGCGCCGGCCAGCCTGGATCTGCTGGCAGTCGACGCCTTTTCGTCTGACTCCATCCCGCTGCACATGATGACCCGTGAGGCGCTTGGCGTTTATGGCCGGGTGCTGAGCCGTGATGGCCTGTTGCTGATCCATATCACCAATCGCTTCCTTGATCTGGAACCGGTCGTGGCGGCGTTGGCTGCCGATGGGGGTTGGCAGGTGCGGGTGTTGCGTTATCAGCCCGGTACTGCCGATACGCCGGCACTGGTTTCGGCCCGGTCAACCTGGGTGGCCCTCTCACGTGATCCGGCGCGGCTGGATGCGTTCACGGCTGCCGGCGGCGCTTGGCGGCCACTTCCGCCGCCGGCCGGAGCGCCGGTCTGGCATGATGATTTCGCCTCCGTGCTGCCGGTTTTGCGCTGGCGGGAGGATTGAGCGCGAATTCGCGGATTGTCTGGCACGGTGAGTGCCATTAGGGAGAGGGCTCATGGCGCGCGCACCCTCCCACCCCGCACTGGCAGACGGTGCGCATCCGTTCCCGCATGCCCATCTGTTGGGCATTGCCCAGCTGAAGCCGTGGGAAATCTGCTTCCTGCTCGACGAGGCGGAGCAGTGGGTGGAACTGAACCGCAGCGCCACCAAACATGCAGACCGGCTGGCCGGCCTCACCCAGATCAACGCTTTTTTCGAAAACAGCACCCGCACGCTGCTGAGTTTCGAGATCGCCGGCAAGCGGCTGGGGGCTGATGTCGTCAATCTTGGCGTGTCGGGATCGAGCGTGAAGAAGGGCGAGACGCTGCTCGACACCGCGTTGACCCTGAATGCCATGCATCCTGACATGATCGTGATCCGGCACGGATCGTCAGGCGCGGTGCAGTTGATTTCCGAAAAGGTCGATTGCCCGGTGCTGAATGCCGGCGACGGTCGCCACGAACACCCCACGCAGGCGCTGCTGGATGCCCTGACCATTCGCCGGCGCAAGGGTCGCATCGCTGGGTTGAAGGTGGCGATCTGCGGCGACATCCTGCACAGCCGGGTGGCGCGATCCAATTTCATGCTGTTGGGCGCGCTGGGGGCCGAGGTGCGGGCAGTGGCGCCGCCGACCCTGCTGCCGGCCGGGCTGGGTGGCTATTGCGTCGAGAGCTTTGCCGACATGGATGCCGGGCTGGCCGGCGCCGATGTGGTAATGATGCTGCGCCTGCAGACGGAGCGGATGGAGGGCGCCTATGTGCCGTCGCCCCGCGAATATTTCCGCTTTTATGGCCTGACGGAGGCGCGGCTGGCCAAGGCCGCTCCCGATGTGTTGGTGATGCATCCCGGCCCGATGAACCGCGGTGTGGAAATCGATGGCGCCATTGCTGACGACATCGCCCGCAGCGCCGTGACCGAACAGGTGGAGATGGGCGTGGCGGTGCGCATGGCCTGCCTTGACGTGTTGACCCGGCGGCGGCGCGGCGTGGAGGGCTGGGCATGAGCGCCGCCATCGCCATCACCGGCGGCCGTGTTGTCTGCCCCGCCACCGGGCATGACGGGATCGCCACCATCCTGCTGAAAGACCGCAAGATTGCCGGCATCGGCCATGCAGAACCGCCGTCTGATGCCCAGATCATCGATGCCACCGGCCTGGTGGTGGCCCCCGGCCTGATCGATGCCGGGGTGTTCCGTGCCGATACCGCGGCGGCCAACGCCGGCGGCATTACCCGCATGATCCTGATGCCGGATCAGTCGCCGCCGCTGGACGATCCGGCACTGGTCGCCTTTGCACAGGGATCGGGCAAACCCGATGTGTGGGTGCACCCGCTCGCCGCCGCCACCCGCGGGCTGAAGGGCGAGGAGTTGGCCGAGATTGGTCTGGCCCAGGCGGCGGGGGCCGTGGGGGTGGCGACCGGCCGGCGCGCCATTGCCGACGCCCGGGTGATGCAGCGGCTGCTTGCCTATGCCCATGGCCATGGCCTGGTGGTGGTGAGCCATGCCGAGGATGTGGCGCTGACCGCCGGCACGGTGGCGACCGAAGGCGAATATGCCACGCGGCTGGGCCTGGCCGCTGCCCCGGCCTTTGCCGAAGCGCTGGCGATCATCCGCGATTGCCGCCTGGCCGAAGCCACCGGCGCCCGACTGCATATCCGCCAGGTGACGACGGCCGAAGGGCTGGCGGCGGTGCGGGCGGCGCGGGCCCGTGGCGTGGATTTGACAGCGGGGATCACCCCGGCGCATCTGCTGCTGAACGATATGGCGGTGGCGGGGTTCCGCAGCTTTGCCCGGCTGTCACCGCCGCTGCGCTGCGAGGCGGACCGGCTGGCGGTGATCGAAGGGGTGCGCGATGGCACGATTTCCATCCTCGCCTCTGGCCATGATCCGCAAAGCCAGGAAGACAAGCGCCAGCCCTTTGCCGATGCGCGGGCCGGCATGGCGGGGGCCGAAACGCTGCTGGCGCTGGGGCTTGGGCTGGTGCGCGACGGCGTTGTCAGCCTGGCTGGCCTGATCGCCATGCTCAGCACCAATCCGGCCCGGCGCTTTGGGCTTGTCGCCGGAACCCTGCAACTCGGCGCACCGGCGGACCTTGTGGTCTTTGACGAAGCGGCCCCATGGCGTATCGACGGCGATCAATTCCACGGCGCAGGCAACACTCCCTTCAACGGGCTGCCCACCGCCGGACGGGTGCGCACAACGATAAAAGGCGGAGATGTGGTTTGGCGGGCGTAAGGGCGATAGGCATGTTGCTGGTGCTGGCACTGGTTGCCGGCGATCCGGCGCTGGCGGCCCGCAAGAAGAAAAAGGGCAAGAAGAGCCGCGCCTCGCGCCCGGCAGCGGCAGCGCCGGCCCGTGCCACGCCGCCGCCGCCATCGGTGCGCCAGGGCGTTGAGCTGTGGCGCGCCGGCAAATGGGATGAAGCCGTCTCGATGTGGCAGCCATTTGCCGAAAATGGCGATCCCGACGCCATGTTCAACATGGGCCAAGCCTACAAGCTGGGCCGCGGCGTGACGATGGACAAGGCGATTGCCCGTGACTGGTATCGCCGCGCCGCCGTGAAGGGCCATCTGCCGGCCCAGGCCAATCTGGGCATCCTGCTGTTCCAGGCCACGGAAAAGGCCGAAGCGGTGCGCTGGCTGAAGGCGGCGGCCGACCGGGGCGAGATGCGGGCGCAATATGTGTTGGGCATCGTGCACTGGAATGGCGATGGCGCGGCCAAATCCATGCCGCTGGCCTATGCCTATCTGGTGCGGGCTGCTGCCCAGGGTCTTCCGGAGGCGACCAAGGCGCTGAATGAGCTGAGCCAGGCCATCCAGCCGCTTGACCGCGCCAACGGCTGGCAGATCGCCACCGCGCTGGCCAATGGCAGCGGCGTGCCGGCCCAGTTCCAGCCTGGCATCGCGCCGCCGCCGATGACAGCGGTGACGACGCCGACCCCGCCGGTGACCGTGATCGCCAGCGGCAACAGCACACCGGCTCCGGCCGCCGAGACCAGCACGGCCGCTCTGAACGCCGCTGCGTTGAAGGCCGCCGGTGCAGAGGCCCCGGCCAACGAGGATGAGGCTGAGGAGGAGGGCTCTGCCCCCACGGCCACGCCAACTGCGGCGCCGCCGGCCGAAACCCGCCAGGCCAGCGCCCTGTCGCCCCGGCCCACCCCCAGCGCGCCGCCGGTGAAGCTGGCCGAAAGGCCCGAGCCCAAGAAGAAAGCCGCCCCACCGCCGCCGCCGAAGGAAACCGGCTGGCGCATCCAGCTGGGCACCTATCCCAACCAGAAGAGCGCCATGGCCGCGTGGAAGAAACTCGCTGCCGCCAACAAGCGCGATGTGAAGGGCCTGCACCCGACCATCGGCAAATTCGGTGGCAACTGGCGCCTGCAGGTTGGCCCGTTCGAGACCCGCGCCGAAGCCAGCAAGGGCTGCAAAACGCTGGAAATCGGCAAGAACGGCTGTTTTGCGGTTGATATTGGCGACTGACGTCGGCGCCATTCACCGTCCAGATTGAGAAAGTGCTGGTTCTTGTCGGTGTGCCGGCCAAGCCGGCTTTGCATTTGCGCCTTCAGTTTTGACGCATTTGACGCATATGGCGTGATTTCAGCTGCGAAACTTTACATTTGGTTGGCTGGGCCCAACGATCTTCAATGTCATGATGACATTGATTTGCCGTGTAGGACAGGGGCATTCGGCCGCCGGGTTTGGCGGGCCTGGTTCTGGATGCAGTATGGCAGGCTATGCTGTCCGGCTTGACCCCCTCCGTCGCGGCCCCTCCGCCTCGCTGTGCTCGCCACCTCCCCATCCTGCGACTGGGGAGGATGGGCGCCACCGCCCCCAGAGGGGGAGGATTTTTTGGCCGGACCTGCCGGGGGGACTGATCAGGCAGCCGCCTGGGCCGCCATCCCCGGCCATTTCGCCCACAGGGCTTCGCGACGCTTCAGCATCTCGGCGCGGGCCTTGGCTTTGACCGGGCCGAAGCCGCGCACGTCCATTGGCAGTTTGGCGATGGCGATGGCCATGCCGATGTTGCCGGGGTTGAGTTCGGCGCAGAGGCGGGCGACGTCGGCTTCGAAGGCGGCGATGTCGGCGCGTTCGTGGCGGCGTTCTTCGCTGTAGCCGAAGATGTCGAGCGCGGTGCCACGCAGGCCCTTCAGCCGGGCGAGCAGGCCAAAGGCCTTGAACACCCAGGGGCCGAAGCTGATCTTTTTCGGGCGGCCGGTGGCGGGATCGATGCGGCTGAGCAGCGGCGGGGCCAGCAACACGCGCGGGGCACCGCCGGCGAATTGCGCATCATAGGCCGCCTGGAAGCGGCCATCGCTGTAGAGGCGGGCCACTTCATATTCGTCCTTGTAGGCCATCAGCTTGTAGAGGCTCTTGGCCACGGCTTCGGCGAAGGCGTCGCCGCCGGCGGTGCGGGCCTGGTCCACCGTTTGCCGGAAGCGCCGCGCATAGGCTTCATCCTGATAGAGGATCAGATCGGCCTCGCGGCGGGCGATCATTTCATCCAGATTGGTGGCGGGCGGTTCCGGCTGCGGGCCGCGGGTTGCCTCCACCAGGGCCAGCACCTGATCGGGGCGGGTGGCGAGCAAGCGGCCGAGCGCAAAGGCGCGCTTGTTGAAGGGGATGGCAACGCCGTTCAGATCGATGGCGGCCTCGATGCTCTCCCGTTTCAGCGGGATCAGGCCCTTTTGCCAAGCATAGCCCATCAAGAGGATATTGCTGCCGATGGCATCGCCCAGCAGGGCGGTGGCGACCGTGTCAGCCGCGATGAAGTCGCAGGCATTGGGGTTTGACGCCTTGCGGATGGCGCGTTCGACCTGGGCACTGCGGAAATCGAAATCGCGGTTGCGCACGAAATCCGACGTGGGCGCGACATCGGCATTGGCGATGACGGCGGTGCGTTCGGGCACCATTAGGCTTTGAGTCGGCTTGTCGGCGGCGACAACAGCATCGCAGGCCAGCACCAGATCGGCGCTGCCGGCCATGATGCGTGGGCTGAGGAGATCATCGTTGGATTGCGCGATGCGGACATGGCTGTAGACCGCGCCGCCCTTCTGGGCGAGGCCGGCCATGTCGGCGGTGGTGCTGGCCAGCCCTTCGATATGGGCGGCGGTGCCGAGCAGGGCCGACACGGTGAGCACGCCGGTGCCGCCAATGCCGGTGACCATGATGTTGAAGCCATCGCCCGGCGCCGGCACTGTGGGATCGGCCACGCCATCCAGGGTGAAATCGGCCTTGGATTTCTTGACCTGCGCATCATCGATGGTGACGAAGCTGGGGCAGAAGCCTTTGACGCAGCTGTAATCCTTGTTGCAGCTGGACTGGTTGATGCGGCGCTTGCGGCCGAATTCGGTTTCCACCGGCTCCACCGAGACGCAATTGGACTGCACCGAACAATCGCCGCAGCCTTCGCAGACGGCCGGGTTGATGAAGACGCGGCGGGTGGGATCGACCATCTGCTGGCGTTTGCGGCGCCGGCGCTTTTCGGCGGCGCAGGTCTGATCGAAGATGATGATTGTGCAGCCGGGCGTGGCGGCAAATTCCTTCTGCACCTCATCCAGCAGGGCGCGATCCAGCAGCCGCACGCCGGCGGGCAGGGTGACGCCCTTGTAGCGGGCGAGATCCTCGGTGAGGACGGCGACCTTTTTCGCATGCTCGGCCAGCATCTGGGCGGCGATCTGGTCAACGCCCAGTTCGCCATCATGTTTCTGCCCGCCGGTCATGGCGACGGCATCGTTGTAGAGGATCTTGTAGGTGATGTTGACGCCGGCCGCGATGGACTGGCGGATGGCGAGCAGGCCGGAGTGGAAATAGGTGCCGTCGCCCAGATTGGCGAAGACGTGATTTTCGTCGGTGAAGGGCGCTTCGCCGACCCAGGTGACGCCTTCGCCGCCCATCTGGGTGAAGGTTTCGGCGCGGTCCATCCACATCGCCATGATGTGGCAGCCGATGCCGGCGAGCGCGCGCTGGCCTTCGGGCGGCTTGGTCGACGTGTTGTGCGGGCAGCCGGAGCAGAAATAGGGGCTGCGCTTGACCGGGGTTTCGTGGGCGGCGGCCTTGGCAGACTGGTCGCGGAAGAAGGCGAGGGTGGCGCGGATCCGATCGGTATCATGGATGCGCTGGATGCGGGCGGCAATCACGTGCGCAATGACGCCTGGGGACAATTCGTTGTCGGGGCTGAGCAGCCATTCGCCGCCTTCGTCATGCTTGCCGACGACGACGGGGCGCACGGCCTCGCGCCAGTTGTAGAGCTGCCATTTCAGCTGATGCTCGATGAATTCGCGCTTTTCCTCGATGACAAGGACTTCCTCGAGGCCCTCGGCAAAGGCGCGGATGCCGTCGGGTTCCAGCGGCCAGGGCATGCCGACCTTGTAGACCTTGAGGCCGATGCTGGCGGCGACGCGTTCATCGATGCCGAGTTCGGCCAGCGCCTCCATCGTGTCGGCAAAGGCCTTGCCGGTGGAGACGATGCCGATGCGGGGGCGGGGGCTGTCCCACACCACGCGGTCGATGCGGTTGGCCTTGGCGAAGGCCATGGCGGCAAAGCCCTTGTAGCGTTGCAGGCGGGTGTCTTCCTCCCGCCAGATGTCACCCGGGCGGATGTGGACACCACCATCGGGAAATTCGAATTCGGGAATGATAATGGCGCGGCTTTCGGCCGAAAGATCGACGGTGGCGGAGGTTTCCACCGTGTCGGCCGTGGCCTTGAAGCCCACCCAGGTGCCGGCAAAGCGGCTCATGGCAAGGCCGAGCAGGCCATATTCGACAAATTCGTGCACCGAGGCCGGGGCGAGGAAGGGCACGAAGGCGGCGAGGAAATTATGGTCGCTCTGGTGCGGCAGGGTGGAGGATTTGGCGCCGTGATCATCGCCGACGATGGCGAGCACGCCGCCGTGCTGGCTGGTGCCGGCGGCGTTGGCGTGTTTCAGCACGTCCATCGCGCGATCAAGGCCCGGCCCCTTGCCATACCAGATGCCGAACACGCCATCCTTGGTGGCCTTGGGATTGAGGGCGACATGCTGGGTGCCCCAGACGGCGGTGGCGCCCAGTTCCTCGTTCACGCCGGGAACGAAGTGGATATCCTGTTCCTTCAGCCACTTCTTGGCGCGCCACAATTCCTGATCATAGCCGCCGAGCGGGGAGCCGCGATAACCGGAGATGAAGCCGGCGGTGTTGAGCCCGGCGGCGGCATCGCGCCATTTCTGCACCAGCGGGAGGCGGACTAGCGCCTGCACCCCCGACATGAACACACGGCCATCGCGGAAGCGATATTTGTCTTCAAGGCTGACTGGCGGCAGGCCGGCGACCATGGCGGAAGCTCTTATGTGCGAGTGCGAGATGGGTCAATAATACTGACCTTTCTTGGCGAGCGCAAGGTGGTGCGGGGTGGGTGTGGATTGCTTTGCGCCCGTCGGCATCGTCTGGCACCATCGGGGCAAAAGGGGGACTGGTGATGAAGCTGCTCCTGAACGGCGCGGCGCTGCTGGCCGCGATGCTGGTGCCGCTGGTGGTGGTGCCGGCCCCGCTGGCGCCGGCGCCCGATCCGAGCCTGTGGGCTGCCGCAGCCTGCGTGCGGCGCGGCACCGGGATGAGCCCGGTGCGGGCGCTGCTGGCGGCGGCAGCCGTGGCCGCACCGGCCAGCCAGACGGGCGGTGTGCCGTTGCTGCCTGATCTTGCGACCGCGCCGATGTCACTGGGCCCGGCCGATGGGCCAGCGCGGCCCTGGTTCGCCCAGGGCCTGCTGCTCAGCTATGGCTTCAATCATGCCGGGGCGGTGGCCTCCTTCCGGCGGGCGCAGCAGCTGGACCCGGCCTGTGCGTTGTGCTGGTGGGGGGAGGCGCTGGCGCTGGGGCCGAACATCAACGCGCCAATGGACGGCCGCGACCGCGGTGCGGCGCTGGCAGCGCTGGACCGGGCGCTGGCCCTGAAGGATCAGGCCGGCCCGAAGGCGCAGGCGCTGATCGCAGCGCTCGCCACCCGCTATTCCCGCGATGCGGGCGCAGACCGCGCGGTGCTGGACCTCGCCTATGCCGATGCCATGCTGGCCGTGGCGGCGCGTTTTCCCGATGACGACGAGGCTGCGGTGCTGGCGGCCGAAGCGGTGATGGACACCAGCCCGTGGAATTACTGGCTGGCCGATGGCAAGCCGGTGGGCAAGAGCGCCGAGGCGGTGCGCCTGCTGGAAGCGGTGCGGGCGCGCAATCCCGATCATGCGCAGGCCAATCATCTGTATATCCACATGATGGAAGCGGTGGACCCGGCCCGGGCCGATGGCGCGGCCGAACGGTTGGCGGCAGCGAATCTGCGCAGCGCCGCCCATCTGGTGCATATGCCGGCGCATATCTGGCACCGACGCGGGCGGTATCGGGATTCGATTGCCGCCAATGTGGCGGCGGTGCGGGCGGATGAGGCCTGGATTGCCGCGACGGGTGACCGGGGGATGCTGCGCTATGGCTATTACCCGCACAATGTTCATTTCATTGTGACGTCGGCTATGATGGTCGGTGATGTTGCGACTGCCCGGCGTGAGGCGTTGCGGCTGCGCACATTGCTGGATGCCGATCTTTCGGCGCAGCTGGCCACGGCACAGGCGGTGGACGCCGCGCCCTATCAAGTGATGGCGATGGTGGCGGACCCGGCCGCGATCCTGGCCTTGCCGGCGCCAGATGCGCGGCTGCCCTTTGCACTGGCCATGCGCCATTTCGCGCGCGCCGTCGCCTTTGCACAGATGCGCAACAGGGCCGGGTTTGATGCCGAATTGCAGGCGATGGCGGCGCTGGTGGATCATCCCGGCACGCGGGATTTGGTTGCCCAGGCATTGCCACTGCCCGATCTGATCCGCCTTGCAGACAATGTGGCGCGCGGGCGCTGGGCCATGGCCGGGGGCTTGCCGGTGGTGGCGGCAGCACATTTCCGGGTGGCGGCACGGATCGAGGCGACCATCCCCTATATGGAGCCATCCTATTGGCATTATCCGGTGAACCAGTCGCTGGGGGCGGCGCGGCTGCTGGCCGGTGATGCCGCGGGCGCGACCGAGGCCTTTCGCGCCGCACTGGTGCAGACGCCGGGCAATGGCTGGGCGCTTTATGGGCTGGCGATGAGCGAGGCGGCAGCCGGGCACAAGGCGGAGGCCGCGGCTGCCAGTATCGCCTTCCGTCGGGCCTGGGCCGGCAATGCCCGCTGGCTGAAGCTGGAGCGGTTGTAGGGGGCGTTCTGGGGCGCTGCGTCAGCCGCCGACGCAGCTGTTGGCGATGCGGATGAAGTTGGTGCGGTTGGCTGGGACCTTGAAGGCGCGGTTGGCGACGGTGCGGAAGAAGGTCTGCAGGCCGACATTGGCGACCCTGATGCTCTGGTTCTTGAATTCGGCGAGGGCGGAATCAAGCTCGCCCTCATCGTCCTCCTCGCCGGCTTCGTCGAGTTGGGCACCCTGGCCAAGCTGATCGACAATGCACTGCGCCGTGGGTTGGGAGACGCCGAGTTGGGTGAAGGCGCTGACCGTCACGGTGAGGGCCAGTGTCGGGCTGGCCGTGAGCAGGAGGACGAGGGCGACGAGGCGGGCGGGCGTCATGGCGGGAACCTTTCCGAAGCGAAGTTTGCCAGCAGTTACCCTGAGGTCAATCCATCAGTCAGCTCAGGCCTTCGATGCGCCCTTGCGCGTCGAGATGGATGCCGAGGGCGGAGGGTGTTTTCGGCAGCCCGGGCATGGTGGCGATGTCGCCGGCGAGCGCGACGATGAAGCCGGCGCCAGCGGCGAGGCGCAGCTCGCGAATGGGCAGATCATGGCCGCTGATGGCGCCGCGCTGTTTTTCATCGGCGGTGAAGCTGTAAGGCGTCTTGGCGAGGCAGACAGGCAGGTTGGCCAGCCCTTCGGCGCGCAGGACGGCGAGCTGCTTCTGCGCGGCGGCTGAAAGGCTGACAGTGGCGGCGCGGTGGATGCGGGTGGCAACCGTGGTGAGTGCGTCGAGCACATCAGTGCCGGTGGCATAGAGCGGGGCGAAGCGCGCGTGCGGGTCGGCATTGCCATCGGCCAGGGCGGCGACGCTGCGGGCGAGGTCCTCCGCGCCGGCCGGGCCGTCGGCCCAGTGGCGGCACAGATGGGCAGGGATGCCGAGCGTGTCGCGGCAGTGGCGGAGCACCTGAGCCTGCTCGGCTTCGGTGTCACTGGCAAAGGCGTTGATGGCAACAGCGACGGGCAGGCCGAGCGATTGCAGATTTTCGACGTGGCGGGCTAGTACGGCGAGGCCGCGATCGAGCGCCGCGGCGTCGCTGGTGCCAAGATCGGCCAGCGCCATGCCGCCGTGGTATTTGAGCGCGCGCACCGTGGCGACGACGACGGCGGCGGCCGGGGCAAGGCCGGCCTGTCGGCATTTGATGTGGGCGAATTTCTCGGCTCCAAGATCAGCACCGAAGCCGGCTTCGGTGACAGCGAATTCGCCGAGTGCCAGCGCGGCGCGGGTGGCGATGACCGAATTGCAGCCGTGGGCGATGTTGGCGAACGGCCCGCCGTGGATGAAGGCGGCGCTGCCGTGAATGGTTTGCACCAGGTTGGGTTGCATGGCATCGACCAGCAGGGCGGCCATGGCGCCGGCAGCACCGATATCGCCGGCGGTGACGGGGTTGCCGGCCGTGTCTTTCGCCACGCGGATGCGGGCGAGGCGGGCCTGGAGATCGGCCAGATCGCTGGCGAGGCAGAGGATGGCCATGACTTCGGAGGCGACGGTGATGTCGAAGCCGGTTTCGCGCAGCGGGTGGTTGCCCGTGCCCATTCCGGCCACGATCTGGCGCAAGGCGCGGTCGTTCATGTCCATCACGCGCCGCCAGGTGACCGTGCGTGGGTTGATGGTGGCGCCCGATGGCATGGCGGTGGCGAAATGGATGGCGTTGTCGATCATCGCGGCCAGCAGATTGTGGGCGGCGGTGATGGCGTGGAAATCGCCGGTGAAGTGGAGGTTGATCTTCTCCATCGGCAGCACCTGGGCCTGGCCGCCGCCGGTGGCGCCGCCCTTGCGGCCGAACACCGGGCCCAGGCTGGGTTCGCGCAGGGCGATGACGGCGCGGCGGCCGATGCGATTGAGGGCATCGGCAAGGCCAATGGTGGTGGTGGTCTTGCCCTCGCCGGCCGGGGTGGGGTTGACGGCGGTGACGAGGATCAGCTTGCCGGCGGGGCGGGAGGCAAGATCGGCCAGCGTGGCGGCCGAGAGCTTGGCGATATGATGGCCATGCGGTTCGATGGCGGCTTCGGCAAGGCCGATGCCGGCGGCCACATCCCGGATGGGGCGCAATGTCGCTGCGCGTGCGATTTCAATGTCCGACGCCATGATTCCCCGCCATAAGGGCTTTATTGAATGGTCCCCGTGCCGCCGCCTACAGGCTTTGCGACGCGCCGGGAAGGAGCCTGTTGGTCGCTTATGTTCGACGATGTTTCCGCGCTGGCACTGGCCCGGTTCCAGTTTGCCTTCACCGTGTCGTTCCACTTCATCTTCCCGGCCTTTTCGATCGGGCTGGCCAGCTATCTGGCGGTGCTGGAAGGGCTGTGGCTGAAGACCGGGCGCGATGTGTATCTGCAGCTGTTCCGATACTGGCTGAAGATCTTTGCCATCGCTTTTGGGATGGGCGTCGTTTCGGGCATCGTCATGGCCTATCAGTTCGGGGCGAACTGGGCGGCGTTTTCCGACAAGGCGGGGCCCGTCATTGGCCCGCTCATGGCCTATGAGGTGTTGTCGGCGTTTTTCCTGGAATCGGGTTTCCTGGGGGTGATGCTGTTCGGGCTCGACCGGGTTGGCAAGAAGCTGCATTTCCTTGCCACCTGCCTGGTGGCCATCGGCACAACGATTTCGGCGTTCTGGATCATCGTCGTCAACAGTTGGATGCAGACGCCGCAGGGCTATGCCATTGCCGAAAATGGCCAATTTTATGCGACCGACTGGCTGGCGGTGGTGCTGAACCCGTCCATGCCCTATCGCCTCGCCCACACGCTGCTGGGTGCGTATCTGACGACCGCGCTGGTGGTGGGGGCGGTGGGCGCCTATCACCTGCTGAAGGATCGCAAACTGGGCCGCAATGCGCAGCCGGCAACGAAGATCATGTTTGCCATGGCGATGGGGATGGTGGCGATCACCGCGCCGTTGCAGGTGCTGGCGGGCCACGAGCATGGCGTCAACACGCTGCAGCACCAGCCGGCCAAGATCGCCGCCATCGAGGGCCATTATGAAAGCCATGATCGCGCCGCGCCGCTGATCCTGTTTGGCGTGCCCGATGATGCGGCGCAGACCATGCGCTACAAGCTGGAAATCCCGGCCATCGGCAGCCTGGTGTTGCAGCATGATATCGAGGCGGCAACGATGGGGCTGGACAAGGTGGCGCCGGAAAATCGGGCCAAGGTCGCCTTTCCCTTCTATGCCTTCCGGGTGATGGTGGGGCTGGGTATGCTGATGCTGCTGCTCGGCGGCTGGGCGGCGCTGAATGCGGCGCGCGGCCGGCTATTCGATCATGTGTGGCAGCAGCGGCTGGCGCTGGCGATGGGCCCGGCCGGTTTCGTGGCGGTGCTGGCAGGGTGGATCACCACCGAAACCGGGCGCCAGCCGTTCACGGTGTTTGGCCTGTTGCGCACCGCCGAAAGCGCCTCGCCGCTGGCAGCGCCGGCGGTGGCGGCCTCGCTGATCGCCTTCATCATCGTCTATTTCTTTGTGTTCGGCGTCGGCAGCTGGTTCATCATCAAGCTGATGGGCACCGAGCCCAACCCGGAGGACAAGGGCCCCGGCAAGGAGCAGACGGTGGATGTCGGCAGCCTGCCGCCCGATGCGCCCTATGGCTTCCAGCTGGCCGAATGAGATGGGCATGATCCCCGGCATCGCGCCCGATCCGTTCCTCACCCTGGTGTGGGCCGGCATCATCGGGCTGGCCATCTTCATCTATGTCGTCACCGACGGCTTTGATCTGGGCATCGGCATCCTGTTTCCGGTGCTCAGCCCCGGGGCGGAGCGGGAAACGGCGATCGCCACCATCAAGCCGGTGTGGGACGCGAACCAGACCTGGCTGGTGCTGGGCGGTGGCGGGGTGTTTGCCGCCTTTCCGCTGGCCTATGCGATCCTGATGCCGGCGGTTTATGCGCCGCTGATTGCCATGCTGCTGGGCCTGATCTTTCGCGGCGTGGCGTTCAAATACCGGGCGCGCACCAGCCGAATCTGGCTGTGGGATTTCGCCTTTTTCGCCGGCTCCACGCTGGCGGCCTTTGCGCAGGGGGTGATTTTGGGGGCGGTGCTGCAGGGGGTGAAGGTGGCGGGCCGCAGCTATGCCGGCGGCTGGTGGGATTGGCTGTCGCCCTTCTCGCTGCTCACCGGTGTGTCGGTGGTGGCTGCCTATGCCCTGCTGGGCGCGTGCTGGCTGATCTGGCGAACGGAAGGCGGCGTGCAGGATCATGCCTATCGCATGGCAGGCCAGGCCGGCGCGGCCAGCATCGCCGCCATCGGCGCGGTGAGCCTGGCAACGCCGTTCCTGAACCATGATTATTTCAGCCGCTGGTTCGAGGCGCCGGGCCTTTATTATTCGGCGCCGGTGCCGCTGCTGGTGGGGGTGACGGCGCTGCTGTTCATCCGGGCGCTGCGGCGGCGGGCGGAGGTGGCGCCGTTCGTGCTGGCCGAATTGCTGTTTCTGCTCACCTTCATGGGCCTGGGCGTGTCGATCTTTCCTTGGGCGGTGCCGGGGCAGGTGACGATCTGGCAGGCGGCAACAGCGGCCAATGCGCAGGCCTTCATGCTGGTGGGTGTGGGCGTGCTGCTGCCGGTGATCCTGTGTTACACCGCTTATGGTTACTGGCTGTTCCGCGGCAAGGTCGGGGCAGAGGGCTATGCCTGAACCCATGCTGCGCCAGCGTCTGGCCTGGTTCGTGGGCCTGTGGGCCGCCGGGGTGGCGGTGGTGGGCACGGTGGCCTGGCTGCTCAGGGCCTGGCTGATGCCCTGACCCCATCCGGAACGGATGCAAAATGCGACGGAATTGCGTTTTGAAACTGCAAAATGGGATAAATTTGTCTTGCGAAATCGTTAACGTCTGTTAGATTCTTCCCATAAGACGAGTCGGAGGGGTCCCGACCAGTCCCAGCGCGTAACAGTTCCTGCTGCGGGGGGAGGACGCTATGATGTTTGCGACGGCAACGGCGATGTGGCTGTTTTGGGGAGGCTTTGTCTTCCTGTGCGTGTTCAATTTCCTGCCGGCGGCCATCGCCTATGTGAACCATCATCCTGACAAGCATCTGCTCGCCATGCTGAATGTGGTGTCGCTGTTTTCCTTTGCTTTGTGGATCGCGTTGATGGCCTGGGCCACGGCCGGCCGCAGCGATCATCCGATGATCCAGCGCTTCATCGGCACGCCGCAGAAGCGCACGCGCCTGGCGCTGTCGGTCACGGCGCTGGTGATCGCCAGTTTCGCCGGCACGGTGTGGACTGTGGCACGCGCCTGACATTTGCTGTCGTTACCCAAGTTTCCCGCGCGGGCGCCGAAACCACCGGCGCCCGCTTCGCATTTGGGCCTGTGGGTGTGCAGCCTTGCACATCACGGGCAGGCTGCTATAGGCCAGCGCTTCGTGTCCCGGGTGCGGGCGTGGCGGAATTGGTAGACGCGCCGGATTTAGGTTCCGGTGTCGAAAGACGTGGGGGTTCGAGTCCCTTCGCCCGCACCAACCGCTGCCGCCCGCCGTGGGGCGTCGCCATTTTCGCAAACGCAAACTTTGAAGAGACGGGTTGTTCGATGCAGATTGCCGAAATCACCAACCAGGGCCTGCGCCGCGCTTATTCGCTGGTGATCCCGGCCGAAGCGATTGCCGCGCGGGTGGAAACCCGTCTGGCCGAAGTGTCGAAGACGATCCGCATGCCGGGCTTCCGCCCGGGCAAGGTGCCGGCCAATCTGGTGAAGAAGATGCACGGCGCTGCCCTGCGCGGCGAAGCGCTGCAGGAAGCGCTGAACGACGGCGTGAACCAGGTGATCAGCAGCAATGGCCTGCGCCCGGCGACCCAGCCGCAGGTGGATGTGGATGGTGAGCTGCCGGATGATGGCGATGCCCGCTTCACCGTGAGCCTGGAAATCCTGCCGACCATCGATGATGTGAAGATCGATGACCTGGCGCTGGAAAAGCTGGTGGTGCCGGCCGACGATGCCGCCATGGACGCGGCGCTCGCCCGCCTGGCCGAATCGGCCCAGCGCACCGAGCCGGCCCCGGCCAAGCACAAGGCCAAGACCGGCGACACGGTGGTGATCGATTATGAAGGCACCGTGGACGGCGTGAAGTTTGACGGCGGCACCGGCGAAGGCATGCGGGTGAAGATCGGCAGCGGCCAGCTGATCCCCGGCTTTGAAGACCAGTTGGTGGGCGCCAAGGCCAACGAACAGCGCACCATCAAGGTGACCTTCCCCGAGGATTATGGCGCCGCCAATCTGGCCGGCAAGCCGGCCGAATTCGCCATCACCGTGCAGGCGGTGGAAGTGCCGGCCGAGACCAAGATTGATGACGAATTCGCCAAGGGCTTTGGCCTTGAGAGCCTGGATGCGCTGAAGGAAATCCTGAAGGATCAGCTGGATGCCGAGCTGGGCGGCCTGTCGCGCACCCATCTGAAGCGCAAGCTGCTCGACACGCTGGCGGCGCGCCATGATTTCGACGTGCCGGAAACCATGGTTGATGCCGAATTCGACCAGATCTGGCAGACGCTGGAAGCCGAAGCCGCCCGTGAAGCCGATCCCGCCGCCGCCAAGGCCGAGATCGAAGCCGAGCGCGAGGATTATCGCCGCATTGCCGTGCGCCGCGTGCGCCTGGGCCTGCTGCTGTCGGAAATCGGCCAGCGCGGTGGTGTCACCGTGTCCCAGGCGGAAATGAACCGCCTGATCGGCCAGGAAGCCGCCCGTTATGCCCCGGCCGAACAGCAGAAGGTGGTCAAGTTCTTCCAGGAAAACGCCATGGCCGCGATGCAGCTGCGCGCGCCGCTGTATGAAGACAAGGTGGTGGATTATCTGATCGGCCAGGCGACGATCACCGAACGCGCCGTGACCCGCGAAGAGCTGGAAGCCGCCATCGCCAGCGAAGACGAATCGCCTGCCGGCCATGTGCATGGCCCGGGCTGTGGCCATGACCATCATGACCATGACCATGATCACGCCCCGGCCAAGCCGGCCAAGAAGGCTGCGGCCAAGAAGGCCAAGGCCGAAGAGCCGGCCGCCGAGGCCGCTGCCGAGCCGGTGAAGAAGGCCCCGGCCAAGAAGGCGGCCGCCAAGAAGGCCGATGCCGAGCCGGCTGCCGAGGCCGAAGCCCCGGCCAAGCCGAAGAAGACGAGCAAGAAGAGCGCCTGATCCGCTTGATTGCGATGCACGAAGGGCCCCGCCGGCAGCACCGGCGGGGCCCTTTGCCTTTGGGCTTATCCCCGGCTGTTTTGCCGCGCCGCCGGCGGCCCCCCTTGAACTTGGGCGGCAAACGTCCGAACTAGGGTGATGTGAAGGAGAATGTCATGATCAATCCGACCGCCGGTCTTGTGCCGATCGTTATCGAAAGCTCCAACCGCGGTGAGCGGAGCTTTGACATTTATTCGCGGCTGCTGCGCGATCGCATCGTGTTCGTGAACGGGCCGGTGGAAGACAATATGGCCTCGCTGATCGTGGCGCAGCTGCTGTTCCTGGAATCGGAAAATCCGAAGAAGGACATCTATATGTACATCAACTCGCCGGGCGGGGTGATCACCAGCGGCATGGCGATTTACGACACGATGCAATATATCCGCCCCGATGTGGCGACCGTGTGCGTGGGCCAGGCGGCATCGATGGGCAGCTTCCTGCTCGCCGCAGGTACGCCGGGCAAGCGCGTGGCGCTGAAGAATGCCCGCATCATGGTGCACCAGCCGTCGGGCGGGGCGCAGGGCCAGGCCACCGACATTGAGATCCAGGCGCGCGAGATCCTGCGCATCCGCAGCATCCTGAATGGCCTCTATGTGAAGCATACCGGCAAGGACCTGGAGACCATCGAACGGGCCATGGAACGCGACAAGTTCATGAGCGCGGAAGAGGCGATGGAGTTCGGCCTGGTGGACGCGGTGATGGAAAAGCGCCCGGTGCCGAGCGAAGGCGATTCGATCGCGGCCTGATGAATTGCGCCGTTTTCGCGGCCAATTGCATCGGTTTCGAACAAGACGCGACAAGAAAGCCGTTGCCCGCCCTTGCGGGCGCGGCCCGAATCTCGCTACACTGACTGGCCGGTGGCCGTGCAGGCGGTGCCGGCAGTGGTTTGTTGATGCCGGTGGGCTGGGCCGGCACGAGGAAGGATTGTCATGACCAAGCTGGGCGGCAGCGACAGCAAGGGCACGCTTTACTGCAGCTTCTGCGGCAAGAGCCAGCATGAGGTCAGGAAGCTGATTGCCGGTCCGACCGTGTTCATCTGCGATGAATGCGTGGAGCTGTGCAACGACATCATCCGCGAAGAGACCAAGACGGCGCTGGTGAAGAAATCCGGCGACGTGCCGACGCCGCGCGAGATCTGCAAGGTGCTGGATGATTATGTGATCGGCCAGTTCCACGCCAAGCGCGTGCTGTCGGTCGCTGTGCACAACCATTACAAGCGGCTGAACCACGGCGGCAAGGGTGCCGAAGTGGAACTGGCCAAGTCCAACATCCTGCTTGTTGGCCCGACCGGTTGCGGCAAGACGCTGCTGGCGCAGACGCTGGCGCGCATCCTGGATGTGCCGTTCACCATGGCCGATGCCACCACGCTGACCGAGGCCGGCTATGTGGGCGAGGATGTGGAGAACATCATCCTGAAGCTGTTGCAGGCCAGCGATTACAATGTGGAACGGGCCCAGCGCGGCATCGTCTACATCGATGAAATCGACAAGATTTCCCGCAAGGCCGACAATCCGTCGATCACCCGCGACGTGTCGGGCGAAGGCGTGCAGCAGGCGCTGTTGAAGATCATGGAAGGCACCACCGCCTCCGTGCCGCCGCAGGGCGGGCGCAAGCATCCGCAGCAGGAATTCCTGCAGGTGGACACGACCAACATCCTGTTCATCTGTGGCGGCGCCTTCAGCGGGCTGGACCGGATCATCGGCGACCGCATGCAGGGCCGCGGCATGGGCTTTGGCGCGCATGTGGCCGCGCCCGACGAGCGCCGCGTGGGCGAACTGCTGCGCAAGTGCGAGCCGGAAGATCTGCTGCGCTTTGGCCTGATCCCCGAATTCATCGGCCGTCTGCCGGTGATCGCCACGCTGGAGGATCTGGACGAGCCGGCGCTGGTGAAGATCCTGACCGAGCCGAAGAACGCGCTGGTGAAGCAATATGCCCGCCTGTTCGAGATGGAGGGCGTGAAGCTGACCTTCACCCCGGATGCGCTGTCTGCCGTGGCCAAGCGCGCCATCGAGCGCAAGACCGGCGCGCGTGGCCTGCGCTCGATCATGGAGGGCATCCTGCTCGACACCATGTTCGATCTGCCCGGCCTTGAGGGTGTTGAAGAGGTGCAGGTGGACAAGGATGTCGTTGCCGGCACCAAGGAACCCGTGCGCCTGATGGTGACCGACAAGGCCGCCTGATCCGGGTGGCCTGACATGGACGAGGCCCGGCGCCTGATCGCAGCGCTGGGCCTTTCCGTTCATCCGGAAGGCGGCTGGTATCGCGAGACGCAGCGTATTGCCGGCGATGGCCGCGCCGTGGCGACGGCGATCTATTTCCTGCTGGAGGCTGGACAGCGATCGCACTGGCACCGCGTGGATGCCACCGAGTTCTGGTGCTGGCATGCCGGCAGCCCATTGGCGCTGGGGCAGGCCGCCGACGCGCACGACAAGCCGGTCTGGCAGACCCTGGGCCCCGATATTTCGGCCGGGCATCAACCACAGCTCTGCATCGCAGCTGGCCATTGGCAGGCGGCGTGGGCCGAACAGGGCTGGGCGCTGCTCAGCTGCATTGTGGCGCCGGGCTTTTCCTTTGCCGGCTTTACGCTGGCCCCGCCGGGCTGGTCCCCCGGTTGTGCGTGATCAGGCCACCATGGTGCGGCAGTGCGGGCATTTGTGGCGGGGGAAGATGGTGAGGCCTTTCACCATCAGCCGCTTGCCGCAGGATGGGCATTTGATCAGCCAGATCAGCACCAGGTTCAATGCCAGCGCCAGCGGCGGCAGGATGAAGCCAACGAGGCGCAGCGGCTGTGGCCAGGGCAGCAGCCAGAAGAGCAGCGGCAGCAGCACGGCCTGCAGCATCTGGTTGCGCTGCACGCGGTAGAGGCCGGGGTTCGGACTGGGTGTCTGATCGGCCATCAGTAACGCCAGCTCGTCAGGTCAGCGCCCTTGGGGGCGGCGGCTTCGATGCGTTTCAAAATCTTGTCGACATACATGGTGTGATAGCGCAGGCGGCTGATCTTGTTGGGCTGATTGGGATCGCCATTCCAGCAATGTTCGGCGCGGTCACCATAGGCGATTTCGCCCAGGAAAGGCGGATCGGCGGTTTTCAGGAAATCCTCCGCCAGATAGACGGCGTTGTTGAGATAATAATTGTCCATATCACCGACATAGAGGAAGACCTTGTCGCGGATCTTGGGGCCCAGTGTTTTCCAGTCGCGCTTCATGATGTGGACGAGATCGAAGTTGTCGCGCCAATATTCGGCGACCTTGGGATCAATCTCGCCGGTGCGCTTGTTGAAGATGCGCTGGGGATAGCCATCGGCGCCTTGCGGGGAATAGACCGCTTCCCAGATATCCCACTGCTGGCCGGATCGTGACTTGTCCCCCAGCACCAGTTCCAGCCGCTGTTCCTGTTCCACCGTGTAATCGACATGGCCAAGATAGTTGCGGTGGGCCGGGCGCGGCACCTTGCCGAACGGGCCGACGCGCCAGAAGGCGTTCTTGTCGGCATAGAGGTTGATGTTGGTATATTGGCGGAAATCAATGGGATCGGGGCAGGCGGCAAAGGCGCCGTTGAATTCATCGGGATAGAACATCTGGACGGCCAGCGCCTCCCACCCGCCGGTGGAGCCGCCATAGGTGAAGCGCGCCCAGCCCTGGCCCAGCCCGCGGTACCTGGCCTCCAGCGCCGGCACGAATTCCTTCATGATGGCATCGCCCCAGGGGCCGAGATTGGCGGAGTTCACCGCATAGCTGTCGTCATAATAGGGATTGCTGTGATCAATCTCGACAATCAGGAAGCGCGGGAAATTGTCAGACGTCCAGCGCTTGTAGAGATCAAACGCCTCCTGTTCCTCGATCCGGTTGTAGCAGGGTTCGGAAAAGCGCGGGGCGGGCACGCACGGGGTGTTGGGATCGGGCGGCGTGGTGCGGAATCCGCCGAAATCGGCCGGGAAATGGCCATGGTTGATGATCAGTGGGTAGCGTGCCTCGGGATGCTTGTCGAAATCCTTGGGCACCAGAACATGGCCGGTGATGAACACATCGGTGCCCCAGAATTTGCTCAGGCGTTCCGATCTGATCTTGAAATGGCGGATATATTCGCTGTCCTTCGGCTGCTCCATCGGCGGGATCACCTTGCTCAGCGGGATGGTGACGACCGATTTGCTGGCAGGGTCGAATGTGACCTTCATGGGTTCGGAGAGGAGGTTGCCCGGCTCTTCGCGCCAGTTCTGGCCGGCGCCGCGGGCAGCCGGCAGTTTCACGGTGTGACCGGTCGCCAGATTGTAGGTCTGATATTTGTGGAGGACGGCCTGCACCGTGTAGGTGCCGGCCGGCACCTGGGCCAGATCTTCGGCCGGATAGCCCAGCACGCCCTTGCCGATGGTTGCGCTGCCGCCGGGTTTCAGGCCATCAACATTGATGCCCAGCACCTGTGGCGCATCAGCGCCGAGCTTGACCTGAAAGCGCGGCTCCCTGGTGGCATCGGGCGTAATGATCAGGATCAGCCGGCCATCGGTGCTGGCATCAATGCCGCTTTTCGGCATGGTGATGCGGAAATCGGTGGCGGTGGCGGTGGTTGACGCCAGCAGGGCCATGGCGGCCAGGCATCGGGCAATGGTGCGCATCTTGAAGTTCCCAGCTTCGTATCTTGCCATGGTTGCAGCCGCGGCGCGGCGCGTCAACCGGCCGGTGCTGGTGGCATGCTGGAAAGATGATGTTTGCCAATATGTTGCCGATGGCAATCAGCGTTAACGAAATCTGCTCCGGCTGGGCAGGCCGGCGGGAATGCAGTAAAATACGATCCTGTTTGTTGTGTAAGGCGTGTCCATCATGATCGAATCCCTGCTGTCATCCGATCTGACCCTGGTGCTGTTTTCGCTGTTGCTGGGGGCACTGATTGGCGTGGTTGGCGAACGCGCCCGCCGCGACCGCCACAAGCAATAGCGGCGCTGACTGGCCGCTATTTCGTGCGCAGCGGCCGGACATCGCTGGCGGCGAGCCAGATTGCCGCCGTCCACGCCGCGACATTCTGATCGAGCTGGGCGCGGTCCACCTTGTCCAGCGTGTCGTCAGGGGTGTGGTGCACGTCGAAATAGCGGGTGCCATCCTGGTTCAACGACAACACGCCGGTGCCCAGTGCCGCCAGCGGGCCGACATCGGCACCGCCGCCGGCCTTGTTGCCGGCATCGGGCTGAATGCCGAGCGGTGCCAGCACGGCGCCGATTTCACCGAACAGCGGCAGGCCGGCTTCCGCCACCTTTGACCCCACTTGCCAGATGCGATCGGCGCCGAAATCGCTTTCGCCGGCCAGCACGATCTGTTCGGCCTTGTGTGCTTCGGCATAGGCACGGCCGCCGACGACGCCGATTTCTTCGGAACCCCACAGCACGACGCGGATGGTGCGGCGTGGGCGTTGGCCGGTGCGGGCCAGATCGGCCTTGATGCTGGCTGCGGCCGCCAGCGTGATGGCGACGCCGGCACCGTCATCAAACACGCCCTGGCCGATATCCCAGGAGTCGAGATGGCCGCCGAGCACGACGACCTCATTGGCGACGCTGCCGGGGATTTCGCCGGAGACATTGGCGGATTGGCCGGGGCGGCTGGTGGGGGTGGAGATGAGTTTCACCTCCAGCCGGCCGGCGGTGCAGCGGCGGGCGACGAGGTCGGCATCGGGCAGGGCCAGGGCAACCGCCGGGATGGGCGCGGTGCCGGCCGGGAAGCTGGTGGAGCCGGTGTGCGGATTGCGGTGATAATCGGTGCCCAGGCTGCGGATCATCACGGCGGCGGCACCCTTTTGCGCTGCCAGCGCCGGCCCGGCACGGCGCACCGCGCCGTTGATGCCATAGCTGCTGCCATCCTGGGTGACCGTCATGCGGTGATCGATGAAGATGATGCGGCCCTTCACTTCCGCTTCGGGGGCGGCGCGCAGGGCGGCGAGATTGTCGAAACAGCTGACCGGCGCGGTGATGCCGGTGGCCGGCGTGGCCCCCGATCCGCCCAGCGCCGCGATCGCGAGGCGGTGGTTGCTGCCGATGATGCTGGCCTGTTCCTGCCCACGTTCCCAGACGGTGATGGGGAAGGCATCCTCGCGGATGTTGACCAGCCCAAGTTTCTGCATGGCCGCTTTCGCCCAGGCGCGGCCGCGGCCTTCTGCTTCGGTGCCGGCAAGGCGGGGGCCGACATTGTCGGTGAGGTCAACCAGCAGCGGCCAGGCCGGGTTGGCGGCCAGCGCCGCATCGCGAAGGCGGACGGCGGTTGCGATGCGGTCTGCTGGTTGGGCGAGTGCTGGTTGTGCTGGGGCCGTGGCGGCGAGCAGCAAGGCGGCAAGGAGCACAGGGCGCATGGGCGGACCTTTTTAACGGGTTCGGATGATGCGCCCTGCTGGCCTGTTGGCGGGCGGCCGGCAAGCTGGTGAATTGCGCATAGGCGGGCGATTTGCCCGGTTTGCGCGTTGGCCGGCCTTCGGTTAAAGGCGGCGCCACATTCCCACCTTCTGATTTCGGAGCCGAGCCCGTGGCCTATCAATATGCGTTCGTGATGAAGGGTCTGTCCAAGACCTATCCCGGCGCCCAGAAGCCCTGTTTCCGCGACATCACCCTGTCGTTCCTGCCGGGCGCCAAGATCGCCATCATCGGCCCCAATGGCGCCGGCAAATCGACGCTGATGAAGGTGATGGCCGGCATCGACAAGGAATATCAGGGCGAAGCCTGGGCGGCCGAAGGCGTGCGCGTGGGTTATCTGCCGCAGGAGCCGCAGCTCGATCCGAAGAAGACCGTGAAGCAGAATGTGATGGACGGTGTGCGCGGTGTCGCCGATCTGGTGGACCGGTTCAACGCCATTTCGGCCGAAATGGCCGACCCCCAGGACGACACCGATTTCGATGCCCTGATGGCCGAGATGGGTGACCTGCAGGAAAAGATCGACGCGGTGGACGGCTGGACGCTGGACAACCAGCTGGAAATCGCCATGGACGCGCTGCGCTGCCCGCCCGGCGATTGGGGCGTGGAAAGCCTGTCGGGCGGGGAACGCCGCCGCGTGGCGCTTTGCAAGCTGCTGCTGGAAAAGCCGGAAATCCTGCTGCTCGACGAACCGACCAACCACCTCGATGCCGAGAGCGTGGCCTGGCTGGAAAATCACCTCAAGGAATACAAGGGGATGGTGATCCTCGTTACCCACGACCGCTATTTCCTTGATAATGTGGTGAAGTGGGTGCTGGAACTGGATCGCGGCCGCGCCATTCCGTTTGAAGGCAATTATTCGGATTGGCTGGAGGCCAAGCAGAAGCGCCTGGCGCAGGAAGAGCGTGAGGACGCCAGCCGCGAAAAGGCCATCAAGCAGGAACTGGAGTGGATCCGGGCCAGCCCGAAGGCGCGCCAGACCAAGAGCAAGGCGCGTATCAAGGCCTTTGACGAACTGGTGGAAAAGCAGGCCAACCGCCGCCTGGGCGAAGCGCAGATCCTGATCCAGATTCCGGAGCGGCTGGGCAACAAGGTCATCGAGGTCAACAATGTCTCCAAGGCCTATGGCGACAAGCTGCTGTTTGAAAATCTGAGCTTCAGCCTGCCGCCGGGCGGCATCGTGGGCGTGATCGGGCCGAACGGCGCCGGCAAATCCACGCTGTTCCGCATGATCACCGGCCAGGAAGTGCCCGACAGCGGTGACATCACCATCGGCGATACGGTCAAGCTGGCCTATGTTGACCAGAGCCGCGACGCGCTGAACCCCACCGCCACGGTGTGGGAGGAAATCTCCCAGGGGAATGACAAATTCTATTTCGGCAAGAACGAGGTGCTGACCCGCGCCTATGTCGGTGCGTTCAACTTCAAGGGTGTGGACCAGCAGAAGAAGGTGGGCCAGCTTTCGGGTGGTGAGCGCAACCGCGTGCACATGGCCAAGATGCTGGTGAAGGGCGGCAATGTGCTGCTGCTCGACGAACCGACCAACGATCTGGACGTCGAAACCCTGCGCGCGCTGGAAGAGGCGCTGGAAAGCTTTGCCGGCTGCGCCGTGGTCATCAGCCACGACCGCTTCTTCCTCGACCGCCTCGCCACCCACATCCTGGCCTTTGAAGGCGACAGCCATGTCGAATGGTTCGAAGGCAATTTCCAGATGTATGAGGAAGACAAGCGCCGCCGGCTGGGTGATGCGGCCGACCGGCCGCATGCACTGACGTACAAGAAGCTGACGCGCTGACCCGAAGATCGGCCGGAAATTATCGCGCAGCGATAATTTCTGACTCGATCAAGGGCGGCCGGGCTGTTCTGCCGGGCATCAGCCCGGCAGAACAGCTTCGACGGCGCGGCTTTGCCGCGCCCCTTCTTCTTTCTCTTTTTTCCTTGGCGCTCTGAACGGACTTGGCGGCTTCGCCGCCGGCAGCATCCTCACGGCGCCCGCCATTCCCCCGCCCAGCCATCTGCGCTGCGAAACAGCGCGCGCCGGTGGCCGCTGTTGGCGAGGTGGAGCCAGTCGATCGCCGTCACCTCCACCCACAGGGTGGCGAAATTGGCGCGGGCCGGGATGATCTGATCGGGCGTTGGCTGCTGGCCCTCGATCCAGGCCGGCAGGCCAGAGGACGGGCCGGGCAGGGGGGTGCCGGGGGCGGATTCGGCGAGGTAGCAGCGGCGGGCGAAGAGGGTGGACTGATTCCAGATGCCATCCACCATGTCGCCATCGGTGAGCACACGGCCGGTGCCGGCGAGGCGCAGCTGCATCTGTTCGGGTGCGTGATAGGCCAGCACCGCCACCGGCTTGCCATCGAGTTCGGCCACCTTGGGGCTGCGCGCATCGGTGTGGAAGCGCAGGGTGGCGGCGGTGGGATCGGCCTTTCTGAGCACCATCACCCGGGCCTGGGGCAGGCCATCGGCATCGACGCTGCACACCACCGGCGTGTGCAGCGGGCTCTTGCGGTCGGCGCCGCCGCGCACCAGCAGGGCCCAGGCATGTGCCAGAATGGCGGGCAGGTGATCGCGGTCGGTCAGGCTCATTTCTTCATCATGATCCCATAGCGGGCGAACATGCGGTCGATCTGCGGATCGAGGCGGCGGGCAATGCCCAGATCGCGCGCGCCGTCCGCCGCCCGGCCGAGGCGGGCGAGGAGGACAGCGCGCAGGAAGCGGCTTTCGCGGATATCCGGATCAAGGGCGAGGGCGGCATCGACATCAGCCAGCGCCTTGTCGTTCTGGCCCAGCTGCGCCCAGACCAGCGCGCGGGAATCGAGCACGCCGGCATTGCCGCCCAGTTCCAGTGCCTTGCTGCAATCGGCCACGGCGCTTTCCAGCTGCTGCTTGCGCTGGCCTTTCATGTAGCAGCGGGCGTTGTAGAGCCGCCAATTGCCGGGCGTGGCCTTGATCAGCGTGTCCATCGTCTCCAGCGCGGCGGCAAGATCGCCGAACTCGCCGATCAGGCTGACCCGGGCAAGCTCATAATCCTCCTTGTCCTCGCCGCCGACGGCGATGCGTTCATCCAGCAAGGCCACGGCCGCATCGAGCTGGCCCTGTTCGGCGAGCAGCGAGGCGAGCGTATCGATGCCGCGGCCGTTGGCCGGATCAAGATCATGGGCGGCCTGGGCCTGGGCCAGGCTGCCGGCAGCGTCGCCCAGCTTGGACAGGGCGTTGGACAGGTTGAGGTGGCGCTGCGCGGTGGGTGCCAGTTCGACGGCCTTGCGATAGTCATCGCGGGCCCCGGTGAAATTGCCGGCGTTGAAGCGCAGCCGGCCGCGGCTGTGCCAGCTGTCCGCCTCTTCGGGATCGAGCGCGATCAGATCGGCATATATCGTCTCGGCCGCCCGCAACTGGGTAGCGCCGGGCGGATCCTTGCCTGCCACATCGAAATAGCGCCGCGCTTCGCGATTGGCGATCAGGCGTGGGGCGCTGGCCTTGGCCTTGGCCAGCCGGTCCTTTTCGGCGGCCACGGCGTTGGCGGGGATTTCGAGGCCAAAACTGTCCATCCGTTCGGTCATGCGGGCGATGCCGCCGGCCAGGCTGGCGCTGCGCACCAGATGTTCGCCGCGGATGGTGCCATCAAAGGCGGGCGTGCCATCCAGGGTGATGCCCTTGCCATTGTCGGGCAGCTTGACGGTGAGATCATAGGCGACGCCGCTGGGCAGATCGGTAATCACCGGGATCTGGGCCCAGGCCGGCCGGCCACGATCGACGGTCCAATCGATGCGGGCCAGCAGCTTGTCGAGCACGCGGGTGAAGCGCTGGCCATCTTCGTCCCATTGTTCGTCGAACACGGCGCTGGCGGTGATGGTGACGCTGCCATCGTCGGCATTGCTGCTGGCCGCCACCTTGCCGACATCGACATTGCCGAGCTGATTCTTGACCAGCTTGGCAATCAGATCATGGGCTTCCTTGGGGCCAAGCCCACCGGCGGCGGCATTGTACTGCACGGCGCCGCGGCCGGTGAGCACCAGCTTCACTTCGGCCACCGGATCAAGATCGATGGCGGCGCTTTCATCCACCGCCACTGCGACGGACAGGCCGGGCCGACCGTTGGGCCGCATTTTCAGCGGCATCAGTTCGGCACCCTTGGTGCGCAGCGGCAGCACGTTGAAGAAGGGCGGCGTGTCGCGGATGTCGGCCAGGCGGTCGCCACTGCTGGTGCCATCCAGCCACAGGCTTTCCCCGTTCACCTGGGCGCGCACCAGCACATGGTTGAAGGCGAGCGCGCTCGGCAGCCGCACCGAAACGAGATCGCCCTGGCCGATGTTGGCCAGCACGGCTTCGGCCTCGATCCCCATCTCGTGCAGCAGGGCCAGCAGCAGCAGGGTCTTTGCCTTGCAGTCACCATAACGGGCCGACCAGGTCTGATCCGGGCTTTGCGGCACATAATTGCCGCCATTCATGGTGACGGCGAGATAGCGTACCTTGTCTTGCACCAGTTGCAGGGCGCGCTGGGTGCGCTCCAGCGGGTCGGGCGTGGCGGCCGTGATGGCGGCGATTTCGGCCTTCAGGGGGCTGCCGGGCTTGATCAGGCCCTTGGTTTCATACAGCGGGGCCATCACCCGGGCGACATCGGCCCAGGTGGCAAAGCTGGAGACTTCCACCACCGGCGGGCGCTTGAAGCGGCCGGGCGCGTTGGGCGGGATTTCGGCCGGCTTGGCCACCGGCAGCGTGTAGCTGACCTGTTCATAGCCGGCAGCCATGCTGACCTGCGGCGTGAGGCCGGGTTGCAGCGCCTGATAATGCGGGGCCTTGCCGGCCGGCCAGCTGAGCAGCACGCGGCCAAAGCCCAGCCGTGCCGGCGCCGGCAGCAGGAGAGCGGCGCCCTGGACATTGCCGCCCAGCGCCGCGTCGCTGCCGGTGATGGAATAGGCGAGGCGCAGCATGTCACCGACCTGCAGCCCTTCGACATCAAGCGTGGCGGTGAGCACGCCCGTCACCATCTGCTGTTCCAGATTGGCTTCGCGGCGCAGCACGGCAAAGCGCTGGCCCTTGGCAACCAGATCGATCACCTGGCCGGCGCGGATGATCTCCAGCCGGTGGATGATGAGATCGCCCTTGTCGGGCACCCAGGGCAGGGTGAGCGAGGTCTGCTTGCCCAGCTCCTCGGCATTGGCGATGCGGCGCACGACATCGCTGTAGGACCAGCTGGACGCGCCTTCATAGCGTTGCTGCGTGTCGAACAGCACCAGGGGCGGCAGGCCGGGGGTGGTGGGAATGGCGGCGGGCTGCACCCAGGCCGGAGCGGGCTGATACAGCGGTTCGGTGCCGGCGATGGCCGCGGTGGAGGCCAGCAGGGCCGCCACAACCGGCGGCAGACAGGTGCGAATCAAACGATATTCCCTTGGCCAATGTTCCAGCGACCCGGCCATGGTTGTGGCGCGCAACGGATGGCAAGGTCAATGGCCGTGGCAGAATGTGCCGGGCGTCATTTCACCTCGATGATGGCGTCCACCTCCACCGGCCAGCCGCGCGGCAGGCTGCCGGCGCCGGCGGCGACGCGGGGTGCCTTGCCGGCATCGCCAAAGGCGGTGACCATCACTTCGGAAAAGCCGTTCATCACTTCGGGATGCTGGGTGAAATCGGGCGTGGCGTTGACGAGGCCCATCACCTTCACGACGCGCTTGACCTTGGAGAGATCGCCCAGCTGGGCCTTGATCGTGGCCAGCATGCACAGCGCCACCTTGGCGGCATTGGCCTTGCCGGCGGCGACATCCATCGTGTCGCCCAGGCGGCCGGCGCCCCCGGCCGGGCATTCGCCATGGCCGGCGAGGAACAACAGCTTGCCTACGCGCGCGGCGGGTACATAGAGGCCGATCGGCGCGTTGGGCGGCGGCAGGGTGAGGCCGGCGGCGGCGAGCCGCTGTTCCGGCGTGGCGGCCGGTGCCTTGGCAGCGGCCGGGATGGCGAGCAGCAGGGCGAGCGAGAATAGGGCGGTGCGCATGACGGGGCCTCCTTGCCGGGCGTGTGGTGCAGGCCTAGCATCGCTGGCACACAACACCAAGGGGAGGGGTTGCCTGTGCGGGCGACCGGGGCGGTATGAACTTCACATCATCTGCACATGTTACAGGCTATCCTTATGAAAACATGATGGATGCCGCCGCCAGTGATCCGGTGGCCATGGGCTGGATGGCGGGATCGCCGCCGCAGGCTGCCACCCAGGTGCGATGGGATGATGGATCGATGTGGCGCTTTCCCCAGTATCGCTGGGGCTTTTCTCACATGCGCGAACTGGTGCCGACGGCCGCGATCCCGCGCGCTGGCGACGTGAGCCCGCTGCCGGCGGCGCTGCGCGATGATCTGGACGACGTGACGCTGACCACGCTGGCCGGGCAGGCCATCAGCTGGCGGCAATCGCTGGCGGCGACCTATACGGATGCCATTCTGGTGCTGCACCAAGGCCGGGTGGTGTATGAACGCTGGTTCGGTGTGACGCGGCCCGACACGCAGCATATCCTGTTTTCGGTGACGAAAAGCTTTGTGGGGTTGGCGGCCGAGATGCTGATTACGGCAGGCAAGCTGACAGATGATGCGAAGGCCGCTGACTATGTGCCTGAACTGCGAGGTTCGGGGCTGGGCAATGCCACGGTGCGCCAAATCCTCGACATGCGCACTGGCCTCGCCTTTTCGGAGGATTATGTCGCTGGGCAGCAGGGCCTTTCAGACGTGCAACGCATGAGCATTGCCGGGGCATGGATGCCGCGTCTGGCCGGCTATGACGGGCCGGATGGGCATTTCGCCTTCGTCGCCAGCCTGGGCCAGGATGCGCCGCACGGCGGGGATTTCGTCTATCGTACGCCCAACACCACCGCGCTGCAATGGCTGGTGGAGCGGGTGAGCGGCCTGCCGCTGGCTGCGCTGATCCGCGACTGGTTCTGGCAGCCGATGGGGATGGAGGCGGATGCCGCGATTGCGGTGGACCGGCTGGGCACCGCCTTTGGCGGTGGCGGTCTGATGGCATCACTGCGCGATATCGCCCGGGTGGGGGAGATGATGCGGCTGGGCGGGTGCTGGAACGGGCGCCAGATCGTGCCGGAGGCGGTGGTGGCGCGGATCTTCCGAGGCGGCGATCCGGCTGCCTTTGCCCATGTGAACTATCCCGGCAACCCCGATGGCAGCTATGCCAGCCAATGGTGGCACCGTGCCGGCGGCCAGGCCATGGCGCTGGGCGTGCATGGCCAGGCCATTTATGTTGACCGGGCGGCCAGTGTGGTGATCGCCCGGCTCGGCAGCCATCCGGTCGCCAGCAACCGCGGCAACATGGGGGTGACGATCCCGGCCTATGACGCGCTGGTGGCGGCGCTTTAGCGGGCTGATTCCACCAGCCGCAGGGCGCCGGGTTCCAGCGTGGTCAGCGCCCGGCGGGCGGAGCGGGCGAGCGTATCGGAGCTTTGGCCCAGGGCATCGCGGCTGATGCGGGCCGCCATCAGGCAGAAGCGGCGGCGATCGGGAATGCTGGCAAAACCGTTGTAGAGCCGGGTGATCGCGGCATCATATCGGGACACGCCGGCGCTGCCGTGCAGGCGGGCATAGCGGGCCTGCTGGGCGGCATAGGCTTCATTGAACAGGCTGCGATGCTGTTTGAGGAGCTGGTTGTAATTGGCTGTGGTCGAACGGTCATTGCACAACAGAGCGGCGACATTGAGGCCGCCGCGCAGCGCCCAGGTGATTTCGCTGTCGGGCGTGTCATCAACTGGCGGCGCAGGCGCCAGCGCCGTTGGGGGTGGTGCCTGCGGGCGGAACACCTCTGGTGGCGGCGGGCGACGACCGCCCGTGTTGCTGCAACTGGCCAGAGCCAGCATGAGCATGACCAGACCCATACGACGCATCACCACACGACCCTCCCCAAGACCGGGATCACTTGGCCATGAGCGGGCTTTCGCCAGGCTGAACCGCGGCCAGCCAATGGCCCACGGTGCCGAGATCGGGCGCAACTGCGACCAGCCGGGCCCGGATTTCGGGCGTGGCGGGCAGCAGATCGGGCACCATCACCACCTGGCAGCCGGCGCCATGGGCGGAGAGGACGCCGTTGTGACTGTCTTCCAGGGCGAGGCAATGGGCGGGATCAACGCCAAGCCGGCTCGCGGCTGTGAGATAGGGGGCTGGATGCGGCTTGCCGTGAGGAACGTCATCGCAGCCGACGATGGTGACAAAGCCATCGAGCAACCCGACCGGGCCGAGCAGGCTGCGGGCCAGATCATGTTCGGAACTGGTGGCGACCGCGCAGGGAATGCCGGATGTGTTCAGCTGCGCCACAAGCGCTGCCGCACCGGGCTTCAGCGGCCGCAGCGGCCCCCACTCGGTCCGGATGCGCTGGCGCACCTCGGCCCGCATGGCATCATAATCAAGGCCTGGGCCAAAGCGATCCAGCATGATCGCCCGGCTGGCCGGTTCGGGCCGGCCGATCAGCAGGGCATAATCATCGGCCGCCATTGCAAAGCCGCGATCCGCCATCACCGCCAGCATGGCATCGCGGATCAGCCGCTCGGTATCGAGCAACAGGCCATCCATATCGAACAGCACGGCGGCGGGGAGGTGCGAGATCATTGGCCGTGTCAATGCAGCCTCGCGCACCGCAGCGCAACCGGCCTCCGGCGGCCGGTCAGGTTGCAGGCGTTTCGCTTGCCACCGGATCAATGTAACGGATCATGGTGGCAAAAAGCATGCGCAGATCATTTTCGCCATGTTCGCCGCTGCCATCCCGGGCCACGATGGCTGCCAGCCGGCAAAAGCGCTCCCGATCGGGATGCGCCTGATAGCGGTTGCGGATCTCCGCCAGCTGGTTGGTCAGCACGGTTTCCCAACGCTCGCCGTAAGCCCGACGATATTGAAAACGCAAATTGCCGCGTTCGGTTTGGAAGTAAATGCGCCGCCAGCTCAACATGCGCGGCGTGTAGCGGGCCAGCATGCGGCCGTGGCTGCCGGTGCAGTTTTCGCGAGCAATGTCGAGCACTGTGAGCATTTCCAGCATGAGACCCGGGCGCGGCGCCGGGTCGTCGCTCCGCCATTCGCTGATTTCCGGCAAATAGCGCGGTGTCGGCAATGTTGCGGGTGCGTGGGCGTTGGCCACATGACTGGCGCACAGGCTTGCAGCCAGGATGAGAAGAAAGTGCGGATGACGCATGGTCGACCTCCATCCATCGCGGCAGCAATGGGGGCGGGAGCTGCCGCGTGCCAGTGATGGTGAGCTGGAGGGGTAAACATGTCAATCTCGTAATGTTTGCCCCCGCCCGTCGTCTTGCATGGCGGCCGGTATTGCGGGTCGATGTCGAACAATCTCCGATCCAAGGGTGTATTTGGGCTGGAACACTCGGACTGGTTCTGATTGTCAGGCCAGCCGATGCCGCCGCCGGCTGACCGTGCCGATCGCGCCAAAGCCCAGCAGCATCATCGCCCAGCTGGCCGGTTCGGGCACGCCGCCGACGACCGGGGCGGCCGCGAAGTTGAGCGCGGCGTTCTGGGCGCCGATGAAGTTGCCGACATCGTTCGGGCCCGGGTTGGAGTCGCCAAAGCCGGGATCGAACAGCGCCTCGTGCGTGTCGGGATCATAGGCGCCGGTGAAGGCGTAGAATTCGTACCGGCGGATGATCGATTGTGCCAGCGCACCCACGGGTGCGGCGTTTCCATTTTCCAGCTGGCCGGAATTGGGGTTGCCGCTGTCCTTCTGCAGCAGCTGCCATTCGATTTCGGTGTTCTGTTCCGCCTGCTGCACCAGCGGGTTGCCGCCCAGCAGGTCTTCCAGGGCCACGGCATGTTCAATTTCGGTGGTGAACACCTTGGCCCAGATGGCGGTGCCGAATTCATAGGCGGCCGGTTCCGGCGCGACGATCTTCGCGACCACCAACGGTGGCGGCGGCGGATTGCCGGGCGGTGGCGGCGGGGCGGGCGTCACCGTCCACACCGGTGCCAGCACGCTGGATGTGGCGTTGACCAGCGTGGCCGAGCCAGGCGTCTGTTCGACCAGCCAGCTGTAGGTGGTTTTCGTGGGGTTGGCCCGCAGCCCGACGCCGAAATGGTCGCATGGCGTGGCCGGGCCGTAGCCGGAGCCGCCGCCGGTCCAGCAGCTTTCGCCCGGCGTTGCATAGACGCCAGACGGGGTGCCGACCCAGCCGGACGGATTGCCGGATAGATCAGCGCGGTAGGTGACGCGGACGCCGAAGCTGGCACCGTTGGTGTAGCTGGTGATGGTTGGTGCGCCATAGCGTTCGACCGTGGTCGGGAAACCGCGGCCGGCGCCACCGAACGTGTCGGTGATGTCGTTGACGTGCAGCCCTTCCAGCTCGATCTCGAAACCGTGGGCGACCTTGCCGGTGTCATTCACGGCATCGAAATTCCCGAGCGAACCAAAGATCGTGGTGCCCGTGGCCGGGGCAGACAGGATGGCCGTGCCGGCGAGCAGGCTAAGCAACGGATGGCGCATGGCGGTGAACCCTTTCGGGCAGCGCCATTGACCCTCGGCGCTGCTGCCACGCATGTGCCACCCGTGGCGGCGCCCTCGCCATCAGGGATAGTCCTGACTGACAAAAATAGCAGCAATCACAACATGATAATGCTTATCAACAGGCTTTGCAACTTGATTCTCACCCATTGTTTGGTACGAGCCGTTCTTATGCCGACCATCTCGCTGGAATGGCCGTCGTATTTGCGTGGTCGCATTGCGGAGCAGTGAGTTTCGGACCACCGCTGGCCGCCAAGACAAAGCCTCAAATCGCCAGTGAAGCCGGCATGACCTGACGGACCTGCCTTACAATATCGTGCGGCAAGTCATCCTTTGCGAGCAGGATTGCAGCGCGGACGTTGTGCGGGGCATGTGTGCATGAGGTTGGCGCCAAGCGGCGTTGACACGGCCAGATGTCTTATCCACGCTGAGAGTGGGCAACTCGCGGGGGGAATATGGCGACGTTGATCGGAGGAGCGGCCGCGCAACGGCCGGTGTCAAGTGTCGGGTTCGACGATGTCCATGTTCATGACCGCACGGCGGTGCTGGTGGGCATCGGTCTCTTGTGGTTTGGCCTGCTGTCGGGCTTTCTGCCGGATATGGCCTCCCATTTTGCCTCCACCACGGCCAAGCCCTATGAAACAGTTACCCACCTGCATGCCGCCCTTTCCTTCGGATGGATGGTGCTGCTTAGCTGGCAAATGGTGCGTGTACGGGCCGGTAACATGGCGGCGCACCGCGCCGCCGGCCGGCGATATGGGGCGTTGGTTGCCGGCGCACTGGTGCTAACGGCAATCGGAACCATCTGGGCATCCGATCGCGCCAAGCTGGTGATCGATCCGGCCTGGCCGGTACAGCGGCTGGCCACCCAGCTGGGCCATCTCGTCCCGTTTGCAGCCCTGACGGCCGCGGCGCTGCTGCAGACCCGGCAACCCGGCGCGCACAAGCGGCTGCTGATAATGGCCATGGCCGCCGTGCTTGATACCGGGCTGACGCGGTGGATGGGAGACAGCATAATCGACATCTTGGGTGCGGGCCCTGCTGGCCAGACTTTGTCGCGATTCCCGTTGACCTGGGGGATGCTTGTGCTGCTGGCAGGATATGATCTGCTATCCCGTCGCCGCCTGCACCCGCAATTCGTGCCTGCGGCGGCCTTCATTCTGGCCACTGAGGCCACATCGATCTGGCTGTATTTCCAGCCCTGGTGGCCAGCGACTGCGCGAGGGCTGCTGGGGGTGTGACCGATTAGGCCGGTTGTTTGGCGCGGGCGGCGGCGATGCGGTCGCGCCAGTCGGCTGGGCCGGATTTGTGGACGCTGGTGCCTTCGGAATCGACCGCAACAGTCACCGGCATGTCCTTGACATCAAATTCGTAAATCGCCTCCATGCCCAGGTCCTCAAAGGCCAGCACACGGGCGCCCTTGATTGCCTTTGAGACGAGATAGGCGGCGCCGCCGACGGCCATCAGATAGGCCGCCTTGTGGCGGGCGATCGCCTCGATCCCGGCCGGGCCACGTTCAGCCTTGCCGATCATGGCAATCAGGCCGGTTTTCGCCAGCATGGTTTCGGTGAACTTGTCCATGCGGGTGGCGGTGGTGGGGCCGGCGGGGCCAACCACCTCGTCGCGCACCGGGTCGACCGGGCCGACATAGTAGATGACGCGGTTGGTGAAATCGACCGGCAGCGTCTCGCCGCGCGCCAGCATGTCCACCATGCGCTTGTGGGCGGCGTCGCGGCCGGTGAGCATCTTGCCATTGAGCAGTAGCCGGTCGCCCGGCTTCCAGCTGGCCACTTCGGCCGGGGTCAGCGTGTCGAGATTGACCGGCTTCGAGGCCTTGTCTGGCGTCCAGTTCACCTTTGGCCAATCTTCCAGCGCCGGCGGTTCCAGATAGGCCGGGCCGTTGCCGGTCAGGGTGAAATGCGCGTGCCGGGTGGCAGCGCAATTGGGGATCATGGCGATCGGTTTGGAGGCGGCGTGGGTCGGCGTGTCGAGAATCTTCACGTCGAGCACGGTGGACAGGCCGCCCAACCCTTGCGCGCCGATGCCGAGATCATTGACCGCGTCATACAGCTCGATGCGCAGCTCCTGGATCGGGCTGTTGGGGCCGCGGGCCTTCAGCTCGGCCATGTCGATCGGGTCCATCAGCGACTCCTTGGCCAGGATCATCGCCTTTTCCGCCGAACCGCCGATGCCGATGCCGAGCATGCCGGGCGGGCACCAGCCGGCACCCATCAGGGGCACGGTGTTCACCACCCAGTCGCGGATGGAATCGCTCGGGTTCAGCATGGCGAACTTGGCCTTGTTCTCCGATCCGCCGCCCTTGGCCGAGACGATGATTTCGACATGATCGCCCGGCACCATTTCGATGTGGACGACGGCCGGTGTGTTGTCGCGGGTGTTGACCCGGGTGAAGGCGGGATCGGCGACGATCGAGGCCCTGAGCTTGTTTTCCGGGTGGAGATAGGCGCGGCGCACGCCTTCGTTCACCATTTCCTGAACGGTTTTCGTCGCTTGCCAACGGACGTTCATGCCGATTTTCACAAAGGCGACAACAATCCCGGTGTCTTGGCAGATCGGGCGATGGCCTTCGGCGCACATGCGGCTGTTGGTGAGGATCTGGGCGATGGCGTCCTTGGCCGCCGGGGACTGTTCCAGCTCATAGGCGGTGCCCAGTGCCCGGATATAATCCATCGGGTGGAAATAGCTGATATATTGCAGCGCATCGGCCACGGATTCGATGACATCTTCCTCGCGGATCACGGTCATGGGTTTGCCTCCTGAACTGGCATCGACACGCGGCGCGGCGCTTGGCCACAGCCTTGGCCCAACTGATAGGCCGGCCGGCGCAGCGGGTAAAGTTTGGGCGGCTGCTGTGGCGGATTTTCATCATCCGTGGGCAAGCCCTTGATTGGCCAAGGACGAGCCCGCGGCCTGTGGATGAATCGCCGCCGATTCAACCATTTCGGGGCACGTCAAGCAAACAATGGACTTGCGTCGTGACTCGGCTGTGGCACTATTGATGGTGTTTCGGCGACCATCAGACACAAGTTGTGGTGGTTGCGGGGCGGGGGACAGAACAGCAGCCGGGCGGGGTTGCTGTGGATATCGGGGACAAATGTTGCTGCGGCAACAAAGAGACGTGACCCCGGTTTGTTCCCCTCCTATGATTGAGGGGCGAAAAAAGACATGAGCGAGTTTCGAATGACAGACAGCAGCGCCACTCTGAACCCGGAGCGCACTGAAGAGGGCGGCGACGCGCTGGCGGCCAACCTGGCCCAGGGTGTGCTGGCGGCGGCAGCTGCGGCGGCGGCGCAGTCCCGGCCGAAGGAGGCTCTGGGCACCAGCGAGATCATGCCGTGGAAATTCCCGGTGACGGTCGATCGCAGCCGCGATGCGCTGTTGACCGATTTCGGCAAGGACACGCTGGACGACCGCTATCTGCTGCCGGGCGAATCCTATCAGGATCTGTTTGCCCGCGTGGCGGCGGCCTATGCCGATGATGCCGAACATGCCCAGCGCATCTATGATTATGTGTCGAAGCTGTGGTTCATGCCGGCGACTCCGGTGCTCTCCAACGGCGGCACCGGCCGCGGCCTGCCGATCAGCTGCTATCTGAACAGCGTGTCGGACAGCCTGGAGGGCATTGTCGGCACCTGGAACGAGAATGTGTGGCTCGCCTCGCGCGGGGGTGGCATCGGCACCTATTGGGGCAATGTCCGCGGCATTGGCGAGCCGGTGGGCCTGAATGGCAAGACCAGCGGCATCATCCCGTTCGTGCGGGTGATGGACAGCCTGACGCTGGCGATCAGCCAGGGCAGCCTGCGCCGGGGTTCGGCCGCGGTCTATCTCGACATTTCCCACCCGGAGATCGAGGAGTTCCTGGAAATCCGCAAGCCGTCGGGCGATTTCAACCGCAAGGCGCTGAACCTGCACCATGGCGTGCTGGTGACCGACAAGTTCATGGAAGCGGTGCGCGACGGCAACAAGTTTGACCTGGTCAGCCCCAAGACCGGCGAGAAGCGCGCCGAGGTGGATGCGCGGGCGCTGTTCACCAAGCTGGTGGAAACCCGGCTGGCGACGGGCGAGCCCTATATCATCTTCATCGACGAGGTGAACCGCACCATGCCCAAGCACCAGCGCGATCTGGGGCTGAAGGTGTCGACGTCCAACCTCTGTTCGGAAATCACCCTGCCGACGGGGCCGGACCATCTGGGCAACGACCGCACGGCGGTGTGCTGCCTGTCGAGCCTGAACATCGAGACCTGGGACGAGTGGAACGGCCACCCGCAGTTCATCGAGGATTGCATGCGCTTCCTCGACAATGTGCTGCAGGATTATATCGACCGGGCCGAACCGGCGATGCACCGCGCTGCCTATGCCGCGATGCGCGAGCGGTCGGTGGGCCTGGGCGTGATGGGCCTGCACAGCTTCTTCCAGGCGCGCGGCATCCCGTTTGAAAGCGCCATGGCCAAGAGCTGGAACATGCGCATCTTCAAGCATATCCGCGCCCAGGTGGACCAGGCGTCGATGACGCTGGCGGCCGAGCGGGGGCCGTGCCCGGATGCCGCCGATATGGGGGTGATGGAACGGTTCAGCTGCAAGATGGCGATCGCGCCGACGGCCAGCATCTCGATCATCTGCGGCGGCACCTCGGCCTGTGTCGAGCCGATCCCGGCCAATGTCTATACCCACAAGACGCTGTCGGGCAGCTTTGTGGTGAAGAACCCCTATCTGGAAAAGCTGCTGATTTCGAAGGTGAAAAACAGCGATGCGGTGTGGAATTCCATCCTGGAACGCGGCGGTTCGGTGCAGCATCTGGAGTTTCTGACGCCGGAGGAAAAGGCCACCTATCGCACCGCGTTCGAGATTGATCAGCGCTGGCTGGTCGAACTGGCGGCGGACCGCACGCCCTATATCGACCAGGCGCAGAGCCTCAACCTGTTCATCCCGGCCGATGTGGAGAAGTGGGATCTGCTCATGCTCCATTATCGTGCCTGGGAACTGGGCATCAAATCGCTTTACTATCTGCGCTCCATGAGCGTGCAGCGCGCCGGTTTTGCCGGCGGGGTGGAGGCCGACAACACGGCGGAAGCCCCGGTGATCCAGGTGGAACGCCGCGATTATGACGAATGCCTGGCCTGCCAGTGATGGCAGGCGGCGCCCCCTTGCCCGGCCATCCCGCCGGGCAGCGCACCGGCCGGGATGCTGCCCGGCCGGAGGGACAGGGGGATTGGGCCATGGACTCCACGACCCATTGCCCAATCCCCCTCCCAATCGCAAGTTATTGATTTTTATCGGGAATTGAGACCATGCCGCTCCTTCAAGCCTCCAAGAGCTACAAGCCGTTCGAATATCCCTGGGCTTATGATTTCTGGAAGCGCCAGCAGCAGATCCACTGGATGCCGGAGGAAGTGCCGCTGGGCGAGGATTGCCGTGACTGGGCCCAGAAGCTGACCGATCACGAGCGCAACCTGCTCACCCAGATCTTCCGCTTCTTCACCCAGGCCGATGTCGAGGTGCAGGATTGCTATCACGACAAATATGGCAGCGTGTTCAAGCCGACCGAAGTGAAGATGATGCTGACCTCGTTCTCCAACATGGAGACGATCCACATCGCGGCCTACAGCCACCTGCTCGACACGATCGGCATGCCCGAAAGCGAGTATAGCGCGTTCCTGAATTACAAGGAGATGCGCGACAAGCATGATTATATGAACACGTTTGGCGTTTCCTCCAACGAGGATGTCGCCAAGACGCTGGCGATGTTCGGCGGCTTCACCGAAGGGCTTCAGCTGTTCGCCTCGTTCGCCATGCTGATGAACTTCCCGCGCTTCAACAAGATGAAGGGCATGGGGCAGATCGTCTCCTGGTCGGTCCGCGATGAATCGCTGCACTGCGAAGGCATCATCAAGCTGTTCCACACTTTCTGCGCCGAAACGGGGGTGCTGACCAACCGCATCCGCGACGACATCGCCGATGTGTGCCAGCGCACCGTGCGCCTGGAAGACGCGTTCATCGATCTGGCCTTCGAAATGGGCCCGGTGTCGGGCATGACACCGAAGGACATCAAGAAATATGTGCGCTTCATCGCCGATTGGCGCCTGAAGCAGCTCGGCCTGCAGCCGATCTACATGATCGACGAACACCCGCTGCCGTGGCTGACGCCGCTGCTCAACGGCGTCGAACACGCCAACTTCTTCGAAGCCCGCGCCACCGAATATTCCAAGGCCGCCACCAAGGGCGACTGGAACGAAGTCTGGTCCGCCTTCGACGCCCGCAAGGCCGCCAAGGCCGCCAGCGAAGCCGTGCCGGCAAACACGGATGACCGTCAGGGCGGGCTGCTGGGGGTGGCTGCGGAGTAAGGACGGAAGAAGGGGGCCTCCGGCGGGCAGGGACGCAGTCCCTGCACCCGTTTGTTTGGGTTGGCCACTGATCTTCCTGTTGTCTGCGCGGTGCTGGGTTGGCGCCGGACCACTTCGTTGCGCGTGCCGCGCGCCATCTCCCCATCCTTCGGCTAGGGAGGATCGCTTCTCCACCGTTGGGTCGCTGCATTGCCGGGCCCCTCCGTCAGCCCCGGCCTTCGCCAGGGCTGCCACCTCCCCAAACAAGTTTGGGGAGGATCGGTGATGGGCGGGTGTGCGTAAAGGTGAATGGGTCCAGGGTCTGCGACCCTGGCCGCCGGAGGCTGTCTTTTTCTTGTCGTCTGTTGGGTGGGCTGTGCGGTGGTGAGGCGCACGGCCGCTCCGGCGCTTGTCGCGCAACCTTCCCATCCTGCGGCTGGGGAGGAACGATTCTTGTCGGCTGATTGTCAAGGAGCAGGGGGAGTGTCGCAGTTTCGGGGTGTGTAGGACAGGGGCGGGGTTATCTGGTTGGTTTGGTTGTCATTTTTCGTTGGTGGGCGGGGCCTGGTGGGTGTGGTGTTGGGATTCGCGTGTGGGGTGGCGTGGCGAAACTGGGGCGTTTGGTGACCGATTTGGGGGTGGCGGTGACCGCGGATGCCGGGTTGGTGACGGCAGCCTGGCGGTGGTCGTGACCGCGATTGGGGTGTTGGTGGCAGGTTCTGGGCGCGGCCCCTCCACCGCCGTTTCGGCGGTCCCCCTCCCCAAACGCGTTTGTGGAGGATCTGTGATGGGCGTGTACGCGTGAAAACGAATGGGTCCAGGGGCCTCGCCCCTGGCCGCCGGAGGCCGTCCCTTTCTCTTGCCGTTCAGGGAATAGGCAAAATCCTAGCCGAGTTTGCGGCCGACCCAGACGACGCGGCCGATGATGTGGACGGCGGTGGGGTCGCAATCGGGCCAGGAGGGGTAGGCTTCGTTGTCGGAGCGGATGGTGAGGCGGCGGGTGGCGGGGTTCAGCGAGAGGCGTTTGACCATGAGGGCATCATCGACGCGCAGGACGTAGATGCCGTCGCGGGAGGGGGTGCGATCGGCGGTGTCGATGAGGATCTGGTCGCCGTTGGCGAGGGTGGGGAACATGGAGTCGCCATCGACGCTGAGGATGGCGAGCTGGTCGGGCGGGCCGGGGGCGATGTCGCGGATGAAGCCGGCCTGGAAGGCGATGGCGGCGCTGGGTGCCTCGGCATCGGGCAGGGCGCCGGGGCCGGCCGAAGCGCGGACCTGGTATTGGGGGATGAGCACATAATCTTCGGCGGCGCGGGCGAGGCCGGGGCGGGGCAGCAGGGTGTGGCCGAGATCGGTGGGGCCGCCGAGCAGATGTTCGGCGATGCCGAAATGCTGGGCGAGGATGCGCCGATCGGATTCGGAAAGGCGGCGGGGCACGCCGCGTTTGATGAATTGCTGGATGTAGCTGGCGTTGCGCCCGAGACGCCGCGAGAGCGAGGCATAATCCTCGCCGCGTGACGTGATCAGCGCGTCCAGCCGTTGCCGGATGGCGATGCTGTCCATGACCCACGGACCTCCTCTCTGATCCGCGAGCGGACCCATAGCAGTAGTTTTTTTCCTAGACTAGTAGGATTTTAATTTCGATAAACAGGTATTCCAACCGAATCGCGAGGGATCGGATGGAATATAGTCCATAGTTGTAGGGAGTTGACGACATGAGCCTGTTGCCTGTCGTGGAAAAATATCTTCGCGCCAATCATGTTCCGCCCTCGCGCTTTGGCCGGCTGGTGGCCGGTGATCCGCGATTCGTGTTCGATCTGCGCCGCGGGCGGGAGCCGCGGGCCGCGACGCGGGCGCGGGTGTTGGCCCATATCAGCGGACAGGCGGCCGGCGCTGGTGGGGAGGTGGCCCATGCGACCGCACGCTGATCGGGTGCAGGCGGCGATCCTGCGCGCCGTGGCCGGGATGGTGACGCCGATGGGCGTGCGCCTGGTGATCGAGGAGCTGCGCTGCCGCGACTGGGCCAGCCTGACGCTGACCGGCGGCCGGCATGAGCTGGACATAAGGTTTGACGGGCCGGGCGCGGCGGCGGCGCTGGCGCATGTGGTGGCCGTGGCGCCGGATCTGGATATCAGCATCCCCGACCATATCCTGGCCGAGCTGGTGGTGGAGCCGGGCACGGCCGATGATGATGGCGTGGCGTTGACATTGAATGCGCTGGTGATCCGCGACTGACGCGGTTGGCCTGGCTGGTGCCGCGGAGGGGCGGGCCGGCGGGCTGCGACATGTTTGAGCAGCGCTCAAAAGTCTTGCGCCGCAGCGCGCATCCCGATACTCTTGAGTCGGAATCAAAAGCTGGTGGCCAGTGGTGGCTGACCGGGAACCGATCAGAACAGCGGGCGCGGCGCATGGCGAAGACTTCGGCTTTTTCGATCCTGATGATGGCGTTTGGCCCGGCGTTGCTGCTGGCCGGTTGTGGCGCCAAGGAGGCGCCCAAGCCGGCGGCAGAGCCGGCGGCACCGGTGCGGCTGGTGGCGGCGGCCCCGGCCGATGCCAGCGCCCGGCTGGAGGTTTCGGGCACGGTGCGCCTGAAGCGTGAGACGCCCTTGAGTTTCAACACGCCCGGCCGGATTGCCGCCATATTGGTGCGCGAGGGCGACCGGGTGCGCGCTGGCCAGGTGCTGGCGCGGCTGGACACCACGGCGCTTGGCGCCAATGTCGCCTCGGCCCGGGCCGAGGTGGTGCGGGCCGAGGCTGATCTTCGCCGTGCCGAGGATTTGTTTGCCAAGGGCTGGGTGACGGCGGCGCGGGTGGAGCAGGCGCGCGCCACCATGGCAGCGGCGGCGGCCCGGGCGCGGGCGAGCGGGTTTGATGTGCAGCTGGCGACGCTGGCGGCGCCATCGGCCGGGGTGATCCTGGCGCGGCCGGGCGAGCCGGGGCAGATTGCCCAGCCGGGCGCGCCGGTGCTGACGCTGGGCGAGCTGGGCCAGGGCTTTGTGCTGCGGCTGCCGCTGGCGGACCGGGATGCGGCCCGGGTGAAGGCGGGGCAGCGCGCCGAGGTGTATATTCCGGCGCTGGGCAACCAGGCGCTGGCCGGGGTGGTGAGCGAGGTGGGTGCGCGCGGTGATGATGGCACCGGCACCTTCCGCATCGAGGTGAAATTGCCGGCCGATGCGCGGCTGGCATCGGGACAGATTGGCCGGGCGCGGTTGCTGCTGGGCGCGGCGTTGCCGGGCGCGCCGATCCGGGTGCCGGCCACGTCGGTGTTTGGCGCGCGCGCCGATGAGGGCTTTGTTTATGTCTATGAGCCGGCCGGCAAGCGGGTGCGCAGCCGGCTGGTGAGCCTGGGCACGGTGGGCAGCGATGGGGTGGTGATCACCGCCGGCCTGGCACCGGGCGAGCAGGTGGTGGTGACCGGCGTTGACCGGCTGCGCGATGGCCAGGTGGTGGCGGTTGCGGGTGCCGCCAAATGAGCGGCATCATCCGGTTTGCCATCCAGCGCTGGCAGATCACGCTGGTGGTGTTCCTGGCGCTGCTGGCGTTGGGGGTTTCGGCGTTCCTGAGCATTCCGCGGTCGGTTGACCCGCATTTCCCGTCGCCGTTCATCAACATTGTCGCCACCGTGCCGGGCGCCGAGCCGGCCGACATGGAATCGACCATCGCCAAGCCGATCGAGGATGTGGTGCAGGGGCTGGACGGCATTGTGCGCGTGCAGTCGCGATCGACCGACAGCAGCGCGGTGATCACCGCCGAGTTCAGCTGGGACGGCGACCCTGAGAAAAATTATGACGAGGTGGTGCGCGAGGTGAACGCCATAAGGCAGACGCTGCCTTCGGCGCTGACCCGGCTGGAGTTTCAGAAGACCCGCACCACGGAAGCGGCCGTGCTGCAATTTGCCCTGGTGTCGGACACGGCGAGTTATCGCCGGCTGGAGAAGATTGCCAAGGACTTGCGCGAGCGGCTGATCCGGGTGCCGGGGGTGCGCGCCACGCGGGTGTGGGCGCTGCCGACGCCGGAAATGCGTGTGGCGCTGGACACCGGCCGCATGGCGCAGCTGGGCATTCCGGCGACGGCGGTGACCGATGCGTTGCGGGGTGGGGGGCAGGATCTGCCGCCGGGTGCGGTGCAGGCCGGCGAGGCGCGGCTGAACGTGCAGGCCGGCGGCGCTTACAAATCGGTGGCCGAAGTGGCCGACGAGCCGGTGCGGGCGCAGGATGGCCGCATCGTGCGGGTGAAGGATATCGCCACGGTTGGCTGGGCTTATGAGGAGCAGCCGCATTTTGCCCGCTACAACGGCAAGCGCGCGGTGTGGGTGACGCTGACCCAGAAGGACGGGCTCAATGTGCTCGACATCCGGGATGCGGCGGTGAAGGCGGCCGATGCCTATCGCCCGCTGTTGCCGCCCGATGTGCAGATGGTGGTGGGCTTTGACCAGAGCGACGATATTGCCCGCAAGCTGAGCCAGCTGGGCCGGGATTTCGGCATTGCACTGGGCCTGGTGCTGATCACGCTGCTGCCGCTGGGCTTTCGCGCCAGCCTGGTGGTGATGATTTCGGTGCCGCTGTCGCTGGCGATGGGCGTGGCGGTGCTGGCCTGGAGCGGCTTCACATTGAACCAGCTGGCGATTTCGGGCTTTATCATCGCGCTGGGCCTGCTGGTGGACGACAGCATCGTGGTAACGGAGAATATCGCCCGCCACCTGCGCATGGGCAAGACGCGGGAGACGGCGGCAATCGATGGCACCACCCAGATTGCGGTGGCGGTGATCGGCTGCACCTTCGTGTTGCTGTTTGCCTTTCTGCCGTTGACGCAATTGCCGGAAGGGGCGGGCAAGTTCACCCGCAGCCTGCCGGTGGCGGTGCTGGGCACGGTGGCGGCGTCGCTGCTGGTGTCGCTGACCATTGTGCCGTTCCTGGCCAGCCGCATCCTGCCGCGCACCGAAAGCGAGCATGGTAACCGGTTCTTGCAGGCGGTGAATGTGGGCATCCACCGGTTTTATCAGCCGGTGCTGCACTGGGGGCTGACGCATCCGCGCCGGGCGATGATCGCGGCCACCGCGCTGATCATCTCGGGCTTTGGCCTGGTGCCGTTGATTGGGTCCAGCCTGTTTCCGCCGGCCGAAACCCCCTATTTCCTGGTGCAGGTGACGGCGAGCGAGGGCACCGCCATTCCCGGCACCGACCGCGCGGTGCAGGCGGTGGAGGCCGCATTGAAGGGTGAGGCCGATGTTGCCGCCGTGATGAGCAATGTGGGCCGCGGCAATCCGCAGATTTTCTACAACCAGCGCAATTTTGATCAGCGCAGCAACATCGGCGAGGTGCTGGTGGTGCTGAAACGCTGGGACGAGGGCAGCCCGGCGCTGGTGGACCGGCTGCGCACGCGGCTGGCGGCGGATCCCAACGCGCAGTATGTGGTGAAGATCTTCCAGAACGGGCCGCCGATCGATGCGCCCATCCAGATCCGCATCGTCGGGCCGGAATTGCCGGTGCTGAAGCGGCTGGCGGGCGAGGTGGAGCAGGTGATGCGCGCCGTGCCGGGCACGCGCGATGTGCGCAACGCTGTGGCGGTGGACCAGCCGCGGCTGAACCTGGGGCTGGACAATGACAAGGCCTCCCTGTTGGGGGTGGCGCCGGGGGCACCGCGTCGGGCGCTGCGGCTGGCGCTGGCGGGGGAAAATGCCGGCCGATTCCGGGATGTGGAGGGCGACAGCTATAACGTGGTGGTGCGCCTGCCGCTGGCGGAGCGCCATGATGTGCGGGTGCTGGACGATATCTATGTGCCTGGCAGCCGGGGGGCGGTGCCGCTGCGCGAGATTGCGGCGCCCTATCTGGATTCGGCGCCGCCGCGCATCAACCGCGACCGGCAGAGCCGCATCGTGTTTGTCGATGCCCAGATCGCCGATGGTTATCTGACCGCCAAGGTGAACAAGGCGGTGGTGGACGCCATTCAAAGGGTGAAGCTGCCCGAAGGCTATCGCTTTGACATTGGCGGCGAGGCCGAGACGGCGGCGCGCAGCTTTGGCGGGCTGGGGCCGATCATCGCGCTGGCGGTGTTTGGCATTTTGGCGGTGCTGGTGATCGAGTTTGGCCGGTTCCGCGAGACGCTGGTGGTGGCGGGTGTGATCCCGCTGGGGCTGTTTGGCGGGTTGGTGGCGCTGTTCCTCACCGGCAATTCGCTGAGCTATACCGCCGTGATCGGCTTCGTCGCGTTGATCGGGATCGAGATCAAGAACAGCCTGTTGCTGGTGGATTTCACCACCCAGCTGCGGGCGGCCGGCCGGCCGCTGCGCGAAGCCATCGAAGAGGCTGGCGAGGTGCGCTTCCTGCCGGTGCTGTTGACCAGTGTGACGGCGATTGGCGGGCTGCTGCCGCTCGCCCTGTCGGGTTCCGGGCTTTATGGCCCGCTGGCCTGGGTGATCATTGGCGGGCTGGTCTCGTCGACGCTGCTCAGCCGGGTGGTGACGCCGGTGATGTATCTGCTGATCGTGCGGGGCAAGCCGGCGGGCGGGAATGTCCAGCCGGATTGACAGAAACTGTCAATTTCACGTGACGCTTTGGCAAGAAAGCCTGTCGCTTCATTGCGTTGCAGCGCAGCGTGAATTATCGTTTTTTCATGAAGCGGACGGCCGGACAGAATCCCGAAATCGTGAAGCGGTGGCGCCCCGCCACGCAGATGGTGCGCGGCGGCACCATGCGCACGGAGGTGGGTGAAACCAGCGAAGCCATCTTCATGACCTCCGGTTATTGTTACGACAATGCCGAGGAGGCGGCGGCGCGGTTCCGGGGCGAACGGCCGGGCATGACCTACAGCCGGCTGCAGAACCCGACCGTGGAGATGCTGGAGCAGCGCATCGCGCTGATCGAGGGCGCAGAGGCAGCGCGGGCCACGGCCAGCGGCATGGCTGCGATGACCGGCATGCTGCTTTCGACGCTTTCGGCCGGGGACCATCTGGTGGCCGGGCGGGCGCTGTTCGGTTCCTGCCGGGTGCTGGTGGATACGATCCTGCCGCGCTTTGGCATCGAGACGACCACGGTGGACGCGCGCGACACCGAAGCCTGGGCCAAGGCGCGGCGGCCGAACACCAAGGCGTTTTTCCTCGAAACCCCGACCAATCCCGGCCTCGACCTGTGCGATGTCCGGGCCATTGCCGATATCGCCCATGATGCCGGCGCACTGGTGATGGTGGACAATGCCTTTGCCTCCCCCATCGTGCAGAAGCCGCTGGAGCTGGGTGCCGACATCGTCGCCTATAGCGCCACCAAGCTGATGGACGGGCAGGGCCGGGTGCTGGCCGGCGCCGTGTGCGGCAGCGCGCAGTGGATGAACGACACATACCTCGCTTTTGCGCGCCACACCGGGCCCAATCTGTCGCCGTTCAATGCCTGGGTGGTGTTGAAGAGCCTGGAGACGCTGGACCTGCGCGTGCGGCGGCAGTGTGACAATGCGTTGAAGGTTGCCCGCTTCCTCGAAGGCCGAGTTCCGCGGCTGGTCTATCCGGGCCTTGCCAGCCATCCGCAGCATGATCTGGCCATGCGCCAGATGAAGGCGGGCGGCACCATCATCGCCCTGCATCTGGATGGCGGCCGGCCCCAGGCGCAGGCGCTGCTGGATGGCCTGTCGATCATCGATATTTCCAACAATCTGGGTGATTCGCGTTCGTTGATGACGCATCCGGCCAGCACCACCCATGCCAGCGTTTCGGACGCGGTGCGCGAGGAGATGGGCATCACCGAAGGCATGTTGCGTCTGTCGATCGGGTTGGAAGACCCGGACGACCTGATCGAGGATCTGGATCAGGCCTTGAAGGAAGCCGGCTTATGAGCGTGATCGGGCAGATGTTCCCCTACAGCGCCACCACCGGGGCGCTCACTGTGCGGGTGGCACCGCATTTCCTGCCCGACCAGTCTGATCCCGATCGCGGCTATTTCGTCTGGGCCTATCATGTGCGGGTGGAAAATCATGGGGTGGCATCGGTGCGGCTGATGGCGCGGCACTGGTTGATCACCGATGGCGATGGCCGGGTGGAGGAAGTGGCCGGCGATGGCGTGGTGGGGGTGCAGCCGCTCATCCCGCCGGGCGGGGCCTATGATTATGTCTCGGGCTGTCCGCTCGCCACGCGCCATGGCCGCATGGAAGGCCGCTACAAGATGATGGCGGAGGACGGCACGCGCTTTTCCATCGATATTCCGGCCTTTGTGCTGGAATTGCCGGGCGATCGGCCGGCGGTGCATTGATCGCCGGCCCGGCGCCGGCCAGAATGCGGCCATGAAGCGGACCCATCTGCCCCTGAATGCCCTGCGCGTGTTCGAGGCTTCGGCCCGGCATCTGAGCTTCACCCGCGCGGCCGACGAGCTGGCGGTAACGCCGGCGGCGGTGGGCCAGCAGATCCGCGCGCTGGAGGAAACGCTGGGCGTCGTGCTGTTCCGCCGGCTGACCCGCAATCTGGAGCTGACGCCGGAGGCCGAACAGGCGCTGCCGGCGTTGCAGCAGGGGTTTCTGGCCTTTGAAGAGGCGGTGCGGCTGATGCAGGCCGGCCAATCGAGCAAGGTGCTGAACCTGGCGGCGCCGCGGGCGCTGGTGGCGAAATGGCTGACGGCGAGATTGGCGGATTATGGCCGGCTGCACCCCGATTTGCGCTTTTCCGTGAATGCGCACGAGGCCGGCGAGGTGGACTTCACCCAGGCCAATCTGGATCTGGCGATCCATTTCGGCGGCGAGCCGCAGGCGGAGGGCATCCATGGCCGCACCCTGGGCGATGAGCGGCTCGTGACCGTGGCCGCCCCCGGTGCCGGGCTGGATGCGCCCTGTATTGCCCATCCGCTTGATCCCGAAACGCCGTGCGTCGAAAGTGCGCTGACGCTGGCTGATCCGGGCCTGGCCATTGATGCGGCGGCCGCCGGGCTGGGCAAGACGCGGGTGCCGGCCCTGCTGGCCATGGCCGATGTGGCGGCCGGCCGGGTCGTGCTGCTGGAGGATGGGGTGCCGGCTGGCGGGCAATGGTGGCTGACCGCGCCGACCCCGCAATGGCGCCAGGCCAAGGTGCGCGAACTGGTCGCCTTCCTGACCGGGGCGGCGGGCTGATAGCGGGTTTGCAAAGTTCAAACAGGGGCAGACGAGATGATGAAGCGCGTGTGGGTGCCGGTGCTGCTGGCCGGGATGGCCGTTCCGGCGCTGGCTGCCGATCCGGCGCCAGGGCAGTTGGCACAGGCGGTCAGCGAGGCGGAGCTGAAGGCCAATATCACCAGCCTGGTGGGCTTTGGCACGCGCCACAGTGCCAGCGACACCAGCAGCCCGACGCGCGGCATCGGCGCGGCGCGGCGCTGGGCCGAGGAGCGCTTCAAGGGCTTCAGCGCGGCCTGCGGCAACTGCCTGCAGATCATCAAGCCATCGGAGGTGGTGACCGGCGACCGGCTGCCGACGCCGACGGAGATTGTGGATGTGCTGGCCATCCAGCCCGGCACCAGCGAGCCGGACCGGTTCATCATCATGTCGGCCCATATCGACAGCCGGAACAGCGACCCCTTGGATTCCAAGGGGGATGCGCCGGGCGCCAATGATGATGGCAGCGGCACCGCCGCCGTGATCGAGGCGGCGCGGGTGCTGAGCCGGCACAAATTCCCGGCCACCATCGTTTATGCCGTGCTGTCGGGCGAGGAACAGGGGTTGAATGGCGGCAAGGTGCTGGCCGATTTCGCCCGCGCCCACGGCTGGACGGTGGAAGCCGTGCTGAACAACGACATCGTGGGCAACTCGACCGGCGCATCCGGCATGAAGGATTCGGGCCATGTCCGGGTGTTTTCCGAAGGCACCAAGGCGGTGGAAACCCCGGCGCAGGCCAATCGCCGCCGCTACAATGGCGGGGAGGTGGACAGCCCTTCGCGCAATCTGGCGCGCTTCATTGACAGCCTGGCCGATCACAACATCAACGGACTGGATGTGAAGATGGTGTATCGCACCGACCGCTTTGGCCGGGGCGGCGACCAGACGCGGATGCTGGAGGCCGGTTACCCCGCCGTGCGCATCACCGAGGCGGTGGAACATTATGACCGACAGCACCAGAATGTGCGGGTGGAAAACGGCCGCCGCTATGGCGATCTGATCGATGGTGTGGATTTCCAGTATCTGGCCAAGGTGACGAAGCTGAACGTGGCGGCGCTTGCGGCGCTGGCCCGGGCGCCGATGCCGCCGGCGGTGACCATCACCGGCCAGGTGAGCCCCGACACCAAGGTGAGCTGGACGCCGGTGAAGGGCGCGGCCGGGTACAGGGTGTGGTGGCGCGACACCACGGCGCCGCAATGGCAATATAGCCGCATGGCGCCCGCCGATGCCACCAGCCTGACTCTGGAGGGTGTGGTGATCGACGACTGGTTCTTTGGCGTGTCAGTCGTCGCGGCCGATGGCAGCGAAAGCCCGATTGCCTTTCCGGGGGATGCGGGGAATTTTGTGAGCGTGAGCCCGGGCAAGCCTTGAGCCCTGCGGCTGAGAGGCGGCGGCCCGATCAGCCAGGGTTGTTTGGGTTTGGGGTTGTTTTCGGGTTCAATCGCGACGGAGGCGTTTGCGCTGCTGGCGGCCCCTCCGTCGCGCGCGCCGCGCGCCACCTTCCCAAACAAGTTTGGGGAGGATCATGGGCCGGTGTGACCGCTGGCGAGCCCCCTCCGTCGCCTGCGGCGCCACCTCCCCCAGAGGGGGAGGATCATGGGTCGGCGTGACCGCTGCCGAGCCCACTCGGTCGCCTGCGGCGCCACCTCTCCCAGAGGGGGAGGATCGTCGGTCGTGGTGTCCTTGCTTCGGAGCGGGGATCAGGCGCCGGCGATGAGGGGGCGGCCGATCAGCTGCACGGAAGGGGTGGCGAGCATGCGGGTTTCGCCGGTGAGGGGATGGCGGACCGTGAACCGGCCATTGTCGTGGCCGGTGAGCAGCCACCAATCGCCGGCCTGATCCTGCAGCACGCCGGGCAGGCCGGCGGCGAGATCGCGCAGCAGCAGCGGCCAGGATGGGCCTTGTGTGCCGCCCTCCCACACGAGTTCGATGATGGTTTCAACCTCGTCGCCATCGGCGCCTTCGCTGGCGCCGGCCAGTGCCAGCAGGGCGGCCTTGCCGCTTTGCCCGGCCATGCGGGCGGCGACCTGCTGCGTGGTGAAGCGCACGCCGCGTGCCGTCCAGCCGGCGGCGATGGCGGCGGCCATGCTGTTGGCTGGCTGGGCGAAGGCAGGGGTCGGGGCAGGGGCGGCCAGCAGCGGGAGCGCGAGCATCAGGCGACGATCAATCATGGCGGCAGCCTAGCCGGGCGCGCGCCCGCCTGCTAGGGGCGCGGCCATGCTCTCAGTCAACGATCTCATCATCCGCATGGGCGGCCGCGCGATTATCGATGGCGCATCGGCCACGCTGCCGGCGCGCGGCTGCGTGGGGCTGGTGGGCCGCAACGGCGCCGGCAAATCGACGGTGATGAAGGCGATGGCGGGCGTGATCGAGCCGGACGGCGGCCGCATCGACAAGCCGCGCGCTGCCCGGCTGGGCTGGTTGAAGCAGGATGCGCCATCGGGCAGCGCCAGCGCGTTTGACATGGTGCTGGCGGCTGACACCGAGCGCGCCGCCCTGCTGGCCGAGGAAGAGGCCGGCGCGCCGCCGGAGCGGCTGGCCGATCTGCACGAGCGGCTGATTGCGATTGATGCCTATACCGCCCCGGCGCGGGCGGCGCGCATCCTGAAGGGCCTGGGCTTTGACGAGGCAATGCAGGCCCGGCCGCTCGACAGTTTTTCGGGCGGCTGGCGCATGCGCGTGGCGCTGGCCAGCCTGCTCTTCACCGGGCCCGATATCCTGCTGCTCGACGAACCGTCGAACCATCTCGATCTGGAATCGGCGCTGTGGCTGGAGGATTTCCTGCTGTCCTACCCAGGCCTCATCGTGCTGATCAGCCACGAGCGCGACCTGCTCAACCGGGTGGCCGGCTATATCCTGCATCTGGAGGCCGGCAAGATGCAGCTTTATGTCGGCAATTACGACAGTTTCGAACGGCAGCGCGCCGAACGGCTGGCGCAGCTGGAGGCGGCGCGCGCGGCCCAGGCGGCGCAGCGGGCCAAGCTGCAGGATTATATCGCGCGCAACAGTGCCCGCGCCTCCACCGCCAAGCAGGCGCAGAGCCGGGCCAAGGCGCTGGCGCGCATGCAGCCGGTGGCCGAAGCCGCCACGGACCCGACGCTGACCTTTGATTTCCCCTCGCCGCAACCGCTGCGGCCGCCCTTGGTGACGCTGGACCAGGCAGAGGTGGGCTATGACGGCAAGCCGGTGCTGGGCGGGCTTGATCTGCGGCTTGATCCCGATGACCGGCTGGCGCTGGTGGGGCGCAACGGCAATGGCAAGACGACGCTGGCGCGGCTGATGATCGGCCAGTTGCCGGCGATGGCCGGCGCGCGCAACGCGACGGGCAAGCTGAAGGTGGGATATTTCACCCAATATCAGGTGGAGGAGCTCGACCGCGACGCCACCCCGCTGCAGCACATGAGCCGGGCGATGAAGGGCGCGACCCCGGCGGCGGTGCGGGCGCAATTGGGACGCTTTGGCTTCAGCGGGCCGACGGCCGAGCAGAAGATCGGCACGATGAGCGGCGGCGAGCGGGCGCGGCTGGCGCTGGCGCTGGTGACGCGCGATGCGCCGCACCTGATCGTGCTCGACGAACCGACCAACCACCTTGATATCGATGCCCGCCAGGCGCTGGTGCAGGCGCTGGCCGGTTATGAGGGCGCGGTGGTGGTGGTGAGCCATGACCGCCACCTGATCGAGGCCACGGCCGACCGGCTGGTGCTGGTGGACAGCGGCCGGGCGACACCATTTGATGGCAGCATCGATGATTATGAGGCGCTGGTGCTGGGCAGCGGTAGTGCTGTGCAGGCGGCGGCCCCGGTTGCCAAGGCGCCGCGCATCGATCCCAAGGAGGCGCGGCGCCAGGCCGCGGCGCGGCGCGAGGCGGCACAGCCGCTGCGCAAGGCTATGCTGGCGGCCGAGGCGAAGCTGAACCGGTTGATCGCCGACCGCGAATCGGTTGAAGAGCAGATGACCCAGGCCCCGGCCGACATCACTGCCCTGATGCTGCGGAAGGGGGCGCTTGATGCCGAAATCAGCGCCGCCGAAGAGCAGTGGCTGGCGGCTTCCGAAGCCTATGAGGCGGCGATCGCCGCCTGAGCCGGGCAGGGCGGCAGCAGCCGGGCGAGATCGGCGGCGAGCCGGGCATAACCGGCGGCATTGTAGTGGAGATGATCGCGGCGCAGCGCCCTGTCGCTGGGCGTCGCGAGGCGGGCGGTGCCGGGCGGCAGCTGCAGGCGTGCTTCGATGGCGGCCATGGCGGCGGACTGGCGGGTGCCGATGAGCAACTGCCGCCACCAGGGCTGTGGCCCCAGCGGCGCCAGCCGTGCGACGATCACGTGGGCGCCGCTGGCTGCGCCGTCCCGCGTCATGCTGGCGATGGCGGCGGCGGCGGCCGGAATGGCATCGCCCGCTGGCCACAGCGCGGCGGCGCGGGCATCATTGCTGCCGGCCATGATCAGCAGCGCCTGGGGGCGGTGGCGGGCGATCAGGCCGGGCAGGCGCGGGGCGATTTCGGTGGCGCGCTGCCCCGGCCAGCCATGGCGGGCAATGGCCCAACCGGGTGGTGACGGCGCCTGCCATTCGGCGGTGAGCGAATCGCCGATGATCAGCAGGCGGCAGGGCGGGGCTGGCGCTGACACGGCTGCGGCCATGAGCAGCGCGCCGATCAGAGCTTGTACATCCGCCGGGTGTTTTCGTTGGCCCCGTCCAGCCGGCCAAAGCGGCCGACCTTGATGTCGTGCCGCACGATGCGGGCCGGGTTGCCGGCGACGATGCAGCGGGCGGGCACATCATCGAACACCACGGCGCCGGCCGCGACGATCACTTCATCGGCGATGGTGACGCCGGGCAGGATGGTGCTGCCACCGCCGATGAAGCAGCGTTCGCCGATGCGGATCGGCTTGGCGGTCCCGGTGGCGAGATCGCGGGCATCAAGCAGCGTCTTGAACGCCACAAGCGTATCCGCGCCCACGGTGATGCCGCCGGGCTGGCCGCCGATGAAGCGGCTGGACAGCGAGATGCTGGCTGTGGGGTGAATGCGGATGCCGTCGCGCCATTCCAGCCAGCGCCGGCGCAGGCCGGTGAGGAACAGGCGCAGCGGGCGCAACTGGTTGAGCGAGCCAAGAGCCATGGCGGCATGTAACGGCCGATGTGCCGGCTTGTAAATTGCGGCCGGCCATGAAAAAGGCTGAAGCCATCGGGGGCATGATGGCACGGCGCAAGAGTTTCAAGCAGATGATCCAGGCCCAGGTGCGCAAGCATCTGTGGAAGATGGACGTGCATCCCAGCGCCTGGATTGCCGAAACCGCCCTGATCGACCGCACCTGGCCCAAGGGCATCCACATCGCCGCCGATGTGATGATCGGTGAGGAGGTGGTGGTGCTGACCCACGATCTCACGCGCGGCATCTATCTCGACACCTATGTCGGCGCGCGCAGCCAGGTGGGCGCGCGCGCCATCATCCTGCCCGGCATCACCGTAGGGGCGGATTGCGTGATCCAGCCCGGCGCGCTGGTGAACCGCGATGTGCCCGATGGCCATGTGGCGGAGGGCAATCCCGCGGTCAGCCGTCCCCGTTAAGCGTCGATGGCATCCGCCTCGATCGAGGTGGCGTGGCTCTGGATGAAGTGGAAGCGGTGTTCGGGGTTGCGGCCCATCAGCCGTTCCACCAGATCGGCGACATCGGCGCGGCCATCCGCGCTTTCGGGCAGCTTCACGCGGATCAGGCTGCGGCGCGCCGGATCCATGGTGGTTTCCTTCAGCTGCGACGGATTCATTTCACCCAGGCCCTTGAAGCGGCTGACCTCCACCTTGGACTTGCCGGCAAATGCGGTCTTCATCAGCTCGGCCCGGTGGGCATCGTCGCGGGCATAGGCGACCGTGCCGCCAGCGGCGAGGCGATAGAGTGGCGGCTGGGCGAGATAGAGCCGGCCATCGCGCACCAGGCCGGGCATTTCGCGGAAGAAGAAGGTCATCAACAGGGTGGCGATATGGGCGCCGTCCACATCGGCATCGGTCATGATGACGATGCGTTCATAGCGCAGATGCTCGGGGTTGTATTTGTCGCGCGTGCCGCAGCCCAGCGCCTGGATGAGATCGGCGATTTCGCTGTTGGCGCCGATCTTGGCGGTGTTGGCGCTGGCGACGTTCAATATCTTGCCGCGGATCGGCAGGATGGCCTGGGTGTTGCGATCACGCGCCTGCTTGGCGCTGCCGCCGGCCGAATCGCCTTCGACGATGAACAGCTCGGTGCCCACCGCGTCATCACGGGCGCAATCGGTGAGCTTGCCGGGCAGGCGCAGCGAGGATTTGCTGGTGGCGGTCTTGCGCTTGACCAGCGCTTCGGCGCGGCGGCGCAGCCGGTCTTCCATCCGTTCCACCACGAAGGCGAGCAGGGCCTTGCCGCGTTCCCCGCTGCCGGTCAGCCAATGGTCGAAATGGTCCTTGATGGCGTTTTCGACCAGCCGGGTGGCTTCGGGGCTGGTCAGCCGGTCCTTGGTCTGGCTCTGGAACTGGGGGTCGCGGATGAACAGCGACAGCATGATCTCGGCGCCGGCGAACACGTCTTCGCCCGACAGTTCGCCGGCCTTCTTGTTGCCGGTGAGGCCGGCAAAGCCCTTGAGCCCGCGGGTGAGCGCCAGGCGCAGGCCGGCTTCGTGGGTGCCGCCATCCGGCGTCGGGATGGTGTTGCAATAATAGCTGGCGGCGCCTTCGCCATATTGCGGCCAGGCGCAGGCCCATTCGACGGCGCCCATCGGCTTGCCATCGGGGCCGGCGGCCAGATCGGTGCGGCCGGCGAACAGATCGGGCACCACCAGCGGGCGGTTTTCCAGCCGTTCCTTCAGATGGTCGGCAAGGCCACCGGGGAAGGTGAAGACGGCGGTTTCCGGCACATCGGCCGTGGCCAGTTCGGCGGCGCAGCGCCAGCGGATTTCGACACCGCCGAACAGATAGGCCTTTGACCGGGCGAGCTTGTAGAGGCGGGCCGGGCGGAAATTGGCATCGGGGCCGAAAATCTCGGCATCGGGGTGGAAGCGCACGGTGGTGCCGCGCCGGTTGGCCACGGTGCCCAGGCTTTCGATCGGGCCCAGTGGCACCCCGCGCGAGAAGCGCTGGCGATAAAGCTCGCGGTTGCGGGCGACCTCGACCACGGTTTCATCGGACAGGGCGTTGACGACGCTGATGCCCACCCCGTGCAGGCCGCCGCTGGTGGCATAGGCCTTGCCGCTGAACTTGCCGCCGGAGTGCAGCATGGTGAGGATGACTTCCAGCGCCGACTTGTCAGGGAAACGCGGGTGCGGATCGATGGGGATGCCGCGGCCATTGTCGGCGATGGTCAGGCTGCCATCGGCGTCCAGCGTCACCTCGATGCGGGTGGCGTGGCCGGCCACCGCCTCGTCCATCGCGTTGTCGAGCACTTCGGCGGCGAGATGGTGGAGGGCGCGTTCATCGGTGCCGCCGATATACATGCCGGGGCGACGGCGCACCGGCTCCAGGCCTTCGAGCACCTCGATATGGCTGGCATCATAATCGGTGGAACTTTGCGTGGCGGCAAACAGATCGGACATGGGATTCTTATAGGGCGGGCGGGCCGCCACCGCCAGCATCGAGACGGGCCGGGCTGCGACCATTTGTACCCCGGCTACGCAATTTCGCGCATTGCGACCAGCTATTGTGCAGTGCAAAAGGCCCATGCCGATATGGCGATCCTCCCCAAGGATTTACTGGGGCCGGGCGCAAGCCTGGCCCCTCTTTTTTCAAACATTACAATATGTTGAAATTTGGCCTGCGTTGTTTGACGTAACCTGCGCCATTTGCCCTAGAGCCGCTGTTTCTGTTGCGTTGCATCATCATGACAGCCGTGTGACCGGCATTCGGTCATCGGCTCAGGATTTTGGCCTCCAGATCAATGGGCAGGGGACCGGGCATGATGAACAAGTCGAACGCTTTGCGGAATGTGGTGCGGGTGGCGGCCGTGGCGGCCACGGTTTCCGGGGCCAGCGCCGCCCTGGCAGAAGATGCGCCGCCGGCGCTGCTGCCCGGCCTGTCGGGCCCGATCAGTTACAATCCGGAGCCGATCAGCTTTGATCTGGGCGGCAGCAAGATTTACGTGACCGGCATTGCCAGCGGCTATGGCGGGTTCCAGAGCAACAGCACACCGGGTGTGGCCGACAGCTTTGCCGATCTCTCCAACGCCCAGGTGATCATCCAGAAGCCTGAGGGCGTGTTCCAGTTCCTGGTGCAGGCCGGCCTATACAGCCATGAAACGCTGGGTCTGGGCTATGCGCGGGCGACGAGCTACACCGACGCCACCTATGGCCCGGTGCCGCAGGCCTGGGTGAAGATTGCGCCATCATCGACCTTCAACGTGCAGGCCGGCATCCTGCCGACGCTGATTGGCCTGGAAGCGCCGTTCAGTTTCCAGAACATGCACATCGAGCGCGGCGCGCTGTGGGGCCAGGAAAATGTGCTGACCCGCGGCGTGCAGGCCAATGCGACCCTGGGCAAGGTGAGTGCCAGCATCGCGCTGACCGACGGCTTCTTCTCGGGCAAGTTCAACTGGCTGTCGGGCATCCTGTCCTATGTGGATGGGCCGCACACGGTTTCGCTGGTGCTGGGCGGTGCGCTGGATCGCAATTCGCGTTCCACCTTCTCCACCCCGCCGGTGCAAAACAACAGCACGATCTTCAACGTGATCTACAGCTATGCCGGCGAAAAATGGCTGGTGCAGCCCTATTTCCAATATGCCCGTGTCGGCGATCTGGCGTTCCTGGGCACGACCAAGGCCGACAATTGGGGCGTGGGCCTGCTGGCCAAGTACAAGATCAACGACAATTGGGCGCTGCCGGTGCGGTTCGAGTATATCGACAGCAAGGCGCCGAAGGCGACGGCGGCGAGCTTCCTCTATGGCCCGGGCTCCAACGTCTTCACCGCGACGGTGACTCCGACTTACACCTGGAGCCGCTTCTTCATCCGGCCCGAACTGTCGTATGTGGCGGTTTCGGGGATCACGCCGGGCGCAGCCTTTGGCGCGACCGGGCGGGACAAGAGCCAGGTGCGTGGGCGGTTGGAGTTTGGCGTGGTTTTCTGATCGCAGCCGGGCGCGCAAATAGCGCAGCTATTTGCCGACTCCGGCAAGATCGGACGGCGAGCGAAAAGGGCGGCCCTCAGGCCGCCCTTTTTGACTCGTCCGACGGCGTGGCTTTGCCACGCCCTTTTTTCTTTCTGCGTTCTTCCCCTTCGATCCGTGCGGCTGGGCCGCGCGTTGCCGGTCGAGCGGGCTTGGCCCGCGCGGAGCGCTGTGTTTGGCAGATAGGCCCCGGCGTGTGCCGGGGTGACGTGGGGGGCGTGTGCGCTGCGCGCGGGCCAAGCCCGCGCGACTGGGCGGGCGGTACAGTTGGGGGAGATCGCGAAGGAAGAAAGAAGAAAGGCAAGAAAGAGCGTGGCGGAGCCACGCCGTCAGACGAGTCAAAAAGGGCAGCCCTGAGGGGCTGCCCTTTTCGCTCGCTGGCCGAGCGCGACGCGAGTCGGTGGGGAGTGCTGCGCACTCCCCACACGCCGCTTACGCGCTGTAATACATATCAAACTCAACCGGCGCGGGGGTCATTTCCCAACGCAGCACTTCTTCCATCTTCAGCTCGATATAGGCATCGATCTGATCGTCGGTGAACACGCCGCCCTTGGTGAAGACAGCGCGGCTCTTGTCGAGGGCGGCGAGGGCTTCACGCAGCGAGGCGCAGACGGTCGGGACCTTCTTGAGCTCGCGCGGCGGCAGGTCATAGAGATTCTTGTCCATCGCCGGGCCCGGGTGGATCTTGTTCTCGATGCCGTCAAGGCCGGCCATCAAGAGCGCGGTGTAGGCCAGATACGGGTTGGCGGTGGCATCCGGGAAGCGCACTTCGACCCGCTTGGACTTGGTGCCGGTGCCATAGGGAATGCGGCACGAGGCCGAGCGGTTGCGGCTGGAATAGGCCAGCAGCACCGGCGCTTCGAAGCCCGGCACCAGCCGCTTGTAGCTGTTGGTGCTGGGGTTGGTGAAGGCGTTGCAGGCCTTGGCATGCTTGATGATGCCGCCGATGAAATACAGCGCCGTTTCCGACAGACCGGCATATTGGTCACCGGCGAACAGCGGGGTCTTGCCGTTCCAGATCGACAGGTGGGTGTGCATGCCGCTGCCGTTGTCGTCCTTGATCGGCTTGGGCATGAAGGTCGCGGTCTTGCCATAGGCATGGGCGACCTGGTGGACCACGTACTTGTAGACCTGCATGCGGTCAGCGGTTTCGACCAGCGTGCCGAAGGTCAGGCCCAGTTCGTGCTGGGCGCTGGCGACTTCATGGTGATGCTTGTCGCAGGGCAGGCCCATTTCCAGCATGGTCGAGACCATTTCGGCGCGCAGATCGACGGCCGAATCGACCGGGGCGCAGGGGAAATAGCCGCCCTTGGCGCGCGGACGGTGGGCCATGTTGCCCTGTTCATAGCTGCGGCCCGAGTTGGTCGGCAGCTCGATATCGTCGAGGTGGAAGAAGCCTTCGTTGTAGCCCAGGCCGAAGCGGACATCGTCGAACACGAAGAATTCAGCTTCGGGGCCGACATAGACGGTGTCGCCGATGCCGGTGGCCTTGAGGTAAGCCTCGCCGCGCTTGGCGGTGGAACGCGGATCGCGGCCATAGAGCTGGCCGGTCGAGGGTTCGACGATGTCGCAGATCAGGATCATCATCGGGGTGGCCGAGAAGGGATCGATATAGGTGGCATCGAGATCCGGCTTCAGGATCATGTCGCTCTCGTTGATCGCCTTCCAGCCGGCGATCGACGAGCCGTCAAACATGAAGCCATCGGTGAGCATGTCTTCATCGATGACGCTCGACACCATGGTGAGGTGCTGCCACTTCCCCTTGGGATCGGTGAAACGCAGATCAACCCACTCGATTTCCTTATCCTTGATGGTTCCAAGGATATCTGCAGCCGTGGCCATGTTGGCTCTTCCTTTGTTGCTGTTGGTTTTTTCTGGCTTTGCAGCGATCAGATCGCGTCGCTGTCACGCTCGCCGGTGCGGATGCGCACCGCCATGTCGATGGTGGACACGAAAATCTTGCCATCACCGATTCGGCCGGTGCGGGCGGCATTGGTGATCGCTTCCACCACCCGTTCGACCTGATCATCGTCGATCACGACTTCCAGTTTCACCTTGGGCAGGAAATCGACGACATATTCGGCACCGCGATACAGCTCGGTGTGGCCCTTCTGTCGTCCAAAGCCCTTGGCTTCGGTGACCGTGATGCCGGACACGCCGACTTCATGCAGCGCTTCCTTCACTTCATCGAGCTTGAACGGCTTGATGACGGCTTCGACCTTCTTCACAGCACTCTCCTGCCCCGGTTCGCTGGCTCAGCATGGCACCCCCAGCCGGACGGCAAGGCGATGGCCACGGCATGTCATGCGCCTTTTGCCAAAGCCGCGCCACCGTAATTTGGCCTATTTGCCGCGCTGCAACAGCCCGGTTTCACACCGTGGTGGCATAGCCGCCGTCAACGGTGACCACGCTGCCGCACAGGAAATCGCTGGCCCGGCTGGAGAGGAACAGGGCGACGCCGGCCATGTCGTCGGGCGTGCCCCAGCGCTGCATCGGCGTGGCGGCGCGGAAGGCCTCGCGGAACTCCTCGGCGATGCCGGCAGTCATCTTGGATGGGAAGAAACCCGGCGCAATGGCGTTTACCGCGATGTGCCGCCCGGCCAGGAATTTGGCCATCATGCGGGTGAGGTGGAGCACACCGGCCTTGGAGGCGGCATAGCTGTAGGTTTCGAGATCGGAGATATGCTGGCCATCGATCGAGCCGATGTTGATCACCTTGGCGAGTTGGCCTGGCCCGGCGGCGGCTTCAAGCAGCGGCATGAGCTTCTGGGTGAGAAAGAAGACGGACTTCACATTGATGTCCATCACCTTGTCCCACCCGCTTTCGGGGAAGTTGTCAAAATCGGCGCCCCAGGAGGCGCCGGCGTTGTTGAACAGGATATCGACCCTGGGGGTGATGGCGGCGACGGCGGCGGCGAAGCGGTCGATCTCGGCCATTTGCGACAGATCGGCGGGGATGGCGGTGCAGGCCGGGCCCAGTTGCGCGGCGAGGCCTTCACAGTCTGCAATCTTGCGGCTGGTGATGATGACGTTGGCGCCGTTTTCAATCAGGGCGCGGGCGATCATCTCGCCGATCCCGCGGCTGCCGCCGGTGACAACCGCGGTCTTGCCGGCAACGCTGAACAGGCTTTCGATCTTCATGTCACGCCGTCTCCGATGATTTCGCCGGCGGTGCGGGCGCGGGTGATGCGGCTGGCTTCGGCGGCGGGCAGCCAGCGATACACGAGCAACAGGCAGGTGATGGTGACCGGGGCCATCAACAGCAGCGACAGCACGCCGGTGCCCAGGTTGCCCGACAGTTTCGAGACAAAGCCGGTGAACCAGGGGCCGAGGCCCAGCCCGAACAGGGTGGTGCCGATGAAAAAGGTGGCGGTGGCCGCGCCGCGCATGCGCGGCATCACCAGATCCTGCGTGGTGGCCGCCGCCACGCCGACATACATCGATCCGAACACCGTGGTGGGGGCATAGCAGAGGAAGAAGGTCGCGAGATCGGTTGTGGTGTACTGCAGCCAGATGAAGGGAGCCGGCACCAGCGTGGCGAGGCTGCCGACGATGATGCGGCCCGATGGGTGGCGTTTCTTGGCGGCATCGCCGAGCACGCCGCCGAGGATCGTGCCGATGAAGCCGCCGAGCGCGCCGCCGCCGCCGAGCAGGAAGGCAACCGCTTCCTTGGTGCCATACCAGGGCACGGGCGCGCCGCTGGCGGCCATGGGTTCGACAAAGCTGCGCATCGCATAGGGCGCCGCCCAGAAGCCGACGGAATAGCCGACAAAGCTGATCGAGCCGAAGCCGATGATGGTGAGCACAAAGGCCGGGGTGCCCCAGATCATCTCGTACGTGGGCTTGTCGCGCCGCTTGATCGATTGGGCCCAGCTGATCACGGCATAAAGGCCGGTGCCGACGGCGAGGAATTGCGGGATCTCGCCGGTGAAATGCACCAGTGTCGCCACCAGTCCGGCCACCAGCACCAGCGCTGCGATATTTTCCAACAGGGCGCGGCGGCCGAGCAGCGCCATGTTGATGAGGGTGAGGGGCGGGATGACGCTGGCCATGTCGGCCAGGAAATTGCGGATGATGGTGCGGCCGGGCATCGGCGCCGGCGGCGGCAGGCCATCGGCGCGGCCGCGGATGGGTTCGATCAGGGTTGCCACCCAAAGGGCGAGCAGCAGGCCGGGGATGCCGACCGCCATGAATGCCGCCTGCCAGCCGACCAGACCGAGCGGGCCGCCATCGGGATAGGCGGTGTTCCAGCCCTTCACCACCACGGCGCCGATCAGCAGCGACACGCCGCCGCCGAGATAGAGGCCGGCGGCATAGATGGAGAGCGCGGTGGCGCGCCGCGCCTTGGGGAACCAATCGGAAATCATCGAATAGGCGGATGGGCCGGCGGTGGCCTCGCCAACGCCCACCCCGATGCGGGCCAGCGACAATTGGGTGAAGCTGCCGGCGAGGCCGGACAGGGCGGTCATCCCCGACCACAGAGTGAGGCCGAAGCTCAACAGGCGGGTGCGCACCCAATTGTCGGCCAGGCGGCCGATGGGGACGCCGAACAGGGCATAGAAGACCGCGAAGGCCGTGCCGTAGAGAAAGCCCAGCTGGGCATCGCTGAGATTGAGGTCGCGCTTGATGTCTTCGGCGAGGATCGAGAGGATCTGCCGGTCGATGAAGTTGAAGACATAGACCAGCACCAGCAGCGCCAGCACATACCAGGCATACGGTCCGCCCACGGCAGGCACCTTGCCGGTGGGCACATTGCCCGGCGTTTCCTGATCGGCCATCCCCATCCACCCCGAACTGGCGGCATTGCTGCCTGTTGGAGCAAAGGCTTATCAGCCGTCCTGCCGCCTGTCACCCATCACATCGGCAAAGCTGAGCTGCCCATCGAAGAGGGCGCGGACAACCAGTTCGGTGCGGCTGGAGACGCCATAGCGTTGCTTGGCGGCTTCGAGATATTTGTGCACCGTGCCGGCAGACAGGCCCAGCAATTGCCCTGCAACCCAGTTGGATTTGCCGCGCGCGGCCAGCACCAGACAATCAAGCTGGCGCTGGGTGAGGCGCGGCGCCTCCCCGGAACTGGCAGCCGCATTCGCATCGGCCAGCCGCAGCCGTCGGGCGGCTTCGAAGGCGAAACAGGCCAGATATTGCGCGGCGGGCAGGCTATCGGCGGGCAGCGCCGCGCCTTCGGCCACCACGAAGCTGACGAGGCCGGAGGCCTGGCCGGGAATGTGGATCGGCACGGTATAACCCTCGGCAAGCCCGGCGGCGCGGGCTTGCGCCATGAAATCTTTGTGCCGCCTGGTCATCGGCAGCAGGCCGGGCAGATGGCTCCAGGCAAAGGGCGTGACCTGGCGTTCGCAGGCCAGCAGCACCGGATCATTGGCAACCAGGCCCTGGCCGGTCAGCCGTTCCACCCAGGCATCGGGAAAATCGCTCAGCCGCAGTGTGCCGAGCCGGTTGGCGGAGGTTTGCTGGGCCAGCGCGAAATGATCGAAATTGAACTGGCGCGTGGCGGCCTTCAGCACCAGGCCGATATCGGTGAGTGTGGGTGCCGCGCGCACGTCGCGCACGAAGGTTTGCACGGTGTTGAACATGGTCAAGCTACGCCCCCTCCATCGTCGCTTCACGCTGCGACGTCCTGTCGGTTGGCCCCGCCCCTTGCCCACCTTGTGCCTGCACGCCTATGCACAGACTGTACGTATATCATTCACCAAAAAAGGTGAAAAAACACTTTACAACGAGGCAAATATGGAACGGCAAATTGCAATCATCGCAGGCGGTTGCTTCTGGTGCACAGAGGCGGTGTTCAATGACCTGCGCGGTGTTCTCGAAGTCGAATCAGGTTATATTGGCGGCACGACAGACAATCCGACCTATGAGCAAGTCTGTTCCGGTCGCACTGGCCATGCCGAGGCGGTGAGAATTGTCTTTGATCCAGCCGAGATCAGCTATGCCGAGATTCTCGACATATTTTTCCACACCCACGATCCGACCACACTGAACCGCCAGGGCGGCGATGTCGGCACGCAATACCGGTCGGCTATCTATCCGCAGAATGGCGTGCAGGCGGTGGAGGCCGAAGCGGCGATCGCCCGCAACCAGGCCAGCTGGGACAACCCGATCGTCACCGCCATTGAACCCAACGCGCCGTGGTGGCGGGCCGAGGATTATCACCAGCGCTATTTCGAGAACAACGGCAGCAAGAACGGCTATTGCGTCGCGGTGGTCGGCCCGAAGCTGGCCAAGTTCCGCAAGAGCTATGCCGCGCGGCTGAAAGGATAACTACTCAACCGTCACCGACTTGGCCAGGTTGCGCGGCTGGTCGACATCCGTGCCCTTGGCCAGTGCGACGTGATAGGCCAGCAGCTGCACCGGAATCGCGCTGATCAGCGGGGTGATGAACGGATCGACCGTGGGCAGCGTGATGGCCGCCATGCTGCCCTGGCCGTGGCTGGCGATGCCTTCGGCATCGGAGATGAGCACGACACGGCCGCCGCGGGCCATCACCTCCTGCATGTTGGACACGGTCTTTTCAAAGCGCGGGCCCGATGGTGCAATGACGATCACCGGCACATGTTCGTCGATCAGGGCGATGGGGCCGTGCTTCAGCTCGCCAGCGGCATAGCCTTCGGCGTGAATATAGCTGATTTCCTTCAGCTTCAACGCGCCTTCCAGCGCCATCGGATAATCCGGGCCACGGCCAATGTAGAGAATGTCGCGTGCCTTGGCGAGGGTGGGGGCCATGGCGGCAATTGCCTCTTCGGCCTTCAGCGCCACGTTCATCGCCGCCGGCACTTCGGTCAGCAGATGGACGAGCCGGGCTTCCTCGGCGGCGTCCACCCGGCCCTTGGCCTTGCCGAGCGCGATGGCAAAGGCGGCCAGAACCGACAATTGGCAGGTGAAGGCCTTGGTGGAGGCGACGCCAACCTCGGGCCCGGCGTGGGTGGGCAGCAGCAACTGGGTTTCGCGCGCCATCGTCGAGGTGTCGACATTGACCACGGCGGCCACCATCTGGCCCCCGGCGGCGGCATGGCGCAGCGCGGCCAGCGTGTCGGCCGTTTCGCCGGACTGGCTGATGAACAGGCACAGGCCGCCCGGTTCATAGACGGGATCGCGATAGCGATACTCCGACGCATTCTCGATGGCGACGGGCACGCGCGCCAGGCTTTCGATCCAGTAGGACGCGACGTGGCCGGCGAGCAGCGCCGTGCCGCAAGCGACGATCTGCACCCGCTTCACATCGGCCAGGTCAAAGGGCAGGGCGCTGGGCAGGGCGACGGTTTCGGCGAGCGGATCAAGATAGGCGCCAAGTGTTTGCGCCACCACGATCGGCTGTTCGTGGATTTCCTTTTCCATGTAATGGCGGTGGTTGCCCTTTTCCATCACCGCAGCACTGGCCGAGGAGGTGATGAACGGGCGTGACACGGGCTGGTCATCGGCGGTGAAGATGGCGGCGCCGTTGCGATCGAGCCGCACCCAATCGCCTTCTTCCAGATAGGCGATGCGGTTGGTGAAGGGCGCGAGGCCCAGCGCATCGGAGCCGAGGAACATTTCGCCCTGGCCCTGGCCGACGACCAGCGGCGAGCCGCGGCGGGCGCCGTAGAGCACATCGGGGTGGGATTTGAACAATATGGCAAAGCTGAAAGCGCCGTGCAGCCGCTTCAGGGTGGCCGCCACGGCCGCATCCGGGCTGGCACCGGCGGCCAGCGCCAGTTCGAGCAGATGGGCGACCACTTCGGTATCAGTGTCGGACGAGAGGGTGCGGCCGGCGGCGATGACTTCGGCGCGCAGCGGCTTGAAATTCTCGATGATGCCGTTGTGGACCAGGCAGACATTTTCGGTGGCGTGCGGATGGGCATTGCCGGTGGTGGGTGCGCCGTGGGTGGCCCAGCGGGTGTGGGCGATGCCGATGCTGCCGGGCAGCGGCTGGGTGGCGAGTTCGCGGGCGAGGTTGGCCAGTTTGCCGGATGCACGCCGCCGGTCCATCACGCCATTATGGATGGTGGCGATGCCCGCGCTGTCATAGCCGCGATATTCCAGCCGCCTGAGGCCATCGATGAGCCGGTCGGCCACCGGTTCGCCCGACAGGATGCCGATGATGCCGCACATTATTGCTTGCCTTTCTTTGCCGTCTGGATCGCGCGGAACCGCGCCGCCCAGCCGGGCCGTTCCTCTTGCCGGCCGCGCGCCACGGCCAACGCATCGGCCGTGACGTCGCCGGTGATGGTGCTGCCGGCGCCAACAATGGCGCCGTCGCCGATGCTGACCGGTGCGACCAGCGCACTGTTGGAGCCGATGAAGGCCCCGTCGCCGATCACGGTCTGATATTTGAAGAAGCCATCATAATTGCAGGTGATGGTGCCGGCACCGATATTGGCCCTGGCCCCCACCATGGCATCGCCCAGGTAGGAGAGATGATTGGCCTTGGCGCCATCGCCGAGCACGGCCTTCTTGGTTTCGACGAAATTGCCGATCTTCACGCCGCTGCCCAGCACGGTGCCGGGGCGCAGGCGGGCAAAGGGGCCGATCTCGCAATCGGGGCCAATCACCGCCCCTTCGATATGGCTGTGGGCGCGGATGCTGGTGCCGCTGGCGATGCGGACGCCGGGGCCGAACACCACGAAGGGTTCGATGGTGACATCGGCTTCGATGGCAGTATCGGCGCACAGGAAGACGGTTTCGGGGGCCTGCATTGAGACGCCGGCCGCCATCAGTTCGGCGCGGCGGCGGCGCTGGAAAATGGCTTCCAGTTGCGCCAGTTCGGCGCGGCTGTTGGCCCCGGCCACATCATCGGCGGCGGTTTCGATCACCACGCACGCCCGGCCATCGGCCAGCGCCAGGCCAACAATATCGGGCAGATAATATTCGCCGGCCGCATTGTTGTTGGTGACGCGGGCCAAGAGGGCGAAGAGATCGCGGCTGTGGACCGCCATCAGGCCGGAATTGCACAGGGTTTCGGCGCGTTCGCTTGGCGTTGCGTCCTTGAATTCCACCATTTTGGCGATGGCGCCGTCGCGGGCGATGATGCGGCCATAGGCGCCGGGATCGGCCGGGCGGAAGCCGAGCACGGCCACCGCAACATCGCCCGAAAGCGCATCGAGCAGCCGCTGCATCGTGGCGGCCGGCACCAGCGGGGCATCGCCATAGAGGATCAGCACCTTGCCATCGAACCCGGCGAGGGCGGTTTCGCCCTGCTGCACGGCATGGCCGGTGCCCAGTTGTGGCTGCTGCACCGCGACATCGGCACGGCCGGCCACTTCGGCCTCCACCTGGTCCTTCAGGGCGCCGACCACGACGACGGTGCGGACTGGTTGCAGCGCGGCCAGGCTGTCCATCAAATGGCGCAGCATCGGTTTGCCGGCGATGGGGTGCAACACCTTGTGCCGGCTGGATTTCATGCGGGTTCCCATGCCGGCGGCAAGGATGATGGCGGCGATCGGGGCAGGGCTGCTGTTCACGCTGGCAGCCCTGCCACAATGCCACGGGCTTGAAAAGTGGCGGTTCCGGGCGCAACGACTGACGCGGAACTGCAACAATTTTCGGGCACGGCCGCCAGCGTGACGCTTCCCAGAACCATATTGTTCGATCTTGATGGCACGCTGGTCGACACCGCGCCGGATCTGGCCGGTGCGATGAACCATGTGCTGGCCAGCCTGGGCCGGCCCACCCTGCCGGTGGACATGGTGCGCCACCTGGTTGGCCATGGCGCGCGGGCGCTGATCAGCCGGGGCCTGGAGGTGACGGGGGAGGCCCGGCCTGATCTGGTGGAACCGGCGATGCCGTTGTTCCTGGCCCATTATGCCGCGCATATCGCCGATGCCTCCCGCCCGTTTGACGGGGTGGAGCGGGCGCTGGATGCGCTGGCGGCGGCGGGCTGCACCCTGGCCATCTGCACCAACAAGCCGACCGGGTTGGCGCGCGCGCTGGTGGCGGCGCTGGGTTGGCAGGAGCGCTTTGCCGCCGTGATCGGCCACGACCTGGCACCGAAAGCCAAGCCCGATGCCGCCCATGTGCAGGTGACACTGGAGGCCTGTGGCGGCGCTGCCAATGATGCCGCCTTTGTGGGGGATTCGGCCACCGATGCGGGCGCGGCGCGCAATGCCGGGTTGCCGCTGGTGCTGGTCAGCTTTGGCTATACCGATGTGCCGGCCGCCAGCCTGGGCGCCGATATGCTGATCGATCATTATGACCAGCTGGTGCCGGCCCTGGCGGGCCTGAAGCCATGACGTCGCTGGAGATCGCCCTGCTGGTGCTGGCGGTGATGCTGCTCGGCTTTTTCCTGGGCCGGGTCACCGCCACCGAGCCGCCGCTGCCGCCCCCGCCCATCGACGAGCCGGTGCCGGCCAAGGCCGATGCGCCGCGCGCCGACCTGATGCACATCGAAAGCCTGAACGGCCCGGTGCTGATCCTGCGCGGCACCTGGGTGGAGGCGGCCAACAGCGCGGCGCGCAGCCTGCTGGGCGCCCGGGTGGTGGGCAGCGACATCAGGTTGACCGTGCGCCACCCCGCCCTGCTGGATGCCGTGGACCAGGTGATGGCCGACGGCGCATCGGATGAGCGGGAGATCAGCGGGCTGGCGGACGGCAACCGCAGTTTCCGGCTGCGCGCGCTGGCCGATGGTGGCGGGCGCTGTATCCTGCTGCTCGATGATGTGACCCAGGCCAAGGCGACCGAGCGGATGCGGGTGGATTTCGTGGCCAACGCCAGCCACGAGCTGCGCACGCCGCTGGCAACGCTGACCGGCTTCATCGAGACGCTGCAGGGCCCGGCGGCCGAGGATGAGCCGGCGCGGCAGCGGTTTCTGGGCATCATGGCGACCGAGGCCGACCGCATGCGGCGCCTGATCGATGACCTTATGAGCCTGTCGCGCATCGAGCTGGACAAGTTCATCCGGCCGACCCAGCCGCTGGGCCTGGCCGGCATCGCCGGCGAGGTGGCGCGCACGCTGGCGATGCGACTGGAAGCGGACCAGCGCCAGTTGCTGATAGAGGAGCCGGCTGGCCTGCCTACGGTGATCGCCGATCGTGACCAGGTGCTGCAGGTGCTGCACAATCTGGTGTCCAACGCCCTGAAATATGGCCGCAGCGGCACGCCCATTCATGTGACCCTGGGAACACTGGATGGCATGGTGCGGATCAGCGTGCGCGACATAGGCGATGGCATTGCGCCCGAGCATCTGCCGCGCCTGACCGAGCGTTTCTATCGCGTGGATTCGCAGCGCAGCCGCACCATGGGCGGCACCGGGCTGGGCCTGGCCATCGTCAAGCATATCGTGGAGCGCCACCGCGGCCGTCTGGAGATCGAGAGCCGCCAGGGCGAGGGCACGGTGGTGAGCTTCACCCTGCCGGTGGCTCCGTAACAATAGTGTCATCAAAGCGTCATAAGGCCCACATCCGCCGTCGTTAGGGCGGTGCCACGGGGCAAATGCGGTGACGCCGATTCGGCCAGCCGCCACCAAGAGGTCGATCTTGCAGCAGCCAGTTTCGCGTGTGGGCCGTGCAGCGCGGGTTCGCCTGTGCCTGTTTGGGCTGGCGGCCACGTCGCTGCTGGTGGCGGCGTGCACCGGCGGCAGCCGCACGCAGATCCGCATCGTCGGCTCGTCCACCGTCTATCCGTTCACCACGGCGGTCGCCGAGCAGTTCAAGCGCAAATGGCCGGAGTTTCCGGCGCCGATCGTCGAATCGACCGGCACTGGCGGCGGAATCAAGTTGATGTGCGCCGGGCTGGGGGCGCAGTTCCCCGATGCCGCCAATGCCTCGCGCCGGATCAAGAAGAGCGAGCTGGAGGATTGCGCCAAGCATGGCGTGAAGGGCCTGATCGAACTGCAGGTCGGCATTGATGGCCTGGTGATCGCCCAGAGCCGCAGCGCCAATTTCCCCGGGCTGACCGAGCGCGATGTCTATCTGGCGCTGGCGGCCAACCCGTTCGGCAAGGGGCCCAACACCGCCCGGACATGGCGGGATGTGAACCCGGCGCTGCCCGATATCCGCATCGAGGTGATCGGCCCGCCGCCGACCAGCGGCACCCGCGACAGTTTCAACGAACTGTACATGCTGAAAGGCTGCAACAGCGAGCCGGCGATGAAGGATTTGAAGAAGCGCGACGAAGCGGCCCACAAGCAGATTTGCGAGAAGGTGCGCGAGGATGGCGCCTTCATCGAGGGCGGCGAGAATGACAATCTGATCGTGCAGAAGATTGCTGCCAATCCGCAGGCGCTGGGCGTGTTCGGTTACAGCTTTGTCGAGGAGAACAGCGACAAGGTGAAGGACGTGCCGCTGGGCGGGGTTGAGGCCACTTACGACAATATCGCTGGCGGCAGTTTCCCGGCGTCGCGGCCGCTCTATCTTTATGTGAAGGCGCAGCATGTGCCGGCGGTGCGCGGCATGCGCGAGTTTCTGGCGGAATATGCACGGGAATCGACCTGGGGCCGCGGCGGCTATCTGGCGCGCAAGGGGCTGGTGGCGGCGCCGGAATCCGTGCGGGCGCAGGGTGAGGTGATCGCCCGGCAACTGACCCTGATGGACGAGGGCAGCGTGAAATGAGGGTGCTGATCGCCTTTGCCCTGGTGCTGGCGCTGGCGGGTCTCGCCTATCTGGCGGGGCGGGCGCGGGCGCAGCGGCTGACGCTGGCCGCCGGCGGGCGCATCGGCGCGGTGCATTCGCGGCCCGTTTATCATGGCGCCTATGTGGCGGTGCTGGCGCTGGCGCCGGCGCTGATCCTGCTCGCCGGATGGGGCGTGATCGGCGAAGGCGTGATCGAAGGCCGGGTGCTGGCGACGCTGGATGCGTCTAGCCAGCCGGCGCCGGGGCCCGACCGCGATGCCCTGATGAACGAGGTGCGCGGCCTGGTGGCCGGCGATCTGCCCCAGGCCTTCAACCCGTTGGCGCCGGTGCTGGCCCCGCGCTATGCCGCCGCCAAGGCCAATCTGGATCTGCTGGCCGGCGCGCTGGCGGTGGCCTTGCTGTGCCTGGGCGGCCTGTGGGGCTATAGCCGGATCCGCCCGGATTTCCGCGCCCGCAACCGGGTCGAGGCCCAGGTGCGTGTGTTGTTGCTGGTGGCATCTGTGGTCGCCATCCTCACCACCTTTGGCATCGTGCTCAGCCTGATCTTCGAATCGATCCGCTTCTTCCGGCTGGTCTCGCCGGTGGAGTTCCTGACCGGCCTCGCCTGGAGCCCGCAGACGGCGCTGCGCGCCGATCAGGTTGGCTCCACCGGAGCCTTTGGGGCGGTGCCGCTGTTCTGGGGCACGATCTTCATCGGTGCGATCATCGCCATGGCAGTCGCCATTCCGCTGGGCCTGATGTCGGCCATCTATCTCACCCAATATGCCCAACCCCGCCTGCGCCGCTGGCTCAAGCCGGTGCTTGAGCTTCTGGCCGGGGTGCCGACCGTGGTTTATGGATTCTTTGCCGCGCTGACCGTGGCGCCCATCGTGCGCCAGATTGCCGTGGCGCTGGGGATGAGCGATGCCTCCTCCGACAGTGCGCTGGCCGCCGGCCTGGTGATGGGCGTGATGATCATTCCCTTCGTCTCTTCCATGGCGGATGACGCGTTGACGGCGGTGCCGCGGGCGATGCGCGATGGCAGCCTGGCGATGGGCGCCACCATGAGCGAGACGGTGAAGAAGGTGATGGTGCCGGCCGCGCTGCCGGGCATCATCGGCGGCGTGCTGCTGGCCGTGAGCCGGGCGATTGGCGAGACGATGATCGTGGTGATGGCTGCCGGCCTTGCCGCCAATCTCACCGCCAATCCGTTCAGCAGCGTGACCACGGTCACCACCCAGATTGTCGCGCTGCTCACTGGCGACCAGGAGTTTGACAGCGCCAAGACGCTTTCGGCCTTTGCCCTGGGGCTGGTGCTGTTTGCCATGACGCTGGTGCTGAACATCTATGCGCTGGCGGTGGTGAAGCGTTATCGGGAGGCGTATGAATGAGTGGCGTCTTGCCTGAGCGCCGGCCGACCGACTGGACCTCGCCGGCGATGCAATCGCGAATTGCGGCCCGCTATCGCGCCGAGCGCAATTTCCGCCGGCTGGGCGCGGCGGCGCTGGTGATCGCCGCCAGCTTCCTGGCCTTTTTGCTGTTCACCATCGTCCGCGACGGCTGGAGCGGCTTCCTGCGCACCGAAGCCAAGGTCGAGGTGACATTCACACCGGCGACGCTGGGGGTTGATCCGGCTGCCGTGGCCGGCCCCGATGGCAAGGCCGTGCTGGCCCGCGCCGATTATCTTGCCTTGATGAACGAAGCGGCGAAGGGCCTGGGCACGGCATCGGGCACATTGTCGGATGCGGCCTGGCTGGAGCTGCGCGATGAATTGCTGGCGAAGCCGGCGTTGCTGGGCCAGACAGTCACCGTGTGGGTGCCGGTGCGATCGACCATCGATCTGCTGGCCAAGGGCAAGTTTGATCTGTCCGCCCCGGCTGACAGCCGCGGCGTGAGCGACCGCGAAGTGGCGGCCTGGCGCTGGCTGGAGCAGCAGGGCCGGCTGCGCACCGGCTTCAACAGCGCCTTCCTGGGCAATGCTGACAGCACCGAGCCGGAACTGGCCGGCATTGGCGGCGCGGCGCTGGGATCGCTGTTCACCCTGTTCATCACCATCATCATCGCCTTTCCGTTGGGCGTGCTGTCGGCGGTGTGGCTGGAGGAATATGCCCCCAAGGGCCGGCTGGCCGATCTGATCGAGCTTTCGATCAACAATCTGGCGGCGGTGCCGTCGATCATCTTCGGCCTGTTGGGCCTGGCCTTCTTCCTCAACATTGCCGGGCTGCCGCGCTCCTCGCCACTGGTGGGTGGGATCACGCTGGCGCTGATGATCATGCCGGTGATCGTGATTGCCGCGCGGGTGGCGATCAAGGCGGTGCCGCCGTCGATCCGTGATGCGGCGCTGGGCATTGGCGCCTCGCCCATCCAGGTGGTGTTCCAGCATGTGCTGCCGCTGGCGCTGCCCGGCATCATGACCGGCACCATCATCGGCATCGCTCGGGCGCTGGGCGAAACCGCGCCGCTGCTGCTGATCGGCATGCGGGCCTTTGTCACCGACGTGCCGCAGGGCCTGACGGCGCCTGCCACCGTGCTGCCGATGCAGGTGTTCCTGTGGTCTGACGATGTGCAGCGCGGCTTTGTCGAGAAAACCTCCGCGGCCATCCTGGTGTTGCTGGTGATCCTGATCGCCATGAACAGCCTGGCCATCTATCTTCGCAACCGTTTCGAGAGGCGCTGGTGAACCAGAACCCTGCAATCGGCCACAACAGCGTGCCCAAGATGACGGCGCGTGATGTGAACGTGTTCTATGGCCAGAAACAGGCCATCAAGAATGTCTCGATCGATGTGACGAGCGAGCATGTGACCGCCTTCATCGGCCCGTCGGGCTGTGGCAAGTCCACCTTCCTGCGCTGCCTCAACCGCATGAACGACACGGTGGACGGCGCCCGGGTGGAGGGCCGCATCGAGCTCGACGCGCAGGACATTTATGCCCCGGCGATGGACGTGGTGCAGTTGCGCGCCCGGGTGGGCATGGTGTTCCAGAAGCCCAACCCGTTTCCCAAGTCGATTTACGAGAATGTCGCCTATGGCCCACGCATCCATGGCCTCGCCCGCGCCAAGGCCGATATGGACAATATCGTTGAAAGTGCGCTGCGCCGCGCCGGCCTGTGGGATGAGGTGAAGGACCGGCTGGGCGAAAGCGGCACCGCCATGTCGGGCGGGCAGCAGCAGCGGCTGTGCATCGCCCGCGCTATTGCGGTTGATCCTGAGGTGATCCTGATGGACGAGCCCTGCTCGGCGCTTGACCCCATCGCGACAGCGCGGATCGAGGAGCTGATCGACGAACTGCGCGGCCGCTATGCCATCGTGATCGTGACCCACAACATGCAGCAGGCGGCCCGCGTCAGCCAGAAGACCGCCTTCTTCCACCTGGGCACGCTGGTGGAATATGATGACACATCGGCGATCTTCACCAATCCGAAAGCGACGCGGACCAAGGATTATATCACCGGCCGCTACGGCTGATCCGGTATTGAAAGGCGCTTATCATGGCCGAATTTTCCGCCCACACCGTCAAGAGCTTTGACGAGGATATCGCCCAGCTGCGGGCGGTGATCACCCGCATGGGCGGCCTGTGCGAAAGCCAGATTTCCGATGCGGTCGATGCGCTGGTGAACCGCAATGTCGAAGCCGCCGCGGTGATCGTGGAGAATGACAAGCGCCTGGACGCGCTGGAGGCCGAGGCCGAGGCGCTGGCGGTGCGGATCATCGCCCTGCGCGCCCCAATGGCGGATGACCTGCGCGAGATTGTTGCCGCGCTGAAGATCGCCGGGGTGATGGAGCGCATCGGCGATTATGCCAAGAATATCGCCAAGCGCGCTTCGGTGGTGGCGCAGGCTCAGCCGATTGCCCCTGCCGTGATCATCCCGGAAATGGCCCGCGCTGTCGTGGGCATCATCCGCGACACGCTGGATGCCTTTGTGGACCGCGATGCCGCCAAGGCCAGCGCCATCCTGCAGCGCGACCAGCAGGTGGACGAGTTCTACAACTCGCTGTTCCGCTCGCTGCTGACCTTCATGATGGAAAATCCCCACTACATCACGCCATCGACCCACCTGCTGTTCGTTGCCAAGAATCTGGAGCGCATCGGCGACCATGCCACCTCGGTTGCCGAGATGGTCTATTTCACCGCCACCGGCCAGCGCCCCGCCGAGCGGCCGAAGAATGATTTCACCTCGACGATCTACAACCCCCAGTGATCCCGGGAGATTGACCCATGCGTGCCAAGATCCTTCTGGTTGAAGACGATGCCAGCCTGATCGAGCTGGTGACCTATAATCTGGAAAAGGAAGGCTTTGACGTTGTTCGCACCGGCGACGGCGAGGAGGCCCTGACCCTGGCCGAGGAAGAGAAACCCGACCTTGTCATCCTCGACTGGATGATCGCCAATCTGTCGGGCATCGAGGTGTGCCGCCGCCTGCGCCGGGCGCCGGCCACGGCCAATCTGCCGATCGTCATGCTCACCGCCCGTGGTGACGAGGCCGACCGTATCCGCGGCCTCGAAACCGGCGCTGATGATTACATGACCAAGCCGTTTTCGCCGCGCGAGCTGATCGCCCGCATCCGCGCCGTGCTGCGCCGGCTGCGCCCGGCCCTGCAGGGCGGCCAGCTGGAATTTGCCGGCATCGCCATGGACACGACCGCCCACCGCGTCACCCGCGATGGCCGCACCGTGCAGCTGGGGCCGACGGAGTTCCGCCTGCTCCGGCATTTCCTGGAGCATCCGGGCCGGGTGTTCAGCCGCGAGCAGTTGCTGGACGCGGTGTGGGGCCGCGATGTCTATGTGGAGCAGCGCACGGTCGATGTGCACATCCGCCGGCTGCGCAAGGCGGTGAACGCAGGGCCGACCGGCGAAGAGCTGCCCGATCTGATCCGCACCGTGCGCTCGGCCGGCTATTCGCTGGATGCGACGCCGGAAGCGCAAGCGGCCTGAACAACCGGTCATCTTTGCGGACCGTATTTGGCTTTGCACGCCGCGCCGGCTTGGCTAAGCGGGGCGGACTGATTCCAACTGTTCGGGGGTAGTTCCGAAATGTCGATTTCGTTTGAAGGTCGTGTTGCCATTGTCACCGGGGCTGGTGGCGGCCTCGGCCGGGCCTATGCGCTGGATCTGGCGCGGCGCGGTGCCAAGGTGGTGGTGAACGATCTGGGCGGCGCCCGCGATGGCTCGGGCGCCTCGCTGTCGGCGGCGCAGGCCGTGGTGGACGAGATCACCGCCTTTGGCGGCGACGCGATGGCCAATGGCGCCAGCGTGACCGACATGGCGGCGGTGGAAAAGATGGTGGCCAACGTGAAGGAGCGTTGGGGCCGCATCGACATCCTGATCAACAATGCCGGCATCCTGCGCGACAAGACGTTCGTGAAGATGACGCTGGACGATTTCCGCACCGTGATGGATGTGCACCTGATGGGCAGTGTGAACTGCACCAAGGCGGTGTGGGAACTGATGCGCGAGCAGGCCTATGGCCGCATCCTGATGACCACCAGCTCCACCGGCCTTTATGGCAATTTCGGCCAGGCCAATTATGGCGCTGCCAAGCTGGCACTGGTTGGCCTGATGAAGACGCTGGCACTGGAAGGTGCCAAGTATAATGTGCATGTGAACACCATCGCGCCGCTGGCCGCGACCCGCATGACCGAGGATCTGATGCCGCCGGCCATGCTGGAGAAGATGGGCCCGGAAACGGTGGTGCCGGCCAGCGTCTATCTGGTGTCTGAAGAGGCGCCGACCAATGTGATCCTCAACGCCGGCGGCGGCGGGATCGAGCGGGCCTATGTGACGCTGACGCGCGGCATCCATCTTTCGGCCGAGGAAATGACCGCCGAGACGGTGGCCGCCCGCTTTGCCGAGATCAGCGACCGCACCGGCGAACTGGTGCCGGACAATGGCAGCGCGCAGGCGCAGACGGCGCTGGCGGGTGCCCGCTGAGCGGGCGCAGTTTCGGCCCGAATTAAATCCTTGACAGAGCGGACGGCGGCTGTGATGGCCGCCGTTCGTTTTTACGCTTTTTCCGCATCTCGTAGGGTTTGGCGGCGGCTCCCGGCGATGCTGGCTGACCGGTCAGGGTTGCGGGCAACATGACAGATTTGGGGGGTGTAGGACAGGGCAGCGCGCGCGGTCCTCAAGGCCCCCTCCGTCAGCCTGCGGCTGCCACCTCCCCCAGAGGGGGAGGATGATGTTCGATGGTTTAGCCTTCCACTGCTTTCAGCAGGCGGCGTTCGAGGACGGCGAGCACGTTGGCGAGTTCGTGGCCGCGCTTGAGGATGGCGCCGCCTTCGCCATAGAGGATCCATTCGCCCTGGCGGCCCCGCAGCGCCGGGTCTTTCACCAGCCGCACCTCCGGGTTTTCGGCGGTGCGGCGGAAGGCGGAGAAACTCGCGAGTTTGGGACCCATTTCAAGGCCATAGTCCCGCCACAGGCCGGCGGCGACCATGCGGCCATAGAGCGACATGATGCGGTCAAGTTCTTGCCTGGTGAAGGCAACCTGGGTGACGCGCGGGCTGCTGCCGGTGGCGGCAAACGGGATGACATTGCTCACGCTCGGCAGAGTGGCGCGGGCGGGCGGACCGGTCAACCGGCCTTTCTGTGCGCGTCTTCCCGGGTCAGTTCATCAAGCCGGCTTTTCAGCACCTCGATCTCGCAGCGCAGCAGCTCCAGCTTCTGGGTTTCGGGATCGAATTTCTGCGCACACGGTGTGCCATAGGGCAGGAACGGCTTCACATAATCCTCGGCGGCCATCACCACCGGCTTGGCCGGGATGCCGACCATGGTGGCACCTTCGGCGACATCGCGGGTGACAACCGCATTGGCGCCGACGCGGGCATTGGCGCCCACGGTGATCGGCCCCAGCACCTGCGCGCCCGAACCGATGATGGCGCCATCGAGGATGGTGGGGTGGCGCTTGCCGCCAATCCCGCCGGCCGGATCGGTACCGCCCAGCGTAACGCATTGATAAATCGTGACATTATCCCCGATTTCGGCGGTTTCGCCGATCACCACAAAGCCGTGATCGATGAAGAAGTTGCGGCCGATGCGGGCGCCGGGGTGGATATCGATGGCGGTGAGGAAGCGGCTGATGTGGTTGACCAGCCGGGCCAGGAAATAGAAGCGGCCGCGGAACAGGGCATGGGCGATGCGGTGCATGCCCAGCGCCCAGATGCCGGGATAGGTGAGGATTTCAAGGCGGCTGCGCGGCGCGGGATCGCGGCGCTTCACCGAATCGAGATAGGCGATCAAACCCATGGTCACTCTCCGCAGCCCATTGGGGGGGGCAGGCTGACGATTTGAGTGTCACTTAACCCAATTCACGGCAAAAGGCCAGCCATCCCGGTGGGGATGACTGACCTTTCATGTTGGCCGGGCAATTGGTTACAGCGCCGGGCTCACAGCGCCTGGAGGGTGCGGGCGACAGCGTGGACCACGGCGGCGATGCGCACGGCGGCCTGGATCTTGTCGGCACCGACACCATGCTGGGCCAGCACCTTGTCATGCGCGTCGATGCACATGCCGCAGCCGTTCACGGCGGAGACGGCTAGGCTGTAGAGCTCGAAATCGGCCTTTTCGATGCCCGGCGCACCGATCACGTTCATGCGCAGCTTGGCCGGCATGGTTTTGTAATCGGGGCGCGAAGCCATGTAGGTGAAGCGATAATAGATGTTGTTCATCGCCATGATGCTGGCGGCGGCCTTGGCGGCGTTCAGCGCCTCGGGGCTGAGCTTGGTGGCAGCTTCGGCTTCGACCGCGTCGATCAGCGGCTTGTGCGCGCAGGCATGGGCGACCGCGACCAGCGTGCCCCACTTCTGCTGATCCGACAGCAGCTGTTCGGTGAGCAGCGAGGAGACGTTGAGGCGCAGATCCTTGGCGTAGTCGGGGAGGGTCTTGGCGAGTTCGGAAAACAGCATGGGTGCGCTCCGCTAACCCCTCTCCCATCTGGGGAGAGGGAGGGGCCCACCGCGCAGCGGTGGGAGGGTGAGGGGATGTGGAGGCGGAGGAGGGGGCGTTTGCGGCGCCCCCTCTCCCCGCTCGCCTGCGGCGAGTCGCCCTCTCCCCCGGGGGGAGAGGGGCCGCGCTTACGCTGCCGGCTTCAGCGTTTCTTCGCCGCCCTGCCAGTTGCAGGGGCACAGCTCGTCGGTCTGCAGCGCGTCGAGGATGCGCAGGGTTTCCGCCGGGTTGCGGCCGACGTTCAGGCCGTTGACCGTGATGTGCTGGATCACGTTTTCCGGATCGATGATGAAGGTGGCGCGCAGCGGCACGCCGGCGCCCGGCACGATGATTCCCAGCGCGTCGGCCAGCAGCTTCGAATTGTCGGCCAGCCACGGGAAGTCGCAGGCGGCCAGGCGCTCGTCGCTCTTGCGCCAGGCGAAGTGCACGAAATCGGTGTCGGTCGAGGCGCCGATCAGCACGGCGTCACGATCTTCGAAATCGCCCTTCAGCTCACCATAGCCGATGATTTCGGTCGGGCAGACGAAGGTAAAATCCTTGGGCCAGTAGAACAGGATCTTCCACTTGCCCGGATAGGCGGTGGTGATGTCCAGCGTTTCGCCGGCCGGCAGCGCGGCAACGCCCTGCTGCACCGGCAGGTTGAAGGAGGGAACTTTATCGCCAACGGTCAGCGCCATGGGTCGGGTCCTTGTCTTGAGGTTGAATCTCGGTGCCAGCGGTTCTGGCGGGTTGTGCAATGACGGCAGCGCAGATAGAAATCCAATCGATAATATCGGTGTGACAAATCGAATCTGTCGATGACCGCCTTTCAACCCACGCTGAAGCAGCTGCAGTATCTGACTGCGCTGCACATCCATGGCCATTTCGGCCGGGCGGCCGAGGCCTGTTTCGTGACGCAGTCCACCCTGTCGGCGGGCCTGGCCGAGCTGGAATCGCTGCTGGGCGTGCGGCTGGTGGAGCGCAACCGCCGGGTGGTGCGCTTTACCCCGATGGGGGAGCGGGTGGTGGCCAAGGCCTATGGCGTGCTGCGCGAGGCCGATGAGCTGGTGGGCCTGACGGTGGGCGGCGACAAGCCGCTGGCCGGGCCGCTGCGGCTGGGGGTGATCCCCACCATCGCGCCGTTCCTGCTGCCGCGCGTGGCCCCACGCATCCGCGCCGATTATCCCGATCTGAAGCTGTATCTGCGCGAGGAGATGAGCGGGCCGGCCAGCGAGGCGCTGGCGCGCGGGATGCTGGATGCCGTGTTGCTGGCGCTGCCGTGGGAGACGCCGGGCTTGACCGTGCTGCCGCTGGCGCAGGACCCGTTTTTCCTGGTGTTTGCGCCGGGTGATCTGCCCGATCCGCCGCCCAGCGTGGCGCCCGATTCGATCGATGCCAACCAGTTGCTGTTGCTGGAGGATGGCCATTGCCTGAAGGATCAGGCGCTTTCGGCCTGCGGCCGGCCTGAGCTGCGGTCTGATCCGGCGCACCGGGGCACCAGCCTGGTGACTCTGGTGGAGATGGTGGCCGGCGGGCTGGGGCAGACCTTGATGCCCAAGCTGGCGCTGGATGCCGGGATCATCGCCCACACCAATCTGATCGCCCGGCCGGTGACGGGGGCGGTGACTGGCAATGCCGAGCGCACGCTGGCGCTGGTGTGGCGGCAGGGAAGCCCGCGCGAAGCCGAGTTCCGCCTGCTGGGCGAGGCAATAGTGGCAGGATTGGCGGCACCGTAACCGGCGGCTATGCTGGCCGCGAAAACCGCATCTGGGGAGTGACAGCGATGAAGGCCGTGTTGTGTGTTGAGCATGGGCCACCGGAAATGCTGGTGGTGCGCGATGTGGCGGTGCCGGAACCGGGCAAGGGCCAGGTGCGCATTTCGGTGAAGGCGGTGGGGGTGAATTTCCCTGACACGCTGATCATCCAGAATCTCTATCAGTTCAAGCCGGCGCTGCCGTTCAGCCCGGGCGGCGAGTGTGCCGGCGTGGTGAGCGCGGTCGGCGAAGGCGTGACCGATGTGGCGGTGGGCGATTCCGTGATCGCCATGACCGGCCATGGCGCCATGGCGGAAGAGGTGATCGCCAATCGCGGCCAGGTGGTGAAGATGCCGCCGGGCATGCCCTATGATGTGGCCGCAGGTTTCACCATGACCTATGGCACCAGCCATCATGCCCTGAAGCAGCGTGGGCAGCTGAAACCGGGCGAGACGCTGCTGGTGCTGGGTGCGGCCGGCGGCGTCGGCCTGACGGCGGTGGAGCTGGGCAAGGTGATGGGCGCGAAGGTGATCGCGGCGGCCAGTTCGGATGAAAAGCTGGACCTGTGCAAGGCGATGGGGGCCGACGCGGTCATCAACTATGCCACGGAAGACCTGAAGGAACGGGTGAAGGCGCTGACCGGTGGACGCGGCGCCGATGTGATCTATGATCCGGTGGGTGACCGTTATGCCGAGCCGGCGTTCCGCGGCATTGCCTGGAACGGCCGTTATCTGGTGATCGGCTTTGCCGCCGGCACCATCCCGGCGCTGCCGCTGAACCTGCCGCTGATCAAGGGGGCGAGCATTGTCGGCGTGTTCTGGGGGGCCTTCACCCAGGCCGAGCCGAAGGTGCATCTGGAGAATATGGCCGAGCTTTTGGACTGGTATGCCAAGGGCCAGTTGAAGCCGCATGTGTCGCGCCATTTCAGCCTGGATGAAGGGCCGCAGGCGATCCGCTGGATGATGGACAGGAAGGCGCTGGGCAAGATCGTGCTGACCATCTGAGGGGAGTGACGGGCATGGCGTTGCGGGACCAATATCCGCTGTATGTGGCCAACCGGCCGGAGCAGCCCAACGCCGATCTGGTGGTGACGGACAAGTTCACCGGGCTGCCGGCGACGCGGGTGGCGCAGGCCGATGCGGCGACGATCGACCGTGCCATTGCCGCCGCCGTGGCCGCTGCTGCGCCGATGGCGGCGATGGCCAGTTACGAGCGCCAGGCCGTGCTGGCCCATTGCGTGACGCGCTTCACCGAGCGGCAGGACGAGCTGGCCCACGCCCTGTGCATCGAGGCCGGCAAGCCGATCCGCGATGCGCGCGGCGAGGTGGGGCGGTTGATCGACACGTTCCGCATTGCCGCCGAGGAAAGCGTGCGGATGTGCGGCGAGGTGCAGCCGCTCGACATTTCGGCGCGGGCGCGCGGCTATCAGGGGATGTGGAAGCGGGTGCCGATCGGCCCGTGCAGTTTCATCAGCCCGTTCAATTTCCCGCTCAATCTGGCCGCGCACAAGATCGCGCCGGCGATTGCGGTGGGCTGCCCGTTCGTGATGAAGCCGGCCAGCCGCACGCCACTGGGCGCCATCATCATTGGCGAGGTGCTGGCCGAAACCAATCTGCCGGCCGGCGCCTTTTCGATCCTGCCCGCGCATCGCGAGGGGGCGGACCTGTTCACCACCGATGAGCGGCTGAAGCTGCTGAGCTTCACCGGCAGCCCCGATGTGGGCTGGGATCTGAAGGCGCGGGCCGGCAAGAAGAAGGTGGTTCTGGAACTGGGCGGCAATGCCGCAGTGATCATCATGCCCGATGCCGATCTGGATGATGCCGCCGACCGCACGGTGTTTGGCGCCTTTTATCAATCGGGGCAAAGCTGCATCGGGGTGCAGCGCATCCTGGTGCATGATGCGGTGTATGACGCGTTCAAGGCGAAGCTGGTCGAGCGCACGGCCAAGCTGATCGCCGGGGACCCGCGCGAGGAAGCGACCTTCTTGGGGCCGATGATTGACGTGAAGGAAGCCGCGCGGCTGGATGGCTGGATCCAAGAGGCCGTTGCCGGCGGCGCCACCTTGTTGTGCGGCGGCCAGCGCGAGGGGGCCATGCTGGCGGCGACCCTGCTGGAAAATGTGCCGAGGGCCGCGAAGCTGAACACCGAGGAGGCCTTTGGCCCGGTTGCGTTCTTCACGCGCTTCAGCACTTTCGAAGAGGCGCTGGGCATCGTGAATGACAGCAAGTTCGGCCTGCAGGCCGGCATCTTCACCCGCGACCTGTTCGAGATGCTCAAGGCCTGGGATCATCTGGATGTCGGCGGCGTGGTGATCAATGATGTGCCGAGCTATCGCGTCGACAATATGCCCTATGGCGGCGTGAAGGACAGCGGGCTGGGCCGCGAGGGCGTGCGCTTTGCCATGGAAGACATGACCGAGATCCGCAATCTGGTGATCCGGCGGCGACCGCAGGATTTGTGAGGCCGCCGCTTCAGCCGCGCTTCATCGGGGCGGCGCTACTTCCAAGCCGTGCTTCGTCCTGCTAGGGGTCTGCCATGTCCCGCTTCCACCGCCCCGCCGTGCTGTCTCTGGTCGTGCTGGCCCTGTTGTCTGGCTGCGCCGCTGGCCGCGGCAAGGGCCGCAAGGATCAGCGTTATATCGCCCAGGACGTGGAAACACTCTATTCGGCGGCCAAGCAGACGCTGGACAAGCGGCAGTATCGGCTGGCGGCGGCGCAGTTTGACGAGGTGGAGCGCCAGCACCCCTATAGCGTGTGGGCGCGCCGGGCGCAGTTGATGAGCAGCTTCAGCTATTTTGTGGCGGGCGAATATGCCGAGTCGATTGGCGCGGCGCAGCGGTTTCTGTCGTTGCACCCCGGCAGCCGTGAGGCACCCTATGCCTATTACATGGTGGCCTTGAGCTATTACAACCAGATCATGCCGGTGGGGAAGGATCAGAAGATCACCCAGCAAGCGCTGGATGCGCTGGGCGAACTGGTACGGCGTTATCCCAACACCGATTTTGCCGCCGATGCCCGGTTGAAGATCGATCTGGCGCGCGATCACCTGGCCGGCAAGGAGATGGAGGTTGGCCGCTTCTATCAGAGCCAAGGCCTCTATATCGCAGCCATCACCCGGTTCCGCGTGGTGATCGACAAATATGACACCACCAGCCATGCGCCCGAAGCGCTGCACAGGCTGGTCGAATCCTATCTGGCGATGGGCATTCCGGAAGAGGCGGTGAAGGCGGCCGCCGTGCTGGGCAACAATTATCCCGGCTCCAAATGGTATGACCGCAGTTACAAGCTGGTGGAGCGCTGGGTGCCCGACGCGCCGCGCAAGGCCAGCTGATGCTGATCCCGGCGACCCTGATCACCGCCGGCCTTTTGGGCCTGGTGTTCATGGCGCTGACCCTGCGGGTGGTGGGCCGGCGCATGTCGGGCAAGATCATGATTGGCGATGGCGGTGACGCCCAGATGCTGGAGCGCATCCGCGCCCATGCCAATTTCACCGAGCATGTGCCGCTGGCGCTGATCCTGATGGGCGGCATCGAATTGACCGCGGGCCATGGCAGTCTGTGGTTGTGGGGCATTGGTGCGGCGCTGGTGCTGGCGCGCGTTGCCCATGCCATCGGCATGAGCCGGCCGGCACCCAACCCGTTCCGCGCGGCGGGGGCGCTGATCAGTTGGCTGGTGATCCTGGGGCTGAGCCTGTGGGCGCTGTGGCTGGGCGTGATGCCGCCGCCCAACCCGCACGATTTCGTCTGAAACTCAGCCCAGCATCCGATCCGCAACGAAGGCATTGGCCTGGCGTTCGCGGCCGAAGGTGCTCATCGGGCCGTGGCCGGGCACGAAGGCAGTGTCGTTGCCCAGCGGCCACAGTTTGGTGGTGATGGCGCTGACCAGATCATTGTAATTGCCCTTGGGGAAATCGGTGCGGCCGATGCTGCCCTGGAACAGCACATCGCCAACGATGGCCAGTTTCGACGGGGCGTGGTGGAACACGACATGGCCGGGCGTGTGGCCCGGGCAGTGATAGACATCGAGCACGAGTTCGCCGACCGTCACCAGGTCGCCATCGTGCAGCCAGCGATCCGGCGTGAAGGCGGTGGCGCCGGGCACGCCATAGGCGGCGCCCTGTGCGGGGTTCATGTCGATCCAGAATTTGTCATCCGGGTGCGGCCCTTCGATCGGCACACCGAGCCGCTCCGCGAGCACGCCGGTCAGGCCGCAATGATCGATATGGCCGTGGGTGACGAGCAGTTTTTCGATGGTGACGCCCTGTTCGGCGGCCACCTGCAGCAGGCGGTCGAGATCGCCGCCGGGATCGGTGAAGGCGCCGCGCATGGTTTTGGTGCACCAGATCAGGGTGCAATTCTGCTGCAGCGGGGTGACCGGCACGATCACGGCCTGAAGGGGCGGTTTGGCGTTCATGGCCGCAGTGCATGGCAAAGCGTTCGATCTGGCGCAAGCTGGCGAAGGTTGCGGTTCTGTAATGATACGCAGGTGCCGGGCCCTGTTAGCCTGCACGTGATGGGTTGGGAGAGTTGAACGCGTGACACAAATCACTGGGCTGGCGGCCAGTTGGCGCCAGGATGTGCCGGCATCGCTTGTGGTGGCACTGGTCGCGCTGCCGCTTTGTCTGGGGGTGGCGCTGGCATCGGGGGCGCCGCTGATGTCGGGCCTGGTGGCCGGCATCGTTGGCGGCCTGGTGGTCGGCGCGGCCAGCCGATCCGCGCTGTCGGTTTCGGGCCCGGCGGCGGGCCTGACCACCATCGTGCTGGCGGCCATCACCAGCCTGCCCAGCTTCGAGGCGTTTCTGCTCAGCGTGTGCCTGGCTGGCGCCATGCAGATGATCTTTGCCGCCAGCCGCGGCGGGATGATTGCCGAATTCGTGCCCGGCGCGGTGATCACCGGCATGCTGGCGGCCATCGGCCTGATCCTGATCCTGAAGCAATTGCCCCATGCCGTCGGCTATGACGGCGATCCGGAAGGCGATTTCGGCTTTTTTCAGCGCGATGGTGACAACACGCTGACCGCGCTGTCGCACATGCTGTCGAATGATTTCCTGTGGGGGGCAGCGGCCATTGCACTTGTCTCGCTGATCTTCCTGTTCTGGTGGGACAAGGCGCGGCCCAAACAGGGCCCATTCAAGCTGTTGCCGGGCCCGCTGGTGGTGGTGCTGTTTGGCGTCGGGGCAAACGCTGGCTTTCAGGCCTTTATGCCGGAACTGGCGGTGGCCAGCACCCATCTGGTACAGGTGCCGGTTTCGGCGACCCCGTTTGCCCTGATCGATCAGGTGCGCCTGCCCGATGTCGCGGCCATCACCAACCCGAAGGTGTGGACCATCGCCCTGACCCTCGCCATCGTCGCCAGCCTGGAATCGCTGCTGAGCGTGAAGGCGGTGGATGAGCTGGACGCCAAGCGCCGCGTGACCGACAAGAACCGCGAGCTGCTGGCCCAGGGGACGGGCAATCTTGTGTCGGGCCTGCTTGGTGGCCTGCCGGTGACGTCGGTGATCGTGCGGTCATCGGCGAATGTCGAAAGTGGCGCGGATTCGCGGGCCTCCACCATGCTGCATGGGCTGTGGCTGTTGCTGGGGCTGGCGCTGGTGCCGGGGCTGCTCAACCTCATTCCGCTGTCGGCGCTGGCGGCCGTGCTGATTGCCACGGGATACAAGCTGGCCAAGCCGGCGCTGTTCATCCAGCGCTGGCACCAGGGCATGAGCCAGTTCATCCCCTTTGTGGTGACGGTGCTGGCAATTTTGTTCACCGACCTGCTGATCGGTATCGCGATCGGCTTGCTGGTTGGTTTTGCCTTTGTGATCTGGCGGTCCACCGGCAACATCATCACCTATGTCGAATATGGCGGCACCGTGATGGTGCGGGCGCGGCGCAATCTTTATTTCATGCACAAGCCGGCGTTGCAGGCGGCACTGGGCCAGGTGCCGGATGGTGCCGAGCTGCTGATCGATCTTTCGGCCACCAACTATGTCGATCTGGATTGTATCGACATGATCAACGGCTTTGTGCGCGCCGCGGCATTCCGCAATATCAACGTGCGGGTGCGGGCGGATCATGCCCAGCGCAGCGCCGCCCTGATCAACGCCCCCATCACCCGCGCGCGCGCCACCTGAAGGCTGTTCCCCCATGAAGGAAGTTGATCAACTGCTGCTGTCCAACCGGGCCTGGGCGGCCGAAATGCTGGCGGAGAACCCGGAATTCTTCAACCGCAACATCAACTGGCAGCGGCCGGTGTTCCTGTGGATCGGCTGTTCTGACAGCCGGGTGGCACCGGATCAGATGACCCAGGCGGTGCCAGGCGGCCTGTTCGTGCACCGCAACATCGCCAATCTTGTCTATCCCGATGATCGCAACCTGATGGCGGTGCTGCACTATGCCATCAATGTGCTTGAGGTGAGCCATGTGGTGATCTGCGGCCATTATGGCTGCGGCGGCATCCAGGCGGCGTTGGACGGCGCTGCGCCCGATGGGCCGATTGCCCATTGGCTGGAGCATGCCCGCCAGGTGCTGGACCATCACCGGCCGGAGATCATGGCGCTGCCGGAGGGCGAGGCGCGGGTGAACCGCATGGTGGAAGTGAATGTGCGTGACCAGCTGCTGCACCTCGCGCGCACCGGGCCGGTGCAGGCGGCCTTTGCTGAAGGGCGGGAGTTGACGCTGCACGGCTGGGTCTATGACCTGCGGGACGGCCATATCAAGCCGCTGATGCGCATAACGCCCGAGACGGTGCTGGACGAGGTCCCCAAGCCAGAACGGGTGCTGCTGTAACGCAAAGGGGCCGCCGCGTTGCCGCGACGGCCCCCCCATGCAGCTATGCTTGTGGTGCGGGTGCTGCCTGTTATTTGGCGGCGATCACTGTCAGCTCCACCAGGAACTGCGGGCCGGCCAGCGCGGCGACCTGCATGGTGGTGCGGGTGGTGGTGGTGGGGTTTTCGGCGTTGTTGAAGAATTCCGCGAAACCGGCGTTGAAGCCGGCGAAATCCATCTTGCCGTCCATGCCCGGCGCCGCGACCAGATAGGCATCCATGCGGACGATGTCCTTCATGGTCATGCCGTGGGCGGCGAGCAGATCCTTGATCTTCTTGAGGGTGCTGATCGTCTGGGTCTTGGTGTCGCCAAATTCGGTCGGCTTGGCCGGATCGATCGGCGAGGCGAGGTTGCCCGACAGATAGACGGTGGTGGCGCCGGCCTTCACCTTGGCGGCGGTGAGGATGCGGCCACCAGGCGTGCCGACCTTTTCGACATTCTGTGCGGCGGCAGGCGCAGCCAGCGCCAGACCCAGGGTGGCAGCGGCAAGTGCGAGACGTTTCATGTGGGTTCCCCTTTCAGACAAAACGAACGGGCGGCAGGATTGCCCTGCCGCCCGCCGTTGGCAAGCGATATTGCCGCGTTCCGGCTTAGAACTTGGCCGAAGCGCGAACGTACCAGAAGCCACCCATGTAGCTGAGCGGCGAGGCATCGTTGTAGATGCGGCCGTTGGCCTGGGCGCCGGTGGTCGGGAAGATGTTGCGCACTTCCCGTTCCGGATAGCGGTTGAAGATGTTTTCGCCGCCGATCGCCACGCGATACTTCTCGGCGAAGGTCACGCCCACTTCCAGATCGAAGCTGATGTCGGCCCGGAACTCCTGGGTGCCCGGATCGGTGAGCAGCGTGGTCTGGTTGTTGTAGCTGGTGATCTTGCCGAAATAGTTCAGGCGCGCGGTGGCGTCGAACATGCCCTTGGTCCAGCTTTCAGCCAGCACGGCGCGCCAACGCGGGGTCAGCCCTTCAATGTTGGCCGCACGGCGGACGTCGATGGCCGCCGGGATGGTCCGTTCGATCACCTTGGTCTTGTTGTAGTTGATGGCCAGGCTGGTGTTGAACGAGCCGGCATCGGTCGACGCGCGGTGCGAGGCCACGAAGTCAACGCCCTGGGTGCGCGTCTTGAAGCCGTTGGTGAAATAGTTCACCTGGCCAAGATCGAACGCGTTGGCAACGCCCAGAGCCGCCAGCGCCGTCTGCTGTGCCGGCGTCACGTTGAACGACGAGGTGATGGCGATACGGTCACGCACCTTGATGTTGTAATAGTCGATCGTCAGGTTGAAGCCGCCACCCGGGGTGATCACGGCGCCGCCCGAGAAGCTGGTCGACTTTTCCGGCTTCAGCGGCTGCGAGCCGAAGAAGCGGCCGGTGACGCTGCCCGGGGTGACCGTGGCAACCGCGACCGGCACGGTGCTGCCGTTCGGGAAGGCGGTCTGCACGTTGGCCGTGGCCGACTGGCCCGGCGTCGGCGCGCGGAAGCCGGTGCTGGCGGCACCGCGCAGGGCGATGACGTCGTTGATCGCCCAGCGTGCGCTGACCTTGCCGTTCCAGGTGGAGCCGAAATCGCTGAAGTGGTCATAGCGGCCAGCCACGCCGAAATCGAAGTTTTCGACGATGCTGGTTTCCAGGTCGAGATAGGCCGAATAGCTGTTGCGCGAGTTGTTCGCGGCCGCATCCGGGCTGTAGCCAGGGAAGCCGTTGGCCCCGATCGGCGCGGTGTTGGAGAAGGTGGAACCATCCGTGCGGCGCACCGTCTGCTGGGCATAGGGGCCGATCTGGTAGGATTCGAGCTGGCCAATGCCCACCACATAGGTTTCACGCCGGAATTCGGCACCGGCCGCGATGTTCAGCGGCGTCGCAAAGCCGACTTCGACCGGATAGGTCACATCGGCGTTGAGGTTGAGTTCGCGCTGCTGCAGGTAGCCGAGGTAGAAGGACTTCGGCGAAGCCGGACCCAGCGACGGGTTCAGCGTGCTGTCCATGCGGTAGCTGATCTTGTTCATGCCGCCCGACGCCGACAGGTCGAACTTCATGCCGAAGCTGGTTTCACCGCGATAGCCCAGAGCGGCCGAATAATCTTCGTTGGTGCTCTTGAACAGCGGCACGAAGCCATCGGGGTAGAATTGGCTGGCTTCGAAGGTGCGGCCGTTGGCATCATAGATCGGCCGGCCCTGCGCCGTCAGCGCGCCCGGGATGGCATCGAGATAGACGGTCGGGATCGACTTGCCGAACGACGAGGTGCCGGTGGCACCACCCGGCACGGTCAAGAAGGTTTGCGAGGCAACCGCGAACGGACGGCGATAGTTGAAATCGACTTCCTGCTTGGCCTGGCCATAGTTGCCGAAGAAATAGATTTCATCCTTGTCGCCGACCGGGATGGCCGAGTTGAGGACGAAGCGGAAGGCCTGGCTGTCCGGCTGGCCATAGCGGGTCGGCGGCGACGGCACCTTGATGCCGGCCGCGCGCAGAAGCGCCGAGTCCGGGCGGTCAAGGGCGCGGTTGAACAGGCCCTGATCGGTGAATTCGCCGGAGATGTTCAGGAAGCCTTCGCCGAGCTTGAAGCCGGCGTTGCCGTTGATCTGCCAATCCTTGCCGTCACCGCGATAGGTCTGGCCATAGCGGGCGTTCAGTTCATAGCCGCTGTCGTTGGTGCGCAGGCCCAGGTTGATGACGCCGGCAATGGCATCGGAACCATATTGGGCGGCAGCGCCGTCACGCAGCACTTCGATGCGACCGAGCGCGATGGACGGCAGCTGCGACAGATCGGGGCCCTGGCTGCCGACCGACAGCGAGTCGCCGGCGACCTGCACCAGCGCCGAGCGGTGCATGCGCTTGCCATTGATCAGGACGAGGATTTGATCGGGCGGCAGGCCGCGCAGGGTGGGCGGACGCACGAAGGCCGAACCGTCGGCACCGGCGTTGCGCTGCTGGTTGAACGACGGGACGAGGTTCTTCAGCACGGTCTGCAGGCTCGAACTGGCCTGCACCTTCAGATCCTGGGCCGTGAACACGTCCACCGGAACCGCGCTTTCCAGCACGGTGCGGTCACTGCGGCGGGTGCCGGTGACGACGATGGTGCTGTCTTCCTTGGTCTCTTCCGCAGCTGCAGTGGCCGGCTGGTCTTCAGCCGCATCGGCTGCAGCGAGTGCCGGTGTCGCCACAGTGGCGAGCGCCAGTGCCAGCAGCGAGGTTGCCAGCTTGAGTTCGGCCCTTTGGCCCTGTTCGCGCATTTTTGTCATTTTCTTCCCCTGGTTCAGAACGACGTACGCCCTCAACATGATCCGCGGTGATGCCAGCCCCCATCGCTGCAGACCATCAATGTGCGCCTTGCCATGGTCTTCCCGGCAGGGTGGCCACGGCAGGCACGGGCCGCCGGCTCTGGCCGTGAGGCCATCGCCAGGCCGATGTTGCCAGCCGAGGCCGACGCGATCGAACACCGCACGTGAAGCGCAAAGACAGCATGGCCAACATACGCCATTCGCGCATGGGACTATTTGGACGCAGGGCTGTGGCAGCAACGATACAGTTGCGCAGCGTGGCTTTTACGCAACAGATTTTTGCAGTTTGCGCCGAGATCAGGCCGAAAATTGCTTGTGCATGGGCACAAAGCCAACCGGCACACCGCCGCAATCATGGCTGATGGGATCGCCGCGCCGGTAGCCGTGGGCAGCGTAGAAAGGTTCGCCGGGCAAGGTGGCCATCAATTCGGTGCGGGTGAAGCCGGCATCGCGGGCCGCATCCTCGCAGGCCTTGAGCAGCGCGGCGCCAACGCCGCGGCGGGCGGCGGCCGGTGCCACGAAGAAGGCGCGGATCTTGGCGGCATCGCGGGCCGGATCAAGCAGGCCGGAGGCGCGGGCGGCAAAGCCGTCGCCGCCAAACAGGGTGGCGCGCTTGCTCCAGCCGCCGCAGCCGAGGATTTGGCCGGCGGATTCGACCACCAGATAGGTGCCATCGGCGACGAGCTCGCTGTCCACGCCGAAAACATGGGTGATCGCGGCCTCGGTTTCGGCCGGGGTGTAATAGCCCTGGCTGAGGATGCGGGCCGATGCGGTGATCAGTGTGTTCAAGGCCGGAATTTCAACGGCGGCGGCAGGGCGGATTGTCAACAATGTGGCCATGTTCGCGATTGTTGCGCACCCGCGCATTTTGCTCAAGCCTGCAGGGCGCACATCAAATTGAAGCAAAACTGTGATAAAAATAACATGAGTCGGAGTCATCCTCTATCCGATTACGTAAATTGCAATTGAATTTCGTGTCGTGTAAGCTGTGAGTAAGCATTATGTCATTAATTAACAGAATCTCTTTTTTTTGGTCTGATCGATCAGGCGCATCGGCGCTGGAATTTGCATTGATACTGCCAATTTCGACATTGATGTTGTGCGGGACGCTGCAATACGGCGTTTTGTTTTATACGTGGAATGCAGCCTACAACGGTGCGCGCAACGCGGCGCGGGCTGTGGCTGTGGGCCGGTTGGACGCGGCCGGCGGTGAAACGATGATGGTGGGATCGCTGCCGCCGTGGGTGCAAGGGGGCGGTGATCGCAATTGCGGTGGCGGCAATGGCGATGCCAACGACACGGGTGGCTATGGTCCTGGGGGTTGTGGTGCTGGCAACGGGAACGGCAACGGCAACGGAAATGGCAATGGCAATGGCAATGGAGGTGGCAGCGGTGGCAGCAGCGGCAGCGGCGTCCACGCTGAGGTGACGGACGCGGCCGTGGGCAGTGAGGTGGTGGCGCGCCTGTCATTTCCGTCGTCAATGGCGACGTTTCTCCCCCTGGCTCCGATGCCGGACACGGTTTTGGTGGAGGTGCGCATGGTGAAGGAGGCATGATGCGGCAGCTGTGGCAGGCGCGGCGCGGATCGATGGCGCCGATCTATGCCCTGATGCTGCCGGTGCTCACCGCCGGCGTCGGCTTTGCGATCGATGGGGCCTATATGCGGCTGGCCCAGCAACGCCTGCAGGTGGCGGCCGATGCCGCCGCTGCGGCGGCTTCCCGAAAGCTGGGGACAAACAGTGATGCCCAGAACGAAGCGGTGCGCCTGGCCGGCCTGAACCTGCCAGCGGCATTTCACGGCAATGTGGTTGCGGCGGCCGACGTGGTGCGCGGGGTGTGGAACAACAGCAACCGCAGCTTCACGGCCGGCAACAGCAATGTGAATGCAGTGCAGGTGACCGCGCGCTATGCAACGGCGAACGGCAATGCCCACCGCCTGCTGTTTGGCGGGGTGTTTGGCCTGTCCACCATCGACATCACCGCCAGCGCCACCGCGGTTTGCCCATCAAACCCCAACCTGTCGTTGATCAGCACGACGGTGCCCGGCCGCACATCGGTGGTGACCATGGGCCAGGCCTGCACGGCGGGCTCTGGCCTGTCCGGCACCTGTTACTGGGCAACGCCGCAGGGCAACCCGATCGTGCGGGTAGACAATTGGAACCCAGCCGAAACCACCATCACCGTGCGCATCACCTCGCCGAACCGCTTTGCCGGCACGTTTGATTTCAAGGCGCCGGCCGCAGGGCAATACTGGGTGGTGGTGCCGGGTGTGCAGATGAACAGTGCCGCCAATGGCGCGCCGGTGGAGAATATCGTGTTCCGCATCCAGGGCAGCAGCCCGGCGGTGCCGGCCAACCGCATCAACACCACCGGCACCGCCACCTACAACAACCGCTTCAACAGCTCAGCCACCCTGCCGGGCAGCGCGCTTTGTGCCTTTTCCAACCAGGCGGCGGCCAGCCGGCTGGTGGGCTGATCAGGCGCGATACTGGCTGCGGCCATCGACCACGGTTTCCAGGATCGGTACATCCTTGATGCGCTCGGGCTTGATGCTGGTCAGGTCTTCGGCGAGGACGACATAATCGGCCAGCTTGCCGGCGGTGAGGCTGCCCTTGATCGCCTCCTCCCTGGCGGCCCAGGCGCCGTGCAGGCTGTTGATGCGGATGGCTTCCAGCACGCTCACGCGCTGGTTGGCGCCCCAGGTTTCGCCGTTCCAGCCGGTGCGGGTGACCATGCCCTGGATGCCCATCAGCGGCGCGAACGGTCCGGGGAAGAAATCGCTGCCGGCGCACACCTTGATGCCGGCATCGAGGAAATCGCGGAAGGCCATGGCGTGGGCCATGCGGTCTGCCCCATAGAAGCCGAACTTGTCGCTGTTGTAATAGGCATAGCTGGTGAAGGGTGCCGGCACCGCGCCCAGCGCGGCCATGCGTTTCAGGATGCTGGCGTTGACCAACGTGCAATGGGTGATCTTGGGGCGCAGATCCTTCACCGCCAGCTTGGCCTGGGCGCGTTCGAAGGCAGTCAATGCCATGTCGATGGCGACATCGCCATTGGCGTGAATATTGGGCTGGATGCCGGCGCGGACGACCTTTTCCACCCAGGCATCGAGCACGTCCTGCGGCTCGGTGACATTGCCATAATAGGGCGGGGTGCGGCCGGCATAGGGGTTGGAGAGCGCCATGGTGCGTTCGGAAAAACTGCCGTCGGCGGTGTGTTCGGCGGTGGCGCCGAGCCGGATCCAGTCATCACCGAAGCCGGTCTTGAGGCCGGCGGCGATCATCTGGTCCACCATCGGGCCCCAGGCTTCATAGCTGACCCGGTGGGTGAGCCCACCTGCGGCGCGGACATCCTGGATGGCGGCGAGATCACCGCCCTGGTGGTGGACGCTGGTGAGGCCATAGCGGCTGAAGGCGGCGCTGATATGGGCGATGCCGGCGCGGGCGCGCCTGGCCTTTTCGGCGGCATCGATTTTTGGCCGCTGGCCCTTTTCTTCGACCAGATCAATGGCATTGTCGGTGATGCGGCCCGACAGCCGGCCATCGGGCAACCGGTCAAACGTGCCGCCGGGCGGGTTGGGCGTGGCGGTGGTGACGCCGGCCAAGGCCAGCGCGTGGCTGTTGACGAACACCGTGTGGCCGCCGCGGTGACGCACCATCACCGGGTGGGTGGTGGAGACCTTGTCGAGATCATCGATGGTCAATTGGCGGCCGTCCTTCAGCTTGGTGTCGTCGTGGAAAAAGCCTTCCACCCAATAGCCGGGCGGGGTCTGGGCGGCCTTGGCCTTCAGCTTGTCGATGATCGACTGGATGGTGACGAATTCCACCTCGAACGGGTTGCCGACGAGCGTTTCATAGAGCAGCACCTCGCCGATCGGGTGGTTGTGGCAATCGATGAAGCCCGGCACCACGCAGGTGCCCTTCAGATCGATCATCCTTGTGGCCTTGCCGGCCAGGCCGCGCACATCATCGCCGCCCACTGCCATGATGCGGTTGCCCTTGATCGCCATCGCGGTGGCGGTTGGCTGCGCATCGTCCATGGTGATCAGCCGGCCATTGAACAATATGCTGTCGGCATCGCGGTCGTGCGCGGCGGCGCGCGCGGCCCAGCCGGCCCAGAGTGCGGCGCCCACGCCGGTGCCCAGCAATTGTCTGCGGTCCATGATCATTGCCCCCTGTTCAATGCCGCCCATGCTGCGCCGGCCGCTGCCGCTTGCCAAGGGGTGGCTTGTTTGCACGGCCAGCCGGGTCTAGCCTTGGCGGCCCAAGAGGGGGGTGGCGATGCCGGGCAGCGACAAGGCCATGCGCCGGATCGGGGCGATGCGTCAGCCGTGGCCATGGTTTGCGGCGGCCCTGCTGCTCACGGCCATCGGCTTCTGGCCCAGTTTCCTGACCAGGCTTGGCACTGTGCCCGCGCACATCCTCGTCCATGGCCTGTCGGCAACGCTGTGGATGGCGTTGCCGGTGGTGCAGGCGCTGCTGATCCGGCAGCGCCGCCGCGCCCTGCACCGGCAAGTGGGCTATGCCTCGCTTGCGCTGGCTGCCGTTGTGGCGCTGAGCGGCCTGCGCGTGGTGCAGACGATGGTGACCAGCGAGGGCGCCGGCATCACGCTCACCACCCACAAGTTCGTCTTTCTGGATTTGACCGGGATCCTGCTGTTTGGGTTGTTCATCGTACTGGCCATCGGGGCGGCGCAACGGCGCGATATTGGCCTCCACCTGCGGCTGATGGCGGCATCGGCCATCATCCCGCTGGAGGCTGCCAACGAACGCACGGCCATCCTGCTTGGCCTTGCGGCGGATTTTGGTGATGCGCTCTACGTGTCTCTGGTCAGCGTCGAGCTGATCTGCCTTGGCGTGATCCTGGCCGATTGGCGCCAGGGCCGGGTGCGCTGGCCGCTGCCGTTTTTGCTGGCCTATTATCTGGCCGTCCACGCCCTTGCCACGCCGGTGGCCCAAAGCACTGGCTTTCAGGCCTTCTCGTTCTGCTATGCTGCGATCGGCCGCTGACAGGCCTTCCCCAATCCGCCAGTTTTGTGCGCGGGCGGCTCAGCCCACACTGGCCGGGCAAAGGGGAGGATGACCCATGGATTTCGCACTGCCGGCCGACCTGAAGGCCTATCTGGCCGAGCTTGACGCCTTCATCGCGGCCGAGATCAAGCCGCTGGAACAACAGGATGATAACATAAGGTTCTTCGATCACCGCCGCGAATGGGCGCGCACCGATTTCGAGCATGGCGGCCTGCCGCGGCGGGAGTGGGAGCTGCTGCTGCGCGAGGCGACGATCCGGGCGGACAAGGCCGGGCACTGGCGCTTTTCGGCGCCAAAAAAATATGGCGGCAAGGATGGCAGCAATTTGTGGATGGCGGTGATCCGCGATCATTTCGCCGCCAAGGGCCTGGGATTGCACAATGATCTGCAGAATGAGCATTCGATCGTGGGCAATTTCCCCTTCGTCGCGATGTTCGAGACCTTTGGCACCGAGCCGCAGAAACAGGAGTTCATCCTGGGTGGCTTTGCGCGGGAACGCATCACCGCCTTTGGCCTGACCGAACCCAATCACGGCAGCGACGCGACCCACATGGAAACCCGCGCCGTGCCGGAAACCCGCGATGGGGTGGAGGGCTGGCTGATCAACGGCGAGAAAATGTGGACGACGGGCATGCATGTGGCCACCCATTGCGCCACCTTTGCCCGCACCAGTGGCAAGGATGGCGCGGCGCGTGGCATTTCCTGTTTCCTGGTGCCCACAGACACGCCCGGTCTGAAGGTCGAGGAATATCTGTGGACCTTCAACATGCCGACCGACCACCCGCGGGTGAGCTTCACCAACGTGTGGGTGCCCGACACGACCCGGCTCGGCCCGCCCGATGGCGGCCTGGCGCTGGCGCAGAGTTTCGTCCACCAGAACCGCATCCGGCAGGCAGCCTCGTCGCTCGGCGCGGCGACCTTCTGCGTGGAGGAGAGCGTGCGTTATGCGCGGGAACGCAAGCCCTTTGGCGAGCCGCTGTCGAAGAACCAGGCCATCCAGTTCCCGCTGGTGGAGCTGGCTACCCAGTGCGAGATGCTGCGCATGCTGATCTACAAGACCGCGTGGGAGATGGACAACATGCCCCACGAGGCCATCGAGAGCCAGCTTTCCGACAAGATTTCCATGTGCAATTACTGGGCGAACCGGCTGGTGTGCGAGGCGGCCGACCGGGCGATGCAGGTGCATGGCGGCATCGGATACAGCCGGCACAAGCCGTTCGAGCATATCTTCCGCCACCACCGCCGCTATCGCATCACCGAAGGATCGGAAGAGATCCAGATGCGCAAGGTGGCGGCCTATCTGTTTGGCTATCTGGGGCCAAGGAAGGCGTTGTTTGCGGATCTGTGATGCGGTGATCCTCCCCCTCTGGGGGAGGTGCCTGTAGGGCGGAGGGGGCGGCCAGGGCCGTGCTTGGCGGCCCCCTCCGTCAGCCTGCGGCTGCCACCTCCCCCAGAGGGGGAGGATTGGGGATTGGCTTTCCATCGGCGGGCATCCATGCCAATCAATCCGCCATGAAGCTGGGCGTCTGCTGGTATCCCGAACAATGGCCTGAAGCGCTGTGGGCCAGCGATGTGGCGCGCATGGCGGCGCTGGGGCTGCGGTTCGTGCGGATTGGCGAATTTGCCTGGAGCCGGATCGAGCCGGCGCCGGGGCAGTTCGAATGGGACTGGCTCGACCGTGTGGTTGATCTGGCCCATGCGGCCGGGTTGCAGGTGGTGATGGGCACGCCGACGGCGACGCCGCCGAAATGGCTGGTGGATGCGCATCCGGAGATTCTGGCCAAGGGGCGTGACGGCCAACTGCGCGGCTTTGGTTCGCGGCGGCATTATTGTTTTTCGTCAGACGTTTATCTGGAACAGGCGGAGCGCATCACGCGCCTGATGGCTGCGCGCTATGGCCGCCACCCCGCCGTGGTCGCCTGGCAGACCGACAATGAATATGGCTGCCACGACACGGTGGTGAGCACATCGGATGCCGCCAAGGCCGGGTTCCGGCGCTGGCTGGCCGACCGTTATGGCGATGTCGCGGCGCTGAACGCGGCATGGGGGCTGAGCTTCTGGTCCCAGGAATATCGCAATTTCGACGAAGTGGATGCGCCGTTCGGCACGGTGACGGAGAGCCACCCGGCGCACCGGCTGGATTGGCAGCGCTATTCATCGGCGATGGTGGAGCGGTTCAACGCGGCGCAGGTGGAGATTTTGCGCGCCGCCTCGCCGGGGCGGGATATTGTCCACAATTTCATGGGTTTGTTCACCGAGTTTGATCATTTTGCCGTGGGCCGGCAACTGGATGTGGCGACGTGGGACAGCTATCCCATCGGCTTTCTGGGGCAGGGGCCGTTCACGCCGGCCGAAAAGGCGCGTTACCTGCGCACCGGCCACCCCGATCTGACCGCCTTTCACCACAGCCTGTATCGCGCCTGCGGGCGCGGGCGCTGGTGGGTGATCGAGCAGCAGCCGGGGCCGGTCAACTGGGCGGCGTGGAACCCGGCACCGGCCAAGGGCGCGGTGGAGCTCTGGGGTTGGGAGGCGGTGGCACAGGGGGCAGAGCGGATGAGCTGGTTCCGCTGGCGCCAGGCCCCGACCGGACAGGAGGCCATGCACGCCGGGTTGAACCGGCCGGACAATCAGCCGGCCGCCGCCTGGCCGGAGGTGGCGGCGTTGGCCGAAGGGCTGGCGGCGCTGGGGCCATTGCCGGCGCGCGGGCAGGCCGATGTCGCGCTGCTGTTCGATTATGACAGCGTGTGGGCGGTGCAGAGCCAGCCGCAGGGGCGCGATCAGGATGCGCTGGCCACGGCGATGGCCTGGCACACGGCGGCGCGGCGGCTGGGGCTGAGCGTTGATGTGGTGCCGCCCGATGCCGATCTGGCCGGATACCGGTTGGTGCTGCTGCCGGTGCAGGTGGTGGTCGATGATGGCTTGGCGCAGCGGCTGGCGGCGAGCGGCGCGCAGGTGCTGGCCGGCCCGCGCACGGGCAGCAAGACGCGCGATTTCGCCATTCCGCCGGCGTTGCCGCCCGATGGGTTGCAGGCGTTGATCGACATCAGGGTGGCGCGGGTGGAGAGCCTGCCGCCGGGGATCAGCCTGGCCGTGGGCAATGGCGGCGCGGTGACCGGCTGGATGGAGGATGTGGAGGCCGGCGCCGGCGTGGCCGAGCACGCCCGCCTGGATGACGGGCGCGGCCTGTGGTTTGCCGCCGGCCGCAGCCATTATCTGGCGGGCCAGGTTGACGACGGGCTGTTGCGGCGCGTGATCGCCGATGTGGCCGGTGCGGCCGGCCTTGTGGCGCAGGATCTGGGCCCGGATGTGCGGGTGGAGCGGCTGGGCGGCCTCAAATTCCTGTTCAACTATGGCCCTGCGCCCGTTGATCTGCCAGTCTCGCCAATCATTGGCGCGAACCCGCTGCCGCCGGCCGGGGTTGCCATCTGGAGGGAGTGAGACGCATGAGCCTGATCGCGGTTCGCAAGGGGGCGCTGGCCGAAACCGAGGTGCTGGCCGATGCCGGCGCCGCCGCGCCGGGGCAGGCGCGCATCATCGTCGAACAGTTCGCGCTGACGGCCAACAACGTCACCTATGCCGTGCATGGCGAGGATTTCGGCTATTGGAATTTCTTCCCCGGCCCGGATGGTTTTGGGGTGGTGCCGGTGTGGGGCTTTGGCCGGGTGGAAGAGAGCCAGGCGGCAGGCGTTGCGGCGGGCGACCGCTATTTCGGGTACTGGCCGATGGCGGGTGCCGCGCTGGTGCAGCCGGTGGCGGCGAGCCGGGCCGGCTTCACCGATGGCGCCGCCCATCGCGCCGGGCTGCCGCCCTTCTACAACCGCTACACCGCGGCGAGCGGCGATTGGGGCAGCGAGGACTTGCAGAGCCTGTTCCGGCCGCTTTATGCCACCGCCTTCCTCATCGATGCGTTGATGGCCGACCGGCCGGTGGACACGCTGCTCTTGTCATCCGCTTCGTCGAAGACGGCGCTGGGCGTGGCGCAGGCCGCGAAAGGGCGGCAGCGCGTGGTGGGGCTCACCTCGCCGGCCAATCGCGATTTCTGTGTGGCCACCGGCTATTATGACCAGGTGCTGAGCTATGCCGAGACGGGGGATGTGCTGGGCGATGCGATCGCCTTCATCGATTTTTCCGGCAATGGCGCGGTGCGGCACGATGTGCACAGCCGGCTGGGCGGGCGGCTGAAGGAAAGCCATGTCGTGGGCGACACCCATTGGCAGGAAGGCAATGTTGCCGAACTGCCCGGCCCGGCGGCGGAATTGTTCTTTGCGCCATCGGTGGCGCAGGCGCGGGTGGCGGAATGGGGCCCGGCCGGGTTTGATGCGCGGCTGTCTGCGGCGTGGCGGCGCTTTGCCGACACGCTGGGTTGGCTGCGCATCGAGCGGGTGAGCGGCCGGCACGAAGTGGCCGATGCCTGGGCCGATCTGGTGCGCGGGCGCATCGATCCCCGCGTGGGGATCATCGCCAGTCTTTGACTGTTCAGGCTTGCGAAAGCCCAGTTGTGCAAAGTGGGGCCCATGGTCTCGCGATGGACAATCTGTCGCAAGCTGGGTTCTTGAGTGGCCAAGCCGGCGGGCGTAAACCGCCGCCCTCAACGGCCTGGCCTGCAAGCCCGGGGCGTGACCAATTTGCCGGCCTCCTCCATGGCTGGCGCAAGGGAGAATGACATGAAGCTGCTGGGTTTTGTCGCTGCTGCCCTGGTGATCGCCGCTCCGGCCGCCGCCAAGGAAATCACCGTGAAGATGCTCAACAAGGGTGCCGAAGGCGCCATGGTGTTCGAGCCGGGCTTCATCAAGGCCGCCCCTGGCGACACCGTGAAGTTCGTGGCCGCCAACCCGGGCCACAACGCCCAGACCATCCCGGGCTTCCTGCCGGCCGGTGAAGCCGAGCAGAAGGGCGCCATGGGCAAGGATTTCATCCTGAAGGTTGGCAAGCCGGGCCTTTATGGCATCAAGTGCCTGCCGCACTTCTCCATGGGCATGGTTGCGCTGGTGCAGGTCGGCAACGGCCCGTCGTCGAACCTCGCCGCTGCCAAGGCCGTGAAGCTGTCGCCGCTGGCCACCAAGCGCATGACCGCTTACCTGGCCCAGGCCAAGTAAGTTTTCAGTTCCCGCTGAACGACGGCCGGGGTGGCGACACCCCGGCCGTTTTCGTTTTTCGGGTTGTTTTGCGTTTGTGGGGTGCCTCGACAAGCTCGGCAAGAGCGGGGTTGGTGCCTCTGATTCATGCCCTAAGCCGCTCATGCCGAGCTTGTCGAGGCACGCGCCCGGTGCGCCGCAGGGCCGGGTTACAGCCCCGCCGCCTTCAGCATGGCCGAACCACCAGCCTCGGCATCGTCGCTGCCATGGCGGAAGAAGGCGAACAGCTCGCGGGCGGTGCCGGCCGGCGAGGCGGGCACGGCATGGGCCGGTCGGGCGGCGAATTCGGCGGCGTACACCAATGCTTCCAGCTGGCCGCGATGGGCGCACAGGCGGATGATGTCGCCATCGCGCAGACGGGAAATCGGCCCGCCGCCGTTGGCTTCGGGGCAGAGATGGATGGCGGCCGGCACCTTGCCCGACGCGCCCGACATGCGGCCATCGGTGACGAGGGCAACCTTGAAGCCGCGATCCTGCAGCACGCCCAGCGGCGGGGTGAGCTTGTGCAGTTCGGGCATGCCATTGGCTTGCGGGCCTTGCCCGCGCACCACAACGACGACATCGCGGTTGAGCTCGCCGGCTTTGAACGCGGCCTGCACCGCCTCCTGATCCTCGAACACGCGGGCGGGGGCTTCGATGGTCCAGCGTTCCTCATCGACCGCGCTGGTCTTGAAGATGGCGCGGCCGAGGTTGCCGGTGACCAGCCGCATGCCACCGTCGGCGCGGAACGGCTTGGCGACGGGGCGCAGGATTGTCTCGTCCCGGCTGGCCGGCACGTCGACCCAGGTCAGCTCGCCGTCCACCATCTGCGGATCGCGGGCATAATCGGCGAGGCTGGTGCCGCCGACGGTCGGGATGTCGCCATGCAGCAGGCCGGCATCGAGCAGGGTGCGGATGGTGAAGGCCATGCCGCCGGCGGCGTGGAACTGGTTCACATCGGCCGCACCGCCCGGATAGACGCGGGCGATCAGCGGCACGGCGGCGGACAGTTCGTCAAAATCCTGCCAGTCGATAATGATGCCGGCAGCGCGCGCGATGGCGGGCAGGTGGATGGCGTGGTTGGTGGAGCCGCCGGTGGCGAGCAGGCCAACCGCGGCGTTGACGATGGCGCGTTCATCAACACATGCGCCGAGCGGGCGTTCCTCGGGCTGGCCGATGGCGATGGTGGCCAGCCGGTGCATGGCGGCGCGGTTCAGCGCGTTCCTGAGGCCGCTGCCAGGGTTGGCGAAGGCGGCGCCGGGGATGTGCAGTCCCATCACCTCCATCATCATCTGATTGGAATTGGCGGTGCCATAGAAGGTGCAGGTGCCGGGGCTGTGATAGGAGGCGCTTTCGGCATCCAGCAGTTCCTGCTTGCTGGCCTTGCCTTCGGCCGCCAGTTGCCGGATGCGCTGCTTTTCCTTGTTGGGCAGGCCCGACGGCATCGGCCCGGCGGGCACGAACAGCGTGGGCAGATGGCCGAAGCGCAGGGCGCCGATCAGCATGCCGGGCACGATCTTGTCGCAGATGCCGAGCAGGGCCACGGCCTCGAACATGCCGTGGGAAAGGGCGACGGCAGTGCCGAGCGCAATGGCATCGCGGCTGAACAGTGACAATTCCATGCCGACCTGGCCCTGGGTGACGCCATCGCACATCGCCGGCACGCCGCCGGCAACCTGGGCGGTGGCACCAGCCTCGCGGGCGAACAGCTTCAGCTGGGGCGGATATTGGCCATAGGGCTGGTGGGCGGACAGCATGTCGTTGAAGGCGGTGACGATGCCGATGTTGACCCGGGCGCCGGCCTTGATCGTGGCCTGATCCTCCAGCGCGGCGGCAAAACCGTGGGCGAGGTTGGAGCAGCCAAGCCGGGGCCGGCCCATGCCGGCATCGCGTTCGGCGGCAATGAGATCGAGATAGCGGCGGCGGTTGCTGCGGCTTTTTTCGATGATGCGGTCGGTCACGCGGGCGAGGGTGGGGTGCAGAGTCGTCATGGGTGCAACTTAGGCGCGAAAAAGCCAAATGGGCAGAGGTGAATAGCTATGCATTGACGCTTTGACCGCCAGCGGGCAGCAAAGCCGTGGGGGAATGATGGCAGACAGCAAGCGCGAACTGGGCCTGATGGCCGCTTTGGCCCTGGTGGTCGGCAACATGGTGGGATCGGGCGTGTTCCTGCTGCCCGCCACGCTGGCGCCGCACGGCTGGTCGGCGATGGGCGGCTGGATGATCGCGCTGGCCGGCACGCTGGCGCTGGCCGGCTGCTATGCCGCGCTGAGCCGGCAGATGCCGGGCACCTGTGGGCCGCATGCCTATGTGGAGACGGCCTTTGGGCCGCGTAGCAGCTATATCGCGGCGTGGAGTTACTGGATCGGCGTGTGGGTGGGCAATGCCGCGCTGGCGGTGGCGGTGGTGTCCAACTTCACCGTGCTGTGGCCGGCGCTGGGGCAGGACCCGCTGCTGAGCGCGGTGATGGCGGTGCTGGTGCTGGTGTTGGTGACGCTGATCAACCTGGCGGGCGCTCCGGCGGCGAGTTTCGTGCAGGTGGCGACAACGGGGTTGAAGCTGTTGCCGCTGCTGGCGGTGCTGGCGATTGCGGCCTGGCTGCTGGCCACCAAGGGCGCGGCGGCGGTGGTGAACCCGCCCCAGGCCATGCACGCCGATGGGGTGATCACCTCAGTAACGCTGACGATGTGGGCGTTTCTGGCGTTTGAAAGCGCCACGGTTCCGGCCGACAAGATCAGGCGGCCGCAGGTGACGGTGCCGCTGGCGACCATGCTGGGGCCGCTGTTGGCCGGGGTGCTGTATATGGCGATTTCGGCAGCGATGATCGCGCTGGTGCCGGCCGATGCGCTGGCTGGCAGCAATGCGCCCTTTGCCGATTTTGCCGCGCCGTTCATCGGCGGGCAGGCAGCCGCGCTGATCGGGGTGTTTGCGGCGATTTCGGCGCTCGGCACGGTCAATGGCCTGACGCTGACGGTGGCGGAACTGCCGCGCGCGCTGGCGCTGGCCGGGCAGTTTCCGCCGCGCTTTGCCGTGCTGAACAAGGCTGGGGCGCCGGCGGCGGGGCTGGTCCTGTCAGGGTTGTTGCCGGCGGGGCTGGTGCTTTTGAACATCGATCGCAGCCTGGCCGGGCTGTTCGAGTTCACCATCCTGGTCGCCACGTCTGCGATGTTGGTTGGTTATCTCGCGGTGGCGGTGGCAGCGGTGAAGCTGCTCAAGGGCTGGCTGCGTCTGGTGGGGGTGCTGGGCGTCGTCTATTCGCTGTTCGCGCTCTATGCGGCCGGGCTGGAGCCCAATTTGTGGTGCATCGCGCTGGTGGCGGCCGGGGTGCCGGTGCTGCTCTACAGTCGGCGGTAGCGGCGGTCGGCCAAAATTTCCCGCGCCGCATTATGGCCTGGGGCACCGGTGACGCCGCCGCCGGGATGGGCGCCGCTGCCGCAGAGATAGAGGCCCTTGATCGGCATGCGGTGATCGCCATGGCCGAGCACGGGGCGGGCGGCCCAGAGTTGATCGAGGCTGATGCGGCCGTGGAAGATGTCCCCGCCAATGAGGCCGAACTTGCGTTCGAGATCCAGTGGCGAGTGGATCTGGCGGGCGAGGATGCTGGCCTTGAAATTGGGGGCGTGGGCGGTGACGGTGTCGATGATCAGATCGGCGACCGTCTCGCGCGCATCATCCCAGCTCTGGCCATTGGAGAGGGTGGGGGCGAATTGCTGGCAGAACAGGCTGGCGACATGTTGGCCGGGCGGGGCGAGCGTGTCGTCCAATGTTGAGGGGATGAGCATTTCGACGATTGGCGCGCGCGACCAGCCGTGGGTTTTGGCGTCGGTGAAGGCGCGGTCCATATAATCGAGGCTGGGGGCGATGATGATGCCGGCGCCGTGGTGGGGGCCGGGTTCGGGCAGGACGGAAAAGCGCGGCAGTTCGGACAGCGCGACATTCATGCGGAAGGTGCCGGAGCCGGCGGCATAACCATCCATCGCGCGGGCGAAATCGGCCGGCAGATCAGACCGGTCCACCAGCTGGCGGAACAACAGGGCGGGGCCGGCGTTGCTGGCGATGATGGGGGCGTCCAGCGTGCGGCCATCGCACAGGGTGACGCCCACGGCCTTGCCGGCCACCACATTCACCCGCGCCACACGCTCTTCCAGCCCGATCGAAACGCCGTGCGCGGCGCAGGCCCTGGCCATCGCTTGGGTTATGGCGCCCATGCCGCCGATGGCATGGCCCCAGGCGCCTTTCACCCCGTTCACCTGGCCGAAGACATGGTGGAGAAGGACATAGGCGCTGCCCGGCGTGTCCGGGCTGGCATAGTGCCCGACGATGGAGTCAAAGCCCAGCACCGCCTTGATCGGATCGCTTTCAAACCAGCCATCGAGAAATTCGCGCGCCGAGCGGGTGAACAGGGCGAACAGGTCGCGTTGTTCGTCCGCCGACAGGCCCAGCAGCGGCCAGCCCTGGGCGGCGAGTGCGGCCATGCCCTTCAGCCCGCGCCCCGGCGGGGTTTTCAGGGCGAGGCGGCGCATCTGATCGGCCAGCACCTCCAGCCGCGCGTCATAGGCGGGCAGGGCGGCGGCGTCCTTTGCGCTGAACCGTGCCACCTCGGCCTGCGTCTGGCCGGCGCCAACCTTCAGATAATCACCATCCAGCGGCAGGAAATTGTTGAGTGGGCGCAGCACGACCTTGAGGCCATGATCGGCCAGCCGCATGTCGGCCGCGACCTTTTCCTGCAGCAGGGAGACGGTGTAGCTGGCAGTCGAATTGCGGAAGCCGGGTGCGAACTCCTCGGTGACGCAGACCCCGCCGACGACATTGCGCGCTTCGCAGATGTGGACCTTGAGGCCGGCCTTGGCGAGATAGAAGGCGGTGACCAGCCCGTTGTGGCCGCCGCCGATGATGATGGCGTCATATCGCATGGCCGCCTTCCTTGCCTGCCGTCGCACCCCATTGCAACGGCTGGCGCATCCGCTATGCCGGGACGCAAGGGAACAGGCGGGGAGGCCGGTTTTGGGCGTTGGAGATGAGACGGTCGACGATGTGATCGACCCGAAGCGGGATCGGCTGGTGATCGTGGCGTCGAGCCTGGGCACCGTGTTCGAATGGTATGATTTTTTCCTCTATGGCATCCTTGCCAGCCTGCTCGGCAAGCTGTTCTTTGCCACTGGCAACCCCACGACCGAGCTGCTGTTCAGCCTGTTTGCCTTTGCCATCGGCTTTTTCTTCCGGCCCCTTGGAGCCCTCGTGTTCGGCTGGTTTGGCGACAAGGTCGGGCGCAAATATACCTTTCTGATCACCATCGCCATGATGGGCGGGGCGACCGCCTGCATCGGCCTGTTGCCCACCTTCGAGCAGGCCGGGATCACAGCGCCGATCCTGCTGCTCACCCTGCGCACCTTGCAGGGGCTGGCGCTGGGCGGCGAATATGGGGGCGCTGCGATTTACGTGGCGGAGCATGCGCCCAAGGGCAAGCGCGGCGCCTATACCAGCTGGATCCAGGCGGCGGCGGCCGGCGGCTTCATGCTCACCCTGGCAGTGGTGCTCTCCACCAAGGCCATCATTCCGGAGGCGGAATTTGCCGCCTGGGGCTGGCGCGTGCCGTTCCTGGTGTCGCTGCTGCTGCTTGGAATTTCGATCTGGGTGCGGATGAAATTGTCCGAAAGCCCGGTGTTCCAGAAGATGAAATCGGCGGGCACCACATCGGCTAACCCGTTCCGGGATGCCCTGTCAGCACCCGGCAACAAGGGGCGGTTGCTGGTGGCGCTGGCGGTTTCGGCCGGGTTCACGGTGATCTTCTATACCAGCCAGTTCGGCACGCTTTATTTCCTGCAGAACACGGCGCGGTTGCCGGAGACGGAGGCGCTGCTCTATCTGGCGGCGGGGGTGGCGGTTTCGGCGCCAGCTTATGTCTATTTCGGTGGGCTGTCCGATCGCTTTGGCCGCAAGCAGGTGCTCAGCGCCGGCTTTGCGCTGACGCTGGTGGCGCTGTTCCCGATCTTCAACCTGATGGCCAAGGGGGCGAACCCGGCGCTTTCGGAAGCGATGGCGACGGCGCCGGTGACGGTCGATCTGCCGGCGTGCGAATACAACATCTTCCTGAAGCAGGAGGCCGAGTGCGGCAAGGCGCTGGAATGGCTGACCAAGCGCGGCGTGAGCTATGACAAGCGCGATGCCGATGTGCTGGCGCTGAACGTGGCCGGCGCGCATCTGGAAGGCTTTGACAAGGAGAAATGGAGCGCGGCGCTGAACGCCGCCGGCTGGCCGGAAAAGGCCGACCCGGAGCGCATTGTCGCCTGGCAATTGTTGCTCGCGGTGATGGCGATCGGCTTGCTGTCAGGCTGGACCTATGCGCCGATTGCTGCAGTGCTGGTGGAGATGTTCCCGGCGCGGGTGCGCTACACCTCGATGTCGGTGCCCTATCATATCGGCACCGGTTATTTCGGCGGGTTCCTGCCCGTGGTCTCGCAATATATCGTGGTGAAGACGGGCGATGTGTTTGCCGGCCTGTGGTATACGATTGCGGTGGTGGTGGTGGGCCTGATCGTGATGCTGCTGTTCCTGAAGGACACGCGCGACATCAATATCCACGATTGAGGGGCCAAACATGAGCGGACCGCTGGCAGGCTATCGCATCGTCGATTGTTCGCAGATCGTGTCGGGCCCGATGGCTGCGACGATGCTGGCCGATCAGGGTGCCGAGGTCATCAAGGTGGAAAGCCCCGGCGGCGATCCGGTGCGCACGCTGGGACCAAAAAAGGGCGATCTTTCCAGCATGTTCATTGCCGTCAACCGCGGCAAGCAGGGCCTGTGCCTGGATCTGAAATCGGCCGATGGGGTGGCGGTGCTGGAAAAGCTGATCGCCACTGCGGACGTGCTGATCGAGAATTTCCGGCCCGGCGTGATGGAGCGGCTGGGGCTGGGCTGGGCGCATATCCGCGCGCTCAATCCGCGCATCATCTATTGCAGCATCACCGGTTTTGGCCCGGATGGGCCGTATCAGAATGTGCGCGTCTATGATCCTGTCATCCAAGCGGTGTCGGGCATTGCTGCAAGCCAGGTGGACAAGGAGGGCACGCCCGGCCTGGTGCGCCATCTGGTGGCCGACAAGGTGACGGCGCTGACGGCGGCGCAGGCGATCACTGCGGCGCTGCTGCGGCGCGAACGCGGCGGGCCGGATGCCGCCGGCGAGCGGGTGGAGGTGGCGATGCTGGATGCCGCCATCGCCTTCAACTGGCCCGACGGCATGTACAACAACGCCTTTCTGGACGACGCACCGGAGCGCTGGCCCGAATATGGCGCGCAGATGCGGCTGTGGAAGGCGGCCGATGGCCAGGTGGCGATCGGCGCGTTGCAGACCGCCGAGTTCGTGGCGCTGACCCGCAGCCTTGGCCGCGATGATCTGGCCGAAGACCCGCGCTTTGCCACCACCGCCGGCCGCATCAAGCACCAGCGCGAATGGGCGCCGCAGGTTTCGGCCGAGATTGCCAGGCGCACCCGGGCCGAGCTGATGGCCGGATTCGTCGCCCATGGCGCGGTGGGTGGGCCGGTGGTGCGGCTGGAGGATGTGCCCGATGATGCGCAGGTGCGGTACAACCGCATCTGCATCGAGGTGGCGCATGATGACGCGGTGGGCCGGGTGCGGCAGGCCCGCGCGCCGGCGCGGTTTGGTGCGCCGCTGGACCCGCCGGGCCCAGCCCCGCATCTGGGGGAGCACAGCCGGCAGACGCTTGCCGCCCTGGGTTATGATGATGCCGCCATTGCCGCCCTGGTGGCGGCGGGCGCCGTCAAGGGCTGATTGCCACTGGCCGGGCCGGCATGGCTCTTGCATCATGCCGCGTGGGCCTGCGCTGATTCTGCCATTGCAGCCGGGCCCCGGCCTTCCCATATCGGGAGGCGATGCGGGGCGGCGTGTGCGGCCCCAGTGGAGTGAACATGACCAATCAGACCCTGCCCGTCTTGCCCCTGCGCGATATCGTGGTGTTTCCGCAGATGATCGTGCCGCTGTTTGTGGGCCGCGAGAAATCGGTGAACGCCCTCGAAGCCGCCATGCAGGATGGCAAGATGGTGTTCCTGTTGAGCCAGAAGAACCCGGGTGACGAGGATCCCGGTGCCGACCAGCTCTATGATGTGGGCACCATCGCCACGGTGCTGCAGCTGCTGAAGCTGCCCGATGGCACGGTGAAGGTGCTGGTGGAAGGCCAGAGCCGCGCCGGGCTGGTGGCGCTGGATGCCAGCGGCGACCATCTGGTGGCCGAGGTGGCGGAGCGTGCCGATGTGCTGCGCGACGAGAGCGAGGTTTCGGCGCTGCTGCGTTCGGCCCAGAAGCAGTTCGAGCAATATGTGAAGCTGAACCGCAAGGTGGCGCCGGAAATTTCCAACCAGATCAGCGCCATCGAGGAGCCGGCACGCTTTGCCGACACGGTGGCGGCCAATCTGGGCCTGAAGATTGCCGACAAGCAGAGCCTGCTGGCCGAGCCCGATGTGGGCACGCGGCTGGAGAAGATCTTTGCCTTCATGGAGGGCGAGCTGGGCGTGCTGCAGGTGGAGAAGAAGATCCGCACGCGCGTCAAGAAGCAGATGGAGAAGACGCAGCGCGAATATTATCTGAATGAGCAGATGAAGGCCATTCAGCGCGAGCTGGGCGAGGAGGACGAGAAGGACGAAGCCGCCGAGTTCGAGGAGAAGATCAAGAAGACCAGGCTTTCCAAGGAAGCGCGCGAGAAGGCACTGGCCGAGCTGAAGAAGTTCAAGGCGATGGCGCCGCAATCGGCGGAAGCCACGGTGGTGCGCAATTATCTCGACACGCTGCTGGGCCTGCCGTGGGGCAAGAAATCGAAGATCAAGAAGGACATTGTCGCGGCGCAGACGGTGCTGGACGCCGATCATTATGGCCTGGAAAAGGTGAAGGACCGGATTGTCGAATATCTGGCCGTGCAGGCGCGCACCAACAAGCTGAAGGGGCCGATCCTGTGCCTCGTCGGCCCGCCCGGCGTGGGCAAGACCAGCCTGGGGCGCAGCATTGCCAAGGCGACGGGGCGCGAGTTTATCCGCCACAGCCTGGGCGGCGTGCGCGACGAGGCCGAGATCAGGGGCCACCGCCGCACCTATATCGGTTCGATGCCGGGCAAGGTGATCCAGAACCTGAAGAAGGCCGGCACGTCCAACCCGTTGTTCCTGCTGGATGAGATCGACAAGCTGGGCCAGGATTTCCGCGGCGATCCGGCCTCCGCCCTGCTGGAGGTGCTGGATCCGGAGCAGAACAAGGCGTTCAACGACCATTATCTGGAGGTCGATTACGATCTGTCGGACGTGATGTTCGTGACCACGGCCAACAGTTACAACATGCCCCAGCCGCTGCTGGACCGCATGGAGATCATCAGCCTTTCGGGCTACACCGAGGATGAGAAGGTGGAGATCGCCAAGCGCCACCTGATCGAGAAGCAGTATGACGCGCACGGCCTGAAGAAGGAGGAGTTTGCCGTGGCCGACGAGGCCATCCGCGACCTCATCCGCTATTACACCCGCGAGGCCGGGGTGCGGAAGCTGGAGCGCGAGATCGCCAAGCTGGCACGGAAGGCGCTGCGCCGCATCCTGGAGGGCAAGGACACGAGTGTGACCGTGACCTCGGAAAACCTTGCCGAGTTTGCCGGGGTGCGCAAGTTCCGCTTTGGCCTGGCTGACAGCGAGGATCAGATTGGTGCGGTGACCGGCCTGGCCTGGACCGAGGTGGGCGGCGACCTGTTGACCATCGAGGCGGTGACCAGCCCCGGCAAGGGCAATATCAAGACCACCGGCAAGCTGGGCAGCGTGATGACCGAATCGATCTCGGCGGCGCTGTCCTTCGTGCGGGCGCGGGCCACCCATTATGGCATCAAGCCCAGCCTGTTCGAGAAGAAGGACATCCATGTGCACGTGCCGGAAGGCGCGACGCCCAAGGATGGCCCGTCGGCCGGCATTGCCATGGTGACGGCGATCATTTCGACCCTGACCGGCGTGGCGGTGAAGCGCGACGTTGCGATGACCGGCGAGGTGACGCTGCGCGGCCGCGTGCTGCCGATCGGTGGCCTGAAGGAAAAGCTGCTGGCGGCGCTGCGTGGCGGCATCACCACCGTGCTGATCCCGGCTGAGAACGAGAAGGACCTGGCCGACATCCCCGACAATGTGACGGAAGGGCTGAAGATCGTGCCGGTCGCCCATGTCGATGAAGTGCTGGCGCTGGCGCTGACCCAGCCGCTGGTGCCGATCGAATGGACGGAGGCCGACGAGAAGGCAGTGCAGCCGGCGGCGGCGGTGGCGGCCGAACCGGCGGTGCGGCACTGATTTTGTTGATCGGGCGTGATGCTGGGGCTTTACAGCGCCCGCCATCTCGCCTAATCGGCCGCTCCGCACGCGGAACATCGGGCGCGTAGCTCAGCGGTAGAGCACTGCTTTCACACGGCAGGGGTCACAGGTTCAATCCCTGTCGCGCCCACCATGTTCCCCCAAGACCCCGCAGCACTGGCTGCGGGGTTTCTTGTTTCAGGGCCCGACCGATGAACGCGCATCCGCAGCAGATCTGGACCGATTGGCAGGCGCAGCAGCGGGCGGCGCGGATCAGCACCGCCGATTTGCTGGCCGAAGCGGGGCTTTCAGCTGCGGATTTCCCGGCCGGCGTGCTGGCGACGCCCGATTTCCCGGTTTCGGCGCCGCCGCATTTCCGCAGCCTGATCCAGCGCGGTGACCCCAACGACCCGTTGCTGCGGCAGGTGCTGGCACGCGGGGAGGAGGCGCTGCCGCAGCCCGGCCGGCTGACCGACCCGCTGGAAGAGGCGGATTATCGTGCGGCGCCGGGCCTGCTGCGCAAATATCGCAGCCGGGCGCTGATGATCGCATCCGGCGCCTGCGCCATCCACTGCCGTTACTGTTTCCGCCGCCATTATGATTATGGCGCCACCATGCTGACCCGCGCCGGCGAGGCGGAGGCGCTGGCCGCCATCGCTGCCGATCCGGCCATCGAGGAGGTGATCCTTTCGGGCGGGGACCCGCTGTCGTTGGGGGATGCGCGGCTGGAGGGGCTGGTGACGGCGATTGCGGCTGTGCCGCACGTAACGACTCTGCGCCTGCACAGCCGCACGCTGATGACCATCCCGGATCGCGTGACGCCGGCGCTGATCGACCTGCTGCGTGACACTCGGCTGGCCGTGGTGATCGTGGCGCACAGCAATCATGCCAATGAGATTTCTGCCGATGTGGCGGCCGCGCTGGGGCGGCTGCGGGCGGCCGGGGTGGCGCTGCTCAACCAATCGGTGCTGTTGGCCGGGGTGAATGATGATGCCGCCACCATCGCCGCGCACGCCCGCCGTCTCTTTGCCGCCGGCATGCTGCCTTATTACATGCATCTGACCGACCCGGTGGCGGGCGCGGCGCATTTCGATGTGGATGAGGCGCGCGCGCGGGTGCTCGAGGCCGAGTTGCGCGGCCTGCTGCCGGGCTATCTGGTGCCGCGTTTCGTGCGCGAGGTGCCGGGCCGCGACGCCAAGACGCCGCTGTGGGCGCTGCCCTGAAGCTGAACGGGCGATAACAGGCCTGTTCAGCCTGTTCACATGCCATCTGTGCGAATCATCGCTCCATCAACAGGAGCGAAGGACATGCAGATGCGCACGATCATCACTGGCCTGATGGCCGCCACCTTGGCCGCGGCCGCCCCGGCTGCCGCCCATTGGCAGGGCAACCCGCCGCCGCAGGCCGGCTGGCAGGATGCCGGCTGGAATGATCAGCGCGGCTGGAACGACGGCCGCAACTGGAACGATGGCCGGGGCTGGAACGGCAATGGCGGCTGGAACGACCGGCGCGGCTGGGACGACGCCCGCTATCAGGATGGCCGTTATTACGAAGGCCGCGGCGGTTATTGCCGCCGCAGCGATGGCACCACCGGAACGTTGGCCGGAGCGGCCGTGGGCGGTGTGATCGGTTCGGAACTGTCGCGCCGGGGCAGCCGCACCCAGGGCGCCGTGTTGGGCGCGGTGGTGGGCGGCCTATTGGGCCGCAGCATCGACCGCGGCCGCGTGGTCTGCCGATGAGTTTTTTCCGATCAACCATGGAGGAGTGATGCCATGACGACGCGTTTTTCGATGATGATGCTGGCCGGGTTGGCCGTTTCGGCGCCGGCGCTGGCCCATGATGATGATTGGCGGGATCGCCGCAGTGCCTCTCCGCGCGAAGTCGCGCGCAGCTGGGACCGTGTGCAGGACGAGCGCCGCGACCTGGCCCGCGCACAGTGGCGGGGCGACCGCGAGGATATCCGCGAGGAACGGCGCGAGCTGCGCCGGGCGGAGCGTGAGTTCGTGGAAGACCGCCGCGACCTGTATCGCGCCGGCTGGGGCGGCGGGCCGGGCCATGGCCGTGGCTGGGGCCCCGGCGGCCGGCCGGGCAATGATTGGACCTGGCACCGCGACGGCTGGAACCGGCCTGGCTGGCATGCCGAGTATTTCTATCGCCCCGGCGGTTATCGGCCTTATCGCCTTGGCTGGAATGATCCGGTGTGGCGCGGGTATGACAACCGCTATTATTGCCGGCGCAGCGATGGCACCACCGGCCTGATCGTGGGCGGTATCGCCGGCGGCGTGCTGGGCAATGTGCTGGCGCCGGGCGGATCGAAGACGCTGGGCACCATCATCGGCGGTGCCGCCGGGGCCGCCATTGGCAACAGCATCGATCGCGGCCGGGTGATCTGCCAATGAAGTGCGAGGCGATGGCGTTCATCGGAAAATCCGGTTGGACGTCATCGCTGCGGCCGGCCTATCCCTATGCATAGAGGAGAATGGTGATGGCCAAGAAGAAGCACAAGGGCGACGAAATCGATCTGGGCATGGCCGATGGCCAGCGCAAGGCGATTGCCGACGGATTGGCGCGGTTGCTGGCCGATACCTACACCCTGTATCTGAAGACCCACAATTTCCACTGGAACGTGACCGGGCCGCAGTTCAACTCGCTGCACCTGATGTTTGAAGGCCAGTATAGCGAATTGGCGCTGGCGGTGGACCTGATTGCCGAGCGCATCCGCGCGCTCGGCGAACCGGCGCCGGGCAGCTATTCGGCGTTTGCGAAATTGTCGTCCATCAAGGAAGCCGACGGCGTGCCGAAGGCGGACGAGATGGTGCGCATTCTGGCCGAGGACCAGTTGGCGGTGGTGCGCACCGCCCGGGCCGTGTTCCCGCTGGCCGATGCCGCCCACGACGAGCCGACCGCCGATCTGCTGACCCAGCGCATGCAGGTGCATGAAAAGACGGCGTGGATGCTGCGCGCCAACCTGGGATGACCTCGGTCAGGCCAGGGCGCTGGCCATGACGCTGACCGTGAGGGCAATCACGGCGATGTTGAAGGCAAACGACATCATCGCATGGGCCAGCACCAGGCGGCGGACAGGCCTTGCGGTGATGACGATGTCTGACACCTGGAAGGTCATCCCGATGGTGACGGCGAAATAGAGAAAATCGCTGAAATCAGGTGCGGTTTCATTACCGGGAAATTCCAGGCCGCCGGCGATATGAGCACCGGCCGGCTTGTAGAACAAATGCATGTAATGCAGCGCGAACAGGCTGTTGGCGAACAGCCAGGCCATGGTGAGTGAACCGGCGGCAACGAGCAGCCGGGGCAGATCATGGCCACCACCGCGCAATTCGGCCGCCAGCCCGACGAGCACGGCGGCCAGCACCATGAGGGCCAACCCCCGCATGATGCCGTGGCCCGGTTCGGCCGCGCGGCTGCGCAGATGGCTGGCGGTGGCGCCGCGCAAGTGCAGCATCAGCACCACCAGAAACGCCGCCACCGCCCCATCGAAGGCCAGCAGCGCTGCCGTGTCACGTGGCAGCAGCGGCACGAGGGCGAGGCCAAGCACGGCGGCAGTGAAGGCGAAGGCGGCATAATGGGGAAAGCGGCGCAGGCCGGTCATGCCGGACGGCCCCTGCCCAGCACGGCGAGGCCCAACAGGGCGGATGCAAGGCTGCCGGCGATGATACCCAGCTTGGCGGTCGCTTCGGGTTGGCTGCCGGCACCAAAGGCAAGGGCGGCGATGAACAGGCTCATGGTGAAGCCGATGCCGCAGAGCAGGCTGAGGCCCCAGAGCTGGCGGGTGGTGGCGTGGGCCGGCATGTCGACGATGTTCAGGCGCACCAATGTCATAATGGCGCCGAAGATGCCGATCTGCTTGCCCAGCAACAGGCCGAGCGCGATTCCCAGCACCAGCGGATCGAGCGCGGCGGCCAGTGACAGGCCGCGCAGATCGACGCCGGCATTGGCAAAGCCGAAGATCGGCACGATGGCAAAGCCGACAATGGGCGCCAGCGCATGTTCGACGCGCAGCAGCGGGCTGTCATGGGCTTCCGGCGTGCCGGGCGTGGCGCGGATCGGCAGGGCGAGCGCGGTGATGACGCCGGCCAGGGTGGCGTGGATGCCGCTCATGTGGATGGCCAGCCACAGGCCGGCGCCGAGCAGCAGATAGGGCCAGATTGCCTGCACGCGCCGCCATGAGAGCAGGGCGAGCGCCGAAGTGAGGGCAGCAGCAACGGCAAGCGCGGCGAGGTTGAGGCCGGTGGTGTAAACCGCGGCGATGACGACGATGGCGCCCAGATCATCGATCACGGCAATTGCGGTGAGGAGCAGTTTCAGGCTGGCCGGCACGCGGTCGCCCAGCAGCGCCATGACGCCCAGGGCAAAGGCGATATCGGTGGCAGTCGGGATGGCCCAACCCGGCAGATTGGCCGGCACCGCGCGGTTGATGGCGAGATAGACCAAGGCCGGCACCGCCATGCCGGCCGCGGCCGCCACGCCGGGCAGGATCCGGCGCGGCCAGCTGGCCATTTCACCATCGACAAATTCGCGCTTGATCTCGCAACCGACGAGCAGGAAGAAGATCGCCATCAGGCCATCGTTGATCCAGTGCAGCAGGCCCATCGGGCCAATCTGCAGGTGGAGCAGATGGAAATATTGATCGGATAGGGGGCTGTTGGCGGCAAACAGCGCGGCGGCGGCGGCCATCATCAGCACCTGCCCGCCGCCGGCCTGGCTGGCCAGCAGTTCGCGAATGACGGTGAAGCGCAGACGGGGCAGGGTGGGGCGCATGCCCCTGATCTATCAGGCCCGGCGCGCGGGTGGAATCAAAACCGGTCAGCGCGTGTAGTTGGTTTCGACCCAGTCGCGATAGCTGCCGTCCATGACGGCGCGCCACCAGGCTTCGTTGGCGAGATACCAATTGAGGGTTTCGGCGAAGCCCTGCTCGAAGGTTCGGGCCGGGGCATAGCCCAGTTCGGCGCGGGCCTTGGTTTCGTCGATTGCATAGCGGCGATCATGGCCGGGGCGATCGGTGACAAAGGTCTTGAGGCTGGCGGTGGGCTGGCCCTTGGCGGCGGGCGCATCCGGGAAGCGGGCAGCCAGGCCGGGATCGGTGGCAAAGGCGGCATCCACCGCCGCGCACAGGGTTTCAATGACGGTGAGGTTGGGCAGTTCGGCGCCGCCGCCGATGTTGTAGGTCTCACCCACCTGGCCCTTCAGCAGGCAAGCCTCGATGCCGCGGCAATGATCCTCGACGTGCAGCCAGTCGCGGATCTGCATGCCATCGCCATAGATGGGCAGCGGCCGGCCGTGCAGCGCGTTGATCAGGAACAGCGGGATCAGCTTTTCCGGGAACTGGTAAGGCCCGTAATTGTTTGAACAATTGCTGGTGGTGACATTCAGCCCATAGGTGTGGTGCCAGGCGCGCACAAGATGGTCGCTGGCGGCCTTGCTGGCCGAATAGGGGCTGTTGGGGGCATAGGCCGTGGTCTCGCTGAACGCCGGATCATTGGGGCCCAGCGTGCCATAGACCTCGTCGGTGGAGACATGGTGGAAGCGGTGGGGCTTGCCGCCGTCGGCCAGCCACACGGCGCGGGCAGCGGTGAGCAGCGACAGCGTGCCGATGACATTGGTATCGACAAAGGCGGCCGGGCCGTGGATCGAGCGGTCGACATGGCTTTCGGCTGCGAAGTGCACGATGGTATCGATGTTGCCATCGCGAAGAAGTTGTTCGACCAGCGCGGTGTCGCGGATATCGCCATGGACGAAGTTGACGCTGTTGGCGCCTTCCAGATTGGCGCGGTTGCCGGCGTAGGTGAGGGCATCGAGCACGGTGACGGCATCATTGGGGTGATGCCGCCGCCAATAATGGACGAAATTGGCGCCGATGAAGCCAGCGCCGCCGGTGACGAGAAGATGGCTCATGCCAGCATGTCCTTCAGGCAATCGATCAATTCGGCCCGCCAGTGGCGCGCCGGGCCAGTGATGGCAAAGCTGCTGGCCTTGTCGAGCACGCTATAGGCCGGGCGCTGCGCCGGGGTGGGATAATCGCTGGTGGCGATAGGGATGATCGGCACCTGGCGGTTGAGCAGGCCAAGCCGCAGCGCTTCGTCCTGAATTGCCACAGCAAAATCATACCAGCTGGCCACGCCGGCATCCGTCCAGTGGAACAGGCCACTGTGGCCATCCAGCGCCCAGATGGCGCGGGCCAGGCTGGCGGCATGGGTGGGTGTGCCGATCTGATCGGCAACCACCCGCACCTCGTCCCGTTCGGCCATCAGGCGCAGCATGGTGCGGACGAAATTATTGCCTTGCGCGGCATAGACCCAGGCGGTGCGGATGATCAGCGGCGATGGGTGGTGGGCCTGGGCGGCCTGTTCGCCGGCCAATTTGGTGCGGCCATAGGCGCTGGCGGGAGCGGGCGGGGTTGCGGGCGCATAGGGCGTGTGGCCGCGGCCATCGAAGACATAATCGGTGGAAATCTGCACGAAGCGCGTGCCCGATCTGGCCGCGGCGGTGGCAAGATGGGCAACAGCGGTGGCGTTGACCAGCAGCGCGGTGGCCTCTTCGGCCTCTGCCTTGTCAACCGCTGTCCAGGCCGCGGCGTTGACCAGCAGATCGGGCGCGGTGTCGGCGACGATGCGGGCGACGGCATCGGCGTTGGTGATGTCAAACTCTGCCTCGGGCGGGGCGATCAGGGTGACGCCGGCCGGCGCCGTGGCGGCCAGCGCCCGGCCCAACTGCCCGCCGCTGCCGGCAACCAGCACCTTCATGCGAACAGCTCCGCATCAGCGAGCAGCGGCGCGATGGCATCCTTGCCCGAAAGGGTCGGCACCGTGCCGACATCGGGCCAGGCGATGCCGATGGCCGGATCATCCCAGCGGATCGCCCGTTCATCGGCCGGATTGTAGAAGCTGGTCACCTTGTACATGAAGTCCGCGCTGTCGCTGGTGACGATGAAGCCATGGGCAAATCCCGGCGGCACCCACAGCATGCGGTGGTTTTCCGCCGAGAGTTCATAGCCGACCCATTGGCCGAAGTGCGGCGAGCCGCGGCGGATGTCCACCGCCACATCAAACACGCTGCCGCTGGTCACCCGCACCAGTTTGCCCTGTGGATCGCTGAGCTGATAATGCAGTCCGCGCAGCACGCCCTTGGCCGAGCGGCTGTGATTGTCCTGCACGAAATCCAGATCGAGGCCGAGGCCGGCAAAGGTGCGGCGGTTCCAACTTTCCATGAAGAAACCGCGCGCGTCGCCGAACACCCGGGGTTCGATCAGCTTGACGCCGGGCAGCGGCGTGTCGATGACGTTCATGCCGCCAATCCTCAGGTTTTCGATTTGGCGAAGAAATTCCGATAGATGGCCGGCGGCAGCCAATCGCGCAGCATGTGGCGGCGCATCACCTGCCAATCAGCGCGGTCGCTGCTGCCAGGGCGGCTGCGGAACACGGTGGTGCGATCCGGCTGCACCTCCAGCCCTTCGGTGGGGGCCGAATAATAATACATCGCCACCGAACGGCGGGCGCGGTCGGGCGGGCATGCCAGCGGATCGGGCACGCCGTGGAAACTGTCGAGATCGGTGTTGAACACCACGGCGCGGCCCAGGCTGGGCAGCACGCTGTGGGTGCGCCGGCTCATGTCGCGTTCCCACAGTTCCAGCGCGCCGTTCCACGCGGCATCCCAATCATCGTTCAGATAGATCAGCAGGTTGAGGCGGCGAAACACGCCCATGCCCTTGTGGATGTTGAAATCGGCATGGACGCCCAGATGGCCGCCGGCGCGCGTTTCGTGCAGGCCGCCACCCAGATAATGCGGATCGACGATCAGCTTGTCGATGCCGGTCAGCGCCGACAGGAAGGCCACCATCGGGGCGGAGTTCATTTCGGCAAGGAAGTTGCGGATGCGCGCGCTTTCGAGGTTGACCGGCTGCCATTCGAATTTGAGCCGTTCCTGATCCCGGTCATAACCGACCTTGGCGCCGCCGGCTGGCCATTCGCTGATCAGGCCGCGCAGCAGATCGGCATCGATGAAATCATCCATCACGATGTGCGGAAACGGCGTGGCGGCGGCATATTGCGCGTGCAGCGCCGCACCGGCGGCCTGCGCCTGCGCCGTGTCGAGCTTGAAGGCGCCGGTGGCGCTGTCGAGCATCCGGGTTTCAAGAATTGGCATGATGTCCCCCTTGCATGGCCTTGCCTTGCTGCAGTTGTTCCAGAAGATAGGCGCCATAGCCGGACTTCCTGAGCGGTTCGGCGATGCGTGCCAGTTGCGCATCGTCGATCAGCCCACGCCGCCAGGCGATCTCTTCAGGGCAGCAGATTTTCAGACCCTGGCGCTCTTCCACAATACGTACATATAGCGCGGCATCGAGCAACGAGGCATGGGTGCCGGTATCGAGCCAGGCAAAGCCGCGGCCCATCAGCTCGACATTCAGCTTGCCGGCTTCGAGATAGAGCCGGTTGAGATCGGTGATTTCCAGTTCACCGCGTGGGCTTGGCTTCAGGTCGCGGGCCAGCGCCACGGCGTCGCCATCATAGAAATAGAGGCCGGTGACGGCATAATTGCTCTTCGGCACCGCCGGCTTTTCCTCGATCGTCTCGGCGCGGCCCTGCGCATCGAAGGAGACGACGCCATAGGCTTTGGGATCGGTGACATAATAGCCGAACACCGTGGCGCCATCGGTGCGGGCGGCAGCGCTGGCCAGCAATTCCGGCAGGCCATGGCCGTGGAAGATATTGTCTCCCAGGATCAGCACGCTGGGATCGTTGCCAACGAAATCCGCGCCGATGTGATAGGCCTGCGCCAGCCCTTCCGGGCGCGGCTGCTGGGCATATTGGATGTTCATGCCCCAATCGCTGCCATCACCCAGCAGGCCCTGGAAGGCCGGTGCATCCTGCGGCGTGGTGATGATCAGCACGTCACTGATCCCCGCCAGCATCAGCACCGACAGCGGGTAATAGATCATTGGCTTGTCATAGACCGGCATCAGCTGTTTCGAGACCGGCTTGGTGAGCGGATAGAGCCGCGTGCCCGAGCCGCCGGCCAGGATGATGCCGCGCCGTTTGGTAGCCATCATGCCGTTCCCTTGATGAACCGGCGCACCAGGCCGGCAAAGCTTTTCAACTGCTGCAGCAGCGGCTCGCGCCGGGCGGCTTCGGTGACGCCAAGGCCGAGGTAGCGCGGCACCGGCCGGCCGACGAGGCGCATTGCCATCAGGCGCGAGAGGACCTGGCGCTTGCGGCGGGCCTGGTGCGGCTGCATGCGGATGATGTCGGCCACCGGCACAGTGTCGGTGGCGACGGCGCCGGCGGCGCGGGCGGCATCGAGCACGGCAAGGCCGGCCGGCGTGCGGGCCATGACCAGGCTGCGGCCATCGCTTTCCTCGAAACTGGGATAGCCGCGGTCATCGCCATACCAGGCATCGGCGCAGGCGACATCGGCGGCGGCGCCCACGGCATCGGCGCAGATCTTGCAGCGGAATTGGACTTCCTTCGACAGGATGCCGCCCCAGCTGTCGTTGTAGCTCATGCGGCGGCTGCTGCCATCCTTGAGGGTGGCGGTGGCGAAGCCTGGCCAGCCATCGCCGCGAAAGCGGAAGGCCGCGACTTCGGCCGGTTTGGTGCCGAGATGATCGAGGATGCGGCCCACAGCCCGGTCTGACGGGATGCCGGCGCAGAAGAAGGCCAGCATCAACGGCACGCGTTCGGCCAGCGCCGGATCGGCCTTGGCCCGGGCGCGCAGGGCAGCGACATCGCAGGGCTTGCCGACGAAGGCGAAGCGGCCGGGCCGGGCGAGCCAATCGTTGAGGCCGGCGAGCGGCGATGAGCGGGTGTAGCGCGAGCCCGCGGCTGACAGGATATCAGCGGCCGAGGTGGAGATGCTGGTGATGTTGCCGGTCGGTTGATCAGGATCGGCCCGCACCTGCACGACGAAATCGACAAGACCGGTCGCCAGCGCATGGGCCAGCAGGGCCGAGATCATGCCGCCCGACGAGGCGGTGTGGCGCATCGCCGGATCGGTGGAATGGCCGACCCCGGTGAACAGCTGCGGGCCCCACAGTGGCTCGTCGGGATCGTGCGGATTGTCGCGTTCGTCCACCACCAGCGCCGGGCAGGCGGCGGCGATGGCGGCATCCTCGGCCGCGGAAACCGGGCCGGTCTGCTGCGGGCGCGACCAGCCGGGGCCGGCGCTGGCCATGCGGATGCCGGGCGACACGGCCGCGCACAGGCCGCAGCCGGTGCACGTGTCTGCCCGCGTCACGCGTCGAAGAAAATCAGCCTGCATGACCCCCACCGTCATCTGCTTTGGCCGCCGGCGCCGCCGGCGCCGCCGACGTTACTTGGCCGGTGCGGCAGTGGCCTTGGCGGCGCCGGCCTTGGCACGCGCATCCTGTGCCGCCTTTTCCTTGGCAGCGGTTTCGGCGGCCTTGTCCAGCTTCTTGGCGGTGTTTTCCGGCGTGTCATAGCCGGCGGCATAGATGATCTTGCCCTTGTTCACTTCGCGCAGGCGGGTCAGCTCGGCCTGCAGGCGCTTGGAAATTTCCTGGCGCTGGATCAGCTGTTGGGCATAGGAAATGGCGCGCTCGCCCAGGAACGGCTCGGTCTTCTGTTCGCTGACGACGTTGACATAGACGATCGGCGCCGGCGAACCGGCCGGCTGGTCGACGAACATGAACGGCTCACCATTCGGGCCCTGGGCGAGGCGGACGATTTCGGTGCTGAGCCGCGGATCGAGCAGCAGCGTGTCGATCTGCTGCGGCGCCCGGCGATATTCGACATTGGCATCCAGCAGGAGCCGTTCCACGGTCGCCATGTTCTTGGCATCAGCCAGCGGCACCTTGGACGACAGCGGCGTTTGCAGGAACTGGATCTGATCGAGGGTGAGGACGCGGCGGTCACCGAAGATGATCGGATTGTCCTGGATGAATTTCTGGGCCTGTTCGCGCGGGGTTTCCGAAACCTTGCCGGCGACTTCGGCCTGCAGGGCCTGCACCAGCAGGTTTTCATCGTTGCGGGTCTTGGCCAGCACGAACTGCGGGAACTGGTCCAGCTTGCGGCGCTTGGCTTCGGCAGCGAGCATCTTGCGTTCGATCACCCGGGCCAGGCCAACCGATTCAATCAGCTTGGGCGACACGCCGCCGGCCGACGGGGCAATGCCGCTGGCTTCCATGTTGACTTCGTTGATGGTGACTTCCTGGCCGTCAACGGTGGCGACGACCTGGCCTTCCGGCTTGTCGGCCGTCTTGTTGCAGGCAACCAGCAGCAGGCTGGTGGCTGCCGTGAACAGCAGGTGCTTTGGAAGCTTGGCCATCATTGTCTCCATCATCAGTTTGCGGCCGCCGCGCGCCGCTTGTTGCCGTTCTCTTGCCGTGGCCGCCCATGACGGTCAATGGCAGAGGCGGGCAGGTGAAATCAGTGCGCCGCTTCTGCGAACAATTTTGCCAGCGCATCGACATAAGTGGTGAGCCCGGCATTGATCGCCGGGGTGGCGCTGGCGATGTCCGTTGCCAGCCGGGCGCGGTTCTCAAAACCGTTCAGGATCATGACCAGCGCCGCGTCCGTTGTCATGTCGCGGCGGACCAGCCAGTCATAGCCGAGCGCGCCGAACAGGCCTTCGAACTTGCGGCTGTAGCTGATGGGGACCACGGGCACGCCACTGGAAAAGGCGCCGATGGTGGCATGCATGCGGGCGCCGGTGAGAAAATCGAGGCCGGAGATGAAGCTCTTGGCGTCGCTGGGGCCGTTGAAATTGGCCGGGCGGCGCAGTTCGGGCCAGCGCGCCTGCAGCCGTTCTGCCGCCAGACAATCATCTTCCACCGGCATGTGCGGGGCCAGCACATGCGGCACCAGGTGGATGTCGCAATCGCCGCGGGCCAAGAGGGTTTCGATCAGGCGGTGGGTGAGTTCGGCATAGTCAAAGCCCAGGCCATATTCATTGTTGCCGGCATGGCCGCCGTTCATCAGCAGGCCCGACACGTTGATGCCGATCTGTGGGCGGCCCGGTGTCTTGGCGCGGCGCGTGAAGGGCAGGGCGAACGCCACATCGACCACTTGCCGGGCGGGCACGCCGGGCGCCAACTTGTCCAGGGCCGCCAGTGACAAGGCATCGCGGGTGAAGATGGCGCGGGCGCGGCGGCTGATCCAGCCGGCGATGGCGCTGTGCGGCTGGCGGCTGAACGGGCCGATGGTCTGCGGGCTGAGCACCAGCGGGGTGCCAGCGAGGATCGCCATGATCTTGGTGCCCATCATGTAGGCAAAGCGCTTGTCGGGATAGATATCGGTGAAACTGTCACCGCCGCTGATGTCGAGGATCAGATCACAGGCGCGGGCATCGGCCAGGAAGCCGGCGGGGTTGACCATATAGCGGCCGGTGATTTCGCGGGTGGCGACATTGGGGCCATCGATGCAGGGCGGGCCGGGATCGCGCGAACCGATGACCGTGAACCGCGCCGAGACGCCGGCCTGTTCGGCGGCGCGGCGGGCAAGGGCAAGGTTGCTGGCGGTGAGGGCGCCGACGCCAAGGTTGGTCGCCCCGGCAAAATGCCACAACAGGCCGATGTTGATCTCTTTCACGGGTGGATATCCAGCTTGGTGCTTTGGCCGGGTGCCGGCCCGGCGGCGGGGATCAGGGTGCGTGCCATGGGTCAGAACGGCCGCCCGAAGGCGGCCTTGGCGATGGCGGCGGCATTGGCACGCTGCCGCCGCCACAGGCGACGGGCGATCTGCACCCAGCACAGCAGCCAGTGAACTGGCCAGAGGCGGCGATAATGGCGCCAGGTGAACTTGAGGCGCGAGCGGGTCATCCAGTAATCGGAAAAGGCGCTGCGGCCGGAAATGGCGCTGGCCGAACCGATCGAGCGGCCGGCCTTGTGGAAGACATTGGCGCCATGGGCGAAGGCGATGGCGAACTGGTTGTCGCGCAGCTTGCGGTTGCGCACCGACCAGTCGATCTCTTCATAATAGAGGAAATAATCCTCGGCCATGAAGCCGACATCGGCGAGGAAGCGGCGGCTGACGCACAGGCTGGCGCCGAGCACGAAATCGGTGGCGTCGGCAACGTCTTGCGGATTGTAGGTGACATTGGCCGGTTCATCGCCGCAGATGGACTTGCCGGCGCCGGTGAGCGGCCGGTAGATCGAGCCGTTCAGCGCCTGCAGCCGATCCGGCTCCCAATAATGGCGCACCACCGTGCCGCACATTCCGACATTCGGCGTGGCTAGCATGCGGATTAGCAGGCTGGACGGGGCATCGGGCGCCACCACCGTGTCGTTGTTGAGCAGCCAGAAGCATTGCAGGCGGGGATCGCCAAGCAGATGGCGCAGGCCGAGGTTGTTGCCGCCGGCGAAACCCAGATTCTGGTCTGACACAATGAGGGTGAGTGTGGCCGCCACGCCGGGCCGGGCATTGACATCGGCGGCGTTGAGCTCCGCCATGCGCACCGGTTTGGCGACCGGCGGCATGGAAAAGGGTGCCATGGCTTCGGATTCGGGCTGATGCATAAGCCGGCCGGCGGCCCAATCGCGCAGTCGCTGGGCACTGTCATCGCCGGAGCCGTTTTCGACGACGACGATATTCAGCGGCTGCGGGCAGCGCAGCAGGCTTTCCAGGCATTCGATCGTATCGTTGGCGCCGCGGAAATTGACGACCACCACGCCCAGCGGCATGGCGGCGGTGCTGCTGTTCCAGGCGCGCCAGTTGCCGGCAATCGTATCGGCGCGGGTGGCCCCGGTCATGCCGATCCCCGTTGCCAATGGGTGCGCGCATCTTCGTCGGTAGCGCGGATGACGCGCAGCATTTCGCCCATGCGCATCAGCCGGATGCCGGTGAGGGTGCGCAAGCCGCGCAGCCGGTTGGCAAGGCCGGAGAGGCGATCCGATGTCATCAGCCGGGCGCCATCAACGATGATGGAGGCGGGCATCAGTGCCGCCTTGACCAGCCAGCGCCAAAGCGGTTTGCCGGCGGCGCGATGTTCGGCCCAATCATGGGCGATGTGGCGTTGCCATTTCAGCTGAAGCTCGCCCAGATCGGTGCGGGCCGGATGATAGATGCGCATGGCATCGACATAGACCGGCCGATAGCCGGCAGCGGTGGCGCGGCGGCCCCAGTCGCGATCCTCGGCAATGCCGATGCCGGCGAACGGGCCAACCCGGGCATGGACATCGCGGTGCATGGCCAGATTCCCCGTACCCGAAAAACCCTGTTTTTCGATGTACATGCGCTGGCGATAGGCGAACACCGACTCATAGGCTTCCACCGGTGTGAGGCGGGCGGAGTCGATGAAATCGATGCGCACGTCGCCGCCGACGACACCGCGTTCGCCCAGCTGCTCCACCGCCTCCACCGCGGCCTTCAGCCAGCCATCGCCGGCGCGGCAATCGGCATCGATGAAGGCCAGCACCGGGGCGCGGGCAATGGCAACGCCGGCGTTGCGGGCCGGGCCGGGGCCGGGCGTGGGCTCAACCAGATAGCGGACGTCGGGATAGGCGGCCAGCACGGCTTCGGGCGTGATGCGCGACCCGTTGTCGACAACGATGATCTCGACCGCGCCGTCCAGCCGCTGCGCCTTCACCGAGGCGAGGCAGCGGGCCAGCGCATCGGGCATGTTGAAGTGCGGAATGATCACCGTCACCCGGAAATTGTCCGGGCTGGGTGGTGCCGGGTCGGGCATGGCCGTGCGATCGGTCAGGCGACGAGGCGGGCCATGGCGGCCGACATCATCAGCAGCGAGGCGACGCCAGGATAACCGAAGCGGAAGTGCGGATCGCCCGGCCCTTCGCGCCGTTCGAGCAGATCCACGGTGTTGACGAACAGCTTGAGGTCACGCTCGATCGCGAGGGCCGACAGGGCGCCGCCCATTTCGGCGTAGACATCGTCAACCGTGAACCAGCCATCGGCCGAGCTTCCGGCCTTGGCGGCGGAGACCAGCAGGTTCCAGTGGGTCTTGGTTTCTTCCCGCGACAGGTTGGACTGGACCCGGCGCGGCAGGCTCGCCTGCCAGTCGCGGATCACCATGTCGACCGCGCGGCGGGCATCGGCCTGGTTGATGCGCTCGCGGCCGGCATCCAGCGCCAGCAGCCCCGCCTGGTGGCCGAGCAGGCGCACCAGATAGGGCGAGCCGCCGGCCATCTGGCTGATGGTGTCAACCGCGTCGTCGCCAAAGCTGATATCAGCCGCGCGTTCGCCCATGCGCAGCAGCTCGCGCATTTCCGCTTTCGTCATCGGCGTCATCGGCAGGCCGGTGATGTTGCGGCGGATCGACGGCGCATAGCCGATCAGTTCGTCAAGGTTGAGCGCCACGCCGGTGATGATCAGCTGCACGCGGGCCGCGCGGTCAGACAAGTTCTTGATCAGTTCGGCGACATCCCGGCGGAAATTCACATCGACGACACGGTCATACTCGTCGAGCATGATCAGCACGCGGGTGCCGACCACGCCGCTGAGCACGTCTGCCAGTTCGCGGGCGCCATATTCGCCTTCGGGCAGCATGACATCGAAATTGTCGCCGCTTTCGGCTTCGGCCGAGTTGGGCAGCACCGAGCTGTGGAAGATGCGCGGGATGCGGGCCAGGATCGAGCGGAACATTTCCGAGAAATTGGCCGCCGTACCGCAGCTGGCGTAAATGACGTGATAACGGGCCTCCCGCGCGGTTTCGGCAAAGACATGGGCCAGGCTGGTCTTGCCGATGCCGCGCTCGCCATAGACGACGACATGGACGCGCTGTTCCTCGATGGCGTTGATCAGGCGGGCCATGGGATCGTGGCGGCCGGCGAAGGCATCGCGGGCGACGACGGGCTGCGAGGCGGCAAGCGCATCGCGCAGGGCAAGCCGGCGGCGGGCCAGACGGTCGGCAGAGGCTGATTCCATGTCATCGGCGGCGCTGGCCATGAAGCGTGGCAGCATGGGGGCCGGGTCAACCTCCACCCGTTCCCGCCAAAGGCTGTCGCCAGCGGTGATGCCTTCATAGGAGGGTGGAGCCGGCGTGAAGGATTCGACCAGCGTGACGGTGCTCTGCGTCTCATCGGCCGTGTCGTTGACCACGCTTTCAACGTCTTGCTGTGACTTGCGCTTCCAGATCATCCCAACCCCACAATGTTGCCGCAGCTGCCAGAGCGGCTGGCTGCCTGCCCGCACCAGTTACGGCCCCGGGTGCAATGCAATTGCGTCTGCCTCTGCCATGAGAATGTTGCACATGCGAGTAGCAATATGGGCAATTCGCACACAACAGCCGAAAAATCTACCACTTGACCTAGCGAGATGGTTGCCGGGCGGATGGGCTGCGTGTAGCAGGAGCGCCAGTGATTGAGATGGGTTGGCCGGACCAATGGCCGCGGAAGAACTGCCGAGGGGGTGTGGTCTGATCATGCTGTGGACGCAATTGCCGACGGGTCGGGGCCGCCGTGCATGGCTGTTTGCCGGCGGGCTGTTGTTTGCAGCGATGGCGCCGGCCCTGCCCGCGCAGGCCCAGACGGCGCGCCCGGGCGCCGGCCCCAATCCGGCGCCGGTGTTGCCCAATCTGGCCGACACCGAGGATCTGGAGGACGCGAGCAGCGGCGTGGCCGGCCTGCCGGGGTACCCCGGCCGCGGCCCGAGCCTGCTGGCGAACGTGCAGACGCGCTATGACGACAATCTGGCGCGTCGCCCTGTGAAGGATGACGGGCTGCGCATCCGGCCCAAGGCGACCTTGAGCTATGGCCTGGGGGCAGGTCGTGTCGGGCTCTATGGCATTGGCAGCTATGGCCGCGACATCATCCGCGGCAACAATCTGTTCCGCGGTGCGGACCGGCATTTCTATGGCGCCGGCGCATCGGCAATGCTGTCGCGCTGCAACGTGGATGCCGGCGCCAGCTTCCGGCGCAACCTGGTGTTCACCGCCGATGTCGGCGTGGTCGGTTCCATCGAGCAAAAGACCGCGCAGGCCGGCGGCACGGTGTCGTGCCAGATCGGATCGGCGATTTCGATCAGCGGCGGCATCAATCATGCCGATCTGCGCGTGGCCCGGCAGGTCACAGGGGCGTTTGACTCCAAGCGCTGGACCTACACGGCCGGCTTGGCGTTTGCCCGGCCGGCGCTGGGCCGCATCTCGCTTGATGGCTCCCTGTCGGACATTGATCTGCTCGGTCGCCAGGTGCAGACGCCGACCGGGCCGGAAACTGATGGTTTGCTGCAGCGCAGCGTGCGGCTTGGCTATCAGCGCGAATTCGGGTCGCGCCTGACCTTGAGCGTGGGTGGCTCGTTCCTCGACACTGCGCCGAAGAGCACGCAGAATGTCATCATCGTCGATGGCCTGCCGCAAGTGGTGGATCGCAGCAGCTTCAAGGGCGCCGGTTATGACGCCAACCTCACCTTCCGGTTGTCGCCGCGGCTGTCACTGATCGGCTCGGCCAGCCGCAACGTGCGCACCAATGGCTTTGCCGGTGCCCAGTTTTCCGTGGTGGATCTGGCCGAAGTGGCCGGCCGCTATGATCTGCCCGGCGGCCTGAGCCTGTCGGCCGGGTACAGCCAGCGCACGTCGCGTTTCCGCGGTGCCGTGGTGTCGGCGGTGGAAAGCCGGCTGCGCTCGCGCGACCGGTTCAGCCGCTATTTCGCGCAGCTGGGTGGCAATATCGGCCGGCGCATCAACTTTGCGCTGGATGTGTCGCACAATCAAAGACGGTCTGATCCGTCCGTATTTGATTTCAATTCAACCGCCGTGGGGCTCACCCTCGGCTTCGAGCTTGGCAATCAGGGGTCCCGATGATCAAGATGTTTCCTGTTGCGATCGCCGCCGCGTTGATGGCGGCTCCGGCGCTGGCCCAGCCGGCCTATGCTGGCTATCAGCTGGGCCCGGATGACAGTGTGCAGGTGGTGGTCTATGGCCAGACCGAGTTCAACGTCACCACCCGGGTGAAGGCCGATGGCACCATCGTGATGCCGCTCATCGGCACGGTGAAGGCGCAGGGCGAAACCAACATCACGCTGGCCCGCCTGATCACCGACAAGTTGGTTGCCGGCGGGTATCTGAAGCAGCCGTTGGTCAACGTGGAAATCGGTTCCTATGTGTCGCGCACGGTGAATGTTGCCGGAAATGTTGGCGCGCCGGGCATCGTTCCGCTCGATCGACCGTATCATGTGCTGGAAGTGTTGCTGAAGGCGGGCTGGGTGCGAGCAGACGGGGCGAATTTCGTGTATCTGCGCCGGCCGGGCCAGCCGGAACAGCGGCTGGAGGTGGAGCAGCTCGTGCGCGGCGCCGGCAGTGCCGATCCGATGCTGGAGCCGGGCGATACGTTGTTTGTCCCGCCCGCCGAGACATTTTTCATTTATGGCCAGATCAATGGTCCGGGCATGAAGAATATCCTGCCGGGAATGACGATCCGGCAGGCCATCGGCCTGGCGGGCGGCGTGACGGCATCGGGCAAGGCCGACAAGGTTGGCCTGGTGCGCGGCAACGGCAAGGAAGTTGACGCCGATCCGTCACAGAAAGTGCAGAATGGCGATGTTATCATCGTCAAGGAACGCCTGTTCTGATCGGTTACCTGCCGGCGGTGCCGGCGGGATGCGGAATGTGAGGGAGCCGGCCTGGCCGGAGCGTGTATGAGCTTGATTCAGTTGGTGCGGATCCTGGTGGCGCGACGCTGGCTGATCGCCTTTGCCGTGTTCCTGGGCCTGTTGGTGGGCGTGGGCGTGGGCAATATCCTGCCGGCGCGCTATCCGGCCCGTGCCCGCGTGCTGATGGACAATTTCAAGCCCGATCCGGTGACCGGTACCATGCTGAACGCATCCGGCATCAAGATGTTCATCCGCACCCAGCTGGAACTGATCAAGGATTACCGCATCGCCGGTGAGGCGGTTGACCGGCTGGGCCTGACCAGCAACGCCAACCTGCTGGCCACCTGGCAGGCCGAAACCGGTGGCTATGGCGACTTCCGCCGCTGGCTGGCCGACCGGATCGTGAACAACGTGCAGGTGTCGCAGATCGAAAGCTCCAACATCATGGAGATCACCTATGAGGCGGGCGTGCCGGAAGTGGCCCGTCGCACGGTGAACGCGCTGCGCGACGCCTATATCGAGAACAGCCTGAAGTTCCGCACCGATTCCGCCGGCCGCACCGCCGAATGGTATCGGGAACAGTCGGCCCGCGCCCTGCGCGCCTTGCAGACCGCTGAAGCGGCCAAGACCAAGTTCGAGCAGGAAAACGGCATTGTGATGACGGGGCAGGGTGATGCCGAATCCGTCAAGCTGGCCAGCCTGCAGGCCGCCCTGACCGAAGCGCGGTCCAACGCCGGGCTGCAGAATTTCGAGGCCGTGCGCCAATCGACCAGCAGCTCGGTGGTCGACCAGCTGAAGGTGCAGCTGGCGACGCTGAATGACCAGATCGAGCAGGCATCGGAACGCCTGGGGTCCCAGCACCCGACCTATATCGCCATGCTGGCCCGGCGCACCCAGCTGGAGCGCCAGCTGGCCCGCGAACAGGTTGTGGCCCGCCAGGCCGGCGCCGCCCAGCTTGGCGCGTCGCGTGGTGGCCTCGCCCAACTGGAAGCGGCCTATGAGGCGCAGCGCCAGAAGGTGTTTGCCATGAAGGACAAGCTGGACCAGCTGGGCCAGCTGACCAGCGAAGTCCAGTTGCGGCGCCAGCAATATGAGCAGGCCGCCAAGCGCACCAGCGAACTGCAGCTGGAATCGAACGTGGCTGATGCCGGCCTGATCGTGCTGGGCGACGCCATTGTCAGCCCCGATCCGACCTTCCCGAACTGGAGCCTGATTATCCCGCTGTCGGCCGGCATCGGCCTGGCGGTCGGGATCCTGATGGGTCTGCTGGTCGAATTGCTGAACCGCCGGGTGCGCGGTGCCGAGGACCTGGCCTTTGCGGCCCGGGTGCCGGTGTTCGCCGTGGTGGCCGACAAGCAGGAGGCGGAGTGGAAGCGGCTGCTGAAGCGCTTGCTGATCCGTCGTCGGGGCGCCGAACAATTTCAGCCCGCCCAATGATGCCTGGTCGGTTCGATCGGCAGTGGCTGCGCAAGGACAGGTGAATGGACAACAACGAATCTGAAGTGCCGTTCGAGGAGGTTGAGACCAGCGTTGTCGAGCAGGTGCGTGTCGGCGGTGGCGAACGTTATGACGCCCCGATCCGCGATGTGCTGACGCGACTGGGCTATCTGACGGCGGATCAGGCGGCGCATGTGGCGGCCCATGCCATCGAGCGTGGCCTGGATTTCGACCAGGCGGCGCTGGAAATCGGCTATATTACCACCGAAGAGCTCGACCGGGCGCGCGAGCAGCTGATCAATGCCATGGCGTTGCAGAATGTCGTGCGCCGGCCGACATCGGACGAGCTGATCGTCATTTCCGATCCGGGTTCGGTGCGGGCCGAAGCCATCCGCATGCTGCGCACCCAGGTGATTGCCCAGCACATCAAGAACGGCCGGCGTGGCCTTGCCATCGTTTCAACGTCGGATGGCCAAGGCTGTTCCTATGTCACGGCCAATCTGGCGGTGGCGCTGGCGCAGGTCGGCTACAAGATCCTGCTGGTGGATGCCAACATGCGCAGCCCTCGGCAGGACCAGATCTTCGGGCTTGATCCCAACGCGCCGGGGCTTTCCAGCTTCCTGGCGTTGCAGGTGGCGCGCCCGGAACGCGTGGTGAATGCCAATGTGCTGCCCGGTCTGGCGGTGATCACTGCGGGCCCGCCGACCAGCCGGCCGCAGGAGTTGCTGTCGGGCAACCGCTTCCGCGACGGTGTGAACACGCTGCTGCGCGAATATGATCTGGTGCTGTTCGATACGCCGGCCGCCAACACCAGCGCCGATGCGCTGAACATCGCCGGCGCTGCCGCCTATGCGATGATCGTCGGCCGTACCAACCAGAGTTATTACAAGGATGTGAGCGTTCTGGCCGATCAATTGGCGGCGGCACGCTGCGCCGTGGTGGGTGCGGTTCTGAATGACTTCTAACGCCACGTCGGTGGCGGCGGCGCTGCCGCCCGCCAGGCTGGACGTGCGGGGGTTTGTGCGCCTGCACTGGCCGCTGGCGCTTGGGCTGGCCGCATTGGCGGTGCCGACCATCATCAGCCTGGCACGCGGGCCGTGGCAGGAAGAATCCGGTGTGCACGGGATCATCGTGCTGGTCACCGGGCTGTGGCTGGTGTTCCGGCGCTGGGATGACATCATGCGGCTGGCGCGGCCGGGCCATGCCGCGGTGACGACCGTGCTGCTGGCGGTGGCGATGCTGGTCTATGTTGCTGGCCGCGCCTTTGAATTCATCAGTGTGGAGGCGGCGGCGCTGCTGCTGGCCATGGTGGCTGTGGTCTACCAATATTGGGGCCTCGCTGTGCTGCGCATGCTGTGGTTCCCGATCTTCTATCTGGGGTTTGTCGTCCCGCTGCCGGGCTGGTTCCTGGATCAGATCACTCTGCCGCTGAAGGAATTCGTGTCGCAGCTGGTGACCGACACGCTGGCCAATCTGGATTATCCGATCGCGCGCATGGGCGTGACGCTCTATGTCGGCCCCTATCAGCTGTTGGTGGAAGATGCCTGTGCCGGCCTGAATTCGCTGGTCAGCCTATCGGCCATCGGTCTGTTCTATGTCTATTTGCTGCGGGGTTCGAACCCGGTCTATTCGATGCTGCTTTTGGCCATGGTGATCCCGATTGCCATCATCGCCAATTGCGTGCGCGTCGCGGCTCTGGTGCTGATCACCTATTATCTCGGCAATGCCTGGGCCCAGGGCTATCTGCACAATTCGGCCGGCATGGTGACCTTCGTGTCGGCGCTGCTGCTGATCTTCGCGCTGGATTGGATGCTGACGCCGCTGCGCAACCGGCTCGAGCCCAAGGGCATGCCGGCATGAGCGGACCATCACGCCGGGATTTTCTGGTGGGCGGCGCGCTTGCCGCCGGGGCCGCTGGAGCGGTGGTGCTGACGCCGCGTGAACGGCTGGTGCTGATGCCGCCGGGCCGCAATCTGGAAGATATTGTGCCCGACCAGATTGGCAGCTGGGTCACCGCACCATCGTCGAGCATCATTCTGCCCAAGCCGCGCAAGGGATCATTGGCAGACCGGCTCTATGGTGACCAGCTCGCCCGATTCTATGAGGCGCCGGATCAGTTGCCGATCACGATGGTGATGGCCTATGGCCCGATCCAGAGCGACCAGTTGCAGTTGCACCGGCCCGAGGTGTGTTATTCGGCCGTGGGCTTTTCGATCGAGAATGTCCGCACTGCGGTGCTCGATCTGGGCCCGTCCGTGCGCCTGCCGGTGCGTGATCTGGTTGCCCGCAACGAGGGCCGGGTTGAGACCATCAGCTATTGGACGCGCATTGGCGATGCATTGCCGACCAGCGGCACCGAACAGCGTATGGTCAAGCTGCGGCAGCAATGGGATGGCTATATCGCCGATGGCATATTGGTGCGCTTGAGCGTGCCGGCCGAACCGGCGCCCGCCGTGCTGGCAGCAATGCGGCTGTTTGCGCAGGAATTGCTGAAATCGGTACAGCCGCAGGCGCTGCCGGCCTTGATCGGGCGTCCTCTGGCTGCCGCCGCAGCGCGGAGCGGCCTGTGATGGCGGGGGCGGGTTGGCCCCGGATTTCAGCCTTGATCGAAGGGCTTCAGCACGCGCCAGACAAAGCCAAGCGTGGCCGCAAACAGCAGCAGGGCGCCGGCGTGCAGCGCGATCTCGCCGCTCTTCATGGCTTCGTTGCCGATATAGTTGGTGACGGCGCAGCCGACGGAGGCAACAAGATATTGCCACAGATGGTCGCGCGGTTCGCCCTGGCTGCGCTGCAGGAACAGGACGATCAGGCCGGCAAACGCCATCACGGTCACCCAATCGTACGGCGTTTCCATCCAACACTCTCCCTCGCGACGCTCTCTATACCAAGCCATGTTGCCATGGCCATGCCGATTCAACGACAAGATGGCGCAATCCCTAAATTTTTCTTAGTAAATGTCCAACCCTGAATGAATTCCGAACGAGCCATTCTGCCGCAAGCGGCCTCTGAACCCGGTGCCAGCCGCAAGGGGGTGCCGCTTGGCATGGCAATTACGCTTGGACGCGTGGTGGAGTTTCTGACGGTTGCCGCATCCGGCCTGGCCTTGGTCGCGGTGGGCATCTGGGATTTTGGCGGCACGCTCGACACCCACAGCCGTGTCGTGCTGCTGGGCGCCGCCGCCTATGCCCTGTTGGCCGAAAGCCTTGGCGCCTATGACATTGATGCGCAATTTTCGGTGCGCAAGGGCTGGAACCGTGTGGTGTTGGCCTGGATGCTGTCGGCAGTGTTCCTGATCACGCTGGGCTATCTTCTGAAGGAATCAGACCAGGTCTCGCGCGGGTGGGCAGTCAGCTGGCTGGCCCTGGGCGGGGTGAGCCTGTGCACGGTGCGGGCGATCGGCACGATCGGGGTGCGCCGGTTGAAGACGCGCGGCACATTCAACGAGCGTGTGGCAATCTTTGGCACCGGGCAGCAGGCGCAACGCTTTGCGCAATATGTGCAATCGCACGAGCGGTTGACCATAACCCTGATCGGTATGTTTGATGACCGGTCGGGCGATCGTGTGCCGCCAGCGGTGGCAGGCATTCCGGTGCTGGGCAATCTGACGACCCTGATCGAGATGATCCGCGACGGGCTGGTGGATCAGGTGGTGGTGGCGCTGCCATGGGCGGCCGAGCGGCGCTTGCAGGAAATCGTCACCCGGTTGGCGCTGACACCGGTCAAGGTGCGGCTCGCGCCCGATCTGGTCGCCTTCACTTATGCCCGGCGGCCTGTGGTGATCCTGGGCGATGTGCCGGTGATGACCCTGTTTGACCGGCCGATCGGCGGGCTGTCGGCGGTGGCCAAGAATATCGAGGACAAGCTGCTGACGCTGATCATCCTGGCCTTCATCTGGCCGGTGCTGCTGGCGGTGGCGATCGCCATCAAGCTGGATTCGCCCGGGCCGATCCTGTTCCGCCAGCCGCGTGAGGGCTTCAACAATCGCACCTTCGATTGTTTCAAGTTCCGTTCGATGTATCACAACCAGCTGGAATTCAAGAACATCAACCAGGCCACCCGCGATGATCCGCGGGTGACGCGGGTGGGCCGCATCCTGCGCCGGACCAGCCTGGATGAGCTGCCGCAGCTGTTCAACGTGCTGCTGGGCGACATGAGCCTGGTTGGCCCGCGCCCGCATGCGCCATCAACCCGCGCGGGCGGCCGGCTGTTTTCCGATGTGGTGCAAAGCTATGCCGCGCGGCACAAGGTGAAGCCGGGCATCACCGGCTGGGCCCAGGTGTGCGGCTGGCGTGGCGAGACCGACACCGAAGAGAAGCTGATCAAGCGCTTCGAGCATGACCTTTACTATATCGACAACTGGTCGATCATGCTGGATTTCTATATCCTGATCCGCACGGTTGGCGCCGTGTTGCTGCCCAAGAACGCCTTTTGAGGCCGGGCACTGCCGTCCGGCAGGGCAGAATGTCGCACCGGCAATAATAGAACCCATTATTCCTTGGCGGGGACATAATCTTTCCCTAAGGCCTGCCCTCATTCAATTTTCCTGTCCGCTGGACGGCCTCTGCCGATTCCCGCGGCCAGCAAAAGGGCAGAGCCATGTACGATCCCGCCGCTCCACTGCGTCCGCCGGTGCCCCGGCCCGAATATAACCCGGTCGCCACCCGCGCCGACTGGCAGGCCATGCGCGAGGCGGTGCTGGCCGATCCGGGTGGTTTTCATGGCAAGATCGCCGCGCGCAACCTGCACTGGCTGATCGATGTCGCCGGCCGCAAGGCCTGGATGAGCCATGCTGGTGACGGCCGCTGGACCGGCTGGGATGCCGAGACTGCGGCGCCGGTGGCGGCCGATCTGGGCGCCGATTTCACGCCTTGGACGCGGGCCTTCAACGCCGATGATGCGCCCAATTTCCGCTGGTTCGAAGGCGGCTTCACCAATGCCGCCTTCAACGAGTTGGACCGGCATGTGCTGGCCGGCCATGGCGCCGAGGCGGCCTTCATCTTTGAAGGCGACCGCTGGGACTTGGCGGCCAACAATGGCCGCGGCGCGCCGGTGGATTGCATCACCGTGTCCCGCCGCCAGCTGCTGCTGGAAGCGGCCAAGTGCGCGATTGCGTTGACCAAGCTGGGTCTCAAGGCCGGTGACCGCATCGCGCTCAACATGCCCAATGTGCCGGCCCAGCTTTATTGGAGCGAGGGTGCCAAGCGCATTGGCGTCATCTACACGCCGGTGTTCGGCGGCTTTTCGGACAAGACGCTTTCGGACCGCATTCATGATGCCGGCGCCCGCATCGTCATCACCGCTGACGGTGGTTACCGCAACGCCCAGATCGTGCCGTTCAAGACGGCCTATACCGATCCGGCGCTGGACAACTATGTGCCGGTGGCCGTTGCCCTGCGCCTGCTGGAAGAGCGGCTGACGGGCAGAGACTTGGGCCTGTCGGACGCCACCCGCACGGCCATGGCCGGCATTGTCGCCACCGCGCTGAAGGGCGAGGTGACGGTGGAGCGCGGCGACGTGATGCGCGGCCTGGGCCGGGCGCTGGCCGAGCTGGGCAAGGACGGCCAGGTTGATGCCGCCCAATCGGCGCGCATCCGCATCGCCATCGCCGAGGCGCTGGTGTCGACCCCCCCGCGCGTCGAGGCGGTGATTGTCGCCAACCACACCCATGTGCCCGATCTGGTGTGGCGTGACCGCGATGTGTGGAGCCATGATCTGACCAACGCCGCGCTGGCCGATATCGTGGCGGCGGCCGGGCTGGCCGATGAGGCGGCGCTGCACGCTCTCGACGACGAGGCCTTTGTGGCGGCGCTGTGGAAAGCGTCAAAGCCGCTGCCGGTCGATGCCGAGTATCCGCTGTTCTTCATTTACACCTCCGGCTCCACCGGCAAGCCGAAGGGCGTTGTCCACGTTCATGGCGGCTATGCCAGCGGCATCATGGAGACGATGAAGGTCGCCTTTGATGCGCGGCCTGGCGACACGATCTTCGTGGTGGCCGATCCGGGCTGGATCACCGGCCAGAGCTACATGATCGCCGCCGCGCTGCTCTCCCGCGTCACCACCGTGCTGGCCGAAGGCTCCCCGGTGTTTCCGCACGCCGGGCGCTTTGCCGCGATGATCGAAAATCACGGCGTGACCATCTTCAAGGCCGGCGTGACCTTCCTGAAGGCGGTGATGACCGATCCGCAGAATCTGAAGGATATCCAGGCCTACGACCTGTCGAAGCTGCGCGTCGCCACTTTCTGCGCCGAGCCGTGCTCGCCGCCGGTGCAGGCGTTCGGCATGGATCATATCACGCCGCAATATATCAACAGCTATTGGGCGACCGAGCATGGCGGCATCGCCTGGACGCATTTCTATGGCAATGGCGATTTCCCGCTGGCGGCCGATGCCCGCACCTTCCCGTTGCCGTGGATTGTTGGCGATGTGTGGGTGGAGGATGAGGCCGGCGACAAGCAGGCACGCGTGCTGCTGACCCGCGAGGGCAGCGACGGCGTGACCTGGCGCAAGGCCGGCCAAGGCGAGAAGGGCGAGATCATCATCGCCGCGCCCTATCCCTATCTGGCGCGCACCGTGTGGGGTGACAGCGACAATTTCCGGGTGGAAGATGGCCGCGTGATTGGCGGCTGGGCCGGCGATGCCGGCCGCTGGCGCGATGGCTATTGGGGCCGTTGGCAGGGCGTGTGGGCCTATACCCAGGGCGATTTCGCCGTGCAGGGCGATGACGACGGCTTCTCGCTGCATGGCCGCTCGGACGATGTGATCAACGTTTCCGGCCACCGCATGGGCACCGAGGAGATCGAGGGCGCCATCCTGCGCGACAAGGCGCTGAACCCGGAAAGCCCGGTGGGCAATGTGCTGGTGGTTGGCGCGCCGCACCGCGAGAAGGGCTTGACTCCGCTGGCCTTCATCACGCCGGCGCCGGGGCAGATCATCACCCGCGACGACGAACGCCGGCTGGCCGATCTGGTGCGCAGCGAAAAGGGCGCCGTGGCAGTGCCGGGCGATTTCATCACGGTGAGCCAGTTCCCGGAAACCCGCAGCGGCAAATATATGCGCCGCATGGTGCGCGCGCTGGTGGAAGGGGCGCCGCTGGGCGATGTCACCACCCTGAAGAATCCGGAGAGCCTGGATGAACTGAAGCGCGCCATCACCGCGTGGGAGCGCAAGCAGCGCCTGTCGGAAGACCAGGATATCTTTGACCGCTATCGCTATTTTCGCATCCAGTACAACATCGTCGCGCCGGGCAAGAAGGTGGCGACGGTGTTCATCACCAACCCGCCGGTCAACGCGCTGAACGAACGCGCCATCGACGAGCTGGTGATCGTGGTGGAGCATCTGTCGCGCCGCGATGATGTGGCGGCGGTGGTGTTCACCGGCGATGGCACGGCAAGCTTTGTCGCCGGCGCCGACATCCGCCAGTTCCTGGAGGAAATCCACACGCTTGAGGAAGCCCGTGTGCTGCCGGCCAACGCCCAGCTGGCGTTCGGCAAGATCGAACAGATGGGCAAGCCCTGTGTGGCGGCCATCCAGGGCGTGGCGCTGGGCGGCGGCATGGAATTCGCACTGGCCTGCCATTATCGCGTGGCGGAATCCCACGCCCGCTTCGGTCAGCCGGAAATCCGCCTGCGCCTGCTGCCGGGCTATGGCGGCACCCAGCGCTTGCCGCGCCTGTTGACCGACCGGCGCGGGCCGGACGGCATGCTCGACGCGCTTGACCTGATCCTGGGCGGCCGCAGCGTGGAAGCGGCGGATGCGCTGGAAATGGGCGCGATCGATGCCATTGCCGATGGTTCGACCGACGCCCTGAGCCTCGCCCATGCGGCGGTGCGCGAGTTCGTTCGCCTGGGCGATACCAGCCACCTGGGCCGTGCCTGGGCGGAGCGGCGCAAGGCCGCCAAGAGCGCCTGGCAGCATGAGGGCCATGTCGATCTGGATGCCGCGCTGGCCGATGACTTCGTGCAGCGCATCCTGAAGCAGCTGGCGTGGGCCGGCCGCGGCAAGGCGGGTGAGCGCGCCATTGATGCCATCCGCACCGGTTGGAGAGAGGGCATGAACGCCGGCCTCGCCCGCGAAGCCGAACTGTTCGCGCAGGCCGTGGTCGATCCCGAAGGTGGCAAGACTGGCATCCGCCTGTTCATGGACAAGAAGGCACCGCCGCTGCCGGTGCGCCGCAATGGCGTGCATGTGGAGGCCGAGTTCGCGGCCAAGGCCAAGCGGCTGGAAGCGGCCGGCGACCTGTTGCCGGTGGGCGCGCCCTTCTTCCCCGGCGTGACGCCGATCCCGGGCCATCAATATGGCTTTGGCATTGCGCGCAACCCTGACACGGGCGCGCCGCAGTTCGGCCCGCCGGCCACCCACGAGAAGCAGCTGATCGTGCCCACACCGCAGCCGGAGCCGAACGAGGCGCTGGTCTATCTGCTCAGCTCGGAAGTGAACTTCAACGATATCTGGGCGCTGACCGGCATTCCCGTCTCCCCGTTCGACAATCACGAGGAGGATGTGCAGCTGACCGGTTCGGGCGGGCTGGCGCTGGTTGCGGCGCTGGGCAGCGAGGTGCGCAGCCAAGGCCGACTGAAGGTGGGGGACATGGTGGCGGTCTATTCCGGCACCTCCGACCTCTTGAGCCCGCAGGCCGGGCGTGACCCGATGTATGCCGATTTCGCCATCCAGGGCTATGAGACCAAGTCGGGCAGCCATGCCCAGTTCCTGACCGTGCAGGCGCCGCAGTTGCATCCCGTGCCGGGCGATCTGACGCTGGAACAGGCGGGCAGCTATATCCTCAACCTCGGCACCATCTGGCGCTGCCTTTACACCACGCTGGAAATCGTGGGCGGCAAGACCATCTTCATCGAAGGCTCGGCCACCGGGACGGGCCTGGACGCGCTGAAATCGGCCAAGGCCAGCGGGTTGCAGGTCACCGGCCTGGTGTCGAGCCCGGCGCGTGCCGAGTTCGTCAAGTCCAAGGGCGCGGTCGGCGCGCTTGATCGCACCGATCCGCGCTTCAAGGCGCTGTTCACGCCGGTGCCCGATGGCAGCAAGGCGGATTGGGCCGCGTGGGAAGCCGCGGGCGAGGCGCTGGTGGCGGAATACAAGGCGCTGAACGGCGGCAAGCTGGCCGATTATGCCGTCAGCCATGCCGGTGAGACCGCCTTCCCGCGCAGCTTCCAGCTGCTGGGGCCGGGCGGCGTGCTGGCCTTTTATGGCGCGTCGTCGGGCTATCACCTCAGCTTCATGGGCAAGCAGGGTGGTTCCGACCCGGTGTCGATGCTGGCCAAGGCGGGTGCGCGCGGGGGTGAGGCCGTGCTGATCTTCTATGGCCCCGGCAGCAAGGCGCTGGCCGACGAGACCGGGCTGGAGATGATCGAGGCGGCGCGCGGGCTGGGTTGCCGGATCGTCGTCGTCACCAACACCGATGGCCAGCGCGAGTTCATCCTGAGCCTGGGCTTCGAGGATGCGGTGGCCGGCGTCGTCAGCCTGGAAGGCATCAAGCGGCGGGAAGGTGCCAATTTCGATTGGCCGGACACCATGCCGCGCCTGCCGGTGGCGCGCGAGGATATCGAAACCTTCCGCGAGGCGGTGCGCCAGTTCCAGGACAAGACGCTGAAGCCGTTCGGCAATGCGGTCGGCAAGCTGCTGCGCAGCCCCGACAATCCGCGCGGCAACCCGGATATCGTGCTGGAGCGCGCCGGGCAGGACACGCTGGGCGTGACCACGGCGCTGGTGAAGCCGTTCACCGGCCGGGTCGTCTATTGCGAGGACATGGCGGGGCAGCGGTACAACTTCTATGCCCCACAGGTGTGGACGCGCCAGCGCCGCATCATCATGCCGATGGCGGAGATCCGCGGCACGCATCTGTGCAACGCCTATGAAGTCACCCGCATGAACGACATGATCGCGGCCGGCATCCTGGATGTGACCGAGCCGACGGTGGTGCCGTGGGAAGGCCTGCCGGAAGCCCACCAGAGCATGTGGGACAACCGCCACACCGGCGCGACCTATATCGTCAACCACGCGCTGCCGGCCATGGGCCTGCGCGGCAAGGATGAACTGTACGAAGCCTGGGCCTCCCTGGGCGGCAGCAGCGAAGGGCAGGGGGAATGAACGCGATGTCGAAGACCAAGGGCGGTGAGCCCGTGCCTGCTCCGCAGGGAGATCGCCCTGGCCGGCTGGCCGGCAAGGTGGCGCTGATCACCGGGGCGGCCGGCAATCTGGGCGGCAGCATCGTGCGCCGTTATCTGGCCGAAGGCGCAACCGTGGTGATGAGCGGCCGGGATGCCGCCCGCACCACCGCTGCGATGGAAGCGGCCGTGGCCGATGCCGGCGGCAGCGCCAGCATCGTGACGATGGACGGCGCCGACATCGAATCGGTGCGCGCCGGCATCGCCGAGGTGGTCGCCCGCCATGGCCGCATCGACATACTGGTCAACAACGCCGGTTCGGCCGGCCCCAAGCAGGTGCTGGGCGCGTTGCCGCTGTCGGCCGATGAGCTGGAGGGTACGCCCGACAATGAGACGGTGGGCGATGCCGCCCGCAACATCATGGTGGTGGCGTGGAACCTGGTGCGGGCCGCTGCCCCTGCGATGGGGGAGGGCGGCAGCATCATCAATGTTTCCACCATCTTCAGCCGCACCGATTATTTCGGCCGCGCCGCCTACACGGTGCCCAAGGCGGCGCTGAACATCCTGTCAAAGCGGTTGGCGCGCGAACTGGGTGGGCGTGGTATCCGGGTGAACACGCTTTATCCCGGCCCGATTGCATCCGAACGCATCCGCACCGTGTTTGCCGCCATGGATGGCCTGAAGGGCGACGCGCCGGGCAGCACGGCCAATCATTTCTTTGATCTGATGGCGCTGGAGCGCAGTGTCGAGGGCGAGGCCAGGGCCAAGACCTTCCCGACCCCGGCGGACATTGCCAATGCCTGTGTGTTCATGGGCAGTGACGAAAGCGCCGCCTTTGCCGCGCATGATTTTGAAGTGACGCATGGCATGGCGGTGCCGCAGGAATCGCGCAGCGAATTCCTGCACCGGCCCGACATGCGCGCCATTGATGGCGATGGCCGATCCATTCTGGTCGCCGCCGGCAACCAGTTGGACGATGGCCTGGCCATTGCCGGCCTGTTTGCTGCGCAGGGCGCGCGCGTGCTGCTGGGTTATCACGCGCAAGCCGCGCTGGATGATGCGCAGGATCGGCTGCCGGCCGGCGTGACGGCGGTGCGCTTCCCGCGCCACGACCATGTTGCGATGGACGAGGCGCTGGCGGAATTTTCGGCCGGCGGCGCCATCGATGGCGCGGTGATCCTGCCCACCCGTGGCCCCGGCTATTTCACCGGCGCGCTGGGCGAGGCGACGGATGCCGATGTCGAGCGCTTTGTCGATGACGAGCTGGAAGGCGCGATCGCGCTGGCCCGCACGCTCGACCGTTACTGGCAGCGCAGCAGCGATCTGGCCGCCGATCCGCGCGTGGTGTTCATCACCAATGGTGATGATGGCGCCGGCAATCTGTGGGCCGATGTGGAGCGTGCCGCCATCGAGGAGCTGCTGCGCGTGTGGCGCGACGAGGCCAGGGTGGCGCATGCGCAGGGCAAGACCCCGCGGGTGATCTGGGGCAACCAGATCGTGCGTTATGGCAATGGCGAGTTGGAAAACCGCGACTTCGCCGCTGGCCAGGCCGCGCGCCTGCTGCTGACCGACCGGCAGGTGGATCCGATCAACCTCTATCTGCCCAAGAGCATCGCCAAGGCGACCGGCGCGCGCCGTGCGCTGGTGGGCACGGCGGAGAACATCACCGGGCTGCACCTGGGCAAGGTGGCACTGATCACCGGCGGTTCGGCCGGCATTGGCGGCGCGCTGGCGCGGTTGCTGGCGCTGGCCGGGGCCAAGGTGATGATGGTCGCCCGCCGCGAGAGTGAGCTGGACGCCGCGCGCGAACGCATCGTTGGCGAATTGCAGGACATCGGCTTTGCCGGGGTGGAGCGCCGGGTGCGCACGCTGGCTGGAATCGACGTGGCAGACATGGCCAGCCTGAAGCGGGCGGTGGATGAAACGCTGAAGGCCTTTGGCCGCATCGATTACTTGATCAACAATGCCGGCATCTCGGGCGCCGAGGAGATGGCTGTGGACATGGAGGTGGGCGCGTTCCGCCACACCCAGTTCGCCAACCTCATCTCCAACTATGCCCTGATGCAGATGGTGGTGCCGCTGATGCGCAAACAGGGCAGCGGCTATATCCTCAATGTTTCCAGCTATTTCGGTGGGGAGAAATTCCTTGCCGTCTCCTATCCCAACCGCACGGATTATGCCGTGTCGAAATCCGGCCAGCGCGCCATGGTCGAATCCATGGCCCGGCATCTGGGCCCGCAGATCCAGATCAACGCCATTGCGCCCGGCCCCGTGGATGGGGACCGGCTGGCCGGCCTGGGCGGCAAGCCCGGCCTGTTCGATCGGCGCGGCCGCCTGATCCTGGAGAACAAGCGGCTGAACGCCGTGCACGCCGCCGTGATCAAGGCAGTGCGCGGCGGCGCGCCGGTGGCGCAATTGCTGTCAAAGCTGGCGCGCAACGACAGCGTGCAGCTGAGCCACGACCGCTCCAACCCGCAGCCGCTGCGTGACCTGGCGCTGGCCTGCGCCCGCGAAGGCGATGAGCGCTGCTGCTGGGACCGGTTCATCCTGACCCCGCCGCTGGCGGCCAAGCTGCTGCGCCGGTTGCGGTTGGGTGGCTGGCTGATCGGCACGGATTGGCAGACCCGTGACGAGCATGACTGGCTGCTGCGCGTGCCGCCGGATGATGTGCCGTGGCTGCCGGTGGCGCAGATCGGGCGCGAGGCGGCCAAGGTGCGGGGTGGCGTGCTGAGCCAGCTGCACCTGGGCAAGATGCCGACCGAGACCGAAGTGGCGCAGGCGACCGTGTTCTTCCTGGCGGATCGCGCCGTGTCGGGCGAAACCTTCATGCCTTCGGGCGGCCTCAACGTGGAGCGCAGCCATACCGAACGCGAATTGTTCGGCAGCCCCAAGGCGGAGCGGCTGGCGCAGATGGGCGGCAAGACCGTGTGGCTGGTGGGTGAGCATCTGGCCGATTATCTCGGCGCGGCGGCCCAGGGCTTTCTCGACACCGATGTGGCGCGCGTGGTGCTGATCACTGGCACGACGGCGGCTGGCGCGGCGATCCGTGGCCACGTGAGCCAGGGCGTCGACCGGGTCGAAACGCTCGTGATTGATGGCGATATCGAAACCGCCATGGACCAGGCGCTGGCCAAGTGGGGCCACCCGACCACCATCGTTTCAACACCGCTGGCGCCGTTGCCGGACCGGCTGTTCGATGGTGACGAGCCGCTGGACGGTGCCGGCTTTGCCGAGGTGGTGGAGCACAACCTGACCCACCATTTCCGCATCGCTCGCAAGGTGTCGCTGTTCGATCATTGCCAGCTGGTGCTGGTCTCGCCGGATGTGCCGATGGGCGAAGGGGCCAAGGGCGCCTTTGCGCTGGCCAATTTCGTCAAGACGACGCTGCACGCCTTTACCGCGACCATCGCGGTGGAGAATGAGCGGCTGGTGCATGAGGTGGCGGTGAACCAGATCAACCTGACCCGCCGCGTGCGCTCGGAAGAACCGCGCAGCGAGGCCGAGCACCAGGAAGAGGTGCGCCGCTTTGCCCGCGCCGTGCTGCTGGCCGGTGCGCCGCTGCCCGATGCGGAAGACAGCCGTTATCGCAGCCGCATCTATCGCGGGATGAGCCTGACGGTGTGAGGCGCAGCCGGTGGGGCGGTCAGGCCGAAAGCTGCCGCTCCACCGCTGCCCATAGCGCGTTGATGGCCGTTGCGGCCGGTCCGCTGGCCACCGGCTGGCGCGTGGCCGCCATGGCTTCGACCGCGCTGGCATAGGGGATCATCGGCCAGTCTGGGTGGGCGGCGAGGGCGGCCTTGTGCAGCGCCTTGCGGCGATCGGCCATGGAAAACACCGGCAGCAGCGGCGGCGGCGATTTCATTTCGGCGGCGAGATGGGCCGTCAATTGATCCAGCGCCCGGCCTGACAGCGGAGAGGGGATGGCCGGCACGACGATCAGATCGGCGGCGCGGAACATCTGATCGGCCAGTTCGGTGAGGCCGGGCGGGCAATCGAGGATGACCCGGTCATAACGGTCTTCCAGCGGTTTCAGCGCCTTTTTGAGGCGCTTTTCGCTGTCTTCGCCGGCAAGGTCAGCCTCCAGCCGGCGCAGTGACCGGTCTGCCGCCAGCACATCAAGATTGGCAAAGGCCGATGGCTGGATGAGATCGGCGAGGCTGGCGGCGGCGAGGCCCTTGCGCGCCTTGGCGCCGGCCTTGGGCTCAACACCCAGCAACCAGCCGGAAGCGCCCTGTGGGTCCAGATCCCAGAGCAGGGTGCGGCGGCCGCTGCGGGTGGCAGCGCCATGAGCAAGGCTGGCTGCCAGCGAGGATTTGCCGACGCCGCCCTTCGCGCTGAACAGGGCGACGACCTTCATGGCCGGTCAGGCCAGCAGTGCGGCGGCCAGCCGGTTGCGGATGGCGAGGAGGGCAGAGCGGTCAATGCCGGGCCCGGCCGGGGCCACGGTTTCGGTGGCTGGCGGCGGGGCGGGCTTGGCCCCCAACGCCAACTGCGCGCCGCGGATGGTCATGCCCTGATCCTGCAGCAGCGCCTTGATCCGGCGCAGCAGCGCCATGTCGGCCGGGCGGTAATAGCGGCGGCCGCCGGCGCGCTTCAGCGGTTGCAACTGGGAAAAGCGGGTTTCCCAGAAGCGCAACACATGCGCGGGGACGCCGATTTCATCGGCGGCTTCGGAAATGGTGCGGAATGCGCCTTCGGCCTTCCCAGAGACGGATTCCGCCACGATCAACCGCGGTTGATGGCTTCGCGCAGCAACTGGCTGGGCCGGAAGGTGAGCACGGTGCGCGGTTCGATCGGCACTTCGACGCCGGTTTTCGGGTTGCGGCCGACGCGCAGGCCCTTGTTGCGCAGCACGAAGCTGCCGAAACTGGAAATCTTGACGTTGGAGCCGGCGATCAGCGCATCGCAGATGCGATCAAGCACGGCTTCGACCAGCTGGGCCGATTCGGTGCGCGAGAGACCGATTTCGCGATGCACGGCGTCTGCCAGATCGGCCCTGGTGACACTGCCGGCGCTTGCCTTGCTTGCCATCTGTTCTCCCCCAACCCTGCGCGCGCCAGCCTGTGTGGATTATGGTCTTGGCTGGCTGCGATGATTCTACGCAGCTTTGGGCGATTCGCCACTGAAAAGTTTCACGAAAGTTTCACCACCGAACGGCGGCAGCGCCCCAGGTGAAACCGCCGCCCATCGCTTCGAGCAGGAGCAGGTCGCCAGGCTGGATGCGGCCATCGCGCACCGCCGTGTCGAGCGCCAGCGGCACCGAGGCGGCCGACGTGTTGGCGTGGGAATCGACCGTGACGACCACCTGGCCTGGATCAAGGCCGAGCTTCTTGGCAGTGGCCTCCAATATGCGCAGATTGGCCTGGTGTGGCACCACCCAGGCGACATCGGTGGGGGCAAGGCCGGCCGCATCCAGCACCTCGCCCATCACGCTGGACAGGTTGGTGACGGCATGGCGGAACACTTCCTTGCCCTTCATGCGCAGATGGCCGGTGCTTCCGGTGGAGCCGGGGCCGCCATCGACATAGAGGAGATCATTGTAGCGGCCATCGCTGTGCAGGCGGCTGGCCAGCACGCCGCGATCATCGGTGGTGCCGGCCTGGGCCTGGGCTTCCAGCACGATGGCGCCGGCACCATCGCCAAACAGCACGGCAGTGGTGCGGTCTTCCCAATCGAGCAGGCGGGAGAAGGTTTCGGCGCCAATCACCAGCGCCCGATTGTGTGCGCCGGTGGTGAGCAGGGCGTCGGCCACGGTGAGGGCATAGAGAAAGCCGGAGCAGACGGCCGCCACATCGAAGGCAACCCCGTGCGTCATGCCCAGCTTGTGCTGGATGACGGTGGCCACGGCCGGAAAGGTTTGATCGGGCGTGGCGGTGGCGACGACGATCAGATCGATGTCATCGGGGGTGCAGCCGGCAGCCGCCAGGGCGCGGCGGGCGGCTTCGGCGCCAAGATCGGAGGTGAATTCGCCTTCGGCGGCGATATGGCGGCGGCGGATGCCGGTGCGTTCGATGATCCATTCATCCGACGTGTCGAGCCGGGCGGCGAGATCATCGTTGGTGAGAATGGTTTGTGGCAGATAGCTGCCGGTGCCGGTGATGACCGAGCGGCGTCGGGCGGTGGGGCTGGTCATGCGGCGTCGGGTTCCGTCGTGGAGTCGCCAATGGTCGGGCCCATGCTGATGCCGGCCAGATCGGCGCTGATGCGGCGGCCCACATCATCGCGAACCAGATCATGCGCCACCCCGATGGCATTGGCCAGTCCGCGCGCGTTGGCACTGCCGTGGCTTTTCACCACCAGGCCATTGAGACCGAGGAATACCGCACCGTTGTGGGCGTTGGGATCGAGATGGTTGCGCAGCGACTGCAGGGCGCTGCGGGCGATGAAATAGCCGAGCTTGCCCCAGATGGAGGAGCGGAAGGCGTTGCCGAGCAGGCCGGTGACGAGCCGGCTGGTGCCTTCGGCGGTTTTCAGCGCGATGTTGCCGGAGAAGCCATCGGTGACGACGACATCGACATCTCCGGTGCCGATCTTGTCCCCCTCGACAAAGCCAACGAAGTCCATTGGCAGCTGGGCAGATTTGAGGATGGTGGCGGCGGTGCGCAGCTCCTCGGTGCCCTTCAGTTCTTCCTCGCCGATGTTGAGTAGGCCAAGCCGCGGGCGTTCGAGGCCGAGCACGGTGCGCGCAAAGGCCGCGCCCATCACGGCGAACTGCACCAGGTTGGTGGCATCGCATTCGGTGTTGGCGCCCAGATCGAGCATAACCGATTCGGATTTCAGCGTAGGCAGGATCGCGGCCAGCGCCGGTCGATCAATGCCCTTCATGGTGCGCAGGGCAAATAGCGCAATGGCCATCAGGGCGCCGGTGTTGCCGGCGGACACGGCGGCGTGCGCCTCGCCCTGCTTCACGGCATCGATGGCCATGCCCATGGAGGTGGTGCGGGCGCGGCGCAGCACCTGGCTGGGCTTGTCGCGCATGGACACCACATCATCACTGTTGATGATGCGGGCGCGGCCGGCCAGGCGCGGGTGGCGCGCCAGCTCAGGGGCGATGGCTGCTTCCTGCCCGAACAGCAGGAACGACAGGCGCGGATAGCGTTCCGCCGCAATATCGGCGGCGGCAACGGCTTCGGCCACACCGGATTCGCCGCTCATCACATCGAGGGCGATGATCGGGCCCGCAGGCGGCGTGGCGGTCATGATGCGCGGGCCAAACCGGCGTTGGCCAGCAATCAGGCTTCGACGGCGACGACTTCGCGGCCGTTGTAGAAACCGCAAGCGCCGCACACATTGTGGGGCAGCTTCAGTTCACCGCAGTTCGGGCATTCCTGGAACTGGGTGGCGGTGAGCGCATGATGGCTGCGACGCATGTTGCGGCGGGAAGGCGAGGTCTTGCGCTTGGGAACGGCCATGGGGCACCTGTATCAATCAATCTGGTTCGGCGAATTTCCGGGAACCGATGCGAACCATGGCCAGCTTGCGCAGCGGCCATGCGAAATGGCCGGGCCGGTTCATCCCGGAACAACGGAAGAAGCACGCGCCTATATTCGATTTTCGCCGGCATGCAAGCGGGAATGGCGCAGGCCGCGGTTGCGAGGCGGCGCGGCGGGCCCTGAAAATGCCTCTCGCTTGGGGTGTGGGCAATCGGCTAACAGGGCCAGGTGCTGACCGGGCTTGCCATACAGAATATCGTGCTGATCGAGGCGCTGGCGCTGGATCTGGCGCCGGGGCTGGTCGTGCTGACCGGCGAAACCGGGGCCGGCAAGTCCATCCTGCTGGATGCGCTGGGGCTCGTGCTGGGCAATCGTGCCGATGCCGGGCTGGTGCGCGCGGGCTGCGAAGCGGCGCGGGTGGTGGCCGAATTCGAGGTTGCGGCGGACCACCCGGTGCGGGCGCTGCTGGCCGAGCATGAGCTGGATGGTGATGGCCCGATCATCCTGCGCCGCCAGTTGAAGGCCGATGGCGGCAGCCGGGCCTTTGTGAACGACCAGCCGGTCTCGGCGGCGCTGCTGCGCGAACTGGGCGGCGCGCTGGTTGAAATCCATGGCCAGCATGACGAGCGCGGCCTGTTGAGCCCCAAGGGCCATCGCGCGCTGCTGGACCAGTTTGGCGGGCTGGCAGACGTGCTGGCGGCCTGCAGGGCGGCCTGGGCGGCGTGGAAGGCCGCCGATGCCGAGGCACATGCCGCGCGGGACCGGCTGGCGGCAGACCAGCGCGACCGTGAATGGCTGGAGCATGCGGTGGCCGAGGTGCAGGCGCTGGCGGCCCAGCCGGGTGAGGAGGCGGAACTGGCGCTGGCCCGCGCCGCCATGCAGAAGGGCGCACGCATCGCCGATGATCTGGGCGCCGTGGCCGGCCAATTGGCCAGCGGCAGCGCGACCTTGGCCCAGGCGGCCCGACGGCTGGACCGGATCAGTGGGGAGCATGACCTGCTGGCCGAGGCGCTGGCAGCGCTGGACCGGGCGCTGGTGGAGGCCGGCGAGGCCGAAACCCGCCTTGCCGAGGCGACGCAGGCGCTCGATGCCGATCCGGCCCGGCTGGAGCAGGTCGAAGCACGGCTGTTCGAGCTGCGGGCGATGGCGCGCAAGCACAAGGTGGAGGCCGATGCGCTGCCGGCTTTGGCCGAAGCGTTGCAGGCAAGGGCCGCGGCGCTGGTGGCAGGCGAAGCGAGCCTGGTTGCGCTGGAGGCGGCAGTAGAGCAGGCACAGGCGGCCTATTTGGCAGCGGCGGCTGTCGTGTCAAAGGCGCGGGCGGCGGCTGCGGTGCGGCTGGACGCGGCGGTTGCCGGCGAACTGGCCCCGCTGAAGCTGGATGCTGCCCGGTTCCGCACCGCGTTGGCGGCCCTGCCAGCGAACGACTGGGGGCCGGAGGGGCAGGAACGCGTGGAGTTCGAAATTGCCACCAACCCCGGTGCCGACTTCGCGCCGCTGATGAAGATCGCTTCGGGCGGGGAATTGTCCCGCTTCATTCTGGCGCTGAAGGTGGCGCTGGCCAGCACGGGCAGCGCCGGCACGATGATCTTTGACGAGATTGACCGTGGGGTTGGCGGTGCGGTCGCTTCGGCCATCGGGGACCGCCTGGCGCGGCTGGCGGGCCAAGCCCAGGTGCTGGTGGTGACCCACAGCCCACAGGTGGCAGCGCGCGGCGACAGCCATTGGCGGATCGAAAAGGCCAGTGACGGCGGCCTGGCGCGGACCAGCCTGACGCGGCTTGACCCGGCCGCCCGGCAGGAAGAGATTGCCCGCATGCTGTCGGGCGCGGATGTGACGCCGGAAGCCCGGGCCCAGGCCCGCCGCCTGCTGGAAGGGGATTGATGATGCACGCGTTTGACCGTCGCCAGATGTTGCAGGCCATTGCCATTGCGGCAGCGGGAACAGGTGCAGCCGGCCGCGCCATGGCCAAGGTTGGTGATGGGGCATTGCCGCCGTTGCGCCATGATGCAGTGCAATCCCTGATTGATGCCTATGTCGCGCAGGGCCGGGTGCCGGGGGCCGTGGTGGCGCTGGTGGAGCCTGGCAAGCACAAGCCGGTATTTGTGTCGTCAGGCGTCACGGCCTTTGGCGGCAGCACCAAGGTGACTCCCGACACGCTGTGGCGGGTCTATTCCATGTCAAAGCCGATCACGGCGATGGCGGTGATGCAGCGGGTGGCGACGGGCGAGTTGAAGCTGGACCAGCCGATTGCCGACATCATGCCGGAATTTCGCGACATGCGGGTGCTGGTTGATCCGGCCGCCGGGCTGGAATCGCGGCCGGCGACGCGGGCGATCACGGTGCGCCACCTTTTGACCCACACGGCCGGGTTTTCCTATTCGATCAATGGCAACGGCCCGCTGGAGCGCGAGTACAAGCGGATGGGCATCCAGCCGGGCAGCGTGCCGGCCTTTCTGCAACCGGGCGAGGGGCCGCTGCCCGACCTGCAGGTGATGGCGACCGCTTTGGCCGGGCTGCCGCTGGCACTGGAACCGGGGACGGCGTGGAAATATTCGGTGGGCCTGGATGTGGCCGGCGCCCTGCTGGAGCGGCTGACCAGCATGACGTTTGACAAGGTGCTGCAGCAGCAGATCCTGGGCCCGCTGGGGATGGCGGACACGGGATTCTGGGCGCAGGACAAGGCGCGGCTGGCGGCGAATTATCTGTGGACGGCGCCCGGCACCACCAAGCGGCTGGACAAGCCGATCCCGATATCGGTGCTGGAAAAGGATGGCTTCACCACCCGGCCCAAGCTGCTTTCGGGCGGCGGCGGGCTGGTGAGTTCGGCGCGCGATTATGCAAAATTCGCACAAATGGTTCTGAACGAAGGGCAATTTGAAGGCCGTACCATCCTGCCGCGCGGCACCGCCCGGCTGGCGACCAGCAATCTGATGCCACCGGGCGTGTTTTTCGATGGCACCAACGGCTTTGGCGCCGGCGGCCGGGTGACCCTGTTTGATAGCCGTGCTGGTGGGGCCGCGGCGGCGTCCGCCTGGGGTGGCAGCACCGCCGATGCCTATGGCTGGGGCGGGGCGGCCGGCACCTTGTTCATGGCGGACCGGGTGCGGCAGTTTGGCGTGGTGCTGATGCTGCAGACCATGGGGGATTCGACCCTGCCGCGCGACAGGGATCTGGCTGCGGCGCTGGCGCGGGATGCGGATGGGCGCTGAGGCGCCTGCCCGCAGGATTGCACGGGCCGTGCTGGCCATCGCTTATGCGGCGGTTGGTGTTATCCATTTGAAAAGCCCGGATGGTTTTCTGCCGATCATGCCGGATTGGGTGCCATATCCGCGCGGCGTGGTGCTGGCGACGGGGGTGGCGGAAATTGCCGGCGCGATTGGCCTGTTGATCCCGCGCCTGCGGGTAGCGGCGGCCTGGGGGCTGGCAGCCTATGCGGTGTGCGTGTTCCCGGCCAATATCAAGCATGCCGTGGAAGGCATTGCGATCAATGGGCAAATATTGGGTTGGGGTTATCATGGTCCGCGGTTGCTGGCCCAGCCCATCATCGTCTGGTGGGCGTTGTGGGCGGGCGGCGTCACCAACTGGCCGTTCAGGGGCAAGCGCTGATGTTCATCGGGCATTTCGCGGCATCGGTGGCGGTGAAGACGGTGCGGCCGCAGCTGCCGTTCTGGGCCTGTGTGGGGGCGGCGCAGCTGATGGACATTGGCTGGGCCGGGCTGGTCTGGGCCGGGGTGGAGAAGTTGCGGGTGGTGCCCGGCCTGCCCGGATCGCCGCTTGATCTCTATCACATGCCCTGGACGCACAGTCTTTTGGCGGCGATTCTGTGGTCGCTGGCGGCGGTTGCGGTGACCGCGCGCTGGTATGGCGTGACCGCAATGTGGCTGGGCGTGGCGGTTTTCTCGCACTGGGTGGCCGATTTCGTCGTGCACCGGCCTGATCTGTTGCTGTGGCCGGGCGGCACGCTGAAACTGGGCCTGGGGCTGTGGAATCTGCCGGCGCTGGAGATGCTGGTGGAGGTGGGCCTGCTTGGCTTGGCGGTGGCCTGGTGGGTGGGCCGGCGTGCGTCGGCGGGGCAGGCGGCGCGACCGGCGCTGGGCTGGTTCTTTGGCTTGCTGGTGCTGGGCGCGGTCAATGCCGTGCCGGGCGAACCGCCGAGCCCGGCCGGCATGGCGGCACTGGCGTTGATGGGCTATGCCGTCGCCATCGGATTGGGCTGGCTGGTGGACCGCGCTGATCGCGCCTAGCGCGGGGCGATGCCGTCGCTGATCAGGGCGTGGGCGGCGGCGGCGATGTCGGCGGTTGAGCGGCTTTCATCCCAGACGCCGAATTTCAGGCCCAGGAACACGTTCATGCCCATGATGGCCCAGGCGCGCACCTGCCAGTCGCCGTCTGATACCTCACCCTTGCCGAACGCCTGTTCCAGGCTGGTGGCATAGCCTTCGGCGACGCTGACATAATGGGCGCGATAGGCGTCTTCGGCGACGAAAGCGCTTTCATCGATGATGCGATAGAGCGCCTTGTGGGTGCGGACGAATTCGAGAAAGGCGGCAAGGCCGGCGCGTTCGCCGGACAGGCGATCGGGCGCCGCCAATATGTGCGGCACGACATGCTCGCGCACCTGGCGGCTCATGTCCGCCACCAGGGCGCGGAACACGGCCTCTTTCGAATCGAACCAGGTGTAGAAGCTGCCGATGGCCACGCCGGCGCGCTGGGCGATGCGGGCGATGCTGCCGTCGTGATAGCCGCGCTCACCAAATTCGGCGGCGGCGGCATCCAGGATGATGCGCACGGTGCGCTGGCCGCGGGCGGTGCGCGGGGTCTTGTCGGCGGCGGCCGCCGGCAAGGGGGGCGCTTGTTGCTGCAAAGTCACATCCTCAGCCAATCCTGCCCCCTGATAGCCGCATTCTGCCGGCCTGTCTTGTTCCAGAGTTGAATCCTGGTTCAGGTTTCAGTATTCCATTGCCCAAGCAGAAACAAGCCCGGCCATGAGAAGCGGCCTGGCCCTGATGGGGAGAGCGATGATGACGATGCACATGCGCATGCTGCTGTTGGCCGGAGCCAGCCTGATGAGCGCGCTGCCGGTGGCGGCGCAGGCCGATCAGGCTGCGGCGACCGTGGCGGCAGACGACAGTGTTGAGTCGGCCGAAATCGTGGTGTCGGCACGCCGCCGCGAGGAAAAGCTGATCGACGTGCCGGTGGCGGTCACCGCCTTTGGTCAGGCCGATCTGCAGAAATTCCAGGCGGTTGACCTGTCGGGCCTGCAGGGTGCGGCGCCCAACCTCAACCTGGTGCAGGGCCGTGGTTCGGCGGCCAGCGCCAATATCTTCATCCGCGGCCTGGGCCAGCCGGATGCGCTGCAAACCTTTGATCCGGCCGTGGGCATCTATGTCGATGGCGTCTATCTGTCCCGCATCCAGGGCGCGCTGCTCAATCTGTTTGACGTGGAGCGGATCGAGGTGCTGCGCGGGCCGCAGGGCACGCTCTATGGCAAGAACACCACGGGCGGCGCCATTTCCATCGTCAGCCGCAAGCCCAGCTTCACCGACACGCGCGCCGAAGCCTCGGTGCAATATGGCAGCTACAACCAGTGGGTGCTGAACGGCTATGTCTCTGCCCCGCTGGCGGGTGACAAGGTGGCGCTGAGTGTGGCGGGCCAGTGGGACAAGCGCGATGGCCTGGTGACTGATCCGCGCACGGGCCGCAAATACAACGACCGCGACAGCCTGACCTTCCGTTCGATCCTGCGCGCCCAGCCGACCGATACACTCGAGATCCTGATGTCGGGTGATTACAACCGGCAGCGCAATGCGCTGACCCTGGGCTATCCCACCGCGCCGCTGATCCAGACCAGCCTGTTCCCGGCCGGGGTGACAACGGTGGTGCCGGCCGAACCCTATGGCCGCTATGATTTCAAGGCCTCCACCAGCTTCCGCGGCAACGAGGGCCAGAAGCTGGATCACTGGGGCGCCAACATCACCGCCAACTGGACGTTGAGCGACGCCATCACGCTGACCAGCATCACCAGCTGGCGCAAGCTGGACCCGGACCTGTATATCGATATCGATGCCGCCCAGACCGAGATGGGCGATGTGTTCGTGGGCATTGACCAGCGCCAGTTCAGCCAGGAAGTGCAGCTGAAGTGGAACACGGAGAGATTCTCCGGCGTGTTCGGGCTGTTTTACCTGAACGAGCGGGTGCGCTCGCACCAGGAAGCCTATGCCGATGACCTGTTCACCTTCCTCGGTGGCCCGGTGACGTTCACCCGCTTCATCGATGATGCCCAGCGCACGAAGAGCTATGCCGCCTTTGGCCAGGCGACCTACAAGTTCACCGATGCGCTGAGCTTCACGGCCGGCCTGCGCTACACGAAGGAGGAGCGGACCTACAATCGCTTTACCACCACGGCATCGAACCAGGCGTTCCTGAACAATGTCGCGTTCCGCTTCCCGGACAATCTGCCGGCGCCGCTGAACCTCGACAACAAGGCGGACTATGGCGCGTGGACGCCCAGTTTCACCCTGTCGTACAAGCCGGGGGACGACAGCCTGCTCTATGTTTCGGCCAGCCGGGGCTTCAAGTCGGGCGGGTTCAACGGCCGCGCCAACAGCCTGAATGATCTGACGCTGGTGGTGAACGGCACGCCGACGCTGGTGACGCGCTTCAACCCGGAGACGGTGTGGACCTATGAGGGCGGCGCCAAGGGCAGTTTTGCCGATGGCAAGCTGTTTGTCGCGGCCAGCCTGTTCTACAGCGATTTCCGCGATTTCCAGGCGCGCGTGGGCGGCGGCACCGTGGGCTCGACCGGGGTGTTCCCGGTGCTGAACGCCGGCAAGATGTCCATCTGGGGCTTTGAACTTGAGGCGACGGCCAAGCCGACCAAATATTGGACCCTGCGCGGCAGCCTTGGCTATCTCGATGCCAAATATGATGTGTTCAACGACGGCCGCCGGGTGCCGCCGCAAAGCTTCAGCTGCAACCCGACCGGCAATGCCGTGACCTGCGAGCCGGCCTTTGCGCCGCCGGTGACGCTGAACCTGGCCACCGATTATCGCATCCCGGTGGGCGAGGGCAGCATCACGCTGGGCGTGGATGCCCGCCATGTTGGCAAGCATTTCCTGAGCGTGGACAACCGTCCGGGCCTGACCGAGCCGGGGTACTGGCTGGCCAATGCGCTGGTGCGTTATGATGCGGCTGGCGGGCGCTGGTATGGCCAGGCCGGCGTGAAGAATCTGTTTGACCGGCTGTACCGGACGGACGGGCAGGAGTTCAGCTCGGTGGGGAATATCCAGACGGTTTATTATGGTGACCCGCGCACGTTCAGCGTGATGGTTGGGGTCAGGTTCTAAGCGCAGCGCGGCGTGTGGCTATCGCAACGCGATAGCCACCGACTCGCGCAAGCTCGGGCAGCGAGCGAAACGGGCGGCCCTCAGGCCGCCCTTTTTGACTCGTCTGACGGCGCGGCTCTGCCGCGCTCTTTTCTGTCTTTCCTTTCCATGTTCAGCGGACTCGGCGGCTTTGCCGCCGGCCGCGCGGCCTTTGGGCCAACCAAGTGGCAAAGGCGCGGCCCCCTCCGCCCTGCGGGCACCTCCCCCAAGAGGGGGAGGATCGGGGTAGCGGACCCCTCCGTCGCCTGCGGCGCCACCTCCCCAAACACGTTTGGGGAGGACCTGACGCCCACCTCAGCCCCAATCCACGCCGGACAGTGCCAGCTGCGCCGCCAGCTCTGCCTGCAGCCGGGCGAGCGCGGCGGCGTCGCGGGCTTCGACGCGGGCGGTGACGGCTGCTTGGGTGTTGGAGGCGCGCAGCAGCCACCAGCCGTCGTCGCGCATGACGCGGGCGCCGTCGGTTTCATTGATGCGCGCGTTGGTGGCGCGCAAACGGGCCAGCACCTCGGCGACCACGGCGAATTTGCGATTCTCGGGGCAGGGGATGCGCAGTTCGGGCGTGTTGACCATCACCGGCATGGCGGATTTCAGCGCGGTGAGGCTGGTGCCGGCGGCGCTGACGGCCTCCATCAGGCGCAGCGCGGCCAAAATGCCGTCATCCACACCGTACCAGCGGTGGCCAAAGATGATGTGGCCGCCCATTTCGCCGGCCAGCGGCGCATCCAGCGCCTGCAACCGGGCCTTGACCAGGCTGTGGCCGGATTTCCACATGTCGGGCCGGCCGCCCAGGGCGGCGATGCGATCGAACAGGGCCTGGCTGGCCTTCACATCAGCGATGATGGCAGCGCCTGGCTGGGCCTTGAGCACCGGTTCGGCCAGGATGGCCAGCAGTTCATCGCCCCCCAACATGCGCCCCTGGCCATCGACAGCGCCGATCCGATCGGCGTCGCCATCGAAGGCGACTCCAAAATCGCAGCCGCGGTCGATCACCAGCCGTTTCAGATCGGCCAGATTGGCTTCGATGGTGGGATCAGGTTCGTGATTGGGGAAGCGGCCGTCAACTTCGCTGTGCAGCAGATGGTGGGTGCCGGGCAGCAGGCGGATCAGCCGCTCCACCACCGGGCCGGCGGCGCCGTTGCTGCAATCCCAGGCGATGGTGAAGGCACCGCCCTGATAATCGCCGGCCAGCCGGGCGACATAGCGATCGATCATGGGGGCATGGCTGAGCCTGCCGGCGCCGCTTTCCCAGTTGCCGGCGGCCGAGATCGCGCCCAGTTCCGCGATATCCGCGCCATAGAAGGGGCGATGGCGCAGGATAAGCTTGATGCCATTCCATTCCGGTGGGTTGTGGCTGGCGGTGATCATCAGCCCGGCATCGGCGCCGGTGTCGAACACGCTGAAGTAGAGCATGGGTGACGGGGCAAGGCCGATGTCGGTGACATCGCAGCCGCTGGCCAGGAGGCCCTTGGTGGCGGCAGCGGCGAGTTCGGGCGAGGTGAGACGGCCATCCCGGCCCAGCATGACGCGGCTGCCGCCATAGCGCCTGACCATGGTGCCGAAACTGCGGGCGGCGGCTTCGACATCAGCGGCATCGAGATCGGTGCCGACGACACCACGGATATCATATTCGCGCAAAGCGACGGGGTTCAGGCGGTGGGCCATGGCTGGGCTCAATCCCGGCTGTCGCGGCGCTTTTCGGCGGCGCTGATCAGCAGGTCGCGCGCGGCGGTAAGGGACTGTGCCTGATCATCGCTGCCGCCGGCATCGGGGTGGGCGCTGGCCATTTTCTGCCGCCAGGCCTGCCAGATCACCTCGGCCGGCGCGTCGCTGGCGATGCCGAGCAGACGGGCGGCGCTGGTGAGGCGTTGGTCGGCACTCTCGCTCTTGCTGTGCCAGACCCACCAGCCAAAGGCGATGGCTGCAGCCAGGGCGGCCATCAGGATGCGGCCGCTGGTGAGGAAACGCACGGCGAGCAGCCCGGCTGCGCCGGTGCCGCCCAACCGGATGAGATTGGGCAGCAGCAGGCCTTCGCGGTGCAGCCACCAGGCCAGCGCGGCGACGGCAAGGATCGCCAGCAGCATCAGGCGGCCAGTTCAACGCCGCCGGGCAGGTTGAGGCCGGCGATGAGCGCGCGCAGTTCGTTGCGGGCGGCGACGTGGGACAGCGAGAAATCGGTGAGGGCGGCGCGATCCAGCAGCGTGAGGCCGCGCGGGAAGAATTCGCGGTAGATCACGCGTTCGGTCAGCCCGGGCAGCACGCGGAAGCCGATGCGTTTGGCGAGGCCATCAAGGGCGGCGCCCACGCGCTGCTTGTTGCGGGCATCAAGGGCGGAGAGGCGGTTGCGCAGGACCACCCAATCCATCTGCTTGCCCTGTTCGCGGGCACGCCGGGTGCGGGCTTCCCAGACGAGTTCGGCGTAGAAGCTGGGTTTCTTGACCGCAAATGTCTCGCCATCGACTTCGCCGATCAGGTCGAAATCGACGAAACTGTCGTTGATCGGGGTGACCAGCGTGTCAGCGCGGGCCATGGCGGCGCGGGCCAGGGCCGAATCGCGGCCGGGGGAATCCACCACGATGAAATCGAGCACGCTGGCCTGGGAAAAGCGCAGCGCCAGCTCATCGACGGCGCCATCCCCGTCGGCGACCACGGCCACATCGGGCGCGGGCAGGGTGAGGCCGTGACGCTGGGCATGGTGCCAGCGGTTTTCGAGATAGCGGGTGGAGGTGCGCTGCCGGCTGTCGAGATCGATCAGCGCGGTGCGATGGCCGGTGAGCGCCAGCGCGACGCCGATATGGACGGCGGTGGTGGATTTGCCGGTGCCGCCCTTTTCATTGGCGAGCACGATCACATGTGCGGTCACGTTGATCCCTTGTTGTGGCTTGCAACTGGCGCTCGTATCGCCCACAGCCGGGCGCGCAAGTCAACCGCGTGAAGTGTTTATGACCAACCCGCTGCCCATCGTGCGAACCCCCGCCGCGCTGCGCGCCCAGGTGCGGGCCTGGCAGCAGGCGGGCAAGCGTGTGGCGTTTGTGCCGACCATGGGCGCGCTGCACGCCGGGCATCTGGCGCTGGTGGGCAAGGGGCTGGAACAGGCCGATGTGGTGGCCGCGTCGATTTTCGTGAACCCCAAGCAGTTTGGCCCCGGCGAGGATCTTGACCGTTATCCGCGTGACGAGGCCGGCGATGCCGCCAAGCTGGCGGGGGCGGGGTGCAGCCTTTTGTATGCGCCGGATGTGGCGACCATGTATCCGCCGGGCTTTGCCAGTTTCGTGCGGGTGTCGGGCCTGCCCGATCTGTTGTGCGGGCGGGTGCGGCCGGGGCATTTCGATGGTGTGGCGACCGTGGTGGCCAAGCTGCTGAGTGCCGCTGGCGCCGATGTGGCGGTGTTTGGCGAGAAGGACTGGCAGCAGCTGGCGATCATCCGGCGCATGGCGGCCGATCTCGACATTGCGACGCGGATCATCGGTTGTGCCATCGTGCGCGATGCGGACGGGTTGGCGCTTTCGAGCCGCAATGCCTATCTGTCGGCCGATGAACGGGCCCGCGCGCTGGCGCTGCCCCGGGCGCTGGTGGCGACGCGCGATGCGATATTGGCTGGCATGCCGGTGGCCGCCGCACTGGCCGCCGGGGAGCGGACGATCAAGGCCGCCGGATTCGTGCGGCTGGATTATCTGGAGCTGGTCGACGGCGAGAGCCTGCACAGCCTGGGCGTGGCCCAGCCCGGCGCGCGGCTGATGGGGGCCGGGGTGATCGGCACGACGCGGTTGATCGACAATATCGCGTTGTAGGGCGGATTAGCGCCAGCGGCGGTGCGGGCGGCCAAACCCGCCAATCATGCCGCTTCCGAGGCCATAGCCGAAGCGGCCATAGCCGGGCGGCGCCAGGCCGAACGGGCCATAGCCGCCAAAGCCGTTGTAGCCGATGTCGGCGGTGAAATTGCGCTGGGCATCGCCGGTGGCAAAGCCGAAGCCAAAGCCGCTGATGTTGCCGAAACGGCTGGTGCCCTGGGTGATGGAAACGGCGGCGGTGCTGCTTTCGCCGACCGGGATGATGGCGGTGCCGGAAAAGCCGGCGGTGCCGCCGCTGCCGGCAAACATGGTCATTTCGCCATGCACCTTGCGATCGGCCGCGGGCGCAGCCCCGCCGGGGGCGAAGAATTCGGGATAGAGCGAGCGGTCGAGGACCGATTGGCGCTGGGCCTGTTCGGGGGTGACGACCAGCGGCTTTTCCGGACCGTTGGCAGCCGCCGCGATCACCGCGTCACGCTGCGCATCCGTCAATCGCACCACATCGGTGGCGGCGGCTGGTGCAGCGATCAGGGCGAGGATCAGGGCATAACGCATCATTCAGCCTTGCGCTTCCTTTGCTTGCACTTGCCTGAACGGGCCGTGGCTGTCGAGATATTCAATCTCTTCAATCATCGCCCGGGTTTCGCGGGCGAGATAATCGGCAACGGCCTGGCGGAAGCCGGCATTGGCGATGAAATGTGCCGAAATCACCGGGGTGGGGCGATAACCGCGCGCCAGCTTGTGCTGACCTTGCGCGCCGGCCTCCACGCGGGCGCGGCCATTGGCGATGGCCCATTCGATGGCCTGGTAATAGCAGAGCTCGAAATGCAGGAAGGGCACATCCTGGGTGCAGCCCCAATAGCGGCCATAGAGGCATTCATCGCCGATGAAGTTGAGGGCGCCGGCAATCGGCTGGCCGGCGCGGGCCGCGAACATCAGCAGGATGCGATCCCCCATCGTCTCGCCGATCTGGCTGAAAAAGCGGCGGGTGAGATAGGGCTGGCCCCATTTGCGCGCACCGGTGTCCTGATAGAAGGTCCAGAACGCGTCCCAATGGCTTTCCGTGATCTCGGCGCCGGTCAGGTGGATGATGTCGAGGCCGGCGACCGCGCGCTCCCGCTCCTTGCGGATCATCTTGCGGCGGGAGGAGGAGAGGGCGGCCAGAAAATCGCCGAAATCGCGGTAATTGTCGTTCTGCCAGTGGAATTGCTCGCCCATGCGGATCAGCCAGCCGGCATCGCGGAACAGTGCCTGTTGTTCGGGCGTAATGAAGGTGGCGTGGGCGCTGGAGAAATTGTTGGCCGCCGTGATCTGTTCGGCCGCCGCGATCAGGGCCGGGGCACAAGCCGCGTCGCGCAGCAGCAACCGTGGCCCGGTGGCCGGCGTGAAGGGAAAGGCCGCCTGCAGCTTGGGATAATAGCGGCCCCCGGCGCGTTCCAGCGCATCGGCCCAGGCATGATCGAAGACATATTCGCCCTGGCTGTGGGTTTTCAGATAGCAGGGCAGGATGCCGGCCGGGCGGCCATCCTCACCGTCGGCGACCAGATGCACGGGTTGCCAGCCGGTGCGCGCCGTGGCGCTGCCCGAATCCTCCAGCGCGCGGAAAAATTCACCTTGCGCAAAGGGATGGCCATTGCCGGCGCAGGTGTTCCAATCGGCCAGCGCGATCTCGCTGGCCTTGCCCACCACACGCACCTGCCATTCGGCCATCAGGCGATCTCGATCACCGCATCCACTTCCACCGCGACCCCACGCGGCAGCACGGCGACGCCAACGGCCGAGCGGGCGTGGCGGCCGGCATCGCCAAACACCTCGACCATCAGGTTGGAGGCGCCGTTGCCCACCTCGGGCTGATCGGTGAAATCGGGGTGGCTGGCGACGAACACGCCCAGCTTCACGATGCGCTTCACCCGGCCCAGATCACCGAGCGCCGCCTTCATCTGGGCAATCAGGCCCACGGCGCAGCGGCGGGCGGCGGCCTGCCCAAAGGCGACATCCACCGTATCCCCCAGCCGGCCCTTCATCAGGCTGCCATCCTCGGCAAAGGGGATCTGGCCGCTGATGTGCATCAGCTGGCCAGCGGTGACGGTGGGCACATAATTGGCGGCCGGGGCGGCGGCATTGGGCAGGGTGATGCCGAGTTCGGCGAGCTTTTGTTCCGGGGTCATGGGATCAGCCTTTCAGGATGGTTTCGATGTGGGACAGCATCGCCGGCCAATCATCATGGCGGGCGTGGGCATCGGGGCTCATCGGGATCAGGTGGCGCACTTCCGGTTCGGCCACCATGTGCAGGCGGTGCACATGGGGCACATGCGCCTTCACCGATGTGTGGTTGGGCGGCAGATCATCGATGAAGATGGTTTCCGTCGGCTGGAATTCGTCGAGCAGCTTCTTCAGCGGCGCGCCCTTGCCGCCCTGGTTGCCGATGACGCGATAGGGCATGCCGAGCCGGGCCAACTCGGTGGTGCGCCGCGCGGCGTGATGATCAGCGATGTTGGTGAGCACCACCACATCGCAATCCTTGGCCAGCTGGCCCAGCGCATCGGCGGCGCCAATGATCGGGTGCTGGTTGTGCATCCAGTCGGCAAAGAAGCCGTTCAGGAGCGGCGGGAAGTCCTGCGCCGGCACGGCGGTGCCGTCGGGGCGCTTCACATTGCCGGTCAGCGCGAAGGTGTCGAGGCTGAGGGTGAGGCCGTGCACGGCGCGCAGATAATCGATGAACGGCGCGATGAAGTGCAGCAGCACGCCATCGCAATCGGAAACGATGAGCGGCCGTTGTTTCACCAGTCAGTCCCTCCCAGCTGGCGGGCGGCGCCGGCCAGGGTTTCGGGCTTCACGCCCAGCGCCTCGGCCGTGGCGAGCAGATCAGGCTCGTTGGCCATCAGATAATCCATCAGCGCAATCAGCGTGGCGGGTTCGCCGGCGTGCGCGCGCAGTTCCGCCACGTCCATGCCGGTCAAGGCCAGGAAGCGCGGGCCCATTGCCTCGTCACCGGCGACATGGGCCAGCGCCTGCAGCGCCAGCACGGCCGGATCGGTGGAGGAGGGGCGGTCACGCAGCACGCAGCAAGCCCTACCGGCTGGCGCGGGCGCTGCCAAGCGGACAGCGATGGTTGTGATGGTCGCGGCCAGGGCGGCATGGCGAAATCTGGGAGTGGTCGTGGCCGCCAACCGGGCCTAGCCTTTGCCGCAGATCAGCCCGGGCAGAGGGAGTGGCGGATGTACAGGCTTCATGGCGCGTTGGCGTCCCCCTATTCGATGAAGATGCGGGCCGTGTTGCGGGCGCGGCGCATTCCCCATGTCTGGGTGCATGGCCGCGAAACCCACCAGGCCGCGACCAGCAAGGTGAAGGCGCCGGTGATCCCGGTGCTGGAATATCCCGAGGGCCATTTTGCCAATGATTCGACGCCGCTGATCCATGATCTGGAAGCGCGTCATCCCGAGCGGTCGATCGTGCCCGATGATCCGGGTCACGCCTTCCTTGCGCATCTGGTCGAGGATTTTGCCGATGAATGGCTGACCAAGGCGATGTTTGGCTATCGCTGGCTGGAGGCGGTGGACCAATTGCAGATGAGCCGCTGGCTGGCCTTTGATGCCTTCAAGGGTGGCGGCGAGCAGGCCGAACAATTTGCGGCGCAATTCCGCGAACGGCAGGTGGGGCGGATGGCGCTGGTAGGGTGCACGCGTACCAATTTCCCGTTGATCGAAGCATCCACGCGCCGCGTGCTGGCGGCGCTGGAACAGCATGTGGTGAACACGCACTGGCTGTTCGGATCACGGCCGTCGCTGGCGGAGTTCGGCCTTTATGGGCAATTGTCGCAACTGGGGGTGGACCCGACTCCCCAGGCGATGATGCGGGCCGATTATCCGGGCGTCTATCGCTGGCTGCTGCATGTGGATGATGCATCGGGCATCGAGGGCGAATGGCAGGCGGCCGATGCGCCACTGGCGCCGGTGGTGACCAGCCTGCTGGCCGAAATTGGCCGTGTCTATGGCCCGTTCCTGCTGGCCAATGCCGCCGCCGCAGCGGCCGGTGAGCCGATGTTCCGCATCAGCGTCGATGGCTTGCCCTATGAACAGGGGGTGTTCAAATATCAGGTGAAATGCCTGGCCGATCTGCGGGCGCGCCATGCTGCGCTGCCGGCGGCCGTGCGGCAACGGCTTGATCCGGCGCTGGACGCGGCGGGCTGCCTGGCGTTCCTGGCGTGAGCGGACATGCAAAAAGGGCCGGCGTTGCCGCCAGCCCTCTTGTTCGTTCAGCGCTGCGGGGCGCTTACTTGATCTTGGCTTCCTTGAAGTCCACGTGCTTGCGGGCGACCGGGTCGTACTTGCGGAACGACAGCTTCTCGGTCTTGGTGCGCGGGTTCTTCTTGGTGACATAGAAATAGCCGGTGTCGGCGGTGGACACGAGCTTGATCTTGATGGTCGTCGGCTTGGCCATGGTTCCGTTTCCGCGTAAATCAGTTGCTGCGCGGGAGGCATGGCCACCGCGACGAAGGCGGCCCCAATGCGAGAAATGGGCGGCAGAGTCAAGCAGGCAGCGTGGCGCTTTTCGCCCATGCCGGCAGCACGGCCATTGGCAGGGCCCGGCCAAGCCCTTATCTGACGTTGCATGACCCCCTTCATCCTTGAAAATCGCGCTGTTCTGTCTGTCACCGGCGCCGATGCTGCCAGTTTTCTGCAGGGCATGATCACCCATGATGTTGGGCTGCTCGGCCCCGGCCGGCCGGTCTTTGCCGGGCTGCTGAGCCCGCAGGGCAAGGCGCTGTTTGATTTCCACCTTCACGCCGGTGACGATGGAGACATCTTCATCGATGTGGCGGCAGAGCGGGCAGAGGCGCTTTTGAAGCGGCTTTCGATGTACAAGCTGCGCAAGGCCGTGGTGCTGGCGCGGCGGGATGATCTGGCGGTGCTGGCCAGCTGGCCTGGCGGCGAACCGGCCGATGCCCGGCTGCCGGCGCTGGGCGCGCGCTGGATCGGGCCGGCCGGCAGTGCGGCCAACGGCGCCGATGCCTATGACGCGCACCGCCACGCCGTGGGCGTGCCCGACAGTGCGGACATCGGGCAGGACGAGCTGCTGTGGCTGGAAACCGGGGCGGACCTGTTGAACGGGGTGAGCTTCACCAAGGGCTGTTATGTCGGCCAGGAAAACACCGCGCGCATGCACCACCGGGACAAGGTGCGGCGGCGGCTGGTGCCGGTGACCATCCTGGGCGATGCCGGTGAGGCGGTGGAGGTGAAGGACGCCGAGGGCCGCGCCTGTGGCAAGCTGCGCAGCCGGCGGGGCGACAATGCCATCGTGCATCTGCGGCTGGAGGCGGCCGCCGGGCCGTTGTTCCTGGGCGATGCCAGCGTGACGGTGCGGCAGCCGGCCTGGTTGGACGGCTGCTGGTGATGAACGATCCCATCGGCCGCGCCGGCGCCCGCATCGAGGCGACACTGGGCGACAGCTGGCGCTGGGTGACGCAGGACAGCGGCGAGGCGCTGTTTGGTGCCGGCGTTGCGTTGGCGATCTTTGTGGGGCTGGAAGGCCTGCTGCTGCTGGCGCGGCGGTTGCTGCCGGTGGGCGCGGACGGCTGGCGGGGTATCGCCCGCGGCCTTGTTGATCGCACGCTGACCATTTTCCTGATCGCGGTGGCGCTGGATGGGGCCACCCATGCGGTGGCACCGCCGGGGCCGTTGCTGCGGCTGGTGGACAATCTGTTCACCATCGCAGTGGCGGTGCAGGGCGCGCTGTGGCTGCGCGAGCTGGTGCTGGGCCTGGTGCGCCGCCGGGCCGATGCTAGCCCGGACGATGCCCGCGCGCTGGGCAGCGCCATGGGCGTGATCAGCGTGCTGGTGAATGTGGTGGTCTGGCTGCTGGCGGCGATCCTGATCCTCGACAATCTGGGCGTGAACGTGACTGCGCTGGTGGCCGGCCTGGGCGTGGGCGGCATTGCCATTGGTCTGGCCGCCCAGGGCATATTTTCCGATCTGTTCGCCGCGCTCGCCATCTTGTTTGACCGGCCGTTCCGGGTGGGGGACGTGATCAGCTATGGCACCTCGACCGGCACGGTGGAGCATATCGGGCTGAAGACCACGCGCATCCGGGCGCTGTCGGGCGAGCAGTTGGTGATGGCCAACACCAAGCTGCTGGAGCAGCAGGTGGCGAACCTCAGGCGCATCGAGGAACGGCGCGTGGTGCTGCAGTTCGGCATCATCTATCAGACGCCGCCGGCCGTGCTGGAGGCGCTGCCGGGCGAACTGCAGCGGCTGGTGGAGGCGGTGGCCGACACGCGCTTTGACCGGGCGGTGTTCACCGGCTTTGGCGCATCCAGCCTGGATTTCGAGCTGGTGTTCTTTGTGACAGTGCCCGATCTGGCGGCGATGCTGGCCGCGCGCCAGGCGGTGGGCTTTGCCATGGTGCGGCGCTTTGCCGAGCTGGGCGTGGATTTCGCCTATCCCACCCAGACCAGCTTCACCGCCGCGCCCGATGGCCGGCTGGTGGACCCGACGCAGATCAGCGAGCGGCGACCGGGTTCAGGGCGCGGGTTGACGCAAACGGAAAGCGAGGCCTAGGGTTGCGCAAACATGTTGGGGAGAGAGTCATGGCCGGAAAATCGCTGACGCTGGACGAATATCGCGCCCTGGTGGGCCAGGAAGTGGGCGTTTCGGATTGGGTAGACGTGCCGCAATCCAAGATCGACGCCTTTGCCGAAGTGACCGGCGATCATCAGTTCATCCACGTGAACCCGGAACTGGCGGCGCAGACGCCGTTTGGCACCACCATCGCCCATGGCTATCTCACGCTCAGCCTGTTGTCGGTTATGGCCTATCAGGCGATGCCGGGCATCAAGGGCACGCGCATGGGCGTGAACTATGGCCTGAACAAGGTGCGTTTCATGGCGCCGGTGAAATCGGGCAAGCGCGTGCGCGGCCGCTTCACCATTGCCGACGTGACCCAGCGCCCGGATGGCGCCTGGCAGACCACGGTGAATGTGAGTGTCGAGATTGACGGTGAAACCAAGCCGGCGCTGGCCGCCGAATGGATCACCCTGGCGTTTGTTGGCTGAGCCGCCAAATTTTCCTGAAAGGACCTTCCGATGCGTGAAGCCGTTATCGTTTCCACCGCCCGCACCCCGATTGGCCGTGCCTATCGCGGGGCGTTCAACGCCACCCCGTCGCCGACGCTCGCCGGCCATGCCATTGCCCACGCCGTGAAGCGCGCCGGGATCGAGGGCGCCGAGGTGGATGATGTGGTGATGGGCTGCGCCCTGCAGCAGGGTGTGCAGGGTGGCAACATCGCCCGCCTGTCGCTGCTGCGTGCTGGCCTGCCGGTGACGGTGTCGGGCCAGTCGATGGATCGGCAATGCTCGTCGGGCGTGATGTCGATCGCCACGGCGGCCAAGCAGATCATCATCGATGGCATGCAGATCTGCGTTGGTGGCGGTGTCGACAGCATCTCGATGGTGCAGAACGACAAGATGCGTGTGGGGTCCGATCCCAGCCTGGTGGCCATGCATCCCAATATCCACATGCCGATGCTGCAGACCGCCGAAGTGGTGGCCAGGCGTTACAACGTCAGCCGCGACCGGCAGGATGAATATGGCTATCAGAGCCAGATGCGCACCGCCGCCGCCCAGGCTGCTGGCAAGTTTGACGATGAAATCGTGCCGATGACCGCGCAGATGGCGATGGTGAACAAGGAGACCAAGGAGGTCACCACCCACGAGATCACCCTGACCAAGGATGAAGGCAACCGCCCGGAAACCACGCTGGAAGGGCTGAAGGGCCTGAAGCCGGTGATCGAAGGCGGCTGCATCACTGCCGGCAACGCCAGCCAGCTTTCGGATGGCGCCTCGGCCAGCGTGCTGATGGAAGCCAAGGAAGCCGCCCGCCGCGGCCTGACCCCGCTGGGCGCCTATCGCGGCATGGCGGTGGCCGGCCTGGAGCCGGACGAGATGGGCATTGGCCCCATCTATGCCATTCCCAAGCTGCTGAAGGCCAATGGCCTGACCATGAACGACATCGGCCTGTGGGAGCTGAACGAGGCGTTCGCGGTTCAGGTGCTGCACTGCGCCGACGTGCTGGGCATTGATCCCGACCTGCTCAACGTCAACGGCGGCTCGATCTCGATCGGCCACCCCTATGGCATGACCGGCGCGCGCTGCACCGGCCACGCCCTCATCGAAGGCAAGCGCCGTGGCGCCAAATATGTGGTCGTCACCATGTGCGTGGGCGGCGGCATGGGCGCGGCGGGCCTGTTTGAAGTCTACTGAGACAAGCCACAAACAGGAAGTGCAGGCGGCTGGGTGACCAGCCGCCTGTGCTTTGTTTAATGCCGGGCGATTCGCCTTTTGGCGCCAGTTGCGCCATAGGCCGCCGATGACAATGGAATCACTCCCTGCGCCGCTGGCCCAGGCGATTGCCGCGCGCGGCTATGAAGAACTCACCCCCGTCCAGTCTGCCGTGATCGCTGATGAAGCGCGCGGCCGCGATTTGCTGGTTTCGGCCCAGACCGGTTCGGGCAAGACGGTGGCCTTTGGCCTGGCCATGGCCGATGAACTGCTGGGCGGCGGCGATGTGCTGCCGCCGGCTGGCCGGCCGCTGGCGCTGGTCGTGGCGCCAACGCGCGAGCTGGCGCTGCAGGTCGCCAAGGAATTGACCTGGCTTTATGGCCCGGCGCGCGGTCGCATCGCCACCTGCGTGGGCGGCATGAACCAGCAGGTGGAACGGCGCGCGCTGGCCGCCGGCGCCCACATCGTGGTTGGCACCCCCGGCCGCCTGCGCGACCATCTGGAGCGCGGCGCCCTGATGCTGGACCAGGCCCGCGCCGTGGTGCTGGATGAGGCCGACGAAATGCTCGACATGGGCTTTCGCGAGGATCTGGAAGAAATCTTGGATGCCGCAGCGCCCACCCGGCGCACGCTGCTGTTTTCCGCCACCATGCCCAAGGGGATTGCCGAACTGGCGCGCGATTATCAGAAGGATGCGCTGCGCCTCGCCACCGCCGGGCGGGCGGCGGCGCATGCCGATATCGCCTATCAGTGCGTGACGGTGGCGCCGGCCGATATCGAGGCGGCGGTGGTCAACCTGCTGCGCTTCCACGAGGCGCCGACGGCGATGCTGTTCTGCGCCACGCGTGACAATGTCCGCCGGCTGCACGCGTCGCTGGTGGAGCGCGGTTTTGCCGCCGTGGCGCTTTCGGGTGAGCACAGCCAGTCCGAGCGCAACCAGGCGCTGCAGGCGCTGCGTGACCGGCGAGCTCGGCTGTGCGTGGCAACCGATGTCGCGGCGCGCGGCATCGATCTGCCGGGGTTGAACCTTGTCATCCATGTCGAGCTGCCGCGCGATCCGGAAACGCTGCAACACCGGTCAGGCCGCACCGGCCGGGCGGGCTCGAAGGGCACGGCCGTTCTCGTGGTACCCTATCCGGCGCGGCGGCGGGTGGAGCGCATGCTGCACAGCGCCGGGGTGAAGCCGGAATGGCTGCCGGTGCCCTCGCTCGAGGCCATTGCCGCGCAAGACCGGGTGCGGCTGCTGGAATCCATCGGCGAAGGCATTGGCGGGTTGGACGATGAGGACAAGCGGCTGGGCGAGGAACTGCTGACCCGGCATGGCGTGGACGAGATTGCCGCCGCGCTGGTGCGCATGCACCGGGCCCGGCTGCCGCAGGCGGAAGAGCTGGTGGATGCCGGGCCGCTGCAGCGGCCAGAACGGCGTGACCGGCGTGAGAGCAATGACGCCGGCCGTGGGCCCGATCGCGGCCGCGGCGGCGAAGGTGTGTGGTTCCGCCTGGATGTTGGCCGGCGTGACAGCGCCGATCCGCGCTGGATCATCCCGCTGCTGTGCCGGCGTGGCGGCGTGACCAAGCCTGATATCGGCGCCATCCGCATTTTCCCGGCGGAAACGCTGGTGGAAATCGCGCCCGACATGGCGGAACGCTTCATGGTGGCGCTGAAACGGCATGCGACCCGCAAGGGCAACAGCGCCGAGGATCAGATTGCGATCATTCCGGCCGGTGGACCGCCGCGCCCGCCGGAGCGGCGCGGACCGCCGCCACAACGCCGGGGCCCGCCGCCGCGCCGTTAGAGCGGTTTCCGACCAATCTGAACCACCGTCATCGCCCTTGCGGGCGCCCCCTTGCGGGGCGGGCCGATTTTGGCCCGGTGCAGCGTCGCTGCGTCGGTTGCAATGCGCTGCATTGCGCCCTCCTTGCTTCTTGCGCCGAACCAAAATCGGCTCCGTGCCGGCGATCCAGATGGGTGGGAAACCGCTCTAGGCCATCAGGGCCAGTAGCGCGAAGCTGGCCAGCCAATGTTCGCCGGCATAATCGCCGGCGATGTGGGGCAGGGCGGCGGCCAGATGGTTGTCGGCCGCTGCGCGCAGCACGGGCGTCGTGGTTTCATCAGGCCCCAGCGCTGCCGCGATGCGCCGGAAGGCCCAGGCGCGCGACAGGTTGAGGCCATCCAGATGGGCGATCTTGCCGTCGCTGCGATCAGAGACCGTGGCCGGCGTGAAGATGCTGGCCGGCAGCTGCTGGCCGGCGTGGGGCAGGAAGGACTTGAACCAGCGGCGGAACTCGTTTGCCGGCAGCAAGGTCGCCATGGCCAGCGCTTCGGTGAGGGTGGGGGAGAGGAAGGCATCGCCGTCTGGCTCCCAGGCCTGGGCGTACGTGTCGTTGCCGAACCAGGCGCAGGCGCGGGACTGCATCAGGCCCAGCAACGGCCGGTCGTGATCGGCGGCCCAATCGGCGATCAGCGTCAGGGCAAAGGCGGTGTTGGCGTGGGAGCCGGTGCGGATGGGATAGGTGAGCAGCGGCAGATGGGCGGCCCAGGCGGCGGCGAAATCATCGGCGAGCGGTTTGAACATGGCGGCCAAGGGGTTGGCAGCGCCGGATAACTCCGCCTGCAGCATCAGGATCCAGGCCCAGCCATAGGGGCGTTCAAAGCCCTTTGCGGTCGGCCGGGCGAAATAGGCGCGTTCGGCGGCGACATTTTCGGGCGTGAAGATGGTGGCGGCGAGCGCCCGTGTGTCTGCGGCGCGGGCATGGCCGGGGAACAGGTGGAGCAGCCGGAACAGCAGCCACCAGCCGTGCACGCAGCTGTGCCAATCAAAGCTGCCAAAGAACATCGGGTGCAGCGCGCGCGGGCCCAGCGCATCGGCATCGCTGGTCAAGACATGATCCAGCTTGTGCGGATATTCGCGGGTGACATGGCCCAAGGCGATGCCGGCCATGCGGGCGGCCTGTGGTTCATCAAGGATCATCGAAAGGCGAATCCCCAGATCAGCGCGGTGTTGAACAGCCACAACGCCACAGCCGTGGGCCATTGCGCGCGGATCACGGCGTAACGGTCGGGCAGGCCCAGCAAGGCCGCCGGCACGATGTTGAAATTGGCCGCCATTGGCGACAGCAGGGTGCCGCAGAAGCCGGCGAGCATGCCAACGGCGCCGATCACCACCGGATCGCCGCCCAGGCCGTGCACCAGCACCGGCAGGCCGATGCCGCCCATCAGCACCGGGAAGGCGGCAAAGGCATTGCCCATCAATATGGTGAACAGCGCCATGCCGCCGGTGAAGGCCAGCACGGCGGCCAGCCGGCTGCCTTCGGGGATGGCGAGCGGGGCGACGGCGCCGACGATATCGCCCACGCCGGCCAGGCCGAACACCATGCCCAGGCTGGCCAGCAGTTGCGGCAGGATCATCGCCCAGCCGACCCCTTCGGCCAGCCGGCGCCCTTCCTGCACCGCGGCGCTGGCCGGCGGGCGCAGCCAGGCCAGCAGCACGGCGACCGCGATGATGGCGCCGAGCCCGAGGCAGATCAAAGTCACCTGCTTTGGATCGACCAGATCGCCGAGGCGCGGCAGCGCCAATGTGCCGGCCAGCGCCACCATCGGCACGATCAGGGCGGGCAGGAACAGGCGGTTGCCGCGCGCCGCCGCACTGGCCTGACGATCAGCCGTGCTGGTGGTGGCCGGCTGGCCCTTGCCGGGGGCGCCGGCCAGGGCGAGGCTAACGAGGGCCAGCACGATCAGGCCATTGTGAATGTCGCTCAACACATCGCCGGCCAGAAATTCCAGCGAAATCAGCGCCCAGAAGGCGGAACCGCGCAACCTGGCCATGTGCCGGCGATCCAGCAGCGTGGCGATGGCCCAGCCGGCAAACACCAGCCCGGCCAGCAGATAGAGCTGCGGCAGGCCGATCATCGCCGGCCCATCCGCCACAGCCGCAGCCCGTGCACGGCAAAGGCGGCCAGCGCTGTGGGGATGGCCCAGACCGACAGTTGCAGCGGCTCCACAAGGATGCCGGCGCCTTCGAGGAAGCCCTTGATCAGCAGGATCGAGGCGATGGCGAGGAAGATATCCTCGCCAAAGAAGATGCCGACATTGTCGGTGGCCGCGGCCATGGCCTTGGCGCGGTTGCGGCCGCCTTCATCGATGGCGGGATCATCGCGCACCACGGCGGCTTCGACCATGGGGGCGATCAGCGGGCGGACGCTTTGGGCATGGCCGGCGATCTGGGTGAGGCCAAGCGCGGCGGTGATCTGGCGAAACGCAAGATAGATCAGCAGGATGCGCGAGGCGGTGGCGCTGCGGGTGCGCTGGATGAGGGCGGTTGCCGCTTCGCCGAGGCCGCCGCGCTCCATCAGGCCGATGACCGGCAGCAGCAGCCAAGGCACCGAGACATAGCGGTTCTGGTGGAAGGCCTTGCCCAGCGCGGCGATGATGTCGGGCACGGCCATGCCGGCGCCAAGGCCGGAGCCAAAGGCGGCAGCCACCACCACGGCCAGCGGATTGGCGCGGATGGCAAAGCCGGCGACGACGATGGCGATGCCGATCAGCGGCCACAGGCTGGGCAGGGTGGTCATGCGCCGAAGCCGCCGCCGCCGGGGGTCTCGATGATGATGGCATCGCCGGCGGCAAGCTCGACGCGGGCGCAGGGGCCGAGGATTTCGCTTGTGCCGTCAATGCGTTGCACGCGGGCGTTGCCGGGCAGGGCCGGGCCACCGCCGGCAAGGCCGAATGGCACGGTGGCGCGGCGGCCGGAAAGGAGTGAGGCGGTCATCGCAGTGCAGGCGGTGATGTGGCGGATGACGCCATCGCCGCCCGGCCAGCGCCCGGCGCCGCCGGAGCCGTGGCGGACGGCAAAGCGGGTGACGAGCACCGGGAAGCGGCTTTCCAGCACTTCGGGATCGGTGAGGCGGCTGTTGGTCATGTGCGTCTGCACGGCGCTGGCGCCGGCGAAGCCCCCCCCCGAACTATCGACGCCGGCGCCGGCACCGCCGCAGATGGTTTCATAATATTGGAAATCCTTGTTTCCAAACGTGAAATTGTTCATCGTGCCCTGTGATGCCGCCAGTTTGCCGACGGCGCCGAACAGGGCATCGGTGATGATCTGGCTGGTTTCGACGTTGCCCGCGACCACGGCGGCGGGCGGGGCCGGGCGCAGCAGACAGCCATCGGGGACGATGAGGGTGAGCGGGCGCATGCAGCCATCGTTCATCGGCAGATCATTGCCGGCCAGACAGCGGAAGACATAGAGCACGGCGGCCTGGGCAACGGCATAGGGCGCGTTGAAATTGCTGGGCAATTGCGCCGAGGTGCCGGTGAAATCGATGGTGGCGGTGCCAGCGGCGTGATCGATACGGACGGCGACGCGGATGGTGCCGCCATTGTCCATGGCGACGCTGCATTCGCCGTCGGTCAACCCGGAAATGGCTGTGCGAACAGCGGCTTCGGCATCATCCTGCACATGGGCCATGAAGGCGGCGACGGTCTTAGCGCCTTCGCTGGCGCACAGGGCCTTGAGTGCGGAGGCACCCCGGGCGCAGGCGGCGGCCTGGGCCTTGAGATCGCCCAAGCAACGGGCCGGATCGCGCGCCGGCCAGGGGCCGGAGGCCAGCAGCGCCAGCATCTCGGCCTCAAGGAAGTTGCCCTGATCGATCAACAACTTGTTGTCGATCATGACGCCTTCCTGTGCAATGTCGGTGCTGTCGGGCGGCATGGAACCGGGTGTGATGCCGCCGATATCGGCCTGGTGGCCGCGCGCCGCCACCCAGAAGGCGGGGCCGGCCGCGCCATCGAGAAAAACCGGTGCAACCACAGTGACATCGGGCAGATGGGTGCCGCCGGCATAAGGGTTGTTGAGCACGAACATGTCGCCCGTGCGAATCCCGCGCGGGCTGGTCTGCCAGCCCTGCATCACGGTGCGCACGCTGTCGCCCATACTGCCGAGATGCACCGGCATGTGTGGCGCGTTGGCCACGAGATGGCCGGCGGCATCAAAGATGGCGCAGGAAAAATCCAGCCTTTCCTTGATGTTGACTGACCATGCGGTGGTCTTCAGCGCCTCGCCCATATCCTCGGCGATGGCCATGAAGCGGTTGGCGAACAGCTCCAGCCGGATCGGATCGACGGTGGTGGCGCTGGCCGGGCGGGCGAGTGGCGTGGTGCGGGTGAGGAGGAGATTGTGGGCGGCATCAACGCCGAGAGTCCAGCCCGGTTCGACGAGGGTGGTGGCGCTGTCATCGAGGATCAGGGCAGGGCCGGGCAGGGTGCAGTCGGGCGCAAGATCGTGGCGGTGGAAGATTGGCGTTTCGGCTGCGCCCGTGGCGAAAAAGAGGGGCCGCGTGGCCGCCGGTGGCGGCGCGGTGACCGCAGATGGGCCGGTGGTGACCGCATCCGATGCGATGGTGACAAGTTCAGGGCTGTGGCCAACGGCTTCGGCAATCAGCGTATCCACCACCAGATCGGCATCGTCGACCACGAAGCCGAAGCGGCGCGATTGAACGTCGGCAAAGGCGGCGGCCATGGTGTCGGCACTGGCCAGCGGCAGTTCGATCCCGCTGTCGGACCCGGCATAGCGAACGAGGGCGGAGAGGCGGACATCGGCCACGGCCTCCCCTTGGGCGGCCAGCACGGCGCGGGCTTCGGCGGCCAGCGCTGCGGCTTCGGCGGCCAGATCCTGGCCCAGCGGCCAGTTGAGGCTGCGCTGCCGCACGGCGCGGTTTTCAGCCAGGCCAATGCCGAAGGCGGAGAGCACGCCGGCGAGCGGGTGGATGAGCACGCGGGTCATGCCCAGCGCATCGGCCACCTTGCAGGCGTGCTGGCCGCCGGCGCCGCCGAAGCAGGCGAGGGCATAGCGGGTGACATCATGGCCGCGCGCGATCGAGATGCGGGCGATGGCCTGGGCCATGGTTTCAACCGCGATGGCGAGCGCGCCCTGGGCTGCGGCTTCGGGAGTGCAGCCGAGTTCGCGGCCCAGCGCGGCGAATTTTTCCCGCACCGCATCGGCATCCAAAGGCTGGTTCCCATCAGGGCCGAACAGCGCCGGGAAATAATCCGGTTGCAGCACGCCGAGCATGACATTGGCATCGGTGACGGTGAGCGGCCCGCCGCGACGGTAGCAGGCCGGGCCGGGCACGGCGCCGGCGCTTTCGGGGCCGACCTTCAACCGGCCGCCGACCACCGAGATGATGGAGCCGCCACCGGCGGCCACCGTGTCGATCTTGAGCATCGGCACGCGCATCGGCACACCGGCGATCATCACCTCCTCCGCGCGTTCGAACTGGCCATCAAACAGCGAGACATCGGTGGAGGTGCCGCCCATGTCGAACCCGATCAGGCGGGTTTCCCCGGCGCTGCGCCCGGCGGCGGCCATGCCGACAATGCCGCCGGCCGGGCCGGACAATATGGCATCGCGGCCACGGAAATGGCCGGCGCGGGTAAGGCCGCCGTTGGACTGCATGAAATCCAGCCGCACGCCATTCAGCCCGGCCGCGACCTGGTTCACATAGGCGGCGAGCGGCGGCGACAGATAGGCATCGACCACGGCGGTGTTGGCGCGCGGCACGAGGCGGATGACGGCGCCGACATCATGGCTGCAGGTGATCTGGGTGAAGCCAAGGCTGCGCGCGATGTCGGCCACCTGCCGTTCGTGGGCCGGGTGGGCATGGCCGTGCAGGCAGGCGATGGCGATGCTGCGCCAGCCATCGGCGAAGGCCTGTTGGAGCCGGGCGGTGGTCGCCGCCGCATCAAGGGGCTGCAGCACCGCGCCATCGGCCGCCACCCGTTCGGGGATTTCGACCACGGCGCCATAGAGCGGCGCGGGCTTTTCGATATTGAGGGCAAAGATGCGCGGCCGGGCCTGGTGGCCGATGATGAGGGCATCGGCATGGCCGGCGGTGATGGCGAGCAATGTGGGCTCGCCCTTGCGTTCGAGAAGCGCGTTGGTGGCAACCGTGGTGCCCATGCGCACGGCGGCAATGGGGGCGGGATCGCTCCCACGCAGCCGGGCAATGCCTTCCAATGCGGCATCCTGGTAGCGATCGGGCGCGTTGGACAGCAATTTGGCGGTGACCAGCCGGCCATCGGGGCGCAGCGCCACGATATCGGTGAAGGTGCCGCCACGGTCGATCCAGAATTGCCAGCCTGCCATGGCCGTGTGGTGGCGGCATGGGCCCTGTCGGTCAAGCGTGAAGCGTGGGGAGTGAGGCTTGCCCTTTGCGGCCAAGCGGCCTAGCGTTGGATAAATGCGAACGTTCACATGGCGCGGGGAGGGTGCGATGCGCAGACGACTGGGCGTGACGTCGGTGGTGGCGCTGGCCTTGCTGGCGGGGTGTGGCGGCGGCGGGGCCGGTGGCGCGGTGGCGGCCATCCCGGCGCCAAGCCCGGCACCAGCGCCCGCGCCCGCGCCAGCGCCAACCCCGACCCCAAGCCCGGCACCAACCAGCCGCCTGATCTTTGCCGATGAATTCAACGCCGGCACGCTGGATCGCAGCCGCTGGAATGTCGAAGGGCCGGCCCTGTGGGTGAACAACGAGCTGCAGGCCTATGTCGACAGCCCGGAAACGATCAGCTTTGCCAATGTGGCCGGGGCCGATGGCGGCGCGCTGGTGCTGAAACCGGTGCGGCGCGCGGGGTTTGTGACGCCCAGTGGCCGGCGCACCGATTATGTTTCGGGCCGGATCAACACCGCCGACAAGGTGGATGTGACCTATGGCAAGGTGGAGGCGCGTATCCGCCTGCCTGATGCCGTGGGCGTGTGGCCGGCCTTCTGGTTGCTGGGCTATGGCAGTTGGCCCGACAGTGGCGAGATCGACATCATGGAGAACGTGGGGGACAAGGCGTGGACCAACGCCGCCATCCACGGCCCCGGTTATTCCGGCGACACGCCGCTGCTGCAGCGCTTCGTCTTTCCGGCCGGTGAAGATGTGACCGGCTGGCATGTCTATGGCGTGGAGCGCACCGCCGATGCGGTGATCTTCACAGTGGATGGCCGGGAATATTATCGTGTCAGCCGGGCGATGGTGGAAACCTATGGCGCCTGGCGGTTTGACCGGAAGCAGTTTTTGATCCTGAATTTTGCCCTTGGCGGCGTGTATCCGGCCAAGGTGAACGGCGTGACATCGCCCTGGCCCGGCCTGCCGCAGACAACGTTGGACAGCATCGACCGCGGCGAAGTGGCAATGGCGGTGGATTGGGTGCGCGTCTGGACGGCGAATTGAGGGCGTGATGCTGCAAGCCATGCGGCGAGCTGGGGCTGCGCGCCTGCCCGCGCAGGCGCTTCCTCCTACCCCTTCTGTGACGCCAACGCCTTCAGATCCGCCAGCAGGTCGAGTGCTTCGCGGGGCGTGATGTTGTCGGGATCGATGGACCCGAGTTTTTCGCGCAGCTCGTCGGTGGTGGCGGCGGCGGTGGGGGCGGCGAAGAGGGGCAGGCTGTCCACCCCGGCGGCGATGCCGCCCGTCTGCTCGCGGCGGGATTCAAGCCGGGCGAGGATGGCGCGGGCGCGGGTGAGGACGGGCGCGGGGATGCCGGCGAGGCGGGCGACGGCGAGGCCATAGCTCTTGTCGGCAGCGCCGGGTGCGACCTGGTGCAGGAAGACGAGATCGCCTTTCCACTCCCGCACCTTCACCGTGACGCTGGCGAGGCTGGTGAGCTTGGCCGTCAACGGCACGAGTTCGTGATAATGGGTGGCGAACAGGCAGCGGCACTGGAGATCATCGTGCACGGCTTCGAGCACGGCCCAGGCGATGGCGAGGCCATCATAGGTGGAGGTGCCGCGCCCGACCTCATCCAGGATGACGAGGCTGCGGTTTGTGGCGCCGCTGAGGATGGCGGCGGTTTCGACCATTTCGACCATGAAGGTGGAGCGGCCTTCGGCCAGATCATCGGCGGCGCCGACCCGGCTGTAGAGCCGGTCCACCACGCCGATATGGGCGGACGCCGCGGGCACGTAACTGCCGGCCTGGGCGAGCACGGCGATCAGCGCATTTTGGCGCAGGAAGGTGGATTTGCCGGCCATGTTGGGGCCGGTGACCAGCCAGACGCGGGCATCAGCCGACAAATCACAATCATTGGGGGTGAAGCGGGCGCCGCCCTTGTTGACGGCAAGCTCGACGACCGGGTGGCGGCCGGCTTCGATGTGGAAGGCGGTGGTCGCGTCCACAATTGGCCGGCACCAGTTTTCGGACGCCGCCAGATCGGCGAGCGCGGCCGCCACATCGATGCGGGCCAGGGCGGCGGCGGTTTCCGAAATGGCGTGGGCTTGCGTGAGGACGGCGGCGCGCAGCTCTTCGAGATGGGCGGCTTCGGCGGCGAGCGCATGATCGGCGGCCGAGAGGATGCGGGTGGCGAGGCTGGCGAGTTCCGGCGAGCTGAAGCGGACGGCGCCGGCCATGGTCTGGCGGTGGATGAAGCCCGAGTCCGGCCGGAGAAGGGGATCGGCGCGGCCGGCCGGCACCTCGATATGATAGCCGAGCACATTGTTGTGGCGGATCTTCAAGGCGGTGATGCCGGTATCGGCCTTCAAGCGGCTTTCCATGGCAACGATGGCGCTGCGGCCGTCGCGCGCCGTTTCGCGCAGATCATCCAATGCGGCATCAAAGCCGGGGCGGATGGCGCCGGGCAGCTCGATCGGTGGTTCATCGACGAGGGTGCGGGCCATTTGCTCGACAAGGCTGCCGATCTGGCCGGTGCCGATCTGGGCGAGGAGGTTGGCGAGCAGGCTGGGGAGGGCCCCTCCACCGCCGTTCCGGCGGTCCCCCTCCCCATCCAGAGAATGGGGAGGAGCTTTCACGGCGGCCTTCAGCGCCAGCGCGCCGCTGAGGCCGGCGGCCAATTGGCCGAGATCGCGCGGGGACCAGCGGCCGATGCTGATGCGGGCCAGGGCGCGCGCCATGTCGGGCAGGGCGGCCAGGGCGTCGCGGGTGGCCGTGCGGGTGAGGGGATCGGCGATGAACCAGCCGACGAGATCGAGCCGGGCGGTGATGGCGGCGACATCGGTGAGGGGCGCAGCGAGATCGCCGGCCAGCGCGCGGGCGCCGGCGGCGGTGACGGTGCGATCAATGGCGGCTTCAAGGCTGTGGCGGCTGTGGCTGCGCTGCAGTTCGAGGCTGGCGCGGGTGGCGGCATCGATGGCCATGTGGTTGCCGGGCAGTTCCTGCCGGGGCGGCAGGATCAGGGGGGCGGCAGCGCGGGCGGTTTCGGCGACATAGGCGAGAAGCGCGCCGGCCGCAGCCAGTTCGGCGCGGGTGAACTGGCCCCAGCCATCCAATGTGGCGACGCCGAAGCGGGATTTGAGCGCGGTTTCGGCGCGGGCAGCGGAAAAATCGGCGGCGGGGCGCGGCGTGTAGGGAAGTTCGGACCCTGCGGGCACCAGGGTTTCGGCAGGCGCAAGGGCAGCGCGGATGGCCTTGATTTCGGCGAGGCTGCCAGCGGTGGTGTGGAAGGCGCCGGTGGAGAGATCGAGCCAGGCGAGGGCAGCGGTTGGGGCGGCGGCTCCTCCACCGTGCTGCGCACGGTCCCCCTCCCCAGGCGCAGCCTGGGGAGGAACGAGCGCGGCCAGCCAGTTGGCGCGGCGGGGTTCGAGCAGGCCGGCTTCGGTGACGGTGCCGGGGGTGACGATGCGGGTGATGGCGCGGGCGACGACGGACTTGCTGCCGCGCTTCTTGGCTTCGGCCGGGTCTTCCACCTGTTCGGCGATGGCGACGCGGTGGCCGGCGCGGATCAGGCGGGCGAGATAGGCTTCGTGGGCATGGGCCGGCACGCCGCACATCGGGATCGGCTGGCCGGCGTGTTCGCCGCGTTTGGTCAGCGCGATGTCGAGCGCGGCGGCGGCGGTGGCGGCATCATCGAAGAACAGCTCATAGAAATCGCCCATGCGGAAGAACAGCAGGGCATCGGCGGCCTGCGCCTTCAGCGCCAGATATTGCGCGATCATGGGGGATGCGGCGGTCACCGCGACGGGATAGCGCGCCGCAGGATTGGCGGAAAGGGGCAGCAAGCCACTTGCCGCGATGCTGCCACAATTCTATCCAGTTGCGACGAACGGAAAGCGACGGGCGATGAGCAGCACCACGGATCAGGATTTTGGCGACCGCGAGGCGCTGGTTTACCACCGCACCGGCAAGCCGGGGAAGATCGACATTGTCGCTTCGAAGCCGATGGCGACGCAGCGCGACCTGAGCCTCGCCTATTCGCCCGGCGTGGCTGCCCCGGTGCGCGCCATCGCCGCCGATCCCGACAGCGCCTATGACTATACCATCAAGGGCAATCTGGTCGCCGTTATCTCCAACGGCACCGCCATCCTGGGTCTGGGCAATCTGGGCGCGCTGGCGTCCAAGCCGGTGATGGAAGGCAAGGCGGTGCTGTTCAAGCGCTTTGCCGACATTGATTCCATCGACCTGGAGGTGGCGACCGAGGACGTCGAGAAGTTCATCGCCTGCGTGGAGCTGCTGGAGCCGTCGTTCGGCGGCATCAACCTTGAGGATATCAAGGCGCCGGAGTGTTTCATCATCGAGACGACCCTGAAGGAGCGGATGAACATTCCGGTCTTTCACGATGACCAGCATGGCACCGCCATCGTGGCGGCGGCCGGCATGATCAACGCCATGCATCTGACGGGCCGCAAGCCGGAGGATGTGAAGCTGGTGGTGAATGGCGCCGGCGCGGCGGCCATTGCCTGCACCGAGCTGATCAAGCTGTATGGCGTCAAGAATGTCATCATGTGTGACACCTCGGGCGTCATCTACAAGGGCCGCGAGAAGGGCATGAACCAGTGGAAATCGGCGCATGCCGCCGCCACCGATGCCCGCAGCCTGGAAGAGGCGATGGTGGGCGCCGATGTGTTCATGGGCCTGTCGCAGAAAGGCGCGGTGACGCCGGAGATGGTGGCCAGCATGGCGGCCAATCCGATCATCTTTGCCATGGCCAACCCCGATCCGGAAATCACGCCGGAGGAGGTGCACAAGGTGCGCGACGATGCCATCGTGGCCACCGGGCGCAGCGATTATCCCAACCAGGTCAACAATGTGCTGTGCTTCCCCTATCTGTTCCGGGGCGCGCTGGATGTGCGGGCGACCGCCATCAACGAGGAGATGAAGCTGGCCGCGGCCAACGCCATCGCCAGCCTGGCGCGCATGCCGGTGCCCGATGAGGTGGCGGCAGCCTATGGCGGCAAGGCGCGGGTGTTTGGCCCGGAATATATCATTCCGGCGCCGTTTGATCCGCGCCTGATCGAGCATGTGCCGACGGCGGTGGCCAAGGCGGCGATGGCATCGGGCGTGGCGAAGAAGCCGTTCTTTGATGAGGACGCCTATGCCCAGGAGCTGCGCGGGCGGCTGAACCCGACCACGTCGATCCTGCAGGGCGCCATCGAAAGCGCGCAGCTGCGCCCGCGCCGGGCGGTGTTTGCCGAAGCCGAGCAGGAGGTGGTGCTGCGCGCGGCGGTGAACTGGAAGAATAGCGGCTATGGCACGCCGGTGCTGGTCGGCCGGGAGGAGCCGGTGCGCGAAGGCCTGGCGCGGCTGGGCGTGACCGATATCGACAGTTTCGAGATCCACAACAGCGCCATTTCCCCGCTGGTGCCGCGCATGGTTGATCATCTTTATGCCCGGCTGCAGCGGCGCGGCATGCTGCACCGCGATGTGCAGCGCATGGTGAACCACGAGCGCAACGTGTTTGGCGCGCTGCTGGTGGCGCTGGGCGAGGCGGACCTGATGCTGACCGGGGTGACGCGCAATTTCGCCACCACCTATCGCCAGGTGCGCCAGGTGATTGATCCGGTGCCGGGGCACCGGCCGTTCGGCATCCATATGCTGGTGGGCAAGAAGCAGACCATCTTCATCGCCGACACGACGGTGACAGAGCGGCCGACGGCGGAAACGCTGGCCAGCATCGCAGTGGAAACCGCAGCCGTGGCGCGCCGGCTGGGCCAGGAGCCGCGCGTGGCCTTCCTGTCTTATTCCAACTTCGGCAATCCGCGCGGCGAGTTTGTCGACAATGTGCGCGGCGCGGTGAAGCTGCTCGACAGCCGGCAGGTCGGCTTTGAATATGAAGGCGAAATGTCGGCCGATGTGGCGCTCAATCCGATCATGCGGGCGCAATATCCGTTCAACCGCCTGTCGGGCCCGGCCAATGTGCTGATCATGCCCGGCCTGCACAGCGCCAACATCGCCGCCAAGCTGATCAAGGAAGTGGCCAATCTGCGCGTGGTTGGCCCGATGCTGGTGAACATGAGCAAGCCGGTGCAGATCGTGCCGATGAACAGCAGCGCCAGCGATATCGTCACCCTGGGCGTGCTGGCGTCGACCGGAGTGGTGTGCTGAAGCCGCCCGTCCTCCTCATCCACGGCATGTGGTCCACCCCGGCCACGTTTGACCGGGTGCGCGCCGCGTTGGAGGCGGCGGGGCATGAGACGCACGCGCCCTGCCTGTTGTTTCACGACCGGCCGGTGAGCCTGCCGCCGGCGCCGGGGCTGCGCCAGTTGCCGGTGCGCGCCTATGTTGACCAGCTGGAGGCGGAGGCGCTGAAGCTTGCCGCACCTCCAATCATCCTGGGCCATTCGATGGGCAGCCTGTTGGCGCAATTGCTGGCGCAGCGCATCGATCATGCCGGGCTGGTGCTGCTGTCGCCGGCGGCGGCAGCCAACAGCCAGAGTTTCAGCCTGGATCCGGCGCGCACGCTGAAGAATGTCATCCTGAAATGGGGCTGGTGGGATGAGCCGACCCTGTGTGACGAAGAGGGCGCGCGCTGGGGCATTTTCAACGGCGTGCCCGAGGATGTGACCAAGGCCGAAATCGCCGCGCTGGTGTGGGATTCAGGCCATGTGCTGGCCGAAATGGCGCTGCCGCCCCTGTTCGGCAACACGACGCGGGTGGATTATGCCCGGCTGAACCGGCCAGCCCTGGTGCTGGTGGGGACGGAGGATCGCATCACCCCGCCCGGCATCGCCCGGGCAACGGCGCGCAATCTTTCGGGCACGGTGGATTATCACGAGCTGCCGGGCGCCCCGCACTGGCTGTTCTGGGGCGCACTGGAACAGCAAGTGGCTGGCATGGTGGTGGAGTGGCTGGCGGGCCTGAATTGATTGCGGCGCTGAAGGCCGAGGCGCTCGCGCTGGGCTTTGCCGATATCGGCATCTGCGCGGCGGACGCGGTGCCGGAAGCCGGCAAACGGCTGCGGGCCTGGCTGGATGATGGCTGCCATGGTGACATGATCTGGATGGCGGGCCGCAGCCGAGAGCGGGCCAGCCCGCAGGGCCTGTGGCCCGAGGTGAAGAGCGTGATCATGTTGGGAACAAGCTATGCCCCGGCGCTCGATCCGCTGCGGCTGGCCGGGCAGGGCGATACGGGCGTGATTTCGGTTTATGCCTGGAACCGGGATTATCATGATCTGATCAAGAAGCGGCTGAAGGCGCTGGCGCGCTGGCTGGTGGCGCAGCGGCCGGAGGCCGGGGTGAAGCTGTTTGTCGACACCGCCCCGGTGATGGAAAAGCCGCTGGCTGCAGCGGCCGGGTTGGGGTGGCAGGGCAAGCACACCAACCTTGTCTCCCGCCAGCATGGTTCGTGGCTGTTCCTGGGCGCGATCTACACCACACTGGAATTGCCGGCCGATGCGCCGCATACGGACCGCTGTGGCAGCTGCACCCGCTGCCAGACGGCCTGCCCGACGCAGGCCTTTCCGGCGCCCTATCGCCTCGACGCGCGGCGCTGCCTGGCGTACCTGACCATCGAACATGCCGGGCCGATCCCGGAGGAATTCCGCGCACCCATGGCCAACCGCATCTATGGCTGCGATGATTGCCTGTCGGTCTGCCCGTGGAACCGCTTTGCGCACGCCACCGAGGAGCCGGCCTTCCAGCCGCGCGCCGAATTGACCGCGCCGAAACTGGCCGAATTGCTGGCGCTGGATGATGCGGCGTTCCGGGCGCTGTTTTCCGGCAGCGCCATCAAGCGGATCGGGGTGAAGCGGTTCTTGCGCAATTGCCTTTATGCCGCCGGCAACAGCGGCGATGCCAGTTTGCGCGGGCCCGTGGCGGCGCATCTGGGGCATGAGGATGCGGTGGTGGCCGAGGCGGCGGCCTGGGCGATGAGCCGATTGGAGGCAGCATGACGATCCCGACAGGCACGGCCCGGCTGGCCGCCTTGCAACTGGGCAGCCGGGCGACGACGGCAGAGACGCTGGACGTGCTGATGGGCTGGCGCAGGCAACTGGCGGAGGCGCGGCCCGATCTGCTGGTGCTGCCCGAGGCGCTGTTTGGCGGCTATCCCAAGGGGCAGGATTTTGGCGTGCGCCTGGGCTATCGCACGCCGGCCGGGCGCGATGCGTTCAAACGCTATTGGGAGCAGGCGATCGAAATCGATGGGCCGGAGGTGGCGGCGCTGGCCGGGCTGGCGGGCGACTTGAAGGCGACCATCGTCACCGGCGCCATTGTGCGCGAAGGCGCCACCCTGCAATGCGCGGCGCTGCAATTCACCCCCGATGGCCAGTTTGCCGGCCATCGCCGCAAGTTGATGCCCACCGCGGCCGAACGGCTGGTGTGGGGGCAGGGCGGCCCACAGGATGTGCGGGTGTTTGACAGCCCCATCGGCCGCATCGGGCCGGTGATCTGCTGGGAGAATTACATGCCGCTGCTGCGCGCCGCGCTCTATGATCAGGGCATCAGCCTGTGGGCGGCGCCGACGGTGGACGAGCGGCCGCAATGGGAAATCAGCATGCGCCACATTGCGGTGGAAAGCCGCTGTTTCCTGGTGTCGGCCTGCCAATGGCAGGGGCCGGCAACGACGGCGCTGGGCGATGACATTTCCCTGCGCGACCGGGCCGAGGATGCGCCGATGATCGGCGGCGGCAGCCTCATCGTCTCCCCGCTCGGCGAGGTGCTGGCCGGGCCGCTCCGGGGCGGCGAGGGATTGATCACGGCGGAGGTTGACCTCGCCGATGTGGTGCGCGCCCGCTTCGATTTCGATGCCGCCGGCCATTATGCAAGGCCCGACATCTTCCGGCTGGACGTGACGCACCCGCCGCGCTGAAACTGGCAGGCGAAGGAGACCTCTGTGACCGATTCCCTGTTCATCGGCCTTTCGGATCAGGACCAGCCGCAAAGCCTGGTGCTGAAGCGCGCCAACCGCCACGGCCTGATCGCGGGCGCCACCGGCACCGGCAAGACGGTGACGCTGCAGGGCCTGGCCGAAGGCTTTTCGCGGGCTGGCGTGCCGGTGTTCCTCGCGGATGTGAAGGGCGATATCGCCGGCATGGCCAGGGCCGGCAGCGAGGCGGCGGCCTGGACCGGCAAGCGCGCGCTGGAACTGAAGATCGAGGATTATGACTGGGAAGCCATGCCGGTCGTGTTCTGGGATTTGTTCGGCGAGCAGGGCCACCCGATCCGCACCACCATTTCGGAAATGGGCCCGTTGCTGCTCAGCCGGCTGATGGGTTTGAACGACACGCAGGAAGGGGTGATGACCATCGCCTTCCGCTATGCCGACGACAACGACATGCTGCTGCTGGATCTGGAGGATCTGCAGGCGATGCTGGCCTGGGTGGCCGAAAATGCGGACGAGCTTTCGGCCAAATATGGCAATGTGACCAAGGCCAGTGTGGGCAGCATCCAGCGCCAGCTGCTGACGCTGGAAAGCCAGGGCGGCGCGGCCTTCTTTGGCGAGCCGGCGTTCGAGATCAGCGATTTCATCGCGCTGGATGGCAAGGGCCGGGGCCGGGTGAACATATTGGCGGCGGACAAGCTGATGCAGTCCCCCCGGCTTTATGCGACCTTCCTGTTGTGGCTGCTGTCGGAACTGTTTGAAACGCTTCCCGAGGTGGGTGATCCGGACAAACCCAAGCTGGTGTTCTTCTTTGACGAGGCGCATCTGCTGTTTGACGAGGCGCCCGATGCCTTGATGGACAAGGTGGAGCAGGTGGTGCGCCTGATCCGGTCGAAGGGTGTGGGCGTTTATTTCGTGACGCAGAACCCGATCGACATTCCGGAAAAGGTGGCCAGCCAATTGGGCAACCGGGTGCAGCATGCATTGAGGGCCTTCACGCCGCGCGACGCAAGGGCGATCAAGAGCGCATCGGAAACCTTCCGGCCCAATCCGCGACTGGATGTGGCGGCCGTGATCACCGAGATGAAGGTGGGCGAGGCGCTGGTTTCGACCCTGATGCCCGATGGCGCGCCGAGCCCGGTGGAGCGCACGCGCATCGCGCCGCCGCGCAGCCGGGTGGGGCCGCTGACACCGGGGGAGCGCATGGACGTGATCAACGCCTCGCCCTTTGCCGGCAAATATGAGGAGCGGGTGGACCGCGAATCGGCCGCCGAACTGCTGGTGATGAAGCGCGAGGAGAGCGCGGCCCAGGCCGAGGCGGAGAAGGCGGCGGCGCTGCAGGCCAAGCTCGACGCGCAGGCAGCCAAGGAGCAGGCGAAATTGCAGGCGCAGCGCGAACGGGAGGCGGCGCGGCTGGAAGTGGCGCGGGCCCGCGCTGCGGCCAAGCCGACGGCGACGCAGAAGGCCATCGAGGCGGCGGCCCGTTCGGCGGCCAGCACGATTGGCCGGCAGGTGGCCGGGAGTTTGGGCAAGAGCCTGGTGCGCGGGATTTTGGGGAGTTTGTTCAAGTAGAAATTCCCATTCGTCATGCTGAACTTGTTTCAGCATCCATGGGAGTGCGCCCCGAGAGGCGCGCACGTGGCGGCGATTGGACCATGGATGCTGAAACAAGTTCAGCATGACGGACGTTTTGACTGGGGAGAAACACACATGACCACCACCCGCCGCTGGCTGTTGCAATCGCGCCCGAACGGGCCGTTGAAGGACAGTGATTTCGAACTGGTGACGGTGCCGATGCCCGAGATCGCTGACGGCGAGTTTCTGGTGCGGTTGACCTATTTTTCGTTCGATCCCACCCAGCGCGGCTGGCTGGGTGGCGATACCTATCTGCCGGCGGTGCCGATTGGCGGCGTGGTGCGAGCTGGCGGCATTGGTGAGGTGGTGGCGAGCAAGCACCCCGGCTTTGCGGTTGGCGATGTGGTGCAGGGTGCCTTTGGCTGGCAGGAACATGCCGTTTCAAACGGCATGACCGAGGCTGGCCCGGTGACCAAGGTGCGCGCCGGCATCACGCCGGAACAGGCGCTGGGCGTGTTTGGCACCACCGGGCTGACCGCCTGGTTTGGCCTGACCGAGATTGGCCAGCCCAAGGAAGGCGATACCATCCTGGTCTCGGGCGCGGCCGGCGCGACGGGCAGTGTGGTGGTGCAGATCGGCAAGGCGCTGGGCTGCACGGTGATCGGCATTGCCGGCGGGCCGGACAAGTGCCGCTGGGTGGTGGAAACCGCCGGGGCCGATGCCTGCATCGATTATCGCACCGGCAATGTTGGCCGCCAGATCCGCGAACATGCCAGGAAGGGCGTGAACGTGGTGTTTGAAAATGTCGGCGGCGAGATATTGGATGCGGCGCTGGCCAATCTGGCGCTGAATGCCCGGGTGGTGCTGTGCGGCGGCATTTCCAGTTACAACGACACGGCGGAAGACCGGCAGCCGGGCCTGCGGAATTACATGAACCTGACGGTGATGCGCGGGCGCATGGAAGGCTTCATCGTGCTCGATTTCGCCAAGCGTTATGGCGAGGGCGTGGCGGAGCTGGCCAAGCTGATGCAGGCCGGCAAGCTTAAGACCGCCGAGGATGTGGCGCACGGGTTTGAAAACTGCCCGGCAACGCTGCGGCGCCTGTTCGAGGGCAAGAATTTCGGCAAGCAGTTGCTGAAGGTCTGATCCGGTTGGGGCCGGTGCTGCCGGCCCCCTCCGCCTCCCGTTGGTCGGCACCTCCCCCAGAGGGGGAGGATCTAGAACAGGCCCGGCACTTCGCGTTGGGCGGCGGTGGGGGCGGTGACGGTGAGCAGGCCGCGGCCGACCGATTGTTCGGCCAGCGTATCGGCCGTGCCGGCGATGGCGCCACAGCTTTCGCCGCGCAGCGACAGGATGGCGCGCTGGGTGGAGGCTTCGGTGGGGGCGCCCATCTGGCGGCTGAAATCATCGGCGGCAGCGCAGGTGCGGCCGCCGCGCGCGGCAAACACCGGGGCGAGGCCGTTGTAATAATCGCCCTGGCGGTCGGCATTTTCGGTGGCGAAGGCCACGATGCGCAGGCGGTCGTCACAGGCGGCGCGGTCGATGGCGATCTGGCCCACCGGTTTGCCGCTGGTGTTGGCGCCCACCAGGGTGATGTTGCCGCGGGTGTAGGGCAGCATGGCATTGGCGACGAGTTCGCTGGCCGATGCCGAGGCGCCGGTGGTGATGAAGGCCAGATCGGTGGGCGCGATGCTTTCGGCGGCGCTGCGGAACAGGCGGGTGGCGTTTTCGGAGGATTTGGATGCCCGGAAGGTGGTGAAGCTGAACACCTCGCTCGCCGTGCGGTTGCGGCCCATCAGGTCGCCCATCAACTCGGCAATGCGCACCAGGCCGCCGCCGTTGTAGCGGAAATCGATGGCAACCCGGGTGATGCCTTCGCTGCGGAACCGCGCGAAGGCGGTGCGCAGCGGCGTTTCGGCGGTGGAGATGAAGCTGCGCAGGTTGACATAGCCGACGCGGCCGCCGTTGCCATCGGGCAGCACCTGGATGCCAAACCGGTCTGACACCGGCGGGATGTTGAATTCGGTCTTGGTGATGGTGGCGGTGCGGGTGTCGCCATTGAGGCGATACTGGATGGTGCGGGTGACGCCGGCGGTGCCGGGCCCCAGCGCGTCGGACACGGCGGTGGCGCCGCCGCGCGCGAACAGGTCGCTGACGGTGACGAGGCTGGTGGGCGTGTCGCCGATGGCGAGCAGTTCGGCGCTGCGATCAAGGCCGGCGGCAAAGGCCGGGCCGGTTTCGAAGGCGTCGATCACCGTGGCGCGGCGGGCGGTGCTGTCATAGCTGATGCGGATGCCGAAGGCGGCGGTTTGCCCGGAGGAGAAGAAGGCATTCTCCTCGGCGATCGAGGTGATGTAGGTGAAGAAGCGATCCTTGTTGGCGGCACGCGCATTGGCGGTGAGGGCATCGATATAGGCCTGCACCGTGGTGTAGGGTGCCGGATCCAGGCTGGCCGGCAGATCGGCCGGGAACAGATACCATTCGCGGATCTGGGCTTCGGCCCACAATTGCCGGTCGCGCAGCGAGCAGGTGGGCGTTGGTGTCGGCGTTGGGGTGGGTGTGGGCGACAGGCTGGGGGCGGAGCCACCACCGCCGCCGCAGGAGACCAGCGACAGGCACAGGGCGGCCAAGATGGCGCGGGAGGCGGTGGCGCGCAGGGAAGCGATCATTCCGCCTGTCTGGCAAGGGTGGCGCGGCCTGTCCAGAGCGGCGCGGGGACGGGAAAATTTTGCCGCACCGCCTGCCCCCGAGCCTTGACGGGCCGTGCCGGCCCACCCATATGGCGGTCACTGCTGGCACTCGCCCCGGTTGAGTGCCAACAGACGACATATTCACACGAAACAGGAAGAGGCAAAGCAATGGCATTCCGTCCGCTGCATGACCGCGTGCTCGTGCGCCGCGTTGAAGCCGAAGCGAAGACCGCTGGCGGCATCATCATCCCCGATAGCGCCAAGGAAAAGCCGCAGGAAGGCGAAGTGGTCGCCGTTGGCACCGGCGCGCGCGCCGACAATGGCACCGTCACCCCGCTGGAAGTGAAGGCTGGTGACAAGATCCTGTTCGGCAAGTGGTCGGGCACCGAAGTCAAGCTGAACGGCGAAGACCTGCTGATCATGAAGGAAAGCGACATTCTGGGGATCATCGGCTGAAGCCGAGCCCCAAGTCGCTGAAACCAAACCAAGAGATTAGGGAGCAAGACACATGGCTGCCAAGGACGTGAAGTTCGGCCGCGACGCGCGTGAGCGCATCATCCGCGGCGTTGATATCCTCGCCGATGCCGTGAAGGTGACGCTGGGCCCCAAGGGCCGCAACGTCGTCATCGAAAAGTCGTTCGGCGCCCCGCGCATCACCAAGGACGGTGTGTCGGTGGCCAAGGAAATCGAACTGAAGGACAAGTTCGAGAATCTGGGCGCCCAGATGGTGCGCGAAGTCGCCTCGAAGACCAACGACGCCGCCGGTGACGGCACCACCACGGCCACCGTGCTGGCCCAGGCCATCGTGCGCGAAGGCATGAAGTCGGTCGCTGCCGGCATGAACCCGATGGACCTGAAGCGCGGCATCGATCTGGCCGTGTCCAAGGTTGTGGAAGACCTGAAGGGCCGTTCCAAGCCGGTTGCCGGTTCGAGCGAGATCGCCCAGGTTGGCACCATCTCGGCCAATGGCGAGAAGGAAATTGGCGACATGATCGCCAAGGCCATGGAAAAGGTCGGCAAGGAAGGCGTCATCACGGTTGAAGAAGCCAAGGGCATGGACAGCGAGCTGGACGTGGTCGAAGGCATGCAGTTCGACCGTGGCTATCTGTCGCCGTACTTCATCACCAACGCCGAAAAGATGCAGGTGGAACTCGACAACCCCTACATCCTGATCCACGAAAAGAAGCTTTCGAACCTGCAGGCGATGCTGCCGGTGCTGGAAGCGGTGGTGCAGTCGGGCCGTCCGCTGCTGATCATCGCCGAAGACGTGGAAGGCGAAGCGCTGGCCACCCTGGTGGTCAACAAGCTGCGCGGTGGCCTGAAGGTTGCCGCCGTCAAGGCCCCGGGCTTTGGCGACCGCCGCAAGGCCATGCTGGAAGACATCGCCATCCTGACCGCCGGCGAGATGATCAGCGAAGATCTGGGCATCAAGCTGGAAAACGTCACCCTGCCGATGCTGGGCAAGGCCAAGCGCGTGACCATCGACAAGGACAACACCACCATCGTTGATGGTGAAGGTTCGGCCGATGCGATCAAGGCCCGCGTGGAACAGATCCGCGCCCAGATCGAAGTGACCACCAGCGATTATGACCGCGAAAAGCTGCAGGAACGTCTGGCCAAGCTGGCTGGCGGTGTGGCCGTGCTGAAGGTGGGCGGTTCGACGGAAGTCGAAGTGAAGGAGCGCAAGGACCGCGTTGATGACGCGCTGCACGCCACCCGCGCTGCCGTGGAAGAAGGCATTGTTCCGGGCGGCGGCACGGCGCTGCTCTATGCCACCAAGGCGCTGGAAGGCCTGAAGGGCGCCAACGAAGACCAGACCCGCGGCATCGACATCGTGCGCCGCGCGATCACCGCCCCGGTGCGCCAGATCGCTGCCAACGCCGGCCATGATGGCGGCGTGGTGGCTGGCAAGCTGCTGGAAGGTGGCGACACCACGGTTGGCTTCAACGCCCAGACCGAAACCTATGAAAACCTGGTTGCGGCTGGCGTGATCGACCCGACCAAGGTGGTGCGCACCGCGCTGCAGGATGCGGCCTCGGTTGCCTCGCTGCTGATTACCACCGAAGCGGCCATCACCGACCTGCCGGCCGATGACAAGCCGGCTGGTGGCGGCATGCCGGGTGGCATGGGCGGCATGGGCGGCATGGATTTCTGATTGCGTTGGCTGGCGGCAGCGCAAGCTGCCGCCAGACTCAACGAAATCCGGCCAGCGAACGAAAAGGGGCGGCCCCAAAGCCGCCCCTTTTTGATTCGTCTGACGGCGTGGCTCCGCCACGCTCTTTTCTTTCTTTTTCTTCCGCGCGTTGAGCGGACTCGGCGGCTCTGCCGCCGGCCGCGGCCGATGCGGGCGGCCCTGCCAGGCACGGGCGCGGCCCCCTCCGCCCTGCGGGCACCTCCTCCAGAGGCGGAGGATCTGGGCGGCCCCTCCGTCGGCTTCGCCGCCACCTCCCCAAACAAGTTTGGGGAGGATCTATTTCGCCGCCGCCGCTTCCGCTGCCTTCACATCGGCATCGGCCTTGTCGATCACGGCCTGTTCATTGCCGGCCGGGGCCGCTGCCTCCTTGGAGCAGGCGGAGAGCAACAGAAACAGGGGCAGGAACCAGCGCATGCCCTGACGATAACCAGCGCTGGCCGCCCCGCCAAGCCCGTGCCACCATTGCGGCCATGGGCCTTTATTCCGAAACCATCTTCCCCTGGCTGCTCGACAAGGCGTTGGGCCACCCCAACATCATGCGGCGGCGGCAGGCGCTGGTGGGGCAGGCGGCGGGTGACGTGCTGGAGATCGGCTTTGGGTCAGGGGCAACCCTGCCGTTCTATGACCCGGCGAAGGTGACCAGCCTGACGGTGGTGGAGCCATCCGACGGCATGAACCGGCGGGCGGCGGCGCATCTGGCGGCGTCGCCGGTGCCGGTCAAGTCCGTGCCCGGTGCCGGTGAGCAGTTGCCGTTTGCCGATGCCCGTTTCGACACGGTGGTGTGCTGCCTCACCCTGTGCAGCGTGGCTGACGTGGGCCAGGTGCTGGCCGAGGTGAAGCGGGTGCTGAAGCCGGGCGGGGCGTTCCTGTTCATGGAGCATGTGCTGTCGGACGATCCGCAGCGGCAGCGCTGGCAGCAGCGACTGAACCCGGTGCAGCGCGTGGTGGGCGTGGGCTGCAACCTCAACCGTGCGTCAGCCGAGCTGGTGAAGGCAGCCGGGTTCCGGCTGGACCCGATGCCGGTTCAGGAGGAGGAGCGGGCGTTTGGCGCGCTGAAGACGCTCACGCCGCTGGTGATGGGCTGCGCCATCAAGGCTTAGGCTGACCGGCAGCAGCGGGCGGCGGAGGTGGCGCGTCGTCGGCCGGATCGGCAAAGGGATCGGCTTCGGCCGGCAGATTGCCATCGAACAATTGCAGACGCCGCCGCTGCAGATAGGCGGAGCGGGCGAGGGCATAATCATCCAGACTGTCGGCCAGCAGCTTGTCAGCCCCGGTTTCGATCAGCGTGTTGCGGAAATTGATGATGCGCCCGGCCGACATGGCGATGCGCACATCCCAGCCGGGCCGCAGCCAGGCATTGCGGGTGAAATCGGCGGGATCGACGAAGAAATCCACCGGCGTCATCAGGCCATCGCGCAGGGTGGAGGGGCCGAACAGCGGCAGCACCAGATAGGGACCGGATTTCACCCCCCAGCGTGCCAGCGTCTGGCCAAAATCCTCCGGCTCTTTCGGGCGGCCGAGATCGGTGGCGACATCGGCGACGCCGCCGACGCCCAGCGTGGTGTTGAGGATGAAGCGATCAACCGTGCGGAAGGCCTGGGCGATCTTGCCCTGCAAAAGACTGTTGGCGAAATTGGCCGGCTCGCCATAGTTGCCATAGGCGTTGGCAACGGCGGTGCGTGCCGGCTTGGGCACCACGGTTCGATAACCGGTGGCAATGGGTTTGACCACCCAGCGGTCCAGCCGCTTGTTGAAGGCAAAGACCCGGCGGTTGGATTTTTCCCAGGGGTCCGCCTCTGCCCGCGACAGATCGGTGCTGCCGGTGGTGGCGCAACCGGCGAGCAGGAGCAGCAGCAACGCGGGGGCGGCGATGCGGATCATGGCCCCTGCTTGGCATGGGCTTGACCGGGCGGCAACCGGCTTGACGGATATAAAGATAACTTTATATGCCATGGGCCATGGATACGCTCCTCGCCATTTTCCGTGCCCTGGGGGATCCCAGCCGGCTGCGCATCCTGATGCTGGTGCGCGGGCTGGATCTGGCGGTTGGGGAGATTGCCCGCGTGCTGCAGCAGAGCCAGCCGCGTGTTTCCCGCCATTTGCGCATCCTGGCCGAAGCCGGGCTGGTTGAGCGGGTGAAGGAAGGCGCCTGGGTGTTCGTGCGCCTGGGCCCGGCGGCGGTGACGGCGCCGGTGCTGACGGCGGTGGATGCGCTGGCCGGCGCCGATGTGGCGGCGAGCGACCGCGAACGGCTGGCGGTGGTGCGGGCCGAACGGCGCGCCGCGGTGGAGGCCTGGTTCAACGAACATGCCGATGGCTGGGAGCAGGAGCGTTCGCTGTTCAGCCGGGAAGCCGGTGTGGAGGCGGCGATTGTCGCGGCGCTGGGCGGCGCTGCGGCGCGGCTGGGCGATCTGGTGGATGTGGGCACCGGCACCGGGCGTATGATCGAGTTGCTGGGCGGGCAGGCGGCGAGTGCGCTGGGGCTGGACCGGTCCCCGGAAATGCTGCGCATTGCCCGCAGCCGGCTGGAGGCGGCCGGGCTGGCCCAGGCCCGGGTGCAGGCCGGAGACATGTATGCGCTGCCGCTGGGCGATGCCGCGGCCGATACGATCGTGCTGCACCAGGTGCTGCATTTTGCCGATGATCCCGCCGCCGTGCTGGCCGAAGCCGCGCGGGTGCTGCGCCCCGGTGGCCGCTTGCTGGTGGTGGATCTGATGCCGCACGACCGCGAGGCGCTGCGCGACGAGCGCCGGCATGTGCGCCTGGGCTTTGCCGACGAGGCGGTGCTGGGCTGGCTGGCGGCGGCGGGCTGTGACGCTGCGGTGGCGCAGCGGCTGCCGGCCGATGTGGCGGGACAATTGGGGGTGACCCTGTGGCTGGGAACCAGATTGCCATGTTGACCTTGAACCAGATGCAGGAAGCGGCGCGCGCCATTGGTGGCCCGCTCTATGCCGATCTGCCGGGCGATCTGGCGGTGAGCTTTGAATTTTTCCCGCCCAAGACACCGGCCATGCAGGACAGCCTGTGGCAGGCGGTGGAAACCCTGGTGCCGCTTGGCCCGCGTTTCTTCTCGGTCACCTATGGCGCCGGCGGTTCGACGCGGGAGCGCACCCATGCCACCGTGGCGCGCATTGTGGCCGAAACGCCGGTGGCTGCCGCCGCGCATCTGACCTGCGTGAACGCCACCGCGGCCGAGCTGGACGCGATTGCCGATGATTATTGGGCGGCCGGCGTGCGCCATATCGTGGCGCTGCGTGGTGACCCGCCGGGCGGGCAGGCGCGCTTTGAACCGGTGCCGGGCGGCCATGCCAGCGCCGCCGAACTGGTGAAGGCGTTGAAGCGCCGGCATGATTTCGAGGTTTCGGTGAGCTGTTACCCGGAGGTGCACCCGGAAGCGGCGAGCCCGGCGGCCGATCTGGAGGCGCTGAAGGCCAAGATCGATGCCGGGGCGAGCCGGGCGATCAGCCAGTTCTTCTTCGAGCCGGACACCTATTTCCGCTTCCGCGACGCCGTGGCGGCGGCGGGCCTCAAGGTGGAGCTGGTGCCGGGCATCCTGCCGGTGAGCAATTTTGCCAATCTGCAGAAAATGGCTGCCAGTTGCGGCACCCATCTGCCCGACTGGATGGGCCGGCTGTTTGCCGGGCTGGACGACAAGCCGGCCGCGCGCCAGCTGGTGGCTGCCACCGTGGCCGCCGAAATGGCCCGCCGGCTGTATGCGGGGGGTGTGCGGCATTTCCATTTCTACACGCTCAATCGCGCCGAATTGTCCTACGCCATTTGCCATTTGCTGGGCGTGCGGCCGGTGCTGGAGGCCCAATGACCAACCCTGCCGAAACCCTGCGCGCGGCCGCTGCCAGCCGCATATTGGTGAAGGATGGCCCCTATGGCACCGCCATCCAGGCCCTGGGGCTGACCGCGGCCGATTATGCCGGCGGCATCGCCAGCAACCATGATCAGAAGGGCAACAACGACCTGTTGAACCTGACCCAGCCCACGGCGATCGCCGGCATCTGCGATGCCTATATCGCGGCGGGCGCTGATCTTCTGGCCACCAACACGTTCAACGCCAACCGCATCAGCCAGGCCGATTATGGCATGGAAGACAAGGTGCGCGAGATCAACCTGGCCGCCGCCCGCGTGATCCGGGAACGGGTGGACGCAGCGACTGCGCTGGATGGCCGCCCACGCTGGGTGGCGGGCAGCCTGGGGCCGACCAACAAGACGCTCTCCCTCAGCCCCCGCGTGTCGGACCCCGGTTATCGCGAGGTCACGTTCGATGGCGTGAAGGACGTGTATCGCGAGCAGATCGAGGCGCTGCGCGATGGCGGGGTGGACTTCATCCTGATCGAGACCGTGTTCGACACGCTGAACGCCAAGGCCGCCGCCTTTGCCGCTGCCGAGGCTGGTGATGCCCGTGGCCGCGATGTGCCGGTGATGCTGTCCATGACGCTGACCGACCTTTCCGGCCGCAACCTGTCGGGGCAGACGGTGGAGGCCTTCTGGCATTCGATCCGCCATGTGAAGCCGGTGGCGGTGGGGCTGAATTGTTCCTTTGGCGCCACCGAACTGCGCAGCCATGTGCAGGCGTTGGCGCGGGTGGCCGACACGCTGATCATGACCTATCCCAACGCCGGCCTGCCCAATGATCTGGGCGCCTATGACGAACAGCCGGAGATGACGGCGGGCTTCATCCGCGGCTGGGCCGAGGAAGGCCTGGTGAACATCGTGGGCGGCTGTTGTGGCAACACGCCGGCGCACATCGCCGCGATGGCGCGCCAGGTGGCCGGGCTGCCGGCGCGGGTGGTGCCGGCGGTGGCGCCGGCGCTGCGGCTTTCGGGCTTAGAAGCGCACAGGTTTGCCGCATGACAACGGCCAGTTTCATCAACATCGGGGAACGCACCAACGTCACCGGTTCGGCGGCGTTCAAGAAGCTGATCCTGAACGGCGATTACACCGCTGCGGTCGAGGTCGCGCGCCAACAGGTGGAAAACGGCGCCCAGATCATCGATGTGAACATGGATGAAGGCCTGCTCGACAGCGAGGCGGCCATGGTCACCTTCCTCAACCTGATCGCCGCCGAGCCGGACATTGCCCGCGTGCCGGTGATGGTCGATTCATCGAAATGGAGCGTGATCGAGGCGGGGCTGAAGTGCCTCGCTGGCAAGGGCATCGTCAATTCGATCAGCATGAAGGAAGGTGAGGCGCCGTTCCTGGAGCAGGCGCGCCTGTGCCTGCGTTATGGCGCGGCGGTGGTGGTGATGGCCTTTGACGAGCTGGGCCAGGCCGACACGGCGGCGCGCAAGGTGGAGATTTGCGAGCGGGCCTACAGGCTGCTCACCGGCATCGGCTTTCCGCCGGAAGACATCATCTTTGATCCCAATATCTTCGCGGTGGCCACCGGCATCGAGGAGCACAACAATTACGGCGTCGATTTCATCGAGGCCACACGGGAAATCAGGCGGCGCTGCCCGCACGCGCATGTGAGTGGCGGGGTGTCGAACCTGTCGTTCAGCTTCCGCGGCAACGAGCCGGTGCGCCGGGCGATGCATTCGGTGTTCCTCTATCACGCCATCGCCGCCGGCATGGACATGGGCATCGTCAACGCCGGGCAACTGGATGTGTATGACGCCATTGATCCGAACCTGCGCGAGCTGTGTGAGGATGTGGTGCTCAACCGCCGGGCGGATGCGACCGACCGGCTGCTGGCCGCCGCCGACAGGTTCAAGGGCGGCCCGGCCAAGGCGGCTGACCCGGCCGCCGAGGAGTGGCGCGGCTGGCCGGTGGAAAAGCGGCTGGAACATGCGCTGGTCAAGGGCATCGACGCCTTTGTCGAGGCTGACACGGAAGAAGCGCGCCTCACCGTCGCGCGGCCCATCGAGGTGATCGAAGGCCCGTTGATGGCCGGCATGAACGTGGTGGGGGACCTGTTCGGCGCCGGCAAGATGTTCCTGCCGCAGGTGGTGAAATCGGCCCGCGTGATGAAGAAGGCGGTGGCCGTGCTGCTGCCTTATATCGAGGCGGAAAAACAGGTCGGCAGTTCGACCAAGGGCCGCATCATCATGGCGACCGTGAAGGGCGATGTGCACGATATCGGCAAGAACATCGTGGGCGTCGTCCTCCAGTGCAACAATTTCGAGGTGATTGATCTGGGCGTGATGGTGCCGGCGCAGATCATCCTGGATGCCGCCCGCCAGCACCAGGCCGACATGATCGGGCTGTCTGGCCTGATCACGCCCAGCCTGGACGAGATGGTGCATGTGGCGAGCGAGATGCAGCGCATCGGCATGACCATGCCGCTGTTGATCGGCGGGGCGACGACCAGCCGGGTGCACACCGCGCTCCGGATCGCGCCGGCCTATGACGGCCCGGTGGTGCATGTGCTGGATGCCAGCCGCGCCGTGGGCGTGGCGGGCACACTGGTTTCGGACACGCTGCGCGATGAGTTCGTGGCCGAAACGGCGGCGGACTATGAGAAGATCCGCGTGGCGCGCGCCGGATCGGGCCAATCGGCGCTGGTTCCGCTGGAGCAGGCCCGGGCCAATGGCTTTGTGCCGGATTTCGCCGCCCATCCGCCGGTGCAGCCCAATTTCACCGGCACGATGACCATCGATGATGTGACGGTCGACACGCTGATCCCCTATATCGACTGGACGCCGTTTTTCCGGGCCTGGGAACTGCACGGCAATTATCCGGCGATCTTGACCGACGCCGTGGTGGGGGCCAGCGCCACCAGCCTGTTTGCCGATGCCCAAGCGATGCTGAAGACCATCGCGGCGGAAAAATGGCTGCAGCCCAAGGGCGTGGTCGCGATCTGGCCGGTGCGGCGGGATGGCGATGATGTCGTGCTGTTTGCCGATGCCGGCCGCAGCGCCGAAATCGCCCGCCTGCCGTTCTTGCGCCAGCAGATTGCCAAGCGGGACGGCCGGGCCAACATGTGCCTTGCCGATTTCATCCATCCGGAGGCCGATTGGCTGGGCGGTTTTGCCGTGCAGGCCGGCGACGGCATTGATGCGCAGTTGGCGCGCTTCAAGGCGGCGCATGATGATTACAACGACATCTTGCTGAAGGCGCTGGCCGACCGGCTGGCCGAGGCCTTTGCCGAATATCTCCACGAGCGGGTGCGCCGCGAGATCTGGGGGCACGAGCAGGGCAGCCGGATGTCGAACGAGGATCTGATCCGCGAGCGTTACACCGGCATCCGCCCGGCGCCCGGCTATCCGGCCTGCCCGGAGCATAGCCTGAAGCGGCGGCTGTTCGATCTGATGCAGGTGGAGACCCGGGCCGGCATCACGCTGACCGACAGTTTCGCCATGCTGCCGACGGCCGCCGTTTCCGGATTCTATTTCGCGCATCCCGAAAGCGCCTATTTCGGCGTGGCGCGCGTGGGCGAGGACCAGCTGGCGGATTATGCGCAGCGGCTGGGCGTGAGCCGCGAACGCGCCGTGCAGCTGCTGCGGCCAAATCTGGACTAGGCAGCGGGCAGGGGGCCATTTATCGGAAGCCCCCGACCCCCCGTGACGACTGCCACCGCCTCCTTCCTTGCCCCCACCGGCCTGTGGCCGGATCGCCGGCGTGTGCCGGTGCTGGGCGTGGTCATCGCGCTGCACGTGCTGCTGCTGCTGTTGCTGCTGTGGCTGGCGCCGCCGCAACCCAAGGGCAAGCCGGGTTCGGGATCGATGGTGGCGGTGAACATCGCCGCGCCGACGCCCGAGCGCGCCCGGCCCAAGGTGCAGCCGCAGGTGCGCCCGCCCACCCCGCGCGCCGCACCGCAGCCCGAAGCCATCGTGAAGGCGCCCGATCAGGCCCCGGCGAAGTGGAGCTTTGGCGACCCGGCGCTGCTGGGCTTTGACCTTCGGAAGACCGAGCGGGCCGAACCGGAGGCGCAGCAGGTTGCCGGCGCCAATCTGCCCAACACGCCGGTGGTGGGCGTGGCGCCCGATGGATCAAAACTCTATGCCGCCGAATGGCAGCGCGAGCCGACCGATGCCGAGCTGGCCTTCTATATCCGCGGCAAGGGCCGCCCCGGCGCCTATGGCCTGATCGCCTGCCGCACCGCCCCGCGCTTCCGGGTGGAGGATTGCAAGGCCATCGGCGAGACGCCGGGCAGCGGCCTGGGCTATGCCATTCAGGAAGCCGCCTGGCAGTTCCGGGTGAAGCCGCCCCGGGTGGACGGGGAATATCTGGTTGGCACCTGGGTGAGCATCAGGATCGACCTGCGCGGCAGCGAATAGGCCCCTCACACCATCGTTGCGCGCACCTTGGCGGCATCGATCAGGCTGATCGTGCTTGATGCCTTGGCGAGGATCTTGCCGTCGAGCGTGGTCAGCTTGCCTTCGGCGAAGATGGTGCGGCCGCCGGCCTTTTCGATCCAGGCTTCGGCGAGCACGCGGCCGGGATTGGCCGGCGCGAAGAAGCTCACCTTCAGTTCCAGGCTGATCGGCACCCGGTCGAAACCGAACTTGGCCATCACCGCATGGGCCATGGCGGCATCGATCCAGCCCGATACGAAGCCGCCCTGGGCGACGCCGCCCGAATGGCACATGGCGGGCAGCACTTCATATTCGATCACGGCATGGCCGGGATCAAAGCGGACGATGCGGCGCTGGGCAAGGCTATGGCCCAATGTGCCTTCGGCATGGGTGTCGGGCGGCTGGCGCAAGCCCTCACCCGGCTCGCTGCGCGAGTCCGACCTCTCCCCCAAGGGGCGAGGTGACGATTGGTTGGTCATGCGCCCTGGCCGATCTTGTCTTGCGTTTTCGTGTCGAAATCGGATGCGTCGTGGCGTTCGTGCAACTGGCTCGACGGCTCGCCGAACACGCGGTTGACCATGCGGCCGCGCTTCACCGCCGGGCGCTCGCCGATCTGCTTCGTCCAGCGGATGACGTTGGTATAGCCCGCCACCTCGAGGAATTCGCCGGCCTCATAAAGCAGACCCAGACTCAGCGCGCCATACCAGGGCCAGATCGCCATGTCGGCAATGCTGTAGTCCGCGCCGGCCATATATTCGTGGGTGGCCAGGTGCCGGTCCAGCACGTCCAGCTGCCGCTTCACCTCCATGGCATAGCGGTTGATCGGATATTCCTGCTTGGTGGGGGCATAGGCATAGAAATGGCCGAAGCCGCCGCCCAGGATCGGGGCCGAGCCCATCTGCCAGAACAGCCAGCACAGCGCCTCGGTGCGGGCATGATGGTCGGTTGGCAGGAAGGCGCCGAATTTTTCGGCGAGATACAGCAGCATGGCACCGCTTTCGAACAGCCGGGTCGGCGGGTTGGTCGAATGATCGACCATCGCCGGGATCTTGCTGTTGGGGTTCACATCGACAAAGCCGGAACCAAACTGGTCCCCGGTGCCGATGTTGATCAGCCAGGCATCATATTCGGCCCCGCCGTGGCCAGCGGCGAGCAGTTCTTCCAGCATCACCGTCACCTTGACGCCGTTGGGCGTGCCCAGGCTGTACAGCTGGAAGGGATGCTTGCCGACCGGCAGTTCCTTGTCGTGGGTGGCGCCGGCGATGGGACGGTTGATGTTGGCGAAGCGGCCGCCAAAGCCCTTGTCCCACGTCCACACCTTGGGGGGCACATAATCGGTCATGCGGGTTCTCCTTTGCCGGCCTTTGTGGGCCGGGTGCGGCGGCTTGCCAAGCCATCAGCATGGGGAGAAAATCTTGGTTGCAGACAATATGGAGTGTGCGGCGATGGCGGACGTGACTGTAACCCGGGAGGATGGGCCGCGCCGTGGCCGCTATGTGGCGCGGATGGCCGGCATCGCTGCCGAGGCCGAGCTGGTCTACACCCACCGCGGCCCCGGCCTGATCAGCGCCGATCACACTGAAGCCCCGGACGCGCTGCGCGGCACCGGGGCGGCGCGGGCGCTGGTCGATGCGCTGATTGCGGACGCGCGGGCAACGCCGTTCCACATCATCCCGATCTGCCCCTATGTGCGGGCGCAATATGCGAAAAATCCGGACTGGCAGGATGTGATGACGCTGGCGCCGGGGGAAGCGCCCTGAGGCTCAGCCGGTGTGGCGGCCAGCCAGGAAGGCGCGTTCGGCCGGATCGGTGGAGAGGCCGGCGGCGCGCACGGCCGCTTCCCGCGCCCCGGCGGCATCGCCCAGGGCGGCGAGCGCATCGGCCCGCGTCGCCCACCAGGGCTGATGATCGCGGCATCGTTCGGCCAGATCATCGAGCGCAGCCAGCGCGACCGGGGCGGCGCCAGCAGCGGTGAGGGCGGCGGCGCGGGCGATGGCGGCGCCGATGCTGGGGGCAAGCGCCAGCAGATGATCATAGAGGCCGATCAGCGGCGCTGACAGATCGGCGCCGGTGAAACGCTGTTGGTTGTGCAGCGACTGGATGGCGGCTTCGAGCTGGAAGCGGCCGGGTTGGCCGAGCGCGGCGGCCCGGCGCAGCGTCGCCTCGCCTTCGCGGATGAGGGCTTCATCCCACAGCGCCACATCCTGCCGGCCGAGCGGGACATAGGCGCCATCCGCATCGCGCCGGGCCGGCCGCCGCGCCTCGCACAGGGCGATGAGGGCGAGGAGGCCGGCGGCTTCGGCATCATCGGGGGCGAGGCCGGTGACCAGCCGGGCCAGAAACAGCGCCTCGGCGGCCAGATCATTGCCGGCGGGCGCAGCATCGCCCCAGCCGGCGCCATAGGCGGCATAGATGGCGGTGCGGATGGCGGCGAGGCGGGCTGGGCGCTGTTCCGGCGGCGGCACGGCAAAGGCGATCCCGGCATCGCGGATGCGCGCCTTGGCCCTGACCAGCGCCTGGCCCATGGCAGCGGGCGACACCAGGAAGGCGGCGGCAATGCGGGCGGCATCCAGGCCCAGCACCACCTGCAGCATCAGCGGCGCCTGCACCCGCGCCGCAATGGCCGGGTGGGTGCAGACGAACAGCAGCTTCAGCCGCTCATCGGGCAGGTCGGCCGCGGGCGCATCGGCGCGTTCATCATCCAGCAGGGCCAGCGCCGGTTCGGCCGCCAGCGCGGTGGCAGCACGGGCGCGGCCATGGCCGAGTTCGCGGCGCGCCACGGTGAGCAGCCAGGCGTCGGGATTGGCCGGCACGCCGTCATCAGGCCAGCGCGCCAGCGCCCGGGCCAGCGCAGTGGCCAATGCATCCTCGGCCGCGGCGATATCGCGGCTGTCGCGCGCCAACAGGGCGACCAGCCGGCCATAGGCCGTGCGCGCCGCCGCTTCGGCCGCACGATGGGCAGCGGAAGCGGCGGGCGTCATCATTCAGGCCGCGGGCGGCGACAGGGTTGGGCGCACCTCCACCGAGCCGGCCCCGGCGCAGGGGGCACGGGCCGCCCACGCCAGCGCGGCATCGAGATCGGCCACCTCGATCACCACAAAGCCGCCCAACTGCTCCTTGGTGTCGGCGAAGGGCCCATCTTCCACCTGCCATTCGCCGCCGGCGATGCGCAGGGTGGTGGCGGTGGTGGGCGGCAGCAACCCGGCGCCGCCGCGCATGATGCCGGCGGCGCCCATGGCGCCCATATAGGCATCCCAGGCGCCCCAATAGGCGGCGGTGTCACTGTCACGCCGGGCCAGTTCGGCAGCGGTTTCATGATAGATCAGGGCATATTGCATCGGTTTTGCTCCATCGGCGAACGCAGGCCGTGATGGCCGGTTCGCCCTGATGAGCCGCGAGCATCGCCGAAACAGACAGGCGGCGACAGATTTTTTTGCGTGCGCCGCTTGTGCCGGGCTGGCGATGTGGCATCCTCCCAAAAAACAGAGGGGGTGGACGATGCGGCAAGCATGGGCGGCGATGGCGTTGGCGCTGTGGCCGGTGGGCGCGGCGGCACAGTCTGCATCAGGGCAGGGGGATGTGCGCATCACCGTCTATGCCGATCAGGCGTTGGTGGAGGATCGCCGCAGCCTCAATCTGCCGGCGGGGATCAGCCGGCAGGAATTTCCCGATGTGTCGGCCACCATCCGCCCGGAGACGGTGACGCTGGGCGGGGCCGGCATCGACGTGGTGGAACAGAATTTCGATTATGATCTGCTCAGCCCTGACAGCCTGATGCGCAAGGCCGAAGGGCAGAGCATCACGCTGGTGCGCACCAACCAGGCCACCGGCGCCGAGACGAAGGACAGCGCCAAGGTGTTGGCGGTGAACGGCGGCGTCGTGCTGGAAAGCGGCGGCCATGTGGAAATCCTGCGCGATGATGGCCTGCCGGTGCGGGTGATCTTTGATCGCATTCCGCCCAATCTGCGCGCGCGGCCCACCCTGTCGGTCACGCTGGAGGCCGAGAAGGCCGGGGTCCAGCCGGTGACGTTGAGTTACCTGACCAGCGGGCTGGCGTGGAAGGCGGATTATGTCGGCCTGTTTGACGAGGCGGCGGGCCGCATGGACCTGCAGGGCTGGGTGACTTTGACCAACAGCACCGGCACCGAGTTCCGCGACGCGCAGCTGACACTGGCGGCCGGCGATCTGATGAAGCTGCAGCAGCCGCGCCGGCGCAACGCCAATCAATATGGCGCGTCGCGCCCCGGCGATGGCGAGAGCAATGAGCAGGCGGTGGGTGATCTCTATCTCTATCCGATTGCGGCGCGCACCACCGTGGCCAGCAACCAGAAGAAGCAGGTGAGCTTCCTTGATGCCTCGGGCGTGGCGGCCAAGCGGCTCTATCGCTTTGAATGTGACTGGCTGTGCGAGGCGGACGAGGCGCAGGCGGTGACCAGCATCCTGAACTTCGGCACCGGATCGAAGGGCGGATTGGGCCGGGCGCTGCCGGCCGGGATCGTGCGGGTCTATATGCGCGATGCCGGCGGCAAGACGCGCTTTGTGGGCGAGAACCGCATCGAGCACACCACGGCGGGATCGGATGTGGAGCTGCCCACCGCCCTGGCCTTTGATGTGAAGCTGCGGCCGGTGGTGGTGAAGCGTGAACGCATCACCGCCCAGGACTGGGAAAATGCCGCCCGCTATCGCATCGTGGAAAATGGCGCGGTGCAGACGGTGACGGTGCAGCGCCAGCGCGAGTTTTATCGCACCCAGATGAAGTTCATCGTCACCAACGCGCGGCCGCAGGCGGTGACGGTGGCGCTGCGCCAGACCGGGCTGCAGGGCTGGCGCGAGGCGACCCGCATAACCGAGGAAAGCATCAAGGGCAGCCAGGACCGCAGCGACGTGCGCGAATGGCAGGTGCCGGTGCCGGCGCGCGGCACGGCGGAACTGAACGTCACCTATCTCACGGCATTCTGATGCCGCTGGGCCTTGCCCTGATGCTGGCGGCGGCGCCCATCGTCGTGTCAGCCGCGCCGGTGGACACGGCGATCAGCTTCTATCGCGATCCGGAGCGCGGCGCCGGATCGGTGATGGACATGGACCCCAACAGCGAGGAGCCGCTGAACGGCTTTGCCGTTCTGGAAGAGGTGCGCGAGGTGACCGTGCCGGCCGGCCGGGTGACGCTGCGGCTGGAAGGGGTGGCGGGCAGCATCGCGCCGCAGAGCGCGCTGCTCTATGACATCACGGCGGGGGAGAAGAATTTCGATGCCCGGCTGCTGTCTCAGCGCGGCCTGATCGATGGCTTTGCCGGGCAGCTGGTGACGGTCCGCCGCGCCGATCCGGTGACCGGCAAGCCGGTGGAGGAAGCCGGCATCATTCTGTCGGGCGCGGATGCGCTGGTGCTGAAGACGGCTCATGGGGTGGAGGCGGTGCAGTGCGAAGGCAGCCTCAACACATTGCTCTTCCCTGGCCGGCCGGTGGACCTGACGGCGAAGCCGACGCTGTCGGTGGAATTGCCGGAGAGCAACAAGGGCGGCAAGCTGCGGTTGCGGCTGGTGTATCTGGCCGGGAATTTTGACTGGCAGGCCGATTATGTCGGCACCTTCTCCGCCGATGGTCGCACGCTGTCGCTGTCGTCCTGGCTCACGCTGGGCAGCCGTGATCGCACGCGCTTTGAACGGGCGCAGGTGAGTGCCATTGCCGGCGTGATCAACCGGGTCGAGCCAACCGACGAGGAGACCGAGGCCGCCGAAGCCGAGCAGGAGGCCGATCCCTATGCGCCCGACAATATCGCGGTCGCGGCCGGCTGCTGGCCGCTGGGCCGCACCGCGGCGGCGCGGGTGAATGTGCCGCTGTTCACCCCGGGGCCCTATGGCACGCTCGAAGCGCCGATCGCGCTGCGGATGAGCGGCGGTGGCGGCGGCTGGGGCATGGCCAGCGAATGCGGTGAGGACGAGGATGGCGAAAGCAGCTGCGATGACATCGTGGTCACCGCCATGCGCCGTGCCGATCAGAGCGATGTTGGCGATGCCAAGCTCTATACCCTGCGGCATCGCAGCGACATCGGCGCACGCAGCATCAAGCAGGTGCGTTTTCTGGATGACCGGGTGCTGAAGGGCGAGTTTCTGCACCGTGCCGTCTATCGCGGCGATTATTTCGAAGACACGAAATATAGTTACCGTCTGATCAACGACAAGGCGAGCGGGCTGGGCGAACCGCTGCCGCGCGGCCGCATCGCGCTGTTCCAGGAGACGCCGCTGGGCCGCCATCCGATCGGCGAGGTGCCGGTGAAGGAAAAGGCGGTGGGCGAACGGCTGGACATCGATCTGCCTGATACCAACATCGATGATGTGGATTTTGACCAGGATGAGGATGACGGGCCCGACGGTTCGAACTGGAGCCGCATCACGCTGACGATCACCAACGATGGCGATGCGCCGATCACCGCCGAGGTGGAATTCGCCGACACCGCCGAATTCACGCTTGGGCGTTTTTCCCGGCCGCTGGAACAGCGCGATGGCCGGCCGGTGTGGCGGGTGGTGGTGCCGCCGGAAAAGGAACGCAAGATCCGCTTCCGCCGCACCGAGTTACCGGAGCGGGAGGATTAGGGTCGATTGCGCTTTGCTGGAATCCCAAACCCGCTCATGCCGAGCTTGTCGAGGCACCGACCGCACTTGGAGCGTGCCTCGACAAGCTCGGCATGAGCGGATCAATCAAACTGCAATCCAGTCTCGTAAGCGCACTCAATCATCCAGCGCGGCATAGACCATGGTGCGCATTTCGCGGCGCACGGGCCAGGTGCTCGAGGGAATGAGCTGGGTCATGAAGATGCCGATCAGATCTTCTTCCGGGTCCACCCAGAAGAAGGTGCTGGCAGCGCCGCCCCAGAAATAGTCGCGGTTGCTGCCGGGCATCAGCGTTTTGGCGGCCGACATGGTGGTGGCAAAGCCAAGGCCGAAGCCGACGCCATCATAGGCCGCTTCGGAGAAGAGGCTGCGGCTCATCGCCGAGATGGCGGCATCGCCGGGCAGATGGTTGGCGGTCATCAGATCCAGCGTCTTGCGGCTGATGATGCGGGTGCCGCCCAGCGTGCCGCCATTGGCCAGCATGCGGCAGAACTGCAGATAGTCGGCCGCGGTGGAGACCAGCCCGCCGCCGCCGGACACAAAGCTGGGCGGCTTCAGATAGGAGGAGGTGGCGGGATCATCCTGCAGGGCAATGCTGCCGTCGCGGCTGGGTTGGTAGCAGGCGGCGAAGCGATGGGCCTGACCTTCGCGGACGTGGAAGCCGGTATCGACCATGTTCAGCGGCCGGAAGATTTCCTCGGCCAGAAATTCGTCGAACGGCCGGCCGGAGACGACCTGCACCAGCCAACCCAGCACATCGGTCGCCACCGAATAATTCCAGGCCTCGCCGGGCGAGAATTCCAGCGGCAGTTTCGCCAGCGCCTGGATCATGGATTCCAGCGTGCCGGCCTTTTCGATCTCGCCAATCTTCTCGCGGCGATAGGCTTCATCGACATTGGTTCGGAGCTGGAAGCCATAGGTGAGGCCGGAGGTGTGGCGGAACAGATCGACCACCTGCATCGGGCGGGACACCGGGCGCGTCTGGAAGCCCAGCTTGTGGGTGCCGGCCACGTACACGCCGAGGTTTTTCCATTCCGGGATATATTTGTGCACCGGATCGTCGAGCGCGATCTTGCCCTGTTCGACCAGCATCATCAGCGCCACCGAGGTGATCGGCTTGGTCATCGAATAGATGCGGAAAATCGTGTCTTCCCGGGCCGGGATGCCCCGTTCGACATCGGCCAGGCCCTGCACGCCCATATGGGCAATCTCGCCATGGCGGGCAACGAGGGTGAGGGTGCAGGGCAGGCGCCGCGGCTGCACATATTTTTCGGCGAGGAATTGATCCAGCCGCGCCAGACGATTGGGGCAGAAGCCCAGCGTGTCGGTCATCCTATCCCCCTTGCAGCCGTTCAGAACGTTGGCTGATCATATTTGCGCGGTGCGATTTCCTTGTGGAGCGCGACAATCGCATCGGACCCGGCCGTCTTGTAGAGGCCGGGGATCAGCCCGTGGATGAAGCATTTCAGGCTGGCGACGAACATGCGGCTGCCCACGCCAAAGGCGGCGCCCATATGCTCGCCGTAGGTTTCGTTCACACAGCGCGGGTGTTCGAGGAACAGGCGGGCAAACATGGATGGACGCTCCGTTTCCAGTGATTCATTGCCCGGCCATATTGGCCGTTGCTGCCCGCCCCCGCAACCGTGCCGTGCCGCCCAGCGCACGATTGCTGGCCAGCGCCACCGAAATCGTCGCCAGCAAGGTCACCAGCATCAGGTGGATATAATGCGCCGGGGTCCACACCCAGGTGAACACCGCATAAAGGCCGACGCCGAACAACAGGGCCAGCATGACGGCGCGGGCGTGGATGCCGGTGAAGACCAGCCCGCAGATGAAGGCGGCGAGGATCGGCATGGAGAGCAGGCCGTTCAATTGCTGCACCAGGTTGATGATGGAGGCCGCGCCATCATAGACCGGCACCAGCGCGATGGAGAGGGCGACAAAGACGATGGAGATCAGCCGGTTCAGCCGGCCGACATCGGGGCGGGCGTTGATATAGGCCTCGTGAATGTCGCACACCCACAGCGTTGTCGAGCTGTTGAGGATGGAGGTGTAGTGCGTAAGGACGGCCGCGGCCATGAAGGCGGCGAACGCGCCCGAGGCCCAGCTGGGCATCACCTCGGCGACGATGCGGCCATAGGCGGTGTCGCCCAAAGGGCCGAACAATTTGTAGCTGGCGATGCCGGGCAGCACGACAATGGCCGGCACGATCATCAGGCGAATGATGCCCGCAGCGAACACGCCGCGCTGGCCTTCGCGCAGGCTGGGCGCGGCCATGGCGCGCTGGGTGATGTTCTGGTTGGTGGACCAATAGAACATCTGGATGAAGATCATGCCGGTGAACAGGGTGGGGAAGGGGATCGGGCTTTCGGGCCCGCCGATCAGGGTGAGGCGCTCCGCCGGCACGCCGGAAAAATCAAAGCCGATGGCCGACAGCGCCAGCCAGACGATGGCCAGCGCCGACCCCAGCACGCCAACGCCGGCAATCGTGTCATAAACCGCAACCGCGCGCAGGCCGCCCAATATGGCATAGAGCGAGCCGGTGACGCCCAGCACGGCCGCCAGCGGCAGCAGCGGCAGATCAGCGCCCGACACGGTGCGCAGGAACAGCGCGCCGGTGTAGAGCGTGATCGGCAGATAGATGAAGAGATTGCCGGCCAGGAACAGCGCCGAGACGAGGGCGCGCAGGCCCGGCGAATTGTAGCGCTTCTGCAGCAGTTCGGTGGTGGTGGTGCAGCCCTCGCGATAATAGACCGGCAGGAAGACCAGCGCCAGGATGGCGAGCCCGGCCACCGCCGACAATTCCCACCAGGCCAGCAGCAGCATCTGCTGGCCGTTCATACCGACGAGCTGATCGGTGGACAGGTTGGTGAGGGTGATCGAGCCGGCGATGAACGGCCAGGTGAGGCCGCCGCCGGCGAGGAAATATTCGCGGTTGCTGTTGGCGGCCGAGCGGGCGCCCTGTTTCGCCGCCATGCGCCGCACCTGCCAGATGGTGGCGAGCGCCATGGCAATGGTCAGCGCGATGAAGACGGCGCTTTGCGTGGTGTCGAGGCTGGTCATGGCCGGCACGGTTGCACGAAGCGTGGCCTGCCGCTAGGGGCATGCGCCTGACGGCGTGGGGCGGTTAGCTCAGTGGTAGAGCGGCTTCTTTACACGGAGCGGGTCGGGGGTTCGAACCCCTCACCGCCCACGCCGCAGCCGGGCGACACGATAACGCGCAGCGTTATTGTGCGACTCCGGCAAGGCCGGCCGGCGACCAAAAATGCCGACCCTCAGGTCGGCATTTTCGTGTGTCGTCCGACGGCGCGGCTCCGCCGCGCTCTTTCTTTGCCTTTCTATCACCAGAAACGGACTTGGCGGCCTCGCCGCCGGCCGTGACCGGCGGGCGTGCTGGTGGTTTCAGAAGCCTGCCCGCATCCCCGCAGCCGGCGGCAAAGCCGCCGAGTCTGCTGAAAGTGCAAGAAGAACGACAAGAAAAGCGCGGCAGAGCCGCGTCGTCGAACGACACACGAAAACGGCGGCCTGTCGGGGCCGCCGTTTTTGGTCGCCGGCCGACCTTGCGCGAGTCCGCGCGCGGCACGCGCGCTGGCCGCGCTGCGGTGTTGCCGCACCGCAACACTCACCGTGCGAATCCACCAATCATGAACCCGCCATGAAGCTGTAACAGAAGTGTCACAAAACCCCGGCAATGGCCGCTGCAGTTGTCCCGCCTGGAAGTGATTCCCGGCGGGCCAAGCGTTCAGCCCGTCCGCTCCAGCCCCAGGGGGTATTTCAAATGCGTCATCTTCGTCTTGGCGTCGCGCTTGCCGCGCTTGCCGTTCCGGCCATCGTGTCGGCCCAGGAAACCACCTCGTCGATCCGCGGCGCCATCGTCAACGAACAGTCCAAGCCGATTGCCGGCGCGACCGTGACGATCATCCACACCCCGTCGGGCACCCGCCAGGTGCTGACCTCGGGCGCCAATGGCGAATTCAACGCCACCGGCCTGCGTCTGGGCGGTCCGTTCAGCGTCACCGTCGAAGCGCCGGGCTATGATGCCGCCACCGACACGCTGGATGGCCTGGTTGCCGGCAACCCGCAGCGCATCGAAGTGATGCTGGCCAGCCAGGGCAAGACCATCACCGTTACCGCCACCCGCCAGCGCAGCGCCATCACCATCGCCTCGGGCGCCGCCACCGTGCTGACCGCCCGCCAGATCGCCGGCGTTTCGAACGTCAACCGTGACATCCGCAACCTCGCTGCCCGCGACCCGCTGGTGACGCTGGACCCGACCAACGGCGGCGCCATCTCGATCGCCGGCCAGAACAACCGCTTCAACCGCTTCACCGTGGACGGCGTGGCCTTCGGCGACCCGTTCGGCCTGGAAGCCGGCGGCCTGGTCTCTACCCGCGGCCCGGTGCCGCTGGATGCCATCGGCGAATTCTCGGTGGAAGTGGCTCCGGTTGATATCCAGCAGGGCTTCTTCCAGGGCGGCACCATCAACACCCAGCTGAAGTCGGGTGGCAACCGCTTCACCGCGCTGGGCGGTGCCTATTACAGCGACGACAAGCTGCGCGGGAAGAACGCCCGCGGTGTGACCCGCACCGGTGCCTTTGAATCGCAGATCTACACCGCTCAGGTCACCGGTCCGATCATCAAGGACAAGCTGTTCTTCGCCATCACCTATGAGCGGCTGCGCGACACCGTGCCGGCCGCCATCAGCCCGGCCTCGCTGGGCATCACCGATGCGCAGCTCAGCCAGATCACCGATATCGCCAAGACTGCCTACAGCTTCGACACCCAGGGCGTTGCCACGGCCGTGCCCGAGAAGGACGACAAGCTGGTCGCCAAGATCGACTGGAACATCGCCGACGGTCACCGCGCCGCCTTCACCTATATCTACAACGAAGGCAATGTGCTGGCCGGCCAGACCGGCGTGGGCGAACTCAACGCCACCAACCCGACCTTCTCCTACAAGTCGAACAACTACAACCAGGGTGCCATCAACCATTTCGGCATCTTCCAGCTGAACGACCAGTGGAGCGACAATTTCTCCACCCAGCTGCGCGTCTCCTATGCGGACTATGTCCGTCTGCAGCAGCCGTTTGGCACTGCCAGCTTTGGCCAGTTCCAGACCTGCCTTGATGCCGCCAGCAGCGCCCCGCCGCTGACCTGCCCGGCCGGCGTGCGCCGCCTGCAGTTCGGTCCGGACATCAGCCGCCAGGCCAACGAACTCGACTCGCAGTCGCTGAACGTCGAATTCCAGGCGACGCTGAAGATGGGCAACCACACGGTGAAGGGCATCGTGGAGCGCCGCACCCAGAATATCCGCAACCTGTTCGCGCAGCGCGTGTCGGGTGCGTGGTATTTCGACTCGATCGCCGATCTGCAGGCCCGCCGCGCCAACGAAGTCGATATCGCCGTGCCGCTGCGCGGTGGCATCGACACGGTGACCGCACTGTTCGACAACAACAGCTGGACCTTCGGTATCCAGGACACCATCGATCTGGGTGGCAATTTCACCCTGACCGCCGGCATGCGCTATGATCTGTTCGACACGAACGATGCGCCGTTCCTGAACAATGATTTCATCACCCGCACCGGCTTTGCCAACAATGCCACGCTGAATGGCCGTGGCCTGTTCCAGCCGCGTCTGGGCTACAGCTGGAAGGTGACCGACCGTCTGAGCCTGCGCGGTTCGGCCGGCCTGTTCGGCGGCGGCAGCCCGAACGTGTGGATTTCCAACAACTATTCCAACCCGGGCCCGACGCTGGGCCGCGTGCAGGTGCGCCGCAACGCCGATGGCACCTTCACCATCGCTGGCATCACCGGCCTGACCACCACCCAGGTGCAGACCATTGGCGCTGCCACGCTGAACAACGTCACCGGCGGCACCGGCATCCCGCAGGCGCTGGTGGACGCCATCCGCACCACCGGCACCGCCACCTCGCCGACCAACGCGCTGGACCCGAACTTCCAGGTGCCGTCGCAGTGGCGCGTGTCGAACAGCGTCGAATACAACGCCAACCTGGGCTTCCTGGGTGACGATTGGCGCTTTGGCCTCGACGTGGTGTGGAGCCGCGTGAAGAACGGCCTGACCTGGGTTGACCTGCGCTCGGTGCCGAATGGCGTGCTGCCCGATGGCCGCACACGCTATCAGCTGCTGCCGGGCCAGGGCACCACGGTGAACCAGGACCTGCTGCTGACCAACACCAACAAGGGTTACAGCTGGAACATCGCCGCCAAGGTGAACAAGCGCTGGAGCAACGGCCTCTACACCCAGGCGTCGTACACCTTCCAGCGCGCCCGCGACTTCAACTCGGGCACCTCGTCGGTTGCGGCCTCCAACTATGGCAACGCAGCTGCCGGTCTCGACAGCAACAACGCTGCCTATGGCATCTCCAACTATCAGCGCGACGATGCCTATCGCCTGCTGGTTGGCTATGACTTCAACCTGTTTGGTGACAACAACACCCGCGTCGAGCTGTTCTTCAACTCGCTGTCGGGCCAGCGCTACAGCTACACCATGGCTGACCAGGCGTCGGGCTCCAACCGTTCGGCGGTGTTCGGCGTGGCCGGCACCAACAACCGTTACCTGATGTATGTGCCGAACGTCAGCTCGGCCACGGCCGATCCGCGTGTCACCTATGCCACCGGCTTCGACTTCGCCGGCTTCCAGAGCTTCATCCAGAACTCGGAACTGAACAAGTATCAGGGCAGCATCGCGCCGAAGAACATCGGCCGCACGCCGCGCTACAACAAGCTCGACCTGTCGATCCGTCAGGAAGTGCCGTTCGTGTTCGGTGGCAAGATCGAACTGCTGGCCGACATCGAAAACGTTCTGAACCTGCTGAACAGCAACTGGGGCACCATCCGCCAGGTGGCCTTCCCCTATTATGGCACGCTGGTGAACGTGACCTGCGCCACCACGGCCTGCACGCAGTACACGTTCAACAACCGCTCGGGCACCACGTTCGCCGCCCCCACCCAGGGCGTGAACCTGAACGGCTCGCTGTGGTCGGTCCGCTTCGGCGCCCGCGTCAAGTTCTGATCGCGGCCATCGGCAACAACAGGAAGGGCGGCCCTTTTGGGCCGCCCTTTTTGTTTGTATGGGTGGGCCATGAGCCTGTTGCCCCTGATCCCCGCCACCGAACTGCCGCCTGTGCTGGTCACCGGTGGTGCCGGCTATATCGGCAGCAATGCCGCCCTGGCCCTGCTCGACATGGGGGTGAAGGTGGTGGTGCTCGACGATCTGTCGCTGGGCAACCGTGGCCTGGTGCCGGATGGCGCGATCTTTGTTGAAGGGCGCGCCGGCGATCAGGCGTTGGTGGGCCGCCTGATTGCCGAGCATGGCATTGGCGCCATCCTGCATTTTGCCGCGCGGATTTCGGTGGCGGAAAGCGTCGAGCAGCCGGCGCTTTATTATGCCGAGAATTTCGGCGAGACGCTCAGGCTGGCCGAGGCGGCGCTGGCCGGCGGAGTGGGGGCGTTCGTCATGTCCTCCACCGCCGCCGTCTATGGCAATGGTCCGGGCGGCAACGCGCCACTGCCGGTCTCTGCCCCGGTGGCGCCGATCAATCCCTATGGCTGGTCCAAGGCCTTTGCCGAACGCATGCTGGCCGATCTTGTCGCGGCCAACCGCGGCTTTTCGGTGGCCTGCCCGCGCTATTTCAACGTGGCCGGCGCCGATCCGCAGCTGCGGTCGGGCCAGGCCAGCCGGCACCCGCACCATCTGATCGAGCTGGCCTGCCATGTGCTGACCGGCCAGCGGGAACGGTTCACCATCTTTGGCGATGATTATCCCACGCGCGATGGCACCGGGGTGCGCGATTATATCCACGTCACCGATCTGGCCGATGCGCATGTGCTGCTGTTGCGCGCCTGCCTGGCCGATCCCGGCCAATATCATGTGATGAACCTGGGTTATGGCACCGGGGCTTCGGTGACCGAGGTGTTGGACGCGCTGGAGCGGGTGGCCGGCCAGCCGATCCCGCGCCACATCGGCCCGCGCCGGGCGGGTGATCCGGCCACGCTGGTGGCGGCATCCGATGCGGCGGCACTCTTGGGCTGGCAGCCGCGCTTTGCCGATCTGGAACAGATTGTCGGCCACGCGCTGGCCTGGGAGCGCCAGCGCCTGTCTGCAACAGGATTGCAACCGGGCTGACACACCAGGGTCATGGCAGCGCCTTAGAGGGTCCGGGCAAGGACTGGTGAAAGGCCCTTGCCATGGCGACCCTGCCGCTTGCCGAACTGCCCCCCCAATGGCGTGAACCGCTGCTGCCCGGCATGCTCAAACCCGTGGCCAGCGGCCCCGCCTTCCTGCACGAGCCGGAGGAGGAGCCGGCCGGCAAGCTGAAGCACCGCACGGTCTGGATCTCCGATGTCCACCTCGGCACGCCGGGCTGCAACGCCGAACTGCTGCTGGATTTCCTCAAGGCCATTCAGCCCGAGACGCTCTATCTGGTCGGCGACATCATCGATGGCTGGAAGCTGAAGCGCGGCTGGTACTGGCCGCAGCGCCACAATGATATCGTGCGCCGGGTGCTGAAGCTGGCGGCGCGCGGCACCCGCGTCGTCTATATCCCCGGCAATCATGACGAGGCGTTCCGGCCCTATGCTGGCCTCAGCCTCGGCGGGGTGGAAATCGCGCTGGAGGCCATCCACACCACCGCCGATGGCCGCCGCCTGCTGGTGTGCCACGGCGACGAATTTGATGCCGTGGTGCTCTATCACCGCTGGCTCGCCTGGGCCGGGGATGTGGGTTACGAGGCGCTGCTGAAATTGAATGTCTGGTTCAACCGGGCGCGGCGGCAGTTTGGCCTGCCCTATTGGTCGATCTCCGCCCATATCAAGAAGCGGGTGAAGAATGCCGTCGCCTTCATCGGCCGCTTCGAACAGGCGGTGGCCGATGCGGCGCGGCTGCGCGGGCTGGACGGCGTGGTGTGCGGCCATATCCATTCGGCCGAGATTCGCGATTTCGGCGGCATCACCTATCTGAACGATGGTGACTGGGTGGAAAGCTGCACCGCGCTGGCCGAGCATGCCGATGGCCGCATCGAGATCATCGACTGGGCGCAACAGAGCCGAGAACGGGCGCGGAAGGCATCGAGTGGTCAGGCGGCGGGCGTTCAGGCGCGCGCCGTTGCCATGGCCGCCTGAGGAGGAATGCCCATGAAGCTGACATTGGTGACCGATGCCTGGGAACCCCAGGTCAATGGCGTGGTCCGCACATTGTCCACCACGGTGCGGCTGCTGAACGCACGCGGGGTCAGGGTACAGGTGATTTCGCCCGATCAGTTCTGGTCGGTGCCGATGCCATCCTATCCCGAAATCCGCCTGGCGATGACGACCCGGCGGCGGATCGCCAAGCTGATCAACGGTTTTGGCCCCGATGCCCTGCACATCGCCACCGAAGGGCCATTGGGCTGGCTGGCGCGCGGTTGGGCTCTGCGCCGCGGCTTTGCCTTCACCACCAGTTTCCACACCCGCTTTCCCGATTATGTGCAGGCGCGCATCGGCCTGAAGCCGGACCGGGTGTGGCGGGTGCTGCGGCGTTTCCACGGGCCGGCCCATGCCGTGATGGTGGCGACGCCGCGCCTGGCGGCCGAGTTGAACAGCCATGGCCTGACCCAGACCCGGCTGTGGGCGCGCGGCGTGGATGTGGAGCAGTTCCGCCCCGATGTGGCCCCGCATCCGGCGGCGGCTGGCCTGAAGCGGCCGCTGGCCCTGCATGTCGGCCGGGTGGCGGTGGAGAAGAATATCGAGGCGTTTCTGGCCGCGCCCTGGCCGGGGGACCGGCTGGTGGTGGGCGATGGCCCGGCGCTGGATGGCCTGCAGCGCAAGTTTCCGCACGTCCATTTCACCGGGGCGCTGCACGGCGCGGCGCTGGCCAGCGCCTATGCCGCGGCTGATGTGCTGGCCTTTCCCAGCCGCACCGACACGTTCGGGCTGGTGATGATCGAGGCGCTGGCCAGCGGCACGCCGGTCGCTGGCTATCCGGTGCCGGGCCCGCTGGATGTGGTGGGCGCTGGCGGCTTTGGCCCGGATGGCCGGGCGCCGGGCCGGATTGGCGCGGTGGCGCATGATCTGGGGGAGGCGATGCACAAGGCTTTGGTCGCCCGCCGGGCCGACTGCGTTGCCTATGGCCGGCGCTTTGGCTGGGATGCCTGTGTGGACCAGTTTCTGGCGGCTCTCGTCACCGGCGACGGCCACACGGTGCCGCCGCTGCCGGCGCCCTTCATGCTGCCGCAGGTGGCCTGAGCCCGGTTGCCCTCTCCCGCTCGCGGCCCTATCCTTGTGGCCAACAGGGGAGATGAAGTGATGAAATATCTGTTGCTTGCCGCCGCCGCGCTGCTGGCCGGCACCACCGCGCGTGCAGAAACCGTGGTGATCACCGCGGCGCGCATGCTGGACGTGGCCAGCGGCAAGCTGGTCGAAAAGCCGATCATCGTCGCGGAAAATGGCCGTATCACCAAGGTGGGCCGGCAGGGCGAACTGGTGGTGACCGACGGCAAGCGCATCGATCTGGGTGACCTGACGCTGGTGCCCGGCCTGATCGACATGCATGTGCATCTGACCAGCGATCCCGCCCTGGGTTTCGAGGCGGATCTGCGCCATGCCCGGCCGTTTTTCACCGCTGTGGGTGTTGCCAATGCGGCGCGCACGCTGGCCGCAGGCTTCACCACGGTGCGCAATGTCGGCTCGGCGGATTTTGCCGATGTCGGCCTCAAGCAGGCGATTGATGAAGGCGTGGTCCGCGGCCCGCGCATCGTGCCGGCGGCCTATGCCCTGGGGGCGACTGGCGGCCATTGTGACGACAACCGATTCCCGGCCGGCATGCAGGTGGACCGCTCCGGCGTCACCTCCGGCCCGCAGGGCTTTCGCGAGAAGGTGCGGGAAATGCACAAATATGGCGCCGACGTGATCAAGTTCTGCGCCACCGGCGGGGTGTTTTCCGCCCGTGACACGGTGGACGGCCAGCAATTGACCCAGGAGGAGATGGACGCGCTGGTGGACGAGGCGCATCGGCTGCGCATGAAGGTGGCGGTGCACGCCCACGGCACCGATGGCATCAAGGCCGCCATCCGCGCCGGGGCCGACACGATCGAACATGCCAGCCTGGCCGATGCCGAAGCCTTTGCCCTGGCCAAGGCCAAGGGCACCGCCTTTTCCATGGATATCTACAATGATGATTATATCCTGGCCGAAGGCGCGAAGAATGGCGTGCCGGAAGAAAGCCTGGCCAAGGAACGCGCCATCGGCCTGAAACAGCGGCAGACCTTCCAGGCGGCGTGGAAGGCCGGGGTGACCATGGTGTTCGGCAGCGATGCCGGCGTTTATCCCCATGGCGACAATGCCCGCCAGTTTGCCAAGATGGTGGAGTGGGGGATGACGCCCATCGATGCCATCCGCGCCGCCACCGTGAAGGCCGCCGAGGCGCTGGGCCGCGCCAATGATGTGGGCCAGATCGCGCCGGGCCTCTATGCCGACATGGTGGCCGTGGCCGGTGACCCCACCCGCGATGTGACCGTGCTGCAAGGCGTGAAGGCGGTGGTGAAGGGCGGTGAGCTGGTGAAGGACGCTCGCTGATGCCGCGCTGGTTCACAGCCCTGTTCTGGTCCAGCATTGCCGCCGGTGCGCTGGTGGTCGGGCTTTCCAGTTGGGATGCGCTGATCGCCAGCCCGCCCGATCCCGATCCGGTGCGCCCATGCGCCGTGACGATCACGCGTGACCAATGGGGCGTGCCGCACATCCATGGCCGCACCGATGCCGATGTCGCCTATGGCATCGCCATTGCCCATGCCGAGGATGATTTCCGCAACCTGGAAGAGGTGCTGGCCGCCGTGCGTGGCCGCGCCGGGGCGATCATGGGCGAAGATGGCGCCAAGCTGGATTTCGCCGGCCATCTGCTCGATGCGCGCGCCGTTGCTGATCGCGGCTATGCCAGCCTGTCCCCGGCCACCCGCGCGCTGGTCGAAGCCTATGCGCAAGGGTTGAATGACTATGCCGGCCGTCACGGCCATGAGCAGCGGCTGCAGGGCCTGTTCCCGGTGACGGGTCGCGATATCGTCGCCGGCTTCGTGCTGCGGTCCCCGTTCTTTTTCGGGATGGACCGGGTGCTGGGCCCGCTGGTGGAGGGCAAGCTGCCGCCGCGCGATGCCGGGCCGGCCGATGAGCGCGGCAGCAACGCCTTTGCCGTGAGCGCCAGTCGTTCGGATGATGCCACGACCCGCCTGATCATCAACAGCCACCAGCCGTGGGAAGGCGGCGTGACCTGGTGGGAACTGGTGGTGCATTCGGATGAAGGCTGGGATTTCGCCGGCGCCAATTTCCCCGGCGCGCCGTTCCCGCTGCTGGGCCACAACAAGCATCTGGGCTGGGCCAACACGGTCAACCGGATGGACCTGATCGATGTCTACAAGCTGGAGCTGAATGCTGACCGCAGCCAGTATCGGCTCGACGGGCAGTGGCTGCCGCTGGAAGCGAAGCGCGTGTGGCTGCGGGTGAAATACGGCCCGTTCGTGCTGCCGGTGCCGCGCACCGTCTATCGCAGCCGGCATGGCGCCGTGATCCTGAACGAGAAGGGCGGCTTTGCCATCCGCCACGCCGGCATCGGCGAGGTGGGGCAGGTGGAGCAATATTATCGGCTGAACAAGGCGCGCGATTTCAACGAATGGCGCCAGATCATGGCCATGCAGAAGGTGCCGGCAACCAATTTCGTTTATGCCGATGCGCAGGGCCATATCGGCATGTTCTACAACGCGCTGTTCCCGGCGCGCAGCGCCGGCTTTGACTGGAAGGGCGTCCTGCCCGGCAACACATCGAAAACCCTGTGGACCAGCTATCTGCCGTGGAGCGCCGATCCGATGGTGGTCGATCCCCGCGCCGGCTGGGTCGCCAATGCCAACAACACGCCCACCGTGGCGACCGCGCCGGACGAAAATCTGAAGGCGGCAGACTTTGCCCCCGAAATGGGCGTGGAGACCTTCACCACCAACCGCATGCACCGCTTTGCCGAGCTGTTTGCCGGGGTGAACGGCCCGATCAGCCGCGAGACGCTGCTGCGCATCAAGTTCGACAAGGCCTATAGCAAGGCCTCGCCGGCCGGGCGCTGGATGGCGGCGGTGTTGGCGGTGGACACATCGCGCGATCCCGAACTGGCGAAGGCCCAGGCCTTGTTGCGCCAGTGGGACTGGACGGCCGATGGTGTTGGCCCGGCGGACAGCCTGGCGGTCGCCGTGCTCGCCAGTGTCGGCCGCGAAGTCTATCGCGGCGATGCGCTGCCGCCGGCGGCGCCCAAGCTGCACGCGGCGGTGGATTGGCTGCAGGGCACATTCGGCCGGCTGGATGTGCCGCTGGGCGAATTCCAGCGCCTGCGCCATGGCAAGGCCGATCTGCCGGTGTTTGGCGGGCCCGACACGCTGCGCGCCATTTATGCCGACCGGGCCGCCGATGGCCGGCGGGTGGGCAATAATGGCGATGGTTTCATCATGCTGGTGGAATGGCCGGCCGGCGGCGCGGTGCGATCGCAATCGGTGCACCAATTCGGTGCTGCCACCACCCGGCGGGCCTCCCAGCACTATGCCGATCAGGCGCCGCTGTTTGCGACCGAACGCTGGAAAAACGTGCAATTTTGACCGTTGCGCCCTGTTGGCGTGATGTTATCGAAATCACATGAGCACCCGCGTCGCCCAGCGGCTGGCAGAACGTTATGACCGGCTGACCGTTTCGGAACGGATGATTGCCGGCTGGATGGCCGACAATCTGGCGCAACTGCCGTTCGAAACCGCTGCCTCCATCGGCCAGCGCGTCGGCGTTTCGGCGATGACGGTGGCGCGCCTCGTCAAGAGCCTGGGCTATGACAATCTGGCGGCCCTGAAGGATGAGCTGCGTGGGCAAGCCCGCGATGCGCCCTGGCTGCTCACCCGCCCGGCGCCCAGTGCCGATGCCCGGCTGCAGGCCGAAACCGCGGCCATTGCCGGGGTTTATGCCCAGGCCGAAACGCCGGAATGGGCCGCCGTGGTGGCACTGCTGGCCACCGCACCCCAGGTGCGCGTTGCCGGCTTCCAGACCGAGGCCGGGCTGGCCGCCGGCTTTGCCCGGCATCTGTCCTATGTGCGGCCACAGGTGGCCAGCATCGACATCGCCGCCGGCATTCACGAGGAGCTGGTGGACGCCGGGCCGCATGATCTGTTCCTGCTCGTCGATGTCCGCCGCTATTCCCGGCATTTCCGCCTGCTGGCGGAACGGGTCGCCGCCGCCGGCCGGCCGCTGGTGGTGATCACCGATCCCTATTGCCCATGGGCGCGCGATGTCACGCCGCACATCCTCACCGCCGAGGTGGCGCTGGGCCATTTCTGGGACATGAACACCGCGCTCGCCTCGCTGCTCAACCTGCTGGTCGATGGTGTGGTGCAGAAGATCGGGCCGGACCTGGTGCACCAGCGCCTGGCCAAGTTGGCCGAAAACTATAGCGATTTCATTGGCTTTCAGGGCCGGTCCCGCCAGGCCAGCCTGGCGGTGGATCCGCCAGCGCCGTGATCAGTTGCCCATCGGGCAGGGTGATGGCGAGGCGGCGGGCATGCAGCCGCATCGGGCCCGATCCGTCGCCATAAACCGGATCGCCGGCAATCGGCGCACCCAGCCGCGCGGCATGCACCCTGATCTGGTGGGTGCGGCCGGTTTCGGGGCGGAACTCCACCAGCCGGGTCGCCGCATCCAGCACCCGCCAATGGGTGCGCGCTGGCTTGCCGGCCGGATCGACCACCATGCGCCAGCCGGCCGCCGCGCTGGAAATCTTCGCCAGTGGTGCATCCACAAGGCCGGAAGGCTGCGCCGGCAGGACGGACAGGATCGCCCAATAGAGTTTCTCCGCGCCGCCGCCGGCAAAGGCCGCGCTCAGCCATTTCGCCCCGCGCCGGCTGCGGGCGATGGCGAGACATCCCGACGTGTCGCGATCCAGCCGGTGCGCGGCGACCGGGCGGAACCCGCCGATGGCCAGCACCGGTAGCAGATCTTCCAGGCTGTCCGGCGTTTTCGGCCCCGGATGCACGGCAAGGCCCGGCGGCTTGTTGATCACCACGACGTCGCGGCTGGCGTGGATGATCTCCAACCCGTTCAGATCATTGGCTGCGTGCATCATGTTTAAGAAAATTTCGCCCTATGCCGTTTCCAGTGCAGCGCCCCGCAACCCCTGCGGCGGCGGGAAGCGGGAGTATCCCAGATGACCGTGATCAACACCAACATCAACGCGCTGACCGCCCAGAATGCGCAGCGCACCGCCAACAATGCAATGGGCACCGCCATGCAGCGGCTTTCGACCGGCATGCGCATCAACAGCGCCAAGGACGATGCCGCCGGCCTCGCGATCAGCCAGAAGATGACCGCCGACGTGCGCGGCCTGGCGGTGGCCATGCGCAACGCCAATGATGGCATCAGCATGGCCCAGACGGCGGAAAGCGCCATGGGCGAGGTGACCAACATGCTGCAGCGCATGCGCGAACTGGCCGTGCAATCGGCCAACGGCACGCTGACCGGCACCGACCGCAGCGCCCTACAGGCCGAAGTGAAGCAGCTGGTCGGCGAAATCGACAATATCGGCGTGCGCACCAACTTCAACGGCCAGAAGCTGCTCGATGGATCGGCCCGGTCGGTCAAGCTGCAAACCGGCAGCCGCGCCGGCGAAACCGTGTCGATGAGCCTCAGCTCGGCCCGGGCCCGTGATCTGGGCCTGGGCTCCAGCCCGGCGCTCACCGCCACGGGCGCCTTTGAAGGCACTGCTGCCAACCTCACCACCAATCATGCCCTGCAGGGCGGTGACCTCACCATCAACGGCGTGCAGATCGGTTCGTCCTCGGCGGATGATGACAATGTCTCGTCCACCAACAAGTCGGCCTCCGCGCTGGCCAAGGCCGCTGCCATCAACCGCGCGACCGCGCAGACCGGCGTGCGCGCCGTGGTCGGCCAGACGGTGATGACCGGCTCGGCGATGACCGCCAACGCCAACACCGGTTCGGTGACGATCAACGGCATCACCACCGCCTCGATCACCACCACCGCCAACGCCTCTGACAGCCGCCGCATCGTGCGCGATGCCATCAACGCCATTTCGGGCCAGACCGGCGTGCGCGCCGTCGACACCGGCGACAACAACGCCGGCCTGCGCCTGGAGGCCGATGATGGCCGCAACATCGAGGTGAGCCTGACGACGCTGACCGCGGCCGAAACCGGCCTGAAGGCGGGCGCCCAGTCCGGCTCGTTCAGCCTGGAAAGCCTGAATGGCCAGGCCATCGAGGTGGGATCGACCAACTCGACCACGGCGCGGCTCACTCGCTCGGGCCTCTCGGCCGGCAGCTTTGATCGCGGCGTCTCCACCGTCTCCAGCGATGTGCGCGCCGTCGCCACTGGCGCTGCCAACGCCCGCACGCTGAACAGCGGTGACCTGTCGATCAACGGCGTCGCCATCCGCGCCGCCACCGCCAATGACGACACGTTCAGCAGCACGGCGGCCCTGTCGAGTGTGAAGGCCGGCAGCGCCATCGCGATTGCCAACGCCATCAATGCCGCCAGCGACCAGACCGGCGTGACCGCCAAGGCCAACAGCCAGACCATCCAGTCCACCACCACCACGGTGATCGGCACGACGGCAACCGCCACGCTGGGCATCAATGGCACCCAGATCGACATCACGCTGGACCAGAACCACACCGCCCAGCAAACGCGGGACAATGTGGCCAAGGAAATCAACAAGTTCAGCGGCCTGACCGGCGTGACCGCCAAGGACAACGGCCTGGGCGGACTTGATCTCACCGCGGCCGACGGACGCAACATCAGCGTCTATTTCGACAGCGATGAAGCGGCGGCAGCCAACTTCGGCCTGGGCGGCGCAACCATCAAGGGCACCGGCACCAGCTACACCGTGGTGGGCGTCACCGATCCGGCTGATCCGACCACGGCCGCGGTGCAGACCGCCTATTCCACCGTGCGGCTGGAATCGGCAAAGACCATTGATGTCCGCGCCGGCAGCCTGGCCTTTGGCAGCACGTCGAACTTCGGCAATCTCGGCTTTGAGGAAAATGCCTATGGCAGCAGCAAGGGCGGCTTGCGCATCTCCGAAGTCGATGTGTCGAGCGTGGAAGGCGCCACCGCTGCGCTGGATGCCATCGACGAGGCGCTGACCAGCGTGAACCTCAACCGCGCCAACATCGGTGCCGTGCAGAACCGGCTGGAAGCGGCGGTGAACAACCTGTCGTCGAACAGCACCAACCTGCAGGCCTCGCGCAGCCGCATCCAGGATACGGACTTCGCCCAGGAATCGACCAACCTGTCGAAGAACCAGGTGCTGGGCCAGGCGGCGCAGGCGATGCTGGCCCGGGCCAACCAGTCGGCCCAGCAGGTTACCCAGCTGCTGCAGTAAGGCCCAACGCATCAGGCCCGAACGGGCCGGCCATGGGGCGGTGCATCAGGCACCGCCCCATTTTTTTGTGCGCAGCGGTTGCCGCCGGGCCCCGCCCTTGCTATCGCCGCCGCTTCCAGAGCGCGGAGCGGTGGCCGAGTGGTCGAAGGCGCACGCCTGGAAAGTGTGTATGGGTCAAAAGCTCATCGAGGGTTCGAATCCCTCCCGCTCCGCCATTTTCCAGCCTGTGCTGCGAACCCTCGACCATTTGACTGGCGTGTGCCACGCCGGGGGTTCGAATCCCTCCCGCTCCGCCATTTCCAGCCTGTGCTGGCCACTTCGTCCCCGTCACCGTCAAACCTGCAGCATGTCAGGGCTTTGTCCTTGCGTGAAAGCGCCCCACAGTGCGGGCGGATGGCAAGGAGGCTCAGGCGTGGACGCAACGGATGACATTGACCCGCTGTGGGCGCCGGAGCCCGATGCGCTGCCCGGCTGGTTTCATGATGCCTTGGCCGTGCCGCGGGAGGAGGGGTTCGTTGATGTGGCGGGCACGCGCATCCATTATTTCCGCTGGGGCAATCCTGCGCACCCGCCGATCCTGATGACGCATGGCTTTCTGGCGCATGCCCGCTGCTTTGCGTTCATCGCGCCGTTTCTGGCGGGGGAGCATCATGTCATCGCCTATGATCTGTCGGGCATGGGCGACAGCGCGCACCGGCCCGGGAACAATGCGCAGGCGCGCGGCGCCGAGATGGTTGGGGTTGCCGAGGCGCTGGGGCTGTTCGATGGGCCGGCCAAGCCCGTGATCATCGCGCACAGCTTTGGCGCGTCGGTCGGCCTCACCGCGATGGCGTTGGCTGCCGAGCGTTTCGCCGGCCTGATCCTGTGCGACATGATGGTGCTGCGGCCCGAGGTGCTGGAAGAGCGCAACCGGCGGGGCAGCGGGCGGCCGGGTTCGGGCGATCCCGACAAGCCGCAACGCCGCTATCCCGATTATCCCACCGCCCGCAGCCGCTATGTGCTGTCGCCGCCGCAGCCGGTTGGGGAGCCGTTTCTGATGGATTACATGGCCTTCCACTCGCTGCGGCGGGCCGGCGCGGACTGGACCTGGAAATTTGATCCTGAAGTTTTCCGCCAGAGTGACGCGGAACCGGGATGGCACGAAATGGGCAAGCGCGTCGTGGCCACGCCCGGCCGCAAGGCCATCGTCTATGGCGCGGAAAGCCAGTTGTTCACCCCGGACTCGGCGGATTATGTCCGCGAACTGGGGGGCACCGACATCCCGATCATCGCGGTGCCCTATGCGCGTCACCACCTGATGCTCGATCAGCCGCTGGCGTTTATCACGGCGCTCAGGGCCATCCTCGCGCTGTGGCAGACCAGCGACCAACCCGCGGCCGAGCGGGGGCAAGCCGCCTGAGCCGCCGTCCTCAATCGGCGGGGCCGGCGCCGGTGCTGGCGTGGGCGACGCCGCCATCCACGGTGATCGTTTCCCCAACCACATAATCGCCGGCCCGGCTCGCCAGATAGATGGCGGCGCCGGCCATGTCCTCGTCCACGCCGATGCGGCGGGACGGGATGAATTTGGCGATCGCGTCGCCATGATCGCGCGCCACCCGGTTCATCTCGCTGGCAAAGGCGCCCGGCGCGATGGAGGTGACGTTGATGCCATCCTTCACCAGCCGCGCCGCCATGCGCCGGGTGAGATAGATCAGCGCCGATTTGGAGGCGTGGTAGCTGTAGGTTTCCTGCGGGTTGAGGCGGATGCCGTCGATCGAGGTGATGTTGATCACCTTGGCCGGCCGCGCGTGGCTGCCCGATGCCTGCAACAGGCCGTGCAGCGCCTGGGTGAGGAAGAAGGGCGATTTGACGTTCAGGTTCATCACCTTGTCCCAACCGCTCTCCGGAAACTCCTCGAATGCGGCACCCCAGGCGGCGCCGGCATTGTTGACCAGAATGTCGAGCCTCGTCTCATGCGCCGCCAGCTGGGCGGCCAGCGCCTCGCAGCCCGCCACGGTCGAGACATCCTGCGGCAGGGGGATGCAGTTCGGCCCCAGTTCGGCCGCCGTCTCGAAACAGGCCGGCGCCTTGCGCGAGGAGATATAGACCTTGGCGCCCTGGGCGATGAAGCCGGCAGCGATCATCTTGCCGATGCCGCGGCTGCCCCCGGTGACAAGCGCGACGCGGCCATCGAGGCGGAACAGGCTGCTGGTGTCCATGATCATATGTCCTTGAATCGAGGCCGCTGGAACTTGGGCGATCAGTGCAGCCCGGTCTCATGCCGGCCGACCACCATATGGTGCACCTCGTCCGGACCATCGGCAAAGCGCAGGTGGCGCACATCGGCATAAAGTTCGGCCAGCGGAGTCCATTGTGAAATGCCGGCAGCGCCGTGGATCTGGATGGCCTGATCGATGATCTGGCAGGTCTTTTCCGGCACCATCGCCTTCACCATGCTCACCCACACCCGCGCCTCGCGGTTGCCCAGCACATCCATCGCCTTGGCGGCCTTCAGCACCATCAGGCGCATCGCCTCGATCTCGATGCGGGCGCGGGCGATGAGTTCCAGATTCTTGCCCAGCATGATCAGCGGGCGGCCAAAGGCCTCGCGGCTGTTGCCGCGCTTCACCATGTAATCCAGCGCGATCTCGGCCTTGCCGATGGTGCGCATGCAGTGGTGGATGCGCCCCGGCCCCAGACGCACCTGCGAAATTTCAAAGCCGCGGCCTTCGCCGAGCAGGATATTCTCATAAGGCACCCGCACATTTTCAAAGCGCAGATGCATGTGGCCGCGCGGCGCATGATCCTCGCTGAACACGTGCATCGGCCCCAGGATCTTCACGCCGGGTGTGTCCATCGGCACCAGGATCTGGGATTGCTGGCTGCTCGCCGGGCCATCATCGCTGGTGCGCACCATCACGATCATCACCTTGCAGCGCGGATCACCGGCGCCCGAGATGTAGAATTTCTCGCCGTTGATCACCCAATCCTTGCCGTCACGCACGGCGCGGGTCCGGATATTCTTGGCATCAGACGAGGCCACATCAGGCTCGGTCATGGCATAGGCGGAACGGATTTCACCGGCCAGCAGCGGCTCCAGCCAGCGCTTCTTCTGCTCGGGCGTGCCAACCCGTTCCAGCACTTCCATGTTGCCGGTGTCGGGCGCCGAGCAGTTCAGCGATTCCGATGCCAGCGGCACCTTGCCCAGTTCGGCGGCGATATAGGCATAATCGAGGTTGCTTAAGCCTTCGCCGGTTTCGGCATTGGGCAGGAAGAAATTCCACAGGCCCGCGGCCTTGGCCTTGTCTTTCGCCGTCTGCAGCAATTCCAGCTGCCCCGGCGCCCAGCTCCAGCGATCGGCCCGGCCCTTGCCCAGCTCCTCGAACTTTTCCGAGATCGGCACGACATTCTCGTTGATGTGGCGGACAACGGCATCGAACAGCGGCCGCGCCTTTTCCGACATGCGCAGATCGTTCATCTCGGGATTGGTGAAGATATTGGTCATCGTCTCAGGTCCTCTTGTCCGCCCACATGCTTGCCGCCACGCCACGGGCGCGCAAGCCCATCATTTGGTGATGGTCCTAGGACGTAGCCGCATAAAGCCGCGCGGCTGCTCTCGCCCCCTTGCGAATGTTCGACTGCGCCTGCATGTTGTTCCGATGATGGTTATATTGCTGGCAATCATCGGCGTCGTTGCAAGTGTTCTCCTGATTGCGGGTGCAATCGCAGGTATTTGTCGTCTTGTAACAAACAGCAGCGCGTTATCGCTAGCAGTGGGAACGCTCGCAATACCAGCTCTGGTCTTCGCCTCGTTGGTCTACTGGCTACTGACGATGGAGGTCGACGATGCTCCACCCGGGATGGTCATCATCGGGAACTTAGCGGCCATTACGATGATAACGCCTCTTGCGTTCTTTGCCAGTCGTCTTGTTACGAGGCATCTTGATCGTCGTGCCTCGCGGAACGACTGCTAACCACCCCATTGCGGACGTTCCCGCTTAAGAGGTCACGCCCTAAGGCCGATTTTCCGTGTGACTGTATCGACCTTCAGCGCTTGCAACACCGCAAGATCGCCCCCTAACATCAACGATGAGGCCGACACATTGCCAATCTGCGCCGCCAGCTCTCTCAAATGATCTGACGACGACCATGCCGGGGAGCAAATGGATATGAAGACGGGTCTGTTCGCGCGCGTGATCGGGGTCGTCCTCGTCTCCGCCAGTGCTGCCCCATCCATAGCCAAGGCCGGTTCCGGTGGGGCGGATCTGATCCTGACCGATGCCCGGGTCTACACGCTGCGCTGGGGCGAGCCGGGGCTGGATGGCAAGCCGGCGCCAGATGCGCCCATCAGCAACGGCAGCTGGCACCCCGATGCCGCAGCGGTGGTGATCCGGGGCGGCAGGATCGCCTATGTCGGCAGCGAGAAGGGCGCGCTGGCCTTGCGCGGCAAGCAGACCAAGGTGATCGATCTCAACGGCGCGACCATCATCCCCGGGCTGGTCGATTCCCACACCCATTTCGTCGAACTCGGCGCCAAGCTGGAATCGGTCGACCTGACCGATGTGGCCACCGAAGCCGAGGCGGTCGCCAAGGTGGCCGAACGGGCGAAGACCGTCCCCAAGGGCGAATGGATTTTCGGCGCCGGGTGGGACGAGGGGGCCTGGGCCAACCGCTATCCCGACAAGCAGATGTTGAGCGCGGCGGTGCCCGATCATCCGGTGGTGCTGCGCAGCCTGCACGGTTTTGCCATCTGGACCAACCAGGCCGCGCTCGATGCCGGCAAGATCACCAGCGCCAGCCCGGTGCCGGTGGGCGGCGAGATGCGGCTGGGTGCAGATGGCCAGCCAAATGGCCTGTTCCTGAACCGCGCGGCGACCATGGTGGACGCGGTGGTGCCGCCGGAGCCGCCGGCGGTGGTCGCGCGCCATGCGCTGAAGGGCCTCACCCAGATGGCTGCAGACGGTTATGTGATGGTGCACGAGGCCGGTGTGCCCACCCAGGCAATGGCCGCACTCCAGAACCTTGAGGACGAGCAGCGCCTGCCGATCCGGGTCTATGCCATGCTCTCGCTGCGCGACCCGCCGCTGATGCGCCAGTGGATCGCCAAGGGGCCGGACCGGGACAATGACAGCATGTTCGTCACCCGCGCGGTCAAGGCCTATTACGATGGCGCGCTGGGATCGCGCGGGGCGCGCCTGCTCGCCGACTATGAGGACAGGCCGGGCCACCGCGGGATCAGTGGCAGCGGCTATGGCTTTGACCGTGATCTGGCCAAGGCGGCGATGAAAGCCGGCTTCCAGATCGGGTTCCACGCCATCGGCGATGCCGGCAACCGCGAAGTGCTGGATTTCCTGGAAGGGGAGTTCAAGGCCGATCCGAGCACCGCCGGCAACCGTCACCGGATTGAACATGCCCAGGTCGTCGCTCCGCAAGACCAGCCGCGCTTTGCCCGGCTGGGCGTGATCGCATCGATGGAGCCGCCGCACGCGGTGGAGGACAAGGGCTGGGCCGAAGCCCGCCTCGGCCCGCAGCGCATCCTTGGCGCCTATGCCTGGCGCTCGCTGCGCCGCCAGGGCGCGCGGCTGACCTTCAATGCCGACAATCCGGGCTCTGACCACAGCATCTTCTATGGCCTGCATTCGGCGATCACCCGCCAGGACAAGCAGGGGCAGCCCCCCGGCGGCTGGTATCCGGCCGAGCGGCTGACCATCGAGGAGGCGATCCGGGCCTATACCAGCTGGTCGGCCTATGCCGCTTTTCGCGAAGGCCAGACCGGGATCATCGCCAAGGGGCGCTGGGCTGATCTGACCGTCATGGATATTGATCCCTTCGCCCTTGCCGCCACCGCGCCGGAAAAAATCCTCGCCGGCCAGATCCGGGCAACCATCGTCAATGGCAAGCTGGTGTATCAGCGATAGGCGGTTGGGTGGTTTTTCCGTTGATGTTCTGCAGTCCGGGCGGAACTCCTGCCGCTATCAGGGCGCCAGGACGGCCATTTCCCGTCATGAATACGAATCCGTGGGCCATTCACCGGTTGCGGCCGGCGCGTGTGCCGTCATAGTCAGCGCGGGGAGACAGACGGGAAAAATGCAAGTTCGCCATGGCTTGCGGGCCGGTGCCTGTGTTAGGTGAACGTTCACATTCAGGAGACAGCGGCGCATGCCACCCACACCCGATCCCAAGGCCGAAGCGCTGGCAGCGCGCATCGCGGATGTGCTGCGCCACCGGGTGGGCAAGGATGAACGCTCGGCCAAGCGGCATGACTGGTTCACCGCGGCCGTGCTGGCGCTGCGCGATGATGTGATTGACCGCTGGATGGAAAGCACCCAGCGCACCCATGCCGCCGGCGCCAAGCGGGTCTATTATCTCAGCCTCGAATTCCTGATCGGCCGGCTGCTGCGCGATGCGATCAGCAATATGGGGATGCTGCGCGAGATGGAGCAGGCGCTGCGCCTGCACGGCATTGATCTTGGCGATCTGGGCGAGTTGGAACCGGATGCGGCGCTGGGCAATGGCGGGCTGGGCCGGCTGGCCGCCTGCTTCATGGAAAGCCTCGCCAGCCTTGATATCCCGGCCTATGGCTATGGCATCCGTTATGTGAACGGCATGTTCCGCCAGCGCATCGATGATGGCTGGCAGGTGGAGCTGCCGGAAACCTGGCTGGCGCATGGCAACCCGTGGGAGTTTGACCGGCGCGAAAGCTGCTACCGCATCGGCTATGGCGGGGAGGTGATTGCCAACGGCGATGCCGTCGAATGGCGGCCGTCGGAGCTGGTGGAGGCCTCGGCCTTTGACACGCCGGTGGTGGGCTGGCGCGGCCGCCGGGTCAACACGCTGCGGCTGTGGACGGCCCATGCCCTCGATCCCATCCGGCTCGATGCGTTCAACGCTGGCGACCATTTTGGCGCGCTGGCCGATCAGCTGCGGGCCGACAGCCTGGTGCGGGTGCTTTACCCGGCCGATTCCAGCCCGGCCGGCCAGGAATTGCGGCTGCGCCAGGAATATTTCTTCACCGCCGCAAGTCTGCAGGACATCGTGCGCCGCCACATCCAATATCACGGCGATGTGCGCAGCCTGCCCGCCAAGGTGGCGATCCAGCTGAATGACACCCACCCGGCGGTGGCCGTCGCCGAACTGATGCGGCTGCTGGTCGATGATCATGGCCTGGAGTTTGACGAGGCCTTTGCCCTCACTCAGGGCACCATCGCCTACACCAACCACACGCTGCTGCCCGAGGCGCTGGAAAGCTGGCCGCTGCCGCTGTTCGAACGGCTGCTGCCGCGTCACATGCAGATCATCTATGCCATCAACAGCCGCATCCTGCGCGATGCCCGGCGGCAGGGCATGAGCGATGCCGATGTGGCGGCGATCTCGCTGATCGATGAACATGGGGAGCGCCGGGTGCGCATGGCCAATCTGGCCTTTGCCGGCGCCCACAGTGTCAACGGCGTGGCGGCGCTGCACACCGAATTGATGAAATCCACCGTGTTCTCGGCACTGCACCGGCTCTACCCGCACAAAATCAACAACAAGACCAACGGCGTCACGCCGCGGCGATGGCTGCAGCAGTGCAACCCTGCGCTCACCGGCATCATCCGCGATGCTATCGGCGATGCCTTCCTTGATGATGCCGAAGTCTTGTCGGCCCTCAACGCACTGGCCGGCGATGCCGCGCTGGGGGAGCGGGTGGCCGAGGTGAAGCGCGCCAACAAGGTGGCGCTGGCCGCCCATCTGAAGGAGCTGACCGGCATCCGCCTCAACCCCGATGCACTGTTCGATGTGCAGATCAAGCGCATCCATGAATATAAGCGTCAGCTGCTCAACCTCGTCGAGACGGTGGCGCTCTATGACCAGATCCGCAGCCACCCTGAGCGGGACTGGGTGCCGCGCGTGAAGATCTTCGGCGGAAAGGCCGCGTCGAGCTATCACAACGCCAAGCTGATCATCAAACTGGCGGGCGACATCGCCCGGCGCATCAACAGCGATCCCTCGGTGGGCGGGCTGCTCAAGGTCGTCTTCGTGCCCAACTACAATGTGTCGCTGGCCGAACGGATCATTCCGGCGGCCGATCTTTCGGAGCAGATTTCCACCGCCGGCATGGAAGCATCGGGCACCGGCAACATGAAGTTTGCCCTCAACGGCGCGCTCACCATCGGCACCCTTGATGGCGCCAATGTCGAGATCAAGGACCGGGTGGGGGACGCGCATATCGTCATCTTCGGCCTCACCGCCGACGAGGTCGCCCAGCGCCGCGCCGAAGGCTACAACCCGCGCGCCATCATCGAAGGCTCACGCGAGCTGCACCAGGCGGTGGAGGCAATTGCCAGCGGCGTGTTCTCGCCCGACGATCCCGGGCGCTATCGCGGCCTGATGGACGGGCTGTACGGGCATGACTGGTTCATGGTCGCCGCCGATTTCGACAGCTATGCCGCTGCCCAGCGTGCCGTTGATGCCCGCTGGCACAATCCGGCCGGCTGGCGCCGCAGCGCCATCCACAATATCGCCAATGTCGGCTGGTTCTCGTCTGATCGCACCATCGGCGAATATGCCCGCGATATCTGGCAGGTCACGCCAACGTGAAGCCGCCAGCCGCCGCCATCACCGCCTTGCTGGACGGCACCCACGCCGATCCGTTCGCCCTGTTGGGCGTCCACGCCGGGCCCGGCGGCAGCTTTGCCCGCGCCATCCTGCCGGGGGCCGAAACGGCGCAGGCGCACAGCCTGGCGGGGGCGGCGCTGGGGGCGCTGGCACGTGTTGATGATCGCGGCCTGTTCGAAGGGCCGATTGCCGGCCCGCCGCAGCCGCTGCGCTATCACTGCCAGGGGGGCGGGCACGAATGGTGGGTGGCCGATCCCTACAGCTTCGGCCCGGTGCTGGGGCCGATGGACGATTATCTGATCGGCGAGGGCACGCACTTGCGCCTGTTCGACAAGCTGGGTGCGCATCTGATCCACCACGAGGGCGCCGATGGCGTGCATTTCGCGGTGTGGGCGCCCAACGCCCGCTTCGTCAGCGTGGTCGGCGATTTCAACGGCTGGGACCATCGCCGCCACCTGATGCGCCGCCGGCTCGACACCGGGGTGTGGGAAATCTTTGTGCCCGACATCGGTGCAGGCCAGGCCTATAAATTCCGGATTGTCGGCGCCGATGGCAGCGTGCAGCCGCTGAAGGCCGATCCCTATGCCGTGGCCGCCGAACTGCGGCCGGCCACCGCCTCCATCACCGCGCGGCCCGCCAAGCCCGATTGGGGCGATGCCGAACACCGGGCGCATTGGGCCAGTGTTGATCCGCGCCGGGTGCCGATGGCGATCTATGAAGTCCATCCCGGTTCATGGCGGCGCGATGGTGACGGCTGGTTCCAGACCTGGGATGCCATGGCCGAAAGCCTGATCCCCTATGCGGTGGAGATGGGCTTTACCCATATCGAATTCCTGCCGGTGTCCGAACATCCCTATGATCCCAGCTGGGGCTATCAGACGACCGGCCTTTATGCCCCTTCGGCCCGCTTTGGCGATCCGGCCGGCTTTGCCCGCTTTGTCGATGGCGCCCACCGTGCCGGCATCAGCGTGCTGATCGATTGGGTGCCGGCGCATTTCCCCACTGATGCCCATGGCCTGGCCCGTTTTGACGGCACCGCGCTCTATGAACATGAAGACCCGCGGCTGGGCTTCCACCCCGATTGGAACACCGCCATTTATAATTTCGGCCGGCGCGAGGTGTTGGCGTTCCTCGTCAACAACGCCTTGTTCTGGGCCGAGAAATATCATGTTGATGGCCTGCGCGTCGATGCCGTCGCCTCGATGCTCTACCGCGATTACAGCCGCAAGGCCGGCGAATGGATCCCCAACAAGGACGGCGGCCGCGAGAATTGGGAGGCGGTGGAATTCCTGCGCGCCATGAACAAGGCGCTCTATGCCAGCCACGCCGGCATCGTGACGATTGCCGAGGAATCAACCAGCTGGCCCGGCGTCTCGAGGCCGGCACACGAAGGCGGGCTCGGTTTTGGCTTCAAATGGAACATGGGCTTCATGCACGACACGCTCAAATATATGGCGCGTGATCCGGTGCACCGTCGCTATCACCACGACGAGATCACCTTTGGCTTGATGTATGCCTTTGCCGAAAATTTCGTGCTGCCGTTGAGCCATGACGAGGTGGTGCACGGCAAGGGCTCGCTGCTCACCAAGATGGCCGGCGATGATTGGCAGAAATTCGCCAACCTCAGGGCCTATTATGGCCTGATGTGGGGCTATCCCGGCAAGAAGCTGTTGTTCATGGGCCAGGAATTCGCCCAGCGCCGCGAATGGAGCGAGGCGCGCGCGCTGGATTGGGAACTGCTGGATGCGCCGGCTCATGCCGGTGTGCAGCGGCTGGTCCGCGATCTCAATCATCTCTATCGCGACACGCCGGCCCTGCACGCCCGCGATTGCGAGGCCGAAGGCTTTGAATGGCTGGTGGTGGATGATGCCCAGGCCAGTGTCTTTGCTTGGGCCCGCAAGGCCCCCGGCGCGCCGCCCGTTGCGGTGGTGAGCAACATGACACCCACGCGCCACGGCCATTATCGTCTGCCGCTGCCGCATGATGGTGTGTGGCGCGAAGTGCTGAATAGCGATGCCAGCCTCTATGGCGGCAGTGGCGACGGCAATCTGGGCGCGATCCAGGCCCGCGATGGCGCGGCATTTGTGGTGTTGCCACCATTGTCCACAATGATGTTCATTTTCGAAGGGAACGGGCCATAAGGGCCATGCTTGGGGAGGCATGAGGGGATGACAGTGAAACGACAGGCGCCACTGGCGCGCGATGCCATGGCCTATGTGCTGGCCGGCGGGCGGGGCAGCCGGCTGATGGAGCTGACCGACCGCCGCGCCAAGCCCGCGGTCTATTTCGGCGGCAAGACACGCATCATCGATTTCGCGCTGTCAAACGCGCTGAACAGCGGCATCCGCCGCATCGGCGTTGCCACCCAGTACAAGGCGCACTCGCTGATCCGCCACCTGCAGATGGGCTGGAACTTCCTGCGTCCGGAACGCAACGAAAGCTTTGATATCCTGCCCGCATCGCAGCGCGTGTCGGAAACCCAATGGTATGAAGGCACCGCCGACGCGGTCTATCAGAATATCGACATCATCGAAGGCCACCGCCCGGAATATCTCGTCATCCTGGCCGGCGATCATATCTACAAGATGGATTACGAGCTGATGTTGCAGCAGCACGTGAACCAGGGCGCGGATGTGACCGTGGGCTGCATGGAGGTGCCGCGGGCCGAGGCCAGCGGCTTTGGCGTGATGGCGGTGGATGGGCAGGACCGCATCATCGAATTCGTCGAAAAGCCCGCCGATCCGCCTGCCATGCCCGGCAAACCTGATGTGTCGCTGGCCTCAATGGGCATTTACGTGTTTTCCACGCGCTTTCTGTTCGAACAATTGCGCCGCGATGCCGCCGATCCGGCCAGCAGCCGCGATTTCGGCAAGGACATCATCCCCTATCTGGTCAAGCACGGCAAAGCCGTGGCCCACCGCTTTTCGGAAAGCTGCGTGCGCGGCAAGGATGAAGGCGGCGTCTATTGGCGCGATGTCGGCACGGTCGACGCCTATTGGGAAGCCAATGTCGATCTCACCCAGATCATCCCGCAGCTTGACCTTTATGACCGTGACTGGCCGATCTGGTCCCACGCCGAAATGCTGCCGCCGGCCAAGTTCGTGCACGACGAAGTGGGCCGGCGCGGCGAGGCGGTGTCGAGCCTGGTGTCGGGCAACTGCATCATTTCCGGCGCCCACGTGAACCACAGCCTGTTGTTCACCAGCGTGCTCGCCCGGTCGTGGTCGCGCGTCGAGGAATCGGTGATCCTGCCCTGGTGCGACATTGGTCGCGGCGCCCGCCTGAAGAAAGTGGTGCTCGATCGCGGCGTCAAGATCCCGCCCGGCCTGGTGGTGGGCGAAGACCCAATCCTTGACGCCAAGCGCTTCCGCCGGACCGAAAAGGGCGTCTGCCTGATCACCCAGCCGATGATCGACAAGCTCGACCTGTGATGCGGGTCCTGTCGGTCGCGTCCGAGGCGGTGCCGCTGGTGAAAACCGGCGGGCTCGCCGATGTGGCCGGCGCGCTGCCGGCCGCGCTGGCCCCGCACGGGGTGGCGATGACGACGCTGCTGCCCGGCTATCCCGCCGTGCTGAAGGCGGTGGGGAAGGGCAAGCCCGTCCACAGCTGGCCCGATCTCCTGGGTCACAAGGCGCGCGTGCTCGCCGCCAGTCTCGGCGGCCAGCCGCTGCTGGTGCTCGACATCCCGGCGCTGTTTGACCGGGCCGGCGGCCCTTATGGCGATGCCAACGGCCAGGATTGGCCCGACAATTGGCAGCGCTTTGCCGCGCTTGGCCGGGCGGCGGCGGATCTGGCGGTGGGGCAGGGCTTTGATTTGCTCCACGCCCATGATTGGCAGGCCGGCCTGGCGCCCGCCTATCTGCGCTTCCTGCATGCCGGCAAGGCGCCACCATCGGTGATGACCATCCACAACATGGCGTTTCAGGGCCATTATGGGCGGGAGATTTTCCCCAAACTGGGCCTGCCCGATGCCGCCTGGTCGATCACTGGCGTCGAATATCATGGCGGCGTCGGCTATCTGAAGGCGGGGATGGAGGCGGCAAGCCTCATCACCACCGTCAGCCCCACCTATGCCCGCGAGATCCGCTTGCCCGAATTCGGCATGGGTCTGGAAGGCCTGATCGCCAGCCGGGGCACGCAGGTGCGCGGCATCGTCAACGGCATTGATCCGGCCGAATGGAACCCGGCCACGGATGCCCATGCCCCGGCCCGCTACAGCGCCGCCAGCCTCGCCCGCCGCCGCACCAACAAGCGCGCGCTCGAAGCCGAATTTGGCCTGGAGCCGGGCGACAGCCCGTTGTTCATCATCGTCAGCCGCCTGACCTGGCAAAAGGGCATGGACGTGATGGTGGAGGTGCTTGACCATCTCGTCGGCAGCGGCGGCCGGCTGGCGCTGCTGGGCAGCGGCGATGCCGGGCTGGTTGCTGGCTTTTCCGCCGCCGCCGCCCGCCATCCCGGCCGCATCGGCCTCAAGATCGGCTATGACGAGGCGCTGTCGCACCGCATGCAGTCGGGTGGGGATGCGATCCTGGTGCCCAGCCGCTTCGAACCCTGCGGCCTCACCCAGCTTTATGGCCTCACCTATGGCTGCGTGCCGGTGGTGGCGCGCACCGGCGGCCTCGCAGACACGGTGATTGATGCCAATCTTGCCGCGCTCGGCGCTGGGGCGGCGACCGGCATCGTCTTCACCGCTGTCACGCCCGCGTCACTCGCCGATGCCATCACCCGCACCATCGGGCTTTACCGGCAGCCGGCGCTGTGGAAAAGCCTGCAACGCGCCGGCATGAAGGCGGATTTCAGCTGGGCGGCCAGCGGCGCCGCTTATGCCAAAACATATCAAGAACTTGTGAGACCGGCATGACCATCATCACCCACGCCACCACGCCGTTTGACGGGCAGAAGCCCGGCACCTCGGGCCTGCGCAAGAAGGTGCGGGTGTTTGCGCAAGCCGGCTATGCCGAGAATTTCATCCAGTCGGTGTTCGATGTCGTGGAGCGCGGGGCTGGCGCGACGCTGGTCATCGGCGGCGATGGCCGTTTCCACAACCGCGTGGTGATCGCCCGGGCCATCCGCATGGCGGCGGCCAATGGCTATGCCCGCGTGCTGGTGGGGCAGGGCGGCATCCTCTCCACCCCGGCGGCCAGCCATGTCATCCGCAAATATGGCGCCAGCGGCGGCCTGATCCTGTCGGCCAGCCACAACCCGGCCGGGCCGGACGAGGATTTCGGCATCAAATACAATATCGGCAATGGCGGCCCGGCGCCCGAAGCCGTGACCGACGCTATCTTCGCCCGCACCAAGGTCATCGACCGCTGGCTGGAAGAGGATGCCGGCAGCTTTGATCTCGATGCCATCGGCACCAGCATGGTCGGCGGGATGACGGTGCAGGTGATTGATCCGGTCGCCGATTATGCCGATCTGATGGAAAGCCTGTTCGATTTTCCTGCCATCCGCGCCGCGGTGGCCGGCGGCTTCCGCATGATCTTCGATGCGATGAGCGCGGTGACCGGGCCCTATGCCAGCGAAATCCTTGAGCGGCGGCTGGGCTTTCCGTCCGGCACGGTGCGGAACGGCACCCCGCTGGAGGATTTTGGCGGCCACCACCCCGATCCCAACCTGGTCCATGCCCGCGAGCTCTATTATGCGATGATGGCCGACGATGCGCCGGATTTCGGCGCGGCCTCCGATGGTGATGGCGATCGCAACCTGATCATCGGGCGCGGCCGTTTCATCACCCCGTCGGACTCGCTCGCCATGCTTGCCGCCAACGCCCATCTCGCCCCGGCCTATGCCAGCGGCCTGAAGGGCATTGCCCGCTCGATGCCCACCAGCGCCGCGGCAGACAGGGTGGCAGAAGCGCTGGGCATCCCCAGCTTTGAAACGCCCACCGGCTGGAAATTCTTCGGCAATCTGCTCGACGCCGGGATGGCCACCATCTGCGGCGAGGAAAGCGCCGGCACCGGTTCCGACCATGTCCGCGAGAAGGATGGGCTGTGGGCCGTGCTGCTTTGGCTCAACATCCTCGCCGTGCGCGGCATCAGCGTCGATGCGCTGGCCCGCGAACATTGGGCCCGCTTTGGCCGCAACTATTATGCCCGCCATGATTATGAGGCGGTGGACAGCGCCGCTGCCAACGCCCTGATGGCCGAGCTTAGCGCTGCGCTGCCCGGCCTGCCGGGCCGCACGTTTGGCTCCCTTATCGTGGCTGCGGCCGACAGTTTCACCTATGCCGATCCGGTCGATGGCTCGGTCAGCGCCAACCAGGGCGTGCGCATCCTGTTCGAGGGCGGCGCGCGCGTGGTGTTCCGCCTGTCGGGCACCGGCACCGAAGGGGCGACGCTGCGCGTCTATCTCGAACGTTATGAGCCGGCCGCTGGCGCCATCGCTGCCGAAACCCCGGCCATGCTCGCCGATCTGATCCTGGCGGCCGACCAGATTGCCGGCATCGGCCGCCACACCGGCCGCACCCGCCCGGATGTGGTGACCTGATGCCGCCCCATGGCGCCACGGTCAGCGGTGGCGCCACCCATTTCCGTGTGCGCAGCCCGCGCGCCACAGCGCTGTGGCTGTGCCTGGGCGATGCCCGCATTGCCATGCAGCGCGATGGCGATGATTGGCTGGCCAGCGTGGCCGGCGACCTGGCGGGCCAGGCCTATGGCTATCGCGCCGACGGCCAATGGCAGCCGGAAGCCGGCCTGTGGTTCGATCCCGCCAAGCTGCTCGTCGATCCTTATGCCATCGAACTGGATCGCCGCCTCGTCCAGCATCCTGATCTGGCCCGCTATGGTGCCGACACCGCCGCCATCGTGCCGCGCGCGCTGGTGCCCGGCCCTTTGCCGGTCGTGCCCCACGCGCCGCCGCACTTCACGCCCGGCGACCTCATCTATGAAATCAACGTGCGCGGCTTTTCCATGCTGCACCCTGATGTGCCGGCAGCACAGCGCGGCACGGTGGCGGCGCTGGCCCACCCGGCGGTGATTGCGCATTTGCAAAAGATCGGCGTTGGCGCCGTGGAGCTGATGCCCATCACCGCCTGGATTGACGAGCGCCACCTGCCGCCCCTGGGGCTGCGCAACGCCTGGGGCTACAACCCGGTCGCCATAATGGCGCTCGATCCCGGCCTCTGCCCCGGCGGCGTGGCCGAACTGCGCAACACGGTGGCGGCGCTGCACGCGGCCGGCATCGGCGTCATCCTTGATCTGGTGTTCAACCACACGGGCGAAAGCGATGTGCACGGCGGCGTGCTTTCCTTGCGCGGGCTCGACAATGATGCCTATGCCCACGCCCCCGATGGCCGCCTGATCAACGATAGCGGCTGCGGCAACACGCTGGATTTTGCGAACCCAGCCGTGCGCGCGCTCACCCTTGATGCCCTGCGCCACTTCGTGCGCCATTGCGGGGTTGATGGCTTCCGCTTCGATCTCGCCCCAGTGCTGGCGCGCGGGCCGGGCTTTGCCGCCGATGCGCCGATCTTTGCCGAAATCGCCGGCGATCCTTGCCTCAATGACCGGGTGCTGATCGCCGAACCCTGGGATATCGGCCCCGGCGGCTATCAACTCGGCCGGTTTCCGCCGGGCTGGCTGGAATGGAACGACCGTTTCCGCGACGATGTCCGCCGCTTCTGGCGCGGGGACGTCACATTGGGGCAACTGGCCACGCGGCTCGCCGGTTCGTCCGACATTTTCGGCCCCACCTGCCGCAGCGTCAATTTCCTTGCCGCCCATGATGGCTTCACCCTGGCCGACACGGTTGCCTATGCCGGCCGCCACAACCACGCCAATGGCGAGGACAATCGCGACGGCCATCACGAGAACTGGTCATGGAACCACGGCGTCGAAGGGCCCAGCGCTGATCCCACCATCATCGCCGCCCGCGCCGCCGATCTGCGCGCCCTGCTGGCAACGCTGTTCGCGTCGACGGGCTCGATAATGCTCACCGCCGGCGACGAGTTCGGCCGCAGCCAGCGCGGCAACAACAACGCCTATGCCCAGGACAATGACCTGACCTGGATCGATTGGGCCGGCCGCGACCGCGCGCTGGAGGATCATGTCGCCCGCCTCGCCGCCGCCCGCGCCGCCCGCCGCGCCTTTGCCAACCGTTTCCCCGAACCCGGCCAATGGCGCCGCCCCGATGGCGCGCCGATGACCGTCGCCGATTGGGAAGCGGCCGATGGCGACGCGCTGAGCTACACCCCCGAAGACGCCGCCGCCGGCACCCTCCACATCGCCCGCCACCAGCGGCATTTGGGCTGGCGTTGACCGGCTGCGCAAAACCGGACAAGAGTTTGCGCTTCACGGCCCGTTTGGGAGAGCGGGCAGGGTTTTCGGGGGATGGCAGATGGCGAAGAAGCCGGCAGGCAAGAAGGGCGTTGATCTGGGTGGTGCCGATGATCTGGGCGTGAAGGCCGGGGCCGGCCTCAACCCCATCGTGGGCATCGCACGCGAGGATATCCTGGGCGCCGTCACCATGATGCTGCGCGAAACCGCCGGCAATCCCGCCAACAGTTTCAAGCATATGAAGGCCTTTGCCGGCGATGTGGCCAACATCGTTTCCCTGAAGTCCGACATTGCGCCCGACCCCAAGGACAAGCGCTTTGCCGATCCGGCCTGGAACGCCAACCCGCTGTTCCGCATGAGCATGCAATATTATCTGGCCAGCCAGAAGCATGTGAAGAATTGGGTCGCCGAAATGCAGGTGGACGAGCTGGAGCGCAGCCGCGCCAATTTCGTCTCGGCGATGATCATGGACTCGCTGGCGCCGTCCAACACGCTGGCCGGCAACCCCTCGGCCATCAAGAAGGCGATCGAAACCGGCGGCCAGTCGCTGATCAAGGGCCTGAAGAACGCCTATGACGATATCGTCCACAATGATGGCATCGTCAGCCAGGTGGACAAGAAGCCGTTCAAGATCGGCGAGAATATCGCCATCCAGCCCGGCGCCGTGATCCACCGGACGGAGATGATGGAGCTGATCCAGTATCAGCCGACCACCGAAAAGGTGCACGAGATCCCGCTGCTGGTGATCCCGCCGCAGATCAACAAGGCCTATCTGAACGACCTAACGCCGGACAAGAGCATGATCCGGTTCCAGCTCTCCCAGGGTCTGCAGCCCTTCCTGATCAGCTGGCGCAACCCCACGATCGAGCACAAAGCCTGGGGCCTGAATGATTATGTGAACGAGATCATCGCCGCCATCGATGTGGTGTGCGCCATCACCGGCAGCGACAAGGTCAATCTGTCCGGCGGCTGTTCGGGCGGCATCACCATGTCCACCCTGCTGTCAAAGCTCAAGGCAATGGGCGATGACCGGGTGAATTCGGCCACGCTGATGGTGTGCGTGCTGCATCCCAAGCGCGACGACAGCGAGGTGGGCGCGCTGGTGTCGGACCACGGCATCAAGCTGGCGCGCGAACGCTCGGCCAAGAAGGGCATATTGGAAGGCACTTCGCTCAGCCGCATGTTCGCCTGGCTCCGGCCCAATGATCTGGTCTGGAACTATGTCGTGAACAATTATCTGCACGGCGAAGACCCGCCGGCCTTCGACATCCTGTTCTGGAACAACGACAGCACCAATCTCACCGCGGCGCTGCATTCCGATTATCTGCGGATTTACGAGGAACAGCCGTTCGTCAACCACGGCCAGTCCAACCTTGCCGATCACCAGCTTGATGTCAGCAAGGTCGATTGCGACCTGTTCATGCTGGCCGGTGTCACCGATCATATCACGCCGTGGAAGGCCTGTTACCGCTCCACCCAGTTGTTCGGATCGAAGAACATCGATTTCGTGCTCTCCCACTCCGGCCATATCCAGGCGATCGTCAATCCGCCCGGCAACCCCAAGGCCAAATATTATCGCAGCCCCGGCAAGGCGCCGCCGGCCACGCCGGAACAATGGCTGAAGCAGGCCGAGGAATTTGCCGGCAGCTGGTGGCCGATGTGGGCCGGCTGGCTGAAGGAGCGTTCGGGCGCTGAAAAGCCGGCGCCGGCCGAACTGGGCAATCCGGCCCATCCGCCCGGCGCCAAGGCCCCCGGCACCTATGTGTTCGACTGAAAGGTGAAAGCATGACTGCCAACCACCAACCGGAATTTGAACTGAAACAGGTGGATGGCCGCACATTGCGGGTGGCGCGCTGGCGACCGAAGGGGAAAGCGCGGCACCGCCCGCTGCTGTTCTTCAACGGCATCGGCGCCAATATCGAGATCATGTCGCCGCTGCCCGAACGGCTGGACGACCGCGAGGTCATCACCTTCGACATGCCGGGCGTGGGCGGTTCGCCCGATCCGGTGCTGCCCTATCGCCCGTGGATGATCGCCCGCATCGCCGAGCGCATCATCACCGATTATGGCCACACCCAAGTCGATGTGATGGGCGTGAGCTGGGGCGGCGGCATGGCCCAGCAATTTGCCCTGCAATATGGTAATCGCACCGGCCAGCTGATCCTGGCCGCCACCTCGGCCGGCATGCTGATGGTGCCGGGCAAGCTGGCAGCGCTGTCGAAAATGGCCGATCCGCGCCGCTATATCGACCCCGATTACATGCTGAAGAATTTCCAGACGCTCTATGGCGGGGCCGAAGGCGGCGCCAGCGACGGTGCGAAGGGCCACGCCAGCCGCATCAAGCCGCCCAGCATGATGGGCTATTTCAACCAGCTGTTTGCCATGGCCGGCTGGACGAGCGCGCCCTTCCTGCCGTTCCTTGCCACGCCGACACTGATCATCATGGGCGATGATGATCAGATCGTGCCGCTGGCCAACGGCCATATCCTGAAAACCCTGATCCCCAACGCCGAACTGGCGGTGATCAAGGGCGGCGGCCATCTGTTCCTGGTCCACCAGGCCGATGAGACGATGGCACTGATCCGCGATTTCCTGGGCGGGGCCAAGCCGCTGCGCGCCGTGGCCTAGGTCCAGTCGTTCATTGGTTTGATCCCAAACTCGCTCATGCCGAGCTTGTCGAGGCACCGAACGCCCTTGCCACCTGCCGTCGCCTAAGCCAGCGCCCGCCAGCCGACATAAAGCGCCGTCACCACCACCATGGCCGCGAACAGCCGCCGCGCCAGCGCCGCATGGGCGGCCAGGCGCGGCACCAGCGGCCGGGCCACCGCCACGCCCAGCACCCCGCCCACGGCCAGCGCCAATAGCACCGGGCCATCCACCCGGCCGGCCATGGCATAGGTGCTGGCCGTTGCCACGCCAAACAACAGCACCGACAACAGGGAGGAGGCAGCGGCATTGGCCATCGTCATCCCAGTCGCCGCCATCAGGCCCGGCACGATCAGGAAACCGCCGCCAATGCCGAAAAAGCCGGCGGCAAAGCCCACCACCAGGCCGGCTGGCGCCAGTTTCAGCATCATCGGTCCATCCAGCCGCACGCCGGGATCGCCGCCGCTGGCCGCCGGGCGCAGCATCGCCAGCCCGACTGCCAGCATGGCCAGCGCAAAGCCGCCAAGCAGCGCCTGGCCGTCCACCCGCTGCGCCAGCGCGGCCCCGGCAAGCGAACCGGCCAGCCCCGCCACGGCAAACAGCGTCGCGCACGGCCATTTCACCGTGCCAGCCCGCGCCTGCACCGCCAGATTGGCCGCGGCGTTCAGCGCGACCGCCGCCGCCCCGGTGCCGATGGCGACATGGGGATCGCTGATGCCCACGCCATAGAGCAGCAGCGGCGTCGCCAGCACGGAACCGCCGCCGCCGAACAGGCCCAGCAGCAGCGCGATCAGCGCCCCGCCGGCCGCCGCGATGATCAGGCCGCCTGCCGGTTCCATGGCATCACCGCCAGCACACGCGCCATGCCGCACCAACCGCTGATGCCGGCAAAGCTGAGCCCGGCACCAACAAAGCCGGCAAGGCCGAACCAGCCCGGCGCGACGGCAAAGCCCAGCACCACACCGGTGAGCACCAGCAGACCCGCCACGATCTGCACCTGGCGCATCAGGGGCAGGGGCGCCGCCGCGCGGGCCCCGGCCAGCGGCAGCCCGGCCCGGGCCCAGCCATTCAGCCCACCGTCCAGCACCATTCCCATGCCGGCCGGCACTTGGCCCGCCAACCGCGCCGCATTGGCGCCCGTGCGCTGGCCCGACTGGCAGGTGAAAATCACCGGCACGGCGCGCCCGCAGGCCAGCGGCCCGGCATCGGGCAGTGACAGCGGGTGAGACAGCGCCCCGCCCACATGGGCTGCGGCAAATTCATCGGCTTCGCGCACATCGACCAGCAGTGCATGACCATCGGCCAAAAGGCGGGCGGCAGCCTCGGGGGCAATCGGTTGCAACATGGTCATTCTCCTTCCGGCGGGCAGAAAATCGCTGCCAGCGTTTCGATCACCCGCTGCACCGCCGGATCGGCGATGCGATAGAAAATCGCCTGGCCCTCGCGCCGCGTCGCCACCAGGCCATCGCTGCGCAGCCGGGCGAGATGCTGTGACAGGGCGGATTGCGACAGCCGGCTGGCGATCTGCCCGGCCTGCAACTCCCCGCCCACCAGTTGGCACAGCACCAACAGCCGGCCATCATGCGCCATCGCCTTCAAGAGCTGGCTGGCGCTGGCGGCGGCGGATTCGAATCGGGCCAGTTCATCGGGGCTCATGGCTGCAATATATGAGTTGATTCTAATTTAGCAATGGCTAATATGTGTCATGAGGAGTCGTCCGATGACCAAGCCCGATGTGTTCGCCCAATTCGATACCGCCACCAACAGCTGGACCTATCTGGTCAGCGATCCCGAAAGCGGGGAGGCGGCGATCATCGATCCGGTGCTGGATTATGAACCCAAGGGCGCGGTGGTCAGCCACGCCGGGCTTGACCGGCTGCTGGCCGAGGTGGCCCAAAAGAAGCTCAAGCTGCGCTGGATCATGGACACGCATGTCCACGCCGATCATCTGTCGGGCGGGGATTGGCTGCGCGCGCAGCTTGGCGTGCCGCTGGTGATCGGGTCCCGCATCGCCGATGTGCAACGCGAATTCGCGCCGCGCTTTGGCATGGATGATCTGCCCACCGATGGCCGCCAGTTCGATGTGCTGGCCGGCGATGGTGCCACCCTGGCGCTGGGCGCCATGCCCATCCGCGTCATCCACACGCCCGGCCACACCCCGGCCTGCGTCACCTATGTCATCGGTGATGCCGCCTTTGTGGGCGATACGTTGTTCATGCCGGATTATGGCACCGCCCGCTGCGATTTCCCCGGTGGCGATGCCGCCATGCTCCATGCCTCCATCCAGCGCATATTGGCGCTGCCGCCTGACACCCGCATCTTTGTCGGCCATGATTATCTGCCCGCCGGGCGCAGCGAATTTGCCTGTGAAACCAGCGTGGCGGCGCAGAAGGCCGGCAATATCCACGTGCATGATGGCGTTTCCGAAGCCGATTTCGTGGCAATGCGCCGCGCCCGCGATGCCACGCTGGCACCGCCGCTGCTGATCCTGCCCAGCCTGCAGGTCAACATCGCTGCCGGCCGGCTGCCGCCTGCCGATGCGGCCGGCCGCCGCTTCCTGAAATTGCCGCTCACCCGATCCTGATCGGCTTGCCGTCCGCGCCCCGCCTGCTATCCAACAGGCAAAAGGGGAGTGACGTGATGCGTGCATATGTCTGGGCAGCCAGCCTGATCGCCATGGCAGCGAGCGGTGCCGGTGCTGTGGAAGCGGCCAAACCTGCCGGGGTTGAATCCCTGTTGTCCGGCCTGAAATGGCGCAACATCGGCCCGGCGCGCGGTGGCCGCTCCATTTCGGCTGCCGGCAGCGTGGCGCGGCCCAACGAATATTGGTTTGCCGCCACCGGCGGTGGCCTGTGGAAAACCATTGATGGCGGCATCAGCTGGCAGCCGATGACCGACGGCAAGGTGGATACCGCCGCCTTCGGCGGGGTCGCCGTGTGCGAAGCCAACCCCGACATCGTCTATGCCACCACCGGCGAAACCCAGCTGCGCGGCAACATCCTGCCCGGCAACGGCGTGTGGAAAACCAGCGACGGCGGCAAGACCTGGGCCAAGATCGGCCTCGCCAACGTCCACAATTTCAGCCGCGTGCGCATCCATCCGAAAAATTGCGACACGGTGCTGGTTGGCGGCTTTGGCCATTATGGGGCGCCCAATGCCGATCGCGGCGTCTATCGCACCACCGATGGCGGCAAGAACTGGACGAAAACGCTCTATCGCGACGAGAAATCCGGCGCCGTCGATATCAGCATCGATCCGGCCAACCCCGATATCGTCTACGCCGCCCTGTGGGAGGCGTGGCGCAAGCCCTGGGGCATGTCATCCGGCGGGCCGGGTTCGGGCCTGTTCAAGAGCATGGATGGCGGTGCCACCTGGGCCGAGATCACCCGCGCCCCCGGCCTGCCCAAGGATGGCCTGATCGGCAAGATCGGTGTCAGCGTCTCCCCGGTCGATTCAAACCGCGTCTACGCCATCATCGAGCATGAGGCCGAAGGCGGCGTCTATGCCAGCAACGATGCCGGCAAGACCTGGGAAAAGCGCAACGACACCCGCGACCTGCGCCAGCGCGCCTTTTACTACACCCGCATTGTCGCCGATCCGAAGGACAAGGATCGCGTCTATGTCCTCAACGTCAATTTCCACCGCTCCGATGATGGCGGCAAGACCTTCCCCAAGAAGATCCGCGTGCCCCACGGCGACAATCATGATCTGTGGATCGCGGCCGACAACAACAACCGCATGGTTCAGGCCAACGACGGCGGCGCCAATGTCAGCGTGAACGGCGGCACCAGCTGGACCCGGCAGGATTTCTCCACCGCGCAAATCTATCGCCTGTCGCTGACTGCGCATCAGCCCTGGTATGCCTGCGGCGGCCAGCAGGACAATTCGACCATCTGCGTGCCCTCGCGCGCCTGGGGCCACAAGAATGTGTTGGGCGGCGCCTATGGCATTGCGGTTGGCGGCGGCGAAAGCGGCTATGTCGCGCCCGATCCCAAAAATCCCGACATCTTCTACGCCGGCAGCTATGGCGGCCTGCTCACGCGCTATGATCATGCCACCGGCAAATCGCGGGTGATCAACGTGCGGCCCGACAATCCGATGGGCTACAGCGCCGGCGACATTGCCGAGCGCTTCCAGTGGACCTTCCCGATCGTCTTTGATCCGCACGATCCGCAGACGCTCTATGTCACCTCCCAGCATGTCTGGAAAAGCCGCGACGAAGGCCAGAGTTGGACGAAGATCAGCCCTGACTTGACGCTGGCCGATCCCGCCACCCTGGGCCCGTCGGGCGGGCCGATCACCCGCGATCAGACCGGCGTTGAAACCTATGCCACCATCTTCGCGCTTGCCCCGTCGCGAAAGGAACCCGGCGTGATCTGGGCCGGCAGCGATGATGGCCTGGTGCACATCACCCGCGATGGTGGCGCCAGCTGGGCCAACATCACCCCGCCGGCCATGCCGAAATATGCCAAGATCACCACTGTCGAGGATTCACCCCACAGCCCCGGCACCGCCTATGTCGTCGCGCACCGCTTCCTGCTCGATGATTTTGCCCCCATCGCCTTCAAGACCAGCGATTACGGCAAGACATGGACGGCGATCACGACGGGCCTGGCGGCGGACGAGATGGTGCGGTCCATCCGCGAGGATGTCAGCCGGCCCGGCCTGTTGTTCCTTGGCACCGAACGCGGCGTGAAGCTCAGCCTGGATGGCGGCACCAGCTGGACGGCGCTGCAGGCCAACCTGCCCTCCGTCGAGGTCGCCGATCTGGCGGTGAAGGACAATGATCTGGTCATCGCCACCCACGGCCGCGGCTTCTGGGTGATGGAGAATATCAGCATCCTGCGCCAGCTGCAGCCGGGCACGGCGGCCGAAACCCGCCTGTTCCAGCCTGCCGCCGCCATCCGCGGTGTCGATGCCGGGGTGGCCATCGATTATCATCTGGCCGCCGCACCCAAAGCGCTGGCGCTGGAAATCCTCGGCCCCGATGGCGCGCTCATCCAGCGCTTTGAAGGCAAGGCCGAGGAGAAGGACAAGGACGCTGACAAAGGGAGGGACAAGAAACCCGAAGCCGGCGGCGACGACGATGATGATTTCGGCGGCCGCGCCCCTGCGGCGCCCACCGCCGCGATGAAGCCGGGCATGAACCGCTTCGTCTGGAACATGCGGCACAAGGGCTACACCGGCTTTGAAGGCATGGTGCTGTGGGCCGGCGCCAACCGAGGCATCCTGGCCGTGCCCGGCAGCTATCGCGCCCGCCTGATCATCGATGGCAAGCCGCAGGAGCAGGGCTTCGCCATCAAGGCCGATCCGCGTCTCAGCGTCTCGCAGGCCGATCTTCAGGCCCGCTTCGATCTGGCCTCGCAGGTCTCGGCCAAGGTCTCCGCCGCCAACGAGGCGATGCTGCTGATCCGCGGCATCCGCGCCCAGGCGGAGAGCCAGGCCAAGGCCAAGCCGCTACCAGCCGCCGTCACCGCCATGCTCGGCAAACTCGCCACCGTTGAGGGCGAGCTTTACCAGGTGAAGAACCGCAGCAGCCAGGACCCGCTCAACTATCCGATCAAGCTCAACAACAAGCTGGCGGCATTGCTGAACGTCGTCGAAGGCGGGGAGGCGGCCCCCACCGAGGGCGCCCGCCTGGTGTTCGCCGATCTGTCGGCCAAACTCGCCGCGCAACTGGCCGCGCTCGAGGCCGCGCTCGCCGATCTGCCCGCTGCCAACGCCGCGCTGAAGGCCGCCGGCCTCAAGCCGCTGGAACGGAAACCCCTGGCCGCCGCCGCCGCCAAGCCCGCGGCTGGCGACGATGATGCCGACGGCGGCGAGGAAGAAGAGGAAGAGGCCGAAAACCGCCGCTGGTAAAATCCTCCCCCTCTGGGGGAGGTGCCGAGCACCGCGAGGCGCAAGGGGCCGGCCACGACCATGCCGGGCTATCCCATCCGCCCTGCGGGCATGTTCCGCAGCTGGGCGAGGAATATCCTCACCCGATCGGCAGCGCCGTCGTGCTCTTCACCTCATCCAGGATGATGGACGATCGCGCCGTTGCCACCTCCGGCGCGGCCAGGATGCGGTGGCTCAGCAGCTGGTTGAAGCTGGCCAGATCGCGGGTGGCAACCTTCAGGATGATGTCCGCCTCCCCGGTCAGCTTCTGGCATTCCAGCACCTCGTCCAGCGCCAGGATGCGGCTGCGAAAGGCGTCGGCGGCCTCGGGCGCATGGCTTTTCATGGTGATCAGCACATAGGCCATCAGGCCGATGCCCAGCGACGCCGGGTTCAGCCGGGCATGAAAGCCGCGCACATGGCCGTCGCGCTTCAACGCCGCCATGCGGCGCGAACATTGCGAGGCCGAAAGCGCAATGGCATCGCTCATCTCCACCGGGCCGATGTCGCCGCGCTGTTGCCACACGGCCAGGATCTTCAGGTCATAGGCGTCAAGCATGCACGGGCCGTAGGGCAGGGGGCGCTGCAGCGCAACGACTGCGCATGAAAAAGGCGGCGGCCGCACGGGCAGCCGCCGCCTTCCTCATGTTGCAGGCCTTATTGGCGGCCGCCGCGGCTCACCGGGTTGGTGCGGTCGTCGCCGGCTGCCGGGGCAGCGGCGGCCGGGGCGGCAGCGGCGTCAGCAGCCGGCGCGGCGGCAGCGTCTGCCGCCGGGGCCATGGCGTCAGCGGCCGGGGCCATGGCATCGGCCGCCGGCGCCGCCTCAGCGGCCGGGGCTTCAGCCGCCGGGGCTTCGGCCGGGGCCTCTTCCTTCTTGTTGCAGCCAGCAAGGGTGAGAGCAGCCAGCGCAGCGCCAGCAAGCAGCAGTTTGTTCGACATGGTCATTCCCCAATTTGCGCCAGCGCCATGGGCCGGACCCATGGGGCGGGTGAAGTCATCGAATCAGCCCGTCCCCCGACGGGCTGCGGTGAGCATGCGGCAAAGCGTCAGACCTGTCCAACCGCCTGCGGCGCCCCGATCTGGCGCAGCACGGCCTGGAAGCGCGGATCGGCGCGCACCGGATCGAGCATCGGATCATGGGCGGCCAGGATCAGGCCGGAATCACGCTGCTGCAACGCCGCTTCCAGGCTGGCCAGTGCGCCGGCCCGGTCACCCCATTGCGCCAGCACCTCGGCCCGCTGAAAGGCCACCGCCTCGCCAAATTCCGCCGTCAGCCGCGCCAGATGCACTTCGCCGGCGGCCCGACCCGCTGTGCGGCCATCGATGATCGCCAGGCTGCGCAGCCGGCTCACCGGCCCCTGTTCGGCGCTGTAATGCCGCCGTGCGCCCGCCAGATCGCCCTGCGCCAGCGCCATGTCGCCCATCAGGCTGTGCACCGTGTCCATATCCGGCTGCAGCCGCAGCGCCGCGCCAAAGGCCGAAGCCGCCTCGGCCCAGGCGCGGGCGCCATATTCGATCACGCCCTTGCTGCGGAACACCCGCGGGTTGAGCGGATCGAGCAGCGTGGCCCGCGCCACAGCAGTGCGGGCGGTGGCGAAATCGCCCATCTGGCCCAGAAATTCGGCGCAGCCGGCCAGGATCGGGGCATTGCCCAGCCCCAATTCCAGCGCCCGGCGATAGGGATCGCGCGCGGCGGCCAGATCAAGCTGGCTCGACAGCAGATAGCCCAGCGCGGCATGGCCCTCCGCCATGTCGGGCGCCAGCGCGATGGCCTGCCGTGCCGAGACCAGCGCCTGCGCCCGCAGCGTGGCGGCCCTGGCACCATCATTGCTGTTGTTGGCAATCGTCACCAGGCAGCGTGACCGGGCGGCATGGGCCGCGCCATAGCGGCGATCGGCGGCAATGGCGGCATCATATTCGGCCAGGGCGGCCCGGTCGCTGGCATCGCTGGCCGCCGATTGATACAGCGCTTGGCCCTTCAGATAATGATCAAAGGCGGCGCTGCTGCGCGTGGCGCCCGGCCGCCGCGCCTGCCAGCCATCATCGCGGGCCAGGCTGGTAATCAGCGCGTCTGCGACCGTGGTGGCAATTTCCGCCTGCACCGCCAGCACATCGGCCAGGCTGCGGTCAAAACTCTGGCTCCAGCGTTCAAGGCCGCTGCTGCCATCCACCAGCCGCGCCGAAATGCGCACCCGCCCCGCCGCCGGCCGCACCGTGCCCATCAACAGGCTGGACACGCCCAGCGCCTTGGCAATCTGGCGCGGATCGGCATCACTTTGCCTGAACCCACCGGCCGATGCCGCGCCCGACACCAGCAGCTGGCGGTTCAGCGCCAGGGTGGTGCGCAATTCCTCGGCCAGGCCTTCGGCGAAATAATCATCGCTGGCCACACCCGACAGGTTGCGGAACGGCAGCACCGCAATGCTGCCCTGCGCCTGCGCCGGCTGTGGCCGCAGCAGGGCCCAGCCACCCGCCGCCGCCGCGACCAGCCCCGCTGCCCCGCCCAGCAGCCAGCGCCGGTCCACGCCGCGTCTGGCGCCGGCGCCGGCGACCTTCTTCGCCATGGCCGGTTGCGGCGCGCGCCCGCTGACAGCAGCCACAGCGGCCAGCACCTGTGGGAAGGGGGCGGCATCGGCCTTGCCGCTCCAGCCGCTCAGATCGATCACATGCAATTGCCGGAAACCCAGCGGCGGCAGGCCGCCATCCAGGCTCAAAGGCACCAGCCGGCCGCGGTCGCGCCCCACGGCGGCTTCGTCGCGCACCCAATGGCTGTCGTTTGCCGCCGCGCTCCACAGCACGACCACAGCATCCACCCGGTGCAGCGCCGCCTCGATGCTGGATTGAAACGCCTCGCCCCCGTGCAGCATGCCATCCCACCACACGTCGCAGCCGCTGGTCTGCAGCGCCGCCACCAGCCGCCGCGCCGCATCCGCATCGGCACTGGCATGGCTGACAAACAGGCTGGGCGCCGTGCCGCCGCCGTCCGTCTGGCCCGTCTGTTGGTTCACCCTGCAACCCCTCGCATGGCCGCCAGCCTAGCGGCTTTGCCGGCCAAAACCCAGCCCCGAAGCATTGGGCACGAATTTGGGCACGGATATTGGGCAAACCGCCACCAGCGCGCGAAAAGCGTGCACCGTCTGGGCCAAAGCGGGCACAGATTGCATGCCCCTTGCCACGATTTCGCGTTATCATTCGGCCATTGCCGGCAACCGGGGTTTTGATGATGGCCGATCTGTTTGACAATCCGCTGGGCCTTGATGGCTTTGAATTCATCGAATTCTGCGCGCCGGAAAAGGGCGTGCTGGAACCGGTGTTCGCTGCCATGGGCTTCACCCTTGTCGCCCGCCACCGTTCCAAGGATGTGCAGCTGTGGCGGCAAGGCGGCATCAACCTCATTGCCAATTATGAAAAACACAGCCCGGCCTGGTATTTCGCCGCCGAACATGGGCCATCCGCCTGCGGCATGGCCTGGCGGGTGAAGGATGCGCGCGCCGCCTATGCCGAGGCTTTGGAACGCGGCGCCGAGCCGGTCGAAAGCCGCACCGGGCCGATGGAACTGCGCCTGCCCGGTTTTCGCGGCATCGGCGGTTCGATCATCTATCTCATCGATCGCTATGGCCCGGAGCTTTCGATCTATGACATTGATTTCGTGTATGAACCGGGCGTTGACCGCAACCCGGTTGGGGCGGGCCTCAAGATCATCGATCACCTCACCCACAATGTCTATGGCGGCCGCATGGCGCACTGGGCGGCCTTTTACGAGCGCATCGCCAATTTCCGCGAGATCCGCTTCTTCGACATCAAGGGCGAATATACCGGCCTCACCAGCAAGGCGATGACCGCGCCCGACGGCAAGATCCGCATCCCGCTGAACGAGGAAGCCAAGGGCGGCAATGGCCAGATCGACGAATTCCTGCGCGCCTATAATGGCGAGGGCATCCAGCACATCGCCTTTGCCTGCGATGATCTGGTGGCCGTGTGGGATCGGCTGCGCGCGCTCGGCGTCAACTTCATGACGCCGCCGCCCGCCACCTATTACGCGATGCTCGACGAACGCCTGCCCGGCCATGGTGAGCCGGTGGCCGATCTGATGGCGCGCGGCATCCTGCTCGATGGCACGACCAACGGCCAGGATCAGGGGTCTAGGCGCCTGTTGCTGCAGATTTTTTCGGAAACCGTGGTCGGCCCGGTGTTCTTCGAATTCATCCAGCGCAAGGGCGACGAAGGCTTTGGCGAAGGCAATTTCAAGGCGCTGTTCGAAAGCATCGAGCGTGACCAGATCGCCCGCGGCGTGCTGGCGGTGGAGCCGGCGCAATGACGGTTCCGACCCTCAAGCGCATCCACCACGTCGCCTATCGCTGCCGCGACGCAGCCGAAACCGTGGCCTGGTATGAACGGGTGCTGGGCATGACCTACACCACCGCCTTTGCCGAGGATCATGTGCCCTCCACCGGCGCCTATGATCCCTATATGCACGTCTTCCTCGATTGCGGCGGTGGCAACGTGCTGGCGTTCTTCGAACTGCCGAACCAGCCGGAAATGGGCAAGGACCCTAACACCCCGGCCTGGGTGCAGCATCTGGCCTTTGAGGTTGAAAACGAAGCCGAACTGCTCGCCGCCAAGGTGCATCTCGAAGAGCAGGGGATCGATGTGCTGGGCCCGACCTGGCACGGCATCTTCAAGTCGATCTATTTCTTCGATCCCAACGGCCATAGGCTGGAGCTGGCCTGCAACATCGGCACGGCGCAGCAATATGCCGAGCTGAAGACGGTCGCCCCGCTGATGCTGGCGGAATGGCGCCAGACCAAGAAGGCCCCCAAGCACGCCGCCTGGCTGCATCAGCCGCCGGAATAAGCCTGTCCTACAGAGCGGCAATCTGTCATAGTCGGCAATTACCGCTCTGTCTCAATTGTAAAATACTGGCACCCCCAACGTGTAAACTTGGGCCGGGAATTACCGCGTTTTCAATCCTCATTCCCGGCAATTGTGTCAACTTTGTCAACTTAACAATTGCCGTTGGTCACGGCGTCACATCCGGCGTCGTGTTGTCCATGTCGCGCCACAGCTTCCAGTCACCCTTCTGCCATTTGTAGATGAGGATGGACCGGCCGGCCGTTCGGATCGGCGGGGCGCCCCCGGGCAGCTGCGCCGTCATCCAATAGCGGGCGATCACGAAGCCAAAGGGCTTTTTCGCCTGCACATCCTCGGGCTCGAAGCGGAAGGTCACGGTGGCGCCGCGATCCTTGAAGCGCCTGAGATAGGCAATGATCGCGTCTGCCCCCTTGGCGGCCGGGGCCTTGTCGGTCATCAGCCAGGCGTCATCGGCATAAAGCGCCCGGAGCGCTGTCCAGTCACCAGCGCTGTAGGCGGCGTTCCAGCGGTCTCCATGGCCGCGCAGCGCGTCTTCCGCCGGGCCGGCCACAACGGGGGCCGCAGCGATCAGGGCCGCAGCGAGCAGGGTTGGGGTGATCAGGGCAGTTTTCACGACAGGCGCTCCGTTCAGGGGATGAGCAGGCTGGAACCGGTGGTGGCCCGGCCTTCCAGCGCGACATGGGCCGCCGCCGCTTCGCCCAGCCGCCAGCGCTGGCCGATGCTGATGGCGATCTGCCGCGACGCGATCATGTCCCACACGCGGGCGGCCCCGGCGGCGCGCTCCTCTGGCGTGGTGTAATAATCAAACAGGGTCGGCCGGGTGTTCACCAGGCTGCCCTTTTGCGCCAGCACGGCCAGTTCCACCGGCCCCACCGCCGCATCGGCATTGCCATAATTGACGATCAGGCCGCGCCGGCCGGTGGCATCAAGGCTGGCCGCCCAGGTGGAGCGGCCAACGCCGTCATAGGTCACCCGCACGCCGGCGCCATTGGTCAATGCCCGCACTGCCGGCGCCACCTCGGTTTCGGCATAGTTGATGACATGGTCACAGCCCGCGCCCCGAGCCGCTTCGGCCTTGGCTGCGCTCGAAACCGTGCCGATCACGATCGCGCCCACCGATTTCAGCCATTGCACCAGGATCAGGCCAACACCGCCGGCCGCCGCATGCACCAGCACCGGCCAGCCGGCCTCCACCCGGGCGCAGCGTTCGACCAGGAATTCCGCCGTGGCCGCCTTCAGGAAGCCGGCCGCCGCAGTGTCGTCGTCAATCGCGTCGGGCAGGGCAAACAGGCTGGCGGCCGCAATATTGCGGTGGCTGGCATAGGCGCCGCGTTCGGGGCCAAAGCTCACCACCCGGTCGCCTTCGCGCCACTGGGTCACGCCCGGCCCCACCGCCACGACCACGCCGGCTGCTTCCAGCCCCAGGCCGCCGGGCAGGGGCATGGGATAGATGCCACGCCGATAATAAGTGTCGATGAAATTGATGCCGATGCTGCGGTGCTGCACCATGACCGCGCCGGGCCCGGGCGGCGGCAGCACTTCCTCCTCCCATGTGATCACCTCCGGCCCGCCGGTCTGGCGGACGATGGCCCGGGTCGCCTTCATCGTGCCCCCCGCGTGCAGCTGCCCTGCACCCAGCGCAGGTTGATGCCGATCAGTTTCGCGGCGGGATCGGCCCAGCTGTAGCTGACGGCCCGGTTGGGTTGATCCGGCGTGTGGACATAAAGCACCAGCGACGGCCGGTTCTGGCTGGGCGGCGGCCACACCACGTTGCGCAGCCGCAGCTCCACCGCCGGGGCGCTGTCCACCGCGCTCACCACCCGGCCACCAGCATCGTGGGTGACCAGATTGGCAGCAAACGTCCAATCATCCTTGCCGTCGGGCTTTTTCGCGGTCTTGAGGGTGGAAATCCAGCAGGTGAAGGTCTCGCCCTTCTTCACCACGGTGGCTTGCCCGCTGGCGCTGTGCAGGCTGATGCGGCCATCGCCCTGGGCAAGGCCGGGCGGGTCGCCGGCGGCCCAATCAGTCAGCGCCTTGCCGTGCCAGTCGATCCGGCGCCAGCGGCCATCGGCGGCCACCTCCACCCCCGTCCAGGCCGGGATCGCCGGATCATTCCGTTCCCGCGCGAAATAATGGTCATCCTCGTTGGTATAGACCCCAGGGGCGAGGGCGGCAGCGAGGAGCAGGGCAAGCATGCGCCCGAGTATTGCCAATTTGTCCGGACAAATCCATAGTCGAAATGCGGGAGGTGATGATGCTTTCGATCATGCTTTTGATGGCTGCAGCCACGGTGGAAGCCGAAACCCCGCGCGCCATCATCGAACGCGCGGTGGCGGTGGCCGGCGGCGAACGCTGGCTGAACCCGGAAACCCTGGTGCTGGAAGGCAGCGCCGATTTCTACAGCCCCACCGTTGCCGGCCCGGTGCGCCATGTTGATGATTATCGCATGTGGCGGGCGATGGATGCGGGCCGCACCGCCGCCCATGCCGCCGATGGCAAGGTGCGGATCACCGCAAAGATCAACGGCAAGTTGCTGTTCGAGGTGGGGTTTGACGGCGCCACCACCTGGAATGACAAGGGGATCGTGCCCAAGGCCGAGGCCGACCGATATTGGGCGGAGAATTTCGGCTTCGGCATCATCCGCCAGGCGCTGAAACAGGGCTTCACGCTGGAACGTGCGCCCGATCGCGACATTGGCGGCCACGCGCTGAAGATGGTGCGGGTGATCGATCCGGCCGGCGTCGCCACCCTGTTCGGCATCGACGCCCGGCACCATTTCATCCGCTACATGGGCTTTGCCACGCCGCGCGGCTGGCACGAGCGGGTCTATGATGATTTCGTGGTGGGCAGGAACCCGCGCTGGCTGCAGGCGCGCGAGGTGACGCTGTTCTACAACGGCGTGCGCCAAAACACGGTGCACTGGCAACGCTTTGTCGTCGGCCAACCCATCCCCGACCGCCAGTTCGCCCCGCCGCCTGAGCTGACCAACATCGCAGGAGCCGCCAAATGACCGCCTGGCTGGTGATCACCGCCCGCATCCACGACCGGGAGAAGTTCATCACCGGCTATGGCCCCGCCGCCGCCAAATTGGTTGCGCAATTCGGCGGCCGCTACGTCATCCGCGCCCCGGGCGCCGTCCGCCTGGAAGGGGACGGCATGGACGGCGCCTCGGTCGTCGTCTCCGAATGGCCCGACCGCGCAGCCGCGCTGGCCTTCTGGAATTCGCCCGAATATGCCGAGGTGAAGAAATTGCGCGACGGGCTGGCCGAGGTGCAGGTCATGCTGGTCGGGGATTGAACCCGGCGCTCAATACACGTCCCGCCGCTCCAGGTTCCGCTCCACCTCGTCCCGCGTCAGCCACAATTGCCGGAAGCGCTTCTCGCCCATGGCCTCCAGTTGGTCGCTGCGGTGGGGGGTGCCGGGCTGGCTGCTGTTGCCATAGCTCATGGTGGCAATCGCCTTCATCGGCGTCGAGAACTGGATCAAATTCACCCAGGTTTCGCCCGCCACCGGCACGCGCGTGCCGTCTTTCCAGGGCCCCCAGCTGATGGTGCGGAACAGGCCCAGCGGCCCGGCACCACCATGGCCGGGCACCGAGAGGGCCTCCCCTGCGACAAAGCGCGAGACATCGCCATAGCGCGGATCGATGCGGCCATGGCGCGCCTTCACCGCCTGCGCCGCGGCGGCGAGCATGGCGGTCGCCTGGGCATCGTCGCGGATGCCGGACGGGGTGTTCAGCGGATCATCGAGCGTCCATGGCTTGATGTAATTGCCTTCGTCCGACAGGCCGGGCCCGGCAAAGCGCCGCGCCCATTCCTCGAACAATATGGCGGCGCGACTGTCCGCCTCGAAGCGATTGTCCCACCCGGCCAGCAGGTCACGCGCGGCGCGGACATCGGGATCGGCGCTGCCGGCGCTGGCGGCGAGCAATGGGCCTTTCAGCCGCTCGGCCATCAGGCTGGTGGTCGTCAGCTTGCGGCGCTGGAATTCGGCAAAGCTCAATCGGTCATCGCCCATCAGCAGCCGGGCCGACATTTGGGCGCGCAGGCTCATCGGCTCGGTCGCCGCCACATGCGCCGCGAAATCCGCCGGCTTCAACACGCGCGGCACGGTGTTCACCCAGGGCACGTCATTGGCGTTCTGCACAAAGCCGCCGGGCGGATCGAGCGCCTTGGGCAGGCTTTCATAGGGCTCGATCTCGGTCGAGATCAGCTCGCTGCGATCGCCGGGCACCAGGCCAGACCAATACTCATGGCTGCCGCCCGTCTTGTGGCGGGGCAATATGCCGTTGGAAATATGGAAGACATGGCCGGCCCGGTCGGCATAGACGATGTTGAAGCTGGGGATCTGCAACCGCTTCAAGGCGCTTTCAAAGCCATTGAAATCCTTGGCGTTGCCCATGTCGAGATAGGCCTGCAGCACGCCGGGCCGGTCCAGCCCCGCGACGCGCACCGCCACCGGCTTGCCCTCCACCTCGAACACCGGGCCGTGAGCACTGTGCCGCTGCGCCCAGGTTTCGCGCTTCAAACTGCCATCGGGCTGGCGGATCAGCATCGCCTTCTTCACCATGCGATAGGCCAGCCGCTTGCCATCCAGACGATAACCATCGCCATCGACCACCAACGCATAGCGGGTGGCCCCCAGCATGTTGTTGACCGTGTTGGTGAAGCCCAGCTCGTTGTTGAAGGCAAAGCGCAGCACCGGCAGGCCGACCTGGGTGGCGCCATAGACCGTGTAGCCCGGCGCCGTGATCTGCGCCTCGTAATAGGTAAGCGGGGAGGGCGCCCACGGCAGGTGCGGATTGGCCAGCAGCATCGCCGCGCCCTCCACCGTGCGCCGGGGCGCCACCGCCCAGCCGTTGGAGCCGCCATCATCGCCAAGGCCGGTCGGGCCGGGCCTTGACGGCGGGGAGAGCATCCGCCCCATCGGCGCCACATAAAGAAACTGCATCAGCCGATGGGCGTGGGCCATCACGTCCACCCCGGTGATCGGCAGCACGCGCTTCAATTCGGCCGGCACATGATCCGGATGGGCCGCAAGATAGGCGTTGATGCCGGCGGCGAACGCATCAAGATTGGCGCGCATCTGCGGTGTCTGCGCCTTGTACCAGGCGATGCTGCGTTCCGGCACATCATGGGCGATCAGATAGCGGTCAAGCGCGGCATGGTCCGGCCCCCAATATTCCGCCGCCCGCGCCCGGCTCTCGCCATACATCCTGAGCAGGATATTGCCGTGGCTCGCTGCCTGCGCCCAGCCAAAGCCCTTGAAGGCGCCGGCCTCGCTGTCGGCGATGATGTGGGGCACGCCATGGCGATCCCACAGCACTTCATCGGCGATGGCCGGGGCGGCACTGGCCAGCAGCAGGGCGAACAGGGCGAGTTTCATGGGCGCCTCACTTCTTCAGGAAACGATTGTACCAGTCGATCACGGCCAGATTGGATTGCAGCCACTGGCTGGGCCGCCCCATGCCGTGATTGGCTTCGGGCAGGCGCACCATCATCGCCGGCACGCCGCGCGTCAGCAGGGCCTGATAATAGGCCTCGGTCTGGGCGATGGGCGTGCGGTAATCGGCTTCACCTGTGATCAGGATGGTGGGGGTCTTCACATTGCCCACCAGGCTGAAGGTCGATCGCCGCCAATAAAGCTCGCGATTGTCCCACGGATTGCCCACCACCCAGTTTGACATGGTGAGCGCGGTCAGGTCGCTGGTCAGCCCCTGGATGGTCCAGTCCGTCACCGGGCGCAGCGCCGCGGCGGCATTGAACCGGTCGGTCTTGCCGATGGCGAAGGTGGTGAGCACACCGCCGCCCGAACCGCCGCCGATGAACTGGTTGCGGGCATCGGCCCACGGCCGCTTCAGCACCTCGTCCACGCCGGCCATCAGATCATCATGGTCCGGCCCGGGATACTCGCCACCATATTCGGGGCTGATGCCATTGGCGAACTTCTCGCCATAACCGGTGGACCCGCGCGGGTTGGACCACAGCACGACATAGCCAGCCGCCGCATAAAGCTGGTGGGTGATCGAGAAATAGGGGCCATAATCGCCATTGGGCCCGCCGTGGATTTCCAGCGCGACCGGGTATTTCTTCGCCGGATCGAAATTGGGCGGATACTGGATCCAGCCTTCGATGGTCAGGCCATCGGGTGCTTTCCAAGTCAGCCTTTCCATGGCGCCGATCTGCTTGTCGGCCCGCCAGGCGGTGTTGAAATCGATCTTGCCGATCAATTTGCCGGCCTTCATCACGCCCAACCCGGCCGGGCGGTCTGCCTCCACCGTGGTGAAGGCGTGCACGTCGCTGCCTTCACTCCAGTCCCCGCCCGAGGACGGCAGGTAGAGACGCGTGCCGCCAATGGCCGGCACGATGATCTTGGCCGGTCCACCCGTCACCGGGATCGTGGCCACCCGCGTCAGGCCAACATCGCCATAGGCAATCATCAGCGACTTGCCGTCCTTCGCCCAAGAAAAATCACTCACCGGCCGGTCAAGGCTGGCGGTCACGGGCACCGCTTCGCCGCCGGCCAGCCGCTTCACCCACAAGCCGGGCTGGCTGTAGAATTTGCTCGTCTTCGGCTGGCCGATCCACGCCAGCCACTGCCCATCGGGGGACAGGCTGGCATTGGCTTCCACGCCGGCAATCGCCGTCAGCCGTTCCGGGGTGCCGCCATTGGCGCTGAGGCGATAGACATCGACGCCATCAAAGCCCCGGCGTTCGGCGGCCGGCCGGCTGTCGGCACTGTAAATCAGGCTCTGGCCGTCGGGTGCCCACTTGGCCTGGCCGCTGATCTGATCCGCCTCGCCCTTGGTCAACTGGGTCGGGCTGCCGCCTGTTGCCGGAACCACGAACAGATGATCGGCACCGGCCTTCAGATAGCCGGCCTCGTTGGTGCGATATTGCGAGGCGGTGATCACCCGCGGATCGGGTGCCCAGCTGGCACCGGCCGGCTTTTCCGGCATGCCGGGCACCTTGGCGCTGGCGGCGTCCACCCGGCCGGTAAAGGCGATGCGCGCGCCATCCGGGCTCCAGGCCAGGCTGCGCGCCGCCAGAGCGCCGCTGGTGATCGGCCGGCCGATGCCCTCGGCCACATCCATCACCCAGATCTGCGGCTTGCCCAGATAAGGCGCAACATAGGCGATGCGCTTGCCATCCGGCGCCCACACCGCGCCCCCGGCCCCCACCTGGCCGGGGATCAGCAGCCTTTTGTCCAGCCCGGTCTTCTCAACCTTGGCCAGCCACCATTCGGTCACGCGCCGGTCGGTCTGGATGTCGAACTGCATCCGCGTGAACAGCACATGGGCCCCATCCGGGCTGACCTCGACATTGTCGGTCATGCTGATGCGGTAAAGATCGGCGGGTTCCACCGGGCTGGCGGCCAGCGCGGCGGTGGAGGCCAGCAGAGCAGCGGCGAGAAGGGCGATTTTCATGGGCGTCCTGTCGTTTTCCAAAGGCTGTGCCGCAACGCTAGCAAGGGCACATTCGGCTGAACAGTGAGGACCCGGTATGACCATCAGTTTTGATGAATGGCGCGCGCGCTCGCCCTTTTATGACGAAACCCACGAGGCGGTGGCGCAAAGCGTGCGCAAGTTCATGGCGGCCGAGGTGCTGCCCCACATCGACCAGTGGGAAGAAGATGGCGAACTGCCGCGCGAACTGCACAAAAAGGCGGCGGCGGCCGGCATATTGGGCCTGAATTATCCCGAGGAATATGGCGGCCATTCGGAAGGCTTCAACGTGTTCCATGGGCTAACCCAGTCGGAGGAGCTGGCCGCGGCCGGGGCCGGCGGGCTGGGCGCCAGCCTGATGACCCACGGCATCGGCCTGCCGCCGATCCTGGCGCTTGGCAGCGAGGAAATGAAGCGGCGGATTGCGCCCGAAGTGCTGTCGGGGGACAAGATCATCAGCCTGGCCATCACCGAACCTTCGGGCGGATCGGACGTGGCGCAGCTGAAGACGCGGGCCGAACGCGTCGGCAACAAATATGTGGTGAACGGGCAGAAGATGTTCATCACCAGCGGCATGCGCGCCGACTACATGACGGTGGCAGTGCGCACCGGCGGGCCGGGCATGGCCGGCATTTCGCTGATGCTGATCGAAACCGACCGGCCGGGGGTGGGCCGCACGCGGCTGGACAAGATGGGCTGGCGCTGTTCCGACACGGCGGCCGTCTATTTCGACAATGTCGAGGTGCCGCCCGAAAATCTGATCGGGCCGGAAAATGGCGGCTTCATCGGCATCATGCGCAATTTCAACAGCGAGCGATTGGGCATGGCGCACGGCTGTTGCGCGATGGCGCGCGTGGCCCTGAAAGAAGCGATGGACTGGGCCCAGACCCGCGAAACCTTCGGCAAGCGGCTGGGCGCCCACCAGTCGATCCGCATCAAGCTGGCCGACTGCGCCCGCCAGATCGGCGCCACCCAGGCCTGGGTGGACCTGTGCGCGCATCAGCATATGCAGGGCAAGGGCGTGCCCGCCGATTATGCCATGCTGAAGGTGCAGGCCACCCGCATGCTGGAACATGTGGTGCGCGAGGCCGCCCAGGTGCTGGGCGGCGCCGGCTACATCACCGGCTCCAAGGTGGAGCGCATCTATCGCGAGGTGCGGGTGAACGCCATTGGCGGCGGTTCGGAAGAGATCATGCTCGATCTGGCCGGCCGGCAGATGGGTCTTGGCTGAATCGCTTCTGCCCGATCATCGTTGCTCGGCCGCGGCACGCAGGGCGCTGAGCACAGTGTCGAACGGCACCTTGTCGCCAGGCTTCAGGCCGCGAAGGAGCAGGGTGGTCTCCACTTCCCACCCAGCCGGCTGCTTGAACGAGCGGTCAATGATCATCGGGCCGCCCAGCATGTCGTGGCCCCAGCGCAGATCCTGCCGCTCGATATCGGCATCAAGACGCAGGCGGCATTTGGTCCCCCAGGGATGGCGCTTGAGACACGTGATCACAGTGAAGGTCGGCTGATCATCCATCCCCATCTGTTTGGCACGTGCCCCATTTGGAGGCAATCTTGCCAACCACCATCCTTGGCCTGCCGCTGTCCTACACACCTGCAATCTGTCATCATCGGACAAGCTGTCCGCCGTTTGGCATGGCGGTGCCGGCTTCAGAGTCGGTTGCATCGGTCAAACAGGGGCAGATGCGGAAAAAGTGGAAAAAGTCACTCTGGAATTGGCCAGATCAGGGGTTGCACCAGTCGCAGCTGGCCGGGCTGGCCGCCGTCACGCCATCAGGGCGCGGGCGGCTTTCCTGGTGGCCACAGGCAGAACAGCCATCGATCATGGCGAAGATGGCCTGCGTGGGCTGGTTGCAGGTGGAGCAGGGCAGGCCGCGCATCACGTCCACCTGGCCCCAGCCGGGGCAGCCGCAGGCGGAGCAGGGGGTGGCAAGCCGCGCCGCCAGTCGGCCGGCAAGGCTGCGGATGGCGGCCATGCGGGTGGGGTTCAGATGGGCCCGCATGTCGGTTTCCAGCCGGTTGCCGGGCCAGGCGAGGGCGGAAAGGGCGGCCATGTCCTGCACGCCGGTGGCGAGCATGGTGCCATCAGGGCCGCGCACCACCAGCGCGTGGGATGGAAAGCCGATGCGGGCGAGGAAGGGGGCAATGTCTTCGCCGGCGCTGATGACGTGATGGGCGAAGTTGGTGCGGCGCGAGACTGCCGAAAGGCTGAGCTCCAGCCCGCGGGCCTGATCGATGAAGGCAAGGGTTTCGACACCGCCGGCACCAAAGGGCAACCAGGGGTGCGGGCCGAAGCTGCCCTCGCTGGCCAGGCCCATCGGCAGACCAGCCGCCGCCATGCCGGCCCGCGCCTTGGCCAGCGCCGCCTGTGCCGGGGTGCCGGTGCGGGCGATGCTGCCGGTGAAGGTGCCGAACTGATCGGTGTCGATGGCGACTGGTTCGACGATCAGGCCAAGCCGCCGTGCCAGCGGCGGTGCCAGCGCACGCTCCTTGCCGTGCTGGGTGGCCAGCGCGACCCGTTGCCCCTGATAGGGATGATCAGCCAACAAAGCGCCAGCCGAGCGTTTCACCGGCATGGAAGGGCACGATCTCGGTGTCAGCGGCAGCCAGCCGGGCCGGCACCGGGGTGGGCACCCGTTGCAGCGTGATGAACTCCGGGTTCAGCGGCAGGCCATAGAAGCGCGGGCCAAACTCGCTGGCAAAACCCTCCAGCCGGTCGAGCGCACCTTCCTCCTCGAAGGTCTTGGCATAGGATTCGATGGCGAAGGGCGCGTTGTAGATGCCGGCACAACCGCAGTCGCTTTCCTTGGCCTCCACGCCGTGCGGCGCGCTGTCGGTGCCGAGGAAGAATTTGGGATTGCCGCTGGTGGCGGCGGCGCGCAGGGCCTGGCGATGCAGCTCGCGCTTGGCCACCGGCAGGCAATAGAAATGCGGGCGGATGCCGCCTTCGAACATGGCGTTGCGGTTGATGGCGAGATGGTGCGGCGTGATGGTGGCGGCCATCAGTGGGCCGGATGCGGCAACGAAATCAACCGCATCCTTGGTGGTGATATGTTCGAACACGATCTTTAGCGCCGGGAAATCGGCGACCACCCCTTTCAGGATGCGATCGATGAACACGGCTTCGCGGTCAAAGATGTCGACATTGTGATCAGTGACTTCGCCGTGGATCAGCAGCGGCATGCCGATGTGCTGCATGGCTTCGAGCGCCGGATAGATGTGGCGGACATCGGTGACCCCATGGGCGCTGTTGGTGGTGGCATGTGCGGGGTAGAGCTTGGCGGCGGTGAAGATGCCCTCGCCATGGCCGCGCACCAGTTCGTCAGGATCGATGTGATCGACAAGATAGCAGGTCATCAGCGGTTCGAAGCGGATGCCCGGCGACACGGCGGCGCGGATGCGATCCCGATAGGCGGCGGCCGCCGCGGCGGTGGTAACCGGCGGCTTGAGATTGGGCATCACGATGGCACGGGCGAACTGGCGGGCGGTGGCATCGGCCACGGCGGCCAGCATGGCGCCATCGCGCAGGTGAACATGCCAATCATCGGGGCGGCGCAGGGTGAGGGTCTCGCTCATGGCCGCCCGATACGCCTTTGCGCTGGGCTGGGAAAGCCCTCCTGAACGGCCGCTGCCGCAAAGCCGGTTCCGTATTGATGCGTACAGATTTGTGGGGGCGGAATAGGCGATAGGGGATGGGCTGACGGGACGTGTTTCGATGAAGAATCTGTTGCTTCATATCCACGACGATGATGATCTGCCGACCCGGCTGGCGCTGGCGGTGGATTTGGCGCGGCAGATGGGCAGCCATATCGCCTGTGTTCAGGTGACGCCGGTCGAGGCCTATGCCAGCGACCCCTATGGCGGCATGCTGGGCATGGCCGCGCTGATCGACACGATCCACGATCAGGACAAGGCGCTGCGCCTGGCGACCGAGGCGCAGTTGCAGGCCGCCGATGTGAGTTGGGACTGGCACAGTTTTGACGGCAATGTGGTGGAAAATCTGATCGACCGCTCGTTGCTGGCCGATGTGGTGATCGTATCGCAACCGGGCCAGACGGTGCGGCGCACGCGGCGGCAGCCGATGGCGATCGTGGGTGACCTGGTGATCCATGTGCCGTGCCCCGTGCTTATGGTTCCGCAAGGTTGTGAGGGGCTGGATCTGGCCGGACCGGCGATGATTGCGTGGAACGGATCGGCCGAAGCCGCGCACGCCATGCGGCTGGGCCTGCCGCTGCTGCGCCGGGCCAGCGCCGTGCACCTGGTGGAGGTGAGCGACGATGCGCCGGGCATTTCGGCGCAGGAGGCGCGAACCTGGCTGACCCGCCACGGAATTGCGGTGGACCTCCACGAATGGCCGGCCAAGGGGCGACGGATCTCGGTGGCGTTGCAGCATGCCGCGGCCGAGCTTTCGGTCCATTATCTGGTGATGGGCGCCTATGGTCACAGCCGCTTGCGCGAAACCGTGCTGGGCGGGGTGACCAAGGAGTTGATCGCATCGGCCGGCCTGCCGATGTTGATGGCGCATTGATGCAAATCAGGCGTTGAAATTGCGCCATATTCCGTCACTATCCTGAGCGTGTGCCCGTTTGCCGATAGCCAGACGAAGCGGCGAAATCCGCTTTTGGACCAGGGGGATGCGCTGCAGCGCACAATCCTGGCGACGGTGCCTGATGCCCTGATCGTGATTGATGAACAGGGCACCATCCTGCTGTTTTCCGAAACGGCGGCGCGGATGTTCGGCTATGCCGATGATGAGGCGATCGGCCAGAATGTGAAGATCCTGATGCCGAACCCGGACAGGGACCGGCACGACGATTATATGCAGCATTATATGGACACCGGCGAGGCGCACATCATCGGCATCGGCCGGGTGACCAACGCGCGCCGCCGCGACGGCAGCACCTTTCCCATCGAGCTGGCAATCGGCGAGGCTGTGACCGAACATGGCCGGCTGTTCACCGGCTTCATCCGCGATCTGACCGAGGTGCAGCGGGCCGAGCGGCGGCTGAACGATTTGCAGACCGAATTGTCCCATATCAGCCGGGTTTCGGCGATGGGCAGCCTGGCCAGTGCGCTCGCGCATGAACTGAACCAGCCGCTCACCGCCATCATCAGCTATGCCGAGGGTGCGCGCAGCCTGCTGGGCGATGACGGCACCCCGGCCGCCGACCATATCGAGATGGTGCGTGAGGCCCTGGCCGAAGCCAGTGTACAGGCGTTGCGCGCCGGGCAGATTGTCCGACGCCTGCGCGAATTCATCAGCCGGGGTGACAGTGAAAAGCGGGTGGAGCGGCTGCGCCGCTTGGTAACCGAAGCCTCGGCCTTGGCGCTGACTGGCACAGGCACGACCGGGCTGGATTTCAACCTGCGGCTCGACACGTCTGCCGATCTGGTGCTGGTGGACCGGATCCAGATCCAGCAGGTGCTGCTGAACCTGATCCGCAACGCGGTGGAGGCCATGCAGCAAAGCCGGCGTCACATGTTGGACATCCGCAGCCGCCGGTCTGGCCGCGACATGGTGGAGGTGATCGTGGCCGACAGCGGCCCCGGCCTGTCACCCGAAATTGCTGCCGTGTTGTTCCAGCCGTTCAACACGTCGAAGGAAAAGGGGATGGGGCTGGGCCTTTCGATCAGCCGCACCATCGTGGAGGCGCATGGCGGCCGCATTTGGGCCGAACCATCGGAATATGGCGGCACCGCTTTCCATTTCACGCTGCCATTGGCTGAGGAGCCGGGGGATGTCTGACAGGCAAGTCTATCTGGTGGATGATGAGGCGCCGGTGCGGCGATCCCTGGGGTTCATGCTGAAGACCTCGGGCTATGAGGTGGAGCAGTTTGAAAGCGGCGAAGCCTTTCTGAAGGCGGCCGGGCAACTGGCGCCGGGCTGTGTGCTGCTGGATGTGCGCCTGGGCGGGCTGGACGGGCTCGCGGTGCAGCAGGCCCTGAAGGATCGCGGCATCATGCTGCCGGTGATCATCATCACCGGCCACGGCGATGTGGGCCTTGCTGTGCGGGCGATGAAGGCCGGCGCGGTGGATTTCCTGGAAAAACCCTTTGAAAAGACAGCGGTCGTTGCCGCCATTGATCAGGCGCTGGCGCGCAATCAGGGCCGGGCCGAGCTGGAGCGCCTGGCTGATCAGGCCCGAGCCCAGCTGAACGGACTGACCCCGCGCGAACGCGATGTACTGAACGGGCTGGTGGAAGGCCAATCCAACAAGGTCATTGCCTATGATCTGGGCATCAGCCCACGCACGGTGGAGATTCACCGCGCCAATCTGATGTCGAAACTGGGGGTGAACAGCCTTTCCGATGCGCTGAAGATCGCGTTTACGGCCCGTATGGCGGAATTGGCGGGATCGTCTTCAGCCGAGCCGGCCTGAGCGTTTCTGACGCTGGCAGCCGATGTGGCAGGGGCTGTCGCAATCGGACTTGCCGCCTTTGGCTGGGCTGGCGGGCAGGGTGGTGCCGCTGCACAGAGACAGCAATTGGGTGTTGGCGCGGGCGGGCAGGCTCAACGCGGCCAGCGCCAGCGCAATCAGCGCTGGCAAATAGGCAAGTGGTTCATTTCGCAGGGTTTCAGGGCGCATCGGCTGGGCCTTCCTCATCGATGAGGATGCGCAGTGCGGCGCCGTCAAGATCGTCGAACTGGCCGCGGCCCACCGCCCAGAAGAAGGCGAACAGGCCCAGGAGGCCAAGACCGAGCGCGATGGGGATAAGAAAGAGTATCCCGTTCATTTTGCGGCGCCTTTCAGCCTGAGGGCATTGGCAATCACGATCACCGAGCTGCCCGACATGGCCAGTGCGGCAATCAGGGGGGTAACAAGGCCGAAGATGGCCAGCGGCACGGCGACGACATTATAGGCGATGGCCAGCGCGAAATTCTGGCGCACAATCGCCTGTGTCGTGCGCGCAACCTGCACGGCCGTGGCAACCGGGGCCAGGCTGGTGCCCAGAAACACCGCATCGGCGGCATTCTGGCTGGCATCGGCGGCCGATCCTGGCGCCATCGAAACATGGCCGGCGGCCAGCGCCGGGCCGTCGTTGAGACCATCGCCCACCATCAGCACGCGGCGGCCTTCGCCGGCCAGTGCCTTGATGCGCGCCAGCTTGCCGGCGGGATCGAGCCCGCCTTCGGCCGGGATGCCGAGCACGGCGCCAACGGCGGCAACCGGGGCCGCCCGGTCGCCCGACAGGATGCGGGCGGGCAGGCCCAGCCCGGCCAGGCTTGCCAGCGTGGCAGCCGCTGCCGGGCGCAGCGGATCGGCAAAGCGGATCAGGCGTTCGGGGGTGCTGCCGATCTGCAGCGCGGCAGCGATATCGGCGCTTGCGCTGGCCGGGCGGCCAAGGCGGACGATCTGGCCCTGCCATTGGCCGGTGAGGCCTTCGCCTGGGGTTTCGCTGATCAACGTCACCCGCGCCGGCACGACGCCATTGGCGGTCAGCGCCCGGCGCAGCGCTTCGGACAGCGGGTGGCGGCTGCACTGGGCCAGGGCCAGCGCGATGCCGGCGGCTTCGGCCGGCAGCATGTGGAGGTCCAGCGGTTCGGGCTGGCCAATGGTGAGCGTGCCGGTCTTGTCGAACACCGCCACATCGGCTTCCGCCAACCGTTCCAGCGCGCTGCCATCCTTGACCAGCACGCCCACCCGCATCAGCGCGCCGCTGGCGACGATCTGCGCGGCAGGCACGGCCAGGCCCAACGCGCAGGGGCAAGTAATGATCAGCACTGCCACCGCGATCAACAACGCCTGGTGCCAGCCGGCGCCGGCCAGCATCCAGCCAATGAAGCTGAGCGCGGCCAGCGTGTGGACGGCCGGTGCATAGAGCCGGGCGGCGCGATCGGCGATGCGGACATAGCGGGAGCGGCCCTGCGCTGCATCCTGCATCAGCCTAGCGATATCAGCGATGCCGGTATCCGGGCCGGCCGCAGTGACGGCGACGGTGACGGCAGCGCCGGTGTTGAGCGTGCCGGCCAACACCCGGCCGCCGGGGCCAACAGCGACGGGCATGGCTTCGCCGGTGATCAGCGACTGTTCGAAATGGCTGCGGCCATCGAGGATGACGCCATCGGCCGCCAGCCGTTCGCCGGCCGCGACCAGCATGGTCATGCCCGGCCGGATGGCGCTGGCGCTGAGCCAGTGCGAGCGGCCATCGTCTTCAACGATCAGCGCGCCCGACGCCATGTGCTTGAGCAGAGCCGATACGCCATCGCGGGCCCGGTCACGCATCACCGCATCCAGCCAGCGCCCGGCCAGCAGGAAAAACAGCAGCATCACCGCGCTGTCGAAATAGGCGTGGTGGCCGTGGGTGATGGTTTCAAACAGCGACAGGGCGGTGGCCAGGGTGACGCCGATGGAGATCGGCACATCCATGTTTGTGTGGCCGGCCTTCAGCGCCCGTGCCGCCGAGCGGAAGAAGGGCTGGCCAGCATAGGCAACGGTGGGCAGGGCGATGAGGGCGGACAGCCAGTGGAACAGGTCGCGCGTGATGCCGCCGGCGCCCGACCAGACCGAGACGGAGAGCAGCATGATGTTCATGGCGGCAAAGCCGGCGACGGCCAGCGCCTTGACCAGGCTGCGCGCCTCACTGTCGGGCCCGGCCAGCGCGTCACCGATCGGGCTGGCATCAAAGCCGAGATCGGCAAAGGCCTTGACCAGCGCCGGGGTGGCCAGCGCCGGATCGTGGGAGAGGCTGACCTGCTTGGCAGTGAAATTGACCCGGGCCGCGGCCACGCCAGGCACGGCAGCAAGGCCGCTTTCCAGCTTGGCGATGCAGCCGGCGCAGCGCATGCCGGGCACGGCAAAGCGGCTGCTGGCCAGGGCTTGGCCGGCGAGGTTGGCGCCGAGCGGCCGGTTCATGCCAGCACCTCGGCAACGCGTTTCTGATTGGCACCATGGCGGATGGTGAGCCGCACCTGCCAGCGGCCGGCCGGCAGCGCCGTGGTGGCAACCAGACGGTCGCCGGCATCACTGCGGAAGGCCAACGCGATGTCGGGCGCTCGGCCAAGCGGGTGATGGGCGCTGCCACTGACGGTGAAACCGGTGCCGGGCACCGTCACGACCACATGGCGGCCGGCATCGAGGCTGACAGGGGTGGCCCAGCCCAATTGGTCCTGCGCGCGGGCATCGGCCAGCCAGCGGTTGAATTTCTGGCTGGCGACATAGGAGTTTTCAACCACGGTGCCGCCAAAGGTGCCGCTGGCCAGCCGCGCCATGTGGATGTTCACCGCCACCACGATGCCGAAGAAGCCGACCATCACGGTGACCATGTGGCGGCCTGTGAAACGGGTCTGGGTGATATTCATGACGCCATTCTCCCTATTGGCGGACGAATTTCAGGTTGCGGGCGGCGTTTTGCGCTGGTTCTCCGGCCTGGGCAGGTTCCAGTGGGCGGGCAACCAGGGCAAATCCGGTTTCCCCCGCCGATCCGGCCGGCGCGGCGACATAGATGTGCAGCTTGGTGGTGGCATCGGCGGCGACACTGATGCGGGTGCTGCGGGCGGCATCGCGCTTGTCCATCGCATCGGTCCACAGCCGCCCCTGCGGCAGGCCGGTCATCGCCAGTTCGATGCGGCGCGGGCGGCTTTCCATGTTCCTGAGCTTGATGGTCCAACCGTTGCGCACCGTGCCGTCGGACATGGTGATCACGATGGGGTTGCGATCCTGGGCGGCATCGATGGCCAGCCGGGTGCGGCCGCCAAGTGTGAACAGCATGGCGACACCGATGCTGGCCCAGACGGCGAAATAGATGAGGGTGCGCGGGCGCAGCAGCGTCTTCAGCACCGGGGTGGCGGTGCCGCCGGCCAATTCCTTCTTCTGGTCATCCAGGTTCAGATAATCGATCAGGCCGCGGGGACGGTTGAGCTTGGCCATCACCTCGTCGCAGGCATCGATGCACAGCGCGCAGTTGATGCAGCCCAGCTGCGGCCCGTTGCGGATATCGATGCCGGTGGGGCAGACCGAGACGCAGGCGTTGCAATCGATGCAGTCACCGGCGTTGCCGGGCGCCATGGTGGCGGCCTTCTTCAAGCCTTGGGTGCGCGGTTCGCCGCGCCAGTCGCGATAGGTGACGATCAGCGATTTCTCATCCAGCATGGCGGTCTGGATGCGCGGCCACGGGCACATGTATATGCACACCTGTTCCCGCATGAAGCCGCCCAGCGTGAAGGTCATGAAGCTGAGCACGGCGACCGTGGCATAGGCAACGAAGGGCGCGTCGCCGGCCATGAACTGGCGGGCCAGCGTGGGGGCATCGGCAAAATAGAAGATCCAGGCCCCGCCGGTGGCGGCCGCGATGGCCAGCCACAGGCTCCATTTCGTCAGCCGGCGGCCGAGCTTGGCGGCACTCCATGGCGCGGCGTTCAGCTTCAGCTGGGCGTTGCGGTCCCCATCGATCCAGCGTTCGATATGTTGGAACAGATCAGTCCACACGGTTTGCGGGCAGGCATAGCCGCACCAGGCCCGGCCCACGGCGGACGTGACGAGGAACAGGCCAATGCCGGCCATGATCAGCAGGCCGGCGACATAGTAGAATTCCTGCGGCCAGATTTCGATGTCGAACATGAAGAAGCGGCGGCCGGCCAGATCGATCAGCACGGCCTGATCGGGGGCGTGGGCGCCGCGATCCCAGCGCAGCCAGGGCGTGACGTAATAGACCGCCAGACACTGGGCCATCACCGCCCATTTCAGGCGGCGGAACCGGCCGTTCACCACACGGGGAAAGACCGGCGCGCGCTTCTTGTAGAGGTCGCTCGTCGGATTGATGAGATCAAGTGCGGACATTGGTTTTGCCAGTTTCGGCAGCGGCGGTTTCGGCCGCTGCCGCGGGGGGATTGGCAGTTGCAGTCTGTGGGGTCGGCAGGGCCTCGCCACCGCCCAGCGAATGGACATAGGCGGCCAGCATCTTGATGGTGACCGGATCGAGCCGGCCGGCCCAGTGCGGCATGACACCGAACCTGGCCTTGCTGATCGTCTGGGTCAGGGTGGCGCGATCGCCGCCATAGAGCCAGATGCCATCGGTGAGATTGGGCGCGCCCATCTCGCGGTTGCCCTTGCCATTGTCGCCATGACAGCTGGCACAGTTCTCGGCGAACAGTTGGGCACCGGCTATGCTGGGCTTGCCCTGGCCGGAAATGGCGCGAACATGTGTCACCAGCTGCTGGATCTGGCCCTTTGACAACATGTCGCCAAAGGCCGGCATCTGGCTGAAACGGGTTTCATCCACGTCGGGGTTGCGCACGCCGTTGGTGATGGTGAAGTGGATCGACTTGATGTCGCCACCCCACAGCCAATCATCGTCCTTCAGATTGGGATAGCCCTTGGAGCCCGCGGCGCCAGAGCCATGGCATTGCACGCAATTCACCCTGAAGGCCGCGCCGCCGCCTTCGATGGCAGAGCGCATCAGCTGCGGATTGGCCGCAAGATTTTCAACCGGCGTGGCGGCGATGGCCTTGAGCAGCGGCGCCCGCTCGGCCGCCTCGGCCTTCAGCGCGGCGTCAAGCTGGCCAAGGCTGGACCAGCCGGTGAGGCCGGCAACATCGGGCAGGGCCGGATAGGCGACGACATAGCCGGCGGCGAACACCACGGTGCCGGCGAAGATATAGACCCACCAGCGCGGCAGCGGCGTGTCCAGTTCCTCGATGCCATCCCATTCATGGCCAACCAGCCTGGTGCCGGTGGCATCATCGACGCGGGGTTTTTCGTGAGACATGAACCCTCACTCCTTGCTGTCATCAGCCCGGAAGATCATGCGGGCGGCATCGTGGTGGCGGCGGCCGGCACCGGGCCGGAAGGTGAAGCCGATCAGGCCCAGGAACAGCAGGGTCATCGCCAGAAGGCCCCAGCTGTCGGCGAAATGGCGCAGGCTGTTGTAATCGTTCATTTCGGCTGCTCCTGCGCCTCGGCCGCCTTGAAATCGACGAGGGTGCCGAGCATCTGCAGATAGGCGATCAGCGCATCCATTTCGGACACCATGGCCGGGTTGCCATCAAAATCCCGGGCCTGGGCCTTGGGGAAGCGCGCCTGCAGATCGGCGGCATCGGCATCGGGCGTCGCCTGCAGCGTGAGATCGGCGTTGGCGCTGGCGATATCCTTGTCGGTATAGGGCACGCCAACGGTGCGCAGCGCCTTCAGATGGGCGGCCATGTCGCCGGCGTTCAGCGGCTTTTCGGCCAGGAAGGCATAGGGCGGCATGATCGATTCCGGCACGACGCTGCGCGGATCTCTCAGATGCTCCCGGTGCCATTCATCCGAATAGCGGCCGCCAACCCGGGCGAGGTCAGGCCCGGTGCGCTTGGAGCCCCACTGGAAGGGGTGATCATACATGCTTTCAGCCGCGAGGCTGTAGTGGCCGTAACGCTCCACCTCGTCCTTGAAGGGGCGGACCATCTGGCTGTGACAGACATAGCAGCCTTCGCGCATGTAGATGTTGCGGCCAGCCAGCTCGAGCGGGGTGTAGGGGCGGACGCCCTCCACCTTCTCGATGGTGCTGTCGACCCAGAAGAGCGGCGCGATTTCCACGATGCCGCCGATGGCAACGGCAACCAGTGCGCACAGACCGAGCAACGTGATGTTGCGTTCCAGTGTGCGGTGGGAGAAGCCGGGTTTCTCAGGGGTTTGCGGGTGGGAAGCCATGTGCGTTCTCCCTCATTCAGCCGGTTGCAGGGCGCCGGCAGCCGAAGCCGGTGCGGGCAAGGGACGATCGGCCCTGGCATCATAGGGCGTCTCGGTCATCGGGGCTTCGGCGCGGATGCGCCCCGCGATGGTCATCGCGATGTTCCAGGCAAAGACCAGGGCGCCCGAGAGGTAGAGTGCGCCGCCAAAGGCCCGAGCCAAGAACATCGGATGGATGGCAGCGACGGTTTCGGCGAAGCTGTTCACCAGATAACCATCGGCACCATATTCGCGCCACATCAGCCCCTGGGTGATGCCGGCAACCCACATCGAGGCGGTGTAGAAGACGATCCCGCCGGTCGCGAGCCAGAAGTGCCAGTTGATCAGGCGCAGGCTGTACAGGCGCTGGCGGTTCCACAGGCGCGGCGCCAGATAGTACATGCAGGCAAAGGTGATCATGCCGTTCCAGCCAAGCGCGCCGGAGTGGACATGGCCGATCGTCCAGTCGGTATAGTGCGACAGGCTGTTGACCGACTTGATCGACATCATCGGGCCTTCAAAGGTGCTCATGCCGTAGAAGGCGAGGGCGAGCACCATCATGCGGATGATGGGATCGGTGCGGATCTTGTCCCACGCGCCGTTGAGCGTCATCAGGCCATTGATCATGCCGCCCCACGACGGCATCCACAGCATGACCGAGAACACCATGCCCAGGCTCTGCGCCCAATCGGGCAGCGCGGTGTAGTGAAGATGGTGCGGGCCGGCCCAGATATAGAGGAAGATCAGCGACCAGAAGTGGATGATCGACAGGCGATAGCTGTAGACCGGCCGTTCAGCCTGCTTGGGCACGAAATAGTACATCATGGCCAGGAAGCCGGCGGTGAGGAAGAAGCCCACGGCGTTGTGGCCATACCACCATTGGGTCAGCGCATCCTGCACGCCCGAAAAGGCCGAATAGCTCTTGGAACCAACCAGGCTGACGGGCAGCGACAGGTTGTTGACCAGGTGCAGCATGGCCACCGTGATGATGAAGGCCAGATAGAACCAGTTGGCGACATAGATATGCGGTTCGCGCCGCTTGATCACCGTGCCGCCAAAGACGATCAGATAGGCGACCCACACGATGGTGAGCCACAGATCGACATACCATTCCGGCTCTGCATATTCGCGGCCCTCGGTAACCCCCAGCAGATAGCCGGTGGCAGCCAGCACGATGAACAGCTGATAACCCCAGAACACGAAGCGGGCGAGGCTGGGGAAGGCCAGCCGGGCGCGGCAGGTGCGTTGCACCACGAAGAAGCTGGTGCACAGAAGCGCGTTGCCGCCAAAGGCGAAGATCACTGCCGATGTGTGCAGCGGCCGCAGCCGGCCGAAGGTGGTGTACTCAAACCCGAGGTTGAGCACCGGGTAGGCCAGCTGCAGCGCGATGAACAGGCCGGCGAGCAGACCGACCACACCCCAGAAGGTGGTCGCGATCACGCCCCAGCGCACCGGCGCATCATCGTAAACACTCTCGTCATGCCCCAGGCGGGCGGTGACATCGGATGTGGCCATCACCGCCAGCGCCGCGATCAACGCGGCCAGCGCCATGATGCCCATGTGAATGGCAAAGGCCGTATCCTGGGCCTGGGCCATGGCAACGAGCGCCAGGACCATTGCCAGAAACAGGCCGCCGGATTTTGCCAGCGTCGCAGGCATGCGTGCCCCCTTTTTGCAAGTTCGGTGGCGGATGTTTCGCCCCGGATGCTGCGCTGCGGGAATACGGGCTTGCCCTATTAGGTAATGCTCCGGAGGCGCTTTTCCGGCGGGATTGACCTACATCAAATCAGGCTCGCGCCATTTGTGCGGGCTGTTTCGGCTGCCCACTGGGTGGCGGAAAGCCGCGCATGCACCAACTCGCCATCGTCTATGATCACCCGCGCTGGTTCCAGCCGATGTTTGCCGCGCTGGAACGCGCCGGAATTGATTATGTCGCGGTGCACACCGATGGCCACGGGTTTGATCCGATTGGCGGGCAGCCGCCGGCGCCGGTGATCTTCAACCGGGTGGCGATGGGCGGCCACCGCGTGGGCCGTGGGCATCCGGTGTTCTATTCGATGGCGCTGCTCGATCACTGGGCCGGGCAGGGGGCGCTGGTGCTGAACGGCGCCAATGCCATGGCGATCGATGCCAGCAAGGCGCGGCAACTGGCGCTGATCAACCGGCTGGGTCTGGGCGCGCCGGCCACGCGGGTGGTGCATGATGTGCCGGCCTTGATGGCGGCGGCGCGCACCATCGGCTTTCCGCTGGTGGTGAAGGCCGATATCGGCGGTTCGGGGTCGGGCATCCTGCGCTTTGATTGTGTTGAGGATCTGGCCGATGCCGCCAACGCCGGGCGGCTGCCGCAATCGGCCAATGGCGTGTGGCTGGTCCAGGCGCTGGTGCGGCCGCGTGGGCAGGTCGTCACCCGGATCGAGGTGCTGGGCGGGCGCTATCTTTATGCCCTGGATGTGGCGGCCGAGGATGAAGCGCTGGCGCTGCAATCCCCCGATGCCCGGGTGCAGCGGCTGGCCACGCGCCGGCGGATGCGCGCCGAACCGCCGCCGGGCCTGATTTCGGCGGCCGAGATGCTGGCCCGCGAAGCCGGGATGGAGGCGTGCGGCGTTGAATATATGATCGATGATCGCTGCGGCACGCCGCGGTTCCACGACATCAACGGCCTGTCGGTGTTTGTGGACCAGCCGATGGACGTGCTGGGCTGGGATCCGCACGACCGGCTGGTCGAGCGCCTGTGGCATCATATCCGCCGCATGGGAGGATAGTTGCCGCAACCCGGACCCGGCCTTATGCCGCGCCGGTGATTGATCCCCGGCGCCCGTTCCTGTTGCTCGACAATGCCGCTAGCGGTGAGGCGTGGCTGCTTGACGATCTGGCCGAAGCCTTGCCGATCACCGGCCCTGATGCCGTGGCCCCGGCCATCGCCCGGCTTGCCACACTGGGGCCGTGGGGCGGATTTCTGGGCTATGAGGCCGGCTATGCGCTGGAGCCGCGCCTGGCCGGACTGCACCGCCCACCGCCAGACGGGCAGACGCTGGGCTGGTTCGGCCGCTTTGGCCGGGCTGTGCCGGTCGATGCGGCGGCCGTGCTGGCGGCTGCCGAAGGGCCGGCCAGTGTCGGCCCGTTGATGCCGCTGCTCGATCAGGCTGGCCATGCCGCCGCGCTCGCCCGGTTGCAGCACTGGATCGCGGCCGGGGATATTTATCAGGGCAATCTCACCTTTCCGGCCGAGGTCGCGGTTTCTGGCCAGCCGCTGGCGCTGTACCGCCGCCTGCGCGCCGGCTCGCGGGCGCCGCATGGCGCATTGCTGTTCACCGGCGATCTGTGGCTGCTGTCCTTCTCGCCAGAGCTGTTCTTCCGCATGGCCGGCCGCCACTTGGAAACCCGGCCGATGAAGGGCACGGCGCGGCGCGGGCGCTTTGCGGCCGAAGATCAGGCGCTACACGCCGCGCTGGTGGCCAGCCCCAAGGATCGCGCCGAAAATCTGATGATCACCGATCTGTTGCGCAACGATCTCTCCCGCGTTGGCACCGACGTCGCGGTGCCCGCCCTGTTTGATGTGGAGGCCTATCCCACCGTCTGGCAGATGACCTCCACCGTCACCGCCCAGGCCCGGCCGGGCGTCACGGCCGCTGATGTGCTCACCGCGCTTTTCCCCTGCGGCTCCGTCACCGGCGCGCCCAAGATACGGGCGATGCAGTGCCTCGCTGAACTGGAGCCGGCACCCCGCGGCGCCTATTGCGGGGCCATCGGCGCGGTCTTCGCGCCTACCGAGGCGCATTTCAATGTCGCCATCCGCACCCTGGCCTGGCCGATGGGAAGCGCCACCGCCCGGCTGGGGCTGGGCAGCGGTATCGTCGCCGACAGTGCAGCCGATGCCGAATGGGCCGAATGCCTGGCCAAGGCCGCCTTTCTGCACCGCCGGCCGCCGCCCGATCTGATCGAGACGATGCGGGTGGTGGATGGCGCTCTGCCCGATCTTGCCTGGCATCTCGACCGGCTGGCGGCCAGTGCCACGCATCTGGGCCATCGGCTCGACCGGCCGGCGCTTGTCGCCGCGCTGCCGCCACTGGTGGCCGGCCACAACGGCCGCGCCCGGCTGCTGCTGGCGCCGTCGGGGGCGTGGAGCCTGCAGCTGTCGCCCCCGCCGCCGCCGCTGCCTGATCCGCTGCCGGTGGCGCTGGTGCCGCTGCCGGTGGCCGGCGATGACTGGCGGTTGTGCCACAAGACCAGCGACCGCGCCTTTTACGACGACGCCCGCCGGGCCAGCGGCGCGGCCGAGGTGGTCTTCGTCCGGCCCGATGGCCTTGTGACCGAAGGCAGCTTCACCAACCTGTTTGTCCAGCGCGACGGCCGCCTCCTCACGCCACCGGCCAGCCTGGGCCTGCTGCCCGGCGTGTTGCGCGCCCGGCTGCTGGCCAGTTGCGAGGCGATGGAGGCTCCCGTGACGGCCGCCGATCTGGCCGACGGCTTTTTCCTTGGCAACGCCTTGCGCGGCCTGATCCCGGCGCGGTTGCGCGCTTCGCCGGTTGCGCTGCAACAATCTGGCGCTTAAGGGCTGCGGCGCGAAAGGACCTTCCATGAACCGCACCTCTGCTGCCATCAACCGCATCCAGCCATCGCCCACCATCGCCGTCACCAACAAGGCGGCGGAGCTGAAGCGGCAGGGCCGTGACGTGATCGGCCTAGGCGCCGGCGAACCCGATTTCGACACGCCGGATTTCGTGAAGGAAGCCGCCATTGCCGCCATCCGCGCCGGCCAGACCAAATATACCGGGGTGGATGGCACGCCGGAATGCAAGGCAGCCGTGCAGGCCAAGTTCAAGCGCGACAACAAGCTGGACTATGCCCTGGATCAGATCAGCATCAATTCGGGCGGCAAGCACACCATCTTCAACGCGCTGCTGGCCACGCTCGATCCGGGTGACGAGGTGATCATCCCGGCGCCCTATTGGGTGTCCTACCCCGATATCGTCATGCTGGCCGGCGCGACCCCGGTGGTGGTGCCGTGCGGCGTCGCCCAGAATTTCAAGATGACCCCGGCGCAGCTGGACGCGGCGATCACGCCGAAAACCCGCTGGCTGATCTTCAACTCCCCCAGCAACCCCACCGGCGCCGCCTATACCCGCGCCGAACTGAAGGCGCTGGCCGATGTGCTGATGCGCCACCCGCATGTGCTGGTGCTGGCCGACGACATGTATGAGCATATCGTCTATGACGATTTCGATTTCGGCACCCTGGCCGAGATCGAACCCGGCCTGTATGACCGCACGCTCACCGTGAACGGCGCGTCCAAGGCCTATGCCATGACCGGCTGGCGCATCGGCTTTGCCGGTGGGCCACAGTGGATCATCAAGGCGATGGCCAAGCTGCAATCGCAATCCACCTCCAATCCCTGCTCCATCTCCATGGCGGCCACGGTCGCGGCGCTGAACGGGGACCAGAGCTTTTTGAAGGAGCGCAACGCCGCCTTCCAGCGCCGGCGCGATCTGGTCGTTTCCATGCTGAACCAGACGCCGGGCCTGATCTGCCCGCGGCCGGAAGGCGCCTTCTATGTCTATCCCGATTGTTCGGGCCTGATCGGGAAGACGACGCCGACGGGCAAGGTCTTGAACAACGACGAGGATGTGGCGGCCTATCTGCTGGAGGCCGAAGGCGTTGCCGTGGTGCACGGCGCGGCCTTTGGCGGGTCGCCGGCCTTCCGCATCAGCTATGCCACCGCCGATGCCGTGCTGGAAGAAGCCTGCAAGCGTATCCAGCGGGCGGTGGGCAATTTGGTCTGAACGTGCCGATTTTTCCCGGCGGATTTTGACACAATTGACAGATTCGCCGGGAATGGAGACTGTTTTTGCTGAAAAAACCGGCGCGTCGACACGGGCCAACAATGCCATATCCCGCCCATGTAGGACAGCCCAACTGACAAATCCTCCCCCTGTGGGGGAGGTGCCCGCAGGGCGGAGGGGGCCCGCCAGAGCCGCGCGCCGGCCCCCTTCGGCCCCTCCACCGCCTGCGGCGGTCCCCCTCCCCGCCCTTCGGGCAGGGAGGATCTGTTTTGAGCCTGAGGCCCGCTGATGCGCATTGCCCTCTATGAACCGGAAATCGCCGGCAACGTGGGTGCCGTGCTGCGGCTGGGCGCGTGCCTCGCGGTGCCCGTCGATCTGATCGAGCCCATGGGCTTTGTGTGGGACGACAGGCGCGTGCGCCGCACCGCCATGGACTATATCGACCATGTGGCAGTGACGCGCCACGCCAGCTGGGCCGATTTCCACGCCTGCCATGGCGGCGCGCGGTTGGTGCTGCTCACCAGCAAAGCCAGCCAATCGCCCTATGATTTTGCCTTCCAGGCCGATGATATCCTGTTGTTTGGCCGGGAAAGCGCCGGCGTGCCCGATGCGGTGGCGGATTGCTGCCCCCACCGCCTGCGCCTGCCGATGCAACCCGGTGTGCGCTCGTTCAACCTCGCCATGTCGGCCGGGATCGCCGTGTCCGAAGCCTTGCGGCAAACCGGCCAGCTGCCTACGGCCTGACCGCCCACCTCAACGCGGCACGGCAAACCAGATCACATGGGCAGCGCCCTTGCCATTCTCGCGTGCCCGCACCGACACCGTGTCCACCGTGAAGCCGGCCCGTTCCAGCCGGCGGCCAAAGGCCGGATCGGGCGCGGCCGACCAGATCGCCAGCACCCCGCCCGGCCGCAACGCCCGCCGCGCCACCGCCAACCCCCGCGCGCCATAGAGCCCGTCATTGGCCGCACGCGTCAGGCCATCGGGGCCATTGTCCACATCCAGCAGGATCGCATCATAACGGCCTGCCCCCTGGTCCATCACGGCGCCGACATCGCCCATCACCAGCGTCACCCGCCGATCATCCAGGCAGCCCGCCGCCACCGCCGCCATCGGCCCACGCGCCCATTCGATGATGCCCGGCACCAGCTCCGCCACCGCCACCCGCGCCTCCGCCCCCAGCCGGCCCAAGACCGCCCGCAAGGTGAACCCCATGCCATACCCACCCACCAACACATGCGGCGCCGCCCGCCCGGCCAACCGGTCACAGGCCATGGTGCCCAACGCCACCTCCGACCCATGCTGCCGCGTGCTCATCAACTCGTTGCGATCCAGCACGATCATGAAATCATCACCCCGCCGGAACAGCCGCAGCGGCGGCCCACCCGGCACCTCGGCCACACCCACGAGTTCCCGCGGGATCATCCGGCGGTGATTGCGGTTGCTGTCATGCACGCATCTCCTTGGCCGCGAGGCATGGCAGAGGCGGGGCGCTGGGGCCAGCGGGATTTTGGTCGAAAGGAAGGGGGCCTCCGCCCCGGATCAAGTCCGGGGTGACGTGGCAAGGGGCGAGGCCCCTTGACCCGTTTGTTTTCGGGTGGGCTGGGTGGCCATATGGTCCGGTCCATCTGGCGGCAATGCAGGCGGATTGATGGCTGACCGCAATTCAATATAGTTTCTAAAGCCACGAGCTTGGTCGGAAACTGATTCCCGCATGCCGCAACTGCCGAGATTTCTGTTCCCATTGTTGTTGACTGGGTCAGCGCTTGTTGCGCTGTTCCAGTTTGGTCATGAAGCCCGTGGCTGTGCTTGCGGATCACCGCCATCGCAGTTCGAACTTGGGCAAACGATTGCCATCGCCAACGGTGACAACAAGGCGAAGGCAATAGTGGCGACCGGTCTGGTTTATTTTGGCTACCTTGATCGGGGCGAACTTGAAGAGGCGTCACGATGGAAACGCAGAGCAATTGCTGCCGGTGATCCGCACGTTCTTTCAAATGACGCTGGAGACATTTTGGTCAGCATAGTGGATATTTCCGATCGCCAGCAGAAACATGCCAAACTTCGGCAGGCGATCGATCTGCTTGACCGCGCCAAAGACCATCGTGATTTGTTGGATGATATCGGTCGCTCGGCTTATGTGAAGGAATTGCGTGAAGCGCGCGGCGCGTTGCTGGCGATGAAGGTGGGGCTGGCCACGCTGGAGGCCAAGGCCGAACGCGGCGATGCGACAGCAGCGCATGACTTGGCGGCCTATTATTTCAGGGTCGAACTTGATCAAGACAAGCGGAGCTACTGGTCGTTGCGTGCGGCCAGATTGGGTGATCCCGGTCTCGCCTATGACTATGCCTGCTGCTTGCACGAGAAGATGGCGGATCTAATTGACGGCAAGAAGGTCATTCAGGCTGCATGGGCCAATCGCCGCGCATGGGAAAACAGCGGGGACCAATGGGTTCAGGCGACCCTGGCAAATGATTTAAAAAAGGTCGAATTCAAGATTGACCGCCGCATTGCCATGATCACGGGTTCATGACCCGAAGCCGGGCCAGTCCCACCGCCCGAGCCAATCGATTGGGGGCACGCCTTGCACGAGGAACCGCACCAGATCGAATCGGGTGCAGGGGCCGCGCCCCTGCCCGCCGGAGGCCCTCCTTCTTCTTCAAACCCTCAGTCTTCACCCCAGCAACGGCATCCCCACTGCTGCGCCCAGGCCGACCGCAGCCAGGGGGGCCAGCTTGTTTTTCCAGCGGTAGAGGAGGGCGAGGCAGGTGGCGGTGATGGCGGCGCTGATGGCGAGGTTGGGGCTGGCCGTGGCGGCGGTGCGGGTGAGGTCGATGAGGGTGACGGCAATGAGGCCGACGACTCCGGCGGCGATGCCTTCGAGGGCGTGGGTGAGGCGGGGATCGTCGGTGACGCGTTCGAGGCGTTCGTAGAAGAGCAGGGAGAAGGCGAAGGCGGGCAGGAACATGCCGGCGGTGATGGCGATGGCGCCGGTGAGGCCGGCGGCGATGAAGCCCACGAAGGTGACGAAGATGACGAGCGGGGCGGGCAGCAGGCCGGAGAGGCCGAGGCCATCGAGGAAGGCGGCGTCGCCGAGCCAGCCCTTGCTGACGGTGTCGGCGCGGACGAAGGGGATGGCGGTGTAGGCGCCGCCGAAGGTGAGGAGGCCGCCTTTCAGGCCGGCGAGGAAGAGGGCGAGTGCCGTGGGGGTGCTGGCGGCGGTGGCGGCGGTGGTGGGGGTGAGGCCGGCCGGCAGGGTGAGGGCGAGGGCGGCGGCGGCGGCCACGGCGATGGCGGCGGGCAGGCGGCGGCCGGCGGCCCAGAGCGCGTGGGCGGCGCCGGCGGTGGGCAGCACGATCCAGAAGCTGACCCCGGCGAGGCTGGCGGCGGCGGCGGCGAGGGCGATGGCCCAGAGCGCGGCGTTGGCGAGGATATGTTCGCCGATGCGGTGGACGGCGCGGATGATGAGGGCGATGACGGCGGCCTGCACGCCCAGGAACAGCGCGCCAAAGGCGGTGCCGGTGATGGGGATGAGCGTGTAGGCCCAGGCCAGCGCCAGCATGAGGACGAAGCCCGGCGCCATGAAGCCGAGCCCGGCGGCCAGCCCGCCGAGCCGGCCGCCGGCGCGCACGCCCAGGTGCACGCACAGTTCATGCGCTTCGGGCCCCGGCAGCACCTGCATCACGGCGACGAGGCGGTTGAACTGGTCCCTGGAAATCCAGCGTTCCTCTTCCACCAGGGCCTGGCGGATCATGGCGATCTGCGCCACCGGGCCGCCAAAGGCCAGCGCGCCGAATTTGAGGAAGCGCCAGAACAGCGCGGGCGGCGACAGGCTGGGGGTGACGGGGGCGGTCATCCCTGGGCTCCGGTGGTGGCCGGGCGGTGGGATCGCCAGTCGTGCACTTCGTCGGTGGCGTCGCGGCACCAGCGGTAGAGCGCGTCATAGAGGATGAGGCCGGCTTCGAGCTGCTGCTGATCATCGGCGAACAGGCGCGACAGGCCGAGCGAGGCGGCGAGCAGGCCGGGGCATTCGGGGGCGAGGTGGAGCTGGCCGGTATCGGCGCCGCGCACGATGGTGGCGAGGCGGGCGAGCGCCGGCAGGGTGGCCAGGCCAAAGGCTTCGATCATCACATCAAATGTGCACAGGTCGCCGCGATGGGTGAAGCGGACACCATCGGCTTCGATATCGAAGGGGGCCGCGCCGATTGTGGCGGCGATGGGCAGCACATCGGCGGTGGCGGCGAACAGGATGCGGGCTTGGGGATCGACGAAGCGGCGGATCAGCCAGGGGCAGGCGATGCGGTCCACCTTGGGGCGGGCGCGGGTGACCCACAGGCTGCGGCCATCGCCATCGCGGGCCGGCAATGCGGATTGCGGCACCAGTGGCAGGCCGGCCGCAGCCCAGGCCGGGTGGCCGCCGGCCAGCACATCGGCCGGGGCGCCGGCGGCGCGCAACTGGGCGGCGATGGCGGCGGCAGTGGCATCATCGGGCTGGCCGATCACCACCACCGGCTGGCCGATGAGGGCTGGTGCCCAGGCGGCAAGATCGCTGGCCGGGCGGCGGACCGCGCCGGGTATCAGGCGGGGATCGGCGGCAAAGGCGGCATCGCTGCGCACATCGATCAGGGCGGGCGTGGTGGGCAGGCCGATCAGGCGCGGCAGCCGATCGATGGGCATGGCGTGAAGCTGGGGCACGCGGGCGTCCTCAAGGCTTGAACAGGGGGCTGGAACAGCGGTTGCAAGGTGGGGGACGCGATGCTTTGGCCGGAGCCTGATGGGGTGATCGCCAGCCCCATGGCGGCAGAATTGTCAAAGCCGGCGGGCCTGTCAAGCCGCTGATCTGGCACGGCCGGCGCGGCATGCTATGCTGCCCGGCGATCAGGACAGGAGAGGATTGCCGATGACCGCGCCCATGCTTGCCCCCGGCAATCATCCCGATGCCATCGCTGCCCAGGTGGAGCGGATTCTGGCGGAAGCCACGCTGGCCGAGAAGGTGGCGATGATGTCGGGCAAGGGGTTTTTCAAGGCCTTTGCCGAAGATGGCCGGGTGTGGGCGGCGCGGCCCTATCGCGCCGGGGGCGGGCTGGAGCGGCTGGGCGTGCCGGCCTTGTGGTTCACCGATGGGCCGCGCGGGGTGGCGCGCGGGCAATCGACCTGTTTTCCCTGCACCATGGCGCGCGGCGCCAGTTTCGATGTCGGGCTGGAACGGCGCATCGGCGAGGTGATGGGGATCGAGGCGCGGGCGCAGGGCTGCAATCTTTCGGGCGCGGTGTGCGTGAACCTGCTGCGCCATCCCGGCTGGGGCCGGGCGCAGGAAACCTATGGCGAGGATCCGGTGCACCAGGCCGAAATGGGCATCGCGCTGGGCACCGGCATCCAGGCCCACAAGGTGATCGCCACGGTGAAGCATTTTGCGCTGAACTCCATTGAAAACAGCCGCTTCCACGTGAATGTGGTGATTGATGAGCGCAGCCTGCACGAGGTGTATCTGCCGCATTTCCGCGAGATACTGGATGCCGGCATCAAGAGCGTGATGAGCGCATACAACAAGGTGAACGGCGAGTTTTGCGGGCAGCATCACGAACTGTTGACCGGCATCTTGCGCGGCGAATGGGGTTTTGACGGCTTTGTGCACAGCGACTGGGTGAAGGGCGTGCATGCCCCCTATGGCGCCGCCGCCGGGCTGGATGTGGAAAACCCGGAGCCTTTGGTGTGGGGCAGGCATCTGCTGGCGGCGGTGGAGGCCGGGCAGATCGCGCCGGCGGTGATCGACACGGCGTGCCGGCGCATCTTGACGACACTGCTGGCGGTGGAGGCGGCGGAGGCACCGCTGGCGGACTACGCGGAGGATCTGGTCTCCTGCCCGGCGCATGTGGCGCTGGCGCGGGAGGCGGCGGAAAAATCGGCGGTGCTGCTGGAGAATGATGGCGCACTGCCGCTCGATCGGGTGCGCGTGCGGCGGCTGGCGGTGCTGGGGCGGCTGGCGGGGATCGAGAACACGGGGGATTTCGGATCGTCGCGGGTACGGGCGCGGCATGCGGTGACGCCGCTGGCCGGTCTGGCCGAGGCGCTGGGCGAAGGCGCGATCCTGACCGGCGATGAAAGCGATCTGCCGGCGGCGGCAGCAGCAGCAGCGGCGGCCGATGCGGTGGTGATCGTGGTGGGCACCACGGCCGATGAGGAGGGGGAATATATCCCCGGCGACATCAACCTGGGGCAGGAGGCGGCGGGCCAGGCGGCGCGGCCGGCGCGGTCGCGCGGCGGGGACCGCACCCACCTGGGCCTGCCGGCGGCACAGGTGGCGCTGATCCGGGCGGCGGCCGCGGCGGCGGCGGGCAAGCCAGTGGTGGTGGTGATCGTGGCGGGTTCGGCGATCATGGTGGAGGAATGGCGCGGCGAGGTGGGCGCGATCCTGCAGACATTTTATGCCGGGATGGAGGGCGGCCGGGCGCTGGCGCGGCTATTGCTGGGCGAAATCTCGCCATCGGGCCGCTTGCCGTTCACGGCGGCGCGCGATGCCGGCGATTATCCGCCGTTCGATCCGGCCGCGGATGAAGTGGTTTATGATCTGTGGCACGGCTATGCCAAGTTCAGCCGTGAGGGGAAGAAGCCACGCTATCCCTTTGGGCACGGACTGTCTTATGCGCGGTTCAGCCGGCGGGCGCTGGGCGTGCGCCGGCAGGGGGACCGGTTGCACCTGCAGGTGGCGGTGCGCAACGATGGCGCCATGGCGGCGGGCCACGTCGTGCTGTTCATGGCCGAGGCGCCGGCGGTGCTGGTCCCGCGCTGGCCGCGCAAGCTGATCGGCTTTGCCCGGGTGGAGCTGGCACCGGGTGAGACACGGGTGGTGGAGGTGGTGGCACCGATCAGCCGGCTGATGATCCGCGATGCCGGGCGTTGGCTGCTGGAGCCGGGGGAGTATCGCATCCTTGCGGTGCGCGATGCCGATGATCCGGCGCCGCTGGTGGCTGGCGTCAATCTCTAGAGGCAATCTGATCGTAACTGATCCGCCCTCTTCGTAAATATTTGTCATGCTGAACTTGTTTCAGCATCCATGGCGCAGATGCTCCTGCATGCGCGCATTGGGTGGCCTTCATCCCATGGATGCTGAAACAAGTTCAGCATGACGGGTTCTTTATTGGTTGGTGTTGCCGCCAGACGGCAGTCGAGTCCACGGCGGTTCACGCAAATCACAGGATGACCGGAGGCAGGGCGGTTGATAGCCTTCCCCCATGGCTCATCCCCGCTACCCCCATGTCTTCTCGCCGCTCGATCTGGGCTTCACCCGGCTGAAGAATCGCATCCTGATGGGATCGATGCACACCGGCCTTGAGGATATCGAGGGCGGGTTTGAACGCATGGCGGAATATTTCGCCGCCCGGGCGCGCGGCGGGGTGGGGATGATCATCACCGGTGGTATCGGCCCCAATCACGAGGGCACCGGCGGCGGCAAGCTTTCGACCGACGAAGAGGCCGCCCAGCACCGGATCGTGACGGAGGCGGTGCACGCGGCCGATCCGGATGTGAAGATCGTGCTGCAGATCCTCCACGCCGGGCCGCTGGCCGCCACGCCCGCCTGTGTGGCGCCATCGGCGATCCGCAGCCGTATCGGCCGTTATGTGCCCAATGAGTTGGACGAGGACGGCATCGAGAAGCAGCTGGCCGATTTTGCCAATTGCACCGCCAAGGCGCGCGATGCCGGTTATGACGGGGTGGAGATCATCGGTTCGGCTGGCTATCTCTTGTCAACCTTCCTGGTGGAGAAGACCAACGCTCGCACCGACCGGTGGGGCGGCAGTTTCGAAAACCGCATGCGCTTTCCGGTGGAGGTGATCCGCCGCTGCCGCGCCGCCGTGGGGCCCGATTTCATCATCGTGTTCCGCATCCCGGCGATGGACATGCTGGAAGGCGGCATGTCGGGCGAGGAGGTGATCCAGCTGGCGCAGGCGGTGGAGGCGGCCGGCGCCACCATCATTTCCACCCATTTCACCTGGCACGAAGCCCAGGTGCCGACCATCGCCACCATGGTGCCGCGCGCCGCCTTTGCCGAGGTAACCGGGCGCATCAGGAAGCATGTCGGCGTGCCGATGATCACATCCAACCGCATCAACATGCCGGATGTGGCCGAAGCCGTGCTGGCCGCCGGCCATGCCGATCTGGTGAGCATGGCGCGGCCGATGCTGGCCGATGCCGATCTGGTGGTGAAGGCCTGGGAAGGCCGCGAGGACGAGATCAACACCTGCATCGCCTGCAACCAGGCCTGCCTGGATCACACGTTCAGCGGCAAGCTGACCAGTTGCCTGGTGAACCCCAAGGCCTGCAACGAGACGCTGCTGGTGGCCCGCCCGGCAGAACGGGTGCGCGATCTGGCGGTGGTGGGTGCCGGGCCGGCGGGGCTGGCCTTTGCCGTGGAGGCGGCGCAGCGCGGCCACCGGCTGACCATTTACGAGGCCGGCCCCGAGATTGGCGGGCAGTTCAACCTGGCCAAGCGCGTGCCGGGCAAGGAGGAGTTTCACGAAACCCTGCGCTATTTCAGCCGGATGATCGAGAAACTTCAGATCACGTTGAAGCTGAACACCCGCGCCGATGCCGCCATGCTGGCCGCCGCCGGCCATGACGAGGTGGTGGTGGCCACCGGCATCCGCCCGCGCACGCCCGCCATTCCCGGCATCGATCACCCCAAGGCGGTGCCCTATATCGATGCCATTCTGGGCCGCCGGCCGGTGGGGCGGCGCGTGGCGATCATGGGGGCGGGCGGCATCGGTTTCGATGTGGCCACGCTGATCACCCATGCCGGCCCGTCGGCGGCGGTGGACATCCCGACCTTCTGCCGGGAATGGGGCGTGGATTTTGTGGGTCACCCGCGCGGCGGCGTCACCGGCGTGCCGATCCAGATCGAGAAAGCCGACCGCGAGGTGGTGATCCTGCAGCGCCGTGATGGCGCGCCGGGCAAGACACTGGGCCGCACCACCGGCTGGACCCACCGGTTGAGCCTGGTGCGGCGCGGCGTGAAGATGATCGGCGGCGTCACCTATCTGAAGATTGATGACGAGGGCCTGCACGCGCTGGTGAATGATCAGCCGACGCTGTTTGCCGTGGACACGGTGATCATCTGCGCCGGCCAGGAACCGGAGCGCAGCCTGTATGACGCGCTGGTGGCGGCAGGGGTGCCGGCCCGCCTGATCGGCGGCGCCAACGAGGCGGCGGAGCTGGACGCCAAGCGCGCCATTGCCGAGGCGACCGAACTGGCGCTGGCAAGCTGATGCTGCTGGTGAAGTGGATGCCCCGCGAGGATTCGAACCTCGATTAACGGAGTCAGAGTCCGGAGTCTTACCTTTAGACGACGGGGCATCAAGCGGTGAGGCGGCCGTTTAGCGGTGCCGGTCGTGCCGGTCAACAGGCTTTCAGATGCGGTGACATTTGCGTTTGCGCCGCAACATGGGTAGCCTGTGTTCAGGTTCTGCTGCGGCGTCCCGGCAATCGGGGCCACCAAGGCAGGTTTGAATGTGATGGACTTGCCGATGCCGGCCCGAACCGAGACTGCCCGTGGGCCCCAGCGCCCGCCGGACCCTGCCAGCCAGCGCGTGCCTGCTGGCCCCAGCCCACACGGACATTTCCAGCGCGGGGCGGCCCAGCATCGCCGCGGCCGCACCTATGGCGCGCTGGATCTGGGCACCAACAATTGCCGCCTGCTGATCGCACGCCCGTCGGCCGATGGTTTCACCGTGGTCGATGCCTATAGCCGGGTGGTGCGGCTGGGCGAGGGGCTGCTGGAGGCCGGACGGCTTTCCGATGCCGCGATGGACCGCACGGTGGCCGCGCTCGCCGCCTGTGCCGACAAGCTGGCCCGGCGCGATGTGCGCCTGACCCGCAATGTCGCCACCGAAGCCTGCCGGCGGGCCAGCAATGGCCGCGCCTTTGTGGAGCGGGTGTACAAGGAAACCGGCATCGCGCTCGACATCATCAGCCCGGCCGAAGAGGCGCGGCTGGCGGTGCTGGGCTGCCATGTGCTGATCGACACGGCCGGGCCGCCGGCGCTGGTGTTCGATATTGGCGGCGGATCGACCGAGCTGATGCTGGTGGAGCCGGCAGCCGTTGATGGCACGCCGGCCATACTGGACTGGATTTCCATGCCCTGGGGCGTGGTGAGCCTGGCCGAGACCGAGCCGCAATGGCCGAGCGCCGAAAGCCGGCTGGCCGCCTATGAACGGATGCTGGCCGAGGTGCAGCCCTGGCTGGCGCGCTTTGCCGGCCGGCTGGCGGCGCGGGGCGTTGCCGATGTGCAGCTGCTGGGCACATCGGGCACCATCACCACGCTGGCCAGCGTGCAGCTGGGCCTGCCCGGTTATGACCGGCGCCGGGTGGATGGCTGTGCGGTGGTGACCGGCGATCTGGCCGACCTGTGCCGCTCCATCGGCTTGCGCAGCGTCGCGGAACGGGCGCGCATCGCCTGCGTGGGGCCCGACCGGGCCGAGCTGATCGTCGCTGGCTGTGCGATATTGGAAGCGATCCTGACGCAATGGCCGGGCGGGCAGGTGCGGGTGGCCGATCGCGGCATCCGCGAGGGTATCCTGCGCACCCTGATGGGCCGCGACGGCACCTGGATGGCCGGCGCATGAGCCTGCCGCCATCAGGGAACGGCGGCCGCTCGCGCGGTGGCAAGGTGCGGGTGAAGACCGCCAAGCGGCGCAGCGCGCAATCGACGCGCTGGCTGGAGCGGCAATTGAACGATCCTTATGTCGCGGCGGCCAAGGCGCAGGGCTATCGCAGCCGGGCGGCATTCAAGCTGAAGGAACTGGACGAACAATTCGGCCTGCTGAACGGGGTCGAGCGGGTGGTCGATCTGGGCGCAGCGCCCGGCGGCTGGTGCCAGGTGGTGAAGCAGAAAAAACCCAAGGCCCGGGTGGTGGGCATGGACCTTTTGGCGATCGAGCCGATGGCCGGTGTGGATTTCTTCCAGAAGGACATCACCGATGAGGACAGCGAGGCGCTGATCCTCGCCACGCTGGGCGGGCCGGCCGATCTGGTGATGAGCGACATGGCCGCCAACACCGTGGGCCACAAGCAGACCGACCATTTGCGCACCATGGGCCTGATTGAGGTGGCGCTGGACATGGCGACCCGGCTGCTGCGGCCCGGCGGCAATTTCCTGGCCAAGGTGCTGGCCGGCGGCGGCGACGGGCAGTTGACCGCGGCGCTGCGCCGGGAATTCACGAATGTGAAGCATGTGAAGCCGCCAGCCAGCCGCAAGGGTTCGAGCGAATGGTATGTGGTGGCCACCGGCTTCAAAGGCGGCGCTGCGGGCGGCTCCACACAAGACTGACAGTCTGTCGCACTTGGCTGTTGCCAGCCGGGATTTTGGCTGGCAATCAGGCTGCCAATCAACAGCTTGGGATGGACAGGCCGGCGGGGGCAGACGCCTTGGCACTGTGACCGGGTGTGACGGGCAACAGGGACGACGGGGCACAGATGACGGTGGTTGAATGACTGGGCGGCAACCGGCGGAATGGGCAAGGCATCACGCCACCTGGACGGCGTTTCCGTCCCACGCGGAGCTGTGGCAGGAGGATCTGGAACCGGCCCAGGCCGAAGTGGCCGCCATGGTGCGTGCCATTGCCGCCGGCGAGCGCGTGGAACTGCTGGTCGCCAATGACGATGCGGCGGCGGCGGCGCGGGCGCTGCTGGGTGACGCGAATGTGCGCCTCCATCATTATGGGTTCGGCGATATCTGGCTGCGCGACACCGGGCCGTTGTTCATGGCCAGCCCGCATGGTCAGGCGGCGGCGGGGTTCCGCTTCAACGGCTGGGGCGGCAAATATGATCTGCCGGGCGATGATGGCGTTGCGGCCTTCATCGCCGGCCAGTGCAAGCTGCCGCTGGCCCGCCATGGCTGGGTGCTGGAAGGCGGCGCCATCGATGTGGATGGCACCGGGCTGGTGGTGACCACCGAACAATGTCTGCTCAACCCCAACCGCAACCCGCGCATGGACCGGCACGAGGTGGAAAGCCATCTGCGCCGCGACCTGGGGCTGGACCGGGTGCTGTGGCTGGGCGACGGCCTGATGAACGACCACACCGATGGCCATGTCGACAATCTGGCGCGCTTTGTGGCGCCGGGCCGGCTGGCGCTGCCGGTGGCGGCGGGGCCGGATGATCCCAACAAGGATGTGTTTGAAGACGCCTGGGACCGCGCCCGCGATTTCGGGCTGGAGGTGGTGCCGGTGCCATCGCCAGGCAAGGTTGAGGTCGATGGCCGCATCGTGCCGGCCAGCCACATGAATTTCTATATCGCCAATGCGGTGGTGGTGGTGCCGCTCTATGGCACCGGCAGCGATGATGATGCGGTGAAGGCGATTGCCGATTTCTTCCCGGATCGCCAGGTGGTGGGCCATCGCGCCGATCATATCCTGACTGGCGGCGGCAGTTTCCACTGCATCACCCAGCAGCAGCCGAAATAATCCCCTCTCCCATTTGGGGAGAGGGAGGGGCCCGCCGCGCAGCGGTGGGAGGGTGAGGGAGCGTCTTTTCCGCGCCACGGAACTGCGCTAACGGCGCGGGCATGACCCGCACCATCACAGTCGCCGGCCTGCAACTGGCCTTTTCCGGCAATCGCGATGCCGATATCGCCATGACCGCCGCCGCCGCCCGCAAGGCTGCCGACGGGGTGGACGTGGTGCTGCCGCCCGAGTTGTTCGAAGGCCATTATTTCTGCCGGCACGAGGATGAGGGGCTGTTCGCCAATGCCCTGCCGCTGGACAAGCACCCGGCGGTGGCCGCCATGCGCGAGGTGGCGCTGGAGACGAAAACCCACATCCCCTGCTCCTTCTTCGAGAAGGACGGGCATCATCATTACAACAGCCTCGCCATGATCGATGATGGCGGCAACATCATGGGCGTCTATCGCAAGAGCCATATCCCTGATGGGCCGGGTTATGAGGAGAAATTCTATTTCCGGCCCGGCAACACCGGCTTCAAGGTGTGGCCAACGAAAAAGGGCGTCATCGGCGTCGGCATCTGCTGGGACCAATGGTATCCCGAAACCGCCCGCGCCATGATGCTGATGGGCGCCGAGGTGCTGCTCTATCCCACCGCCATCGGCACCGAGCCGCATGATCCCGATCTCGACACGCGGCGGCTGTGGCGGCGGGCGATGGTGGGCCATGCCGTGTCGAACGTCGTCCCCGTGCTGGCCTGCAACCGCATCGGCACGGAAGAGGCCGGCACGCCGCATGCGCAGACATTTTACGGCACCAGCTTTGCCTGTGACCAGCGCGGCGACATCGTGGCAGATCTGGATGACGCGACGCCGGGCGTGGTGCAGGCGACGTTCGATCTCGATCTCGCTGCCCGCCACCGCGCCGCGTTCGGCTTTTTCCGCGATCGCCGCCCCGATCTTTATGGGCGCATCGCCCAGGATATCTGATGCGCCGCATCACGCTGGGTGACGCGCAATTCTGGACGGTTGACGCGCTGGCCGATGATCTGGCGGCGCTTGGGCTGCATGCCGGCGATGCCGTGATGGTGCATGCCAGCCTGCGGCGGGTGGGGCCGGTGCTCGGCGGGGCCGATGGCGTGATTGCGGCGCTACAGCGGGTGATCGGCCGGGCGGGCTGCATCCTGTCTTATGTGAGCTGGCTGGAAAATTTCGAGGATGCGCTGGATGCGGAGGGGCGCCTGGATCCGGCGTTGAAGCCGTTCATCCCGCCGTTTGACGCCGCGGCTTCGCGCGCCAACCCCGATCATGGCTGGTTTGCCGAGGCGCTGCGCACCACGCCGGGCGCGGTGCGCAGCGGCAACCCCGGCGCATCGGTGGCGGCGCTGGGGGACGGGGCCGATGGCTTCACTGCCGATCATCCGCTGGATTGGGGCTATGGCCCCGGCTCGCCCTTTGCCCGGTTGGTGGCGGCGGGTGGCCAGGTGCTGATGCTGGGCGCGCCGTGGGACACGATGAGCCTGCTGCACCATGCCGAGCATCTGGCCGACATTCGGGGCAAGCATGTGCGCCGGATGGAGGTGCCGCTGGCCGGCCCGCAGGGGGCGATCTGGCAGGCGATCACCGAATATGACACGGTAGATCCGGTGGTGGATGGGCTGGACGAGGATTATTTCGCCAGCATCGTCGGCGATTTCCTGTCGAACGGGCAGGGCCGGCAAGGCCGGGTGGGCCATGCCCAATCCGTGCTGGTGCCGGCCGCCGCCATGACGCGCTTTGCGGTGGCGTGGCTGGAGGCGCGCTTCAGGGCCTGAGCGACAGGGCCGTGCCGAGCGCATCCCTGAACATCTCGGGCGTCAGCACGCCGGTGTTCAGATTGAGCCGGCTGCAATGATAGCTGTCCACCAGGAGAACGCCCGAGGGCAGTTTGTGCACGGCGCCGTGGGCGAAGCGATATTTGGGCAGTTTGCCGCCGATTGCCTTGATGGCAGCCTGGTGGGCGGTTTCGCCCAGGGCGACGACGACCTTGAGGCTGGGAAGCGCCGCCAGTTGTTCGGCCAGATACGGCCGGCAGGCGTGTTTTTCGGCGGTTTCGGGGAGGTTGCCGGGCGGGGCGCAGGCGACGGCGTTGGTGATGAACAGGCCGGGCACGCTCCAGGACTCTGGCCACCCCTCCGGCGTTTCGGTGGCCAGGCCCAGTTCCGCCAGCGTGCCGAACAACATGCGGCCAGCCTCGTCACCATGGAAAGGCTTGCCGGTGCGGTTGGCGCCCTTCAGGCCGGGGGCGAGACCGACGATGGCCATAGAGGCATCGGCCGTGCCCAGCGGCGGCACCGGGGCGTTCCACCAGCCGGGGTGGCGCGCGGCCTGTTCGGCGCGATAGGCGACCAGGCGCGGGCACAGGGCGCAATCGCGTGGCGGGGTGCCGGGATGGCGCGGCGTGTGGAGAAGAGGCTCGTCAGTCATCGCCACTGCCTGTAGGGGCTGGCGGGAATATGGCAATCATCCTTGTCGCGCTGGGTTCCAACCGCTGCCACGGCCGCCATGGCCGGCCGGCCGGCGTGCTGCGCGCCGCGCTGGCGGCACTGTCCGGGCTGGGCCGGGTGGCGGCGGTGTCCCCCATCATCGACACCGCACCGATCGGGCCGGGCAGCCGCCGCTATGCCAATGCGGTGGCGGCGCTGGATTGGGCGGGAGGCCTGCCCGAGTTGCTGGCGGCGCTGAAGGCGATGGAGCGCGGCTTTGGCCGGCGGCCGGGCCAGCGCTGGGGGGACCGGGTGCTGGATCTGGACATTTTGGCGGCCGGGCCGGCGGTGCTGCGCAGCCGGCGGCTGCAGGTGCCGCATCCCGGGCTGGCTGTTCGGCGCTTTGCGCTGGATCCGCTGGTGGCGGTGGCGCCCCGATGGCGGCACCCGGTGCACAATCTTTCGGCAAGGCAGTTGCGCGCTCGGGCGATGCGCCCTAAAGGGCTGCCCCGCGCCTGATGTGCGCGCACCCGCTGGGGGTCCTTAGCTCAATCGGTTAGAGCGCCCGCCTTTTAAGCGGTAGGTTCCGGGTTCAAGTCCCGGAGGACCCACCACTCCCTGCCGGCTTGGTTCGGCCCATGTGCCACCACTGGGTAAACGGCCACAGCCACAGCGCCAGAAAATCACGATCCGGCACGCCTGACATGGCGGCGCCGAATTCGCCCTGCACCCGGCCGGTGCCGGCCCAGGTGCCGAACATGATGTCCCAAACGGGGAAGATGTTGGCCAGGTTGCGGTGGTGCACCGACGGGTGATCGACATGGTGCAGCCGGTGAAAGCGCGGCGAGGCGATCAGCCAGCGCAACGGGCCATGATCCCAATCAAGATCGAAATGCACATAGCAATTGTGCATCAGGCTGATGGCAAGGCCGGCGCCCATCACCTCGGAAGGGATGCCGGCCCAGCCCATGGTGAAGATGGCCGCCAGCCGCACCAGAAAGGGTTCGAGCAGGTGGACGCGCAGGGTGGTGAAGCCGTTCACCGCCGTGTCGCTGTGGTGGATGGCATGGATCGGCCACAGCGGCGCGCTGTGCAGCACCCGGTGCACCCAATATTCGGTGAAATCATAGAGGATGCTGAACAGCAGCAACTGGCCCCAGAAAGGCAGGGCGGTGATGGCGCCTTCGGGCAGCTGCGGCCAGCCAGCGGCAAACAGCAGATTGCCCAGCACCAGCGCGACAAACAGGGTCGCCGGCGCGAGCGCGGTGTTGGCCAGCCAGAAGCCGATGCTGACCCCGGCATTGGCGATGGCATGGCGCGACAGGGCACCGGCGCGGCCCATGGCGGCGGCGAGCAGCATGCCAAAGGCGCTGAATGCCACCGCGCCAATGATCCAGCCCGTCAGCGCGTTGCGATAGAAGGTGAGCACAGGCTCCATCACGGCCAAGGCATAGGGCGCTGGCGCCGCCGCTGGCAAGCCGTTAGGCTGAAACCCTCTGGGGGAGTGTCGCGATGCCGCTGGCCGATTATGAGAAGTCTGATTTCACCGCCGGGCCGTGGACGCGGCCGGTCTATCGCCGCGGCAGCGGCCCGGCCGTGGTGGTGATCCACGAAATTCCCGGCCTGCACCCGCTGGTGATCGATTTTGCCGACCGGCTGGTGGCGGCGGGCATGACGGTGTTCTGCCCCAGCCTGTTCGGCACGCCGGGCAAGCCGGCGACCAAGCCCTATGCCCTGGCACAGATGGCGATCAACATCTGCATCAGGCGCGAATTTTCGGTGTGGGCCGATGGCCGCTCCAGCCCAATTGTCGAATGGCTGCGGGCGCTGGCGGCCCATGCCCATGCCGAATGTGGTGGGCCGGGGGTGGGCGCCATCGGCATGTGCTTCACCGGCGGCTTTGCGCTGGCGATGATGACGGAGCCCAGCGTGATCGCCCCGGTGCTGAGCCAGCCGAGCATGCCGATCAAGGGCCTGAAGGCTGGCAGCATCGATGCCAGCCCACGCGAGATCGCCTGCGCCCGCGCCCGGCTGGAGCAGGAGGATCTGACCATCATGGGCCTGCGCTATCGCGGGGACCCGTTTGTGCCCGACGAACGCTTTGCGCGTTATGCCCGCGAACTGGGCGACCGGTTCATCGACGTGACGCTGGAACCCGAACATGCCAGGCCGGACACCGGCATGACGCCGCATTCGGTGCTGACCATCCATCTGCCCGAGCGCGGGCCGGGCAAGGATGCCGAAATCCGCGTGATCGACTTTTTCCGCCACCGCCTGGGGTTGGGCGGCCACCCGGCCCCTTGATTGCGCCACCGGAACCGGCCAAATCGTCACCCACAATGGCAATTCGGGCACGTTTGATGCGCATTCTTCCTCTTGTTACCCTGCTGGCTGCCGCCGTGGCCGGCCTCGCCCCCATGCTGCCGGTGCAGGCGCAGCCGGCGCAACAGGTGCTGCCGGGGGGCACCCGTTATGTCGACACCCGGGTTGGTTCCGGGGCGCTGGCCGAACCCGGCAAGGCGGTGGCGGTGCATTACACCGGCTGGCTTTATGTGGATGGAATGAAGGGCCGCAAGTTTGACAGTTCGCGGGACAGCGGCCGGCCGTTCACCTTCCTGTTGGGCTATGGCCAGGTGATTCCCGGTTGGGATGAAGGGGTTGCGGGCATGAAGGTGGGCGGCACCCGCACGCTGATCGTGCCGCCGCAGGCCGGCTATGGCGAAAATGGCGCGGGCGACGTGATCCCGCCGGGCGCCACCCTGTTGTTCGAAGTCGAATTGCTGGGGGTGCAGTGATGGCAAGCCACGTGCCGGCCGATCTGGCCATCACGCCGCGCAATCTGCGCTTTGGCCGGGACGAGGTGCGCGGCCGCTGGTGGCTGGGGGGCGATCCGATCGCCACGGCCTGGCACAACGCGCTGTCGGCCAGCTTTCCGATGGGCGAAGGCTTTTTCATCGACAGCGTGCGCCGGTTCCGCAAGGATGTGCCGCTCGAACTTGCCCAGCAAATTGAAGCCTTTGTGCGGCAGGAAGCCTATCACACCCGCGAACATGTGGCGTTCAACGACCAGGTGAGCGGCGCCGGTTATGACACCGCCGCCATCGAACAGCGCATTGCCGACAGCCTGGTGGATGCCCGTGCCACCCATCCGGTGGCGCAGCTGCTGATCACCGTGAGCCTCGAGCATTTCACTGCGATCTTTGCCCACGCCATGCTGGCCCGCAACGGCGCGACCTTTGCCGGCGCCAGCGCCGATGCGCGGGCGATGTGGACCTGGCACGCCATCGAGGAAATTGAGCACAAGGCGGTGGCCTTTGACACCTATATGCATGTCACCCGCGGCCTGAGGCCGGCCAGGCGCTGGGCGATCCGCAGCCTGGTGTTCCTGCGCATCTCCCGCAATTTCGTGAAGAATCGGGTGCGCGATGCGCTGGAGCTGCTGGCGCAGGATGGCATCACCGGCTGGCAGGCCAAGGCGCGGCTGTGGTGGTATCTGTTGGGCACGCCCGGCGTGTTGCGGCAGGTGGCCTTGCCATGGCTGGCCTATCTGCGGCCGGGTTTTCACCCGTGGGATCATGATGACCGGGCGCTCGTGGCCCGGCACGCACAGGCGCTGGCACCGGCCTGAGCGCCCGCCGATTTCACGGCGAATTGCGCTTTGTACTGCCTGAAATTCTGATACGCTCCCCTGTATCGCGGCTGCACAGACCGGCGAACAAGCCGGCACAGGCTGCAATTGCTGCTTCAGCGCGCCACAGCGCCGGGGCACAGGTGGGGGAGATGTGCTGTGGGTGTGCAGGACCATGTTGATCTGAACGGCTTCATCGCAGGGGTGAAGCGCCGCAATCCGGGCCAGCCGGAATTCGTGCAGGCCGTGACCGAAGTGGCCGAGGATATTTTCGACTTCATCGGCGACAAGGTGAAATATCACGAGGCGCAGATCCTGCGCCGCATCGCCGAGCCGGACCGGGTGATTTCCTTCCGCGTGTGCTGGCAGGACGATCAGGGCAATATCCGGGTGCAGCGCGGCTGGCGGGTGCAGAACAACAATGCCATCGGGCCATACAAGGGCGGCATCCGTTTCCACCCCAGCGTCACCGAAAGCGTGCTGAAGTTCCTGGCGTTCGAACAGACGTTCAAGAACGCGCTGACCGGGCTGCCGATGGGTGGCGGCAAGGGCGGGTCAAATTTCAATCCCAAGGGCAAGAGCGTGAATGAAATCATGCGCTTCTGCCAGAGTTTCATGACCGAGCTGTATCGCCACATCGGCGCTGACGTGGACGTGCCGGCCGGCGATATCGGCGTGGGCGGCCGCGAGATCGGCTACATGTTCGGCCAGTACAAGCGGATCACCAACAATTTCACCGGGGTGTTGACCGGCAAGGGCCTGGAATGGGGCGGCAGCCTGATCCGCACCGAGGCGACCGGTTATGGCGCGGTCTATTTCCTGCAGAACATGCTGACGGCAAAGGGCATGGATGTGGCCGGCAAGACGGCAGTGATTTCGGGTTCGGGCAATGTCGCCACCCATGCCGCCGAAAAGATCGTGCAGCTGGGCGGCAAGGTGCTGACGCTTTCGGATTCGGAAGGCTTCATCCACGATCCCGATGGCATCACCCAGGACAAGATCAATTGGGTGAAGGAGCTGAAGAATGTGCGCCGCGGCCGCATTTCGGAATATGTGAAGGAATTCAAGGGCGCGAGCTTCCACGGTGGCGGGGCACGGCCGTGGGGCGTGGCCTGCGATCTGGCGCTGCCCTGCGCCACGCAGAACGAGCTGAACGGTGAGGAAGCGAAGACGCTGCTGAAGAACGGCTGCACCGGGGTGGCCGAGGGCGCCAACATGCCGACCGATCTGGATGGCGTGCACATCTTCAAGGCGGCGAAGATCCTTTATGCCCCCGGCAAGGCCAGCAACGCCGGCGGCGTGGCGGTTTCGGGCCTGGAAATGAGCCAGAATAGCGCTCGCATGAGCTGGAAGGAAGAGGAGCTGCAGGAGATGTTGAAGGACATCATGCGCGGCATCCACGATCGTTGCCTGGAATATGGCGGCCAGGGCGGCGGCTATACCGATTATGTGAAAGGCGCGAACATCGCCGGCTTCAAGAAGGTGGCCGATGCCATGCTGGCCTTTGGGGTGGTGTGAGGCGGCCAGCGCGGGAGAGCAGCGATGAACGGGATCATCGATCGGCGGGTGTGTGCCGAAATTGATGGCCCGTTCGTGCTGTTCCTGATCGGCATCCGCATCAACCGGCTGTGGAAGCTGAACAGCTGGCTGCCGACCTTTCAGGCCATGGGGCCGATGATCGCCGAACTGTCACGCCGGTCGGAGCTGGGCCTGTTGCACAACCGCACGCATTTTGGCGTGCCGGCGACGATGCTGGTGCAATATTGGCGCAGCCTTGATCATCTCCAGGCCTTTGCCACGGGCCGCGACCAGCTGCATCTGCCGGCCTGGCAGCGGTTCAACCGGGCGGTGGGATCCAACGGCGATGTGGGCATCTGGCACGAGACCTACCTGATCGAGCCGGGCCGGTATGAGAGTGTTTACAACAATATGCCGGCGTGGGGCCTGGGCCGCGCCGGTGCCATCCATGATGCCGTGGGCCAGCGCGCCCGTGCCGACGGGCGCCGGCAGGTGCAGTTGGAAACAGGGGATTGAACGATGACCAAAGCATCCGACCTGCTGGTGCAATGCCTTGAGGAAGAAGGCTGCGAATATGTGTTCGGCGTGCCGGGCGAGGAGAATCTGGACTTTCTCGACAGCCTGGAACGGTCGACGAAGATCAGGCTGATCCTCACTCGGCATGAACAGGGCGCCGGCTTCATGGCGGCCACCTATGGCCGGCACACCGGCAAGGCCGGGGTGTGCGTGGCGACGCTGGGGCCGGGGGCGACCAATTTCGTGACGGCGGCGGCCTATGCCTTTCTGGGCGGCATGCCGATGCTGATGATCACCGGGCAGAAGCCGATCAAGAAATCCAAGCAGGGGCGGTTCCAGATCCTGGACGTGGTCGACATGATGCGGCCGATCACCAAATACACGCACCAGCTGGCCAGTGCCGACAATATCCCGGCGCGCACCCGCGAAGCGTTCCGGCTGGCGCAGGAGGAAAAGCCCGGCGCCACCCATCTGGAGCTGCCGGAAGACATCGCCCATGATCCGACCGATGCAGTGCCGTTCAAGCCCAGCTATGTGCGTCGGCCGCTGGCTGATGCCAAGGCGGTGGCGATGGCGGCGCGCGCCATCGAAGCGGCGCGTGCGCCGATCCTGGTGATTGGCGCCGGCGCCAACCGCACCATGACGTCGAAAATGCTGCTGGAGTTCATCGAGAAGACCGGCATCCCGTTCCTGACAACGCAGTTGGGCAAGGGCGTGGTGGATGAACGCCACCCGTTGTTCCTGGGCTGTGCTGCGCTGTCGGCCGGGGATTTCGTGCATGCCGCGATCCGAAAGGCGGACGTGATCGTGAACATCGGCCATGATGTGATTGAAAAGCCGCCGTTCTTCATGAACGGAAACGATACGACCGTGATCCACATGAGCGTGAAATCCGCCGAGGTGGACCCGGTTTATTATCCGCAGATCGAGGTGGTGGGCGATATTGCCAACGCCGTGTGGCAATTGGGCGGCCAGGTGGCCAAACAGCCGCACTGGGATTTTTCCGGCATGCTGGCGGCCCGGGCCGCCGAAGTGGCGCACCGCGATGCCGCGGTGGGCGATGCGCGCTTCCCCATCTATCCGCAATATCTGGTCAGCCAGATCCGCCAGGCGATGCCGGAAGACGGAATCATCGCGCTGGACAATGGGGTGTACAAGATCTGGTTTGCCCGCAACTACACCGCCTACCAGCCCAACACCGTGCTGCTCGACAACGCGCTGGCCACCATGGGCGCCGGCCTGCCCAGCGCCATGGCCAGCAACATGGTCTATCCCGACCGCAAGGTGCTGGCGGTGTGCGGCGATGGCGGGTTCATGATGAACAGCCAGGAAATGGAAACCGCCGTTCGCCTGGGGCTGAACATCACCGTGCTGATCCTGAATGATGGCAGCTATGGCATGATCCGCTGGAAACAGGCCAACATGGGCTTCAAGGATTGGGGCCTGGAATATGGCAACCCGGATTTCGTTGCCTATGCCGAATCCTATGGTGCCAAGGGCCACCGGGTGACGAGCGCCGCGATGCTGCCGGGCCTGCTCGATCATTGCCTGAACACACCGGGCGTCCACCTGATCGACTGCCCGATGGATTACAGCGACAATGACCGCATCTTGAACAAGGAAATCAAAGAGTTGAGTGCCCGCCTCTAACGGTGGCGGCCGATTGCGGTGTTGGCCCGGTTTCCGTTTGGTGCGGGGGCTATGGCAGTATTGACCAATTGGTGAGGCGGCTCCACATCGGCCGTATGACCCCTGCGCCCACCCCGCCTGAGCCAGCCCGCCCCCTGGGGCTGGTGTGGCTTGTGGCCAACCGGGCCAGCCGATCGACGGATGAGGCGCGCATCATGGCACTGATGACAGCGTTGCAGACAGCGGGCGCCACCCTGGTCGGACAATGCGATTTCCCACGTGAACCAGCGCCCGATGCTGGGACGCTGCAAGCTGTTTGCATAGACACGTTGGTGGTGCTGGGCGGTGATGGCACGCTGGGCGCGGCCAGCGCCGCAGCGTCGAGCTGGGGCGGGCAGGTGCTGGTGCTGCCGGGC